>NZ_CP034350.1:0-2977500 GCF_003950035.1 Streptomyces sp. W1SF4
CCGCGGCGGCGTAGTGGGCCAGGCCGAGGATACGCGCGTCGGCGACGGGGGCGGTCATGGTCATTGCTGGGGTCCCTTTCGGTTCTGTTCGTTTGGTACGGGTGGAACGAGATGTGTGTCGCGGGGGCAGCTCGTCAGAACTGACCTTGTGCACGGGCGCCGGGGCCACCGGGGGCAGTGCAGGGTGTCATCCGGCCCAGTTCGGTGCAGGCGGACTGCCTGCTGCCGATTCCTCTGCAACGTCAACACGTGCCGGCAGGAGTGCTGCGCATCAGCGACGGCCGGGTGGTCGGGTTCTGGTGTGGTTGATCCGTCGCCTGTCAGGCGGCGGTGGCAGGGGTGTAGTCAGGGAGGGGGACCGGTTCGGTGTGGGTGTTCTCGGGGGCGCTGGCCGCGAGCATGTCGAGGATCTCCTGGGTGGGGGCCGGCATGAAGAACCGTTCGGCGCCCTCGCGGCCCAGCGCCTGGTGTTCAGCGACGTAGGGGCGCATCTGCTGCTCGTAGGCGGCGAAGGCGGCCGTGTGGTCGCCTTCGCGGGCGGCCAGCTCCCCGGCGAGGAGGTAGGCGCCGATCAGTGCCTGCGAGGTGCCACGGCCGGAGGTGGGGCCGGCGCAGTAGCCCGCGTCGCCGAGGAGGACGACGCGGCCGGAGGACCAGGAGTCCATCTCGACCTGGGCGTTGGAGTCGAAGAAGAACTCCTGCGCGGCGTCCATCTCCTTCAGCAGACGCGGCACCTCCCAGCCCTCGCCCGCGAACCGCTCGGCGACGATCCGCTTGTGCGCGGCGGTGTCGCGCCGGTCGTATTCCAGGTGCTCGGCGGCGAAGTGGAAGGCCGCCCGGGCCTCGGTGTTGGCGCGGGCCGTGAAGATGTTCGCGGCCTTGCCGGGGGCGGCGTAGAGGTGGCCGGTGTTCTTCAGGCCGAGGTAGTTGTCCAGGTTGAAGATCGCGGTGTAGATGCCGAGGTGGCGGACGTACTGCTCTTCGGGGCCGAAGGCCAGGGCGCGGGTGCGGGAGTGCAGGCCGTCGGCTCCGACGACCAGGTCGAAGCGGCGGGGCGCGCCGCGTTCGAAAGTGACGTGGACGCCATTCTCGTCCTGGTCCAGGCTGGCGATGGAGTCGCCGAAGACGTACTCGACGTCCTTGCGGGTGGCCTCGTAGAGCATGCGGGTCAGGTCGCCCTTGAGGACCTCCAGGTCCCCGGCGAATATCGCGGCGGGGAGGGTGGCGTACTGGCGGCCCGCGGCGTTCACCATGGCGGCGTCGCCCATCTGCGTGTCCAGCGCCTCGATCTGCTGGAGGAGGCCCATGCGGTCCAGGACGTCGAGGGCCTCGCCGCGGAAGTCGACCGCGTAGCCGCCGTCGCGCAGGTAGGGGGCCCGCTCGACGATCGTGGGGATGAAGCCGTGGCGGTGCAGCCAGTACGCCAGAGCGGGGCCCGCGACGCTGCCGCCGGAGATCAGCACGGTCTGGTTCTGGGTCTTGTTCATTTCCCTGTCCTCTCTCGGGCTTGTGTGTACAACGTACAGACGGAAAAGAATCGGTAGAACAGGTGAGTTGAGGAAAGTAATCTAGTGCACTACGGTTCATCCGTACTAGTGCACTGGGAGGGTGGGATGACAGCGGTGCAGGCGCCGTACGCGCGGATCGCGGCCGAGCTGCGCGGGCGCATCGAACGCGGGGAACTGCTACCCGGGGACCGGGTGCCCTCCACGCGGGCCATCACCCAGCGGTGGGGGGTCGCCATGGCCACCGCGAGCAAGGTCCTGGCCCTGCTCGGACAGGAAGGCCTGGTGCGAGCGGTGCCAGGGGTCGGGACCGTGGTCGCGGCCCGGCCCAGCGCCGGCGGACCGGGCCGGCGCCCCGCCACCGAGGACGACACCGCGCAGCGCGCCCGCATCATCCGCGCGGCGGTCGCCCTCGCGGACGCCGAGGGGCTCACGGCCCTGACCATGCGCCGGCTCGGCGCCGAGCTCGGGGTCTCGGCGATGTCGCTGTACCGGCACGTCAGCAACAAGGAACAGCTGGTGGTGCTGATGGCCGACGCCGCCTTCGGGGAGGAGGCCTTGCCGGAGCGGCCGCCGCCGGGCTGGCGGGAGCGGCTGGAACTCTCGGCGGCCCTGCAATGGCGGCTCTACCGGGCCCACCCCTGGCTGGCCGGGGCCATGAACCTCAGCCGGCCCCTGCTGATCCCCAACGGCATCCGCCACATCGACTGGGCCCTCGCCGCCCTCGACGGACTCGGCCTGGACGCGGATACGCGGATGCATGCCGCCGTCACCCTCTTCGGGTACGTCCGCGGCCACGCCGTCGACCTCGAACCCGAGACCGACGCGACGCGCACCAGCGGCGTCACCGGGCAGGAATGGATGCACGCCCAGGAGACACGGCTCGCGGCACTCGTGGACAGCGGAGCCTTCCCCGCGTTCGCCGCCGCCAGAGCGGGCTCCGCCCTCTCCCCCGAATCCCTCCTCCACCACGGCCTCACCACCCTCCTCGACGGACTCGCCACCCGCATCACCACACCCCCGCACTGACCACCACGACGATCCGACCCCGCCAGCCCCGACAGCACACCCGTCAAAACGCCCTCCCGCCCAACAGGGCGCCGGTAACAGCACGGCTCGCCGCCCCGGTCACGGGCACACGCCGACCTGGGCAGCCTCTACCGCATCTCGGCGCCATGAGGCAGGAGGACCGGCATTCCGTCCGCCTGGCGCCTCGATACATGAGAGACCCGTCATGACGGCTGCCCGGCGGACGGAGGGTCAACAGTGATCGGGACGGAGCTCGAAAGGCTGCTGTACACGCGGCCGGTACCGGAAACCACCGAGCAGCAGCTGAGCGCGCTGCTCAGGTGGGCAAAGGGCTCCAAGCAGGCCGTGGCGCGGGAGTTGGGCGTGTCTCTGCGGACAATGCAGCGGTGGACGGCTCGCAGGGCAGCGGCACGGGCCAAGCCCTCAGCCCGGCACGCGGCAATGATCGACACACGGCTACGGGCCCGGTGGCAGCCACTGGTGCGTGCGCGGCGCAGGGCCGCCGCGGAGCGGCAGGGGCTGGTGGTGCACACCCGGGCGCGGTTCGGGTTCTCGGCAGGGGCCGGCGGTTCGGACGACCCGCGGCACCGGCTTCTGACGGCGCTGGTGCCCGGCGAGGTAGCCCGAGAACTGTTCTCCGCCTGGGAGGCAGGTGCCCCCGACCGGCAGTACCTGATGATCCTGGGCCGGGCGCTGGGACACGTCTGCTTCCGGGCAGCGGGCAGGCGGGCAGATACCCTCCAGGTGAGCCTCAGGGAGGTCGACTTCATCGAGTTCGGACTCGCGTAGTGGCTGTGCCGCAGCCGAGCGGCGAAGCAGAAGAGCGCAAAGGGTTCTAGCCCAGTGCCTCGCGCTGCTCCCGCCAGTCCCAGACGACCGGCCCCCGTCGCTCTTTCCTCCAGGCAGGAGGGGGCTGGGGCGGACGGACCTTGATGCTCTCGGTCAGGCCCAGCAGGGCAGGGCGGTCGGCCGGAGCAGCCAGGAGGCAGGCGGCATCGGTCAGATGGGCGAACTGGGCTGCGGCGTGGAGGAAGCCGCAGGCCCAGGCAGGCACGGGGTAGATCGCGCAGCCGTCGGTGTAGCGGGCGTGATCGTGCAGGATGAGGGTGTCGGCGGAGGGGTCGAAGCCATCCGGGCGGGCGTAGCCAGCTGCTGGAACGAGGCACCGGCAGCGACGGCTGCCGCGAGGGCGGCGGCCCGGGCTGGGTGCGACGTCGCCTTGTGCAAGCGGTCGGTGAGCTGGACGGCCTGGGCCTGGGTCGGGGGGATGGGTGCCGGGCGCTGCTGATAGACGACCGGCCGCGGAGTGCAGGCGGTCGTACAGGGCCGGGGACTGTCGTAGGAGACGAGGCGGTCCAGAGCATCAAGGGTGATCCAGCGCCAGGGCGCAGGCGCCGCGGAAGCCTGCGTGCCCGGTCGCGGGGCGTTGCTGCCGTAGAAGAGGGCTCGGGCTTCGGCCAGCGTGTCGACGGCCGTGTGGTCGGTAGCGGCGAGGGTACGGCCGGCAGCAGCGGTCAGGCGGGGCCGGTGAACGACGAGCGTGAGGTGGATGCCGGTCTGCCGCCACAGGCCGAGGAGGCGCTGCAGGCGGCGGTCGTCGAGAAGGTGCGCACGCAGGACGGTCAGGCGGGTGACGGCCCGCGCCGTCACCCATGCCGCAGCCGCTTCCCACAACGGCGGCCTGCCGTGCCGGAAGCGGCCCGGGACGTGAGGCTCCTTACCCAGCGCAAGGAGCAGGTCCGCGGCCAGCGCGGTCTCGCTGGTCGTTCCCGGAGTGGGGTGCAGGGTGACGCGGCCGTCCTGCGGAGCATGGGCAGCCAAGGCTGCATGGGTGAAGGCGGCGTCGTCCCCACAGTCCAGGACGACGGCCAGGCGGGGCGTGGCGGGTGGGGTCATGCGAGGCGGCTGAACGCCCAGCGCAGCAGGTCGCGGTCCGGGCGCAGGCGGCCGGTGCGCTCCAGGGCGGTACGCATGTGGGCGGTGAGCTGGGCCCAGGCGCGGAAGTTGCCGTGGGCGGCCTGTTCGTCGGCGAACGTGATGTCGGCCGGGTCGGCGTCCTCCCAGACGCGGTGGAAGAGCGGGACCACGTCGAGGACCTCTTCGGGGGTGAGACGGGTGAACTGCTGCCAGATGAAGATCCGGGAGGACAGCATCGGCTCGCGGCGCAGCACTGTATGGGCGCCGGCGCCGCCGACGAAGACGATCGTGATCTGAGTAGCCGGCTCGTCCCACAGGTAGCGGAAGTACTCGAACGCCTCCCCGTTGAGCCACTGCGCCTCATCCACGAGAAACGTGCGAGGCCGCTCGGACAGGGCGGTCTTCAACAGGCGGTCGAACTCACTGGGGTGGCGCGGAGGCTCACCGGGCAGGCAGAGCGTCTCGAACAACTCGTAACGGACCGCACGGGCGGTCGGACGGACACGGAAGGTGACCCTGCAGACCTCCTCGCCACTGGTCCGCTCCAGCTCACGCAGGCCCAGGGTCTTCCCGAAGCCGGCGTTGCCGTGGATACACATCATCACCCGCGCGCCAACCGTGTCGGCGGTGTTCAGTACGGTGATCAAGGAGCGGCCAGACGGCAGCCAGCCCGTTACCAAGCCGCGTGGACCACACACGTGGGGAACGTCAGGTCAGGCTCCACGACCACGTCCCGTCAGCGGTGACGAGACAGGCGAGGACCACCAGGTCCGCCACGCCCAGCGCGACGCCCAGGCAGGCCCGGCCCGGCCGGGCCGTGTGCCGCCGAAGGGCCAGTACCCCGAGGACGACGGCGGCCGGACCGAGGAGCAGGTTCATCACCAGCAGGCCCACGAGGCCCAGGACGAAGGCCGCGACGGCCATCGCGTCGCTGTCCCGGGCGCGGACCCGGGTCGCGGTGCGGGCCGGGGAGCCGGTTCGAGGGGTCATCGCCGGCCCCCTCGTGCGGAGTGCGGCCGTCCTGGCAGGCGGCGGTCCCAGAAGCGCTCGCGCGCGAGAAAAACGGCGAGCCAGAGGGCGATGGCCAGGCCGCCCACCACACTGACGGGAACGGGAACGTGAGCCACGGTGCCAAGGACGACCCCGAACACCAGCAACGCACCTACGAGGAAGAGCATGAGACGTCCTCCTATTGAGGTAACAGTTGTACACTGACTACCCAGTTCAGTTTGCCTCATGCTGGCGCCGCCCCGTGGGGCGCGGTTGACTTCGCGTCATGAGTGCGCACACCGGTGTACGCGAGACCCAGCGCCGCCGCACCCGGCGCGCCCTCCTCGACGCGGCCTTGTCGGAGCTGGAGGAACGCAGCCTCGGCAGCCTCGGCCTCAGGGAGATCGCGCGGGCAGCCGGGGTCACTCCCACCGCCTTCTACCGCCACTTCCGGGGCGTGGACGATCTGGGAGCCGCGCTGGTCGAGGAGGCGCTGGCGAGTCTGCACGAGACGGTGCGCGGCATCCTCGCCGCGACCGGGGACGCCGAGCAGCGCGGTGACGCCGCGGTGGGGCTCGTCGCCGAACTGGTGCGCAGCCGGCCCGCGCACGTCCGTTTCCTGCTGGGCGAGCGCCACGGCGGGGTACCGGCGGTACGCGAGGCCATCGCCGGGCAACTCGACGCCTTCGCCGCGGAGATCGGGGCCGCGCTCGGGGCCGATCCCCTGAGCGCGGACTGGGACGCCGACGACGTGACGATGCTCGCGCGGCTCCTGGTGGACCACATGTTCATGACGGCGTCGGCGTTCCTCGCCGCCTCGTTGCGGGGCGAGGACTGGGCGGCCGCCGTCGGCACGGCCCGCCGCCAGCTCCGCCTGATCCATCTGGGGCGGGTGCACTGGGCCGGCTGACGTGGCGTAAGGGGCCTGGAGACGCCCCTTACGCGGCCGGGTTCCGCGCCGTGTCCGGGGCCGGGAGCGGGGCCACGACCAGGAAGGCGTCCCGCTCCAGGTCCATCACCACGGTCGCCCGCTCGCCCCGCTCGCGGCACCGGGCCGCGTACTCCTCGGCGAACCAGCAGCCGTGCGGATGACCGGCGGGAAAGGAGTCCAGCACCTTCGCAGCGCGCACCGCCACCACCTCCAGAGCTCCAGAGCGACGAACCGTCCTGACGGGCCTGTGCCCCGAGCCCCGGCGCCCATGCACGTCGCCCGCCGCGCCGGCCGCGTTCCACAACGGGGGGGTTTACCGTCGCCGGCCGCGAGCAGGAGAGCGTTCACGACCGAGCCGGTACAACGACGAGGAGGTCCCCATGTCGGGTGAACAGAAGGCCAAGGCACACGCCGAGCAGGCCAAGGGCAAGGCCGAGGAAGCCGTCGGCCGGGCCGTCGGCAACGACCGTATGGTCTCCGAGGGCCGCGCCGACCAGGCCAAGGGCGACGCACGCCACGCCAAGGAGAAGACCAAGGACGTCTTCCGCCACTGATCCGGCGCGGTCCTTTCCACGACCGGCCCCCGCCCCCTCCCCCGGGACGGGGGCCTCGCCGCGCCCAAGGCCCCCGCGCGGCTGGTGCTGAGGGTGGCACGAAAACGTGACTCGCGAAGAGCTCACCGGCACGCTTCGCCGAACCAAGCCCGGAATGCGGACCTGCCCGCGAAGCCTTGGTTGCCGGGGGTACCTTCGCTGTCTTCGACAGTCTGGTCCCTGCCAACCGGCACGCGGGTGTCTTCGGGCTTCGAGTCCGCATGGCCACGCGGCGCGGGCACACCATCGAGGGCCTCGCCGCATCTGTCGACATCCTCCGTAAGTGCGGGGGAAAACCCTCCGCACCGGGTGCATGGACTCAGCGGACATGTCGTCCGCGTTCACGACCTCCCTGAACTCCTCCGCGACCGAAGTCCTGGCCGGCGCGCGCCCCCGGCCCACCCCCCTGCCGACTCCGGCCCACGCCTTCGAGTGACAACCTGCCTGCCGCGCCGACAAGCCATACAGACTTCACAAGCCAAGCACTGGCAGCCATGGGTGCCCCGACGGCCACGGCGAGAACGAGACTCGCGCCTGCGGGACCCGGCCGGCCAGGAACACGCAGCCGCCCGGGGAAACGGCGGTGGGGCCGGGCCCGGGCACAGGCCGCAGCAACGGCCCCACCTGCTCCCACACGCCGTCCGGAACAAAATCAGCGCGCGGACACCCCGCCCCTCGTGAGCGAGTAGCGGTGGCGCTCTCGAACCGAGTCGGCTGACGATCCCGGCCGGCACGCCGCCGCGCAGGCTGCTACCTTGCCCCGCATGAGAGCGCTGGTGTATGACAACGCCTTCCGCGAGCGCGCCCGGCGCAAGCAGGCCTGGGGTTTCTTTCTGTTGGTCGCCTCCGCCGGCATCTGGCTCTGGATCGCCGTCCAGCTGCTGCTCCCCTACCCCGTGACGGGACGCGACGACGAGTGCCAGTCCCGGGTGTTCTACACGAAGCAGACCGACCGGGGCCGCCCGTACGAGGGCTACGCCGAAGCCGAAGGCACCCGTTGCGCCGCCGAACGTGACTGGGCAGAGCTCCTCGCCCTGCTGCTGCTCTCACTCCCCACGGCCGTGGTGGGCACGGTCCTCTACACCTCGGGCAGTACCGGGCACCAACTCAGCGAACACACGGCAGAAGTCAACCGGCTGAAGGAGTTCTCTGGATAAGGCCGCAGGCATCACCAGCGCTGGCTCCAACAGCAGAAACAGCCGGGACACGACTGCTGCCCGAACAGCAGGCACGGCCGACCGCACTGGCCGTGAAACCCGAACAAGCACCCACTCCCGCCCCCGCCGACAGTCGCGGATCATCGAAACCGGCACCGACTCCTACCGCCTCGCCGGCACCAGAACCCGGGCCGAACAGCAGAGCCTCAGTTGACGAGGTCGTCGGCGCCGCCTTCGTCGGTGCGGTGGACGGTCGGTGGGGCAGCGCCAAGGGGCCTGGGGTCAGGCGGGACGGCAGACCTCGCACGCATGGTTGTCGATCGCGGCCATCAAGTCCTGAGCCGCTGCCTGCACGTCGGGATCTCCGTCACCGGCCAGCCTGTCTGCCAGGCCTCTGCCGTCGCACACGGCCTGGTGGGCCGCGTATTGAACGTCGAGCCGAGGAGGATTGGCCTGTTCGAGGATCGTCATGAGCAGCTGGATCACACCGGAGCGGCTGGCGACCGAGTCAGTCACCGCGAGATCCCACAGGAACGGAACCGCCTCGGCAGTTGCGTCGAAGACGGACAGCTCACCGAGCCAGAGCCCAAGATCACTCAACGCTGAAGCGCTGGTGAGCGCATCGCCCCACGCCACCCGTGACAGCCGGCCCGGGACCTCTTCCGCTGATCCATACGCGTGCGTCAGCTCATGCCACCGAACCCGGCTCATGCCCTTGAGCATCGTGCCGTTGCAATCTACGGGGCGCTGTCGCGCCGCCATTCCTCCGCCGCCTGGACCATGGCACGGCCGACGTGTTCGAAGAAGTCGCCGATGTCCTGCATGCGGGCGCCGGAGGGGGTGGACGTTCCGAGGGTGCGGGCGCTGTGGCGGGCGAAGTCGGCCAGCATGGTGTTCTGTCGGGCGCTGGCCATCCAGCCGCGGAACCAGGCGTCGGCGTCGATGACGTAGCGGTCGCGGCGTCGGCCCGGGTCGCGTTCGCGCCGGATGAGCTCCTGCTGTTCGAGTTCGCCGACGGCCTTGGAGACGGACGCCGGGCTGACCTGGAGGTGCCGGACGAGTTCGGTGGCGGTCAGGCTCCCGCCGTCGGTGAGGTAGAGGCAGGTGAGGACCCGGGCCGTCATCCGCGGCAGCCCGGTGCCGACCATCATCGCGGTGAACTGCTCTTCCACTTGGCGCACGGCCTCGGGGTCGCGCCCGTGCGCGTCCTGCGCGCCCTGGGCCGCCGGGGTCTGGTCGGGGGCCTGCGCGCGGCGCCTGGCGCGCCCGGTGGTCGCCCGGTGCGCCGCGTCGGCCCGGTAGGCGGCCGCGCCGCCGTTGCGGGCCACCTCCCGGGTGACGGTGGAGACGGGCCGGTCCAGCCGGGAGGCGATCTCGGAGTAGGTGCGGCCCGCCGCCAACCCCTGGGCGATCTCCTGCCGTTCCTCGTGCGTCAGCCGGCCGCCGGGCACGGGCCACCTCCGTCGTCGTGTCGGGTCGTGTCGGGTTCCAGTATTGCTTTCGGAGACAGCCCATTGCAAATCATCGGCCTTGTGTTTGCATTAGGTCTCAGGGTCATTGCAAAATTGTAGCTGCTTTGAGCTGTGAGAATGGGAGTTGGGTTGGATTTTTGATTGACGGATTAGTGAAAGCTAATTAGCTTTTAGTCATCCGCGAAACAAGGAGCCCGTGATGACGTCCTTCCTCACCCCATTGCGCACATGGCACCGCCCCCTGGTGGTCTGCGCCGCGCTCATGCTCGCTCTGGTCCTCGTCTCCGGCGTGGGGCTCGCGGTCGACGGGCGGACGCTGCTGGACGAGCCGGTGTGGGTCAAGCCGCTCAAGTTCGGCTTCGCCTTCGCCCTCTACGCCGGCACGCTGGCGTGGCTGTTGACGAAGCTCCACAGGGGCCGGCGGGTCGGGAAGTGGTTCGGCACCGTCTTCGCGGTGGCCGCGGCGGCGGAGGTCGGCGCCATCACCGTTCAGGCGGCGCGCGGCACCTTCAGCCACTTCAACGCCGACCAGAGCGACCCGGTCACCCGCGCCCTGGTCCCCGTGCTCACCTTCGGCGTGATGGTGATCGTCATCGCGCAACTGGTGCTGGGGGTCGTCGTACTCCTCCAGCGCGGCGGCGGTGCCGCGCTGAACCGGGCCGTGCGTGCCGGGCTGGCGCTGGCCACCTTCGGGATGCTCGTGCCGGTCTTCTGGATGACCACCGAGATCCACGCCCGTACGGTGACGGACGCGGGCGGGCGCTCCGTACCGATGTACCAGGGCCACGGCATCGGCGACCCCGACGGCCACGGGATGCCGCTGACCGGCTGGAGCACGACCGGCGGCGACTTCCGGGTCCCGCACTTCTTCGCCCTGCACGGCATCCAGGTGCTCCTGGTGGTCGCCGCCGTGCTGGCCGCGCTGACCGCGAAGCACGTCTGGCTCCGGGACGAGAAGGTGCGCGCCCGCCTGGTCGGCGCTGCCGCCCTCGGCTACGGCGGGCTGGTCGCGGTGGTGACCTGGCAGGCCTGGCGCGGCCAGTCCCCGGCCCACCCGGACGCGGCCACCCTCCTCGCCCTCGCCGCGGTACTGCTGCTCTCGGCCGCGGCCGGCACGGCGGTGGCCGTCAACGCCAGGCGCCGTACGCAGCCCGCCGTCCCGGCCGCCGCCCTCGCCGCCTGACGCTCCGTTCGCAGTCCCTCGCCCGTCTCCCCGGAAGGAAACCCGACATGACCTCCGTGCCCTCCCCCGCGACGACCACCCCGCAGGACGCCCTCGACCAGGCCGTGGCCCGCTTCGGTGCGCCCGGTATCGCCGCCGAGGTCCGTGACGGCCGCGGTACCTGGTTCGGCTCGGCCGGCTTCTCCGACACCGCGGCCGGACTGCGGCGGCAGCCGTCCGAACGGTTCCGGATCGGCAGCACCACCAAGGCGTTCACCGCAGCCGTGGTCCTCCTGCTGGCGGCCGAGGGCGGCTGGGCCTCGACGACACGGTCGAGCGGTGGCTCCCCGGCCTGGTGGCGGGCAACGGCCACGACGGCCGTACGGTCACCCTCCGACAGCTGCTCAACCACACCAGCGGCATCTTCAACTACGGCAACGACCCCGCGTTCTTCGCGAAGGGCGTCGGCGAGGCCTGGTTCCGGCACCGCCTCGATTCCCACGCCCCCGAAGAACTGGTCCGGATCGGGCTGGCCACCCCGCCGCTCTTCGCCCCGGGCGAGGCCTTCCTCTACTCCAACACCAACTACGTCCTGGCCGCGCTGATCGCCGAGAGGGCCACGGGCAGGACGTTCGCCCAGGAACTCGACCGGCTCGTCGTCCGCCCCCTGGGGCTGGCCGGCACCTGCCTGCCCGGTGCGCGGACGCACATCGAGGGGCCGCATCCGCTGCACTACTCCACCCTCTTCTCCGGCGACCCCGCGGCCGCGGTGCACGACGCGACCGTGATGGACCAGTCGTTCGCCTGGGCGGCCGGCGGGATCGTCTCCACCCTCGGCGACCTCCAGTGCTTCTTCCGGACCCTGCTCGGGGCGGACCTGCTGCCCGCCGCCGAACAGCGCGAAATGTTCACCACCGTCGAAACCGCCGGCCCCGTCCCGTGGATCCCGGCCACCCGCTACGGCCTGGGGTGCTCTCGCAGGACCTGCCCTGCGGGACCACGGTCTGGGGCAACGCGGGTGCGACGTACGGCTCCTGGACGTACGCCGTGGGTTCGCGCGACGGCGCCCGGCTGCTCACCGCGCAGGTCAACGGCGACTGGAGCGGGCTGGGCGTCTTCGACGGGATACTCGACGCGGTGTTCCGCCGGGCCGACTGACCCGGCCTAGTCGGCCGCTGTCGGGCCGGCAGCGGGGTGGAGTCCGTGGCAGAGCCGGCCGAAGCCCTGGACCACGGCCTGCACCACGGCGTCGCGGGCCGCCTCAGGGCGTTCGCCGGCCAAGATGCGCCGCCGGAGGTCGCGCAGGGCCGCGCGGTGGGTGCCCGCGACGGCACCGGCGAGGAGCGCGGCGTGGCCGGGGGTGTCCGCGGGGTGCGGCGGAGGTCCCGTGAGGGCGGCCGCCAGGGCGGCCTCGGCGCGTTCGCCGATCTCGCGCTCGCGGGCGAGCAGGGCCGGGCTGTCCAGGACCACCTGCCAGAACGCCGTCGCTCCGGGCTGCAGCCCGAGCATCGGATGGTTCTCGCGGAGGCCGGACAGCAGGTCGTCGCGGACGGCCTCGACCGGGCAGGTGCCGGGCGCCCGGTCGCGCACCACGGCGGCCAGGTGTTCCTCGGCCTGCGCCCCCCGGTCGAAGAACAGGTCCTCCTTGGCCGGGAAGTAGTTGAAGACGGTGTTCGTGGACACGCCCGCGTGCCGTGCCACCTCGGCGACCGTCACCCGGTCGAAGCCGTACTCCAGGAACAGGGGCAGAGCGGCGTCGGCGATGGCCGTACGGGTCTGCTGCTTCTTGATCTCTCTGAGTCCCACCCCACCAATGATAGAGTCACCACAAATTTGGAGTGACTATAAGTATTGGTCCGCCGACCTGGAGGCGCACATGGCCATGACCCGGCGGCGGATACGCACCGTCTGCCAGCCCGGCGACACCGTAGAAGACGATCCGCTCGAACTCCGACCACTCCCCCGGCGGCCCGGACCCGCTCCCGCCGGCCCCACCGATCGCCTTCAGCAGCCGCACCGACCGCTCGCGGTCCGCCCGCTCCCGCGCCTAACGCCCACGCCCACCACCGCGCGCGCCCGCGGGCCCCGGCCGAGGCGGCTGCGGCCGGGGCAAAGCGCCCGCGCGCCACGCCCCGGCCCACACCACGGCCCCGGCCCACACCCCGAGCACCACGCCCGCGGCCTCGTACCCGGACCGGCCGACCCACCAGCCGCACCCCGCGAACACCGCCCCCGCCAGCACGCCGCGGCCGACCCGACGCTGCCTGCCCGTCATCACCACCGCCCTGCCCCCCTCTTCCTCCGGTCAGGCCCCGGGCCCCGCGCCCGCCTCGCGGGCGGCATGGCGCTGGACCTCTTCCGAGGGCGCGACCAGCGGTCCGGCCGACGGCACAGCGGGCTGCGGCCGGTACACCGCGCCCCGGTACAGGGTGACCACGGCCGCCATCCCGCCCAGGAACGTCAAGACGAAGTCCGCCCGCCCCAGGCCAAGGTGGCCCGCCCGCCAGCCCGCCGCGAGCAGCGCGCCGGCGAGCATCAGGCCCCGGGCGGCGATCCGGTCCCGGCCGGACAGCCGCCCACAGGCCGCCCGCCCCCACACCGCCCACGCACCCAAACCCCGCCGCCCCGGAGCTGTGGCCGTCACCGGCCCCGTCCCGAGGTTGGGGCGGGGGCCGCCTGCTGCCGGTGCGCGGGCACCGCAGGCTCTGCCGGTGCCGACTGGCCGGGGGCTGCGCCGGTGGGGGTGGTGGTCGAGCGGGAGCGGGCAGCGGCAGCGGAGACGCGGGGACCGTCAGGAACCGGGGCGCCGGGCGAGGCGGTCAGGGCGCGCGCAGGGTCGCGCCGACCATGCGGCCCGCGAGCTCGCCGGGCGGGCCCTGCTCCCAGGCGCCGTTGTCCATCAACCCCGCCTTCAACCGGCCGCACAGCCCATGCTCCCCTTCCGGGCCACGGGCGACGCCGGCCATGCGCGCCGCGAGCAGGGGCCAGGCCCGGGAACCGGACAGGGTGGCGGTACGCCGCCGTGGGCGCTCGGCGCTGCTCCGCCACCTTCTCCGGGCGCTCCACCCGGGCATTGGCTTGCGTGCCGTTTGGCGGCTGGTTCTCGGACGGCGCGCATGGCGGTCGGTGACTCGCCCTCACATCCCTCGACCGAGACAGCCCGCCCGCTGCGGCGTGCCTGCCTGCCTGCCTGCCTGCCTGCCGGGAGCGGGTCATGCACGGGATAGGGGTCGCCTTGCGCAGCCAAGTGGACTGTGCGAACGCTGTCAGGATCCGGTCTTGTCGACCCTGCTGACGATGCAGTGCCCGGCGAGTGTCCGCATGTCGTTGTCCCGTGTGGCGGCCAATTCGGTGATTGTGCCGGTCTCGGTCTTTCCAGGCGCCAGGTGGGGGATGGAAACCGACGTGATGCTGAGCACCTGCTTGTCGGAGGTCCGCAGGAACGCAAGCCGGATGGCATACGCTGCTGACGCTTCCGTGTTGCCGTTAGTCACGCGATACGCGAAGCGGACCCTGCCCAGCACGTCGGATTCGGCGGTGAGCTGGCACTCGCCGACCTCGACGTCGTTCTCCCCATACGTGATGGTGCTGCGCGGTGACGGGGAAGGCGAACTCGGACCACTACCGGGGTCCGCGCCACCGCTGTCCGTCGTCGCATGTCCACCGCCCGCCGTGTCCGACCCGGACCCCGAGCTGCGGTGACCATCGCAGCCGCCGCCCCCAGAGCGGCGCCCGCCAGTCAGTGCGACAAGGACGACCAAGAACACGGCTATGGAACGAACGCGATGACGTTTCATCAGAAATCCCCGCCAAGCGTAGATGGCGCCAAACAGGCCGAGTTGAAAACCGCTTCACCGTAACAGCGGCGCCATATCCCCGTCCCGCCCGTATCACGCCGCCGCCGGCGCAGCGCGGGCCCGACCGTCTCTATGCGGCGGGCCGCACCCACTTCACCCAGGCCCACCCGGGGGCGCCCCTGGACGCCATCGAGATGGAGCCCGGCTGGCCCAGGGGAGGGTGGGACGGCAGTGCGGCCCCGCACGAGTGGATGAACCGGGTGTTCCTCTCCTGGTGGTGACCCCGAAGCTCAGCCGCGAACGGGCTCCTTTCCTCCCCGGGCAGCATGGATCGCCCACGAAGGTCCGCTGCCGATCATCGGGGGCACCGTGATCCCGTTGACGGTCGCGAAACTCCCAAGCGGCGGGGTGAACAAGCCCGTCTGGCTCTGGGGGTCGCGCGCCGACGCCCGCCCCGGGGATATCGACAGGTGCTGGCAGGCGTTCCTGCGCGGGTTCGACGTCGAACACACCTTCCGCCTGCTCAAGCAGACGCTGGGCTGGACCCGGCCCAAGCTCCAGGACTCAGGAGCAGCAGACCGGTGGACCTGCCTCGTCCTGGCCGCACACGCTCAGCTTCTCCTCGCCTTCCGCCAGTTCGGCCTCCTCGCTCTGGCGCAGCTTCTGGGCGGCGCGGCGGACGGCGTCGGAGGTGGTCAGCACCAGCCGGAAGGCCGCCGCGGCGGTCTGCACCGCTTCGACCATGGCTTCGGCGAACGGGCCGACGCTGGCGGGGTCGGGTACGGGAGTGGACACAAACGGCTCCTCGGGGCGGTCCGCGGGACTTCCCCGTGCCCGGCTTCGGCGGGCCCGGTAGGCGGGGCGGCGCACCGGTAACAGCGCCGGGCGCGGCCGGCCACGGCCCGCCGCTGGTGACGTCCTCGCAGCACGGGCCGGACCCGGGGACAGAGCCGTGACACCGTCGCGCTCCGGCCACTAAGTCGCGCCGGTGTGCCACGGGTTCTGGATGGGGCGGGTGCCGCGTACGGTCGGGTGGCGGGCTGTGGCTTGCCGTCCGGGACGGGTGGCCCGCCCCGTTGGAGACCGGTCTTGTCCTTCGATGCCACCGGAACAGGAGAGCCCTGATGCGCCTTTACGCCCAGACCAGAGCCCGTCGCTTTCGGCAGATCCTCGCCGATCTCATCGCTGTGGTCCTGTTGGCGGCCGCGGTGCGGCTCGCGATGGCCGTCCACGATGGGATCACGCGGCTGGCCGAGCCGGGGCGGCAGGTGGAGGACGCGGGCGGCAGGCTGGCTTCCGGCCTCGGCAACGCAGGGGATGCGGCCTCGAACGTTCCACTGGTCGGGGGCCTCCTCAGAAAGCCGCTCCAGTCCGCAGCCGAGGCCAGCAACGGGCTCTCCGATGCCGGGCAGTCCATTCAGGACGCCGTAGGATGGATCGCCAACCTCACCGCACTCGCCCTGATCGTCACCTCGGTCCTGTTCGTGCTGGTGACCTGGCTGCCACCACGGGTGCGGTGGATCCGGCGCTGCGCCCACCTCCAGGACCTGCTCGACACTCCCGGCGGTGCCGACCTGCTCGCCCTCCGTGCTCTGACCGGGCCGGTGAAGGCCCTCACCGCGGTCCCCCTCCCGCCGGGGGGTCTCGCCGATGCCTGGCGCCGGGGGGACGAGCAGGTCATCGACGACCTGTCCCAGGTGGCGCTCAAACAGGCCGGACTGCGCCCCTGAGCACCGGCTCCCCACCACGCCGCGTCCGTACCCACCACCGCTGTCGAAGTCCTCCATCGACGCCGAGTTCTACGAGCTGGAGGCCGGCCGCAACGTCCTGCCGGACCGGGTCTGGTCGGCATGGCTGTGCGGCGACCACCTCGTCACCGAGCGCCGCGAGGTCCTGCGGCAGTTCGCCAACGGCATCGACGCACACAAACGGCGCGTACACCGGGCCTTCCTCGCCTCCGTACGCGTCCTCGGCGAAGGCGTCGACATCACCGGCGAGCGCGGGGTGGAAGGCATCTGCTTCGCCGACACCCGCCGCTCCCAGGTCGGGATCGTCCAGAACGTCGGCCGCGCGCTCCGCCTCAACAAGGACGGCTCCACGAAGATCGCCAGGATCATCGTGCCGGTCTTCCTGGAGCCCGGCCAGGACCCGACCGACATGGTCGCCTCCGCCAGCTACAGGCCGCTCGTAGTTGTCCTTCAGGGCTTGCGCTCGCACGATGAGCGCCTGGTCGAGCAGCTCGCCTCCCGCGCCCTCACCAGCGGCAAGCGCAAGACCCACGTCCGGCGTGAGGAGGACGGGCGGATCGTCGGCACCGGTGGCGAGGGCGAGGACCAGGAGGACGGCACCGACGCCGCGGCCGCGTCGTCCTGTCCCTGCTGGGCGCACCCTTGGCCGGCACCGGGCGAGTCCAGCTCCCGGACGCCTCCCCGAGACTTGCGCCCCGATCCTCCTCGACCCGTCGCAGGCCGCCGGACCGGACCGTCCGCCCGAACGCCGGGCTCTTCACGAGGAAGCAGCAGCACCATGTACGACCAGCCTCGACCGGACCAGGCCCGTCCCGCCCTGACGTTCGAGCAGTTGCTGGAACGCGTCCGCTACGAAGGCGCCATCCGCGAACGCGCCGAGGAAGCCGTACGCACCGTCCTCGCCGCCCTCGGACGGCAGCTCGTCGGAGACGAACGCGTCGATCCCACCAACGGCCTCCCCGTCGAGGCCGCCCTCGTCTTCACCGCTCAGGCCGTCAGCAGCGGCGCCGGGGATGGCGTGTCGGCCGCCCGGCGGACGTCAGGCGGTCGTGACGGTGCAGGTGTAGCCGGCGGGGCCTGAGCCCGCGTAGGCGACGACTTCGAGGTAGTAGGTGCCGGTGGTCGTGGCGGCATGGGTGAGGGCCTCGTCGGTGCCTGCGCCGTCGTTGACGGACCGTACGAGGCTGCCGCCGGCCGCGGCGAGCAGGTAGACGTCGGCGTCGTAGTCGTCGGGTACGTCGCACTGGACGTCTGCGCGCCGGCCCGTTGTGAGGTGGATCGCGAAGTAGTCGCGGTCGCCGCTGGTGGCCAGGCTGCCGGTGAGCGCGGCGGGTGTGGTCAGGGTGGTTGCGTCGTCGGCTCCGTCGCGGGTGTCGTTGGGTTCGGTCTCGGCGAGGGCGTGGGAGGCCGTGCAGTTGGTCTGCGGGGTTCCGTCGTAGAGGTTGGGGTCGGGGGCTCCGGCGATGACGCTGCGCAGGTAGTAGCCGCAGGTCGGGCGGTGGGCGAAGTCGAAGGTGGTGCCGGGGGCGAGCTTCCAGATCTTGTAGTCGGTGTAGGTCAGGGGCTTGCGGGCTGCTACCTGTTCGCCCTGGTGGTCGCCGAGGACGACGTAGCTGTTCTTGCCGTAGGCGGTGGCGAGCCCGTTCTTGTCGATGTGGAGTGAACCCCCGCCCTCCTCGACGCCGACACCCCAGGCGGAGCCCGCTGAGGTCAGGCCGTCCTTGATGGAGCGGGCGACGAAGGCCATGAGGCGGCCCATCCTGCCGCGGGCGACGAAGTGGGAGTCGTTGACGACGTTGTCGTAGTGGTTCCAGGTGAACAGGCCGGTGGTGAAGCCGATGGAACGGTCATACGGGTCGGCGAGGGCTTCGGTGCTGGTGACGCTGCCGTTGCAGGCGTCGTAGACGATCGGACTGTTGACGTGGTGGCCGGCGCTGCCGCCGCCCGATCCTCCTCCTTTGGCCACGACCGATTCGACCGACGCTTCGAGGGGGGTTCCCTTCCAGGCGGTGTAGCGGCATTGGTCGCCCCCGGCGAAGTACACGAACTCGGCGTTGCGTACGTCTGCGTTGACCTGGGCGTTGCTCGCGTCCGAGGTGGCGGTCAGCGTCCAGGTGGTGCAGGAGTTGACGCCGGGCAGGGTCATGACGGTGTCGCATTCGGGCGTCTTGCTGCCGCTGGTGGGGGCCGATCCGGCCAGGACGACCACGTCCAGGGTGCCGGTGGCCCCGCGGATGTCGTCGATCGCGCGGCTCATGGATCCGGGCACGATCGCGCCGGCGCCGTTCATGGTGTAGGCGGGGCCTTGCCAGGAAGGGCGGGAGACGTCTGTCGCGCTGCCCAGGCGGACGCGGGACGCGGCGGCGTGTGCGGGTGCGGCGGCGATGAGGAGGCCGGGCAGCACCAGCAGGGCTGCCGCGGCCGCGGCGAGTCGGGGTCGGGGTCGGCGGGTGGTTCGTTGCATGGCGGTGCCCTCGATCGGTGGATGGGATGGAGACGCGCGTTGCAACGCGTCTGAGGTAGTAGCGGAAGATACAAGTCAGCCTGGGCCGTGAACAGATGTAACGCCAAGATCGGTTACTGACAAGCGCATGAGGCCATAAATCGTGCTGTCTCGGGATCGAGTGGTCGATCCCGCGCCTGAAGTCAGACCTTTGCCCAGGCGTAATGGGCGATACATCTAGCCATTTCTCGGGTTCATCTGTAACTTCCGGTGTGGCTTGCCGACGGCAGCCGCCCCCGGTGTCCTCCCTCCCCTTGTGAACGAGGTCTGAGAGTCATGCACGCACGTACACCCGTCGTCCGCTCCCTGACTGCGGCGCTCACCGCGCTCGCCGCGACCGCTGCCCTGTCGGCGTGCGGCAACAGCGAACCCGAAACCGCAGCGCCCGCCCCCTCCGGCGCCGACGTGGCCGGGGTGCGGGTCCAGCCCGACCAGGACCTGCACGACGCGCTGCCCGAGGCGATCAAGAAGTCCGGCACCGTACGGGTGGCGACCGACGTCCCCTACGCGCCGTTCGAGATGTTCGTCAAAGAGGGGCAGAGCGAGCTGACCGGCCTGGACTACGACCTCGGCCAGGCGCTGGGCGCCAAGCTCGGGGTGAAGTTCGCCTTCACGCCCCAGAAGTTCGACGGCATCATCCCGGCGCTCCAGGCCGGCAAGTACGACGTGGCGATCTCCGCCATCACCGACACCAAGGAACGCCAGCAGGTCGTCGACTTCGTCGACTACTCCCAGTCCGGCTCGGGCCTGCTGGTCGCCGACGGCAATCCGGCCGGGATCACCACCCTGGACGACCTGTGCGGGCACCCCGCCGGTGTCCAGGCCGCCACCAACCAGGCCGACCTCCTCAAGGCCCACCAGTCCCGCTGCGCCGAGCTGGGCAGGCAGCCGATCGACATCCAGACCTTCCCCAAGGACTCCGACGCCCAGCTCGCCCTGCGCGCGGGCAAGGTCGTCGCCGATGTCCTGACCAAGCCGGCCGCCGGGTGGACCGCCAAGACCGCCGAGAACGGCGGCGCCTTCGACTCCGTGGAGGACCCCGCCGCCCAGGGCGGGTACAAGGCCTCTCCCAACGGCGTCGCGGTGTCCAAGAAGCAGCCGCAGCTGACCGAGGCGATCCACAAGGCACTGCGGCAACTCGTCGCCGACGGCACCCTGACAAAGATCTGCGACAAGTACGGCGTCGCGTCGATCGCGGTCAAGGAAGCCACGAAGAACGCGGGCGCCCAGTGACCGACACCACCACGGCAACCGGCACATCCCACACGATGACCGCCGCATTCCAGGACGAGGCGCTCGACGTGGTGCCGGTCCGCCACTACGGGCGCTGGGTCGCGGCGGTCGCGGCCGTGGCCGCGCTGGTCGGCCTCGCCGGGTCGCTCGCCAAGAACGACAACCTCCACTGGGACGTCGTCGGCGACTACCTCTGGGCCGGTCTGATCTTCGACGGGATGGCCACCACCTTGTGGCTGACCGCCGCCGCCATGGCCCTGGGCCTGAGCCTGGGCACGGTCGTCGCGGTCATGCGCCTGTCCTCCAGCCCCGTGCTGTACGGCCTGTCGTCCCTGTTCGTATGGGCCTTCCGCGGCACACCGCTGCTCGTGCAGATCATCTTCTGGGGGTACGCCGCAGCCCTGTACTCCCAGATCAAGATCGGCATCCCGTTCACGAGTATCACGTTCGTCTCCTGGGACACCAACACCGTCCTGACTCCCGCGGTCGCCGCCCTCCTGGCGCTCGGCCTGAACGAGGCCGCCTACGCCTCCGAGATCGTCCGCGCGGGCATCCAGTCCGTCGACCCCGGGCAGGCCGAGGCAGCGCACTCGCTGGGCATGCGCCCGGCCCTGACCATGCGGCGGATCGTCCTGCCGCAGGCCATGAGGGTCATCATCCCGCCCATGGGCAACGAGACCATCAACATGCTCAAGATGACCGCTCTGGTCTCGGTGATCGCCGCCCACGACCTGATGTCGAACATCCAGGAGGTGTATGCCCAGAACTACCAGGTCATCCCCCTGCTGGTCGTCGCCAGCTGCTGGTACCTGGCGCTCGTCTCCCTGCTGAGCATCCCGCAGGCCTGGCTGGAGCGCCGCTACGGACGCGGCGCGGCCCGCGGCCACAGCACCCCGACGTTGCGGCGGCTGCTCGGCGGCGCAGACACCCTCGGGGCCCGCCGTACGAGGAAGGAGGCCGGGCGATGAGCGAGCCCATGGTCCGGGCGCGTGGCGTCCACAAGAACTACGGCAGCCTCCAGGTGTTGCGGGGCATCGACCTGACGGTCGGGCGCGGTCAGGTCTGCTGCCTGCTGGGGCCCTCGGGCTCGGGCAAGTCGACCTTCCTGCGGTGCATCAACCACCTCGAGACCGTGGACGGCGGCACGCTGACCGTCGACGGCGACCTCGTGGGCTACCGCCGCCACGGTGGCAAGCTGCACGAACTGCGCGAGCGGGAGGTCGCCGAACGCCGCCGCGACATCGGCATGGTCTTCCAGCGTTTCAACCTCTTCCCCCACATGACCGCTCTGGAGAACATCTGCGAGGCGCCCGTGAAAGTCGCGGGCGTCTCGAAGCCCGACGCCGAGGCCGAGGCGCACCGGCTCCTGGAGCAGGTCGGGCTCGCGGACCGGGCCGGCCACTACCCCGCCCAGCTGTCCGGCGGGCAGCAGCAGCGCGTGGCCATCGCCCGCGCGCTGGCGATGAAGCCGAAGCTGATGCTCTTCGACGAGCCGACCTCGGCCCTCGACCCGGAGCTGGTGGGTGACGTGTTGGACGTGATGCGGCGCCTCGCCGCCGACGGGATGACCATGGTCGTGGTCACCCACGAGATCGGCTTCGCCCGGGAAGTCGCCGACACGGCCGTCTTCATGGACGAAGGCGTCGTCGTCGAAGCGGGGGACCCGCGCGAGGTCCTGACCGACCCGGCGCAGGAGCGGACCCGCGCGTTCCTGTCCAAGGTCCTGTGACCGCCCCGGTCAGCCCGCGGCCGTCCACCCGGACACTGCGGGCCCGCGCCGCCGCCCGGCACGGCGAGTACCTGGCCGACCTCGCCGCCCTGGTGGCCATCGACTCCGGCTCCTACAGCCCCGACGGGATCAACCGCGTCGCCGCCTGGTTCGCGGACCGGCTGGAGCGCTACGGCGCCACCACCCACACCGTGCCCGCCGGACGCCACCGTGGGCGGGCCCTGGGCAGCGCGCTCGTCGCCCGGAAGAAGGGTGCCAGGAGGGCAGCGGACGGAGGGCGGCGCATTCTCCTCGCCGGCCACATGGACACCGTCTTCGACGACGGCACCGCGGCCGACCGCCCCTTCTCCCTGACCGGGTCCCTGGCCCACGGGCCGGGTGTCAGCGACGACAAGGGCGGTCTCCTGGCCGGACTGAGCGCGCTGGAGATCCTCGCCGAGGAGGGATTCGACGACTACGACGAGATCGTCTTCCTCGCCACGCCCGACGAGGAGATCGGCTCCCCCGGCAGCGCCCCCCTCACACGGACCCTCGCCGCCGAGGCCGACTTCGCGCTGGCCCTGGAATGCGCCCGCGAGAACGGCGATGTGGTCATCGCCCGAAAGGGAGTGGCCGAGTACCTCGTCACCGTCACGGGCAAGGCGGCGCACGCGGGCATAGAGCCCGAGCGCGGCGCCCACGCCGCCCTCGCGGCGGCCCACCTGACCATCGCCCTGCAGTCCCTCAACGAGCAGGAGGACGACGCGACGATCAACGTCGGGGTCGTCCGCTCCGGCAGCCGGCCCAACATCGTCCCCGAGCGGGCCGAACTCCACGTCGAGGTGCGGGCGACCACCACCGCCTGCCTGGACCGCATCGACCGCGCCATCGAGGCGGCCGCGGCGCGCCTGCCCGTACTCGGCACGACCGCCGCGGTGCGGCAGCTGGACCTGTGCCCGCCGATGGAGGCGACAGCCGGCAACCGCCGCATGCTGGCCGTCGCCCACAGCGCCGGCCGCGAACTGGGACTCGTGTTCGGGGCGGCGAGCACCGGAGGCGTCGGCGACGCCAACACCATCGCCGCCACCGGCACACCGGTCCTGGACGGCCTCGGCCCGGTCGGCGGCGCCGACCACACCCCCCAGGAATGGCTCGACACCACCACCATCACCGACCGCATCACCCTCCTGACCCTGCTGATCGCCCGCCTGTGCCACACCACCGCCACCTGAACGGAGCCCACATGCCCGGCACCCGCTCACGACGCAGCCTCCTGGCCGCCACCGCAACCATGCTGCTGGCCGCCCTCACCGTCCCCGCCGCCCACGCCTCCCCCGCGCACAGCCCGACCCGCGGCGGCTCGCTGGTCCTGGTCGGCGGCGGCCTCAAGGAGGACAACAAGGCCGTCTACCGCGAGATCATCAACCGCGCCGGCGGCCCCACCGCCCGCATGGGCGTCCTGACCGCCGCCTCCATCCCCGCCAGCCAGGACCCGAACGCCGACGACCCCGCGCGGTGCGGCAACTCGGCCTGCAACGGCGCCTACTACGCCTCCCTGTTCAAGCAGCACGGAGCCGCCGACGCACAGTGGATACCCGTCGACCTCGACCACATCGCCAACGCGGACTCCGACGCGGTCGTCGCCCAGGTCAACTCCATGACCGGCTTCTTCTTCGGCGGCGGCGACCAGTACCGCTACATCACCACCCTCCTCCACGGCGACGCGCACACCGACAGCAAGGTCCTGGCCGCGATCCGCGCCAAGCTCGCCGCCGGCGCCGTCGTCGCCGGCTCCTCCGCAGGCGCGCAGATCATGGCCGGGGCCGACATGGTCACCGGAGGCGACTCCTACCAGGCGCTGCGCGACGGCGGCAGCCCCGGCTACTTCGACGACCCGACCCGCCTGGGCTACCTGCCGGCAGGCGGTTTCGGGTTCCTCCGCTCCGGCCTCCTCGACACCCACACCGGCGCCGCCGGCCGCGAAGGACGCGCGCTGCGCCTGGCCGCCGACACCGGCCGCACACGCGTCTACGGCCTCGACGAGAACACCGCCCTCGTCATCGACAACCCCGGCACACCCGCCGAGACCGCGACCGTCAAGGGCACCCGCGGCGTGACCGTCCTCGACCTGCGCCAGGCCCGCGCCCGCACCACGACCGCCGGCTGGTCGTTGGACGGAGCCCGCTACACCTACCTCACCGACGGTGACCGCTACCTGCCCCGGACCTGGCAGGCCCTTCCCGCACCCGGCAAGCACCCCCTCGCCCCGACGGGCGACACCCCGGTTCCCGCCAACACCGACGCCTTCCACTCCCCGGCCAACACCAGCGGGCGGCCCTACTCCCTCCTGGGCACCGCTCGTTCCCTCGCGGCCAGCCGCACCCAGCGCACCGCGACGGCTTCCACCTTCGAGACCAGTCCGCGCTACACCGTGACGCTCACCCGCACACACCCCGCCACCGCATGGGCCGCCGACTCCTCGGACCCGACGACACTGACCTCGCTCGCCCTCACCATCACCCCGAACTGACCCCGGCACAACGGCAAGCCCGCACATCCGTGTTCGCCGCGCCGGCACTAGGCTCGGCGAACACGGCACGACCTCCCCGGAAGGAAACCACCCGACGATGACCGGCACCATCGCCGACAGCATTCGCGCCAACCTCGGCGCGCTCAGCCCCGCTGAACGCAAGGTCGCCCGAACACTGCTGGCCGGATACCCGTCCGCGGTCTTCGAAACCGTCGCCGTCATCGCCGAACGAGCCTCGGTCTCCACCCCCACCGTCCTGCGCTTCGCCGCGCGGATGGGCTACCACGGCTTCCCCGACCTCCAGGCGGCGGTCCGCAGCGAACTCGACGTCCGCAACGCCTCCCCCGTCGCCCTCTACGAGGCCGCGGGCCTGGGGCACTCCGAGGAGACCACCAGCACTGCGGGGCTCCTCGAACACGGCAACGCCACCTTCGCCCCCGCGCTCGCCCAGACGCTCGCCGAAATCCCCCCGCACGACTTCCAACGGGCGGTCGAACTCCTCGCCGACCGCAAGCGCCACATCATCCTCGCCGGAGGCCGCTTCACCCACCTCCTGGCCCAGTACCTCGGCCTCCACCTGATGCAGCTGCGCGAAGACGTCCGCTTCCTGCCCGACCGGCCCGTCGAACGCACCGCGGCGCTGGCCCAGCTCACCCGCCGGGACGTCGTCGTGCTCTTCGACTACCGGCGCTACGAGGACGACAAGACCGCCATCGCCCAGCTCACCCGCGAGGCCACCGGCAAGACCATCGTGTTCACCGACCCCTGGCTCTCCCCCGCCACCGCCCACGCGGACGTGGTCCTGCCCAGCCAGGTGGGTACCACCGCCCCCTACGACAGCCTCGTTCCCACCCTGGCCGTCATCGAGGTCCTCATCGCCGGCGTCATCAACACCCTCGGCCCCCAAGCACACCAGCAGCTGCGCCACAACGAGGAAGTCGCCCACCGCATAGGGATGGTCTAGATGTATTGATCACGAGCGTTGTTGACACTCGGCAGGTCTTGAACATGGAGAAGACCTCCGGTGTGGTGGGAGCTGTCTAGGAACTCACCGCACGGAGGTCTTCGTGTCCCACCGTAATGCCCGCCTGACCGTCTTCGGTAGGCGGTTGCTGGTCGCACGCGTCGTATCGGGTCGTCCGGTGGCTCACGTGGCTGCCGAGATGGGCGTCTCACGGGCCACGGCCCACAAGTGGGTCCGGCGGTGGCGGCCCGAGGGCGAGGCCGGTCTGGCCGACCCGTCCAGCCGCGCGCACTCGGTGCCGCATCGCACCGCTGCCGAGATCGAGGCCCGGGTGTGTGAACTGCGACGGACACGCAAGCTTGGCCCTGCCCGTATCGGTCCGATCACGGGCCTGCCCGCCTCGACCGTGCACCGCATCCTGCCCCGGCACGGCCTGGGCCGCCTGGCCTGGATGGACCGGCCGACCGGCACCGTGATCCGCCGCTACGAACGCGACCGGCCAGGCGAGCTGATCCACGTCGACGTGAAGAGGTCGGCTCCGGATCCCGGTCGGCGGCCTGGCGGACCCGGTCCCGCAGCCGGTCGTGGAACTCGGCGACCAGGCCGGTGTCGCGCCACCGTCGGAAGAAGGCGTAGACACGATCCCACTCGGGGAAGTCCGCCGGCATCGCCCGCCAGGTGATACCGCCCGCGACCAAGTAGCGCACTGCGTCGACCATCTGACGGTGGCAGTAGCCCTCCGGCCGCCCGCCCCGGCCTTCCAGCCAGGCGGGAACGGGCATCGCGTCGCGCACGACGGCCCACTCCGCATCGCTCATGTCGGACGGATACCTCGGTCGCCTGTGCGGTCGGTCGGCGGCATTCCCGAACTGATGAGCGAGGCAAACACACTCGGTTGAAGCCGAGTTGGCGCCAGCCGGTGCGAGGCCACAGGACAGCGACAACAGGGCCTCCTGATGTGCTCAAGGTCTCGACAGCCCCGAGCTGCATCAGAGGCCCTGTTTTCATGCACGGACAGACCGAAGATCGCCCGACCGAGCCGCCGCACTCGAACCCATGTTCACCGAGATCGTTACGGCAACTGCTTCTAAACGGCCGCACATCCTTGGGCCGGTGGGCCGTTCGCCTATCAATCAGAAGGGAGGTTCGAGATCGCCGCGGCCATCGCTGTGTGGCCCGCAGTCCCAGGGCTCCTCCTGAAAAGGTTCGATTTCAGAGACGTCGTGGCCCCATGCTTCGAGGGCCTTCCAGGCGATTCGCCGGTTAGGGGCGTCGCTGCTGGTGTCCAGGATGCGGCGCGCGTGCACGGCGAGGTGATCGCGGTGCTGGGCCAGCGCGGGGTGCTCGGCGAGGATGAGCGCGGCGAGGCAGGCGGCTTCGAGCACGTCCTCGTGACTGTCTTGCAGGAAGGGCGCGACGGCTCGGTATAGCATCGGGCGCAGGTCCCGGAAGCCGGCCACGAGGGTGCCGGGGGTGAGGAATCCAGGGAAGTACTGCCCAACGCGGTCTACGAAGTCGTCGGAGGCGTCGTAAGCCGTGGAAGCCAACCAGTTCAACAATGTCGCGCGGATGGGGACGCTGCGATACGGCCGGAGGGTCATGGCCGCCGGGTGGGTGAGGATGCCAGCGACATACATGGCAACGGGGGCGGTGGCTTCGTAGATGGTGTTCTGGTGGCCGACCAACTCACTCAGTTCCGACAAAGCGGTGACCTGCACCTTGGGATCAGGCTCCAGCAGCCGTGCCAGGACTCTGGGCAGGCACTCACCGTTCCCAAAAGCTGTCTGGAGCGAACGCCAATCAGTCTCCGCTAGGACTACCTGGTAGGGCGGCAAGTCAGGCTCGCGGGGCGCTCCGACCGTGAGGCTGCTGTGATTCACAGGCCAAAGCTAGACCAGACTTCTGACACGATTCACGTCCGGGCCAGTTGGAAGCCGCTGCCCTTCCGAGAGTGACGGGTGCGTTTGCGCTGGTCAGGCATGGGGACGACGCTTCGGTGGCGAGACGAGGTGTTGTGTCGTCTCGGCAGTGGAGGTGCCGGGATGCCGTCGGTAGGGCCTCCCGGTGTGCTCAAGGTCTCGACAACCCCGAGCTGCATCAGAGGCCCTGTTTTCATGCACGGACAGACCGAAGATCGCCCGACCGAGCCGCCGCACTCGAACCCATGCTCACCAAAATCGGTACGACAACGGCTTCTTACGGTGTGAAGTGGCCCCAGACATTCGGTCTGGGCTGGCCCCACGTCTGTGGTTGAAACGACGCGTGCTCCGGCCGGAAGTGGCTCCGGGTTCCGGTCTGAGCAGGGCCAGCCATGGTAGTCGTGGGGCTTTTGAGGTGGGCGGATGGGTCATGAGCGAGAATGCTGCGCATGACGACTTGAAGAGCACCGGCAAGGCGGTGGCACTGGGTCAAGGTGGCGACCTGGGACACGGTCGGGGACGGCGATCGCCGAATCTGTGCTGCCTGCGGGACAACGGTCCGCTCTTACTGGTTCCGTCTCTACCCGCCTGAGTCCTCCATGTTTGAGCGGTGCGTCGGCTTGGCATGGTGCTCCGGGTGCCGGATTTACTCCAGTGCGCTGGGCCACGTTTCCCGAACACGTGTCCTCGTCGACGCACTGGGGTCCCTGCCTGAGGACGAGTCTGTTCGATTGCGCCGCAGCGAAGCGAAGCTGGTCGACTGTCTCGATCGCCAAGGTCGCCGACAGCCGTGATTCACACCCAGAGAGTGAGCCGTCATCTGTGAGGGCTACTTCTTCGCCTGCTGCTTGGCCTTGGTCTGGGCAAGTGCGGCCCCCGCGTCTTCACCCGTAGGAGCCAACGTGGCAGCGGCGGCGGGGCATCCCGTATCCCGGCCGTGTGGGCGCCCACTGGGTCGGGAGCGAGGCCGTCAGCGCCATGGCCCTGATCGAAAGCCTGCCCGGCGGCGAGCAGCACCGCTGCGGCTTCTCACCGGGCTGGAGTGTCCGGGCGTACGCGGACACTCTCGACCTGGTGCTGTTCGAGGCGGCCTTCTGCTTCAGCTGCCATGAGGTCCGCATGCATGGAACCGCCGTACCCCCCGCACTGGCCACGCAGTTCTTCGACGCGGGCGCCCCGCAGGCGCGCGCCCTCCTGGCGCTCCTACGCGAGGCCGCCCGGTAACCGGCCGATCCGCGGACTGGGCGCTCCAGCCGGCTGGAGTAGCTGACCGGAGCGGTGGGACACTCGCTTCTCCGCAAGACGGTCCTGCTCCAGTAACCGTGCGGTTCCGCGCCTTCGCCCCTGCTCCTGGTCCTGACCGGCGCGGGAGCCCGCGCATCCGGACGACAGCAGGTCGCGGACAGCCCTTGGGCCGCGGGGTCCGGGAGGGGGCCGGACCCCGCGGGGGTGGGGCTACCAGGCGGCCTTGCAGTTGAGGAGCCTGGTGGTGTTGACGGCGCGGTCGCAGGCGTACGCCTTCACGTCGGCCTTCTTGGAGAACGTCCAGGTCCGGGTCCCGTTGACGACCGCGACGACGTTGGTCTTGTGGCTCCAGACGCCGTTCTTGTACTCGTCGTACGCCAGTGCCAGCACCGACTCGACTCCGTCGCCGCCGACTCGGTCCGTGGCCGACGCGTTCGTGAACTTGCCGTCGTAGAGGTTCTTGCCGCCGCCCCGCGGGTTGTCCGTGTCGGCCTGGCCCGCGTACTTGTACTCGTAGTTCCCGCCTATCTCGCTCTTGCCGGACGTGGAGACCGCGTGGAAGCCGACGGCCGCGCTCGCCGTGCCGGCGATCCCGATGACGAGGGCAGAGGACAGGGCAGCAGCGCCGAGGGCGATCCGCTTGCCGGAAACCCGCATGTCAGACTCCTTGAGGTCGTTGGCCTGGCTTGACGGGAGCAGCCTCGCAGGGGCGGGTCCGTACGGATTGATCTGCCGTGCACAGGCCTTGACGGTCAGTGCACGACCGGGTCCGGCAGGGCGTGGCGGCGGTAGTCGCTGGGGGTGACGCCGTAGGCGGAGCGGAAGGCGCGGCTGAAGTGGGCCGGTTCCGGGAATCCCCAGCGGGCGGCTATCGCGCTGACGCAGCGTGCGCCGAGTCGGGGGTCACTCAGATCGCGGCGGATGCGTTCCAGGCGGGTGTGCCGGATCAGGGCGGAGACGGTCATGTGGTCGTCCTGGTAGAGCTTGTGGAGGTAGCGCACGGAGATCCGGTGGGCGGCGGCGATCGACGCGGGCGTGAGGTCGGGCTCGGCAAGCCGCTGCTGGATGAAGTGACCGATGCGCGCCCGCAGGGCCGTGTGCCGCGCTTCGAGGGTGAGGCAGCGCCCGTCGCGGGCCGTCCGGGCCAGCAGGAGCGTGAGCAGGTCGAGGGTGGCCGAACCCAGTCTCGGGGCGTCGGCCTTGCCGTAGGACGGGGCGTGGGCCATGAGGTCGGTCAGGTAGGTGCGTAAGAGCGTTCCGATCGCGGTGTTCCCAGGGATGCGGGTGATGGTCAGGGCGTCCAGGGTGTTGGGATGGAGGGGCAGCAGGGCGCGGGGCACCTGCACGATGACTCCGGCGATGTCCCGGCCGTCGGGGGCCTCGGCGAAGCCGCGGCACGGCCGCGAGGAGTCGTAGAGGACGAAGTCGCCTTCGCCGGCCATGACGTCGCGGCCGGACTGGCTGAGGCCGAGCAGGCCCCGGCGGGTCAGCCAGAGGTGGACGACCTCGGGGTCGGCCTGCCGGATGAGGGCGGGGGGCCGGTTGGCTTCCAGGGGCGGCAGGCTCTGGGCGAACGTCTGGATGTTCCCGAGGTCCAGTGCGCTGGATCTGGCGAGGAAGTCGTGCAGGTGGGGACCGGTGAACCGGGAGCGGAACAGGGACTGGGAGGCCATCGACTCCCAGCTCTCGTATCGCTGTGCCCCCTGGAGATGGGCGGTCGTGAACTGGGTCCACACCACGGGCTGGTTCCCCCTCTTCGCTGGTCGCTGACCCGGGGTTCGCGCCCGTCCCGTCCGTCGCTCCCGTCCCGCCGACAGATACGGAGCGTGAGGTTCAGGGGACCGGGAGCCCCCGGCTACGGGGACCGCACCGCTGTCCCGGCGCCGGAACGCCGTGCGGCCGCGAGGCCGTGCCGAACGCACTCGTACAGGTGGAGCGGTCCGCCGGTGATCCTAGGAGGGCGTTCGGAGCGCCCGCCAGAGGTACAAGCGCGGCCCTTGGGAAGGGGGCGGCCATCTCCACAGAAAACAACGGTGAGTGAGGGAAGCCGTTCCGCATCGAGGACCGCCGTGCGGGGCAGGGCTCCTACTCCCCCGGGACGTCCACGCCGGTACCGTCGGGGTTTCGGCCGAAGGCCGCGTTCAGGACGGCGGGGAGGTCCGCTCCGGGGAGTGCGGCGGAAGTGCACGGTCGGCTCCCGCGCGGGGTCCCCGTCGGGGACGATCGCGGTCGCCAGGTGCTCCTGCCCGGTGGCGCGCTGCGGTTCCAGGTACCAGGCGTCGTCGGCTACGGAGTACATCGCGGAGACCGCGCGCGTAGTCACCGTCGGGGTGCAGGGGGTGGCATGGCCTCATGCTGTCATGTCCGTGACCGCCACCCGTGGTCGGTGCGGGTGGCGGCCGCCCCGTCGGACGCGGCACGTCGGCGGCGCTCGCGTCCAAGCTGATCGTCTGGCGCCCGAGTGGTGCCTTCGACGGCGTCATGGCCGCTCACCCACGGCACCGCGGGCGGCTGCTTCTCCACGCCGGGTCATGATGGTTGACCGCAGGGGCGCGTGGGGCCGTTGCCCTCCCGGAGGAAGGCTGCCGGGTCCGCAGGCAGTAGATGGCCGAGGGCGGTAGCGCAGTGGGCCAGCGACTGTTCCGATGCAGGGGGCTGGATGGGCGCCGTTCCGGGCAGGGCCGCCACGAGGCCGTTTCCTATAGATCACCTCGCGGCCCAGATGTGGATGGCCGCGAGGTGAAGGGCCGCCAGGTAGACCGTTGCCGTCTTGTCGTAGCGGGTGGCCGGGCCGCGCCACTGCTTGAGCTTGTTGATGCAGCGTTCGACGGTGTTCGCTGCTTGTAGACGGTCTTGTCGAAGGCCGGCGGCCGACCGCCTTGCTGCCCAACCGTCCGCGGTTGGCGATCTGATCGGCCGGCTGCGGGATCACGGCCCGGATCCTGTGTCTGCACGGGTGCCCGCGGATCGCCCGGGACGCATACGCCTGGTCGGCCAGCACGACGGCGGGCCGGGTTCGCGGCCTGCCTTCGGCCTCGCGACCCGGATCGCGGTCATGACCTCGGTGAACGCCGGTGCGCCACCGGCCTGACCCGGCGTGAGGACGAACGCCGGGGGTCGGCAGCGGCAGTCGGCAGCAAGGTGGATCTTCGTGGTCAGCTCTCCCCGGGACCGCACGAGGCATGGTCGGCCGGCTCACCGGCCGGAGCCCCTTTTGGCGGGCCCCGGCGGCGTGCTTGTGGGCGCGGACGAGCGTGAAGTCGACGGCGACGACCCGGTCGAGGTCCTTCTCGGCGTCGGCCTGGGCGAGCAGGGCGGCGAAGACGCGTTCCCAGGTGCCGTCGGCTGAAGGCGGCGGCGAAGATGTGGACACCGGGTGGGGGTGGCCGGCGTGGACGAGCTGACCACGTGTGCCCGTCGAGGGCGATGCGCGGGAGCCGGCCGGCGGGGGCGTGGTCCTGGTGGAACCGGCGGGCCTGTTCGGTGAGGGTCTCGTCGGCGCGGCGGCCGCCGCGGGAGGCGTTGCCCAGCGGGGTAGCCATCGGGGCGGCGGCACGGCGTGGCCCACAGCGCCCGCCCGCCCCGGAGTCCGGGGGTCAGCGACTGCACCGTGTGACCGGTGCGGGGTGGACTCGCAAAAGTAGTCCGCTCCGAGTTCTGCGGGTGGAACTGCATGGCCTGCGCGCGCTGCCGCCTGTTGGCTGCCGGTACACGCACAGCACGGCTCCGGCAGCCGCCGGGCGAGAGAGAGTCCCCTCATGAGAATCCGAAGCGGCATCGCGGCGGCCCTGACCGCGATATGCGCGATCCTCGCCCCGGCGCCTTCGGCTCAGGCCACCGAGCCCGACCTCGGCCCGGCGGACTCCGTCGTGAACGAGGCGACCCGGCTCTGCCCCGGCTCGGACACCGACGGCAACGTCCACACGGTGGAATGCCGCTGGAACAGCCCATACCGGCAAGGAGTGTCGGAGGCGGTGACCGCAGGGGGCACGATCGGGCTGGGCAACGTCCCGACGGATGGGTGCCGGCTCAAGGGCCTCGCGACGTCGGTTCGCACCACCCGCTACCCCCCGACGCACCGGCTTCGGCCGGAAAGCCGTGTCCGACACGGGCACGCCCCCTCGACTCCGCCGGCACGGGCAGGGCGTATCCGCGGCTGGCCACGGCACACGACCGACGGACGTCCCGGCACGACACCGCAGGTGCACGGGCTACCGGTCAAAACCACCCTGGGCAGCGAGGTCTTCCTGGCAAGCCTGCCGGGCCTGCCGGTCTGCACCTTCGCGGCTCATCGCGTCGGAGCGGGCGCCTTCGACCGCCCCCGGTGGGGACCCGCGCGACAGTTCTCGTCGTCGGGGCCGTAGGCGACCCCTGGGCGGGTGTGAGAGCGGCCGCCCTCGGGACGCTGTACGCGCGCGGCCGTGCGCGTGGGCACACCGTCAAGGACCTTCCGCGAGCCAACCCTGGAACGCGACATTTCAAAGAGAGAGAACGATGAAGACAACAATCGCCACGGCCGCCGTCGCAGTTGCCGTGCTCGCCGCCGGTTCTGGCGCCGTGATCACCGTCGCCACCGCCTCCGCTTCGGAGACCGGCGACGTCGCCGTCTCCGCCCAGGCCGCGACGGTCGCCGCGAAGCCGGAGGCCACGGTTGCGGCCCAGCCGAACGCCACGGTCGTGGCGGAGCCGGCCGGCTCGACCCTCGCTCCGCCGGCCGGCGGTACGACGGCGCAGCAGCCGAGCAAGACGCCCGCTCCGTCAGGCAGCCCGCAGCCCGACACGACCACCGCACCGCCCCCGAAGCCGAGCAAGACGGCGACGGCCTCTCCGCAGCCGGACCAGCCGGGTGAGACCTACAAGGGCTCCGCGACCCACTACTCCCCCGGCCTGGGCGCGTGCGGGAAGATGATCAAGGAAAGCGACCTCGCCGTCGCGCTCGACCCCACCATGTTCGGGGCCGCGTATCCGTCGAGCACGTGCGGACGCAAGGTCGTCATCACCTACAAGGGGAAGTCCATCACGGCGACGGTCCTCGACAAGGCTCCAGGCGCGGGACGGCACGGTCTCGACCTCACCCCGGGGGCCTTCAAGGCACTCGCCTCGCTCGACAAGCGCAAGCTGGACGTCACCTGGCGCTTCGCGAAGTAGCGGGTCGGGCGGGGAGGGTGGGGCCCAGCACCAGGACTGGCCGGGCCCGACGTGACCTGACCTCGAGCGCTGCGCCGGGAACCGGGACTGCCGCGTGGCCGCTGGACTGGCAACGGCAGTACCGCGTCCCGGCGGACCCGGTCGACGCCGACGGCGTCCTGACCCACACCACGCCGGGCATCGTCTTCGACGGCGACGACGTCAGCAAGTGGTTCCAGCAGTGGAAACAGCCGGCCAGGGCGCGGCTCTGCCCACGTAGCAGGCACGGCTGACCGCCCTGGGGCGTACAGCGGCTGGTGTGGTGGTTCCGGTCGGAGGCCGGGGCCCGCCCGCAGGGGCCCGGCTCCGTCGGTCAGGCGGCGGGTGAACCGGACCAGCGGCACCGGTGGGTACGGCGACGCGCCCACGGGGCGGCCGCGCAAGACGCCGCGGCCGCTCCCACCGGACCCGCGCACCCCGACCGTCGCGCTGCGTCGTCCGGCCGTCTCGAAGTGCCCGGCGTACGGCCAGGGCGCAGGCTGGAGGCATGCCTGACCAGACGGAGATCGTGGTCCATCCCGTGTCGCCGAGGGGCGGGCGGAAGGTGACCGTGCACGCGCTGGGTGTGGACGCCGACCTCGGCCGCGCGTACACGCCCGGCGACGTGTCCGAGCTCCTGCGTCATGCCGGGCTGGAGGACGTGGACCTCTCCGAGGACGGGCCCATCCGCTGGGAAGGCGGCGGCCCGGAAGTGTGGAACGCCGGCATCTGATCCGCGCCGGCCCAAGACCGGGGGCGGGAGCGGGCACGCGCTCGGGGCCGCTCCCGGCTCACGCGGTAGGGGTGGAGGCGGGTGCCGAGGCCCTGGCCGCCCGGGCCGGCGGGCCGCTCGCGAGGTGCGGGGCGGCCCGGGATGTCAGAAGGCGTAGCGGATCCGGAGCCACGGTGCGTGCCGGGCGATCAGGGTGCCCATTCTGTCGACGGCGTCGTACTTCACCGCGCGCTGGTAGCGGACGTTGATGCCGCCGTTCTCCGAGCGTTTGGGCTCCTGGAGGTCCGGCCGCCAGAGGGCGTCCTCCGCGCGCGGGTGCCAGCCCAGGTTGAGGTCGTGCAGTTCCTCGTTGTGCGTCAGCATGATCACTTCGGCAGCCGCCTGGTTCTTGACCCGCGTCGGCAGGACATCGTCCATGTGCCGCAGGAGGTCGGCCCAGGCCGTTTCCCAGCCCGGCCGCAAAACGACGGGCGAGAGATTGAAGTGGATCTCGTATCCCGCTTCCAGGAATTCTCCGGCGGCGGCGATACGGCTCTCGACCGGGCTGGTGCGGATGTCCAGCAGCCTGGAGTCGGCCTGCGGCATCACCGAGAAACGGATTCGGGTGCGTCCCTTCGGTTCGAGCAGGAGGAGGTCGGGATTGACGAACTTGGTCGCGAAGGAGGCCTTGGCGGAGGGCCATCGGGCGAAGGACCGGATGATGTCGCCGACGTTGTCGCTGATCAGGGCGTCCACGGAACAGTCACTGTTCTCGCCGATGTCGTATACCCACGCGGCCGGGTCGCACTGGTTGCCCTCGGGCTTGGGACCGAGACGCGCGATGTGCCGGGAAAGGTGGTCGATGATGCGTTCGATATTGGTGAAGACCGTGATCGGGTTGGCGTACCCCTTCCGGCGGGGCACGTAGCAGTAGGCACAGGCCATCGCACAACCGTTGGCGGAGCTCGGGGCGATCCAATCCGCCGAGCGCCCGTTGGGCCGGGTGGTCAGCGTCTTCTTCTCCCCGAGGACGAGGACCTCCCTCTTGATCCGGACCCAGCGGTCGACGTTGCCGGCGTTGCCGTGAAGATCCGGGATGGCCCAGTGGGACGCCACGGGCAGGATCCTGGCGTCCGGGAAACGGGCGAGGATCTGCCTGCCCCGCCGGGAGGCCGCGGCGGCGGCCTCGGCCCGGATCTCCGTAACCGCCAGCAGCCGGCGGGCGGCCGGGGTATCGCGGAACAGCGGGCCGGTGTCCGCCCGCGGAAGCCGTTCCTGACCCGGGTCGAGGTCCTCGAGAGCGAACAGGGCGTCCGCGTGGCCGTCGTCCGGTCGGCTCCGACGGGGCTGGGCGCCCATGGGTGGCTCCTGGGTGATGTCGACCCGAAAAGGTCAGGTGGGAGGGTGACGTCCGCTGCAGAGTGGACGTCCACTCTAGGCGGTCGGCGGTCGGCGGTCGGCGGTCGGCGGGGTACGGCCGCGCGCCCGGTGCCGGACGGCAGGGCTGACCACGCGGCAACCGCTGCACAGCGCTGCATGATGCCGCACTCAGAGTGGGCCTGACGTGTGGGCCCTCACCGGACGCCTTCGGGAGGACCGCCCGCGATGGGCCTTCGGGACGAATGGCCGGTCGGCCCTGAATGACGTCTGCCGGGCGGCACCGCCTTGCGGGGCGTGATCCTCCCGGCGTGCGGCTGTCTCGGTTCGCCGATCAGCTCTCCTTCTGCAGTACGCAGGGCACGCGGGAAGCCGTGGTGACCAGCGCTTCCCGACCCGGTCTGATGTCTCACGCGGTGGGCCTGGACGCGTCCGGTGCCTCGCAGCGGACACCGGTGGGTGCACCTGCGTGTCGAGGAGGTGTGGCACGGACCTTGGCAGGTCCTCGGGCGCGCGGCTGCGACAGGGGCGGGGCGGCTCCTGCGGCGCTGTCGTCGGCGGCTTCCGGCTGGGAGGATCGACGGGGCCGGTCAGGTCAGGTCCTCCCCTGGCGCCTTGGTGGGCCGCGCACCCCGTGAACGCCCTTCGCGATCAGTTGCACGCCGGGCCACGATTCGGAGCCGACGGGCGGGGTAGGCGACGGCCACTTGATCGTTCGCCGACGGAAGGAACCCACCATGCTGATGGCGCACCCGGCCGTGCTCACCGGTCTCGTCGATCGGTACTGGGCTCTGGCCGTACTCGACGCAGCCGCCGACGACGGTTCACCCGTGCGGAGGGAGCTCGAGGACGCCGAGCGCGCGCTGTGCGTGGTGACCGGCACCGCCGACGTGCACGCGGCGTTGTTCTCGGCGCGCCACCGGCTTCCGGGAGCTCGCGTCCTTGACGATTCCGCCCTTGCCTCCCCCTGAGCAGGCAGGCCTCCTCTCCCGTAGGAAGCCACGTAGGACCCGCGCGCGGAGCCGTCGAGTGAGCCAGGCCCTCCAGCACGAGAGCGGAAGGGACGGGGGATCCGTCGGCTCATGCGAAAGGGTCGGCCGTCAACGACGGCCGGCCCTTCGAGCGAGCCGCCCGTCAACACCGTTTGCGCCTTGCCGGGCTGGGCCGACCCGTGGATTCGGCTCGGGTGGCATCGGGGACGAGGCGTGGGGCGGCGTTCTCAGAAGCGTTGGACGAGCTCGCAGGTGTTGGGCAGGACGAGGGAGCCGTGGGGAGCCCGGCCGTCGGCCAGGACGTCGAAGCCGGGTCCGCAGCGAGACGGCCTTCGCGCTGGCGGCCTCCAGGCGGCGGTCGCCGTACTTCTTCCGCAGGCCCAGCGCCACTGGGCGGCTCGGATCCGGTAGAGCGCGTTGACCTCAAGCAGTTGGTCGATCACCTCCCGGCAGGCGTCACCGACCTCGGATGCCTGGCTGCGGCACCACATCGGCGTCCTCGGCCGGCGGCCGTGCCGTGGTCGGGGCACCACGGCCGGCGGGTGACGCCCCACAGGCGTGCCGTACGCACCCGCACTCCGCGCCGCCGGAGTGCGCCACCGCGTGGTGCCCGGTCCCACGCGGCACCAGCACCCGCGCCGGCAGGCCGGCGGGCACGGTCAGCTTCGCGAGGGTGCGCAGCCACGCCACCACCGCCCCCGGTCCAACCCCGCGCCCGCACCGGAGCCTTGTGCCGGGGACGGGAAACCGGGCAGGGTCCTGCGCCAGCCCGCCAGCGTCGCCCGGCTCGAAGGGCGGGCCCTGCTGCCGGGCGGTGCTGTCCCTCAGGTCGGCCTTCAGCCTCTGGCGCAGGCCCTGCTCTCCTTCCGTGCCGCGGGAGACGGGCCGCAAGGAGGGGCCAGGCCCGGGTACTGGCCAGCAGGGCCGTCTCCCGCTCGGAGCGCACGGGGTTCGTCGCAATGGTCACCAGCCGGCTGTTCGCCGCCGCCGAGACGCCTAGCTGTTCCCAGGTCGTTCGGGACGGTGAGGCCTTCGGTCGGCGGACCCCACATCTCGCGGGCGTCCGCGCTGGCCGCCGCTGTCACCGGCACCCGCTCCGAGGCTGGGGCCGGCATTGTGGCGGGCGCGGCGTACGGGCTCGGTGCTGGCGCTCTGGGCGACCCGGCCGCGCTGGGGCAGGAAGGTGTGCAGGTCGACGCCGGGCCTCTGCCGCAGGACCATCTGCCCCGCCATCGCCAGCCAGTCCTCACCCGACATCAGGTCGGGCGGCACACCGGGGTCGAGCAGCGGGCGCAGCGCGTCGGCGGCCCGGTCCGGGGCGGGCTTCTCCCCCCTTGGCGAGCTCGGCCTCCTCGCTCGGCGCGGCGCAGCGGACGGCGTCGGCCGCGGCGGTCTGCGCGGCTGCGCCCGCCCCGGCTGCGCAGGGCCTGGCGGATCGCCCGGGACAAGTACGCCTCGTCCGCCCTGTCGCTGCTTCGTGAAAACTGACCCCCTGGCAGTCTCCGAATCTTGACCCCCTCCGGACTCTTGGAGGGTGCTGAACGTGGAGGACTGGGCAGAGATACGCCGGCTGCATCGAGCGGAAGGTGTGCCCATCAAGGAGATCTCGCGGCGACTGGGGGTGGCCCGCAACACGGTGCGGGCCGCGTTGTCCTCGGAGCGACCGCCGAAATACGAACGGACACCTCGGGGATCGGTCGTCGACCCGTTCGAGCCGCAGATCCGCGTCCTGCTGAACGAGTGGCCGCGGATGCCGGCACCGGTCATCGCCGAGCGAATCGGCTGGCCGCACTCGATGCCGCCGCTACGGAAGCGGCTGGCGGTGATCCGACCGGAGTACGTCGGCATCGACCCGGTCGACCGCGTGACCTACGAGCCCAGCGAGATCGCCCAGTGCGATCTGTGGTTCCCCGAGACGAAGGTGCAAGTCGCTGCCGGGCAGGAACGGGTTCTGCCGGTGCTGGTGATGTCGCTCGGGTTCTCCCGCTTCATGACCGCGACGATGATCCCGACCCGCCAGGCCGGCGACATCCTATCGGGCATGTGGTCACTGATCAGTGGCATCGGCAGGGTCACCAAGACGCTGGTCTGGGACCGTGAGTCCGCGATTGGCGGGACCGGGCGGGTGACCGCTCCCGCGGCGGCGTTCGCTGGAACGCTTGCCACCAAGATCAAGCTGGCGCCGCCCCGCGACCCGGAATACAAGGGAATCGTTGAACGCAACAACCAGTACTTGGAGACCTCGTTCCTCCCCGGCCGGCAGTTCACTTCCCCGGCCGACTTCAACCACCAGCTCGGCGACTGGCTGATCAGGGCCAACGCGCGGACGGTCCGCTCGATCCAGGGCCGGCCGGTCGACCTGCTGGAGACCGACTACCTGTCGATGCTCCCGCTGCCGCCGATCACCCCGCCCATCGGGCTGAACCACCGCATCCGGCTGAGCCGGGACTACTACGTCCGCGTCGACACCGTCGATTACTCGGTCGACCCGCAGGTCATCGGCCGTTTCGTCGACATCACCGCATCCCCGCAGGAGGTCAGGGTCCTCTGCGAGGGCCAGCTCGTCGCCCGACATGCCAGGTCCTGGGCCAAGCAGGCGGTGGTCACCGACCCGGTCCACGTCGCAACCGCCGCCCGACTGCGTCAGGCCTTGGCGTTCGACCGCGAAAGACGTGCGGCAGCCACCCGCCAACACGCCGACGGCCACAGCGTCGCGCTGCGGGCCCTGCCGGACTACGACGCCCTGTTCGGCGTCGACTTCAACCCGTCGTCCACGAAAGCGAAGTGACCCATGACCACGGCCATCACGCCCGACCAGTCCACCGCGGTGACCGGTCCGAAGGACGGTATGCCGTCCATGCTCGCTTACCTGACCCGGGTGCTGAAGATGCCCACGATCGGTGCGACCTGGGAAGAGCTCGCCGATCAGGCACGCGACCAGAACTGGTCCCACGAGGAGTATCTGGCCGCCCTGCTGCAGCGGCAGGTCGCCGACCGCGAGTCCAAGGGCACCATGATGCGGATCCGCACTGCCCACTTCCCCCAGGTCAAGACGCTGGAGGACTTCAACCTCGACCACCTGCCATCGCTGCGGCGCGACGTCCTTGCCCACCTTGCGACCGGCACTTTCGTCGCGAAGGCCGAAAACGTGATCCTGCTGGGGCCGCCCGGCATCGGGAAAACCCACCTGGCCATCGGCCTCGGGGTCAAGGCCACCCAGGCCGGCTACTCGGTCCTGTTCGACACCGCCAGCAACTGGATCGCCCGCCTCGCGACAGCCCACCAGGCTGGCCGCCTGGAGGCCGAGCTCAAGAAGATCCGCCGCTACAAGTTGATCATTATCGACGAGGTGGGCTACATCCCGTTCGACCAGGACGCGGCGAACCTGTTCTTCCAGCTCATCGCGTCGCGCTACGAGCAGGGCTCTGTGATGGTCACTTCGAATCTCCCCTTCGGGCGGTGGGGAGAGACCTTCTCGGATGACGTCGTGGCAGCCGCGATGATCGACCGCCTGGTCCACCGTGCCGAGGTTCTTACCCTGACCGGCGACTCCTACCGCACCCGCCAGCGACGCGAACTGCTGAACAAGGAGAACGGCGCCGAACGCCGGTAATTCACAGCGCCCACCAGCAATACAACCGCTGACCGGAGGTCCGAGCGCGCTGAGCCAGTCCAGCCAGGCCCTTCAGAACGTCCGCCGCGACTTCGGCGCCGATCCGAATCTGCTGGAGTTCGTCGGTCTTCGACCATGGCTCAGCAAAGCGAACGAGGTCGTCCTGCGGCGCCGTGACGAGGGCATCGAACAGGGTGTCCGACAAGCTGACCACAAAGGGCGGGCCGTCCTCCTCCGACGACAGTAGTTCTCCGGACCGCGGGCGTTCGCTGGCCTCCTCATAGCTGCAGCCCGTCATGATGGCCTCAAGTTGGGCGATCGCGACGACCGGGTCGATGTTCTTGAGGAGGAACACGTCGAGCTCCGCTCGACCCGGTCCTCCCGGAGTCTGGAGGACCGCGACGGCGGCTTGGTCGTCAGCGGCGGAGAAGTAGTCACACAGCGTCATGCCGCCGATTCTGGCATCCACGGCTGACAACCCTGCCGACACGACCAGGGCACTCGGCGGCCAACAACATTGGGGGTCAGTTTTCAGAGACTCGCCGGGGGTCAGATTTCAGAGAGCGTTGACACGCCCTCCCCCTGTGCGCGCCCTCCGTACCCCGCTCCGCAAGACCATCACGTGTCCGCCTCTTGGCCTCGTGGCACCGCGGCGCTCGTGGCGCCGGTATCCGCCTATCGCGGAGCCCGGCCTGGTGGTACTGGACGTCACCGGGGCCACGCTTGACGATCTCTGGGCGATCTGCGGGTAGCAGCTCGGGGCGCAGGATCCCGGCGAGCCCGGGATCCGGGCCCAGGTCTACGCCGGTCTCCTGCGCCCTGGGCGCCGGCGGCCGTGGCAGCGGGGGCAAGCCGTTTTTCTGTGGGCGGCTTGCCCGTGTCCCGCAAGGCTTGTCCGGGGGCCGGCAGTCCTGCCGCTACTTCAGAAGGGTGCGGAACTCTTCGAAGTTGAGGACCCCGTCGTGGTTCGCGTCGGCCTTCATGGCCTTCTTGACCTCTTCAGCGAGGTGCCCCTGGGCACCCTCAGCCTTGAACCCCTCAGCCAGTTCGACAATGCTGATCCGCCCGTCGCCGTCCGTGTCGATCTCGGCGAACAGCGCCCTGAGCTCGGCCTCGTTCATGACATACCTCTCTCGCGTTCACAGGCCCGGGGGCCCACATGGTCCACCACCCTGTCACACCGTCAACTCACGCTGACGGCCAGGTAACGGGCCTGCCGCCACGCGGCCCACGCACGATGAAGGGCCACCACCCAAGGAGGCGCAGCCGCCATTCAACAGATCCGGTCACGAAGCGGGGGTGAACCCCACTCCGTGCCGCCGCAGCCGGCCGCGATGCCCCACGGTCGCTGCCGCTCGGCCTCGTGAAGGCGGTCGGAGTGGGCGAGGTCTTCGCCGCCCACCCCGCACCGTCCGCAGCCGGAAGGGGCGCGAAGCCGGTCGAGTAGCAGGCATCCGCGAGGTCCCACCGCCCCTCACCAGAACCCCGCGCTGGTCGAACCCCACCGGAGGTGGCTCTGCGACCCGCTCGGCCGGAGCCTCGCACCATGGACCCCCGGCCGGCGGCCATGGAGGTGCGGAGCGCGGATAGGGGCATGGAATGAACGACGAAGCGCCTTCGCGGCCGCAGGCCGAAGAGCTGCTGTCCGGGCTCGGCGTGGATGGCCGCCGCCCCGAGCAGCCGGTCCTGCTGGACTCCCCGGAGCCCCCCTGCGGACCTGGCGGGAGAACTACCCCTACGACCGCAAGGTCCGGCGGAAAAGTACGAGCGGACCAAACGGATCAGGCAGGTCGAGTTGCTGAAAACGCAGCACTGGCTGAAGGAAGTCGGCGGACGCCTGGTCGTGATCTGCGAGGGCAGGGACGCGGCCGGCAAAGGCGGCACGATCCAGCGCTTCACCGAACGGCTCAACCCCCGCGGGTCGAGAAGCGTGGCCCTCGACGAACCGAGTGGACGGGAAGCCGGGCAGTGGTACTTCCAGCGCCACACCGCCCGCCTGCTCGCGCGCCCGGGGAGATCGTCTTCTTCGACCGGTCCTGGTACAACCGCGCCGGCGCAGGGCCGATCCGGCGGACCTGCGGGTCCGTCCGGCCACGCCTGCCGGGGCACGCCGGGCCGCGCGCCGAGGATGCTGCCGATGCCCGGCCCGCCCGAGCTCGCACGAGGCACCGGCGCGGGCGACGGTGTTGATCACCGGCCGGGCCCCGAGCTGCCTCCGGCCCGCTCACGGCCCGCAGAACGCCACCAGCGGGTCGGCGGAGTGCCGGTGAGGCGTCCATGCCCTATCGACGAAACGGAAGTGAGACGCGGTGCCGCTCTATCTTTCAAGGTTCAGCTACACGCCGGAGACCTGGGCCAGACTGACCGCCCGCCCCGAGGACCGCGCGCAGGCCGCCCGGTCGTACATCGAGTCCGTAGGCGGACAGCTCCACGGCTTCTGGTACGCCTTCGGCACACACGACGGCTACAACCTCTGGGAAGCTCCGGACAACGTGTCCATGGCCTCCGTCGCGCTGGCGATCAGCGGCGGCGGCGCGCTCAGCTCGTTCGAGACCACCGTTCTCCTCAGCGTCGATGAAACGCTCGACGCCCTGCGCAGGGCCGGGCAGATCCAGTACCGGGCTCCGGGCGCCTAACGGGCCGGCAACCGCCCGCCCGCCCGCACAAGCACCAGGATGGTCGTCGACGGCACCCGCAGCACCTCCGCCGACCTTCCGCCGTGCCGGCCCCCGGGGCACCGCGGACGTGCGGCTGCCCTGGATCGCGGGGCCGCTTGGTCGGCGCGCGGGGCGGGCTGGGGCCGAAGCCGAAGCCGAAGCCGCGCCAGGGTGGCTGGCTGGCTCCCGGACGAGGCGGTCCATCACCAGTAGGTCGGTTGCCGGTGCCAGGCCGCCCTTCTGGGGAGAAGGACGGCCTGGCGTCCGGGTGTGAAGGCAGCCAGGGTGGGCGGCCTGCTCGTTGGCGGGGTGTTACTTGGGGCAGGTCTCCTGAGTCACCTTGCCGCCCGCCGTGGCGGCGGTGGCCGGGTCCATCGACAGGCACTTGCCGGTCCAGTTGTTGATGAACGTGTAGGCCGGCCGGGATCCGGTCGCGGTGGCGAGCTTGGTCGGGATGATGTTCCACATCTGGCTGCCCGAGAACCAGCGGGTCTCGCAGTCCCACCAGAACAGCTGGGTGCCCGAGCCGGGCGGGGTCCCGTCGTTGTAAGGGACGGTCAGGCACTTGCCGTTGGCGGCCTTGATGAAGAAGTGTCCCTTGCCGTCGAAGGTCGACGGCTTCTCGGCTCCCCACTGGTGGCTGCTGGGCGGACTCGCCTGGCACGGGCGCTGCGTGACCAGGCCGCCGGTCTTCGAGCTGTCGAACTCCGGCCCGCGCACCATGCACCGGCCCTGGTACAGGCTGTTGGCGTAGGTCTTGTCGGCGTTGACCAGCCAGGTCATCCGGTTGCCGCCCTTGACCATGTTGTCGTCGTTGTGGTCGATGATCGCGTTGACCAGGCCCCAGCCGGGGAAGTCCGTCATGATGATGCCGACGCGGCCGGCACTGTTGTTGAGGTGCCTCATGAGCTGGTAGTTGACGCCGAGTATCGCGGCACCGTCGTCGAGCTGGTGCCCGCCGGCGAACTGGTACGGATCGATGAGGGGGCTCGTGGAAGCGGACGAGTACGTCAGGTACACATCATCGGCGGAGCCTGTGATCGCCTTGTTGACGTTGGCCTTGACGTAGTTCCACTTTTCCTGGATCTGGGACGGCGCCCAGTGGTCCTCCTTGTGGGCGTCGAAACCCTTGAGCCCGTAGCTGTCGTCCGCGCCGACGCTGTCGAAGCCGCCCAGGACCACCTTGCGGCGGACGTCGTTGAGCGTGGGGACATCGGCACGGCCGGTGCCCCGCACCGAAGGCTCGTAGAAGTAGTCGGCGTACTTCTGCACGTATCCGGCGAAGATCGAACGAGCCTTCTCCTGGGTCACCGACTTCGGGTCGTTCGAGCAGTCGAAGGCGCCGCCGTTCGAGAAGGGGCACTCGGCCCGCAGCCGCATCACGATCGACTCGGTCGGATGCTTGTCCAGGAAGGCTTTCGCCTTGGTCATGACGTCGTCGAAATTGGCTTCCTGGTAGTACTTGGCGTGGTGCACGGTGAAGTACCGGTCCTCGGTGACGCGGACCCGGATGTCGATGGCGCGAATACCCCGGTCCAGCTGCGCCGTCAGCGTGTCGGCGCTGTCGCCGTAGTCCTCCTGCGTCTGCACCATGACCCCGCCGTGGATCGCGAGCGTGTCGTGGGTGCCGGGGATGGACATGTTCGAGAGCCGGGTGTCGCCCGCGATGCCCCACATCCACTCGGCACGGTCCGCCTGGCCCAGGTTCCGGTAGGCGTCCGTGTTGGTCGACCCGGCCGCCACGGCAGGGGCCGGGGCGAACAGTGTGGCGCCCAGGGCGAGACACGCGGCCGCCATCAGTGCGGCCGGGCGACGGAAGCCTCGGGGCGATCCGGCGCCGTCGGCGTGTGGGGTGCGGCGAGACATGGAACTCCTGTACGAGGACGGATGCTGGTGCGGGTCGCAAGCCAACCCGGTCCAGAAACGTCGGAACAGGAACTTCCACCCGCAACATCGTCTGCCGCGCAGTTTTGCGGGGGCGGGGGCGGTTGCGGGCGCCCGCCCGGGGCTGGGGCCGTCCTCCTCACGTGGTGAAGCGGCGAGCCCGCATACGGCTGTCGACTTCCAGCAGGAGGCCCCCAGCGTGGTCCCGATTCCGTTTCCGGCTTCCTTGCCCACGGGGCGCTCATGCAGAGCGAGGACCGACGGGCGGCCCCCGGAAGTGTCTCCAGGCTTACGCTCGGGGGATTCGCGGATGTTCCGGCCACGCCCTTGTCGCGTTGATGCATTCGCGCCTCCACCACGCCGGGTCCTGACAGGGGCGAGAGATGCCCGCGCCCTGTGCACCGAAACGGAAGCCCCGCCGCCTGCATGGCCGACGCCGCGCGCCGTCGAACACGGTCCGGCAAAAGAATGCCGGGCGTGTTCTTGCAGGTGGAACTGCATGGAGCGTCCCCGTCCGCCGTGATCGACTGTGCCTGCCGCAGGGGCGCTGACCTGGGATGGCGGATGACCCCACCGCAGACCCACGGCGCCCTGGCCGGGCCCACGGTGGTCCGGGAACGAACGACGGCGGCGGGCCGGAGAGCCCGTCGTCAGCACCGCGCCTCTGAACTGGAGGCCGGTCGCACGAAGGAGAACGTCATGTTGGTTCGAAAGTTCAACGCCGCCGTGATCGCGGCCGTTGCCGTCGCGAGTGTCGCGGTGGTGGCCACCCCCGCCGAGGCGGGCGGCTGCTCGCGCGGGGGCCGCGCCTACATCTGCGAGTACGAGCCGACCACCCACCCGCTCCCCGACGGCACGAAGCAGGACTTCATCGTCGGCACCGACCGTGCGGTGTGGACCCGCTGGACCGACTCCGACGGGGACTGGTCGAAGTGGATCTCCATGGGCGGCAGGGCGTCGAGCAAGGCGTACGCCTACGACTACGACACCAGCGACCCCTGGAGCTTCAGGGTGTTCTACTACGACGAGAAGGCGGAGTACTGGGGCCGCAACCGTGACCACGACGGCAACTGGTCTTCGTGGACCCGCTACGACCTCCCCCTCAACGGCTGATCCCCGAGCCCGGCCGCGCGCCTCCCCCAAGGCCCCGGTCGGGCCCCCTCCAGCTCATTCGACGGCCCTCGCGAGCGGTAGCGCTCGCGGGGGCCGTCCTCGCGTTTTACCCGCAAAAGTGGGGTCGGGCATACTTTTGCGGGTGGTACGGCGTTCCGGCCGGCCGCACTGACCAGGGGACATCCAGGCATGGACACCGGTACACCGGCCACCGGCGGCTTCGGCGCGCTTCTGTACGGGTTGCGGACGGGGGCCGGGCTGAGCCAGGAGGAGCTGGCGCATGACGCGGGGGTGAGCGTGCGGGCCCTGTCGTACATGGAAGGCGGCCACACCCGGGGGCCCCAGCGCCGGACCGTGCAGGCGTTGGCCGCCGCCCTGGGACTGGACGCTGCCGGTGCTCTGGAGCTGGAGCGCGCGGCGAGCCTGGGCCGTCCCCGTCCGGCCCGGACGGCGGGCGCGGCCGGCGCGGCTGGCGCGGTGGGCGCCGTTGACGCGGTTGGCGCCGTTGGGGGGACGGCGTCCGCCGCTGTGGCGGATGCCGGTGGGCCCGATCTGCTGCCGCGAGCGCCGCGCGGGTTTCACGGGCGGGCGGCGGAGCTCAGCGCCCTGTCCCGGGCCGCCGCGGGCGAGGCTCCCGTCTGTCTGGTCGTCGGGCCCGCCGGGGTCGGGAAGACGGCGCTCGTGCTGCACTGGGCCCACCACGGCCGTGCCGGGTTTCCCGACGGGCGGCTCTACGCCGATCTGCGCGGCTTCGGCGACACGGGTGAGCCCGCCCTGATGGAGGTGCTGCGCGAGTTCCTGCCGGCGCTCGGTGTGCCGCACGGCGGGATCCCGGAGTCGGTGAACGGCGCGGCCGCACTGTTCCGTTCGCTCGCCGCCGATCGCCGTCTCCTCGTGGTACTCGACAACGCGCGTGACTCCGAGCAGGTCAGGCCGCTCCTGCCGGGCGGTCGCCGCTGCGTCACCGTCGTCACCAGCAGGCACCGGCTGCCGGGACTGATCGTCACCGACAGCGCGCGGCCCGTTGCCGTGGACGTACTCGGGCCGGAGGACGGCACGATGCTCCTCGCCGGGGTGCTCGGCACGGAACGGGTGCTCGCGGAGCCGGTGGCCGCGCGGCGGCTGGCCGAGCTGTGCGGCGGCCTGCCCCTCGCGCTGCGCGTGGCAGCCGCCCGACTGGCCCAGCGGCCCGGCTGGTCGCTGGACGCGATGGCCGCCGACCTGTCCGACGAGACCCGCCGGCTGGTTCTGCTGGATGTGGAGGACACCGGCGTACAGGCGGCGCTGCGCCTGACGCTGCATCAGCTCCCGTCGCGGGTCTCCCGCCTGTTCGCCCATCTCGGCCGCCACCCCGGTACACACGTCGACCGGTATGCGGCTGCGGCCCTGGCGGACACGGACCCGGCGGCCGCCGAGGCCTGCCTGGAGCGGCTGGTCGTGGCGCACCTGGTCACGGAGACGGCGCCGGGCCGATGGGCGATGCACGATCTCGTGCGGCTCTACGCCCGGAGTCTGGACGCGGGTCCCGATGCGCTGGGGCGCGTGCTCGACCACTACATCGCCACGGGCCTCGCGGCCGTTGCGGCTGCCGAACCGGGCAACGAGGAGTGCTTCCCGCTGTCGGCGGACCACCTGCCGCCCGCGGCCGTACGGGAGTTCGCCGACCGGTCCGCCGCCGTGGCCTGGTACGCGGCCGAGCGGGACGACCTCACGCTGGCGGTGGCCGCGTCGCAGGCCGCAGGGCTGCACGGCAGGACGTGGCGGATCGTCATGACGCTGTGGCCGCTGATGGTGTGGCGTGTACGGGACGGCTGGGTCCCGCTGCTGGAGACCGCGCTGGAGGCGGCACGGGCCGACGGCGACCGGCACGGCGAGTCACGGGTGCTGAACGTGCTCGGCTGGGTGCTGACCGAGGAAGGTCGCATCCCGGAGGCGCTGACTCATCTGACGGCCGCTTCCGCGCTCGCCGCCCGCGCCCGTGACGCGGTGGCCGAGGCGAACGCCCTGGTCGTCCTGGGCGTGGCGCGGGCGGCGCTCGGCGGCCTGGACGAGGCCGCGGAGGGGTGTGAGCGGGCGGTGGAGCTGGCGCGCGAGGCCGGCGACCGGACCGTCGAGAGACTGGCCATGCAGCACCTCGCCCGGCACTGGGCCGACGCCGGGAAGTGGCGGCAAGCCCTCGACACGGCGACCGAGGCCCTGGCCTTCGACGACCGACCGGGCACGACCGACGTGCCCCGGATCCTGCTGCTCATGGTGAGGGGGGAGGCGCTGCTGGGGCTGGGGGACGAGGACGGGGGCATCGGGCAACTCGAGCTCGCGGCCCGGGAGGCGGAGGCGTCCGGCTACGAGGACGGTGCGGTACGGGCACTCGGCGTGCTGCTGAGGGTATCGGCGGACCCGGGGCTCCGGGCACGTTACGACGCGGCGGTCGCGCGGCTCAGGACGCGGGCGTGAAGGCCGAATGACACCGCCCTGCCCGGTGCGGGGTCCGGGCGTGCGTGCCCTGCCGAGAGGTCGGTGAACTCCTGGGCGCGGCAGGGCGGTTGAAAGCCGGTGTGCCCTGTGGGGTTCTATGGCGAGATGAGGATCCACGCCGTGGTGGGGAGGGAGGCGTGGAAGACCGCCCTCCCGGCCCGGGCGAGCCGACCTTCCACCCCGCTCTTCCTCGTCAGGGACCATGCCCCGAGGACGAGGACGTGGGCCGCCTGTCCCCGCTGAAGAACGCCCGGCTTCGCCGCGCCCCGCCAGGGCACCGGTCGCCAGGGCGGTGATCGCTGTCTTGCCCACGCCGGTCTGGCTGGACGCGATGAGCGCGATCGGCTGCCGTTGCGTCGTACCGACGAGCGTCTGCGGCACGACGCGCGCGCGGACGATCCGCTCGTTCTCCTCCTCGGGCAGAACCTGGCGGGTGCGGTCTACCTCCACCTACCTCCATTACCGCGCACCCCGCAGCCGCTTCAGCACCTGGCTGGACTTCACGGTGACCGCGTCCACCTGGGCGCGACGCGCGGGGCTAAGGCCCTGGCGCCGGGCGGCCCACGTAGCCTGTGCCTCCGTCAGTTCGCGTACGCGGTCGGCGTCGCCCGCCTGCTCTGCCGCAGCAACGAGGGAGGAATACGCCCCCACCACGTGGTTGATCCCCTCCAAAGGCACCTCGTACGCCGTGCCGTCCTGCGCTGACCAGGTAGCCGCCCCCATGGCCCGAAGGACCGGTTCCGACTCCGTCATGCTGCTCTCCCCTTGTGATGCCGGACATGCGGCGGCCGCCGATGTGGGGTCACCGCGACCTCGTCAGAACCGCCCCAGACCGGCAGGGACGCTTCTGGCAATGGTTACAGACTTCGCCCCGGGCGGCGGGTGGTGCCCCGGCCTCCTCCGCCTCCCCCCGGCCACCGAGCCCGAGGTCCTGGCCCGCCTCCTCACCACGGCCGCCCGCACCGTCCCGGACGGCTTCCTCCCTTCGGTCGAAGGCGAGAAGGGCGCGGCCTTCGAACCGATGCTCCGTCTGCCGGCCGAGTAGGACAGCCCCGCCGCGCGCCGCCTTCAGGACCGAACGCATCCCTTCCCCAGCCCGACCCCGCCGTGCCCACGACGGCTGGCGTGGCGCGTGCCGGTTCCAGTTCACGGGCTCGGACGGTTCGGCGTAGCTTGGCACCGTGCCCGCATACGCGGGTACCCGGGTCAGTGTCCCGGTCGCGGACGGTATCCCCGCTCTCGGTCGTCGGGGGCACCGAGCAGCAGAAGGGGGCTCGCGGGGTGCTGGACACACCCGACGAGCCCGTACCGAGCAAGGGCCGGCGGGGCTCAAATGATCTGAGCCCCGCCGGTCACCCCTTGCCGACCACCAGATGAGCCGGGGTGGTCAGGACGACGAGCAGTGGCAGGAGTTGTCCGGTGGCAATGGCTGTGGTGGCCGTGCTCGAGGAGGGCCTGGTGGGTCTGGCGGGCCTGTTCGGTGAGGTCGGCGCCGACGCGGCGTTCTTATGCGACCCAGCAGTACACGTTCTGGTTCTGACGTTGGGCGGTAGTGACAAGGGCAGCCAGATCGCCCACGATCCTGTCGGCGATTTCGGTGTCGATGACCTCGCCGTCCTCCGCACGCAGCTGAACCCACGAGGCAGCGACGTCGCGCAACCTGGTGTGCCCTGCGTCCGCGAGTGCAGTGGTCAGACGAGGCGAGATGGCGAAGACGACGCACCCGTCATTGTCTTGGCCGGCGACGAGGCGAGGCTCACCGGCTTCGACGAGCTCCTCAAAGCTGCCGCCGGCCAGGAGGCACTCCCACTCGACCACAGCTGCCTCGGGGCCGAAGTTACCGAAAGACAGCGACTCGAATGCCCATCCCGGCCCAGTCGCGAGGGCCATGCCCGCTGACATATCATCCGCCGCCACGAAGAACTTCACCATGATGCTCGCCCGGGCATCATGCCCGACCGCCTTCGTGCGGAAGATGCCCTATGCCCGGCGGCCCTTGGGACGGCCGACCCGGGTCTCCAGCAGCACGCCCATCAGCTCCGCCTCGCCCGCCCCGGTGAGCAGCCGCTTGGGCACGATCAGCAGGCCGGACATCCAGCCGAGGCGGCCAGTCACGACGTACACCCGCTCCGTCTCGTAGGAGCGGTACATGCTGCGCCACGGCACGCGCATGAGTTCGTCACCGCCGCGGACGATGACGAAGCCGGCGGCGTCGATGGTGGCCTGCTTCTCGCCCTTGGCCTGGTCGGCACGGAACGCGCGGCCGGCGAGCAGCGGGGGCAGGAACAGGCCGAGCACCCCGTAGACCACGGCGAGGGCCAGCAGGCCGCCGTTGACCGGGCCGCTACCGGAAAAGGGCCCCAGGCTCAAGGCCGCCATCAGCACGGCAGCCACCACGATGAGCCACCGCAGGCGCCGGAACGTCCCGGTGGCCGCGACCGCCTCGTCGAACTCCTCCCGCGTCAGGGTCCCGCTGAAGATGATCGTTGCCTGCCGTATGTCGTCCACGAGCGCGGATCCCACCGCCGCGCATGGAGTGGAAAGCCGGCGGCTACTACCACCCCAGCGGCCAGCCTGACTCGGTTTCTGGCGATGGGGTACGCACGGACCTCGGCTGACACCACCTCACCCACCGATAACGGACCCCAGCCGGGCAGGAAGCCTGGGTTCAGAAAATTGAACTCACTCAGCAGCGTCGACGCAGATGGCGATCGCTGTCACGGTGACAGGCTGCGCGCCTTCGTTGACACCGTAGACGCTCCAGTTGTTCGGCGGCTCCGTCGTCGCCTGAAGGAACTGCTCATTCTCAGGACGGAAACCGCCGGGGAAGCTGTCGTATCCCCCGCCGGTGGCTACCTTCCCCGCCGGACAGAACGCAGTGACTCGTCCGTACTGGCCCGGGGCAATTTCTCCCCCGGTACCGCGAACCTGCTCTGCACCCGTCACGCCCCCTCCAGCGTTCGCTGCAGACGCCTGGTGACACGTGCCGGTCTGAGAAACCTGATTGCTGTCACCGTTGACGTTGTTCTGAAGACCGCACACCAGCGGAGACAACAGATCCCCCAGCAGTCCGTCGGCCTGCGCTCCACCCGCCCCGGCCATGGTCAGTACCGCCGCGCTCGCCATCGCCGCCGCGATACCAGAGATCCACTTCACGCGCGCTCCCTCATCCGAGTCGACCTTTCGAGTCTGAACCCGAACATAGAGAAGCAACCTCGGAGACAGCCGGACCGACACCGTCACTCACTCATATGTCTCTGCCGCGGCCCAGTGAGGTTGTTCCGGTTTGGCGGGCATCCGGAGATCTGGGCGTGTGCCCGGGAACGGATGTCCATGATGGAGAGCATGGCGAACAGGAAGCCGCGGAGGCCCCGGCGGCAGTTCACGCCGGAGTTCAAGGCGGAGATCGTGGAGTTGTGCCGGCGTGGGGACAGGTCGGTGCCCGAGGTCGTAAAGGACTTCGATCTCACCGAGACGGCCGTCCGGTTGTGGGTGGCCCAGGCCCAAGGACAGGGCCAGGATCCACGGGCGGCCGACCGCCCTGACACGTCGTTGCGGACCTTCGACTTCGACGCCGACCCCAGCATCTACGCGGCCGCCATCCACACCCTCGCCGGCTGCGAACCGAACGCGAGGAGAAGAACAGCGTCGCCATCGCCTTTAACGAGTCCTTCTCGAAAGCGCACATGTTCCGGCGAACCTGTGCCAGGCGGCGGCTGAACAGCACGGGTTCAAAACGGCAGGGCAAGCCACCGGTCCGGAACCCCGAGACTGCGCGTCAACTCGTGCTGATGCTGTGGCGATGTCATCCGACGCACCAGGCCATCATGGGCGTCGGGCTTGCAGAGGCCCGTGCCGGACGTGGCCCGACCGTCTTTGACCGGCTGGTCGAGATCATCGAAGAAGAACTCCCGGGCGGGCTGCGTCTTCGCTAGCCCGGCCACTCGGTCACCGAGTCGCCAGGCGCCCTTCGTCGACATGGTCGGCGAGATAGATCAGCGTGGATTGCGGGTCCATGGTGTTCACCAGGTCGACGAGGCGGGTGCTGCGGATCACCCGGGGCGGGAATCCGCAGTCGTCGGTGACGTGGGAGAGATGGCCCGACCGCATTCCTTGACGCTTCTACGTACTCGGCGATGCCGAGTACGGACGCCTGATCGAAAATCATGACGAGAATCCCGATCACATTCCAGGACAGGGCGGCACCCCGGCGGAATCGAACTCTTTACCGGGCGCCGGTGGACGGGGAATGTTTCCAGGCGTGAGAGGGGCGCTGATGGCGACCCTCGCGCACCACGCCCCCTTCGTTCCGAGCCGTAAAGCGCCACGGACCGGAATGGCCTCCATTCCCCCGGAGCCCCTTCAGGGAACAGTGCCGAACGACCGGCGGTATGACACCACCGCGCACGCTATCCACGCACTTCCTTCCTGCGCCGGTTGACACCATCAGGCCTCGGAACGACACCGTGCGCTCGGTCCGGGCAAGTGACCCGGGCCGGCGTCTGGTTGTACGTTTTTTCTTACCGAAGGCATATTCCGACCCGCGGTCCTCGCCGTTGAGAGGGACGGGCATGACGAGCCACGCTACTGAAGTCGACCTCGAAGAACTCCTCCGACAGGCCCTGGACTCCACGGGAGAGCGCGCCCGCTGGGCCACCGACACGGACGAGATGTGGTGCCGCCTCACGCTCCCGGCCGCAACACCGCGCGAGCAGGGCTGGAAGCTCCACGTCTCGGCGACCACCGCCTCCGCACCCGACGTCCTCGTCCGGGCGCTCGGCGTGCTGCTGCGGGACGCCTCGGCCTTCAAGTTCGCCCGGTCCCTCGACCAGGTGAGTGCGCTCAACTCCCGTGGCACGCCCCGGGGGAGCTCCGGGAAGTTCATCACCGTCTACCCGCGCTCCGACGCCGACGCGGCCCGGATCGCGGGGGAACTGCACGCGGCGACGCAGGGGCTGGCCGGCCCCCGGATCCTCTCGGACCAGCCCTACGCCGTGAACAGCCTGGTCCACTACCGCTACGGTGCCTTCGTCGGCCGGCGCAGGCTCTCCGACGACGGCCTGCTCGTCTGGTACATCGAGGACCCCGACGGCAACCCCGTCGAGGACGTACGCACCGGCCAGTACGCGCCCCCGCCCTGGGCGGTCAGCCCCTTCCCCGCATCGGTGCCGGCCCCGCCGAGAGCGCGGGAGGCTCCGAAGGCCCCTGTCCTGCTCGGCGGGCGCTTCTCGGTCCGGGAGGCGATCCGGCACACCAACAAGGGAGGCGTCTACCGGGGCACTGACGTCACCACGGGCGCGCCGGTGGTCATCAAGGAGGCCCGCCCGCACGTGGAGACCGACGCGTCGGGCCGCGACGTCCGCGACTGGCTGCGCGCCGAGGCCCGCGTCCTGGAGGAGCTCCGCGGCACCGGCCTGGCCCCCGAGCCCCTCGCGGTGTTCGATCACGCCGGCCACCTTTTCCTCGCCCAAGAGGAGATACCGGGCCTGCCCCTGCGCAACTGGGTCGCCGAGCACTTCCGCGACGCCGGCGCCGAACGCTACCGCGCCGACGCCCTCACCCAGGCAGGCCGCCTGGTCGACCTCGTCGCCGCGGCGCACGCGCACGGCTGCGTCCTGCGGGACTTCACCCCCGGCAACATCATGGTGCGCCCCGACGGCGAACTGCGCCTCATCGATCTCGAACTCGCCGTCCTGCAGGGCGACACCGCCCTCCCCACGACGGTGGGCACTCCCGGGTTCAGCGCGCCCGAACGCCTGGCGGGCGCCGCCGTCGCCCCGACCGCCGACTACTACAGCCTCGGCGCCACCCTGTGCTTCGTCCTGATGGGAAAGGTGCCCCAGCTGCTGTCCGAGGAGCCTGCCGACCGGTCCGCGGACCAGCGGCTCGCCGCGTGGCTGGCCGCCGCCGGGGCCGCGTTCCCCCTGCCGGACGGCCTGCCCGGGACGATCCTCGCCCTGATGAAGGAGGCCCCGGCCGAACGCTGGGACCCGGCCACCGCCCGCGCGGCCCTGCACGGAACGCGGCGGACGGGCACCCGGAGCCCCGCGGCCCCGCCGCCGCCCGACGCGACGTGGGCCGCGGTGGAGGGCATCGTCAACCACCTCGTCGATTCGATGACGCCGAAGGACGCGCGGCGGCTGTGGCCCGTGTCCACCAAGGCCGGAGAAACGGACCCCTGTACGGTCCAGCAGGGCGCGGCCGGCGTCCTCGCCGTCCTGACCCGGTACTTCCACCTCACCGGCGACCCGCGCCTGCCGGAGGTGATCTCCACCGCCGGCCGCTGGATCGCGGAGCGGACCGACACCCGCTCCGCCCGCCCCGGTCTGCATTTCGGCGGCCGGGGGACCGCCTGGGCACTGTACGCGGCCGCACGCACCGTCGACGACCAAGCCCTCGCGGACCACGCGACGGCCCTCGCCCTGGCCCCGCAGGAACCGACGCCCAGCCACGACATCACCCACGGCCAAGCCGGCAGCGGACTGGCGGCCGTCCACCTGTGGCACCGCACCGGCGACCCCCGCTTCGCCGGACTCGTCACCGACGCGGCCGACCGGCTCGCCGCCGCCGCGCGCCCCGCCCCGTACGGCGTGAGCTGGCCCATCCCGGCGGAATCCGGCGTCGGCGCGGAAGCCGGCAAGCGCTATCTCGGCTTCGCCCACGGAACGTCCGGCATCGGATACTTCCTCCTCGAAGCCGCGGCCGTCACCGGCCGCGGCGACTACCTCGACCTGGCCCTGGAGGCCGGCGAGGAACTGGTGGCCGCCGCCGTGCGGGTCGGCGGGGCGGCCCAGTGGCCGACGCAGGCTGGTGACGTGCCCACGGCCCCGTACTGGTGCCACGGCTCGGCGGGCATCGGCACCTTCCTGCTCCGGCTCTGGCAGACCACCGGGGACGACCGCTTCGGCGAACTCGCCCGCGCCGCCGCACGCGCCGTCGTGGAACGCGCCCCCCGCGCGCCCCTCGCCCAGTGTCACGGCCTGGCGGGCAACGGGGACTTCCTCCTCGACCTGGCCGCGGCCACCGAAGACCCCGCCCACCACGCGGCGGCCGAGTACCTGGCTCGTCTCGTCGTCGCCGAAGGGGCCCACCGTGACGGCCACGTCGTCTTCCCCACCGAGTACGGCGACGTCTCGACGGGCTGGAGCGACGGCAGTGCGGGCATCCTCGCGTTCCTCCTGAGGACCCGCCACAACGACTCCCGGCACTGGACCATCCAGCAGCCGGGCTGAGCGGCAGGGGAACCTGCCGCACCCTCACAGAGAAGGAGAAAGCCATGGAGACCCGCGACCTCGAACTGCTGGCCCACCTGCACGCCCTTCCCGAGACCGACCCGGTCGGCGCCGACGGCGCCCCCTTCGCCGACACCTGCGCCTGCGTCGGCCTCCTGACCCTCCTCAACACCGTGTGTGTGGGCATCAGCTGCGCCTGACCCGACACGAGGCCCCGACGTCGGCCCCCTCGGGCACAACCCCGTAGCACCCGCCCGCGCGGGACTGAGACGCCGAGGTCCTGACGGCCTCCGGCCGGCGGTCGCCCACAGCGGCGCCGTCGGCCGGAGCACCCATCCGCTCCAGGCGGGGAGCCGGGCCCGGGCCCGGCTCCCCGCCACCCCACCCAGGCCGTCCCCTCCGGATCCTGCCCGGCCCGCGCAGCCCGGCAGGATCCGCAGGAGACGACCTGGTCCGCCGCGCACGCACCGCAGACGAGGACCGCCCATGCAGCCACACGTCCGTGACGACGCCCCGCCCCGGGCCGTCCTCCCGGCCGCCGCGCCCGGAGAACCCGACGCGGCGCGTCCCGGGCCCGGGACGGCGTACGCCATCAGCACGCGCGGACTGGTCAAGAGCTACCCGGGCCCGGACGGCACCACCACGCACGCCGTGCGCGGCCTCGACCTCGACGTACGCCAGGGCGAGGCGTTCGCCTTCCTCGGCCCCAACGGCGCGGGGAAGTCCACCACCATCGCCCTGCTCTGCGCCCTGGCCAGACCCACCGCCGGCACCGCCACCGTGGCCGGCGCCGACGTACTCACCCAGCCTGACCGGGTACGGCGGAACGTCGGCATGCTCTTCCAGCACAGCGCCCTGGACATGGACCTGACGGCCGAACAGAACCTCCACATCCACGCCCGGCTCTACGGAATGACCCGCCGCCGCGCCCGCCGCCGCGCCACCGAGACCCTGGAGGCCGTCGGTCTGGCCGACCGGCGCCGTTCCTCCGTCCGCACCCTGTCCGGCGGCATGCGACGACGCCTCGAACTCGCCCGCGGCCTGCTGCACGAGCCGCGGATCCTGTTCCTCGACGAGCCGACCACGGGACTCGACCCGCACGCCCGGGCCCAGGTCTGGGAACACCTGCACGCCCTGTGCGACCGTGAGGGCACCACGCTCTTCGTCACCACCCACTACCTGGGCGAGGCGGAGGACTGCGACCGCCTCGCCGTCATCGACGGCGGCCGGCTCGTGGCCCAGGGGACACCCTCCGCCCTGAAGGCCGCGATCGGCGACGACCGGGTGGTGCTGCGCACCGGTGACGACCCGGCGGCGCGCGCGGTCGTACGCGAGGCCGTGCCGCCCGACACCGCCACGACCCTCGGCCCCGAGGGGATCGCCCTGCGCCTGCCCGACGGCGGCTCCTGGATCCCGCGCCTGTGCGCCGCCCTGGCGGCCCACGGCCTCCCCGTCCACGCCGCCTCCGCGACCCCGCCGACGCTCGACGACGTCTTCTTCCACCACACCGGCCGCAGCATCCACGGCGCACGCCCCGGAACGGACGCCGCCACGGGGGCCGGCTCCACGGCGGCCGGCACCGCGGCGGCCGGCAAGGAGGCCCGATGACCGCGTCCGCCGCACGGGCTCCGCGAGCCCCCGCCGATGCTCCGGAGCCCCTACCACTCGAAAGCCTGCGCCGCGAACTGCGGGCCGTCCACGCCCTCGTCCGCCGCGATCTGCTGCGTCTGGCCTCCCAGCGCGTCCACACCGCGCTGATGCTGATCCAGCCGGTGCTCTACCTCTTCATCCTCGGGGGCGGCATGGCCGCACTGATCCCCGAGGCGGCCCTCGGCGTCGGCTACCAGACCTACCTGTTCCCCGGCATGCTCATGATGACGGTGCAGGGCCCGGCAATGATTGTCGGCGTCCGGCTGATCACCGACCGGCAGAGCGGCTACCTGCGCGAACTGCTGATGGCACCCGTACACCGCTCCACCCTCCTGTTCGGCCTGTGCGCCGGCGGCACGGCCGTCGCCACGGCCCAGGGCGCCGTACTGCTCGCCCTCGCCGGGGCAGTGGGCCTCCCCTACGATCCGCTCCTGCTGGCGCTGCTGCTGGCCGGCATGGTGCTGGCCTCCTTCACCATCACCGCCCTGTCCCTGGCCCTGGCCGTGAGCCTGGCCCGGCCCGAGATGTTCCACATGCTGCTCGGCCTGGTGATGATGCCGCTGCTGTTCCTCTCCGGCGGCTTCTTCCCGCTGCAGAACCTGCCCGGCTGGGCCCAGGCACTGGCCGCGGCCAACCCGCTCGCCTACGGCGTCGACCTGCTGCGCCGCGCCATCGCGATCCGCGAACCGCACCGGGCGGCCGCGACGGGCATCGAATGGTTCGGCCACCATCCCCCGCTCGCCCTCGAATCGGCGGGCCTCCTGGCGATCGGCGTCCTCGCGCTCCTCTGGGCCGCCCACCGCTTCGCCCGCCCCGAATGACCCCCCGACGCCGAGACCGCGAATCCGGCCGGGTGCGGGACCGCGGCCGTGCCGTAGGGGTCCTCGGCATCGGTACCGACCACACCGGTCGGCGCCGGCCCGAGCGGCGCACGCCGCGAACCATGAGGAGAAGGCCCGGCTTGATGCTCAAGCCGGGCCGGCCGTGCGTCGCCGCGCGGGATCAGTCGTCAGGTGAGTTCCAGGAGCGCGATGCGGATCGTCCGGCGTCGCCGCACATGCCCTCGACCCACTTGTCCTCGGCGGCCGGCAGGCGTCGTGGCCCACGCTGGAGTCGCAGAGGTTGACATAGCGGTCGCCGAAGAACTCCGCGCCTGCACCTCGACGTCCTGGTCGACGACATCGACCAGGGCATCGCCCGGGTCGTCGCCCTCGGCAGCCGGTTCACCGGCGAACGCCACGGCTGCGACGAGGGCGTGGTCGTCGTGATGGCCGACAACCGGTCGATCACCCGTACCTCCCCCATCACCGCCAACGGGCCCGTACCGGGCGCGGCCGGCCGGCGTACCGACGCCCCCGAAGGTCCGGCCGTCGGCTCGGACATCGCGTGGTGCTCCTCATCCCGGCCCGGTGACAGCCGGCTCAGCGATCGACTACCCAGTGCGCGTCCTTCGGCCAGGACCGCGTGCCAGCGATCTGCCGTACGAGTCTGAGCCGACATCGCGAACGAGGCCGAGCGATGTGGCCGGTCAAGAGTATTGAAAAGGGCATGTCACATGTGCCATTTTACAGCGCAGCCCGTCGAGTACGGGACTCAACTCCCGTCCCCAGGAGTGAACTGTGCGCGCCATGGCCGTCATCACCGCCCTGTTCACAGCCGCCATCGCGGCCTCCCCCGCCCAGGCCTCCCAGGCCGGCCCCACGCCGGACCACCCGTTCTCGGACCCTGGCCAGCGGCCGGCCCACGGCATCGCGGAAGGTGCCTACGGTGCGACCGGAACGACCGGCGGCAAACTGGAATCGCGCATCCTGCCGATCGTCCACAACTGCAGCCCCTCACTGCGCATACGCGCCCAGGAGATGACCGCCGCCCAGCTGACGGCGACCTGCGCCAGCCTGGCGAACCAGGACGCCTACTTCCACAGCGTGGTGAAGGACTCCGGGCCGGTCGCCGACGACCACAACACCACCCTGGAAGTCGACGTGTTCAACTCGAGCGCCGACTACAAGGCCTACGCGGGGCGGATCTACGGCATCGACACCGACAACGGCGGCATGTACCTCGAGGGGGACCCCTCGCGGACGGGCAACCAGCCGCGGTTCATCTGCTACGAGCGCACGGACGTGACCCCCGGCTGGCAGATCTGGAACCTCAACCACGAGTACACCCACTACCTCGACGGCCGCTTCGACCTGCACGGGGACTTCGACGCCAGCCAGTCCACCCCCACCGTGTGGTGGGGCGAGGGCATCGCGGAGTACGTCTCCTACTCCTACCGGGACGTCACCTACTCCAACGCCCTGGCCGAGGCCGGCAAGCACACGTACTCCCTGCGCACGCTGTTCGACACCACCTACGCCAACAGCGACGTCAACCGCACCTACAACTGGGGCTACCTCGCCGCCCGCTACATGGTCGAGAAGCACCCCGCCGACGTCGCGACCGTACTCGGCCACTACCGCAACGGGAACTGGACCGCCGCCCGTTCCTTCCTCACCTCGCTGGACCACGAAAGCGACTGGAACGCCTGGCTGACGTCCGTGGCGACGGCCGCCTGACCCATCATGCACGGCGAGGGCGCTCCCCAGAGGACGGATGCCGCTTTCGCCAGGCGTACGAGGGGGGCGTGATGATCGACCTGGGCCAACCCGCGGTTCCCTCGGGTGCCTCCCGGCCCCGGAGGTGCCCACTTTCGCACTGCGCAACGGCCTAGTGCAGGTCGGGGACGACGCCCAGCTGTTGGAGGAACCCCAGGACATCCTTGTCCGACCACTTCTCCGCGAGCCTGCCGTTCTCGATGCGGTGGATCACGGTGCCGGTCATGGTCAGCGGCGCGCCGGTGGCGGGGATGCCCGGGAGGTCGCCCCGGTGCACCCCGTGGGCCGTCAGCCGGGTCACGACCTTGTCGCCCTCCGCGATCTGGTCCTCGATGTCGTGCGTTCCGGGGGTGGCCTCCCAGAAGAGCCGGAACGCCTGCTTCAGGCCCTCGCGCCCCTGTGCGAGCCCGGGGAACGGCGGAGGCGAGTGGTCGAGGTAGTCCTCGGCCACCAGGTCGTCCATGGCGTCGAGGTTCCCCGCGTCGATCTCGCGGTAGAACCGGCGGACCAGCTTCTTGTTCTCCTCAGGTGACACGGGGGGCCTCTCTGCGTGTGCCGGGCGCACCGCCCGCGGGGTTGCGCGCATCGTCACCCACCCCTCCCCCGGCCGGGCTCCCGGCGCGCCGGAACGGGGCGGACGTCGCCCGGGCAGAGCACGCGGCGGCGTCCGGTGCCCGGTGCGGCGGGGACGGCTCGCGGATGGCCGAAACACCCTCGCCCAGGACCCACTTGGCGCCTGCGGCGGTTTGGCGGACGCCTCACCGAGTAGGCGTACGCCTGTGCGTCCGCCGTATCCGTCGCGGTCGGGATGCCCCCTGGCCCGTAGGAGGTGACACCGCGTACGGATCGTCCGCCGACGACGCCGTCGCACCACACGGCGTCTTCCTCGACCCGGGAGAACCATGACCCCGATCCTCTTCGTCCATGCCAAGGGCGGCCCTCCCCTGGAGTACGCGGTCCCGCGCATGGCCGCCCACGCCGAGGTGCATGTCCTGGCCCTCGCGCCGTTACCCCGGACCACCGAGTCGGCGTGGCTGCCGGGGTGCGCGTCGGTCACCACCGTCCCGCCGGGCGAGGGGGTGGAACTGGTCGATCTGATCTGTTCCCACGCCCGCCGCGTCGGCGCCGGGGCGGTGCTGACCCTGTCGGAGTACGCGGTGGTGGCCGTCGCCCACGCGAGCCTGCGGCTCGGTCTGCGCGGCGCCGGCGAACGGGTGGCGGGGGCGCGGGACAAGCGCCTGATGCGCCGGATCTGGCGGGATGCCGGAGTCCCCGTGCCGGGGTTCACGGAGGTCCACTCCCCGGATGACATCACGGCCGCCTTCGAGACCCTGCGGCCGCCGCTCCTGCTGAAGGCGGCGTGGAGCGCGGGTTCCACCGGCCACCTCACCGTGTGGAACGAGCAGGAGGCCGAGGCCGCCTGGAAGACCGGGCGTTCCGTCATGGAGGCCTCCTCCGCGCGGGGATACGCCGAACTGCACGCGGCGGACGCGGGCGTCAGCGACTTCCTGCTGGAGGAGATCGTGACGGGCAGGGCCCGCGACTGGTTCGACGGGGACGGGTGGGGCGACTACGTCAGCGTGGAGGGGATCGTCGCCGGCGGCCGCTACCACCCACTGTGCATCACCGGGCGGATGCCGACCGTCGCCCCCTTCACCGAGCGGGCGAGCCTGGCTCCGGCCGCCCTCCCGCAGGCGTTGCAGCGCCGCGTCGAGGAGGTGTCGCGCGCCGCCGTCGACGCGCTCGGGCTCGACACCTGCGCCACCCACACCGAAGTCAAACTGGGCGCGGACGGGGCCATGTGGCTGATCGAGACCGCCGCCCGCTTCGGCGGGGTGATGACCACCCGGCAGGTGGAGGCGGTCTTCGGGCTCGACATGATCGGCATGCTGGTACGCGAGCTGCTCGGCCGGGACGTCGACTACCCGGACCGGATGCTGACCGAGGGCGAGGGCGCCGCCGGGTCCCTCGTCGTCCTCGCCGTCGACGCCGGAGGCCGGCCCTGGACCACCCTGCCGGCCTGGGGCTTCGAGGCGGTCGACTGGCCCGCCCTCATCGCACCGGGCTCCCGCGTGGAGCTGGTGCGCGAGCACAGCCTCGCGCCGGGCAGCCCGGTCCCGCCGTACGAGGAGGCCGGCGGCGCCAACTCCATGGCCGCGCTGTGCTTCATCACCGCCGAGTCCGCGCCGCGGCTGCTGGCCGACTGCGGCCGCATCGTGGCAGCCCTGCCCGACGCCCTCACCACCCGGCCTCCCTCCCCCTCCGCCGGCCGTTCGACGCCCGGGAGCCCCGCATGACCGACGCCGCAGCCGCCACCGACGCGCCGGCCCCGCGGGGCGCCGCCGTGGACGCCCTGCTCACGCTCCCGCTGTTCGAGCAGCTGGCCGGGGTACTGGGCGGGCACCCGTACGTGAAGGTCGTCGTGGACCGCGAGCAGGAGCGCTGGCACGTCCTCGACAGCGCCGTGCACTCCTTCCACGTCAACTACACAGCCACCGAGATCCTGGGGCTGACCCTCGACCAGCTCGACGCCGACCTCGACCGCTTCAACCACGAGGTCTACCAGGACCCCCGGCGGCGCTTCCTGCTCGGCGTCCTGTCGCTGCACTCCCGGGGCGGCCCGGAGCGGGACGAGCCCTTCATGGTCCTGGAGACCACCGAGGCCGACACGATGGGCGCGGAGCTGCTGGTCGAGTTCCACGCCTTCGTACGGGCCCACCTCGATCCCGCGCTGGAGCTGCTGGTGAAGCCGGCCAACCACGGGCAGGAGAACGCCCTGGCGGCGGTGCCGGAGACCGTGGTGCCCCGGGCCCGCGGCCACGCGCTCCTGGCGACCGCGCCCTTCGTGCCCTTGACGCTCGCCTCGGCCACCGGCCGGCTCCGGGCCTTCGCCTCCGGCGAGGAGTACCTGGCGTCCCGCGCGGACCTGACCTGGTACGACATCGTCGCCATGCCGGTGGTCCCCGACGACATCCCCCGGGTCGCCGGCCTGGTCAACGCCCGGCCCACCACTCCGCTGTCGCACACCAACATGCTGGCGGCCGGCTGGGGCATCCCCAACGCCATCGTCCGCGGGGTGCTCGACACGATCGCCGACGAGAAGCTGGACGGTGCCTGGGTCCGCTACGAGGTCACCGCCGACGCCTTCACCATCGAGCGCGTCGACGAGCCCCCGGACCTCGCCGAACCGACCTGGCACACCCAGCGGGTCCGCCTGGACACCCCGCAGGTCACGGACGTACCGCTGGTGCCGCTGTCCGCGCTGCGGGCCGGCGACCGCAACCGCTACGGCACCAAGGCGGCCAACCTCGGGGAACTGCACCACGTGCTGCGCCACGGATCGGCCCGGCTCACCGGCTACTACTCCGTGCCCCGGCCGCCCCGGGCCGACCTCCTCGGCCACCTGGCCGCCCGGCTGGGAAGGCCCGGGGAGGCCGACGGCGATCTCGCCGAGCACGCGGGCGAGTTCCTCACCCGGCACGTCCAGGCCCCCGCGGGCATCGCCGTGCCCTTCTCCGTGCAGCAGCGCTTCCTGGACTCCTCACCGGCCGTGCAGCAGAGCATCGGCAAGCTGAAGATGGCCCTGGAGCTGGACGCCCTGGACGTCGCGGACTCGGTCTGCCTGCAACTGCAGCACCTGGTGCGCACCCTCCCGGTGCCCGAGGACCTGGTGCGCGCCCTGGACACGCAGCTGGTCGAGCACCTGGCGGGTACGGGCCGCTTCGCCGTGCGGTCCTCCTCCAACGCCGAGGACCTGCCGGGCTTCTCCGCGGCCGGGGTCTACGAGTCCCACACCAAGGTCACCGACCTGCCGGGGCTGCTGGACGCCGTCCGCGGGGTGTGGGCCTCGCTGCTCTCGCCGCGCAGCGTGCGGCTGCGCCACCAGGCCGGCCTCTCGCTGGACGACACGTACATGGGGGTGATCGTCCAGCGCTACGAGCCGTCCCCGATCGGAGGCGTCATGGTCACCTGCAACCCGACCAACCGGGCCGACTTCCGCAACGTGTACCTCAACTGCGCGCACGGCTCCACGGCCGATGTCGTCGACGGCCGGACGCTGCCCCTGCAGTACCTGTACAACACGGTCGAGGGCGGCGGCCGCACGGTCTCGCTGGGCACGGCCACCGAGGACCTGCCGCAGGAGACCCGCGAGCACCTGGGCCGGCTGGCGCTGGCCGGCCGGCTGCTCCAGTCCCACTTCGCCACGGACTACACCTTCGCAGGGCCGCTCGACATCGAATGGCTGCTCGCACCGGACGGCTCCCTGCACATCCTCCAGCTGCGCCCGTACAGCGCCTGACCCCGTCCCTACGTATCCGCGTACCGGCCCACCCCAAGGTAAGCCGAAGGTCATCCATGCCCCTCGCCCTGCGCACGCGCGGGATGCGCCGCGTCCGTCCGCCCGCCGCGGTGCTCCGCGTCATCCGGCTGAACAACGGTTTCCAGCTGTTGTTCAACCTGCTGTGGTGGATGCCCGTCTTCTACCAGTACCAGAGGCAGGCAGGCCTCACGGACAGCCAGATCTTCGGCATCCAGAGCGTCTACTACGTGGCGTTCTGCCTGCTGGAGATACCCACCGGCTTCATCGCCGACCGCATCGGACAGCGCCGCTGCATGCAGCTCGGGGCGGCCGTGATGACGGCCGCGAACCTCCTGCCGGTCGCCTCGCCGTCCTTCGCGGGCTTCATGGCGCACTTCCTGGCCATCGCCGCCGCCCGCTCCCTGGTGTCCGGGGCCTCCAGCGCCTACCTGTACGAGTACCTGCACGAGCACGGCGCGGACGAGCACTACGTACAGGCCGAGGGCACGGCCCGGGCCCTCGGCCTCTGGGCGAAGATCGCCTGCTGGCCGCTGGTCGGCGTCCTGATGCACGTCCGGCACGAGGCCCCGTACGTGCTGACCGCCCTGTGCGCGCTCGGTTCGCTGGTGTGCGCCGCGGCCCTCCCGGCGATCGGTGCGCCCGGCCGGGGCGCCCACCCGCCGGCGGAGCGCGCCGGGCTCCTCGGTTCGGCCCGCCAGGCGGCGAGGGTGCTCGCCACGTCGCGGTCCCTCGGGCCGTTGATGGTGCAGGGGGTGGCCGTGTTCACGCTCGCCCGCATCTGCCAGGTCAACCTCTTCCAGCCGCTGCTCCTCGAGAAGGACCTCCCCGTCGCCGACCACGGTGCGGTCCTGTCGGCGATGACGGTCGCGGAGGCCGTCGGATCGGCGCGGACCGGCTGGCTGCGCAACAGGCTCTCCGACACCACGGCTGTAACCGTCCTCAGTGTGGTCATGGCCCTCACGCTCGCGGCCACCACGCTGGCCGGGGGCCCGGGCACGGTCCTGTGGCTGTGCGTGTTCGCCGCCGCGGCGGGCCTCGCGTACCCGGTACAGCGCAACCTGATCAACGGGGCCATCCCGCCGACCCCCTACCGGGCGACGCTGCTGTCGGTGGAGTCCATCGTCGACCGCGGCGTGTGCGCGCTGGTGGCGCTGGCCGTCGGCGCCTACCTGGCGGCGGACCGCCTCGACGCGCTCCTCGTGCACGCGGCGGCGGGCACGTGTCTGCTGCTGCTCGTCGTGGGCGTCGTCCTGCGGCGGCTGCGTCGGGGCCGGGGGGCCGTTCCGGTGACCGGGAGCCGCTGACCGGTTGCCGTGGTGGCCGTCGCCGCGTGGCTGTCGCCGGCTGTGGGGCGGGGCCCGGTGCGTGGTCGTACCGGACGGTGATAACGCGCCCTGTCCCGGGCGGACGGAGGGGCCACCGGCAGGTGAGGGCCTCGCTCCCGGCGGTGGTGGTCAGGGTGAAGTCGTCCTCGGGCGGGGTGCGCCAGGCGCCGGTGGGCGCCGCCCCGCCGGTGCGGGCGGGGCGGGAGATCCGGGAGATGCTTGCCTCCAACGTGAGCGCGTCCAGGGGGACGCCGGGGTCGAGGGGTTCTGGTCAACCGCGCCGTGGGAGCACAGCGGCCCGTCCTGCGGGCGCGGTGGTGCGGGCGGGGCGGAAGGCGGGTGACCGGCCGCGGCCCATGACCGAGGCCGCCCGGCGGCGCCGCTTCGGGAACATCGCGCCGGGACGGTGTCTGAGCTGCGCCTACGCGGGAAGGGGAGGACCACTGACCCTTCCGCCCAGGGAGTGCGAGGGCCCGCGCGGCCCGCGTACCCGTCGCCCGAGGAGATCTCCTGCCATGAGCACCGCCGCGGCCCTGGCCGCCCCTCGCCGGTCCGCGCGTACGGCCGCCCGCAAGTCCGCCGCCGTCCCGCACTCGGCGCTCGACGCGATGCTGGACGCCGTCTACGAGACGCACCGCCGCTTCCGGCAGGGCGCGTTCGGCGAGGCGTGCCCGACCTGCCACGTCGCGGCGGGCGAGCTGTGCCTGGCGCGGCGCAGCGTGCACGCCGCACGTCGTAAGGCGCACCGCGACCGGCTCGCGCAGACCCACCCAGCCCCCCTCACGAGGCCCGTCGGCGCCCGGCGGACCGTGTCAGCGGCGTCACTGCCGACCGGCCCGGGAGGCATGCTGTGACGGTCTGTCGGCCGTCAACTCCTCGCGTACGTAAGCCGACAGAGGGCACACGGGGTACATGACCGTACCCAAGACGACCGTGCTCGTCCTCGACAGCGCCGAGCCCGAGTTGCTCGCACACTTCTACGCCGACCTGCTCGGCGCCACGGTAGGCCCGGCTCCGGGGGACGGGGACCTCATCCTCGTCACCGGCTCCGAGGGCGTCGTCCTCGGCGTGCGCCGCGATCCCCACCACGCGCCGCCCAGCTGGCCGCTCCCGGAAGGCTCGCACCAGGCGCACCTGAGCATCCTGGTCGCCCCGGAGGCCCTCGACGAGGCCGAACGCGAGGCCGTGTCCCTCGGCGCCCGCCCGGTGGCCGCGGAGGACGACGGCGCCGCGTCCGGCAGCCGGACCACCCTGCGCCGCTACGCCGACCCGGCCGGCCACGGGTTCGTCCTCGAAGCGGTGGCTCGCCAGGGATGACGCCGCTTGAGCGACGTGCGGCGTCGGACCGGGTGGAATGCGGTCCCCTTCCGGCGATGAGTCAGCGCCCGTGTTCCCCGTTGTTGGTGCCTAGCGGTCCGGTGGCGCGCATCTTCGGCGAGGCCAAGCTCCGCTTCGAGCGCGACCATCGCCGGGGGTCTGTGCCCCGAGGACCCGACTCCGAAAGGCGTGGCAGCAGGCCTACGCCGAACTCGCCCAAGCCCCGCCGCGGCCGGCACGACCGTACTGCGGCGCCAGCTTCTCGATCAGTCGGCGCGCGCCTGTGCACCCACCGATGAGCTGCCCCATCGACCCCGCAATCCGCAAGGCCCACGCCCGTCTCTACCGGGCCGTTCGTCCGGTGCCGCCGGGCCACCACGCGCTACTGAGCCGGCGCGAGCCCCTGTGCGCGGCATCCCAGCGAGCTCGGGCGGAGTCACTTCCGCGCAGCTGCGCCCCAACCCGGCGTCGCCCTGGACCAGGTGCCCAGCCACCGCAAGCCCACCGGCATGGCGGCGGCCCCGGCAACGCCGTGGGTGTGGGTGCTGGACGGTCGTACCAGCGCCCGGGAAGCCGCCGTGGACGCGCCGAGGGGTGCGTCCCGCCGACGGACGAAGCGCACCCGGGTCTGGATCGGAGCCCAGGCCGGCCGACGGCCCACGCCGCCCCGGAGCGGCTGCTCGGGTACGGGATGGGCACCGGCTGGCCCTCAGGGGGTGGACGGCGGGGTCAGGGCGTACCGGGCGATGACGTCGGGCAGCCAGTCGGGTTGCCCGAACTGGAGCCCGTACTTGGCGGCGAGCGCGGGTATCGCGTTCTCGGTCGGCGGAGGGCCGTCGGCGAGCATCTCGGCCAGCTCGCGGAAGAAGTGCTCGAAGCCGGCCGGACTGATGATCTCGATCATCCGGGCCGGGACAGGACCGGCGTTCCACATCGCGTGCAGTTCCCCGCGCGGCTTGGTGATGTAACCGCCGGCGCCCAGGACGACCTCGCGGTCTCCGGACCGGAAGCCGATCTCGCCCTCGGTGACGATCGAGTACTCGTCCTCCCGGGTGTGCAGGTGCGGCGGCACCAACGCCCCGATGGGGAAGGGGTGCTCGACGACGGAGACCGAGCCGTTGGTGTCGGCTCCCCAGAGCTTGAAAGCGACCCCGATCGGGCCGAGATCGGCCTCGTTTCCCTCGCCGGGGTGGACGATGGTCAGTGGCGGGCCCAGCGGCTCTGTCATGGTGATCACTCCTCCACCCGATGTGGAGATGTGCCGGCATTCTCCTCAAAAGTCTCCTCCTCGGACCGCAGGGCGGCCACCGGGCCCGCCGGCCGGGCTGTACGGGCTGTACGGGCTGTACGGGCTGTAGGAGCTTCCGCGCAGGTCACTGCGGTGCTGACGGCCGCCACGATCATCGCTGTGACCGGTCCGGTGCGGTGGGGGTCACCGGACGAACTCGCAGCGTTACCGCTCAGGCTCCTGATCGTGCGCCGGGCCCAGGAGCGCCGAACCGCGACGGTTTCGGCAGCCGTGCTGCGGGCAGCCGCCTCAGGGGGTGAGATCGTCTCCGGCCGTGAGCCGGCCGCGACATGGTCGTCCGGCACGCCGACGGAGCAGGACATCGACGCCGTGGTGTCACGGCTGGATCGCCGTACCCACCGGCCGCGTCCTGGCAGCAAGGGAAAGGAGCGCTGATGAGTGAGAAGCAGATGGCGGACGACGCCTACCAGCCCACGGGCACCAACGAGGAACAAGAGGACGCGGCGCCCCTGGACCTCCAGAACGCGGTGGACGAGCGCACCTACGACGACATGCTGGACGAGGGTTACTCCCCTCCGGAGAAGCCGTTGGGCGTCGACAAGTACGGCACGACAGCCGAGGAGCAGCAGGCCGGAGAATCCCTGGACCAAAGGCTGTCCCAGGAGGTACCGGACGTGGCCGAGCTCGGTGGCGACGGCCTGGGGGACCTGCCGGGTGGAGAGGGGGAGCTGATCGATGACGAGGTGGGTGGCGAACGCGCCGGGCGTCTCAGCGCGCCGGACGAGGGCGTCCGTAGCGACACCACCAAGGAGCTGATCGCCCGGGACGAGGGCATCGACGGAGGCGCGGCGAGCGCCGAGGAAGCGGCCATGCACGTCATCGAGGGCGAGGGCCCGGCTGCGGCCACCTGACTCCTTACGCCGGATGGTTCCTGCCCGCCGCTGGTCTGGGGGCGGGCAGGAACCGTGGGGCAGGCGTGTCAGGAAGAGACGGCGGTGATCTGCCAGGCGACCATTCCCGTGGCTCCGGCTGCCGCCGTGATGTCGACCGGCAGGACGTCCGGGGGATCCTGGACGGGCAGGCTCGCCCTCACTCCGTCACACGGGACGGAGTGAGGTGGGGCTTTGTCCCCGAGCGTCAGCTCGACCGTTCCGGTTCCAACGCAGGCCACGGAGACCTTGTAGGTCCTGCCCTTGGCGAGTGCGGAGCGGGCGTGCACCCCGTCGGCTACCCTCTCCAGGCCGGATTCCACGAAGTCCGGGGCATCGGGAGCGACCGTCTCCAGCAGGCCCTGGGCTCGGACGCCCTGGGCCTCCTCGCTTGCCGATCCCGACGGGGTCGGGCCGGCACAGCCGCCTGCGAGGAAGGACCAGCAGGCGAGGGCCACGACCGCGGTCAGTGGCCCGCGCCCGGCTCTCAAGAGCTCGTCTCCCAGTAGTTCCAGCCGACCTCGGAGGTGGGCAGCTTCGCGGTGCCGCTCTTGAGGAGCTTCTTGCCGCACCCGTCGGCGCTGGTCTCGTACTTGGCCCACTTCACGGAGTAGCCCCAGGAGCCGTACTGCAGGTGGCCGTACTTGCCGCTGGTCACGTTCCTGCGGAACTCGTGCCCGACGGTGACCCCGGCCTCCGTGCCGATCTTCGCGTTGATCGAGACCTTGGCCTTCGCGACGATGCCGCTGACCTCGACCTCTCCGCCCACGCTGACTTCACGCAGGACCTTCCCCGACCTCTCCACCCTGACCACCATGGTGCCGCCCGGGCCGTCCTTGAAGGACGTCCCGCCGAACTTGGCGGGCATGTGGATCCCGGTCTTCGAAGGGATCTCGAACCAGGTGCGGCGCGGGTTGTCGCACCGCTGCGCGCCCGACTCCGAGTTGGTGGACGTCTCCGGCAACTGCGCCAGCGAATCGTCTTCCGGGGCGGCGGCCTCCACGGCCTCCACCGCCGGCGGCTGCGACGTCGGGTCGTCCTCGGCCGCCTGGGCCGGGGCCGCCAGGCCGCCGAGGAGGGCCAGGGCAAAGACGGGACCGACGGTCCCGCGCACGGTAAATCGCATAACTCCCCCATAGCAAAAGGTTTATGAGCCGCCATCAGGTCAACGAGGCGGCCCGCTGCGAGGTAGAACCTAACCGCGCCGGCGGCCGAACGGGGGAATCGGAACCTTGTTCTGAGCAAGAATTGAGGAACATCAACTGCGGGCGGGCGGGTGGTGACTGCCGGTTCGAGGCAGGTGCGATGTCCGGCTCGGCCGTCGTACGTCGCGCCGTGCCGACGCCGGTGCCAACGCGGTCTACTCGAGCAGGCGCGCCGCCTGGATCTGCTGGAGGTGGATGATGACGTCGTGCGTCTGCGCCAGCCGGATCTGCGGGGCGTCGGCGAGCCCTGGGTAGGTGGCGCCGATGTTCTTGACGGTGCGGGGTTCGGCGAGCCAGGTGCGGGCCGGTGACGGGGTGTTGCGCAGGTCGACCATGAAATCGCGGTAGCGGACCCGGTCGAGGGTGTGCTCGGCGGTGCCGGGTGCGGCCGGACCGGTGGTGTAGCGGTGGACGTCGCCGTCGTGGCCGAGGGCGTTGAACGCGCCCTGGCCGAAGGTGAGGCCGACGCTGAGGTAGGCGGCGCCCAGCTGCCGGCGGAGGAAGCCGCCTTGGACCGTCGGGTACCTGTCGGGGACGTAGGTCGTGAGGGCGACGTGGCCGTTGTGGGCGGCGAGCAGGATCTTGTCGCCGGTCCGCTGCTGCCACCAGGTGACGTTGTCGGCCATGATCCGGTCCCGGTGGAGCATGGCGTTGGCGATGTCCCGGGGGTCGTCCCAGTCGAAGGCGTAGAGCGTGGTCATCTGGTGGATCGCGGTGGCGTGCTGGAGGGCCCAGGCGTGCGCGTCGGCGTCGGCGTCCGTGCTCGGCCGCTGCCCCAGCAGTTCCACGGCCCGGCCGGTCCGCTTCGCGAGTTCCCTGCGTTCTGCGAGCGGCTTGGCCAGGTAGTCGTTGACGTACGTGTCGGCGGCGGTGGCGGGACGCAGGCCCCGGTACAGCTCGGCGAGCTGGGAGGCGAGTTCGGGGCGGGCCGCGGCCGCGTAGGCGTTCACATTGTCGTACAGCTCGGCGCCGGCGAACCCGCCGTCGTCGCCGACGAAGCGGACCGGGTCCTTCGGGTGCTTGAGGTTGTAGGCGCGCATCCACTGGAGCAGGTCGCGGTACTCGGCGTTGTTCCAGAACCGGTAGGTGCCCTGGAACTCCTCGTCCATGATCTGCTTCAGGTCGCCCTCGCCGCGCAGGAGGTAGGCGTCGAGCCGCAGTCCGGTGCTCCACGGGGCTTCGAGCGCGAAGGCCCTGAAGCCCTTCTCCTCCACCAGGTAGCGGAAGACGCGGTGCTTGACGGTGAGGAACTCGTGCGAGCTGTGGGTGGCCTCGCCCACGCCCACCACCCGGGCGTCGCCGACCATCCGGCCGAACGGGCGGAGGTCGGACAGGCCGCTTCGGGGATCGGTGCCGTGCAGTGGGTGGGCCACCCGGCCGAGGGCTGCCTCGGGTGAGCGGAAGGCGGGGGCGGTGGCCTGCTGCGGGCCGGCAGACGAGGCCGTGCCGACGGGAGCCGAAGCGGTGGCCGGGGTGGGCAGGGGCGCGGCGGAGGCAGCCGGGGCGGCGGCCAGGGTGGCAACGAGCGGGACGAGCAGAATGGCGAGCGATGCCTTGTGCGTGTTCATGGGGCCCACTCTCGCCGCGCGGGTCTGCCGCAGACCATCCGTCCCGCCCCCCATCGGCCCGGGGGCTGGCCTCACCGCCGCTCGGAGGAGGTATGGGACTCCAGTCCCGGTCCTGAAGGCGACGGACCGCCGGGGGCAGCGGGCGCAGCAGAGCGGACGCCGACCCGCGGTGGGCCCGGGAAGTCGGGGGACTGCTTCCCGGGCCGGCGTCGCCGTACCGCGGGGGGGGGAGCGGTAAGCCGACCGTCCCGTCCCGCCATGCTCCGGAGCTGACGGCGTCTTCCTCCGGCAGTTCGGGCGCGGATCGTGGCAGCGACGGTTGCGCCCAACGGGTCAGCGGTCGCGGCGCGCTCCCGTGGCCAGCCGCTCGGGAGCCTGGCTGTCGGCCTCCTGGGTGTGGGCGGGGGCGCCGGTGACGGTGAACGCGATGTCCAGACTGCGGCACATCCGCTGCGTACGAGCCATGGCGCTGAGCGTGGCCGGCCCCGGTTCACCGGCGGGCAGTTCGAGGACGACCTGCTCCGGGTGGTGGGTGGTGACGAGCGCTTCGATCTGGAAGGCCACCGCTGCCCGGTTGGTGATGTCCAGGCCGTGGAGGACCTTCACCGTGAGGGTGCCGCGGTCGAGCGCATGGGTGATCAACATCCACAAGCCTCCAAAGAGCCCGGGCGGGACACGTAAGCCCACCACACCTGCCTCCAGCATGCAGGCGCGCGGCCCGCGCCGCACGTACCACGCAGGCGGCACGCCCAAGGCGGTCCGGGGATCGAGCCGGGCCGCCTCGATGTCGGGCCGAACGGCTGCGTCGCTGATCACGGCCGTGCTCAGCAGGTCAGGAGCCGATGGATGGGGGTCCAGTCCATGTGCTCCTCCTCCGTACCCGGGGGGACGAGGGTGTAGGTGGCCTGCAGCCACGCGATCAGCTGTGCGCGGTCGAGACCGAGCAGGGCGTGATCAGGGTGGGGTCCCAGGCGCAACCACAGCCGGCGGTCGTCGACCGGGTCGGGCCAGCCGATGACGTCGCTGCTGCCGATGAGTGAACGGGTGGCGGCCGCGAGCATGTCGCGTCCCAGGATCCAGGTGATGTCCTGCCGGCAGTGGAAGACGGCTTTCACGCACAACGGGTCGTTCGACCGGTAGGTGAAGGTCACCGGCACCGTGAGCGGCTGGGACAGATGGGGGAGGTACTGGCGGACGAACGTGGACCAGCGGGCGTCGCGGCGGGCCGCGCCGGGGCAAGGGGTGATCTCCACGGGATCCAATCCTGGGGAGGAGCATGGTGGGCGATGCTTCCCGCCTGCCCCGTGCACGCGCTCTGACGCGTGGCTGCCGTGAGCCGATCGGGTGGAACCCCGCCGTTGGCAGCCGCCTGCGGAATGATCAGAGTACGAGATCGGCACCTGCTCGCGGATGTGCCGGTCCACCGGGATCGCCCGCAGGGTCCGCCCCGAGGGCCGTGGGACGCGAGGCGCCCGGCCACCGCGGGAAGGCGCGGCGCGGCCGGGCCGGGTCGGGTCGCGACGATCGAGATGCGCGCGGTCGGCCGGCGCCCGAAGGGTGGCACGTCGTCCGCCTTCACGTCCGGGAGCGGATGCGGGCTCCCGGCCTAGGCACTGTCCGGCGGATCAAGCTTCGGGGTCGAGGGTCCGGAGGTCGTAGAGGTAGGAGCGGTCGTCTTTGAAGCTGCGCCAGACGGTGGCCGGGGGTTCGGGTTCGTCAGCGTGGCTATTGAGGGGATGGGCGGTGACGAGGCCGTCAGCGATCTCGCAGTGCCAGCCGTCGGTCGGCGACCAGACACACCACACGTTCCCGTCCGTTCGGCGGTAGGCAGGGCGGCCGTTGTGCTCGCCGTCGCGTCCGAAGTGGTAGCGGAGCCCGTCTATGTGGCGCACGAAGGTGAAGGATGCAAGTGCCGTCATACCTTCGGCACTGTGGGGGACGACGCTGCTGGCGGCTAAGCAGTTCTGGGCGTAACCAGATGCAGGGCGCATCTCACGGGCGGAGCCAGAGCCGGATTGCGGTGACCGTGACGGTGCCGTGGAAGACGTAGGCCCTCTGGTCGTAGCGGGTGACGACGGCCCGGGAGTTCTTGAGCCGGTTGATCGTGCGCTCGACCTCGTTGCGGCGTTTGTAGATCTCGCTGTCGAAGCCGGTGGGCCGGCCGCCCTTGCTGCCGCGTCGTTCGCGGTTGGCCCGCTGGTCCTTCGGTTCCGGGATGGTGTACTTGATCTGGCGTCTTCGCAGGTAGCAGCGGTTGCGGCGCGAACTGTATGCCTTGTCGCCGCCCAGGTGGTCCGGCCGGGTGCGCGGATGGCCGTCCTGCGGCCGGGGCACCCGGATCCGTTGGAGCACCTCGATCATCTGCGGGGCGTCGCCCCACTGGCCGGACGTGAGCAGGAAGGCCATCGGCCTGCATCCACCTTCGCCCGCGAGGTGGATCTTGCAGGTCAGACCGCCCCGGGACCGGCCGAGTCCTTCGTCGGGGCGGTGGTGCCGGGGCGTTGTCCTTTTTTGGGACACATGGCTTCTACTTCCGGGCGCCGGCCGCGTGCTGATGCGCCCGGCAGGACGTCGAGTCGACGCTGACCATGCTCCAGTCGAGCCGACCAGCGAGGTCGGCGTCCGCCTGGACGGCACACAGGATCCGGTCCCACGTGCCATCCGCCGACCAGCGCCGGTGCCGTTCATAGACGGTCTTCCAGCTGCCGAAACGCTCGGGAAGGTCCCGCCACGGTACGCCCGTCCGGACCCTGAACAAGATCCCGTTGATCACCCTGCGGTGATCGTTCCACCGACCGCCACGCCGTCCCGGCACCGGCAGGTGCGGCTCCAGCCGGACCCACTCCGCATTCGTCAGATCACCCCGCCCCATGCCAACAACAACGAGCCGGCAATCCGACAGTCACATGATCCGCCGGACAGTGCCTAATCGTCTCCGGTGGTGCCCCGGTTCAGGTTCCGGCGCCGGTTCTTCTCGGAGCGACGCACCAGGTCGCCCGCAGCAAGCGTCACCCGTGCCACGACGCGGGCCCACCGGGGCCCGCCGCGCTCCGCCCACACCACACACGCGCACCCGCCGACGGCGAGCGCCACGATACCGAGCAGCACCAGACCAACCATATTCCCCACCTCATGTTTCTTCGTTCGATCACGTTGATCGTCTCAGAGGGCGGCTTGTGCGGTGATGGGGTCTGCGGCATTCGCCCGGGATACTCCCCCCCTGTCCGGAAGCCGGGCGCGTCCTGGCGACGGGGCACCCTCGGTACCGGTCTGTTCGCGGGTCCGCGGATGCCTTGGACGGTTTGATCGTCTTCTCGATCACCGGCTGACCCATCGAGCGAGCGGCCGGGCGAACGGCTGCCCCTTCTTGAGCGGATGGGCGGCCCGGCGGAAGGCCGGAGCATGAGGCCCCGTGTCAGTACCGTGGCGCAGGATGGGGGCATGATCCAGACGCTCCCCCTGGCACTGCCGACCACACTGGTCGACCACCACGCCATCGACCTGACCGCGCTGTACTCGAAGGGCTGGGGTCTGACCTTCGTCGATGCCGCCGGCTCGTCGAACGGTGAGGTGTACACCCTGGCCACCCTCTACCGCCACATGTACCGGGCCGCCGACGACGAACCGGGCCCGAAGAGCGCGGACTTCGGCTACCGGATCATCACGCGGTATTCCGCGGAGGGCGAAGTCCTTGCCAGCGCCCTCTTCCGTACGGGCGGAGCAGAGAAGGGAGACTCGGCCGTGGCGGACGGCGGGGACCTGGGCCTGTGCGTCCTGCCGGACGGGGTTCTGGCCATCACCGCGACCCCGGACAGGACCACCCTCGTCGCACCGGATCTGAGCCTGGTCCTGGCTGTCTACGACTCGAAAGACGGGCGGCCCTACCGGGAGTTCGCGCCCGGGGAGGGTGACCCCTTCGCCGGATCGATCAGCGTCACGCCCTCGGGCCGGCTGTTGTGCACGCTCGCCGAGTACGGCGTGTGGAGGTACGGCAACCTCCTCACCAACCTCGTCGGCATCGCCGACGGCCCCCTGACCGCCGACTCCAAGCCGCCGATCCGCGCCCTCGCGTCCCTCGACCCCGAACCGGCCCACCAGAGCCCCGTCGATCTCCGCCCGCATGCCACGTACCAAGGCTCACCGATCGGGATGACCAATCGGCCCCGGCCCGCACTGACCGAGCTCGCAGCCGGTGAGGACCGCCTGTCCAGGTGGGAGCGCTCGTCTCTCGGCCGCCCGGCGGCTCTCTCCGACAGCCTCTTCGTCGTCCCCTTCTTCGCGGAGACGTTCCGGGGCGGCAGCCGTGGCCAGCCCTTCGTCTTCGCCCTCGTCAACGACCAGGGCGAGATGACCGGGCGCCTCCACGGCCTCCACGAGTGGCGCGACTCGCCTTTCACCGGCTTCAACTTCAGCCTCGTCGCAGACCCGCACCGCAGCCGCGCCTTCCACCTCAATCGCTATGGCCTCTACGCCTGGAACAAGGCCGGAGTCCTCCGCGCCAAGCTGGACACCGAGACCAAGCCGTTCAAGCCGCTGACCCACTTCACCCTCGGCGCCTGCGCCCCCAACGGTGACCTGCTGCTCGTCCACACCAAACAGCACCTCGTCCTGCGCGTCCCCGCGCCCGACGACCTCAGCGCCCTTGGCGACACCGTCGAGGAAGCCCTGCGCACCTACGCCCGGCAGCGAACTGCCCTGAAGAAGCAGTGGGGCCCGGTGAACTGGCACTGGACGCACTCCACACCACTCCACCGGATCTGACCGTCCTCGCAGGGCGTACCCACGCCGTCATCTCACAGGGCCGGCGCGGCCGCCCTCCACGAGTGGATGCAGCACGCCTGTGACGCGGATGCTCCGCCGTGACCGTGAGCGAGTACACCAAGCCGCTGGTGGCGTGCGCCAGTGGCATTGCTGCAACAGTCGGGGCCCCGGCTGCCTGCCGCGGGCAGCCAGCGCCAGCTTCCGGCCCCTTTGTTGCTGTCCTGCAGGGCTCCGCAGTCATGCTGACCGCCTTGTTGAACAGCTCGCTTCCCGCGCCCTCACGAGCGGGAAACACCGGCTGCACGTCCGGCGCGACGAGGAGGGGCGGATAGCCGCTCAGCACTCCCACCGCCAGTGAACACCCCTGTCGCCAGGCAGCACACGCGCCTTCCGGAATTCCGCGCGTTCCATCATTTCCATTTCCCCAGATGCGCATTCTTCATCAAAGGAGTCACCAGCCCTGGGCACCGGCCCTCGCCCCGCAACTCCCCCAATACCGCCACGGTCGGCGCCGGCTCGGCACCGGCCCGATCCTGCTCGACGGCACACATGCCTTTTTTGTTTATTGTTTGGCGGCGCTCCGACAGGGCAGCGGAGGTGCAGGAGCCGTTGATCATGACGGCTCGCGCGGGCATTTGGATTGCGCACTTTAGGTATCGACTAAGGAGTACTGAATGAACAACGAAATGTGGAGCTACGTTCCGACTGCCGGTCACGGCCCGGACGATGATCTCACGGGGTACAGGGTCGAAGCCGCCGACGGGCACATCGGCAAGGTCGGCAAGCATTCCGACGAGGTCGCCGACCAGTACATCGTTGTCGACACCGGCGTATGGATCTTCGGCAAGGACGTCCTGCTGCCCGCCAGCACCGTGACGGCCATCGACAACGAGGAGCGCCGGATCCTGGTCTCGCTCACCAAGGAGCAGATCAAGAACGCGCCGGAGTTCGACAAGGAAAAGCACCTGGGCGACCCCGCCTACCGCGACCAGCTCGGCGGGTACTACGGCGGTTCGGGCCACTGAGCCCGCTCAGAGCCGCACCACCTCGGCAGGATGTGGCCAAGGACGGTGTCCAGTCGCACCCGTTGCGTCGCTGACTCGGTGGTGCCACCGCTGCGGGCGATGTCGATGAAGTGCGGGACCTGGGTGCCTGGCCCGGGAGCGGTGACGGTCAGCGCCGCCGGAACCGGGTGCGCAGCCGCCGCCACAGGCCGCGCGGGCCGCGGTGGCGGGCGGCTTCGCGGAGGGCGACCTCGGCTGACTCCAGGGCGAGCGCCGCCCAGTCCTCTTGCCCGGCCTGCCGGAACAGTCCGGCGGCCTCGAAGTGGGCTGCCGCAGAGCGGGCGAAGTCAGCCGTCCCGGTGTACGCCGTGCCGAGCGCGAACAGCGCGTCGGACGACCACGCGGGGTCGCCGGCGTACCGGCTTTGCCGGAGTGCCTCGTTGAGCACGCTCACGGCACCGGCCGCGTCCGAAAGCGCGAGCCCCGGCGAGCCCGGCCTCCACCACGGCCCGCGCCCCGCTGCCGGGCGCCAGCACGGCCAGCAGCTCCCCGAGCTCCCGCTCCCTGCCGACCAGCGCCACTGGGGCGTCGTCCTGCGCTCGGCCCCGCTGCCCCCACGTCATGTCTCCCACGATGGCACCGGCGGGCCGCCGCGACCATGGAGTGCACGCCGCATCCGCCCGCCTGTCCGCCCCGGTCAGTACCTCAACCCGGTGCACCGGGCGCAGAACCGCTTCGGCCGCCTACGGCGCCTCAGAGCGGCCGCGGTCCGAGTGCTGTCGTAGTCTGCGGCGGTGGATGCCGAAGATCTTGACCGTCAGGCGGGCACGTGGGGTGGTATTTCGCCGCGGCTGGTCGACATGCTCCTGGAGCGGGGCCACCTGGATGTCGTGGTCCAGGCCGCGCTGGAGCGCGGGAAGTGGTTCTGTGCTCGTGCCGCGGTGCGTGAGTTGTGCCGACTGGCGGAGTACGAGCGGGCGCGTGCCGTGATCGAGCCCTTCGCCCGGACGGGTTGGGGGCCGGCGCGGGCGGAGGCCGCCGATGTGTTCCTGGCGACGGGGCAGGTGGAACCGGCCCTGGATCTGGTGCGCCCGGACGAGGCAGAGCCCGTGGAGGCCCGGTGGAGGGAATACGCCCGGATCCTGGCGAGCGCCGGGCGGGTGGACGAGGCCGTTGACGTACTTGCGCCGCGTCTGGACAGCGGGTTGCTGCGGCAGGCCCTGGTCGACGTCACGGCGGGCGCGGGCCGTGACGATCGCGTGCTGGGGCTGCTGACCCCGCTGGTCGAAGCGGCGAGACGGGCCAGGAAGTCCGGGGCGAGGGCTCATCCCGCCGACCGGGCCGTCGAGAGCCTGGCCCAGGTGCTGGAGAGGAGCGGCCGGGCCGAGGAGGCGATCGCCGTCCTGTCCGCGGATATCGCAGCGGGGCACTTCTACGTCCTGAACACCGTGGAGTTCCACGCGCGGCTCCTCGCACGTCACGACCGGGTTGAGGCCCTGCGCGAGCTGGCCGTCGGCGGGCACGGGCGGTCCGCGCTGGAGCCGTACGTCATGGCCCTGGAGCGGCTCGGGCGGGCCGAGGAGGCCGGTGCCTTCCTCGAAGCCGGTGGCCACAGGGCAGCGTTGATGTCCCACCTGGGCAGGCAGGGCCGCCTGGACGATGCGGTGGAGGTGGCGCGGCCGGCTTTCGAGTACCTCGGCGACGGCAACCTTCTGGAGTCGGCCGTTCACCTGCTCGTCGACGCGGGTCGGCCGGATGAGGCGCTGAGGCTGATGGACGAGCGCAGCCCCGCCTTCGCCGAGGAGTACGACTGGTGGTTGCTCACGAACCGGGTGTGGGTGCTGGCGGAAGCAGGCCTGTACGACGAGGCCCTCGCGCACGCCGCCGCCCTGCCGCCGGAGGTCGAGAGCGAGCCGCAGACGACGATCGGCTGGGTGCTGGGCGAGGCCGGCCGCGTACAGGAGGCGGTCGACCTGCTCGGTGCTTCCACGGAGCCGGGGGCGGCGCGCGTGCTCGCGGAGATCCTGATCAGGCACGGTCGTCCCGTCGAAGCCGTCGCCGCGCTCGCTTAGGGCGTCAGGGCGCCGGTGTCGGACCGGTGTCCGGGGACGGGCCCACCGCGGACCACCACGCGAGCAGCCGGTCGGCCATCGCGTCGGTCCGGCGGGCGACGGGGTCCAGCCCGAAGTGGTCCTCCAGCTCATACCAGAGGAACTCACCGATCTCCGCCCGTGTGGTGCCGCGGTGGAGGCGCTGGAACAACGGGACGAGCATGCAGTCGTACTCGTCCGGCGAGAGGTCGGCGACCCCGATCGGATCCCACTCGTTGAGCAGGTACCGCAGGTTGTCGAACAGTACGGCCGACGGAGTCCAGGGAGGCATCGGTCCAGCCTGCCATCCGGGGGCGGCCACCGCCGCCGAATATCGCCGGTCGGGGCCGGTCCCGCGGCCTCGCAGCACCGTCCGTAGCCGGCGCGCCGGCCACTGTCCGGCGTGGCCGTCCATGATCACGGCAGCCCGCGCGTCTGGGGGCGGAAACGGCGGGAGTGCCTCAGGTGAGCCGCGACAGGAGGAAGAGGAGGAGCACCACGCACGCCACTGCGACCGCCACACCGCCGGCACCCGTCTTCCCGGTGGAGGGATGCTTGACGTCCTGTATGCAGATGAGGCCGTGCTTGCCGCTTCCGGCGACTCCGGCCAGGTCGATGCCCTGCTGGGCGGCGAACTCCCGGGCGGCGGGGGTGGCGTAGGCGCCGTGTCTGGCCTTGACGGCGGCGATGACGTCCTGCACCAGGACACGGCCGCCGGCGCCCGTGCCCTTGACGGAGTTCACGTCCACGTCGTGCTCGGCCGCGAGCCGGCGGACCGAAGCGTCGTGGGCCCCGTGTCGCCGCTCGTCGGTCGTCGGCGGGGCCGTTGGTGCCCCCGACCGCCTGCCCTCCGTGGGGCGCGCGGCGGTCCTTCTGGCGCGGCCGAGCATGGCCAGCGCCTGGGGGACGGTGGGGCGATCGGCCGGGTCCCTCGCCAGCAGGCCGATGAGCAGGGGCGTCAGCGGACCGGCGCGTTGCGGGGCACGGGGCGTCTGCGTCAGAGCGGCGGTGAGGTTGTCCGAGGGGAACGGGGGCACGCCTTCCACTGCCTCGTACAGCGTCACGCCCAGCGAGAAGAGGTCGGACCTGCCGTCGTTCGGCGCGCCCTGCCAGCGCTCGGGTGCCATGTAGGCGGGCGACCCGATGACCATGGTGGTGCGGGTGAGCCGGGGATCGGTGTGGGCCACGGCGATGCCGAAGTCCGTGAGCAGGACGTCACCGTTCCCGCCGAGCATCACGTTGGCCGGCTTGACGTCCCGGTGCATGATCCCCGCCTCGTGGGCCGCGCCCAGCGCACTCAGGAGTGCCCCGGCGACGTCGAGGGTCCGCCGCAGCGTCAGCGGGCCGTTGGCCCTCAGCTCGTCCGCGAGCGACCCGCCGTCCACCAGCTGCATAACGATCCATGGAGCGTCGTCGACCTCGACCACGTCGTGGACGGTGATGATGTGCGGGTGGTCCCGTAAGCGCGCCGCGTTGCGGGACTCGCGGGCCGCCCGGGCCAGGAGTTCCGCGCGCGCCTCGTCGGGGACCGAGCGGAGGCGCACCATCTTGATCGCCACGTCCACATCCAGCACCGGGTCGTGGGCCTCCCAGACCTCACCGAAACCCCCGGCTCCCAGCGGGCGGATCAGCCGGTAACGCCCGCCGATCACCGTCCCCGGATGTGCCCCCCATGCCATCGCTCCCCCGTTCGGACACGCGTCGCATGCCCCTTGGCGTTCCTGCCCGGAGTTCGGGCAGGAACAGGATAGGAATGCGGACGTCGTAGCGGTAGGTACCCGGCGGTGGCCGCGCCGCACGCCTACAGGTCGCGGCTGCCCGCCCGGGGGCAGGCGGGGGCGGCTTCGGTCGCGGGGCCGTGGGTGGTGGTGCGGGCGAGGACGGTGTCCAGCCGGCGGACGGCGTTCTCCGCGTCGGTGAACTCCTCCAGCGTGGGGACGATGGTGCCCAGCGCGTGCTCCTGGTCGGCCGTCAGGGCGCGCCAGTGCAGGACCGGCGACAGGGCGGCAGCGGCGCGTCCGAGGAACCAGGCGAGCTGTCCGTGGGTGTGGGCGGTGCCGACGGCCAGGACCGCGAGGGCCTCGCGCAGGTACTCGAGGCGTTCGATGCCGGGCAGTGCCTCCTGGACTGCTGCGGCGCCCACGAACGTCCCGAGGCGCGTGGCGGTGGCGCGGGCCAGGGCCGTGTCGTCTTCGGACAGCTCCCACTGGCCGGCGTTGGTCTGCCGCTCGATCTGCGCGGTGAGTGCGGCTACCTGCGCTCCTATGCCCACGTCTGCCGGTACGGCATCGGGCGCGGGAGCTGGTCCGCCCGCCCGCCGCGGGTTCCGTCCTGCGGGCACTGCCCGTCCCGGCGTGCGGGGCTTGGTGGGAGGCATGGGCGGGACCGCGGGCAGAACGTCGAAGACGGCACGGGTACCGGTGAGGTCGAGGAGGCGGGTGGCCTGGGGGCTGAGGGCCGCGAGGGCGAAGGAGACGCCGGCCTCGGCAGCAGCGCGTCGGACCCTCAGAAGCTGGTGGAGGCCGGCGCACCCGCAGAACCACAGGCCGGAGCAGTCGACCGTGAGGGCCTGCGGAACGGGCGGTTCGCGGAGGGCGGCGTTCAAGGCTCGGGCGAGGGCAGGCTCGGTGTCGATGTCGGCCTCGCCCACCACGGCCAGGATCCGTGTCCCCGCAGGACCTGCCAGCCGGTGGGTACTCAGCCCCGGCATCACCGCATCGGGCGCGAGGGTCTCCGCTTCGTGCGCAGGGTTCACGGAAGGGCTGGGTTCCATGGTGCGCGTCCTGTCGGTCGGAGCCCTCCGCCACCCCAGGGGTGGAAGTGCGCAGCCGGGCGGCCGCACGTCGAGGAGGTCCGTACCGGAAGCGCCCTCTCCGAAGAGGACGCGGCAGCGCGGGAGTCGTCAACGGCTCCCTCTCAACCTACCCCCGAAAGGAACACCTGACCCCCAGCGACGGCGTGTGCGATCGTGGGTTGGGGTCTGCTTCATAATCCAGCGGTGGACATATCCGACGAGGGACAGCCGCTCGATCCCGTCTGGCTCGAGATCGACAACAACGTGTGTGGTGGCCTGGCGGGGGCCTCGAGTGCATCGCTGGTCGCCGAGTTGTTCATCGGGGCCGGCTGGCGGTCCACATCAGGCTCCTCGTGGGAGTCGTACGAGCTCGAGACCAGCTGGTGCCGCATCGAGGTCGACCCGGCCGACGGGGACACGCTCCTGAACGGAGTCGTCGACCCTCTGCGGTTCGAGGATCTGGCGGTGCTGCTGAACCGGTTCGGTCTGCGGTTCAGTCTTGAGCTCTATGGCGATGACGGGGAACTGCTGCGCGAGATCGAAGGTGGAACTCCGTCGGCACCTCATGACGCAGCTCCGCGGCCTTTCAGCCGGTTGCTCGGTCCGCTCGCGCTCTGGTCGCGGCGAGGCGGGTGACGCCGTGAAGTCGCGCGTGGGGCGAGGCCCACCGGGGGGGGGACGCTGGCGGAATCCACGCTTCGGGTGCAGGCTGAGTGCCCCGGGGAGGAGGGTGCGTGCTCGTCGTCAACGCCGTCTCGGCGGCCGGGGCGTGGCTGCTGTTGCTGATCGCCGCCGTGCTGCGCCTTCGCCCGGGCCGCGGGCAGCTGGACCGGCGGCTCTCCCCCGTCGAGGTCGGCCTGCTGCGCGGCGGTGCGCGGGGGGCGGCCCAGTGCGGGCTGGTCGAGCTGTACCTGGCCGGTTCCGTCGAGGCCGGATGGCGGCGGACCGTGGAGCCCGGCAAGGCCCGGCTTCCGCACGGCTGCTCCCAGGTGGCCCGCGCCCAGTTCAGCGTGCTGTACAAACCGCTCCACCCGCGCCGCCTCCAGGACACGGAACGGGTGCGGCGGGCCGTCCGCGGGGTGTCGCAAGAGCTGGAGCGGGCGGGGCTGGTGGTGTCCCGCAGGCGGGCGCGGGCCGTACGGAGCCTCCTGCTGCCGGTCTTCGCGGCCGCGCCGCTGGCCGCCGCGGCGGGCGGGCAGGACGCGGCGGTGTGGGTGGGGCTCGGGCTCCTCGCCGACGTGGGGGCGGTGGCGTTGTGGGTACGGCCCCGCCGCACCCTGGCCGGTGCGGCACTGCTCGCCCGGCTGCGCCTCGACCACGCGGGAGTCCGCACGGCGACCCGGAGCCGGCCGGACGAACTCCTGCTGAGCGTCGCCCTGTTCGGCGCCCCGGCCCTCCGCGCCCAGCTCCCCCGGTTCACGCAGGAGAGCGGCCTGCTGACCCGCCCGCCGGGAACGCCGATGGACCGGGGCGGTGGGGGCTCGGGCGAGGCGTTCGCCAGCTGCGGGGGTTAGGAGCGTCGGTCAGTGTTCGTCGTCCGGTCGGTCCAGGCGGTCTCGAAGTACCTGACGCGTTCGTCTTGCCCGGCGGCCCGCATGCCGGCTGCCGTCATGACGTGCTGGGACGCGAGGTTGTCGTGGTCGGCGTCTCCCTTCACGCAGGTGATGCCGCCTGCCCGCGCGAACAGCAGCAGGCCGCGGAGGGCTTCGGAGGCGTATCCCCTGCCTCGCGCCGACGGGATGAGGCCGTAACCTATCGTGAGGCTGCCGTTCTCGTCCGCAGGCCCGTGGAAGCCCAGGCCGCCGATCGCCAGGCCGTCCTCGCGGCGACGGATCTCATAGTTGCCGAACGGCTGGGGATCACCGGTGTTCGCGCAAGTGCCCAGGAAGCGCCTGGCGGCGAACACGTCGCCGTCGGTGGGGTATCCGGGCGCCCATCGGGCACTGCCGTCCGACTCGCCCGCCACCACCCGCTCTGCCTCGCTGACGGTCATCGGGTGGAGCACGAGCCGCGCTGTCACGAGATCGCCCATGGCGGGAAGGAGTATCACGCGGGGCGACCAGACCACCAGACTCGCCCGACACGGCGCACGAGGGCCGCAGTAGTACGCGCGGCTGTGACGGACACCCCCGCCGGGGCGCGGGCGGGGGTCAGCCTTCCGGGTGTCCGTCGTAGACGCGGATCTTGTACTCGGTGGTCTCCAGCGCCAGGCCGAGCTCACGGATCTGCCGCGTGATCCGCTCCCGCTGCTCGAGCATGATGCGGCGGCGTTCCGGAATGGTGCTCGGGCCCTGCTCGACGAGCTGGATGTAGCGCTTGAGGTCGGACATGGTCATACCGGACAGGCGCATCCGCGTGAGGAAGACGAGGCGGCGCAGGTCGAACGCGGAGTACTCGCGGTACCCGGAGGCGTTGCGCGCGGGCCGCACGAGTCCCTCCTGCTCGTAGTACCGCAGGGTGTGCGTCGACAGGCCGACGAGCCGGGCGGCCTCGGCAACGCTTGTGGGCATCGCCGAGGCCTCGGGCGTGGCGTCGTCGAGCAGCTCGTGCAGCGCGTCGATCGCCGACGAGGAGGACGCGTCGCTGGCAGCGAGAATGCGTTCGATCAGGGCTTCAGTGGCCATGGCCCACAGCGTACGGCGATCAGAACGCGCGTACGGCGGGCGGCATGCCCGGGAAGTCCGCCGACTCGCTCACCGCCGCCCACTTCTCGACGTCCTCGAGCGCACCACGGTAGACGCGGGTGAGGTTGCGAACCGCCTCGGCACCGAGCGGGAGCCGGAGCGGCGCGTCAGGGGTGCCCAGCACGTCGCGGATCACCTGGGCGGCGCGTACCGGGTCGCCCTCCTGGATGCCGTGGGCCTCGGCCATGTTCGCGCGCACGGCACCGGTGGCCTCGTCGTAGACTGCGCTCTGCTGGGCCGTGTTGAGGACGTCGGCGGCGTTGAACGCGGTGCGGAAGCGACTGGGCTCGACGATCAGGACGCGGATGCCGAACGGTGCGACCTCGCCCGCGAGCGCCTCCGACCAGCCCTCGAGCGCGAACTTGCCGGCCGAGTAGCTGCCGACGGCGGGGAACGACATCCGCCCGCCCTGGCTGCTCATCTGCACGATCGCGCCCGAGCGACGCTCCCGCAGGTGGGGCAGCACGGCACGCACGTAGGCGGCCGGGCCGAACAGGTGCTGCTCGAGCATGGCGCGCAGCTCGGCGTCCGTGATCTCCTCGGCGGCGCCGACCTGCCCGGTGCCGGCGTTGTTGACGAGCACGTCGACGCGCCCGAACACCTCCAGCCCCCGTTGCACGACCGCGGCCGCTCCCGCCGTGTCGCGCACATCGTGCTCGACGGCGAGGAACCGGGCCCCGTACCGCGCCTTGAGCCCGTCGAACCGGTCGGCCCGTCGTGCGGTCCCGACCACGTGCTCGCCGGCCTCGAGTGCCGCCTCGGCAAGGGCCAGGCCGAGGCCGGAACTCGCGCCCGTGATGATCCATGTCTTGGTGTCGTTCGTCGTGGTCATGCCCCGACGCTAAAGCTTCGAGCGCGCTCGAAGGCAAGCGCATGGCCGTGGCCATCGTGGTCGCGCCGACGCCGCTCCCCGTCGCCGTCGACCATTGCGCACGCAGCGAGGCCGAGCCGGACATTCGGCTGCAGGCGTTCCTTCAGGCCACCGCCGGCCGGGGACCGGATCGGCGGGGCGTCAGCGGCTTGATCGGGCGCTCTAGGGGCGGGCGTCCATGCGGTGGATGAGTCTGCCGTCGGGGCCGAAGACGTCGATGAAGTAGCCCTTCTTGAAGGACAGCCCCTCCTTCGTCGTCAGGTGGGTGGTGACCGAGGTGTTCTGCCGACGGAAGATCGCGTCCGCATCATCCGCGTTGCGGGTCCGGATGACCAGCCGGGGTATGCCTTCCGGTCCGTCCTCGACCTGGATCCCGTACACGTCCGGGTCTCCGCCGGCCGCCCGGTAGCGATCGGCCAGGGCCGCGGCGTCCTGGGGAGCGGCCGCCGCCGTGGACGTCGGTCCGGGCATGACCGGCTTCCGTGGTTCCTCCGTGCAGCCCACCAGCAGCGCGGCTGCCGCCACCGCCGTCAGTGCCGCGCGGGTACCCCGTCGTAGTGTGTGCCCCATTGCCAACTCCCCTGATCGGTAAGGATTCGGCGACCCTACGCGAGTCCCGCCGCGCCGCGGCGGCCGGCCTGTCAGCCCCGGCTACGGGGCGGGGCGGTGATGCGTCCGGACGGCCGGGACGTTGGCGAGGCGGCTGGGCCACCAGCTGCGGGGGCCGATGTCGATCACCAGGGCGGGCACCAGCAGCGACCTCACGACGAGGGTGTCGAGGAGTACGCCGAAGGCGACGATGAAGGCGATCTGCACCAGGAAGGCGAGCGGGATGACCATGAGGGCGGCGAAGGTGGCCGCGAGGACGACGCCGGCCGAGGTGATGACCCCACCGGTGGTGGTCAGGCCGCGCAGGACGCCCTGGCGCACTCCGTGGGTGATCGTCTCCTCCCGGACCCGGGACATGAGGAAGATGTTGTAGTCGACGCCGAGGGCGACGAGGAACACGAACCCGTACAGGGGTACCGAGGCGTCGGTGCCGCTGAACCCCAGCAGGTGCTGGAAGACGAGTGCGGAGACCCCGAGGGTGGCGAGGAAGTTCAGGGCGACGGTGGCCACCAGGAGCACCGGGATGAGCAGGGAGCGCAGGAGCAGGACGAGGATGAGCAAGATGATGGCCAGGACGACGGGGACGATGACGGTGCGGTCGCGGGCCGCGGTCCGTTCGGTGTCGTACTTCTGGGCCGTGTAGCCGCCGACGAGGGCGTCGGCGCCGGGCACGGCGTGCACCCGGGTCCGGAGTTCGCGCACGGCGGTCTTGGCCGCGTCGCTGTCGGCTGCCGCCTCGAGGGTGGCGTCGATGCGGACGCGGCCGTCCACGGCCAGGGGCTCGCCGCCGGGACGGCCCTGAGCGTTCACCGGCTGGGCCGAGGCGATGCCCGGGGTCTGCTCGGCGGCGGCCCGGACCGCGGGTGCGGCGGCGGCGTTCGTGATGATCACGGCGGGCTGGCCGGAGCCGCCGGGGAAGTGGCGGCCGAGCGTCTGCTGGGCGGTTACCGAGGGAGCGTCCTTGACGAAGATCTCGGCGAGCGGTACCCCCTGGGAGGACAGCATCGGGGAGAACGCGGCCAGGACCAGCATCAGCAGGGCCGTTGACACCCACGCGCGTCGGGGGCCGCGGTCGATGACGCCTGCGATCCGGCGCCAGACGCGGTGTCCCTCGGCCGTCGCGTCGGCCGGTCCGGGGGTGGCGGGCCAGTAGGCGGCGCGGCCCAGCAGGAGGAGTGCGGCGGGCAGGAAGGTCAGGGTGCTGAGGACGGCGCAGACGATGCCGACGGCGCCGACCGGCCCCAGGGCCCTGTTGTTGGTGAGGTCGCTCGCCAGGAGGGCGAGGAGCCCGAGGGCGACGGTCGCGGCGCTGGCGGTGATCGCTCCGGCCGAGCGGCGTACGGAGGCGGCCGCCGCGGCCATCCGGTCCCCGCGGGCGGCGAGTTCCTCCCGGAAGCGGGCGGCGAGGAGCAGTGCGTAGTCGGTGGCGGCGCCGATGACCAGGATGGAGAGGATGCCCTGGACCTGGCCGTCGACGCGCACGATGCCGTGGTCGGCCAGGGCGTAGACCACCGCGCAGGCCAGGCCGAGGGCGAAGACCGCACTGATGATGATCACCAGTGGCAGGAGCAGGCTGCGGTAGACGAGGAGCAGGATGATCAGTACGGCTCCCAGGGCGACGCCGAGCAGGAGCCCGTCGATCCCGCCGAAGGCGTCCGCGAGGTCGGCCTGCGTGGCGGCCGGGCCGGCGATCTCCGCGGTCAGCCCCGGCACCGACCCGGCGGCCGCGCGCACCTCGTCCAGGACGGCCGGGAGTTGGTCACCGAGGTCGGGGGCCAGGGGGACGACGGCCTGCAGTGCCTGCCCGTCGGCCGAGCGCAGCGCGGGGGACGGCGGGCCGGGGATGCCGCGCTGCCCGGCCAGGGCCGCCACGGCCGTGGTGGCCGCCTGCTGCTGCGCGTCGCTGGTCCGACTGCCCTCGGGGGCCTGCCAGATGACGATCGCGGGGACCGCTTCGCTCGTCTCGAAGGCCTTGCGGGCCTCGATGACCCGGGTGGACTCGGCGCTCCGCGGGAGGAACGCCGCCTGGTCGTTGGTGGCCACCTCGCCGAGCTTTCCGGCGTAGGGACCCAGGGCCCCGCCGATGCCGAGCCAGACCACGAGCAGGACGACGGGCAGCAGCCACCGGGCCCAGCGCGGGGTGCTCGTCTTGAAGTTCATCACGCCTCCGGTCACTCAATGATGAAGTATCTCAATGAGTGAGAGATCATATGCTGGGGAGATGCGCAGCGCCGACACCCCTCCCCCCGTACTTCCGTGCGACGACCCGATCGGGTTGCAGTCCTTCGCGGTCCTGCTGAGGAGGATGAACGCGGAGTTCAACCGCATCGTCCAGGAGTTCGCGCACGCCCAGGGCCTGCATCCCACCGACGTGCAGGCCCTGATCGCGGTCCTGGACGCCGAGCACGACGAGGAGGGCGGCGGGCCCATGACGCCCGGACGGCTGGGCTCCCAGATGAACCTGACCTCCGGGGCGGTCACGGCCTGCCTGGACCGGCTGGAGAAGGCGGGCCATGTCCGCCGGGTCAGGGCCGCCGACGACCGGCGCGTGGTCCACGTCCACTACGCCCAGGCCGGTCGCGAGGCGGCTCGGGAGTACTTCCGCCCCCTGGCCGGCGCCACCGAAGCCGCGCGGAAGCAGTTCGGCTCCGACGAGCTGCACACGGTGGTGCGCTTCCTGAGCGAGATGAACCGTCAGCTCATCCAGGTCCGCCGCTGACCCCCACCCCGGAGGGGGGCGGGGGCGGCGTCACCCATCGGATGGCCGCCGTCACGGCGCGGCCGCCCTGCCTCGCCACGGGCATCAGCAGCCGTGTCGTGATCGGCAGGCCGAGTTGGGCCCGGGCCCACCGGGGCAGCAGATCCGACGCCGCGGCCGCCAGGAGCGCGTAGGGGATGCGCAGGGGCCACGGCAGCGGCGGACGCGACAGCAGGTAGCGGGCGGTCGCGCGCGACTCGGCGGTCGGCCTGAGTTCCGTACGGAACGCCTCGAGGCGGGCGGCCAACGCCGCGCGGTCCTCCGGGGGGTCCTCGACCCCCAGGCGCCGGCCGACGCGGGCCATGTCCGCCACGTAGGCGTCCTGGCCCGCGCGGTCCAGGGGCCGGCGGCCGTAGCGCTGGTGGGCGCGCAGGAAGCAAGCCGTCTCGGCGATGTGGACCCAGGCCAGCAGGTGCGGATCACTGGCCCGGTACGCCGTGCCGTCGGTGGTGGTTCCGGCGATCCGCTCGTGCACCCCCCGCACCCGGAGCACCGCCCGCGCGGCGTCCTCTTCCGTCCCGAAGGTGGTGACCGCCAGGAAGGTGCTGGTGCGCTGGAGGCGGCCCCAGGGGTCCCCCCTGAACCCGGAGTGGGCCCAGACGGCCGTCATCGCGACGGGGTGCAGCGACTGCAAGAGCAGTGCGGCGAGGCCGCCGACGTACATGGAGGCGTCCGCGTGCACGGTGTGGATCGGGCGGCCGGGGCGGAACCAGCGCGGTCCGGGAGTCGCGTGGATGCGGGTACGGCGCTGGTGCGCTTCCGGGCCGGCGGTCCTGAGCAGCAGCTGCTCCCCGGCCCGGGACCGGAGTCTGCGGATGGCGACCGGTGGCCACGGCATGGGACCGGCGACTCTCCCTTCGGGCTCTCCTGCGGGCGGCGGGGCGAACACCCGCCGCCCGTACGGGAGGGGCCGGGCGGCGGGCGGTGGGCTACCAGCCGGCGAGGCGGACGACGAAGAAGGCGGCGACCATCACGGCGCCGAGGACGATGAGGGCGAGGATGGCCCTGGGGTGCTCCCACGGTCCTCCGTCGGGGCGCTCCTGATGGGCGGACGCCGTCGATCCCTCTGCTTCCGGGGTCTCTTCCGGGGGCACTTGGGGTACGGACATGGTTCCTCCTGTGGTGCGTGTGCTCGGCTCCCGGCGGCGGCGTTCTCAGCGCTCGGCGAGCTGGTCGGGTGCCGCCTCCAGGGCAACACCCCGGAGCGGGGAGGCCGTTGTCTCGCGTGCCGCCTGCTCGGGGTGGCGCCGGCGCCAGTAGGGGTTGTCGTGGGCCAGCCCGCCGCTGACACGGCCGTACATTCCGAACGTCATGACCAGCAGGCCCATGAGGAAGCTGAAGACGACGTTGGACATCCCGAAGTCGAGGATGTTGGCCTCTTTTCCGATGAGGAAGAGGTGGACGAAGCCGCTGACCACGAAGAGCACGCCGACGGCGATGTTGACCGTCGAGGCCAGATTGCCCCCCACCACCGCGGCGCCGACCAGCAGCAGCCCGAAGAGGACCGAGATCAGGCTGAGCAGCCCGTTCGTGGACAGGCCCGCGATGCGCGTTCCGTCGGTGCCGAACGCGGTCAGGCTCCCGGCGAAGCCGAGGCAGCCGAAGAGCAGGAGCAGCAGGCCGCACAGGGCCGCGCCGACGCCGTAGACGCGGCTCAGGCGGTGGTCCAGGGGCAATTCGTCTCGCAGGCGCATGTCTCCTCCTGGGGGATCGGGGCGGTCGGTCCCGAGGGAACCAGCGTGACCCCCAGGCGCCCCTCCCGAAACTCGCAGTGCTTCTGCGTCGAAAATCGCCGCGGCCGGGTCCCTCACCGGCCGGTGCGGACCAGGAAGACCTCGTCGGCGTAGCACCAGGCCCAGTCCTCGTCGGGGGCCAGCGAGAGGACCACCGGGTGTCCGGTCCGGGCGTGGTGGTCGTGGGCGTGACGCCCCCGGGAGCTGTCGCAGCATCCGACGTTCCCGCACGTGGTGCACCACCTCAGCCGGCTCCAGGTCCAGCCGCGGGCCCGGCACGGGGCGCACACGGGGAGGAGGGCTTCCGGGGCCGCGGGCAGGGCCGCCAGGTGCGCGCAGGTACGCCCGTCGGGGCGCCCGCCGTCCGGGGCGACCGTCCAGGGGGCGCCGTCGGGGGTCACCGCAGGCCCGCTCCGCCGCCGTGGGGTGTTGCGGACGTTTCGGCGGGCTCGGGGCCGGCCCCGGGCTCGGGCTCGGGTCGGTCGGCCAGGCGTTCGGCGGCGCGGGTGATGTTCCGGGCCATGCCGCCGAAGACCACGGCGTGGAAGGGGGACACGGTCCACCAGTAGAGGTGCCCCAGGAGCCCGTGCGGGTGGAACAGGGCCCGCTGGCGGTAGCAGGATCCGCCGGAGCGGGGGCGGGGGTCCGCGTACATCTCGAGCCAGGCCAGGCCCGGCAGGCGCATCTCGGCGCGCAGTCGCAGCAGGCGGCCGGGTTCGATCTCCTCGACGCGCCAGAAGTCGAGCGAGTCCCCCACCCGCAGCCGGGCGGCGTCACGGCGGCCGCGACGGATGCCGGCGCCGCCGGCCAGGCGGTCGAGCCAGCCCCGTACGGCCCAGGCGAGCGGGGCGGAGTACCAGCCGTTCTCGCCGCCGATGCCCTCGATGATCCGCCACAGCTCGGACGGGGCGGCGGCGGTGTCCCGCGAGCGGTGGTCGGTGTAGAGGCTGCCGCCCGCCCAGGCGGGGTCGGTGGGCAGCGGGTCGCTGGGCGCTCCGGGCAGGGAGGCGTTGGACCAGCGGGTGGCCACGTTGGCTTCGCGGACCCTCTGGAGGGCCAGTTCGAGGGACTCGTCGAAGCCCAGGGGGTGTCCCGGACCGTCGGGCACGTGGCGGGCGATGTCGTGCTCCTGGCAGACCACCTCGTGGCGCAGGGACTCCGCCAGGGGCCGGGCCAGGGCCCGCGGGACGGGTGTGACCAGGCCGATCCACAGGCTGGACAGCCTCGGGGTGAGCATCGGCACCCGCAGGATCAGCCGGGGCGGCAGCTCGGCGATTTCCGCGTAGCGGCGCATCATCTCCTCGTACGTGAGGATGTCCGGGCCGCCGATGTCGAAGGACCGGTTGGTCTCCGCGGGCATGCGGGCGCTGGCGACGAGGTAGCCCAGCACGTCCCGGACGGAGATCGGCTGGACCCGGGTGCCGACCCAGCTCGGGGTGACCATGACCGGGAGCCGTTCGGTGAGGTAGCGCAGCATCTCGAAGGAGGCGGATCCGGAGCCGATGACGACGGCGGCGCGCAGGACGGTGGAGGGGACGGGTGACCGCAGGAAGATCTCGCCGACCTCCGCGCGGGAACGCAGGTGGGGCGAGAGTTCACCGGTGGGCTTGTCGGCCGGTACGAGTCCGCCGAGGTAGACGATGCGGCCCACGCCGGCGGCTTCGGCCGCTCGCGCGAAGGTGCGGGCCGCCCGCCGGTCGCTCTCCTCGAAGTGCCGGCCGCCGCTGAGGGAGTGGACGAGGTAGTAGGCGACGTCGATGCCCCGCAGGGCGGCCGTGGTGGCGGCCTCGTCCGTGACGTCGCCGCGGACGGTCTCGACGCGGTCGGCCCACGGTTGGTCACGGAGCCGTTCGGGTGAGCGGGCCAGACAGCGGACCTGGTGGCCGGCGGCCAGCAGGTCGGGCACCAGGCGGCCGCCGATGTATCCGGTGGCGCCGGTGACCAGGCAGGCCAGGGGCGCTCGCCCTGCTCCCGGGGTCTTGTCCACGGCAGCCTCCATTCGGGGGTGGTTGCGGCGGGAAACGGGGTGGGGCCTCGCCCCTCCCCCAGGATCACGCACATCGGGGCCGGCTTCCGTTCGGAGGCCGGTACGTGTCGTCCGGGGCCGTCACGGCGGCGTCCGGGTCTGACGGCGGTGGGTGCGCAGGACGTCCTGCACGTCGTCGAGCCGCTCCAGCCCTTGTGCGGCGCGGGCGGTGCGCGGATTGGCGGCCAGCCGGGCGCGGTGGCGGTGGACGAAGGACCAGTAGCCGGTCGTATAGGGGCAGGCGCGGTCTCCGGTGCGGTCCGCGGGCCGGTAGGCGCAGCCTCCGCACAGGTCGCTCATGCGGTGGATGTAGGCCCCGGCGCTGGTGTACGGCTTGGTGGTCATGAGGCCGCCGTCGGCGTACTGGGACATGCCGATGACGTTGGGGAGCATGACCCAGTCGTAGCCGTCGACGAAGCTCCGGTGGAACCAGTCCGTGACGGCGCGCGGGTCCCAGCCCTGCTGGAGGGCGTAGCTGCCCAGGAGCATCAGCCGGGGGATGTGGTGCGTCCATCCCGTGTCGCGGACCTGGCGGAGCACGGTGGACAGGCAGCGGGCGGTGACGGCGTCGGCGTCGAGCTCGAGGAACCAGTCGGGCAGCGGGGTGCGGTGGCCGAGGGTGTTGCGGTGGCGGTAGTCCTCGCCGAAGTACCAGTACAGGTGCCACACGAACTCGCGCCAGCCGGCGACCTGCCGTACGAACCCTTCCGCGCTCTGTACGGGTACCCGTCCGTCGCGCCAGGCGGTCTCGGCGGCGCTCACGACTTCCACGGGGTCGAGCAGGCCCAGGTTCAGGGAGGAGGACAGGAGGCTGTGGCTCATCACCGGGTCATGGGCGAGGACGGAGTCCTCGTGCGGGCCGAAGCCCGCCAGGCGGTGCTCGATGAACCGGTGCAGTGCGGTCAGGGCCTCGCGGCGCGAGGCGGGGAACAGGCGCGGCCCGTCCCGCCCGACGAAGACGATGCCGTCCTCTCGCTCCCAGCGGTCCAGGTCGGCGCGTACTTCCTCGTCGATGTCGTTCTCGCGGGGCCGGTAGGGGGCGGGCGCGCCGAGGGTCCTCGCACCCTTGGGCGGTGGTTCCCGGTTGGCCTGGTCGTGGTTCCACCGGCCGCCGGCGGGCTCGCCGCCGTCCATGAGCAGGTCGAGTTCGCGGCGGGCCCACCGGTAGAAGTCCTCGTGCCGCAGCCTTTCCCGTCCGGCTGCCCAGGAGCGGAAGGCCGCGCCCGGCAGCAGGAAGCCGCGGGCCGGGAGGACCCGCACGGTTTCCATGGTGCTGACGAAGTCGTGTGCGGCGCGTGACGTCGGGTGGTGCACGGTCAGGGGGGCGTCGCCGACGGTTTCCCGCAGGGCGGCCGTGTAGGTCTCCGCCCGCACGTAGCGGACGCGGTCACCGAGTTCGGCCGCGCGGTGGCGCATCGCGGAGAGCAGCAGGTGGGCCTTGGCACGGTGGAACCGGCGCCGGCGGAACACCGAGCGGGATTCGATCATGAGAACGGGCGCGTCCGGGGCGGGTCCGTCGGCGCGCGGCGTCAGGAAGTGCGGGCCGAGCTGGTCCCCGAACAGCCAGTGCCGAGCGGACACGGATACCTCCGGCGGGGGTTCAGCGGGCCGTGACACGGGGCACCGCGGCGGCGACGTCGTCGGCGAGCCGGTCGACTTCTCCGCGCAGGAACGGGGCCGCGAGACGGGCGACGCCCTTGAAGGCGAAGGTCGCGTCGTAGGTCAGCCGTGTGGACTCGGGGGACGCGGGCGTGAAACGGAGGTCGTCCGTGACGTGCACCGTTCCGTTGCGGCCGGTGAACACGAGATGGTCGGCCTGTCGGACATCGAGGCGGTACTCCAGTTCGCTGGTGCGTCCGCGGAAGCGGGAGAGGTTGCGCCAGCGCGCGCCCGGCTCGAGGGGTCCCCGGTCCAGGCGGACGCAGGAGACGGTCGCGGGGTCCCACTCCTGTGTGTGGGCGAAGTCCGCGAAGTAGGCCACCGCGTCCTCCGTAGGGCGGGGCACGAGCATCGTGCGCGTCACGTGGATCATGTCGTCTCCCGGGCAGGAGGGCCGTCTGCTTCACAGACTGTTCCGCCGTCGGCGGGCTTTCGGATGCGGCAGCGGTGATCCGACTCGCATCGATCGTGCGTCGTAGCATGGAGGCATGTCCGAAACAGGTCTCGGTGTCACGACGGGCGCGGTGGCACGGCGTCTGGGGGTCTCGCCCACGACGGTGCGTTCCTGGGAGCAGCGGTACGGCATCGGACCGGAGGTCCGGGAGGGCGGCAGGCACCGGCGCTGGACGCCCGGCGACATCGCGATGCTGGAGGAGATGTGCCGGCTCACCTCTTCCGGTATCCCGCCGGCCGAGGCCGCCCGGGCGGCGCTGGCCGTGCGCGGCCGGCTCGCTGCGGATGGCCGCGCGGGTTCCTCGCCGCCGCCCGTGCCGGAGGAGGGCGTCGGGCCGCCGCCGGACGGACCCGGGCGGAGCCGTCAGGGCGGTCCCGGTGGTCCCGGCGGTGGGCTGCCGCTGGGTGAGGTGCGTCAGGAGTGCCGCGGGCTGGCGCGTGCCGCGGTCCGGCTCGACGGTCCGGCCATGGAGGCCCTGCTGCGGCAGACGATGGAGGCCCACGGTCTGGTGGTCGCGTGGGAGGAGGTGATGGTGCCGACCCTGCACGCGGTGGGCCGCAAGTGGGAGTCCACGGATGACCGGTACGTCGAGGTGGAGCACCTGCTGTCGTGGTACGTGTCGACCGTGCTGCGGCGGGCGGCCGTCGGTGATTTCGGGATGGCGGCCCACGCGGCGCCGGTGGTGCTGGCCTGTCTTCCCGGTGAGCAGCACACGCTGCCCCTGGAGGCGCTGGCCGCGGGTCTGGCCGAGCGGGGGGTGCCGACGCGGATGTTCGGTGCGGCCGTGCCGGCGGAGGCCCTGCGGGCGGCCGTCGCCCGGTCGGGGCCGAGGGCCGTGGTGCTGTGGTCGCAGTCCCGTTCCACGGCGGACGGCGTGCTGGCCCGGCAGGTGGCGTCGACGGCGTTCGGCCTCAAAGGGGCGAGGACCACTCCCCTGGTCCTCCTGGCCGGTCCGGGCTGGTCCGTACGGGCCGCCGTCGGCGGTATGCGGCGTCCGCGCGGGCTGCGGGAGGCCCTGGACGCGATCGCCGCCCTCTACCCGGACGCGCGCGCCGAGGTGGTCGCCTCAGCGCGCTGAGAGCAGGTGCTTCACGATCTCGGTGGTGTGCCGGTGCCAGGAGCGGCTGCCGCGCAGCATGGTGTGGCCGCCCGCCTCCATGCGGACGGCCACGGCTGAGGCGCCGGCGGCTCGTGCCCGGCGTACGAAGTCCCAGGACTGCCGGGCGGAGGTGACCCGGTCCGCCTCGTCGTGCAGCACGTACACCTCGCGGCCCGCGAGATGGCCGACGGGGTCCTCCGGCGGGCACCAGGGGGCCAGGGCGATCACTCCGCGTACGCAGGGGTGGCCGGCGGCCCGCAGGGCCGCGCGGCCGCCCATGGAGTGCCCGATGAGGACGACGGGGATGTCGCCGTGGCGTTCGTGGAGCCGGTCGAGTGCGGCGACGGCGTCCCGGGCGGCGTCCGCGCGGGGGCCGTTCCATCCCCGGCGGCGGTAGCGGACGGTGGTGATGAGGACCGTACGCCCGCTCAGAGCCCGCGCGAGAGCGGCGGAGAGGAGGCGCATGCGCCAGGCGGGCAGGTTCAGCAGCGGTGGGGGCCGCAGGTCCTCGGCGCGTCCGCCGTGCAGGAGGACGACGGCGGCGGAGGGGGCCCGGGGTGAAGTGCGGGGAGCCGGGCCCTGAGACCGGGTGGCCCAGAGGAGCGTCGCGATCTTCATCGTGGCCGGTCCCCGGAGCGTGGCGGCCGGGGGAAGAAGCCGCTGGTGCGGGCCAGGTAGGCGGCGTAGCCGGGGCGGCCGGCCATGTGGGCCTCCAGCAGGCGCTTGCCGCTGCCTTTGATCAGCAGGGCGCTCATCAGGAGCGGGGAGACGACGGTGGCCAGGGCGGTCTGCCAGGTGGCGCAGGCCGTCAGGTACAGGCCCCACCAGACGAGGAAGTCGCCGAAGTAGTTGGGGTGCCGGGTCCAGGACCACAGGCCGCGGTCCATGATGCGGCCCTTGTTGGCCGGGTCGGCCTTGAACCGGGCGAGCTGGTGGTCCCCGACGGCCTCGAAGAACAGTCCGACGGCCCACAGGGCGAGCCCCAGCGCGGCCGCGGCGTCTGGCGACCGGGGCAGCAGCACGGCCACCTGGACGGGGAGGGAGACGAGCCAGACCAGGGATCCCTGGAGGAGGTAGATGACCCGCAGGGCGTAGAGGGCGGTGCTGCCGGGTGCCCGGGCGAGCATGCGCGCGTACCGGGGGTCTTCTCCGTGGCCGCGTCCGCGCCGGGCGATGTGCACCGCGAGGCGCAGCCCCCACACGACGGTGGCGAGGGCGACCAGGGTCCTTCGGGCGGGGTCGCCGTGGCCGGCCGAGAGGAACCAGGCGACGACGGCGACGGCGGCGAAGGCCAGCCCCCAGGCGCTGTCGACGATCCTGTGTACCCCCTTGACCAGGGCCACGGCGAAGGTGAGCAGCATGACGGCGAGCGCCGTACCCGCCGATGCGGCGAGAACGGTGGCGAGCGCTCCGGTGTCGACGGCGCTCACGTTCCCGGCCGGTCCGCGTCGTGCGCCCCGCCCTGGGCGGTGAGGACGAGCTGGCGTACGTCGAGGTAGCGGGAGCGGAAGCCGGCCTCGGAGTAGGCGAGGTAGAGCTCCCACATCCGCAGGAAGGCGCGGTCGAAGCCGAGGGCGGTCACGGCGGCGGACTCGTGGAGGAACCGCTCGCGCCACAGCCGCAGGGTTTCCGCGTAGTGGTCGCCGTAGCCGGTGTCGTGGACGACGGCCAGCCCGGCGGCGGCGCCCTGTCGGGCGATGGCCTCCCTGGAGGGGATGAGTCCGCCGGGGAAGACGTACTTGCTGATCCAGGTGTGGGTGCGTGCCGTGTGCAGCATGCGGTCATGGGGCATGGTGATGGCCTGGAGCACGGCACGGCCGCCGGGGGCCAGCAGCCGGTGCAGGGCGCCGAAGTAGGCGGGCCAGTAGGCGGCTCCCACGGCTTCGATCATCTCGACGCTGACGACGGCGTCGTACGTGCCTTCGACGCGGCGGTAGTCGCACAGTTCGACGGTGACCCGGTCGGCGACGTCGGCATCGGCGATCCGGCTGAGGGCGAGGTCGCGTTGTTCCCGGGACAGGGTGATGGTGCGTACGCGGGCGCCGCGCCGGGCGGCCCGGACGGCGAGTTCGCCCCAGCCCGTGCCGATCTCCAGGAGGCTGGTGCCCGGTCCGGTCCCGGCGAGGTCGAGGAGCCGGTCGATCTTGCGGTGCTGTGCCGCGGGCAGGTCCTCGGCGGCGGCCGGGAGCGAGGTGAAGACGGCCGAGGAGTAGGTGAGGGTGGGGTCGAGGAAGGTGGCGAAGAGGTCGTTGGAGAGGTCGTAGTGCCGGTGGATGTTGCGGCGGGCCCCGTCGACGGTGTTCAGGTCGGAGAGGGGCCTGCGGCGGACCCAGAGGCTGCGCAGTCGGCGCAGGGCCTGCGGTGCGAGGTCGTCCACGTGCCGGGCCAGGACGGTCAGGAGCTCGACCAGGTCGTCGCTGTCCCATTCGCCGGCCATGTAGGACTCGCCGAAGCCGATCAGGCCGTCGGCGCCGATCCGCCGGTAGAAGGCTTCGGGATCGAGCAGGGTCAGGGTCGGCGGGCCGTCCTGCGTTCCGTCGGGCTGGCGGGGGATCCGCGTCCCGGCGTCGGCGATGCGCACCCGCAAGGGCAGGCGCCCGAAGGCACGTCGCACGATCCGGCGGGCGAGCGCGGTGCGCAGGGGCGAGGCGTGCGGCAGGCGGGCCACGTCGGGCCACAGGCCGGCGTCGACCAGGTGGCGGCCGGTGCGGGTGCCGCCCTGGGGGGCAGGGGGGAGGGTGAGGGTCACAGCGCGTCTTCCTGGACGGGGCGGGCCGGGCGGGTGGGCCGCGGCTGGACGGGCAGGCCTTTGAGGTAGAGGCGGATGCCGTGCCGGCGGATGCCGAACGACACTCCGGCGGTCGGCCACGGGTTGCGCAGCAGGGCCGCGAGCAGGGTGCGGGTCCCGGCGGGGCGGCGCGTTCCGCGGACGGTGGCGGTCAGGGGGCGGGAGCCGTCCGGGTGGCGGAGCTGGACGGTCAGGTCGAGGCGGTCGCCGGGCAGGGGCAGCCTCATCCGGTAGCCGCCCTCGACGCCGAAGAACGGGGAGACGTGGAAGTCCTTGGCCACCTCGGCACGGCCGCGTCCGTCGGGGCGCAGGAGGTAGCAGTGCCGCCCGCCGTAGGTGTTGTGGACCTCCGCGACGACGCAGACGAGACCGCCGGAGCGGTCGTGGCACCAGTACAGGGTCAGGGGGTTGAAGACGTGTCCCAGTACGCGCGCGTGCGCCAGCATGATGACCCTGCCGTCGGCGCCGTGGACGCCGTGGGCGGCGAGGTGGGCGTCGAGGCCGGCGCGCAGCGTGGGGGCACGGCCCGAGAAGTGGTCGCGGGCGTCGAAGCGGGCGAACGGGCGCAGGACGCGGGGCAGGACCGGAAGGTCGTCGACGTCGACCAGCCACATGTACGTCCGGTGCGCCAGGGCGTAGCGGACGGGCTGGGAGCGGGCGTGCCGCACCTCGGTCGCGTAGAGGGCCGGCACGTGCGGAGCGGGGGCGCCGGTCACCAGGTCACCCCGAGGGATGCGGCGGCCCGGGCGCCGGAGCGGCAGCCGTCCTCGTGGAAACCCCATCCGTGGTAGGCGCCCGCGTAGGCGGTGACACCGTCGTTGAGGGTGGGCAGCAGGCTTTGTGCCGCGACCGACTCGGCCGTGTAGACGGGGTGTTCGTACGTCATGCGGGCCAGGACGGTGCTCTCGTCGATCCGGTCGCCGGGGTTGAGCGTGACGATGTGCGGCCCGTGGCCGGCGGGGAGCCGGTGGAGGCGGTTCATGTCGTAGCTGACCTGCACTGTTCCCGGGCGGGCGGAGCAGGAGGGCAGCCAGTAGTTCCACGACGCCCGGGCGTGGGCGCCCCGGGGCAGGAGCGAGGTGTCACGGTGCAGCACGGTCGGATTGCGGGAGTAGGTGAAGGCGCCAAGGACGCGTCGTTCCTGCTCGGTGGGGTCGGCGAGGAGTCCCAGTGCCTGGTCGGGGTGGACGGCGATGACGACGGCGGCGTGTTCGGCCGTCTCGCCGTCGTCCGTGACGAGGCGTACGCGGCCGGCTCCGCGCACGACCTTGCGGACCGGTGTGGAGGTCAGGACGCGGGCCGGGCCCTTGGCGGCCCGCTCGACGTAGGCCTTGGATCCTCCGGTGATGGTCTTCCACCGGGGGGATCCGGTGACCGAGAGCAGTCCGTGGTGGTCGAGGAAGCGGAAGAGGTAGGCGGCCGGGTAGCGCAGTGCGGTGGCCGGTGCGCAGGACCATACGGCGGCGACCAGGGGGATGGCGAAGTGGCTGACGAAGTAGGGCGGGAAACGGTTCTCGCCCAGGAAGTCGCCCAGGGTGGAGGCCGTGTCGCCGTCGGCGAGCAGCCGGCGTGCGGCGCGGTGGAAGCGGGGGACGTCGGCGAGCATCCGCAGGTGGCGGCCGCGCAGCAGGTTCCCGCCGCCCAGGAGTCCGTACGGGCCGCGGGCGCCCGCGTATTCGAGGCGGCAGCCGTCGCACCGGACCGACATGCTCATCTCGGAGTCCTGCGTGGCCACGCCCAGTTCGCGCAGGAGCCGCAGGAGGTGGGGGTAGGTCCGTTCGTTGTGGACGATGAATCCGGTGTCGACGGCGACCGTTCCCCCGCCGGCTGCCGGGACCTCGTGGGTGTGCGCGTGGCCTCCGAGGCGTCCGTCCGCCTCGTAGAGGACCACGTCGTGCGTGCGGGACAGGATGTGGGCGGCGGTGAGGCCGGCCACCCCCGACCCGACCACCGCGATGCTCTTGCGGTCCATGAGTCCACCCCTGATCTCTGGGGGCCCGGGGGAAGTTGTCTCCGCCCCCGTGGCCCCGGTTCTCGTCTGTCGATTCGGTGCGGCGGCCCTGCCGGATGGGCGGGTTTTCAGCCGGCGGTCTCCACGGCGCCCGAGGCCACGCGCAGGCGGAGGCTGTGCAGGCCCCGCCGGGTGTGGCTCTTGACGGTGCCCAGCGGCATCCCGGTGCGGTCGGCGATCTGCGCCTGGCTGAGGTCGGCGAAGTAGGCGAGGGCCAGGACGTCGCGCTGGAGCGGTGGGAGCAGGGCGAGTTCCCTGGTGACCACGATCCGGTCGAGCACCTGCTCGACGCCTCCGGCGCTCTCCCCGTCGCCGCCGTGCCGGCCGGCGGCGGCCACGAGGTCCAGGCGCCTGGTCCGCGCGCCGAGGGCGTCCGCGGTCTTGTGCCGGGCGATGCCCATCAGCCACGCCGGCAGTGTGCCGCGGCCCGGCCGGAACCCGTGACGGCCCTGCCACGCCGCGACGAAGACGTGCTGGGTGACGTCCTCCGCCTCCCGCGGGTCGCCCAGGACCCGGGCGGCGTGGGCGTGTACGAGGCGGCTCCAGCGGTGGTGCGCCAGCGCGAGCCACCGCTCGTCGCCCTGGAGGAGCAGGCCGATGATCTCGGCGTCCGGATCCGGGTCCTCCGGGCGGGTTCCGTCGCCGCAGGATGCCGGTCCGGCGGCGGTCGCGCCGCCTGCGGGTGATGCAGTCATGCCGCCTCCTCGGCTCGCCCCGGGCGCGTCCGCCGGTGCGAGGGGGGCCGCCCCGGGGGAAGGGAGCCTCCGGAATCCGGGGGACGCGATGAGGCCAAGCGTCACCGGGCCCTCACCGGGCGATCAACTTGCATCGTTTCCGCGTCGAATGACTGCCGAGTACGTCAGGGCGCGGGTGCGTCGGGGGGTGATCAGCGGATCGGGGTCGTCAGATGCGCGGCGGGTGTGCGGTCACGGCTGGTGCCCCGGTCCGTCGAGCGCGGCCAGCCCGTCCGTCCAGCGGGCACGCCGTTCGTCGGCACTCTGCTCCCACCACGGCACGCCGCGTTCCCCGAGGGCCGTCTTCGCCGTGTGCACCCGGTCCCGGGCCGCACGCTCGGCCCGCGGGTCCTCGGCACGGCGGGCAGCCGCGACGGCCCGGCGTGCCGCCATCAGATGCGCCCGCAGCCGGGCACCGGCGTCATCGGGAACGGCCGGATCGGTGGCGCGCCAGCGACGGCCGCCGATCAGCACGTGGTGGCCGTCGGGCGTGGGAACCGGCCCGGGCTTCGCGGTCACCCTCGGCGTCTGCCCCCGTCCGGCCGGAAATAGTCCTTGCAGGCCGTACTCGGCCGCAGGCACCCCCTCCTCCTCCGGGCCGGCGCCGGGGTTGGTGCAGTACGACGGCCCGGCTGCCGTGTCGGTGCGCTGGGCTATCCTTCCGGCACCGCTCGCCGAATGTTGGGATTATCAGAGTTGACCGGCCTGTCTGCCTTTCCGTTGCCCTTTGAAGCGTCGCGTTCCATAGCCTTCGCGAAAGCCCGGACGCTACGGGAGCTGGAGATGATGGAGTGCAGCGCGCACATCCGGGCGAAGCCCGGGTGGTTCGACAAGATGCACGATGCCGGCATCGTGGCGCGGTGGCGGCAGGAGGCGCTCGCCCAGGGGCTCACCGAGGCTCAGGTCCGGTACGTGCTCGCCGAGCTCGGGCACTACGCCGGGCTGCGGGACGGCCAGACGGGCATCGAGGTGTCCGCCGTCGACGGGGTGTGGCAGTCCGACACGCTGGTCGACGAACGGCTCCGGTCCCGGCTGCGCGAGGCGGTCCGGCCCCTGGAGGAGGTCCCCGAAGCGGAACGGGACTGGCATCCGGGTTCGGACGGGCAGGTGCTGGATCTGGTGCACCCCTCGCTGTTCTGCCTGGTACGGGGGGTGAGCGGGGGCCCGGAGGAGGCTTGGCACAACCCTACGAACCAGTACTCGAAGCACGAGTTCTCGGAGAAGTTCCAGTGGCTGCCCACGGATGTCGAGGTCAGCGACGAGGAGCGTGTCGCCTTCCGTTCGTACGTCAACAACGTCCACCCCGAGGCCCATCAGGAGCTCGCGGCCGTCCTGCCGGAGCTCTTCGCGCGCATGCGGCCGCTGTGGGAGAACGTGCTCACCGATCTGCGCCACCCCCGGCCGCCGCGGATCGAGGCCGATCCCTACGGGTGGTACGAATCGGAGCCGGAGTATCCGGTCAGGTCGTCTTTCGCTGACGACGCCGCCTACGCGGACGCCCGCAGCGCCTGGGAGGAGGCCCACGACGTCTGGTGGGAGACCCGCCGCCCGGTCGTCCCGGACGCGCCGGAGTTCACTGCGCCGACGCTGCCCGACGAGGCCGCGCGGGTCGACCTGCGCGGGCGCCGCCTCCAGGTCATCGTCAAGCTCGCCAGCATTCATCTCACCCCGGAGAAGCCCGAGTACGCGGGCGGTTCCTGGCACGTCGAGGGAATGCTGAACGAGCGGATCGTCTCGACCGGCATCTACTACTGGGACAGCGAGAACATCACCGGGAGCAGCCTGAGCTTCCGCACCGCGCTCGACGACCCGGACTACGAACAGAACGACGACGAGGGCGTGCGCGAGGTCTACGGCCTGGAGAACGAGGAAGCGCTCAACCAGGTGCTGGGATCGGCGGCGACGCCGGCGGGGCGCTGCCTGGCGTTCCCGAACATCCTGCAGCACCGCGTCGGCTCGTTCCGCCTCGCGGACCCCAGCCGCCCGGGGCACCGCAAGATCCTCGCGTTCTTCCTCGTGGACCCCTCGACGACGATCGTCTCGACGTCCGACGTCCCGCCGCAGCAGCCGTGGGCCGCCACTTCCACGATGACGCTCGAGCAGGCCGTGGAGTACCGCGAACAGCTGATGCAGGAACGGAAGTTCTTCGTGGCCGAACACAACGAGCAGCTCTACGAGCGGGAGTTCTCCCTCTGCGAGCACTGATCCCCGTGAGGGCCGGCTCAAGGGCCGGCCCTCAGCCCGGGGGCGGTGTCAGCGCCTCGTCTCGTACCTGGTCAGGATCACCCCGCAGGGAAGCGTCCGCGTCTCCACCAGCTTCAGGTTCACCCAGCTGTCCAGCGCGGTGAAGAACGGCGTGCCGCCGCCCACCAGGACCGGCGCGGTGGCCAGCACGTACTCGTCGATCAGCCCGGCGCGCATGGCCGCCCCGGCGAGTGTCGCGCCGGCGATGTCCATCGGGCCGCCTTCCCCGGCCTTGAGCCGGGTGATCTCGGCGACCGCGTCGCCGCTGAACAGTCGGGTGTTCCAGTCGACGTCGTCGATCGTCGAGGAGAACACCACCTTCGACATGTCCTGCCAGCGGCGCGCGAACTCGATCTCCGCCGGGGTGGCGTGAGGCTGCCGGTCGGCGCTCGGCCAGTACGAGCTCATCGTCTGCCACAGCTTGCGGCCGTACAGCGACAGTTCGGTCGCCTGCAACTGGTCGGACCAGAACCGGAACAGCTCGTCGCTCGGCACGCTCCAGCCGATGTCGTCGCCGGGCGCGGCGATGTAGCCGTCCAGGGTCACGTTCATGCCGTAGATCAGTTTGCGCATGGAGCCAGCCTTTCGTGTGCCGGGCTCACGGGTACGGACCGACGCGGCGTGGAACACCCGTTCGACGCGCTGCGCGGACCGGGTCGCCGGGCTACCGGGCGGTGATGGTGCAGAGGCGCTTGGTGGCGCGGGTCAGGGCCACGTACAGGTCCCTCTCTCCGCCCGGGCGGGCGGCGGTGATCTCCTCCGGGTCCATGACGACGACCCCGTCGAACTCCAGGCCGCGCGCTTCGGACGCCGGCACGATGCGTGCGAGGTCGCCGATGCCCCGGGCCGTCAGCTCCCCCACCCTGGTGTCGGCGCAGACCACTGCGAGGAGTTCTCCCGGGTGGGCGCTGGTCTGGGCGCGGATTTCCCGGAGGACGGTGGTGACCAGCCTGTCGGGAGCGGTGGCCGTCGTGCGGGGGGTCTCGCCGGTGCGCAGCGACCGTGTGGGCTGCTGGTCCGGTGCGATCCGGGTGAGCAGGTCCCGTACGCTCTCCAGGATCTGCTGCGTGGTGCGGTAGCTGACGGTCAGGTGGTGCAGTCGGAACCGCGGTCCGACGTGGGGACCCAGGGCTTCCTTCCAGTCGCGTGCCGTCGCGACCGGGCCGGCCTGGGCGAAGTCGCCCACCAGCGTCATCGCCCGCGCTGGGCAGCGGCGGACGACCATCCGCCATTGCATGGCGGTGAGTTCCTGTGCCTCGTCGACGACCACGTGCCCGTACGTCCGCTCGGGTGGGCCGTCGACCAGGCCGGCCGCTTCGTCCAGCAGCGGCAGGTCGGCGTCGGTCCACTGGTCGTCCGGGCGGCGCAGCAGGAGGGACCGCTCGTGGGCGGTGAGCCGTGGCAGGTGCTCGGCGAGGGCGTCCGGGTCCGTCAGGAGGGCCTTCACGAGGTCGCCGGGTACCAGTCGCGGCCACAGCGCCTCGACCGCCCGGTCGACGCCGGGGTCGTCGAGGAGGTCGGCTCGGACGGCGTCCAGGTCCAGTTCGTGGGCCGGACCCGGGTCGGCGGCGCCTTCGGCGCGGCGCCGGTCGGCTCCCGTGAAGCGGTCGAGGTCCATGCCCGTCATCAGGGCGGCTTCGGCGTCGATGCGCTCCAGGAGGTCGCCCATGTCCCGCCGCATCGCGTCGGCGACGGCGTCGACCAGGAACTCCGTGAACACCTCGCGGGCGGGGTTGTGCCCCGGTACGGCCGCCAGGGCGGCGTCGCGTGCCGCGGCGACCTCCTCGCCGGTCAGGCGGACCAGTTGCCGTCCGGCCCGCACGGTGAAGCCGCCGGCCGGGGCCTGGTGGACGCGCAGCAGGCCGGCCAGGGCGTCGGCGAGGTCGGAGCCGCCCTTGAGGCGCGCCGTCTCGACGGTCTCCGCCACCGTGTCCGCGGGTACTGCGGCGAGTTCCCGGCAGGTCGTCAGGACGACGTCGTTCTCGCCGAGGGAGGGGAGGACCTGGGAGATGTAGTCGAGGAACCGGGAGTTCGGGCCGACCACCAGGACCCCCTCCTCGGCGGCACGCGGGAACGCGTACAGGACGTACGCCGCCCGGTGCAGGGCGACCACCGTCTTGCCGGTGCCGGGACCGCCCTGCACCACGGTCACCCCGCGGTGGGCGGAGCGGACGATCTCGTCCTGCTCGGCCTGCAGGGTCGCGACGGCGGCGTGCATCCTGCCCGTACGCCGTGCCGACAGGGCCTCGGTCAACGGGCCGTCCCCCACCACGTCCTCGACGGTCGGGACGGTCCCGTCGAGCAGTTCGTCGCTCACCGAGACGACCGTGCGCTCCTCGAGGCGCAGGTGCCGGCGCCGGCGCAGGGCCATCGGGTGGACGGGGGTCGCCTCGTAGAAGGGCCGCGCGGCGTTCGCGCGCCAGTCGACGAGCAGCGGCAGGTCGTCCTCCTCCGTGTGGAGTCCGATCCGCCCGATGCGCAGGGCCGTGCCGTCGGTCCGGTCGATCCGCCCGAATACCAGTCCCTTTTCTGCGCCTTCCAGCCGGCCGATTTCCTTGGCCAGACGCTCGGCGGCGTTTTCCCGTTCGTATGCCTCCCCGGCGCTGTCCGCCGGGGCCTTCAGGACACTCGCCCAGGTGGCGCGTGCCTCGGAAAGGCGCTCGGCGAGCAGCTCGTACAAGGAGGACACATATTCCCGCTCCGATGCAACTTCCCGTGCGGCGTGGGCATTTGTCTTCGACAACAGGTGGGCTCCTTCGGTTCGGGCCACACCCTACGGTGAACCTTCCATGAAGGTAAGTCTTGACTTACCTGGCGAGGACATGTCCTCGGCGCTGATTTCCGGGCCAGGAGGCGAGGACGTCGAAGATTGAATTGAGTCCGTGTCGGCGACAGCCGGAGCGGCTTCCTCATTGCCCTTCCAGGGGGAGGACGGATGGGCCATGGCCGTCACCAGTGGGGAACCCTCTCACGACCAGACAAGTCGCCCTTCGGCAACGGAACAGACCGGAATGTCCCCCGCGCCAATCCTCTTCAGCATCTCGGCCACGGAGTCGAAGTAGTGAGCCAGTGACGCGTACTCGCCGGTGACCGTGGGCTCACCCACGAACCATCTGCCGATACGTCCGTCCCTCGCGTCGATGAACTTTCCCGTCCAGCCGTCCTGGTCCGACAGGAACGGGATCCACTCGTTACGCCAGAACGGGTGGTCCGGCTGGTCCGGCGGGTCGAATCCGCAGGACGTGGAACGGTTCGCGTAGAGCCTCTCCATCGCCCGGATGCCCAGAAAGGAACTCCCCTCGTCGGGGAACCCGTCGAAACCGCACCATTGCACTTCGTCGTCGAAATCTCCCTCCGGCAGATCCAGATTGTTCTGCAACAGCCACGTCCGCAGGTCCCCATGCAGGGAGATCCCCATCCGTTCCTCGGCTGCCGCGAGCATCTGCTCCGTAGCGGGCCCGGGCAGATCCGCGTGATCGGCCGGCGCGTGCTCCCGAAGCAGACTCATCACACGCGACCAACTCTCAGCCACACTCATCGCCCTCTGTCCTCCACAGGGATGCCTCCGTCCGACTACGCCACTGCGGAAATCGGGAAGTACCGGCCGAAGGACCTTGCGGGGATGATACTTCGAGCGTGCGTTCCATATGGCGGAGTACGGCTTCTGTGGGATTGCGTCCGTGGCGGACGAGCCGAGACCACGCCGTTTCCGGTCAGTGGGGCAGGCTTGGGCGCGTCGACGTCCTGCCGGTCCGAAAGGCCTCCATGAACGCGTCCGCCGGCCCCGCGCCGCTGTCCCCGGCCCGTGCTCTGTTCGACGTCCCGGAGGGCATCGCCTACTTCAACACGGCCAGTCTGGCGCCGACCCTGCGCTCCGGCCTGGCGGCCGGCAGTGCCGCCTTGGGGTGGCGGGCGCAGCCCTGGCGGATCCAGGCCGCCGACTGGTTCACCGGGGCGGAACGGCGCAGGGAGTTGTTCGCGGGGCTGATCGGGGCCACGGCGGACGATGTCGCGCTGGTGCCCGCCACCAGCTACGGCATGGCGGTCGCGGCGGCGAACCTGACCGCTGCCCCCGGGAGCCGCGTCCTGGTCCTCGCCGACGAGTACCCGTCCGGGATCTACACGTGGTGGCGGTTCGCCGAGGCCACGGGGGCTCGTATGCTCACCGTCCGGCGTGAGCGGGGCCAGAGCTGGACGGAGGCCGTCCTGGCCGCGGTGGACGAGCGGGTGGCCGTGGTGTCGGTGCCCCAGGTGCACTGGACCGACGGTGCGCTGCTGGACCTGGACGCGGTCGCCGCGGCCGCACGGGCGGCGGGTGCGGCCCTGGTGGTCGACGCGAGCCAGTCCGCGGGGGCGATGCCGCTCGACGTGGGTGCCCTGCGGCCCGACTTCCTGGTGACGGTCGGCTACAAGTGGCTGCTCGGCCCCTTCGGCCTCGGCTACCTGTACGTGGCTCCGCGGTGGCAGGAGGGGCGGCCGCTGGAGGAGAACTGGATCCTGCGCGAGGACTCCGAGGACTTCGCCCGGCTCATCGACTACCGCGGCACGTACGCTCCCGGGGCGCGCCGCTTCGACGTGGGGCAGCGCACGGCGTTCGAGCTCACTCCCATGGCCGTGGCCGCCCTCGAACAGCTGACGCGGTGGACGGTCCCGCGGGTCGCGGCCACCCTCGGGACGATCACCGACCGCATCGCCGCCGCTGCCCGCACGCGGGGGCTGCCCGTCAGTGATCCGCGCGGGCCGCACATGCTCGGCGTCACCGTCCCCGGCGGCCTTCAGAAGCGGCTGGTGAACGCCCTGGAGCAGGCGGACGTGTTCACCGGCCCGCGCGGCACGGCGATCCGTATCAGCCCTCACCTGCACACCACCGAAGAGGACATCGCGCAGCTGCTGGCCGCCCTGGACGCCTTCCTCGACGGACCTTAGGCAGTGGCCGCCATCCGGGAGGCTCCCAGTCGCGCCTCCAGCTCCGGGCCGGACACGGGACCACCGCCCGGCGGTAGCGCTCGGGTGTCGTGGAGACCGTCTCAAGGTGCGTCAAGCCCGGGTCTCGGCCGGCCGGCTGTCGGGGCGACCGCCGGACGTTAGCGGCGTGTTAGCGGCATTCGTGATCCTGGGCCGGCTGTGACCGCCGGCCGATTCCGGTGGTCGGCGAGGGCGTTGTCCGTATGCGGCCGTCCGCGTTGGCGCACCGTCGCGGCTTTGCCGCGGGCTCGCCCCTGAACGCGATATCCAGAGATAGAGAGAGCGATGAAAGCAAGAATCGCCACGGCTGCCGTCGCGGTTGCCGTGCTCGCCGTCGGCTCCGGCGCCGCCATCACCGTCGCCACCGCCTCCGCTTCGGAGACCGCCGAGGCCACCGTCTCCGCCCAGGGCGCCACGGTCGCCGCCAAGCCGGGCGCCACCATGGCGGCCGAGCCGGGCGCCACCGTCGCCGCCAAGCCGGGCGCCACCGTGGCGGCCGAGCCGGCCGCCACCGTCCTCGCTCCGCAAGCGGGCGGGACGACGGCACCGCCCCCGAAGCCCGGCAGGACGACCTCTCCGTCGGGCACCCCGCAGCCGGGCGGGACCACCATTCCCCCGAAGCCGGGCAAGACCCCGACGGCGTCCGCGCAGCCGGGCGAGCCGAGTGTGACGTACAAGGGCAGGGCGACCTTCTACTCGCCGGGTCTGGGAGCGTGCGGCAAGGTGATCAACGAGAGTGACCTCGCCGTCGCGCTCGATTCCGGCACGTTCGGCGGCGGGTACCCGTCGAGCCAGTGCGGGCGGAAGGTCGTCATCACGTACAAGGGGAAGTCCATCACGGCGACGGTCCTGGACGAGGCGCCGGGCGCGGGCAGGCACGGCCTCGACCTCACGCCCGGGGCGTTCAAGGCCCTCGCCCCGCTCGACAAGGGCAGGATCGACGTCACCTGGCGCTTCGTCAAGTAGCGCACGGGGCGGGGGCGGTCCGGGCAGACCCGGCGACGGATCCGCCCCCGCCCGCCGCCGTTCCGGGCGGGCGCGGTGTCAGAGGGCTTCGACGACCACCAGGCAGGTGTCGTCCTCCAGCCGGTCGCCGGCGTACCGGGCGACCACCGCGTCGAGGGTCTGGCGGGCGTCGCCGCCGGCGCAGTCCGCGACGTGTTCGCGCAGGGAGTCGATGCCGGTCTCGATGTCCTCGCCGCGCCGCTCGACCAGGCCGTCCGTGTACAGCAGCAGGAGGTCGCCCGGCTCCAGCGGTACGTCGGCCGTCGCGTACGCCTCGCCCGGCAGCAGCCCCAGGAGCGGCCCCCGGTGCCCGGTGTCCAGTGCGGTGGCCGCGCCGTCGTGCAGGAGGAGCGGCGCCGGGTGTCCGGCGCAGGCCCACACCAGTCGGCGGTCGGCGGCGAGGTGTCCGATGACGGTGGTGGCCGTCTCGGCCGAGGCGTCGGCGCACACGAGTTCGTTGAGCCAGGTGGTCAGCTGGCCGGCGTCGCTGCCCGGCGTGTGGGCCAGGCCGGCCAGGGCGTGCCGCTGCTGCGCCATGCGCGCGACGGCTCCGAGCCCGTGACCGCAGGCGTCCCCGATGGCCAGGAGGATGCGTCCGTCGGGCAGCGCGCGGCACTTGTACCAGTCACCGCCGACCGCGGCGTCCTCCTCGACCGGCAGGTACGCGGCCGCCACGGCGAATCCGAGCCGGGCGATCTCCGAGGAGTGCGTCGGGAGCAGCGCCTCGCGCAGCGCGGCGGCGACACGGTGTTCGGCGGCGGCCTCCTCGCGGAGCCGCTCGCTCTGCCGACGGGTGGCCGCGAGCCGTTGCCTGCCGCGGATGACGGGCGTGAGGTCGCGTGCGATGAGGTGCAGGGCCCATGCCAGGCCGTCCGTGGAGATGACGGGCCGGCCGATGACGTGGAGCGTACGGACGTCGCCGTACACGCTGAACCGGATGTCGGAGCCCGGAGGCTCCTCCCCGTCCAGCAGGGCGCGCAGCAGCCGGCCCCAGCGCGGTACGTCCTCCAGGAACACCGCGTCGCACAGGTCCAGCAGGCCCATGGGGCGGCCGGGAGCGGTCCTGAAGATCGTGCTCAAGCCCTCGGACCAGGTGGTTTCGCCGGAGAGGAGGTCGAAGTGGGCCCAGCCCATGGAAGCGATGTACTGGGCCTCCAGCGACATCAGTTCGGCCGGGTTGTGGGCGGGGCGCCAGGTCGCGATCACCTGGCCGGAGCAGGACGCGGCGTCGTAGAGGAGTTTGGTGCGGTGCAGGCCGTCCGGACGGCGCTCGGTGTAGTCCACCGGGAAGTTCCGCAGCGCACGGCCGGTGTGCAGGACCTCCTTGAGGGAGTCCAGCAGCCCGCTGCCGTCCACACCCGGCCGCACCTCGCGGAGCCGTTTGCCGACCTGCCGGTCGGGGGCGTCGAGCCATTCGACGGAGCGGATGTGGTTGCCGGCCCGGATGACGAAGTCCTCGGTCATCCCGTCGTCGTCGGTGACCGGTGCCAGCAGTGCCGCCGAGACGGGGATGGCCGGGAGGGTCGCGCAGACGCAGGCCCACGGGTCGTGGTCCCCGTTACCCTCCGCGCAGGAGTGGCTGTGCTGGGCGACGGCACCGCAGGAGCAGGCGAGGAGGGACGCGGACTCCGCGATCTCGGCCGGGGTGGCGGGACGCGGCCGTGCGCCCGCCGAGCGGCCGGCGGCGGCACGCAGGAGGGTCACTTCGCGGGTGATGAGTTGCTTGAGGGTCTCGGGGTCCCGGGGAACGGCCGGGCTCATGGTCATCTCCCTCCGCCGTGGGGGCGGCACGCGTGATCGGCGCCTGCCCCCGGCACGCCGGTTCACTCATGACCGTGCGGAGTGGACCTGTCGCCTTGTGTGCGCTCTCCGGTGGTGGTCGCCGTGTACGGCAGGCTCGCGAGGGTTCCGGCGCGGCCTGGCGGGAGGCGGCGCGTCCTGTGTCGGAGCACCGGCGCGCCGACGCCGGGGCCCGGCCTCCCGTGCGTAGCCTGGCCGCAATCGCTGTGCCCGTTCCGCGGGCAGGGAGTTGGGGGCATCCATGGCCGAGGGACCGGGCTTCCGTCACGACGTGGTGGTCGTCGGTGCGGGAGCGGCGGGACTGGCCTGCGCCGCGGATCTCGGCGCGGCCGGGCTGGACGTCCGCCTGCTGGAGGCCGAGGAATCGGTGGGCGGCCGCGTCCGCACCGACCGGGTCAACGGCTTCATCACCGACCGCGGCTTCCAGGTGTTCAACACCGGCTACCCGCAGGTCAGGCGCCGCCTGGACCTGCCCGCCCTCTTCCTGCGCCCGTTCACCCCCGGGGTGCTGGTGCACACCGACGCCGGCCGGCTGCGGTTGACCGATCCCACGCGGCGGCCGCGCGACGGGATCGGCCTCCTCACCGGCCGACGGGTGAAGCCGCGCGACCTGCTGGCCTTCGGTGCGCTCTCGGCCCGCGCCATGCTCTCCCCCGCTTCCCGGCTGCGGGCCCGGCCCGACGTCACCACCCGTACCGCCCTGGCCGAGGCGGGCTTCTCCGAGGACTTCGTCGAGACGTTCTTCCGGCCCTTCCTGTCGGGGGTCTTCCTGGAGGACTCCCTGGAGACTTCCGCCCGCTTCTTCCACCTGGTCTGGCGCAGCATGCTGCGCGGCACGCTGTGCCTGCCCCGCGACGGCATCGGCGCGGTGCCGGCGCAGCTCGCCGCGGGCCTGCCCCCGGGGGTGCTGCTCACCTCGTCGCCGGTCACGGAGCTGGGGCCGCGGGGAGTGGTCCTCGGGAGCGGGGAACTGCGTGCGCGAGCCGTCGTCGTGGCCACCGGAGCGGGTGCGGCGGCGCGCCTGCTGCCCGGCCTGGCCCCGCCTCGGGAACGGATCGTCACGACGCTCTACCACGCGGTCGAGCGGTCCCCGCTGCCGGAACCGACCCTGATGGTCGACTCCCGCCGCAGGTTCCTGAACTCGTGCGTCCTGACGGAGGTCCAGCCCGGCTACTCCAGTGACCGCAGGAGCCTGGTGTCGACCTCCGTGCTCGGCACGCCGGGCCCGGTGGAAGAGGCCGCCGTACTCAAGGCCCTCGCGGAGGCGTACGGCACGGACACCGGGACCTGGGAGCCGGTGCACCGCGTGACCGTACGAGGTGCCCTGCCCGCCATGGCGCCGCCGCTGTTGCTCAGCCGCACGAGCCGGTTCGCCCCCGGCAGGTACGTCTGCGGTGACCACCGCGCGACGGGATCGCTCCAGGGAGCGCTCGCTTCGGGCTCCCGGGCGGCCCGCGAGGTCATCGCCGACCTGGGGACGGGGGGCGTCCGGTGAACCGCTGGAGCAACCCACCTGCGCGTTCCGGGGGTCGGCGGCGCGGGCCCGGGGCTGGGTGAACCGAGACCGAAACGAGTCCGGTGCTTTGCCGCAGCGTTCGCATGTCGTGACCCTGAGCAGGGATGATGACGCTTCGTGCTCACGAACCTCATCACCGCCGTCGGTCTGGCCGTCCTCGTCTGGGCGATCTTCAACACCACCCGTCTCGCCGTTCGCAACAGGAAAGCCCGGAACTTCGACGCCGCCGCCTACGGTCTCGTCCCCCGCGAGCGGCTGGACTGCCGGCGCTCCGGCCCGCCCGCTGACGAGCCCGCGCTGCGCGCGGCGGTCGAGGCCGCCCTGCACGGCGCGTGGGAGCCCGCGGCCGGACTGCTCGCGGACACCGCGGAACGCCAGGACTGGGCGGAGCGCTGGCGGGTCGTCGAGGTGTTCGCGGACCTGGCCGTCGAGGACGAGCACTGGCTGCGGGTCTGGCGCGCCAAGCGGCCGCAGGACGCGGACCCGGTCGTCGTCCACGCCCACGCCCTGCTGCTCCGCGCCTGGGCGGCGCGCGGCGAGAAGACCGTCGACCAGACCTCCCCCGAGCAGATGGCGCTGTTCGGGGAGCTGCTGCCGACCGCCATGTACGCGGCCCAGGAGGCGGCCAGGCTGGCGCCGCGGGATCCGTCCCCGTGGGTCACGATGGTCGCCGCCGCGCGCGGACTCGGGCTGTCCCACGACGAGTTCCGCGGCCTGTGGAACGAGGTCACGCGCCGTGCGCCGCTGCACTACGACGCGCACTGGCACGCGCTCCAGTACTGGTGCGCGAAGTGGCACGGCTCCCACCGGCTGATGTTCGACTTCGCCCAGCAGGCGGCGGCGTCCGCTCCGGCCGGGAGCCTGCTCTCCGCCGTCTACCTGCACGCCGTGTACGAGGCCACCCTCCAGGACGGCGACGCGGCCTACCGCACCTGGGTCACGAAGGCCGCGCTCGCCCGCGTCGGGGCCGACCTGGCGCAGGCTCGTGAGGATGACCGCCGGCTTCCCGCGATACGGCACCTGTACGCCGCCGTACTCGTGAAGACGGGGCGGTACGCGGAGGCCCTGGCGCAGTTCCGGCTCATCGGCGGCTGGTGCGGGGCCGCTCCCTGGACCGACGCGCGGGATGCCGCGGCGGCGTTCGACCACGCCCGGGGCCTGGCGGCCCTCCACTCGGGCCGTCCCTGACGCTCCGCGCACCGCTGTCACTTGGGGGACCCGGAGAGCCGCGGAGCGGCGAAGTCCGGGCAGCAGGACGGGCGCGCTGGCGGGGGGGGCGTCACGCCGGGGCGTCGGGCCGTCCCATCCACCAGTTGCCCGGGGCGGCGGGATCGCTGCTGGACCAGTACTCGACCACCGCGGACTCGAACTCGGCCGGGTCGAGGGAGCCGTCGCCGTCGCGGTCCAGGTGGGCGAACGCCGCGTCCAGGTCTGCCTGCCTGATCGCCGGGAAGTGGCTGCGCTGGAAGGCGTCGAACTCCGTCCTGCTGACCCGGCCGTCGGCATCGGCGTCGGCGATGGCGAAGAACGCCCGGGCGAGCGCGCCCACGGTGGTCGCGGCGGCCTCGGGGTCGCCGGCCAGGGTGAGGGTGGCGGTGACGAACTCCCGCTTGCCCAGGCGGCCGTCGGGGCCGACGTGCGGGGCGTGCAGGTCGCGCCAGACGCCGACGTAGGCGTGGACCATGCGGGTGTGCTCCGCGGAGCCGCGGGCGTACCCGAGCTGGTCGGCGGCCCGGTCTCCCATGATGACGTGGTCCGCTTCGGTCAGGGCCCCGTCGCCGTCGGCGTCCAGCAGGTCGAAGCCGCGGCTGATCTTCTCGCGCAGGATGTCCATGGCGGTGAACGTAGCGCAGGGCCCGCGGGCCCGGGTGCCGGACGGCTGGGTGACCCGCCATCGGGTGACACCGGGACGGCGTCGGTCCAGGTGTCGCCCGGTGCCACGCGGGCGTTGTCCACGTACACGTCGTGCCCCGACGGGCAGCGGGGCAGGTCCGACCGTTCGAAGCCCGGGCCCGCCTTCGAGGGCTCGAGGGTCCACGGGTCCGTCCGCCGGGGGCGGACCGGCCGGGCGGCTGTCTCAGGTGTGCCTGGTGGGGGTGACGGCCTCTATGTAATGTCACATCGCATGATGTTCTTACGTCGTGCGGCGTCGGCCGCCGCCCTCCTCGTCACCGTCCTCCCCGTCACCCCCGCCTCGCCCGCGCACGCGGACGGCTCCGCCCCCGCCTGCCGCGCCCCGGCGTCCGTACCGCTCGACGCCGAACAGGCACGCCTCACGGACCCCCGCACCACCGCCCTGGTCGAGCGGGCCGGGTTCGGCGACTTCGTACGACGCCTCCCCGCCGCCCTGTGCACCGCCCACACCCCCGCCGAGGCCGAACGGCTCCTCGACTCCTGGGGCGAGGCCCTGTGGCAGGCGTCCGTACGGCGCGCCCAGGGGCAGCGGCCCGGCGGCGACCTCGCCCCCGGCGACGACCGCCCCCTGTACTGGGCGCGGCTCTCCATGACCTCCGCGCTCGCCCGCTGGCAGCCCGCCTTCGCCGTGGACCGGGCCGCGCTCCGCGCCCGCTTCGAGGACGCCTCGCGCGGCCTCACCGACAACTCCTTCCGGGCCACGCCCGGCGTGCGGCGCGTCTTCATCAGCGGCTTCGACCCCTTCGGGCTCGACGCGGAGATCCGCCGCGCCAACCCCTCCGGGTCGGCCGCCCTCCAGCTCAACGGACGGCACGTGACCCTCGCCGACGGCAGCCGGGCCGAGATCCGCGCCGTCGTCCTGCCCGTGCGGTACGCCGACTTCGACGCCGGCATCGTGGAGCGGGCGTTCGCCCCCCGCCTGGCCGCCGGACCCGGCGCGGCCGACGTCATCACCACCGTCAGCCAGGGCTACCCCGGCATCTTCACCCTGGAGGACTGGGCGGGGCGGGCACGGTCCGCCGACCCGTACCCCGACAACGTGCGCGCCCTGTCCGGCGGCACCCGCGAGCACCCGGTGACGGCCCCCGGCCTGGGCCCGGGACCGGAGTTCATCCGCACCACGCTGCCCGCCGACGCCGTGACGACCGCCGTGCAGGCCCCGTACCCGGTGCTCCTCAACTCCGACGTGACCGAGATACCCGCGGGCGGGACCGCTCCCGTCGACCGGACCGACGGCCCGACGCCCGGCTCGCGCGCCGTCGCCGGCGGCGGTGGCGGCTACCTCTCCAACGAGGTCGCCTACCGCTCCAACCGGCTGCGCGCCGAGCTCGCCCCGCAACTGCCCGGCGGCCACCTCCACACCCCCGTGCTCACCGGCCTGCCCGCCGACTCCCAGCTGCTGACGGGCCCCGAGTTCGAACGCAACGAGAGCGCGATCACCGCCGAGGTCCGCAGCGTCCTCGAACACGCCGCCGTACGCCGCTAGGCGCGCGGGCATGTGACCAAATGATGATTCCTTCGTTGTCCGCAGCGTGGGACGACGTCAACGCTCCGCGTCCGGGCTGAGCCAGGCCGAGGCGGTCATCAACGAGCGCTACCCCCAACTGCTGCGTCTGGCCTACCTGGTGCTGCCGCCGGAGCTCGACCGGCACGCGCGGCTGCTGCGCGCCCACCGCGGCGTCCAGCGCTCCCTGCGGGCCGCGGGGCGCCGGGCGCGGCGGGGCGGGGACGTGCTGGCCGCCGTACGGGCCGAGGTGGTGCGGTACTCGGCCGGTCGGGGGCCGCGCGGGCCGCTCCTGCCGTGGGTGTGGGGGCTGCGGATGTGGCCCAGCGCCGAGGAGCTCGACGAGGCGGCCCGCGCACTGGCGGGGCTGTCCCCGTACGCCCGCGCCGCGCACGTGCTGTGCCGGTTCGACGGGCTGGAGGAGGACGCGGCGGCCGAGGTGCTCGCGCGGGCCGGAGCCGGTGATCCGGCGGGCGAGGTACGGGCCGCCCTCGCGGCCGGGGGGGCCGGGGCCGGGGAGGGCCGTCACGAGCGGACGGGCGCCGCAGACGGGCCGGGGCCCCGCGGAGAAACGGTCTCGCACCCGGCGGACGTCCACACCCGGCCCACCGACCTGCTGCTGCGCCGCACGCGCGTCCGGGCCGCCTGGGCCGTCGCCGCCGTCCTGCTGCTGGCCGCCGCGCTGACCCGGGCCACCGTCACCGGGCCCGGCCCCGGGCTCCCCGTCGGCTACGCGGGGGCGCCCGCCGCCCGCGCCGCCCTCGACCCCGCGCGCCTGGTCCGGGTGCCCGCGCGGGCCTGGTCGGACACCGGCCGGGTGGACTTCACGGCGTGGCCGGCCCGCGGGCCGCGCACCGGGGACCGGGCCCTGCTGGCGAGGGCCCTGGGCACCTGGGCCGCACCGCCTGCCGGTACGGCCGTCACCGTCGCGCCTACGGCCTCGGCGGAGCCGCCGGGACATCCGCCGCAGCTGCTGTTCGCCGGCGATCCCCGACCGGGGACGGCCGTGGTGGTGTTCCTCGACGCCGACCGGGTCGTCCGCTACACCGAGCGCGGCGGCCGCCGGAGCCTGGACGTCGCCCGCACCGACGACGCCAACGTCACGACGGCTGCCGCCTTCACCCTGACCCGGGACGGGAACACGGCCCGCCGGCTGCTCGCCCCGTGGATCGCCACCGCCGGAACCCGGGACCTCACCGCCCCCGCCCAGCCCGTCCGGCCCCTGCCGATCGGCCCCGACGGAACCGTCACCACCGCCTTCCCGGGCGGGGACGCTCCGAAGGGGGCGGGCTGCGGTCCCCAGCCGGTGCTGGAGGTCGCGTCCTCACCGCGCATCGTGGAGAAGCACGCCTTCCTCCTCGCCGACCGCGGCGGGCTCCTGACCGTCCACCTCACCTACACCCCGCCCGCGGAGGGCGCCGACGCCCCGCCGGCCCGCCAGCCCCGCGAGGCCACCGGCCCCGCCGCCCTCGCCCGCTGGGCCCAGGAGGCCTGCACCCTGGAGGCGGTGGACGGGCGCGCGGTCAGGGCGGTCAACCTCTGGGACTTCGCGCTCACGGAGCTTCCCGAGGGCGCCGGGCGGGCCGTCTGGTCCTGCACCCGCGCCACCCACTGGACCGGGCAGGGGGACGTACGGATCCGGCTCCGTCCGCCCACGGGGGCCTCCCTCGCCGTGACCGAGGCCCGCTCCACGGCCGCCTGCGGACGGTTCGGGCAGCACCTCCTCGCCACGACGGTCTGGCGGGCCCGCTCCGGGCAGGACTACCAACTCGCCGCGGGCAGCCGGGAGGTCACCGGGATCACCGCCACGGGATCACTGCGCACCCGCACGCCCGGACGCAGCCTCGCCGTCCCGGCACCACCCGCCCCCGCTCCCCCGGCCACGCTGACGGCGACCCTGCGCAGCGGCGCGGTCATCACGGCGTTGGACGCCCGGGACGGCGGCCGGGACTGAACGGCCAAGCGTCAGCCGAGGACCGCGGTCACCTCGCGGCGGGCCGGCTCCGACAGGAGGGGCGCCCAGCGTGTGAACAGCTCCAGCAGGGCAGCCCCGTTGCGCTCGCGGAAGGAATCGTTCACCTTGGCCAGGTCCAGTTCGTTGGCCACGGTGAGCTCGGCGAAGTCGCGACGCCGCTGCGGGGACGGCGTGAACTCCGCGCCGGTGAACCGGTCCCGGAAGGTCACCGCCGCACCGTCAGGCGCGGCGAGGGTGGGGTAGGAGGCCTTGCGGTCGCAGCTGGCGTAGAAGTACACGAGCTCCTCCGCCTCCGTACCGATCGCCCCGGCGAGGCGGTCGCGCTCGGACAACTCCAGGAGCACCAGCGGCAGCCCGTCGGTGCCGTAGAAGGCGTGGCACAGTGCCGCGGTCCGCAGTACGGGCCGGGCGCCCCACGAGGCGAGCAGCCCCTCGACGCGCAGCAGGTGGGTCAGGAGGGTGCCGCCGGAGTGCTTGGTCGTCTCCGCCCCCACCTCCTTGAGCAGGGCCATCGCAGGCGAGTCGGTGTGCTGGGCGTCGCTTCGCGTCATGGGGCCCATCATGACGAGGTCGCCGCGGCGGCGTACACCGGGACCGGCATGCGGACACCGGGCCGGGCGGGCGCCGGACTGCCCGGGGTGGGGCTCCCCGGACGGTGGCGCCGCGGCAGGGGTGCGTGACACCCTGAGGTCCGTGATCATACGGGTGAGCGAGGCACGCGTACGTCCTGACCGGTTCGAGGCGTTCCACGACATGATCGTCTCCGCGGTGCGCGGGTTTCCGGGCCGCTACCCGGGGCTGGTGGACCACGAGGTGCTGCTCGCGCCGCCCGACGCGCTGCTGTACGTCAGCCGCTGGCACAGCGAGCGGGACCTGGTCGGATTCGCCGGCGAGCACTGGCGCGACCGGCCCGTGGTGCTGCCCGGCGAGGACGAGTACCTCGTGGCCCCGCTCCGGGTACGGCACTTCACCGTCGCGTCCCTGTAGTCCGGCGTCGCAGCGCCCTTCGCCGCGCTCGACGCCTCCCCTCGGCGCCTCCCCTCGGCGCCATCGGCCGGATCCGTCAGCGTCTGCGGCGGCGGGCGAGGCGGGTGCGGTGGCCCGACGGGGGCGGGGCGGCCAGGGCGAAGGTCACCGCGATGCGCGCCCCGCCGAGCGGTCCGCGCGTGACGGCCACCGTGCCGCCGGTCGCGGTCGCGGCCCGGCGCGCGATGTCCAGGCCCAGTCCCGTGGAGCCCGTGCTGCTGCCGCGGGACAGGGCCCGGTCCGGTTCCGGGATGCCCGGGCCGCCGTCCTCGACGACCAGCTCCACGGCCTGGGCCGTGCGCCGGACGCCGACGGCGAACGCGGTGCCCTCCGGGGTGTGGCGGAAGACGTTGCCGATGAGGGCGTCCACCACGGCGGCGACGTCGTCGTCGGGGAGGCCGACGGCCGTGGGCTCCTGGGTGACGTCCAGATAGCAGGAACGGTCCTGCTGCTCGGCCAGGACCGCCCAGAAGGCCGTCCGGCGGCGGACGACCTCCGCCACCTCGCTGCTCGGGCCCCCGCCTGCCGCCGCGGCGGCCCCGCCACCCGGGGGCCGTTCCGCACCGAGCAGGCCCTGGCCCATCGGGCCCACGGCCAGCGGGGTGCGCGCCGCGGCGATGATGGCCTGCAGCTCGGTCTCCAGCTCGCAGACGGCCGCCTCCACCCTGGCCGACTCCGGTGTGCCCGCCATCCGTTCCGAGGCCAGGTGGAGTGCGGTCAGCGGGGTGCGCAACCGGTGCGAGAGGTCGGCGACGAGTTCGCGTTCGACGGCGAGGAGTTCGTTCATGCGCTCGGCCATCGCGTTGAAGGCGACGCCCGCGTCACGCAGTTCCCGGGGCCCCATGGGTTCCACCCGGGCGTCCAGGTCCCCCAGTCCGAGCGCCCGCGAGGCCTGTGCGAGCCGCTTCGAGGAGCGGACCACCTTGGCGCCGAGCCGGTCGGCGACCAGCACCGAGCCGGCGATCAGTCCCACCGCGAGGAAGCACATCACGGCCCATGACTGCGCCACCCCCCGGGTGAGTTCCGCCTCGGGCACGAAGTTCTCGATGACGGCGACCTCGTCGCCCGGCAGCACCACGGGCTGGAGGCAGACCCACCCGCCGGGGACCTCCTGCGAAATCGACTCCCGCCCGCGCTGCGCCCGTTCGAGGAGCGCGCCGGGAGCCTTGGAACGGGCCGGGGCTCCCGCCCCCGGCAGGTGCACGGTCAGCCGGTCCGCGGCGTCCAGGCCGGCCGCGGCCTCGCGCAGCGCGTCCGGGTCCGTGGTGAGGGCGAGCACCGGCGCCAGGGCGGCGCCGCGCTGCTGGGCGGCCGACACGCCCTGCTCCTTGACCAGCGACATCACCAGGGCGGCCAGCGGTATGAGGAAGGACAGGGCGACCATGGAGGTCACGGCGAGGGCCACACCGGCCAGGGAGCGTCTCAACGCGGTGCCACCAGCTTGATGCCGACCCCGCGCACCGTCAGCAGGTAGCGCGGGGCGGCCGCCCGTTCGCCGAGTTTGCGGCGCAGGGAGGACAGGTGCACGTCGACGGTCTGGTCGTCCACGTACGGCTCGCGCCACACCTCGGTCAGCAGGCGGCGCTTCGAGACGACCCGTCCGGTGTGGTGCGCGAGGAAGGCCAGCAGGTCGAACTCGCGGCGGGTCAGGCGCAGCTCCCGTCCCGCCAGGTGTGCGGTGCGCGCGCCCGGGTCCACCGCCAGTTCGCCGACGACGGTGGGCCGCAGCGGATCCCCGGTCTGCGCGGGCGCGGGCCCCGCCGTACCGCCGGCGGCGGCGGGGGCCGTGCCGGCGGTGCGCCGCAGGACGGCGGCGAGGCGGGCGAGGAGCTGGCCCCCGGAGAAGGGCTTGACCAGGTAGTCGTCGGCGCCCGCGTTCAGGATGCTGATGATCTCGGACTCGTCGTCGCGGGCGGTGGCCACCAGCACCGGTACGGAGGAGATGCCGCGGATCATGCGCAGGGCGTCCCCGCCGTCCAGGTCGGGCAGTCCGAGGTCGAGGACCACCGCGTCCACGGGCGCCTGCGTGACCTCGCGCAGCGCGCCGAAGCCGTCGGCGGCGCTGCGCACGGCGTACCCCTGCTCGGCCAGGACCTCGATCAGTGACTGGCGGATGCTGGGGTCGTCTTCCACGACCAGGACGCTCGGCATGCGGACACCTTAGAGGTTCGGTGTGGTGGGGAAGGCGGTCAGGGCGTGACGAAGGCCGGCCCCTCGTCGGTGACGCGCATCCGGACGGGGTGGCCGGACACCGGGATGGTGCAGCCGTCCCGCGTGCTGCAACTCGCGTAGCCGATCAGCAGGGTCGCGCCGCCGCTGCCCGACGCGCGGACGGGGAGGGTGGTGGTGACCGGGCCGTCGGGGTAGACCGGGACGGGGGTGTCGACCCCCGGCAGCCGGACGGTCCGCTCGGTCTGTGCCGCCGTCAGCGGGCCGTCCGCCGCGAGGGTTCCGGTGACGGCCACGGCGGTCGGGCGGCCCACGCCCTCGACGCCGGCGGCCGGCAGGGCGGTGCTGTAGAGGTGGAACCCGGCGGCTTCGGGGGTGAAGACGGCGGTGAGGGTGCCGGTCCCCTTCGCGGGCTGCCAGCCGGAGACCGAGAGGGTGACGGTGACGCCGTTCTCGGAGAAGCGCGCCGTGGCCGGGGGGCCGTCGGCCGCGGGGGCGGAGGGATCGGCGCCGCCGCAGGCCACGAGCGCGGCCAGGGGGAGCAGGACGCCCGCGGTGCGCAGGGCGCGCCGGAGGCGGGTGTCCGTCATCCTTCCGCCACCAGACGGGCGACCAGGGGCCGCAGCTGCTCGGCGCTGACGGCGCCCCCGATGGCCACGGCGACCCGGCCCCGGCGGTCCAGGACGAGGGTCGAGGGGACCGTCCGCGGACTGAGCACCGCCGGCGGGAAACGCCGCAGGAGCGCGCCGGTGGGGTCGTGGAGGCTGGGGAAGCCGAGGCCGTGGGCCCGTACGAAGGACCGTGCCGCATCCCGGTCGCGGTCCCGGGTGTTGATCCCGAGGAAGCGGACCTCCTCGCCCCGGAGCTGTCCGCTGAGCAGCGCCAGGTCGTCGGCCTCCGCGCGGCAGGGTCCGCACCCGGAACCCCAGACGCTGAGGACGACCACCTCCCCGCGGAGCGCGGGGAGCGAGACCGGCCTCCCGTCCAGGTCACTGCCGGTCAGCGCGGGGGCGGAGGGGCGGGCCCGCGGGGCCGCGACCGCGGCCGCGGCCGCGGGCACGGCGGCGACGGTGCGGGTGCCGGTGGCCGCCGCGGCCCCGTCGCCCGTGCCGTCCGTGGCGATCCCGGTCAGCAGCAGGGCGGCGGCCACCGAGAGGCCGACGCCGACCGGGACGCCGAGCGGGACGGCCGTGCGTACGCGCCGTCTCACGGGGCCCACTTGCGCAGGAAGGTGTTGATGCCGTCGGCCGTCAGCGGCGGGTTGCCCGTGGCATGGGTGTCGACCCGCGTGGTGCCGGACGGGGTGACGACCACGAGCACGGGCATCGTGTAGGTCCCGCCCGAGGGGCTGTACTCGCGCAGCAGGGCGGAGTTGGCGGAGTTGTCGCCGCCTATGTCCACCTTGACGAGGTGGTAGTCGTCCGCGAGGAGCGCCGTGGTGGCCGGCTGGGCGAACACCTTGTCGGCGGCCTTGCAGTTGCCGCACCAGTTGGCGCCGAAGTCGAGCAGGACCATCCGGCCGTCGGACTTCGCCGCGCGCAGGGCCGCGTCGAGCAGTGCCCGCGCGTCGGCCGAACCGTCGTAGCCGGGGCCGGGGACCCTGGCGGGCGCGGGCGTTGGGGTGGCGGGCGCCGGCTTGGTGCCGCCGGAACCCGGACCGGAACCGGAACCGGACACGGCTCCCGAGCCCGTTGCGCCGCCGCTGCGGGCGGTGCCCTGGGACGAGCCGGCGGCGGACGCGGACGCCGGGGCGGAGGCGGAAGCGGAGCCGGAGGCCGGGCCGGACGGCAGGGCCGAGGGGGTGGCGGACACCTCGGGGGACGCTCCCGGCGCCGTCCCGTCCGCCGGCCGCTCCGGAGCCGGCGTCCCGGTGCCCGCCTGGACGGCGGAGCCGGCGGGCGCCGGGGAGGGCCCGCACGCGGTGGCCAGCCCGGCCACGACCACGGCGGCGGCGACCAGCGGGAGGCGCCGCGCGAGGGGCGAGGGAGAGGACGTCGTGCGGCGTCCGGAGCGGACGGATCGGAGCGTGCGAGAGCTCATGGCGAAGACCCCAGGGCAGGTTCGGACGACGGGACGGCCGGACGCGTCCGGCTCGGTGAAGCCGGGTCCGGCGCCGCACCGGGCTCGTGCCCCGGCGCCGACGGCCGCTCGGCTGACGCGAGCATAGGGCCGCCGGGGCGCCGTGGAACCGGCTCGAGGTGATCTTCAGGTTGCCCTAAGGAACCGCTCACCTCCCGCTTCACCGCGACCGGCCGACGGGGGCGCGTGGGCCGTCAGAAGGAGCTCTCGCGGACGCTCGCCCTGGCGGACGGGGTGATGGTCGCCGTGATCTCCGACCGGTGGCCATCGTTGCTGAAGGTGACGGTGAGGGTGTCGTCGGAGGCCTGTGAGGTGGTCGTCCTGAAACCCAGGCCGGGGACCGCCGAGATCAGGCACACGCCCCTGCTCCCGTACCGGACCGTGACCTTCCCGCCCTGCGAGGGAACGGTGTGCAGGCCCGCTCCGCCCCGTTCGCAGTCGACTCCGGGCCGGGGCGCGCCGGTCGGCGGGGTCTGCGTGGCGGCCTTGGCGGGGACGGGACTGGGCGAGGGGGGTGCCGAAGAGGGCTGTTGCGTCACGGACGGCGAGGGGCTGGTGGAGGCGCTCGCGGTCGGGGAGGCCTGCGTCGGGCCGGGGCTGCCCGCCTGCCAGGCGGGGGGCGTGTCGATGACGACCGGGGCCGAACGCGCGGCCGGGGGCTTGTGGCTGGTCGACCCGACCACGAACTGGACCGTCGCGAGGACGGCGGTCACGCTGGCGGCGGTGCACGACAGCCATATGAGCAGGTAGCGCGGAGTTCGGGGCACGGGCCCCATAGTGGCCGACGCCCGGCGCGGCGCGTAACCGGCGCCCCCGTTCCGGCGTCGGTGCGGCGAACGGTCGCGCGGCGGGGCGGTGCCCGGTGAACGCCGACGTCCCCCTGACCGCCGGGGCAGGGGGACGTGGACGTCCACGGACCCGCGGCGCGGGCGCGTGGAGGCCTCCGGGAGCGGGAGGACGGGAGGCGGGTGGGGAGCGCGCGGGACGGGCTACCTCGCGGTGCCGAAGTCCTGGGTCCACCAGGGGCCGCCGTCGCCCTTGTGGACGCCGATCCCGATCTCCTTGAAGGAGCAGTTGAGGATGTTGGCGCGGTGGCCGGAGCTGTTCATCCAGGCCGACATGACCGCGTCGGCGTCGCCCTGTCCGCGGGCTATGTTCTCGCCGAGGCCGGACCACTTGTAACCGGCCGCCTCCACCCGGCTCGTCATGGTGGAGCCGTCGGGGCCCGTGTGCGACATGACGCCGCTGCGGGCCATCGTGTCACTGTACGCCCGGGCCGCCGAGCTGAGCTTCGCGTTGACCGTCAGGGGACCGCATCCGGCGGCGGCCCGCTCCTTGTTGACGAGGGCGAGCACTGCCGACTCGGCGTCCGGGTTGGCGGTCCCGGAGCCGGAGCCCGAGCCGGAGCCCGAGCCGCCGGAAGAGCCGCCGGAGCCGCTGCCCTTGGTGGGGGCGGAGCCCTGCGCCGGCTTGGCGGGCCGCTCGGCCCCCGAGGCGTCGGGCGCGCTCTCGGGCCGCGTGCCGTCGCCGGGGGCGGCCGGCCCGGAGGAGCCGGGGCTCGCACTCGTACTCGCGCTCGCGCTGGGGCTCGTACGGGGGCTCGCGCTCGCCGAGGCGGAGGCCGAGGCCGAGGCGCTGCCGGCGGGGGCCGGATCGGCGGTGTCCGTCTTCGGCTGCGACGGTCCCGCGGCGGACGCGGCTCCGGAAGCCCGCTGGTCCTTGCGGTCGTCACCGCCCGAGTCGGCCACCGCGACCCCGACCGCCACCACGGCGGCGGCCGCAGTGACGGACAGGACGACGCGGGTACGCGTCGCCTTCTTCCGGCGGGCCTCTGCGCGGGACGGGGTCGCGGGGGTACGGCTGCGGCTCATGCCGGTAACACCTCACTGGAGAGGGGACGGGAAGTACGCCGAGCCTAGGCCGGTGACCAGGGCACATCGCGCCGCGGAGGGGGTTCTTCAGGTTCCCCTAAGGAAGCCCGCAGGATCGAGACAGGGATGATCGGGGCAATGCGCCCAACTCCGGCGGGAGGGACCGGACTACGGCGGAGCCGGCTCAGCGGTCGTGCCAGCCGTCCGGCCGGGTCCCGTCGATGTCGGTGAACCCGTAGGCCCGGGCGAGTTCGGCCGAGGTGACCGATCTCTGGTTCCAGCGGGCGCGTTCGGGGTCGGCGGCCAGGGCCGCCGCCGCGCGGCCCACGTACCGCGGCGACTCGGACCGCGCGAAGCCCTCGGGCGCGGTGGGCAGACCGCCGGGCCGGTCGGGTGCCAGGGCCTCGCGCCACGTGGCCTCGGTGACGCCGAAGTTGTCGAGCATCATCTCCGACCGCAGCCAGCCGGGCGTGATGGCGACGGCGGTGGCCCCGTACGGGGCCAGCTCGTGCCCCAGGGAGAACGCGAGCCGGTTCACCGCCGCCTTGGCCAGGTCGTAGAACGCGGAGATCCGGTACCAGGACGCGTTGGTGCCGGTCGTTCCGTCGGTCACCTCGACCAGCAGGCCTCCGGGTCGGACGACGAGCAGCGGCAGGAGGTGGTGGGCGGTGATCAGGTGCGTGTCGACCGCGAGCCGCAGGATGCGCAGGCCGTCGTCGAGGTCGTGCTCCCACACCGGTGTGTTCCACCGCTCGGGACCGCCCTTGAGGAGTTCGGCCCCCCAGATGTCGTTGACCAGGACGTCGATGTGTCCGTACTCGTCGCGCAGGCCTCGCGCCAGGCGGCGCACCTGCTCGGGGTCGAGGTGGTCGGCCCGGACCGCGATGCCGGTGCCGCCGAGGCGCGAGACCAGGTCCGCGGTCTCCTCGATGGTTTCCGGCCGGTCGTAGTCGGAGCCGTCCCGCCCGCTGACGCTGCTGCGGCCCGTGCAGATCACCGTCGCGCCCGCTTCGCCCAGTGCGGCCGCGAAGCCCCGGCCGGCGCCGCGGGTGGCGCCCGCCACGACGGCGACGCGTCCGCGCAGGGCGTCGGGATCGGGCGACCACGTCATGGGGCCACTGTCGCACGGTGGGGGCGGGTTCACGAGCGGCGGCAGGGCCGGCCGGCGGCGCTCAGTGACGGTAGGCGGCCGCCGCCGTCTCGATGAAGGAACGGATCAGCGGGTTGGTGTCGCCCGCGTTGCACACCGCCACCACCCGGCTCGGCGCCATCCCGGTCAGCGGGACCACGGCCAGCTCCGGGGGCAGGTCGTGGCCGAGGGGGGCCAGTCCGACCGTGCCGTTCCACAGCACGGCGTGCAGGCATTCCTGGACCGCGCGCACCACCGGACCCTCGCGCGGTGTGCCGCCGTTCCAGTACGACTGCCAGAGCGGATCGGTGCCCGGCGGGAACCGGAACCAGCGGCGGTCGCCGAGCTCGGCCGTCCGCAGCAGCGCGCGACGGGCCAGCGGGTCGTCGGCGCGCAGGACCACGCCGACCGGATCGGTGCGCAGCGTACGGACCGTCAGGGCGGTCTCGTCGAACGGCGCGCGGGTCAGCGCGACGTCGACCAGTCCGGCGCGCAGACCGCAGGTGGGGTCGGTGAGGTCGGTGTCGCGGACGCGGACGTCGATGCCGGGGTGGGTCCGGCGGTAGGCGGCTGCCAGCCTGGACAGCCCGGGATCGGTGCCGTCGCCCAGGATCCCGACCGTCAGGGTCGCGGCGCCGGCCGCGGCGCTCACGCGGGCGCGGAGGCGGTCGGCGTGGTCGAGCAGGGCCCGCGCCTCGTCGAGGAGCACCGCGCCGACCGGGGTGAGCGTGACGCCGGCGGGTGAGCGGGCGAAGAGCAGGGCTCCGGCGTCGGCCTCCAGGCGCTTGATCGCGCGGCTCAGGGGCGGCTGGCTGATGTGCAGCCGGGTGGCGGCCCGGCCGAAGTGGAGTTCCTCGGCGACGGCGACGAAGTAGCGCAGGGTCCTCAGCTCCACGCTGCGACGATACCCATGGGGTATCGGCCGCGCAGGACGGGTCTTGGACACGGGCGGACCCGCGGCGGTGCACTGGTGGGCATGACCGAAGAAGAGCAGGCACACGCGCCGCGGACCGGCCCCGCCGTGTCGGTGGTGGGTCCCGGTGACGGCGAGACCATCGTTCTGGGCGGTACGCGCATGCGGATCCTGGAGGACGGGAGCCATACCGGGCACCGGCTCGCGATCGCCGAGTCCGTCCTCGCCCCGCACACCCAGGGACCGCCGCAGCACCGCCACGCGGGGCACGACGAGGGCTTCTACGTCCTGTCCGGGACAGTACGGTTCACGGTCGGGGACGAGGACCACGACGCCGCCGCGGGCACGCTCGTGGTGGTTCCGCCCGGTGCCCCGCACACCTTCGCCAACCTGACCGGCCAACCCGCCGTCATGCTCAGCACGTTCACCCCCGACCTGTACGTGCAGTACTTCCGGGACCTCCAGGAGGAACTCGCCGCCGGGCGGCCCCTGACCCCCCGGGCCAACGTCGAGGCGATGAGCCGCTACGCGACCGAGCCGGCCGGCGGCGCCGGCTGAGGCGGGGGGCGGGACGGGGGCGCCGGCGGCTCAGTGCCGGGACCCGCGCCGGGCGGTGCGGCGCTGGGCGTCGGTGTTCGGCGTGAGGGCGTCCCCGGCCTCGCCGTCCGCGCTGCCGGGGACGACCGCGTCCTCGGCCTCCTCGCGCGCCTCGCGGTCTCCGCTCTCGCCCTCGGCCTTCGAGGGCCGAGTGGTCTCGTGGTGCCTCTTCTCGTGCTCGCGCATGTCGTGCTCCTCGTTCCGGGTGCTCGTGGACTTGGGCCGTGGCCGTCCTGCGTACTCCTGCGACTGCCCGGTCCGGCGGACCTCACACGCCCGGGGCCTGGCGGCGCGCGGATCAGGCCGCCGGCCCGCGGGGGCCGGTGTCCGCGGGGGCGGCGGCCCCGCGCCTGCGGCGCTCCTCCCGGGCCCAGGCGTCCGAGTCGATGCGCTTGCGGTAGACCTGTTCCGGTTCCGCCGCGCCGAGGTGCACCGTCCATACCCACATGACGGCCGACACCACGAAGAAGAAGCACGCCACCGCCAGGTACGAACCGATCTCCTCGGACTCGCTGACGCCCTGCTCGTGCATGAAGCCTGGTACGCCGGCGACGAGTGCGTTCACCCACCAGGCGAGTGCCGCGTTGAACAGGGCCAGGGAGATCCAGTACACGACCCGCATGGTCTTCGCGGGGCCGCTCAGCTCTCCCAGCAGGAGCAGGCGGCGCAGGGACACCGGTCCCGTCCGGTGGCGGGCCCCCGTGTCGGTCTTGGCCTGCTGCACCGAGGCGTAGCAGTCGTCCAGCCAGCCGGCCGGGTCCGGGCCCCGGTCCGGGTCTCGGTCCGGATCCCGGTCCGGGTTCGGGACGGTGGTGCCCACCTGGTCCCTGGCCTGCATCCAGCCGGTGATGAACTGGATCTCCAGCTGCGCCTTCTCCAGCTGCCGGCGGTAATGGTGGTCGGCGCTCCGTGCCTCGCGCCGGTCCCGGATGAGGAGGCTGGCCCCGCCCACCAGGCCGCTGATCACGGGCACGAAGAACGGGGCGAACAGCACCAGGGAGTCCATGACAGCCACCGCACGCGCCTCCTCACCCCCCAGCGTCCCATCGCCCGCGCCCGCGGCCCCGTCCTGGGGGGCCGATCGGGTGTCCGCCCCGGCCGGGGCCGGCCGGCTCCGGCGCACTCGAAAGCGGGAGGCACCCGGGGGCGCGGGACGCGGGGGTGCGCCGGGGTGGGAGAATCGCGCGGGTGACGACGAGAACGACTGATATCGCCGCGGCGGCCGGTGTGCTGCGCGCCGGCGGCCTGGTGGCACTGCCGACCGAGACCGTCTACGGTCTCGGCGCCGACGCCGAGAACGCCGATGCCGTCAACCGGATCTTCGCGGTCAAGGGACGCCCGTCCTCCCACCCGCTGATCGTCCACATCGGCGGGGCGGAGCAGCTGGACGACTGGGTCGAGGAGGTCTCGCCGACCGCGCGCCTGCTGGCCGAGCGCTTCTGGCCGGGGCCGCTCACGCTGGTGATGCGGCGCGGCCGCCGGGTGCCCCTGGAGGCGACGGGCGGGCTGGAGACGGTCGCCGTGCGCGTGCCCGGCCATCCCGTGGCCCTGGAGCTGCTGGCGGCCTTCGGCGGCGGGGTGACGGCCCCCTCGGCCAACCTCTTCGGGTCGGTCAGCCCCACCACGGCGGACCACGTCAGCGCGGAACTCGGCGATGCCGTGGACTGCGTGCTGGACGGCGGCCCCTGCCAGGTCGGCGTCGAGTCGACCATCGTGGACGTCACCGGGGACGTTCCCGCCATCCTGCGGCCCGGCGGGGTGACGCGCGAGGACCTCGAAGCGGTCCTGGGCTTCCCGCTCGCGGTCCCCTCGACGAGCCAGGTGCGCGTGCCCGGCCAGCATCCGTCGCACTACGCGCCCCGCGCGCGGGTGGTCCTGGTGGAGCCGGGGACGGTCGTCGCCGAGGCGGAACGCGCCCGGGACCAGGGGCACCGGGTGGGCCTCCTGCTGCCGCGGCCCTTCGACGCCGCCGACGTGAAGGCCCACGCGGTGGTGGAGGTGCCCGGTTCGCCGGACGCCTACGCCCGCGGGCTGTACGGGTTCCTGCGCGAGCTGGACGAGCGGGGGTGCGACCTCATCGTGGCCTCCCTGCCGGCGGAGGAGGGGCTGGGTCTGGCCATCGCCAACCGGCTCCGCCGGGCGGCGGGACCCCGGCCTTCCTGAGCCCCGTATAGGCGATGACCACCGACGCGTAGGCGCGGGCCGGGCCGTGATGGTGGGGTCATGGACACCTTCGAGGACCCCATGGAGATCATCTTGTGGACACGGCACGCGGACGGCCGGTGGTCGGCCAGGACGCTCTGGATGGTGCGGGTCGACGAGCGGGCCTACGTCCGGTCCGCGTTCGGGCGGCGCAGTGCCTGGTACCGCCGGGTCCTGGGCCGCGCGGACGCCCGGATCGAAGCCGCCTCGGGACGGCTGCCCGTCGTCCTGCGGCCGGTGAGCGACGCCGGGCTCGTCCAGCGGGTCTCGGACGCCTACCGGGCGAAGTACGGACTCTGCTGGCCGGGCCCCGTGGCGTCGGTCAACGGACCGGAGGCTGCGGCGACCACCCTGTGGCTAACGGATGCCGGGCAGGTCGCGCAGTTGCCTGCGTGAAGTGAGCTGGAGCTTGCGGAAGATGTTGCGCAGGTGCGCGTCGACCGTCCGCGGGCTGAGGAACAGCTTCGCGGCGACCTCCTTGGAGGTGGCGCCGTCGGCGACCAGGCGCGCGATGTGCACCTCCTGCATCGTCAGCTGGTCCGAGGCCTCGGAGGTACGGCTGCGGGCCTGCTCGCCCGTGGCGCGCAGCTCGCCGGCGGCCCGCTCGGCGAAGGCCTCCATGCCGAGGGCGGAGAGCGACCCGTGCGCCTGCCGCAGCGTGGCACGGGCCTCCCGGCGCCGGCCCTGGCGGCGCAGCCATTCCCCGTAGAGCAGGTGCGCGCGGGCGCGGTAGACGACCAGCCGGTCGTCGCCGAGCAGGGCGAGGGCTTCCTGGTAGGCGGACTCGTCCTCGGTCACCAGGGCCCGCGCGTAGGCCTCGACGCCGAGACCCCACGCGTGCCGGCCGGTGCGCGTGCGCTCCTGGAGGGCGGCGAGGGCCTCGGCGGCGGCTTCGGGCTCGCCGCACCGGACGGCCGCTTCGACCAGTTCGGGCAGGGCGAGTCCCGCCGTGCCGACCGCGCCGTGGTCGACGGCGCGCTCGGCCGCCCGCAGTGCGGTCGCGTAGTCGGCCAGGCCGTTGTGGAGCACGGCCGTCGCCCACTGCACGCTGAGGCTCATCCGGTGCCCGACCGAGGCGAAGAGTTCGAGGGCCTCCGCGCGGCGCCCGCGCAGTGCGGCCAGGTGGAGGCGCGGGTAGACGAGCGGTGCCGCCCCGGTGGCGTCGGCGATGGCCTCCTCTTCGGAGATCAGCTCCGTCGCGGAGCCGAAGTCGCCGGTGTGCGCCTTCGCCGTGGCCCGCATGGCCAGTGCGATGGGCAGGGCGTGGAAGGAGCCCGACTCGCGGCCGGCCGCGACGGCGCGGGCGGCGACGCCCTGAAGGGTGTCGAAGTTCCACAGTTCGGTCGCCAGCATGAAGCCCAGTGAGGGCCGTCGGGCCCACACCTCGTCGTCGGTGTCGGCGACCAGCGGTCCGAGGATCTCCCCCGTGGCCCGGTGTCCGTCGGCGACCAGGCTGGTCAGACCCGTGAGGACCGCCGCCGCGGTGGTCGGCGCGCCGTCCTTGGGCGGGGCCTTCGCGACGGCGGCCGCCACGTCGCCGAGGCCGCCGAGGAGGAGGCCCATCTCGAAGGCGTCCAGGTAGCACTCGCGCGACCGGTCGGGGTCGGTGACGGCCAGGCGTGCGGCGGCGCGCAGGAGGTGCGCGGTGGGGCCTTCGTCGCCGCGGCGGCGGACGAAGGACAGCCTGCCGCGGAGCAGGTCGGCCGTGGCCTCCTGGCCGGGATCGCCGGTGCGGACGGTGGTGAGCAGGCCGGCGGCCGTGTCGAAGTCGCCCACCGAGAGGGTGGCCTCGGCGGCGGCGAGGATCCGCTGGGCACGTCGGGCGGGGTCGGCGGTGAGCTCGGCCGCCCGTTCGAGGAAGGCCGCGGCCGCGGCGATGCCGCCGCGTTCCCGGGCGCGGGTGGCGGAGGCCTCCAGCTCGGCGGCGACCTGCTCGTCCGGGCCGGCACTGGCCTGGGCCCGGTGCCAGGCCTTGCGGTCGGGGTCGGTCCGCGGGTCGGTCACCGTGGCCAGCGCCTGGTGCGCCCGGCGCCGGTCGTCCGGTGCGGCAGCGTGGTAGGCCGCCGAGCGTGCGAGGGGGTGGCTGAAGCGGATGCGGGTGCCGAAGTCGACCAGCGGTACGGACTGCGCGACGGCGGTCGCGTCGATGCCCAGGAGCTCGGCGGCGCGCCAGAGCAGGCCGGGGTCGCCGATCGGTTCGGCGGCTGCGAGGGTGACCAGCAGCCGCGCCGGCGGCGGCAGGAGTTCCAGCCGGGAGCGGAAGCTCTGCTCGATCACTCCGGGCACCGTGCCGGGCTGGGCGAATCCGCCGGCCATGCCGGCGAGTCCGGCGGTCCTGGGCAGCTCCACGAGCGCGAGGGGGGTTGCCGCGCGCCTCGCCCAGGATGCGGTCGCGCACCCGCTCGTCGAGGGGGGCGCGGACCGCGACGGCCAGCAGCGCCCGCGCGTCCGCCTCGCCGAGGCTGCGGAGCGCATGGCCGGGCAGCTGCTCCAGTTCGGGGCGCAGGCCCGGTTCGCGGGCGGCGAAGACGAGGGCGACCGGCTCGGCCGAGACGCGTCGGGCCAGGAACGCCAGCGCCCTGACCGAGGAGTGGTCCAGCCACTGCGCGTCGTCGACGGCGCAGAGGACCGGGCGTTCCTGCGCGGCTTCCACCACGAGGCCCAGTGCCGCCATGCCGACCAGGAACGGATCGGGGGCGCCGGTGTCGAGGCCGAAGGCGATCTCCAGTGCCTTGCGGTGCGGCGCGGGCAGCGCCGTCAGCCCGCCCATCACGGGCGTGAGCAGCTGGTGCAGTGCGGCGAACGGCAGCTCCCTCTCGAATTCCGTGCCGGACGCCCGTACGACGTGGAATCCGGCCGCGGACCGGTCCAGGTGCCGCAGCAGCGCGCTCTTGCCGATCCCCGGCTCGCCGCGCAGGACGAGGGCGCCGCCCCGGCCCTCCCGTGCCGCCTGGAGCAGGGCGTCGAGGCGGCCCGTCTCGTCCTGACGGCCGATCAGCACATCCGTGTAAGTCGTGGGCATGCCCGAAAACCTATGCGGTCGCGCTCCGTTGGGGAATCCGGGGTGATCACGGTCCTGCCGCGCGGACGGGTTCGCCTACGGTCGCGCGCGCGGGGCCGTGTAGGTGATGACCACCGACGCGAGCGGTGGCCGCCCGTTGCGAAGGTCTACCCATGACCCGCACCGCACTGCGACGAACCGCCACCACCGGGTGGCTACCGCTGGGAGTCCTGGCCACCGCCCAGTTCCTGGTCGTACTGAGCACGTCGATCGTGAACGTCGCCCTGCCGCAGATCCGTGCCGGGCTGGACCTGTCGGACACGGGCCAGGCGTGGACCGTCAACGCCTACGTCCTGGTCTTCGGCGCGCTGCTGCTGCCGGGCGGCCGGGCCGGCGACGTGTACGGGCTGCGCCGCGTGTTCCTGCTCGGCACCGGCCTGTTCGCCCTCTCCGCCCTCGGCGCGGCCCTGGCACCCACGGCGGCGGCGCTGATCGCCTTCCGGGCGGCGATGGGAACCGGCGCCGCCCTGCTGGCACCCACCGCACTGGCCCTCGTCCTGTCCCTCTACCCGGGCCCGGACCGGCGCGGCACCGCGCTCGGAGTGTGGGGCGCGGTCTCCGGTGCCGGCGGTGCGGCGGGCGTGCTGCTGGGCGGCCTGCTCACCGGACTGTACGGCTGGCGCGCGGTGTTCCTCGTGATGGTGCCCCTCGCCTCGGCCGTACTGGTGGCCACCTGGCTGCTCGTCGGCGCCGACCGGCCGCGCGGCGGAACCCTGGACGTGCCGGGCACGGTGACGGTGACGGCGGGGCTCGTCGCCCTGACCTACGGCCTGTCGGGTCCCTGGCCGGCGGCCGTGGCCGGTGCGGCGCTGCTCGGGCTGTTCGCGGTGCTCCAGCGGCGGTCCGCCGCCCCGCTGCTGCCGGCGCGGATGCGCGTGGTCGCGGCGCCCAACGTACTGATGGCGCTGCTGGGCGCGGTCTGGCTCGGGCTGTTCTACTTCCTGCCCCTCTACCAGCAACGCTCCCTCGGCTACTCGCCCTTGGAGGCCGGGCTGACCCAGCTGCCGCTCGCCCTCGTGATCACCCTCTCCTCCTGGTTCACCGGCAGGGTCTCCTCCCGCCGCGTGCTCCCCCTCGGTCTGCTGGCCCTCGCGGCCGGACTGGCCTGGCTCGCGCGGACCCCGCCCGACGGCACCTTCCTCGCCGACCTCCTCGGCCCCACGCTCCTCGTCGGCGCCGGCCTCGGAACCGCCTTCGTACGGCTCACCGCGGCGGCCTCCACGGGCGTGCCAGCCGCCGACAACGGTCTGGCAGGCGGGCTGGTCAACGCCGGCCGGCAGGTCGGCGGAGCCGTCGGCCTGTCCTTCCTGACCCTGCTCCCCTCCTCCGGCGCGGCCTTCCTGGCCTGCGCCGCCCTGACCCTCCTCATCTCGGCTCTCTCCACCCGAAAGGCCTGACCATGTCCCTCGCCAAGCCCTACATCAGCGACCACTTCGCCCCCGTCACCGACGAGATCACCGGCCGGGACCTGAAGGTGCGCGGCACCCTCCCGCCCGAGCTGAACGGCCGCTTCTTCCGCAACGGCCACAACCCGAAGCCCGGCGTCACGCCCACCCACTGGTTCCGCGGCGAGGGCATGCTCCACGGGGTGCGCCTGCGGGACGGGCGGGCCGAGTGGTACCGCAACCGCTGGGTGCGGACCCCCTTCCTCGACGGCGTCCCCTTCACCGGGACCGAACTCGACGTCAGCGCCGCCGCCACCAACATCATCTTCCACGGGGGCCGCTACCTGGCCCTGCAGGAGGCCAACCTCCCCTGGGAGGTCAGCGCCGACCTCGAGACGATCGGCGTCCACGACTTCGGCGGCAAGCTCACCACCTCGATGACCGCCCACCCGAAGGAGGACCCGCGGACCGGCGAACTGCACTTCTTCAGCTACAGCCCCTTCGCTCCGTTCCTGACGTACTACGTGGCCGACGCCTCCGGCGCGATCGTCCGCTCCGAGGTCGTCGACGGCTCCGGACCGTCCCTGATGCACGACTTCGCGATCACCCGCGAGCACGTCGTCTTCATCAACTCGCCGGTGGTCTTCGACCACGCCGAGCACTCCGGCATCCCCTACCGCTGGCACGACGACGTCCCGCTGCGCATCGGCGTGATGCCGCGCGCCGGGGGCAGGACCGTCTGGTACGAGGCGCCCGAGCAGGCCGCGCTGCTGCACGTCGCCAACGCGTACACCGATCCGCGGGGCCGGATCGTGCTCGAAGCACCGCGCTTCGACCGGTCCGCGTGGGAGAGCTCGTGGAAGTGGTGGGTCGGCGCCCCCGGTCACGGCACCAGCCCCGACGCCGGTTCGACCTTCCACCGGTGGGTCATCGACCCGGGCACGGGCAAGGTCACCGCGGAGTCCCTGGGCGAACTGGTCACGGAGTTCCCGTCGATCAACGAGGCCCGCACCGGCTCGGACCACCGCTACAGCTACGCCATCGCGTTCCCGGGCGCGGGCCTGTCGGGCTACCACACCGTCAAGCTGGACTCGCGGACCGGGCGGGAGACGCTGCTCGCGCACGGTGAGGGCCGGATGCCCGGAGAGGCGGTCTTCGTACCCGCCGAGGGCGGCAGGGCGGAGGACGACGGCTACCTGCTCACCGTCGTCAGCGACGTCGCGGCCGACGCGTCGGAGCTGCTCGTCCTGGACGCGGGCGACCTGAGCACCGTCGCCGCCGTCGAACTGCCCCGCCGGGTACCCGCCGGCATCCACGGTGACTGGATCCCCGACACCGGCCTGCCCGCCTGACCTGCCTGACCGCGCACCGCCCGGTACCCCCCAGCCGCCCGGACCGCCGCCTTCTCCCCCTCGGCGGCGGCCCGGGCTCCCGAAAGCGAGGAATCACCCCGTGACGTACCCCACGACCATCGACGAGAACGCCCCCGTCATCGCCGACCACACCATCCGGATCGGCGCCCCGGCCGAACGGATCTGGCAGCTGCACACCGACATCGGCGGCTGGCCCGCATGGCTGTCCGCCGTCACCGAGGCCCGCCTCGACGGCCCGGTCGCCCCGGGCACGACCTTCCACTGGATGACCGCGGGGATGTCCATCGACTCCACCGTCTACGCGGTCGACACCGCGCACCGCATCCTCTGGGGCGGTCCCGCGCACGGCATCACCGGCATCCACGAGTGGACCTTCACCGAGGACGGCGACGGCGTCGTGGTCCGCACCCGGGAGTCCTGGGCGGGCGAACCCGTCGACGCCGACCGGGACAACCTCGCCGCCGCGCTCGACGCCTCGCTCGTCACCTGGCTCGACGCCCTCAAGGAGGCCGCGGAGCAGGAGGACCACCGGCCCTGACGGGACGACGGCGGGCAGCGGACGGCGGAGGGCAGAAGGCCGTGAATGGTCTGTACCAGCTGGGGAGCCGGCCGGAGACTGCGGGGATGGACGCGCTTCGGAACACCCCCCTGCCCGATCTCCCGCTGCACCGCCTCGAGGTCCCCCTCCCCCACCTGCTGCCCTTCGCGATCGGGACCTTCGACACCATCGGCCCGCTGTCACGCGCCGCCTTCCCCCACCGGCACACGTTCTACGAGATCGTCTACGTGACCGGCGGGAGCGGCGCGCACGTGCTGGACCTGGTCCGCCGGCCGGTGGAGCCCCCGCAGCTGTGCGTGATCACCCCCGGCCAGGTCCACCACTGGGACGGGGCGGACGGGCTCACCGGCCACGTGGTGCTCTTCAACGAGGACTTCCTCCTGCCCCACGCGGACGACGCGGCCGCCCTGCGGGCGCTGGCCGCCCGGCCCGGGCACCCGGCCGGCGACCAGGCCGCGCCGATCGCCGCGCTCCTGGCCGACATGGGCGGCGAGTACCGGCAGCTGCGGCCCGGGTACCGGAACGTGCTGCGGGCCTGCCTGCACATCCTGATCGCCCGGGCCTCACGTATCCCCGGCGGTACCGGCGCCGCGCCGGACGCGCCGGCTCCGGCGCGGGACCGGGCCGCGGAACTGGCCGCGGCCTTCGGCCGGCTGCTCTGCGAGGCCGGCGGGACGGGGCGGTCGGTGGGCTGGTACGCGCGGGAACTCGGCGTGTCCGCCGGGCACTTCCAGACGCTGGTGCGGCGGGCCACGGGGCGCTCCCCCGGCAGCCTGATCCGCCAGCAGCAGACGCTGGAGGCGAAACGGCTCCTCTCCGGCACGAACCTGGCGGTGCGCCAGGTGTCGCACCTGACCGGCTTCTCGGATCCGGCGTACTTCTGCCGGTTCTTCCGGAGGGAGACCGGGATGTCGCCGGGCGAGTTCCGCAACTGGGCCGGTCGAAATCACCACGATCCCCGGATCGAGTCCATCGCCGCGCACCCCGACGGCCCGTAGGTTGACTGCTGGCCGCGATCGGGACCCCGAGGCCCGCCGGGGACGGGCGGGCCCCCGCCAGGGTCCGTCCTTCCCCCCTCGCGCGCCCCCACCCCCACCCTTCCAGCCGAGGAGGCCTCGATGCCCGTTCCGGAGGAGCCCACCGCAACACCCGGACCCGCGGCAAGCGGACGCCGCGTCAGCCGCAAGACCGTCCTGCGCGCCGCCGCCGCGCTCGGCGCCGCCCCGCTGCTGATCGGCGGGCGGGTCGCACTCGCCCGCGACCAGGCCGCGTCGGGGGGAGCCGCCCTCGCCCCGACCCCGGACTGCCACGACGGCGACGAGCCGACGGTGGAACAGATGGAGGGCCCGTACTTCAAGCCCAACTCCCCGCTGCGGGACTCGCTGGTCACGAGCGGTACGCCCGGCACCCGGCTCACCGTCACCGGATACGTCTTCGGGCGGGCCTGCCGGCCGATCCCGGGCGTGCTGCTCGACTTCTGGCAGGCGGACCACAACGGGGCGTACGACAACAGCGGCTACCGCTTCCGCGGGCACCAGTTCAGCACCGCACAGGGCTCTTTCAGCCTGACCACCGTCGTTCCCGGGCTCTACCCCGGGCGCACCCGCCACCTGCACGTCAAACTCCAGGCGCCCGGGCACCGGGTGGTCACCACCCAGCTGTACTTCCCCGGCGAGCCCCGCAACAGCACGGACACCCTCTTCGACAGCCGCCTGCTGATGAACGTGCGCCAGGCCGGACCCGGTCAGGAGGGCAGCTTCGACTTCGTCCTGGACGTGCCCCAGGACCCGACGACCCCGCCCACCACTCCCCCGCCGACGACACCGCCGCCCACGGGCACCTGGACCCCGGGCCGGGCGTACCGGGCCGGCGACGGGGCCACGTACGCGGGGCTCGCGTACCGCTGCCTGCAGGCGCACACCGCGGTCGTCGGCTGGGAGCCGCCGAACGTCCCGGCGCTCTGGCAGCGTCTGTAGAGGACCGGGAGCCGCGGGCCGGGCGGAACGTTTCGTCAGGCGGTGGCGAGGAACGACCACAGCGGTCCGACGAGCCGGTGGCCGCTGTGGGGGGCGAACCTCCGGCGGTACTGGCGGACCAGACCCGGCGGCAGGACGCCGGTGAGGGTGACGGCCTGCTGGAGTCCGTGTGCCGCGGCGTCCAGGTCGTTCAGGGCCAGTTGGGCGTCGATGGGCTGGAGCAGCCGGAAGGCGGTCTGCGGGGACATGTGCGCCCGCGCGCCAACCAGGGCGGTCAGCGGAGCGAATCCGGTGAGCGCCCGTCGGGGGTCTCCCAGTTCCGTGGGCGCTGGGCCGGGTCGGCGGGGCAAAATGCCGGGACACCGAGGGGTCCGGGGCCGGCTGACGGCCATCGGGGGTGCTCCGGGCGCTGACGGCATCGGGGGTGCTCCGGGCGCGAGGCCCGGGGCACCCCTTCCTCATGCCGTTCCGCCGGCCGCCCGACGCCCGGTGCCTCCCGCGGGGCCCGTCGGCCCGGTCCGGTTCCGGAGGGCGGAGCTGCCCCGTTCCCACGCGGAGCGGATGTGCGCGGCGAGGCGGTCCTCCAGGAGGAGGGTCGCCGCGCAGCCGAAGGCCACGTCGGCCTCCAGGCCGGGTTCGTCGGCGAGGAGTCCCCCGATGACCTCGTACCGGACGACCTGCTCGTGCACGGCGTCGGCCTCCACGTGCTCGGCGTAGAAGTGCTCGGCCGCCGGGCCGGCCCCGCAGCGGCGCATGGCCTTGGCGAGGCGGCGGGACCCGGGGGACGAGGTCACCTCCACGCACGCGAAGTGCCCGACCAGTGCGCCGCGCAGGGCCCGGTGGAGGCCGAGGAGCGACATCAGGTTGACCGTGGCGAGGACGGGCGCCGGAGCCTGCTCGAGGTAGTGGCCGTACGCGGTGTCCAGGCCGAGGTCGTCCATGAGGTCGGCGAACAGGCGGGCGTGGATGCGCTCGGGGCGGCCGGCGCCGAACTCGTCGTACTCGATGGCGACCATGGCGGCCTTCGCGCGGCCGACGAGCCGGGGGATCACCCAGGCGTGGGGGTCGGCCTCCTTGAGGTGGTACAGGGAGCGCAGGGCCGCGTACTCGCGCAGCTGCCACAGCTCGCCCTCGGTCGCCAGGTAGTGGCTGAGGCTGCCGCTGAGGTCCACGGGTTCGACGAGGAGCGGGGCGAAGGCCTCCCGCGCCGTGGCGGGCGCACCGGCCGTGTCCGCGCGGAGGGCGCCCAGGAACCGCTCCTCCAGGGCCCGGCGCAGGCGCAGCAGGTCGGGGTCCCATTCGCGGGCGTCGTCGACACCCGCGAAGCCCCGGTAGTGCAGCTCGTACAGCAGGTAGAGGGCGAGCTGGAGGTCTTCGCCGAAGGGGTCGGCCCGCTGGGGCTCCGCGCTGTCGTGGTGCGGGGCCCGGCCGCCGCGCAGTGCGTCCAGCACGGCGGCGGACAGCGGTCCTCGCCCCTCGTCCGGCAGGGGGCCGGCCCCGGAGGTCCTGGTGGGGGTTGCGGCGGGTGCGGTCATCGACGGCTCCTGTCGTTCGGGTGGGGTCGTCCCGTCGTCCGGCGGGTGTCCGCCGGGCGGGCGGCCGGTCAGGTGGCCCGCGCGCGGACGACCACGAGTTCCTCCTGTTCGGCGCCGTCTTCGGCGAGGCCCTGGCCCTGGAGCCATGCCCGGCGCGAACGCAGGACCGGTCCCCACGGCACCCAGGTCCGCTCCGTGACCTGCGCGGTCAGTCCGTGCCGGGCCAGCAGCGCCAGGGTCTCCTGCGCCCCGCACATCCCGGAGTGGACCATGAGCAGTACTCCGCCGGGCCGGAGCAGGCCCGGGGCGGCCGCGCAGATCCGGTCGATGACGGCCCGGCCGTCCCGGCCGGCGTCCCACGCCCGGCGGCTGCCGCTCGTGGGCACGGCGGCGTCGGGGCAGGGGACGTAGGGCGGGTTGGCCAGGACCAGGTCGAAACGGCGGCCGCGGGTCCGGGCGGCGAAGTCGCCGTGCAGGACGCGCAGCCGCAGGCTCTGGCGCCAGCTGTTCAGCCGGGCGGCGAGTACGGCGGGCCAGGCCACGTCGACCGCGGTGACGTCGGCGCCCCTGGCCGCGGCGCGCAGTGCGAGGGCACCGGTGCCCGTGCCGATCTCCACGACCTCCGCACCGGGGCGCAGGGGCTCGCGGGCGAGGGCGTCGAGGAGCATGCGGGTGTCGGCCTGGGGCCGGTAGACGCCCGGCAGGGTGATCAGGCGGGGCAAGGGGTCGGTGTACGTCAGGGCGGTGCTCGGCACGAGTGCCTCCCGGGTCGGCAGCGGGCGTCCGGCGGCGCGGAGTCGCGGCCTGGTCACGGCCGCGGTCCCGTTGGCGCGGGGAACGGGGACGGTTGGCACGGGGCCGCAGGGGCAGCTGGGACGATCATGGGCCGCGTCTACCCGGGATACCGCGCTTTGCACCTGTCGGGATGAGCACCCGTCGGCCCGGCCTGTCGCACGGCCGTCGGCGCGGCCGCCTGCCGCGGTGCGCGGGCGCGGAGGCGGGAGGCGCGGCGGCGGTGCGGCGCAGGGGGCCCTAATGGGCGGCGAGGCGTTCCAGCAGGGCGGCGCTCCGCGCGAGCAGGGCGCGTTCCTCGTCCGTCAGCTCGGCCTCGATGGCCTGCGCGAGCCAGCCGGCCCTGCGGCCGCGCTCGGCTTCGAGGGCGGTCCGGCCGGTGTCCGACAGCTCGACCAGCGACTTGCGGCCGTCCGTGGGGTGCGGCCGGCGCGTGACCAGGTCCTGTTCCATGAGCAGTCCGACCGCCCGCGCCATGGACTGGGGGCGTACGCGCTGGTCGGCGGCGAGGTCGCTGGTGGTCATGGGGCCGTTGCGGTCGAGGGAGCCCAGTACGGCGGCCTGGCCCAGCGGGATGCGGTCCTCGTGCTTGACGCGCCGCGTGAGTTTGCCCATCGCGGTACGCAGTTCGGCGGCGATGGCGGCGGCTTCCGAGGTGTGCATAGGGCACTTTACCCCGGTGGCACAGCAGGTGTGCACCCGACCTGTACAGCCATGCTGTACAGCCAAACTGCACAGCAGAACTAAACAGCTTTGCTGTAAAGTCTCTTCGTGCCGGGCCCAGCGCCAGCGCTGTCGCAGCCGGGGCCACGGCATTGACCACGGGGAGGAAACACCATGTCCGCACAGGCAGCAGTGACCGTCGACGCCACCGTCGAGACCGTCACGGCCCGTCGCGTCATCGACAGCCGGGGCAACCCCACCGTCGAGGTCGACGTCGTCCTGACGGACGGCTCCCTGGGCCGCGCCGCCGTCCCCTCCGGCGCGTCCACCGGCGCCCGCGAGGCCGTGGAACTGCGCGACGGGGACGCGGCCCGCTGGCACGGCAAGGGCGTCGACCGCGCGGTAGCACACGTCAACGGGGAGATCGCGGCCGCCGTGCGCGGCCGGGACGCCGCTGACCAGGCCGGCCTCGACGCCCTGCTGGTCGACCTGGACGGCACGCCCACCAAGTCCCGGCTCGGCGCCAACGCGGTACTCGGCGTCTCCCTCGCCGCGGCCAAGGCGGCCGCGGCGGCCCACCGCCAGCCCCTCTACCGCTACCTCGGCGGCGCCGACGCCCACCTGCTGCCGCTGCCGATGATGAACATCGTCAACGGCGGTGCGCACGCCGACAACCCGCTGGACTTCCAGGAGTTCATGATCGCGCCCGTCGGCGCGGAGACCTTCGCCGAGGCCGTCCGCATGGGCAGCGAGGTCTTCCACACCCTGCGCCGCGACCTGCTGGCCGCCGGGCACTCCACGGGCGTCGGCGACGAGGGCGGATTCGCGCCCTCGCTGCGCACCGCCGAGGAGGCGCTCGACTTCGTGGTGACCGCCGTCGAACGCAGCGGCTACCGCCCCGGCACGGACATCGCCCTGATCATGGACCCGGCGTCGTCGGAGTTCTTCCGCGACGGGGTGTACGACTACCAGGGCGAGGGGGTGCGCCGCACCCCTTCCGAGAACGCCGACTACCTGGCCAAGCTGATCGACGCCTACCCGGTCGTCTCCATCGAGGACCCGATGGCGGAGAACGACTGGGAAGGGTGGCGCGAGCTGACCGCCCGCGTCGGCGACCGCTGCCAGCTCACCGGCGACGACCTGTTCTGCACCAACGAGGCGCTGCTGCGCGAGGGCATCCGGACCGGGGCCGGCAACTCGGTCCTGATCAAGGTCAACCAGATCGGCACCCTGACCGAGGCGCTGGCCACGGTGGCCACGGCCCACGCGGCGGGGTGGACGGCCGTCATGTCGCACCGCTCGGGCGAGACGGAGGACACCACGATCGCGGACCTGGCGGTGGCGACCGGCTGCGGTCAGATCAAGACCGGCTCGCTCTCCCGCTCCGACCGCACCGCGAAGTACAACCAGCTGATCCGCATCGAGGAGGAGCTGGGCGACGCGGCCCGGTACGCGGGCCGCGCCGCACTCCGCCGGTCGTGACGACCTGACGGGCCGTGATGTGTCAAGGGGGGTGGCCTCCCTGCCGTTCCGGGGGCCAGGCTCAATGATCTTGCGCCGGCGGGCGGGCAGAGTCGTCATCAAGCGACTGACGCCCGCAAGGGCCCACGACCCGGGGGAAGCACATGTACCGCAAGCCCATCGCCACCGTAGTCCTGCTCGCCGCGGCGGTCCTCGGGGCGACCGTCCCCGAGGCGGCGGCCCGGCCGGCCGACCCGGTACAGGGACAGCTGGACCTGCTCGTCAACAGCGACGGGGTCCCCGGCGCGCTGGCGTACGACGGCAGGACCACGCGTACCGCCGGTGTCGCGGACCGGGAGTCCGGCCGGCCCATGGTCGACGAGCGGGGGCGGATCCGGCTGGCCAGCAACACCAAGGCGTTCACCGCGGCAGCGGTGATGCGCCTGGTGGCGGACGGGCGGGTACGGCTCGACGACCGCGCCGGCCGGTACGTGCCGCAGCTCGCCGATCGCCCGATCACCGTACGGCAGTTGCTCAAGCAGACCAGCGGGCTGCCGGAGTACGCCGTGCTGGTCGACTGGACCCGGCCGCCCGGCACGTCCGAGGACTACCTGGCCCTCGCCCTCAAGGAGAAGCCGGTCTTCGAGCCCGGGACCGACTGGGGTTACTCCAACACCAACTACCTGGCACTCGGCATGGTGATCGACAAGGCGTCGGGTGTCGGATTCCGGACGTACGTCGAACGCACGATCCTGCGCCCGCTGCACCTGGACGACACCTACTGGCCCGCGCGCGGCGAGCTGTCGCTGCGCGGGCCGCACGCCCGCAACTACGGCGTCCACCCCGCCGCGCCGGAGGCCGGCCGGGTGGACGTGACCGACCTGCCCGGTTACGAGTTCGGCGCCTCGGGCGGCCTCGTCTCCACTCCCAAGGACCTCAACGCCTTCTGGGACGGGCTGTTCGGCGGCCGCCTCCTGCCCGCCTGGGCGCTGCGCCAGATGACCCAGGACACCACCGACATCGGCGGGCGCGACGTCTACCCGGCGGGCAGCCGCTACGGCTACGGCATCGCCTCGATCCCGCTCAGCTGCGGCGGCGTCTACTGGGGCCACGGCGGGGACCTGCCCGGCAACTCGGTGGGCGGGGGCCGCGCGACGGCCGACCGCGGGACCGTGACCGTGTACACCACGACCTGGGCGGCCGAGGGCGAGAGCCTGCGCCACCTGCAGGGCGCGGTGGACGCGGCCCTGTGCGCCCGGCGTCGCTGACGACGGGACGGGGGTCGGGACAGCCGACGGGACGGCCGACGGGACGGGACGTCTGCCCCGTGCTCAGACCGGCCGGTGCGTGAGGCCCGCCGGGCCCCGGCTGAAGGCCCTCAGCAGGTTCTCGGTGACGGCCCTGGTGAAGGCCCCCGCCCGCCCGTCCATCCCGTGGTTGGCCTTGCCCCCGCTGCCGGTCGCGTCCAGGGCTTCCACCCACCTCATGGTGCCGGCCGTGAAGACCCCCGCGCCCGAGGGCAGGGTCAGGTAGGCGGACTCGGCCGTCGTGCGCCGGCCCTTGCAGATCACGGGCGAGCGGGCGATGACCTCGATCGGACCGGGTGCCGGGAAGTCGGGGTGCACCCGGTCGTACTCGACGCCGACCAAGTGCGCGAACGCGTCCCCGTAGCGTGCTCCGGTGCCGGCGAGCAGCCAGTGCGAGGGGGCGGCCACCACGTACGGGGCGTCCACCGGGTAGCCGTCGTACATCATCCCGTGCAGCTCGCTCTCCGGCTGCGGGAGCGGGGCGCGGCGGAAGTCGTTGGTGGGCGGCAGGCCCGCGCGGTAGCCGGGGTCGGCCTCGTAGTCCTCCTTGAAGCAGACCACCGTCCGGTCCGGGCCCACCGACGAGGGCTCGAACCGGACGCGGCGGTAGCAGCAGTTCGCGCCCAGGACCGCCAGGTTGGAACCCCGGTCGCGGGCCCGCATCACGTGCCGGCGCTGCCGCGGGCTCCAGTACTCGTCGTGGCCCAGGGAGACGATGGCCGTGGCGCCGAGCAGGAGGCCGGGTTCGCGGGCGACGTCGATACCGGTCACGTAGGCGATCGGCAGTCCCGTCCGTTCGGCGAGGGCGATGAGCGGGGCCTCGAAGAAGGAGAACTGTCCGGCACCGTGGCGTGCCGCGTAGGGGCGGTCGAAGGAGACGGCCAGGGAACGCGAGTCCTTCTTCCCGGTCCCGCCCCGGTACAGGTCGGCGCCGCCCCAGCGGTTGTACGCCTGCCAGGTGGCGACGGAGTTCACCACGACCAGGCGGCCCGCCGTCGTGCGGGAGCGGACGGTGAGCGGCACGAGGCTCTGGGCCCGGCCGTCGGCGGTGTCCAGCCGCAGCAGATAGCAGCCCTCCGGCCAGCCCGTCGTGTCCACGGCCATCGACGGCCGCCAGTCGGCGCGCACCGTGCGGGTGGGGCCGTCGACCACCGGGGCCTTCTGACGGGTGCCGGGCGCGGGGGCCGAGCGCCACACCAGCCGGGCCCGCGCGCCCGCGTACCAGCCCATCCGGTAGGCCGAGACCGTGTAGGAGCCGGAGCGCGTGGAGACGTACAGGTCGAACGGCTCGCCGGGCGCCACGCTGGTCCGGCTCGCGTACCCCTCGACCGCGTGCGGGGCGCCGGGCCGCACGACGCGCCAACCGGGGTCACCGGGCAGGGAGTTCTCCGCCGGCACGTCCAGCGCGCCTGCGCCGGGGGTGGTGCGCGCGGCCGTCCGCCCGCCGCGGGCCTGCGCCCCGGCGGGCCCGGTCCCCGCCGGCCAGGCGCCCGCCAGACCGGCGGCCACGCCCAGCACACGCCTGCGGTCCGGCCCCCGCGACCGTGCCCCGGGACCGCCCGGCTCCCGCTCGTCCCGCGAACCCACCGCTCTTCCCGTCCCGCCGTCCATCCCCCTTTCCTAGCCCACCGCGGGCCCGCCGACGGGCCGGCCACGCCCGGTGGAACCGCGTGTCGCGGGGCGGCCCGTGGGGACGCCGGGAGCCGGAGATCTCCGGGTACTCGCGCACGTACGGCGGCCCGCGCCGGCCCGTACCGCGCTGGGCCGGGGCCTTCCGGCGCCGCCACCTGGCCCTCGGATCCGTCCCCCGGGCGGGTGGCCTCGGCAGGCCGCCAAAGCGCCTGCCGCGCGGGAGGCGGGCGCGGGTCGAGGATGCGGCGTTGCCGTCTTCACCCGTGGAGGTCTCGATGCTCGAACGCAAGCAGCTCAAGGGCCGCACCAAGGTCACTTTCGTCCTGCCCGACGACGTCCCGGACGGGCCGGTCAGCGTGGTCGGCGACTTCAACCACTGGAATCCCGCCGCCCACCCCCTCACCCCGCGCGGCGACGGAACCCGTGCGGCCACCGTCGCCCTCCCCGCGCACAGCGCCCACTCCTTCCGCTACCTCGCGGCCGGCGACTACTGGTTCGACGACGAGGCCGCCGACAGCCACGACGGCACCAACAGCCGTCTGCACACCTGACGGCCCCCACGTCCCGGCGGCGGAGGGGTGGCCACCACCGGCCGGGCCGCCCCTTGTGCCGCTCGGACGTGAGCGGCCCAGCGGCGCCGTGGGGCGGGGCGGTTGCCCGTCGGTTCGCGGGGTAGAGGCGTCCACGGGAAAACGGAAGGTGGCGGCATGTCAGACGAAACCGAGACCGTCGTCGAGACGGAACTCCAGCCGCACGAGCCCTCGCCGGGCGAGGTCGAGGCCCGCAACCGCGTACGGGTCCAGGCGGAGGGCATGACACACCATCAGGCGGCCGCCGCGCGCGACCGCGTCCTGGAGGCCGTCGGGGACGCGGCCGAGGCCGACGCGCCCGCCCGGGCGGCGCTGGCGGAGTGGTACCGCATCACCGAGCTCCTGGCCGGCCACGGCGGGCCGTACACCACCGAGGCCGACCCCTACGTGCAGGGCCAGTTGGCGGCACGCGACCACTGATCCTCGCCGCGGCCATGACCGGCGCGGTGTCCGTCGTCTGCTCGGACAGCCCGGGCGGCGCGGAGGGTGGCGAGCAGGCGGCGGGCTGGGTGAACCCCACCGTGGTGAGCGGCTGCGCCGTGGGCGTGGCGGCCCTGGTCGCGGCTCCCCCGTCCCCCGGCTCCGGCGCTGCCGGGGCGCATGATCGGGCGTATGCCGGTCATACGCGGGTGCAGAGCGCGGCCACGACGGCCGCCCCTGCCGGAAGGACGCCCAGCCCGTGAGCGACATCTCCCGAACGGACGAACTCCTGCCGCCGCGAAACTCCGGGCCGCGCAACGCCGGGCCGCTCGACGGGCCGTGCCGTACGGCCGCGCGGGACGTCTTCACCCGGCGTGCCCACGAGCAGGCCGCAGCCGCCCGGGAGCGCGAGGAAGCGGCCAAGGCGGTCTGCCGGGACTGCCCGGTCCGCGTCCCGTGCCGCCGGCACGCCCTGGCCGGACGGGTGCCGCACGGTGTCCGGGGCGGCCTCACGCCCGCCGAGCGCCGTTCCCTGCTGATGGACGCCGGGTCCGGGTGACCCGCTGACGCCGGGACGGCGTCCTGCGGTCACGCCGCGGGGCGGACGGACAGCAGGGCCGGCTCCCCCGCCTCCCGGCCCCGGGAACACGGCCGCCGCGCCGCGCCCCGGGGCCGGCCTGCTGCCCGGGCTCCGCGGCCTCGGCGGCGCGGCTCGGGCTGCCGTACGGTCCGCCCTCCCACGCCGGCGAGGGCGCAGACGCCCGGCGGCCCGGCAGGCGGGCCTGGACGCCCTACCCCGCCGCCCCCGGGCCGGACGCGCGCAGGGCCGCCGTGCGGGCCCTCACCTGATCCGCGGACAGATAGGCGTCCGTGTGCTCGAACTGCCGCAGGGTCGGCGGCGTGGGCGGCTGGATCCCGGTCCTGACGAAGTCGTCGCCCGCCGTCGCGTTCAGCAGCCAGTTGGTCAGCACGCGGGCTTTGGCGACGTTCGTGCGCAGCGCCGACCAGTGGTAGCCGCGGGCGACGGCCTGGGCGGGGAGCCCGCGCAGGGGGATGCCGAGCGGTTTGGACACCGCGTCGGTGCCGCCCAGGTCGACGACGAGCCCCAGGTCCTTGTGCACGTACGGACGCAGCGGCTGCCGGCGCAGCGTCGCGATCAGGTTGTCCGCGAGCGTGCGCCCCTGTCGCAGGGCGTGCTGGGCCGTGGGCGGGCAGATGGCGCCCTCCTCGCCCGCCGCGAGGTCGGGCACGGCCGCGGCGTCTCCCAGTGCGAACACCCCGTCCGCGCCCGGCACGGTCATTTCCGGGGTCACCAGCAGCCGTCCCCGCACGGTCTCCGCGTCGAGCGTGCCGATCAGCGGGCTCGCGGCGACCCCGGCCGTCCAGATCAGCGTCCTGCTCGGCAGGACCCGGCCGTCGGTCAGCGCGATCTCGGTGGCGCTCGCCTTGGCGACGCTGACGCCGAGGGAGACCTGGATGCCGCGACGGCGCAGGACGTCCAGGGCCGTCCGCCCCAGGGAGTCGCCGAGTTCGGGCATCAGCTTCGGCGCGAGGTCGAGGAGGTGCCAGGTGATCTCGCGGGGGTCCAGACGGGGGTAGCGCTTCACGGCGTGGTGGGTGAGCCGCTGGAGGCAGGCGGCCGTCTCCGTGCCGGCGTACCCGCCGCCGACCACGACGAAGCACAGCCGCGCGGCCCGCTCCGCCTCGTCCTCGCTGGCGTCGGCCAGGTCGAGCTGGGAGATGACGTGGTCGCGCAGGTACGTGGCCTCGGCGAGGGTCTTCATGCCCCGTGCGTGTTCGGCCAGGCCGGGGATGTCGAAGGTGCGGGTGATGCTGCCGGGCGCCAGGACCAGCTGGTCGTAGGCGTGTTCCTCGAACTCGCCGGTGATCTTGCGTACGACGCAGGCCTTGGCCCGGGTGTCGACGCCGACGACGCCGCCGGGGATGATCCGGGTCCGGTAGCGGCTGCTGCGGCGCAGCGAGACGGCGACGGACTGCGGGGTCAGCACGCCGGAGGCCACCTGGGGCAGCAGCGGCAGGTACAGCTGGTAGGAGTTCGGGGTGACCAGGGCGATGTCCGCCTCCGCGGGCGCGAGCCTGCGCTCCAGCCGCCGGATGCACTCGACGCCGGCGAATCCGGCTCCCACCACGAGAATCCTCGGTCGTGCCACGGTGTCCGTCCTTTCTCGGGCCTGCCAGGTCCCCACGCATCTGCCCGCGCGGCGCCGGTATGCACCTGATCGGGGCGCGGGTTCGGGGGTTTCGTCCGGGGCGCGGCGGAAACACGCGCAGACGCCGGCGCCTCGCCACGCCGGTACACCGGACCGGCCGCGGACGTGCCGGCCACGAGGAAGGGAACCGCCGTGGGAATCATGATCCTGCTGATCGCACCGATGCTGACGGCCCTGCTGCTGGTCACCCGCGGCGAGGGGCACCGTCCTCGCCACCGGGCCGGCCGCGGCTGAGGACGACGCCGTGGCTGTTCGAGCGGTGGGCTGGGCCCGGTCGTTCCCCGTCCACCGGGGTGTCCGCGAGGCCCGCCGGTGGTGTCTGGGTCACCTGGAGACCCTGCCGTGGACCGCGACTGCTCCCGACACGGTCCACTCCGTCCTGCTCACCGTGTCCGAGTTGGTCACCAACGCCCACGTCCACGCGCACAGCAGTGCGCACCTGGTCCTCACCTGGGACGGCAGCTGTCTGCACGTGAGCGTGGCGGACGACGACCCGCAGGTGCCCTCCCCCAGGGCGGCTTCCACCGGGGCGACCTCGGGCCGCGGCCTCGCGATCGTCGACGCCCTCGCAGACCGGTGGGACGCCCACGTCTTCCACGGCGGCAAGGCGATCACGGCCTGCTTCCATTCGCCGGAGCACCCGTCCCCGCACGGGCCCGCCAACGGCGACGACGCGGGAGACCCGCCCGCGTAGCGGGCGGCCGGGGGACGGCGGGGTCCGTCACCTCACCGGCACCGACCGCCCCTTCCCCCTCCAGGGCTGAATCCGCGGCGGACGCGGCGCGGCGGCGGGCGTGGCGCCGGGATTTGCGCGGGCCCTCGGGTGATGATGCGGCGGTGCGACTTGATCATGTGTCCTATGCGGTGGCCCGCGACAGCTTCGTCTCGACCGTCCAGTGGATCGGATCGGCACTCGGCGCCGGGTTCGTCGACGGTGGCGTGCACCCGCGGTTCGGCACCCGCAACTTCATCCTCCCGCTGAGCGGCGGCACCTACGTCGAGGTCGTCACCACACTCGACCACCCCGCCGCCGACCGCGCACCCTTCGGCCAGGCGGTCGCCCGCCGCGCCGCCGAGGGCGGTGGCTGGCTCGGCTGGGTGGTCTCCGTCGACGACATCACCCCGGTCGAGGCACGGCTCGGCCGCACCTCGGCCGAGGGTCACCGCGTCCGCCCCGACGGGTTCGACCTGAGGTGGAAGCAGATCGGCCTGCTGGAACTGATGGAGGACCCGCAACTGCCCTACTTCCTCCAGTGGCTGGTTCCCACCGAGGAACGCCCCAGCGCGGGCCCGCGCACCTCGACCACCATCCACGGGGTCTCCATCGCCGGGGACGCCGCCTCCATCGCCGAGTTCCTCGGCGAACCGGCCGACCACCCCCTCGACCAGATCGACGTCACCTGGGTCGAGGACGAGGAACCGGGCCTGGTCTCGGTCGAGTTCGCCACCGCCAAGGGCCCGGTCACGATCTGACCCGGGCCGGGTCCAGGTCGGTGTGCAGCAGGTGGTGGTCCGAGTACGGGCTGGGGTGGACGCGGTGCGTACGCGGGCTGATGCCGCGCAGGAACACGTAGTCGAACTTGCTGTTCCAGTCGGTGGTGGCCGCGCAGGCTCCGGTACCGGCTGCCGAGGGGCGACAGCCGGGGTCCGTGTCCGTGGCCAGGGCCCACAGCGGGCCGAGTTCGGGCGCGTACGGCACGGCGTTGAAGTCACCGAGGACGATCGCCCGGTCGTGGCGGGCGACTTCCACGGCGAGCACGCCCACCTGGCCCGCCCTTACCCCTTCCTGGCGGCGCTGGGCGAGATGGGTGTTGAAGACGCGTACGGGCCGGCCGCCCACCAGCGTGGTGACGGCCAGGTAGCCGCGGTCCTCCGAACCGCCGTCGGGGTATTCGACACTCACCCGGTCCGTCATCGGCGCCGCCGACAGGATCGCCTGGCCGAAGCCGCCCGGCCGCCACGGCAGGCCCCCGCAGCGGTTCCAGTTCCGCAGGACCGGCCCGTACGCGACCCGGTAGACCAGCCCGTAGACCTCCTCCAGGTACCCGCGGATCTCCTCGACGTCACGCACGCACGCCTCCTGCAGCCCGATGACCTGGGGGGCGTACGTGGCGATCTCCGTCGCCCGGCCGAAGTTGAGCCCGCTGCCGCACGGATTGCAGAGGTTCCACGTGCCGACGCGGTCCGGTACGACCTCCTCGGCGGCGCCGGGCGGCAGCGGCCTGGCCGGGGGAAGGCCACGGCCCGGCGCGCCGGGGCCCAGGAGCAGCACCGCGCAGACCGCGGTCAGCGCGGCCGCGGCCCACCGCGCGCCCCTGCTCGGCACCAGCGCCTCCTCGAAGTGGACGCACATCGTCACACGCCGCCCTCGACGGACGCTGGAGGGGGCCCCGGTCCGGGGCGGGGCGGACCCGCCGGACCGGTTCGCCCTCCGCCCGCGCTGACCGGGGGCGTACTACATGGGGTCCATCGTGGCGCTTTCCGGGCCGTGGCGGTCTTCCAGGTCCTTGCGGATGCGCAGGGCCTCGTCCATCAGGCCCTCCCGTTCGGCTTCGTCGGCGGACTTGCCGGCCGCCAGTTCGAGCGCCTCCGCCTGTTCACGCATGCGCCGGGCCTGTTCGTCGGTCCGGTGGTTCTCGGTGGCCATGGGATCTCCTCCGGGTGGGTACGGGACTGGGCCTCCACTCAAGCACTCCGCGCGGCGCGGCCGCCGGAGCTACGCCGTGGCGGCCCGTCCGAGGGTCATCTGCGCGCACTCCGCGACGACGGCGGCGAGGGGGCGCCCCTCGGCGTGGAGGCGGCGCTGGACGCGGGCGCCGTTCCCCCGTTCGTGGAGGTGGGCGATGGCCTCCCGGACCCGTTCGTCGTCGCCGTGGTCCAGCAGCGCCTCGCGCACGTACCGGTACAGGGCGTCCACCACCTGCTCGGGGGGTGTCTCGCGCATGGTCTCGGGGTGCAGCAGGGGCCCGTCCAGCCCGGAGCGGCCGGCCCGCCACGAGGCCAGGCGCAGGAGGCTGGTCCCGATGCGGGCGGGCGGCTGTCCCTGCTGCCAGGCGCGGGCGGCGGTTTCGACCAGGCCGCGGACGAGGGCGGCGAGGAGGACCGTGGTCTCGGGGTCGAGGCAGACGTCCGCGACGCGTACCTCGACGGTGGGGTAGCTCGCGGACAGGCGGGCGTCGAAGTAGATCATGCCTTCGTCGCGGAGCACACCGGTGTCGATCATCGCGCGGACCTGCTCCCGGTAGCGGTCCGCGGATCCGAAGAGGTCGACCGGTCCGGCGGAGGGCCATCTGTTCCAGACCCGGCTGCGGTAGCTCCCGTAGCCGCTGTCCTCGCCCTGCCAGAACGGCGAGTTCGCGCTGATCGCGGTCAGGACGGCCAGCCAGGGCCTGATGCGGTCCAGGACGGCGACGCCCTCCTCGTCCGAGGCGACGGACACGTGGACGTGGCAGCCGCACGTCAGCTGCTCCTGGGCCGTCAGTCCGAACCGCTCGCCCAGCCAGCGGTAGCGGGGTCCGGCGTTCAGCGACGGCCGCACGGGCAGCGGTGAGGTCGCCACGGCCAGCACCCGGGCGTCGGCGGTGGCCGCGTGGCGGGCCGCCTCGCCCCGGATGCGGGTGATCTCCTCCCGCAGTTCGCCCATCTCGGTGAGCGGTTTGGTGGCGAACTCCACCTGTTCCTTGTGGAGTTCCTTCTCGAACTCGTGGTCCTCCCGGCCGTGGCCGCCGTGGCGCCCGGCGGAGCGTTCCGCGGCCGCCAGCACGGCGCCCGAGACCGCGAGCGGCGAGCCGCTCGACGCGTCCACGAGCAGGAGTTCCTCTTCCACACCTACGCTTCGCACACCGCCGCCTATCGGTCGAACTTCCGGATGGCCCGCGTCTGCCCAGCCCTCCCCCGCGCATGCGCTCCGGGCCGCGGTGAGGTGGAGCGCTTCGCTCACCCGCCCGGATCCGCGGGCCGGAGACCGGCAGGACGGGCGGGTCCGGGTCCCCGCGCACATACTGGAACGAGGGGTGGAAGGGGGACGTCCACGCGCGCAAGGGTGTGACCGAGGAGGGCGGCTTCCCGGCCGGCGGCTCGGTCGGAAGGGAACCCTGACATGATCAGTCCTCTGGACTTCGCCCCCGCCACCGCCGTGGTCACCGGCGCCGACTCCGGTATCGGCCGCGCGGTGGCCGCCAGGCTGGCGGCGACCGGGCTGGACGTCGGCATCACCTGGCACCAGGACGAGGCGGGTGCCCGTCGAACGGCCGAGGAGGTCCGGGCACACGGGCGGCGTGCCGCGCTCGCCCGGCTCGACCTGACGGACCTGCCCGGCGCGGCGGACGCCGTCGACCGGCTGGCCGACGAGCTCGGCCGCCTCGACGTCCTCGTCAACAACGCGGGCACGGGGACCGCCACGCCCTTCCTGGAGCTGGACCTGGCCACCGTGCGCCAGGTGCTCGACGTGGACCTCGTGGGTCCCCTGCTGTGCGGCCAGCGGGCCGCGCCGCACATGATCCGCCAGGGAACGGGCGGCAGGATCGTCAACGTCACCTCGGTCCACGAACACCAGCCAAGGGTCGGCGCGGGCCCCTACTGCGCCGCGAAGGGCGGGCTGGGGCTCCTCACCCAGGTGATGGCCCTCGAACTCGCCGAACACGGCATCACCGTCAACTCCGTGGCACCCGGGGAGATCGCCACCCCCATGACGGGGCAGGAGGACGTGGACGTGCGGACCCGGGACCGGCCCGGCATCCCGGCCGGACGGCCCGGCGACGCCCGGGAGGTCGCCGCCGTCATCGCGTTCCTCGCCGGACCCGAGGCCTCCTACGTCACCGGCGCCTCCTGGGCGGTGGACGGCGGCATGCTGCGCATGGGCCCCATGGCCGGGTCCCACATGGACCACGGCCGGTGGCGCCGGCCGGTGTGACATGCTGCGGTGACTCCGGCGGGCCGGCCGCCGGCGGCGGAGAGGACTTCCATGACCCGCAGCGCGCTCCTGGCCGGAGCCACGGGACTGGTCGGCGGACAACTGCTGGTACGGCTGCTGCGCGACCCGCGCTACGACCGCGTCACCGTCCTAGCCCGCCGCCCGCTCGGCCTCGAACACCCGCGGCTGGACGCCCGGGTGGTGGACTTCGCCAAGCTCCGGGCCGACGACCTGCCGCCCGGGCCGGCCGGGGGCGACGTGTACTGCGCGCTGGGCACCACCATCGCGCAGGCCGGCTCGCAGGAGGCCTTCCGCGAGGTGGACCAGCACCACACCGTGCGGGTGGCCGGGCTGGCCCGGGACGCCGGCGCCGACCGGATCGCCGTCGTCTCCTCGGTCGGCGCCGGGTCGGGCAGCCGCGCCTTCTACCTCCGGGTGAAGGGGGACATGGAGGCGGAGGTGACGGCGCTGGGCTACCCGCAGACCGAGTTCTTCCGGCCCTCCTTCATCCTCGGCCGCCGTGCCGCCCACCGCCGGGGCGAGGGGCTCGGCGGCTCGCCGCGACCGTACTGGCCCCCCTGCTGGCCGGGCCCGCCCGCCCCTACCGGCCGGTGCCGGCGGGCCGCCTGGCCGCGGCCATGATCGCCGCGCTGGCCGAGGACCGGCCCGGGGTCCGGGTCCGCACCCACGACGACTTCCTGGCCCTCGCCCCGGACCCGGGCGCCGTCGCGGAGTCCGGCGGCCGGGGCTGACGGACCGTCCGGTTCCGGTGGGCGGGGGCGCCCGTCCCCCGTCAGCGTCCCGGGTCGGCGAACGCCTTCGCCAGGACCCTGGCCGCCCCGGACACCAGCGCGTCGTCCGCTTTCGCGTCCTGCGCCGGTTTGGTCGTCAGGACCGCCAGGACCAGCGGAGCCCCGTGCGGCCGCCACACGATGCCGACGTCGTTGTTCGTGCCGTAGGAGCCGCCGCCGGTCTTGTCGCCCAGCCGCCACTCGGCGGGCAGCCCCTCCCGGAAGCGCGCGCCGCTCGTCGTGTTCGCGCACAGCCATCCGGTCAGCAGACCGCGGTCCGCCCGGCCCAGCGCGTCGCCCAGGACCAGCCGGGCGTACGTGCGGGCGATGGCCCGGGGGGTGGTGACGTCGGTGACGCGGTCCGGTTCGGCGCTGTTCAGCTCGGGCTCCCACCGGTCCAGGCGCGTCACCGGGTCGCCGAGGGAGCGGGCGAAGCGGGTGACGGCATCGGGGCCGCCGAGTTCGCGCAGCAGCAGGTTGGCGGCGGTGTTGTCGCTGTAGGTGATGCTCACCTCGCACAGCTCGGCGATCGTCAGGCCGTTCGCGAGGTGCGCCGCCCGCTTGGTCCACTCCGAGTAGCCGGACCTGTCGATGTCCGCCTGGGTGTAGTGGACGCGGCGGGCGAGGACCGAGCCGTCGTGGTCGAGGTCGCGCAGGACCGCCGCGGCGGCGAGGGTCTTGAACACCGAGCACATGGGGAAGAGTTCGTCCGCCCGGTGGGTGACGGTGCGTCCGGTGTCCGTCTCCAGGGCGTACACCCCGAGCCGCGCGCCGTGCTCGCGTTCGAGTGCGGCCAGGGCCCGGGCGACCCGCGGGCCGACCCCCGCGGCGGGTACGGGCGAGGCAGCGGCGGCGGGGGCGGGGCCGGCGGTGAGTACGGTGCCGGCGCCGAGGGCGGCGGCCAGCACGCTACGGCGGGCCGGGGGCATGGGCATGGGGACCTCGTCTTCTTCCGGGAACCTTGATGATCATGACGCAGGGAGTGGATACGACGGTTCCACCCCGGTTTGCGCCGGTCCCCGGAGCCCGCTCGTGGCCCCCATGACCCATGCGCTCACGGCCCGTACCAACCAGGCCGGGCGGACGCCCCGTTCAGAGACGGCCGCCCGTGAGCCGGGACAGCGGGCCGCGCCGTCGCAGGCCGGAACGCCGTCCGAGGGTGTAGGCGGTCGTCACGACGGCCGCCGTGGCCGTGGCGGCACCGGCCGCCGCGGCCTTGCGGGCCCTGACGGCGGTCCAGACCCAGCCGGCCCGGCCCAGGGAACCCCGGACGGCCTTCGCGGCGGCGACCGTCTTCTCCCCCAGCGGCGCCGGCAGGGAGGCGAGGGCGCCCGCGGTGTCCTCGGACGCGGCTGCGGCCCGGTCCCGGGTCCTGGTGGCGGTCCCGTTGGAGGAACCTCGCGACGTGGAACGGCTGCTGGTGTTCTTCTCCGATTCGGTCATGTCCCGCGTGTGACCCGAACCCCGGGCGGCAAACCCCCCTCACAGGAGCTTTCCCAGGGGGCCCAGGTCGATGTTCAGGTCCTCGGGGCGCAGGCCGAACCGGCGCCGCAGGAGGTCCATGCGGTCCTCCAGGAGCATCAGGGTCAGGCCGAGGCGTTCTTCCTGCTCCTCGGTGAGGGTGCCGCTCTCGAACCGGCGCAGCGCCTGGCGTTCCATGAGCTGGCGCAGGAGTTCCACGACGGTCAGGACCAGGCGTGCGAGGTCGCGTTCGACGGTGTCGGCGTCGAGGTCGAGCTGCTGCGGTCGGCTCATCTCTCATTCCTCCCAGGGTGCGGGCACGGTGTCGCCGACGGAGCTGACGAGCGCCTTCAGGTCGATGCGGACGAGGTCGACGTCGGCGATGCGCAGCGTGATGTCGCCGACGAGCACGACCCCGCCCGCCAGGAGGCGGTCGAGGAGGTCGACGAGGGCGACGTCGGCGGTTTCGGCGACGTCCCGGGTCCCGCTCACGGGGCTTCCGCGGCATCCGCGGGACCGTGGGCGAAGGAGTACGGGACCCAGGGGCCGGTGACCTCGATCCGCAGGCCCGCCGGCAGCGAGTCCGCGTCCGGGACGCCGTCCAGGAACGCCCGCCGGTCCGCGGTGGGGACCAGGTAGGCGGCGTTGAGCACGTTCCGGCCCGGGGCCGACGACAGCGCGCCGTGCTGCGGCGGGTGCGTGACGGCGCCCGACGCCCTGGCGCGGAGGTCGTCGTGGAGCGTGCGGGCGGTCTGCCGGGCCCGGTCGTCGCGGTCGTCGCGCGCCCGTCGTGCCGCGACGCGGGTGCGCAGGTAGTCGCGGCCGGAGCCGCCCGCCGCCGAGGGGGCCGGCGAGGCGGCCGGGCCGTCGGCAGCGGCGGGTTCGGTGTAGAGCTTGACGCCCCACTCCTCCGTGCCCGCGAGCCGGCGCAGGGCCCGGGTGAGCGGTACGCGGCCTTCGGCCAGCATCCGCCGGACCCCTTCCGGGCCGCGGCACACGGTCGCCAGCCGCAGCGGGACGGTGGTGGCCAGCCGTCCCACGCGGGCCACCACCCCGTGGTGGGCGCGAGCCACTCCGGCGAGCCAGTCCAGGTCCTCCAGGCGGGCGCGCAGCGGTCCCTCGTCGAAGTCGGCGGCGGACACGGGCTCGGCGACGGCGGTGAGGCCGTCATGGCCGACGAGCCGCAGGCCCGCGCCGAGGACGGGGCCGGTGTCGGCTTCGACGAGGGACCGCGGGAGCTGCGGGCCGGTCCGCAGCACGGCGTACACGTAGAGGAGTTCCTCGCTCACGGGTGTTCCTCCCGGCGTGCTTCGAGCGCCGCGATGCGCCGGCGCAGATCCGCGTTCTCACGGCCCAGCTCGCCGTCACGCGCCTTGGAGGACAGGGCGGGGTCCCGTTCCCACCAGTCGATGCCCATTTCCTTCGCGCGTTCCACCGAGGCGACGACCAGGCGGAGCTTGATGGTGAGCAGTTCGATGTCGAGCAGGTTGATCCGGATGTCGCCGGCGATGACCACGCCCTTGTCGAGTACGCGTTCGAGGATGTCGGCGAGGTTGGCTCCGCCACCGTCGTCGCCGAGCCGGGGCAGGCCCGAGGGTGTGGTCATGAGGGGCGTCGGCTTCCGTGACGGCCGCGGGGGCGGGCGGGACCGGGCTCGTCCTCGGCTTCGAGGAGGAGCGTGGCGCGCCCCAGGGCCCGGCCGATGCCCGCCAGGAGGCATGCGGCCCGGACCGCGAGGTAGTGCTCCAGTTCGTCCTTGACCCGGTCCGCCGCGGGGCTGTTCCCGAGTCGCGCCAGCAGGGTGGTCTCAGGCATCGCCGCCGTCTCCCCGGCTGCCGCTCGCGCCACCCTTCACGGCGCCCTTCGCCTCGCCGGAGCCGCTGCGGCGGGAACGGCCGGCCGACGGCGCCTGTTTGCGGGCCGCGCGCTTGCGCGGCGGGCGGCGGTCGCCGCCCTGTGGCTCGTCGGCGTCGGCGTTCCGGGGCCCGTCGGCGTCGGCGACCGCTTCCGCGTCGGCGTCCGGGTCCGGGTCGGCGTCCGGGTCCGGGTCGGCGTCCGGGTCCGGGTCGGCGTCCGGGTCCGGGTCGGCGTCCGGGTCCGGGTCCGCGGCCTGCCGACCGGTGTCGTCGTCCCGGCCCGTCAGGTCCGCGAGACGGTCCTGGAGGTCGAGGGTGCGGTCGTGCAGGCGGTCGGCGAGGGCGTCGAGCCGTCGGTCCACGAGCGCGCCGACGGCGGCCGGTGCCACGCCGCGGAGGTCCGTGCGCAGCTGGTCGCGCAGCTCCTTCACCCGGGGGCGGTCCCGCAGGCCGCCGACCAGGGGAAGGGCCGGCCCGGAAGCGACCCTGCGGCCGAGCACCAGGGTGGTGAGGCCGAGGGCGAGCCTGGCCTTCTTCGTGCGGCCCAGGAGGTAGCCGGCGCCGACGGCCAGGCCCAGGGCGGTGCGGTTCGTCATGTCGGTCGCGACCTGCTCTCCAGTCGGGCCAGGAGTTCGTCCTCCCGGCGGTCGAATTCGGACTCGTCCATCTCTCCCGCCTCGAAGGCCGCGACGAGCCGTGCGAGCTCGCGCTGGACGACGGCGGGGTCGTGGTACTGCCGCTCGGCCTCGGCGAGGACCTGGCGCATGACCCAGGCGGTCCCCCGTACGGGTGCGGCCGGGAGCAGCAGGACTTCCTTCAGCAGGCCCATGGCCTCAGCCCGCCTCGGCGAAGCTGTAGGGCGGCAGCGGGCCGGTCGCCTGCACCCGCAGGTGGTGATGCTGTTCGTGCAGGGCGCGGACCGCGGCGAGGAAGTCCTCGCGGCGGTCGCGGTCGACGAGGAAGGAGCAGTTGGCGAGCCAGCCGGCGCTGTCGGGTCCCCGGCGCACGTCCTCGGCGTGGGGGGTCAGGGCCTCCTCGATGAGGGCGGCGTCCGCCCGCTCGCGCGCTGACACCGCGCGCGCGACGAGTTCACCGAAGAGCAGCTTCTCCTCGTGGGTGCCACCGCCCGCCGCGCGCATCGCCTGGTGGCGGGCGATCAGCTGGGGATCCGCGGCCAGGACCGAGTGGAGGACCGCGTCCTCCTCGTGGCTGGCCTTGACGTTGTACTCGTCGCGGTTCACCAGGGCCTCCAGACGTTCGAGGTAGGACTCCTCGTGTTCCGAGAGGATCGCGCCGACCGTGTCGTCGTCGGGTGAGACGCCGCCGAAGCGCATCGGCAGGACGGGGCCGCCGGCCTGGGCCTGGATGACCACCCTCTGGTGGGCGAGCAGGTCCCGCCGCTTCGGCTTCAGCTCGGCGGGGGCGTCGCTGACCAGTGCGGCGAGCCGGCCGGCCCGGACGGACCGGACGGGGAGGGGCGGCTCGCCTATCCCCTCGATGGCGCCCGGGAGCTTCTGCGAGGCGCGGGTGATGCCGTAGACGTAGGTGCTCATTCCTTCTCCTCCCGGCGGGCCGTGGCGCGCCGGCGCGGCCGGCTCTCGCTCTTCTCCTCCGTGCCCTCCTCGCGGGCCTGGCTGAAGGCGTCGGAGAGGGTCTGGGCCGCCCCGCTGAGGACGCCCTTGGTCTTGCCCCGGGCGCCGGACTCGGTCAGCTCGCCCATGAGGTCGGGCAGGCCCGGGTTCTTGCGCGGTCCGGCTTCCAGGTCGAGGCGGTTGCACGCCTCCGCGAACCGCAGGTAGGTGTCGACGCTGGCCACGACGACCCGTATGTCGATCTTGAGTATTTCGATGCCGACCAGCGAGACGCGTACGAACGCGTCGATGACCAGGCCTCGGTCGAGGATCAGTTCCAGGACGTCGTACAGACCGCTGGAGCCGCCGCCGGACGCGGCGGGTGCGGGCTGGGCAGGAACGACGGTCATTGTTCCGCTTCCCTTTCTTCGGGGGCAGGGACGGGCGTCCGCCTTCAGCGACGGTCCGCGCGGCCCCTCTCGTAGCGGCGGACCCGCCGGTAGCCGATGAGTTCTCCGTCGGCGTCGGCCTCCACCTCGTAGGAGGCCAGCAGCGTCATCGTGTCGGGGACGCGTGGCAGTTCGACGATTTCGACCGAGAGCTTCCAGGTGCCGTCTTCGGCCCGCTCGCACGAGCTGACGGCTTCGGCCGGAAGGCCGAGCAGCTGGGACAGCTGCCGCATCGCCGAAAGGATCACCGTGGCGGGGCGCGGGGGCTTCCCCTGGTCCGCCTTCGTCTGTGTGTCGTCGTCAGGTGTGTTGGTCATGTCTTCCTCCTGCCGCGTATGGCCGCCTTCCGGGACCTCAAACCCCGCGACGGCGGGCACGAGTTGAGGAGGCCGGGCAGGAGCGGTCCCTACGGCGCCGTCGCGGCAGGCGGGAGCGGGTACGGGCCGCGCGGCGTGCTGTCGGGGCGTCAGGGGGTGCGGCGGGTGCGGCGGATGCGGATCGGACCCCGGGCCCGGTCCGGATCGACGGGACGGCCGTGCTGGGTGATCTCCACCTCGCCCGCCGCGGCCAGCCGGCGGGCCGCGCGGCGGACCGGCTCCATCAGGGCGCGCCAGCCGTCGTCGTCCGCCGCGTACACCGCCCGCGCGGCGTCCGAGGGGCAGATCGTCGTGCCCGGCCCGCGGCGCTCCAGCAGGTCGAGGATGGTCCGTTCCAGCCGCCGTTGCGTGCGGCGCTCGTCGTCCGCCACTCCCCCAGTGTCACCCGGGCGGTCGCCGGTCACCGGGTCCGGCGCGGGCAGGAGGCATGCTCGCGGCGGGACGGGACATGCGCCGACCATGAAGGCCAACGGGACAGCTGACGACAGGGACGGCCGCCCGCCGTCGGACACGGGATCCGGGGAACCGGCGCACGGGCCGCCCGACCGGCCGTCGCTGCTCCCCGGCCGGTCCTGGAAGGCGGTGGTGCGCGGCACGGTGAGGGAGTTCACGGACGACGAGCTGGCGGACCGGGCGGCGGCCCTGACCTACTACGGGGTGCTGGCGCTGTTCCCCGGCCTGCTGGTGCTGGTGTCGCTCCTGGGCGTCGCGGGCGACGTGGCGACCCGGCAGGTGCTGGACGAGCTGCGGGCGCTCACCCCCGGCGCGGCACGGGACGTGATCACCGACGCGGTCGAGCGGTTGCGGGACCACGCCGGTGCCGGCTCCTTCCTGGCGGTCGTGGGGCTGGTGGTGGCGGTCTGGTCGGCCTCCGGCTACGTCGGCGCGTTCATCCGCGCCTCGAACGCCGTCTACGACATGCCCGAGGGGCGGCCCGTGTGGCGGGTGCTGCCCCTGCGGCTCGGTCTGACCGTGACGCTCATGGGGCTGGCCGTCGCCAGTGCGCTGATCGTGGTGTTCACCGGTGGCCTGGCCCGGCGTGCGGGCGCGGCGCTGGGGGTGGGCGACACCGCGCTGGCGGTGTGGTCGACCCTGAAGTGGCCGGTCCTGCTGGTGCTGGTCACCGCCATGATCGCGCTGCTGTACTGGGCCGCCCCGAACGCCAGGGGCCGCGGCTTCCGGTGGGTCAGCCCGGGCAGTGTCCTGGCGCTGGTGATCTGGATGACCGCCTCGGGCGGCTTCGCGTTCTACGTGGCGCACTTCGGCTCGTACAACAGGACGTACGGCACTCTGGCGGGCGTCGTCATCTTCCTGGTGTGGTTGTGGATCACCAACCTCGCCGTGCTCCTGGGCCTGGAGTTCGACGCCGAACTGTCCCGCCAGCGCGCGGTGGCGGGCGGGTGTCCGGCGGACGAGGAGCTGTACGTCGAGCCCCGGGACACGCGGGCCTGGACCGACGAGGACCGCCGCCGGCTGGAATGAACGGAGCCGGCGGCGGAGGCAGGGCCGCGGCACGCGCGGCCGCGCGTCACCGGTCGTCGTCGTGGGCCGGGCCCGCGTCGGGCTCCTGCCAGGAGTTCCGCCGGGCCACGGCCTGCGGGTTCTGGTCGACCGCCCGGGCGCCCGGGTCCCTGCGGCGCGCCGCGCGGCGGCTGCCGTACCAGAACGCGGCGACGAGCAGGGCGGCCACGAGGACGCCGACGGCCATCAGCAGGAGGGCGGGCGTACCCTCGGCCGCGAGAACGGGAGTCGCGAGGTGAGGAGTGGAAGCAATCATGAGCGCCGTCTACCCCTTCCCGGGCCTCCCTCACGGGTCCGTGCCGGTCCTTCCGAGGGGGCGTACGGTGGAAGGGCCCCACCGGGTCCCGGAGGCCTCGCCGACGGGCGCGCGGGACCTGCAGGGCGGCTTTCGCCGCCGTGCACACCGTGTGCGCAGGACCGGGGCAGGAGGCGGCCATGAGCACCGACGCGGCGAACCTGCCCCTGCCCGCGCCCGACCTGAAGACGGACACCGTACGGGTCGGCAGCGCCGTGGTGTGCGTCCTGTCCGGCGACGTCCACCTGGGCACCCGGGCCATCGGCGACGACGCGCTGAGCCGGGCACTGGAGCTGCGTCCGGCGCTGCTCGCGGTCGACCTCGACGCCGTGGAGCTGTTCACCGCCGACGGGCTCAACCTGCTGCTGGCCGTGCGCGAGGCCGCCGACGAGCAGGGTGTGACCCTGGTCCTGCTCTCCCCGGGCGATGCCGTACGAGAGGTGCTGGACGCCACCGGCGCGGCCGGGATGTTCGAGATCCACCCGACCCTCGCCGAGGCGACCGCCCGCCACCGCCGGTAACCCGTGGGCCGCACGTGGTGTGGCCCGGTGGGCGGTGGGCAGGTGACGGAACCAAGAGAACTTCGGCCTTTCGGGACCCGTGATGGGACTGCCGCCTTCTGCTGTGAGCCATGGAATCGACCTCGACGACGCGAACGGCGCCGCGGGGTGCGGTGCGGGCGTGGCGTGGGTCCGCCGGACCCTCACCGACATGGGCCTCCTGGCCCACGGTGGCGATGTCGTCCTGGTGGCGGCCGAGTTGCTCTCCAACGCCGTCAAACACGCCGGGGGCGTCCGCCACCTCGCCCTCGACCGGCACGACCGCTTCCTGCGGATCTCCGTCAGCGACCACGATCCCCGCCCGCCGCACATGGGCGAGCACCGTCCGGACTCCATCGGCGGGCACGGGCTGTTCCTCATCGACCAGCTCGCCCTGCGCTGGGGCACCCTGCCCACGCCCGGGGGAAAGGCCGTCTGGGCGGACCTTCCCCTCCCGGCCCCGTGAGCGGGCGGGAGGCGGGGGCGGGCCGGCGGGGAGGCCGCGAGCGGGTGCGGGAGGTGCGGCGCGGCTACGCTGGAAGAGCGGCCGGCCAGGTGAGCGGCCTTCCGGCCGCCGGGCCCGGTCGTGAGCGTCTCCTCCCCCTCAGCAGGCGCCCGCGCCGGGCTTCGGGGTGTGTTGCGGGGCCGGACGCCACCCCCGGGCCGGGCGTCGTCCCGCCGACCGGCCCGGGGGCCGCTGTGTGGTCAGCGGGCGCCGGGGGCTTGGCCGGGGCGCGTACGCGGGGAGGCGTCGACGCGGCCGGGCGGCCGTGCCTGCGGCGGGACGACACAGTGGTGCCGCGGCGACGGCCCGCGGGCGGGTGCCCTGAGGAAGGGGTGCCGCCCGCGGTCACCAGCCGCGGTGGTCGCCGGTCTGGCGAGACGTGCCGCCGTCACCGGCGCGTGTGTCCCCGATCCGCTCCTCCAAACCCCCTCGCGGGACGACGGCGTCCCTGAGCGGTCCGGGCGGCGGTTTGGCGGGTCCGGCCGCGGGCAGCAGCGCGTGCATGACTGAACTCGGGGATCGCTGCGCAAGCCCGGATGCGGGGACGGTCACGACGAAGGTCCCCGCGAGACTGGACCGGCTGCCGTGGTCCCGGTGGCACTGGATGATCGTGGTCGGGCTGGGCACCGTGTGGATCCTCGACGGCCTCGAGGTGACCGTCGTCGGCAACATCGCCGGGCGCCTCTCCGAGGACGGCAGCGGCCTGGCCGTCACCGACGCCCAGGTCACCGGGGTCGCCGCCGCCCTCTACGTGGCCGGCGCGTGTGCGGGGGCGCTCGTCTTCGGACGGCTGACCGACCTGTTCGGGCGCAAGAAGCTGTTCCTGGTCACCCTCGGCGTCTACCTCGCGGCGACCGCATTGACCGCCGTGTCCTTCTCGGCCTGGTGGTTCTTCGTCTTCCGGTTCCTGACCGGCTTCGGCATCGGCGGCGAGTACGCGGCCATCAACTCCGCCATCGACGAGCTCATCCCGAGCAGGTACCGGGGGCGCGTCGACCTGATCATCAACGGCAGTTTCTGGCTCGGTGCCGTCGCCGGTGCCCTGCTGTCGGTGTTCGCACTGGACACCGGCGTCTTCCCGGCCTGGCTGGGCTGGCGGCTCACCTTCGCCCTCGGCGTGGTCCTCGGCCTGGTCATCCTCCTCGTGCGCAGGCACGTGCCCGAAAGCCCCCGCTGGATGTTCGTCCACGGCAGGGAGCGGGAGGCCGAAGAGCTGGTCACCGGGGTCGAACGGCAGGTGGAGCGGGAGAAGGGCGTGCGGCTGCCCGAGCCCGGGGAGGCGATCACCGTGACCCGCCACCGCGCCATCGGCTTCGGCCTGATCGCCCGCACCGTCTTCCGGACGTACCCGCGGCGCGCCGTCCTCGGCCTGTCGCTCTTCGTCGGCCAGGCGTTCCTCTACAACGCGATCACGTTCGGTTTCGGGACGATCCTGATCCGGTTCTTCGGGGTGTCCAGTGGCGGCACCGGCTACTTCTTCGCCGTCGTCGCCTTCGGGAACTTCCTCGGGCCGCTGCTGCTGGGGCGGTTCTTCGACACCGTCGGCCGCCGCCCGATGATCGCGGGTACGTACGTGCTGTCGGGGCTGCTGCTGTTCGGCACGGCCTGGCTGTTCGGGACGGACAGGCTCACCGCGCTGACCATGACGGCCTGCTGGTGCGCGGTGCTGTTCTTCGCGTCGGCGGGGGCGAGTTCGGCGTACCTGACGGTGAGCGAGATCTTTCCGATGGAGACCCGGGCGATGGCGATCGCCTTCTTCTACGCGGTCGGCACGGCCGCCGGCGGGATCTCCGGGCCGCTGGTCTTCGCCGAGCTCACCTCCAGCGGCGTCCGCTCGGACACCGTGCTGGCGTTCTGCGTCGGGGCGGCGCTGATGGTGGCCGCGGGAGTGGTCGCCGTCTTCTTCGCGGTCGCCGCCGAGGGGCGCTCCCTGGAGGAGGTCGCCGCCCCGCTGTCCGCGCGGACGGACAGCGCCTGAGCCGACCCCGGCCGGCGGCGGCCGGCCGGGGTCAGTCGAGCTGTACGCCGATGAGGCACGTGTCGTCGTCGGTGTCGGACCAGCTCTGCGTCAGGAGTGCGTCGAGCCTGCTGTCGAGGTCCCCGGCTCCCGCCCCTGCGGTGCGCAGGAGGTCGGCCAGGGAGTCCTGCACGGAGGCGTCCCGGCGCTCGACCAGTCCGTCCGTGAACATCAGCAGGGTGTCCTGCGGTTCGAGGAGGATCTCCCCCTCGGCGTACGTGACGTCGGGCAGCGCGCCGAGGAGCAGGCCGTCGATGAGGGGGAAGGCCCGGGCCCCGTCCTTCCTGACGAGTACGGGCGGCAGGTGTCCGGCGCGTGCCCAGCGCATGACGCGGGTGCGGGGGTCGTAGAGGCCGCACACGGCGGTGGCGGTGACCTGCTTGGTCAGGTGGTGGGTGACGGTGTTCAGCCAGGACATCAGCTGGGCGGGGCCGGCGCCGGTGACGGCGAGGCCGCGCAGGGCGTTGCGCAGGACGACCATTCCGGTGGCGGCTTCGATGCCGTGTCCGGCGACGTCGCCGACGGAGAGCAGGATGAGGCCCGAGGGCAGCACCAGCGTGTCGTACCAGTCGCCGCCGACGAGGGACTCCGTCTCCGCGGGCCGGTAGCGGACGGCGACGCGCAGTCCGGGTGCCTCGATGTGGTGGTGCGGGGGCATGATGGCGTGCTGGAGCTGGAGGGCGAGCCGGTTGCGTTCGGCTGATTCGGCCTCGGTGAGGGCGAGTTGGTCCCGGGTCGCGGCGAGGGCCACCTCGGTCCAGTGCTGGGCGGAGATGTCCTGGTACGCGCCGCGCACGGCGTGCAGCCGTTGTGCCGAGTCGAGTACGGGCTCGGCAACGACGCGGATGTGGCGCAGGATGCCGTCGGAGCGTCGCAGGCGCAGGTTGACGGAGGCGGGGCGCCGGTAGCGCAGCACGGCCCGCAGGAAGCGGCCCAGGGCCGCGGAGTCGTCCGGGTGGGCGTGGTCGGGCAGGTCGCGCAGCGGTACGGGGGGCGCGGTGGGCGGGAGTCCGTGGAGGGCGTAGAGCTCGGAGTTCCAGGTGATCTCGCCGGTGGTGAGGTCCTCCTCGAAGCCGCCGATGCGGCCCAGCCGCTGGGCGTGCTGGAGCAGGTTGGCCAGCCGGGCGGTCTCGTCCTCGATCCGCCAGATGAGCAGGACGGCGGCGCCGTGCCGGCTCACGCTGATGTCGGCGACCGAGGTGAGCGGGATCTGGCCGACCAGGGCGGTGAGGCTGACGCGTTGGGCTCGGAAGGGTTCGCCCGTGGCGTGGACCCGTTCGATGGTGTCGAAGAGGCCGCTGTCGCCGCCGGCCATCGGGTAGGCCTCCAGCAGCAGGGCTCCGTTGACGTCCGCGCGCGGACGTCCGGCGGGATCGGCGAACCGGCTGTTCGCGTGGCGGATGCGGAAGTCGGCCAGCCGGCCCTCGGCGTCCAGGACGGGGGTCAGGATGACGGTGGGGTCGTGCAGTCCCTCGGCGAGGTCGATGAGTTCCGACACGTCGGGCAGGAGTCCCTCCGGCGCCCCCGCGTCGGGCGGCGGCGCCGTGTCGAGGGTGTGGGCGCACAGCTCGGCCAGTGCTTCCACCTGGCGCTTGATCTGCGGGGGCTGCGGCGGCAGGGGCTGCGGCCAGCAGACCTCGAGTACGCCGTGCACGCGTCCGCCGGTCCCGGCGGGTACGGCCATGCGGCCGCCCGCGGGCCATTGGAGGTGTCCGATCGAGGGGATCCCCTCCTGCCCGAGGTCGGCGATGGTCACCGCGGTGCGTTCGCGCAGGGCGAGGCGGGGGACGGTGACGACGCCGGGGGGCACGTGCCGCCAGCGGGAGGCTTCCTCCGCGGGGAATCCGGCGTGGGCGGCGAGGGCCAGGGAGCCGTCGGGGGCGGCGGCCCACACCGCGACGGCGACGGCGCCGAGCGGGGTCAGGGCGTTGGCGAGCAGGGATTCGGCCACGGCCTGGGTGTCCGCGGCGGCGGCGAGGATCCCGCTCTCGGCGGTGCGCAGGCGTACCGAGAGCGTCGAGGGCCGCACGGTCGGCGCGGTGGCGGCCGCGGTGCGTTCGACGAACTCGGCGGTGACTTCGCTGACGTGGTCGCGGGCGGCCTGGTTGACGATGTCGGCGGCGAGTTCGAGGGGGGAGAGCCCGGCGTCGCGGCACAGATCGTCGAGCTGGCGGGCCGCGGCGGCCGGGGTGCAGTTCAGCCGCCCCATGAGGATGCCCTTGGCCAGTTCGACCAGGGCCCGGCCGTCGGCCGCCGCGTGGGCCTCCCGTACCTCGCGGCGCAGCCGCTCGACCGTGGCGACGAGCCGTCCGAGCGGGGTCGGCGCCTGCTTGGGGAGGATGGGCGGCGGTGCTTCGCCGGCCGGTGCGCCGGGGGCGGGGGCGGTGTCGGGGCGGGTCACCGGGCGGCCCGCCCCTCGTCGCCACGACGGGACGGGGTGAGCCAGTGGCGGACGCGGGCGATGAGGTCGTCCGCGTCGACGGGCTTGGTGACGTAGTCGCTGGCGCCGGCGGCCAGGCTCTTCTCCCGGTCGCCGGGCATCGCCTTGGCGGTGACGGCGATGATGGGCAGGCCGGCGTGGGCGGGCATGCGGCGGATCTCCTCGGTCGCGGCGTAGCCGTCCAGCTCGGGCATCATCACGTCCATCAGGATGAGGTCGATGCCGGAGTTGCGGGTGAGCGTCTCGATGCCCTTGCGGCCGTTCTCGGCATGGAGCACGTGCATGCCGTGGAGTTCGAGGATGCCGCTGAGGGCGAAGAGGTTGCGGGCGTCGTCGTCGACGACGAGGACGGTGCGTCCTGCCAGCTCCCCGTCGGGGGCGGCGGTGTTCCCCTCGTCTGCCGCCGACGCCTTCACGCCGGGCCGCGGCTCGCCGGGCCGTTCGGCGGACGGGTCGGCGGACAGGTGCAGGACGATGCGTTCGCGGAGTTCGTCGAGGCTGCCGATCAGTTCGACGCGGTGGGACCCGCTCCGCTCGGGCAGGGTGTCTTCCCGGCCGTTCCTCAGGCGGGGGTTGCTGTGCGCGAGGACCGGCAGCGCGCTGAGCGCCGGGTCCCCGTCGAGGGCGTCGAGGAACCGCAGGGCCTCGCCGCCGGGCATGTCGAGTTCGAGGACGACGCAGTGGAACGGCTCGGAGGCCAGGGCGGCGGCGGCTTCGCGCGAGCTGGTGGCGCCGACGACCTGGACACCGCCGTACTCGCCGTCGGGGGCGGGCGAGGGGACGAGTTCGCGTTCGGCGCTGGCGGCGACGAGGGAGAGCAGACCGCCCTGGCGTTCCTCGATGACGAGGAGGCGGCGGGCCTGGCGCTGCCGGCCGGCCGGCGCCCCGCGCTCGCCCTCGTGCCGCGGGCCGGGCAGACCGTACGCGGCGGGGGTGGCGGCGGGCGCGGGGGCGGTGGTCTGGGGGGCGGGTCCGTCCTCGAACTCGGCGTGGCTGACCGGGAGGTAGAGGGTGAAGGTGCTGCCCTGGCCGGGGGTGCTCTCCGCGGCCACGGCACCGCCGAGCAGCTGGGCGATCTCACGGGTGATGGAGAGGCCGAGCCCGGTGCCGCCGTACTTGCGGCTGGTGGTCCCGTCGGCCTGCTGGAAGGCGCCGAACACCGATTCCAGCTGCTGTTCGGGGATGCCGATGCCGGTGTCGCGGACGCGGAAGGCCATCACGCTCCCGCGGCGGAGCAGCCGGGCGGGGACTTCGGCGTCGGTGGCCCGTTCGATGCGCAGCTCGACACCGCCGCGCTCGGTGAACTTGACGGCGTTGGACAGCAGGTTGCGCAGGATCTGGCGCAGCCGGGAGTCGTCGGTCAGCAGGTCGGCGGGGGCGTCGGGGGCGGTGGTGACGGTGAAGTCGAGGCTCTTCTGGGTGGTCATGGGCCGGAAGGTGGCCTCGACGTAGTCCAGCAGCTGTTGCAGGTGGACGCGCTCGGGGTGGATGTCCATCTTGCCGGCCTCGACCTTGGAGAGGTCGAGGATGTCGTTGATCAGCTGGAGGAGGTCGGATCCGGCCGAGTGGATGATGCCGGCGTACTCGACCTGCTTCGAGGTGAGGTTGCGGGTCGGGTTCTGGGCCAGCAGCTGCGCGAGGATCAGCAGGCTGTTGAGCGGGGTGCGCAGTTCGTGGCTCATGTTCGCCAGGAACTCCGACTTGTACTTGGAGGCCAGCGACAGCTGCTGCGCGCGGTCCTCCAGTTCCTGCCGGGCGTGCTCGATCTGCAGGTTCTTCGCCTCGATGTCGCGGTTCTGGCTGGCCAGCAGGGCGGCCTTCTCCTCCAGTTCCGCGTTGGAGCGCTGCAGCTCCTCCTGCTGGTCCTGGAGTTCGGCGGAGCGTGCCTGGAGTTCGGCGGTCAGGCGCTGCGACTCGCCGAGGAGTTCGTCGGTACGGGCGTTGGCGACGATGGTGTTGACGTTGACGCCGATGGTCTCCAGCAGCTGGCTGAGGAAGTCGCGGTGGACGGGGGTGAAGGAGGAGAACGAGGCCAGCTCGATCACGCCGAGGACCTGGTCGTCCACCACGATCGGCAGGATCGTCAGGCTTCCGGGCGTGGTGTGGCCGAGCCCGGAGGAGATGACGTAGCCGGCGGGGACCTGGTCGGTGGTGATGGTGCGGTGGCTTCGTGCCGCCTGCCCGACGAGGGACTCGCCGAGGGCGAAGCGTACGCCGACCCCGTCGGCGGCGGAGCGGCCGTAGGAGCCGACGAGCGTCAGCACCGTGCCCTCGGGGGTGTCCTCCGCCAGGTAGAAGGCCCCGTACTGGGCGGCGACCAGGGGGGTCAGCTCGTCCATGACGAGTTCGGCGACGACGGCGAGGTCGCGGTGGCCCTGCATCAGGCCGGAGATGCGGGCGAGGTTGGACTTGAGCCAGTCCTGCTCCTGGTTGGCGCGCGTGGTCTCGCGCAGGGAGCCGACCATGGAGTTGATGTTGTCCTTGAGGTCGCCGACCTCGCCGGGGGCTTCCACGGTGATGGAGCGGGTGAGGTCGCCCTCGGCGACGGCGCTGGTGACGGCGGCGATGGCGCGGACCTGCCGGGTGAGGTTGCCGGCGAGTTCGTTGACGTTCTCGGTGAGGCTCTTCCAGGTGCCCGCCACGTTGGGCACGCGCGCCTGGCCGCCGAGGCGGCCCTCGGTACCGACCTCGCGGGCCACGCGCGTCACCTCGTCGGCGAACGCGGACAGCGTGTCCACCATCGTGTTGATGACTCCGGCGAGGACGGCGACCTCGCCCTTCGCCTCCACGGTGATCTTCTGCGACAGGTCGCCGCGGGCGACGGCGGTGGCGACCTGGGCGATGGAGCGGACCTGGCCCGTCAGGTTGGACGCCATCACGTTGACGTTGTCGGTGAGGTCCTTCCAGGTCCCCGACACCCCGCGTACGGTGGCCTGGCCGCCGAGGTTGCCCTCGGTGCCGACCTCGCGGGCCACGCGCGTCACCTCGTCGGCGAACGCGGAGAGCTGGTCGACCATCGTGTTGATGGTCGTCTTCAGCTCCAGGATCTCGCCGCGGGCGGTGACGGTGATCTTCTGGGAGAGGTCTCCCTGGGCGACGGCGGTGGCGACCTGGGCGATGGAGCGCACCTGCGCGGTGAGGTTCCCGGCCATGAAGTTGACCGAATCGGTGAGGTCGCGCCAGGTTCCGGAGACGTCCTTGACGTCGGCCTGGCCGCCGAGCAGTCCTTCGGTGCCGACTTCGCGGGCCACGCGGGTGACCTCGCCGGCGAAGGAGGACAGCTGGTCGACCATCGTGTTGATGGTGTTCTTCAGCTCCAGGATCTCGCCCCGGGCGTCCACGGTGATCTTCTGGGAGAGGTCTCCCTGCGCGACCGCGGTGGTCACCTGAGCGATGTTGCGCACCTGGTCAGTGAGGTTTCCGGCCATGAAATTGACCGAATCCGTGAGGTCCAGCCAGGCTCCGCCGACGCCGGGGACGTCCGCCTGGCCGCCCAGCGTGCCCTCCGTGCCCACCTCGCGCGCCACCCGCGTCACCTCGGAGGTGAACAGCGACAGCTGGTTGACCATCCCGTTGAACACGGTGGCGATCTCCCCGAGGAGACCTTCCGCCGCGTCGGGCAGCCGCGTACGGAAATCCCCGTCGCGTACGGCCGTCAGCCCCTCCAGCAGCAGGCGCAGCTCCGACTCGGTGATGCCGCCCTCGCCGGCTTCCACCGGCGCTCCGCCCGGTGCAACCACCCCGGTCCGCTCAGCCATCGCCAACCCCATTTCCGCCGTACCTGACGGGTGAAGGCTAACCCTCCCTCCGGGGCCCCCCGGGCACGTCACCGGCCGAGGGCGTCCTCGACGCTGGGGTGCAGCGACAGGACCGCGTCCGCTCCGGTGAGGGTGAACAGGCGTTGCAGCTGCTCACCCGGGGCGGCGACGCGGAGCACCGTCAGGCGGTGCAGCCGCAGCAGCAGGTTGAGGAAGGAGGAGTCGCCGAATGTGACCGAACTCGCGTCCAGTACGACCACCCCGTGCCGGTCCGCGGCGGCCGTCAGGGCTTCCTCCAGCGCGGGCAGGGTGTCCTGGTCCAGCTCGCCGCGCGCCGCGACGACCCAGCCGGGCCCCGCCCGGTAGCTGTCCCCGACCACGCCGTCGCCCACCGCGTCCCCTGCTCCGGTCATGTCCGCCTCCCCGGATCTCACCTGTACGGGTTCCGGAATGGAGTATGCACGGTGGATCACCCGGAGACGACGTCCCCCCGCTGAGTGGTCCGGCCGGGCGGTCTCCGCGTTCCGGTACGCGTAGGACGCCGATCACGGGGCATGAGCGCGGCGGCAGCCATCGACAACAGGGAGGGACCCGCCACCATGCCTCGTCCGGCAGCAGTCGTAAGCCCTGAACGTGCGACGCACCACACGGTGCCGAGTCCCGCCCGGCCCGTGGGAGGGGAACCGCCCTCCGCGTCACCGCTGCCCCGGGTGGAGCACGCCCGGGAGGTCGCCCCCGCGGACGCCCGGGAACTGTCGCGGCTGTTCTTCGCGAGGCTGCGCTCCCTGGAGGAGGGCACGCGGGAGTACCAGTACGCCCGCAACACGCTGATCGAGATGAACCTCTCGCTGGTGCACTTCGCCGCACGCCGGTTCCGCGCCCGGGTCTCCGGGGGCGGGCTCGACATGGACGACGTCATCCAGGTCGGCACCATAGGCCTGATCAAGGCCATCGACCGCTTCGACCTCGACCGCGAGGTCGAGTTCTCGACGCTGGCGCTCCCCTACATCACCGGTGAGATCAAGCGGCACTTCCGCGACACCACGTGGGCCGTGCACGTCCCGCGCCGCCTCCAGGAGCTGCGTTCCGAACTCGCCAAGGCGCAGGAGTCCCTCACGGAGACCCTGCGCCGGGCCCCCACCGTCAAGGAGGTCGCCCAGCACCTCGGCCTGTCCGAGGAGGTGGTGATAGACGGCCTGGTCGCCGCGAACGGCTACACCAGCGGCTCGCTGGACACCGCCGACGACGCCGAGGAGGCCCGGGGCACCGGCCGTCCGGCCCGCGCGCTGGCCGAGAAGATCGGCGAGAGCGATCCCGCCATGGAGCTGTTCGAGGACTTCCACACCCTCGCCCCGCTGCTGCGGGAGCTCCAGCCGCGGGAACGGCTGATCCTGAGCATGCGGTTCGGGCAGGAGATGACGCAGGCCGAGATCGGGGCGGAGCTCCACATCTCGCAGATGCAGGTGTCCCGGCTGCTCTCGCGCACCCTGGCCCGCCTGCGCGCGGGAATGCTCACCTCCTAGGAGTCGTGGTGCTTCCCGGACGTACGTGCCCCGCCGGAGGCCTCGGCACGACGACAGTTCCCGCGGCCGACGGCCCGGCGGGCTTGGTCCATACCGCGCTCCTCTGCCGGAGTCCCGAGGAATACCTGACCGGGGTGGGAGGCTTCGTGCGGGCCGCGCTCGCCGCGGACGAGCCGGTCCTGGTCGCGGTGCCCGGGCCCCGGCTCGGGCCGCTGCGGGACGTCCTCGGCAGCGGCGGGGTGGGCGTCGGGTTCGTGGACATGGCCCGCCTGGGCCGCAATCCCGGCCGGATCCTCGCCGCGCTGCGGGAGTTCGCCGAACGGCACGAGGGCCGGCCCGCCCGGATCGTCGCCGAGCCGGTCTGGCCGGGCCGTACGCCGGCCGAGGTGCGGGAGGCCACGCGCCACGAGGCCCTCCTCAACACGGCCTTCGCGGGACGCGAGGCCACGGTCCTGTGCCCGTACGAGGTGACCGCCCTCTCCCCCGCCGTGCTCGCCGACGCCCGCCGCACGCACCCCACGCTGATCGAGGGCGGACGCGTACGGCCGAGCCCGGGCTACACGGACCCCTCGGTGGTCGGCGGCGACTGCGACACCCCGCTGCCCGAGCCCGGCCCGGGAGCGGTCGGTCTCGCCTACGCGGGCGGGGACCTCGCCCGCGTACGCGAGTTCGCGGGGGCGTGGGCCGGCGCTGCCTCCCTCGGGGCGGGACGCCGGGGCGACCTGCTGCTCGCCATCGGCGAGGCCACGGCCAACTCCCTGGCGCACGGCGGCGGCCGCGGCACGCTGCGGCTGTGGCGCGCCCCGGGAGGCGGGGGCGTGGTGGCCGAGATCCGCGACGGCGGTCGGCTGGCCGATCCGCTCGCGGGCCGCCGCCGCCCCGCGCTCTCCTCCACCGACGGCGGACGGGGCCTGTGGATGATCCACGAGCTGTGCGACCTCGTCGAGGTCCGCTCCTCGCCCCGCGGCGTCACCCTGAGACTGCACATGGCCGACGTCTGACAGCCCGGCCGCCGTACACTGTCCCGGCACTCGACGTCCCCGGCCGGCCCGGGGCATGCCTTCCATCGGCACACCGGCGGAGCCGGCCGGGGCCAGCCGGGACCCGAGCGGGTCGCCACGAGAAGAGAGCCGTGTCAGCGGCGGGGGTGAGACCACAGTGAAGAGCAGCGGACCTCAGACCGGCCGTCCACCGCGGCCCGGGGCGGCGCGGCAGCGCCGGCTCCTGGCGCTGGCGGGCGTCCGGGGCCAGGTCGCGAAGGGCCGCGACTTCGCGCGGCAGGCGCTGCGGGACTGGGAGTGGGACGGGACCGAGACGTCCGAGGACACCCTGCTCGTCGTCTCCGAGCTGGTGACCAACGCCGGTCTGCACGCGGACGGCTGCCTCCAGTTGGTCCTCACCGGCGGTGACGTCCTGCGCATCGAGGTGTTCGACGGTTCCACGGCGCTGCCGCACCGCCAGTCCTCGCCCCGGCGGGGTGCGCCGGGCGGCCACGGGCTCACCATCATCGACCGCCTCTGCGACCGCTGGGGCGCCGAGGCCCACGACGGGGGCAAGGTGGTGTGGGCCGAGATCGAGGCCGCCCGGCTGGTCTCCGGCCGGCCCGCGGGGGGCTGAGCCCGCCGCGGGGCGTTTCGTTTCGCGGACGGGCCGCCCGGATCCGTTCGCTCAGCGGCTTTCGCCCGGCGCCCGGGGCGGCTGGAGTGGGGGCATGCCTTCCACTCCTCCCCCAGCGACCCCCGAGCCCGCCGAGGAAGGGGACGGGGACGACGACTGCGAGCGCGTCCGCCGGGTCCTGGCGCTGGCCGGCTTCGGCACGTCCTCACGGGCGGGGGACGGACTGCGCGTGTGGCCGGCTCCGGAGGGGGTCATGGTGGGGTGGGTCGCCCGGGAGGTGCTGCGGCCGACCGTCCGGGTCCACGCCCACGAGGACGATCTGTCGCGGTTCACCTCGCTGACGGGCCTGCACAAGGCGCTGCGGACGGCGCTGGCCGTGATCCTGCGCGACGCGGGGCTCGACGTGGCCGCCCACGGGGAACACCTGCTCGCCGTCCGGCCCCCGGGGCCGCCCCGGGCCGGTGGGGAGCCGCCGGGTCAGGAGCCCGCGAGGGTACGGCCCGGCGGGCCGCCGTAGGCGGCGCGGTAGGCGGCGGAGAAACGTCCCTGGTGGTGGAAGCCCCAGCGGTTCGCGATGGCCGTGACCGTGTCCCGGGCGGGGTCCGCGGCGACGAGGTCGGCGTGGGCCAGTGCGAGGCGTACGCGGCGCAGGTACGCCGTCGGGGTGGTGCCGAGGTGGCGGCGGAAGGCGTACTGGAGGGCCCGCGGGGTCACCGAGGCGGCGGCGGCGATCTCGGCGAGGCCCATCGGCGCGTCCGGCTGCGACTCGATGAAGGCGACGGCCCGGCGGACGGTCTCCGGCGTCGCGTCCCGCGTGTCGGCGAGGACGGGATCGGGGCGGGCGTTGGTGGCGAAGGCGGCCACGACGGTCGCGGCCAGCATCCTCGCGGCGGCGTCGGCCAGCAGCGGCTCGCCGCCCGCCGGCAGGCGGGTGAGGCTCTCCTCGACGTAGTCGACCGTCCTCTTCCACTGGTCGGCCATCGCCTCGGAGACGGGCGTGAAGCGGGTGAAGCGCAGCGGGCGGTCGGGGCGGTCGGCCGGCCGGCCGGCGACTTCCCCGACCAGGGCGAGCGGGACCGTCACGGCCCGGAGTTCGGCCGAGTACACCCGTCCCGCGTAGGGGAGGTGGGGCTGTGAGATCGCGAGGACGTCGCCCGGCCCGGCCTGCGCGGTGTCGTCGGCACACTCCCTGGCCATCCGGCCGCCGACCACGTGGGTGATGGCCACGGCGCCGAGGGGGCCGGTGGCGTAGGCGTACTCGGCCGGCAGCGAGATGGTGCTCAGTGATGCCGGGCCGACGTCGTCGCGCGTGTACGTGAAGGGGCTCGCGGGCGCGGGCGCCTTCATGCGCAGGCTCGTCCCGTACGCCGACCTGAGCCAGTCGCGTGCCACGTCCACGTCGGAGGTCCGGAAGGTGTGCCCGGTCCGTGGTCCGGCCGCGTGCTGCTGTCGTCGCATGGTGGAGGCGTCCTCTTCCGCGGGGGCGCGGCGGGGAGGAGCTGCGCGGGTTCAGCGTACGTGGGCGGGGGGCCGCGCGGGGCGCGTTCGTGAGCCGCGGACCGGACGGCCCGGGGTGCGGGGGTGACGCCGGTGCCTGCCCCGCGCCCGGGTCACCTGCGGTTGGCGTCCGCCGGACGGGCCGGCCGGTCCCAGCACGCGTTCCTCGTAGCGGCCGAGCCCGAGGACGGCGCACATCAGCAGGGGCGGTACGAGGAGCGCCAGGAACAGCATGGGAGGGCTACCTGTGCCGGGCCAGGGTGGCCACCAGGACGACCAGGGCGAAGGCCATCACCAGCAGGTGCAGCCAGACGGGTCCGGATCCGGCGGCCTGGGCGAGTGTCGCGCTCGTATTCGGTGTCATGTGGCGCGCTTGCCCCCGCTCGGGCGGCTGACACGGCCGGGCCCGAACCCGTCGCCGGTTCCGGCGGGGCGTCAGCGGGGCGGTTCGCGGCGGGCGGGGAGGCTGCCGTCCGTGGTGCGGCCGGCCCTGACCGCCACGTCGAGGAGCAGGGTGTCGGCGCCGTGACGGGCGACCAGTTGGAGCCCGACGGGTTCGCCCGCCGGGGTGGTTCCGGCGGGCAGCGTGAGCGCCGGATGGCCGGAGATGTTGAACGCCCAGGTGAGGGCCACGCTCATGCGGGTTCCGGGGCCGTCGTGGCCGTGCGGGGGGTGGGGGGTGGTGGGCGTGGCGATGAGGTCGAACTCGTCGAAGACCGCCCGCAGGTGCTCGTCGTTCGCCGCGACCAGGCGTTCGGTGTCCGGGCCCGGTGCGCCGGCGCGCAGGGCGGTCCACGCGGGGGCGGGGTCGTGGAGCGCGACCGGGTGGCCGACGACGCCGAGGGGGGCGGTGCGGGAGAGCCGGCGCAGGGCGCGGCGGGCGGTGTCGGCGACGTCCGGGTCGGTCGCGGCGAACCCCAGGGTGGGGGTCCAGGCCACCCGCGGTGTACGCGGAAGCGGGGGTGTGGCGGTGGGGCCGGCGACGGCGCGGAGGTAGGCGGCGGCGTCGTGCGGGGTGTGGGCCAGCACGCCGGGGGTGTTCAGCGCGGAGCGGTCCCGGGAGGGCAGGAGCCCGTTGGTCGGCTTGAGGCCGATGACGCCGCACCAGGCGGCGGGGATGCGGACCGATCCGGCACCGTCGGAGCCGGTGGCGAGCGGTACGAGGCCCGCGGCGACGGCGGCGGCGGAACCGGCTGACGATCCGCCCGGGGACCAGGCGGGGCCGAGGGGGTTGAGGGTGGGTCCGCGGTCGGTGGAGCCGTAGGTCTGCCAGCGGGTGCCGGCGCGGGGGACGGAGGTCGCCCCGATCGGGACGCACCCGGCGGCGGCCAGCCGCCGGTTCTGGAACGAGTCCGGGCCTTCGCTCGCCTTGACCCCGATCGGTACGCCGGCCAGCGGCGGGCGGGCTCCGCGGGCCACCGCCGCGTCGACCTCGGCCGCCGCGGCGCGGGCGGCGTCCGCCCACAGGGCGGTGAAGGCGCGCAGGGCGCCGTCGCGTTCGGCGGTGAGCGCCAGGGCGGTGTCGACGACCTCGCGGGCGGTCACCCGGCCGCCGTTGACCAGCTCGGCGATCTCCACGGCGGACAGCGAGGCGTACGGGCGTTCTCCGAGCATGCGGTTCCCTCCGTGGGCGGGCGGTGCCGGGCGTACGGGCCCGGCGTCGGTACGAGTCCGGCGTCAGTACGAGTGGTCGACCGTGACGTCGGCCGACAGGCGCAGCGCGGCTCGGGCCGGGTCCCCGCGCAGCTCCAGCAGGGTGAGGGCGAGGGCGTCGATCACGGTGAGGTGGGCCAGGCGGCTGGCGACGGTTTCGAGGCCGAACACCAGGTCCTGGCCGCCCGCGACCAGGGTGCGGTCGGCGGTCTCGCCGAGCGGCGAGCGGGCGTAGCTGGTGAGGGCGACGACCCGGGCCCCCGCCTGTCGTGCCCGCCGGGCGGCGTCCACCGTGCTGCGCGTGGCGCCCGTGTGGCTGACGGCCAGGCAGACTCCGGCGGCGGTCAGCTGTGAGGCGGCCAGTTGCGCGGTCAGCGGGTCGGCGGGGGCGTCGACCGCGCAGCCCAGTGCGCGCAGCCGGTAGGCGGTGTCCAGGGCGACCGCGCCGGACAGTCCCGCCCCGACGACGAGGATCCGGGGGGCCGCGTCGACCAGTTCGGCCGCCGCCCGCAACGCGTGCGGGGTCACCGTCGCCGCGACCGCGTCCAGGGCCTCCCGGCCGGCGCGGATGGTGTCGGCCAGGGCCCGCGCCGCGGGGTCGCGGTCCCGGGAGGGTTCCGGGGCGGGTGCCTGCCGGGCGGCGGCGATCTTGAGCTCCTGGTAGCCGCGGAAGCCCAGCCGCTGGCAGGCCCGTACGACGGAGGACGGGGCGGTGCCGGCCAGCGCCGCGACGTCGCTGACGCTGAGCCGCACCAGGTCGGGACCCTGCTCGAGGACGACCCGCGCCACCCGTGCCTCGGTGTCGCGCAGCTCGGACAGGTGGGCCCGGATGTGGGCGGCGAGCCCGCCCGAGGCGGCGGAAGCGGATTCCATGGGTTTACGCTAGCAGGGAATGCCATTCCACAGTCCGTCGTGGGGAGCGCCCCGTGCCCGTCAGCCTGCCGTCCGTGACCGGCGCCGCCGCCGTGCCCGCCGTCGTCCTCGCCTCGGCGGTGCTGCACGCCGTCTGGAACGGCCTCACCCACGGCCTGCGGGACAAACTCGCCGGCTTCACCCTGATCAGCCTCGCCTCCGCGGGCTGCGGAGCGGTCCTCGTCTGCCTCGCGCCGCTGCCCGCGCCGGCCGCCTGGCCGTACATCGCCGCCTCGGCCGCGCTGCAGGCCACGTACCAGCTCCTGCTGCTGCGCGCCTACCAGCTCGGGGACTTCGGCCAGATGTACCCCACCGCGCGGGGCACCTCTCCCGTGGTGGTGGCCGTGGTGTCCACGGCCCTCCTCGGCCACACCCTGGCCACCGGGCAGGCCCTCGGCATCGCCGTGATCGCCTGCGGACTGGCAGGCCTGGCCCTGGCCGACGGGATCCCCGGCCGCGCGCAGCTGCCGGCGCTGGCCGCGGCGGTCGGCACCGGGGTGATGATCGCCTCGTACACCCTGGTCGACGGCAGTGGCGTGCGGGTCTCCGGCAGCGTCCTCGGGTACATCGCCTGGCTGTTCCTGTGCCAGGGGCTGGTCCTGCCGCTGATCGCCGGGGTCCGGCGGGGCCGTGCCCTGTTCACCGCACTGCGCCCGTTGTGGGGCCGGGGCCTGGCGGGCGGCCTGCTCTCGCTCCTGGCGTACGGGCTCGTCGTGTGGGCGCAGTCCCGGGGTGACCTCTCCACCATCGCCGCGCTGCGGGAGACGAGCATCGTGTTCGGGGCCCTGATCGGCGCGGTCGTCTTCCGCGAACGCCTCGGCCGTCGCCGGATCGCCGCCAGCGCCACCGTCCTGGTGGGGATCGCGGTACTCCAGCTGGCGGGGGGCTCCTGAGCGGGCCCGCCGCCGGGGGCCGGGGGCGGCGGGCTCAGTGGAGGCAGAGGCAGAAGGGGTGGCCGGCCGGGTCCGCGTAGACGCGCCAGTTGGCGTCCGGGCGGAGCTGGTCGGTCCGCTCCAGTACGGTCGCCCCCAGGGCCAGCGCCCGCTCCTCCTCGCCTTCGAGGTCGTCCACGTCGAAGTCCAGGTGGAGCTGCTGCGGGTGTCGCCGGCCGGGCCACTGGGGCGGCTGGTGGCCGTCCACCCGCTGGCAGGCCAGCGGGGTCCCCTCGAAGCCGTGCACCTCGACCCAGTCGGGGTCCTCGGGATCCGCGACGACGCGGCCGCCGAGCAGGGCGGCGTAGAACTCCGCCAGCCGTACCGGATCGGCACAGTCCAGTGCGACCGCCTGCAGCTTCCGGATCACTTCCGACTCCCTTTCAGCCCTGCCGCTTCCGCGACGCCTGCGTACCGGAGGGGTCGTACCCGGCGCCGGGGCGGGCATGCCCGCCGGTGCGCGGGTCCTCGTCCGCCGGGGCGGCCGCGGTCCGCGGCCGGTAGCGGGAGACGGCCACTCCGGCCAGGCACAGCAGGCCGCCGAGGAGGGTGAGCCAGGCCGGCACCTCGCCGAGGAGGATCCAGCTCAGCAGGACGACGATGGCCGGCACCGCGTAGGTGGTCGCGCCGAGCTTCCCGGCCGGCATCCGCGCGAGGGCGAACGTCCAGGTGGTGAAGGCGAGGGCGGTCGGGACCACGCCCAGGTAGAGCATGTTCAAGGTCGCGGAGAGCGGGGCCTTGGGGACCTCGGCCGCCAGCTGTCCGGCGAACGGCAGGCAGGCCACGGTTCCGGTGAGGCAGCTGTACGTGGTGATCTGCAGCGGCGTCCCGTACGAGAGGGCGGGCTTCTGCGCGACGACGCCCGTCGCGTACGCCACCGCCGCGAGCAGGCACAGCACCACCCCGAGCACCGAGGTCGTGCCGTCGCCGCCGGACGACATCGACAGGCCGACGACCACGGCTCCGACGAAGGAGACCGCCATGCCGGCCATGAGCCGGGGCGGCAGGGCCTCGCCGAGCAGGCGCGCGGCCAGGAGCGCCATCAGGATCGGCCCGGTGTTCACGAGGAGGGACGCCGTGCCGGCGTCGACGAGGCGCTCGCCCCAGTTCAGCGCGACCGTGTAGCCCGCGAACCAGACGAGGCCGGACACCAGGATGCCGCGCCGGGCGCCGCGCGGGGGCAGGCCCTCGCGGCGCAGGAGGAGGAGCGCCACCAGCACCAGCGAGGCGGCGAGGAGCCTGCCCAGGGCGAGCGCCCCCGGCGAGTAGGCGGCTCCCGCGCTGCGGATGGAGACGAAGGCGGACGCCCAGGCGAACACCGTGAAGCAGACGGCGCCGAGGGTGGGGAGGTGGGGCGACAGGACGCGCGAGCGGGCAGGCGGCTGGGTCTTCATGTCCCCGACCCTACACCGAATACTTCGGTGAGTGCCGAAGTATTTTTCGCTGCGGCCTCCGGGCGCCTAACTCCACGCCTCCGGGGTGAGGCCCAGCAGCCCGCCGAGGGCCTCCTCCCCCGCCGGCGTCACCAGCAGCCCCCGGCCGCCGCCCTCGGGGCGGACCACCCAGGCCTCCTCCAGGGCCCGCGCGCACAGTCGGGCGCCGACCAGTCCGCCGAGGTGGCGGCGGCGCTCGGTCCAGTCCAGGCAGGAGCTGACCAGCGGCCTGCGCCCCGCGGCCGCCACGTCGACGCCCGCCTCCCGGCACCAGTCCAGGCCCGCCCCGGTCAGCGCGAACACCGCGTCGGTGCGCAACAGCCCCCGGTGTTCCATCGCGTCCGTGACCGCCATGCCGAGGCGGCCCGCGAAGTGGTCGTAGCAGGTGCGGGCCCGGGCCAGCGGGTCGGGGGCGGCGACCACCGGGACGGTGTGCGCCGCGTCCCGGCCCGGGACGGCGTAGGAGGCCAGCGCGTCCACCAGGCGGGCCGTGGCGGCGTCGGCGATGCGGACGTAGCTGTGCCGCCCCTGGCGCTCCGTCACGCAGATCCCCGCTTCGAGGAGCCGGTTCAGGTGGCCGCTGACGGTGGACGGGGCGACCCCGGTGGTCCGGGCCAGCTCGCCCGCGGTCCAGGCCCGCCCCTCCAGCAGCGTCATGCAGATGGCGGCCCGGGTCTCGTCGGCCAGGGCGGCGGCGAGGCCGGCCAGCCGTGCGGCGGGCGCCGGCGAGTCCACCGGACCGGGGGCGGGTGCGTCGTCGTGATTCATGGGTCCAGGGTGCCCCATCGCTTCGGCTTATGGCGAATGATTGGTGCCGGGGCCGGGGTCCGTCGGCGAAGGGGCGCCGGGTTCAGGCGGCGAGGTGGGCGGCGATGAGTTCCGCCCAGGAGTCGACGAAGGCCGGGAAGCCGGCGGCGAACTCGTCGAGCGCCCCGGCCGCGGCCGGGGTGAGCGGCGTCATGTCGTAGGTGACCCGCACGGCACTGCCGCTCTCCGTGGCGGCGAGGTCGACGGTGACCGTCCCGGCCCGCACGCCCGGGGTGATCCGCGCGTAGGAGACCGAGTGCGGGAAGTCGCGGGCGGCCACCAGCCAGGTCGTCTCCTCCTCGTCCGACGAGGTGAGCCAGACGGTTCCCGGCTCGGTGTCGTCCGGCGTCTCGACCGGGAAGACCGGCTCCCAGCCCGGCACCCAGTCCCGCTCGCCCCGGGCGGTGAAGAGCCGGAAGGCCGCTTCGGGCGGCAGCGGGACGGTCAGTGCGGCGCTCAGGACGCGGCGGTTCATTTCTCCTCCAGGGGCGGGCGGGCCGAAGGCGGTCAGCCCCGGCCCCTGGACGGTATCCGCCATTCCGGGGCGCTGCGCTGGACAGAACGGGGAGCCGGGGCATACCTGGCCCGGGAGCGGGCCAGTACACGGGGGGACCGGACCATCCGCAGCGGAACCCGCTCAGGTTGCAGGGAGACTCGATGACCATGTCGACGGTGGCGCGCATCGCGGTGACGGTGGGTGTGACGACGCTACTCACCGCGGCCTCGACCCTCAGTGCCGCCGCCCGGACGCCGGAGCCCAGGGCTCCCGGGGAGTTCGTGGCGCTGAGCGCCGTCGACCCCACGATCCTCCAGGAGATGCGGTACGTGTCGGCCCACAACTTCATCGGCGAGCGGATCGACGGGTACCGGCAGCCGGTCTGCATCCTGACCCGGCCGGCGGCCCAGGCCCTGCACCGGGCCCAGAGGCGCCTGGTACGCCAGGGGTACTCGCTCAAGGTGTACGACTGCTACCGGCCCCAGCGCGCCGTCGACCACTTCGTACGGTGGGCCAAGGACCTGTCCGACGAGCGGCGGAAGGCCGAGTTCTATCCGCGGGTCGACAAGTCGCGCCTGTTCGAGGACGGCTACATCGCCGAGAAGTCCGGGCACAGCCGGGGCAGCACCATGGACCTGACGATCGTCCCCCTCCCGGCGGTTCCCGCGCCCCCGCCGGTGCCGGGGCAGGATTCCGTCCCCTGCTACGCGCCGCGAGCGGAGCGGTACCCGGACAACTCCGTGGACATGGGCACCGGCTTCGACTGCTTCGACACGCTGTCGCACACCGACGACCCCCGCGTCCAGGGGGAGCAGCGCGCGCACCGCCGGCTGCTGAAGACGGCGCTGGCGGCGGAGGGCTTCGTCAACCTGCCCGAGGAGTGGTGGCACTTCACGCACAAGCCCGAGCTGTTTCCGGACACCTACTTCGACTTCCCCGTGGCGCGCCGGTCGGTGGCCGGGCACCGCCCCTGAGGAACGGTGCCCGCGTCAGCCGGGCGGGGGGCGGGGTCGCCCCTTCGTGTGGCACCCGCGCGTCACCGTGGTAACGGTCCGTCACTTTCCGTAACGTCGAGCGGGGCTCGGGTTTCGCCCCCACGGACTCGACGACCAAGGAACGGCCATGCCCAAAGGACTGTCCATCCACATCGGCATCAACGAGATCGACGAGTCCCGCTACGGGACCAAGGGCGAGCTGAAGAACCCCGAGAACGACGCCCTGACCATGCGGGACCTCGCCCGGGCCAACGGGTTCGACACCCTCGCGACGCTGCTCACCAAGGACGCCACCAGCGACAAGGTCGCCTCCGCCCTGAAGGCGGCCGCCGCCCGGCTCACCGCCGGCGACCTCCTGCTGCTCACCTATGCCGGGCACGGATCCCAGGTCCCGGACAAGAACGGCGACGAACCCGACCGCCGCGACGAGACGTGGGTGCTCTACGACCGGCAGTTCATCGACGACGAGCTGTACGCCGCCTTCGCCTCCTTCGCCGAGGACGTACGCGTCCTCCTGCTCTCCGACAGCTGCCACAGCGGTACCGTCTCGCGCGACGTCTCGCACTTCCTCGACGACGCGGAGCTGGTGCGCGCCTTCGACACCAGTGAGCCGTCCGAGGTCCGCGCCCGCATCCGCGCCCTGCCGCAGGACGCCCAGTTCCGCAACTACCAGCGGGACCAGGAGCTGTACGACGAGATCCAGCGCTCCGTGCCCGCCCTGGACCTGCAGGACATCCGGGCCGATGTCCTGCTGATCTCCGGCTGCCAGGACAACCAGACCTCCAGCGACGGCGTGGGGCCCAACGGCCTGTTCACCGAGGTCCTGCTCAAGACGTGGAAGAACGGGGCGTTCCGGGGGAGCTACTCGACCCTCCACCGCCAGGTCGTCGAGAGCATGCCCTTCTACCAGACGCCCAACATGCTGCAGACGGGCAAGCGCAGCCAGGAGTTCGCCTCCCAGGCGCCGTTCTCCATCTGACCCTGCTCCGGCCCCCGCAACTACCCAGTGGTAGTCATGTCTTGACCGACCCGTGCGCCCGAGAGGGGTGCACGGGTCTCGACGAGGGGGACCCATCATGACGATGACGTACCGTCGGAGCAGGCCAGTGCTCTCGACGCTCTCCGCCGGGATCGCGGCCACCGCGCTCCTCCTGGGGCTCGCCGGGCCGGCCGGCGCCGCTCCGCTTCCGGACACGGGGAAGGGCGGCCCGGCCGCCAAGGCGGTCAAGCCCGTCCGCGAGGTACCGCCGATCCAGAACTTCGGCACCATCGACGGCTTCGGGCAGAACTCCGAGCACGAACGGATCACCCGCGCGGCCCTCGCCTGCGCACCCGGCACCGCTCCCGGCGCGGCCGGTGCGTGCTTCCAGCCGGCCTCGATCCGCCAGCTGGCGGGGGCGAACGCAACGATGGGGGCCATCGGTGCGCCGGACATGGACCAGGCGCTCACCGAGGCCGCGCACTGCGACGGCGCCGACTACCTGAACGCGGCCGGCTACCCGCGGACCAGGGCGCAGGCCACCTCGGTGCTGCTGTCCTGCATCGCGCACCTCAAGGGTGAGTTCGACCGGGGGGTGGAGAAGGCGGACGTGCTCGTGAACGCCGCGGGCGCCGTCAGCGTCCCTGACACCGACCTCTCCTCCGACTGCACCTTCGTGCTGGGCGTGCCCGGCCGCGGCAAGTGCAACGCCGTCGAGGGCTTCGGCCGGGCGCTGCACGGAACCGAGGACTTCTACTCGCACAGCAACTGGGCGGACCAGGCGGACGCCAGGTCGGCCATCGGCATCGCCAACCCGCCAGGCCTGGCCCGTACCGGTCCTGCGCCCTTCCTCCGGCTGGCCGCCGCGGCGCCCTCGGCCTCCGACATCCCCGGGGACCTCACGACGGGCTGCTTCAGCCTCAACCCGTGGGGCTGTGGCAAGCGGATCACCCACGGCGTCCTGAACAAGGACAACGGGACCATCGACCCGGCCACGGGGAGGGCCACCTCCCCCACGACCGCGCGGGGGCAGGTCGCCGGAAACTTCAACGCCGCCGTCCAGGCGGCCATCGCGGACACCCGCGCCCAGTGGGACGGCTTCCGCGGCTCGCTCATCGCCCGCTACGGGACGGTGCGCGGACAGCGCATGGCGTGCGCGATGACGCATGACGATCCGGCCCGCGACTGCCGCTGACGATCGCGTCGCGGAAGGGGCACGGTCCCCTTCCGCGACGGCCGGGCGGACCGGCCCCTTGTCAGCCCCTGGCCCGGGCCGCGGCCACGGCTTCCCTGACCGTCCGCGCCACGCGGGCCGCGTCGTCGGGGTTGTTCACCACGTCCGTGCGGCTCATGTCGACCACGAGCACCTCGCTGGCCGAGTAGTGCTCGTACACCCAGTCGTCGTAGCCGGACCACAGCGTGCGGTAGTACTCGACGAGGCTTTCGTCCTGCTCGAAGTCGCGGCCCCGCAGCCCGATCCGGTGGAGCACCGTCTCGAAGTCCGCCTTGAGGTAGACCATGAGGTCGGGTGCCTTGCGGTAGGGCAGGCCGTCGATCTCGCGCATCATCTCGTCGAGCAGCCCCTCGTACACCCGCATCTCGAGGGAGCTGATCCGGCCCAGGTCGTGGTTGACCTTGGCGAAGTACCAGTCCTCGTAGATGGACCGGTCGAGGACGTTGTCGCCCTGCTTGTAGGCCGCCTTGATGGCGGCGAACCGCGTCTGCAGGAAGTAGAGCTGGAGGAGGAAGGGGTAGCGCTTGGCCTGGATCTCCTCCGGGCTCGCCGTGTAGAAGAGCGGCAGGATCGGGTTGTCCTCGACGCTCTCGTAGAAGACCTCGCTGCCCAGCTCCTTGGCGATCAGTTCGGCCACACTCGTCTTGCCGATTCCGATCATGCCTCCGACGCAGATCACCGACATACCTCACTTCTCCCTGGGGGTCTTCTTGTTCGCGGGTGGGAGGAGCGGCCGTCACCCGATGCCCCCAGACCTTCATGATCAGCGCCACAGGGCTGTGTGCCCGGGCCGAGAACACGACGCGGGCCGTCCACTCGGCCGGTCGAACGGACCGCCTCGTGGTTGCCGCGTACGACGAGCCACCGCCCCGCGGCCGCCTTGAAGCATAAATGACGTTTCACGCCGCGCCGGACGCTCGCCACCCGGCCGTCCGACCGCCCCTATGCGCCGCCCCGGCATCCGGTTAGGCTTGCCTTGCCTGACGCGCCGGCGTGCAGGTGGCAACCGGTGGAACGGAACGGCAGGGGCAGGGTGCAGGTGGGTGGATAAGGTCATCGTCACGGCCGGGGCCCTGTACGCCATCGTCCTGCTGCGTGCCGGAGGGACGTTCGCCCTGGGGTGGCTCACCGGCGCCGGTGCCCGCCGCAGCAGGTTCGCCGGGCGGATCTCCTCGGCGAAGTTCCGGCGCGCCGAACTGGCGATCCAGCGGTGGGGCGCGCCCGTGGTGGCCGTCTCCTTCCTGACCGTCGGCTTCCAGACCGCGGCCAACTTCCTCGCGGGCAGCATGCGCATGCCGCTGCCGCGCTACCTCGTCGCCCTGTTCGTGGGCGGAGCGGCCTGGGCGCTGCTCTACGCGACCGCGGGGCTCGGCGTCCTCGAAGTGCTGGGGAGGCTCTTCGCCGAGCGGACGGCCCTCGGGGTCGGCGCCGTCGCCCTCCTCGTGGCCGCGGGGTGCGCGGTGGTGGTGTACCGCCGGAGGCGGGCGGCCCTGTCCCCCGGTGACGCCGCGGCCGGGGAGTCGTGAGCGCGTCCTCGCGAGGCAGGGCCGGCGTATACGCGGAACCGTAGGACGCTCACCCGGACGTCCCCTCCCCCGGGCGGGCGGCCGGGCCGAACCAGCGGGTGAGCGTCTCGGCGAGGCCCGCGCCGCCGGCCCAGCAGACGTATCCGTCCGGGCGGACGAGCACGGCCTCGGCGTCGGGCGTGCCGGATATCGCCCGGGCCCGCACCTGCGTGATCCGGTCCTTCCAGGGGGCCGCGGCGGTGAGCGGGGCGTCGGCGAGGTCGAGGAGGACGCCCCGTCCGGTCCGTGTCAGATCGCTGAACCGGACCGGCTCGCCGTCGCCGAGGTCCAGGTCGGCGTCGGGCATCCGCAGGCCCAGGAGCGGATGGGGAGCGGCGTCGGGGGACGGGAGGAGGAGGTCGAGCCCGGCCATCACCCCGGCCATGTACCGGTTGGCCTCGGGCAGGCGGAGCAGGTCGGTGAGGACGTCGCGCAGCTCGGGCAGCCCGGCGTCACGCTGCGGCCCCATGACCACCCCCTGGGCCCGGGTGAGGGCGAGCACCCGGGCGGCGACGGGGTGCCGCTCGGCCTGATAGGTATCCAGCAGTTCCTCGCCCACCTCGCCGCGCAGGACGACGCCGAGCTTCCAGCCGAGGTTGAACGCGTCCTGGACGCCCAGGTTGAGCCCCTGGCCCCCGGCCGGGGAGTGGATGTGGGCGGAGTCCCCGGCGAAGAGGACGCGGCCGTGCCGGTAGTCCTCCAGCTGCCGGCTGGCGTTGCTGAACCGGGAGGCGTAGCGGATCTCGGCCACGTCGACCCTCCCGCCGTGGGTGGCCTGGAGGACTTCGCGCACCTCCTCCGGCGTGACGGGGGCGTCGCGTGCGGCCGACATGGTCCGCGGGCCGCTGAGGATGAGCTTGTGGAGCCCGTTCGCCAGGGGCGTGATCATGGCGAAGTGGCCCTGGGGCGAGGTGTGGATCCGTGAGCTGATGTGCCCGGCGGTGCTGTCGTCGACGTCACCGGTGAGCACGAGATCGGCGGTGGCCATGCGGGCGGTGGCCGCCTCGCCGGGGAACGCGGCTCCGATGATCTTGCGCACGCTGCTGTGCGCGCCGTCGCAGGCGACGAGGTAGCGGCCCCGCAGCGTCCGGTCGCCGTCCGGAGCGGTCACGGTGACGGTGACGCCGTCGGCGTCCTGATGGAGGGCGGTGAGCCGGTGTTCCCTCAGCACCTGGCCGCCCAGCTGGACGAGGCGGTCTTCGAGCACCGCCTCCAGCTGGTCCTGCGGGAGCAGGACGGGGTGGGGATAGCGCGTGTCCCACGCCGCGTAGTCCAGCGGGACGGGCAGGCCCGCGAAGTGGCCGCCGACCAGCCGGTAGTCGATCGACCGGTCGAGGGTGTCGTCCAGCAGGCCGCGCAGGGCGAGCATCTCGGCCGTCCTGGGCTGGATCGCCCCGGCCCGGGACTGGAGGTTGCGTCCGGGCAGCCGGTCCAGCACGACCGCCGGGACGCCGGCGAGTGCGAGTTCGGTGGCGAGCGTGAGCCCGGCGCCGCCGGCCCCCACGACGATGACGCCGGTGACCTGCGCGTTCATGGAGCCTCCTCGGAAGATTCCTTCACTTGGTCGATAACTATACCAGGTGCAAGTTTCCTCTCGGTACCCCTTTGTTATCGTGGGCGCATGGCTGAGGAACTGGGACTCCGGGAACGCAAGAAGCAGCGCACCCGGCAGACGATCTTCGAAGAGGCGTTGCGGCTGTTCCTGAGCCGCGGCTTCGACGAGGTCTCGATCGCGGAGATCGCCGAGGCGGCCGAGGTCTCCAAGCGCACGCTGTTCGCCTACTTCCCGACCAAGGAGGACCTGGTCCTGCACGTGTTCGCGGACCACGCGGACGAATCGGCCCGCGTGGTCCGCGCCCGCCCCGCCGGGACGAGCCCGCTGGCCGCCCTGCGCGCGCACGAGCTGGACGCCCTGGCCCGGCGGGACCCGAACACCGGGCTCACCTCCGACCCCGACGCCGTGGCCTTCGCCCGGCTGCTCAGCACGACGGCGAGCCTGAGCGAGCGGCTGCTGCGGTACGCGGGGCACAGCATCGCGGCCCTCGCCGAGGCCCTGGAGGAGGCCGGCGCGGACGAGCTCACGGCCCGGCTCGCCGCGGTGCAGATCGTCACCGTCCTGCGCACCCTCGCCGCCCGCAACAGCGAACAGGTGCAGGCGGGCCGCCCGGCCGACGAGGTATACCCCGAGGCCGTGGCCGCCGCCGACCGGGCCTTCCGGCTCCTGGGCACGGGGCTGGCCGACGCCCTCCCCCGCTGAGCCCCTACCGGGCGTCCGCCCCCGCACCCCGTGCCCGCTCCCGTTCCACGACGGCGCGGAAGCCCGTCGCGGGGCGGCCCGTGAAGCGCGGGACGGAGTCGGTGACGCGGTCCTCGGCGCCCGCCGCGACGGCCCGGTCCATGTCGGCGAGCATCGTCGCGAACTCGGCGGGCATCAGCCCGGCGAGCCGCTCCCGCATCTCCGCGTGGGACAGGGACCGGTGGATCACGGGGGCTCCGGTGACCTCCGTGAGGATCGCGGCGACGTCGTCGTAGCCGAGGGCTTCGGGTCCCGTGAGGACGAGGTCGATGTCGGGGGCGCGCACGGCGGTCAGGGCGCGGGCCGCCACGGCCGCGATGTCGTCGGCGTCGACGAAGCCGACCCGGCCGGTCCCGGTGGCGGTGCGGATGACGCCCTCGGTGCGGATGCTCCGCGCGTGGAGATGGCCGCCGGTGAAGTTCTGCATGAACCAGGACGGCCGCAGCACCGCCCACTCGTCGAAGATCCCCGGCAGCGCCGCGTGCACCCGGCCGACCGCCGGGCCGCCCTCCGCCACGGAGGAGGCGCTCAGCAGCACCGCGCGCCGGACGCCGGCGGCCCGGGCCCGGCGCAGGAAGGGCAGGACGACGGCGGCCGGGTCGGGATCGCCCACGGGCGGGACCACGTAGACCCGGTCCGTCCCGGCGAGGGCGGCGCCGTGGGTGGCGGGCTCGTACCAGTCGAAGGCGACGGCCTCGGCGCCCGGCACCGGGGTGGCCTTGCGGCCGGCCGCCCTGACGGTGTGGCCGGCGGCGGTCAGCCGCGCGCAGGTTCGGCTCCCGGTGGTACCGGTGGCGCCGATGACGAGGGTGGTGCCGATCGCGGGTGCGGCGTCCGTGGTGGTCATCGGGCGCTCCCGGCGGAGTCGGCGCAGGCGTCGAGGACGGCGAGGGGGTTCCAGTAGTCGCGGTAGGAGGTGAACCTGCCGTCCTCGACGGTGACGACGGCTATGTACGTCATGTCGAAGGGGCGGCCGTCCTCCACCCACCTCCCGACGCCCCGCATCTCGGCCACGACGGTCCGCGGATCGGTGGTGCCGTGGATCCGCAGATCGGCTTCGGGGAAGTCGTGCAGGTCGATCCGCTCGGGATAGGGGCGCATGTACCCGGCGATCGCCTCCCGGCCGTCCAGCCGTCGGGGCAGGCCCGGGGGTGCGAACGGGAACTCCATCACTCCCCCTTCGGCCCACAGGCCGACCCAGCCGTCGATGTCCTTGTCGAGCAGGAGCCTGAGGCCGTGGCGGTACAGGGCGGCCGGTGCGTGCGGTGGGGCCAGGGGCATGGGTATCCTCCAGTCAGAAAATACGGACCATCGGTCCGCTTCAACGATACGGACCCCGGGTCCGTTTTTCAATCGGAGGTATCCGGTGACCCCGCCGCCCGAGCCCGAACGCCGGACCCGCAAGGACGCAGCCCGCAACCAGCAGGCCGTACTGGAGGCCGCCGACGCCCTCTTCGCCCGCTCCGAGAGCCCCGAGGACCTCACGATGGCCGACATCGCGGCGGCCGCCGGCGTCGGCAAGGGCACCCTCTTCCGGGCCTTCGGCGACCGGGCCGGACTGCTGCGCGCGCTCTACGAGGCGCGCCTTGAGCCGGTCCGCGAGGCGGTTGCGGCCGGCCCGCCGCCCCTCGGGCCGGCCGCTCCCCCGCGGGAACGCGTGCCCGCCCTGCTCGACGCCCTCCTGTGCTTCAAGCTCGACAACCGCCGCCTCGCGCTCGCCCTGGAGGAGACCGGGGGCAGCGGCCCGTACCAGGCCGGGCACTACGAGGGCTGGCACGACCTGCTCCGGTCCGTGCTGGAGCAGGTCCCCGGCCTGGCCGACCCCGGCTTCACCGCGCACGCCCTGCTCGCCGCCACCCGTGCCGACCTCGTCGAGCGGCTGGCCGGCCGTGACGGCGTACCGCGCGAGCGGCTGCGGGCCCAGCTGGCGGCGTACGCGGGCAGGGTCGTGGGCGCGGGCTAGGAGGCCCCCATCAGGGGCGGGGCGCGGTCTTGCGGGCGTGCAGGACGTGCGCGTCCAGGGGCAGCGGGGTGTGGTCCTGGAGGTCGAGGCCGGCGTCCGCCAGCAGGCGGCCGTAGTGGGCGGCGGTGCGTTCACGGCCGCCCACGTTGCAGAGCATGTGCAGGTCCCAGGCGGTGGCCAGCGAGGGGGAACCGTCCGCGGGCAGGACGCGCTCGACGATGAGCAGGTCGGCGTGGTCGGGCATCGCGCGGGCGCAGTGGCGCAGGATCTCCCGGCAGCGGTCGTCGTCCCAGTCGTGCAGGACGCGTGAGAGGAGGTAGACGTCCCCGCCGGCCGGCACGTCGGCGAAGTCGCCCGCACGGTAGGCGCAGCGCGCGCCGCAGCCCGCGGCGTCGAGAAGGCGGCGGGCCGCCTCGACGGCGTGCGGGCGTTCGAGGAGGACGCCGCGCAGGCCCGGGTGGGCGGTGAGGATCTGGCCGAGGAGCTCTCCGTTGCCGCCCGCGACGTCGACGACGGTGGCGGTGGCGGACGCCCGGGCCGCGGCGGTGACGGCCGGGTGCGCGGGGAGCGGCCGGAACATGCGCGCGCTCGCCGCCATGGACCGGTCGAAGAGGTCGGCGAGTTCGGGATCGCGGGCGAAGTGGTCGAAGTGGTTCTCGCCGAAGAGGTGGTCGAAGGCCGGCAGTCCGGTCCGTACGGCGTGGTCGAGGGCGCCGAAGGAGCGGTAGAACGGGCCCCCGTACATCAGGGCCAGGGGGTGCATCGACGCGGGCTCGTCGGTGCGGAGCAGGGCTCCGAGCTCGGTGAGGCGGAATCCTTCCTCCGGGCCCGGACCCGTGTCGTGGGTGACGGCGCCCAGCATCGCGAGGTACCGCAGGAGGGAGCCGAGGGCGCGGGGATGGGTGGCCGTCAGGCGGGCCAGGTCCTCCGTACGGCGCGCGGTGCGCGTGTCCATGGCGTCGGGCAGGCGCAGCCGGGCGAAGGAGGCGAGGGCCTGGGTGGCCCACGCCCCGGTGAGCAGGTGGAGGAGCGTTTCGGCGGGCTGCCGTTCGTCCTGGTGGCGGAGGTGGTCGGCGAGGACGCCGCGGTGGTCGCCGTGGGCGTAGAGCTCCAGTCGCCGGTAGCCGCAGGACGAGTCGGCGGGGGTGGTGAAGTACAGGACCGTCCCGTTCTCGTGCGGGTTGTGGCCGCCGCCGTCGGGGCGGGCTCCGTGGCGCGCGAGGGTCGCGCACAGGCCGCGCAGGACCAGCGGGTCCGGGCGTTCGATCTCGAAGGCCAGGTGCGCCTCGTGCCGGCGGGTCCGTTCGTGGGCGGCGACGGGCTCCAGGGTGGAGTGCGGGGGCACGATCAGGGCGAAGACCTCGACCGCGCGGCGTTCTCCGGCGGCGCTCAGCACCGGGGGGCGCAGGATCCGGACGTCGAGTTCGGCCGGGTCGCGCCGGTGGCGCCGGGCCAGGCGGTCGCGGACGACCACGCTGGGGTGGGAGGGGGTGTCCGCCGCCAGCCCGCACGCCTCGAGCTGGGCCCGCAGGCTCCGCGCGTCGGGCGGGAAGAGGAGCATCCCCGCGTGGGCGAAGCGGCAGCGCTCGGCCAGGGTCCGCAGGTCCGCGCCGTCGATGCCGGGCAGGAGGAGCGGCAGCAGGGTGGTGCTGTCGTGCTCGCGGACGAAGGCGGCCGCCGCGCGCAGGCGGGCCGTGTCGTCCGGGAGCATCGTTTCGTCGGGGACCATCGTTTCGCCGGGCAGCATCGTTTCGCCGGCGAGCGTCGTCGTCATCGTGGGAATGTCCTCGGGCCGGTGCGGGTCGGGGCGGGGCGGGGCACGTCAGGGTGGGGCGGGTGAGGGCGGAGCCGGGCAGGCGGGAAGCACGGGGAGGCGGGAAGCACGGGGAGGCGGAGCCGGGACGCGGCGGTCCGGGACGCGTGGGAATCAGACGCCGACGTAGTTCTCGGCGAACCAGTCCTGGTGGATGCGCGAGGTGCGCAGCGATGCGATCCGGGAGCGTCGCCGGGCGGCCTGGAAGAACGATCCGGCGTCCGCGTCGCCCTCGGGTGGCGCGTGCAGGAGCCGGGTCATCCAGCCGGTGAACTCCTGCGCCCTCCAGATGTACGCCAGGCACCGGTCCGAGTAGGCGTCGAGTCCCCGGGTGTCAGCGCGGGTGAGGGCGTCGACGAGCGCCTCGGCGAGGATCTCGGCCTCCAGGACGGCCAGGTTGGCGCCTTTGGCGGCGGCCGGGGCCGGCACGCTCGCCGCGTCGCCGGCCAGGAACAGCGCGCCGTGGCGGAGCGGTTCGACCACGTCGCAGGCCAGGTCGAAGAGGCCGCGCTCCAGGAGGGTGCCGCGGATCAGCGGGCCGTACTCGGGGGCGTGCATCCGGATGTCGAGCTCGTCCCAGATGCGTTGCGCGGGCCAGGCGTCGGCGGCGTCGCCGCGCTGCCACTGGAGGTAGTAGCGGGTCACCTCCGGGGTGCGGGCCATGTGTCCGGCGAAGCCGCGGTCGTGGAGGGCGTAGCCGACGGCGTCGAGGCTCGCGGGGGCCTGGGCGAGCAGGCCGAGCCAGGTGACGCCGTGGTCGTGGTGGTGGACGGTGGCCGTCGGCAGGGAGCGGCGGGCCGCACCGTGGCGGCCGTCGCACCCCGCGACGTAGCGGGCCGTCCACCGGACGGTCCGGCCTTCGGGGTCGCGTGCGGTGAGGCCGGGGCGGGCGGTGCCGGTGTCGTGGACGGCGAGCGCCTCGGTGCTGAAGTGGATGCGCCCGCCGCGGGCGAGGTAGTGCCGCAGGAGGTCCGTGACGAGGTGCTGCTGCGGGTAGACGTGGTGCCGCTCGCCCCGGCCGAGGGCCCCGTAGTCGAGGCGGAACCGCCCTTCGGGGGTGCGGAACTCGCAGGTGCCGTGCGGGCGGCCGTACTGGTGGAGGCCGTCGGCGAGGCCGTGGCCGTCCAGGATCCGCACCGTGTTCGGGGCGAGGAACCCGGCGCGGGCGCGGGTCCGGACGCGGGAGGAGGGGGCGCGTTCCAGGATGACGCAGTCGATCCCGGCGGCGAGCAGGAGGTTTCCGAGGACGAGCCCGGCGGGACCCGCACCGAGGACGACCACGTCGGCTGAGGCGCGTAACGCGCGGTGTGTCTGGCTGTCCGTCATAGCGGGTGAAGCATAAGCACGCGAACTTCAACCAACCTACGCCAGCCATCCCTTAGCGGGAATAGAGTGACAATCACCCTTAAGCGGTGCGGCCCTTGCTGACGCGCCCGAAGCGGTCTCCGGAGGGCCTGCCGGTGGTATGCGCCGGGCGTGCGGCGGCGGACGCACGCGCTCGCGTACGCCCCGGCGGGAACGCGCGGGGGAAGTCGGTGGAGCGCTCGCCGCCCGCTCTGTTACCGTCCTGCTTGCCGGCCGCGGGACTCCGGTGCGACTTCCGGAACCTGCCTCTGAAGCAATGATTCGCAGCTCGTGCCCCCATTCCCCGGCCGGCGTCCACCTCGGGGGGAGAGCGGAAATGGATTCGTACGCAGACCTCGTCGCGGCAGAAGACGTACTGCTCTTCGTCAACGCGGCGATCACCTCCACGGGCCAGCGGGAGTTCCGCGACGACGCGGACGAGCAGCGCATGTCCCTCGACTTCCTCCACGCGTACATGCTGGGCAACTACCGCGACCTGTACGCCGGGGTCCTCGCCCTCGACATCAACGACCACAACGCGGTGCTCATCGTCCGGCGGCTCCTGGAGACCGCCGGGGAGGCCGGCGCCGACCAGCGCCGCCGCGAGGGCCGGCTGATCGCGGCGCGGCTGGCGGCGCTGCCGCCGCAGCGCGTGTACGGGCTCTTCGACGCCCTGCGCCGGGCCGGGGTGAACAACCGGCGCACCCGGGCGATCGTGCGCGACTGGCTGGTCTGCCGCAAAGATCTGGCGTTCGACGCCGTGAAGTACCGCAGCGGCCTCAAGCGCGTCCTGCGCCACGCGCACCTCACCCCCGCCAACGCCCCGGAAGAACTCGGCACGTTCCTGTTCGCGCCGCACTCCCGGCCGCGCTACTCGGCACCCCTGCTGGAGACGTGGCGCCGGGCGCACTACGAGAAGGGGGCGCTGTACGAGCTGCCGTACACGGCCGCTGAGGGGTTCGCCGCCCGGCACGGCATACCCCGGGAGGTCTTCCTGGAGCGCATGGCCCCGCGGCTGACCCGCCTGGAGACCCTGCGGCTGCAGGAGTCCGCCCGGGCCCGTGGGGCCACGGCGGTGCGGAGTGACCTGGCCGGGATGCCGCTGACCCGCCTGGCGGCCTACGTGCTGTCGCTGCCGCTGGAGGACCGGCTGCGCCGGCGAGCCGAGCTGACCCGCGCCCTGGAGACCGCCGCCGGCCGGGTGGCCGGCGCCCACCGGGGAACCTGGGGGAAGGTGACCGCCGTCCTGGACGACAGCTTCTCCTCCTTCGGTTCGGCCCACAAGCGCCGGCGGCCGCTGGCCGTGGCACTGGCCTGCCACCACCTGCTCGCGGCCCTCGCCGGCGACTACACCGCGCTGTGGACGTCCGGGCGGACCGACGCGCTGCTGGCGTACCCGTACGGGCCGACGCCGCTGGGGCGGCGGATCCTCGACGCGCTGGAGACCGGCCCGGCCAGGCTGGTGATCGTCTCCGACGGATGGGACAACGCGCCTCCGGGCCTGGCGGGCGAAGTGCTGCGCATCTGGCGCACCCGGCTCGACCCCGGGCGCCGCACCGGCGTCGTGCACCTCAACCCCGTCTACGACGCGGCCGGTTTCGACGTGCGCCGGCTCTCCGCCACCGTGCCCACCGCGGGCATCCGGGACGCCGAGGACCTTCCGGCCCTGGTGGAACTCGCCCAGTTCGCGGAAGGCCGCACCGGCCTGGCCGAACTCACCGCGTACATGGACAGCCGTGCGGCCCTCATGACGGCCGGACACGACCGGGAAGGGGCACGATGAGCACCCCACTGGACCTGACCGGTCTCGCCGCCCGCCCCGCCCAGGTCTGGGGTGCCGTACGCCTGGTCCCGCTCGTCCGCGACGAGCCCATCGGCGACCTCCGGCTGCACGCCGAGCTCTACGGCGACGACACGGCCGGCCTCGTCGAGGTCGGCCCGCGCCGCGCCTGCCTGTCGTACGTCCCGCACGGGTTCGTCGCCTCGTGGACCCGTGACGGCACGCCGGCGGCCGCCTACGGCACACAGCTGTGCGCCGACCGCGACCAGGTGCCCGCCGCCACGATGGGCCTGCGCTTCCACCGCCGCACGGCCCGCCGCCAGGCCAAGGACCGGCTGCGGTTCCTCCCCCTGCACCTGTCGCTGGAGGGCTACCTGGCGCTGCACTCCGGCGGTCCCACGATCGCCTGGGAGGAGTGGTCGCACCGGGCGGTCAGCCAGGGCCTCTCGCCGCGGGCCGAGGAGGCCTACGCGGGGAACGAGGTGCGGGGACTCGCCGACGCGCTGCGCGTCTTCGAGATCCACCCCGGGCAGTGCGGTGTGATGGTGTACGTCGCCGACGCGCTCGCGGCCGCGTTCGCGGTCCCGCATCCCGACGACTACCGCGCACTGCACGCGACGCTCCTGCAGGACCTGTACGGCGAACTGATCCACCACTACGCCACGCTGGTGCTCCCGTTCCCGGACTTCCGCGCCCGCATCGCCGACTCGCGCATCGGCTCCCTGGACGACCTGCGCGGGGCGGCCGGCGAGCAGGAGGAGGCGTGGGCGCGGTTCCACGACACGACGACGGCCGCCGGACTGCTGGGGCACGCGTACACCTGGCAGAACGTCTACCGGATGGGACGCTTCACGCTCGCGCGCTTCCGGCCGCCGTTCCGTCCCAAGGAGGAGAACCACATCGGGGAGGCCATCACCGACGACAGCGGCCGGATCGCCTACCTCAAGTCGTTCCGGCTGTCGGAGGGCCAGGTCCGCCGCGGCCACCTGCTCGACCGGCTCGCCGCCCACGACTGGCACCTCCCCGCCACGGCGGCCGACCTCGGAATCGAGACCGCCCAGTTGGGGCTGCGGCTGGAAGCGGCCGGCTTCGCCTTCCTGCTCCGCCAGGACGTCCTGGACGGATACCGCAAGCGGGCCCGCACCGGGACCGGATGAGCGGCGGCCCGTCGCCCTCCAGGGGCGCGGCCCCCGGAACGTTCGCGCCGGGGGCCCGGGGCCCTCAGTCGTCGGCGAGCTGCAGCGCCAGGGCGTAGTGCTCGCCGTCCGTCCCCGCGAGCAGGCTGTCGAACACCGGGGTCAGGCCGTTCACGGCGCCGCACGCGGCGTCGTGGTTGGTCCACCAGCTGCCCTCCGCTCCGAGCAGGGACACCACCCGGTCCGCCGCGCGCCCGGCGGTGTCCGCGGGCAGGTGCCGGTGGGACGGCCACACGAGGTCCTCGGCGGCGAGCCGGGCCAGGAAGCCGGCGGCCTCGTGCGGCTCCAGCGGCTCCAGGGCGGCGCAGAGCCGCGGGACGGAAGGGGGGACGTACCCGGGCAGGTGGCGCCGCCACGCATCGTCGGCCGCCGCCGCTGCCAGCAGGGCGCGGATCCGGTCCGCCAGTTCGGGCAGGTCGGGCTCCGGCTCGGTGAACCGCCCGGCCGCCGCGTACACCCGCCCCGGCGTGCGGAGTTCGGCCATCCGCGCTTCCAGCTCCGGGAGGATCCCGGGGGGCTTCACGGGGAGCTCCTGGCGGACGGCGGGGCCGGTTCCACGAGCCCGGGACGGTCGTCGAAGTCCACCGAGGCGGCGCCGCGGTCCCGTTGGCGGCGGTCGAGCAGGACCACGGAGCCGATGCCCTGTCCCGCGGGCAGGCCGTCCCGCGCGATGCGCGCCAGGAGCCTCGCGAGCCCCCGCCGGTGGATGGTGAAGACGCGCGGTGAGGCGAGCCGCCGCCGGGCGTGCTGCCCGGCCAGGGCTTCTTGGGGGCCGACGTCGAGCACGACCATGTGCAGGGGGCGGCGGCCGCGGTGGGCGGTGTACGCGAGCCAGCGGCGCATCCACGGCCTCGTGCCGCAGTCGTGTATGAGCAGGGGGTGTCCCAGGCGCATCTGGGAGCCCATCCACCGCATGTGGCTCAGCCGTGCCCACGGCCGGTACACGGCGTAGGGGAGCCAGGCGGGCATCCGCGACTCGAAGGCCGTGCGGGTGGCGCGGGGGTCCACGACCGCGGCGGCGGGGGACCACGCGCGCAGCAGGGTGCTCTTGCCGCTGCCGGGGAGTCCGGCGACGACGACGGCCGCGTTGGGCGGGTAGGAGAGCCTGACGTCACCGTCGGCCCCGCCCCGGAGGTCGACGATCCCCCGGGGGCGTATGCGGCGGCCGGGACACGTGCCGCCCGGCCGCCGCACGGACTTCCCGGACCCCTGCGCCCGCGGCGTGGGGTCCTCGGTGCTGGTGGGTGTGCTCACAGGTGACGTGCCGTTCGGAGGGGAGGCCGGGGAATTACCCGAGGCTACCCGAGTCCTCGTCCAGGCCGCGTCTTTCGGATCTCGCCGGTTAAGCCACCGGGCGGCGCGGGTCAGGCGAGATCCGCAAGACACGGCCTAGGGTGCCCTCATGGATCACGAGAGTGCCGCCGGTCCGGCGGGGGACCCGCGGTTCGTCGCCGCCCGCCTCAAGGAGCGCATCTACGCGACGATCACGATCATCTCCGTGGTCATCGGGCTGCGGTCCTCCGGGCACGTGGACGCGGCCGGTGCGGCCGCCACGCTGCTCACCGCCGCCGTCGGGCTGTGGCTGGCGGCGGTCGTGGCCGACCAGCAGGCCCACCGCGTGGTGCACGGCCGGCTCGCCACCGGCCACGAGCTGCGCGGGATCCTGTCCGTCAGCAGCCCGTTGCTGCTCTCCGCCGTGGGACCGCTGGTGCTCGTGGCCGCCGCCGCGCTGGGCAGGATGAGCGTCGACACGGCGCTGCTCGCGGCGGCGGCGGTCAGCGTCACCGGCCTGTTCGTCTGGGGCTTCTACGGCGGGGTGCGCATGGGCGGCGGCACCCTCGCCGCCCTCCTGGCCGGGGCCGTGGACGCCGGGATCGGCTTGGCCGTCGCCCTGGTGAAGGCCTTCGGCGGCCACTGAACGCCGACGGAGGGCCGGGGCCGTCGCGGCCGCCGTCACGGCCGGGGCCGCCGTTGCGGCAGAGTGGGCGCGCACGTCCCCCGTCCGGGGCCGCACGAGGAGAAGATGACCTTCCATGAGCACCAGGTCCACCCCCTTCGACGAACTCGACCGGCAGATCGTCGCGACCCTGATGGACAACGCCCGGGCGAGTTTCGCCGAGATCGGGGCGGCCGTCGGCCTGTCGGCGACCGCCGTCAAGCGGCGCGTGGACCGGCTGCGCAGGGCCGATGTGATCACCGGGTTCCGGGCCACGGTCCGGCCGGCCGCGCTGGGCTGGCGCACCGAGGCGTACATCGAGGTGTACTGCGACAGCGCGGCGCCGCCCCGGCGCCTCGCGGAAGTCGCGCGCAAGTACCCGGAGATCGCGGCGGCGATGACGGTCACGGGCGCGGCCGACGCGCTGCTGCACGTCAGGGCGACCGACGTGGAGCACTTCGAGGAGGTGCTGGAGCGGATCCGCAGCGAGCCGTTCATCCGCAAGACGATCAGCTACATGGTGCTGTCGCACCTGCTGCCGGAGAGCCCGGAGGCCGGGGCCAGTGCCTCCGCACCGGCCGAGGCCGCCGCTCGGGCGGCCGACGGCGCAGCAATCCTGCTCTGAGGGGGACATAGGCGCAGGATTCCTGCTCCGATGCGCAGCGCTTCGTTCTTGTCGCGCTGACCTGTCGCTTCCTACGGTGGGGCCACTCCCCCGTCGTCACCGCAGGAAGCGGAGGAACCTCTGTGCCCGCAGGACTCTCAGGACCCGTAGCAACCGGAGAACCCGTAGGCCCGGCAGCGCCCTCAGGGCGCTCCCGGCGCTATGTGATGTGTGAGCCCCGCTATTTCGACGTCCGGTACGCCATCAACCCGTGGATGGACGTCCGCACCCCGGTCGACGTACCCCTGGCCCGTGAGCAGTGGCGGGCCCTGGTCGAGGCGTACCGCGCCCACGGGCACACGGTCGAGACGGTCGCCCCCGTGCCGGGCCTGCCCGACATGGTGTTCGCGGCGAACGCGGCCCTCGTCTCGGGGGGCCGGGTCTTCGGATCCTCCTTCCACGCGGCCGAGCGCCGGCCAGAGTCCGCCGCGTACGAGGCCTGGTTCAAGGCCGCCGGGTACGAGGTCCACCGCTCGGCCGCGGTCTGCGAGGGCGAGGGCGACCTCGTTCCGGCGGGCCGGTTCGTGCTGGCCGGCACGGGCTTCCGTACCGAGCGGGCCGCGCACCGCGAGGTGCAGGAGTTCCTCGGCCGGCCGGTGATCGGGCTCGAACTGACCGACCCCCGCTTCTACCACCTGGACACCGCGCTGTTCTTCCTCGGTGAGGAGGACCCCGCGGGCGGTGGGGGCGGCGAGGGGAACGTCGCGTACTATCCGGCGGCCTTCTCCCCCGGCAGCCGCGAAGTCCTGCGGTGGCTCTATCCGCGCGCGGTGATCGCCACCGAGGAGGACGCCCTGGCCTTCGGCCTCAACTCCGTGTCGGACGGCCGCAACGTCTTCGTCGCCCCGCAGGCCCGCGGCCTCGTCGACCGGCTCGCCGACCGCGGATACGTTCCCGTCCCTGTCGACCTGTCGGAGTTCCGCAAGGCCGGCGGGGGAATCAAGTGCTGCACCCTGGAGATCCGCTCATGACCACCACCGCCCCCGCCACTGCCGCCTCCACCGCCGCGACGCGCTCGTCGGCACAACTGATCCGCGCCGAGGAACCCGTCCTCGCGCACAACTACCACCCGCTGCCCGTGGTCGTGGCGCGTGCCGAGGGCAGCTGGGTGGAGGACGTCGAGGGCCGCCGCTACCTCGACATGCTGGCCGGCTACTCCGCCCTGAACTTCGGGCACCGCCACCCCGCCCTCGTCGACGCCGCGCACCGCCAGCTCGACCGGGTCACGCTCACCTCGCGCGCCTTCCACAGCGACCGGCTGGCCGACTTCGCCGAGCGCCTCGCCGAGCTCACCGGACTCGACATGGTGCTGCCGATGAACACGGGCGCCGAGGCCGTGGAGAGCGCCGTCAAGGTGGCCCGCAAGTGGGCGTACGAGGTCAAGGGCGTCGCCCCGGACAGGGCGACGATCGTGGTGGCGGACGGCAACTTCCACGGCCGTACGACGACCATCGTGAGCTTCTCGACGGACGGGACGGCCCGAGCCGGCTTCGGCCCCTTCACCCCCGGCTTCCGTGTCGTGCCCTACGACGACCTGGCCGCGCTGGAGGCGGCCGTCGACGAGACGACGGCCGCCGTGCTGATCGAGCCGATCCAGGGCGAGGCCGGCGTCCTCATCCCACGCGACGGCTACCTCACCGGGGTGCGGGAACTGACCCGGCGCAAGGGGTGCCTCCTCATCGCCGACGAGATCCAGTCGGGCCTGGGGCGCACGGGCCGCACCCTGGCCGTCGACCACGAGTCGGTCGTGCCGGACGTCCTGCTCCTGGGCAAGGCCCTGGGCGGCGGCATCGTCCCGGTCTCCGCCGTCGTGGCCCGGCGCGAGGTGCTCGGCGTCCTGCGGCCCGGCGAGCACGGGTCGACCTTCGGCGGCAACCCCCTGGCGGCGGCCGTCGGTTCGGCCGTCCTGGACCTGCTGGAGACCGGTGAGTACCAGCGGCGCGCCGCCGCGCTGGGAGCCGTGCTCGGCCAGGGCCTCGCCGAGATCGGCCGCGCGGGCGGTGCCGTCACGGCCTACCGGGCGCGGGGCCTGTGGGCGGGCGTGGACGTCGACCCGGCGCTCGGTACGGGACGGCAGATCAGCGAACGGCTGCTCGCCGAGGGCGTCCTGGTCAAGGACACGCACGGCTCCACGATCCGGCTGGCGCCGCCGCTGAGCATCACGGAGGAGGAACTCGGCACCGCGCTCGCCGCCCTGCGGAAGGTCCTGGCCTAAACCGGAGGCCCCCCACCCGATCCGGCGCGCTGTCGGAGCCGTTGTCTACGCTGTCGGCAGGGACTCGGGTGTGGGGAGCGGTGCGGTGCGGATCGAGCGTCATCAGGTGGACGGGGCGGCCGTCGCCGCGGCGCGCGAGGACTTCGTGGACCGGATCGGCGGGCGGGTCCGGTCCATGTCGAGGGCCGGGCGGATGGCCACGAACGAGTGGCGGGCGATCTCCGGCGAGTTCCTCGACTACCTGGGCGCGCTGTCCGTGGAGAGCCCGGACCTGCGGACGCCGGAGGCCGAGGCTGTCGTCCGGGCCGCCGCCGAGGCCGCGGCCGGTGCCGTCGCCTTCGCGGGCTGCCACCCGCACCGCCCCTTCTCCGTGTTCCTCGACTACGTCGGCTTCGGCATGAGTTACGACCCCTGCGACGAGGACGCCTCCGACGGCCCCGAGGAGAGCGTCGGCGCCGCCGCGTGGACCGACGCCCTGTGCCTCGCGGTTCTCGCCGACCGGGCCGGCCGGCACGGTGAGGCCTTCCGCTCCGCCCGGCGTCAGTTCGCGGGGCGGGCCGTGGCGGATGCGGCGGGCGAGTTCGCCACGGGCCTGATGGCGGTGGTCTTCGGTGACACCGGGGACGACGGGGGCCGGCCGGCGGGCGCCCCGGCGGAACTCGCCGCCGTCGACGCCGCGCCGGCCCGGCCGCGCGCGCGGGCGGAGGAGAGCTGCGGGGGCCTGCTCGACCGGCCGCACGGTGTGGCCCTGCGCACCCTGCGGGCGCTGGCGGCCGAGGACCGGGAGGCGTTCGACTCCGGCATGGCCGCCCTGCTGGCCGCGCACCGCGAGCTGTCCGGCCCGGGGAGTGCACCGAGCAGCCTGCTGCCGCTCGTGCCGCTCGGGCTGGCCGCCCTCGCGTACCGGAACCTGGGCTGGGCGCCCGCTCTCGACACCGGCTACCTCCCCGGGGCCCTGGTCGACGGCTTCGCAACGGCGGGCCCGCGGGTCGGGGGGTTCGGCCGGGACCGCCGGCCGGACGCGGTGGCGGCGCTGGCGGCGGGGCCCCTGGCCGTCGGGCGTCCGGTGCAGGAGTGGCCCATGACCGCGCAGACCCGGGCCCGGGCCGAGCGCCGCACCCGGGAGGCGCTGGATCCGGCGGACGGCGCGGCGCCGTCGGCCTGGCGGCTCGGGGACGTCCTGCGCGACCAGGACATGCTGTTCAAGGGGCGGGCGGCGCTGGCCGACGACGTGACGGACGCCCAGTGGGAGAACCTGCGGCTGGCCTCCCGGGCCGGCGCGGCACTGTTCCGCGTGGCCCTGGCCGAGCCGGGCACCGTGACGGAGGTGGCCATCGCCGGGCGGACCCTGCGTTACCCGGCCGAGCGGAGCCGGGAGGCGGGCGCCGGCGCCTGGGCGAAGGCCGTCGCGCTCGCGCTGATCACCGGCGAACGCGAGGACCTCGCCCCGCTGGTCCTGGCCGGCCCGGCCGCCGTCAGGCCGGACACCGGCCGGTTCGCCGCGTACCGGGAGGCCCTCCACGCCCACCTGCGGGGTGCGGACGCGGGGCCGGCGACCGAGCGGGCCCTGCGGGAGGCAGGGAAGGACGGGGGTTCGGCCGTCCCGGCGCCCCCGGCCGTCCTGCTGTCGCAGCTCGTCGGCGGAGACGAGGAGAGCTTCAACCTGGCCCTCGCCGATGCCCTCGAAGCCCACCGCGACCACTTCCAGGTCGCCGACCGGGCCGACGGGCCCGACGCCGCGGTCAGCCTGGACGTCCTGGCGCTGGCCTGTCACGCCCGCCGGCGCGGCTGGGACGTCCGGGTCAGGTCCCCCTACCTGCCCGGCCGGCTCCTGGAGGCCGCCGCCGTACGTTCCTAAGCCGCCTCGGCGGATCCGGCGGAGCCGTGGGCCAGGGCGGGGAGGACCGTCGTGCGGTAGGCGTCGAAGAACGCGGACTGGTCGGGGCCGATCTGGCCCACGTACACCTCGTCGAAGCCCGCGTCCACGTAGCGTTCGATCGCCGCGATGTGCTCGGCCGGATCGTCCCCGCAGGGGGTGGACTCCGCCACCTGGGCGCGGGTGACGAGTTCGGCGGCCTGCTCGAAGTGGGCCGGGGTGGGGAGGATCTGCGCGAGTTCGCCGGGCAGCTGCTCGCTCGGCCACAGGCGGTGGACGGTGTCCACGGCCTCGTCACGGTCCTCGTGCCAGCACACCTTCAGCCCGCCGATGACGGGCTTGCCCGTCCCGCCGGCCTCGCGGAAGGCGTCGACCAGTTCGCGGTCGGGTCCCATCAGGACGTAGCCGTCGCCGATCTCCGCCGCCATCGCCGCCGCCTTCGGCCCGAACCCGGACACGTACACGGGGGGCGGGGACTCGGGGCAGGTGTACAGGCGGGCGTTCTCGACCGTGTAGTGCCTGCCGCGGTGGGTGACCCGGTCTCCGCCGAACAGCTCGCGCATGACCTCCACGGCTTCCCGGAGCATGTCAGCGCGTTCGTCGAAGGGCGGCCACGGGTCGCCGTTGACGTGTTCGTTGAGTGCTTCTCCCGTGCCGACGCCGAAGCGGAACCGGCCGCCGGTCAGCACGCTCGACGTGGCCGCGGCCTGGGCGGTGATGCACGGGTGCATGCGTACGGTCGGGCAGGTCACCAGGGTGGTGACGGGCAGGTCGACGGTCTGCGACAGGGCTCCGATGACCGACCAGACGAACGGGCTGTTGCCCTGGGCGTCGTTCCAGGGGTGGAAGTGGTCGGAGATGGCCAGCGAGGTGAATCCGGCGGCTTCGGCCTGACGGGCCTGGTCGAGCAGTTCGGCCGGGGTGAACTCCTCGCTGGCCAGGAAGTATCCGTAGGACGTCATGGGGGCGCTCCTGTTCTCGTCTCGCTCGTCCGGGCTCGGTTCCCCCTGCGTCTGCCCCGTGCCCCGGGGGCCACGCCCCGCCCGGACGGTCACGGGCCGGCGACGCGATCCGGGCCCCGTCCGTTTTTCCGCCTCCTGCCGGGGAAGGCGCGGGTCCTCGGGAACCGTTCGACGGGAGCTGGTGACATGATCCGGATCCGCCTTCGCCGGGCCGGGTGGGCGTCATGAGGGTCGTCGTGACGGGCGCCACCGGCAACGCCGGCACGAGCGTCGTCCGCGCCCTGGCGTCCGACCCGGCGGTCACGTACGTGCTGGGCGTCGCCCGCCGTCGGCCCGGCCTGGAGATACGCGGTGTGCACTGGGCGGAGGCGGACGTCGACCCGGGCGGGGCCGACCTCGCCGCCCTGTTCGCCGGCGCGGACGCCGTCGTGCACCTCGCGTGGAAGTTCCAGCCCACGCACGACCCCGTGGAGACCTGGCGCACCAACGTGCTGGGCTCCGTCAGGGTCTTCGAATCCTGTGCCCGGGCCGGGGTCCCCGCCCTGGTGTACGCCTCCTCGGTCGGCGCGTACTCCCCCGGACCCGCCGACGGGCGGCCGGTCGACGAGTCCTGGCCGACGCACGGCTGGCCCGGAGCCGCCTACACGCGGGAGAAGGCGTACCTGGAGCGCTACCTCGACGGCTACCAGCTGTCCCACCCCGGCATGCGGGTGGTCCGGATGCGGCCGGCCTTCCTCTTCAAGGCGACGTCCGCGTCCGAGCAGCGGCGCATCTTCGCCGGCCCGCTGCTGCCCTGGCGGCTGATCCGCCCCGGCTTCGTTCCCGCCCTGCCCGCCGTCACGGGGCTCCGTTTCCAGGCCCTGCACACCGACGACGCCGCTCAGGCGTACCGGGCCGCCGTGGTGCGCCCGGTGCGCGGGCCGTTCAACCTCGTCGCCGATCCGGTCCTGGACACGGCGGCCGTGGCGGGGCTGCTGCGGACCCGTACGGTGCCGCTGCCCGCCGCCGCGGCGCGTGCGGCCCTGGCGGCGGCCTGGAGGATGCACCTCGCCCCGGCCGCTCCCGGGCTGCTGGACGCCGTCCTGCGGCTGCCGCTCCTCGACGCGGGCCGGGCGCGGGACGAACTCGGCTGGGTGCCGGCCCGTACGTCCACGGAGGCCGTGGGGGCGTTCCTCCAGGGCCTCCGGGACGGCGCCGGACTGGACACGCCGCCCCTCAGGGGAGCGGCGTCCGGAGCCCGCGGGCGCTAGGGTCTGCCGTCAAACTCCCGTCTGATCCCTCTCGGCGGCTACGGCAGCGGCGGACAGCAGGGTGGCGCCGGCGAGGGTGCCCCACAGGGCGGCCGGGCCGTGGGGGGCGAGGGCGGTGAGGGCGGCCGGGGACACGGCGAGGCCGAAGCCGGTGGAGAGTTCGAAGCGGGCCAGGGTGCGGCCGAGGACGCGGGGCGGGGCGAGGGCCGTCACGAGGGCGGTGGCGCTGCCGGCGTAGACGATCTCGCCGAGGGTGCAGACGACGGAGACGGCGGCGACGGCGGGGGCGGCCCATCCGCCGCCCGCCCCGCCGCCCAGGGACGTCACCGCGAGGAAGCCCGCGTAGGACGCGGCGAGGACGGCGCCGGCGACGGCCAGCGCCGTGCGCCGGGCGTAGCGGGACATCAGGACGGTGACCGGGACCTGGAGCGTGACCACCAGCACCGTGTTGGCCACGAAGATCGCCGCCGACCACACCGGTGAGGCGTGCAGCTGGGTCAGCAGGACCAGCGGGAGGGCGATCTCGGGGACGTTGAGGCAGAAGACGTAGACCACGTTGGCGGCCAGCAGGGCGCGCATGCGGGGCGGGGCGTCCTCGTGCCCCGCCGGTGCGTCCGGCCGGGCCGGCTCGCGTTCCGCGCGTACCCGCACCGACCACGCCAGAGCGGCTGCCGCCAGGTACGCCAGTCCCGTGACGGCCGCCAGTGCCCGCAGGGCGGAGGTCCCGCCCGCCAGGCAGGCCATGGCGAGGAGCGCCCCGATCCCGAGTCCCGCGTTGCGCAGGGCACGGCCGGCCGCGAGGGCGGTGTCGCGTTCGCGGCCGTGGGAGAGGGTGGCGACGAGCGCCGCGTGGGCGGCCGGCCAGGCCTGGTTGCCGATGCCGAGGAGGAGGGCGGCCGCGGCGAACGGCCAGACGCGGCCCTCGGGGGTCGCCACCAGCACGGCCACGCCCACCACGCGCACCAGCATCGACGCGGCGACGACGGTGCTGCGCGCGCCGCGGTCCAGCCATCGCCCGACGGCGGGCGTGGACAGCAGGCCGATGACGATGCCGGCCGTCATGGCCAGGCCGGTCGCCGACGCCGAGAGGCCGAGCACCGTCACCCCGTACAGGAGGAGGAAGGGTCTCAGCAGGCCCGTGCCGAGGGCGTCCACGGCCAGGGCGACGGCGTAGCGGGGGCCGCCGCAGGCGCGCAGGACTGCGCGGGGCCGCGGCTTGCGGGTGGTGGCGGGGGCGGGGGCGCTCGTGGCTGTCATGGGCTGAACGGTGGGTTCACCGGCCCGGCCGGGCACGTCGGTTGACGGAGATCGTCAACAGTCGCCGGGGCTGTCCGGCGGGGCGGGGATGATGTGCGGATGACGTTGAGGATCGACATCGGCGCAATGCCGTCCGAGGGGCTGCGGTTCGCCGCGTCCCCGCTGGCCGAGCTGACCGCGATGCTGCACGTGCTCGCCGAACCGGGACACCATCCCGAGTTCGCCGCGTGGGCCTCCGACGTGTGGGCCGGGCTGCGGCCGGGGCTGGCCGAGCGGTTGCGGGAGGCGGAGTTCCTGTGGCGCACGTCCCAGGCCGACTTCATGCTGCCGGCCCGGCCCCGGGCGACGCTCGGCGAGGAACTGGACGACGTCGACCGGATCGACGACGAGCGGTACGTGTCCGCCGCGCTGGTCACCACGTGCGGGAACCGGATCCACCTCACCTCCCCGTCCCCCCTCACCGACGGCGCCGCGCGCGACCTGGCCCTGGAGCTGGCCCAGGCACGGGGCGTACGCCAGGAGGCTTTCGCGGAGCGGCTGCTCTCGGACCCGACGGCGGTACGGGCGCGCGTCCGCGACACCCTGGAGGCCTGTGCCGAGGCCTTCTTCGACGCGGCCTGGGCCGACGCCGCCGTCAGGCTCGCCACGGACCTGCGGCTGAAGAACGACCTGTTGAGGCGCCAGGGCCTCGGGGCGGCCCTCGCCTCGGTCTCCGGCGCGGTCACCCTGGCCGCGGACGGCGGCGCCATCCTCGTGGACAAGCTGCTGGACAAGGCCACGACCGCCCACGGCAGCGGCGTCACCTTCATTCCGAGCGTCTTCGGCCGGCCGCACCTGGCGATGGTCCACGCGCCCGGCTGGCAGCCGGTGGTCCAGTACCCGGTGGAGGCGCCCGGTCCGTCGGACCCGGTCTCCCTGGAGACGGTCACCCTGCGGCTGGAGGCCCTCGCCCACCCGGCCCGGCTGCGTCTGCTGCGCACCCTGGCCCGCGGCCCGCACACCAACGGGGAACTGGCCCACGCCTGGGACCTGACGCCCCCGGAGGTGTCCCGGCACGTGGCCCTCCTGCGGCGGGCGGGGCTGCTGACGGCCCGCCGGGAGGGGCGGTACGTGCGGTACAGCCTCAACCTGTCGGACCTGTCGGCGCTGGGGGCCGACCTGCTGGCGGCCGTGCTGCGGTGAGGGCGGGCGCCGGGGAGCGGCGGGCAGGGATGGCGGTCAGGGGGTGCGGGGGCCGCTCGTCACCGTCGTCCACGTGCCGCCCGTGACCGTGTACACCGCCAGTCGGCGGTTGCGCGTGTCCCCGTACTCGTCGAAGGCCACGCGGCCGGTGACGCCGTCGAACCCGAGCCCGGACACCGCCCGCGCCATCCTCGCCCGGGCGTCCGCCGGAAGGGTGCCGCCGTTGGCCGCGACCACGGCCTTCACCGCTTCGACCAGGGCCCAGGCGGCGTCGTACGCGCAGGGGCCGTAGGCGCCCGCCGCTTCCGGGTAGCCGGCCGCGCGGTAGTCGGCGAGGAATGCCTCCCCGCGGGCGAGCCGCTCCACCGGTTCGCCGATGTTGGTGGCGAGGTCGCCCTCGGCCTTCGGGTTGGCCGCGAGGAACTGCTGGTCGAAGATGCCGTCACCGCCCATCAGGGGTACGGTCACCCCCGCTTCCTTCAGCTGCCGGGAGAGCGGTGCGGCGGTGGTGTGGTAGCCGCCGAAGTACACGGCCTCGGCGCCGGAGGCGCGGACCTTGGAGGCGAGGGCGGAGAAGTCGTTCTGCGCGGGATCGACGTGGTCCGCGCCGACGACGCTCCCGCCGAGCTTCCTGAACTCGGCCGTGAGCCCGGAGACGAGGCCGGAGCCGTACTCGCTGGAGTCGTCGACGACGTAGAGCCTGGTCTTCCCGGCCTCGTCGTGCAGGTGGCGGGCGGCGAACGGCCCCTGGTCGACGTCCGTGGCGACGGTGCGGAAGTAGGTGCCGTACGGGCGGGAGGCGGTGCCCTTGGCCCACTGGGGGCCCAGGGTGAGGGCGGGGTCGGTGTTCGACGGTGACACGTTGACCAGGTTCGCCCGCGCGAGGGGTTGCACGAAGGTCCGGGCGACGGCCGAGGTGAACGGGCCGACCACGCCCAGCACCTTCTCGTCGGCGACGAACCGGGCGGCGTTCGGGGCGCCCTTCGCGGGCGCGGCCTCGTCGTCCAGGGCCTTGATCTCGAACTTCACCCCGGGCACGTGCCGCGTCCGGTTGGCGGTACGGGCCGCGAGGTCGGCGGAGTTCCTGATTCCGGCGCCGAAGGAGGAGAGGTCGCCGCTGAGCGGCGCGTCCACTCCGATCACCACCGTGACGGAGGAGGCGGCGGAACCGCCCCCGGCGGCTCCCGCTCCCCCGCCGTTGCCGCTGCCGGAGGAGTGGTCGCGGTTGAGCGTCCAGGTCAGGGCGGAACCGGCCGCGAGGGTGGCCAGCACCACGCCCCAGACGGCGAAGCGCCTGCCGAGGGCGCGCGGGCGGGCCGGCGCCCGTTCGCCGGGACGGTCGGGCTCCGTCGGGCCGAGCGTGACGAGGTCCCCGGCCCGGGGTACGGCGGTGGCCGGGACGGTCGGACGGTCCGGCACGGGCGGGCCGAAGCTGCCGTCCCCCTCGGGGCGGATCCCGCCGGGGGACGATGCGTCCGGGGTCGCCTGCCCGGGGGCCGTCTCATCGGGGCGACCCGCGTCCGGGACTGCCACGTCCGGGACTGCCGGGTCGGAGGACGTCTCGTCGGGGCGCGCCTCGCTGGGGGCTACCGCGTCCGGGGCCGACTCGTCGGGGCGCGCCTCGTCCGCGGTCGCCTCGTCCCGGGTCGTCCCGTCCGGTTCGGTGCCTGGGGCGGTCGGGCCAGGCCGTGGCCGGGTGCCCCGCCGTACCGACGCCAGCAGCTCGGACGCCTCGGCGAGGCCGATGCGCCGTTCCGGGTCCTTGGTCAGGAGGGCGTCCAGTACGGGGGCCAGCGGGCCCGCGTGGACCGGTGGCCGGTGGGGGCGGGTGAAGACGGCGACGGCCAGGGCGTGCAGGCCCTCGGCTTCGAACGGGGGCCGCCCCTCGACCGCGTGGTAGAGGGTGGTCCCGAGGGCCCACAGGTCGTTGGCGGGGGTCGGACGCCTGCCCTCCAGCTGCTCGGGGGCCATGTACTGCGGCGTGCCGATGACGATCCCGCTGTGGCTGAGGCGGGTGGTGGCGTCCGCGAGATGGGCGATGCCGAAGTCGGTGAGGACCACGCGGTCCTTGGTCAGCAGCACGTTGTCCGGCTTGATGTCCCGGTGGACGATCCGTGCCCCGTGCGCCTCGGCGAGTGCGTCGAGCAGGGCGGAGCCGATCTCCGCCACCCGCTCCGCCGGCAGCCGTCCCCGGCCGCGGATGGCCGCGGCGAGGGACTCGCCCCGGATGTACTCCATGACGATGACGGGGGCGCCGTGGTGCTCGACGACGTCATGGACCGTGATGATCCCGGGATGGCTGATCGTGACCGCCGCGCGGGCCTCCGCGGTGAAGCGGCCGAGCAGGCCGGCCCGGTCGCCCTCCTCCAGCCCGGGCGGGAAGAGGATCTCCTTGATGGCGACCTCGCGCCCGAAGAGCTGCTGGTCGGCGCCGCGCCAGACGCGGCCCATGCCGCCCTGGCCGATGCGTTCGAGCAGCTGGTAGCGCCCGGCGATGAGTTCGGAGTTCTGCTCGGTCACGCGCACACTCTAGGACCTCGCCGGCCGGCCGGGTGGGGGGTCCCGGGAGGTCCGCGAGGGGCACCGGCCCGCCCCCGGTCCCGTACCGTACCCTCCGCTGTCATGGACATGAATCAAGCCGGGCTGGCCGGAACCGATGCCCCGGTCCGCGCCGCACGGTTCGACTACACCCCCGCCGCGGCGGACTACGACACGGCCCTGTGGCGGTACACCCTCGCCACCTGGCCGGGGCTCACCAGGTACCTGCCGTTCCTCGGCGCTGCCGCGGCCGTCGCGTTCGCCGTCCGGGCGTGGAAGTGGCACTTCGACGAAACGCAGATCGTCATCGCGGGCACCCTCTGCGCGATCGCCGTGGTCGTCGTACGCCAGTGGGGCCGCCGGCACCGCACGCGCGACCAGTTCGCCGCCCACGCGGAGCACGGCGCGTGCGTCACCACGGTCGACGAGGACGGGCTGACCACCACCGGCGCGTCCGGCCGGACCGTCACCGAGGGCTGGAACACCCACCCCTGGTGGTTCGAGACGCCCGAACTGTTCGTCCTGACCGGCAGCATGGAGTTCTTCTTCGTACTGCCCAAGCGCGGTGCGGCCTCCCCCGAGGACCTCGACCGGGCCCGCGCGCTGTTCACCCGGCACCTGCGGCGCCTCTGACCGCGCCGGGCACGCCGGAACGCCCGGCCGAGGGTCTCGGCCGGGCGTTGCCGGGGGGTTGCGTCACCGGTGGTCTAGTACCAGTGGTTGGCCTGCCAGAAGTTCCAGGCCGCGACGGGGCTGCCGTAGCGCTCGTTCATGTAGTCCAGGCCCCACTTGATCTGGGTGGCCGGGTTGGTCTTCCAGTCCGAGCCCGCGGAGGACATCTTCGACGCGGGCAGTGCCTGGACCAGGCCGTAGGCGCCGGAGGAGGAGTTCGTGGCGGTGTAGTCCCAGCCGCTCTCATGCGTGACGATCTTGTCGAAGGCGGCGAACTGGGCCGGGTCCTTGATCATCTGCTGGGCGATCGCCTTGGCGCCCGTCGGAGCCGCCTGCGCCGGAACGGCGGCGAGCACGGAACCCGCGACACCCAGGGCGAGCACGGAACCGGCCAGAGCCTTCTTCGAAGCGGCGATGCGGCGGATGACAGCGTTGGACACGGAGGAACCTTCCGACGGGAACAAGGACGGCCGCCGCATGCCGAAGACATGCGTGAACCACTCACACAGGTGGGAGGGGCTCTGCCGGCGGGGGGCTCGCGCCCCGGCCGCCTCGGCGACATCACCCAGTTAGCCAGGCCCCCGACGCCGTGGCAAAGCCCCCGCCTACTAGCCGCCCTCGCACACCGGGACCCGCGCCCCGGCCCCAAACGCGGGCGGGAGCGGGCCGGACGGGCTACTAACCCGGGCCGGATGTGACCTGGGTCCTGTGGGCCGCCTCACCGGCACACCGCCCCGATGTCACCCCACGTAACCGGTCAGACCCTGTGCGGTGGGTGTCCCCCGTCACTTCCAGCCCTCCCCCGCCGGTTAATGGGCGGCGGACGTGCACCACCGCGGCCTACGATCGCGCGCATGTCGCATCGTCGTGTACTGCATCTGTTAATGGTCCTCGTCGTGGCACTGACCGGATGGGTCGGGGGTGCCACGGGAATCGCGTCCGCTCAGGAGGAAGCCCCGCCGGCAGGACGCCAGCTGCTGTTCTACAACCACGCCTACGGGGTGCTCGACCGGGAAACCGCCGATGCCATCGAGCACTCCGCCTACCTGCGGGACTTCGCCAACTTCCAGGTCCGCACCACGACCGGATCGGGCGGCGAGACCTGGACCGGCCGGTACCTGATGGGCCGGGAGACCTACCTCGAACTGTTCGGCGTCGGTGACGTGCCCGGCCAGGACGGGACGCTCGGCGCCGGCGGGCTGGGGCTGTCCGCCGAACGGGCGGGGGACCTGGCCACGGTCACGGCCCGCCTGCGCGACCAGGGCGTACCGAACCCGATCGCCTTCCGGCAGACCCGCGACTTCGGCGACGGGGTGCCGGTGCCGTGGTTCGACGCCGTCTTCACGAACGGCACGTACGACGCCTTCGGCGCCTGGGGCATGGAGTACCTGCCGGAGTACTTCGCCGACCCGCGCGGCAACACCGAGCCGGCCTCCTACCCCGGTGACGTCGGCCGCGAGCGGTACCTGTCCGACGGCTACCGCGAGCACCTGATGAAGGACGTGACCTCGATCCGCCTCGGGATCACCCCCGGCGACCTGGCCAACACGGTGCCGCTGCTCCGGGCGGGCGGCTTCACCGTGCGGGAGCTCCCCGGCGGCAGCGTCCTGGCGCTGGGCGGCGGTACGACCGTCCGCCTGGACCCGGTGGCACGTGAGCAGGCGGGGCTGCGCCAGGTCGAGATGTCCCTCAACCGCCCGGTGTTCACCCGCCACGAGGAGCGGATCGGCCGTTCGACCCTCGTGGTCGGGCCGGGCGACCGTGCCGTGTGGACGTTCGGGGCCGCGGGGTAGAAGGGCCCCGGCGGGCGGATCCGATGAGGAGGGGGCGCCCCGTGGGCGCCCCCTTTTCCGTGGGCCGGTCAATCCGTGGCGGTTGGCCGGCGGGGCGGGGCGAGGACCGCGGCCGCCAGGTGTTCGCGGAACCAGCGGTGCCCCGGGTCGGCCGAGTTGCGGGGGTGCCAGGCCATGCCGAGGTCGAGGGGTTCCAGGTCGAGGGGGACGGGGAACGTGCGCAGTCCCAGGGCCTCGATGGTGTCGGGGATCCAGTCCGCGAGGCTGAGTGCGACGAGGTCGGTGTCCCGGGCGAGCATCATCGCGCTGGTGTGGCTGGGCACCACGACCGCGGTGCGGCGGCGCAGGCCGAGTTCCGCGAGCGCGCTGTCGATGGGCCCGAGGCGTTTGCCGAGGCGGGAGATGCCGATGTGGTCGGCCGCGGCGAAGCGGCGGGCGTCGATCCGCCCGCCGAAGAGGGGGTGGCCGCTGCGGGCGACGCCGACCAGCGGCATCCGGGTGAGCTGCCGGGTGCGGATCTCCGGGTCCAGGTGGCCCAGGACGCCGAGTTCGACGTCCACCAGGCCCTGCCGCAGCCCGGGTCCGCCCTCCCCCGCCTCCGGCAGGAAGACCACGTCCACCCGCGGGGCCTCCGCGTGGATCCGCTCGGTCAGGCTCCCGGCCAGCCCCACCAGCAGCAGGTCGGTGGCCTGCACGGTGAAGGTGCGCTGGAGGTGTACGGCGTCGAAGCCGGCGCCGGGCCGCAGGACGTTGTCGCAGCCGCGCAGCAACGCGCCGACCTCCTCGCGGAGTTCCACGGCGCGCGGGGTGGGGACCAGCCCCTGGCCGGCCCGGACGAGGAGCGGGTCGCCGACGGTGCGGCGGAGCCGGGCCAGTGTGCGGCTGACGGCGGCGGGCGAGGTGCCGAGGCGCTCCGCGGCGCGGGTCACGCTGTTGTCCTGGAGCAGGGCGTCCAGGACGCGCAGCAGGTTGAGGTCCTTCACCTCTGGCCATCCCTCTTCCGAACTGGGCTTTTTCGCCTGGGGCAATGATTGGGTGCCCATCTTTGCATTGTTGTCGGACCCCTGCGGCGCGGAGGGTGGGGGTGCCCGCGACAACGCGTGGCGTTCCCGCTTCACCCCGTTCAAGGAGCCGCTGTGCTGCTGTCCCCCCGTACCGGTCGAGAAGGCGATGTGCTGGCCGTCGTCAGCCAGAGCGGACCGACGGTCTCGTTCTTCGACGCCGCCTGCGACCGGCACCTCGGCGACGTGCACGTCCCCGCCGAACCGCACGAGTTGTGCTTCGACGCCGGGCAGCGCCTGCTGTGGTGCACGCTGACGTACCACTCGGGCTACTACCACGCGAACGGCGGGCGGCGCACCGAGCTGGCCGTCATCGACCCCGACACCCGTCGCGTCGTCGAGCTCGTCGACCTCGCCCCCGAACACGGCCCGCACGGGCTGGCGCTGGACGCGGAGCGCGGGCGGCTGTACGTCAGCGTGGAGGGCGGCGACGACCGCCCGGGCGGTGTCGTGGTGGTCGACACCGCCACCCGCCGGCCGCTGGGCAGGATCGACACGGACGCGCCGGGCCCGCACTGGTTCTGCGTCGACCCGGCCGGGCGGACGGGGTACGCCACCAACAAGGAGGCGCCGTTCGTGTCGGTCGTCGACCTGGAGCGGGGCGTCCTGACCGCGAAGGTCGAGGTGCCGGGCAGTGAGGGGCTGGCCGTGTCCGCCGACGGGGCGTACGTGTACGTCGCCGCGCCGTACGGGAACTTCTCGGGCGGGGGCGGGGGCGGGGAGAGGCCGGCCAACGGTCTGCGGGTCATCGACGCCCGGACGGCGTCCGTCGTCGACATCCTGCCCACGGAGAACGTCGTCCTGCCGGTGCACCTCACGTCCACGGGCCGGCTGCTGGCGGGTGAGCTGCGCATGGCGGCCGACCCGGCGTCGCGGCTGGGCCGGCACGCGCCGGGGCTCCTCACGGTGTTCGACGCGGGCACCCGCGCGCGGGTGGGCGAGGTGGAGGTCGGGCTGTTCCCGCTGACCATCACCTCCTCCCCCGACGGCCGGCTCGCCTACGTGTCCTGCGTCATCTCCTCCACCGTCGAGATCGTCGACCTGGAGACGCTGGAGCGCCTGGGCCGGCTGGACGTCGCCCGACTCGGCGAACCCGGCGCCCACGGCCTGGCGTACGTCCCCCGCCCGGCCTGACCGCCGGCCGCCGGGGCGTAGGGTCGCAGGCGTCGGGGTGTGCGGCGGCGCCGGAGGGAGAGCGGGGAGCATGGTTCACGTACTGGGCAGCAGGGTTCTGCTGCACCCCACCGATCCGGAGCGTTCGCGCGCCTTCTACGAGGAGACCCTGGGGCTGGCCGTGTACCGCGAGTTCGGCACGGGCCCGGAGCGCGGCACGGTGTACTTCCTCGGCGGCGGGTTCCTGGAGCTGTCGGGGCGTGCCGAGGCGCCGCCGGCGCCCGGGCTGTGCCTGTGGCTCCAGGTCGCGGACGTTCGGGCCGCGTACGAGGAGCTGCGCGGCCGGGGCGCCGACGTGCTGCGGCCTCCGCTGCGCGAGCCCTGGGGGCTGGTCGAGATGTGGCTCGCCGACCCCGACGGCGTCCGCATCGCCGTCGTGGAGGTCCCGGCGGATCACCCCCTGCGCTTCCGCGCCTGACCCCGCCCTCCGGCCTCCGGCCCCGTTTCGGGGTCACCGGGCCGGGTCGTCCTGCTCGGGCGTTGGCGATCGTACCGCCACAGCACGTGGATGACGCGGAGCACCGCGAGCGTTCCGGCGATCACGGCGCCGGCGGTGAGGGGGATCCGCTCGGTCGCGGGCGGAAGGTGCCAGACTGCGGCCGGCCACACGAGCGCCGCGAAGACGACCGCCCCGAGGAGGCACGCGGTCAGCAGCGCGTAGCCGATCTCCACCGTCATCGCGTCCCGTTCGGCCTGGGTCCGTCGCCTCGTCGTCATGTGCGAAGGGTCGCACCGGGGCTCGGCCGCGGTCCACGGCTTCGCCGGTTCCGGGGCGGGGAGGCGGAGGGAACCGGTCCGGTGGGGGTGGCATCTGGTGGGGCATGGGTGCTGCGATCTTGTTCTTCAGCCTGGCCTTCCTGTGCTGCTGGGCCATGGCCCTCGTCGGGCTGGGCTACGCCGTCTCGGTGCTGTGGCGGGGCCGGGGGCAGCGGTGGGCGCGGGCGGACGGGAGCCCGGTCGCCCGGCTGGTGCTCCCGGCCCCCGCGTTCCTCCGCTTCGACAGGGCGCTCGCCGTGGGGGCGTTGCTGGGCGACCTGTGGCTGGTGTCGGCCGTCGTGGTCCTCGGCGCGGACGGCATCTTCACCGAGGAGTGGATGGGGTACCCGGGGATGATGGATCCCGCCGGCCAGGGCTACCAGGCGCAGATGGTGGGCCTGTTGCGCTCGGCGGCCTGGTGGAGCGGCGCCGCCGCGCTGCTCGGGCGGTGCTGGACCACCGCGGTCGTCCAGCTGTCCGTACTGCCCCTGTCGGCGCTCTGGGTCGCCTCGTTCGACACGTACTACGGGCAGTAGCGGGCAGCCGGGTGGCCGCCGCCGCCCCCGTCGGACTCGGCTCCGGCCTCTCCTACGGCAGGCTCCGCCCCACCCTGACCGCCCTGGTACGGGGCCTGCCGCAAGGGCTCGGGCGGGCCCGGGTGTTCGCCGAGCGGCTGCGGTAAGGGGGAAAACCCCCGGGGCGGGGCGGGGGGCTGCCGGATGGGGTGACGGGACGGCGGTGCGGGAGGCTGGGCGAGTACGGGATCGGCGAGTTGAGCGGGAGCGATGCGTGGGGGCACGGGTGCGGGCCGCGGTGCTGTGGGCGGCCGTCTGCGTGGTGGTGGCGGCGACGGGTGTGGTTCCGGCGGCCGCCGCGGGGGACGCGGAGCGGGCGGGCCTCCGGGAGGCGCTCGCGCAGACGGTGGCGGACGGCTTCCCCGGGGTGGTCGCGTACGCCCGGCACGGCGAGCGGGAGACGCGGACGGCGGCCGGGGTCGCGGACACGGCGAGCGGCGAACGGGCGCGGCCGGAGCAGCGGTTCCGGATCGCCAGCAACACCAAGGCGTTCGTGTCGACGGTGCTCCTGCAACTGGAGGGCGAGGGACGGCTCTCGCTCGACGACAGCGTGGACACGTGGCTGCCGGGCATGGTCCAGGGGAACGGGAACGACGGCCGGGCGATCACCGTCCGGCAGCTCCTCAACCACACCTCGGGCGTATACGACCCCACCAGGGAGCCGGAGTTCTTCGCCCCCTACCTGGAGCGCCACGACTGGGGCCACGTCTACACGCCCCGGGAGGTGATCGCCCGGGCGGTGCGGCACGAGCCGGACTTCAGGCCGGGTGAGAAGAAGTGGAGGTACTCCAACACCAACTACCTCCTCGCCGGCCTGGTCATCGAGGCGGTCACCCGGCACAGCGCACCCTCCGAGATCCATCGGCGCGTCCTCGCACCGCTCGGGCTGAAGGACACGTCCTTCCCGCTGACCGATCCGGCCGTCCGCGGGCCCCATCTGCACGGATACGACCTCGCGGGACGTGACGTCACCCGGTTCAGCCCCTCCTACGACTGGACCGCGGGCGCCATGATCTCCACCGTCGACGACCTGGCCCGTTTTCACCGGGCGCTGTTCACCGGCAGGCTGCTGCGTCCGGCACAGCAGCGTGAACTCCTGACGACGGTGGAGTACGAGGGCGCGCCGGCCTACGGACTCGGCGTGCAGCGCGGGGAGGTGGTCTGCGGGCCGGGTCCCGACGCCGGGCGGGTCGAGGTCTGGTCGACGGACGGCGCCGGGCCGGGCTTCCTCAGCATGGCGCTCACCACCGCCGACAACGAGCGGCAGCTGGTTCTCGCCGCCAACGTCTACGACCTCGGCGCCGACCTGAACAAGGAGCGGGTCCCCTTCCCCCTGGGCGCGGGGCTCCCGGCACTCCAGCGGGCGGCGCTCTGCGGCTGAGGGGCCGCCGGCCGGCGCGTGGCCCGGGTCACCCGTGGCGGCCCCGGACCCGTCGTGCGGCGAGTTCGGCGGCCGCGTCCGCGGGCGTGCACCGCTGGGTCCGGGCGGCGCGGAAGACCTCCCGGAGGGTGGTGCCGATGCCCTGGAGGCGCCCGGTCAGGCGTTCCTCGGTTTCCCGGCGCAGTTCGACGCCCGTCGCGTGGATGACTCCGCCCGCGCTGACGACCACGTCCGGCGCCCACAGGATGCCGCGTGCGGCGAGGAGTGCCGCGGTGGCCGGTTCGTCGAGCTGGTTGTTGGCCGGGCCGGCGACCGCGGCGCACCGCAGCAGCGGCACCGTGCGGGCCGTCAGCACGCCGCCGAGCGCGGCCGGGACGAGGATGTCGGCCTCCGTCGCGAGGGCGTCGTCCGGATCGGCCCAGGCCGCGCCCAGTTCCCCGGCCAGCGCCCGGGCGGCCGGATCGATGTCGGTGACCACGAGCCGCGCGCCGGCCCGGTGCAGGAGCCGGGCCACATGGGCGCCGACCGCGCCGAGGCCGATCACCGCGACGGTCCGCCCGGCGAGGTCCGGCGAGCCGAAGACCTCCTCGGCCACCGCGCCCAGCGCCGCGAGGGTGCCGCGCGCGGTGTGGAGGGAGGAGTCGCCGCTGCCGCCGTCCTCGGCCGGCCGGCAGCACACGCGCGTGGTGCGCTCGCCGATCACGGACATGTCGGCCGGGCCGCTCCCCACGTCCGGGCCCGTGAGGTAGCGCCCGCCGAGGGACTCGATCACGTCGCCGATGTCGTGGAGCAGGGCCGTGCGCTCCGCGCCGTCCGGCCGGGCGGCGGTGGGCAGGGCGACGACGGTCTTGCCGCCGCCGTGTTCCAGGCCGGCCAGGGCGTTCTTCGCGGTCATCGCCGCCGCCAGCCGCAGGGCGTCCGCGACCGCGGCGGCCGGGCCGGGGTAGTGGGCGATCCGGCACCCGCCGGCGGCCGGGCCGAGGGCGGTCGAATGGACGGCGACGGTGATCGGAAGGCCGCTGCGGCGGCCGCGCACGATCTGCACCAACTCGTGCGAGGGGAAGGGCGAGTTGAGGGAGAGGGCTGCTTCGAGTACGGCTGTCATGCGGTGAAGCTAGCCACTGCGGCCCTGGTTGTGGGCGTTCGCCGAACGAAATTCGGCCCGGCGGCCATAATCGCCGTATGGACGAACTTGATTCGGCGATCGTCCGGCATCTGCAGCGCGATGCGCGGCAGACCAACCGCGACCTCGCCCGCACCCTCGGGATCGCCCCGTCGACCTGCCTCGAACGGATCCGCGCGCTACGGGCCCGCGGCGTCATCACCGGGTACCACGCCGCGGTCGACCCGGCCGCCCTGAACCGCCACGTCCAGGCGCTGGTCCACTTCCAGATCCGCCCGCTCAGCCGGGCCGTCATCGAGGCGTTCAAGACGTACGCGGCCGGCCTGCCCGAGGTCAGCACGGTCTACGTCGTGACGGGGGGCGACGACATGATCGTGCACGTGTCCGTGCCCGGCGTGGACTACCTGCACGGCTTCCTGATGGACAAGTTCACCGAGCGCCGCGAGGTCGTCGGGTTCCGCACGTCCGTGATCTACCAGCACGCCCACAACCAGGTGCTCGAACCCCTGGAACCCTAGGCCGTCACGAAGAGCCGGCCCAGGCGGCGGCACGGCCGCGGAGCAGCTTCTTGTCCGGCTTGCCCACGTCGGTCAGGGGCAGTGCGTCGGCGAAGGCGATGCGGGCGGGCTCGTACATGGCGCCCTTCCTGTCCCGCACCAGGGCGCGCAGCTCCGCCTCGCCGACGTCGCCGCCCGGGGTGCGGACGACGACCGCGTGGACCCGTTCCGTGCGGTTGGCGTCGGGGACCCCGAGGACCGCGCTCTGCAGCACCTGCGGATGGGAGTTGAGCACGTCCTCCAGCTCCACCGTGTACACGTGGCCCCCCACCACCACGATCATGTCCTTCAGGCGGTCGACGATCGTGATGTAGCCGTCCGCGTCGACGAACCCGATGTCGCCGGTGTGCAGCCAGCCGTCCCGCAGGACTTCGGCGGTGAGTTCGGGCTGCTTCCAGTAGCCCTGCATCACGTGCGGGGAGCGTACGCAGATCTCGCCGTGCTCCCCGGCGGGCAGGTGCCGGCCGTCGGGGGCGCGTACGGCGACCTCGACGCCGTCCATGATCTTCCCGGCGGTCCGCAGGAGTTCGGGGCGGGCCGGGTCGTGGTCCTCGGGGGAGAGCACGCTGATCCCGCCCGCCTCGTTCTGGCCGTAGAACTGGTTGAGGACGGGGCCGAAGCGCCGCACCGCCGCCGCGAGGCGGGCCGGGGAGGAGGCGCAGCCGCCGTAGGTGAGCAGGCGCAGGCTGGAGGTGTCGGTGCGGTCGACGTCGGGGTGGTCCAGCAGCTGGTAGAGCAGCGGCGGCAGCAGGAACGTGTGGGTGATGCGCTCGCGCTCGACGGCGGCGAGCACGGATCCCGCGTCGAAGCCGTCCAGCAGGACGACGGTGCCGCCGGCGTGCAGCGTGCCGTCCGCCATGAGGCCCGCCGCGTGCGCGAGGGTGGTGCACACCAGGGTCCTGACGCGCTCCTCGCCGGACCAGACCGGCCCGGCCGACGCCCACTGCCGGAAGGTCGTGCAGATGGCCTTGGGGTGGCCGGTGGTGCCGCCGGTGTGGCGGATGGTGCAGATGTCGTCGGGGCGCGCCGCACCGGGCAGGGCCGCCGGGGACTCCGCGGCGGCGAGCTCCACCAGGTCGGGCCCCGGGTCCGGGTCCGTGCCGCGGCCGGCGCCGAGGAGGAGTACGCGTTCCAGCGGGACCCGCCGGGCCAGGTCGGCGGCGCGGTCGCGGTGGGCGGGGTCCGCGATCAGGGTCCGGGTTTCGAGGTCGCGGAGGATGTCGGCGTGCACATCGGCCGAAAGGCCCGCGTAGAGGTGGTTGACGGCGCAGCCGAGCAGGCCGGCGGCGTAGCGGGCCGCGATCGTCTCGGGGAGGTTGCCGGAGAGCAGGGTGAGCGTCTCACCGCGCCGCACTCCCCGCGAGCGCAGCGCCCGGGCCATGCGGTGCACGAGGTCCCGCACGTCACCCGCGCTCAGGCGCCGCTCCCCGTGGACTAATGCCTCCCGGCCCGGTTCCTTGCCGAGGGCGTCGAGTATCTCTTCCACGTGGCTGCGGAAGTGTCCGGTGATGTCGTCCATATCCCTTTCCATTGGTTGACTTGAGCAACTAGCGGGAGGGTATCGGCCGATGATCCACTGGCCCAAGTCCGGGCGCCGACATCCGGCCACCACCGACAGCCGCACCCGCACTTCGGTTCCGCCGACGGGAAATCCCGTCGGAGGCCTTCCGAAGTGGCCTGACGTGTGCAATTTTACATGTCACATGTCAAGCGCCGGTGTCTCCAGCACCCGGCCCAACGGCCCCGGAGGCCCCCACAGATGCACCCCTTCCGGATATCGAAGGCAGGCGCGCGCAGACTTCCCGCGCTCGGCGCGGCCGCCTTCATCGCGCTCGGTCTGCTCACCCCGCAGAGCCACGCCGCGTCCGCCGGCGCCGCGGCCCCGGCCGGCGCGTACGCCCGCCCCGCCGCCGCCCCGGCGCCCCGCTCGATCCCGGTGCCCAAGTCGCCGGACGCGATGGGCAACGGCTCCCGCCTGCGGATCTCCTCGCAGGACGGCACCGAGGAGTCCGGCCCGGCCCCCGCACCCGCCGCCAAGCCCGCGAAGGGCGACAGGCAGTCCTCCTCCGCCGCCGCCGGGACCGAGTGCGGCGACCTCTCCGCGGTGATCAACGCCACGGGCGACGCGCTGGTCCGGCAGCTCAAGGCGCTCCCCCAGATCACCTGCACCTACCCGCTGTTCGGCCTCACCGGGGAGAACGCGCGCAAGGCCTTCAACGAGGCCCAGATGGTGACGGTGGCGGGCGCGCTGCGCGACGCCTCCGCCGGCTACTCGGGCGACAACCGCGCCGCCATCGGTCAGTTGGTGCTGTTCCTGCGCGCCGGCTACTACGTGCAGGACAACAACACTGACGTCGTCGGCCCGTACGGCACGGCGCTGGACGGCGCGGCGCGCGGGGCACTGGACGCCTTCTTCGCCTCCCCGCGCAGCAGGGACGTCACCGACGCCAACGGCGAGATCCTCAACGAGGTCGTCACGCTGATCGACAGCACCCACACGGCCGGCCGGTACGCGGGCGTCGTCAAGTGGATGCTCGGCGGCTACGACAGCACCTGGCCCGGCCAGATGGACCTCGCCATGCAGCACGTCGAGTGGGTCGTCGAGAACGGGTTCAAGGCCAAGAACGACGGCCGCGGCTGGCGGGCCGCCCTCAAGGCCGACCCCGCGATCCTCGACACGTGGGCCGGCTTCATCACCCGCAACGGTGCGCAGCTCAACCGCCTGGACGTCGTCAGCAACGTCGGCCGCCACCTCGGCAACGCCCTCGACGTGCCCGAGCTCAAGGACCGCCTCCGGCCCCTGCTGAAGGACCTCGTCAACCGCTACCCCAACGTCGGCCCCACGGCGCCGATCACCATGAACCTCGGCTGGTACACGCGCCAGTACGACCGGGGCAACTGCGCGGCCTACGCCATCTGCGACCTCGGTGAGCGGGTGCTCCCGGCGATCCTGCCGACCCAGCACACCTGCACCCCGGGCCTGAAGATCCGCGCCCAGGACATGTCCCCCGGCCAGCTGTCCGGCACCTGTACCAGCCTGGTCAACCAGGACGCCTACTTCCACCGGATCATCGGCGACAAGGGTGCGGTCCCCGGCGACCTGAACACCAACCTGGAGGTGGTGGTCTTCGACGACTACACCAACTACTCGCTGTACGCCTGGGCCATCTACAACATCGACGTCGACAACGGCGGCATGTACGAGGAGGGCGACCCGGCCGCCGCCGGCAACCAGGCCCGCTTCATCGCCCACGAGGCCCAGTGGCTGCGTCCGGCCTTCCAGATCTGGAACCTCAACCACGAGTACACCCACTACCTCGACGGCCGCTACAACATGGCCGGGGACTTCGAGGCGGGCATGACCACGCCGACCATCTGGTGGGTCGAGGGCATCGCCGAGAACATCTCCTTCGGCTACCGGGGCGAGCGCAACGCCGAGGCCATCGCCGAGGCCGGGAAGAAGACGTACAAGCTCAGCGAGCTGTTCGACACCGTCTACGGCCAGGACGAGGACCCCCGGGTCACCTCGGACCGGGTCTACCGCTGGGGCTTCCTCGCGGTCCGCTACATGCTCCAGGCACACCCCGCCGACGTCCAGACCGTCCTCGGCAAGTACCGCGCCGGTGACTGGAACGGCGCCCGCGCCTTCCTGAAGCAGACCATCGGCACCGGGTACGACGCCGGGTTCGCCACCTGGCTGACGACGGCCTGCGCGACCGACGGCTGCGGTCCGCTGCCCGACGCGGCCCCGGCCACCCCGCTCTGCACCAGTGGCGACCCCCGCCAGTTCGACGGGAACTGCCGCCGGGACGGCCTCGCGGCCGCCGCGGGCAACTACAGCTACCACTTCGTGTACCTGCCGGCCGGCGTCAAGCAGCTGACCATCACCAGCAGCGGCGGCACCGGCAACGCCGACCTCTACTACAACGGCGGCAACTGGGCCACCACGAGCAGCTACCAGGCGAAGTCCGCCCACGCCGGCAACGGCGAGACGCTGACGATCGACAACCCGCCGTCCGGATGGGTCTACTTCAGCCTCGCCGGCGCACAGGACTTCGGCGGGGTGAGCCTCTCCACGCAGTCCAGGTGAGCTACTGAGCGCGGGAGCCCGGGTCGTCCTCCCGCGCCGGCAGTCCGGCGATGATCTCGGTGCCGAGTGCGTACGCGGGGACGCCGGCGGTGATGAGCGCGGTCTCGGCGACGCCGACGAGCTCGGCCATGGCGGCGCCGGCGTGCAGGGCGCCCCGCGCGTGGATGCGGGCGGGGTCAGCCCGGCCGAGGGCCAGCAGCTGCCCGAAGTGGACGAGCTGCTGCACCCGCGCTCCCAGCGGGCTGTCCGTCAGCACGATGTGCCGCAGGGCGGCGAGGGCCTCCTCGGTGGGCAGCCGGCCGAACTCCTGGGCCAGGCGGAGCCGGTCCTGCACCCCGCCGGGTACGGCGCCGAGGGTGGAGCGGTAGCGGTCGCGTACGGCTTCCGCCCGGGAGGCCCCCGGGTCCGGCGTCACGACGCGGCCCGGGCGAGCGCGGCGCGGACGGCTTCCCGGGCGCCCGGGGGGAAGTCGGCGGCCCCTCCGAGCGCCGCGGCGGCGATCTCGGCCTCGGCGCTCTCCTCGATGGCCACGACGAGGTGGGCGGTGGCCGCCGCGTCCGGCCCGAACACCAGCAGGCCGTGATTGGCCAGCAGGACCGCGGCCGTCGTCGGGCGGCGTTCCAGCACCTCGGCGATGCCGCGGACGGACACGTCCGATCCGCGCGGTCCCCAGGGGACCACGGGGACGTCCTCGGCCTGTCCGAAGCGCAGCATCGGCTCGGTGCGGCAGGGCAGCGGCCGGTGGGCGACGGCGAAGGCGGTCGCGGAGGGCGAGTGGGTGTGGATGACGGCGCCGACCCCGGGGCGGGCCCGGTACACCACGCTGTGCATGGCGATGATCTCGGCGCTGACGGACTGCAGCTCGCCTTCGAGGACCTCTCCGTCGAAGCCGACGGTGGCGAGCTGTTCGGGGCGCAGGCCGCGGACGAAGCCGGGCGTGAGCAGGAGGCGTTCGCCCTCGAGGCGGGCGCTGAGGTTGGCGTGTCCGGAGTGGGACATCACCCCGGCGGCGAAGAGCTCCTCCGCGGCTCGTGCCAGCTGTTCGGCCCGCTCCTGGCGCATGTGCGTGTCGGTCATGGCGTACTCCAAGTGTCTGTCAGCGAGCGCTCGTTCGCCGCTGACCAGGTGCCGCCCACTCTTCAACTTGAACTAGGGTTCAAGTCAAACGCCGGGACGGCGGCCGGGGTGGACGGCCCCGGGAGGAGGAGCGGAACGTGCGCATGACCATCGGCCGGCTGGCGGAGATCACCGGGGTGCCGGCTTCGGCCATCCGGTACTGGGAGCGCCACGGGCTGCTGCCGCAGCCGGAGCGGGTGAGCGGGCAGCGGCGCTATCCGCCGGAGGCCGCCGAGCGGATCACGGTCCTGCGCAAGTGCCAGCAGGCCGGTCTGACGCTGGTGGAGATCGCGGAGTTCCAGCGGGAGCAGCCGCAGCGGGAGGCGATGATCCGGGCCAAGATCGGGGAGATCGAGCAGCGCATGGTCGATCTCGAACACGCCCGGCAGCTGCTGACGCACGCCCTGCGTTGCGGGGAGCAGGACATCGTCAGGTGCCCGAAGTTCCGCGAGCAGATGGCGGCGTGGGGGACGGCGGATCCGGCGCCGTAGCCGGCCGGTGGCCGTCCGGTGGGCGTCCGGACGCCGGCGCGGCCCGGCACACGCGGTGCCGGGCCGGGCCGCCAGGGGTCAGCGTGCCGTCAGCACTTGAGTCCGGTGGCGGCGGCGGTCGAGGCCTGGTCCAGCTTCTGGATCTGCGGCTGGAGCTTGGTGAGGGCCTCCTGGCCGGTGGTGTCGCCCGGCAGGTCCTCGTAGCCCTTCTTCAGGTCCTCGGCCGCCTGCTTGATCGCGTCCCGCTCGGCCTGCTTCAGCTCCTTGGTGTTCTCCTTGACGTTGTCCCAGTCCTTCTGGACCGCGTCGTAGGCTTCCTTGATCTGGTCCTTGGTCGCGGAGGCGGGGTTCATGGCCTTGAGCTTGGCGTTGTCCGACTTGAGGGCGTTCAGGTCCGTGCAGAGGTCCGCCGCGGCCTGGGTGGCCTGCTCGGCGGCCGAGTTGTCGTCGCTGTCGGAGCAGGCGGCGAGTCCGAGCGCCGCGCTGACGCAGAGCACGCCGATCACGGGGAGTCGCTTCATGGGAGACCTTCCTGGCAGGGGCAGAACGTACGTACGAGATATTTCGTGACGCAATGCAAAACTAAGCAGGGCGGGGGTACCGCGCATCCGCACGTCGCCCGTTCGATACCTTGACGGGGTCATGCCCGAGAACACGACCGTGCGCGAGCTGTGGGACAGGACCCACCTGGCGATGCTGCCCTGGACCCGCGACCCCGCGGCCGCACTGAACGCCCGCTGCCTGGAGGCGGTGACCGCGACGGTCACCCTGCTGTGGGGCGACTGCGACGACGAGCTCCTCGACGCCCCCGCCACCGACGCGCAGGTCCATGCGATCGTCGCCGCTCGGACGGCGTACGGTCTCGGCTGGCGCGACGCGGTGCTCGGCGACGTCGCGGCGGACGCGCGGGCCTCGGGACGGGGGCCCGGACCGGGCGGCCTGTGGGCACCGGCCGGGCAGTGGCACCTCGGACGGGGGCGGGCCTTCCGGCCGACCCTCCGCCAGAACCTGGAGTTCGTCGCGCGGCACCCCTGGGCCGCGGAGCTGGAGCACCTGCGGGCCGTCCGGTGCGCCGCCGGGGCCTCCCCGGCCGATCCGCGCGCCGTCCTCACGTCGCTCTACCGCACGGCCTGGACCGAGCGGGCCACCGAGCGCCTGGGATGGGACGACGCCGCCTGGTGGCAGTACCTGGACGTCGCGGAGCTGACGGCCTGGGCGGTGGTCGTGCTGGGACTGCCAGCGGAACACCCGGCGGACGTGGGAACGAGGGTCGAGGACGCCGCCGAGGCGGTGAGCCCGTACGGCTGGACCTGGACGGGGACGGGCCTGCCGGAGGGCTTCCTCGACGCGGCCTTCGAGGCGCTCGGGGTGTGAACAGCGCTGCCCGCGCGCCGCGTCGTGCGGCGACCGGACTACCGCCGGGTGGTGACCGTCGCGGTGAAGCCGTTCTGCTCGAACTTGCGGATGCGGTCTCCCGTGATCTTGGTGATCTTCACATGGTCCAGCTCCACGGTGGTGTTGACCACCGTGGCGATGGCCGCGACCCCTCCCCCGCCGCCCCGGACGGTGTCCTTGACCGTGGTGAACCTGCCGTCCTGGAAGGCCATCGCGAAGTACTCGTTGTCGACGAAGGTGTTGCGGCTGGTGCTCACGACACCGAAGGCGTAGAGGCCCAGCTGGTTGCGGACGAGACGGTTCCCGGCGACCGTCACGCCCGTGTTGGCGAGGATGCCCGCGTGCTGGACCTCGGTGAAGAAGTCGGGGCCGCAGCCCGGATCCGGCTCGCGGCAGGCGTTGTCGCTGACGGTGTTCCGCTCGGCCCGGCCGGTCGCCTCGACGAACTCGATGCCGTCGGTGGAGATGGTCTTCTGCCCCGTGACGACGTTGTCCAGCACGGTGGCCTTGGAGTCCGCGCCGAGCACGACGATTCCGGACCCCTGGTAGTCGGTGATCTTGGAGTCCCGGATGTCCGCCGAGCCCACGCCGCTGGGGAAGTCTCCGATGAGGACGGCGCTGGCGCTGCGGAAGCAGGGTGCCAGCGGCGTGTCCTTGATGTGGCTCACCGCCGCGCGGCTCAGGTCGAGGTGCGCCCCGTCCTGGACCCGGATGCCGGCGCCGAGCGCGCCCTCCTCGCAGGTGCCGGAGCCCGGTCCGCTGACCGTGAGGCGGGAGATCCTCACGGACGCCGAGCTGTCGAGGGAGACGATCGCGTTGCGGCCGTCGGGGCCGGCCACCATGTTCGCGGGGGCGAGGATGGTGGTCCTGCCGGCTCCCGCGCCGGTGAGGGTGAGGTTCTTGTGGATCGTCACCTGCTCGCGGTAGACGCCGGGGCGCACCGCGATCCGGTCGCCGGCCCGCGCGGCGTCGACCGCCGACTGGACGGTCGGGTAGGCGGCCGAGGGGACCACGAGTTCGCGCGGCTGCGAGGCGGCGGACGAGGGGGCGAGGGAGCCGAGGGCCACCGAGGCGAGCAGTGTGCCGAGGGCCGCCGCGCAGCGTGAGCGGAGGGGGTTCATCGCGTTCTCCTGCCGATGGGAGGACCGCCGGTGGCCGCCCGGCGCCGTGGGACACGTGGCGGAGCGGCGGGGACGGCCGGTTCGCACAGGGCCACCCGAGCACAGGGCGGGCCGGATCGGCGGAGGCCGTGCCGCGCGGGTGGGCCGTCCGGAGCAGCGGGACCACTCGGCGAGACGGGAGGCGCCCGGTGCACGGGGCGCGGGGCGCCTCCCGGCGGCCCTACTCGGCCCCGGGCGCGGGGCGGTGGCGGTCCGGCCGGAACCCGACGGCCAGGAGGACCGCTCCGGCGAGCGCGAATCCCGCCGTCCAGAGCGCACCGACGTGCATGGCGTGGAAGAACGCGGTGTCGGCCGCCCGGGCGAGCCCCGCGTCGTGCGTGGCGGCCGCCGCGTGCCGGGCGAGCTCCGCCGAGACGCGGGCCTGGAGCCGTACCTCGTCCGGGAGGCCGGTGAGGGAGCCGTCGATCGCGCGCCGGTAGACGATCGAGGTGATGGTGCCGCCGGCCGCGATGCCCAGGACGCTGCCGGTCTGGCGCAGGGTGCTGTTGACCGCGCTGCCCGCGCCGGAGCGTTCCAGCGGCAGGGAGCCCAGTACGGCGGCCGTGACGGGTGCGATGACCATGCCGATCGCGGTGCCCTGGACCAGCATGACCGCCGCGTACCCGGCGATCGGCGTGGTCGCACCGAAGAGGGCCGGGGCCGCCATCGCCAGGGCCGCGACGGCGAGCGAGACGGACGAGACGAGCCGTACGGACGTGCGGCGGGCCAGCCGGACGGCGATCGGTGAGCCGACGACCACGCCGAGCGCGGCCGGGAGTCCGAGCAGCGCGGCCTCGAACGCCGAGTAGTGGCGGGCGCCCTGAAGGTAGAAGGCCAGGTAGAACGAGCCGGACGTCAGGGACAGGAAGACCAGCATCAGGGTGAGGTTCCCGGCGGCGAACCGGCGCTGCGCCAGCAGCCGGGGGTCGAAGCTCGGGTGGGCGATCCGCAGCTCGGTGATGACGAACGCCCCGATCAGGGCGACGCCCGCCGCGGTGCTGCCCCAGACGCCCGGGTGGGCGAAGGAGGCGTCCTGGCCGGCCCGGATCAGGCCGTACGCGAGGAGGCCGAGGCCGCCGGTGGACAGGAGCAGGCCGGCCGGATCGAGGGGCCGCACCCGCGGGCTGCGGAAGTTGGGCACGTACCGGGCGACGAAACCGAGGCCGAGGAGGACCACCGGTACGTTGACCAGGAACACCGACCCCCACCAGAACGCCGCGAGCAGCGCTCCCGCCAGGATCGGGCCGGCGGCGAGGCCGACGCCGGCGAAGGAGGACAGCATGCCGAAGGCGGCCGGGCGTTCCGCGGGCTCGAAGGTCCAGCTGACCACCGCCATGGTGGCGGGGACGATCAGCGCGGCGCCGGCTCCCATCACGGCGCGGGCGGCGATGAGCTCGGCGGGGCCGGCGGCGTAGGCGGCGAGGACGGAGGCGGCGCCGAACAGGGCCATGCCCGCCAGCAGCGTGTTGCGGTGGCCGAAGCGGTCGCCGAGGGCGCCGCCGGTGAACATCAGGCCGGCGAAGGCCAGCGTGTAGGCGCCCGTGGCCCACTGGAGCTGGCCGGGGGTGGCACCCAGTCCCCGGACGGGGTCGGACAGCGTCTCGAAGGCCGTGGACAGGATGTTTCCGTCGAGCCAGATGAGGAGCTGGGAGAAGACGAGGACGCCGAGGACGAGGCGGCGGCGGGCCGGCGGGAGGGGGGACCGGGCCCCCGCGGGAGCGGAACGGGCTGTCGGCGGGGACGTGGTGGGCGGTGTCGCGGGTGGTGTCGGGGGTGGCTGGGTGGCGGAGGACATGCGTGACTGCCTTCGGATCAGGGTGGGTTCGGGTCACTGCCGCGGCGTATCATCGTCAGGTACCTGACGGCCCACTCATCGTGACAAGTCGTCAAGTACCTGTCAATCATGAATTCGGAGGTCGCCCATGGGCGAGCAGACGCAGGGCCGGGTGCTGAGCTTCCTGGTCCGCCAGACCTGGCTCGGCATGCGGGCCGCGATCGGGGCGGAACTGACGGAATTCGGTCTCACCGTGCCGCAGTTCGCCACCCTGATGATGGTCAGGGCGTCCCCGGGGATGTCCGTGGCGCAGCTGGCCCGCTCGGTGGGCAGCACCCGCCAGGCCGCCAACGAGATGCTGACGGCCCTGCAGCGCGACGGGCTGATCACACGCTCCCCGCACCCCACCGACCGCAGGACGCACCAGCTGCACGTGACCGAGCTCGGGGCCGCGCGTTACGAGGAGGCCTTCCCTGCCGTCGTGCGCCGGGAGGCGGAGCTGGAGGAGGGGCTGGCCCCGGGCCAACGGGAGGCCGCCCTCGCCTGGATGGCGGCCGTCACGTCCGCCTGCCAGGAGCCGGTGGACGGCTGCGACCAGTGAGCCGGGGGGCGGCGGGCGAGGGCGCCCGGCCCGTCGCCGCCGCTCGGCCGGGCGTCGCTCCCCTGCCGCGCACCCGGTGTCCTACATGCGGACGGGGGCCGGGTCGGAGTCGTTCAGCTCGGCGATCAGGGCGTTGCGGCCGGCCAGCATCTCCGTGAGGATCCGGCGGGCGGCGCGCAGGAGTTCGGCGACGTCGCCGCCGGCGAGGGCGTAGGTGACGGTCGAGCCCTCACGGGTGGAGACGACGATGCCCGACCGGCGCAGGACGGCCAGCTGCTGCGACAGGTTGGACGCCTCGACGTCGATCTCGGCGAGCAGGTCCCGTACGGGCATGGGGCCGTCCTGGAGGAGCTCCAGCACGCGGATGCGTACGGGGTGACCGAGCATCCGGAAGAACTCGGCCTTGGCCTGGTACAGCGGGACCTGCATTCCCACGACGCTCCTGTTCCTCTGCGAACGGACTCCGGCTCGGGCGGGGATCACCGCCCCCGCCCATCGTCGCGTCCTGTCGGCCCACGCGGAACCGATGATGACCGGTTTTACATGTTCCGAGTTGAAGAGTTCTTCAACTCATGGGCATGCGTGGGCCCGACGGACGCCGCGTCAGACCTCCAGTTCGGCCTCGATGCGGCTGAGCTGGTGGCGTGCCATCGCCAGGTTCGACCTCCCCCGGTCCAGGACCAGGTAGAGGAACAGACCGCCGCCGGAGCGGCTGCGCCGGATCCGGATCAGGTGGTACTGGCCGCCGAGCGTGATCAGCACGTCCTCGATGTCGTCCTGCATGCCGAGCATCTCCATGGTGCGCAGCTTGGCCCGGATGACGTCGGTGTTCCCGGCGGCCGCCACCGTCAGGTCCAGGTCCTTGCCCCCGCCGAGCGTGCCCAGGGCCATCCCGCTGGCGTAGTCGACCAGCGCCACCCCCAGGGCCCCTTCGATCGAGGTCATCGCTTCCTTCAGTGACACTTCCACGTTCGCCATGGCTGTCCTCCGCTGGTGTCATGTGCCGGACGCGGCACGGATCTCACGTACCGGGACGCTACCGATCGCGCGGCTCCGGCTGGCGGGATCAAAGGAATTGGCCGGATTCCGCCGCCGTCAGGCGGCGGACGCGGCGGGCTCGCGCAGCCGCGCCGCCGCCGTGCGCCAGGCGTCGGTGACGGCGGCGTGCGCCTGGACGGTACGGGCGGCGGTGTCGCCGCTCAGCTCCAGCGGGCGTCCGACGTGGACGTGCATCCGGGGCCGGCGCAGCGGGGCCGTGACGAGGCCGGCGACCTGCTTGGCGGCGCCTCCGGAGGTGATGCGGCGGGCCCCCGCGTGGCCCACGGGGACGACGGGCGCCCCGGTGCGCGTGACCAGCCGGGCGAGGCCGCTGCGGAAGGCCAGGGGTGCCGCTTCGGCGGCGTCGCGGCGGGAGGGGATGCCGCCCTCGGCGTACATGAGCACCGAGCGGCCGTCCGCGAGGGCGGACGCGGCGTGGTCGAGGGCCTCGGCGGCCCGCCGGTCCCCCCGGTGGACGGGGATGTGCCCCTCGCGGACGAGCAGGCGGCCCAGGACCGGGGCGCGCCACAGGCCCGCGGCGGCCATGACGACGGGTTCGACACCGCAGCGCCGCAGGGCCGCGAGGACCACGGCGGGGTCGGCGAGGGAGGTGTGGTTGGCGACGATGACGCTGCCGGGCGGCACGCGGACACCGGGCTCCGTGGTGACGCGGACGTGGCCGAAGGCGGGGACGAGGAGCTGGGCGAGGCGGCTGAGCATGGCGTTCATTCCCGTTCGTGACGGCGTCTACGACGACTGCGGCAACTGCTCCCAGAGTCGTCAACGCGCGCCCCGGCCGCCTGAGTCGTCGTACTCAGACGGGGCGCGTCGCCCTACCCAGAAGACGCCCGGCGCCCGCCGCGGAACTCCTCGGGGCCGGCGAACCCGGTCTCGTCGCGGCCGGCGGTGAGGAACGCGTCGACCTGCGGGGCGGAGGCCAGCCGGGCCTGCCAGGCGCCGAGCACCTCGTACGGCCCGGCCAGGGAGAACGTACGGCGGGATTCGTCGAGCGCCCGCGCCCACTCCGCCTCGAAGGCCGGCACCCATCGCTCGGCCCGCCGGTCGGCCCGCAACGCCGCGAGCAGTTCGGCCGGAGCCCCGGGCGCCGGCGCCGGCGCGCGTGGCGGGGCGGGTACGTGCTCGGGCTGCGCGCTCACGGGCTCCTCCAGGCGGGTCGTACCCCCACCGTAGCGCCCGGGGCCCGGCCGACGGCCGCGTCGCGCGGGCGGCGGTGCGGCCGCGTGGCCCTGCGGCCGGGCGGAGAAGTCCCGGTGCCGGTTTAATGGTTGGCCGCTCATCTGATCTTGCTGGTAGACAGTCCGGGTGCAGAACACTCTTGAGTTCACCGACCTCCTGCGGCTGATCGACGAGCGGTCCTCCGCCTTCCGCGCCGTGGTGGCCTCCGCGCCCGACCTTGACGTGCAGGTCCCCAGCTGCCCCGAGTGGACGCTGGCCGACCTCGTCCAGCACCTCGGCGGCGGCGACCGCTTCTGGGCCGCCATCGTCGGTGCGGGTCCCGCCGACGGGCCGCCGGCCGAGGCCGCCGCCGCGCGCGCCGCGCTGGTCGTGCCGCGGGAGCGCGAAGCCCTGGTGGCGTGGCTGGACGAGTCGACGCGGCAGCTGCTGGACGCCCTGCGGAAGGCCGGTCCGGACGGCGGCTGCTGGGCGTGGTGGGAGGAGCTGCAGTCCCCGCTCACCGCCGGAACCGTGGCCCGGCACCGGGTCCAGGAGAGCGCGGTCCACACCCACGACGCCCAACTCGCCCTGGGCGAGCCGAAGCCGCTGCCCGACGTGGTGGCGCTCGACGGTGTCGAGGAGTTCCTGACCACCTGCGTCGCCACCGTCAGCCCCTGGCCCCACAAGCCCGCCGCCCTCGACTTCCGCACCACCGAGGGCCCCGTCTGGCGTCTCACCCTCGACGGCTCCGGCGCGCGGGCCGCCCGGCTGCCGCTCCCCGCCGGCACGGCGGCGGAGGCCGGCGTCCTGGGCACGGCCAGTGAGCTGATCCTCTTCCTCTACAACCGCATCACGGCGGACTCCCTGCGGGTCGACGGTGACGCGGTCCTGTTCGACCAGCTCCGCGACTGGGACCCGCAGGCCTAGGGTCCGCCCCTGGGGCACCGGCCGGCCGCCTAGGCAGGGGTGTCCGGGTCCTGTACGGGGACGTGCAGGCGGGCGGCCACGGTGGTGAGGGCCGGGCCCAGGGGGAGGGCGACCCGGGTCGCGGCGTGCCGGTCGCCGCGGGTGGGGTCCTGGTTGACGATCAGCACCGGCTTGCCGGCGCGGGCCGCCTCGCGGACGAAGCGGAGCCCGGACATCACGGTCAGCGAGGACCCCAGGACCAGCAGTGAGGCCGCCGCGTCGACCAGTGCCCGGCAGTGTTCGACCCGCTGCGGCGGCACGGATTCGCCGAAGAACACCACGTCGGGCTTGAGGACGCCGCCGCAGCGCGCGCAGGGCACCACCCGGAAGTCCGCGACCTGCTCGTCCGTGAGGTCGGCGTCACCGTCCGGGTTCATCGCGGCCGCCACCGGCGCGAATCCGGGGTTGGCCTCCTCCAGCCGGCGGGCGAGTTCGCCGCGCGGCCCGGCGGCGCCGCAGGAGAGGCAGACGACCCGGGCGAGGCTGCCGTGGAGTTCCACCACCGGGTCGCTGCCGGCGGCCTGGTGCAGGCCGTCGACGTTCTGGGTGATGACCCCGGCGAGCAGGCCGTGCCGCCCGAACGCCGCCACCGCCCGGTGCCCGGCGTTGGGCCGGGCCCGGCCGAAGGTGCGCCAGCCGAGGTGGCTGCGCGCCCAGTACCGGCGGCGGGCCTGGGCCCCGGCGGTGAAGTCCTGGTAGGTCATCGGGGTGTGCCGGGTCAGGCTCCCGCCCTCGCCGCGGTACGCGGGGATCCCCGACTCGGTGGAGATGCCGGCCCCGGTGAGGACCAGCACCCCGCCGGCGGCGAGCGCGTCTGCGACGGGGCCGAGGTCCGTGGTGCCGGGCGGCAGGTCCTCGGTCGGGGTCCAGCTCAGGGTGGGACGCGTGCGCATGCCGCCAGCGTACGGAGGACACGGGCCGTCCGTCTCCTGCGGAGCGGCGCGGGCCCGGCCGGTCCCGGTCCCGGTCAGGGCAACGAGCGGGTGAGCCAGACCACCTCACCGCTGTCCTCCGTGGACACCTGGTCCCGCTCGAACCCGAGCTTCTCCAGGACCCGGAAGGACGGCGTGTTCCACGCGCCGACGGTGGCCCAGATCCGCTCGCGGCCCGTCGCGGCGGCGGCGTCGAGCACCGCGCGGGCCGCCTCGGTGGCGTAGCCGCGCCCGTGCGCGCGCTGGAGCAGCTCGTAGGCGATTTCGGGCTCCTCCACGCTGGAGCGGCCGATGATCAGCCCGCAGTAGCCGATGAAGTCCCCCTCGTCGCGGCGCTGGATGGGCAGCAGGGCGATCCCGGTGGTCTCGGTCGCGGTGAGCAGCTCCCCGATGGCCGTCCGGATGCGGTCGACGGTGGGCGTCTCCTTGCCGCGTTCGGAGAGCAGTGCGCAGAACTCGGCGGCGTCCGACTCCGCCCAGGGCCTCAGTATCAGCCGCTCGGTCCGGAGGTGGAAGGGCATCGTCTCGTAGGGGGGCATGCCCCCACTCTGCCCCACCGGTGATCACGCACCCCGGCGGGAAGGGTGGGTGCCCCCTTCCCGGGGTACGGGTGCAGGCCCGCCCGTCCGTCCGCTCCGCCACCAGGAGGTACCCGTGCCGCTGCCCAGCCTGCTCGGCGTGTTCGCCCACCCCGACGACGAGGCCCTCGTCGCCGGCGGAGTCCTCGCGCAGCACGCCGCGTCGGGTGCGCGGACCGCCGTCGTCACCGCCACCTGGGCGCCCGGCACCTCCCGGGCCGCCGAACTGGCCGACTCCCTCGCGGCGCTCGGCGCCGGGGAACCCCGGATGCTGGGGTACGCCGACCACCGCGTCCCGGATTCCGCCCCCGGCCGGCCCCGGCTCTGCGACGCCCCGCTCGACGAGGCCGTCGGGCGGCTCGTCGGCCACCTCAGGCGGTTCCGGCCCCGGATCGTCGTCACCCATGACGCGTACGGCCAGCTCACCGGGCACCCCGACCACCGCCACACCCACCGCGTCACGGCGCTCGCGGTGGCCGCCTCCGGCCTGGAGCACCTCTACCCGGAGGCGGGTGCCCCCTGGCAGCCCCACGCCCTGTACGGGGCCACCCACCCGCACTCCGCCCTCGCCGACCTCGCGCCGCTGCTGGCCGGCGTCGGCAAGTCGGCCCTGAGCGTGCCGGACCACCTGGTCAGCGCCACGGTCGACGTGCGCCCGTGGCTCGGCGCCAAGTGGGCCGCCGTCCTCGCGCACCGCAGCGAGGTCGCCCGGGAGCGGGCGCTGCCCGGGATCCTGTCCCGCCTGCCCGCCGGGACGCGGAACCGTGTGATCGGCACCGAGTACTTCATCCGGCTGCACACCCACCCGGCCGCGCGCGGGCTGACCCGGCTGACGGTGTGACGGGCCGGCCGGGCATTTTCCGCTTGTGCTCGGCGGCCCCGGTCGGCAGGGTGTCCGGAGTGCCTGCTGATCTTGCTTCGAGATTGTTCGAGGGGTTTGGGGGAACCGATGCTGACCGGGATCGTGATCGACGCGCTGGACGTCGTACGGATGGAGCGCTTCTGGCGGGAGGCGACGCGGGGCCGGACGGACGGTCTGCGGCTGCGGTTCGTGCCGACGGCGACGCCGAAGGCGGGCAAGAACCGGCTCCACCTCGACCTGGCCGGGGGCCCTGACTGGGAGGTGGAGGTGGCGCGGCTGCTCTCGCTCGGGGCTACCCGGGCCGACATCGGCCAGGGGGACGTCCCCTGGGACGTGCTGGCCGACCCGGAGGGCAACGAGTTCTGCGTGCTGCGCCCCGGCCACCCGGGCGTCCTCGCCGATTCCGGACTGGTAGCGGTCTGTCTCGACATCGCCGAGGAGCACCGCCGCGCTCAGGAAGCGTCCTGGCCGTCGCGGACCGGCTGGGACACGGTGGAGTCCGAGGCCTGGGGCTTCCGGCTCCGCCGGACTCCCGCCAGCCCGGTCTCGCTGGTGATGGGGCCGCCCGCGGCGCCGAAGGCGGGGCGGAACAGGCTACGGCTGGAGACCGCCCGTCCGGGCGGTGAGCCGGGCGAGTTCCTCGACGCCGGCGGGAACGAGTTCCACGTCACCGGCGCCCGCCCCGCTCCGGCCCCGGCCCACGACGGAGGTGCGGGCGATGAGGACGCGTGAACTGAGGTTCGGCCTGTACGCGGACGAACAGGGACTGGCCTGGGTGAGGGGACTCGTCGGGGAGGCGGTGGCCCGTCGCGGGGCCCGGATCACCGGGGAGACCCTGTCGACGGACGACCGCCCCGACGGCGGGCCGGCGGCGGCCGAGCTGTACGACTTCCTGGCGGAGCAGTGGGCCGTGGAACATCCCGGCGAGAGCAGCGGCGCACGGCGGCCGGTCGAGCTGCGCGTCCGGCTGGCGTGCTCCCTGCGCACGTGGCGGACGGTCCGCAAGGCGGTGATCGGCGCGATGTGCCCGGCGGGAGCGGCCCCTCACGTCTGCCGGGTTCCGTGGATGGTGGGCTGACGGCGGCCTGCCGACGACCTGATGCCGGAGGATGACGGGCATGACGGGCATGACGACAGGGCGTGAGGCGGCGTCAGGGGCTGGCCGGCCGGTCGCGCTGGTGACGGGCGTCGGCCGCACCGCCGGGATCGGCGCCGGTATCGCCCGCGAGCTGGCCGGGGCCGGCTGGGACATCGCCTTCACCTACTGGACTCCGTACGACGCGCGCATGAGCTGGGGCGTCGAGGCCGGCGCGGCGGACACCGTCGCCGCCACGCTGGCGGAGCGGGGCGCCAGGACGGTGGCGGTGGAGGCGGACCTCGCCGATCCCGGTGCCCCCGAGCGCGTCTTCGACGAGGCGGAGGGCGCGCTCGGCGGCGTCACCGCGCTGGTGATGTCGCACTGCGAGTCGGTCGACTCCGGCCTGCTCGACACCACCCTCGAAAGCTTCGACCGCCACTTCGCGGTGAACGCCCGGGCGACCTGGCTGCTGATCCGTGAGTACGGGCGCCGGTTCCGCGGGAGCCCCGGGACCGGCCGGGTGATCGGCCTGACCAGCGACCACACCGTGGGCAACCTGCCCTACGGGGCGAGCAAGGGCGCGCTGGACCGCATCGTGCTGGCCGCCTCGCACGAACTCGCGCACCTCGGGATCACCGCCAACGTGCTCAACCCGGGGCCGGTGGACACCGGGTGGATGTCCGACGGGATCCGGGAGCACGTGCTCGGCCGCACGCCGCTGGGCCGCCTGGGCACTCCGCGGGACGCCGCCCACCTGGTCGCGTTCCTCTGCTCGCCGCAGGGCCAGTGGATCAACGGGCAGCTGCTCAAGAGCGACGGCGGTTTCGCCGGCTGACCGCGGAAGCCGTCGGGCGGATCGGCGTTGCACACCACGGTGACCGCGGTGTTCCGGTCCGGGCTCACCTTGAAGGTGCTGTGGAACTGCTCCCAGTCACCCCGGTGCACGAGGCTCCCGTCGGGCAGCACGAGCACGCCGGCCCCGTACCGGCCCTCCTCGATGACGTCCCGGGTCCAGGCGGGCGGGTGGTCGAGGAAGGCGGACAGGGGGTCGTTCAGCGCGAGGCGGTGCCGTCCGGCGAGCAGGAGGACGGCGTCGGCGGTGAACTGCTTGGAGTGGGAGGCCATGTCGAAGACCGTCCGCGGGGTGATGGCGCGCCCGGTCGCCAGGTCGGCCTTGCCCCGGCCGTGCACCGCGATGCCGTCCGGTTCACGCGGACCAGCTTCCTCCCTTCTTCGAGCCTCCCCCGGCGGCCGCGGCGCGGCCAGTCGACCGGCAACGGCCGGAACGCCGCCGGGCCGTGGAAAACGAGTGTCCGCCCCGCCCCGGGGTGCAGCACAATCACCGCATGGCTGACATGGGACTGTTCCGGAACGCGGTCGCCGACTGGGCGGCGGGCGGCGACGACGGGCCGGCCGGGGAGCGGGCCGGGGAACTGGCCGCGGAACGGGGTGTCGCGTCGGTGGTGCTGGTCGAGGGGCCCAGCGACCTCGCCGCCGTCGAGACCCTGGCGGCGCGCCTGGACCGGGACCTGCCCGCCGAGGGCGTCTGCGTCGTCTCCATGGGAGGGGCGATGAACGTCGGCCGGTACGCCCGGCTCCTGGGCCCGCCGGGACTGGGACTGCGCCTCGCCGGGCTGTGCGACGTGCGGGAGCAGCCCTACTTCGACCGCGGCTTCCAGCGGGCCGGGGCTCCCCGCCACGAGGTCTTCGTCTGCGTGGAGGACCTGGAGGAGGAGCTGATCCGCGCGCTGGGCGTGCCGCGGGTGGAAGGGGTCATCGAGGCCGAGGGCGACCTCGCCCCCTGGCAGACCTTCGTCCGCCAGCCCGCGCAACGCGGCCGCGACCCGCACCACCGGATGCGGCGCTTCCTCGGCACCAAGAAGGGCCGCAAGATCCGCTACGGGCACCTCCTCGCCCAGGCCCTCGACCTCGCTCTCCTGCCCGCGCCCCTCGACGCGCTGCTCACCGCCCTGGACCCGGCCCGCGCCGGACGCTGAGCGGCGGGACGCCGGCGCGCCCGGGCCGTCACCGGCCGGGGGCCGGTCACCGACCGGGGCGGGCCAGGCCGGTCAGGAGTACGTCCAGGGCCAGGTCGGTCGCCTCCGGCAGCGGGGTGTCCTCGAGGAGGGAGCCGAGGGCCAGCGTCGCCAGCCCGTGGACGGTGGAGAAGGCGACCTGGGCGAGGCGGACCGGGTCGCCCTCGCGGACGAACCCCTCCGCCTGGGCCCGCACGATGAGTTCGGCGGTGGTGTCGAGGCTGTGGTGCCCGAGCTCCCTGAGTTCGGCACTGGAGTCGTCGGCGCGCTTGGCGCTGAACATCAGGTTCAGCAGGGGCGCGTGGGTGACGGCGAAGTCGACGTACGCCCGCCCCAGGGCGGCCAGGCGGTCCGGCACCGGGCCGGGTGCTTCGGCCGCGGCGCTCAGGCGGGCGTTCAGCCGGGTGAAGCCGCTGACGGCGAGGGCGTCCAGCAGGGCCTGCCGGTCGCGGAAGTGGCGGGAGGGCGCGGCGTGGCTCACGCCGAGGTCGCGTGCCAGGGCCCGGAGGGACAGGCCCTCCACGCCCGATTCGGTGAGGACGGTCTCCGCGCGCTCCAGCAGGGCGGTCCGGAGGTTGCCGTGGTGGTAGGGCCCCTCGCTCAAGGCGGGCTCCCCTCTCTTGATGTTGTCATTGACTACAATGATGTCGCCGCCTACATTCATGTGTGTCCAACACGTGAAACGGAGCAGCCTACGATGCCTATGACATACCAGGGGACCGTCACCCTGATCACCGGGGCGAGCGCCGGGCTCGGCGTCGAGTTCGCCCGCCAGTGGGCCGCACGCGGAGCCGACCTCGTCCTCGTCGCCCGCCGCCTCGACCGGCTCGAGGAACTGGCGGCGGAACTGGAGAAGCGCCACGGCGTCACCGCCCACGTGATCGCCGCGGACCTCGCCCGGCCGGGAGCCGCGGCCGCGCTGCGCGCGGAGCTCGACGCGCGCGGGATCACGGTGCACTCCCTCGTCAACAACGCCGGCTTCGGCAGCCACGGCCCGTTCGCCGGCCAGGACGTGGCGCAGATCAACGAGATGATCCAGCTGAACGTGACGGCCGTCGCCGAGCTCACCCGGGCCTTCCTGCCCGACCTCGTGTCCGACGGCCGGGGTGCGCTGGTGAACGTGGCGAGCTCCGCGGCCTACCAGCCGACCCCCGCGATGGCGGTCTACGGAGCGAGCAAGGCCTTCGTTCTGAACTTCACCGAGGCCGTCGGCTACGAGACGCGGAACTCGCCGCTGCGGGTGCTCGCCGTGTCGCCGGGTCCGGTCAGCACGGAGTTCTTCGACGTCGTCGGCAGCCGGGACGCGGCCGTCGGCCGCATGGCCACGCCCGAGCAGGTGGTGACCGCGACCCGGCGCGCCCTGGAGCGCGCCAAGACCCCGCCCAGCATCGTCGCGGGCCTCGCCAACCGCGTCTCCGCGGCGGCCGCCGCACTGACGCCCCGGCGCCTCACGCTGGCGGTGTCGGGACGGGTCCTGAAGGCCTGACGCCTCGTGCCGCCGCCTGCGTACGCACATCCGCGTACGCAGGTACGGCAACGCCCGGCCGAGGGTCTCGGCCGGGCGTTGCCGGGGGGTTGCGTCACCGGTGGTCTAGTACCAGTGGTTGGCCTGCCAGAAGTTCCAGGCCGCGACGGGGCTGCCGTAGCGCTCGTTCATGTAGTCCAGGCCCCACTTGATCTGGGTGGCCGGGTTGGTCTTCCAGTCCGAGCCCGCGGAGGACATCTTCGACGCGGGCAGCGCCTGGACCAGGCCGTAGGCGCCGGAGGAGGAGTTCGTGGCGGTGTAGTCCCAGCCGCTCTCGTGCGTGACGATCTTGTCGAAGGCGGCGAACTGGGCCGGGTCCTTGATCATCTGCTGGGCGATCGCCTTGGCGCCCGTCGGAGCCGCCTGCGCCGGAACGGCGGCGAGCACGGAACCCGCGACACCCAGGGCGAGCACGGAACCGGCCAGAGCCTTCTTCGAAGCGGCGATGCGGCGGATGACAGCGTTGGACACGGAGAAACCTTCCGACGGGAACAAGGACGGCCGCCGCATGCCGAAGACATGCGTGAACCACTCACACAGGTGGGAGGGGCTCTGCCGGCGGGGGGCTCGCGCCCCGGCCGCCTCGGCGACATCACCCAGTTAGCCAGGCCCCCGACGCCCTGGCAAAGCCCCCGCCTACTAGCCGCCCTCGCACACCGGGACCCGCGCCCCGGCCCCAAACGCGGGCGGGAGCGGGCCGGGCGGGCTACTAACCCGGGCCGGATGTGACCTGGGTCCTGTGGGCCGCCTCACCGGCACACCGCCCCGATGTCACCCCACGTAACCGGTCAGACCCTGTGCGCTGGGTGTCCCCCGTCACTTCCAGCCCCCGAATCGAAGGCGATGCGCCTCCGCCGTGCCTAAGACGAGAGGCGTGGCCGGCCGCTGGTCACGCGGCTCCACAGGGAACGCGTGGCACCGAAGCCGCTCTCGTGCGTCCAGACGTGGGTGCAGCCGGGGCACTGGAGGTGCAGCAGGCTGCCCTTGTTCGAGAGCAGGTAGCGCCAGTGGCGGGAGCAGGCGCGCCGCTCCGTGCACGGCTCGCAGCCCCGGGTGTCCTCGCAGGCCGGGCACGGCACCCAGGCCCGGCGGCCGATCTCGGCCTGCGGGTCAAGCGGCAGCACGGCCGCCCCCGCGCACGGGCAGCACGCCGGCCGCCACCAGGGCGTCGTACGTGCGCTGCTGTTCGGCGTCGAGGCCCGAGTAGAGCAGGTCGTACGCCTCCTCCTCGCCCCTCAGCACGTCGACCGGATCCCAGTCGGGGCCGAGCGCGGCCATCACCTGGGCGCGCTGGAGCATCTCCTGGGAGGTCAGGTCGACGGTGAAGCCGACCAGGCCGGCGGGGCCGTCGGGGCCGGCGGGGGGCGGGGAGTGGTGCGTGGACATGGGGCAGAACTTAGGTATGCCTTCCCTCCCGGGTCAAGGGAGGGTGGGGGGAGTCACATCCCACCCTCCACGGAATGATCCGCACATATCCCCTCGGCCGTCAGGGGCCGCCGCGGGGCGGGCCGCCCGGTGCGGTCAGCCGCGCCGGAAGACCACCTCGGGGTCGGCCGCCGTCGGCCCGTCCAGGCGGGGTGCGGGCAGGCCCTTGAGGTGCCGGTCGAAGAAGTCACCGGTGTAGGCGCGGGTGATCCGCTGCGAGCGGTCTCCCGAGAGGGGGGTCTCCGGGTGCGGGGCGCCCGCGGCGTCGGCGAGGACGGGCCAGTCGGTGAATCCGGGGTGGCCCATGCCGGTGACGGTCAGCCAGCGCTTCCAGCCGTCCATCCGCGGCCAGGCGTCGGCCCAGCTGGTGTCCTCGATCTCCGGCGGGGTCAGGGCCGGGTCGCCGCCGAGCAGCAGGAACGGACGGCCGCCGAGGCCGGTCTCGGGGAGCGGGGCGAAGAAGGTGCCGTCCATGTTCACGCCGGCGGCCACGCGCGGGTCCGCGGCCATGGCCGTGGCGGCGGAGGCGCCGCCGATCGAGTGGCCGGCCATGCCGATGTGCCGGGCATCGATCAGCCGGGAGTGGCGCCAGGCGGGGCGGTCGCCGGTGAGCCGGTCCAGCAGGAACGTCACGTCGCGGGCCCGGGCTTCGGACACGCGGTGCAGCGACCGGTCGGGGAAGACCTGCTCGCAGGCCTTGCAGTCGAGCATCCTGCCGCCGGGGAAGACGGTGCCGTCGGACTCGTAGGCGTGGTCGAGGGCGGCGACCACGTAGCCGCGCGAGGTCAGGTCCTCCGCCAGCACGGTGAGGGAGGAGCAGGGCAGGGTGAATCCGGGTGAGAGGACGACCAGCGGGTACCGGCCGCCACCGACGCGCGGCAGCGCTCCCTCGCGGGCGTGGGTGCGGACGGCGGCGACCTGTTCGGGCGTGGCGTGGCGGCCGAGTTCGCCGCGGTCCGTGAGCAGGGCGCGCGCCTCGGCCACGGTCGTGTACGGGGCCGGGTGTCCGGTGCCGCGCACGGCGGGGTAGTAGAGGGACACGAGCAGTTCGCGGTCGGCGGCCGGGACCCAGGGGTCCTTGCGCGCGGTGTCGACGAGGTGGAGGGTGTCGCGGCCGACGGCGAAGGCGCCGGTGGGGCGCGGCAGTTCGAATCGCGCGGCACCAGCGGGGGTTTCCGCCCGGCCGCCCGCCACGGCGGGCGTCGGCGCGGTGGTGGTGGCGGCGGTCGCGGTCACCTGGCCGCCGGCCAGCAGGAGTCCGGCCGCGGCGGTCGCCGCGAGCGCACGGATGATCTTGGTCATGCCCACACCATAGAGAAGTTAGGGCAGCCTCACCTAACCAAATTCTCATCCGGGCGCGGAATGGCCGGAATCCGCCGCCGCGGACCGGCCACCCGTCCGCGCCGCCCGCCGGCCGACCGGACGCCCGGAGGATATCCGTGCCGCCCGCGCGGACGCACGGCGCGCACGCGGTGCGGACGCCACACTGGCGGGCATGAGGATCGCCGTCATGACAGCGGGGTCGCGCGGGGACGTCGCGCCGTACACGGGGCTGGGGCCGGCCTGGCCCGGGCCGGCCAAGAGGTCACCCTGGTGACCCACGAGGTGTTCGCACCACTGGTGGCCGGGTCGGGGGTGCGCTTCGCCACCCTCCCGGGGGATCCCCGGGCCGAGTTGCACTCGTCGCGCGGGCGTGGGCTGCACCGGAGCCGGCACGGGGCGGCGAAGCTGCTGCGGGCCGTCGCGCTGGCGCGGCGCATCGCGCCCGAGATGACGCACCCGCTGGTCAGTGCCGCGCGCGACGCGGACGTCGTACTGGCCGGCGGGACGGTCGCGCCGCTGGCGTACGCCATCGCCGAGGGCCTGTCCCGGCCCAGCATGGGCCTCTTCCTGCAACCGCTGCACGGCACCCGGGAGTTCCCTCCGCCGATGCTCGGCACCCGCTCCGCGGGCCCGCTGGGCAACCGGCTCGGCGGGCGGGCCGTCGTCACGGCCGTCGACCACGTCTTCACCCGGGCCGCGCGGGCCCTTGCCGCCGAACACGGCCTGCCCGCCGGCCCGCTGTCCGCCGGCCGCCGCGCCCGCGAGCGGTGGGGCTGGCCCGTGTGGCACGGCTTCAGCGAGCTGGTGGTCCCCCGCCCCCGCGACTGGCGCCCGGGGCTGGAGGTCTGCGGGTACTGGTGGCCCCACGACGGCGCCGACAGCCGGCTCCCGCCGGAGCTGGAGGACTTCCTCGCGGCCGGCCCCGCCCCGGTGTACGTGGGCCTCGGCAGCGCCACCACACCCGACCCCGGGCGGGTCAGCGCCGACGTCGTGGCCGCACTGCGCGCGGCCGGGCTGCGGGGCGTGGTCCAGCAGGGGTGGGCCGGGCTGTCCGCCGCCCAGGACGACGTGATCACCATCGGCGAGGTGCCGCACTCCCTGCTGTTCCCCCGCGTGGCCGCCGTCGTCCACCACGCCGGGGCGGGCACCACCGGCGCGGCCCTGCGCGCGGGCGTCCCCTCCGTACCCGTGCCCGTGCAGTTCGACGCCCACTTCTGGGCGGCCCGCCTGGTGGAGCTGGGCACCGCCCCCGGTGTGCTGCCCCTGCGCCGCCTCGGCCCGGCCGCCCTCGGCGCGGCCGTGCGGGAGGCCGTGGGCAACCCCTCCTACCGGGAGCGGGCCCGGTACCTCGCCGGACGGCTGGCCGCGGAGGACGGGGTCGCTCCGGTCGCCGCCGCGCTCGAACGGCCGGCGCGGGCCTGAGGGGTGCCCCTCAGCCGCGCGGCTGCTGCTGCCAGGGCTGCTGGTACTGGCCCGGATGCTGGTACGGGCCGGGCTGCTGCTGGTACTGGCCCGGATGCTGCTGGTACGGCGCCGGCTGCTGGTACTGACCGGGATGCGGGTACTGCCCCGGCTGCTGCTGCGCGGCCTGGGCCGGCCGGGCGCCGCGCAGCAGGGCGTCGAAGCGCGCGTACAGGTCGTGGGCGGCGTCCGGGGCCGGTGCGTACGCGGTCACGGATCCGTCGGTGAGCCGCACCGTGATCACGCTGCCGCCGCCGGGGCCGGGCTGGTGCCAGACACCGGAGAGGGCCGTGGCGGGGACCCAGGACCCCTCGGTCTCGGGGCCGCCGCTCCCCCAACGGCGGCGCAGGGCCCGCCGGTAGCCGGGGATCAGCAGCAGGGGGAAGCTCACCACGACGAACAGGAAGAGGAAGACGCTCGCGAGCACCCCACTGGTCCAGTGCAGCAGCGCGATGATCGCCCCGTAGCAGACGGAGGCGATGGCCACCATCAGGCAGGCGGTGACGGCGGCCTCCGGTGCCCCGTTCTTCTTGAGCAGGCTGTAGAGGCCTATCGACGCGAGCATCACCAGCAGGGTGACGCACCCGGCCCCCTCGCCGAAGAGCTTCTCGGCGAGGGAGTCCTCGCCGCCTTCCTTCTTGGCGGCGTAGCCGTGGTCGTGGAACTGGACGGAGACGCGCCCGCCCGGCGTGGCGGTCACGCCATTGATCGTGTACATGGTGATCACGCTAGCGCCGTCGTCCGGTAGGCCGGGGACCGCCCCCGGTCCGGGGCCCTCCCGGCAGCCCGTCCGGCCCCGTCCGCGTCGGTGTCAGACGCCGGCGGGTGCTCCGGCCCGGGCGATGACCACGTCGAGCAGGGCCAGAAGGGCGCCGCGGGCGTCCGTACGGGAGCGGGCGTCCAGCAGGAGGACGGGGGTGGACGGGTCGCGCAGGTGCAGCGCGGCGGCGATCTCCTCGGCGGTGTAGGCCTGTTCGCCGTGGAAGCAGTTCGCGCCGACGACGAACGGCAGGCCCCGGCTCTCGAAGAAGTCGATCGCGGGGAAGCCGCGGTCCAGGCGCCGCGTGTCGACGAGCACGAGCGCGCCCAGGGCCCCGTTCAGCAGGTCGTCCCACATGAACCAGAACCGCTCCTGGCCGGGCGTGCCGAACAGGTAGAGGACGACCCCGGCGTCGGAGAGGGTGATCCGGCCGAAGTCCATCGCGACGGTGGTCAGCGTCTTGGACTCGATGCCGTCGAGGTCGTCGACGCCGACGCCGGCGCTGGTGAGGCGTTCCTCCGTGCGCAGCGGCTCTATCTCGGAGACGGCCTCGACCAGGGTCGTCTTGCCGACTCCGAACCCCCCGGCGACGAGGATCTTCACGGGGGACGCCGCCCGGGCGGTGGAGTCGTCGGAAGGGTCATATCCGGGCAAGGTTGTCCCTGATTTTCATGAGCAGGTGGACGTTGGTGGTCTCGGCGCCCTCCAGGGGCGGCCGGTGGTGGATGAGTCCGCGGTCGGCGAGTTCGCCCAGCAGGAGCGTCATCGGGGTGAGGCGCATGTGCATGCGGGCGGCGATCTCGGCGACCGCCAGGCCGCCCGGCCGGGCGCACAGGGCGAGGACGGTCCGCCATTCGGTGGCCAGACCGGTGTGGGCGCCGTCGGCGACGGCCGCCGCCTCGATGGTGGTGTCCATGGTGAGGACGGTCTGCGGGGCGGCGGCCGTACGGCCGTCGGTCAGCGCGTACAGCCGTGTCCGGCGGGGGCTTCGGCGCGGCGGCTGGTCGGGCATTACGGCGTCGGCGGGGTGGTGCGCTCGGGGGTCCCCAGCCATTCGCCGAGTGCCTGGGCGGTGCGTACGGCTTCGCCGCCCAGTTCTCCGAGGCGCGCCTTGCGGGAGGTGACGACGATGAGCGTGCTGCCTTCCCCGCAGCCCACGACGCAGAGGTAGCGGTCGTCCATCTCCACGAGCTGGCGGATGACCCGGCCGCCGTCGATCTCCCGGGATATCGCCTTCACGGTGGCGGCGATGCCGGAGGACGCGGCGGCGATGCGTTCGGCCTGGTCCCGCTCCAGCAGGTAGGCGCTGAGCATGATCCCGTCGTTGGACAGGAGCACGGCTCCCTGGATGCCGGCGATCCTGCTCAGGTTGTTGTCCAGGATGCCGTAGATCGTGTCGCTGGCTGTCGTTGTCATGGCTGGTCCGCTCCGAGCTCTGCTTCCACTTTCTTGGTCCCCTCTTCGTAGTCGGCCCAGGCGTCGGCCACCTCTTCGGGTGTCTCCGGGTCCCGGCCGGCCGCCGGTTCCGGGGCGCGCGGGCCCCGGAGCTGCCGGGTGAGGTGGGTCTGCGGGACGCGCTCGGGCAGGGCCGGCCGCGCGCCGGGTCCGGGCGCGGGGGTGGCCGCGGCGGCCGCGGGGCGCTGCGGCGGGGCGGGCGCGAGGGCCACCGGGGCGTCGGCGGCGGGTACGGGCGCGGCCTCGGGTACGGGCTCCGGTACGGGTGTGGGTACGGGGCCGCGTACGACGGCGGGGCGCGGGGTCCGTTCGGGCAGCGGCCTCGGCTCGGCCGGTCGCGGCGCCGGGGCCTTCGCCTGGGCCGGGAGCAGCAGGCCGCCCGGCAGGATGACCACGGCGGCCGTGCCCCCGTACACCGAGCGGCGCAGCGTGACACGGGCCTCGAGCTGGTCGGCCAGGTGGCCCACGACGAAGAGGCCGAGCCGGTGGGCGTTCTCGGCGAGGACGGAGAACGGCGGCGCCGAGTGCAGGCGTTCGTTCATGGCCTCGTAGCCGGCGGCCGATACGCGCGGTCCGCGGTCCTCGATCTCGACCGAGAGGCCGTCGGCGACGAGTTCGGCGCGGACGACGACCTTCGACCGGGGAGGCGAGAACCGGGTGGCGTTGTCCAGCAGTTCCGCCAGCAGGTGGCTGATCTGGCTGATCACGTGCGGCCGTACGCTGGCCTCGTCCAGCGCCTGCCGTTCGATCCGCCGGAAGTCCTCGACCTCCGCGGCGGCCTCGCGCAGCAGGTCGGCGACGCGCATGGGTTCGGTGTGCGGGTCCGGGATCTCGCCGCCGGCGAGGATGAGCAGGTTCTCGATCTGCCGCCGCATCCCCACCGTCAGCTGGTCGGACCGCATCAACTGGGCCAGGAGCGCCTCGTCGTGGCCGAAGGTGTCCTGGAGCTCCTCGGTCAGGCCGAGCTGGCGGCTGACGAGGTTCCCGGTGCGCGAGGCGATGCCGGAGGCGAAGAGGCCGAAGCCGTGCCGCTCGGCCGCGAGTTGCCGGTGCCCGTCGACGGACACGGCGACGACGCGGGCGAAGGCGTCGGCGATCTGGCCGACCTCGTCCTCGCGTCCGTGTACGGCGGGCAGTGCCCCGGTGTCGACGGGCTCGCCGCGCTGGAGCCGGGCCACCACCTCGGGCAGGGTCTCCTCGGCGATGGCGACCGTGCGGGTGTGCAGGCGGCTGAGGCGGCGCAGCACCGACCGCGTGGTGAGGACGACGACAGCGGTGACCAGCAGCAGGGTGCCGCCGCTGGCCCCGACCAGCCAGTAGACCTCGGTCTGGAGCCCGGCGGCCTTCGCGTCGGCGTGCGCGAGCACGCTCTGGGCCCGGGCCGTGGTGAGTGCGGCCAGCCGGGGGGCGAAGCCGTGGTGCGCGGCGGGCCACTCGTCGACGTCCGCGGGCAGTTTCACGCCGGTCGCGGTGTCCTTGTGGTTGGCGATGACGGCGTTCTCGACGCGGAGCTTGGTCTGCCAGGCTTCCGAGCCGGTGAGCCTGTCGTACGCGGTCAGTTCGGCGGGCGGCAGGTACGGCACGATCCAGGTGTCGTACAAGTAGCGGTGGGTGCCGACGGCGTCGAGGAACTGGGAGAAGCTGGTGGACGCCAGTTCGCGGGAGGGGCCCGCTAGCGTGAGGGCCGTGTCCTCGCGGGCGACCATCTCGGCGGCGGAGAAGAGGGCCACGGCGGGCCTGCTCTCCTGCGCGATCTCGGCGTCCTCGGCGTGGCTGAATTCGTCCTGGTAGGCGCGGATGATGTCGTCGATCACGCCGGTGTAGTAGCCGACGGCCTGTTCCGCGCTGCCGCTGTGCGCGTCCACGCGCTTGCGGTAGGAGGCGAGCAGGTCGAGCCGCCCGCTCACGGCGGCCAGGCGCCCCTCTCCCTGACCGGAACTCCCCGGGGCGCCCACGCCGCTGCCGACGGTCTTGCGGAACTCCGCCGCGGCGCGGTCCGTCGCGGCCCGCCGCTCGCGCAGCGCTTCGTCGGCCACGGAGGATCCCGCCCACCGTGCGGCCGTCACCGCCCGCTCGGCCTGCAGCTCCGTCATCAGCCCGACCAGCGGTACGCCGATCCGTTCGCCGGCCTCCACGTCGGCGCGCAGGTGCTCCGACTGGGCGAGCAACCGCTGGGCGGTCACGGTGACCTGGGCCCCCATCGCCACGGTCGGGACGACGGCCAGGCAGACCAGCATCGTGCGCAGGCGCACGGTGCGGCGGCGCCGGGCCGGGGGCGGCGGGGTTGGCGGTCCTTCGGGGGCCATCGCAGACATCGGTCCTCGGGGGCGGCGGAGACGGGGGCCTGGACGAGGGCATGGGGGAACTGCCGACACGACCCTGCGGGGTGGGGATGCCGATCATATCCAGCCAGTCCGAATATGCGGAGACCTTACTTCCATGCCCCTGCGTGGTAAAAGCGCCCGGCTGCCGTCCGGCGGTATCGGGAGACGGCGGCGGGGGAAGGCTGGTCGCGATCGGTACGGGCCGTCGTCAAAGGAGTGGGACGGGATGCGCACGCTGACTTTCGTCGTGGGGACGGGCCGCAGCGGGTCGACCGCGCTGTCGGGGATCGTCAACGCGCATCCGGACGTGCTCAGTCTGAACGAGCTGGTGTCCTCGGTGCAGAGCCGGGGGTTTCCCGAAGGCCTCCTGGCGGGTGAGGCGTTCTGGCGGCTGCTGGCCGACCCGAATCCGCTGTTCGAGCGGATGATCCGCAGTGGGGCGCCGATGCCGGAATTCGTCTACACCCGCCGTCCGGGGCGCTTCTCGACCGCTACGACCGGCATCCCGGCGCTGTCCCTGATGGTGCTCCCGCACCTGAGCGACGACCCCGACGGCCTCTTCGACGAGCTGGGGAAGGAGGTGCGCGGGTGGCCGGCCCGCACCGCCGCCGGCCACTACGAGGCACTGTTCGGCTTGCTGTGCGCGCGGTTCGGGTCCTCGGCGGTGGTGGAGCGGTCGGGCTACTCGTCGGACCGGGTGCCGCTGCTGCGCCGGGTGTTCCCGCGGGCACGCTTCGTCCACCTGTTCCGGGACGGGCCGGACTGCGCGCTGTCCATGAGCAGGCACGCGGGATACCGGCTGATCTTCCTGATGCGGGAGATCCTGGCCCGGACGGGGGCCGAGCGCGTGGAGGAGCTGACCGGGGAACAGGTCCGGTCCCTGCCGCCCGAGCTGTCCGCGCTGCTGGCGGACCGCTTCGATCCGGCGCTGGTGCTGGAGCGGGAGCTGCCGGTGGCGGGTTTCGCGGCGCTGTGGTCGGAGATCGTCGTCCGGGGCGTGGCGCACCTCGACGGGGTTCCGGCGCCGATGCGCACCACGCTGGCCTACGAGGACCTGCTCGACCGGCCCCGCGAGGAGCTCGCGAGGCTGGCCGGCTTCATCGGCGTCGAGCCCCTCCCCCGGTGGCTCGACGCGGGTGCCGCGCGGCTGGACGCCGGCCGGCGGGGCGCGTCGCTGCGGCTGCCGCCGGCCGGACTGGCGGCGCTGCGGGAGGGGTGCGCCGCCGGCGAGCGGGCCCTGGCGGGGGGGCCGGGGGTAGGGGCGGCGCTCAGCAGGTGACGGTGACCTCGTGGACGACGGGCCGGGCGGCCCAGGGGAACGAGGCCACGCCGAAGGCGGCGCGTACGGTCGCCCCGCAGGGGACGGAAGCGGCCGGGCCGCGCACCTCGAGGCCGGCCGCGGTGAAGACGACCGGCTTCGCCTGGGTGACGGGCGCGCCTGCGCCGACGACCTCGGCGGACAGGGTCGTGAGCAGCTCCCTCGGTTCGGGCGCCGGGCTGCCCGGGGAGGGCGGGCCGGCCAGGCCGACCTTGCCGTGGACCACGACGGTGGTCCCGCTTACCTCGACGCACACCCGGGTGTTCAGGCCGGCCTGGAGCCCCGGGCTGCCGCAGGAGGTGACGGTCTCGGTGGCGGCCGCGGGGGTGGCGGCGATGGCGGGGGCGCCGGTGAGGGCGGTCAGGCCGACGGCGGCGGCCGTCAGAAGGGCCAGGCGGTTCACTGGGGTTCTCCTCGTCGTCATGGCGCGGTGCCCGCTCGCGCGGGCCCGTTCGTATGTCATGTGATATTTCACATGACATACGAACGGATCATGACCAACAGCTGAACCGTTCCCTCCCACGGTGCGTCAGGAGGGCTCCGACGGGGTCCAGTACGGGGCGCGACCGCTCAGCCCGACCGTCCGGTCCAGCAGCGGGGCGCCGTCCGGCACGGGCACGACGGGCCCGAAGACGCCCCCGCCGCGGTCGTCCTCCTCGGCGGCCGCGAGCAGGAAGTCGTACGACACCCCCAGCGCGACCCGGTCGGGTGCGTAGTCCTGGCCGGTGGCCCGGGCGAGGTCCCAGCCGTGGACGACCAGTTCGTCGGCGGCCACCGCGGCGGCGACGGCACCGGGCAGGTCGACGCCGCCCGCGCGGGTCATGCCGCTCCAGGCGGCCGGGTCCCGCCAGGCCTCGGCCAGCTCGCCGAGCAGCCTCGGCAGCCGCTCGCGCCAGTCGGCGGGCAGCCGGGGCGCGGCCGTGCCCGGGGGCGTGTCGGTCGTGGGGCCCAGGTCCTTGCGGGCCGCGTCGCGGAAGGCTTCGGCCAAACCCGCCAGGTGGCCCAGCAGTTCGCCCACCGGGTAGTCGGGGCACGGGGTCGGGCCGCCGAGCCGGGCGTCGGGGACGCCGGCGACCAGTGCGGCGACGACGGCCGCCTGCGGTCCGAGGTCGAACCCCGTCGTGCTGTTCATCAGCCTCTCCCTCCGCGGCGTACCGGGGTGAAGGCTAGGCCCGGGCCACGGCGGGAGCCGGCCGGACATGCCGGAGATGCCCGGCCGCGAATAAATCGGATGAGACGCCCAGCCGCCCGTTGCTAGGGTGCGGAACGCCGTGACAGGACCGGAGGAGGTGACACCCATGAAGGCTGTATCGAGGTGGGTGCTCCCCGACTTCCGTCACGGTGTACGACCGACCTAGGTGTCGTCGTCGGGAGCGCCCGCGCAACCAGGCACTCCCGAAAGGCGACAAACCATGGACACCGTGATCATCAACCGGGTGGACGAGACCCGGTGGCAGGCACTGGACGAGGGCCGGGTCGTCGGCCACGGCGATGTCTCGCGACGGCCCGACGGCCGGCTCTTCGTCAGCATCGACGCGTGGCGGGACGAGGCCTTCGACCGGCTCGCCGCAGCCCTCCTGGCGGACCTTCCGGCCCCTCTCCACACCCTGGTGGGCGAGGCCGACACCGGCCTGAAGTCCCGCTGGGAGCGGGCCGGTTTCACGGCCGGACGCCGTGAGCGCGAGTACGTCCTGCCCACCGACCCGCGCGAGAGCGGACTCGACCCGTCGCGGACACCCGCCGGTGTGCGGATCCTGCCCGGCACGCAGGCGGACGCGGACCTGCTGCGCGCCCTGCACCGGGCGGTCCGCGAGGAGGCCGAGGCCGGTCCCGGCTGGCGGACCATGCCGGCCGAGGTCCTGCCCCGCCCGAACGGGCCGTCGCCGCTGGACCCTTCGAGGTTCACGGTGGCGGTCCGCGACGGCGCGTACGTGGGGCTGGTGCGGGTGGCGCCGGTCCCCCGCCGGGCGCGGATCGGGCTGGTGGCCGTACGCGCCGGCGAGCACCGCCGGGGCATCGGGCGGGCGCTCCTGGCACACGCGCTGGGCTCGCTGCACCACGGCGGGACCGACTCGGCCTGGGCCGAGGTGGACGAGTCCAACACGGCCGCGATCACGCTGTTCGAGGGCATCGGCGCACGCCGGACGGGCGGCAACGTGGAGCTCGTGCGCCACTGACACCGCCCCGCCGGACCCGCCTTCCCCCATCCGCACCCGCACCCCGATCCGAGAGACGAGGGACATTGGCAAGAACATCGAAGGGCCTGGAGATCGAGGGCACCGTCGTCGAGTGCCTGCGCAACGCCACCTTCACGGTGGAACTCCAGAACGGGCACCACGTGCTCGCGCACATCAGCGGCAAGATCCGCAAACACCGCATCAGGATCCTGCCGTTCGACCGGGTGCTCGTGGAAGTCAGCACCTATGACCTGACCCGCGGCCGCATCATGTACCGCTACCGGACCTGATCGGCGGCGGACGTGCGCCCGGGACTCCCCGGGCGCACGCTCCGGCCGAGGCCCAAGAGGGGGCGTCGTGCCCCTTGTCGTGCCACCCGGGTTCGCGAATGATGCTTGCGGCGCGCCCGCCGCACCGGCCGGGCTCCGCGCCGGACGCCGAACCCGACCAGCCGGAGGCCGCTTTGCGGACGAGTCGTCACATCCGTCACACCCGCAGGGCATCGGTCGCCGTCGGCGCCGCCCTGACCCTGGTCCTCGCCGTGCCGCAGGTGGCCTTCGCGGCTCCGCCCCCGGCCCTGCCCGTGAACGCCGACGCCGTCGAGCTGGCCTTCCAGCCCGCGTACGACTACGACACGGACGGCTGCTACCCGACGCCCGCCATCGGCCCGACCGGCGTCCTGAACGGCGGCCTCAACCCGACCGGCGCGCTGAACGGGAACTGCCGCGACGCCTCGGACCTCGCCAACACCAACGGCTATTCCCGGGCCGCCTGCAACAACGGCTGGTGTGCCGTGGCGTACGCGCTCTACTTTGAGAAGGACCAGGCCATCCCGGGCATCAGCCTCGGCGGGCACCGCCACGACTGGGAGCACGTGGTGGTGTGGATCCAGGGCGGCGAGGCGAAGTACGTCTCCACCTCCGCCCACGGCGACTTCAACACCTACCCCCGCGACCAGATCCGCTGGGACGGCACCCACCCCAAGATCGTCTACCACAAGGACGGCGTCGGCACGCACTGCTTCCGCCCGGCCAACGGAAACGACGAACCGCCCGAGAACCACCGGGGCACCTGGCAGTTCCCGGCGCTCGTCGGCTGGTCGGGCTATCCCGCGACGCTCCGGGACAAGCTGAGCCAGGCGGACTTCGGCAGCGCGCACTTCGGCCTCAAGGACGGCTCCTTCGCCTCCCACCTGGCGAAGGCCAAGCCGGCGGGCATCCCCTTCGACCCGAACCAGTAGCGGTCAGCGGGACGCGAAGTCCTCCCGGTCCAGGGCGAAGACGGTGCAGGGGCGGTCCAGGACGGTGTCCTCGCGCAGCCGCGCGAAGCCGAGGCGCGAGGCCACCGCGGTGGAGGCGGTGTTGCCGTGATGGATCATGGCGGTGATCCGCTGGAGCCGCAGCGTCCCGAAGCCCCACGCGAGCACCGCCTCGGCCGCTTCGGTGGCGTAGCCGCGCCCCCAGTGGGCGCGGGCGAAGGTCCAGCCGATCTCTGTCTCGTCGAACTGCTCCCACCAGTTGAGGCCGCTGCGCCCGATCAACTCGCCGGTGCCGCGCAGTTCGACGGCGCACAGTCCGTGGCCGCGCCGCTCCCACTGGTCCTGGATCGCGCGCAGGCGGGCCGCGGCCTGTTCCGGTGTGTAGCCGCCGACGAAGCGGTTGACCTCCTCGTCGGCGTGGAGGCCGACCCACCAGTCGGCGTCGGCTTCGGTGAGGGGGCGCAGTCGGAGGCGTTCCGTGGTGATCACTCGCGTACGGTCCTTCATCTCAAGGAGGATGTAACAGAAATGGTTACGACAACGGCCGAAGGAGAGGCCGGCCCCGGCGGGGCCGGCCGTCGCGGAACACGGGGCGCTCAGCTTCCGGGAACCGTCGCCCTCGCCACGTCGGCGACGGTGACGGCCGCCAGTTCGGCCTTCATCGCCTCCTCCGCGCGGTCGTAGACCCCGCGGAGGACGGCGGGGATGCCCCGCGCGACGGGGCAGTCCCGGTTGGGCGGCGAGGCGTGCAGGGGGATCAGCGGGTCGGGCTCGACCGCGAGGTGGACGTCCCTCAGCGTGATCGATTCGGGGGCGCGGGCCAGCCGCCAGCCCGCGCCCCGTCCCCGCTGCGACTCCACCAGCCCGGCGTCCCGCAGGCTCCCGAGGGTGCGGCGGATGACGACGGGGTTGGTGGCGACGCTGGCGGCGATCTGCTCGGAGGTCACGATGCCGCCGGGCCGCTGGGGGCAGACCCGCGCCATCCAGGTCAGCGTGTGCGTGGCCACGGTCATCCGGCTGCTCGCGCTCATGGGACCTCCCGCCGTCCGGAGGCACGTACGCGCACGCACCCACCCCTGTGTCGTAACCAATCTTGTTACGACACAGGGGTGGGTGTCCAGCCGCGGTGTCAGCGCATGCTCTGGTGCTCCACGATGTCGCAGTCGGTGTAGGCGGCGGGCCTCGTCATCAGCGCCGAGAGCGCCTGGGCCAGCTCGCTGGTCTCGGGCGCGTCGCTGTTCGCCATCGCCGCCTCGTGGGACTCGAACTGCACCACCGCGAGGTACCGGTTGGGGTTGGCGCGGTCCTTGAGCAGGGTGCGGGCGACGGGGGCACCGTCGCGCCCCTGCGAGCGGGCCTGCTCCTCGTACGCGCGCAGCAGCTCGCGCGCCTCGTCGATGCGTTCCGTCTCGAAGTCGATGATCTGCGCGAACTTCATGTTCCCGGCTCCTCCGTCGTACGGGGCCGCGCCCCCGTGGGCCGGCCTGCGCACAGCAAACACCCTCGCGCTCGGCGCACCCGGGCCACACGCTCGACGGCGCGGCGAATCCACGAGATCGGGCCCGGGGCCCCGTCGGGCTCCCCGTTCTTACACGTCTTTGCCGTCGCTCTGCCGTGGCCCTGAAAGGCGCCCGGCACAGTCGTGTGCACGGCGGGGCGCGACGCCCGGCCGACGCACGACAGACGACGGACGACGGACGACGGACGACCCCGGGAGTGGACATGGGCATGAAGGGCACGGGTGTGCTGCGACGGGCGGGACTGGTGGCGGGGGCGGCGGCGCTGCTCTTCTCCACGCTGCCGGCGGTGACGGCCGCGGCGGCGGGCGGCACGGCCCGCCCGACGTGGTGTCCGACCGTCGAGGGGCACCGGGTGGACTGCGGCTCGGCGACCCGCCCCCTGGTGAGCGGCGACCCCGCACTGGGCACGGTCGACGTGGCCTACGCGGTCGTCCGCCACCGCTCCCCCGGTCCCGCCAAGGGGACGGTCGCCGTCAACCCCGGCGGCCCCGGCGAGGTGGCCATCGACCGGGCGCCGGTCTTCGGCGAGGTGCTGAGGGACCTGCTCGGCGACCACGACCTGCTGCTCGTCGACCCCCGGGGCACCGGAAGGTCCCAGCGGATGCCCTGCGGGGTGACCGACGCCGAGTACCGCCTGGGCACCCGTGAGCAGCAGCGCGACGCCGTCACCCGCTGCGCCGCGAACCTGGGGCCGCGCGCCCGGGGCTACACCACGGCCGCCACCGCCGACGACCTCGACGCGATCCGTGCGCGGCTCGGCGTGGACGGACTCACCCTGTACGGACTGTCGTACGGCACCTACCTGATGCCGGTCTACGCCTCGCGCCACCCCGGGCACGTCCGGAACGTCGTCCTGTCCGGGGCGTACCCGCTCGCCTTCGACCCGCTGAACCGGCCCGGGGCGCAGGCCGTCTCGCTGTCGCTGCGCCGGATCTGCGAGCGCAGCGCCGCCCGTCCCGAGGCCGGGGGCAGGCCCGCCTGCGACGGCGACAAGGCCGTACGGGACCTGGCGGCCACCGCGGCCGCCCTGCGCGAGCGGCCCGTCGACGTGGACGTCCCGTTGGAGGGGGCGGCGCCGTTCCGGATGCGCCTGACGGAGGGCAAGCTCGCCGGCCTCGTCTACGAGGGGGCGAGCCGGGAGGTCGGCGCGGATCCGGGCGGCCCGTCCCTGCTCGGCGGTCTGCCGCACGCCCTGGACCGCTTCACCGCCGGGGACCGCGGGCCGCTGCTGGACCTGGTGCGCGCGGAGGGCTCCACCGGTTCCGCCGAGGACCAGGCCCCGTACATCGCCGTGGTCTGCAACGACTACCGCAAGCCGTGGAAGGCCGCGGCTCCGCTGCCCGAGCGGTGGCGCCAGTACCGCGAGGCGCTCGCCGCGGCCCGTCCCGGCGCGTTCGGCGCGTTCAGCCCGGCCGGCTATCTGGAGGGCCCCACCGACGGCGGTGACGTCTGCATCGGCTGGCCGCGGGGGAACACCGCCGGGCCCCAGCCGATCCACCCCCGGATGCCCGACGTACCCGTCCTGGTGCTCTCCGGCGACCTCGACGCCAACACCCCCGACGCCAACGGACGGCAGGCCGCCCGGCAGTTCCGCGACAGCCGCTTCGTCTCGGTCCGCAACACCGGGCACGTGCCGGAGATGGAGCGCAGCGGCTGCGTCGTGGACCTCTCCACCCGGTTCATCCGTACCGGCCGCACGGGCGACACCGGCTGCGCGAAGGCCGTCGAGCCGATCTCCGTGACCCCGGTCCGGCGCTGACGGGCCGCCGTGGTGACCACTCCCGCCACCGGCGATGATGATCACATGACTGACGCGATCACGGCGCACCGCCGCACGGTGCTGGTCGTCGAGGACGATCCGGGCGTACGCAGCACCCTGGACCAGCTGCTGCGCTTCGAGGGGTACCGGGTGGTGCAGGCGGCCGACGGGCTCCAGGGCCTGGCGGCGGTGGACCGGGAGGAGCCGGACCTGGCCCTGGTGGACGTGGTCATGCCCGGACTGGACGGGCTGTCGCTGTGCCGGACCCTGCGTCGGCGCGGCGACCGGCTGCCGGTCCTGGTGCTGACCGCCCGCGACCAGGTCGGCGACCGGGTGGCCGGCCTGGACGCGGGCGCGGACGACTACCTCGCCAAACCCTTCGCCACGGACGAACTCCTCGCCCGGATCAGGGCGTTGCTGCGGCGCACCGAGCCGGGGCCGGCCGCCCCCGGGGTGCTCGCCGCCGGGGACCTGGTCCTGGACCCGGGCGCGCGCAGCGCCGTCCGGGGAAGCCTGGTCCTGGACCTGACGAAGACGGAGTTCGACGTCCTGGAGCTGCTCCTGACGCACCAGGGCGCCGTGTTGACGCGCGGTCAGATCTACGAGCGCATCTGGGGCTTCGACTTCGACACCAGCTCGCGCTCCCTCGACGTCTACATCGGCTACCTGCGCCGCAAGACCGAGGAGGGCGGGGCGCCGCGGATCGTGCACACCGTGCGCAACGTCGGGTACACGGTGCGGCCGGCCTGATGCTCCGTACGAAGATCACGCTGGTGGTCGTCGCGGCCGCGGGCCTGGCGATGCTGTTCGCCGCCTTCACCTCCTACCGGGGCATCGGTCTCCTCGTCGGGGACGAACTCGAACGCGGTCTGGAGGACCGGGCCGGGGCCGTGGTCGCCCTGCTCGACGCCGGCCGCACCCCGCCCGCCCGGCCGGGCACGACCGAGCAGGTCCTGCTCGCCGACGGGAGCGTCCGCCCCGGCCCCGCCTCCCGCCTGCCGGTGTCCGAGGCGGCCGCGCGGGTGGCCCGTACGGGCGCGGGCAGCAGCCGGGAGGACGTGGTCGTGGAGGGCACGGAGTACGGGATCCTCACCCTGCCGCTCCCGGCCGGCGGGGCGGTCATGGTGGCGCAGAGCTACAGCGGTGCCGCAGCCCTCGACCGGGGGTTCATGTGGCGGATCACCTGGACCACGGCCGCCGCCACCGCGGTGGCCGCGCTCCTGAGCTGGTGGGTCCTGGGCCGGATCCTGCGGCCCGTGAACCGCCTGGTCGGCGCCGCGCACCGGATCAGCACCACCCAGGACCTGGAGGCCGACCTGCCGCCCGCCGGGCGGGACGAGATCGGCCGGCTCACCCGCAGCTTCGAGGCCATGCTGGACGCGCTGCGCCGCTCCCGCGCCCAGCAGCGCCAGCTGGTCGAGGACGCCGGGCACGAGCTGCGCACCCCGCTGACCTCGGTGCGCGGCAGCGCCGAACTGCTCCAGCGGGCCCGGGGGCGGCTCGCCCCCGGGGACGAGGAGCAGATCCTCGCGACCCTGGTCCGCGAGACGGTGGCCCTGGACGACCTGGTCCGGGAGGTCGTCGAGCTGGCCACCGACCGCCACACCGGGGAGCGGCCCGAGGCGGTCGACCTCGCGGAGGCGGCCGAGGACGCCGCCCACCGCTGCCGCCGGCGCACGGGACGCCCCGTCACGGTCGAGGCGGCGCGGGGCGGGACCGTGTACGCCCGGCCGCGCGCGGTGCAGCGGTGCCTGGACAACCTGCTGAGCAACGCCGTGAAGTTCAGCCCGCCCGGCAGCCCGGTCCTGGTCCGGGTGGACGGGCCGCGGGTCCAGGTCCACGACCGGGGGCCGGGGATCCCGGCGGGCCAGGAACGGGCCGTCTTCGACCGCTTCCACCGGGGGCCCGGCACCCAGGGCACGCCGGGGTCCGGACTGGGCCTGGCCATCGTCCACGAGCTGGTCTCGGCCGACGGGGGCACCGTGTTCGCCCGCACGGCCGACGGCGGCGGAGCGGTCGTGGGCCTGCGCCTGCCGGCCCGGGCTCCCGGGGCCTGAGCCGGCGCGGACTCCGCCGGGCCGGGCCCGGAGGCGCCGGCGCGCGCCGACACGCCCCGGCCGGATGCGGCGGTCGGGCGGCCCGGTGGACGAGGATCACACCGCGGTCACCGCCCCTCCCCTCCCGCCGGAGTCGCCATGGCCCCCACCTGGGACCCACGCAGCCCCCGCCGTTCCGGAACGTCACTCCTGCCGGTGCTGCTCCCCATCGCCGTCCTGATCGTGGTGGCGGTGGGGGTGGGGTCGTGGCTGCAGTTCTCCGAGCGGCAGGCGCTCGACCGGGTGCACACGGCCGGCTCCGCGGCCGCCGACCGGGTGGACGTGCGGGCCACCGTGCAGCGCGTCGACGCCGCGTCCAGGGAGCTGGTCCTGCGGGTCCGGGTCACCCCGCGCGGGACCCTCGGGGAGGAGGACGGGAGCGCCCCGGTGGCCGACCTCGGCCTGCAGACCTCCGCGGCGACCCTCGGCGACCTCGCGTTCAAGGCGCACGAGCGGATCACGACCCGGGACGTGCAGGTCGCGCTCACGGCCGGGTCGATCAGCGACTACCCCTTCGACTCCTACGAGACCGACATCGAGTTCTGGGCCGTGCTCGACGGCAGGCAGGTGCCGGTGCGGATGCTGTTCTCCAACAACGACAGCCTCTTCGCGGTCGACGCGGCCCCCGCCGGCTCACCGCGGGAGGCCGCCCTGGCGGTGGGGCTGGAGCGGTCGGGCAGCCTGCTCGTCTTCGCGGTCTTCATGATGGCCGTCATGTGGGCGCTGGCGGCGTCCGTGCTCATCGGGGCCTGGTACCTGACGACCCGCGGCGAGGGCCTGGTCTGGCCCGCCCTCGCCTGGATGGCCGCCACGCTGTTCGCCCTCGCCGCGTTCCGCAACACCGCGCCCGGCACTCCCCCCATCGGCTGCGTGCTGGACTGGTTCGCCTTCCTGTGGGCCGAGACCGTCATCGCCCTCTGCCTGCTCGCCGTGGTCGTCACGGGCGTCCGCGCCGCCCTCCGCCCCGACGAGGACGCGGCGTGACGCCGCGCTCGCCTTCGGGCGGGGCGAGGAGACCGGGCGGGCCCGCCCCGGCCGGCTAGCCGGCCCGGAGCGCGGCCAGCCGCTGCTCGAACGGCACCACCGTGAAGCCGTCCGCCGGGTCCACCGACGTGATCGCCCCCGTGAGCGAGCGGGGCGCGATGGCCGCGGCGGTGCCGAGGTCCGGGGCGGCGGCCTCGGCGGCGGGCGCCGCGAAGCGCGCCAGCTCCGCCCCCGCCCGGGCGATCCGCCGCTCCAGCCCCTCCCCGCCCCAGTCCTCCGAGGCCGCGTACACGGCGGTCGGCAGGACGAGGGCGCGCAGGTGGGTGAAGAGCGGGCGCATGGCGTGCTCGGTGACCAGGGAGTGCCGGGCGGTGCCGCCGGTCGCCCCGAGGAGCACCGGCTTGCCGGTCAGGGCGTCCTTGTCGATGAGGTCGAAGAACGACTTGAACAGGCCGCTGTAGGAGGCCGCGAACACGGGTGTCACGGCGATCAGGCCGTCCGCGGCGGCCACCGCGTCGAGTGCGGCGGCCAGCCGGGCGGGCGGGAACCCGGTGACGAGGTGCTGGGCGATCTCCGTCGCCAGCTCCCGCAGCTCGATCACCTCCGTCCGGGCGTCCACGTGGCTCCGCGTCGCGGCCGCGAGGCGGTCGGCGAGCAGCCGGGTGGACGAGGGCGCGCTCAGACCGGCCGATACGACGACGAGCTTCATGCCCGCTCCTCCTCCTGGGCCGGGGCGGCCGCTGCCGCGGCGACGCGGGCCCGGTGGGTCGGTGCGTCCGGCACTCCGGCCGGACGCAGGTTCGCGAACTCCTTGCGCAGTACCGGCACGACCTCCTCGCCCAGCAGGTCGAGCTGCTCCAGGACGGTCTTCAGGGGCAGGCCGGCGTGGTCCAGCAGGAACAGCTGGCGCTGGTAGTCCCCGGCGTAGTCCCTGAAGGAGAGGGTCCGCTCGATGACCTGCTGCGGGGAGCCCACGGTCAGGGGCGTCTGGGAGGTGAACTCCTCCAGCGACGGGCCGTGGCCGTACACCGGCGCGTTGTCGAAGTACGGGCGGAACTCGCGCACCGCGTCCTGCGAGTTCCTGCGCATGAACACCTGGCCGCCGAGGCCGACGATGGCCTGTTCCGGGGTGCCGTGCCCGTAGTGGGCGTAGCGCTCGCGGTAGAGGTTCACCATCTGCCGGGTGTGGGAGGCCGGCCAGAAGATGTTGTTGTGGAAGAAGCCGTCGCCGTAGTAGGCGGCCTGCTCGGCGATCTCGGGCGAGCGGATGGAGCCGTGCCACACGAAGGGCGCGACGCCGTCGAGCGGGCGCGGGGTCGAGGTGAAGGACTGGAGCGGCGTACGGAACTTGCCCTTCCAGGTGACGACGTCCTCGTCCCAGAGGCGGCGCAGCAGCGCGTAGTTCTCGATGGCGAGGTCGATGCCGTCGCGGATGTCCTTGCCGAACCAGGGGTAGACCGGGCCGGTGTTGCCGCGGCCCGTCATGAGGTCGACGCGGCCGTCGGCGACGTGCTGGAGCATCGCGAAGTCCTCGGCGATCTTCACCGGGTCGTTCGTGGTGATCAGGGTCGTCGAGGTCGACAGGATCAGGTTCTCGGTGCGCGCGGCGACGTAGCCGAGCATCGTCGTCGGCGAGGAGGGGACGAACGGCGGGTTGTGGTGCTCGCCGGTGGCGAAGACGTCGAGGCCGACCTCCTCGGCCTTCTGCGCGATCGTGAGCATCGCCTTGATGCGCTCGTGCTCGCCGGGCGCGCGTCCGGTCGTCGGATCGGGCGTGACGTCCCCGACGGTGAAGATCCCGAACTGCATGGCTCCCCTTCCCAAGATTGTTTATGTTTCAACTATACCCGGGAACGAAGAATGGTGCCGCCCTATTCCCCGCCGCCCGCGGCCGGTGCCGGCGGGAACCGGCCGAACCCGTCCGCGTGCGGGCGCATCGCCGGGCGGAGCGCTACCCTCCGGCCATGATTGACATGGACACGCCTTATCGGGCCCGGCGGGGCGGCCGCGGCGCCGGGCGACCGCGAAGAACCGGCCTCCGCCTCCTCCTGTGCCTCCTCCTGGCGGCCCTCCTGTGCGCACCGGCCGCCGCGGCCGCCCCCGCGCCGCCCACCGCCGCCGTCGGCACCCCGTCGGCGGCGGCCGCCGCACGCTGGGGCGACCGCCGTCTCGACGAGACCGCCTTCCTGACCACCCACAACTCCTTCACCAACTACGAGGATTCCCGGTGGAGTTCGGTGAACCAGTCCGAGTCGGTGCGCGCCCAGCTGGACAACGGGGTGCGCGGCCTGAGCCTGGACACGCACTGGTACGAGCACAGCACCTGGCTGTGCGTCGTCAGCTTCGGCAGCGACTGCTACCCCAGTGACGTGTACCTGTGCCACGGCGACTGCAAGACCTTCGCCGGGGCCACGTACGCACTGCCCCGGCAGTCCTTGCACGGCACGATGCAGACCGTGGTGGACTTCCTCGTCACCCACCCCCAGGAGTTCGTGACCGTCTTCCTGGAGGACTACGTCAGCGCCGAACAGCTGCGGCAGTCCCTGGGCCGGGTCCGCGGGCTCGACCAGCTGCTGTTCCGGCCCGACGCGTGGGGCGTCCGGCAGAACGGGTGGCCGAAGGTGGCCGACCTCGTCACCGCGGGCAAGCGCCTGCTGGTCTTCTCCGACCGCTCCGACCGGGAGGGCCTGGGCGTCATGTACGACCGGTCGTGGACGGTCGCCAACTACTGGAGCCTCGGTGACATGGGCGAGGACCTCGCGTGCGTCACCCGCTGGCCCGACGTTCCCCTGGACCGCCGGGAGCCGGGATTCCGGAGGCTGTTCACGATGAGCCACCACCGCAACGTGCCGACCGTCCTCACCGCCGCCCTGGACAACGGCGCCAAGCTCAGGAACCGCGTCGCCGGCCAGTGCCGGACCGCGGCCGGAGGGCGCACGCCGAACTTCGTCTCCGTCGACTTCCACCGGCTGTCCGACGGCAGCGGCCCCACCCCCGCCTCGGTCGTCGCGGAGCTGAACGCCGGCCCCTGACGGCCGCCCTCAGGCCCCTGCCGCCCGGGCGGCAGGGGCCTGAGCCGGTCAGAAGCCGCAGGCCGCCCGCGCGTCCCGGAAGCGGTCGGGGTGCCGCCGCCGGTACTCGACCAGCGACTGCGCGGCCGCGGCGCCCTCGCCCACGGCGGCCCCGACCCGCTTGACGGACCCGGACCGGACGTCGCCCACGGCGAACACGCCGGGCACGCTGGTCTCCATCGGCAGCGCCTGCGGGCCCGCCCCGCCGCTGCCGGTCAGGACGTACCCGCGCTCGTCGAGCTTCAGCGCGCCGCCGAGCCACTCGGTCGACGGGCGGCCGCCGATCAGGACGTACAGGCAGTGGGCGCCGACGGTCCGCTCTCCGCCGTCGCGCTCGCGCAGCCTGAGCCCGGTGAGGGTGTCCCCGCCGAGGCATTCGGCGACCTCCGTGCCCAGCAGGACCCGCAGGCCCGGGGTCCGCTCGATGCGCTGGACCAGGTAGCTCGACATGGACGCGCCGAGGTCGGTGCCGCGCACCAGCAGGGTGACGGAGCGGGCGTAGCGGGCGAAGTAGAGGGCGGCCTGGCCGGCGGAGTTGCCGGCGCCGACCATGTACACGTCCTCACCGGCGGTCGAGGGGGCGTCGGAGAGGCAGGACCCGTAGTACACGCCGGAGTTGAGGAGCCGGTCGACGCCGGGGGCCGTCAGGCGGTTCCAGTCCACTCCGGTGGCGACCACCACGGCCGCCGCGGTCACCGAGGCCGCCTCCTCGGTGCCCGCCTTGACGAACTCGACGCTGTGGTCGCCCGTCTCCGTGGGCGCCACCCGGCTCGCCACCCGGGTGGGCTGCCACTCGACTCGGGCCCGGCGGGCCTGCTGGAGGGCGCGCTGGGCGAGGTCGCCGCCGGTCAGGCCCACGGGGAAGCCGAGGTAGTTCTCGATCCGCGAGGTCGAGCCCGCCTGTCCGCCGGGGGCGTCGTCCTCGATCACGACCACGCTCATGCCCTCGGCGGCCGCGTACACCGCCGCGGACAGGCCTCCGGGGCCGCCGCCGATCACGGCGACGTCGTAGTGGTCCTGGGCGGCCGGGCGGATGAGGCCGAGCCGTTCGGCCAGTTCGCTGATCGAGGGGTCCGTCAGCTCGGTGCCGTCGCCGAGCCGGACGGTGACCGGGGCGTCCCTCGTGTCCTCCGCGGGCAGCCAGCGGAAGATCACGCCGCTGCGGCCGAGGAAGTCCCGTACGGCGTAGGCGGCGGGCGAGAACCGGCTGCCGCGCACCTCGGCGGTCGGCAGGTCGCCCCGGCAGTCGGCGTTCCAGGTGCACAGGGAGTCGTCGAGCGCGACCCGGAGGTGCTCGGCGGGGTGTTCACCGGGGTGGGCGGACGCGTCGTCGGGGGCGGGCGCGTCGTCGGAGCGCCGGGCCAGGGGCAGCCAGCGTACGCCGGGGTGCGCGGTCGCGGGCTCGGGGGCCTCGTCGGCGAGCACGGCGGCGACGGGCACCTTCCGGTCGGCCAGCGCGTTCAGCGCCCGGGCCGCCTCGGCGGGTCCGCCGACCTGGAGCACCCGGAACGAGGTCCGGTACCAGCTCTGCACCAGCTCGGCCGTCTCGTGCCGGCGGATCGGATCGGGGTCGGACAGAACGATCACCGGCAGTGCGGCATCGGCCATCGGGGGTCCTCCAGAGAACATCGAAAGATCGGCTTGCTCTCCGGTCAACGAGCGGGGAGGCGATACGAACCGGCTGCGGAGGAGCCCCCGCGGGCGCGGGCCGGCAGCGGGCGGGGCGGGGGCCGGCAGCGGGCGGGGCGGGGGCCGGCAGCGGGCGCGGGGCGCCCGCCGCGGGCCCGGCGGTCAGAGGCGGCCGAAGAACTGGTTGCCGCGGGCCGCGTGGTTCTCGCTCGTGTAGTACTCCTTCATCGCCGAGCTGATCTCCTCGCGGCTCAGCTGCCCGTCGCCGTCGACGTCCAGCCGGTCGAAGGCCTCGTCGAACGTCTGCCGGGGCAGCCGGAACATGCCGTGCAGCAGGGAGGTGTACTCGTCCCTGCTCAGCATGCCGTCGCCGTCGCGGTCGCCGAGCTCGGTCCAGGCGTTGCTCATGTTCCGGATCCGCTCCCAGATCCGGTTCTGGTCGGTGACGATCCGCGCCCGGAACGCCGCCCGGAACTCCTGCCGGTCCACTCCCCCGTCGTCGTTGCGGTCCATCCGCTGGAAGACGGTGTCCCAGAGCTGCCCGAGCGAGTCCCGGAGCCCGGCCACGTCGTCCGGGGTGAGGCCGAGCGACTCGGCGAGCCGGTCCGAGAGGCCGATGACGTCCGACTTGTCGAGCCGCCCGTCGCGGTCCGAGTCGAAGACGTCGAACGACCGGTCCAGCTTGATGTCCAGAACGCTCACGACAACATTCCCCTTCACTCCTAGTAGCCGCTCCGCCACAGCGCGGAGCGGGGCCCAGGAAACCACACGGCCGTGCCCGCGCGCAGCGAACGCCCGGTACCGCTGGGCGTTCCGGGTGACGGGGCGGCCGGGCGTCCGATACGGGTCAGCGCGCGCGGGCTCCCGCACCGGGACCGCGCTGGTGGCGCAGCCAGGCCGTCAGGGCCGCCTGGAGCTCGGCCACTTCGCGGTGGGTGAGGTCCGCGCCGCCGGGACCGGCGTGCAGGCGCACCCCGGCCCCGGTGACGCTCCAGCCGGTGCCGCGCCCGGGGCGGGAGGCGAGGGTGCGGCCCTCCGCGAGCGCGCCCAGGGCCCTGCGGACCGCCGGGGGGACGCCGCCCGGGCCGGGCGGCGGGGTGGCGGCGGGCGCCGGCGGGGTGAGGCCGATCGCGGTGTAGAAGGCGGTCAGGGCGTCGTCGAGCGTGCCGGGGCCACAGGGGGCGGCTCCGGTGAATTCGGCGATCAGCTCGGGATGGGCCCGGGGCGCGTGCTCGCCCCGGGGGTGGAGGGGGCGTTCGTCGGTGTCGAGGCGGACGCAGACCGGCGGGATCAGCTCGCGGCCGTAGCCCTGGTGGACCAGGCCCGCGTACACCCGGCGCAAGGTGGCGGCCTGACGGGGCACCGGATGCGGATCCGCGGCTGCCGGGGCCTGCGGTCTGGCGGGGCGCTGTGGCATGCCGAGGAGGCCGCTGCCGTGGTGCAGGATGCCCGCCTGGGTGAGCACCACCGTGGCCTGCCGGCCCTTCCTGTCCCAGCCGAGCCGGAACCCCACGACCGTGGTCCCCATCCGCCTGCTCCTCCCCCGGCCGCCGCCACCGGGGCACGGCCGTCCCGGGCACGGTAGCCGGGGGCGGGCGGGCCGGGGGCGGGCTTGGCCGAGGTCCGCCCCCGGCCGGGCCGAGTGTGCTAGGAGGTGTCTCACGGATCGTCACACCAGGCCGGAAGGCCTCGACTTGTGGTGGGCTGGCCTGCGACGATGCCGTCATGACGCAGATCATCAAGGGGGGCAATCTGCCCATGTCCGGCGAGCCCATGCGGGTCGCCGTGGTCCGCCGGGCGGCCGGGCCGGGTGTGCCCGAGATCGACCCGGCGGCACTGCTGCTGGACGACGGCGGAAAGGTGAGGGGCCGCAGCGACCTCGTCTTCTACAACCAGCGCGCGCACGCCACGAGTGCCGTGGAGCTGCTGGGCAACGCCCGCAGCGAGGACGGCCGGACGGCGGACTGGCTGGAGATCGACCCCGGCCGGGTCGAGCCGGAGGTGGAGCGCATCGTCATCGCGGCCTCCTGCGAGGGCGCGACGTTCGGGGAGATACCGGGGCTGTACCTGGAGGCGGTCAGCACGGCCACGGGCGAGAGGATGGTGGTGTACTCGGTCGACGACGACGACGCGACGACCGAGACCGCCTACGTGCTGGGCGAGTTCTACCGCCGCGACGGGGGCTGGAAGTTCCGCGCGGTCGGGCAGGGCTACGACTCCGGGCTCCCGGGGCTGGCCGGGGACTACGGGTTCGCGGTCGAGGAGGAGGCGGATTCCGGGGCGCGGGAGGCGGATGCCGGTCCGCCGCCCGCCCCCGCACTGCCCGAGGCCCCGCCGCCCGCCCCGCCGCTGCCGGCCGGAACGCTCACGGCGGGACCGGCCCTGGCGGGAGCGGTCACGGCTGCGGGGGCGGCACCGGCTCCGGGGGCGGCCGTCCCGTCGGAGGCCGGGGCCGGAGCGTCCGCCGCGGCAGCCGGCGTACCCGCCGGCGTCCCCGTCTCCAAGTCGGGCGCCCCGCTGCTGGGCACCATCACCCGGCGGATCAACAGCCTCCCCACCGACTTCGGTCCGGACTTCCCCGTCTTCACCCAGGAGGGCCGCGGGGAGGACATCGTGCGCGTGGAGCCGGCCACGGCGGCCGGCTTCGCCGTCGTCGACCTGGTCCGCCTCGGTGACGGCCACGTCGAGGTCAGCCGGCTGAACCACCGCAACCGCGAGCAGAGCCCCTCGGCGCTGCGCGGCTGGGCCGAGGACTTCACCGGGCGCGGGATCGTGGACCACGACGGGAACGGGCCGCTGCGGCTGCGCGTGAAGGCGCGGGGCGAGTGGAAGATCACCGTCAGTCCGGTGTCGGTGCTGCGGGACGCCTCCGAGCGCGTCGAGGGCGTCGGCCCCGACGTCCTGGCGTACGCGGGGCCCGCCATCGACCTCGCCGTCCGGTACCGCAACAGCAAGGACGACGCCTGGTTCCAGCTGGAGTCCCTGCGGCGCAGCGCCTCGCGCCGCACCCTGCACAGCGGTGACCGGTGGCCGGGTCGGAGCACGGTGGCGCTGACCCGCGGGGCACGGCTGCTGATCGTCAGCTACGACAGCGCCTGGTCCCTGACCCCCCGCGAGGTCACCCCGCATCCCAACCGGCGGGAGGGCGAGGTCCCGCCGTTCTGGCGGCGCCTGCGCTGAGCGGTGCGCGCGGCGGGACGTTCAGCGCGCACCCGCCGCCGTGACGAGCTCCTGCGGCAGGCCCAGCAGGCGCAGTACCTCCGGGGCGGAGGGGCCCAGGGCGGCCACCGCCGCCGCCACGCCGTCGTAGTGGGCGCGGGCGGCGGCGCGGTCGCCGCGGGCCTCGGCCGTGCGGCCGAGGCCGCCGAGGCAGCGGAGCCGGTTGCCGAGGCTCTTGACCCAGTGGGGGTCGATCCGGTCGAGTGCGTCCGCGTAGAGCCGTTCCGCCTCCTGCGGCCGTCCCTCCAGCAGGGCGATGTCGCCGAGGCCGCGCAGGGCGGCGGCGAGGGCCGCGGGGCTGCCGCTGCCGCGGGCCAGGGCGGCGGCCCGGGAGTAGTCCTCGCGGGCCGCGGCGGGGTCCTGGGGCAGCTGGTGGTCGCCGCGGTTGACCAGGAGGTCGGCGGAGTCATCGACGGCGCCGAGTTCCCCGGTGAGGGCGAGGGCGCGGTCGGTCAGCTCGATGGCCCGTTCCCGGTCGGCGCCCGCGGTGGCCGCGAGGCCGGCGAGGGCGTCCAGGGCCAGCGCGGTGCCCCAGCGGTCGCCCAGGCCGCGGAACCCGTCGGCGGCGGCGTCGAAGGCCCGCTCGGCGCCGTCGGCGTCGCCCTCGCCGAGGGTGGCGTACCCGGACACGTACCGGGCGGCCGCCCGCGCCCAGGGGTCGGGGCAGTCGTGCTGGGAAGAGAGGAGTGCGAACGCGTCCCGGACGTGCCGGGTGTCCTGCCGGTCGGTCTCGCCGGCGGTGCGCATCATCCAGAGGAAGGGGACCACCGGGTAGCGGCCCGGGCGGTCTCCCGGCCAGGCGGCGGCCAGGGCTTCCAGGGCGGCGGTGCGGTGGCGCTGCCAGAGCGGCCGGCCGGCCGTGGTGGAGGCGGCGAGCAGGACGCAGGCGGCGTACTCCTCGCCGAGGTCCTCCCCGGCGAGACGGCCGGGCGGGGCGTCGTCGGCGGTGAGCAGGGTGAGCGCGTACGGGGCCGCGGCGGCGGCCGCGCCGCGGATCCACAGCGACGTCGAGGCGGCGGCGAGGAGTTCCAGGGCGGTGCGCCTCTCGTGGGCGCCGACCGCCCAGCGCAGCGCGGCCAGCAGGTTGTCGTGCTCGGCCGCGAGGCGGGGCAGCCACCGCAGCTGGCCGGCCCGCAGCAGGTGCGGTGCGGCGCGGCGGTGCAGTTCCAGCAGGTGCCGGGCGTGGCCGCGGCGGGTGGCCTCGCCCTCGCCCGCCTCTTCCAGGCGTTCGGTGCCGTACGCGCGGATCGTCTCCAGCATCCGGAGGCGGCCCGTGCCCGCGGTCTCCAGCAGGGACTTGTCGGCCAGCGACTCCAGGGTGTCGGCGTCCGTTCCGCAGACCTCCCGTGCGCCCTCGTGGCCGGCTCCGCCCGCGAAGACGGTGAAGCGGCGGGCGGCGCGTTGTTCGGCGTCCGTCAGCAGGTCCCAGCTCCACGCCACCACGGCGCGCATCGTGCGGTGCCGTTCGTCGGAGGTGCGGCTGCCGCGGCCGGTGAGGCCGAGGAGGTCGTCCAGCCGTCCGGCGAGGTCCTGCGGTTCCAGGGTGCGCAGGCGGGCCGCCGCGAGTTCGATGGCCAGCGGCCGGCCGTCGAGGGCGGCGCAGATCCGGCGCAGGAGTGCGGGTTCGCCCGCGGGGCCCCTGCGTACGGCGCGGGCCCGGTCGGTGAACAGGCGTACGGCGGCCGCCTCGTCCAGGGGCCGGACCTGGAGGACGTGTTCGCCGATGACCCCGAGGGGCTCGCGGCTGGTGGCCAGCACCCGCAGCCGGGGGCAGGCGGCGAGCAGCCGGGCCGTCAGCGCGGCCGCCTCTTCGACGACGTGCTCGCAGTTGTCCAGGACAGCCCGGCCGGCCGCTCACGCAACGGGTGCCGGTCGGTGAGCTCGCGCAACTCGGGTACGGCCGATCGGTGTTCGCCGAGCAGCAGCTCCGCTTCGATCCGGTCCTCCAGGGCGGCGAGGCGTGCTTCCTCCAGCCGTGCCGCCGCGGCCCGGGCGGACTCGCTCCGGTCGGCGAGCCCGGCGAGGGCGGGGCCGCGCCACAACTCCAGGGCGCGGCGCAGCTCGGCGGCGGCCCGGGCGGGGTCGCCCGCGGTGAGGGCGGCGCGCCCTTCCGCGGCCAGTGCCTCGAACCGGGCCGCGTCCACCGCCTCTTGCGGTACCGCGATGCGGTAGCCGGCGCCGACCCGTTCGATGGGGGCCGCCGGGCCCAGGGCGGTGCGCAGCCGGGAGACCTGGGACTGGAGGGCGTGCGCGGAGACGGCTCCGGCCGGTTCGATCTCCTCGGCCAGCTGCTCGGCCGGGACGACACCGCCCGGGCCGATCAGCAGCAGCGCGAGCAGGGCGCGCCGGGCGGGGCCGCCGAGGGGGACCTCGGTCCCGTCGTCGTGCCGCGCCCAGGTCTCTCCGAGGATGCCGAACCACATGGGGGCGATTATCCCCCGGGCGCGGAAGGGGAGTTCAGCCGGTGTGCACGAGCGGGCCGAGCCAGGTCCCGCCCGACACGTCGATGGTCTGGCCGGTGATCCAGCGGCCCTGGGGGCCGGCGAGGAAGCCGACCACGTCGGCGACGTCCTCCGGCTCGCCGATCCGCCCGAGCGCGGTGATCGCCTCCAGGCCCGCGACCACTTCCGGTATCGCGGTGTGGCCGGCGGTCAGGTCGGTGCGTACGGCGCCGGGCGCGACCGTGTTGACGGTGATGCCGCGGGGGCCGAGTTCGTTGGCGAGGGAGGGGGCCATGGCTTCCAGGGCCGCCTTGCTGATGGTGTAGCCGATCTGGGTGGAGACCGCGAAGCGGCTGGCGGTCGAGCCCATGCCGATGATGCGGCCGCCGTCGTTCAGCAGTGGCAGGGCCCGCTGGACGACGAAGAACGGTGTGCTGACGTTGACGGCCATCAGGGTGGCGAACTCCTCCTCGGTGACCTGCCCGATGGAGTTCCCGGAGCTGATGCCCGCGTTGTTGACGAGGATGTCCAGGCCCTTCGCGCCGTACCGCGCCAGTCCGCGTTCCAGCCCTTCGAAGAGCCGGTCCAGGGCTCCGTCCTCGCCGAACCGGGCGCGGACGGCGAAGGCGCGCCCGCCGGCCTCCTCGATCCGTGCCAAGGTCTCCTCGGCGGCGGCCCCGTTCGCGCCGTAGTGCACCGCCACCAGCGCTCCCTCGGCGGCCAGCCGCAGCGCGACGGCCCGTCCGATGCCGCGCGACCCGCCGGTCACCAGTGCGGTCTTGCCGGTCAGCTGCTCGCCCATGTTCTTCGCTCCCCTGTCGTGTGTCCGCCCGGTGCCCCTCGGCGGGGCCCGGTGACATCACTCTCGGGGGGAGCGCTCACCGGCGGCTCACCGCTCGCTCACCGGCCGGTCCGTACTCCCCGCCATCTTGGAGTGGCGGTAGGAGTAGCCGAAGTAGATGACCAGGCCGATGAGGAACCAGAGGACGAAGCGGAGCCAGGTCTCCACGCGGAGGTAGGTGATGAGCCAGATCGACGCGATGACCCCGACGGCGGGGGTGAAGGGCATCAGCGGGGTGCGGAAGGTGCGGGGCAGGTCGGGGCGCTTGTAGCGGAGCACGATGACCGAGGTGCACACGACGGCGAAGGCGAGCAGGATGCCGATGTTGGTGAGTTCCGCGGCCTCGCCGATCGGTACGAAGCCGGCGATGGCCGCCGAGGCGACCCCGACGATCCAGGTGACCCGGGTCGGGACGTGGCGGGTGGGGTGGGTCTTGGCGAACCAGCCGGGCAGGAGTCCGTCACGGCTCATGGAGAACCACACGCGGGTCACGCCGAGCATGAAGGTGAACATGACGGTGAGGATGCCGATGATCGCCCCGACCGCGATGATGTCGGCGACGACCGGCAGCCCGGCCGCCTTGAAGGCGCTGGAGAATCCGCTCTCCGGGTCGATGTCGGTGTACTTCTGCATGCCCGTCAGGACCAGGCAGGCCAGGACGTACAGCACCATGGCGATGGCGAGGGAGTAGAGGATCGCCTTGGGCATGTGCCGCTGGGCGTCCTTGGACTCCTCCGCCGCCGTGCTCATGGCGTCGTAGCCGAAGACCGCGAAGAAGACGGTGGCGGCTCCGGTGAAGGCGCCGCCGACGCCGAACGGGAAGAACGGCGTGTAGTTGTCGGTCGTGATGTGGAAGAAGCCGACGACGATCACGAGCAGGACGACCAGCACCTTGAGGACGACCACGACCGTCTCGAAACGGGCGGCGTTCTTGATGCCGAGGGTGAGCAGGTAGGCCGTGAACAGGCACAGGACCGCCGCGATGAGGTCGAAGCGGTGTCCTTCGCCGGTGCCGGGGGCGCCGAGCATCCACGTGGGGAGGGCGGCGCCGGTCTCCTCCAGGAGGAAGTTGAAGTAGCCGGAGATGCCGATGGCGACGACCGCGACGATGGCCGTGTACTCCAGCAGCAGGTCCCAGCCGATGAACCAGCCGGCCAGCTCGCCGAGGACGGCGTATCCGTAGGTGTAGGCGGAGCCGGCCTTCGGGATCAGGCCGGCGAACTCGGCGTAGGAGAAGGCGGCCGCGGCGCTGGCGACGCCGGCGATGAGGAAGGAGAGCAGCACCGCCGGGCCCGCGACGCTGTGGGCGACGGTCCCGGCGAGGGTGAAGATGCCGGCGCCGATGATGCCGCCGACGCCGATGGCGGTGAGCTGCCAGAGGCCGAGGGTGCGGGTGAGCTGCTGGCTGGGCGCGCCTTCGGGCTCCTCGATGTGCTCGATCGGTTTGCGGCGCAGTACGCCTTGCCCTGACCACAGGCTGGCCATGCTCCGATCCTTTCGGCCGGGGTGACGGGCGCACATCATCTCGGAAGCGCCAACTTTGCGGAACTAGGCGCTCCGGCAGTGGCGCCCGTCAGTTCCAGGTCCGGAGCTTCTCCGGGTTGCGCACCGCCCAGATGCGGGTGATCCGGTCGCCCTCGAGGGCGAAGGCGGCCACGGTGACGGTGGTGGTGCCGAAGCGGGCCACCAGGCCCGGGTGGCCGTTGACGGACCGTTCCAGGAGGGTCATGCCGGGTGTGGACCGGCCGCCGGTGTCGGTGAGGTAGCGGGCGATGCGGTCCGCACCCACGACCGGGTGCGCCACGGCGCCGACCAGGCCGCCGCCGTCGGCGACCATCGTGGCGCCGGGGTCGAGGAGGCCGACGAGGGCCGCGACGTCCTTGGCCTCCCAGGCCCGTTTGAAGTCCCTGATGACGCGGGCCCGCCCGGCGGCCGGGCCCGGGTGGGGGCGGGCCGGGCCGACCCGGCGGCGGGCCGATGCCGCCAGCTGGCGGCAGGCCGCCGGGGTGCGGCCGAGGATGCCGGCCACGTCGGCGAAGGGGTAGCGGAACACGTCGTGGAGGATGAACGCGACCCTTTCGGCCGGGGTCATCGCTTCCAGTACGACGAGGAAGGCCATGTCGACCGACTCGTCGAGGGTGATCCGGTCGGCCGGGTCGGCGCCGGGGCCGCCGTGCGCGTCCGTCCATTCCGCGCGGTCGGGCAGCGGCTCGGGAACCCACTGCCCGACGTAGCTCTCGCGCCGGGCGCGGGCGGAGCCGAGCACGTCGAGGCAGACGCGGCTCGCCACCGTCGTCAGCCAGGCTCCGGGCGACTCCACGGCCTCCCGCTTCTCCCGGGGCATGGCGTACCAGCGGGTGTAGGCCTCCTGGACGGCGTCCTCGGCCTCGGACAGGGAGCCGAGGAAGCGGTAGGCGAGGTTGGTCAGCCGGGTGTGCTCCGCCGTGATCGCGCTCGGGGCCGGATCTGTGGTCATGGGGCCATCCTCGGCGAAAGGGCCTGGTGGAGGGCGAGTTGGTGGGTCACCTCACATCCTCGGGGGCTGCGTCGTCGTCATGACGAGACGGCGGGGCGTTCCCGGTACACCGTCGGCGCGCAGGAGGAGAGGGGCTCACCATGCCCGAGCAGACGGCGACGGGGACGTTCATGCGGATCGCGGCGGCCTTGCAGACCGCGGGGGTCTTCTTCCAGGCGGTGACCGCGGGGTTGCTGCTGTCGACGGAGTACGGGGAGGCGCTGCACGGGGCCGGGGCGCGGGGGATGTACGCCGCGTCGATGCTGTACGTGCTGGCGGCGGTCCTGGGGTGGCGTCCGGGCGGCGGGCCGGTCAGACCGGTCCTGTACGCGGCCGGCATGCTGGTGCTCGCCTCGGCGCAGGTCGTCCTGGGCATCGCGCGCGTGGCGTCCGTGCACGTCCCGCTGGGCGTGCTGATGTTCGGCCTGAGCGTCCTCCTGCTGGGGCACTCGGTGGTGGCCGGCCGCCTCCGCGGCCGGACGGCGCCGGCCGCCTGACCGCGGGGCGGGGGCCCTGGCTAGGGGGTGCCGTGCCTGCCGGTGTTCGTGCCGTCGCACATCGCTACGCCGTAGAGCTCGGTCAGGGCTGCGTCGATGGGGTGCGGCGGCCGGCCGCCGGTGGGGTCCGGGGCGCTCCACCGCTGGAGGTTGACGGCCACGGACATCTGGCGCCTGCCGTCGGCGCGGGTCAGGGACATCGTTCCGGCTCCCCAGACCGAGCCGTCGTGGCCCCAGAAGGTGCCGCAGCCCGGGACGGTGACCTTGTGGAGGCCCAGGCCGTACTGGATGGTCGTGGTCGTGCCGTCCAGGGTGCGGACGACGGGGACGGTGCGCTGCATCTGCTCCAGGGAGGCGCGGCTGACGATCCTGCCGTCGAGGAGCTGGGCGTAGAACCGGTTGAGGTCCGCCATGGTCGACACCAGGGCGGCGCCCGTCCCGGCCCAGGACATGTCGTAGACGCTGTAGTCGCGCGGCGGGTCGAGGAGGCCGAACGCGGCTTCGTACATGAGGGAGTGGGGTCCTTCGATGTCCGGGCCGGACGGGAATCCGGTGTGCCGCAGGCCGGCGCGCCGGATCACGTCACGGGTGATGTACTCCTGTGCCGGGGTGCCGGTGACCCGTTCCAGGAGCTCGCCGAGCAGCAGGTAGTTGGTGTTGGAGTACGCGCCCGTCGGGCCGCCGGGCTCGCCCGCGGGCGGTGCCGCGAGGCCCAGTTCGATCAGTTCGGCGGGGCGGAAGCGCCGGAAGCGGTTGTCGTCGAGGCTGGCGGGCGAGCCGGACTGGAGGGACGGGAAGGCGTAGGGGATGTAGTCGGGGAGGCCGCTGGTGTGGTTGAGGAGCATCCGTACGGTGATCTTCCTGCCGCGCTCCCCCGGCACCAGGTCGGGGAGTTGGTCGCCGATCGGCGCGTCGAGCCGGATCCGGCCCCGCTCGACCTGCTGCATGACGGCGACGGCGGTGAAGGTCTTGGTGACGCTGCCGACGCGGTGGCGCAGGTCCGCGGTGACGGGGCGGCCGCTCGTGACGTCGGCGGCCCCGGACGCGCCGCGCCAGGTCCGGCCGGCGACGCGTACCTCGCCGTACACCCCGGGCACGCCCGCCCGGTGGACGGCGTCCATGGCGGCCCGCAGCTCCGCGGGGGTCACGGTCGTGGTGGTTCCGTGCGGGGCGGGGGCCGCCACGGCGGGTGCGGCGGTGGTGAGTACGGCCGCGCCCGCGCACAGGGCGAGGCGGAGCTTCTTCGGTCGGGTCGGCATGGTGGTGCTCCTTTCGGGGGTGGTGGACGGTTCAGCCGACGAGGGCGCGGCGCAGGACGGCGCCGAGTTCGGCGTTCTGGCGCTGGGACACCTCGGCGGACAGGAGGGCCTGCGAACCGTGGAAGGTGCCGGGCCACTGGTGGATCTCGACCGGTACGCCCGCCCGGAGCAGGCGCAGCCCGTAGTCGAGGCCCTCGTCGCGGTTCGGGTCGAACTCCGCGGTGGAGATGTAGGCCGGGGGCAGGCCGGACAGGTCGGTCGCCCGGGCCGGCGCGGCGTACGGGGTCGCGGGTCCGGGGCCGGGGCCCAGGTAGTGCCGCCAGCCGGCGGTGGCCTTGTCGCGGTAGAACCAGGGCGTGTCGGTGAAGTTCCGGGCCGACCAGCTTTCCTGGCGGTCGTCGAGGCCCGGCTGGTTGAGCAGCTGGAAGCGGATCGCCGGCCCGTGGTGGTCGCGGGCCCGCAGGGCGACCGCGGCCGCGAGGTTGGCGCCGGCGCTGTGGCCGCCGACCGCGATGCGGGCCGGGTCGATGCCGAGGCCGGCGGCGTTCTCGACGGTCCAGGCGAGGACGGCGTACGCGTCGTCCAGGGCGGCGGGGAAGGGGTGTTCGGGGGCGAGGCGGTAGTCCACCGAGATCACCACGGCTCCGGAGCCGGCGGCGATGCGGCTGGCCCAGGGGTGCTCGGTGTCGAGGTCGCCCATGGTGAATCCGCCGCCGCGCATCCACACGACGGCGCCCTCGGCGCCGTGCGGGCGGTAGACGCGTACGGCCACGTCGGGGTCGGCGGCGACGGTGCGGTCCTCGACCTCCATGTCCGCGGCATCGGGTGCCGGTATGGCGGAGGCCAGTTCGGCGAAGCTCTTGCGGGCGGCGACCGGGTCGCCGAGGTCGGTCTTGGGGAAGAAGGGTACGAATGCTTCGAGTTCGGGGTCCATGACGGACATCCTCACGGGGCGGGCGGTGCCGGGTCGCCCGCCGTCCGTCGGGCATCCGGGCCCGATCGCGCGCCGATCGGCGCCCCCTGCCGGCCGGGCGGGCCTTCTATGCTTGCGCCATGGAGGCACTCGCCGTACGGCTGTCGGGACTCGATCCGTACGTGGACGGGGCGCTCCGCATCGTCGCGTTCTACGACACGCTGATGCGCCGGCGGGTGGACCTGCCCGCGCTCGCCCGGGCCTCGGCGGGGCTGGCCGAGTGCGCCGCCGGGATCCGGCTGTACGGGACGGGCCGGACGATCCGTGTCTCGCCGGACGGCGGCGAGGCTCCGCGGGGGGCGTCGCCCGCGCCGGTGTCCGGGTCGGTGCCGGTCGTCCTCGACGAGGAGGAGATCGGCTCGGTGTGGCTGGAACGGCCGGGGCCGGCCGGGCCGCTCGACGAGGTGCTGCTGGAGCGGCTGGCCATCGCCGTCGCGGCCGCCGTCGAACGGTACGGGCCGGCCCGGACCACGATGGCGGATCCGGCCCTGGTCGAGCTGGTGATCGGTGCCGGTACCGATGACGCGGCCCGGGCCCGGGCGCTGCGGCTGCTGGGCTTCGCCGCCGGTACGCCGGTGCGGGTGGCCGCCGTGCGGCCGGGGCGGATGCCGCTGGACCGGGTGGGCGCGCTGGTCTGTCCGGGGCGGCCGGTGAAGGGGGCGGTGGTCGCCGGGGTGGGCGTCGTCCTGGCCGCGGCCGTGGAGCCGGACCGGTTCCCGGAGGGCGTTTTCGCGGGCATCGGCGCGGCCGGTCGGCCGGACGTGGCGTGGCGGGAGGCCCGTACCGCCCTGCGGTTCGCCACCGCGCGCGAACCCGTCGTCCGCTACGCGGCGTTGGGCGCGCTGGCGCTCCTGGCGGAGGTGCCGCGGGAGGTCCTGCGCGGCAACCCCGACGTGGCGGCGCTGGCCCGGCTGGCCGGCAGCCCGGAGGACCTGGAGACGCTGAACGCGTACTGCGCCACGGGGTCGCTGCGCCGGGCGGCCGACCTGCTCCACCTGCACCACAGCAGCGTGGCGCGCAGGATCGAGCAGATCGGCCGGGTCCTGGAGCTCGACCTGAGCGGGGCGCCCGGGCTGTGCCGGGCCGGGCTGGCGCTGGCCGCGTGGCGGCTGCTCGCGGAGTGAGGGCGCGCGGTGCCGTTCCCGGGAGCGGCACCCCGTCGGCGTCACGCCGTTGTCGGTGTTGGTGCCCGGTCCGTCGTCGAGGTCGTCGTCGCCGACGTCGCCGAAGAGGAAGCGCGTTGCGGGTGGAGGGCATGGGCGGGCACCTTTCACCCGGGTTCCACCCGCGCGGACGCGTACCCGCTGCCGCCGGGCCGGGCGTCCGCCCGGTTCCTATGCTCGAAGGAGGAAGGCCATCGGCACCGTACGGACGAGGGAGGCGGATGGCATGACGGAGACGGCGGACGCGCGCGAGGCCGACCGCGCGCTCAAGGCGAAGCACCGGGCGATGTGGGCCCTCGGCGACTACCCGGCGGTCGCCACCCAGGTCGTGGCGGGGCTCGGGCCCGCTCTGGTCGAGGCCTGCGGGGTGAAGGACGGGGACCGGGTGCTGGACGTCGCCGCGGGGTCGGGCAACGCCTCGATCCCGGCCGCGCTGGCCGGCGGCGACGTGGTGGCCTGTGACCTCACGCCCGAGCTGCTGGCCGTGGGACGCAAGGAGGCCGAGGCACGCGGTGTCGTGCTGAGCTGGCAGGAGGCGGACGCGGAGGCGCTGCCCTTCGGGGACGGGGCCTTCGACACGGTGATGTCCTGCGTCGGGGTCATGTTCGCCCCGCACCACCAGACCACCGCCGACGAGCTGGTACGGGTCTGCCGGCCCGGCGGGACGATCGGGCTGCTCAGCTGGACCCCGGAGGGCTTCATCGGGCAGATGTTCGCCACCATGAAGCCGTACGCCCCGCCGCCCCCGCCGGGGGCGCAGCCACCCCCGCTGTGGGGGAACGAGGCGCACGTGCGGGAGCTGCTCGGCGACCGCGTCACCGGTGTCGAGGCGCGCCGGCGGGCCCTGCGCGTGGACACCTTCGGGGGGCCGGAGGAGTTCCGGGAGTTCTTCAAGGCCGCGTACGGGCCGACGATCGCCGTCTACCGGTACCTCGCCGACGATCCCGAGCGGACCGCGGCCCTGGACGACGCCCTCGCCGCCCTGGCGGCCGGCGCCCTGCGGGACGGGTCCATGGAGTGGGAGTACCTGCTGCTCACCGCGCGGCGCGCCCCCGCCTGAGCGAGGGGGCGCCGGGGGCGGTGCCGGGGCGCGCCGCCGACCGGCCCAATGCCGGTGTCCCGGCGGCCCGCGGGCGATCCTTCAGCCGGGCGGTACGGGGCCGTCCGGCGGAAGGAGTCGCGGTGGCAGCAGCATCCCCCGAGGAGCGCCCGGCGCACCCGGGACGCGCGGGCCGGTACGGTGAGGCGCTGTTCCGGCCCGAGGCGCCCGGTGAGGGCGAGCGCATCGACCACGCCGCCCTCGTCTACGACCCGCTCACCCGGCGGCGGCTGCGCGCGCTCGGCGTCGGCCCCGGCTGGCGGTGCCTCGAGGTCGGTGCCGGTACGGGCACGGTCGCCCGGTGGCTGGCCGAGGAGGCCGGGGTCGAGGAGGTCGTCGCCCTGGACCGCGACACCACCATGCTGGCACCGCTCGCGGGGCCCCGGCTCCGGGTGCTCACCGAGGACCTGGACCGGCTGGACGACGAGACGGAGCTCGGTTCCTTCGACCTGGTCCACGCCCGTTTCGTGCTGATGCACCTCCCCGGGCGCCGGGCCCTCGTCGACCGCCTCGCCAAACGCCTGCGGCCCGGCGGGTACCTCGTCCTCAGCGACGCGGCGGACGTACCCGGTCCCGCCGACGCGCACTCCGCGTACCGGCGCACCCTGGACGCCATGTGGCGCACCCTCGCGGAGACCATCGGCACGGACGTCGCGGCCGTGCTCGACTACCCGCACACCCTGCGCGCGGCCGGTCTGGCCGAGGTCGCCGCCGAGCTGGTGTGCCCGCCCCTGAGGCCGGGCACTCCGCTCGCCGCCTTCTGGCGCGAGACCTGGCAGCGGATGCGGACGGACCTGCTCGCCCCGGGCCGGCTCGAACCGGTCGTCTTCGACGAGGCCCTCGCTTACCTGGACTCCCCCGGCCTGGCCGAACTCGGCCCCGGCATGCTCACGGCCTGGGGCCGCCGCTAGGCCGTGTCTTCGGGCCGTCGTCGAACTCCCTCCGGGCCCCGCGCCGACGCTTTCCGGCCGTTCCCCGCCGTCCGGGGGGAACGGGCCGGCATCGCGGGCACCCGCGTCCAGGGCGGCGGTGCGCCGCCTCCCGCGCGGATCCCGCGCCGGCCCACAGGAACCGGAGGAACGGTCATGCTGATCACGGTCACCCGCACCGGCGGCTTCACCGGAGCCGAGAAGCTCCGCGCGCTCGACACCGCGGGACGGCAGGACGCGTCGCGGCTGGAGGAGCTCGCCCACCGGGCCCTGTCGTCCGTGGCGGACGGATACCACTACCGGATCACCGTCGACGGCGAGGTCCTCGACGTCCAGGACCCCTGCCTCTCCGACGACCAGCGGGCGCTCATCCGTACCGTCCTCGGCGAAGGGGCCTGACCGCCGCCCGGCCGGCCGTCCGTCCGCGCGGACGGACGGCCGGCTCAGGGACGCGGTCCGTCAGTGCGGGGACCAGGTGAACTTGCCGCCCCCGACCCAGCGGACCTCGTCCAGGTCGTCGAGGTCGTGGATGGTGATCCCCGCTTCCGAGGCGACCAGCAGCACGTCCGTCATCGACTCGGCCCGGCCGACGACCTCCCCGTCGAGCTCGATGATCCGGAACGGCGGATTTCCGGGTTGGACGCCCAGGACGGTGATGCGCGCCGGGGAGAGGTGAGGTGTCAGGCCTTCGGTCATGGGGAGACGGTTGCACGCCGTGACCGGTGACGGGCGCGGCGACACGGCCCGGGGAGCCGATCGGCGGCGTACGGGCGACCGCGGGCCGTGGGGCGGGGCCGCGGCGGCGGGCACCACGGCGGGTGTCAGACCCGCTGCCAGGCGGCCGCGGCCCACGAGAACAGGCCGAACAGGACCAGGCCCGCCGCCACCGCCACCAGCAGCCACGGTCCGGCCGGGGTGCCGGCGAAGGCGCGCAGAGTGTCGTCGACGCCCTTGGCCTTGTCGGGGTCGTAGTCCACGGCGGCGTAGAACGCGCAGCCGCCCGCCGCCGCGAACAGGGCGCCCCGGGCCAGGCCGCCCCCGATCCCGAGGACGTCGACGACCCCCCTCACCCATCCCGGCCAGGAGGGCAGCGCCAGGTCGTCGCGGAACTTCCGCCGCAGCGCCGACACCGCGATCACGACTCCGCCCACCGCCACGCCCAGTCCCGCCAGGGCCACGAGCCAGCGGCCGCCGGGCCATTCCAGGACGCTCGCGGTGGCGTCCCGCGACTGCTCGTCGCCGGACCCGCCGCCGCCCTGCCCGGCCGCGAAGGCGAAGACGGACACGGCAGCCACGGCGTAGAACACCGCCCGGAAGGCCCCCGCCAGCCGTTTGCCGGCCTTCTTCCCGTCGGGCCCGGCACCGCCGAAGACCGCCTCCGAGAGCCGCCACAGGGTCATCGCGACCAGGCCGATGCCGACGGCCCAGATCATCACCCGTCCCAGGGGGGCGCTGGCCAGCCCGGCGAGCGCCCCCTGGCGGTCCGCCTGCCGTCCGGTGTCCTCCCCGAAGGCGATGCGCAGCGCGATCGCGCCGACCAGGACGTACAGGACCCCGCGGGTGGCCAGTCCCACGCGGGCCGCGACAACGATCCCGGTGCGCGGCGCGCCGTCCTGGACCGGGGTCCCTCCAGAAGTCGACTGCATGGCCACCTCTCCGGTCCCGGAGCGCCGGTGCGCTCCCTTCCGGACGTCTGCCCCGTACGGAGCGGTTGTCCCGGGTGGCCGCGGGGGTGACGCTGCGTGGCGGGTCGCTCGACGCCCGGTCGGGTCAGCGGCCCAGCGCGCCGCGCAGGGTGATCCCGTGGCGGCGGCGCAGGCGCCACACCTCCCAGGCGGAGAGCGCGGTCACCGAGAGGGGGCCGCCGAGCAGGAAGGTGTACAGCACCTCGGGGGGCGCGGCGACGTCGGGGCCGTTGAAGAGCTGGAAGGCGAACAGCGACCACACCAGCAGCGGCGAGAGCAGTGCCGGGAGCAGCTGGTGGACGTCCGAGGCCCGGAAGCAGGAGGCCACGCAGACGTAGGCGGCGAGGATCGTGTACGGGATCGAGGCGATCAGCAGCGCGAGGGCGAGCAGCCAGCCGACGGCCGCGACGAGGAAGCTGACCAGGGAGCACAGGATGCCGCGGCCGAAGATCCCGGAGAAGAAGTCCACCACGTCGGTCTCGCTCGCGAGGTCCCCCCTGACGGTGGTGAGGGAGAGCCAGACCAGTGCCGGGCCCAGGGCGAGCGCGAGCATGTAGGCGACCGGTCCCCACAGGCGGCGGGCGAAGGCGCGGCGCCGGTCCGGGGTGCCGGCGACGAGGAATGCGCTGATGCCGAGGATGCTTCCCGCCAGCAGGATCCCGCAGGCGAGTCCGAGTTCGACGAGCTTGCCGATGACGAAGTCCTGCCGGCCCGAACTCAGCGGGTAGGCCAGGACGATCCACACGGCGGCGATCATCCCGAGGAGGGTCCGGATGACCTGCAGGGTGCCTATGAGCCGGTCGTCGGGCCGCTCGTCCGGTCCGGGGGCGTGGTCGCCCATGACGGTGCGGAAGAACTCGTTCACCGGGCTGAGGAGTCCTTCGGACCCCGCGCGCGCCGGCTGCGGCCTGGTGGTGCTCACTTCTCGTCCCCCGGATGCTGCGTGTGCCTCCCGCGGCGGGAGCAGCCCGGCGCGGACGTCGAACACCCTAACGGATCTTGAACGGTCGGCCGGTCCGGCCGGGGCGGCTCAACGGGACGCCGCGCAGGGCTCCGCCGGGGTCTCGGTCCTGGCCAGGACCAGGACCCCGGCGCAGATCAGGGCCAGGCCCAGGAGCTGCGGGACCAGCCACCAGCCGGCCCGCAGGTGCTCCTCGTACAGCAGGACCCCCAGGGCGATGCCGACGCCGGCGTCACCGAGGGTCAGCGCGGGCTGCGAGGCGACCAGCGGTCCGCCCTGCATGGCGTGTTCGAGGAGCAGCAGGGCGCAGACGCCGCTCGCGCCGAAGGCGTACGTCTCCCAGGCCGTCAGGAAGGCGACGGTGCCGCCGTCCTGGAGCACGTGTACGGCGGACTTCATCAGTGCGGCCGTCAGCGCGTAGCAGACGGCGGTGGCCGCGCCGAGGCATCCGGCCCGCGCCCGGCCGGGTGGCCGCCGCAGTCCGGTGACGGCCAGTACGGCCACCGCCGCCGCGCAGGCCGGCAGGGCCAGGGCCCAGCGGTCGAAGGGGACGTGGGTCCGGTTCCCGGTGGGTGCGGCGGCCAGGAGCACGACCCCGAGCCCGGCGACCACCCCCGCGACCGCCAGCCAGAGGGCGCCCGGCAGCGAGCTGCGGGCCAGGAGCGAGGCGATGAGCAGGGCGAGCGGCAGCTCCAGCACGAACAGGGGTTGTACGAGGGCCAGCGCGCCCGTCGCCAGCGCGAGGGCCTGGCCGACCCCGGCCGCGATCACCGCCAGGATCCCGGCGATCCACAGCGGCCGCCGCAGCAGGTCGAGGACGAGCCCGAACCGGAAGCCGTCGCTCTGCGGCACGGTGAGCGAGGCCCGCCGCTGGAGGACCGTGGCGAGGGCGTTGCTGAACGCGGCGAACAGCGCGAAGAGGACCGGAAGGAGGAAGCCCATGCCCCGATCCTCACCGGACGGGACCCGCTCGGCGCCGCCCGTTCCCCCGTACGGGTCCACCGCCCCGCCTCCAGCGCCGGGGGCGGGGCCCGCGCCCGGATGCGGGACACGGCATCATGCTGGGCAGCCGAAGCCGAACCGGAAGCCGTGGGATGAGCAGCACGCCGCACCAGCCGTCGAAGAGCCCCGTCCGAAGGGCCGAACGCGTGATCATGCTCGGCCCGCTGCTGGTGTCCGAACGCGGGGACCGCGCGGCGGCCGCGGCGGCCCTGGCGCAGTGGGAGGAGGCCCTGGACAGGGTCGAGCGCGCCCGGCCCGGCCGGATCGCACGAGGGGCCGAACCCGTCTGGGAGCAAGCCGTCCCCCTCCTGGGCTTCCAGGCCGCGTCCTGGTTCCTGATCACCGTCGCCGTGGTCGTCGGCGGCGTGTTCCTGCCCCGGAACCAGGTCACCGGCTGGCTCGTCGTGACCCTGGCTGCCTTCCCCTCCGCGCTCTGCGCGGTGCGCGAGGCCGCGCACGGGACCGCGAGGCGGGCGCTGCGCCGGGGGCGGCTGACCGAGCGGGCCGGACGCCGGCTGGAGCGGTGCCGGCGGGACGTGCTCGCCGCGCTGGTGTCCGTACCGATGTGGGGAGTGTGGGCCCTGGCCATCCAGCCCTGGGCGGTTGCATGACGGTACGTCAGTAACGCGGCGTGGCGGACGAGGTGACGGGGTGTGGGGAATCGGAGGGGTCGGGGCCGGTCGCCCGGCGGCGGGGGCGTCGGCGATGCTGTAGCCGCATCACGCCGATCTTCACCACCGACGTCCGAGGAGATCCATGGCCGACACCGTCAACTCACTGGCCGCCCGTGTTCACGAGCTGTTGGTGGCACACCTGGCCGACAGCGCGGCCGCCGCGGCGCCGCCGCCGCAGGACTTCCTCTCCTCGCTCGCGAGCGGCCTCTTCGGCGTCCCGCTGCGCGTCGACGTCGCCGCGGGGCTCCAGGACGTCGTCGCGCGTGCCACGGCCCTGGGGCCCGCCGCCGCCTGGCTGGCGGCCGCGGCCCACGCGGGCCTCGCCGGGCTCGCCCTCACGCGCGGACAGGCGGAGCCGGTGCTCCACCACCTCGACGCCGCGGTGGCGGCCGGGTACAACGACTGCGTGGCCCTGCACGCCGGCCCCGTCCTGCCGCTGCACCACGATCCCCGCTTCCGCGCCCTGTACCAGCGGATACGCCTCACCGAGGCCGACCTCGACGAGTTCTTCTGGCTGCACCGGGAGATGCGGGCCGCGGTGCGGGACGCCCAGGACGCGACGGTCGACAACATCGACCGCCTCGACACCGGGGTGTCGCCGCTGGCCCAGGTCCCCATGCCGACCCGGCAACCGGACACGCCGGGCGTCCTGATCACCCGCATCGACCTCGCCGCCACCCAGACCGCCCTCCAGGAGGCGGCCGTGAAGGCCGAGTTCGGGCGCAGCTCGGGCAACACCGCCCTCGGCCTCATCGACGACACGTGGGACTACTCCCACGCGCGGCGCGACGCCCGGCACGCCGACGACCGGGACGAGCGGCGCCGGCGGGCCGCCGAGGCCCGGGCCTTCACCGAACGCCCCGGCGCCGGGCGGGTGATCCTCGCCGCCCCGCCGCTGGGCTCCTTCACCTACCCGGCCTGAGTTCGGGCGGCGGTGCGAGGAGGACGCGGGGCAGGGCCTCCGGGTGCTTCTCCGAGAGCCACGCCACGAGTTGCTCCCGCACCGCGCAGCGGACCGTCCACAGGTCGTCGGCGTCCTTGGCCGTGACGATCGCGCGCACCACCATGGCCGAGGGCGTCGTCTCGGTGACGGCGACGTCCCAGCCGCGCCCGTCCCACTCCGGGCACCCGTCCAGGATCTCGCGGACCTTGCCGCGGATGAGGTCCACGGGCGCGCTGTGGTCGCAGTGGACGAAGACGGTTCCGGTCATCTGGACGCCGCCCCGGGACCAGTTCTCGAAGGGGCGGGTGGTGAAGTACGAGACGGGCATGGTGATCCGCCGCTCGTCCCAGGTCCGGACGGCGAGGAACGTCAGGGTGATGTCCTCCACCACGCCCCATTCGCCCGCGACCACGACGGTGTCCCCGATGCGCACCATGTCCCCGAAGGCGATCTGGAACCCGGCGAAGATGTTGCCCAGCGTGGACTGGGCGGCGACGCCCGCGACGATGCCGATGATCCCTGCGGAGGCGAGCACGGAGGTGCCCAGCGCCCGGAAGCTGGGGAAGGTCAGGAGCATCGCCGCGACGGCCACGACGACCACGACGGCGGTCACGACCCGCATGATCAGGGACACCTGGGTGCGGACGCGGCGCACCCGGGCCGGGTCGCGGGTGCCGGTCGCGTAGCGGGCGTACCCGGATTCGACGACGGCCGAGGTCACGCCGACGATCAGCCAGGCGCCGGCCCCGATCAGCGCGAGCGAGAGGATCCGGCCGACGGCGGCCTCGTGCTCCTGGAGCGGGCGCCACGCGGTCTGCCGGTGGGCGCCTCTGAGCAGCGCGGCCAGCAGCACGATCTGGAGGGCGGGCCGGCAGCGGCGCAGCGCGTGCCACAGGGGTGTCTCGGGGTGCCGCGCGTCGGCCCGGCGCAGCAGCAGGTCGACGGCCCAGCCTGCGGCGGCTGTCAGGAGTATCGCGGCTCCCAGGACGGTCAGCGGGCGGACGGCGGCGTTCAATGCGGCTCCTCTGCGGGTGTGGACGGTCGGACGGCGACAACGCCCCGGACCTCCACCCCCCTGCCCCGGCGGGGACGGCCGACACCCTCGCGTCTTGGGCTCCGGGGGCGGCGCATGCGCACCGCGAAGGGGGGTAGCGGGGCCGTGAACGTCCGGAAGCGGTGATCGGCACCGAGGGTGCGGGGCTGCCCGGCACACGAAAGGGGTCACATGTCGCACGTCGAGGAGTACGTCGAGGTCAACGTTCCGCTGCGTACGGCCTACAACCAGTGGACGCAGTTCGAGGACTTCCCCGCCTTCATGGAGGGGGTGGAACGTGTGGAGCAGCGGTCGGACACCCTCACGCACTGGGTGACGAACGTCAACGGTGTGCAGCGCGAGTTCGACGCGCGGATCACCGAGCAGCTCCCGGACCAGCGCGTCGCGTGGATGACGGTGGACGGGGAGGCCCGCCAGGCGGGGCTGGTCACGTTCCAGCCGATCGACGCGAGCACCACCAAGGTCGTCCTGCACATGAACTGGGCGCCCGATGGGCTGGCCGAGGCGGCGGCCGACAAGCTCGGCTTCGTCAAGCGCCAGGTCGCCGGCGACCTGAAGCGGTTCAAGCTGTTCATCGAGGCGCGCGGCGTCGAGACGGGTGCCTGGCGGGGAGAGGTCTGAACCGCGGCCGGGGAGCGGCGCGCGCCGGCCGGGGCAGCAGGAAGGCCCCGGTCTCCGTGAGGAGGCCGGGGCCTTCGTCCGAGCGCTGGGCAGGCCTTGCACCTGCATTCCCCCACGGGAAGTGGGGTGTCTTTCCTTGGACCACCAACGCATCGTCCCGTGCGCCGTGTTCCGCGGCGGCGGGCTCGAGATCAACTATACGACACGCGGCCGGGCCCCACGAACGGCCCCGCACGATCCGAAAGACACGGCCTAGCCGGCGCGTACCCGGTCAAGGACCTTGATGCCAAGCTCCAGCGCCTCCTCCGGTTCCCGCACGCACTGCTGGAAGTCGACGAAGCAGCTGTCGGCGCCCGTCTCCCGGATCCCGGCGAGGACCGCCGCGGCCTCCTCGTACGAGGTGCCCGGCTTGGCGTTGAAGCGGATGTTGCGGCGCAGCGCGTCGGGGTCGCGGCCGGCTTCCTCGGCGGCCCGCCGGGCGACGGCCCAGAGTCCGGCGAGTGCCGCGGCCGGCAGGACGGCGCCGACCCAGCCGTCCGCGCGGCGGCCGACCCGGCGCATCGCGGCGGGTGAGAAGCCGCCCAAGTACACGGGCGGGTGCGGCCGCTGGACCGGGCGCAGGCCGACGTGGGCGCGCGGAATGCGCCAGTGGGCGCCCTCGTGCCCGAACTCCTCCTCGGCCCAGATGCCCTGGAGGACGTCGAGGATCTCCTCGAGCCGTTCGCCGCGCCGGCCGAAGTCGGCGTTGACGGCCGTGTATTCGTCGCGCAGCCAGCCGATCCCGAAGCCGGCGTCCAGCCTGCCGCCGCTCACCTGGTCCAGCGAGGTGAGGGTGCGCGCGAGCAACAGGGGCGGATACCACGGCGCGTTGAGGGTGCTCGTGCCGAGACGGGCGCGGTGGGTCGCGGTGGCGGCGACGGTCAGGACGGTGAGCGGGTCGAGGAAGGTCCGGTACTCCGGCGGGTACGGGTTCTCGGGCGTGTGGCCCGGGTAGATGTCGCTGGGCTCGACCGGGGTCAGCGACCGGTCCCCCACCCAGAGCGAGTCGAACCCGGCGTGCTCCGCGTCGCGCGCGAAGCCGGCGATGCGGGCGGCCTGCGCGTGAGTGCCGTACTGGGGCAGTGCGATGCCTATCTCCATGGCCCCATCGTGGCCGCCGCGCGGACCCGGGGCCCAAAGGCGCCACACGTGACACGTGACACAACGCCTCTGGCCCGAGGCGTCCCTCCCCCGCCTCCTCGCCACCCGTTCGGGCGGCGCCGGTCGCTGCCGGCGCCGTAACACGCCGTTGGTCAGGTGAATGCCGGGCGGGAGGCCCCCGGAGGCGGTGTGATCCTGCTTCGACGTCTCGACGTCTCGACGTACCGTCATCGACTCTGGAGTGACATGCGTATTCGAACTGCGATCGCCGCCACCGTCCTGGCCGCGGCCGGAATCCTCGGCGCCGGCGGCACCGCCGTCGCCGACGCCCACGCCGAGGGCGTAGCCGTCGGCTCCCCGGGCGTGCTGTCCGGCAACGTCGTCCAGGTGCCGGTGCACATCCCGATCAACGTGTGCGGCAACTCGATCAACATCATCGGCGTGCTCAACCCGGCGGCCGGCAACACCTGCATCAACACCTGATCCCCGGACCCCTCGCACCCCGCCCCGGGGTGCGAGGGGCTACCGTGTTCCTCCAGCTCACAAGGGGGGAACAGGGATGTCGCACAACGCGGGACGGGGACAACACCCGCAGCAGTACGGGCCGCAGTGGGGAGGCGGCTGGATCCAGCCGCCCCCGCAGCCGGGGGTCATACCCCTGCGGCCGCTCGGCCCCGGCGAGATGGTCGGCGGCGCGTTCAAGGCCTTCCGCCAGTACTGGAAGCCGCTGGTCGGCGTCATGCTCGCGGTACAGGGCGTCGGGTTCCTGCTGGTCATCGCGGCGCTCGTGATCGGTGTCACGGCGGCGAGCGACAGCTTCGCCGAGGTCTTCGCCGTCGACTCGGACGCGCACGCGGACAGCTCCGACGTGGCCGCCGTGTTGCTGGCCCTGCTGCCGGCCGGCGTCATCCTGGTGCTCGTGATGCTGCTGGGCACCGCGGCGGTCGGCGCGCTGTGCCCCGCGGTGGTGCAGGAGGCCGCGCTCGGCCGCACCGCGACCTTCCGTGACATGTGGCGCCGCACCTGGTCCCGGCTGCCCTCGGTACTCGGCGCCGTTTCCCTGACCGGGCTGATCGCGGGCGGGCCGGCCGTCCTGGTCTACGCGGTCGGCATCCCGCTGACGATCATGGCCTGGGACGGGTCCGCGACGCCGGCCGGCGTGTTCCTTCTGGTCCTGGCGGGCCTGTGCTGGATACCCGTGGCGGTATGGCTCGGCGTCCGGTTCAGCCTCGCACCGGCCGCGGCGGTGTTCGAGGACCTCCGCCCCGTGGCCGCGCTGCGGCGGTCGGCCGCCCTGGTGAAGGGCAGCTGGTGGCGCGTCTTCGGCGTCATCCTGCTCGCGCACGCCGTGGGAATGGCCGGCGGTTACGCCATCCAGATGCCGTTCGGCCTCGTCGGCGTCCTCGCGCTCTTCCCCGCCATGCTGGACTCGGGCGCCGGTGACGGGATATCCGCCACGATGGTCATCGGGTTCGTCGTGTACCTCGTCTGCCTGCTGCTCGGCACCGTGGTCAGCGCGCTGTTCCAGCTGGGGTACCCGCAGCTGGTGGTCTCCCTGCTGTACGTGGACCAGCGGATGCGGAACGAGAACCTCGCGCCGGCCCTGATCACGGCCGCCCAGGGCGGCCGCACGCCGGGCCAGGACCCCGCGTACTGACGGGTGCCCCGGGCCGACGGCGTGTGAGCGACGGCGTGCGCGCGGGTCAGCGCGTCGCGCCGAAGTCCTGCGTCCAGTACTGACCGGGCTGGGCGAGGCCGATGCCGATCTCCTTGTACGAGCAGTCGAGGATGTTCCGCCGGTGGCCGGGGCTGTTCATCCAGCCCTCCATGACCTGCTCGGGGCTGCTGTACCCGTAGGCGACGTTCTCGCCGTAGGTCCGCCACTGGTACCCCGCACGGGTGATGCGCTGGCCGGCGTCCGAACCGTCGGACCCGGTGTGGGACATGTTGCGGTGCGCGGCCATGTCGGCGCTGTGGTCCTGCGCGGCCTTGGTGAGCTTCTCGTTGACGGTGAGCGCGGGGCAGCCTGCCGCGGCGCGCGCCTGGTTGACGAGTTCGAGGACCTTGGCCTGCGCTTCGGGGAGCGCGCCGGCGGCCTGCGGCGCGGCGGGAGCGGCGGGCGCCGCGGAGGCTTCCACGGGCTCCGGCCGGGGCTGCCGCGGGCGGACGGGCGGCGCGGCCTCGACGACCGGGTCGGCGGGCCGTGCGGCCGGCTCCTCGGCGGCGGGCGCCGCGGGGGCCGGAGCCTCGGCGACGGGCTGCGCGGGCGCGGCGGCCGGAACCGGGGCCTGCTCCGGGAGCGGGGCTGCGGCCGGGTCGGAGGGGATTTCCAGCCGCGCCGCGGCGGGCCGGGCGCGGCCGGCGTCCTGGGTGTCCAGGCACGCCATGGCGGCGGTGGGGACGGCCACGGCGGCGAGCGCCCCGACGGCGACGGCTATTTTCCTGTGGTGCGTCTTCTTGCGGTGCTTCTTCATGCGGGACCTCACTCGGTGATCGCGAAGCTCCCGGCGCCGGACCGCTGGGGCGCCGGAGGAGTCGCCATTCTTAGAAGGGCCGCAGGGGCATGGCAAGCCGGCGTGGGCCGGACGCGCGAGTGCCCCGGGCTCCGGCTTGAAAGGGCGGGAAGATCGTGCATGACCCCCTCGGGGGGCCTCTCCGGCACAGCTGACGCGCCGCTAGAACCACCTCCCGTCAGGAACGTTGGGAGGGGCGAAACAGGAGTCTGCAATTCCGTTCCAGGCGGAGTGCGGCATGTCCACGCGAAACATGGACAAATAACGAAATGTGCCCCCGTGAATCGCGCCGTGCGACCCCGCCGGACCGGCGCGGGCCGTGTGTCGCATGTCACGAAACCGCGGAGCCCCGCACACCGTCGGCCGACGGTGTGCGGGGCTCCGCGGTGAACGCCCGCGTCCCGCGTCAGAAGGAGCTCTTCGACGCGCTGACGACGACGCACTCCTTGTACTCGGTGCCGTTGGTCTTGCCGAAGTAGGGAGTGGTGGCCTCGGCCGGCTGGGACGCGCCCGCCTTGACCTTCAGGCTGCTCACCATGGCCGTGGCGGGGACCGCGGTGGAGGTGGCGTCGCCACGGAACTTCATCGTGATGTTGTAGGTGTAGTCCAGCGAACCGCTGTTGGTGACGGTGAGCTTGGCGACCAGGTTCTTGCCGCTGCTGTCCAGCTTGCACCCGTCGATCCGGATGTCGCGCTCGGCCTTGTCCCGGGAACCCCCCGTGACGGAACCCGTGGTGGTGCTGGAGCTGGTGCCGCTGCTCGTGCCGGTGCTGGTGCTGCCGGTCGTGCTGCTGCTGTCGGTGCCGCCACCACTGGTGCTGCTGCTCGAACCCGAGTGGGAGCTGGAGCTGGAGCTGTGACTGCTGCCGCCGCAGCTCGCACCGTGCGAGCCGCGGGCTCCGGTCAGTGCGACGACGGCGATTCCGAATACTGCGACCGCGCGGACATGGCGAAGCTTCACGTTCGAACCCCGTTGGAATATCAGTGTGCAGGAGGGCCCGCCTTGACGGGCGCACGTCACCCTACAGCGGCCAAGAGGGTGATCCGGCCACCCTTCGACGGCGTGGCGCGCCTGCGTTCGGTGCCGCCGCGCAAGTCGGAGCGGGGGTACCCGCCTTGGCGGGCACGCAACGCACACGCCACCTGCGGCGCATCCACACCGGAGGAACACATCACCCCCACGGCACGCTCCCCGTCCGACGGGGAGCGGCCGGCGGCGATGCGTGTCAGGGTGAACAGGAGGAATCCGCAGCCCCGGCACCGAGGAGTCACCCGTCATGGGCGGTACGAAGGACAAGCGCCAGGAGCCCGGCGAACCCCGCGAGGAACGCGGGCGCCCGCAGCCGCCCAGCCAGGACCCCGTCCATCCCGAGCCGATCACCCCCGCCCGCAGCAGGCGCGCCGAAGAGAAGGGGCGGCGGCGCGACGAGCGGCGCCACCGGGACGACGACGGCTCCTGAGCACGGCCGGGCGGCCGGCCCGCCTCAGGGCGCCGGCAGCCGGATGCCGCCCGCGAGCTCCGCGCTGCCGCCCAGCCGCACCAGGGGGCCCGAGGGGCCCGGCCGGACGGTGGCGGTGACGGTGGAGGGGCTGCCGAGAAAGTCGCCCATCTCCACGGCGAGTTCGGTGGGGCCCGGGCCGGCCAGGTGGGCGGCCAGGCAGGCCGTGCTGTTGGCGTTGGCGATGTCCTCGTCGACGCCGATCGAGGGGGCGAACATCCGGGCGGCGGCGCGGCCTTCGGGCGTCGGCACCGAGTAGACGTAGCAGCCCAGCAGGCCCAGGCGGTCGCAGGCGGCCCGGAGCCCGGCGAAGTCCGGGGAGAGGGCCCGCAGGGCGGAGCGCGTGCGGACGGGGACCAGCAGCCGGGGCCGTCCCACCGACGCCACGCGGAGACCGGGAGCCGTCGCGTCGCGGGGGATGCCGAGTGCGGGCAGGACGAGGTCGCGCTCGGCCGCGCCGGGCGTGCGCAGCTCCACGGGGCCCGGGTCGAAGGACGCGTACGCACGGCCCTGGCGGCGCGCCGTCCAGCCCGTGAACACCCGGCCCCCGGCGTGGAGGGTGACCCGGTACGAGTGCCGGCGGCCGGCCCTCTCCGCGAGGTGGGCGAGGGCCGCCACCGTCCCGTGCCCGCAGGCGGGCAGTTCCCCCTCGGCGGTGAAGAAGCGCAGGGAGAAGGCGGGGCCGCCCTCCGGGTCGTCGTGGGCCGAGACGAAGACGGCGTGGGACGTACCGGCGAGGGCCGGCACACCGCGGCGCCGGTCGTCGTCGCCCGGCGCCGCCCCGCCCGCGAACCCGGCTTCGTCCACGACGGCGGTGGGACTGCCGCCCCCGCCGTCGCGCAGGCAGGCGCGGACGATCGCCACCGGCGGCCCCTGGGGGTCCGCGCGTCGCCGCGCACGCATCACGGACGTACCGTACCCGCGCCGGGCCCTCCCTCAACCGGCGGCCGGCCTGATCGGCCTCCGGTCCTGCGGCGGGTCGTCGGCGGGCCACAGGCCGATCATGTCCAGCAGGGCCGCCAGGTCCTCCGCCCCGACGGCCCGCGCGGCGACCGCGCGGCGGGCCGCGGCCCGGTCCACGGCGCCCGCCCGGGCCGGCAGCGCCGGCTCGTCACATCCGAAGGGATCCTTCATGGGTCCGATGCCACCACGGCCCGGGCGGATCCGCAGCTCCCACTGCTCCATCAGCCGCCGGGCCGGAGCCCTTAGGGTGGCCCGGACATCCGACCGGTCGCGGCCCGTGCCCGCGGCCGCCTTCCCCCGAGGAGCCCCTGTGGCGCGTTCGCTCGACGGCCTCGTCTTCGTCCCCGTGGCCGACCAGGCGCCGGGCCAGGTCGGCCGGCAGACCCGATTCGAGTACCACGAGCAGGACGGCCGGGTCTGGGCCGAGTACCGTGGCGGGGACGTGGCCGGGGGACACCTGGTCGGCACGCGGAGGGACGACACCGTCGACTTCCGCTACGTCCAGCTGCGCCACGACGGCTCGACCGCCTCCGGGCACTGCGTCTCCCTCGTCACGGAACTCCCCGACGGGCGGCTCCGGATGGAGGAGACGTGGACGTGGGAGTCCCAGGAGGGCAGCGGCACCAGCGTCGTCGAGCAGCAGCCCGACTCGAGGGAGAGCACCCGATGAGGATCCATCTGTCCAGCGTCTTCGTCGACGACCAGGACAAGGCCCTGCGGTTCTACACGGACGTACTGGGCTTCGTGAAGAAGCACGAGGTGCCGCTGGGCGCGGACAAGTGGCTGACCGTGGTCTCCCCGGAGGACCCCGGCGGGACCGAGCTGCTGCTGGAGCCCGACGGCCACCCCGCGGTGCGGCCGTACAAGGAGGCGCTGGTCAGGGACGGCATTCCGGCCGCCTCCTTCGCCGTGGACGACGTGCGGGCGGAGTTCGCCCGGCTGCGCGGGCTCGGGGTGCGCTTCACGCAGGAGCCGACGGATAGCGGCCCGGTCACGACCGCGGTCCTCGACGACACCTGCGGCAACCTGATCCAGATCATCCACGGCGGGTAGGCTGCCCGGCAGGGCGGGGCCGTAGCGCAGGGGTCGACGCGCGCGGTCTCCAAAACCGCGAGGACGCCGGTTCGAATCCGGTCGGCCCCGCCCGTCGGGCTGGCTAGGGTGGCCCGATGAACGAGATCGGGATCGTCGCCGAACAGGGCGCGTGGCGGGGCGGGTTCGAAGAGCGGGTGCTGGCCGGGTACCAGGCGGCGGGATGTACGGAGCCGCTGGCCCGGGCCCTGCTGGAGCGGGCCGTGGAGGGGATCGACGGCTGGACGGTGGCCACGGACGGCACCGGGTGGATAGCCGTGGGGGTGACGGAGGACAACGGTGCGGTGGTGGGCCGGATCCACGACCTCACGCTCGCGCGGGGGCGCGAGTGGGCCGAGCGGTGGTGCGCCGAGCACGGCGCCGAACGGGTGGAGGTCCGCCTCACCGGCGGGCGCGGGCCCGGAGCGTTCGCCGACTACGCGGTGCGGGGGCAGAACCGCATGCGGGCCGTGGCCGCACGGCCGGAGCTGCCGCCGGGGCTGACGGTCCGCCGGCTGACGGAGGAGGAGTACCCGGCCTGGTACGCCGCCGAGGAGGCCGGGTACATCGCCGACATCGTCCGGGCCGGGGCCCTCACTCCGGAGCAGGCCAAGGAGAAGTCCGACCGGGACTTCGCCCAGTACCTCCCGCAGGGGTACCTGACCCCGGGGCACGCCTTCTACGCGATGGAGGCCGAGGGCGAGGTGATCGGCACCGGCTGGGTGAACCACGGGTTCCTGCCGGGGGTCACCTTCGGTTTCTCCCTGGAGGTGCACGAGGAGCACCGCGGCAAGGGCTACGGCCGGGCGGCGATGGCCGTCGGCGAGTGGGCCACCCGGCAGGGCGGCGACGAGGCGATGATGTTCAACGTCTTCGGCGGGAACGAGGTCGCGATGGGCCTGTACGACAGCACGGGCTTCGCGGTCCTGGACGAGTACCGCTTCCGCGACCTGCGCTGATCCGCCGGGCGGGGGTCAGCCGTTCAGCGACGCCATGAGTTCGGGCGCGTACCGGTCCCCCGAGACCACGCCGTGCGGTGCGACGGCGTCGATGGAGGCGAGGTCGGCGTCGGTGAGCGTGACGGCCGTCGCGGCGACGTTCTCCTCCAGGTAGCGGCGGCGCTTGGTGCCGGGGATCGGGACGGCTCCCCTGTGCAGGGTCCAGGCGAGCGCGAGCTGCGAGGGGGTGACCCCCTTCTCGGCGGCCAGGGCCCGGACGCGGTCGACGACGGCGAGGTTGCGGTCGAAGTTCTCGCCCTGGAAGCGGGGGTCCGTACGCCGGAAGTCGTCGGCCGCGAAGTCGTCCGGGCTGGTCACGGCTCCGGAGAGGAAGCCGCGGCCGAGCGGGGAGTAGGCGACGAGGCCGATGCCGAGCTCTCGGAGGGTCTCGCGTACGCCGTCGTGCTCGATGCCGCGCTCGAAGAGGCTGTACTCGGTCTGTACGGCGGCCAGCGGGTGCACGGCGTGGGCGCGGGCGATGGTGCCCGCGGCGGCCTCGCAGATCCCGATGTGGCCGACCTTGCCCGCGGTGACCAGCTCGGACATGGCGCCGACGCTCTCCTCGACGGGCACGGCCGGGTCGACGCGGTGCAGGTAGTACAGGTCGATGTGGTCGGTGCCCAGGTGGCGCAGGGAGCGGTCGGCGGAGCGGCGGATGTACTCGGGCGTGCCGTTGTGGCCCCGGAAGGCCCCGTCGTCGGTGAACTCGACGCCGGTCTTCGTGGCGATGAAGGCGGCGTCGCGGCGGCCGCGCAGGGCCTTGCCGAGGAGTTGCTCGTTGACGAAGGGCCCGTAGCCCTCGGCGGTGTCGAGCAGGGTCACGCCCAGAGCGAGGGCGCGGTCGATGGTGGCGAGGGACTCGGTCTCGTCGGTGGCTCCGTAGTGGGCGCTCATGCCCATGAGGCCGAGGCCTTCGGCGCCGACTTCCAGGCCCTGGCCGCCGAGTGCGCGGATCTCCATGGTGTCCTCCGGGGGTGGGGGGCGAACTAAGTAACTAACTGGATAGTTCGAGTCTGCACACGGGGTGCGCGGGATGTCAATAACCGGATAGTTACTTGCTAGGCTGCCCGGCATGGCACGGGATTCCAGCGCAACCAAGGCGCGCCTGCTCGACGCGGCGTTCTCCGAGTTCGCGGCGTACGGCATCGCCGGCGCCCGGATCGACCGCATCGCGGTGAACGCCCAGGCGAACAAGCGGCTCATCTACGTCTACTACGGCAACAAGGAACAGCTGTTCGATGCCGTGCTCCAGCGGGCCCTGGAGACGGGCTCGGAATCCGTGCCGTTCGACGCGGAGGATCTGCCCGGGTACGCGGGGGCGGTCTTCGACCACTTCGTGGCGTACCCCGACCTGATGCGCCTGGTGCAGTGGAAGCAGCTGGAACGGCCCGAGACCACCGACCTGGTGGCGGAGTCCTACCGGGGCAAGATCGCGGCGGTGGAGCGGGCGCAGGATGCCGGGCTGGTCGACCCGGGTCTCGACCCGGCGGACGTGCTGACCCTGGTCATGGGGCTGGCGCAGGCGTGGACCGGCGCGGTGGGCGGACCCGCGACCGGCGGTCCGGGCGAGCCCTGGGCAAAGGCGCGGCTGGCCCGGCACCGCGAAGCGGTGGTGGAGTCCGTCCGCCGCCTGGTCCGGCCGCCGCGGCCGCAGGGCTGAGCGGACCGGCGGCCACGGGAGCGGGTGGACCGGCGGCCCCGCGGGCGGGGTGGCCGGATCCGGGTCAGGCCCGGGAGGGGATGGTGGCCTGGGCGAGGAGTCTGAGGGCCGTGTGGTCCTCGGAGCCGGCCGGAGCGGTGGCCACCAGGAGCGTCTGGTCGTCGCTGACGCGCAAGGCCTGCTGGGTGACGGTCAGGGTCCCCACCAGCGGATGCCACATCCGCTGCTCGGCGACGGTGCAGGGACGGGCCCGGTGGTCGGCCCACATGGTGGCGAACTCGTCGCTCTTCATGCTGAGTTCGCCGACGAGGGCACCGAGGAGCGCGTCGTCCGGGTGGCGGCCGGCCGCGTACCGCAGGTTGGCGACGGCGGCCCTCGCCTTCGACTCCCAGGTGCCGTAGAGCTCGCGCAGGTACGGGTCGAGGAAGAGCAGCACGGCCATGTTGGGCCGGTCGGCGGGACGGTCGGGCGCGGTGGGGTCGAGGTGGCCGGCGAACAGGGCGTGCCCCAGCGGGTTCCACGCCAGGACGTCGGCCCGGCGGCCGGTCAGGACGGCCGGGACCTCGGGCATGGACTCCAGCAGCCGACGGGTCGCCCCGTCGACCCGTTCCACGGGCGGGCGCCGGGCGGCGGGGCGGCGGGCGGCGAGGCCCGCGAGGTCGTGTACGTGCCGGCGCTCGGCCTCGTCCAGGTTCAGCGCGCGGGCGAGCGCGTCCAGCACCTCCGGCGAGGCGTTGTGCGAATGCCCCTGCTCCAGCCGCGCGTAGTACGAGGCGCTGACCCCCGCGAGGAGGGCGAGTTCCTCCCGGCGCAGGCCCGGGACGCGGCGCCGCTCGCCGTACGTGTCGAGGCCGATGTCCGCCGGCGTCAGCCGGGACCGGCGGGCCTGCAGGAACGCGCCGAGGCTGCTCTGTCCTTCCATGCCGCCCAGTATCGCGGGCCGCGCGCGGGCCAGCCTCACCCTGCCGGGGATAGGCAGGGAAAGGTGTGGCTGCCGCGCCGGGCCCGCCGCAGGGTGGGGGCCATGGACAACACCACCACCGACACCATCGAGCTGGGCGGCGTCAGCGTCACCCGGGTCCGCGAGTACTACGGCCCGCTCGGGCTCACCCCGCACGAGTTCATCCCCGGCAGCAGCCCGGACGTCTGGTCGGAGCACGCCGGCTGGCTGCGGCCCGACTTCGTGGACGGCGAGCCGCCCGTGTCCCGGGTCGCGCTGCAGACGTGGGTGCTGCGCAGCGAGGGCCGGGTCATCCTCGTCGACACCGGCGGCGGCAACCACAAGGCACGGCCCGGCACCCCCTGGGACCGCCAGGAGACGCCCTTCCTGGACGAACTGGCCCGGGCCGGGGTCGAGCCCGAGGACGTGGACCTCGTCGTCAACACCCACCTGCACGGGGACCACGTCGGGTGGAACACCCGGCTGGACGGGGACACCTGGGTCCCGGCCTTCCCGAACGCCCGCTATCTGATCAACCGGAACGAGTTCGACTTCTGGAACCCCGCGAACGGGCACCCGTCCGTCCTCGGCGACGGCAACGCCGGAGTGTTCGAGGACAGCGTGGCGCCGGTCCACGAGGCCGGCCAGGTCGTCCTGTGGGAGGACGGCCACCGGATCGACGCGAACCTGCGGCTGGACCTCGCCGCCGGGCACACCCCCGGCTCCAGCGTGCTGACGCTCGCCTCCGGGGGTGACCGGGCGGTGTTCGTGGGCGATCTGCTGCACAGCCCGGTGCAGATCATGGAGCCGGACGCGAACAGCTGCTTCTGCGAGGACGCCGCGCAGTCCCGGGCCAGCCGGCGCCGGCTGCTCGGCTGGGCCGCCGACCACAACGCGCTGCTGGTCCCGGCGCACTTCGGCTCCCACGGCGCCCTGGAGGTCACCCGGGACGCGGGGGCCTTCGCGGTGAAGGGCTGGGCGCCGTTCGCCCCTTGCGCCCCGGGCGGGGAGGGCTGACGCCGGACAGGTGGGCGGGCATGCGGGCAGGGCGGGCCCGGCGGGCCGCGGCCGGGCCGCCCGGCGGGTAAGGTCCGTCCCATAACGGGACCAAGCACCCCCTCCGGAACGGAACGGATCCGATCCCATGTACGCACCCGAGCGCCAGCACCGGATCGTGCAGCTGACCCAGGAGCGCGGACGCGTCGAAGTCCCCGCCCTGGCGGAGGAGTTCGGAGTCACGCAGGAGACCGTCAGGCGGGACCTGACGGCCCTGGAACGGGCCGGTCTGCTGCGCCGGGTGCACGGCGGCGCGCTCCCCGCCGGGGGGCTCCGCCTGGAGCCGGGGCTCGCCGAGCGCGACTCCACGGCCGCGGCCGCGAAGGAGCGGATCGCCCGGGCCGCCCTCGCCCTGCTCCCGGAGGAGGGCACCCTGCTGCTGGACGCGGGCACCACCGTGTCCCGGCTGGCCGCCCTGCTCCCCCACGACTCCACCCTCACGGTGGTCACCAACGCGCTCCCGGTCGCCGCCCGGCTCGCCGAGCATCCGGGGCTGCGCCTGCACATCGTCGGCGGCCGGCTGCGGCACCGTACGCAGGCGGCGGTGGACGCGTGGGCGCTGCGCGACCTCGCCGAACTGCAGCCGGACGTGGCGGTGGTCGCGACCAACGGCTTCTCGGCGGAGGCCGGGCTGACCACGCCCGACCTGGCGGAGGCGGCGGTCAAGCGGGCCATGGTGGCGGGGGCGCGCCGGGTGGTGCTGGTCGCGGACTCCTCCAAGTACGGCGCCCGGCACTTCGCCAGGTTCGCCTCCCTGGAGCAGGTGGACGTGCTGGTCACGGACACCGGGCTGACCGATGCGCGGGCCGAGGAGATCGCCGGCCTCGGCCCGGAGGTCATCCGGGCGTGAGGGTCATCGCGGGAGGCGGAAGCCGTTGAACAGGTCGTCCATGCCGCGCAGTGCCAGGCGGGCGGGGACGGCGCGGACCGCGAGGTCGCGGGCCGCCACGGCGAGGGGGTTGCGCAGGGCGCCGAGGCGGCCGACGCGGCGGGCGCGGACGCGGACCGCGTCGGTGCGGGCGCGGCGGACGGCGGTGTAGGCGGCGAGGGCGGCCGGGACGGGGTCCCGGCCGCCCTCGGCGTACCCGGAGTCGCCCGCGGGGAGCAGGCGCGCGAGGACCACGGCGTCCTCGATGGCCTGGCAGCCGCCCTGGCCGAGGTTGGGGGCCATGGCGTGGGCCGCGTCGCCGAGCCAGACGATCCGGCCGTGGTGCAGGCGCGGGAGCGGGGCGGCCAGGTCGTACAGGTCGTTCTGGAGGACGTCGGCGGGCGCGAGGCGGGCCACGCGGTCCAGCAGGGCCGGGACCGGTTCGTGCCAGGTGCCGAAGCGGCGGCGGAGCTCGGCGCGGGGGTCGGGCGAGCGGGTGCCGGCCGGGACGCGGGCGGTGGCGTAGAGGTAGTACCGGCCGTCGGCCAGCGGCGTTATCCCGAACCTCTCCCCCCGCCCCCAGGTCTCGCTCATGGCCGGGATCCGCAGGTCAGGGGCGTCGACGAGGGCCCGCCAGGCGGTCTCTCCGAGGTAGCGCGGGCCGGGGTGGGCGGGGAAGTGCGCGCGGCGCAGCGGGCTGTGGATCCCGTCGGCGGCGACGAGCAGGTCGGCGGTCAGGTCGGGTCCGCCCGCCGTACGGACGGTCGCGCGGCTCCCGGTCCCGTCGGCGCCGGTCACGGTGGTGCCGTAGCGGAGTGCTTCCGGGGGCAGGGCGGCGGCGAGCGCCGCGGTGAGGAGCGGGCGCGCAACGGCGATCGGGGGGATGCCGTAGCGGGCCGTCATGTCGGCGGTCGCGGCCCGGGTCAGCCAGCGGCCGTCGGGGCGGCGTACGCCCATCGCGCCGGGCACGGCGCCGCCCGCCGCCCGGGCCGCGTCGACGCCGATCGCCTCGAGTGCGCGCAGGGCGTTGGGGGCGAGGCCGATGCCGGCGCCGGTGGCGGGCGGTTCGGGGGCGCGTTCGCAGACGGTGACGCGCCAGCCCCGACGGTGCAGTGCGAGGGCTGCCGCGAGCCCGCCGATCCCGGCCCCGGCCACCACGGCATGCCGCTCCGCCATCCCCACTCCCGTCCACTCGCGCCTCACCCCGACGACGCCCCCGACGACGCCCCCGACCCTACCGGGGCCCGCCCGCCCCGCGCGCGCCGCTCGGCCGCGACCGTCCGGCTTCCCGGCACCGCCCGCTTACGGCTGACGCGTCATCAGTGGGCCAGCCACGTCGGGGGTTCGGGCGTCGCCGCCGGGACGTACGGTTCCGCGAGGAGGTCGTCGACCAGGCTGAGCCGTGTCTCCGGCAACCGCTCCTCGATCGCTTCCGCCATCATCGCCACGCCCTCCGGGTCGGGCACCGCGCAGCGCGCGCGGGACTCCTCGTCGGGCCAGCGGGCGTACGCGACCCAGGTGCCGTCGTCCGCGCGGTGGAGCCGCGAGCCGTAGCTGCCGCAGTCCCGCAGGATCGCCTCGGTCACCCGGTGCCAGCCCTCGCGGAACCGTTCTTCCTTGCCCGGTCGCAGCCGCCACCGGTAGATCACCGCGAACACGTTTCCCCCGTCGCTCCCGTCGGCCGCCGTCGGTCGTGCGGCGTTCCGGGGTACACCGTACGGGGCCGGGTGTCCCCGACGGCCTCGGGGTCAGCTCCCGTCGAGCGGGCGCCCGTTGCGGCGCCGCCGGCGGATGCTCACCGCGGTGGCGGTGGCGAGGAGGAACGCGAGCGCGAGGGGCCCCGTGCAGGCGTCCCGGGTCCAGAGCGGCGTGCCGAGGACGAAGAGGGGGAGCGCCGCGAGGAGGACGGCCGGCGCCGTACGCAGCCGGGCGAACGCCGGCCGCCCGGCCAGGGCCAGTCCGGCCGCAGCCGGTACGGCGAAGCGCAGGGCGCCGAACGACCCGTCGGGCAGCGGGCCCAAGGTGAGCACGCCGGCCAGGAGCGCCGCCCACAGCACGACGGCGGCCAGCCCTGCCGCCGTGCGGACCCGCGGCCGCGGGCGCAGGTCCGCGGGGCAGAGCAGGACGGCCAGTGCGGCGAGCAGCAGCGGCGTCCTCAGGAGGAGCACGAGTTCGACGCCCCCGCCCAGTCGCGTCGCCTCGGTCACCGCGGTCGCCGAGCAGCCCGCCAGCGCGGTCCAGCCGCCCGCGGACCAGCGCCCGCTCAGGGCGATCGCGGCGCCCAGGACCGTGACGAAGTGGGTCGCCACCAGCAGCAGGTACGCGGTGGTCATCCCCGCGGGCAGCCCGGAGGCCGTGGCACCCGGGAGCATCAGCCCGGCCCACCAGAGCGCACTGGCTCCGACGGCCGTGACGGCGAACGGCGCCACCGCCGCCACGAGCCGGCCGCGGCGGCCCGCCGAGCCGAGTCCGAGCCGCATCCGCAGCGCGTGCCCGGTGACGTCCAGCGCCTCCCGCGTCCGGGCCGCCCGGCCCGCGTCCCGGGTGGCCTCGTGGTACGCCAGGGCGAGCTCGTCGCCGAACTCACGCCGGTAGCCGACCGGGTAGAGCCTCAGCAGGGCGGTCATGCCGTCACCGCCCCGCCGGAGGGGCCGAGCAGGCCGGGGGCTGCCGGCGCGCCGAGGCCGAGCCGGCGAGTGGCCTCCTGGGCGGTGCGGGCGATCCGGGCCGCCTCGGCGGCGAGGACCTCGCGGCCGTGGGGGGCGAGCGCGTAGCTGCGCCGAGATCTTCTCGACCTCCTGGGCGATGGCGTAGCCGTGCCGCGGGGCGTCGGCGATGGCGGTGAGGATGAGCAGGGTCGGTTCGCGCAGAGCTTGATCGTTCACGTGTCCGGCGATAGCTCGGTCGCCGACATATGTCGATGGCCGAGCTATGCGCGAGCCGCGGCGGCCTCCACGGGGGCAGGGAAGGAGGTGAAGGTGAACGCGTCCGGCGACGGCCCGTTGGCCCTGATGTCCGCCAGCCGCTCCAGGGCCTCCTCGACGCTCGGGACGTGTCCGGCGGGGACCCACCAGAGGACCATGTGCGCCTCGGCGTGCCGTTCGAACCAGTCGCGGCGTCCGCGCATCACCTCCAGGTGCCCGCTGCGGTAGGTGAAGTCCCACAGCGCCTCCCGGGTCTCCCACACGGACATGTTGACGATGACGCGCTCCCCCAGCGGGCGCATGGCGGTGGCGTCGTTCTCCCCTTCCTCCTTGAGCCGCCACACGAATCCGGGCGCGGCGTCGGCCGCGGCGTTGACCGGGTCGAGCGCCTCGACGAACGGGGCGACGCGGGGGTCGTCGAGGGGGTAGCGGAACGTCGCGACGTTGAGCTGGGCCAGGTGGACGGCGGCGGGGCCGTGCGGGGATGCGGTCATGGCCCCATCCCAGCACGGCGCTCTTTTCTATGTCAATCGATATTGTTTTTAGAACTCTCGACCACCACGCAACACTCCCCCGGCCGGGCGTCCATCCGGGCGCGGACGGGCCCGTCCGCGCCGAGGAGCCCTTCCAGCAGGGCGAGGTTCATGCCGCAGACGAGCGGCGGGAAGCGCTCCGCGACCGCGTGGAAGGGGCAGTTGCGCATCCGGACGACGGGCAGGCTGCCACCCCCCTCCCCCTCGGCCCCCTCCAGGTGCGGTTCGTAACCGCGGGCGGCCAGTACGTCCATCGCCTCGTCGAGCCCGCCGCAGGGCGCCGCCCCCGGACCCCGCAGGGCCTCCCCCCGCCGGCGCGCCGCGGCGCAGAGCCCGGCGTCCAGCCCCGCCCCCTCGGCGGCCTCGGCCAGCAGCTCGGCGGCCGTGAGGTAGTCGCGGGCGGGCAGCGACACCGCCCACTCGGCCCGGGCCCGCGTGTACACCTTCGCGGGACGGCCCGCCCCCGGCCCGGAGCGGCCGGTCAGCCGGCGGCTGCCGCTCTCCAGCAGGCCGGCCCCGGTCAGCTTGTCCAGATGGTGCGCGGCGAGGGTGCGCGCCACTCCGGCCGCCTCGGCGGCCTCGTTCCGGCCGACCTCGCGGCCCTGCGCCACCACGTACTCGTACAGCCGGCGCCGCACGGGGTCCTGCAGCAGCGCGATCGCATCGATGTCCTCCATTCCCCCATTCTAGGAACAACCGGAATTGGAGATAGAAGGCCGCACGGGGCTCCGGGCCGACCTGACGGGCCGGAAGGTGACCGGGAGGCCGGGAGGCGGTACGAAGGCGTACGTGAAGGAACACACCCAGGCCGCGACCGTCCGCGTCTTCATCGCCCTCGCCCCGCCCGACGACGCGAAGCGGGAGCTGGAGCGGGCGCTCGCCCCCGCGTACGCCGCGCACCCGCGCATGCGCTGGAACCGCATCGAGGACTGGCACGTCACCCTGGCGTTCCTCGGCGAACTGCCGGTCGCGGCCGTTCCGCCGCTGCGGCCCCGGCTCGCGGAGCTGGCGGCGGCCCGGCGGCCCGTACGGCTGTCCCTGCGCGGCGGCGGGCACTTCGACGAGCGGGTCCTGTGGAGCGGGATAGCCGGCGAGCTGGAGGAGCTGCACGTCCTGGCCTCCGAGGTGCGGGCGACGGTGAAGGAGTGCGGCATCGGCTTCGCGGACCGGCCGCTGCGCCCCCACCTCACGCTGGCCCGGGCCCGGCGCGGCGACCCGTCCGCCGCACCGCGGGCCGCCGCCGGGCTCACGGCCTTCAGCGGCCGGGAGTGGGAGGCGGAGCGCCTCCACCTGGTCGGCAGCAACATCGGCCGGGGCCCGGGGCCGATCCACTACCGGGACATCGAGTCCTGGGCGTTCGGCGGCGGGAAGTGACGCGCGAAGGGGGCCGCCGGTCCGGGATGCGATCCGGAATTGCATGACCATGCGGCGGCATGCATAATCTTCCTATGTCTAAGGTCCTCACCTCCCTTCCCGCCGGCGAGCGCGTCGGCATCGCCTTCTCGGGCGGTCTCGACACCTCCGTCGCGGTCGCCTGGATGCGCGACAAGGGTGCCGTCCCGTGCACCTACACCGCCGACATCGGTCAGTACGACGAGCCCGACATCGCCTCGGTGCCCGGCCGCGCGCAGACCTACGGCGCCGAGATCGCGCGCCTGGTCGACTGCCGGGCGGCGCTGGTCGAGGAGGGGCTGGCCGCGCTCACCTGCGGCGCGTTCCACATCCGCTCGGGCGGGCGGGCCTACTTCAACACCACCCCGCTCGGCCGCGCCGTGACCGGCACCCTGCTGGTCCGGGCCATGCTGGAGGACAACGTCCAGATCTGGGGCGACGGCTCCACCTTCAAGGGCAACGACATCGAGCGGTTCTACCGCTACGGCCTGCTCGCCAACCCGCACCTGCGGATCTACAAGCCGTGGCTGGACGCGGACTTCGTGACCGAGCTGGGCGGCCGCAAGGAGATGTCGGAGTGGCTGCTGGCCCACGACCTCCCCTACCGCGACAGCACCGAGAAGGCGTACTCCACCGACGCCAACATCTGGGGCGCCACCCACGAGGCGAAGACCCTGGAGCACCTGGACACCGGCGTGGAGACCGTCGACCCGATCATGGGCGTGCGGTTCTGGGACCCGTCCGTCGAGATCGCCACCGAGGACGTGACGATCGGCTTCAACCAGGGCCGCCCCGTCACGATCAACGGCAAGGAGTTCGCCTCCGCCGTCGACCTGGTGATGGAGGCCAACGCCATCGGCGGCCGCCACGGCATGGGCATGTCGGACCAGATCGAGAACCGGATCATCGAGGCCAAGAGCCGCGGCATCTACGAGGCGCCGGGCATGGCCCTGCTGCACGCCGCGTACGAGCGCCTGGTCAACGCCATCCACAACGAGGACACCCTCGCCCAGTACCACAACGAGGGCCGCCGCCTCGGCCGGCTCATGTACGAGGGCCGCTGGCTGGACCCGCAGGCCCTGATGGTCCGGGAGTCCCTCCAGCGCTGGGTCGGCGCGGCCGTCACCGGCGAGGTGACCCTGCGGCTGCGGCGCGGTGAGGACTACTCGATCCTCGACACCCGGGGCCCGGCGTTCAGCTACCACCCGGACAAGCTCTCCATGGAGCGCACCGAGGACTCGGCCTTCGGCCCGGTGGACCGGATCGGCCAGCTCACCATGCGCAACCTGGACATCGCCGACTCCCGCGCCAAGCTGGAGCAGTACGCCGTCCTCGGCCTGATCGGCACCGGCAGCCCCGCCGTCGGCGCCGCGCAGGCGGCCGCGACCGGGCTGATCGGCAGCATGCCGGAGATGCCGGAGGGCGGCGCCGAGGCCATCGCCTCGCGCGGCGCGGTCTCCGCCGACGAGGAGATGCTGGACCGCGCCGCGATGGAGTTCGGCACGGACTGACCCCGGCGGGCGGTACGACGCGACGGGCCGGCCCGGCGCCTTCGGGCGCCGGGCCGGCCCTTCCCACGTCCGGGGCTCAGTACACGAGCTTGTACGTCACGTCCTTGGGGACCGGGTGGGGTGCCGTGCCGGTGTAGAGCAGCCGGATCGTGGTGAAGCGCCGGACGTCGTGGTGCCCGGGCCAGGACCGCGGCTCGCTCAGGGTCACCGTCACCGGGTAGGCGCGGAAGTGCCCGGCCGCGCAGTACGGGCGGCAGTCGTTGACCATGTCGGTGCCGGTGGCGGTCGCGGTGCCCGGCCCCCAGCTCTTCCAGTGCAGGTCGACGAGCCGGTTGTTGCCGTCGCCGCAGGCCAGCAGGTACTCCTCGGGGCGGACCTGGGGCTTGTCGAAGCAGTCGACCACGACGAGCGGGTCCGGGGCCGCGGGGGTGCGGGCGGCGGAGGCCGGGACGGCGGCGGCCGCGAGGGCCGCGAGCGCGCACAACAGGGCCGCCCTGCGCACCCCGTGCCGGCGCACCCGTACGGGCCGGGTCCCTCGCGAAGCTTCCATGGCGTCCATCCGCCCCTCCTCGCCGGTCGCTCCCGCCGCCGGTGCCGCGGCACTCCCAGCTTTCCTCATCCGGCCGCGCCCCGCACCCGCAGCGGGCGCCGGCGGAGGTGTCAGGCGGTGCGGGGTGCTCGGCGCATGGCCCAGAGGGTGGGGCCGCCGCCGGGGAGCTCGACCTCGCCCAGGACCTCGAAGCCGAAGTGCTCGTAGACGGGCAGGTTGGACGGCTTGGAGGACTCCAGGTAGACGGGCAGGCCCGCCGCGTCGGCCTTGGCCAGGCCGGAGCGCAGCAGCGCCGACCCGTGGCCCCGGCCCTGGCCGGCCGGGTCCGCGCCGATCAGCGCCAGGTACCAGTGCGGCTCCTGCGGGGCGTGCCGGGCGGCCAGCTCGACGGCGTCGCGGAACAGGTGGGCCCGGTCGCCGAGGATCTCCGTGAGCTCCCGGATGGTGTCCGCGTCGGGGACGGACTTCTCGTGGCCCTCCGGCGACACCCAGAAGGCGGCGGCGGCCCCGGTGCGCTCGCACACGCCGTGCCGGACGTACTGGCGCGTGTAAATGGTGCTGAAGTACCGCGTCAGGTTCTCCTCGCGCGTGCCCTCGGCGGGGAAGAACCAGTTCATCATCGGGTCGTCGTGGAAGGCGCGGGCCAGGGCACGGCTGATCGAAGGGGCATCGTCAACGGTGGCCGTCTTGGGCAGGTTCGTCATCGACATACGGGTCATTCTGCACGCGGATGATCTTGTGCCGGACCCCGGGGTCCTGCTGGCCACAACCCCTACGTCCCGGTAACTTGGTGGCCGCCCAAGAGGATTCGACCGGAGGGAACGGGGGACCGTGGCAGATCACGACCTGACCGGCTTCACCAGGGGCACGTTCACGCACGAAGGCACCACCCGGCGGCTGCTGCGCCGGGGCTCGGGCCCGGCGGTGATCGTCATCGCGGAGATCCCGGGCATCACGCCGAAGGTGCTGGCGTTCGCCGAGCGGGTGGCGGAGGCGGGCTGCACCGCCGTGCTGCCGGTGCTCTTCGGCGAACCCGGCCGGGACGCGGATCCCAGGACCGCGGGCCGGACGAAGACCGCCGGCTACGTCGCCTCCAGCATGCTGCGGGTCTGCGTGAGCCGGGAGTTCACGCTGCTGGCCACCGGGCGCACGTCGACGGTGGTGTCGTGGCTCCGGGCGCTCGCCGCGGCCGAGCACGAGCGTTGCGGCGGTCCCGGGGTCGGCGCCGTCGGGATGTGCCTGACCGGCGGGTTCGCGCTGGCCATGGCCACCGACCCGCGCCTGCTCGCCCCGGTGCTGTCCCAGCCGTCGCTGCCGCTGGCCCTCACCCCCGGCCGGGCCGGCCGCATCGACATCTCCCCCGAGGACCTGGCGGTCGTGCGCGGGCGCTGCGAGCGCGAGGGGCTGCAGGTGCTCGGCCTGCGCTTCCGCGGCGACCGGCTGGTGCCCGGAGACCGGTTCGCGCACCTGCGCCGCGAGCTGGGCGACGCGTTCGTCGCCGTGGAGCTGGACGACGCCGCGGCGAACCCCGACGCCGTGCTGCCCCCGCACTCCGTCCTGACGGAGCACCTGGTGGACGAGCCGGGCCAGCCCACGCGGCAGGCCCTGGACACCGTCCTCGACCTGTTCCGCACCCGGCTGCTGGCGGCCGGGCCAAGCTGACCCCGACGCTCAGGCGTGCCGCCGGGCCGTCTCCCCCGTGCCGAGGGCGATCGTGGCACGGGGGCGCATCGGCCCCTCTCCCCGGCGGGAGAGCAGCACCACCTCGTCGACCCGGGCGGACATCCCGGCCAGGCGGGCATCGCACTCCGGGACCAGCCGGCGCGGGTCGCGGGTGCGGCCGAGCGACAGGTGCGGGGTGAAGTGCGGGAACCGCCCCCGGCACTGGGGGAACGGCTCCGCCAGGGACTCCCGCAGCGCCGTCCAGGGACGCTCGCCGGCCGCCGCGGGGTCGAGCCACACGGTGGCGTAGGCGCGGTGGCGGAAGGCGCGCACCCCGCTGAGGCGGACGGCGAAGGGCGCGCAGCGGGCCGCGGCCTCCGCCAGCAACGGTAGGGCCACCGGGAAGTCCTCCTCCGGTACGAAGCCGAAGAGCAGGTTCACGTGCGGCGGCCAGCGGCGGATCTGGGGGTCGTGCTCCGCCCGGAGCTCCTGGATGGGCTGCCACAGCCCGGGCGGTGGGAGCCACACGAGAGCCGTCCGGGGCGTGGGGGCGACGTCCAGGATCCCGGGGCCCCCGGCGGCCGGTCCACCGACGGCCGGGTGGTGCGGTCTCACCCCGCCATCATGCCCCGGCCGGTTCCCCTGGGTGGCGCAGGTGCGGGACAGGCCCCGGCTCGTCCGGGCGGCTCGCACGCCGGGTGCGCTCGCGGGCGCCCGGCCCGGCGGGCGGGTCAGGGGCGGTCGTGGCCCGTGGTCCCGCGCGCCGGGGCCGGTGCGGGCACCCGGCGTGGAAGACTCCGCGCGCAACCCCCCGCCCGCGTTCCGTCCCCCACGGGAGGTCCCCCGTGCCGCACCGCCCCGTCCCCAAGTACGCCCGGACCGCCGCCCTCGCCGCCGGCTCGCTGGTCCTCGTCCTGGCCGCCGGGGCCTCCCCCGCGGCGCCCGCACCCCCGCCGACGCCGCCCGCCGCACCGCGGGCGACCGCCGTCGCGGGCGCGCCAGGCACCGCGACGGCCCTGGCCGGGTACGCGATCCAGTCGACGGCGAAGGTCGCGGACACCGCCGCCGCCGTGTCCAGCCCCGGCTACGCGGCCACGGGCTGGTACCCCGCCGGGCCCCGGTCCACCGTGCTCGCGGCACTGCTCGCGGCCGGGGTCCACCCCGACCCCTTCTACTCCACCCGGCAAAAGAGGATCCCGGCCGGGGACTTCACCGTGCCGTGGTGGTACCGGGCGGACTTCCTCGTCGCCGACACGACCGCCCGTACGTACCTGGACTTCAGCGGGGTGATCTCGGCCGCCGACGTCTACGTCAACGGCCGCCGGATCGCCGACGCGACCACCGTCACCGGCGCCTACACCCGGCACGAGACCGACGTCACCGACCTGGTCAGGGCGGGCACCAACACGGTCGCGTTCCGGATCCGGCCCAACGACCCGCGCGAGCACCTCACGATGGGCTGGCTCGACTGGCTGCAGCCGCCGCCCGACGGGAACATGGGGATCGTCCGCGACGTCACCGTGCGCCGGGGCGGCCCCGTCGCCCTGCGCGACGCACACGTGGTGACCTCCCTGGCACTGCCCTCGATGGCCTCGGCCGAGCTGACCGTCAAGGCCCGGGTGCGCAACGACTCGGCGGCCGCCGTCACCGCCACGGTCGCGGGCACCGTCGGCCCGGCCCCCGTCAGCCGCAGCGTCACCCTCGCCCCGCACGAGACCCGCACCGTGGTCTTCTCCCCGGCCGACCACCCGGCGCTGCGGCTGCAGGCGCCCCGCGTGTGGTGGCCCGCCGCGATGGGCGGGCAGCCCCTGTACTCCCTCGACCTGACCGCGACGGTGAACGGCCTGCCCTCCGACGCCGCGCACGAATCCTTCGGCATCCGCGACGTGCGGGCACCGCTGAACGCCGACGGAGCACGCCAGTACGTGGTGAACGGACGCCCGCTGCTGATCCGGGGCGGCGGCTGGTCCCCCGACGAGTTCCTGCGCTGGGACCCCCGGTACGTGGAGGACCGCCTGAAGTACGCCCTCGACCTGGGGCTGAACGCGCTGCGCCTGGAGGGGCACATCGAGCCGGACGAGTTCTTCGACCTGGCCGACCGGTACGGGATCCTCACCCTGCCCGGATGGGAGTGCTGCGGCAAGTGGGAGGGCGAGGTCAACGGCTCGGAGGCCGGACAGCGGTGGGAGAGCGCCGACTACCCGGTCGCCAGGGCGTCCATGGCCGCCGAGGCCGCACGGCTGCGCCGCCACCCCAGCGTGGCCTCCTTCCTGATCGGCAGCGACTTCGCCCCGGACCGGACGATCGAGCAGGGCTACCTCGACGCGCTGGAGGCCGCCGACTGGACGGCCCCGGTGGTCCCCTCCGCCTCCGGCCGGTCCTCACCGATCACCGGGCGCTCCGGGATGAAGATGACCGGGCCCTACGACTGGGTCCCGCCGGGCTACTGGTACGCCAAGCGGGAGGGCGGGGCCACCGGCTTCAACTCCGAGACCAGCGCCGGGCCGGACGTGCCGACCCTGGACACCCTGCGCCGGATGATGTCACCGGCGGAGCTGGAGAGCCTGTGGAAGGACCCCTCGGCGGCCCAGTACCACCGCTCGCCCTCGTCCACGTTCTCGACGCTCAGGCTGTACGACGCGGCCCTGGCGGGCCGTTACGGCGCGCCCACGGGCCTGGAGGACTACGTGCGCAAGGCGCAGCTCGCCCAGTACGAGGCCGTGCGGGCGCAGTTCGAGGCGTACGCCCGCAACGCGAAGGACGCCTCCGCGCCCTCGACGGGGGTGGTGTACTGGATGTTCAACAGCGGCTGGACGTCGCTGCACTGGCAGCTGGTGGACCGCTACCTCGACCAGGGCGGCGCCTACTTCGGGGCGAAGAAGGCGAACGAGCCGCTGCACATCCAGTACGGGTACGACGACCGGGCCGTCTCGGTCGTCAACAGCCGTGCGTCCGCGGCCTCGGGCCTGACGGCGCGGGTGACCCTCTTCGACCCCGACGGCACGCGGCGCTACGAGCGGACGGTGACGGGGCTGGACGTGGCGGGCGGCGGAGCGAGCACGACCGCGCTGACGCTGCCCGCGTCGGTGCCGGGCCTCGCCACCACCCACCTGGCACGGCTGCTGCTCACCGACGCCGACGGGCGGGAGGTGAGCCGCAACGTCTACTGGCTCTCCACCCGGGCCGACGTGCTCGACTACTCCAGGAGCACCTGGTACCACACGCCGACCACCGCGTACGCCGACCTGACGGGGCTGAACGCGATGCCGCGGTCGGCCGTAACGGCGACGGCCTCCACGACGGCCGACGGCCAGGGGGTCTCGACGACGACGGTGACCGTGCGCCACACCGGAACGGGAAGCACCCCGGCCCTGCTCACGGACGTGCACCTGCTTGGCGCGGCGGGCGCACCGCTGCTGCCCGTCCGCTGGAGCGACAACCAGGTCACCCTGTGGCCGGGCGAATCGGCGACGCTCACGGCGACCTACCGCACGGCCGACCTCCACGGCACGCCCCCGGCCCTGCGGCTCTCCGGCTGGAACACCCCGACGACGACGGCCCCGGCCGGCTGAGCCGGGGCGCGGGTTCCTTAGCGGAACGTTAGATCTCGGTGGCGGGCCTTGTCCGGGTCCGGCACCGGATCCATGCTCTGGGCACCCCCTCGTCCGGGGCGTTCCCCCCTCCCGTCAGGGACTTCCGTCTGGAGCCGCCATGTCCTCGCCCGCCGTCACGCCCGAGTCGCCGCACCGGGAGGAGCGCGCCAGGCGGCGCCTCGCCCTGATCGGCGGATCGCTGGGCAACCTCGTGGAGTGGTACGACTGGTTCGTCTACGCGAGCTTCGCGATCTACTTCGCCGACTCCTTCTTCCCCGGCGACAACCCGACCACCCAGCTGCTGAACACCGCGGGCATCTTCGCGGTGGGCTTCCTGATGCGCCCGGTCGGGGGGTGGATCCTGGGCCGGGCCGCGGACCGGCACGGGCGCAAGAGCGCGCTCACCCTCACCGTCACCATGATGTCGGTGGCGGCCCTGATGATCGCCGTCGCGCCGACCTACGGCCAGGCCGGGTACGCCGGCGCCCTGGTGCTGCTGCTGGCGCGCCTGCTCCAGGGGCTGAGCATCGGCGGCGAGTACGCGGCCAGCGCCACGTACCTCACCGAGGCCTCGGCCCGCGACCGGCGCGGGCTGGGCTCGTCCTTCCAGTACGTCTCGATGACCTGCGGGCAGCTGCTGGGCCTCGGCATCCTGATCACGATGCAGCACACACTGACCGCGGCCCAGCTGTCGAGCTGGGGGTGGCGGATCCCGTTCGTCCTCGGGGCCCTGTTCGCGGTGGTGGTGTTCTGGCTGCGGCGGCGGCTCCAGGAGACCGACGCGTTCACGGAGGAGTCCTCCGAGGAGGGTGCCCACGACGCCAGTGCGCGCGGCTCGCTCAAGGCGCTGTGGCAGCACCGGCGGCAGGCCGGCCTGGTGATGGCGCTGACCCTCGGCGGGACCGTCGCGTACTACACGTACACCACGTACCTCACCAAGTACCTGGTCGGCAGCGCCGGCCTGCCCAAGACGACGGCCACGCTGGTGAGTTTCACCGCCCTCGCCCTCTTCGCCGTGCTCCAGCCCTTCGCCGGGATGCTGTCCGACCGGATCGGCCGCCGCCCGCTGCTGATCACCTTCGCGGTGGGCTGCACGCTCGGCACGTACCCGATCATGACGGCCCTCGGTTCGGCGGACTCGTACGGGTCGGCGCTGGGCCTGTCCCTGCTCGCCCTGGTGATCGTCACCGGCTACACCTCGATCAACGCGGCGGTGAAGGCCGAGCTGTTCCCGACCCGGGTGCGCGCCCTGGGCGTGGCCCTGCCGTACGCCATCGCCAACGCGCTGTTCGGCGGCACGGCCGAGTACGTGGCCCTGTGGTTCAAGAGCGGCGGCCACGAGAAGATGTTCTTCTGGTACGTGTCCGGCTGCGCGCTGGTCTCGCTGGTGACCTACGTGCTGATGCCGGACACCCGTGACGCGGCGCTGAGCCGGGCCGAGGCGGCCGGGGCGGGCACGCCCGCCGGTGGCTCCGCGTCCGCGAAGGCCGGTGCCGGGGCCGCCCGTTGACACCGTGAACCGTGAACCCGCGAACCCGGCCGGAGGGCCCGATGCACGCACTGCTCGTCGAGGACGACGACCGCATGGCCCGGGCCCTCGGCACGGCCCTCGCCCAGCGCGGGCACACGGTACGCCGGGCGGCACGGGCGGCGGACGCCCTGCGGCACGTCCGCGAGGCCGAGTTCGTCCTGCTCGACCTGGGGCTGCCCGATCTCGACGGCCTGGAGCTGCTGCGCCGCCTGCGCACGATCTGCGACGCCCCGCTGATCGTGGTGACGGCGCGCTGCGAGGAGCGTGACGTCGTGCAGGGGCTGCGGGCGGGCGCCGACGACTACGTGGTCAAGCCGTTCCGGATGGCGGAGCTGATGGCGCGGATCGACAGCGTGCGGCGCCGGTCGGGCGGGCGCACGGCGGCCGAGCCCGCGCGGTACGCCGGCGGGCCGGTGCGCAGCGGGGACGTCGAGGTGGACCCGGCGGGCCGCACCGTCACGGTGGCCGGCGCCGAGGTCCGTTTGACGCGGCGGGAGTTCGACGTCCTGGCCTTCCTGGCGGCGCGGCCCGGCGAGGTGCACTCCCGGGAGGAGATCCTGGACCGGATCTGGGGCGACGCCTTCCTGGCCGCGTCCCGTTCGCTGGACGTGCACGTCGCGGGGATCCGGGCGAAGACGGGACGGGCCGGGCTGGTGCGCACGGTGCGCGGGTTCGGCTACCAGCTGGGCTCCGCCGCCGGGTGTCCGGACGGGGAGTCCGGCGCGTGAGGCGCAGGCTCCTCGCGGTGCTGATGGTGCTCATGGGGGCGGCCGCGCTGCTGCTGTGCGTGCCCCTGGCCGAGGCGTACGCGCGCGGGCGGACCGAGCACCTGCTGCTGCAACGGCGCTCGGAGGCCGTGCGCTTCGCGGACCTCGCCGACCGGACCGGTACGGCCGCCGACCGGGCGGAGCTGTCGGCGGAGATCGGCCGGTACGCCGAGCTGTACGGGGCCGCGGTGGTGGTCGTGGACCCGTCGGGGGCGACGGTGGCGCGGGCCGGTTCGGGGCCGGCGCGGGCCTCGCTCACGGGTCCGGGGGCCTCCGCGGCGGCCGAGGCCCGGGACCGGGCGCTGACCGGGCGTTCCACCGACCGGCTGCCGACGGTGCGGCCCTGGGGTCCGGCGCGGGTGGTGCTCGCGGAGCCGGTGGGGCGGGACGAGCGGGTGAGCGGTGCGGTGCTGCTGGCGGTGCCGGCGGACGCCGCCCGCCGGGACGTGACGGCCCGCTGGGCGCTCATCGCGGCCGGGGCGGCGGCCGCCTTCACCGCGGCGGCGCTGGTCGCGGCGGGGATCACGCGCTGGCTGATGCGGCCGCTGCTCGACCTGGACCGGGCGGTGGAGGGGCTGGCCGCCGGGAGCCTGCACGCGCGGGCGGTCTCGGACGCCGGGCCGCCGGAACTGCGGCGGCTGCGGCGGCACTTCAACGCGATGGCGCAGGCGCTGGCCGAGTCCCTCTCCCGTCAGCGGGACTTCGTCGCCGACGCCTCGCACCAGCTGCGCAATCCGCTGGCGACGCTGGTGCTCCAGCTGGAGAACGTCGAGCCGCACGTCGCCCCCGGTCCCGGCCGGGCCGAGCACGGTCGCGCGCTGGAGGAGACGGAGCGGCTGGAGGAGCTGCTCGACGGGCTGCTGGCGCTGGCCCGGGTGGAGTCGGCGGCGCCGGAGCTGCGCGAGCAGGACGTGGCCGCGGCGGTGCGGGAGCGGGTACGCGCCTGGCTGCCGGTGTTCCGGGCGGCCGGTCTGGAGCTGGCGGTCCGGGGCCCGGCCGGGGAGTTGGCGGCCCGTGCCCTGCCGGACGCGGCGGGCCGGGTCCTGGACGCGGCCCTGGACAACGCGGTGAAGTTCGTGCCGAGCGGCGGCCGGGTCGAGGTGTGCGCCCGGCGGGCCGCGGACGGCTCGGCGGTGGTACGGGTGGCCGATGACGGGCCGGGCGTCCCGAAGGAGCAGCTGGAGCTGCTGCCGAGGCGTTTCGCCCGTGCGCCGGAGCACCAGAACGTGCGCGGCAGCGGGCTGGGGCTGGCCATCGCGGACGAGATCGCGCGGATCAGCGGCGGCCGGCTGGGCATCGGCGGGAACGTGCCGCGCGGGCTGGTGGTGGAGCTGCGGCTGCCGCCGCCGTGACGGCTCAGCCGTACACGGAGCGGTAGTGGGCGGCGGCGCCCGGGTGGAGGGGGACCCTGCCGGTGGAGATGGCGAAGCGGGGCTCCAGCCGTACGCCCGCGGTCACGTCGCGCAGCAGGTCGCGCCACCGGTCGGACACCACCCGCAGCAGGGCGCTCGCGGCGTCAGCGGGCACCGTGTCCCGGGCGAGGAGGTAGTTGCCGACGCCGAGGGTGGCGACCGGTGCGGTCAGTCCGTACGCCCCGGCCGGCAGGGTGACGGCCGTGTAGACGGGGCCGTGGAGTTCGCGCAGCGGGCCCACGTGGCCGTCCAGGGCGAGGAAGCGCAGCGGCAGTGCGCGGGCCAGCTCCGTCAGGGCCGGGGTGGGGACGCCGCCGGACCAGAAGAAGGCGGCGACGTCGCCGGTGCGCAGGGCGGCCGCCGACTCGGCGAGGCCCAGCAGGCGCACGTCCGCCGGGGCCGGGCCGGTACCGGTCCCGGTGAGCCCGGCGGCGCGCAGGACGCGTCCGGCGACCACCTGGACCCCCGACCCGGCGGCACCCGCCGCGACGGGGCGTCCGGCGAGGTCGGCTACGGCGTGCACCGGTCCGGCGGCGGGGACCACCAGGTGCGTGTAGTTGACGTAGACCCGGGCCAGTGCCGTCACCGCGGCCGGCCGGGGGAACGGCTCCCGCCCGAGCACCGCGTCCTCGGCGACGTCGGCCGTGGCCAGGGCGAGGTCCACGGAGCCCCCGTCCAGTCTGCTCAGGTTGTCCACGCTCGCGGCGGTGTCCACCGGCACGATCTCGAGGCCGCTGCCGACGTCGGCGGCGGCCCGCGCCAGGGCCAGGCCGAAGGCGTTGTACGGGCCTCCGCGCGGCCCGGTCGCGAGCCGCAGCCGGCGCACCGGCCCGGAGTCCGCCGAGCAGCCGGCGAGCGCCGCCGCGGCCGCGCCGAGTCCGGCCCGTAGCAGCCGGCGGCGGCCGGAGTGCGTGTCCGTCACGGCGGCAGCGTAGCCACTGACGCCCCCACGTGGCGTCAGTGGCCCGGGGCGAGGGTGCCCGCCACGCCGAGGAGCGTCGACACCCACGCAGCGGACGCCCACGTCACCGGTCCCCGAGGGGGCCTCCTCGGCGGCACACCGGAACACGGCGGTCCGCGTCCGCCGGGGCTCGCCCGGGACGGCGTACCGTACGGGGCAGTCCCCGCCCCCGTCCCGCCCGTCCGCCCGCCGCCGCCCCGGACCGGCGTTCCCGCACCCCGCCGGCGCGGGCTCCCCGCGTCCGGCGGCGGGGGGAACGTCATGGTCGTGTGACAGGACTGCCACAACGGCGCAGCGCGGGAACTCGGCCGGGGCGCGGTGCCGTGTCCCTGCACGTGCCGGTGCGGGGCCGGCCGGGAGACATCGAGGAGCATCCCATGCAGTACACAGCAGGCCCGCGCCGCTCGGCGGCGGTGCTCGTGGCGGCCGCCGCGGCCGCCGTCCTGATGACGGGCTGCGGCCCGGCCGACGACGGGGCGGCCGGGACGCCGCCGGCGCCGCCCACCGCCTCGGTGCCGGCCAAGCCGACGCCGACGGGCGGCTCCTCGGGCGGCTCCTCGACCGGCTCCTCGGGCGGTTCGGCCACCGGCGGCTCGGGCGGCACCGCGCCGAGCCCGACGGCTTCCGCCCCGGGCAGCGGCGGGGCGAAGCCCTGCACGACCGGCGAGGTCAAGGTCTCGGACGCCGAGCAGGCCGCGGTCCGGCCGCCCGGCACGGGGACGGGAGCGGCCATCGTGTCGGTCACCAACACCTCGAAGCACGCCTGCACCCTCAACGGGTTCCCGACGGTCGCCGGGGCGGGCAACGGCTCGCCGGGCAAGAACGTGCCCCTGGCGATCACCCAGAGCGGCAAGGCGTCGACGGTCGCACTGGCGCCGGGCGCCCGCGCGTGGACGAAGCTCACCTTCGTCAACGTCCAGGGCGAGGCGGACGGGTACTGCGTGTCCGGCGCGACCCCCGCCTCCTTCCCGACCATGGTGATCGGCGTCCCCGGCGCGGGCTCGCACCAGATCGCCATGACCGACGGCGTCTTCGCGGAGTGCGACGACAAGGCGACCGTCACCGCCTTCTCCGCCGTCAAGCCCACCTGAGTCGGGGTGCGGGGTGGTGCGCCCCGCGGGCCCGCGCCGATACTTCACGGGCAGCCCGGTCTGACCACGGAGGGGAAGCGATGAGGCTCGACAGGATGCTCCGCACCGTCTTACGGGGACCCCGCGCGGGTTTCGTGGCCGCGGCCGTACTGGCCGCGGCCACGGCCGCCCCGGCGGGGCCCGCGCAGGCCGCGGCGCGGTGCGCGCCCGGTGCGCCGGCGGCGGCTCCGGTGCGGGTGGCCCAACTCCCGGACTGGGTCGAGTCGATCGCGGTCGACGGGCGGGGCCGGATGTTCGCCACCGCCTACTTCAGCGGCCGGGTCTACCGGATCGACGCGCCGGGCAGCGCCCCGGTGGCCCTGACCGGGGACGTCGGCGCCAACGGCGGGATCGTCGTCCGCGAGGACGGGCAGCTGCTCGTCGGCACGGGCAACGACCTCGCGCACTCGCTGACCGGTGACCTGTTCCCCACCTCGCGGCTGCTGCGGGTGGACCCGGATTCCGGGGCGGTCCGTACGTACGCCTCCGGGCTCGGCGGGATCGACGGGGTCGCCCTGGCGCCCGACGGGACCGTCTACACCACGACCCTGGGCGGCCGGAACATCGGGCGGGTCACCCCGGACGGCCGGGTCGATCCGGCCTGGGCCCGCGTCCCGCAGCCCAACGGGATAGCGGTCTCGCCGGACGGGGGCGAGGTCTACGTCGTGCAGACCACGGTGGCCCCCGGGCTGTACCGGATCCCCGTGGGCGATCCGGCGCACCCGCGGCTGTGGGTGTCGGCCGGGCTCTTCGACGCGCTCGCCCTGCCGGACGGGCTGACCCTCGACGGCCGGGGCCGCCCGCTGGTCGCCACGCACGCGGCGGGTGAGATCTGGCGGGTCGAGGACGGGCGGCCGTGCTCCGTGGAGTCGGGGCTCCCCCTCTCGACGCAGATCGCGTACGGGCACGGCGACCGGGGGTTCTCGGCGGGCCGGCTCTACCGGGCGGGCGTGGACGGGACGGTCTACGAGGTGCCGGGCGGCGCCGAACCCGGCCGCTGACCCCGCCCCACCCCGGCCCGGCCCTGGAACCGGGCTGCGTCAGGTCAGGTCCAGGGGAGCGTGCGCCAGGGGCTGGCGGGGTCCGTGGCCAGCACGCGGTGGGTGGCGAGGGCGGTCTCGTACCACTCCCCGAACTCCTCCTCGTCGAAGTGGAGGCAGCGGCCGAGCACGTAGGCGGCCGAGAAGTCCTCCCACGAGCGGTAGTTGACCTGGACCAGGCGTCCCGCGCGGACCACCGCGGCCTCCGCCTCGGGCAGGGAGCACAGGCGGGCGGCGAGGCCCCACCGGGCCATCGCGGAGGCCCGGCCGTAGTCCCAGGCCTCGACGGAGCGGACGAACCCGCCCTCGGGGAGCAGGCCGTCCGCGCGGAAGCGCGCCTCGTAGCGGGCGATGCGGCCGATCAGCCGCTGCACGCCCGCGACCTGGCCCTCGGTCTCCGCCTCGGTGACGGTGCGGCCCCGGCTCACCCCGTCGGGCGTCAGCCGGGGTTCGGCGGCCGCCTCGGCGCGCCGGCGCACGACGCTGCCCGCGGCCTGGCGCCAGTGGTCGGCGTCGACGGGCCCCGCGAAGTCCAGGGCCATGGAGCGGCGCAGTTGCAGGACGAACTCCCAGACGCCGCTGACCATGTCGGCGCGCAGCAGCCGCTCCTGGGTGTCCAGCCAGTCCTCCCGGGTGGTGACGCCCCACCAGCGCTCCAGGGAGCGCTTCTCGTCGAGGTAGCCGCAGCCGTGGTAGGCCATCGCGTTCCAGTAGCGGCCGTTGTGCACGTTGATGTGCGCGCCGGCGCCAAGCCCGAAGGCGACCTGGCCGCTGCGGGGGCCGCCGATCTCCAGGGTGTGGATGGCGTCCGGGGCGAGTCCGGGCCGGTCCACGGGGGCGGCGTGCCGCTGCCACAGGGCGCGGCCCTCCGGTCCGGCCGGCAGTACGCCCTCGCAGGGGCTGCCGGGGTTGACGACGAGGTAGGGCGGGTCGTCGTGGTTCCAGACCTTCGCGAACCAGCCCAGGTCGTAGCAGTTGTAGACGGGGTCCACGGCGGGCGGCGGCAGCATGCCGCCCGTGTAGACGGCCAGGCACATGGTCCCGGTCCGCGGGTTCCAGTACGGGTGGAAGCGGGTGTTGCCCGGGTTCGCGTCGACGTCCGCCCGCGACTGCATCATGTACAGGTCGGCGCGGGCGACGAGGTCGTAGTACGCGGGCCAGTCGCCGCGCGTCCTCGCCTCGTACAGCCCCCGTTCGACCGCGCTCGGTGCCTGCCAGCCCTGCGCCGGCGCCGTCGGACCGGGCGGGGCTCCCTGTTCGTGACCTGCTGTCAAACCCATGGGCAAACCCTAAGGGGTGGATCTTCCGGGGTGCCGCGCCGGTGTCAGGCCACCGGGCGCGGGTCGAGCGGGGTGAGGACGCCGAGCCGGTCCTCCACGGCCTGGGCCGCGTCCAGGCACAGGTCCTCGCGGAAGGCCCGTCCGACGATCTGCACCCCGCCGGGCAGCCCGTCGTACAGCCCGGTGGGGACGGCCACGGCGGGCAGGCCCGTGAAGCTGGTGGCCGTGCACAGCCGCATGCCCGAGGCGACCCGGTCCCGGCCGGCGCGGTCGCGGGACTCCAGTCCCGGTTCGACGGGCGGTTCGGTGAAGGAGGGGCCGAGCAGCAGCGGGTACCCGTCGAGGAACTCGGACCACGAGCGGCGGATGCCCAGCCAGGTGCCCATGAGCCGGACGAGCTCTTCGGCGGTGGCGGGCGGGGTCTTCTCCATCGCCATCTGGACGTAGCGGTCGCCGCCCTCGCCCAGGAGGGTGCGCACCACCGGCCAGCTCGGGGCGAATTCGGTCATGGTGATGCGGTCGTACGTGTCGAGGGCCTCGTCCAGCCGGGGTACGTCCGCCACCTCGCGCACGTCGTAGCCGGCGTCGCGCAGGGCCCCGGCCGCGTCGGCGACGGCCGCGCGGACCGCGGGGTGGACGCCGTGCCCGCCGGGGTCGGCCACCACCGCCACCTTGACGGGGCCGGGGAGCGGGGGCCCGTACAGGGGGACGGGCACGGAGCGGGGGTCGCGCGGATCGGCGCCCGCCAGCGCCTCGTAGGCGAGCCGGAGGTCGCCCACGCGGCGGGCGAGGGGGCCGTCGGTCACCAGCGCCTGGGAGGCCGGTCCGGGGTCGTCGGGGCCGAGGACCCGGTGGTCGGCGGGGAAGCGCCCGGTGGTGGGCTTGAGTCCGGCCACGCCGCAGAACTGGGCGGGGACGCGGATGGAGCCCCCGGAGTCGTTGCCGAGGCCGAGCGCCGCCATGCCGGTGGCGACGGCGGCCGCGTCGCCCCCGCTGCTGCCGCCGGGGGTGCGGGCGGGGTCCCACGGGTTGGCGGTGTCGCCGAAGAGTTCGCTGCGCGTGTGCATCCCGGCGAGGACCAGGGTGGGCATGTTGGAGTGCCCGATCGGTACGGCGCCCGCGGCGCGCAGCCGGGCCACGGGCGGCGCGTCGGCGGCCGCGGTGAGGTGGCGGAAGCGTTCTACGCCGAAGGTGGTCGGCACGCCCTCGACGGGGGTGGTCTCCTTGACCGTGAACGGCACGCCCGCCAGGGGGCCGAGCGCCTCCCCCGCGGCCCGGCGGCGGTCCGTCGCGGCGGCGGCTTCGAGTGCCCGGTCCGCCATCAGCTGGGTCACCGCGTTCACCGCCGGGTTGACCTCGGCGATCCGCTCCAGGTGGCTCTGGACGAGCTCCACCGCCGACACCTCTCCGCCGCGCACGGCGCGCGCCTGCTCGGCCGCCGGCCGCCGCCAGAGGGCTTCCCCTGTCTCCCGTGTCTTCGGTGTCTTCGGTGTCTCTTGTGTCTCCGGCATGTTCCCCGTGCTCCCTGCTCTGTGCCCGGCCGTCGTTCCGATGCGCTTGCATCGGAACCATAACCGAGGATCCGATGCACCCGCATCGAATAAGCTGGGCGCCCTACGGGACGGAACGGGAAGGCGGGTGCCCATGCCCAGGCAGGTGGACCACGAGGGACGGCGCCGCCTCATCGCCGAGGCCGTCTGCCGCCTCGCCGACGAACGCGGGCTGGAAGGCGTCACGCTGCGCGACGTCGCGGCCCGCGCCGAGGTCTCGATGGGCGCGGTGCAGCGGTGCTTCGGCACCAAGGAGGAGATGCTGCTCTTCGCCCTCGGGTACGTCGGCGAGGCCATCGGCGAACGCGTACGGGCCCGGGTGGTCCGCAGCCCCGCCCAGTCGGCCGCGTCCGCCCTGGGCCACGCGGCCACCGAGGTCGCGCTGCTGCGGGAGGAGCACCGGGCCGAGGCCCGGGTCTGGCTCGCCTTCGTCGCGCAGGCCGTCGTCAGCCCGCCGCTGGCCGAGACGCTGAGGGCGAACTACGCGGCCCTGCACGCGACGTTCGCCCGGCTCATCACGGAGGCCTGTGAGGACGCGGACGGGCCGCCGGCGCGCGTCGACCCGCAGCGGGAGGCCCGTGCCGTCCTGGCCCTGGCGGACGGCCTCACCACGCACGTCCTGATCGGGCACCTCCGCCCCCGGGAGGCCGAGGAGGTGCTCCACGCGCACCTGCGCGGCCTGTGGGAGGGGCCGGCAGCAGGCCGGTGAGACCCCCGCCGCGAGCCTGTGAAAGAGTTCCGGAGGAGCGCGTACGACAGGACGGAAGGACTCCCCCACCATGCACACGGCCGACCGGATCGACCACGGGGCGGCGGTGGCGGCGGAGGCCGCCCGCTTCGCGGCCCTGCTCGCGGACGCCGACCTGAAGGTCCCCGTACCCACCTGCCCCGGCTGGACGCTGGCCGACCTGGTCCGGCACGCCGGCGGCGTGCACCGCTGGTTCTCGGTGCTGCTGCGGCAGCGGATCCAGCAGCCCCCGGCCCGCCGCGAGGTGGACCTGCGGCTGCCCGAGCGCGAGGACGGTTACGCCGAATGGCTGAGGGCCGGCGCCGCCGAGGCCGTCGAGGTCTTCGCCGACACCGACCCGGACGCCCCGATGTGGGTCTGGGGCGCGGACGGGCACGCCCGGTTCTGGATCCGCCGGATGCTGTTCGAGACGCTGGTGCACCGGGTCGACGCCGAACGGGCGCTCGGCCTCCCCTCGGTCGTCGACCCCGCGCTCGCGCGGGACGGAGTGGACGAGTTCCTCGTCAACCTGCCCTTCGCGGCGCTGTTCGCGCCGAAGGTGGCGCACCTGCGCGGGTCCGGCGAGGCCGTCCGGTTCCGGTGCACCGACGGCGCGGGCGGGAGTTGGCTGGTCCGCCTGCGGCCCGACGGATTCGGCCTCGACGCGGACCTCGGCGCGGACGGCCGTGCGGTCCCCGCCGACGCGGAGGTCCGGGCGGGGGCCGCGGACCTGCTGCTCCTGCTCTACGGCCGGCTGGACCGCACCGCCCCGGGCGTGGAGACCACGGGCGACGGCTCCCTGCTCGACCTCTGGTTCGCCAACTCCGCGTTCTGACGGGCGGCGGCCGCGCGGGACGGGACGTGCGGAACCCCGGGGGCTGTGTCAGCGTGAGAGGGCACATGCCCCGCCGAAGGGATCCTCACGTGGCGTCTCCTGGTGACCCGCCGTCCGCCGCCGCACTCGCGGCGCAGGCCCCTCCCCTCGCGGAACGGCCGCTCGGGCAGGCGCCCACCGAGCTGTGGGCGCTGGGCCTGGTGATGGCCGCCACCCCGTGTTCGGCCCGCGAGGCGAAGCAGATCCTGCTGACGGCGGCCGAGCGGGCCCGGATCACCGCCGCGCAGGCCGCGGAGGCGATGGTGGCCGGGTCGCTGGGCCTGCCGGTGCCCGGGCGGGTGCAACGGGCCCTGCACCGGGCGGTGCAGGCGGCCCGCACCCCGCTGCCGCGCGGTGCCTTCCAGGGCGTGGGGATCCTGCCGAGCCGCCTGCGGACCGAGGAGGTCCTGACCCGCCTGCGGGGCTGCCAGGCCCGCCTCGCGGCCGCCCCCACGGACCCGGGCACGCTGCGAGCCATGGACGACGTGGCCTACACCCTGTGCGTCCTGATGGGCCGCCCCACCACCCACGAGGCCGTCCTGGCGGCCGAACGGCACCTGCTGACCCAGGAGTAGGGCGCGCCGGTCACCAGCGGACGGGGAGTTCCCGAACGCCCCGGATCAGCATGCCCGGCACCCAGGAGAGCTCGGCGACGTCGGCGTCGCCCTCGAGGCCGGGGAAGCGCTCCAGCAGGGAGCGGAGCGCGATGCGGCCCTCCATCCGGGCCAGTGGCGCGCCGAGACAGTAGTGGAGGCCGTGGCCGAAGGCGATGTGGCCGCGCGCGTCGCGGCGGATGTCGAAGCGGTCCGGGTCCTCGAAGCGCGCCGGGTCGCGGTCCGCGTCGGCCATGGCGATCAGGACGGCGGACCCCTTGGGGATCACCGTCCCGCCCATCTCCACGTCCTCCAGGGCGAGTCGCTCGGTGCAGGTCTCCACCGGACCGTCGTAGCGCAGCATCTCCTCGATGGCTCCGTCCAGCAGGCCGAGGTCGGCGCGCAGGTCGGCGAGCTGGCCGGGGTGGGCGAACAGTGCGCGCATCCCGTTGCCGATCATGTTGACGGTGGTCTCGTGCCCGGCGATGAGCAGCAGGACGCACATGCCTGTCAGCTCGGCGGGCGAGAGCCGGTCGCCGCCCTCGTCGACGGCGTGGATCATCGCGCTGAGCAGGTCGTCGCCCGGTTCGGCGCGTTTGGCGTCGATGAGGCCGCTCAGGTAGCGGGGCATCTCCTCGTACGCGCGGGCCTCGGCCTCCGCGCTGGTCCGGGCGACCATCTCGTTGGACCAGCCGCGGAACGCCTCGCGGTCCAGGGCCGGGACGCCGAGGAGTTCGCAGATGACGGTCATCGGCAGGGGGAAGGCGAAGGCCTCCACCAGGTCGACGCGGCGGTCGCCGTTGGCCTCCATGGCGTCGAGCAGTTCGTCGGTGATCTGCTGGATGCGCGGTGCCAGGGCCTCGATGCGCCGCGGGGTGAACTCGCGGGCCACCAGGCGGCGCAGGCGGGTGTGGTCCGGCGGGTCGGACATCAGCATGTGCGCCAGCGCCGGGTGGTCCTGTTCGGCGTTGATGATCTGGCCGACGTCCCCGGAGCGGCGCCAGTCGCGGCTCAGCCGCGGGTCGGTGAAGGCCGTGCGGCAGGCCTCGTGGCCGACGACGAGCCACATGTGCTCGCCGTCGGGCGTCAGGACGTGGTGCACGGGGCCCCGCTCCCGCAGGGCGGCGTAGACCGGGTACGGGTCCCTCACGAAGTCCGGGCTGAGCTCCAGCAGATCGACGACGGCAGGCCGACGTGCCATTCCATTCCCCCTGAGTCGAATGCGTCGCGGCGGTGTGGCGCCGCGCGTTCACCCCAGAGTAGTCGCGGTGTCACCGCGCGGTTCCGCGGGCGGCCCGGTTCCGGTTCGGCCGCATGTGGATGCATCGCGGCGCGGTATGTGGGAAGACGCCCACCGGAGATGGGAGAAAGACATGATCATTCTGGGTGTCATCCTGCTTATCGTCGGCTGGGTCGCCGGCATATCCATCCTCTGGACCATCGGCCTCATCCTGGTCCTCATCGGCCTCGTCCTGTGGGTCCTGGGAGCCGTCGGACACGCCGTCGGAGGACGACGGCACTACTGGTAGGCCGGGCCGGAGCCCGGCACCGCACCACAGCGCTCAGGCGCCGGACGGCCGTACGGGCCGGAGGGCCATCCCCCCGGCCCGTACGCCGGCGCCCGGTTCAGGCTCCCGTGCCATGGTCCTCGGGGAGGCCGGTGCCGCCCATGCGCGTGAGCAGGGCGCTGAGGGTCCCGACCTCGGCCGGGGACCACTCGGGCGCCGCGAACACCTCGGCGGCGACCTGGCCCGCGGCCTTGAGGCAGTCGGCCAGCCGTTCGCGGCCGGCGTCCGTCAGCGCCGCGTAGGCGACGCGGGCGTCGCGGGCGTCCGCCTCTCGGACGACGAGGCCGATCCGCTCCAGCGGGCCGAGCCCCCGGGTCACGCCGGAAGCCGTCAGCCCCAGGGCCCCGGCGAGGTCGACGCGCCGCATCCGGCCGCCCTCCGCCCGCCCGAGGTGGAGCAGGACCATGAAGTCGGCCAGGCTGACCCCGTACAGGGACCCCAGCCGGGAGTCGAACCGTCGCACCAGGGCCGTCTGGGCCTTCACCAGGCGCAGGGACACATCCAGCGCATCACTCATTGCTACCTCCTTGACCGCTCAAGCATCAGGGAAAAAGCTTGAGCAGTCAAGGAGCCGTCGAGCATTTCGTACCCGGGTCCCGCCGGTGGCGTATCGTCCTCCCGTTCCCGAAACCGGAGGCACCGACGATGGGGCTCGCAGGGCTGCTCCTGCTCAACGGCTTCGCCCTGGCCGCGTTCGCCTTCGGCCGCCTGGCCGTGCGGCTGGTGCGGCGCGCGCCCCTGTGGGCCTACGCGGCCGCCCCGCCGCTGGCGGTCGTCGCCACCGGCTGGGCGCTGGGATGGCTGATGTGGCCCTCGTACGCGGCGGCCCCGGCGGTGCTGCTGTGGTGGCTGGGCGGTCTGACCGGCGCCGTCACCTGGTGGACCTGCCAGGCCCGCACCCACCGCCGCCGCCACTGACCCCGCTCCCCCGGCCCGGCCTGATCCGAAAGACACGGCCTAGGCTTTGCCCCGTGACGGAGAACGCGGAGACGGGCAGGGGCGGCGGGCGGCTGCTGTACGGGTGCATGGGGCTGGGCGGGAGCTGGGAGCCCGGCCCGTACGGCCCCCGGGACGTCGACGCCGCCGAGGAGGCCGTGCACGCGGCCCTCGACATCGGGATCACCGTCTTCGACCACGCCGACATCTACCGGCACGGCAAGGCCGAGGCCGTCTTCGGCGAGGTACTGGCCCGGACGCCCGGGCTCCGGGAGCGCATCACCCTCCAGACCAAGTGCGGCATCCGCCTGCCCGGCGGCGACGGCGGCCCCGGCCTGTACGACCTGCGCGGCCCCGCCATCGTCCGGCGCGTCGAGGAGAGCCTCGAACGGCTGCGGACCGACGTCCTCGACGTGCTCCTGCTGCACCGCCCCGACCCCCTGGCCGACCCGGACGAGGTCGCGGCCGCCCTGATGTCCCTGCACGGCAGGGGACTGGTCCGCGCCTTCGGGGTCTCCAACACGGGCGCCCCGCAGATCGCCCGCCTCCAGGCGCGCCTGGACGTGCCGCTGGTCGCCAACCAGCTGGAGATGAGCCTGCACAGCCGCGCCTGGGTGGAGTCCGGCGTGCTGCTCAACACCCCCGAGGGCGCCGGCCACGGCTTCGCCCCCGGGACGCTGGAGCACTGCCTCGACCACGGCATCCGGCTCCAGGCCTGGGGCGCCCTCGCCCAGGGCCGGTTCACGGGCCGCCAGCGGACGCCGGCGGAACGGGCCACCGCCGCACTGCTCGGGGAGCTGGCGCGGAAGAAGGGCACCACCCCGGAGTCGGTGCTGCTGTGGTGGCTGACGCGGCACCCGGCGGGCATCGCGCCGGTGATCGGCACGGCCCGCCCCGACCGGATCCGTGCCTGCCGCGACGCGGCCCTGAACCCGCCCGACCTCACGCACGAGGAGTGGTACGAGCTGTGGACCACGGCCCGGGGCGTACCGCTGCCCTGATCACTCGTCCCGCCGGCCGGGGGCGAGGTGGGCCACCACCTCGGCCAGGTCCTCGCACACCTCCTCGATCTTCAGGCGGATGTTGTTCTGCTCGGTGACCATGGCCGACAGCAGCAGGCCCGTGAGGGCGGCCGCCCCGTTGAGCGCCTGGAGGTTGACCATGATCTCCAGCAGGCTGTGGTGGGCGAAGGGCCCCGCCTGGTCGATCGCCGCCCCCACGGCCACCACCGACACCAGCAGGGCGCAGGGTGCGCTGCCGGCCAGCTGGAAGCGCACGGCGGCCCAGATGAGCAGCGGGAAGACCAGGAAGAGCAGCGACATGCCGCTGTGCGCCGCGAGGGCCGTGACCGCCCCCGCCGCCGTCATCAGCGCGAGCGCCTCGGCCACCCGGTAGGGGTCCCGCGGCGGCCTGGCCCGGCGCAGGACCAGCAGCAGCGGGGTCACGAGCAGCACGCCCATGGTGTCCCCGGCCCACCAGGCCGACCACACCCCCCAGAACTTCTCCGGCGGCAGGTTGCCGGTGAGCAGCAGCGTCCCGGCGCCGCCCGTGGCGCTGACCAGCATCGGCAGCAGGCCGCCGGCGAAGACCAGCGCGAGCCCGTCCCGCAGCCGGTCGATCTCGGGCCGGAAGCCTACGCGACGCAGCAGGGCGTACGCGCACACCGGGGCCAGGGTGTTCCCGAGGACGATGAGCAGGTCGACGGGGCGGAAGGCGGAGATCCCCTCGATGGTGAGGTACGTGCCGAGGGCGATGCCCGGCCAGACCCGCGGGCCGAACCAGAGCAGGGCCGCGAGGGCGATGCCGGTGGGCGGCCACAGGGGTGTGACGACCGAGCCCTCGACGACCACCTGGCACAGCAGGCCGAGCCGGCCGCTCAGGTAGTAGGCGGCGGCGACCCCGAGGATCCGCAGGAGCGCCTCGGACGGACCTCGCCATTGCACGGTGCGCACCACAGCATCAGACAACAGCCCGGCCGCCGGGGCGGGCCGTGACACGCCCGGCGGGGATCAGGCGTCGGCCGCGCCGTGGCTGAGGACGAGCACCGCGGCGTCGTCGGCGTGGCCGGTGGAGTCGGCCACCTTCATCACCTCGGCCGCCAGCTCGTCCGGGTCGCCGCCGGCCGCCTCCCGGACGATCCGCAGCACCCGCTCCAGGCCCACCTCGATCGGGAACGCGGGGCCCTCGACGACACCGTCGGTGAGCAGGACGATCGAGCCCGGCTCGGTCAGCCGGCGCCGGGTGACCGAGTACCCGGCGCCCGGTACGGTGCCCAGGGGCGGGCCCCCCTCGTCCTCGGCGAGGCCGTAGCGGCCGGCGGCGGTGGCCCAGACGGTCGGCACGTGGCCGGCCCGGGCGCTGGCGAGGTCGCCGGTGGCCGGGTCGTAGCGGAGCAGGCTACAGGTGGCGAACAGTTCGCTGTCGAGGGAGAGCAGGACGTCGTTGGCCCGGCCGAGCACCTCGCCGGGGTCGGCGACGACGGCCCCCACGGCGCGCAGGCAGACCCTGACCTGGCCCATGAAGGCGGCGGCGGCAACGTCGTGCCCCTGTACGTCGCCGATGGAGAAGGCCAGGGCGTCCTCGGCGACCCGGAACCCGTCGTACCAGTCGCCGCCGATCTCCAGGCCGTGCTGGGCGGGCGCGTAACGGGCTGCCGTGCGCAGCCCCGGCAGGACGGGCAGGGAGGAGGGCAGCATCTCGCGCTGGAGGGCCTCGGCCAGCTCCACCCGGGCGTGCTGGAAGCGCGCCCCTTCCCGCGCCTGGGCGCTGAGCCGGCCCAGCATGCTCAGCAGGTCGGCGCTGTCGGGCCGGTGCGGTTGGCGCCGAGGGGTCACGGCCCCCTCCGGGGTATGTGCATGGGCTCCCTGCTCCCGCGACGCGAAGATCCAGGGCCATCATATTTCGGCCGGCCGGATTCCGCCGGGCGCCTGGGACCGGCCCCGTCGCGGCGTACGGCTTGCTAGCGGAGCCGGAGGGCGCCGGGGGCCTGGTCTTCGATGATCTCCACCAGCCAGTCGAAGACGGTCGGGCCGCGGCCCTCGCGGGCGGCCGCCAGGTCCTGGGCGACCCGTTCGCGGTTGGCGGGGTGGCAGCGGCGCAGCCGTTCCTCCAGCACCCGGGCGGTCTCCGGGTGGCCCAGGGACTGCCGGGAGCTGCGGTGGTCGTGCCACTCCAGCGTGAAGGACTCCGGGGTGCCGTACCCGCCGCGCAGGCAGTCGTTGAAGGCGTCGAGGTTCTTGCCGAAGTAGCCGCCGGGCCCGTTGACGGCCTCGCCCACCACCCGCCAGAAGTCGTCCAGGGTGCGGATCAGCCCGCCGTCGAGCACAAAGGTCGTCGTCACGGGTCGATCCTACGGAACGTCAACGGGCGCTCGCGTCACGGATGGTGACGTGGCCTCGGCCGGGAACCGCGATGACCTGCTTTGCGTGATCTTGCGTAAGCTCTTGATCGACTCGGAGCGCCGGCCGCCCCTTGGACCCCTTCGGCAGCCGGCGTCCGGGTCCCGGGAACCGCACCGACCGAGTAAGAGGAACAACGTGCCCCTGCCCCTGAACCGCCGTCTGGCCGTCAGCGCCGCCCTGCTGGCCACGGTCGCCGCCGTGGTGCCCGCCACCGCCGCGCAGGCCGCGCCCGCCGCCTTCCCGCAGGCCGCCGGAGCCGGCGCCGCCACCCTGCCGGACCCCGATCTGGAGGCCGTGGCCCAGGCGTTGCGCAACACCACCGCCGCCGGGGCGCCCGGCGCGCTGGCCCGCATCGGCGACGGGAAGAAGGCCCTGGTCGAGAAGGTCGGGGTGCGCGACAAGGTCACGGGCCAGGCCATGGACCCGCAGGCCCGCTTCCGGATCGGCAGCGTCACCAAGACGTTCTCGACGGTCGTGCTGCTCCAGCTCGTGGACGAGAAGAAGATCGAGCTGGACCAGCCGGTCAACCGCTACCTGCCCGGACTGCTGCCCGACGACCGGATCACCGTGCGGCACCTGCTGACCCACCGCAGCGGGCTGGCGGACTACACGAACGCCATGTTCGACAAGACGGTTCCCGGCTTCGAGGCCGTACGCAACAAGGTGTTCGGCTACGACGAGCTGGTGAAGCTCTCCCTGGCCGAGCCGCGCACGACGGAGCCGGGTGTCGCGTACAAGTACTCGAACACGAACTTCGTGGTCGTCGGCATGCTCATCGAGAAGGCCACGGGCCGCCCGGTGGCCAAGGAGTACGAGCGCCGCATCATCAAGCCGCTGAAGCTGCGCGACACCTCGTACGTGCACCCGGACGCGAAGATCAAGGGGCTGCACACGCACGGCTACCTCACCCCGGACGAGGCCGGCGCCCCGCTCGTCGACTCCACCGAGCAGACGGTGTCGTGGGCCCAGTCGGCCGGTGCGATGATCTCCAACCCGGCGGACCTCGGCACCTTCATGTCGGCGCTGGTGAGCGGGAAGCTGGTGAAGCCCGCCCTGCTCGACCAGATGCTGACGATGACGCCCACCGACGCGACCAACACCCGCTTCTACGGCCTGGGCCTGCGCCGCTACGACCTGTCGTGCGGTACGTCGGTGTACGGGCACACGGGCACGGTGCAGGGCTTCTACACCTACGCCTTCTCCACCCGCGACGGCTCCCGCACGCTCAGCGCCATGGCGAACACCTCGAACCAGGGCGCGGCGAACACCGCCCTGGGCGGCACCCTCGAAGGGGCCTTCTGCGGCAAGAAGCCGGTGAAGGCGAACGCCCGCGGCTTCGCGGCGACCCCGGCCCCGGCCCCGGCCGACGTGGACCTGCCGGAGCGCAACGCCCGATGAGGGCGGGCCGCCGCGGGTTCCGGCCCGCGGCGGCCGTCCGGCGCCGGCTGCCAGGGCCCGCTAGGCTCGGGCGGCGAACGGCCGTCACGTCCAGGGGGTTTCCACCGATATGACCATCAACCGTCCCGGCCTGCCCGGGGACCTGCCGCCCGCCGAGGAGCTGTGGGCGCGCTGGGCCCTGGTCGCGGTGCTGGAGGCCGACACCGAGGCGGAGGGGCAGGGCGTCCACCGCAGCGGGCACTGGATCGACGCGGAGGGCCTCCACCTCGACGACTGCGGCTGCACCTGGTGGACCTTCGCCCCGATGGGCGGGGGCCGGTACGTCCTCTACGGCGAGGACGAGTCGAGCGCCGTCAAGTGGCACGAGCCGGGCGTGGACATGCTGGCCCAGGGCCCGGACTGGCTGCCGTACGAGACCCTGCGCGACCTGCTCGGCAGCTGGGAACTCGGCTGCGTCTACTGGTCCGAGGACGGGGCCTGGGCCCGGGCGCCCTACCCGCAGGACCTGGCCGACGACGGGCTGGACTGCGGGATGAGCCGGTTCGCGGAGCGCCCGGAGTGCCTGCACCTGCTGCTCTACGGGACCTGGGACGGCTGCCGCTGCACCCCGTTCGAGGAGCGCCAGGAGACCGCGGCGGCGCTGCTGGACGCCGCCGTGCGCCGTGAGCTCACGCCCGGGGCGCTGGAGGAACTGGCCGCCGGCTGCTCCTGCGGCCACTGGGACCTGCCCGCCATGCTGCGCGCGCTGGAGCTGTCGGGCCTGGCGCAGGGATCGCCGGCCCCTCCCGCCTCCCCCGCCGCTGCCGCCTCTCCCCTCAGAGGGTGATCCAGTAGCGGCGCTTGGGGCCGACCAGGGTCTCCCGTACGTCCTCCAGGACGCCGCCGCCCCGCTCGATGGTGCGGGCGGAGGCGCCGTTGCCGGGGTCGCAGGTGAGCAGGACCCGGTCCATGCCGAGCAGCCGCGCCTCGTGCAGGACCTCGGCGAGGGCCCAGCCGGCCAGACCGCGTCCGCGTGCCGAGGGGCGGACGGCGTAGCCGATGTGGCCGCCCGCGTCGAGCAGGAAGGCGTTCAGGTAGTGCCGCAGGTCGATGGAGCCGAGGTAGGTGTCGCCCTCGGTGATCCACCAGTGGGTGGCGTGGACCAGGCCCTGCTCGACGGGAGCCGTGCGGTCGGCCCGGGCGCGCAGCCTGGCCGTCCAGTCGGCGAAGCCCCGCTCGGTCGTGACGTCGTCGTCGGAGCCGAGCCCGCCCCCGTCCAGGTGGGCGTCGGGCCCCCACTCCTCCTGTGCGCAGAGCCAGGAGGAGTACAGGCGGGGGGTGGGGGCGACCAGTTGCGGCATGCCCGGACCGTAACAGTCCGATGATCCGACCCCGCAATCGCGATCGGGCGCGGGTCAGGCCCACCGGGTGATGCCGAAGCCCTCGCCCTCCCGGTGGATCTCGACGGCTCCCCCGCCGCCGAAGTGGGCGGGCACCACCAGTTCCCGCAGCTCCGCGGCCCGCCCGAGGACCTTCCGGCGCGTGGCCGCGGCCTGCCGCGGGTCCGCGCAGAAGCAGCTGTTGCAGGACGGGGCGAGGATCTGGACCGGGCTGTGGACGAGGTCGCCGACGAAGACGGCCCGGTCGGTGCCCGACGCCAGCCGCAGCACGCTGGAGCCGGGGGTGTGGCCGGGGGCGGCCTCCAGGGTGAGGTGCTCGTCGATGCGGTGGGCGCCTTCCCAGAGCACGGCCTGCCCGGCCCGGTGCACGGGCGCGATGCTGTCCTCGTAGATCAGCCGGTCGTCCTCCCGCGCCCCCTTGGCGTAGCCGCCGCGCGGGCCGAAGTGGTGGTCGTCGGCGGCCGGGATCAGGTAGCGGGCGTTGGGGAAGGCGGGCACCCACTCCCCGGCGTCCTCGACGGTGTTCCAGCCGACGTGGTCGGCGTGGACGTGCGTGTTGACGACGTAGTCGACGTCCCGGGGGTCGACGCCCGCGCGGGCCATGGCCCCCAGGAAGTCCCCTTCCCGCCGGTGGAAGAGCGGGGCGCCGGGGCGTTCGCGCCCGTTGCCGACCCCGGTGTCGACGACGACGGTGGTGCCGCCGCTGCGCAGGACCCAGGTCTGCAGGGCCATCACCGCGCGGCCGTCCTCGGCCCGCAGGTGGTCGGGGGCGAGCCAGTGCCCGTTGTCCTTCCACATCCGCTCCCCCGCCTCGGGGACCAGGTCCGTCACGGGGCCGAAGGGCCCCTGCCACTCGATCACCCGGATGACCTCGACGTCGCCGAGCACCATGCCGTTCCCGTTCGCGTTATCCATGATCATCACTGTACGGAGGCTGCGGTGAGCGGCTCAATGCTCCGGACGCTCTGCGGAATACGAGAGCGGCTCATCCGTGGAGCCCCGGATAGGCTGGCGCGGTGGATGTGGTGAGCGACGCGATCACGGCCGTACGGGTCGGCAGGCCCTCGTCCGACCGGATGCGGGTGGACGGCAGCTGGTGCGTGCGGTTCGCCCCGTACGACGGCGCCGGCTTCCACGTCGTCCTGGAGGGCGGCTGCTGGCTGCTGCCGGACGGCGGACCGCCCGTGTCGCTGGTCGCGGGTGACGCCGTGCTGCTCCCGCACGGTACGGGGCACGTGATCGCGGACTCGCCCGCCGACGCGCGGGCCGTGGCGCGGGCGCTGCCCTTCGAGTCGGTCCGGGGGGCGTGGCGGCGCACCGGTCCGCGGGACGACGGCACCGCCGCGGGCGCCGGCACCGGCGACGGCACCGGCGGCACGGTGGAGATGCTGTGCGGCAAGTACCGGCTCGACCGCAGCCGGGCGCACCCGCTGATGGCGGAGCTGCCGCCTGTGGTGCACCTGCCGAACCGGGTGGGCAGCCACCCCGAGCTGCGCTCCGCGATCGATCTGCTGGGCCGCGAGCTGGGCGGGCAGCGGCCGGGGGGCGGTGTCGCGGTGCCCAGCCTGCTCGACCTGCTCCTCGTCTACATGATCCGCTCCTGGCTGACCGCCGAGGGCACGGCGGGCAGCTGGCCGGCCGTGCTGGGCGACCCGGTGGCGGCCGCCGCGCTGCGGGCGCTGCACGCGGATCCGGCCGCCCCCTGGACCAACGAGCGGCTGGCCGCCGAGGCGGGGGTCTCCCGCCCCACGCTGGCGCGGCGGTTCACGGCCCTGGTGGGGCGGCCGCCGATGGCGTACCTCACCTGGTGGCGGCTGAACCTCGCCGCCGGCCTGCTGCGCGGCACCGAGGACCCGCTGGCCGCGGTGGCGCGCCGGGTCGGCTACGGAACCCCGTACGCCCTCTCGCACGCCTTCAGCCGCGAGTTCGGCACGACGCCGGGCCGCTACCGGGCCGGGGAGCCGGCCGGGGAGCCGCACGCGGAGGGCCGGGCCGCCCGTACCGCGGGCGGCGCCCGCGGCCCCGGCTCGCCCCGCACCGCGGGCGCCGCCCCCGTCGGCTAGGGGGTGTCTTCCGGATCTTCCCGGCCCCGGGAACCGCTGGCCGGAATCCGCCCCTACACTTTGTCCTTCGTTTACCCATGCCCTCCGAACCGCGCAGGAGCCCACGCATGCCCCACCTCATACGCCGCCCCGTCCGGGCGGCGGTCCTGGCCGCCGCCTCCTTGCTGGCGGTCCCCGCCCTGGCGGCCTGCGGCGGCGACGCGAAGGCTCCGGCGCAGGCGAAGCCCTCGGGACCGGCGGGCGCCGCGGCACCCGCCCCGCTCCCCGCCCTGCCCGCGGCCCTGACCGGGCAGAAGCCCGAGTGGCGGACCTGCCCGGCGCCGTCGGCCGCCCAGGGCGGCGGCAAGGCCCCGGGCGCGGCCTGGGAGTGCGCGAGCATGAAGGCGCCGCTCGACTACGCCAAGCCGGCCGGCGAGACCATCGACGTGGCCCTGATCCGCAAGAAGGCCACCGACCCCGGCAAGCGGATCGGCTCCCTCGTCTACAACTTCGGCGGCCCCGGCGGCTCCGGCGTCCACACGCTCCCGCAGGCGGCGGACGAGTACAAGAAGCTGGGCGCGGTCTACGACCTGGTCAGCTTCGACCCGCGCGGCGTGGGCAACAGCGCGCCGGTCCTGTGCCTGGACGACAAGACGCTCGACGAGGACCCGGGCTCCGGCAACACCCTCGACGACATCAAGCGGTTCACCGACGCCTGCAAGCAGAAGTCCGCGAAGCTGCTCCCCCACGTCGGCACGGCCGACACGGCCCGCGACATGGACCTGATGCGCCAGGTCCTCGGCGACCGGAAGCTGAACTACTTCGGCATCTCCTACGGCACCCGGCTGGGCGGCGTCTACGCCCACCTGTTCCCGAAGAACGTCGGACGCACCGTGTTCGACGCCGTCGTCGACCCCACGGCCGACGAGGCCCAGGCCGGTCTCGGCCAGGCCAAGGGCTTCCAGCAGGCGCTGGAGCACGCGATGGAGTACTGCCGGGGCAAGTACACCGCCAACTGCCCGACCGGCGCGAGCGACGCCGAGGGCAACAAGCGGATCAACGAGCTGCTGGAGAAGCTGAAGGCGAAGCCCGCCGCCACGGAGAGCGGCCGCAAGCTGACCTCCGACCTCGCGCTCACCGGCATCGCCGCCAGCCTCTACGACAAGGAGACCTGGGAGTACCTCGTCCAGGGCCTCGGCGAGCTCCGCCAGCTGGGCACGGGGAACAACCTGCTCCAGCTCGCGGACCTCTACAACGGACGCGGCGAGGACGGGCACTACGACAACTCGAACGCCTCGCAGACGGCGATCAACTGCGCCGACACCAGCCGCCGCTACACCGTCGAGGAGACGAAGGCGCAGGAAGCCGCCTACCGGGCGGCCTCCCCGGTGTTCGGGCCGGAGATGGTGGAGGGCCTGCTCGGCTGCTCGCAGTGGCCGGTGCGCGGAACCGCCGACAAGCCGCAGGTCTCCGCCGAGGGCGCGGCCCCGATCGTGGTGATCGGCAACACGGGCGACCCGGCGACCCCCGTCGAGGGCGCCAAGCGCATGGCGGAGTCGCTCGGCCGGGGCGTCGGCCTCAACCTCACCGTGAAGGGCGAGGGGCACGGCACCTACGGGAAGAACTCCTGCGCCACCAAGGCCGTCGACGCGTTCCTCGTCGACGGCACCGCTCCGGCGGACGGGACCCAGTGCCCGTGAGTACCCGTCCGCGCCCGTACCGACCTCTGTTCGGCTGCCGCCAGGCCGCCGCCTACACTTGTGCCGCCCGGCCCGCGGTGCCGGCTTCAGGGGAGTGAATCCTAAGTGAGCAGCACCAGCAGTGACGCGCCGATCTACGCCCAGCTCGTACGCGAGCGCGGCGACGTACCCGGTCAGGTCCGGCGGGAGGCCGAGGAGATCCTGCGCCACCTGGCCCAGGTGATGGCCTGGCGCCCCTCGTCGGCCGGCCTGCCGAACTGGCGCCCCCACCAGTAGGACGCCGGCAGGACACCGGCAGGAGGCGCGCGGGCCGGGGTGCGCGCACGCACCGCGGCCCGTGCCGTCCTGCGGTGGTGCCCGCCGCCACAGCGCGGCCGCCGAGTGTGGCGGCGGCGCACATCGGCACGCGGTGGCACACGTCCCTAACGTTCGGGGCATGACCAGCGAGATCAGCACCTCATCCGGTGGAACGGCCTCCGCCCTGGCGGGACGTGTGGCCCTGGTGACCGGCGGCGGCAGCGGCATCGGGCGGGCCTGCGCGGTGGCGCTCGCCGGCGCGGGCGCCTTCGTCCACGTCGTGGACGTGGACGCGGAGGCCGCCGGGGCGGTCGCGGAACTCGTCGGCGGGCGGGCTCATGCCGCCGACCTCGCCGACCCGGAGGCGATCGGCCGACTGCCCGCCGAGGCCGACGTCCTCGTCAACAACGCCGGGCTCCAGCACGTGGCGGCCATCGAGGACTTCCCGCCCGAGCGGTTCGAGCTGATCCAGAGGGTGATGGTCACCGCCCCGTTCCTGCTGCTGCGGCGGACCCTGCCGTACATGTACGGGCGCGGCTGGGGGCGGGTCGTCAACATCTCCAGCGTCCACGGGCTGCGCGCCAGCGCCTTCAAGTCCGGTTACGTGAGCGCCAAGCACGCGCTGGAGGGGCTCAGCAAGGTCGCCGCATTGGAGGGCGCCGCGCACGGGGTGACGAGCAACTGCGTGAACCCCGGCTACGTGCGCACCCCGCTGGTGGAGCGGCAGATCGCCGCCCAGGCCGAAGCGCACGGCATCCCCGCCTCCCGGGTGGTCTCCGAGGTGCTGCTGCGGGGCTCCGCGATCAAGCGGCTGATCGAGCCGGAGGAGGTGGCGGCCGTCGCGCTGTGGCTCTGCGGCCCGCACACGGGCCACGTCACCGGCACCTCGGTGCCCATGGACGGCGGCTGGACCGCCGCCTGACCCGCGTGCCCGGACCCCCGGTACCCCCCTGAATGGGCGGGTACCGGGGGTTCGGCGGATCTCGCTACGTTCTCCGCGTCAAGGACGTTCTCACGACAGGAGAGAGCAAGTGGTGCGAAAGTTGGGCAGGCTCGGCGGGCACGGCGTGGTGGCCGCTCTGATGGGCCTGCTGGTCCTGCTGCTGCCGACGTCGACGGCGCGGGCGGCCGAGAACCCGGGCATCCGGTACACGACGAGTTTCCGCGACGCGGCCACCTACGAGCTGCGGGCCGCCGTCAGCTGGAAGTGCCTCGACATCCGCGGGGGCGGGCGCCCCGAGGAGGGGACGATCATCCAGACCTTCGACTGCAAGGAGGCGCTGCACCAGCGCTTCCACTTCCAGAACGTGGGCAACGGCAACTTCACCATCGGCGCGTTCGGCGTCTACTGCCTCGGCACGCAGGGCGGCGGCACCGCGCCCGGCACGGCGATGGTCCTGGCCAACGGCTGGGGCTGCTCCACCTTCACCTGGAGGTACCGGGGCACGGACGCCTACCCGAACCGCTGGGAGATCGTGGAGGCGAGCACCGGGCAGTGCATCCGGGACACCGGCCGCCGCTCCCCCGTGGTCCTGGGCGCCTGCGGCAGCACCAGCACCCCCTGGCCGGAGGTGTGGGCCCCGCAGTACAAGGGCCAGTACAACTACGACCAGCTCCCCTGACGAAGGTCACCGCGGGCGGCACGGGCGCGGCACGGCGGAACATCCGCCGTGCCGCGTTCCGCGTGCGCCGCTCCCACCGGGCGGGCGGGCACCTTTCCTGAGGCCGTCCTTTCCGCCGCCTTAAGCGGAACCTAAGGTTCGTCGCCGGCACCCCGAAGCGAACGAATGTCCGTTTGCAGAGGGCTAGCGTGCTGCCCCGTACCAACTCCCGGTCATACGAAGGCAGGCACTCCATGGGCAGCAGCACGGGCGGACACCGGCGCAGGGCGAGCGGCAGGGCGAAGGCCGCGGGAGCGGTGGTGGTGGCGGCGGTGCTGGGGGGCGCGGCCTTCGCGTTCACCGGCACGGCCCAGGCCACTTCCGTCGGGGCCGTGTACACCAAGTCCAGTTCCTGGAGCGGCGGCTACACCGCCCAGTACGTGATCACCAACGGCACCGGCCGGGAACTGGCCGGCTGGACGCTCCAGTTCGACCTGCCGGCCGGGGTGCGGATCGGCTCGCTGTGGAACGGGACCCACACGGTCGACGGGCAGCGCGTCACCGTCAAGCCCGCCGCCTGGAACGGGGTGCTGGCGCCGGGGGCGTCCGTCACCGTCGGGTTCGTGGCGAGCGGCTCGGGCCCGGGGACGCCGGGCGACCCCACCCGCTGCCTGATCAACGCCGTCAAGTGCTCGGTGGACCAGGGCGCCACGCCGCAGCCGAGCGGCCGGCCGACGACGGCGCCGACCGCGACGCCCACCGCCGCGCCGACGGCCACGGCCACGGCGACCGCCACCGCCACCGCCGGCCCGGTGGTCCCGCCCTCCCCCACGGCGACGCCCGCACCGACCGGCGCCCCCGCCGGCGGCGCGCGGTTCGCCCCGTACGTGGACACCTCTCTGTACCCCGCGTACGACCTGCTCGACACCGCGGCCCGGACCGGGGTCAAGGAGTTCCACCTCGCCTTCGTCACCGCCGGCGGCGGCTGCTCGCCACTGTGGGGCGGGGTCACAGCGCTCGCGGACGACAAGGTGGCGGGCCAGATCGGCGCGCTGCGCAAGGCCGGCGGCGACGTGCGGGTGTCGTTCGGCGGCGCCGCCGGGCGCGAGCTGGCCCTGAACTGCGCCACCGTCGACGAACTGGCCGCCGCGTACGGGAAGGTGGTCGACGCCTACCGGCTCACCAAGGTCGACTTCGACATCGAGGGCGCCGCCCTGCCCGACACCGCCGCCAACACCCGCCGCGCGCAGGCGATAGCCCGGCTGCAGAAGTCCCACCCCGGCCTCGACGTGGCCTTCACGCTGCCGGTGATGCCGGAGGGGCTGACCCAGCCGGGCGTGGCCCTGCTGGCGGACGCCGCGAGGAACGGCGTACGCATCGGCGCCGTGAACATCATGGCCATGGACTACGGGCCGGCGTACTCCGGGGACATGGGCCAGTACGCGGTCCAGGCGGCGACCGCGACGCAGGCCCAGCTCAAGGGCGTGCTCGGGCTCTCCGACGCGGGGGCCTGGAAGGCGCTGGCGGTCACCCCGATGATCGGCGTCAACGACGTGGCGAGCGAGGTCTTCGGCGTGGCGGACGCGGCGGAACTCGTGCGCTTCGCCCAGGCGAAGGGGATCGGGCGGCTGGCGATGTGGTCGTCGGCGCGCGACCGCCAGTGCGCGGCGGGCGCCCTCGGGCACGCCGACGCCACCTGCAGCTCGGTCCTCCAGGAACCGCTGGCCTTCACGAAGGCGTTCGCCGCGTACCGCTAGGACTGCGGCGGTGCTCCGCCGGAGGACCGGTGGAGCACCGGTGGAGCGCCGGGGCCGGCCGGGCGGGACGTCAGGCGGCGCAGTTCGGGCACAGCCCCCGGTAGGTGATCTCGGCCCCGGACACCGAGAAGCCGAAGCGCTCGCCCGCCGGGAGGTCGGACAGCGGGTTCCCGGCGGGGTGGACGTCCCGGATGAGGCCGCAGCCGGAGCAGACGAGGTGGTGGTGCGGGTGGTGCGCGTTCGGGTCGTAACGCTTGGCCCGGCCGTCGGTGGAGACCTCCGCCACCTCCCCGAGGGCGACCAGCTCCCCCAGGGCGTTGTATACGGTGGCGCGGGAGATCTCGGGGAGCCGGTCCACGGCCCGGGCGTGCACCTCGTCGGCGGTGAGGTGCACGTGCTCGCCGTCCAGGACCTCCGCGACGACGCGCCTCTGGGACGTCATCCGCCAGCCGCGCCTGCGCAGCCGTTCCAGCAGGTCGCTCATCGTCGGCTCACCCTCCTCAGGTCCGGGCTTGGTCTACGTCTTGACTTGGACTGTGTCCATCGTAGGATCTGACGCGTTGATAGCCAAGGGTTGAGAACGACCGTTCCTGAACAGCGTGATCCGCCTGGTCCGGAAGGATTTGCATGTCTGAGAACCATGACGCAGTCGTCGCAGACGCGAAAGCAGAGGGTGCGGGCGGCTGCCCGGTCGCGCACGAGCGCGCCGCACACCCGACCCAGGGCGGCGGAAACCGCCAGTGGTGGCCCGAGCGCCTCAATCTGAAGATCCTCGCCAAGAACCCCGCCGTGGCCAACCCGCTCGGCGAGGGGTTCGACTACGCCGAGGCGTTCCAGACCCTCGACCTCGCCGCCGTGAAGCGGGACATCGAGGAGGTCCTGACCACGTCGCAGGACTGGTGGCCGGCCGACTTCGGCCACTACGGCCCGTTCATGATCCGCATGGCGTGGCACAGCGCCGGCACCTACCGGATCAGCGACGGCCGCGGCGGTGCCGGCGCCGGCCAGCAGCGCTTCGCCCCCCTCAACAGCTGGCCGGACAACGCCAACCTGGACAAGGCCCGCCGGCTGCTGTGGCCCGTCAAGAAGAAGTACGGGCAGAGCCTGTCCTGGGCCGACCTCCTCATCCTGACGGGCAACGTCGCCCTGGAGTCGATGGGCTTCGAGACCTTCGGCTTCGCCGGCGGCCGCGCCGACGTGTGGGAGCCCGACGAGGACGTCTACTGGGGTCCCGAGACCACCTGGCTCGACGACCAGCGCTACACGGGCGACCGCGAGCTCGAGAGCCCGCTCGGCGCCGTCCAGATGGGCCTGATCTACGTCAACCCCGAGGGCCCGAACGGGAACCCGGACCCGCTGGCCGCGGCCCGCGACATCCGCGAGACGTTCCGCCGGATGGCGATGAACGACGAGGAGACGGTCGCGCTGATAGCCGGCGGCCACACCTTCGGCAAGGCGCACGGCGCCGGCCCCGCCGACCACGTGGGCGTCGACCCCGAGGCGGCCCCGCTGGAGGCCCAGGGCTTCGGCTGGCAGAACACGTACGGCTCCGGCAAGGGCGCCGACACCATCACCAGCGGTCTCGAGGTCACCTGGACCACGACGCCGACGCGGTGGAGCAACAACTTCTTCGAGAACCTGTTCGGCTTCGAGTACGAGCTGACCACGAGCCCGGCCGGCGCTCAGCAGTGGGTCGCCAAGGACGGCGCGGGCGCCGGCACCATCCCGGACGCCCACGACCCGTCCAAGAGCCACGCTCCGACGATGCTGACGACGGACCTCGCGCTGCGCTTCGACCCCGCCTACGAGCAGATCTCGCGCCGCTTCCTGGAGAACCCCGACCAGTTCGCGGACGCCTTCGCCCGCGCCTGGTTCAAGCTGACCCACCGCGACCTCGGTCCCGTCGTGCGCTACCTCGGCCCCGAGGTCCCGTCGGAGACCCTGCTGTGGCAGGACCCGCTGCCGGCCCTCGACCACGAGGTGATCGACGCCGCGGACATCGCCTCCCTCAAGGAGCGGATCCTCGGCACCGACCTGACGGTGTCCCAGCTGGTCTCCGTGGCCTGGGCGTCCGCCTCGTCCTTCCGCGGCAGCGACAAGCGCGGCGGCGCCAACGGTGCCCGTATCCGCCTCCAGCCGCAGGCCGGCTGGGAGGTCAACGAGCCCGACCAGCTCGCCGCGGTGCTGCGCGTCCTGGAGGGCGTCCAGGAGTCCTTCAACTCCGCCCAGACCGGCGGCAAGCGGGTCTCCCTGGCCGACCTGATCGTGCTGGCCGGCACCGCCGCCGTCGAGCAGGCCGCCAAGGACGCCGGCCACCAGGTCGAGGTGGCCTTCACCCCGGGCCGCGTGGACGCCACCCAGGAGCAGACCGACGTCGAGTCCTTCGCGGCGCTGGAGCCCGCCGCCGACGGCTTCCGCAACTACCTCGGCAAGGGCAACCGCCTGCCGGCCGAGTACCTGCTGGTGGACCGGGCGAACCTGCTGAACCTGTCCGCGCCCGAGCTGACCGTCCTCGTCGGCGGCCTGCGCGTGCTGGGCGCGAACCACCAGCAGTCCAAGCTGGGCGTGTTCACCGACACCCCCGGCACGCTGACCAACGACTTCTTCGTCAACCTGCTCGACCTGGGGACGACGTGGAAGCCGACCTCGGCGGACCAGAACACCTTCGAGGGCCGCGACGCCTCGACGGGCGCCCTCAAGTGGACGGGCACCCGCGCCGACCTCGTCTTCGGCTCGAACTCCGAGCTGCGGGCGGTGGCCGAGGTGTACGCGAGCGACGACGCGAAGCGCAAGTTCGTGGAGGACTTCGCCGCCGCGTGGAGCAAGGTCATGGACCTGGACCGGTTCGACCTGGTCTGAACGCTCCGAACGGCATGACGACGAAAGCCCCGGGCCGGCGGGCCCGGGGCTTTCGCCCTGCTCAGCGTCCGCGGCCGGCCTCGCCCCGCACGGCCGGGCCGAGGCCGGGCGGGGCGTGGGCCAGGACGAGGGCCAGCGCTTCCCCGGGGCCGTCGCACTCGCCGAGCACCCGGCCGTGCCGGACGCGGAAGCGCCCGTCGGCCAGCGGCTCGACCGACGGGAGCCGCACCTCGTAGGGGATCGTGGTGGTGGAGCTGAACTTCAGGATCATGTGGCTGGTGTACGGGTACAGCCGCCGCAGCTCCGGAACGGCCCGGGCCGCCGCGACGAGCTCGACGATGCGCGGGTAGACCCTGCTCGGGCTCCGGAGCACGGCGTACTCGGCGTACCACCTCCAGGAGCGGGCCATCTGCTCCCACTTGGCCTCGACGGCGGCGGCCGGCCCGAGCAGGTGGGCCGCGTTCAGGTCGACGCGCTCGGGCAGCGGCGGGAAGTCCGGGTGGTCGCGCCCGATGGGCCGGAAGTCGTCGGGGATCATCGTCGAAGTATGCCGTCGCCGTGCCGAACGGGTCAGTCCCCGACCGGCATGCACTCGGCGAGCAGGGCGACGATGTCGCGCCAGGCCCGCTGTGCGTGCCGTGGGTGGTGACCGACGCCGGGCGGCGCGGCGTGGCCGACCGGCGGGTGGTGGAAGGCGTGAAGGGCTCCCCCGTAGACCACGAGGCGCCAGTCGACCCCCGCGGACTGCATCTCCGCGGTGAACGCCTCCCGTTGTGCGGGCGGCATGATCGGGTCTTCCGACCCGACCCCGGCCCATACCGGGCAGCGGATGCGTGCCGCCTCACCCGGCCGGCCCGTGGTCACCGCGTTGACCGTCCCGATCGCGCGCAGGCCGACGCCGTCGCGACCGAGTTCCAGGGCGACCGCGCCCCCGGTGCCGTAGCCGATGGCGGCGGTCCGGTCGGGGTCGGCCCGCGGTTCGGCGCGCAGCACGTCGAGCGCGGCGTGACCGATGCCCCGCATGCGGTCGGGATCGGCGAGCAGCGGCAGGCAACGGGCCAGCATGTCCTGCGGGTCCTCCAGGTAGCGTCCGCCGTGGAGGTCGAAGGCCAGCGCCACGTAGCCGAGTTCGGCCAGAGCCTCGGCCCGGCGGCGCTCGACATCGCTGAGCCCCATCCCCTCGGGTCCGATCAGGACCGCGGGCCGGGGACCGGCACCGGCCGGGAGCGCGAGGTGCCCGACCATCGTCAGGTCGTCGGCCGGGTATGCGACCGTACGGGTGGTGACCGTCGTCATGCGGCCGACGGTAACGAACGTTTCGCCCGCTCGGGGTGGTGTTCACCGATGGCAGACAGCGGTGCGTCCCCGTCGTCGGACGACTCCGGGAGCAGTCGCGCCAGGTCGGCTCAACGCGCCCTCGTACGGCGGCGCGCGGCCGCGTACAGTCCGTGCTGCCCGACTTCTGCCGGACAGGAGAACAGCCTTGGCCACACACGCCGTTACCGGCCGGTCCGCCCCGCCGGTGCCCGAGCTCGACTCCGCCGAGGTGGAGCGGTGGCGGGCCGGAGGGGGCGAGCTGATCGAGCTGCTGGGGCTGGCGCGGGAGCGGCTCGGAGGCCTCGCCGCCGTGCGGATCGGGCCGGAGCCCACCGTGCTGGTGACCGGGCCGGAGGCCGTGCAGCACGTACTGGCCCGCAATCCCGACGGGTACGTCAAGCGCTCGCACCGGGCCCGCCTGCTGATCGGTGACGGGCTGCTGGCCGCGACGGGGGACGCCTGGCAGCGGCAGCGCAGGCTCCTCCAGTCGCAGTTCACCGGTACGGGCATGCGCCGCTACGAGCGGCGGATCGCCGCGGCGGCCCGCACCACGGCGCAGCGGTGGGCCGGGTACGCACGGAGCGGGGAGGTCTTCGACGTCGGCGAGGAGATGCGCCGCTTCGCCCTGGACACCATCTGGCGCGCGCTCACCGGCCACCCCCTGGACGAGGCCACCGCGCGGGAACTGACCGCCGTGGCGGCCGTGGTGGCGGTGCTGCCGAGCCTGCCCGCCGACGAGGCCCGGGCGCGGGGTTCGGTGGCCGCCGACCTGGCCCGGATCGACGCGGTCGCCCGGCGGGCCGTGGCCGCCGCCCGGGACGGGGAGGCGGGCCCGGAGGGGCCGGGGCTGCTGCGGGTGCTGGTGGACGCGTCCGGCACGTACCCGCAGTACACGGACCGGCTGCTGCGGGACGAGCTGGTGACGCTGCTGGTCGCCGGGCACGAGACCACCGCCACCACCCTGACCTGGCTGTACCTGCTCCTGGACCGCCACCCCGGGGCCCGCGAGGAGGCGCTGGCGGCCGGGCCGGAGGGCTCGCCGGAGCGCCGGGAGGCGGTGCGGGCACTGGTCAGCGAGACGCTGCGGCTCTACCCGTCGGCCTGGATCCTGCCCCGGCACGCGGCCGTCGCCGACACCGTCGCCGGCCACGCCGTCCCGGCGGGGACGGACCTTCTGGTCTGCCCGTACCTGACGCACCGCGATCCGCAGCTGTGGCCGGAGCCCGAGCGCTTCGACCCGCGGCGGTTCACCGCTCCGGGCGGCCGGCCCGCCCGGCAGGGCGCGTACCTGCCCTTCGGCATGGGGCCCCGGGCCTGCCTGGGCACCCAGTTCGCCCTGCGCGAGTCGGTGGCCCTGCTGGAGCTGCTGCTGCCCCGCCACGTGCCGGTGTTCGACTCCGCTCCCACCGGGGCCGCGTACGGCCTCACGGTCCGGCCGTACGGTCCCGCCCCGGCGCGCCTGGCGCCCGCGTCCCACGGGGGTCGCGTGTGACCCCGCCCGAGCCGCCGCCGGGACACGTCTGGCGCGACGAGCTGTACCGCGACCCGTACCCGCTGTACGCCCGGGCCCGCCGTGCCGCGGGGCTGACGTACCTGCCGGCGTTCGACGCCTGGCTGGTGGCGCGCGACCCGGACGTGCGGGAGGTGCTGCTGCGCGCGGAGGACTTCTCCTCCGTGAACGCCCTGACTCCCGACGTGGCCCTGCCGGACGCCGTCCTCGCGGTCCTGGCGGGCGGTTTCGGGCCGCGGCCCACGGTCGTCTCCTCGGACGGCGCCGCCCACCGCCGGCACCGGGCCCCGCTGAACCGGGGGCTGTCCTCGGCCCGGGTGGCGGCCCTGCTCCCGCACGCCCGGGCCTGCGCGCGGGAGCTGGTGGACAGCCTGCCCGCGTACGGGCCGGTCGAGCTGGTGGGGGCCTACGCGCGGCAGCTGCCGGGGCAGGTGGTCGGGCGGCTGATCGGGCTGGACCCGGCGGACGTGCCGGCCGCCGTGCACGGGGGCTTCCGGGCGGAGGAGCTGCTGTTCCGGCCGCTGTCGCCGCGGGAGCAGGTGGCGGCCGCCGAGGACGTGGTGGCGCTGCAACGGCTGCTGGACGGGTACGTGCGCGCGCGGCGCGAGCGGCCCCGGGACGACCTCTGTTCGGCCATGGTCGCGGCGCTGGCCCCGGGGGCCGGGGAGCTGACCGTGGAGCAGCGCCACGAGCTGGTGGCGAGCCTGCAGAACCTGCTGATCGCCGGCTTCCTCACCACCAGTGCGCTCATCGCCACCACCCTGATGCACCTGCTCTCCGACCGGCGGCAGTGGCGGATGCTCCGCGACGACCCGTCCCTGGTGCCGGCGGCGGTGGAGGAGGCCGCGCGCCACGACGCGGCCGTGCAGGCCTTCCGGCGCAGGACCACCCGCCCGGTGACGCTGGGCGGGACCCGGCTGCCGGCCGGGGCGACCGTGCTGGTGGCGTACGGGTCGGCCAACCGCGACGAACGGCGCCACGAGCGCGCCGACGAGTTCGACGTGGGCCGCGGGGCCGCCGCCCGGCCCCACCTGGCCTTCGGGTACGGGCCCCACGGGTGCCCCGGCTCCCGGCTGGCCCGTGAGCAACTGCGCCTGACCCTGGAGCTGTTCGTCCGCCGGCTGCCGGGGCTGCGGCTGGAGGGGCAGCGCCCGCCGCGCATGCGGCCCACGCTGATCCACCGGTCGCCGCAGGAGCTGTACGTGTCCTGGTGAGATCCTGGGAGCAGGAGGCTCCGGGAGGTCAGGAGGCGCGCCATGTCACATGCCGAGGAATGGAGGGTCGGCGTCTACCTCATCGAGGAGGACGGTACGACCAAGGCCCGGGCGGTGCTGGAGACCGGGAAGGACACGCTGGTCGGGCGGGGCCGGGCCCGCTGCAATCCGCAGGACGTGGAGGTCCCCGCGATCGGCGACGAGCTGGCGGCGAGCCGCGCGATGCGGGACCTGGCCGGCCAGCTGAGCCGGGCCGCGGACAAGGACCTGGCCGCGCTGGGCGCCGTCCCCCCGGCGCCGCGGACCGGCTACGGCTGGCCGGACGACTCGGCGGCGGGCCGGTAACCGGCCACGAAGAAGCCGCGCGGCCCGAAGGGCGCCGGGCCCGAAGGGCGCGGCTGGGAGGCGTGCGGTCGGAAGGTGTGCCCGTCGGGTAGGTGTGGGGTGGGGCGGGGCGGGCAGGGGTTCGGCATGGTCTTCCGGCATCCGGCGGAGAAGAGCGAGGACGGCGGGCGGGCCGGCCGCTTCGCGCGGCTGGCCGAGCTCGCCTCCAACTTCACCAGCTCCGCCGTCTTCTCCGCCCTGTGCGCGGCCCTGGTGGGCTGCCTGGTCGTCGTTCACGTGCTGGGGCTGCCCGTGGAGTGGCAGCACCTGGCGGGCGACGCGATCGGCGCGGTGTCCCTGCTGCTGCTGGCCCTGCTGAAGAACTCCGAGCGGCGCGCCGAGCACGCCGTCCAGCGCAAGCTGGACGCGATCGCCGCGGCGCTGCTGGAGGAGCGGGAGGGCAAGGACGGCAGGGCCCACGAGGACCTGGAGTCGGCGATCCGGATGGAGGAGCGGCTCTAGGCCCGGCGCCCGCGCGCCCCGGTCCCACGGGTGGGCGAGGTGCATCCGGCGGGCGAGGCCGCTCCTTCCCGGAAGCCGCCGCCGGGGGTGAGCTGCCCGTGTGCCCCCGCGTACCGCCGGTGACGAGGGCGACGGACAGCAGGACGGTGACGCAGAGGGTCGGCTGTTCACGGAGGGTGTCCAGGGTGCGGAGATCGTGTCGGCGGTGGGGTGGGCGAGGGCGGCGGTGACGGCGCGGCGGCCCGGGGCGGCGCGATACGCCGCATGGCCGGACCGTGCCCGGCCTCCACGGCCACAGGGGCGCTCCTCCCTTCCCAGGTTCGCCGGTGTGGCGGCCGGCGCGGGCGGTGCCACCCGCCCGGCGCAACGGCAGGCGGGGCGGCGGCGCGGGGCGTTAGGCTCGGACGGAGTGGCGCACGAGAGGGATGGTGCACATGTGTCGATGGCTCGCCTACTCCGGCTCGCCCATGCTCCTCGACGCCGTCCTGTACCAGCCGGAACACTCGCTGATCGACCAGAGCCTGCACGCGCGGATGGGCGTGGAGTCCACCAACGGGGACGGGTTCGGCATCGGCTGGTACAGCACCGACGGTGACGGCACCCCGGCGGTGTTCCGTGACATCGGCCCGGCCTGGAACAACCGGAACCTGCGGGAGCTGGCCTCGCACGTGCGGTCGCCGCTGTTCTTCGCGCACGTCCGCGCCTCCACGGGTTCGGCGATCCAGCAGACCAACTGCCATCCCTTCCGGCACGGCCGCTGGCTGTGGATGCACAACGGTGCGATCACCGACTTCCACCGGCTCCAGCGCGACCTGTGCATGGCCGTGGACCCGGCGCTGTTCCCCTGCATCGAGGGCTCGACGGACTCCGAGGTGATGTTCTACCTGGCCGTGACCTTCGGCCTCGACCAGGACCCGCCGGGGGCGGTCGCCCGGATGGCGGGCCTGGTGGAACGGCTCGGCAAGGAGCACGGGGTGGCGGACCCGCTCCAGATGACGGTGGCGGTCAGCGAGGGCGAGCGGGTGTGGGCCTTCCGCTACTCCAGCCAGGGCAGGTCGCGTTCGCTGTACTACAGCAGCCGGGCCGATACGGTGCGCCAGCTGTACCCGGAGCTGCCGTACCTGCGCGAGGTGTCCGACGAGACGCGGCTGGTGGTCTCCGAGCCGCTCGGAGACCTCCCCGGCGTGTGGAACGAGCTGCCCGAGGCGAGCTACGCGGTGGTGCCGTGGGACGGCCCGGAGGACTATCTGCCGTTCATCCCCGAGCTGCCCTGACCCCGGCGCACCCGCCCCGGGGGGCCGGGGCGGGCCGGCGTCAGCAGATCCTCGGCAGCTGCTCACCGATCGGCAGGTCGACCACGCGCGTGCCGCCGAGGCCGGTGCGGGCCACGACCATGCCGGGGTGCTCCTCGACCGCCTCGCCGATCACGGCCGCCCGCCGGCCCAGCGGGTGGGCCCGCATGGCGTCGAGGACGGCGTCGGCGTGCTCGCGGGGGACGAACGCGACGAGCTTGCCCTCGTTGGCCACGTAGAAGGGGTCGAGGCCGAGGATCGCGCAGGCGTTGCGCACGGCGTCGGGGACCGGCACCCGGCCCTCCTGGACGACGACGCCGGTGCCGGAGGCGGCCGCGATCTCGTTGAGGGCGGCGGCGAGTCCCCCTCGGGTGGGGTCGCGCAGCACGTGCAGGTCGGGGGTGACGGCGAGCATCGACTGCACGAGGCCGCCGAGGGCCGCGCAGTCGCTGACGATGTCCGCCTCGAAGCCGAGGCCCTCGCGGACGCTCATGATGGCCACCCCGTGCAGCCCGATGTCGCCGCTGACGATGACCACGTCGCCGGGTACGACCCGCTGCGGCCGCAGGTCCACGCCGTCGGGGACGAGGCCGATGCCGGAGGTGTTGACGTACACGCCGTCGCCGTGGCCCACTTCGACGACCTTGGTGTCCCCCGTGGCCACTTCCACGCCCGCCGCGCGCGCGGCCGCGCCGAGGGCTTCGGCGACCCGGGCGACCGTGGCGGTCTCGACGCCCTCCTCCAGGATGAACCCGCAGGACAGGTAGGCGGCCACGGCTCCGCTCATCGCGAGGTCGTTGACGGTGCCGTTGACGGCGAGGTCGCCGATGCTGCCGCCGGGGAAGAACAGCGGGCGCACCACGTACGAGTCGGTGGAGAAGGCCAGCCGGGCCCCGCCCAGGGTCAGGGTCGCGGAGTCGCCGAGCTGGGCGAGGACGTCGCCGCCGAAGGCGGGGGCGAAGACGTGCCGGACGAGTTCGGCGGAGAGCGCGCCGCCGCCGCCGTGGCCCATCACCACGCGGGGGTGGTCGCGCAGGGGGGCCGGACAGGTCCAGCCCGGGACGTCCAGTGCGGTGTCAGACAACGGGGGTCGCCTCCAGCGGTGCCGTCTTGGCGGTCGGGATCTCCAGGCGCCGGTAGAGGTAGTACGCGGCGCACGCGCCCTCGCTGGAGACCATGGTGGCGCCGAGCGGGGTGCGCGGGGTGCAGGCCTTGCCGAAGGCCTCGCACTCGTGCGGCTTGATCAGGCCCTGGAGGACCTCGCCGCTGCGGCATGCGGCCGGCTCGCGGGTGTCGATCCCGGTCACCGAGAAGCGGTGTTCGGCGTCGAAGTCCCGGTAGCGGGGCGACAGCCGCCAGCCGCTGGCCGGGATGGTGCCGATGCCGCGCCAGGCCCGGTCGGTGACCTCGAAGACGTCCTCCAGCATGGCGAGGGCGGCCGGGTTGCCCTCGGGGCGGACGGCGCGCGCGTAGGCGTTGTCGACGGTGTGCTCGCCGCGCTCCAGCTGCCGCACGGCGCGGCGTACGCCCTCCAGGATGTCGAGCGGCTCGAAGCCGGTGACCACGATGGGGACGCGGTACCGGGCGGCCAGTTCGGGGTACTCGGTGGTGCCCATGACGCTGCACACGTGCCCGGCGGCGAGGAAGGCCTGGACCCGGCAGCTCGGCGAGTTCATGATCGCCTCGATGGCCGGGGGGACCCGGACGTGGGAGACGAGCAGGCTGAAGTTGGTGATGCCGTGCTTCTTGGCCTGGTACACCGTCATGGCGTTGGGCGGGGCGGTGGTCTCGAAGCCGATGCCGAAGAAGACCACCTGGCGGTCCGGGTTGCGGCGGGCGACCTCCAGGGCGTCGAGCGGCGAGTAGACGACGCGGACGTCGCCGCCTTCGCCGCGCACCTGGAAGAGGTCGCGGCCCGTCCCGGGCACGCGGAGCATGTCGCCGAAGGAGCAGAAGATCACGCCCGGTCGGGAGGCGATCTCCAGGGCCTTGTCGATGACTTCGAGCGGGGTCACGCACACCGGGCAGCCGGGGCCGTGGATCAGCTCGACCTGGTCGGGGAGGAGCTGGTCGATGCCGTGCCGGATGATGGTGTGGGTCTGGCCGCCGCAGACCTCCATCAGCGCCCAGGGGCGGGTGACGGTGGCGTGGATGTCGTCGAGCAGCCGTCGGGCGAGGCCGGGGTCCTGGAACTCGTCGATGTACTTCACTGCTGCGCCGCCTCCCGCGGGACGTCTTCGGGGTGGGTGGGGTCCGGCTCCGGGACGCCGCCGAACTGTTCGGCCTGCTCCCAGGGGTCGCCGAACTCCTCCTGGAGCATGCCGAGTTCGGCGAAGAGTTCCAGGGTCTTGAGCGCGGACTCCTCGTCCAGGCGCTGGAGGGCGAAGCCGACGTGGACGATGGCGTACTCGCCGACCCTCAGGTCCGGCAGGTACTCCAGGCACACGTCCTTGACGACGCCGCCGAAGTCGACGGTGGCCATGCGGGTGCCGTCCCGCTCCCCGATGTCAATCACCCTGCCGGGTACCGCCAGGCACATGGGCCCCTCCTTGCTGTGGTTGTTCCGTGGCGCGGCCGGCCGTGGCCGCCGCCACCATGAGCTGGCCGAGGGCCAGTCCCCCGTCGTTCGGGGGGACCCGGTGCTGGCGCAGTACGGTGAAGCCGTGCTCCCGCAGCAGCCGTGAACAGGCCGCGGAGAGCAGGGTGTTGGCCATGACCCCGCCGGTCAGGGCGACGGTGTCGAGGCCGTGCGCCGCGCGGGCGGCGAGGCAGGCGTCCGCGACGAGGGCGGCGACCGCGGCGTGGAAGCGGGCCGCGACCGTCCCCGGCGGGGTGCCCGCCCGTACGTCGGCGGCGACGGCCGCCAGGACGGGCGCCGGGGCGGCCGTGTACGGGCCCCGGGTGCCGGGCGGCGGGGGGTGCAGGGCGAAGCGGTAGCCGGGGTGCGGGTCCCCGGCGGGGGCGGCGAGGGCGGCCGCCTCCAGTTCGACGGCGGCCTGCGCCTCGTAGCCGGCGAGGTGGCAGACGCCGGCCAGGGAAGAGACGGCGTCGAAGAGGCGCCCCATGCTGGAGGTGGGCGCGCAGTTCAGGCCACGCTCCAGCTGGCGTTCCAGGACCGGCAGTTCGGCGGGCGGGCAGGCCGCCACCGCGGGCAGGTCCGGGGTCCGGGCGAGGCCGGCGGCCCACAGGTGGGCCACGGCCATCCGGTAGGGGCGCCGCACCGCGGCGTCGCCGCCGGGCAGCGGGACGTACGCGAGGTGCGCGAAGCGGGTGGCACCGGTGTAGTCGGCGAGCAGCACCTCGCCGCCCCAGACCGCGCCGTCGTCGCCGTAGCCGGTGCCGTCGAAGGCGATCCCGATGACGCGCCGGGTGCCGTCCAGGCCGTGTTCGGCCATGGCGGAGGCGACGTGGGCGTGGTGGTGCTGGACGCGGACCAGGGGGCGGGTGCCGGCGTGGCGGGCCGCCCAGGCCGTGGAGCGGTAGCCGGGGTGGCGGTCGGCGGCGAACAGGGCGGGCGTCACCCCGGTGATGGACTCCAGCTGCCGCTCGGCCCGTTCGAAGGCGGTCTGGGTGGCCAGGTCGTCCATGTCGCCGATGTGCGCCGACAGCCAGGCCTTGCGGCCCTCGCCGAGGCAGAAGGCGTTCTTCAGGTCGCCCCCGGCGGCGAGGGTGGGCGGCACCGGCAGCGGCAGCGCGACCGGCAGCGGGGCGTGGCCGCGGGAACGGCGCACGGTCAGCGGTTCGCCGTCGCAGACGCGCACCACGGAGTCGTCGCAGGGCACGTGGATGGGGCGGTCGTGGGTGAGCCAGGCGTCCGCGAGGTGGGCCAGGCGCTCCAGGGCCTCGGCGTCGTCGGTGACGATGGGCTCCCCCGAGAGGTTGCCGCTGGTCATCACGAGCAGCCGCGGCCCGGGCGGGTCGCCGGGCAGGCCCAGCAGCAGGTGGTGCACGGGCGTGTAGGGGAGCATCACGCCCAGGTCGGGGCTGCCCGGGGCGACGTCGGCGGTGAGGGCGGCGGCCGACGCGGGGCGGCGGCGCAGCAGCACGATGGGCCGCTCCGGGCCGGTGAGCAGGGCCCGTTCGGCGGGGCCGATGACGGCGAGGTGTTCGACGTCGGGGAGGGAGCGGGCCATCAGGGCGAACGGCTTGTCCCCGCGGTCCTTGCGGCGGCGCAGCTCGGCGACGGCCGCGGGGCGGGTGGCGTCACAGGCGAGGTGGTAGCCGCCGAGGCCCTTGACGGCGAGGACCGCCCCCTCGGCGAGGAGCCGGCGGGCCCCGGCGACGGGGTCGGCGGCGGGGTCCTCGCGGGGCGGCGCCCCGGTGAGCAGGCGCAGCCGGGGCCCGCAGGCCGGGCAGGCCACGGGCTGGGCGTGGAAGCGGCGGTCGGCGGGGTCGGCGTACTCGCGGGCGCAGTCGGGGCACATCGGGAAGCGGGCCATGGTGGTGTGGGCCCGGTCGTACGGGAGTCCGGTGACGATGGTGAAGCGGGGCCCGCAGTGGGTGCAGGTGATGAACGGGTGGCGGTGCCGGCGGTCGGCCGGATCGGCGAGTTCGGCGAGGCAGTCGGCGCAGGTGGCGACGTCCGGGGGGACGAGGGTGCGGGCGGGGCCGGCGGTGGTGCGGGAGGGGATGATCGCGAAGCCGGCTCCCCCTGCCGGGGGCAGGGTGTGGTGGTCGACGGTGTCGACGACCGCGAGCGGCGGGGCCTCGGCGGCGAGGCGTGCGCAGAACGCGGCGACGGCGGCGGGGGTGCCCTCGATCTCGGCGACGACGCCGTCGGGGGTGTTGGTGACGTGGCCGGCGAGGCCGAGTCCGGTGGCGCGGGTGTAGACGTAGGGGCGGAAGCCGACGCCCTGTACGACGCCGCGGACGGTGACGCGGCGGCGTTCCGCGGGGGCGTCCATCAGCGGGGTTCCGGGGTGGGGTGCGGGTCGGCCGGGGCCGGGTGCGGCGCGGCCGGGGGCCCTGCGGGGCTGTCCCCTACCCGCCCTTCCACCGTTCCCCGGGGCTCCGCCCCGGACCCCACGGGGTCGTGCACGTAGCCCGCGCCGGGGCCGTGTACGTGCCCGGGGCCGTGGGTGTGCGCGGGGGCGCGGCCGGGGCCGGGGTGGGTGTGGCTCGGCCCGTGGGCCGCGCCCGGGCCGTGGTCGTGCCCCGGGCCGTGGGGGTGGCTCGGGCTGTGGGTGTGGGTAGGGGCGTGGGGGTGGCTCGGGCTGTGGGTGTGGGTCGGGGCGTGGGGGTGGCTCGGGCTGTGGGTGTGGGTCGGGGCGTGGGGGTGGGTCGGGGCGTGGGTGTGGGGCTGGGGGGACATCACCGGGGTGTGGGGTGGGGTGCCTTCGGCGGTGCGGAGGGCGTGGGTGAGGAGGAGGCCCGTGCCCTCGGCCGAGCGGGACGAGGTGCGGATCACCTCCACCCCGGGGTTGACCCGCTGGACGTTGGCCCGGAAGGCGGCCTCGTCGAACTCGGCCGCCTCCGCGATGTCGGTCTTGGTGATCACCACCAGCTGCGCCAGGCCGAAGGCGGTCGGGTACTTCAGCGGCTTGTCCTCGCCCTCCGTCACCGAGGCGAGCACCACGCGCAGGGACTCCCCGAGGTCGTACGAGGCGGGGCAGACCAGGTTGCCGACGTTCTCGACGAAGAGCAGCCGGGTGTCCTCGGGGAGCCAGCCGTCGAGGTGGCGGCCCAGCATGTGGGCCTCCAGGTGGCACAGGCCGTCGGTGAGGACCTGCTTGACCGGGGCGCCCGAACGGGCCAGCCGCAGCGCGTCGTTCTCGGTCGCCAGGTCGGCGGTCAGCGCGGCCACGGGCACGCCCCGCTCCCGGGCCAGGGTCAGTTCGCGTTCCAGCAGGGCCGTCTTCCCGCTGCCCGGGCTGGAGAGCAGGTTGACCACCACCGTTCCGCGGGCGGTGAGTTCCTCACGCAGGGCCTGCGCGGCCCCGTCGTTCTTGGCGAGCACCGCCTGTCGCAGGTCGACCACTCGGCACACGGCTCAGGCCTCCTCGGGGATCGGTTCGGGGTCGTCTTCCCAGACCACGCGGCGGATCCGCAGTTCGCGCCCCGCGAGGAGCTCCACGGCGTCGGCCTTCCCGCAGTCGGGGCAGCGCAGTTCGGGGGGCATGCCGACGGCCCACTCCCCCGTGCAGGACGCACAGCGGGCGCGGGCCGTCACGGCGTGGGTGACGAGCTCGGCGCCTTCGAGGGGCGTCGCGGTGCAGGCGAGCTGGAAGGAGAAGGCCAGCGCGTCGGGCACGACGCCGGCCAGTTCCCCGACCTCAAGTTCCACGCGGCTCACGGAGCGCGCCGCTCCGGCCTGGGCCGCTTCCGCCACCTGGTCCACGACGGCCATGGCGATCGACATCTCGTGCATCGGACTCCGTCCTGCCGCGCCTCATTAGACCGGCGGGGCGGGTGCCCGGCGGACGGGCGCGCCGACGCACCGGGGACCCGTACGCCGTTCGGGCGGCGGGGAGCCGGAGGTCACATGCGCCTGATGCGCAGGTAGCGCTTGAGGTCGGGGAGCATGGTCACCAGTACGGCGCCGAGCGCGGCGGCCACGGTGAACGCGATGGCCTTCTTCATGGGGTTCTCCTCGGGAGCAGTTCCTGGACCATGCGGACGGCGTGGGGTACGGCGGCGGCCACGGGCGGGCTCAGGCCGATGCCCTCCTCGACGGTGGCGGGTTCGCAGCCGACGACGAGGGTGCGCCGGGGCGGGGTGGCCCCGGTGCCCGCGCAGAGGGTGTCGAGGAGGGCGAGGACCGTGTCGGGGGACATGTCGTGTCCGTCGAGCACCGCGCCCTGCGGGTCGAGGGGGCCGGTTCCGTCGGCCTCGATGAGGTGGAGGGTGCCCGGCGCGGAGCCGCGGGCGGTCGCGTCGACGAGGACGAGGGTGTCGTAGCCGTCGAGGAGCTGGTAGGCGAGGTGGACTCCGCGCACGCCGAAGTCGACGGCCTCCACTCCGTCGGGCAGGGGCTGGGCGGCGAGGGCGCGGACCGTCTCGACTCCGAAGCCGTCGTCGCCGAGGAAGACGTTGCCGATGCCGGCGACCAGGGTCCGGCCGTTCACTCGTCCTCCAGGGGGGTGACCTCGTCGGGCTGGAAGTACAGGAAGCGGCCCTGTTCGCGGCGGATGTCGGCGCCGGGGTCCCCGTCGACGGTGACGGCGAGGTGCACTCCGCCGTCGACGTCGTGGAGGACGGCTTCGACGCGTGCGGCGCGGCCCCGCAGGAACAGGTCCTGGGCGTCGGTGCGGCGCAGGCCCGGCCGCAGCAGGACGCGGCTGCCGGGGCCGACGGGGCGGCCGTCGACGGTGATCCGCTGCGGGGCGGGTTCGGCGGCGGCGCCGTGGGCCGGGTCCCACCAGGGGGTGTCGGGGGTGAACACGTCCTCGGGGACCCCGGTGCGGTCCGGGTCGGTGATCTCGCGCAGGGCGCGGACGGCGCCGTGCAGGCGTTCCAGTACCTCGGGGGGCATGGAGTCCGCGAGGTCGACGACGGCGGCGGCGCGCGGGTCGGTGCCGCGGGCCTCGCGTTTCTCCTGGTCGGTGAGGGCGGCGGTGCGCAGGGCGAGGATCTCGTCGATCTCCAGGGCGTCGTACATGGCGCCGGCGCTCTCGGGGGCGATGGCGGCGTGGTCCTCCAGGATGATCGGGGAGGACAGGACCACGTCGGCGCGGCCCTCCTCGCCGGCCAGGACGGGCCAGGTGTGGCGGTTGTCGCAGCCGCGGACGGCGGGCCGGGCCCATTCGGGCGGGTCGGTCATGGAGAGGAAGGAGCCTGCGCTGAGGCCCAGCAGGAGGTGGGCGGCGACGAGGGAGCGGGGCAGGGCGCTGTCGCGGCCGGCGCCCGGCTCCGGGGTCCAGGCGGTGGTGTTCTCGACGACGGCGGTGAGTCTCAGCGCCCGGTAGGGCACGTCGAGTTCCTCGGCGCGGAGCCGGACCTCGGCGTCGATGCGCTCGGCGGCGCGGACCAGCCGGCCGCGTTCGCGGCCGTCGGCGTCGAGGACGGGTTCGCTCTCCTGGAGGGCGGGGCGGACCAGGGGCAGGATCACCTCGCCGGCGGCCAGTTCGGCGACGGGCACGGTCAGCTCGGCCTGTTCCTCGGTGCCCTCGTCCCAGGGGACGAGGACCCGGTCGGGCAGGTGCAGTTCGGGCACGGGCGTGAACGAGCCGTCGCCGAGGGCCTGTTCGACGGTGCGCCGCCATGCCCTCAGGAAGCGGAGTTCGAGGTGGAGGACGGCCTCGCCCTTCGGTTCCATGACCAGCTCGGTCCGCTGGAAGGAGTGTTCGCCGTGCGCGGGCCCCCAGGCGGGCGGCACGAGGACGCCGAACTGCCAGCGCATCCGGTTCTTGGCGGCGGAGGCCCGGTAGGGGTACAGCACGTACCCCTCGAAGAGGACGGCGTCGGCGAGCTGCCGGGCGGCCGCGAAGCGGGTGTCCGGCGGGGAGGTGGTGGTCACGGGGCGGTCCTCCCGGCCAGCCGGTCCAGGAGTGCGGCGGCCCGGAGGGGTTCCGGGACGGCGTCGGGGGTCGCCGGGGTCGCGGCGGCGTCCAGGAGGGCGCGTACGGTCGACTCCCAGGAGGCGAGGGCGTGCCGCGAGCGGAAGGCGAGGAGCTCGTCCATGGTGTCGCGGGGCAGCCGCAGCCATCCGCAGCCGGGGAAGTGCTGTTCGATCATCTCCCGCCACACGGACACGGGCATCCGGTACGAGGCCTCCCGGTCCCAGGGGACGGGTTCGACGCGGAAGCCGCCGGAGCCGGTGAAGGCCGTGCCGGAGAACAGCATCAGCAGCGGTACGTCGCCGTCCTCCAGGGCGGCGAAGTAGCGGGTGGCGGCGATGTCCATGTCGTAGGTGCAGGGCACGGGCACCTCGGTCTCGGTCTCGCCGGTGAAGCTCGGGACCATGACCGCGACCTGCGCGAACTGGACGGGCTGGAGGGTGGTGCCCCAGCGGGAGCGCTCGCCGAACAGGTCCTGGAGCGCCGTGGCCTCACCGGGGCCGTAACCGCGGCGGCCCGGTTCGATGCGCAGCTGGCAGCGCAGGGCGAGGGCGTGGACGCGGGTGGCCGAGGGGGCGCAGACGCGCAGCCGCAGCAGGAGGGTGGGGCCGGCCGCGTAGGGGTCGGCGCGCACCCCGGTGCAGGTGAAGGTGAGGTCGGTCATGGCCGCGGTTCCCCTGCCGGTGCCGTGGCGGGGCGCCTGCCGGCGGGTACGGCGCGCCGTTCGACCTCGGTGAAGAAGGTGTCGAGGGCGGCGCGGGCTTCGGCGCCGCCGTCGAAGCCCTGCCACAGCAGTCTCATGCGGCCCACCAGTTCGTAGCAGATGTCGATGGGGACGAGGTAGCAGGCGGTGCGGCCGTGGGTGCGGCGCAGCAGCAGTGCCTCGACGTCGGGCTGGAGGAGGGCGGCGAGCGGTCCGGCGTCGAGGACGCGCTGCCAGGTGTCGGGGTCGAGTTCGCTCTCGGTGGCGCCGGCCGGGCTGGGGTAGAGGGCGACGAGCCGGTCGAGGGCGGCGTTGCGGAAGAAGAAGGCGACGCCGACGGGGATCTGGAGGAGGTCCCAGGCTTCGTCGTCCCAGCGGTGGCCGGGGTCGCTGAGGTAGCGGTCGGGGACGGTGCGGAAGCGGCCCGTGCCGGCGCCGGGGCGGTCGAAGAGGAGGGCGCAGGGGGCGCAGGCGCAGACCAGGGCGCGTTCGTCGGTCCGCACGAGGTGGCGGTGGCCGTCCCGGGCCACGGGCGTACCGCACAGTTCGCAGGTCTCGGGGCGGGGGGTGCGGGGCCGGGTGAAGCGCCGGAGTCCCGGTGCGGGGGCGGACGGCCGCCGGTCGGGGCTCACGGGACGCGCGCCGGGGCGGGCGGCCGGGTGGTGATCTGGAGCAGCGGGGGCGCCGGTGCGGCGGGTGCCAGTTCCACGGAGGTGACCTCGGGGGCGAAGGCGGCGACGACGTCCTCGATGCGGCGCCGGGTGTCCTCGGCGCTGTTGCCGCAGCCGCAGCCCCCGTCGGGGGCGGTGCGCAGCCGCAGGGTGCCGTCGTCCTCGTCGTATCCGTCGAGTTCGGCTTCGGGGAGGGAGTCCAGGGCGCGGGCGATGCGGGTGTGCACGTCCTCGGGGTGGAGGTCGTGGAGGGTCAGCAGGCCCGCGGTGAGCTCGTCCTCCAGGAGCGCGGCCAGGGGGGCGGCGCCGGGTGGGAGGGCGGTGAGCCGCTCGACGATCCGGGCGAGGCCGGCTCCGTAGAACTCCATGAGGACGCGGACCAGTTCCTCGGCGGCCTCGTGGGTCTGCCGGTCGCCGGTGGCGGCGAGCCGGTCGAGGACCTCTTCGACGCGGCGGCCCGCCTGGAGGCCGTCGGTGGTCGCGGCGCTCATCCGCCCAGTCCGCTCAGGCCGGTGGGGACGTGCATGGACTTCACGGTCTTGCCGCCGCCGACGTACATGTGGACGCCGCAGGGCAGGCAGGGGTCGAAGCTGCGGACGGCGCGCATGATGTCGATGCCCTTGAAGTTCTCCGGAGGGTTCTCCTCGAAGATGGGGGTGTTCTGGACGGCGTCCTCGTACGGTCCGGGGGTGCCGTAGCTGTCGCGGACGCTGGCGTTCCAGGGGGTCGGCGGGTAGGGGTGGTAGTTGGCGATCTTCCCGTCGCGGATGACCATGTGGTGGGAGAGGACGCCGCGGACGGCCTCGGTGAAGCCGCAGCCGATGGACTCGTCCGGTACCTCGAACTTCTCCCAGGTCTGGCTGCGTCCGGCGCGGACCTCGGCGAGCCCCTTCTCGGCGCAGTGCAGGGCGATGCCGGCGGCGTAGGCCTGGAAGTAGGTGCGGGCGCGGTTGCGTTCGAGGGCGTTGCTCCACTTGGGGATGCGCCACTCGAAGGTGGTCTCCGGCTTGGTCATGGTGCGGGGCAGGTTGATGACCACGCTGTGTCCGGTGGCCTTGACGTAGCCGACGTCGACCAGTCCGGACAGGGCGGTGGACCAGAGGCGGGCGATGGGGCCGCCGCCGGTGTCGAGGGCGAGGTGGTCCTTGCCGTCGAACCAGCGGGGGGACATCACCCAGCTGTACTTGTCGTCGAAGGCGCGCTTCTGCGGGGCGGGGATGGTGTGCTGGTTCCAGGGGTGGCGGGGGTCGACGGGGTTGCCGAGGGGGTCGTGGGTGACGAACTGCTCCTGGCCCTCCCAGTCGTCGTAGTAGGAGCTGCCGAGGAGGATGCGGATGCCGAGGTTGATCTGCGTGAGGTCGTTGGTGACCAGTTTGCCGTCGACGACCACGCCCGGGGTGACGAACATCTTCCGTCCCCAGTCGGTCATGTTGGCGTAGGTGAAGTCGCAGTACTCGGGGTCGTTGAGGGCGCCCCAGCAGCCGAGGAGGACGCGGCGGCGGCCGACCTCCTCGTAGCCGGGCAGGGCCTCGTAGAAGAAGTCGAAGAGGTCGTCGTGGAGGGGGACGACCCGCTTCATGAACTCGACGTACCGCATGAGGCGGCTCATGTAGTCGGTGAAGAGCTGGACGGAGGCGATGGTGCCGACGCCGCCCGGGTAGAGGGTGGAGGGGTGCACGTGGCGGCCCTCCATCAGGCAGAACATCTCGCGGGTGTAGCGGCTGACCTGGAGGGCCTCGCGGTAGAACTCGCCCTCGATGGGGTTGAGGGAGCGCATGATGTCGGCGATGGTGCGGTAGCCGTGCTCGGCGGCGTGCGGGGCCTCGGTGCGTTCGGCGAGTTCGAGGACGCCGGGGTTGGTCTCGCGGACCATCTTCTCGCAGTAGTCGACCCCGACCAGGTTCTCCTGGAAGATGTTGTGGTCGAACATGTACTCGGCGGATTCGCCGAGGTTGATGATCCACTCGCCGAGGTGCGGCGGCTTCACGCCGTAGGCCATGTTCTGCGCGTACACCGAACAGGTGGCGTGGTTGTCGCCGCAGATGCCGCAGATGCGGCTGGTGATGAAGTGCGCGTCGCGGGGGTCCTTGCCGCGCATGAAGACGCTGTAGCCGCGGAAGACCGACGAGGTGCTGTAGCACTCCGCGACCCGCTTCTGCTTGAAGTCGATCTTCGTGTGGATGCCGAGGCTGCCCACGATCCGGGTGATCGGGTCCCAGGCCATCTCGACCAGCCCGCTGCCGTCGCCGGCCGCCTTCGTCTTCGGTGTCATCGTGTCTGCCGTGGCCCTTCTGGTGAACGGGAGCGGGGTGTGCTGTGCGGCGGAGGGGAGCGGGCGCGAGGGTCCCGTCACCAGGGCGGGCGGTAGCCGGTGGTCAGCTGCCGGCCCTTCTGGCGCCACTTGGGCTCCTTGTCCACCGTGTGGGTGGTGATCGCGCGGAGCTTGCGGATGACGGCTCCGTAGGCGCCGCTGGCCTTGGTGGACAGGGTCGCGCCGGGCGGCTGGTCCATGAACGGCATGAACTTGTCGGGGAAGCCGGGCATGGTGCAGGCGATGCAGATGCCGCCGACGTTCGGGCAGCCGCCGATGCCGTTCATCCAGCCGCGCTTGGGGACGTTGCACTTGACGACCGGACCCCAGCAGCCGAGTTTGACCAGGCACTTGGGCGAGTCGTAGGTGTGGGCGAAGTCGCCCTGCTCGTAGTAGCCGGCCCGGTCGCAGCCCTCGTGGACGGTGGCGCCGAACAGCCAGGTCGGGCGCAGCTTGTCGTCCAGCGGGATCATCGGGGCGGATCCGGCCGCCTGGTAGAGCAGGTAGGTCAGGGTCTCGGAGAAGTTGTCCGGCTGGATGGGGCAGCCCGGGACGCACACGATCGGGATGCCGGCCTTGGACTTCCAGTCCCAGCCCAGGTAGTCCGGGACGCCCATGGCTCCGGTGGGGTTGCCCTCCATCGCGTGGATGCCGCCGTACGTGGCGCAGGTGCCGATGGCGACGACGGCGAGGGCCTTGGGCGCGAGGCGGTCGATCCACTCGCTGGTGGTGATGGGCTGGCCGGTGGCGGGGTCGTCGCCGAACCCGCACCAGTAGCCCTCGGGCTTGATCTTCTCGTTGGGGATCGAACCCTCGACGACCAGGACGAAGGGGTCGATCTCCCCGCGCTCGCCCTTGAAGAACCACTCGATGAAGGTGTCGGCGCCGCCGACCGGTCCGCACTCGAAGTCGATCAGCGGCCAGTGCACGGCGATCTTCGGCAGGCCGGGGAGCACTCCCGTGACGATCTCCTCGATGCTGGGCTGCATCGCCGCGGTCAGGGACACGGAGTCGCCGTCGCAGCTGAGTCCGGCGTTGATCCAGAGGATGTGGATCGGGGGGTCCTCTACCGCGCTGGGCGTTGCTGCATCCATAGGTGCTCCTTGGGGAGGGATGCGGGAGGGACGGGCCGGGGCCTGGGGTTGTGCCCCACCCTTCTTGCTAGCAGGGTCGCGGGCCCGCCGCCCTGTCGGAGGGGGCCGGTCCAGTGACGGGGAGCCGGCGCGAGGGCAGCGGCGCGGTGTGCCGGCCGGGTACGGGGCGTGCCAGGTGCGGCGGGGTCCGGTCGGCGGGCTCCTTGCGCACGAAGGCCCTGCGCAGCGCGTGGTAGGGGGCCGCCGGGTCGTGGAAGGTCTCCCGCATCCGGGCCAGTTCCGCCTCCCGGTAGGCGGCGAGCGGGGTGGCGGCCTCGTCGCGGTCGCGGCGGGCCTTCTTGCGGGCGATGGCGGAGTGGATCGCGGGCGAGGCCGCGAGGCGGACCGCGAGGCGGGCGCTTTCGCCGGCGAAGTCCTGCGGGCCGCAGTCGAGGGTCCGGTCGGTGAGGCCGAGGCGGCGGGCGGCGGCGGCGCTGAGCGGCAGGGCGTCGGCCATCAGCCGTTCGGCCACGCCGGTGCCGGTCCGGCGGGGCAGGGTGTAGGTCCAGTACTCGGACCCGTACAGCCCCATGAGCCGGTAGTGCGGGTTCAGGACGGCGCCGGACCTGCACCAGACCTCGTCGGCGGCCAGGGCGAGCATGGCCCCGCCGGCGGCCGCGTTCCCGCCGACGGCGGCGACGACGAGCCGGTCGGTGGTGGTCAGGACCGCCTCGACCAGGTCGTCCATGGCGGTGATGTTGGCCCAGGACTCGGCGGCGGGGTCGGCGGCCGCCTCGATGACGCCGAGGTGGATGCCGTTGGAGAAGAAGTCGCGGGTGCCGCCGAGGACGAGGACGGAGGTGGGGCGGGAGCAGGCCTCGCGGTAGGCGGCGAGCAGGCGGCGGCAGTGGCCGGTGCTCATGGCGCCGCCGGGGAAGGAGAAGGTCAGGAAGCCTGCTCCGCCCTGTTCCCGGTAGCGGATGTCGGTCCAGGTGCGGGCGCCCGCCGGAGGTACGTGGAGGGGGGCGGGGATCTCGGGGAGGGCGGGCAGCCGGTCCCCGAGGGCGAGGACGGCGGGGAGCTTGACGGGGGCCGCTTCGCCGGGGGCGCGCTTGGCGCGCAGTTCGGGGATCCAGACGGCGCCGTCGCGGGTGGCCCGGCAGATCCCTCCGGCGCGGGTGGCGAGCAGCCGGCCGGGGCGGCCGCGGAGGGTGTCCTCGGGGTGGCCGCCGTGCAGGAACCACTGGCCGCCGAGGAGGTCGTCCAGCACGCCGGGCCGGGAGTCGGCGGCCCGCAGGGCGCGTACGACGGTGTCGGTGCCGTCGTGCTCCCAGTCGATCCGGCGGTGCGGCTGGCGCAGGTAGGGGCGGGCGGTTGCGGGGCCCTGCGGGGCCGGGGTGTGGCTGCCGGAGGCGAAGCGCTCGACGGCGAGCAGGACGGCGGCGAGGGCGGCGTCGGAGACCTCGCCCCGGTAGGCGTCGCTCTTGCCGACGGGCGGCAGCGTGCAGTCCGCGGTCGCCCAGACGTCGCCGGCGTCCATCTCCTCGTCGGCCTGCAGGACGGTGACGCCCCAGCGGGTCCGGTCCTCGGTGACGGCCCAGTCCAGGGAGGAGGGGCCGCGGTCGCCGAGGGGTCCGGGGTGGACGATCAGGCAGGTGTACGCGGACCAGACCTCGCGCGGGACGGCGGTCTTGAGCATCGGCGCGAGGACCAGGTCCGGGTGGTGGCGGCGGACGGTCGCGGCGAGGTCCGTGCCGGGCAGGGCCAGTTCGAGCGCCACGCTGTGTCCGTGGTCGCGCAGTTCGGCGTGGACCCGTTGAGTGAGGCTGTTGAAGGCGCTCGCGACGAGCAGGACGTGCACGTGATCTCCCAGGCGTCCGGAACCCCGCGATCGGCGGGCGGTGCGGGTACGGCCGCTGGCGATCGTGGGCCCGCGCCCCGCGTGGCGTGCCGCAGCCCGGCAGGGGTGTCACCCGGAAGGGGGGCCCGGGGTCCGCCACCTGGTGGATCGGCGGTCCCGGTCAGCGGTCGTCGCTCTCGCTCTCGCTCTCGGGGCGGGGGCCGTACGCGGGCCGCTGGGGCCGGGCCTGTTCCTCGCGGCCGATGCCGGGGCGCTGCTGCGTGGCGGTGTGGCCGCCGGCCTCGTCGTCGGGGGTGGCGTCCCCGGCCCGCCGGGTCCCGCCCTCCGCGCAGTCGTGCCGCCGGCGCTCGCTCATGTCGTACTCCTCGTCTTCCGGGCCTCCTCCGGCTGCGTCTTCCGGGCCTCCTCCGGCTGCGGGTCCTCCTCGGAGGTGTAGCGGATCCGGGCCCACAGGGGCAGCGCGTACCAGCACAGCAGGTACCAGGCGACCACGGCGGAAACCAGCCAGGGCACGAGGGCGTCCGGTGCCGCGACCCGCAGCACGAGGAGGAGCGCGGAGGTGCAGGTGGCCAGCAGCAGGAGGATGCCGGCGAAGGTGAGGCGCGAGGCCCAGAGCACGGCCTCCGGCTTGATGCGGCGCCCCGAGACGATCCGGTGGAAGGAGACGGGGCCGATGAGCGCGCCGGTGGCCAGGGCGCCGAGGACGACGGTGGCGGTGTAGATCGCCTTGTCGGTTTCGGCCAGTCCCTGGAAGTGCGCGGTGAAGGGGACCGTGAGCAGGAATCCGAAGAGGATCTGCACGCCGGTCTGCGCGACGCGGATCTCCTGGATCAGTTCCTGCCACTGCCGGTCCGCCCGCTCCTCCGGGCTCTCGTCGCGTCCCTGGGCCCTCTCTCGCGGCATACACGCCTCCCTCGTCCACCCCGGCGCCTGCCCGGCGGGCGCGCCGATCAACCCTCCCGGGGACGGGACTCCCCGGAATCAGACCTTCCGCCCCTATGCCCTACCGGCCGGTAAGTGCGCAACGTCGACCGTTCCTGCACATTCTTTTTCTTCGCCCTTTACCGGCCCTAGGGGTTTCAATCGTGTGATCGGCGTCACAGGACCATTTCCTGGACAGCCCGGCGTAGATCAAGTTTCGATATGGCCTGCGCGGCCGACGATCTCGGTCCGCAGCCACGGGGAATTTCCCGAATCCTGTCGTCGGCAACGGCGCTTGACGAGGAGTGGGGGGCGTGTCAGTGATCCTGGCGTGCGTCAGAGGAAGAATCACGGCGTCCGTTCTCGGCGGCGCGGACCGCGTTGCGGCAGGCCGATGCTGAGCCGACTACTCCCGCCCGCCGGTCCGGCGCGCGTCCTCACCGGCATCACCCTGGTGCACACCCTCGGGCAGGGCCTGTGGATGGCGCTCAACGCCATCTTCGCGACGGCCGTGCTCGGGCTGACCCCCGGCCGCTTCGCCCTCGGCGTCGGCGTCGCCGCCGGCATCGCCCTCCTGGTCAGCACCCCGACCGGACACCTGGCCGACCGCATCGGCCCGCGCTCCGTGCAGATCTGGTCCTTCATCGCCCTCGGGCCGCTCACGGCGGCCCTGCTGGCGGTGCACGACTTCACCTCGTACCTGCTGGTGGTGAGCGCGCAGGCGGTCGCCTACAGCGCCAGCCGCAGCGCCCGCATGGCCATGGTCGCCGGACTGGTGCCGCCGCAGGACCGGGTCACCGTCCGCGCCTACCTGCGGGCCACGAGCAACGCGAGCGTCTCGGTGGGCGCCGCCCTGGCCGGCCTGCTGCTCGCCGCCGACTCGGTCTGGGCGTACAAGGCGGCCGTGGTCTTCAACGCCTCCACCTACCTGGCGACGGGACTGCTCACCCTGCTGCTGCCCGCGGTGGCCGCGCAGCCGGCCCGCCCCGGGCCCGCCCTGACCGTCCTGCGCGACCGCCCCTACCTGGCGTTCGTGGTGCTGGACGGCCTGCTGTCCATGCACAACCTGCTGCTCGACGTCGTGCTGCCGCTGTGGGTGCTGCACCGTACGAACGCGCCCCGGTGGATGATCGCCGCGATCCTCCTGACCAACACGGTCGCCGTGGTCCTGCTCCAGGTGAGGGCCGCGCGCGGGACGGACGAGCCGGGCGCGGCCGCCCGGGCCTCGCGGTCCGGGGCGCTGTGCCTCGCGGTCGCCTGCGTGTTCTTCTCCTTCAGCGGCGGGGTCTCCGCCACGCTCGCCGGAGCGCTGCTGCTCCTGGGCGCCCTGGCCCACGTCCTGGGCGAGATCCGGCAGTCGGCGGGAAGCTGGGGGATGTCGTTCGCGCTGGCGCCCGAGCACGCCCAGGGCCAGTACCAGGGCACGTACGCGATGGGCGCGGACCTGGGCAAGATGATCGCCCCGGCCCTGCTGACCTGGCTCGCCGTCGACCACGGCGGCCCGGGCTGGCTGGCCATGGCCCTCGGGTTCGCGCTGGCCGGAGCCGCCATGCCGCGCATCGCCGAGCGGGCCCGGCGGGGCCGGGAGGCCGCCCCGGACGCCGTCACGGCGTAACGGGGCACCGGGGGCCCGCATTCCGTCCGAATTCTCCGCCATTCAATTCCCTGTTCCGGTTCCGGAGTTTTTCCGCGCCGTCGCACCGTTTCCGCATTCCGGGCGGGTGACGTAGCGCCGAGTGTGAATGCCCTGTCGCGGCGCAATTCGACCGCGCGGGGTCCGTAAATGTGCGCCGTGGGTGTATTCGGCATGTCCGCCGCACGGCAGGTGAACGAAATGCAGACGAGGGGACCATCACTGTGGGCGACATTTCCGCCGACTCACCGCAGGCCCTGCAACTGCCCGTGCGGGACGCCGGACACGGCGCCCCGGACGGCGGGGGCAGCGCAGCGCACTCCTGGTCCGGCGCGGTGCCGCCGGGCGGCCGGGCCGCCGGAGCCGCGGCCGCCGACCTGTGGCACGCCGCGTTCGCCGTGCTCGTGCACCGCTACAGCGGTCAGGACGACATCGTGCTGGCCCGGGCCGGCGGCGCGCACGGCGCGCCGGTAGCCGTCCGGTCCGTCCTCGCACCGGACCAGACCCTTGCCGCCCTCGCGCTGGGACTCGCCGCCGCCCACCGGCAGACGGTACGGGACCGGGTGCCCGGCGCGGCGGCCGACCTGGGCGGCGGGCTGCGGGCGGGCTTCCTGGAGTCGGACGGCACGGCCCCGGTCCCGGAGGACCTCGCGCTCCTGCTGGAAGCCCGGCCCGCGCCGGACGGCCGCCCGCTGTTCACCCTGCACTACGACCGGACCCTGTTCCCCGCCGCGCTGATCGAGCGGATGGCCGCGAACCTGGACACGCTGCTGGCGGACGCGGCCGCCCGCCCCGGCGCCCCCGCGGCCGAACTGGCCCTGCTGTCCCCGCGGGAGCAGCGCCTGCTGCGCGCCTTCAACGACACGGCCCGCCCCTACGACCGCGACACCCCGCTGCACGCCCTCGTGGAGGCCCAGGCCGCCCGCACCCCCGACGCCCCCGCCGTCGAATGGCGCGGCGGCGTGCTCACGTACCGCGCCCTCGACGCCCGCGCCAACCGGCTGGCACGGGCCCTGGCCTCCCACGGCATCGCCCCGGGCTCCCGCGTCGGCCTCTGTCTGGGCCGCACGCACCACGCCGTCGCCCTGCTGCTCGCCGTGCACAAGGCGGGCTGCGCGTACGTACCGCTGGACCCCGCCTACCCCGCGGACCGGCTGGCCGCCATCGCCGGCACCGCCGACCTGGCCGCCGTCGTCCACGACGGCGACGGGGCCCCGGCATGGCTCGACGGCGGGCCCGTACGGGCGCTGCCCTGGCGGGAGCTGTCGGAGAAGGCGGAGACCGAGGACGACCGCTCCCCGGCCGTCACCGTCGGACCGCAGGACACCACCCACCTGATCTACACCTCCGGCTCCACCGGCCTGCCCAAGGGCGTGGTGATCAGCCACCGCAACGTGGCCGCCCTCCTCGCCTGGGCCGAGGAGACGTACGGGGACGAGGACCTGCGGCGGGTGCTGTTCTCCACCTCGCTCAACTTCGACCTGTCGGTGTACGAGCTGTGGGCCCCGCTCACCCGGGGCGGCTGCGTCGTCGTCGTGGACAACGTCCTCGCGCTCACCGAGGACGAGGGGCTGCGCCCCACCCTCGTCAACACCGTGCCCAGCGCCCTGAACGTACTGCTCCAGCGCGGCGCGGTGCCCGCCTCCACCCGCGTGCTGAACGTGGCCGGCGAACCGCTGTCCCGGGAACTGGTGAACGAGGCCTTCGCCTCCACCGGCGTCGAGCGGCTCTACAACCTGTACGGGCCCTCCGAGGACACCACCTACTCCACCTGGAAGTGCTTCACCGGCCCCACCGGCGGCGCGCCCACCATCGGCGTGCCCGTCCACAACACCACCGCCCACCTCCTGGACCCGCTCGGCCGGCCCGTGCCGCTCGGCGCCACCGGCGAGCTCCACCTGGGCGGCGACGGCCTGGCCGCCGGCTACATCAACGACCCCGAACGCACCGCGGCCTCGTTCGTCGACGCCCCCGCGCACCTCGGCGAGGTGCCGGGCGGGCGGCTGTACCGGACCGGCGACCTGGCCCGGTGGACGGAGGACGGCGAGCTCCGCTTCCTGGGCCGCCGGGACAACCAGGTCAAGGTGCGCGGCTTCCGGATCGAACTCGGCGAGCTGGAGGCGGCGCTGCGCGGGGTCGTGGGCCTGAAGGACGTCGCGGCCCTGGCCGTGCGCACCGACGGCGACACCCGGCTGGTCTGCTACGTCGGCCTGGAGGACGACACCGTCACCGTCGAGGCCATGGCCGCCCATCTGCGGGCCAAGCTGCCGCACTACATGCAGCCCGCGCGGATCGTCGTCGAGGAGCGGCTGCCCCGGCTGCCCAACGGCAAGGTCGACCGGGGGACCCTGGCCGCCCGGGACGTCGACTGGGGGCGGCCGCCCGGTGACGGCACGGACGGCGACGCCTTCGACGACCCTGACGAGGCCGAGGTGGCGGGGATCTGGTCCGAGCTGCTCGGCCTGTCCCGGGTCTCCCCCGGCGTGGACTTCTTCTCCGTGGGCGGCCACTCGCTGCTCGCCACCCTGCTGGCGGCGCGCCTGTCCGACGCGGCCGGCCGGCCCGTCCGGGTGGCGGAGACCTACCGCCACCGCACCCTCGCGGAGCAGGCCGCCCTGCTGCGCCGCACCCGCGGGGAGGCGGCCGCCGCCGGGGCGTCGGCGGGGCCGGCGGAGCGGCGGCGCGCCGTCGCCGACACGCTGCGCGAGTCCGCGCGCGGCCACGGCGTACCGGGAGCCGGCGCGGCCGTGTTCCTGGACGGGGAACTGGAGCTGACCTACCACGGCGTCACCGACACCGTCTCCGGCGCCGCGTACGGGCCCGCCACCCGCCAGCGCGTCACCTGCGTCACCAAGCCGATGCTGGCCTTCGTCGCGCTGCGCCTGGTGGACCGGGGCCTGCTGGGGCTGGACCAGCCGCTGGACGAGCTGCTGCCGCAGGCGTTCCGGCGCCGCGACGGGGGCACCGTGAAGGTGACGCTGCGCCACCTCCTGTCGCACACCAGCGGGGTCGACGACTCGTACGAGGTGTGGCACGACACCGGCCTGCCCGACCTCGGCTCCTACATCGCCACGCTGCCCGCCTACGGCCAGCTGTTCGAGCCGGGCGAGGTGTTCGCGTACTCGGCGGTCGGCACCTCGATCGTCGCCGCGCTGATCGAGAAGCTGCTGGGCGTGCCGTGGCGGCGCGCGGTGAACGAGCTGCTGCTCGCCCCGCTCGGCATCCGGGAGGTTCCCGAGGCCCTCACCGAGGGCGGCCACTACGGGGGCACGGTCTCGGCCGGCTACGTGTGGACCGAACGGGTCGAGGGGTACGTGCGCCACGACCCGCCGCCGCAGACCATCGCCGACGACGCGGCCGGCTCCTTCTCGGTCTGCCTCACCCTGGAGGAGCTGGCGAGGATCGCGATGCTGGCCGTCGACGACGGGGTCGCCCCGGGCGGCGAGCGGCTGCTCTCGGCCGAGCTGGCGCGCCAGATGCGCACGCCCCAGATCCCCGTCCCCGGCCACCACTTCATGCACGCGTGGGGCCTGGGCTGGCTGATGTTCGGGCCGTCCGCCTTCGGCTTCAACTCCAACGGCAGCGGCCACCACAACTTCATCCAGATCTTCCCCGAGCAGCGCTCGTTCCTGCTGCTGCTCGCCAACGCGTACCCGGCCTTCGGGCTCTACGAGGACCTGCTGCGGTCCCTCACCGGCGAGGGGCTCATCCGCACCGGCCGCCCGTTCGAGATGGAACTCGGCGACTGCGCCGGCCTGTACGCCTCCGACGGCTACCGGCTGGAGGTGCTGCGCGGCACAGAGCACCTGCGCTACGCGTACTCCGAGCGGCAGCCGGACGGCACGTGGCTGTGCCTGGACGAGGGCGACCTGGTGCTGTCCGGCGCCGGCGGCTTCAGCTCGATGTCCGAGAAGAACATCCTCGCCGGTTCGATCTCCTTCATCCCCACCCCCGGTACCGCCGTCCCGGGATTCGTCCGCATCGGCCAGCGCTTCGCGAGGAAGACACGATGACCGACCCACTGCACCCCCCGCACCCCTCCTCATCCGAGGCCCGGCACGTGGTCTTCGTGACCTGGAAGGCGGGCAACGCCCCCGCGTTCGAGGCCGCCAAGCGGCTCGGGCACCACGTCACGCTCATCCGCTCGCTGCTCATGGAGCAGGCGCAGAACATCGACTTCGACGCCTCCCCGTACGCGCGTTTCGTCGACCGGGTCCACGTCCTGAAGGACGCCACCGACGCCGGTGCGCTGCGCGCGTGCGTGCTGGAGGTCCACCGGGAGCGGCCGGTCGACGGCTTCGTCGCCACCGTCGACGCGCTGGTGGTCCCCGTCGCGCGGATCGCCGAGGAGATCGGGGTGCCGTTCACCGACGCCGCCGCGGCCGAGACGGCCAAGCAGAAGGACCGCTGCCGTCAGGTGCTGGCGGCGGCCGGGGTGGACACCACCCGGTACGCGGTCGTCGGCGGGTTCGAGGAGGCCTCGGCCTTCGCGGCGGCCGGCGGGTACCCCGTCGTCGTCAAGCCGGCCCGGGGCTCCGGGAGCGAGGGCGCCCACGTCGTCGCCGACGAGGAGCAACTGGCCGCTGTCCTCGCCGGGGCCCCGGACGGCGCGTACGCGGCGGGCATCCTCGTCGAGGAGTACCTCAGCGGGCGGTTCGTCTCCGCGGAGATCGGCCTGGTGCGCGGGCGGTTCCTGCGGCTGGCGGTCAGCGAGCGCTCGACCTGGCACCGGCACGAGGCCCTGGAGACCGGTACGACGATCCCGGCGGGCATCTCCGCCGAGGAGCACGACCGGGTGATGCGGTTCGCGCAGGACGTCGTCGCCGCGGTCGGCCTGCGGCTCGGCGTCTTCCACGTGGAGGTGATGCTGGGCGCGGACGGCACGCCCCGGCTGATCGAGCTCAACCCCCGCATCATGGGCTCCTGCCTGCCGAACCTGTTCCGTCTCGCGGGCGGCGGGGACATCTTCGAGCTGCTCGTCCGGATCCACCTGAACGAGGCGGTCGAGCGCGGCCCGACGTCCTTCGACGGCTACGCCACCGTCCGCTGGTTCGGTGCCGCCGACGCGGTGGCCACCCCGGAACGGGTACCGGACCTGGACTGGGCCGCCGAGCGGTACGGCGACAGCCTGCACTCGTTCACGGTCCGCTTCCCCGAGGGCGCCACCCTGCTGCCCTGCCGGGGCAACCTCGGGAACTTCGGCGAGGTCCAGGTCGTGCACCCCGACCGGGCGACCTCGATACGCATCGCGCAGGACATCGTCGCCGGCACCGCCGAGCGGCTCGGTTTCGAGGTGACGAGGTGAGGACGACGACCACGACCGCCTTCTTCGACCAGACCCGCCGGCAGCTCGCCCGGCTGGGCCTGCCGGACGGGGACCCGCAGCTCACGCCCGACTCGGAAGCCGTCTTCGCCGACGGCGGGCACTTCCGCATCGAGGTGCCGACGGTGAACTCGGTGGGGGCCGCCGAGCGGCTGCTGAACGAGAGCCGGCGCCGGGGCTTCACCGTCAACCGCATCACCGAGACCCGCGGCATGTACCGGCACACGGCCCGCGAGATCGGCGAGTACGTGGCGCTCGGCGAGGAGTTCGGCGCCGAGGTCCTGATGTCGGTCGGCCCGCGCGCCACCAACGACATCGGGGCCGGGGCGCAGACCCCCGAGGGGGCCCGGATCGGCTACCGGCTGCGCGGGCAGGAGCAGATCGTGCGCGCCGTCGAGGACGTCAAGCGCGGGATCGGCCTGGGCGTGCGCGGGTTCGTCGTCTACGACGAGGGCCTGCTGTGGGTGCTGGGGCGGCTGCGGACCGCCGGCGAGCTGCCCTCCGGGATCCACCTGAAGGTGTCCGCGCACTGCGGGCAGGGCAATCCCGCGTCGGCGCAGATGCTGGAGATGCTGGGCGCGGACAGCTTCAACCCGGTGCGCGACCTGACGCTGCCGATGATCGCGGCGCTGCGCCAGGCGGTGACGGTCCCGCTGGACCTGCACGTGGACAACCCGCGGAGCTCGGGCGGGTTCATCCGCACCTACGAGGCCCCCGACATCGTGCGGGTGGCGGCGCCGGTCTACCTGAAGACGGGCAACAGTGCCCTGGACGGGCACGGGGTCAGCCCGTCGCCCGCCCAGCTGGACGACATCCTGCGCCAGGTCGAGCTGGTCACCGAGTTCGTCGGCCGGCACCACCCCGGGGCCCGGCAGAGCCGTGCCGGCCGCGCCGCCCGTTCCCTCGAAGCCGCCGGGAGCGCCCCCGCCCCCGGCCGCCGCACGGAGGTGTGAGCCATGTGCCGCATCCACGGCTGCTTCGGCGGGGAGCCCGCCGGGCGGGAGGTGCTCGACGCCGTCGCGGCGGCGATGTTCGAGGGCGGGCCGGACGCGCAGACCGTCCGCCGCGGTGACGGCTGGGCGCTGGGCAACAACCGGCTCGCCATCCAGGGCATCGCCTCCGGCGACCAGCCCTTCGTGCGCGGCGCGCTGTGCTGCGTGTTCAACGGCGAGATCTACAACCACCGGCAGCTGCGCGCCGAGCTGGCCGCGCACGGCTACTCCTTCGAGGGCGACTGCGACGGCGACGTGCTGCTGCCGCTGTACGAGCTGTACGGAGACGCCTTCACCAGCCGGCTGGAGGGCATGTTCGCCATCGCGGTGGTCGACGAGCGGGAGGAGCCGTGCCTGAAGCTCTTCACCGACCACGCGGGCATGAAGTCGCTGTACTACTACGTGTCCGCCGACGGCCGCCGGCTGTGCTTCGCCTCCGAGCTGCGGGCGCTGTCCCGCTTCCCGGACTTCCCCGACGAGCTGGACCCGCTCGCGGTCGACCGCTACCTGGGCGGGAAGGCGGTCTGGGGCCCGGGCACCGTGTACACCCGGGTCCGCACCCTGGAGCCCGGCTCGGTGCTCCGCTTCGCGGCCGGCCGGGAGAGCCTCACCCGCACGGCCCTGGAGCCGGCCGAGGTCGACTGGCCCGGCGGCGAGCCGACCGTGGAGGTGGCGGCGGAGCTGCTGGACGGGCTGCTGCGCACCGAGATGGGCCGCATGCTCGACGCGGACGTCCCGGTCTGCGTGATCACCAGCGGCGGGCTCGACTCCAGCTACACCACCGCCCTCGCCGCCCACCTGGTGCCGGACGTGGCCTCGTTCAACATCGCCTACCGGGGCGACTGGCCGGCCGACGAGCGCCACTGGGCGGCCGAGGTGGCCCGCCACTGCGGCACCGAGCACCACCAGGTGCTCCTGGACCCGGCGGGGTTCCCGGAGCTGGTGGAGCGGTTCACCCGCCACCTCGACCAGCCGAACAACGCCCCGCACAGCCTGAGCACCTTCGCCCTGTTCGAGGCGGTGCACGAGGCCGGGTTCAAGGTGGCCCTGACGGGCGACGGGGCGGACGAGCTGTTCGCCGGGTACGCGCGGTTCACCAAGGCGGACCGGGACGGCGACGTGGCCTGGCACCGGGCCTACCAGGACACGATGGCCGTCGCCGGCCCGGCGGCGCTCGGCCGGCTGTACACGCCCGCCCACCTGGACCGCGTACGGGCGGCCGGCGGCCACTTCGGGGACCTCAGCGGCGACGAGCTGGCGCGCCGGGTGCGCTCCGGCCCGCACGGGAAGCTGGAGACGCTGCTGCGCTACGACCAGGCGGAGCGGTTCCCCTACTACATCCTGCGCCGCGTGGACCACCTGAGCATGGCCCACTCGGTGGAGGCGCGGATCCCGTTCCTCCAGCCGTCGGTGATGCGCCTGGCGCACGCGCTGCCCGCCGCCGTGAAGGTGGCCGGCAGCACCGTGAAGGCGCCGGTGGCGCGGGCCGCCCGGCGCTGGGTGCCGCGGAGCGTCGTCGAGCGGCCCAAGCAGCCGTTCACCCTGCCGGTGGCGGCGATGATCCGGCCGGGCGAGGCCCTGTACGACATGGTCGGCGACGTCCTCCTCGGCCCCGGCGCCCGCTGCCTGGACTACGTCCGCCGGGACGCGGTCCGCGAACTCTTCCGCTCCCAGACCGAGAGCCCGGGGGCACACGCCGCCGAACTGCTCTGGTCGCTCCTGGTCCTGGAGACCTGGCTCTCCGCCCGCGGCCTGACCCCCGCGCCCCTCACCCCCACCTCCTGAGAAACGAGACAGGACATGACCGACACGCCCGAGTCCCGCCCCGCGATCACCTCGCTCCTGGCCGGCGTCACCAAGGCGGACATCCGCCGCGACCCGTTCCCGCACGTGGTGATCAGCGACGCCCTGCCCCAGGACCTGTACGACGCCCTGGCGAAGTCGATGCCGACCGCGGAGTACATCGGCGAGCGGATCGGGAAGCCGATCACCTCGAACGAGCGCTACAACTACATGTCCGAGATGATCCTCGCCGACGACACGATGGCGCAGGTCTGGAAGGACTTCGTGACCTACCACGCCTCCCCGGCCTTCTACGAGGAGTTCCTCGACCTCTTCCAGGAGGACCTGCTCGCCAACCTGCCGGAGGCCGAGGAACTGGTGGGCCCGCTGCGCGAGCTGCGCGTGGGCCGGCGCAACCGGGACGCCTTCGAGACGCACGACATCCTGCTGGACTGCACGGCCGTCATCAACTCGGCGGTCACCGGCCGCCCCTCGGCCTACCGCGGACCGCACGTGGACAAGCCGCACAAGCTCTTCGGCGGCCTGTTCTACATGCGCCTGCCCGAGGACGACGCGACCGGCGGCGACCTCGTCCTCTACAAGTACCGGCCGGGCGCGCACAAGTTCCACACCAGTGCCTCCGAGTACGGTGACAACCGCTTCGACATCGACCCGCAGTACGTCGAGGAGGTCACGACCGTCCCGTACCGGAGCAACACCCTGGTGCTGTACCCGATCAACCCGCTGGCCCTGCACGGGGTGTCGGTGCGCGCCCTGACCCAGCACCAGCGGCGCTTCGTCGCCCTCGTCGGGGACCTGCCGCGGCAGCTCTTCGACCTCGCGCTCTGAGGAGGAGACCGCTGTGATCCCCTTCGACCAGCGCACCGGCAAGATCTGGTACGACGGCTCCCTCGTGGACTGGGCCGACGCCCGGCTCCACGTGCTGAGCCACGGACTGCACTACGCCTCCAGCATCTTCGAGGGCGTCCGCGTCTACGGCGGCGAGGCGTTCATGCTCAGGGAGCACATCGCGCGGCTCGGCGCGTCGGCCCGGATCCTGGACTTCGAGCTGGAGCACACCGAGGAGGTGCTGTACGAGGCCACCCGCGCGGTGGTCGCCGAGGCCGGCATCACCGAGGGCTACGTCCGCATGAACGCCTGGCGGGGCTCGGAGATCATCCAGACCGCGGCGCTGAAGACCTCCGTGCACACCTCGGTGGCCGCGTGGGAACTCCCGGCGGGCTACTACGCGGCGGAGGACGCCGTGGACCAGGGGATCTCGCTGGTCACGGGCCGCTACCGCCGGCCTTCGCCGGAGTACGCGCCGGTCAAGAGCAAGGCCGCCGGCAACTACATGATCGGCACGGTCAGCAAGAACGAGGCGCTGCGGGCGGGCTTCGACGACGCCCTGCTCCTCGACGACCGCGGGAACTTCGTCGAGGCGACCGGTGCGCACCTGTTCTTCACCAAGGGCGGGGCGCTGTACACACCGACGACCCGCTGCACCATCGACGGGATCACCCGGGCGTGCGTGCTGGCCATCGCCAGACGGGAGGGGATCGAGTGCGTGGTCACCGACCTGCCCCCGGCGTTCGCGGGCGAGGCCGACGGCGCGTTCCTGTGCGGGACCGCGTGTGAGATCCTCCCCGTCGGCCGCCTCGATGATCATCACTACGACGTCGGCGGCAACGCGGTGACACGCACGATCGTCACGGCTTACCGGAAGCTCGTCCGGGCCCGGTAGGAGCCGTCGCGACAGGGAAACAGGCCCCCTCCAGGGGGCCGCGGGAGCAAGGGCACGTGCATGGGAGCGGTAGAGGCTCTGGAAAAACTCGCACCGGTGGTGCTGGCCTTCGGTTGCGGGGTCGTCCTGGCACGGCGGAAGGTGGTGCCGGCCGAGAGTTCCAAGGTGTTCGCGGACTACGCGTTCCTCTTCGCCGTGCCCTGCTTCCTCTTCGGGAACATCTACCGCAGTGACCTGGGGGCCCTGTTCAACTGGCGGGCCATCAGCGGGTACGCGGCCGCCGCGTGCGCCGCGGCCGCGCTGATCGGCGTACTGGCCTGGGTCCTGGGCGTACGCGATCCGCGCGGCGTGGCGCTGCGCATCATGGCGGCCGTCCAGGTGAACACGGCCTACTTCGCCGTGCCGGTGTTCATCATGCTGTTCGGGAACGCGGCACCGATCTTCCCGGTGCTGCTGTTCCAGGTGTGCGTGCTGTCCCTGATCATCATCTCGATCATGGAACTGGGGCGGCCGGACCGGGTCGGGAGTCCGGCCCGGCGGCTCGGGTCGGCCGTCGCCGCCTCGCTGATGACCCCCGTCGTGATCGCCTGCAACGCGGGCATCCTGCTCAACCTGCTGCCCGTCACGGTCCCCGGGGTCGTGCTCGACAGCTTCACCTTCGTCGGCGACAGCGCCTCGCCCGTCGCGCTGTTCGCCCTGGGCCTGCACCTGGGCGGCAGCGGGATCAAGATCCGCGGCACCACCCTGGAGGAGGTCTGGATCACCGGTTTCAAGTGCGTGGCGCTGCCGCTGATCACCTACGCCGTGTGCCGCTTCGTCTTCGGGGTGGAGGGCGAGTGGCTGAGCTACCTCGTCCTGATCGCGGCGATGCCCGCGCCCCAGAACCTGTTCATCTTCGCCCAGCGCTACGACGTCGGGGTCGACATGTCGGCCTCGCTCGTCATCAAGAGCTCGGTCGTCGCCCTGCTGCTGCTCCCCCTCTGGACGCAGCTGGTGGCCCATCCCGGCTGAGCCACACCCGATCTTCCAGAAAGGCACAACCGTGACGCAGACCGCGCAGCCCACCAGGATCTCCGTCGAGCAGGTGGCCGGCCGCATCGGCGCCGAGATCTCCGGGGTCGACCTGGGGCAGGAGCTCGACGAGGCCGTGGTGGAGCAGATCCGCCGGGCCGTCCTCGCCCACCGGGTCGTCTTCTTCCGCGGCCAGGACATCACCCACGCCCAGCACATAGCCTTCGGCCGCCGCTTCGGCGCGCTGACCCGCCGCGAGGGCAAGAAGCACGGCGTGCACCCCGAGGGGTACCCGGAGATCCTCACCGTGGACCCGAAGGCCGACACCGAGCGCTACGGGGCCGACTTCGAGGAGCACTACCGACGCAAGTGGACCTCCCCGCTGGCCGGCTGGCACAGCGACCTCACCCAGGCCGTCAACCCGCCCAGCCTCTCGATCCTTCGGGCCGAGCGGACCCCCGCCTTCGGCGGCGACACCCAGTGGACCAACACGGTCGCCGCGTACGAGGGCCTGTCGGCGCCGCTGCGCGAGTTCGTGGACGGGCTCACCGCCGAGCACGCGTTCTTCACGGCCGTGCACCTGCGCCACTCCGACGAGCGGGACCGCGAGATCCTGGGGCTCTACTGCGGGGACCCGCAGGTGGCCGTCCACCCGGTGGTGCGGGTCCACCCCGAGACCGGCGAGAAGGCCCTGTTCGTCAGCCCCGGCTCGACCACCCGGATCACCGGGTTCACCGAGCTGGAGAGCCGCCACCTGCTGGAGCTGCTGTTCCAGCACCTGACCAGCGCCGAGTACACGGTCCGCTTCCGCTGGGAGCCGGGCAGCATCGCCCTGTGGGACAACCGCAGCACCTGCCACTTCGCCCCCACCGACTTCGCCCACCTCGACGTCGACCGGGTGATGCACCGCGTCACGGTCCTGGGGGAACCGGCGCGGGGACCGCACGGCTTCGTCTCGCAGCTCGTGGAGGGGGAGCCGATGCGGGCCTGGTAGACGGCCCGCCCCGGCGGGCATAGAGGTCGGGCCACGGACGTACCGACCCCGGAGTGCCCCATGAGCCCCAGCTCCGCCCCTGCCCCCGTCCCCCCGCCGGAGGGTCCCCCCGACGGGGGAGCGGCCGTCTCCCGCCGCGAGTTCGACGCCCTGTTCGAGGCGGTCCGCACCTGGGGCCGGTGGGAGGCCGGGGCTGCGGGACGCGGCGCGTGGAACGGGGTGACGCCGGACCACGTGCGCGGGGCCGCCGCGCTGGTCCGCTCGGGGACGGTCGTGCCGCTCGGGCGCCCCTGGGACACGGCCCCCGGCCCGGACAACGCGCGGCCGGCCCTGCACCACATGACCGACCTCGGCGACGTGGAGGACCCGGAGCCGTCCGCGTACAAGGACTTCCTCGGCGCGGACTACCACGGCAAGTCGGTCAGCCACCTCGACGCGTTGTCCCACATCGGCTACCGGGGGCGACTCTACGACGGCCGCGCGGCGGACGAGGAGGCCGGCGCGGGCGGCGTCCGGTTCGGCTCGGTGGCGGCCCTCGGCCCGCTGGTGGCCCGGGGTGTGCTGCTGGACCTGCCCGCGGTGCTGGGGGTGCCCTGGCTGGAGCCGGGGCACGCGGTGCGGGCGCGGGACCTCCTGGCCGCGGAGGAGGCGCTCGGCGTGCGGATCGGGGAGGGCGACGCGGTCCTGCTGCGCTCCGGCCGGTTCCGCCGCCGGGCGGAGCTGGGCCCCTGGGACCCGGCAACGGGCAGCGCCGGCTGGCACGTGGACGCCGTACCGCTGCTGGCGGAGCGGGGCGTGGCCCTGCTCGGCGCGGACGGGGACAGCGACGTGCGGCCCTCGCCGGTGGAGGGCCTGCACTCCCCCGTCCACGCCCTCGCCCTCACGGCGATGGGGGTGCCCCTCCTGGACAACCTCGACCTGGAGGCGCTGTCCGCCGCCTGCGCCGGGGCGGGCCGCCACGCGTTCATGCTCGTCGTGTCCCCGCTGAACGTGCCGGGCGGGACGGGTTCACCGGTCAACCCGGTCGCCGTGCTCTGACCGCCCCCGTACCGGCCGCCCCGGCAAAACGTGAGGAATATACTCAAAATCCGGCTATCGAGGTGCTCCGACGAGGGATGTGGTGCACATGGGGGTCGTGGACGACCGCACCGGCCCCGTGCGGTCCCGTGACCGGTTCCTGCACGGCGGGTCCGCGGAGTCGGTCGTACGGAGCGTGCGCAGCCCGATCCTGAGTTCGTGGCAGCGCAGCCTGCTGCTGGGACTGTCGCCGGACCAGACCGAGCTGCCGTTCACCGAGGACTTCGACGCGGAAGGCCCCGTCGTCCGCGCCGCCGCACCCGTGCTCGACCGGCTGGCGGCGCTCTTCGCGGGCAGCCGGATGAACATCTGCCTCGCCGACGGCCACGGCACCGTGCTCGAACGCCGCTTCGGAGACAGGTCCCTGCCGGCCCGGCTGCCGGCCATCCAGACCGAGCCCGGCTTCGTGTTCGCCGAGCGGGTCGCGGGGACGAACGGGATCGGCCTCACCCTCGCTGAGCGGCAGCTCGTCCAGGTCAACGGCGCCGAGCACTTCGCCGAACGCTCCCAGTCCAGCGCCTGCACCGCGGCTCCCATCCGCGACCAGCTCAGCGGGCACATCGAGGGCGTCCTGTGCCTGGGCTACCCGTACACCGACGCGGACCCGGCGCTGGCCGCGGTCGTCCGCCGGGCCGCCGAGGCCATCGAACGGCGGCTGATGGAGCAGAGCACGGCGCGCGAGCGCGGGCTGCTCCAGGCCTATCTGGAGGCCGCGAACCTGGTCCGGGCCCACGGGGACGCCCTGGACGGGCATCCGGTGACCCTGGCGGAGCTGCTGCTGAGCGAGCTGGAGGAGAGCGACCACACGACCCTCAAGGAGAAGGCCACCGAGCTGCTGTCCGGCGCGCGCCGCGCCGCCGCGGAGGTCTCCCTGTCCCACGGCCGCCGGGTCACGCTCGTCAGCCGGCCCGTGACCAGCCCGGCCGGGGTGGAGGGGATCGTCGTCGAGGCGCTGCTGCCCGACGAGGAGGAGCACCACGCGCCCGCCCCCGCGCCCGCGCCCGCCCCCGCGCCCCTGCACGCCCACGCCGCCGCGCCCGCGTCCGGGAGCGCGCCCCCGGCCCCCGGCGCGGTGCGCGGGCTCGTGCTGGTCGGCGAGCCGGAGGTGGGCAAGTACGCCGTCGCGGCACGCCGGCGGCTGGAGCTGCTGGCCGAGGCCAGCACCCGGATCGGGACCACCCTCGACGTCGGCCGCACCGCCCGGGAGCTGGCCGAGACCGCGGTCCCGAGGCTGGCGGACTTCGTCACCGTCGACGTGCCCGCATCCGTGCTGCGCGGCGAGGAGTCCGGCGACCCGACCGGGGAACTGCACCGCACGGTGGTGCACGGCATCCGCGACGACTGCCCCTTCTACCCGGTCGGCGAGCGGCTGGTGCTCCGCCCGACCACGCCCCACATGCGCTCCCTGGCCACCGGGCAGCCGGTGCTGGAGCCCGAACTGAAGGCGGCCTTCGGCTGGATCGCCCAGGACCCGGTCCACGCCGAGCTGCTCCTCGCCCACAACATCCACTCGCTGATCACCGTGCCGCTGCTCGCGCGGGGCGTCGTCCTCGGCGTGGCCTGCTTCTACCGCTCCCGCAACCCCGCCCCGTACGGGGACGACGACCGCTCCCTCGCCCAGGAACTCGCGGCCCGCGCCTCCCTGTGCATCGACAACGCGCGCCGCTACACCCGCGAGCACACCCTGGCCCTGAGCCTCCAGCGCAGCCTGCTCCCCCACGGGCTGCCCGAGCAGAGCGCCGTCGAGGTGGCCCACCGCTACCTGCCCGCCGAGTCCGGGGTGGGCGGCGACTGGTTCGACGTCATCCCGCTGTCCGGTACCCGCGTCGCCCTCCTCGTCGGCGACGTCGTCGGGCACGGACTGCACGCCGCGGCGACGATGGGCAGGCTGCGCACCGCCGCCCGCAACTTCGCCGAACTGGAGCTGGCCCCCGACGAGCTCCTCACCCACCTGGACAACCTCATGGTCCGCCTGGACCGCGAGGAGGGCGGGGACGACCCGTCCGCCGGCAGCACCGCGATCGTCGGCGCCACCTGCCTGTACGCGGTCTACGACCCGACCACCCAGCGGTGCACGATGGCCCGCGCCGGCCACCCGCCGCCCGCCCTGCTGCTGCCCGACGGCAGCGTGACCTTCCCCGACCTGCCCGCCGGGCCGCCGCTGGGCCTGGGCGGCCTGCCCTTCGAGTCCGCCGAGGTCCACCTCCCCGAGAACAGCCGGCTGGTCCTCTACACGGACGGGCTGATCGAGGACCGCCACCGCGACATCGACCTCACCCTGGAGGAGCTGCACCGCACCCTCGCCGCCGACCCCGGCCGCTCCCCCGAGGACACCTGCCGGGCCATCCTGGACGCCCTGGCCCCCGAGCACCCGGCCGACGACATCGCGCTCCTGGTCGCCCGCACCCGCGCCACTCCCCCGGACCGGATCGCCGCCTGGGAGCTGCCGGCCGACCCGGCCCGCGTCTGCGACGTCCGCGCCGCGGCCGTGGAGCAGCTCGGCCGGTGGGGACTGGAGGAGTCCGCCTTCGCCACGGAACTGCTGCTCAGCGAGCTGGTCACCAACGGGATCCGGTACGGCGGCGGCGGGCCCGTACGGGTGCGCCTGATCCACGACCGCACCCTGATCTGCGAGGTGTACGACGCCAGCAACACCGCCCCGCGGATGCGCCAGGCCGCCAACACCGACGAGGGCGGCCGGGGCCTGTTCCTGGTGGCCCAGCTCGCCCAGGCGTGGGGCACCCGCTACACACCCGACGGAAAGGTCATCTGGGCGGAGTTCGCCCTGGACGCGGCGTGACCCGGTCCGGGCGGGGAGGTCATCTAGAGTCGAGGAATGAGCCCACCTCCGCGTCCCGGTGGAGAACCCCTCGTCCGCGTGCGCGGTCTGCGCAAGCACTTCGGCGGCACCCTCGCGCTGGACTCGGTCGACCTCGACCTGTACCGCGGCAGCGTGCTGGCGCTGCTCGGCCCCAACGGCGCCGGGAAGTCCACCCTCATCAAGGTGCTCGCCGGGGTCCACCACGCCGACGCGGGCGAGGTGACCGTCGCGGGCCGGCCGCTGGGCTCGCACGGGGCCGGCCGGCACCTGTCCTTCATCCACCAGGACCCCGGGCTGGTCGAGTGGATGACGGTGGCCGAGAACGTCGCCCTGGGCACGGGCTACCCGCGCCGGGCCGGCCTGATCTCCTGGCGGCGGACCCGGGAGCGCTGCGAGGAGGCCCTCGACCTCGTCGCCGGGCACCTGGACGCCGGTGCCCCGATCGCCGGCCTGGCCCCGGCGGAGCGTTCGCTGGTCGCCATCGCCCGCGCCCTGGCCGCCCGGGCGCAGGCCATCGTCCTCGACGAACCGACCGCCACCCTGCCCGCCGCCGACTGCGACCGGCTGTTCGGCGTCCTGCACGCCCTGCGCGACCGGGGGCACGGCATCCTCTACGTCAGCCACCGGCTGGACGAGGTGTACCGGGTCGCCGACGCGTTCGCCGTCCTGCGCGACGGCCGCGTGGTGGAGCACGGCCCGCTCGCCGGGTACGACCCGGGCCGGCTGGTGCGGGCCGTCGCCGGGCACGAGCCGGCCGTCCGCCGCCCGGCCGGGCCCGCGGCGCCCGCGGCCGGCCCGCCCCTGCTGCGCCTGGACGGCGTACGGGCCGGGCACGCCGGGCCGGTCGGACTGGAGCTGCGCGCCGGCGAGATCCTCGGCATGGTCGGCCTGACCGGCGCCGGGCACCGGGAGCTCGGCCGTGCGGTGGCGGGGGTCCTGCCGGTGCGCGCGGGGCGGCTGCTGCTGGAGGGCCGTCCGTACCGGCCGCGTACGGTCAGGGAGGCCGTCGGCGCCGGTGTCGGCTTCGTGGCCGGCGACCGCCAGGCGGAGGGCTGCGCCCCGGAGCTGACGGTACGGGAGAACTTCCTGGCGAACCCGCGCGCCGCCGGCGTGCCCGCCTGGCGCTGGACCTCCCCGCGGCGCGAGCGCGCCGAGGCGGCCGCGCTGATCGACCGGTTCTCCGTCCTGCCCCGGGACGGCGAGGTGCCCATCGCCACGCTGTCGGGCGGCAACCAGCAGAAGGTGATGGTCGGCCGGTGGCTGCGGGGCGGGCTGCGGCTGCTGGTCCTGGAGGAGCCCACGGCCAGTGTGGACGTGGGGGCCAAGGCGGTGGTCCACCGCCTCCTCGACGAGGCGGCCGCGTCGGGCGTGGGGGTGCTGCTCGTCTCCGCCGACTTCGAGGAGGTCGCGGACCTCTGCCACCGCGCGCTGGTCCTCGTCCGCGGGGCGGTGGGCGCCGAACTCGCGGGCCGGGAGCTGACCGTGGCCGGGCTCACCCGGGCCGCCTCGGCCATCCCGGCCGTCACCGGAACCGCGACGGGCCCATGAACCCTTCCCCACCACGGCGGTCCCCGCTGGAGCGGCTGCGCGGGCACCACGTCGGCAGCTACGGCCTGCCGGTCCTGGCCGCGCTGCTCTTCCTGGTCTTCTCGCTGCTCCTGCCGCAGACCTTCCCCACCCGCGACAACGTCTCCGCGATCCTGTCGAACCAGGCGGTCCCGGCCGTCCTCGCGCTGGGGGCGACGATCCCGGTCGCCACCGGCAGGTTCGACCTGTCCATCGGCTACGGGCTGGGCCTCGCGCACGTGCTGGTGATGCGGCTGGTCGTCACGGAGGGCTGGCCCTGGCCCGCGGCCTGTCTGGTGGTGGTGTGCGGGGGCGCGGTGGCGGGGGCGCTGACCGGTGTGATCGTCGAGTTCGGGCGGATCGACTCCTTCATCGCCACCCTGGGGACCGGCTCCGTGATGTACGCGCTCACCGGGTGGATCACCGGCGGCGCCCGGATCGTGCCCGGTCCGCAGGGCCTGCCGGCGGGCTTCACCGCCCTGTACGACGCGCGGCTGCTGGGCCTGCCGCTGCCGGCCTTCTACGTGCTGGGGGTGGCGGCCGTGCTGTGGGTGGTGCTGGAGCGGCTGCCGGCCGGCCGGTACCTGTACGTCATCGGCTCGAACCCGCGGGCCGCCGCCGCGATCGGCATCCCCACCCGCGCCTACTGCGTGGCCGCGTTCGCCGGCTCGGGCCTGGTCACCGGCTTCGCCGGGGTGCTGCTCGCCGCCCAGCAGCGGACCGGCAACCCGAGCACGGGGCTGGACTACCTGCTGCCGGCGTTCGTGGGCGCCCTGCTCGGCTCCACGACGATCAGGCCCGGCCGCGCCAACGCGGTCGGCACGCTCGTGGCCGTCGCCGTGCTCGCCGTCGGGCTCGCCGGGATCGGCCAGCTCGGGGCCCCGTTCTGGGCCACCGCGCTGTTCAACGGCGCGACCCTGCTCATCGCCGTGGGGCTGGCCGGCTGGACGGCGCGCCGCCGGCTGGACGCCGGTGCCGCGGCCTCCCGCGGGCCGCACGCACAGGAGCCTCCCGCCCCGGTCCAGGCCGGCCCGTCGTAGTACCCGTACGCGCACCCACGCCAGGAGCACCGTGTTCCCCAAGCACCCGAACCCCACCACGCCCGTCACCGCCGCGGCCCTGCTCGGGGCGGCCGCGGTCCTCCTGGCCGGCTGCGGCGGCGGGCCGCCGTCCGCAACCGGGCCGTCGAAGGCCGGCTGTCCCGGGGTCCTGCCCCGGGCCGAGGCGGCCGTCCGGCGGGCCGAGGCCGCCGACGCCTCCTGGAACGGGCCGGACTCGGGCCCGGCGGCGGCGCCCGGCAAGAGCCTCGTGTACGTCGCGCAGACGATGACCAACCCGGGCGTCGCGGGAGTCGCCGAGGGCGTCGAGGAGGCGGCGAGGGCGATCGGGTGGACGGTCCGGGTGATCGACGGGGGCGGCACCCCGGCCGGCATCCAGGCGGCGCTGAGCCAGGCGGTCACCCTCGAACCGTCCGGCATCGTCATCGGCGGCTTCGATCCCCGTCCGGCGTCGCGGCAGATGGCGGCGGCCCGTGCCGCGGGCATCCCGGTGATCGGCTGGCACGCGGTGGACTCCCCCGGGCCCAGCCGGGACCCCGCGCTGTTCACCAACGTCACCACGAAGGTGGAGGACGTGGCGCGGATCAGCGCCGACTGGATCATCGCCCGGTCCGGGGGCGACGCCGGGGTCGTCCTGTTCACCGACGACTCGATCCCCTTCGCCCGCAACAAGGCCGACCTGATCGAGCGGGAGCTGGGCACCTGTTCCGGCGTGCGGCTCCTGGCGTACGAGAACATCCCGATCCCGGACGCGAGCAGCCGCACCCCGCAGGCGGTCTCCTCGCTGCTCGCCCGCTTCGGGAAGGACTGGACCCACTCGGTCGCCATCAACGACCTGTACTTCGCCGACGCCGCCCCGGCGCTGCGGGCGGCCGGGCGTCCGGGGGCGGGGCCGCCGCTGAACATCGGCGCGGGCGACGGGGACCCCTCCGCCTTCCAGCGCGTCAACAGCGGGGAGTTCCAGGCGGCCACGGTCCCCGAGCCGCTGTCCCAGCAGGGGTGGCAGATCGTGGACGAGTTCAACCGCGCCTTCGCCGGGCAGCCGGCGAGCGGCTACGTGGCGCCCGTCCACATCGCCACGGCCGGCAACAGCCGGGGCGCCGGCTCCTGGGACCCTCCCGGCTACCGCGAGGCGTACCGCCGGATCTGGCAGGCCGGGGAACCTCATGAATGAAGCTTCAACCACCTTTCTCCGCAGGAGAGTTGACCCTCGGGCGATGTGACCGGCGCCGGGGACCCGTGGCATGATCAACCTTCACGTTACCTACCAGTAACGGCACTTCCCCCCAATTCGAAGGTCACACCCACGTGCGTACGCTCGCCAGACGCCTCCTGCTGCCCGGCCTGACCGCCCTCGCGCTCACCACCGCCGGCTGCTCCTCCCCGGCCCCCGTGAACGCCGCCGGACCGGGCAGCCCGGCGGCCCTCCCCTCCGCCTCCGACGGCACCCGGCGGCTGGACGTGGACGCCGCCCCGCAGGGCGCGGCCGCACCCTCCCCCATCGCCCGCACGCGCGCCGGCCAGGGCCCGGAGAAGGCCCCGCTGAAGGTCGCCTCCTACGACAAGGCCAGCGGACGCGCCGTCATATCCACGGCCCCGCAGGGCGGCGGGGCCTCGCCCCACCGCTCCGCCGCACCCTCGAAGGGCCCGTCGGCCGGCTCCTCGGACCCGGCCGCCAAGCCCGTCGCGGTGGGCGACGTCATCGCCAGCGCCCCGGCACCCGGCGCGCCCGACGGCCTCCTCGCGAAGGTCACCGAGGTCGTCGGCAAGACCGACCGCGGCACCGAGGTCAAGACCGCCCCCACCACCCTGGCCGCCGCACTCGGCGACGACAAGGCCGACGGCAAGGTCCCCGTCGACCCGGCCTCGGTGGTCGTCGAACCCCTGATGAAGGGCGTCACCTTCTCCTGGGCCAAGGGATCCGGCGTCACGTTCGGCCCCCAGGGCGCCAAGCTGCCCCTGGGCAACCTCCGGCTCGACGTGGACGCCGCCGTCGACACCGCCAAGGACGCCCCCGCGTCGGCGGGCGCCTCGGTGGCCGGCTTCGTCCAGCTCGCCCCGCAGGTCGAGTTCTCCTACGACGGCGGCAAGGGCGCCGGCCACGGCCCCGACGCGGCGTTCCTCGGCATGAGCGGCGACTGGTCCTCCCAGTGGACCCTCAAGGGCCGCGCCGCCGCGAGCACGGGCGCACCCCGGCGCATCCCCTTCGCCAAGCTGCACAGCAACCCGGTCCTCCAGGTCGGCCCGGTGCCCGTCGTCGTCAACCTCGAACTGACCTGCTACGTACAGGTGGAGGCCGACGGCAAGGTCACCCTCGACGTCCGGCAGGACGTCAAGGGCGACTTCCGCGTCGGCGGCAGCTACGCCACCGGCAAGGGCTGGACCCCGGTCAGTTCCTCGGCCGTGCACAGCACCCCGGTGAAGGCGACCGTCACCGCCGGCGGCCGGGTCAGGAGCGCCCTCGGCGCCGAGGCCTCCGTGGGCCTGTACGGGGCCGTCGGCGTCACCGCCGACTTCGCCCCGTACCTGCGCGGTGAGGCCGACGCCTCCGCGAGCGCCGCCACCGACGGGAAGACCTCCGCGAACGGCTCCTGGGCGCTGTACGGCGGCTTCGACCTGAGCGGGCAGCTCCAGCTCCAGCTGTCCGTCTTCGGTACGCCGGTCGTCGAGCGGCGCGTCCCGCTGGGCGCCCTGCACCGCGAGTGGCCCCTGGTGAGCGGCCGCGCCGGCCAGTGACCCACCGCCGCCCGGCCGGGCGCCGCGGCGCCGTGCCCGGTCAGGCGGCCGGATCCGCGCCGGGCGGCGGCGGCAGCGGCGGCAGGGCCGGGCCGTGCAGCCAGGCCTCGAACAGGCCGTCCAGCGGCCCGGCGGCGTAGCCCGCCGCATGGGCGGTGAAGGCGGCCGTGGTCACCACGCCGTGCCGGTACAGGGCCGCCCAGTCGCGGAGCATCCGGAAGAACGCCCCGTCGCCCAGGGCGCAGCGGACGGCGTGCACGGTCAGCCCGCCGCGCTGGTAGAGCCGGTCGTCGAACATCAGCCGGCGGCCCGGGTCGGCCAGCCGCAGGTCCTGCGGCAGCGTGGCCAGCAGCCGGTGCGCGGCCGTCGCGTGCTCGTGCGCGCCGCGGCCCCCGGAACGCTCCGACCAGAGCCATTCGGCGTACTTGGCGAAGCCCTCGTTGAGCCAGATGTGGCGCCAGTCGGCGATGCCCACGCTGTTGCCGAACCACTGGTGGGCCAGTTCGTGGGCGACGAGCCGCTCCCAGCCGCGCGCGCCGTCCACGTGGTTCGTGCCGAACAGGGACAGCCCCTGCGCCTCCACGGGGACGTCCAGCTCCTCGTCGGCGACGACCACCGCGTACTCGCCGAAGGGGTAGGGGCCGAAGAGCTCCTCGAAGAGCCGCATCATGGCGGGCTGCCGGGCGAAGTCCCGGGAGAACCGCGGCAGCGCGTGCGCCGGCACGTGGGCGGTCTGCGGCACCCCGCCGAGGCCGGGGTCGCCGAGCAGCACCGTCTGGTACTGGCCGATGGCCAGACCGACCAGGTAGCTGGGGGTGGGCGCGGACTGCTCGTACACCCAGGTGGTGGTGCTGGCCCTGGTGGTCCGGGTGAGCAGCCGGCCGACGGCGGCCACCGTGTAGGCGGACGGGGTGTTCAGGGAGATGTGGTACGCCGCCTTGTCGGCGGGCCGGTCGTTGCACGGGTACCAGGACGGGGCGCCGACGGGCTGGCTGGCCACGAGCGCCCCGTCCGTCAGCTCCTCCCAGCCGAGGCCGCCCCAGGGGCTGCGCACCGGCTTCGGGTTGCCCGCCCAGTGGACCTCGACCGTGAAGGCGGCCCCGGCGCGCAGGGCCTTGGCCGGCCGGACGCGGAGCCGGCCGGCCCGGTGGGTGTAGTGCGGGGCGCGGCCGTCCACCAGGACCCGGCCGATCCGGAAGGCGGCCAGGTTCAGGTGGAACTCGGCCAGCGGGGCCGGCCCGGCGATGGCGCTGAGCCGGGCGGTGCCGGCCAGCCGGTTGGGGCCGGGCCGGTACTCCAGGGCGAGCTCGTAACGGTGCACCCGGTAGCGGGGGTCGCCGTTGTCCGGGAAGTACGGGTCCACCGCCGTGCTCTGGCCGCTCATCGCCGGTTCCGCTCCCCGCTCCGTGCCACGGTCCCCGGGCTAGGACCGCCACGCCTCGATCGGATTGCCCAGCCAGCGGGTGTCGGCGGGGACGGACTCCCCGGCCATCACGAGGGAGGCGGGACCCAGGGTGCTGCGCGCCCCGACCGTGCTCCCGGGCAGGACGATTCCGCCCGGGCCCAGGGTGGCGCCCTCGCGGAGGACCACAGTATCCGTCCGCAAGATCCGGTCGTGGAAGAGGTGCGTCTGCAACACGCAGCCCCGGTTGACGCTGACCGCGTCGCCGAGGGTCACCAGGTCCGTCTCGGGCAGCCAGTAGCTCTCGCACCACACGCCCCGGCCGATGCGCGCCCCGAGCCCGCGCAGCCACAGGACCAGCAGCGGGGTCCCGGGGACGGCTCCGGCGAGCCAGGGCACGGCCAGCACCTCCACGAAGGTGTCGGCCAGTTCGTTCCGCCACACGAAGCCGCTCCACAGCGGGTGTTCCGACCGCCGGTGCCGGCCGACCAGCAGCCACTTGGCCGCGACGGTGACCGCGCAGGCGGCCGCGCCCGCGGTGAGCAGGACCGCCCCGGACAGCAGGGCGGCGCCCGGCACCCCCAGCGCGGGCGTCGCGGCCAGCGCGCACAGCGCCGCCAGGGTGAGGACGGCGAGGCCGGCCGAGCAGAAGACGGGCACGAGCCGGCAGGCCTCGACCAGGCCCCGCGCCCACAGCAGCCGGGCGGGCGGGTCGTACGTGCGGCTGCGGTCGGCGGCCGCGGCCGAACGGGGCAGCCGCACCGGGGGCAGGCCCAGGTACGAGCTGCCCTTCTTGGCCTTCTTCGGGGTGGCGGACAGGACGCCGACCAGCCCGCCGTCGGGCACGCTGCGGCCGGGCGCGGTCATCCCGGAGTTGCCGAGGAAGGCCCGGCGGCCGATCTCGGAGCGGCCGATCCGCATCCAGCCGCCGCCGTGTTCGCAAGGGGCGGTCAGGGTGTCGTCGGCGAGGAACGCGCCGTCGCCCACGGTGGTGAGGCTGGGCAGGGCGAGCACGGTGGACACCTCGGCGCCCCGGCCGACGCGCATGCCGAGCAGTCGCAGCCACACGGGGGTGACCAGCCCGGCGTACAGCGGGAAGAGGGTGCCCCGGGCCAGGTCCATCAGCTGGAGGACCGCCCAGGCCTGCCAGCCCACGCGACTGTGGGTGGGGTGGTTCCCGGTGCGCAGCCCGAGGCTGAGCAGGCGTACGGCGGCCAGGACGAGCACCGCGTACGCCAGGGCGAAGGCGAGCGCGCCGGGCACGACGGCGAGCAGCGCCCCGCGCAGGGCCTGGGCGGGTCCGGCTCCGGCGGGCACGAACCGGCCGGCGACGAGCAGCGCGGGGAGCGCGGCGGCCAGCGGCAGGGCGGTGAGGCAGAAGCCGGTGGCCCCGTACATGGCCCGCCAGCGCGGGGCGCGCGGCGGGCGTTCCCCGGGCCAGTCGTGCTTGGCCCGGCCGAGTCTGACGGCGGGGGCGCCGCCCCAGCGCTGGCCGGCCGGGACCTGCCCGGCGACGGCGGAGCCCGGTGCCACTTCGGCCCGCTTGCCGACGCGGGCGCCGGGGAACAGCGTGCTGCGGGTGCCGACGACGGCCCCCGCGCCGATCCGGACGGGGCCGATCTCCAGGCGGTCGCCGTCCAGCCAGTGGCCGCTGAGGTCCACCTCCGATTCCACGGCGCAGCCGCGGCCGAGCCGGAGCATGCCGGTGACCGGGGGCAGGGAGTGCAGGTCCACGTCGGGGCCCAGGCGGGCGCCGAGGGCGCGGGCGTAGCGCTGGAGCCAGGGGCCGGTGAGGGAGGTGGCGCCGGAGTACTCGGCGAGCCGTTCGGCCGTCCACAGCCGCAGGTGCACGCTGCCGCCGCGCGGGTGGCGGCCGGCCCGTACCCCGCGCAGCAGCAGGCGGGCGCCGCCGGCGGCGATGGCGAGGCGGCCGGGCGGGCTGAACAGGAGGGCCGCCGCGGCGGCCACGTACCACCAGGAGGCGGTGGGCGCCCAGGGGTACGGTCCGAGGCGGTGGAGCAGGTTGGCGAGGGCCAGGAGGGCGACGGTCCAGCGCAGGCCGACGAGGGTGAACAGCGGCAGCAGCAGGAGGCACTGGGCGGCCTGGGCGCGGGCCGGGACCGGTGCGACGGTGCGGGTGGCGCCGTCCTCGCGTACGGACCGCTCCAGCCGCCGGGCCAGTTTGCGCAGCGTCGGGTTCTGGTACACGTCCAGGACCGCCACCCCGGGGTAGCGGCTGCGCAGCCGGGTGGTGAGCTGCGCGGCGGCGAGGCTGTTGCCGCCGGTGGCGAAGAAGTCGTCGCCCGCGCTCGTCACGGGCACGCCCAGGGTCTCGGTCCACTGTTCGGCGAGCCAGGCCTCGGTGCCGTGGAGCGGCTCGGCGGGGCCGGCGGTCTCGGTGCCGGGCAGGGGCCAGGGCAGTGCGGCGCGGTCGACCTTGCCGGAGGTGCGGGTGGGCAGGGCGTCGACCTGGGCGAGCAGCGGCACGAGGGCGGCGGGCAGGGCGGCGCGCAGCCGTTCGACGGCGGCGGTGCGGTCCCAGCCGTCCTGGGTGACGAGGTAGCCGACGAGGAGCTGGGTGCCGCCGCGGGCGGTGCGTACGGCGGCGGCCGCGCCGGCGACGCCGGGCAGGGCCTGGAGCGCGGCGTCGACCTCGCCGAGTTCGATCCGCCGGCCTCCGAGTTTGACCTGCTCGTCGGCGCGGCCGAGGAAGACCAGGCCTTCCGGTTCGGCGCGGACCAGGTCGCCGCTGCGGTAGGCGCGCGGCCAGCCGAGGCTCTCCAGCGGGGCGTACTTCTCGGCGTCCTTGGCGGGGTCGAGGTAGCGGGCGAGGCCCACGCCGCCGATCACGAGTTCGCCGCTGCCCCCCATGGGGACGGGCTCCCCGCAGGCGTCGACCACGGCCAGTTCCCAGCCGGCGAGGGGGAGGCCGATCCTGATCGGCTCCGCGCCGTTCAGGGGGCAGGCGCAGGCGACGACGGTGGCCTCGGTGGGGCCGTAGGTGTTCCAGACCTCGCGGCCCTCGGTGACCAGGCGGGCGGCCAGTTCGGGCGGGCAGGCCTCGCCGCCGAAGATCAGCAGCCGGACCTCGTCGAGGGCGGCGGGATCCCAGAGGGCGGCGAGGGTGGGCACGGTGGAGACCACGGTGATCTCCTGTTCGACCAGCCAGGGGGCGAGGTCGGCGCCGCTGCGGACGCGGTGGCGGGGTACGGGGACGAGGCAGGCGCCGTGGCGCCAGGCCAGCCACATCTCCTCGCAGGAGGCGTCGAAGGCGACGGAGAGTCCGGCCATGACGCGGTCCCCGGGGCCGATCGGCTCGTCGGCGAGGAACAGGGCGGCCTCGGCGTCGACGAAAGCGGCGGCGCTGCGGTGGCTGACGGCGACGCCCTTGGGCCGGCCGGTGGAGCCGGAGGTGAAGATGATCCACGCGTCGTCCCGGGGACCCGGCCGGACGGCGGGCGCGGGAGCGGCCGGGGGGTGGCCGGAGGGGTCGGTGCGGTCGATGCGCCGGCCGGGGCCCAGCACCGCCCGTACGCCGGCTTCGCCGAAGACCAGCCGGGCCCGCTCGTCGGGGTCCTCGGCGTCGACCGGCACGTAGGCGGCGCCCGCGGCGAGGACGGCGAGGACGGCCACGTACAGCTCGTTGGTGCCGGAGGGGACGCGTACGCCGACCCGGTCGCCGTGTCCCACTCCTGCCGCCGCGAGGGCGCGCCGGCGGCGTTCGACCCGGGCGGCCAGGGCCCGGTAGGTGAGCCGGGAGGTGCCGTCGTCGAGGGCCGGCTCGTCGGGGTGGGCCCGTACGGTGGCCTCGAAGACGTCGAGGAGGGTGCGGGCGGGGGCGGCGGGTCCGGCGGAGAACCGGGCGGACTTGCCGGGTTCTCCGGGTGGCTCCCCTTCGTCGGGCACCGGCTCGCCGGGCAGGGCCCCGTCGGCCGTCAGGGTGAGTTCACCGCGTTCGGGTGTGGCTGCCATAGGCCCTCGCGTCTCGCTCCCGGACCCGTCCGGGGTGCCGGTGGAGCCCGGGTCTGCCCGGGTTGTTCCGGTCCGGCGGAGAACAACCCACCAGCCTAGTTCGCCACCGTGGATTTGCCCGTGGAAGCCGCGGGCGTGGCCGGAAGCTGTTACTCCGACCGGGGGCGGCTCTCTAGCGGGTGTCCTCCTGGGACGGTCGCACGGTGCGGGGGCCGGCGCAGTGGGCTCCGTACGCCTTCACCCGTTCGCGCAGGGCGCGGTCGGCGGTGACGACCACGCAGGGGCGGCCGGCGTGGGCGGCGGCGAGTTCCACGATGCGGTCGTCGCCGCTGCCGGGCGCGGATTCGACCCGGACGCCGGGGACGGACGCGATGCCGCGGGCCGCACCCTCGACGACGAGGATGACCTCCTCGCCGCCCCGCCCACCAGGACCGGTCCGCTCCGCGAGCCGGTCGCGCAGCCGCTCGGCGGCGCCCCTGCGGTCGCGCCACCAGCCGTCGGGTACGGAGCCGACGACGTTGGCCGCGTCGACGATGAGGACGGAGGTGAGGGATTCGGTCACGTTCCGTCATTCTGCCACGGTCGTCTCCGGGGGCGCGACGACGAAGACGTCGGACAGCGGCGAGGCGTCGGCCCCGGCGCTGATCAGCAGGTCGTAGGTGTCGGGGGGCAGCAGGCCGAGGTCGAACCGCTGCCGTGCGCGCGGGACGTCGACGTCGCGGTCGAGGACCGGCAGGCCGGTGGTCCGGCTGGTCACCGTGATCCGGGCCGGGACCTCGGGCATTTCGCCCTCGCTCAGTGAACTGCCGGCCCCGATCTCGCAGACCACCGGTTCCCCGTCGAGGTAGAGGTCGTCGCCGAGGTAGGTGAACCAGCAGGTGACGAAGGACCGCAGGTCCGCGATGTGCACGTCGTACAGCGACTGGAGGATGCCCTTGACGTGGTCGAGCATGGCCGCGTGGTTCTGCAGGCTGCCGTGCTTCTGCGGGACGAAGGTGCGGGCGTCCTCCCTGTCGGAGAGGGCGGCGGAGAGCTGGGGCACCGTGCCGTCGCCGCCTTCGTCGTCGTCCCCGCGGAGCAACAGCGTCTCGACCTTGTCCCCGATGATCCTGGCCGACTGCCGAGTGGGCTGGTCGATGCCGACGATCGGGTGGTAGACGACCCCGCCTGCCTCCCACCCGCTGTCCTTCCGGTTGGCCTCGGCCGCCTCCTCCATCTCCTGGTGGAAGTCGGTGAGGCGGCTGCTCCACTGCGGCTGCCAGCCGGGGAGCCCGGCGTCCGCCGGGAGGGCGGCCGTCCCGTCAGGCCCGTACACGCAGCGGTAGACGGGGACGAGCTGGTGCAGGCCGGTGAAGGAGCGCAGCAGCCGGGTGAGGTCGTGTTCGAAGGGGCCGATGCGCTTGTGGAAGCCGTTGCAGAGGAACTCGACGGCGTTGAGGGAGCCGTAGTAGGGAGTGCCGAAGGTGACCACGGCCCGGGTGTCCTTCCAGCCTTCGAGCACCTCGACGTAGTAGCGGGACACCAGGCCGCCCATCGAGTGCCCGATCAGGACGAGCTGGGCGGCGGGGTTGCCGCTCTTCTCGCGCCAGGCGCGCAGCCATCCCCGGCTCCGCTCGGCCAGCTGCCGGGCAGCGGCCCTGTTGTCGCGCCGCCAGTCGTAGGGGAAGGGGAAGTAGTTCTCGCCGCGCCTGAGCTCGAACCGGTCCAGCAGGAACTCCTCGATGGCCGTGTAGCCGTCGATCTTCCACAGGCCGGGCAGGGTGTGGAGGTCGGGCACCAGCCGGGTGGCGACGACGCCGTCACCGAGGTCGTCCTCCCTCCAGTCGTCCTGGCCGTCCGGCAGTTCCAGTTCCGCCACGGAGCGGCCGAGGCTCGTCAGGGCTCCGATCACCGCCGAGGCCGAGGGGGCCCACACGTCCTTTCCGTCGCGCGTCAGTACGCTGCCGGTGATCCCGGGGAGCAGTACGACGACGTCGGGCATCGGGTTCTTGCCCATGAGCCGGCCTCCTAGCCCTTCTTCTGCGCGTCGGACGGGTCCGCGGGCGGGACGAACGGATCGGACGCGTCCCCGTAGTGCTGGTAGGCGGCCCAGGCGCTCCACCGCTGGGGTTCCTGCCCGCCGTCCGGCCAGTCGTCCTCGGCCCGCTTCTCGTAGAGCGCCTTGCGCGCGGACCGGACGGCGGCCCCCACCGTGCGGGGGTCCTCGGAAGGTCCGCTCCTGAACAGGTGCCGGTAGAACTCCTGCGCGAAGGAGATCCCCTGGTCGTCGGGGATCCGCCAGGCCGACCCGATGTAGTGACCGACTCCGATGCACAGGAACTCGTCGGCGAGGCTGGGTACCAGCGCCGCCTGGGCGTTCCCCCACGGGCTGTGGTCGGCCACGAGGGAGGCTCCGTCCGGCGGCCCGGCGGGTTCGGCGGCCCCCGTACGGGCCGTGTAGCAGGCGTTCGCCACGACGATCAGCGGCGGCGGCCGGTCCAGGCGGCCCAGTTCCTGGGCGGTCAGCAGGCCGTCGGCGAAGACCCAGCCCGAGCGCCGTCCGGTGCCGGAGCGGTCGAAGGCGCTGTGGCCGCAGTAGTGGACGATGTCGTTGCCCCCGCACAGCAGGGCCCTCAGGACGTCGAGGCGCCGCGCGGGCTTCTCGTCGGGCTTGCGGACGGAGTTCGCCGCACCGACGAACAGGTTGACGGTCACCCCCAGGTTCCTGAGCTGGTCGGCGACCTGGCGGGCCTCCTCGCGGGCACCGGGCAGGTCCAGCCCCTGCTGTGGGTCTCCCGGATCCCCGATGACCAGGGCGCACAGTTCGCCGGTGGCCGGAGCCTCGGTCAGCACGCGCGCGTAGGTGGTGCGCAGTTGGCGGGAGAGCTGGGTGCGGATCGCCAGGGGTTCGGGCTTCTTGCCGCCGACCTGCTGCGCATCCCGCAGGAACTCCCAGGGCACGGAGGCCGTGTCGCGGTCCAGTTCCAGCAGCACGGTGGCGTCGTCGGTGAGCAGCCGCTGGAATTCCGTGGGCACGACGAAGCGGGACAGCATCTCGGGAAGTGCCTGCGCGTCCTCGACGGTGGGTTCCGTCAGCCGGTCCACGAGCTCGCGCAGCAGGTCCGTGTCCACCAGGGCGACCCGTTCCGGTACGGTCGCGCCGCCGGTCAGGGCGGCCCAGCGCAGGGCGCCGGGGCCGGTCTGGACGGACATCCGTACGGGTGCGGAGTCGTCCTGGGCCTGGATGGGCCCCCGGACCGTCAGGGTCAGGTCGGTGTGCCGCACCGCGGCGAGCTGGGCCAGCTGCTCGCGGACCTGTTCGCGGATACCGGGTTCGAATCCGGCGAGGACGGTGCGCAGGGCTTCCTCGGCGGACGGACCGGCACGGTCCGGCGGCCCGGCGCCCTCCCGCGGGACCGGGCCGCCCGCCGCCGGGCGGACGAGTCCGGACAGCGCCGCCAGGGCGTACACGGCGGCCGAGGGGACGAACAGCCTGCCGCCGCTCTCCTCGCGCAGGCCCGGGGTGACGGACAGCCGCTTCTGGTCCTTGGCGGCGCCAGTCAGGGCGAGCAGGAGCTGCTCGGCGCGCAGCCGGTCGACCTCCACGACGAGCACCTCGGTGAGCCTGGGTGTGGGGGCCAGCGGGTTCGCCGAGGCCAGCGCGGCGGCGAAGCCCCGGACGAGGGCCCGGGCCGCCCCGCCGACGGAGAGGTTGCCCGCGCCGGCGCCGATGAGGACCGTCGCCATCGTGGCGACGTGGCCCAGGGCGGTGGCCTCGCCCAGCAGGGAGGCGTACATCTGGACGGCACGGCGTTCGGTGAGGGTGCCCATGGGGCCCATGCCGACGACGGCGGCCGCCCGTACCGGGCCCTCCCTGCACGGGAAGTAGGTGACCTCCCCGAGCTGGGCGTCGATCCAGCCGAGCCGGTTGTGCTCCGTGATCAGTGGGCGTGGGCCGGCGGATATGGCGCGGTCCAGTGCGAGTTCCGCCGCGTCGGGGACGACCGACTGGTAGTGCCCGGTGACGTGTAGATCGGCGGCGACCTCCACGAGGTCGCCCCAGACCACCGTGATGTTGACGGTTGGACCATCAGGGGGCGGCGGAACGCCGTCCGGAACGTCCTCGGCGCGAGCCGCGGGGGTGCTCACCACGACGCTCCTCCTTCGAGTAGCCCGGGATCCGCGTACCGTGGACCGCGGTACGCCGCACCTGTCCCCCCGTGTCCGATTATCCCACCGATTCGGCGCGGAGCCCTGCCCGGGTCCGGTTCAGCGGTAGCGGGCGGAAGCGGCGGCGAAGGGCGTGGCGTGCTGGGGCGCCGTGGCGAGCAGCGCGACCCAGGAGCCGTCGGTGAACTCGATGTCCATCCGGCCCTTCTGCAGCACGCCGGTCGGGTTGGCCCGTACGGCGGCCACCGCCGAACGGGGCACCTCCCAGTAGTGCTTCATCACCGGCGCCGACTGCCACAGCGGCGAGACGTCACCGAGTCCGAACCAGCGCCGGTCGGTGAGGACGAGGACGCAGGCGTGGGAACGGCGCAGGTTGGCACGGCTGATGACGAGGTGTCCGGCGGCGCTCTGCCAGCCGCCTTCCATGTTCTTGCCGTGCATCAGGCGCGTGCCGAGCTGGTCCAGCGCGTCGGGCACCCGGTCGACCGCGTCCGCCACGGCGGCCGGCCGGGACCGACGCGGGTCGAGCACGCGGGACTTGGCGATCTGGCGCAGCCGGCCGGGCAGCCGGGCCTCGATCCGCCGCTGGAGGTCGGAGGGGTCCGGGGGCGCGAGCATCGACTCGGGCGGGGTGGGCACGCCCGGCCCGAGTTCGTGGGCGCAGGCCGCTATCAGGTGCTCTCCCGGCTGGAGGAACTGCCGGGCCTGTTGGCGCCTCTCCTCGTTCAACGGGCGTGCTCCTGTCCTTCTTCGGTGGTCATGTCCGGTGGACGCGATTCTCCCCCATCACCCGGATTTCATGATCACCGGGGGGTCGCCCCCGGCTCCGTCCCGGACCGGCCGCGCCGGGACGCCGCCCCTCAGGCGTCGTCCGGCAGGTGGATGTCGAGAACGCAGATGTCGTCGCGGTTCCCCGGCCGCAGCGCGGCCAGGGAACGGGCGAGGCTGCCACCCCGTCCTTCCCGCAGCAGCCGTACGGCGGACTCGGCCAGCCTGTCGAGCCCCGCCTCGATGTCCTCGCCCGGATCCTCCACCAGACCGTCCGTGTACATCAGCAGGTGGTCCCCGGGAAGCAGCTCGAACGTGTCCTGCCCGTACGAGGAGTCGAAGTCGGCACCCAGCAGGGTGCCGACCGGCTGTGGCAGGAAGCTCGCGACACCGCCCCGGACCAGCAGCGGCGGCAGGTGTCCGGCCCGGACCCAGTTCAGCCGGCGGTCCCCCGGCTGGTAGCAGCCCATGACCATCGTCGCGGTGGCCCCCTGCTGCTCCCCGGCCGTGTGCAGCAGGAGGGTGTTGAGCAGGCGCAGCACGTCCGGCAGGGGAGATCCGGTGATGGTCATCCCCTTGGTGGTGAACCGCAGCTGGGCCATGGTCCCGACCGCGGGCAGACCGTGGCCGGCGACGTCCCCGACGACGAACAGTGCGCTCCGGTCGGGGAGTTCGATTGCCGAGTACCAGTCACCCCCCACGTTGACGCCCCGGTCGGCGGGGACGTAGGCGACGTCGACGCGCAGGCCCGCGAGCTCCAGCGACTGCTGCGCGACGGGGAGCAGCGTGTCCTGGAGCCGGGCGGCGAGGGCCCGTTCGGCCTTCAGCATGCCGCGCTGGACGAGGTTGGCCCGCTCGCTCTCGCGCAGGGCCAGCTCCGCGTCGCGCAGCGCGCTGAGGTCCTGGAAGAAGCCGTGCACCTCGACCGGACTGCCGTCCGCGTCCGTCTGGGCCTCCGCCACGATCCGCAGGTGCCGCACCCCGTGGTCGGTGCCGATCCGGAACGGATGGTCGATCGCCCCGCCGTCGGCCAGCAGCCGCTGCACCGCCGCCGCCAGCCTCGGCAGGTCCTCCGCCAGCAGGTGCAGGGGCAACTCCTCCAGCCTCATCGGGCCCAGCGACGGATCGCGGTCGAAGATCGCGTAGACCTGGTCGGACCACGTGATGGTGTCCGTCACCAGGTTCCAGCTCGCCCAGCCCAGGTTCCCCAGCCGCTGCAGTTCGGCCAGCCGGCGGGTCTCCCGCTCGCTCGTGTCGTGGCGGATCCACGACACCACCAGCCGCTCCCCCAGCCGGGCGGCCCGGACGGAGTACACGGACTGCTGCGGCACCCCGGCGGTGACCTCCTCGTAGACGAACGGTTCGCCCTCGTACACCGCCCCGGTGGTCAGGGTGTCCAGGTACCCCTCCCAGAGGGCGCTGCCCGCGACGGTCGGGTACGTCTCCAGGATCCGCCGCCCGATCAGCTCCTTGCCGCTGCGTCCCGCCACGTCCAGCGACTCGGGCGCGGCGGCATCGATCCGGTAGTCCTCGACCTCCCCCGACGGGGAGCGCAGCGGGGTCAGCAGCACCGCCGGTCCGGAGACGGCGTCCAGGACCGCCTGGACGGAGGCCACGTCCTCGTGCGGCAGGTAGGTCCCGTGCGGACCCCGGTCCTCGCGCAGCGGCACCCCGCAGAGCCGCACGGCCCTGCGCAACAGGGTCCGGGTACGGGCGTCGAAGGCTCCCGGGCGGGTGCGGAAGAACCCGACGACCGTCGTCACCGGCCCGATGGCGGGCACGGGCAGCCAGGCGCGGGAGGGCCACCGCTCGGGCGGGTCCCCGATCAGCAGGTACTGCTCGGCGTCCTGCTCCGGGTCCTCCAGCCACACGGCCTCCCCGGCCGCGATGGCCTCCAGCGCGGCGACGCCGCTGAGCGGGGGGATGTGCCTCCACTGCTCGGCCGTCGCCTCTCCGGCACCCGCCTGGCCCACCAGCTCCAGGCTGCCGGCCAAGGCCACGGTGTAGATCATCACCGCGTCCACGTCCTCCGGTCCGCCGAGTTCCGCGCGCAGCAGCTCCGCGACCTCGTCCGGGGTCCGGACCTCGGCCAGGCCCCGGGCCAGGTGGGCGAGGAGCTGCCGGCTGCCGGCCGGCCGCCCCGCCTCGACGAGGTACCCGCCCGAACGGAACGCCGAGACGTCGGTCTCCGGCGGCGCCGGGGCCGGTTCCGCCGCCCCGTCCCGCCCCCACGGGTGCGGGGAGGCGGGGCCGCGGCCCGCGCGGCCCAGCGTGATCCAGCATTCCTCCAGGAGGCTGCGCCGGTGCTCGGCGGCGCGGTCGGCCAGCAGCTGGTAGGCGGCGTCCGCCGAGACGTCGGCCCGGGCCATCACCACGCCCTTGGCCCGTTCGAGGACGGCCGTCATCGAGACGACGCCCTCGAGGTCCACCACCTCCGCGCGCAGCCTGGCGACGACCTTGGCCAGGGCCAGCACTTCGGGGGCCGCGGCGTCACCGGCGGCAGGAAGCACGGACTCGCCCTCCATAGATCGAGCATGCCACGCGGGCGGTGCCCTGGCCGCGAGCGACGGCCCGCGTCAGCGCGGAGCGCGCCGGCCGGTCCCGGGGGGCGGCCCGGTCCGGCACGAGTTTGTCCCGCACGAGGGTGGGCAGCCGCGCCCATACAGGCGAAAGGCCCCAGGACGGAGGCCCAGGATGTCCACAAGCACACTCATCGCAGTCATCGCCGCCGGGGTGGTCGTGGTGATCGCCCTCGCCGCGATCATGTGGCTGCTGGCCCGGCGGCGGCACCTGCGCGACCGCTTCGGGCCGGAATACGAGCGCACGGTCGAGGAGAAGGGCGGCGCCCTGGCCGCCGAGCGCGAGCTGCGGGCCCGGGAGGCCCGGCACGACCGGCTCGACATCAAGGAACTCCCTCCGGACCGCCGGCGCCAGTACACGGAGCAGTGGACCGGCGTCCAGGAGCACTTCGTGGACCGCCCGGCGGGCGCCGTCGGCGAGGCGGACGACCTGGTCTCCCGGCTGATGCGGGAGCGCGGGTACCCCACCGAGGGCTATCAGGGAGCGGTGCGCGACCTGTCGGTCGAGCACGGCCGCACGCTGGAGCACTACCGGGCGGCGCACGAGGTCAAGACGCGGAGCGTGGACGGCCGGGCGACGACGGAGGAGCTGCGCGGCGCGATGGTGCACTACCGCGCCCTGTTCGACGAACTGCTCACGGATCAGAGGAGCCGATGACATGCGGACGCACGACGCGAACACGAGCGCCGGACACACCCCCCTGAGCACGGAGGACCTCGCGGGCACGGGCGGGGCGGACGGCCGCGGTGCGCCGGTCTACCCCGGCGAGGCGTCCCCGGACACCGGGACGGACGCCGGAACGGACGCCGGGGCCGAGCGCGACGGAGGCCTGGCCGGTACGGGCCTGGCCGGCCGGGACGACGAGGGCCTGGCCGCCCAGGACGAGGAGCCCCTGGGGCGGGAGCCCGTGGAACCGGACGCCGGGGACGGGCAGCCGCTGCTCGCCGCCGAGGAAGCCGAGCGCTACCGCACGCAATGGGCCGAGATCCAGGGCCGCTTCGTCGACGACCCCAAGGACGCCGTCACGTCCGCGGACACCCTGGTGGCCGAGGTCATGCAGAACCTCGCCGGGACCTTCGCCGCGCACAAGCAGGACCTGGAGGGCCAGTGGCAGAGCGGGGACCGCGTACCCACCGAGGAGCTGCGGATGGCGCTCCAGCACTACCGGTCGTTCTTCAACCGGCTGCTGAAGACCTGAGGACCTGAGGACCGCCCCGGGGGCGGCCCGCCGGGCGCAGAACGGCGGGGAGCGCGGAAGCTTCGGCTTCCGCGCTCCCCGCCGTTCTGGCGCGGGTGGCGTGGGGGGCTACTCCGAGGCGCAGCCGATGCATTCGACGTCGATCTGATCGGCGAGCTCGGTCAGGACGTCGGCGAGTTCGGAAACCGTCTCCTCGTCGGCCGGCATCTCGCCCGTCTCGGTGGCGTGCAGCCAGTCCTCGGCCAGCTGCCGCAGCAGCGCGGTGACGTGGTCCGCGGGGATCAGCAGACCGCCGTCGTCCGCGGGAAACAGCGGTATCGAGACCTGGATCATGGGACTCCTCCCGGACGGCTCCTTACCGTCGGCTACCCGCGCTGGGCGAGGACAACCGTCAGCGGCCGCTCGGCCGTGGCCGGGCTCAGCCGCCGTCCGGGCCTTCGCCGGCCGCCAGGGCGGCCAGGACCCGGTCGGGGGTGAGGGGCAGTTCGCGGATGCGGCGGCCGGTCGCCCGGGCGAAGGCGTTGCCGATGGCGGCGGCCGCTCCCACCGTGCCGATCTCGCCGATCCCCTTGCTGCCCATCGGGTCGAGGTGCTTGTCGTGCTCGTCGACCCAGTGCGCCTCGATGTCGGGCACGTCCGCGTGCACCGGCACGTGGTACGAGGCCAGGTCCCGCGCGGTGAAGTCCCCGTGCACCGGGTCCAGCGGGGAGTGCTCGGTCAGCGCCATCCCCAGGCCCATCACCATGCCGCCGACGAACTGGGAGCGAGCCGTCAGCGGGTTGAGGATGCGGCCGGCCGCGAAGACGCCCAGCATGCGCAGCACCCGTACCTCGCCGGAGACCGGGTCGACCGACACCTCGGCGAACTGGGCGCCGAAGGCGTGCCGGGCGTACGGCGAGCGCTGTTTGACGGCCGCCGTGGTGTCGGCGGACGCGCACAGGCCGCCCTCGGGTACCTTCCCGTCGCGCCGCGCGAGTTTCAGCGCGAGGGCGCGGCAGGCCTCGTGCACCGCCCACCCCCAGGACCCGGTGCCGGACGAGCCGCCCGCCACCGACGCCGGGGGCAGGTCCGAGTGTCCGACCACGCTCGCCACCCGGTCGGCGGGCACGCCCAGCGCGTCCGCCGCCACCATGGCCAGGACGGTCCGCGCGCCGGTCCCGATGTCGGTGGCGGCCACCTCCACCCGGTAGCTGCCGTCCGGCAGGGCGTGCGCCAGGGCCTGGCAGGGGGCCAGGTACACCGGGTACGTGGACGCGGCCACGCCCGCACCGGTCAGCAGGCCGTCCCGGGTGCGCGGGCCGCGGGTGTCCGGCCAGCCGAAGCGCCGTGCTCCCTCGCGCAGGCAGGCGACCAGGCCGCGGCTGCTGTACGGGCGCCCGCTGTCCGGTTCGGCGTTGGGCTCGTTGCGCACGCGCAGCTCGACGGGGTCCACGCCCACGGCGTCGGCCAGTTCGTCCATCGCCGATTCCAGCGCGTACATGCCGGGCGTCTCCCCCGGTGCCCGCATCCACGAGGGGGTGGGCACGTCGAGCGGGACGACGCGGTGCGCGGTGAGCAGGCCGGGGGCCGCGTACATGACCCGGGAGGGTACGGCCGCCTGTTCGACGAACTCGCGGATGCGCGAGGTGTGGGTGGTGATCTCGTGCGCGAGGGCCGTGAGGGTGCCGTCGGGCCGCGCCCCCAGGCGCAGCCGGTGCAGGGTGGGGGCGCGGTGGCCCACGACGGCGGGCAGGTGGGCGCGGGGCAGCGCGAGCTTGACGGGCCGGCCGGTGTGCCGGGCCGCCATCACGGCGAGCACGACGTGCGGGCGGGGCGTGCCCTTGCAGCCGAAGCCGCCGCCCACGTGCTCCGAGTGCACGGTGACGCGCTCCTCGGCCAGGCCGAACAGTGAGGCGAGGACGGTGCGCACGAGCCCGGCCCCCTGGCTGGAGTCGTACACGGTCAGCCGTTCCCCGTCGGCGTCCCAGACGGCGGTGGCGGCGTGCGGCTCCATGGGGTGGTTGTGCAGCGGGGGCACCGCGTAGCGGAGGTCGAGGCGGACCGGGGCGGCCTCGTACGCGGCGAGCGCGTCGCCCCGCTCGCGGCGTGCCGGGTAGCCGCCGTTGACCTGCTCGGGCTCGTAGGCGCCGGGGTGGCCTTCGTGCAGACGGACGTCGGGGGCCGCGCCGGCGGTGTCGTACGTGACGGACACGGCCTCGGCGGCGGCGCGGGCGCGCTCGGGGGTGTCGGCGACGGCGAGGGCGACGTACCAGCCGTGGTGGGGTACCCGGTCGTCCTGGAGCAGCCGCAGCTCGCCGTCCTCGGTGGGTCCGAGCCGGGGCGCGTCGGCGGCGGTGAGGACGGCCGCGACCCCGGGCAGCGCCGCGGCGGCGGCCGTGTCCACGCGGACCGTCCGGCCGGCGGCCACGGTGGCCGGCACCGGCCAGGCGTACAGGCAGCCGGGCGGGGTGTGGTCGGCGGCGTAGCGGGCGGCGCCGGTGACCTTCAGCGCGGCTTCCCGCCGAGGGGCGGGCGAGCCGAGCGCGGGGGTGCCTTCCATGGTCCGTCTCCTCTTTCCTGTCGCTCCCCGCCCGGCCGGCGGGGCTCAGTCCCGCGCGGGCCCGGCGAGCCCGGCCAGTACGTGGCGGGCGAGGTTGCCGGCGAGGAGCACCTTGAAGGCGTTGTCGCGCAGCGGGCGGGCCGCCGCGAGTTCGGCGTCCACGGCCGCGCGGACGGCCTCGGCCGTGGGCCGCTCGCCCAGCAGGCGTTCCTCGGCCGCCCGGGCCCGCCAGGGCCGGTGCGCCAGCCCGCCGAAGGCGAGCGCGATCCGTGACACCAGGCCGTCCCGGGTCTCCAGGACCGCGGCCACCGAGGCGAGCGCGAAGGCGTACGAGGCCCGGTCGCGGGCCTTGCGGTACGCGCTGGGCGCGCCGAAGGCTCCGGGCGGCAGCAGGACCGCGGTGACGAGTTCGCCGTGCCGCAGGGTGGTGTCCTGGTCGGGCCGCTCTCCGGGCAGTCGCAGGAAGCCGTCGAGCGGCACCGTGCGGATGCCGTCGGCGCCGGTGACCTCCACCTCGGCGTCCAGTGCGCTCAGCGCCACCGCGAGGTCGGAGGGGTGGGTGGCGACGCAGAGCGGGGAGTGGCCGAGCACGGCGTGTTCGCGGTTGACGCCGTCGAGGGCCGCGCAGCCGCTGCCGGGGTCGCGTTTGTTGCAGGGCTTGGACACGTCCTGGAAGTAGCCGCACCGGGTGCGCTGGAGCAGGTTGCCGCCGGTGGTCGCGGCGTTGCGCAGCTGTCCCGAGGCGCCCGACAGCAGGGCCTGGGCGAGGACCGGGCAGCGGGCCCCGGCGAGGGGGTGTGCGGCGAGGTCGGTGCCGCGGACTCCGGCGCCGACGCGTACGCCGCCCGGGGCGGTGGCCTCGACCCCGGCGGGGAGCAGCCGGGCGACGTCCACGAGGGTGTCGGGGCGGGCGACGCCGAGCTTCATGAGGTCGACGAGGTTGGTGCCGCCGGCCAGGTAGGCGGAGCCGGGCCGGCCGCCGTGGGCCTCGGCCGCCTCGGCGAGGCTCGCGGGGCGGACGTAGCGGAAGGGCTTCACGTGATCACGTCCCGTACGGCGTCGACGATGCGCGGGTAGGCGCCGCAGCGGCACAGGTTGCCGCTGAGGCGCTCGGCGACGGCCTCGCGGGTCGCCTCCGCGCCGTCCGCCGCCAGTTCGGCGAGCATCCCGACGGCCGAGCAGAGCTGGCCGGGCGTGCAGAAGCCGCACTGGAGGGCGTCGCGGGCGACGAACGCCTCCTGGAGGGGGTGCGGGCGCCCGTCCTCGTCGGCGAGGCCCTCGACGGTGGTGACCTGTGCGCCGTCGTGGGCGACGGCGAGCAGCAGGCAGCTGTTGAGGCGCCGGCCGTCGACGAGGACGGTGCACGCCCCGCACTGGCCGTGGTCGCAGCCCTTCTTCGCGCCGGTGAGGTCCAGCCGCTCGCGGAGCGCGTCGAGCAGGGTCGTGCGGTGGTCCAGGTCGAGTGCGTGGCGTTCGCCGTTGACGTGGAGCGTGACCTGCGAGTGCGTGGCCTCCTGGCCGTCCATGACGAAGCGCCTGCCTCTCCTCGCGGTTCCCCCGTCCCCTGGCGTCTAACCGGCTGGGGGTGCGCCGCAACGCTTCGGCGTCCGGTTCCACCCGATCGGGTTCGGACGGCGGAACCTGGGCAGGCGCGGGACGAGGCTGTTGAAAGGAGTCCGCCATGGCTGAGAAGGCCAAGGGCAAGATGGAGCAGGCGAAGGGCAAGGCGAAGGAAACCCTCGGCAAGGTGTCCGGCAACGACCGGATGAAGGCCGAGGGCAAGGTCGACCAGGCCAAGGGCAAGGCCCAGGAAGCCGCGGGCAAGGCCGACCAGAGCGTGCGCGGAGTCGGCGACTCGCTGCGCGGCCGCCGCCACGGCACCTGACCCCTCACGCCCCGTACTCACGTGCCCCCCGGCCGGTCCCGGCCGGGGGGCACGCGCCACATCAGGAGGTGTCCCAGGTGTCGGCCATGGAGCTGGATCCGGGGGCCCGGACCGCGGCGGTGTCCCGTGATCGCCCGGGCGTCGAACGTGGGGCAGCGCCGGGAGACGTGTGACGAGCGCGCCGACCGGCTGTGGCTGGAGCCGATGCACGAGGTACGCGTCGTGCTGACCGCCGTCCAGCTGCTGCTGGCGTTCCTGCTCGCGGTGGCGTTCACCCCCGCGTTCGGGCACCTGGGCGGGACGGACCGGCTGCTCTACGTGGTGTGCGGGCTGTGCGGTGTCGGCGCCATGGCGGCGCTGACGGGGCTGGTGGCCCTGCACCGCCTGGTGACGGGGCTGAGGCTGAAGCCGGAGACGGTCGCCTGGGCGTCCCGGCTCGTCACGGCGGGCATGGCCCTGCTGCCGGCGATGACCTCCCTGGGCATCCTGGTGCTGCTGCGCCAGGTCACGGCCCGGGGCACGGCCCTGCTCCTCGACGCGGGGCTGGCTCTGTGGTGCGGGGTGTGCTGGCTGGTCCCGGCCGCCCTGCTGCGGCGCCGTCCCCGCCCGGACACCCGTCCGGCGGCGGTGCCCGAGGCCCGCCGCCGGACGGGTGTCCGGTGAGTCAGCCCCCGAGGGAGCCCCGGGCGACGTGTACGTGGATCGTCTTGCCCGCGGGCGGTCCGTGGTGGTGGCGGATCTCCACGTCGGTGGAGATCCGGTTGACCAGGTGCCAGCCCCAGCCGCCCTCGCCCTGCTGATCGGGCCGGCGGGCCAGCGGCTCCTCGCGGCTGCCGTCCGTGACCTCGATGTCGATCCCGTCGGAGCGCAGCCGCATGTCCAGCGTGCAGCGGCCGCCGGCGTGGCGGACGGCGTTGGTGACGAGTTCGCTGACCACCAGCAGGGCGGCGTCGAGGACCGGTGCCGGGAACGGGTGGCCGCCGCCGGCGGGCGGGTCGAGGAAGGCGCGGGCCGCATGACGGGCGTCGGCGGCGGCGCTCTCCCCGTGCAGGGGCAGGTGGAGCGTCGCCGGGTTCGGGTGGGCCGGATGCGGAGGCATGGAAATCGTCTCCCCGACGTGCCTCGTGTCGTGGTGCGTCGGCGCGTCAGTGGCCGAGGGCGCGTTTCAGCTCGGACTTGTCCATCTTCGAGCGGCCCTCGATGTTCCTCTGCTTGGCCTCGTTGTAGAGCTGCTCCTTGGTGGGGCCCTGCGAACCGCTGTGCGAGCGCTGCCCGCCCCGCTTGGAGGAGGAGGTGTCCTGGGTGGAGGAGCGGCTGGCGGTCTTCGACTCGCCGGAGCGGGCCCGTTCCTTGTTGACCGTCCGCGCCGCGATCTCCTTGGCGCGGTCCGTGCTCTCGCCGCGCTGTTCGGCGCTCTCCTTGATGTGCTCGTACTGGCGTTCTCGCTTGGGGCTGGATCCGCGGGGCATGGCCCCCTCCTCTTCGTGTCGGTATGCGTGGGCGGACCCGGCGGATCCGGGTCCACGCCGTTCGCCTGCCCGGGTGCGGACGGCTCATTCAGCCGCGCTCAGGCCCCCGGCCGTCCCAGCGCGACGGCCGCCACGGACAGGTCCGCGACCAGGCCCGCGAAGGCCGCCGCGCGGTCCCGGGACCGCAGCACCGCCGACGGGTGGACCGTGGCCAGCAGCCGCCCCGGCGCCGCGCCCTCCCCCGGGCCGGCCGGCGGGGGCATCGGCACGAGCTGGCCGCGGCTCTCGCCCACCCGGAACGAGGAGCCCAGCAGGGCCTTGCCGGCGGTGCCTCCCAGCAGCACCAGCACCTCGGGGGCGACCAGCCGCAGTTCCTCCAGGAGCCACGGCCGCTTGAAGTGCTTGACCACATTGGTCAGGTACGCGCCCTCGTCCCCGAGCCCGGCCTCGTCGAGGGCCTCGCGCAGCAGGCGGCCCGCCGGACCCACGAAGGGTTCACCCCGCAGGTCCTCCTGGTCGCCGGGCTGCTCGCCGACGAGCATCAGCCGCGCGCGGGCGGGGCCCGTGCCGAAGACGGTCTGGGTGGCGTCCCGGAAGAGGGGGCACCCCCGGCAGCCGGCGGCGGCCCGCTTCGGGTTCCGCAGGCCTCCCCCCTCGGGGAGGCAGGGGCGGGCGTCGTACTCCTGTCCGGCGGCCCGGCTCCGGCGGCGGCCCTCACCCGTTCGGCCCCCTCGGGGCCCGCGGCCAGGATGCCCGTGTTCCTGCCCCGGCGAGGTGCCCTGCGTGTTCTGTCCGCCGCACGGGTCACAGTGCGCGACCATACGGACGCCGAGAGCAAGCAGCCCGCAGGTGGAGACACCGAGACAGGAAGAAGGACGGACGTGTCCGGCAGCGAAAGCGAGAACCCCGCAATCCCCTCCCCGGCCGCGACGCCGACCCGCCGCCCCATGACGAACCGGGACTGGTGGCCGAACCAGCTGGACCTGCAGGTTCTCCACCAGCACTCCCCCCGGGCGAACCCGATGGGCGAGGACTTCGACTACGCGAGGGAATTCACGGGCCTGGACGTCGAGGCCCTGAAGCGGGACGTCATCGAGGTCATGACGGCCTCGCAGGACTGGTGGCCCGCCGACTACGGCCACTACGGGCCGCTCTTCATCCGGATGAGCTGGCACGCGGCGGGCACGTACCGGATCGCCGACGGCCGCGGCGGCGGCGGTTCCGGCGCGCAGCGCTTCGCCCCCCTCAACAGCTGGCCGGACAACGCGAGCCTCGACAAGGCGCGCCGCCTGCTGTGGCCGGTCAAGCAGAAGTACGGCCGGAAGGTCTCCTGGGCGGACCTCCTCGTCTTCGCCGGGAACTGCGCCATGGAGTCCATGGGGTTCAGGACGTTCGGCTTCGGGTTCGGCCGGGAGGACATCTGGGAGCCGGAGGAGATCTTCTGGGGCTCCGAGGACACCTGGCTCGGCGACGAGCGCTACAGCGGCGACAGGGAGCTGACCGGCCCGTTCGGTGCCGTGCAGATGGGGCTGATCTACGTCAATCCGGAGGGGCCGAACGGAAACCCGGACCCCGTCGCCGCCGCCAGGGACATCCGGGAGACGTTCGGGCGCATGGCGATGAACGACGAGGAGACCGTCGCCCTGATCGTGGGCGGGCACACGTTCGGCAAGTGCCACGGCGCGGTCGATCCCGAATACGTCGGCCCCGAGCCCGAGGCCGCGCCCATCGAGCAGCAGGGGCTCGGCTGGACGAACTCGTCCGGTACCGGCGTGGGCGTCGACACGATCACCAGCGGCCTGGAGGGCGCCTGGACGACCGAGCCGACGAAGTGGGACAACGGCTACCTGGACAACCTGTTCCGCTACGACTGGGAGCTGACCCGCAGCCCGGCCGGCGCGCAGCAGTGGACGCCGACGGATCCCGCGGCCCGGGACACGGTGCCGGACGCGCACGACCCGGCGCGCCGGCACGCCCCGATGATGCTGACGACGGACCTCGCGCTGAAGGTGGACCCGGTCTACGGCCCGATCGCGAGGAGCTTCCACGAGGACCCGGCCAAGCTCGCGGACGCCTTCGCCCGTGCCTGGTACAAGCTGCTGCACCGCGACATGGGTCCCGTCTCGCGCTACCTCGGCCCGTGGATCCCCGAGCCGCAGCTGTGGCAGGACCCGGTCCCCGCCGTCGACCACGCGCTGGTCGGGGACGCCGAGATCGCCGACCTCAAGGCCCGGGTGCTCGGCTCGGGTCTGTCCGTCTCCCAGCTGGCCGCCACGGCCTGGGCCGCGGCCGCGTCCTTCCGCGGCACCGACATGCGGGGCGGCGCCAACGGCGGCCGGATCCGGCTCGCGCCGCAGAAGGACTGGGAGGCCAATGCCGGGGCCGAGGTGTCGGGGACGGTGGCGGCCCTCGACCGGATCCGGCAGGACTTCAACGCCGCGCAGAGCGGCGGGAAGAAGGTGTCCCTCGCCGACCTGATCGTCCTGGGCGGCTGCGCGGCCGTCGAGAAGGCGGCCAAGGACGCCGGGCACCCGGTGACGGTGCCGTTCGCGCCGGGGCGTACCGACGCCTCCCAGGAGCAGACCGACGTGGAGTCGTTCGCCGTGCTCGAACCCAGGGCGGACGGGTTCCGCAACTACCTCCGGGCGGGAGAGAAGCTGTCGCCGGAGACGCTCCTGCTGGACCGGGCCAACATGCTGACGCTGACCGCACCGGAGATGACGGTGCTGACGGGCGGCATGCGGGCGCTGGACGCCGGCTTCCGGGGCGCCCGGCACGGCGTCCTCACCGACCGGCCGCAGGCGCTGACCACCGACTTCTTCGTGAACCTGCTGGACATGGCGACGGAGTGGACGGCCTCGGCCACGGACGAGAACGTGTTCGAGGGGCGGGACCGCGCCACGGGCGAGGTCAGGTGGACGGCGACGGCGGTCGACCTCGTCTTCGGCTCGCACTCCCAGCTGCGGGCCCTGTGCGAGGTGTACGCGTCACAGGACGCGGGCGAGAAGTTCGTGCGCGACTTCGTGGCGGCGTGGGACAAGGTGATGACCCTGGACCGCTTCGACCTCGCGTGACCCGGCCCGGCCGGCCCCCCGCGGGCCGGCCGGTGGGCACGCCCCCGGCGGGCGGCGCATCCTGGGAGGAGGACCCCGCGTGCCTTACCGAACCCCTTGGGGGACGTCATGGAACTGGGTTTCCTCAAACCGCTCTTCTCCCGCCCCGGCCCCTGGGCCTCCGTGTACGTGGAAGGCAGCCGCGCGACGGAGGACGCGCAGCGGATCCGGGCCCTGCGCGAGCGGGCCGTCGCCGCACAGCTGATCGACGCGGGCGCCGACGCCTACACCGTCCGGGCCGTGGTGAACCGGCTCCTCGGGGAGCCGGTCAGCGGGGCGCCGCCCGGCCGGGCGCTGTTCGCCTCGGGCGCCGAGGTCCTGCTGGACGTGCCGCTGGCCAAGGCGCCGGCGGCCACCGAGGCGACCTGGACCGTGCTGCCGCACATCGCCCCGTTGGCCGGGCTGCGCGGGGAGGAGCCGGCCTGCCTGGTGGCGTACCTCGACCGCGCGGGCGCCGATCTGGAACTGCGCGAGGGCACTCGCCGTACGGCCCTGGGCCGGGTGCGGGGCAGCGGGGAGCAGGACCGGGGGCACCGGGGCGTGCCGACGGACCGGTACGAGTGGCACTACCGGAACCGGGCCGAGAACGCCTGGCACGAGACGGCCGGGGCCGTCGCCGCCGAGCTGTCCCGGCAGTGGCACGGGAGCGGCGCCGGGCTGCTGGTGCTGGCCGGCGACGCCCGGGAGCGGCGGGCCGTCCACGGCCGGCTGCCGGAACCGATGCGGGCGGTGGCCGTCGAGGCAGATGGCGGCGGGCGCTCGCCGGGCGCCTCCCGCGAGGTCCTCGAACGGGAGATCGCGCGGGTGCGCGAGGGCTTCGCGCGCGAGCGGCTGGAAGCCGCCCTGGAACGGTTCCGCGCGGGCCGGGGCCGGCCCGGCGAGCACCGGGAGTCCACCGTGGACACCGGACCGGGCCAGGCCGCCGAGGGCATGCCGGCGGTGGTGGACGCGGTCCGCAGCCACCAGGTGGCGACGCTGCTGCTCGGGCCGGAGGGCTCCGACGCGGGGCGGGAGGTGTGGATCGGGCCCGGCGTGGACGAGGTCGCGGTGCAGCGCGGCCAGGCCCGGGCGATGGGCGTCGGCAAGCCGGTACGGGCCCGCGCGGACGACGCGCTGCTGCGCTCCGCGGCGGCGGCCGGCTGCGAGGTCCTCGTCGTCCCGGCGGGCATGCCGGGACCGGCGGGCGGGGTGGGGGCGGTGCTGCGCTGGACGGTGTGACGACCACGGGGGCCACCCGCCGCCGGCCGGCAGCGGGTGGCCCTGTGGTGTGTGGTCGGCTCGGGTCGGGGGCTAGGGGGCCATCTCGTAGGCCCCGGACAGCGCCTCGACGCGCTGCCAGATCCGCGCCGCGCGGGCCTCGTCGACGACCGGACGGCGTACGGCGCCCAGCGCCCAGGCCTGCTGCGCTTCGGTGGCGGAGTCCTTGCCGTGCAGTTCGACGGCGTGGCCGGAGAAGTCGCGGACGAGGACGGAGAACAGCTCGTCGAGGACGTCCGGGTCCAGGTCCGTCAGGCGGGCCTGTTCCAGGATCAGCTGGGCGTGCACGACCAGGGCGAAGAGCTGGCCGACGGAGAGGAGGAAGTCGAGGTCGCGGCTCTGCTCCTCGTCGGGGGCGGTGGTGGCGACGAACTCGCACAGGGCGTCGGCCTGTTCGCGGAACCGGGCCACGTTCGCCACGTCGGCGTATGCGTCGAAGGCGGGCCGCCAGTCGTGGAAGCGTACGGAGCCCAGGCCGCGGGCCGGGCCCTGCCGGAAGAGGAAGTCGTCGTCGGCCGCGTCGAGGCGGGTGGGCACGGCCGGGTAGTCGACCGGCTCCAGCAGGTGGTTGCGCATGAACTTGAGGATCAGCGCGAGGTTGACGTGGACGGTGCCCTCGAGCTTGGGCAGGCTGCGGATCTCGACCGCCGCCTCGGCGAAGTAGGTGTCCTTCTCGAAGCCCTTGGCCGCGATGACGTCCCACATGAGGTCGATGACCTTCTCGCCCTCGGTGGTCACCTTCATCTTCGTCATCGGGTTGAAGAGGAGGTAGCGGCGGTCGTCGGGGCCGGCGGAGCGGAAGTAGTCGACGGCGCGGTCACTGAACAGCTTCATGCCGACGAGGCGGACGTAGGCGTCGGCCAGTTCGCGCCGCACGTGCGGGAAGGCGGTGACGGGGCGGCCGTAGAGGATGCGGTTCTGGGCGTGGGTGACGGCCTCGTACATCGCGTGCTCGCAGATGCCGATGGAGGCGGTGCAGAGGTTGAACTTGCCGACGTTGACGGTGTTGAGGGCGGCGTCGAAGGCGGCGCGTCCGGTGTGCAGGACGTCGGCGGCGGCCACCGGGTAGTCCTCCAGGCGGAACTCGCTGACGTACTTGGAGGAGTCGACGACGTTGCGCACCAGGTGGTAGGCCGGGTGGCGGCTGTCGGCGGCGAAGAAGACGTACCCGTCCGGGCCCTCGACGTCGGTGCGGCGGCCGAAGACGGAGACCAGGCCGGCGGCGTTGCCGTTGCCGATGTAGTACTTGGAGCCGCTCGCGCGGAAGCCGCCGTCGGCGGACGGCTCCAGCAGCATGTCGGTGGAGTAGATGTCGGCGCCGTGGGTCCGCTCGGACAGGCCGAACGCGAACACCTCTCCCTGGGTGAGGAGTTCGGCGGCGCGGGCGCGGGCGTCGGCGTTCTGGCTCTGCCAGACCGGGCCGAGGCCGAGGATGGTGACCTGCCAGGCGTACCAGTAGTCCAGGCCGTAGAAGCCGAGGATCTCGTTGAGGGCGGCGATCCGGGCGGTGTCCCAGCGCTGGTCCTCCCGTCCGGCGGCGGATGCCGGGGTCAGGAAGGTGGCGAACAGGCCCTCCTTGGCGGCGAAGGCGAGGAACTCCCCGAGCCAGGCGCGGGAGCGGTAGTCCTCGATCAGCTTGCGCTTGCCGCGCTCCTCGAACCAGTCGACGGTGGCGCGCAGCAGGCGGCGGGTCTCGGGGTCGAAGTGCGCGGGGTCGTAGGTGCGCGGGTTGAAGAGCAGGGAGTCGGCCATGAGGGGTCGCCTTCCGTGGTGTGGATGGTGGGTGCCGCGTGTGTCAGGCGCCGAGGCGGCGGAGGGTGGCGAGGACGTCGTCGAGCCAGGCGATCGTCATCCGCTCGTAGGCGATGCCGCCGCGCAGTACGGCGTGCTGGAGCTCCTGCCCGGCGTCGAGCGGGGCGGGGGCCTCGGGGCCGGTGAAGTCGCGCAGCTCCCCGGCGAGGTAGTGCGCGAGCCGTTCACCGTGCACCCGGTGGTGCCGTTCGACCTCGCGGATCAGCGCGGCCGGGTCGTCGAAGGCGGCCCCGCGGATCTTGACGGCGAGGTCGTGGCGCATGCTCTCGGGCTCGATCGGCTCGTGCAGCCAGCGCGAGAGCGCCGCCCGGCCGGGCCCGGCGACGGAGTACTCCTTCTTGTCCGGCCGCCCCTGCTGCGCCACCGCGCGGGCGGTGAGCAGCCCGTCGCGCTCCATACGGCCCAGGACGCGGTAGATCTGCTGGTGGGTGGCGGTCCAGAAGTAGCCGATGGACCGGTCGAACCGGCGGGCCAGTTCGTATCCGGAGCCGGGCATCTCCAGCAGGGAGACGAGGATCGCGTGGTCGAGCGCCATGCCCCCGATCCTCTTATGCAACTCGTTGCATAGACAAGTCCCGGGCCCCGGGTGAGACGCGGCTCACCCGCCGGCGCGAGGGCCTGGACCCCGAGCGGCTCGCCCGGCGGGCGGTCCCGCCGCGGTCCGGGAGCTGATGGTGCACCGGATCGAGGAGTACGCCCGCCACTGCGGGCACGCCGACCTGCTGCGCGAGTGCGTGGACGGCCGGGTCGGCCAGTAGTCAGCGGGCCCGCGCGGCCAGGGAGTTCAGCAGGGCCGCGCCCCGCTCCGCGTCCCCGACGCTGACGGCGAAGTCGGCGCCCCTGCGGGGGTGGACGACCAGGCACTCGCCCGCCCGGAGCATCACCGTCGTCCCCTTGCCGCCGAGCCGGTACCCCCAGCCGCCCACCTGGGCGGGGGTCCGGTGCTCCGCGTACGCCGACTCGATGTCCTCGGCCCGCCAGCGGCGGACCGGCAGGCCCAACGGGCCGAAGGCCACTTCGAGGCCCCGGTCGCTGACGCGCACCCGTACGGAGGAGCAGGCCAGGACGGCGAGCGACGCGAACGCCAGGGGGGCCATGAGCGCCCACGGCGGGGCGACCAGGCCCGCGACGGCCGCCAGGGCGGCGGCGAGCGCGCCCGCCCCGGTCAGGGCCGCGAGGGCCAGCAGCCAGGGGTTCGCCGTGCGGGAGAGCCATACGAGGGTCTCGCCGGCCGGTATCTCCATGCCCGGCGCACCACCCGCCGGCCGGGCCGCCGGGGTGGAACCGTTCCGGGTCGCCGCCCGGGCGGCAAGGCCCGCGACCGCGGCCGCCACCGTGGCCGTCACGGCCACCGCGAGGTTCACCGAGCCCGCCCGGTGCCAGTCCGTGCGGTCCAGGTTCGCCCGGACCACCCCGGCCTGCGCGCCGACGAGGAAGACGGCCCCCGCCGCCAGCGTGGCGTGCGCCGCCGCGCTCCCGCGCGGGCGGACGAGGCCGAGGGCGAGGAGGGCGAGGGCCACCCAGACGAGGGCCGGCAGGACCGCCGCGGCCCACAGCGGCATCGAGCCGTCCGGGCCGCCCGAGTCCCCGCTCCAGTGGGTCGCGAGCCGGTCCGGCAGCCGGCCGCTCGCCACCCAGGGCAGGGCGACGAGCACAGCGGACGGCCCCGCCACCCACATCGCGCCGGTCCCCCACCGGCCCCTCCCGTTCACACCCTTCACGGCAACCCCCTGATCATTTCGATGAGATCGCTCCTGCTGTACCCGGAGTGCGCGGCCTCCGCGACGAGTTCGCGCACCCGGTCGAGCAGCGCCGACCGCAGGTCCGCCCCGGCGGCCACGCTCACGCCCCGCCCGCGCCGGAACTCCAGCACGCCCTCGTCGCGCAGGGCCCGCAGGCCGCGCAGGACCGTGTTGGTGTTGACCCCCAACGCCAGGGACAGGTCCCGTGCGGAGGGCAGGCGGTCCCCCGGGCCGCACTCGCCGTCGGCGATGGCGCGCCGGACCGCGCCGGCCACCTGCTCGTGCAGCGGCCGGCCGTCCGCGGTGTTCAGTCTCAGCAGCATGGTGCCATTGACAGTAGCACCATTGGCTTCAAACGCTCTGGCCGCCGGGTCCCCGGCCGCGTCAGAATGCCGGCATGACGAAACCCCCCGCCGCCCCCTGCGCCCCCTCGGGCCCCTCCGTCCGCGTCGAACGCGACGGGCCCGTGACGACCGTGGTGCTGTCGCGGCCCGGCGCCCGCAACGCCGTGGACGGGCCGACCGCCACCCTGCTGGCCGACGCGTTCCGGGCGTTCGAGGCCGACGAGGGTGCCTCGGTCGCGGTGCTGTGGGGCGAGGGCGGGACGTTCTGCGCGGGCGCCGACCTCAAGGCCGTCGGCACCGGCCGCGGGAACCGGGTGGCGCCCGACGGCGACGGCCCGATGGGACCGACGCGGCTGCGGCTGACCAAGCCGGTCATCGCGGCCGTCGCCGGACACGCCGTCGCCGGAGGCCTGGAACTCGCCCTGTGGTGCGACCTGCGCGTGGCGGAGGAGGACGCGGTCTTCGGGGTGTTCTGCCGGCGCTGGGGGGTGCCGCTGATCGACGGGGGCACGGTCCGGCTGCCGCGGCTGATCGGCGAGAGCCGGGCGATGGACCTCATCCTGACGGGCCGCCCGGTGCCCGCGGCCGAGGCCTACGCGATGGGGCTCGCCAACCGCCTCGTACCATCGGGGCGGTCCCGGGAGGCGGCGCAGGAACTGGCCCGGGAGATCGCCGCGTTCCCCCAGCTGTGCCTGCGCCACGACCGGCTGTCCGTACGGGAGCAGCACGGCCTGCCCGAGCCCGAGGCGCTGGCGGCCGAACTGCGGCACGGCATGGTCCCGCTGGAGGCGGGCGAGACCGGCGCGGGGGCGGCGCGCTTCGCGTCCGGGGCGGGCCGGCACGGCTCCTTCACCGGCTGACCCCGGACCCCAGGCGCACGGCGGTCTCCGCCAGGAGGGCGTGGACGAAGGCCCGCGGGCCGGCGGAGGTCACTCCCTGCCTCCCCCGCCGCTGCCGGGCAGGAACTCCTGGACCTTGGCCTTCAGTCCCTGGCGCAGGACGGCGCCACGGTCGCTGTCGCCGTGCAGGACGGCGCCGGCGGTGGCCTTGATCTGGTCCCAGGTGGCGTGCGGCGGGATGGGCGGCACGGCGGGGTCGGTGCGGAAGTCGATGACGTACGGCCGGTCCGCGGCCAGCGCCCGCCGCCAGGCCGGCACCACGTCCTCGGGCTTCTCCACCCGCTCCCCGCCGAGGCCGAAGTGGGCGGCGACGGCGGCGTAGGGGACGTCCGGGAGCGACTGCGAGGCTTCGAACTGCGGGGCGCCCTGCATGGCCCGCATCTCCCAGGTGACCTGGTTGAGGTCCCGGTTGTTGAGGACCGCGACGACGAGGCGGGGGTCGCTCCACTCCCGGTGGTACTTGGCGGCGGTGATGAGTTCCGCGAGCCCGTTCATCTGCATCGCGCCGTCGCCGACGAGGGCGATGGCCGGGCGGCCGGGGTGGGCGAACTTCGCGCCGATCGCGTACGGCACCCCGGGGCCCATCGTGGCGAGGGTGCCGGACAGCGAGCCGCGCATGCCGTCGCGGAACCGCAGGTGGCGCGCGTACCAGTTGGCGGCGGAACCGGAGTCCGCGGTGAGTATCGCGTCGCCGGGCAGCAGTCCGTCCAGCGCGTGGACCACGTACTCGGGGTTGACCGGGTCCGCGGGGACCCGTGCGCGCCGCTCCATGACCTCCCACCAGCGTTCGGCGCCCTGCCGGATCGACTCGCGCCAGGCTCCGTCGGTGCGCCGCTCCAGCAGCGGGACGAGCCGGCGCAGGGTCTCGGCGGCGTCGCCGACGAGGTTGAGCTCGAAGGGGTAGCGCAGGCCCACCAGGGCGGGTTCGATGTCGATCTGCACGGCGCGGGCCTGGCCGAACTCCGGCAGGAACTGCGTGTAGGGGAAGCTGGAGCCGATCACGAGCAGGGTGTCGCAGTCGCGCATCATCTCGTACGAGGGCCGGGTGCCGAGCAGTCCGATGGAGCCGGTGACGTACGGCAGGGTGTCGGGCAGCGCGTCCTTGCCGAGCAGCGCCTTGGCCACGCCGGCGCCCAGCCGGCCGGCGACCTCCTCGACCTCGGCGCGGGCGTTGCGCGCGCCCTGTCCGATGAGGATCGCGGGCCTCTCCCCGGCGTTGAGGATCTCGGCCGCCCGGGCTACGGCCTCGTCGGAGGGAACGGGGGCGTAGGTGCCGGTGCCCAGGCTGGAGGGCACCTGCTTGAACTCGTGGGCGGGGGGCGTGTATTCGAGTTCCTGCACGTCGGCGGGGATGATCAGCGCGGTGGGCGCCCGCCGGGCGGCGGCGATGCGCATGGCCCGGTCCAGGACGTTGGGCAGCTGTTCGGGGACGGTGACCATCTCGCAGAAGTCGGAGGCCACGTCCTTGTAGAGGGACAGCAGGTCGACTTCCTGCTGGTAGGCGCCGCCCATGGCGCTGCGGTCCGTCTGCCCGACGATCGCCACTACCGGCACGTGGTCGAGCTTCGCGTCGTACAGGCCGTTCAGGAGGTGGATGGCGCCGGGGCCGGAGGTGGCCGCGCAGACCCCGGTGCGGCCGGAGAACTTGGCGTAGCCGACGGCCTGGAAGGCGGACATCTCCTCGTGGCGGGCCTGGATGAAGCGCGGCCGGTCCCCGGCCCTCCCCCAGGCGGCGAGGATGCCGTTGATGCCGTCCCCGGGGTAGGCGAAGACGTGCTCGACACCCCATTCCCGCAAGCGCCGCAACAAGTGGTCGGCGACCTTCATCGTGCTGCTCCCTCCACGTCGGGTTCGCCCCCCCGTCGACCGGCGCCTGCCCGCGACAACCTGGCCCATTCGTGCCGTGGACGGCCCGGGCCGGGCCTTTGCCGGCCTTTGCGCCGCCTTACGGCCATACGGGCGGGCCCGGCGTGTGACGCCCGCCGCTCCGGCCCGCCACCCGTAGGTTTCGCAGCACGGACGCCCCCGCGGGGGCGCGGAACGTGTGCGGGAGTGGGTGACCGGCGATGACCGGGAAGCGGACGATCACGGTGTTCGGCGCGACCGGGCAGCAGGGGGGTGCCCTGGCCCGGTCCGTCCTGGAGGACCGGGACGGCGACTTCGCCGTACGCGCCGTGACGCGCCACCCGGACTCGGACCGGGCGCGGGAGCTGGAGCGGCTCGGGGCGGAGGTGGTGGCGGCCGACCTGGACGACGAGGCGAGCCTGGGGCCCGCGCTCGAAGGGGCGTACGGGGCGTACCTGGTGACCAACTTCTGGGAGGACATGGACGCCGCGCACGAGAAGCGGCAGGCGGCGGCCCTGGCCCGGGCGGCCGGCCACGCGGGCGTGCAGCACGCGATCTGGTCCACCCTGGAGGACACCCGCCACTGCATCCCGGTCGACGACGCCCGGATGCCGACGCTCCAGGGGCAGTACAAGGTGCCGCACTTCGACGGCAAGGCGGAGGCGGACCAGTACTTCCTCGACGCGGGCGTGCCCGTCACCTTCCTGCGGACCACGTTCTACTGGGAGAACCTGCTGGGCGCCTTCGCGCCGCAGCGGGCGCAGGACGGCAGCCTGGAGCTGGTCTTCCCGATGGGCGAGAAGCGGCTCTCCGGCATCGCCGTCGACGACATCGGCAAGACCGCGCACGCCGTCTTCAAGGGCGGCGCGGACTTCGTCGCCGCCACCATCAGCATCGCGGGCGAACACCTGCGGCTCGCGGACATGGCCGCGGCCATGACCGAGTCCCTGGGCCGGCCGGTCCACTACCGGCCCCTGACCCCGGACGCCTTCCGGGCGCTCGGCTTCCCCGGTGCCGAAGAGGCCGGCAACATGTTCCAGTTCTACGCGGACTGCGAGGCCTCCTTCACCGGCGCCCGGGACCTGGACGCCGTCCGCCGCATCAACCCGGCCCTCCAGGACTTCGCCACCTGGCTGGCCGCCCACCACGACCGGTTCTGACCGTGCCGCCCGCCCTGCCGGGGGGTTTGCGGCCCTCGCGGCGGGACAGGCGCGGGGCATGGCACCACACCCCCGGCACACCCCCCGTACCGTGGTCGTCACCGGCGCCAGCGCCGGCATCGGGCGGGCCTGCGCCCTCGCGTTCGCCGCGCGCGGCGACCGGCTCGCCCTGATCGCCCGGGGCCGCGCCGGGCTGCGGGCGGCCGGGCGGGAGGCCGAGCCGGCCGGAGCGGCCAAGGTGATCACCCTGGAGGCCGACGTAGCGGACCCGGACGCCGTCGAGACGGCGGCCGGACGGGCGGAGGCGGAACTGGGGCCCGTCGACGTCTGGGTCAACGACGCCTTCACCTCGGTGTTCGCGCCGTTCACGGAGATCACCCCGGAGGAGTTCCGGCGGGTGACCGAGGTGACCTACCTCGGCTACGTGTACGCCACGCGCGCGGCGCTCAAGCGGATGCTGCCCCGCGACCGGGGGACGGTCGTACAGGTCGGCTCCGCCATCGCCTACCGGGGGATCCCGCTGCAGAGCGCCTACAGCGGGGCCAAGCACGCGCTGCAGGGCTGGCACGAGGCGCTGCGCTGCGAGCTGCCGGCCTCCGGGACGCGGGTGCGCACGACGATGGTGCAGATGCCCGCGGTGAACACGCCGCAGTCCGACCGGGTCCGTTCGCGGCTGCCGATGCGCGCGCAGCCGGTACCGCCGGTCTACCAGCCGGAGGTCGCGGCCCGGGCGGTGCTCTTCGCGGCCGACCATCCGCGGCGGCGCGAGTACTGGGTGGGCGGCAGCACGGCCGCCACCCTGATCGCGAACGCGCTGGCGCCCGGTCTGCTGGACCGCTACCTGGCGCGGACCGGCCTGTCCGCGCAGCAGACCGGTGAACGCCGCCGGTCCGACTCCCCGCGACAACCTGTTCGTTCCGCTCGACGCGGAGCGCGACTTCGGCGCGCACGGGCGTTTCGACGGGAAGGCCCGTGCCCGCAGCGCGCAGCAGTGGGCCGCCCACCGGATGGGGGCCTGTCCTCGGGCGTGGCCCGGGCCTGGCGGCGCCGCGAGGTTTGTGCCCCGGCCACGGGGGGAACGCGCCGACCGAGCGGCAGCGCACTCCCCTCCCCCGGAGGTGCCGGGCCGGTGACGGCACCGGGCCCGGTGCGCGGGGCCGCAGCGGAAGGAAGGCGAGCACCATGGGCTGGGCTTCGTGGACGACCCGATCCGTCGTCGCGGGACGGGGCGGCGTACGGACGACGGGAGCGGGCGTGCTGACCGGCGTGCTGGAGGTCCGCACCGACTGGTCCGACGGCCTCGCGTACGTGGCCGTCCGCCCGCGCGGCGGTTCCGCCTGGCACACGGTGGCGGGAAGTCCGGTCCCGTGCCCGAACGGGTACGCCAGCAGGCGCCTGCACGACAGCTTCCTGGACTCGGTCTGCGGGCGGGGCGCCACCACCCTGGCGGACGTCCGGCCGCCCGTCGGAGCCGGCCGCGCCCGGGAGCGTGCCGCAGGCCGGCCCGTCCTGAGCGAAACCTGACAAAACGCGGCCCCGACGTCAGCGAGCCTCTTACCCGCTCCGCCCGGCTCCGCGCCAGGATGGGGCCCCGCGGGCCGTCGTCCGCGCGGGTGAGGGAAAGGGGAACGTATTGATCACCATGGACGTCGAGTACCGCGGCACCACCGTCCTGGTCAGCGCCGGAGGAGAGCTCGACGAGGAGTCGGGCCGGGTCCTGCGGCAGGCGCTGGAGCACGTCACTCCCGGCGAGCGGGTCCTCATGGTCGATCTGCACGGGGTCCCGGTCATGACCGCGGGCGGTCTGCTGCACCTCCTGGACCTGCACCGGCGCGCGGAGGACCGGGGCCTGAGGGTCCTGGTCGTCGGCTGGCAGCCACGTCCCCGGGAGCTGATGGCGCGGATCGCGGGCCTGCCCGGCCCCGCGTCGGCCACCGCCGACCGGTACGCGATGCCGGGCTTTCGCCGGCTGCTCGCGGAACGCGCGCAGCCCGCGCGCGCGTTCACGGATTCCGGCCCGGGCCGGGTGCCGGCCGGCGGGTGAACCGTCCCCGGCCGGCCCGCGCGGCCGCCGGGTGAGGGGCGGCCGGCGGCCGTTCGCATCGTGGCCGCCCTGCGTTCCACATACTGGGCGCCGTAGTGGCGGATCTTGCCGCCCTTCCGTGGAAACAGCAGGTCAGAGCCGTACGCATGCGGTGTCAGGTGGCGCAATACTGCGGCAACACCACCCGGGGGGCTCTCCCGGTACGTTCCTTGCCATGCCAGCCGAACCCGCCCCCGCCGCCCGCCCGGTCGCCGCCGCGCGCCGCCGACGGCTGCGTGCGGACCAGGCCCGGCAGCTCGCCGACCTGCTGCGCCACCAGATCCTGGCGGGCGGCTTCCCGGGCGGGGTGCTGCCCCTGGAGGACGTCATCGCCGCCGACTACCGGGCCAGCCGCAACACCGTCCGCCAAGCCCTGGACCTGCTGCGCGGCGAGCAGCTGGTCGCCCGGCAGCCCGGGGTGGGCACGGTGGTGGTGTGCGAGAAGTACCCGCACGGACTGGACCGCCTCCAGGGCCTGGCCGAGACCCTGCACGAGCACGGCCGGGTCACCAACGAGGTCCGTACCGTCGGGCCCGTGACCGCCCCCGGCCCGGTCGCCCACCGGCTGGGCCTGCCCGAACACACCGACGTGCTCTGTATCGAGCGGCTGCGCCGGCTGAACGGACTGCCGCTGTCCCTGGACCTGTCCTACCTGCCCATGGACGTGGGCGGTGAGCTGCTCGGCTGCGACCTGGAGAACACGGACGTGTTCCGGCTCCTGGAGGCGCTGACCGGCGGCCCGCTGGGCCACGCGGAGATCACGCTGGAGGCCGTCAACGCCGACGCGCACTCCGCCGCCGTGCTCCAGGCTCCGCGCGGGACCGCCGTGCTGATGCTGGAGCGGCTGACGTGCCTGCCCGACGGGCGGCCGGTGGACCTGGAGTTCATCCGCTTCCGCGGTGACCGCATCACCATGAGCGGCGTGCTGCGCCGCTCCCTCTGAGCACCTCCCCCTTCCGCCCCTCCCCCGTTCCCCGCCTGCGCGCGGGCCCTTGGAGAAGCCATGCCCCTCGTCCCCCAGCGCGGCGACGTGCCCGTGACCATCGACGAGTCCAAGTGCATCGACGGCTGCACGCTCTGCGTCGACATGTGTCCGCTCGACTCGCTCGCGATCCGCGAGGACAACGGCAAGGCGTACATGCACGTCGACGAGTGCTGGTATTGCGGCCCGTGCGCGGCACGCTGTCCCACCGGCGCGGTCACCGTCAACATGCCCTACCTGCTCCGATGAAAGGCCCGGCCCCGATGAGCCGCAGATCCCTCCGCAGATCCCTGCGCACCGCCGTCCCGCTCTCCCTGCTCCTCCCCCTGGCCGCCGCCTGCGGCGGCGCCGACGGGGGCGGTGGCGGCGCGGCGGGCGGCAGCCCGTCGAAGACGGTCACCGTGACCGTCGGCTACCAGTCCAAGACCATCAACACGGTCACCGCCGGCACCCTGCTGCGCTCCCTCGGCTACTTCGAGGAGGAGCTGGCGGCCCGCGGGAAGAAGGAGGGGGTGGCGTACAGGGTCGACTGGCAGGACTACGCGACGGGCGCCCCCATCACCGCGCAGATGACGGCCGGCAAGATCGACATCGGTTCGATGGGCGACTTCCCGCTGCTCCTCAACGCCGTCCGGGGCAAGGAGCTGAAGCAGCCGACCTCGCTGGTCTCCGTCACCGGCTACAACCTGCGCGGCGGCCTCAACACCGTGGTGACCGCCCCGGACTCGAAGCTGGAGTCGCTGGCCGACCTGCGTGGCAAGAAGGTGTCCACGAGCGTGGGATCGGCCGCCGACGGGACCCTCGTACGGGCCCTCCAGCGCGCCGGGATCGACCCCGACAAGGGCGTCCAGAAGCTCAACCAGCAGCCCAGCGTGGGCGCTTCGGCCCTCCAGGCCGGCAGCGCGGACGCCCTCTCCCAGTTCGTGGCCTGGCCGGGCCAGCTGGCCTTCGAGGGCCGGGCGAAAGCCCTGTACGACGGGGCCGAGCTGAACCTGCCCACCTTTCACGGGGTCACCGTCCGGCAGAGGTTCGCCGGTGAACGGCCGGGCGTCGTCGACGACTTCCTCAAAGCGCAGCGCCGCGCGACCGACTACCTGCGCGAGCGGCCGGTGGCGGCCGCCGAGACGGTCGCCAAGGAGACCGGGCTGCCGGCCGAGGTGGTCTACCTCTACAACGGTGCGAACGGCATCGCCACCTTCGACCCGGAGCTCCGCCCCGAGCTGATCGCCGCGTTGAAGGAGGACGCGCCGGTGCTCAAGGGCGCCGGGCTGGTGGGCGACGTCGACGTCGACGCCTTCGTCGACCCGGCGCCGCTGAAGCGGGCTGTTCAGGGGCCCGGGTACCCGAAGGCGGGCGCCGCGAGGTCCGAGCTGTGGCTCAGGGGCCAGGCCACCACCGCCTCCTTCGACAGCCCCAAGGAGCTGCTGAAGGCCGCCAAGGGGGCCGACGTACGGGCCGCGTACGTACCGGACGCGGTGACCGGCACCCTGTGGTTCGCTGACAAGGCGGTGTGGGTCGCGGACGGCGCCGAGCCGCGCGCCTTCGTCACCGCGGCCGGCGCCACGGCGTACGTCGGGCAGCACCCGGGCGCCCGCGTCATCGGCTACCAGGACGCCGTGGGCCTGGCCTCATGAGCCCGGGCCGCTGGCTGCTGCGGGGGGCCTCGCTGGCCGCGGCCCTCGGGCTGTGGCAGCTGCTGACCTCGCTGGACGTGAACCTGTGGCTGCGCTTCGAGCAGTTCCCGACGGTCGGCGAGGTGGCCTCCGCCTTCGCCGACCGGGTCGGCACCGGAGCGTACTGGCAGGACCTGGGGCACAGCCTGCGCCGGATCGGGGTGGGCTTCGTGCTGGCCGCCGTGCTCGGGGTGGCGGTCGGCACGGCCGTGGCCCGCTCCCGGTGGGCGGCCGACCTGCTGGGCCCGCTGGTGGAGGTGGTGCGCCCGGTACCCGCCATCGCCCTGGTGCCGGTCGCCATCCTGCTGCTGCCGACCAACGAGCAGGGCATCGTGTTCATCACCTTCGCCGCCGCCTTCTTCCCGGTGGCCGTCTCGACCCGGCATGCGGTCCGCGCCCTCACCCCCGTCTGGGAGGAGGCCGTGCTGACCATGGGCGGCGGACGGGCGCGGGTGCTGTTCTCGGTGGTGCTGCCCGGGGCCCTGCCCGGCATCTTCGGCGGCCTGTCGGTGGGCATCGGCGTCTCGTGGATCTGTGTGATCTCCGCCGAGATGATCTCGGGCGAGTACGGGGTCGGCTACCGCACCTGGCAGGACTACACGGTCGTCGACTACCCCGCGGTGTTCGTCGGCATGACCACCATCGGCGCCCTCGGCTGGCTCACCTCCACCGCGGTCGAGCTGCTCGGCCGCCGCGCCACCGCCTGGCTGCCCCGCCCGGCCGCACGCACCGGCGGCCGCGCGGCGGCGCCCCCCACCGCCGTTCCCCGGAAGGAGCCGGTCGCATGAGCACCACCGCCCCGCCCGTCGCCCCGCCCGCCCGGGCCGGCACCGAACTCGCCCTGGAGGACGTACGGCTCGGGCATCCGGGCGGCGCGGCCCTGCCGGGCACCGTCACCCTGCGGGTCGCCCCGGGCGAGCTGCTGGCCGTGGTCGGGCCCTCCGGCTGCGGGAAGTCCACCCTGCTGCGCACCCTCGCCGGGCTGCTGCCCGCGCTCGACGGGCGGGTCACGCAGGGCGGCGAACCCGTGACCCGGCCCGCCTCCGACCGGGCGCTCGTCTTCCAGCACGACGCGCTGCTGCCCTGGCGCAGCGTCCGCGCCAACGTGGAACTGCCCCTGGCCATCCGGCGGGTGCCCCGCGCCGAACGACGCCGGTCGGCGGCCGAGTGGCTGGAGCGGGTCGGGCTGGCCGAGCACGCCCACAAGCTGCCGCACCAGCTCTCCGGCGGGCAGCGCCAGCGCGTCCAGCTGGCCCGCGCGCTGGCCGGCCGGCCGCGGGCGGTCCTGATGGACGAGCCCTTCGGCGCGCTGGACGCCCGCACCCGCGCCGAGATGCAGGACCTGCTGGTGGACATCCTCGCGGGCACCGGAGCGACCGTCGTCTTCGTCACCCACGACGTGGACGAGGCGCTGCACCTCGGCGACCGGGTGGCCCTGCTCGGCTCCGGGCGGGTGCTGGACGTGCCGCACCCGCGCCGGCGCGACGCGCAGCACGCGCCCGGCACGGCCGAACTGCGGCGCAGCATCCTCGAATTCCTCTGAAAGGCACCCCCGTGGACACCCTGGCCATCCCCTCCCCCGCCGACGCGACCGAGCTGTCCTGCGACGTCCTCGTCATCGGCGGCGGCACCGCCGGCACGATGGCCGCGCTGACCGCCGCCGGGCGCGGAGCGGACGTACTGCTGCTGGAGAAGGCGCACGTACGGCACTCCGGCGCCCTCGCCATGGGCATGGACGGCGTCAACAACGCGGTCGTCCCCGGCAGGGCCGAGCCCGACGACTACGTCGCCGAGATCACCCGCGCCAACGACGGGATCGTCGACCAGTCCACGGTCCGCCAGACCGCCACCCGCGGCTTCGACATGGTCAAGCGGCTGGAGTCGTACGGGGTGAAGTTCGAGAAGGACGAGCACGGCGAGTACGCGGTCCGCCAGGTCCACCGCTCCGGCTCCTACGTCCTGCCGATGCCGGAGGGCAAGGACGTCAAGAAGGTCCTCTACCGGCAGCTGCGGCGCCGCGAGATGCGGGAGCGGATCCGGATCGAGAACCGGGTGATGCCGGTCCGGGTGCTCACCCACCCGGACGACGGCCGGGCCGTCGGCGCGGCCGGGTTCGACACCCGCACGGGCGCGTTCGTCACGGTACGGGCGGGCGCGGTGATCCTCGCCACCGGCGCCTGCGGCAGGCTCGGGCTGCCGGCCTCCGGCTACCTGTACGGGACGTACGAGAACCCCACGAACGCGGGTGACGGCTACGCCATGGCCTACCACGCGGGGGCGGCCCTGACCGGGATCGAGTGCTTCCAGATCAACCCGCTGATCAAGGACTACAACGGGCCGGCCTGCGCGTACGTGGCGAACCCGTTCGGGGGCTACCAGGTCAACCGGCACGGCGAGCGGTTCGTGGAGTCCGACTACTGGTCGGGGCAGATGATGTCCGAGTTCGCGGCCGAACTCGCCTCCGAACGGGGGCCGGTGTACCTCAAGCTCAGCCACCTGCCGGAGGAGACCGTCTCCGCCGTCGAGTCCATCCTGCACAGCACGGAACGGCCCACCCGCGGCACCTTCCACGAGGGCCGGGGCCACGACTACCGCACCCACGACATCGAGATGCACATCTCGGAGATCGGGCTGTGCGGCGGGCACTCCGCCTCCGGGGTACGGGTCGACGACCACGCCCGCACCACCGTGCCCAGGCTGTACGCGGCCGGCGACCTGGCCTGCGTACCGCACAACTACATGATCGGCGCGTTCGTGTACGGGGACCTGGCCGGCGAGGACGCGGCGCGGTACCGGGCGTACGAGGGCGAGCTGCCGCGGGACCAGGTCGCCGCCGCCCACGAGCTGGTCTACCGGCCGCTGCGCAACCCGGACGGGCCGCCGCAGCCGCAGGTGGAGTACAAGCTGCGGCGGTTCGTCAACGACTACGTGGCACCGCCGAAGTCGGGGGCGAAGCTGTCCCTGGCCGTGGAGGCGTTCACCCGGATGTCCGGGGAGATCGCCGGGATGGGGGCGCGCACCGCGCACGAGCTGATGCGGTGCGCCGAGGTGTCCTTCATCCGGGACTGCGCGGAGATGGCCGCCCGGGCCTCGCTGGCCCGCACCGAGTCCCGGTGGGGGCTCTACCACGAGCGGATGGACCATCCCGAGCAGGACGACGCCGGCTGGCTGCACCACCTCGACCTGCGCAGGTCGGCGTCCGGGGCCATGGAGTTCACGGCGCGGCCGGTCGAGCCGTACACGGTGCCGGTGCCGGAGTTCACGCCGGTGGCGGGCCCGGAGCGGTGGCTCGGCGAGGTCGAGCTGGTCCCGGTGGCGACGGCCGGGCCGAGGGACGCGGCTCCGGCGGCGCGGCCGGGGGCCGCCGCCGCGGGGACCGCGGCGGCTGCGGCCGCGGGGCATCCGGCCGCGGGGGCCGTCCCCGCGCCGAGCCCCGCCCTGCCGCGGCTGCTGGCGCTGGCCGAGGAGGCGCCCGACCTGGAGGCGCTGCGCCCGTTCCTGGGCGACGCGGACGCCGGGGTGCGGGCGGCCGCCGTGGCGGTGCTCGCCGAGACCGTGCCGGACGGGGCCGGGCCGGCCCTCGCCGGGTGCCTGCGGGACCCGGCGCCCGAGGTGCGGGCCGCGGCGGCGGGTGCGCTGCGCGAGCTGGTGGAGGTGCTGCCCGCGGAGCCGGAGCTGGGCGCGGGGCTGCGGGCGGCGCTGGCCTCGGAGGATCCGGCCGTGCGGGCCGCCGCGCTGGAGGTGCTGCGGGCGCTGCGGCTGGGCGACGCCGGGGTGTACGCGGCCGCGCTCGCCGATGGCGGGATCGAGGTGCGCATCGCCGCCGTCCGGGCGCTGGTCTCGGTGGACGCCGTGCCGGAGCTGGCGGCGGCCGCCGCGGACCCCGCCCGCGAGGTCCGGGTCGCGGTGGCGCGGGGCCTCGCGGCCGTCCACGACCCGGCCCCGGGTCCGCTGGACCCGCTGCTCGGCGACGCCGACCCGCTGGTCCGGGGCGCGGCCCTGGCGGCGCTGGCCGCCACCGGGTGCCCGCCCGGGTACGCCGCGCTGGCGGGATCCGCGCTCGGCGACCCGGCGTGGCAGGTGCGGGCGGGAGCCGCGACGGCCCTGCGGGCGGCCCCGCCGGCGCGGGCCGTCCCGGCGCTGGCGAAGGCCCTGGACGACGGCAACGCGGACGTCCGCAAGGCGGCCGTGCTGTCCCTGCTCCGCCACCGGGACGACGACCCCGGGGCCCGGACCGCGCTGGCCTCGGCGACGGCCGACCCGGACGCGGACGTGCGCGCGTACGCCGCCCGGGCGGGGGCCTGACGGCCGAGGGGCGGGGGCCGGGGTCCGGTGCCAGGCTGGGGACCCCGCGGACCCGTGAAAGGCCGGCACCATGATCACCACCGATTACGTCCCCGGCTCCCCCTGCTGGCTCGACCTCGGCACCCCGGACGTGCCGTCGGCCGCGGCCTTCTACGGCGCCGTGTTCGGGTGGGCGTACGCGTCCATGGGCGGTATGGAGGGCGGGGTGTTCCGCAGGGACGGCAAGACCGTCGCCGGGCTGGGCAGGCTCACCGAGCGGGGCGCGCGCTCGGCGTGGATGATCTACTTCGGCGTCCCCGACGCGGACGCCGCCACCCGGGCCGTGGAGGCCGCGGGCGGCACCGTCCGGGTGGCTCCGATGACGCTGGACGACGCGGGCCGCATGGCACAGTACAGCGACCCCCAGGGCGGCCAGTTCGCCGTCTGGGAGCCGGGCACGGACCGGGGCGCCGAGCTGGTGGACGAGCCGGGCTCGCTGTGCTGGACCGAGCTGTTCACGAGCGACGCCGCGGCCGCGCGGGAGTTCTACGGCGGCGTCCTCGGCTGGCGCTTCAGTGACATGGAGCTGCCGGGCGGGGCGGGCACGTACGCGCTCATCACCCCGGCCGGCCTCCCGGAGGAGCGGATGCACGGCGGCCTGACGCGCCTCGACGAGGAGCACCTGGCGCTCACGCGGGGACGCGCGTACTGGCACCCCGTCTTCGCCGTCGCCGACTGCGACGCGGCGGTGGCGGCGGTCACCGCGCACGGCGGCACCACGCGCACGGGCCCGCAGGACGTGGAGGGCATCGGCCGGCTCGCCGTCTGCCTCGACCCGTGGAACGCCGACTTCGTGGTCCTCGCCCCGTCGGGCGCCGACGGCTGAGCGGCCGGAAAACCCTGCGGGGCCGGGGCGCCGTCCTGCCTATGCTGCGGCCCATGGGACTGGACCTCACGCTGTTCACGGCGGACTGGGCACGGCTGCGCGCCTTCCCCGTCGGGGAGCAGGCAGACGCGCTCGGGGACGCCGTCCGGCCGCCGGCCGAGGACGGCCTCGGATGGCAGCGCCTCGTCGACGGCTGGAACTGGCCGCCGGGCCCAGAGTCGGCGTGGTGCGCGGAGTACTGCTTCTTCGGCACCACGGGCTCCGCACGCTTCCACTCCGACGCGGGCCGGGGGTGGGCCGACATGCGGCCGCTGGTCGACCCGTCCGTGCGCGAGGACCTGGACGTCTTCCTGGGCGGTCTGCTGTGGGGTGCGGACGAGGCGCGGGACCCCGCGCTGGGCGGCGGAGACGGGGTGTTCCCGCCGGTGCCCGGCGGGCGGTCGGGGGTCCTGCTCGTCAGCCCGCCGGGGGCGGTGGCGGAGCGGGCCGCCGCGTGGGGGCGGGTGGGCTCCCGGCTGGAGGCGCTGCGCGGGGCGTTCGCCGCCGAGTGCGTCGGCTGGGCCTGCCGTCCGCAGGTCTTCGAGGAGTTCACGGCGCTGCTGGGCGAGTGGGGCGACGTGACCGGGGAGGCGGCCCGTCGCGGCTGGGGGCTGGTGGGGCTGCCGTAGGGGGCGGGGATCCCGGCGCCGTTCGGGGCAGTGGCGGGCCGCGCCTGCCCGGGGCGGGGGGCCCGGCCGCGCATGCTGGGCGCGGGCCGTCGCGTACGGGGCCCTCGCCCAGCGACAAGGAGTACGGGATGTCATCGGACGTGGTGGAACGCTTCCTGGCCGCTCTCGACCCGGCCCATCGGGAGGCCGTGGGCGGCCTGCCGCGCGCGGAGCAGGAGCGGCTCGCCGCCGACTGGGAGCGGGAGCTGGAGCGGGACACCGACCTGGACACGCTGGACGAGCTGTCGCCGCCGGCCGCCGAGCACGAGGCCGCCCGCCGGGTCGTTGAGCGGGGGACGGCGGAAGAGCCCCCGCTGTAAAAATCAGGTGGTTTGCATGCATATATCCCGTCCAGGCCGGGTATGACGCCAGCCCGAACCCCGAGGTCCCGTAGCGGTACGGGACGGCTCCTGGAGGCCTGATGACCTGGGCATCATGGACCACCCGCGGTGTCTTCGCCGGTCGCGGCGGCGTGCGGACCGCCGAGTCGGTACTGCTGACCGGTGAGCTCGACGTCCACACCACCTGGACCGAGGACGACCGCCTCGCCCGCGTCGCCGTCCAGCACAGCGGCGCGACGGAGTGGCTCACCCTGGCGGGCAGCCCCGCCCCCTGCCCGAGCGAGGAGGCCAGCCGCGCCCTGCACGACGCCGTGCTGCTGGCCGTACGCACCGGGGGCGAGGCCACGCTCCCGCATCCCGGCATCACCGCCCCGGCGGGCTGAGCCGGCCGGCGGGAACGCCGGCGAGGCGGACGAAGGCGCGGGCGTCGGTGACGGCCGCGCCGCCGGGGTCGTTGTTGAAGTAGACGTGGACGTCGGCCTCCGGGGGCCAGGTGTCGGCGATGCGCGCGGCCCAGCTCCGCAGGGCGGTGCGCCCGTACCGGGGCCAGGGATCGGCGCGGCCCTCGTGGAAGCGGACGTAGCCCCAGTCGGCGGTGCGCCAGAGCGGTGTCACCGGACGTGAGCCCCGGTCCGCCCAGCACAGGGCGGCGCCCCGGCCGGTGAGCACGGAGCGCACGGCGGGCGTCCACCACGACTCGTGCCGGGGCTCGACGGCCACCCTGGTCCCGGCGGGGAAGCAGCCCAGGCACCGGTCCAGCGCCTCGGGGTCGCACCGCAGCGTCGGCGGCAGCTGGAGCAGGACCGGGCCCAGCCGGTCCCCCAGGCAGGCGGCGTGCGCCATCAGGCGGCCGACCGGTTCGGCCGGGTCGCGCAGGCGTTTGACGTGGGTGAGGAACCTGCTGGCCTTCACCGCCATCAGGAAGCCGGGCGGGGTGCGCTCGCGCCAGCGGGCGAAGGTCTCGGGCGAGGGCAGCCGGTAGAAGGCGTTGTTGCTCTCCACGGTGCGGAAGTGCTCCGCGTACTCCTCCAGCCACAGCCGCTGGGGCCGGTCGGGCGGGTAGAACACACCCTTCCAGTCCCGGTACTGCCACCCCGAGGTGCCGACGGTCACGGGCACGGCGCACCCCCGCCCGGGACGCGCCGGTCCGCCGCCGTCGACGGCAGCCCCAGCCAGAGGGCGGGGCACGCGGGGTCGTGGCCCGCCACGGCCTCCGGTGCGGTGAGCGCGAACACGTGCACCGTGACGGTCGGGCCGGCCTCACCGACCGGGCGCATGCGGTGGTAGAAGGTCTCGTCGAAGCAGAAGCCGTTGCCGGCGCCCACCTCGTCAGTGTGCGGGGCGTTGCCGAGCCGCGCCCGCTCGTGAGTGAGCGCGCCCCGGGCCACGAACACCGCTCCCCGCATCCGCTCGTGGTCGAGGTAGGCGGCGCCCGGCGGCAGGCAGTCCCAGCCGAGGGCCCAGACGCCGAGGGCGTCGGCCCGGTGGAGGGGGAGCCAGCAGCCCTCGCCTCCGGCCTCGGCCAGCCTGGGCCGCCAGCGGTGGTAGTCGCGGCCCACGTCGTAGGCGATCTCCAGGAGTTCCTCGGGTTCCGGGGTGCGTTCGCCGCGCAACGCGGCCGGCCGGATGTCCATGGGTACACACCGCCTCGCATACCGTGCCCGGGCGCCGCGGCCGCACCCGGGCGTTCTGCACCCGGCGCCTGCCCCGAAGCCGCAGTTCCATGCCGGGCTGCCTTCCGATGCCCCTCCCGGGGATTTCCGGCGGGGAATCCGGGTAGCCGCATCCTGCGGCCTCCGGCGGTATTCGTTCCGCCGTCCGCCGAACGGCCCGGCCGGACGGCGCGGGGGCGCCGGCATTTTCCGTTCCGCCATTCAGGAGAGACCCGTGAAGTTCACGCGGGGGCATCGGATGCGCCGATGGCGCCGACGCCGGGCGCTCGCCCGGTGGACGCCCCGGGCCGTCGCCCGCAGGGCCTGCGGCCGGCTGGCGGTCCTGGGGTTGCGCCTGATGGCACGGGGGGTCCGGTTCGCGCTGCGGCGCGCGCTGCGGGCCGCACTGTAGCGGCCCGGCCAGGTTTGAAATCCCGTTTACGGCGTAGAAGCGAGATTGACCACGACTTCACGCGACGAGAAGAAGAAGGCGCCATGGGCATTATCGCTTGGATCCTCATCGGGCTGCTCGCGGGCATCATCGCCAAAATGCTGATGCCGGGGAAGGATCCGGGCGGAATCATCGTCACCATACTCATCGGAATCGCGGGCGGACTGCTCGGAGGATGGCTGGGCAAGGTGATATTCGGCGTCGACTCCATCGACGGGTTCTTCGAGCTCTCCACGTGGATCGCCGCCATCGTCGGATCGCTCATCCTGCTCGCCCTCTTCCGGTTGTTCAGCCGCGCCACACGGTGACGGAGGGCGCCGCGCAGGAGGCGTCCCAGATCAAGGCCCCGCCCCCCGGGCGGGGCCTTCGTCGTCAGGGGTCGAGGAGGGGGCCGAGCGGGCCCAGGTCGAGGTTCAGGTCCTCCAGGGCGTACCCGTGCTCGGCGCACAGCTCGCTCATGCGCTCGTGCAGGGCGAGCAGGGTGGCGCCGAGTTCCTCCTCCTGCGCGTCGGTGAGGTCTCCGGCGTCGACCCGGCGCAGGGCCTGGCGTTCGATGAGCTGGCGCAGGAGTTCCACGAGGGTGAGGACGAGCTTGAGGAGATCCTCCCCCGCGCTCTCGGGGCCGGTACGGACGCGGCGGGCCGGTGTCCGGGGCCCGTCCGGGGCTTCGGGCGGTGCCCGCAGCAGGCGGAAGGCGTCGGCCAGCGTGTCGCCGACGGGCGTGAGGTCCGGGGGGCGGTGCGGCCGCGCGGGGCGTTCGGCGGTCACGGCTGCTCGCCGCCCCGGGCGGTGGGGCCGACGGAGGTGATCAGGGCGCGCAGGGAGATCCGTACGAGGTCGATGTCCGCGACGGACAGGACGACGTCCCCGACGATGACGACGCCGCCGGCCAGGAGCCGGTCAAGGAGGTCGACGAGGGCGACCTGCCGGCCCGGCAGGGTCTCGTCCCGTTCGGCGGGGTTCATGACGGACCGCCGTGCCGGGGTTGCGGCACGGCGAAGGAGTAGGGCGCCCAGGGGCCGGTGAGTTCGACGCGGACGCCCGGCAGGCCGTCGGCCGCGTGCCGGACCGCGGCGCGGAAGGCGTCGGCTTCGCCGTCGGGTACGAGATAGGCGTCGTTGAGGACGTTCTCGCCGCCCTCGCCGCCGCCGGCCAGCGGGCCCGTCTGGGGCGGGTGCCGCACGACGTGGGTGGCGTACCGGCCGGCGGTGTCGGCGATGCGCTCCGCGGCCCGTCCGGCCTGGCGGCCCCGGTCCTCGTGGGCGCGGTGCTGGGCCTTGCGGGCCCGCAGGTAGGCCTTGCCGGGGCTGACGGGATCCTCGCCGGCGGGCGGGGTTCCGCCGGGGTCCGGGGGGCCGGCGTCCGGGCGGATGTAGACCTTGACCCCGTACTCGGCGTGGCGGGCCAGGAGGGCGAGTCCCTCGGCGAAGGCGTCGTACTGCTCGCGCAGTGCGCCCAGGGCCCGTTGGTCGTCCTGGTAGAGGGTGGCCATGCGCAGGGGCAGGACCGTGGTGCGGCCCATGAGTTCCTCGATGACGTGGTGGTGGGCCCTGGCGGTCCCTTCCAGCCAGGACAGGTCCTCGAAGCGGGACCTGAGCGCCTCCTCGCCCCACTCGGCGCCCGGGACCCGGCTGACGACGAACGCCGGGGCTCCGTTCGTGGTGCCGTCGGGCGCGAGGAGGGCGACCGCGGCCCCGGCCACCCCGCGGAGCCCGGCCAGGAGCCCCTCGAGCCCGGGGGTGGCCCCGGCGACGGCGTAGACGTAGGTGAGGGCCGGTTCAGGCGTCACGGGACGGCCTCCTCGGGGCGTCGGCGTCCGTGCGCTCGCGGCGCAGCTCCTCCAGCTCGGCGCGCAGTCGCCGGTTCTCCTGTTCGAGCGGGTCCCGGGCGTGCCCGGAGGAGAGCGAGGGGTCGTGCTCCCACCAGTCGATGCCCATCTCCTTGGCCTTGTCCACGGAGGCGATGAGGATCCGGAGCTTGACCGTCAGCAGCTCGATGTCGAGCAGGTTGATGCGGATGTCGCCGGCGATGACGATGCCCTTGTCCAGGACGCGTTCGAGGATGTCGGCCAGGCTGCCCGAGGAGGCGGGCGGATAGGACGCCGGGCCGGCCCGCGACGGAAGGGGGCCCAGCCGGCTCGCGAGCGGGTCAGTCACGGTCCCCCACGGGCAGACCCTCGGGGGCCTCAAGGACAAGGTCACGGACCTGGGATCCGGCCTGCTCGGCGGCGGCAAGGGCAAGGGCCGGAGCCGCAAGGGCAGTACCAAGGCCATCAACATGGTCGAGTCGCTGGACGTGGGCGTACCGCTCCGTACCGCGTACGACCACTGGACCCGGTACGAGGACTTCAGCAGCTTCGCGAAGGGCGTGCGCAGCGTCTCGCAGGGCGACGACACGACCTCCGACTGGAGGGTCAAGGTCGGCCCGTCCACCCGCAACTGGAAGGCCACGGTCCAGGAACAGGTGCCCGACGAGAGGATCGTCTGGACCACCGACGGCCCCAAGGGGACCACGCGCGGCTGCGTGAGCTTCCACGAGCTCGCCCCGTCCCTGACCCGGATCCTCCTGGTAGTGGAGTACTACCCCTCCGGGCTCTTCGAGAGGACGGGCAACCTCTGGCGGGCACAGGGCCGCCGGCTGCGTCTGGACCTGAAGCACTTCGACCGCTACGTCACCCTGGCCACCGATGAGCCGGAGGGCTGGCGCGGGGAGATCCGGGACGGCGAGGTCGTGGTCACCCACGAGGAGGCCCTGGAGAACGAGGAGGCCTCGGAGGGCGAACCCGAGGACGAGGAGTACGAGGACGAGGAGTACGAGGACGACGGCGAGGACGCCGAGGACTACCCGGAGGAAGACGACGAGGACGAGGAGGAGGACGCGGAGGACCAGGAGCCGGCCGAGGACGAGTACGAGGAGGAGGACGCGGAGGACCAGGAGCCGGCCGAGGACGAGTACGAGGACGAGGAAGGCGAAGAGGAGGACGACGAGGGCGCGGAGGACGAGTACGAGGACGAGGCACCCCGTCCCCGGAGACGCCGGCGCTGAGGAACCGGCCTCGCGGAGGCCGGAGGGCGGCAGGGGCCCGGAGCGTTTGCCAGCCGCTACGGGCGGCAGGAGACTGGTGTTGTCAGCGTGGCCCCGCCGCGGGAATCAGGGCTGGTCGGCGCCAACGCTTCGATCTCCCCTGGCCAGTTGGAAGTCAAGGGCCCCCCTGCGTTCCGGTATCTCAAATCCTGCGGCGAAGACGATGAACCGTCAACCGTTGGTCCTCTCACTCAGGAGGTGCCCCATGAGTAGGACCCGACCGATCAACTGCATCATCCCGCCGTACATCCTCGACAAGCTCATGGAGAGCGAAGACAGTGAGGTGCGGCAGGCGGCGCTGGACACTCTGCTGACCACCGCCCGCCTGCGGGGCGAACGGGACATCCGCGCGGGACTCTCCGCGCTGTCCGCCGCCCCCGGCGACTCCCGGCGCACCGTCTTCGACTGCGAGCACAGCGAAGACCTCGCCGACGCGGTCGCGGCCCGGTCGGAGGACGGCCCGGAGTCCCCGGACGAGGCCGTGAACCGGGCGTTCGAGGCGCTGGGCCTGACCCGGGACTTCTACAAGGAGGTGTTCCAGCGCAATTCGATCGACGACCGGGGGATGCGCCTGAACGGGTTCGTCCACTTCGGTGTACGGATCAACAACGCGTTCTGGGACGGCGGTGAGATGCTCTTCGGCGACGGGGACGGGGTGGAGTTCAGCAACCTCACCGGGTCCCTCGACGTGGTCGGCCACGAGTTGACGCACGGTGTCACCGAGCACACCTCGAACTTCGAGTACCACAACCAGTCCGGGGCCCTGAACGAGTCGATGTCGGACGTCTTCGGCTCACTGGTCAAGCAGTGGTCCATGAAGCAGACCGCCGAGGAGGCCGACTGGCTGATCGGCGCCGACGTGTGGACGCCGGGCATCGAGGGAGACGCCCTGAGGTCCATGAAGGCGCCGGGCACGGCCTACAACAACCCGCTGGTCGGCAAGGACCCGCAGCCGGACCGGATGAGCAAGTTCGTCCACCTGCCCGACACGCCACGGGGGGACAACGGCGGGGTGCACTTCAACTCCGGCATTCCGAACAAGGCGTTCTACGCGACGGCGATCGGGATCGGCGGATTCCCGTGGGAGCTCAGCGGCCGGATCTGGTACGAGGCGCTCAGGACGTCGGGGCGCCGGGACACGTTCCAGGTCTTCGCGGACCACACCTTCCAGCAGGCCGGCAGGCTGTTCGGCGCCGGCAGCCCCGAACAGGCGGCCGTCGTGGCGGGCTGGCGGGAAGTGGAGATCCAGATCACCGGAGTCCCGCCGGGGCTCGCGGGTGCGCGGTCCTTCGCGGTCAACGGGCACGGAGGTGCGGGCCGGGACGCCGATCTGGCGGCCCTGACCCGGCAGATCGCCACGCTCAGCGACAAGGTGACGGGACTGGCCAAGGAAGTGGCCACCCTGAAGGGCTCCAGGTGACGATGAAGGTCACCCTGGAGCAGTACGGCGGGCTGGCGGCGGCCGCCAGCCTCCGCCGGCCACCCGATGTGCTGGACTCGGCCGCCCTGCCCCAGGGCGCCGCGGCCGAGCTGGAACGGCTGGTGGCCGCGGCCGCGGCGGCGCCCCCGCCGGAGGATCCCGGCCGCGCCAGGGATGCGAAGGGCTACGCGATCACGGTGGAGGACGGCGGCCGCTCGACGGTCCTCGAACAGTCGGACGCCGCCATGTCCCCCGCATTCGCGGCCCTGCTCGCCTGGCTCCGGGACCGCTTCGCGCGCGGGTGACTCAGCCGGCGTCCCGCTCGAAGGTCCGCAGCAGGTCCGCCGCGACCCCGACCGCGATGACCGCCGGCTCCTTGCCGGTGATCTCGGTCATCCCGATCGGGGTCTTGATCCGGTCGATGGCGGCCGCGTCATGGCCGCCCTCGGTCTCCAGGCGCCGGCGGAACCGGGCCCATTTGGCGGCCGAGCCGATGAGCCCGACCGAGCCGAGACCGGGGGTGCGCAGGGCGGCGTCGCACAGGGCGGCGTCCTCGGCGTGGTCGTGCGTCATGATCAGGACGTGCGTGCCGGGCGCCAGCTCCCCGAGCACCTCCTCGGGCAGCAGCGGCACCTGGTGCACGTGGACCTGTGCCACCGCGTCCGCGAGCACCGAGAGCCGCTCGTCCGAGAGCTGGTCGGGACGCGTGTCGATCAGGTGCAGGTCGAGATCGTGGCGGGCCAGGATCCGCGCCAGCTCCAGGCCGACGTGCCCGACCCCGAACACCGCCACGGCCGGGACCACCGGCAGCGGTTCGAGCAGGACGCTGACCGCACCCCCGCAGCACTGGACGCCGTGCGGGCCGGTGACCTTGTCGTTGAGGGCGAAGTCCATCAGCTCGGGCTCCGGATCCGGCGTGCCGATCACCTCGCGGGCGCGGTCGATCGCCACGGCCTCGATGTTGCCGCCGCCGATCGAGCCCCACGTCGCGGTCCGTCCCACGACGAGTTTGGCGCCGGCCCTGCGGGGTGCGTGGCCGCGCACGGCCGCGACGGTCACGAGCGCGCCGGGTTCCCGGCGGGCCCGCAACCGCGCGACCGCGGCCACCCAGGTCATGTCAGACATTGCTCAGGACGCTCGCGTCGGCGGGGACCCCGCCGGCGCCGCGCGCGCCGCCGCGACGGGCGGACTCGATCGCCCAGTACACCGCTTCCGGCGTCGCGGGCGAGGCGAGTTCCACACTGGCACCGGCGGGCCCGAACGCCGCCGCGGCCTGCCGCAGCGCCTCCCGTACCGAGAAGGCCAGCATCAGCGGGGGCTCGCCGACCGCCTTGGAGCCGTAGACCGCGCCCTCCTCGGTGGCGTTCTGCAGCAGGGTCACGTTGAACTCCTCGGGCATCTCCGAGAAGCTCGGCAGCTTGTAGGTGCTGGCCGCCTGGGTCAGTAGCCGGCCCCGGTTCGGCCCGTCGCCGGTGTCCCAGCGCATGTCCTCCAGGGTCAGCCAGCCCGCGCCCTGGACGAAGCCGCCCTCGACCTGGCCGATGTCGATCAGCGGGGACAGGCTGTCGCCGACGTCGTGCACGATGTCGACCCGCCGGATGCGGTACGCGCCGGTGAAGCCGTCCACCTCCACCTCGGCGGCGGCGGCGCCGTGGGAGAAGTACTTGAACGGCGAGCCCTGGAAGGACTTCGGGTCCCAGTGCAGCCCCTCGGTCCGGTAGAAGCCGGCCGCCGACAGCTGGACCCGCTGGAAGTACGCGGTGCGCACCAGGTCGTCCCAGGCCAGCTCCTTGTCGCCGCCGACGACGCGCGCGACGCCCTCGACGATGCGCACGTCCGAGGCATTCGCGCCGAGCTGGGTGGCGGCGACCTGGAGCAGCCGTCCGCGCAGCTGCTCGCAGGCGTTCTTCACGGCCGCGCCGTTGAGGTCGGCGCCGGCGCTGGCCGCGGTGGCGGAGCTGTTGGGCACCTTGTCGGTCCGGGTCGGCGCGAGGCGCACCTTGTGCAGCGGGATGCCGAGGGAGGTGGCGGCCACCTGGATCATCTTGGTGTGCAGGCCCTGGCCCATCTCGGTGCCGCCGTGGTTGATCAGGACCGAGCCGTCCTTGTAGATCAGTACCAGTGCGCCGCCCTGGTTGAAGGCGGTGAGGTTGAACGAGATGCCGAACTTGACGCCGGTGATCGCGAGGGCCCGCTTGGTGTGCGGGTGCGCGGCGTTGAAGGCGGCGATCTCGCGTTCGCGGTCCGCCAGGAGGCCGTTCTCCTTGACCTGCTCCCAGACGGCGGAGATCCGTTCGGGCTGCCTGACCTGCTGTCCGTAGGGGGTGGACTGGCCGGGCCGGTAGAAGTTCCGTTCGCGCAGTTCCCTGGGGCCGATGCCGAGGAGCGGGGCGCAGCGGCCCATGATGTCCTCGATCACGAGCATGCCCTGGGGTCCGCCGAAGCCGCGGAAGGCGGTGTTGGAGACCTTGTTGGTCTTCGCGATGCGGCCGCGGACGTGCGCGTTGGGGATCCAGTAGGTGTTGTCGATGTGGCAGAGGGCGCGGGCCACGACCGGTTCGGAGAGGTCCAGGCTCCAGCCGCCGTCGGCGGTCAGGGTGGCGTCCAGGGCCTGGATGCGGCCCTCGGCGTCGAAGCCGATCTTCCACGCGGCGTGGAAGCCGTGGCGCTTGCCCGACATGGTCAGGTCCTGGGTCCGGTTGAGGCGCAGCCGCACGGGCCTGCCGGTCAGCCGGGCGCCGAGTGCGGCGACGGCCGCGAACCCGTGGGGCTGCATCTCCTTGCCGCCGAAGCCGCCGCCCATCCGCAGGCACTGCACGGTGACCTCGTGGCTGTGCAGGCCGAGGACGTGGGCGACGATCTCCTGCGTCTCCGAGGGGTGCTGGGTGCTGCTCTGGACGAACACCTGCCCGGCCTCGTCGACATGGGCGAGTGCGGCGTGGGTCTCCAGGTAGAAGTGCTCCTGGTCGGAGAAGCGGAACTCGCCGGTGAAGACGTGGGCGGAGTCGGCGAAGCCCGCTTGGACGTCGCCGGTCACCATCTCGGGCCGGGCGCCGTGGAAGCTGCCGGCGGCGATGGCCTCCTCCAGGGTGACCACGGAGGGCTGTTCGTCGAGTTCCACTTCGACTGCCGCGGCGCCGAGCCGGGCCGCTTCCGGGGTCTCGCCGAGCACCCAGGCCACGGCGTGGCCGTGGAACTGGACCTCGTCGGGGAAGAGCGGTTCGTCGTGCTTCATGCCGGCGTCGTTGACGCCGGGCACGTCGGCGCCGGTGAGTACGCGGACCACGCCGGGGACGGCGAGGGCGGGCCCGGTGCGCAGGGCGGTGATCCGGCCGCGGGCCTTCATGACCTGGACCGGGTGGGCGTGCAGGACGTCCTTGGTGCGGTGGACCAGGTCGTCGGTGTAGAGCGCGGCGCCGGTGACGTGGAGGGCCGCGCTCTCGTGCGGCAGCGGGAGGCCGACCGCGGGCTTCTCGGGGCGTTCGGACAGGTGGCTCATGACGGCACCGCCTCGGTGGTCTGTGCGTACAGCTTCAGCAGGCTCTGGCCGAGCATCGCGGAGCGGTACTCGGCGCTGGCGCGGTGGTCGTCCATCGGGGTGCCCTGGGCCCGCAGGACCGCGGCGGCGGCCCGGGCGGTCTCCTCGGTCCAGGAGCGGCCCTCCAGGGCGGCCTCGGTGGCGAGGGCGCGGATGGGGGTGGCGGCCACGCCGCCCAGGCCGATGCGCGCCTTGCGGACGACGCCGTCCTCGATGTCGAGGGCGAAGGCGACGGCCACGCTGGAGATGTCGTCGAAGCGCCGCTTGGCGATCTTGTGGAAGGCGGTGACGGGTGACAGGGGCAGCGGGACGCGCACCGCGCGGATCAGCTCGCCGGGCCGGCGGACGCTCTGCCGGTAGCCGGTGAAGTAGTCGGCGAGGGGGACCTCGCGCTCGCCGTCGGCGTCGGCGAGGAGCACCGACGCCTCCAGCGCGAGCAGCACCGGCGGGCTGTCGCCGATGGGCGAGCCGGTGCCCAGGTTGCCGCCGAGGGTGGCGCTGTTGCGGATGAGGCGGGAGGCGAACTGCGGGAAGAGTTCCGCGAGCAGGGGAACGGTGTTGTCGAGGCGGCGTTCGATCTCGGTGAGGGTCTGGGCCGCGCCGATGACGAGGGAGTCGGGTTCGACGCGCAGTTCGCGGAGTTCGGGGAGCCGGTCGACGGCGACGACGCAGTCGGCGCGGCGGGCGCGGATGTTGACCTCGACGCCCCAGTCGGTGCTGCCGGCGACGACGACCGCGTCGGGCCGGTCGCGCAGCAGCCGCAGTGTCTCGTCGAGGGTGGCGGGGCGCAGGAACGCGCTGTCGTCCAGGGTGTATTCGGTGGTGGCCGGGGCGGGCGGGGACTGTTCGCGGCGCAGGGCCAGCGGGTCGTCCTCGGCGGGGGTTCCGACGGCGTAGGCGGCGTCGCGGATGGGCCGGTAGCCGGTACAGCGGCACAGGTTGCCGCTGAGCGCGTGCAGGTCGAAGCCGTTCGGTCCGTGCTCGGCGTCGGCGGCCGGTTCCGGGTGTGCGCAGCGTCCGGGCCGGTAGTACTCGGCGGCCATGCTGCAGACGAACCCCGGTGTGCAGTAGCCGCATTGGGAGCCGCCGCGGACCGCCATCTCCTCCTGGACGGGGTGCAGGGCGGGCGGGGTGCCGGGGGCGCCGGGGGTGGCGAGGCCTTCGGAGGTGACGACCTCCTGCCCGTCGAGCGCCGCGACCGGGACCAGGCAGGCGTTGACGGCCACCCAGTCGGTGGGCTTGTCGACGCCGGGCCGGGCCACGAGGACGGAGCAGGCGCCGCACTCGCCTTCGGCGCAGCCCTCCTTGGTGCCGGTGAGGCCGCGCTCGCGCAGGAAGTCGAGCACGGTGGTGTGGGGCGTCGCGGGCGCGATGGGGGTTTCTTTCCCGTTGACGGTGATCCGTGCCGCTACCACGGCCGGTCCTCGTCTCGGTGCGCGGTGGAGCTGATCGTCCTAGTCGCCATTTTTCAGGAGCCTTCTGTTTCGGAGGCGCGGCCGGAGAACCCGGAGAGCGCACATGGGCGCGCGACGGCGCGCCTCAGGCGGTGACAGAGAATCGAAAAAGGAGCCGGGGCCGCAATCGGGCACGCCGGTGGGGAGGGGCTGTTCAGCAGCCGTGTGCTACACGGCCCGGAGCCCAGGCGACCTGGTGGGCGAGGCGAAGCGCCGCGGAGGGGGTCGACATCCGACTTCGCCTCCTTACGTCCACTCACGAGCCGGTCCGGCAGAAGCTACGTTGCCGCAGGTCCATCGGTCAAGCCGCCGTGGACGGACCCGGTGGCGCCCTTCCGGGGGGCTCCGCCGCCGGGTTCAGTCGGCCAGTTGGGCGATCCAGCCGTACGGGAGTTCCTCGCCGTCGACGGTGACGGCCTCGACGGCCCGGCTCTCGGGGTCGATCTCGGCCTGGACCCCTTCGCCCTGGTAGCGGGGGTATCCGGAGACGCCGGTGGCTCCGGTGGCCTCCACGCGGGCGGTGCGCAGGACCGCGCCGTGCCCCTTGGCGTCCTGGGCGGTGCCCGGCGGGCCGGGGCGCAGGACGACGGTGTACCGGTCGGGTGCGGGGCGGGCGGCGGGAGTCATGGGGTCAGGCTAGTGACCGGGGCCGCCGCGGGCCCAGAGGCGCGGCCGGGGCCCGGGTCCCGGGCCCCGCGGGGACCGTGCGATGGAAAAAGTTTTCCACCGGCGCCTATCGAATGCCCGTGCGCTGGGAATGCTGCGGGTAATCTCCCGCCCCGGCCCGGCGCCCCCTCCCGGCGTCGCTCCGTCCCGGCATCCCGTTCAGCGCCCCGCCCGGGCGGGCCTTCCGTTCTGAGCCCTCGGGAGGCACCACGCCATGCACTCGGCCCCCACGAAGCCCTCGGCCCCCAGCCGCCGCGATCTCCTCGCCAGCCTCGGTCTGGCCGCCGCGGCCCCGCTCGTCCTCGGCGCCGCGCCCCGCCGCGCACCCCTCGACCAGCTCTCGCCCGCCGCCCGGGGCGGCCGTACGGTCCTGCTCCGCGGGGCCTCCCTGGTGCTCACCATGGATCCCGCCCTCGGCAGCGGTCCCCTCGGCGCCGTCGGCGACGCGGACGTGCTGATGCGGGACGGCGCCATCGCCGCCGTCGGCCCGGCGCTGCCGACACCGCCCGGTGCCCGGGTGGTGGAGGTCCCGGGCAGGCTGGTGATGCCCGGGTTCGTCGACACCCACAACCACCTCTGGCAGGCGGCGATCCGGGGCGGGTGCACCGACCGGGACCTGTTCGGCTGGTTCCGGGGGTGTACGGATCCCCTGCGCGGGCGCCTGACCCCGGCGGACCTCCACAGCATCGTGCGGCTCGCCGCCCTGGACGCCGTCCAGTCGGGCGTGACGACGCTGCTGGACTGGGTGGACATCTTCTCGTACGACCTGATCGAGAGCTACGTGCGGGCGCTGGCCGGCACCGGGCTGCGGTTCACGTACGCCATGTACCCGCCGGCCCCGGACGCGGTCCTGCTCACGAAGGTGAAGCGGGAGCTCGTCGACCCGCTGCCGCTCGCTTCCTTCCAGGTCGCCACGCACGCGGCGCGGGCCGCCGAGTCCCACAACCGCGCCCACTGGGAGGCCGCCCAGGAGCTGGGGGTGATGCTCAACTCTCATGTCCTGGAGCGGCCCGAGCAGCGCGCCGACGATCCCCTCGGGGTGCTCGCCGACATCGGCGCGATGGGCCCGCGGCTGCTGATCAACCACGCCGTCCACCTGACGGACGCGGAGATCGCCGCCGTCGCCGGGCACGACGTGCGCGCGGCCCACTGTCCGCTCAGCAACATGCGGCTGGCCTCCGGCATCATGCCGCTGTCCGACCTGGCGGGCCGGGGCGTCAAGGTCGGGCTCGGGCTGGACGGCGGGACCAACGACAGCTCCGACTTCCACGCGCTGATGAAGGCCGCCGTCGGCCTCCAGCGCGTCCGCACGACCCGGGCGGGGGTCTTCCCGCAGGTGTCCGACGTGCTGCGGATGGCCACCCTGGGCGGCGCCGAGGTGCTCGGCATCGAGGACCGGGTGGGCTCCCTGACCCCCGGCAAGCGGGCCGACGTCGTGGTCGTCGACCCGGCCGCGCTGAACTTCGCGCCGCGCTTCGACTGGGTCGGGCAAATCGTCTTCAACGGGCGGCCCGAGAACGTCGAAGCCGTTTTCGTGGACGGACGCGCGCTCAAGCTCGGCGGCCGGCTGGTCGGCGTCGACACCCGGCGCGTCGTACGGGAGGCCGAGGCGGCCGCGACCCGCCTGCGTACGGCCTGACCTGCGGGACGGGGTCTCCCGACGGCTCCCGACGGGCCCCGACAGTCTGCTTTCCGGCGTTCCCCACGGCTTCCAAGTAGGCGGGGAAGCCGGGGCGTTGTCCTCGCCGAGACGGATGGAATCGGTGAGTCCGCAACCCTTGACGGGGTTTCACGGGCCCTCACATACTGACGGCCAAATCGATTTGGCCCCTTCGATCCGGCTCCCTTGCGAGCCGGATCGCGGCCGAACGCCGGAGCGAGCCGAACGGAGCTCGAACGTGTCCAGTCCCAGCACTCTCCCCCACCCCGTGGACCAGTCCCGCCCACTGAGCCGGATCCTCCTGTTCGGTGTCCAGCACGTCCTCGTCATGGCCGCCACCCCCGTCTCGGCGATCTTCCTGATGAGCGCCACCCTCCACCTCGACCCCGGCCTCACCGTGAACCTGCTCTCGGCGGCCTTCGTGCTCTCGGGGGCCGGCTCGCTGATCCAGTCGCTCGGCCCCTGGAAGTTCGGGCCCCGGCTGCCGTTCGTCATGCTGCCCGGCGGGGCCCCGCTGATCCTGTTCCTGGCCATCGCCGAGGAGCACGGCGTACGCACCGCCACCGGAGCGGTGATCATCAGCGCGGCGTTCTACTTCGTCGTCCTGCCGGTCTTCTCCCGCCTGCTGAGGTTCTTCCCCACCCTGGTCATCGGCACGATGATCGTCATCGTCGGCGTCAACCTGGTGAAGGTGGGCGCGCTGCTCGTCACCGGCCGCCCCGGGACTCCCGGCTTCGCCGACCCCGCGAACCTGGCGCTGGGACTCGCGACGATCGGCTTCACCGTCGCCCTCTACTGGCTGTTCAGCGGCGTCCTGCGGCAACTCGCGGTGATGCTGGGCCTGATCGCCGGCAGCCTGCTCGCCTTCGCCCTCGGACGGCTCGACTTCGGCGGGATCACCGACGGCGGGGTACTGAGCGCGCCCCAGCTGATGCCGTTCGGCACGCCCGAGTTCCACCTCGTCGCCGCGCTGCCCCTGATGCTGTACGGCCTGGCCTCCATGGCGGAGGCCACCGGGCAGACCGTCATCAACGCCGAGACCGTCGGCAAGGAGATCGACCGCCGCACGCACGTGCCCAGGACCATCCGCGGTGACGCCCTCGTCTCCCTGCTCGCCGGCTTCCTCGGGCTGCCGCTGATGGTGACCAGCGGCGAGAACATCGGCATCGTCCGGGTGACCGGCGTCCGCAGCCGGTTCGTCACCGCGGCCGCCGGGGTCGTGCTCATCGTCATCGGCTTCCTCGCCCCGGTGATCCGCGCCATCAGCGTCATCCCGTCCGCCGTCGTCGGCGGCACCGCCATGGTGGTCTTCGCGGTCATCACCGTGCTCGGCGTCCAGATGCTCGGCAGGGCCGGACTCGACCGGCACTCCCACGCCTTCATCTGCGCCGTCGCCCTCGCCCTGGGCCTGCTGCCGATCCTCGTCCCCGGCGTCTACGCGGGCCTGCCGTCCGGCGCGCGGATCCTGCTCGAAAGCGGCGTCGCCGTGGGCGCGTTCACCGCCGCCGTCCTCAACGTCCTCTTCCACCACGTCAGGCCCCGGCTGTCCGCCGGCCGCACCGCACGGCCCGCGCACTCCCCCGTCGACGCCGGCGGCCCCCGCCCCCTGCCCCATGCGTGACCCGTACGCGAAGGACGAGATGACCCACCCCATGAGCCGTGACACCGCCGGCACCACACCCTGCTCCCCCGCCGCGCAAGCCCCGCTGACCGCGTCCCGGCTGACGGCGGACGTACAACTCCTGGCACCCGCCCTCGTGATGACGCCCCAGGGCCCCGTGGAGCGGTACGCGGCCGTCGTCGCCGACGGCTCCTTCCTCGCCGTCGGGCCGGCCGCCCGGCTGGAACGCGAACATCCGGACCTGACCCCGGTCCGGCTGCCCGGGCACGTGCTGATGCCGGGCTTCGTGGACGCGCACCACCACCTGACGCAGAGCTTCGGCGCGGCGCTGGCCTTCGGCGAGCCCTCCGAGATCTTCAGCCGCGTGTGGGTCCCCCTGGAGGGCGCCCTGGACGAGGAGTCCGCGCACGTCGCCGCGAAGCTGGCCGCCCTGGAATCCCTGCGGGGCGGGTTCACCACCGTCGCCGACGCCGGCACCCGGGCCCCGGTGGACGTCGACGCCCTGGCTCGCGCCACCACCGAGGCCGGCATCCGCTGCGTGCTCGGGCTCGTCTGCAACGATGCCGACGGCACCGCGCGCACGGACCGCACCGCCGTCCTGGCCGCCGCCGAGAAGCACCTCGCCCGGTACGCCGGCGCGGAGCTGGTACACCCGTCGCTGGCCGTCTCCGTCCCGGAAGCCGCCACCGCGAAGACCCTGCGGGACACCGCACGGCTCGCCGCCGAAGCGGGCGCCGTCGTCCAGGTCCACGTCAACGAACACCTCGCCGCCGTGGAACGCTCCCTCGTCCGGCACGGCCTGCGCCCCCTGGAGTACCTGCGCGAAGCCGGCGCCCTGGGACCGCAGTTGCTGGCCGCGCACGCCACCCTGGTCACCCCGGCCGAGCTGACCCTGCTCGCCGACACCGGCACCGCCGTGAGCTACAACCCGGTCGCCAGCGCCTGGAAGGGCAACGCCGTGGCACCGGCCACCACCATGGCCGAACGCGGGATCCGCTTCGGCCTGGGCACGGACGGCACCCGGGGCGACGCCTTCCGCCTCGCCGAGGCCGCCGAGTTCGCCCAGCGGCTCGCCTACGGCCTGGCCACCGGCGACTCGTCCTGCGGCGCCGGCTGGTCCTGGCTGGACCGCGGGGGCGCGGGCGGCGCCGACGCCGTCGGCCTCGGCGCGCTCACCGGCCGGATCGCCGCCGGGGCGGCCGCCGACTTCCTGCTCGTCGACGTGAGCGGGCCGGAGATGCGGGCGTCCTGGGACCTGCCCTGGGAGCTGGTCCGCCGCGGCAACCGCGACCAGATCACCGCGGTGTTCACGGCCGGCCGGCTGCGGATGTGGCGGGGCCGGGCCGTCGGCTGGGACGACCGCGCGCTCGTCGAGCGGGCGGCCGAGCTGGCCGCGGAGGTCGTCGGGCGGGCCCGGGTGACCCGCGTGCACCCCACCTCCACGCGCGCCCGGGCGGGGAGCGCCGCCCGGTGAGCGCCCAGGCGGTGGCGGTCCTCGCCCTGGTGGTGGCGGCCGCCGCGTTCGTCCAGGGCACCAGCGGCCTCGGGTTCGCGCTGGTCGTCGCACCGGTGGCCGGACTCCTCGACCCCTCCCTGCTCCCGGTGTTCGTCCTCGCGTCGATGATCCCGCTGAACGTGTACGTGGCCTGGCGCGAGCGGCGGTCCCTGGACCTGCGCGGAGCCGGCTGGATCACGGCGGCCAGGCTCGCGGCGACCCCCGGCGGGCTGGCCCTGCTCTGGGCCGTGCCGGAGCGGCGGCTCGGCCTGGTCGTCGGCGTGGCGACCCTCCTGGCGGCGGCCGTGAGCCTCGCGGCCCCGGCCTTCGTGCCCGGCCGCGCCGCCTATCTGGGGGCGGGGGTCGTCACGGGGCTCACCGAGACCGCGACCGGGGTGGGCGGGCCGCCGCTGGCCCTGGTCTACCAGCACCGTCCGCCGGCGGAGCTGCGGGCCACGGTCGCCCTGTGCTTCCTGATCGGCGAGGTGGTCTCGCTCGCCCTGCTCCTCGCGACCGGGCGGGGCACCCCGGCACAACTGGGCTGGGCCGTGCTGCTGTTGCCCGCCCTGGCGGCGGGGGCGTGGCTGAGCCGGCTGGCGCACCACCGGGTCGACGCCGCACGGATGCGCCCCCTGGTGCTCGGGTTCGCGCTCGTCTCCGGTGCCGTGCTCATCCTGGCGCCGTGAGGCGCAGCGACGAGGCCCGCGCCACGAGACGGGGCTCGGGCGGCGCCGCGACGGCGGCCTGCGCACCGCGCAGCCGTGCCAGGAGCAGTTCCACCGCGTCGGTGGCCGCCCGGTCCAGCTGGAGGTCGACGGCCGTGAGCGGGGGTTCGCAGGTACGGGCGCGCGGGCCGTCGTACCGGGTGGCCACCAGCACGTCCTCGGGGACGCGCCGGCCGCTGTCGCGGATCGCGCGGACGGCGCCGGCCGCGAAGACGTCCACGAGGGCGCAGACCGCGTCGGTCCGCGGGTGTTCGGCCAGCAGGGCGGCGCAGGCGTCGTAGCCGGCCTGCTCGCCGCCCTCCTCCGGGGCGGTGACGACGACGGGCGGCCAGCCGCCCGCGGCCGCGGCCGCGGCGCGTTCGTACGCGGCGCGGGCGTCGACGGAGGAGTGCCGGCCGCCCGCGCCGATGAGGAGCGCCGGACGGCGGGCGCCCTGGTCGCGCAGGTGCCCCAGCAGCAGTTCGGTGACCGGGCCGCCGCGCAGGTCGACGTACGGGGCGTCCGCGGGCGCGGACACCTCGCGGCCGAGCGCCACGTACGGCAGGCCCCGCTCGCGCAGCTGTGTGACGGCCGGGTCGTCCTCGCCGGGCTCGACCACGATCGCGCCGTCGATGTCGAGGGAGTGCAGGGCCGATCCGGACCGCACGGGCGGGACCAGGACGAGCGCGTAGCCGTGGGTCATGGCGCGTTCGGCCGCGGCGGCGGCGATCTCCATGTAGAACCCGAGCCGGGAGGGGCCGGCGGCCACCGAGAAGGGCATGGAGGAGGCGAGCGCGATGGCCTTCGCCTGGCCCTGGCGCAGCCGCTGGGCCCGCAGGTTGGGCCGGTAGCCGAGTTCGGCGGCGGTCCGCTTGACGCGTTCGCGGGTCCGGGGGTCGACCTTGCCCAGCCCGTTCAGCGCGTGGGACACGGTGGTCGGGGACACCGACGCGGCCCGCGCGACGTCGGCGATCGTCGGCGGCCGTCGGCGGGAGCCCTCGGCGGGAGCGGCGCCGGGACCGGAACCGGGACTGGACATCTGCGCGGGGCTCCTCACTCGATCGGCCGGGACGGTGCCATCTTCGCCGACCCGCCCGGCGTCCTCCAGACCCGGCGGCGGGGTAAGGATCGAACGAAGAGCCGAATGCCGGATCCGGGCGGTCCTCGTGATCAAACGGCCGCCTGACCCGTTCACCGTGAAAGCCCATGTCACGAGGGCGACTTGGCAATGCCGACCATGACGGTGAAGGAAGAGGGGCGTTCGTGTCCGAGAGTCTGGCCGATGTCATCGAGGTGGCCGGGGGCGAGCTCCGTTTCCTGCGGGGGCTCCTCGCGGACGCCGGGGAGAACGCCTGGGAGCGGCTGCTCGAGTGGCTGATGGACGACTGGTTCCGGCTGGACGTCCTGGGTCTGGAGAACATTCCCGCCGACGGGCCGGCCGTGCTGGTCTCCAACCACTCCGGTGCCTGGGGGCTGGACGCGTTCGTCCTGCAGAAGGCCCTCGTCCGGTCGCTGCGGCGGTCCTTGCACGTGCTCGCCGCGCCGTTCGTCTTCGGCCTGCCGGTGCTGGGTCCCTACGCCGCGAGGAAGGGGGCCGTGCCCATCGATCCGAGGGCGGCGATGCAGCGGCTGGGCGACGGTGAGCTGATCGCCGTGTTCCCGGAGGGCGTCGCCGGGCTGGAGAAACCGTTCCGCGAGCGCTACCGGCTCCAGCCGTTCAATCCGGGGTTCGCGGTCGCGGCCCTGCACACCGGGGCGCCGATCGTGCCGGTCGGCGTCGTCGGCGCGGAGGAGTCCTCCCCGAGGATCGGGGAGGTGCCCGCGCTGGCGAAGCTGCTGCGGGTGCCCTACTTCCCGCTGACCTCGCCCTTTCCGCTGCCCGCGAAGTGGCTGATCACCATCGGGGAGCCGATCGTCCCGCCGGAGCGGCCCCGGGGATTCGGCGCCCGGTCCGAGGCCGCCCGGCTGCTGTGCTCCGAGGTGCGGGACACGGTGCAGGAGATGGTCGAGCGGGAGCGCGCGCGGCGGGACTCGCTCGTGCGGTAGCCCGGTCAGCCGCCGAGGCGGCGGGCGGCCGCGCATGCGTACGGGCGGCGGGCACCGCGGCCCCGCCGGCCCGGCCGCGCACCAGGCCGGCGGCCACGGAGCCCGGTTCCGGGTCGGCGAGGCAGGGGGCGGTCCTGCGGGCCAAGGCGGCCGCACGGCGTCCGTACGCGGGGCTCCCCGCGGCCGCGGCCGTGCGTACCAGCACCTCGCTGGCAGGGTGTCGTCGGCCGCGGCCGCACCGGCGACGACGCGGCGGGCGGTGCGCAGCAGGCCGGGCCTCAAGGTCTCCCAGGGCACGGTGTGGTCGTCCCGGCGGGCGTCGCGGGCCACCCGTTCCGGTTCCTCGGCCGGCGGTCCGGCGAGGGCGGCGGAGGGGACGGGGCCGCCGGGTGGGGTTCCCGGTCGCCTGTGACGTCACGTGCCGACCTCTCGTCGCATGACCGCTGTCCGCGACGCATGGTGGCACCGGACGACGGCGCCTCCGGCGCACCGGGGGCGCACCTCGGCGCACGGTCCGGGGCCCGCCGCGCCGTACGCCCCGCCGGCACTGGGCTGCGGGCGCCCGCGGTCCGCCCCGCGGCCCGTCGGGGAAGGGGGATGACGGGGGGTCAGCGCAGGGACTCCCGCGGCGGCCGCTCCCGCAGGGCGCCGTAGCCGATGAAGTAGGCCGGGACGCGGTTCAGCCAGCGGGACTCCGTGATCAGCTCCGTCATGCGCTTGGCGCGGCGGGGGTCGCCGAAGGCGGTCTCGCCGGCCAGCAGGGGTTCGATGACCTGGGCGTGGGCCAGGCGCTGGAGGCCCTGGGTCAGCACCGTGGTGGGCCAGCGGCGCAGTTGCACGCGGCGGACGTCGTGCAGCCCCACGGTGCCCGCGCGCAGCGGGCGCACCAGGTGGCGGGCGGCGGCCACCGCGTCCTGGACGGCCAGGTTGATGCCGATGCCGAAGACGGGAGACATGGCGTGGGCGGCGTCGCCGATGCACAGCAGCCCGGGGCGGTGCCAGCGGCGCAGCCGGTCGAGCCGTACGTCGAGCAGCTTGACCTCGTCCCAGGAGGTGACGGCGCCGGCCCGGTCGGCCAGCCACGGCGCGGCGTCCGTGAAGCGGGTCATGAAGCGCTCCAGCCCCTCCGCGCGGCGTGCGGTGTCCGTGCCCTTGGGGATGAGTGCCGCGCACTGCCAGTAGTCGCCGCGGTCGATGAGGGCGGTGAAGAAGCGGTCGCCCAGGGCGCCGACGAGCCCGCTGGGGTCGTCCTCCTCGCGCGGCAGGCGGAACCACCAGGCGTCCATGGGGCAGGGGAAGCCCTCCAGGCCGAGTTCCGACAGGGCCCGGGCGAGCGAGCCGCGGCCGTCGCAGGCCACGGTGAGGGTGGCCCGCAGTTCGCCGGTGCGGCCGTCGGCGGTGCGGTAGCGCACACCCGTGACCCGTCCGCGTTCGACGAGGAAGGAGGTCGCGCCGGTTTCCATGCGCAGCCGGAAGGAGGGTTCCTTGCGGGCTTCGTCGGCGAGCAGGTCGAGCAGGTCCCACTGGGGCACCATCGCGATGTAGTTGTACTTCCCCGGCAGCGCCGCGATGTTCCCCACGGTGACCAGTGACCGGTCCTGCCCGAGGGGCAGTTGGACCGAGGAGACCCGGCGCTGCGGCAGCCGGGCGAAGCGTTCGGCGAGGCCGATGTCGTCCAGGAGCGAGAGGGTCGAGGGGTGCACGGTGTCGCCGCGGAAGTCGCGCAGGAAGTCCCCGTGTTTCTCCAGCACCGTCACCTCGACCCCGGCCCGGGCCAGCAGCAGCGCCAGCACCATGCCGGCCGGTCCGCCCCCCACCACACAGCACGTCGTGCGTTCTCCAGCAGCGGCCACAGCAGCACACCCCTTCGCCTTCGCGGTCCTTCCGGCGGGCCCGAGGAGACGTATACCGCACGGTGGCGGCCCTCCGGCCGGTGACGCGCGCCGCGTCCCCCGTTCCCGAGGTGACGACCCACACGCAGGTGACTAGCATGGACAGGAGACGGCCGCCATCGCGGGAACGGGCCTTTCGCCCGCGGTGATTCACGCGGCCCGGGGAACGCGCGATCCAGCCCCCATGGTCCGCGGCTCGAACAGCCGCGTTGACGGCGGACGCACCCTGCGCACATCCATCCCACAAAGGCAGAACTCCGTGCTGGAACGGAAGAAGGCCGAAGGCGTTCCGCGCCGCACGGGCGGCGCGGTGACGAGAAGGGTTTCGAACCATGCGTGCACTGAGAGTGAAGCAGCTCTTCGCGGCTTCCGCGATCGCGGCCCTGATGGCGGGCGGCGCCGTCGGAGCAGCGGGTACGGCCTCGGCGGCGGTGCCCACTCACTCCGTCGCCTATGTGACCGGCGGCGGTTGGGACGACGACGACGACCACGGCGGCTGGTACGACGACGATGACGACTGGGGCGGAGGGTACGACGACGACGACTGCTGACGGGTGACCGCCCGCGGGGCTGCGCGGACCGCCGTAACGACGGGCCGCGCCGCCCCTTGCCCGCGTGCGGGAGGGGTGCCACCGGGTCCACGCGGTCCCGCGGGCCTCGTACTCGCGCATGGCCTCGACGGCGGTCGCCGTGTCCGGGCCGAGTTCACGGCGTACGAGCCACAGGGCGAGTTCCAGTCCCGGGGTGATGCCGGCGGCCGTGACGAGGTCCCCGTCGTCGACGACGCGGGCGTTCTTCAGCACGCCGCCCTGCTGTTCGAGGTCCGGCCGTGCCTTGTGGTGGGTGGTGCAGGGCCTCCCGCGGGTGGGTCCCGCGGCGGAGAGCAGCATGACGCCCGTGCACACAGGGCGCTGACCGTCAGTCCGGCGCGGGGCGCCGCGCCCAGGGGCGCGCGGCAAGGTGCCGCGGCGGATCCCGGCCCGGACGCTGGGGTCCTCGTGGCGGGCGTAGCCGCCGCCCGGGACGACGAGGACGTCCGCCGCGTGCGGGGCCCAGCCGTGGTCGACGGATGCGGGTGCCGTACGACGCCTGGACGGTTTCCCGCACCGCGGGCCGTCAGGTCCCGAGCCGGGTGGAGGCGCGGGTCTCCAGCGCCCAGTCGTGCCGCCGGAGGGTGTCGGCCGGGGTCCGCCCGGCGAGGACGTCGCACAGCAGGTCGGCACAGGACCTGCCGTACGCGGTGGGGCGGAGGTCGATCGCGGTGACGGGCGGGTCGCAGCTGCGGGCGGCGACGCCGTCCACGCAGGAGGCGACCTGGAAGTCGCGGCCGACGGTCCGGCCGAGGCCGGCCGCGGCGCGCAGCACCCCGGGGGCCGCGCCGTCGGGGGCGCAGATGACGGCGTCCACGGCCGGATCGGCGGACAGCAGGGCGCGGGTGCGCTCGCCCGCCTGGGCCGGGGTGGCGGCGAAGGGAACGGTGTGGACGGTGACGGGGATCTTGTGCGCCGTGCTCCAGGAGGCGGCGGCCGTCCGCAGCGCCTGGGCCCAGGCGGAGGTGGCCTCGGGGGCGAGCAGGGCCGGGGCGTGGGCGCCGCGGCCGTGCACGTGGTCGAGGAGCGCGGTGAGCGAGGCGGCGTTGTCGCAGACCACCGCCGCGGTGGGGGTGGGGGTGTGCCCGGGGTAGCGCTCGCCGGTGACGACCGGGACTCCGGCGGCGAGCAGGCCCGGGACGGCCGGATCGCCGGTCTCCGGGTCGATGACGAGGAGGCCGTCCACCCGGGAGGCGAGGGGCCCGTGCGCCGCGGCCGCCGAGCCCAGGAGGACCACGTCCAGGCCCTCCTCCTGGGCGCGCTCGACCGCCCCGAAGGCGAGGTTCATGTAGTAGTCCAGCCGGGTCGCGGTCTGCGGGAGGTACAGGCCGACCGCTCCGGTGCTGGCCCGGCGCAGGCGGCGGGCGGCGCTGTTGGGGCGGTAGCCGAGCCGGTCCGCGGCCTCGCGCACGCGGTCGCGGGTGGCTCCGGCCACCCGCCCGGACCCCTGGAGGGCGTCGGAGGCGGTGCTCTTGGAGACGCCTGCCGCACGGGCGACGTCGAACAGGGTCACGGTACGGGCGGTCACGGTCCCGCATTCTAGGCGCCCTGGACCGGACCTTGCCGGAACGTTCCGGCACGGTTTACATTCACCCCTGCCGGAACGTTCCGGCAGGCCCTTGCCCGGCATCCTGACTGAATTCTCAGTCAGGACCCCCCGGTGAACCGACGACCCTCCCGAAGGCGGACCACGCATGCCCGGCTACTCAGTCCTCACCTCCTACGGATCCCCGCTCGGCTCCCCCGGCCGGACCCGGCCGGCCGAGCGCGAGGTCCTGCGCGTCGGGCTCGTCCAGATGCGCTGGCACGCCGATCCGGCCGAGCACGACGACCACCTGCGCGAAGGCGTCGCGCTGGCCGCCGCCCAGGGCGCCCGGGTGGTGTGCCTGCCGGAGCTGACCCGCAGCCCGTACTTCTGCAACACGGACGACCCGATGGCCGACGGTGCCGAGCGCTGGCTGGAGGACGTCGAGACCGGCCCCACGGTCCGGCTGGCCACCGAGCTGGCCACCGGGCTCGGCATCACCGTCCACGCCTCCCTCTACGAGCGCGCGGAGGACGGCGGCCTCGGCTACAACACGGCCGTCTGCGTGGACTCCGGCGGCGAGCTCATCGCCCGCACCCGCAAGAACCACATCCCGGCGTTCCCCGGCTACCGCGAGGACCTCTGCTTCCGGCCCGGCGACAGCGGCTTCCCGGTCGTCGCCCACCAGGGCGCCCGCTTCGGCTTCCCGACCTGCTGGGACGAGTGGTTCCCGGAGCTCGCCCGCGCGTACTCGCTGGCCGGCGCGGACATCCTCGTCCACCCCACCGCCATCGGCTCCGAGGTGGACCTGCCGGACTTCGACACCCGCCCCCTGTGGGAGCACGCCATCAGCGCCAACGGGCTCGCCAACGCCCTGTTCGCCATCGTCCCCAACCGCGTGGGCACCGAGGGCCGCTCCGTCTTCTACGGCTCCTCGTTCATCTCCGACCCCTACGGCCGGGTCATGCTCCGCGCGCCGCGCCACACCCCGGCCGTCCTCGTCGCGGACCTCGACCTCGACCAGCGCCGCGACTGGCTGGAGTTCGGCCTGATGCGCACCCGCCGCCCCGAGCTGTACGGCACCCTCACGGAGCTGACCGGTCCGCGGGCGCGGTGAGGGCCGTCCCGCGGGCCGGACGGCCCGTGTGATCAGCGACTCATCCGCTTGGTGGGAGGGCCCGCGGGGTTGTAGCGTCACGGCGACATAAAGACATAGCGACGACGGCGAGACGGAAGTCCGGTGTGAATCCGGCATGGTCGCGCCACTGTGTGCTGCGACGGCACCCCCCTCGGGGTGGCGGCCGCGGCGAGTCAGACCCTCGGACCGTCGTAACGCACCACCACATGGGACGCGTTGTTCCCCAAGGAGGTTCCCCCATGGCCGAGGCTCTCGCTTCCGCTGCCGTATCCGCCCCCGCTCTCTCCCCGTCCGCGCCGCTGCCCGTCAAGGCCGTCCTGCCCTGGGCGCTGTTCGTCGGCCTGCTGATGCTCGTGGCCCTGTACTTCGTCGGCGCGGAGCAGGGTGCCACCGCCGTGTTCTCGGGCGAGGCCGTCCACGAGTGGGTGCACGACGGACGCCACCTGCTCGGTTTCCCCTGCCACTGAGAGGCGCGCACCATGTACGCCTCCACTGTCAGAGGTCTGCTGGTCCGCGGCATGCTCGCGGGCCTGATCGCGGGTCTGTTCGCCTTCGCCGTCGCCTACGTGGTCGGTGAACCCCCCGTGCGGGGGTCCATCGCCGTCGAGGAGGCGGCGGCCGCCAAGGAGGCCGCTCCCGCGGCCGGCCACGCCGGTCACGGCGGCGGTGGCGACGTCCCCGCCGCCGAGGAGGAGGAAGAACTCGTCAGCCGGCCCGTGCAGTCCACCGTCGGTCTCGCCACCGGCGTGCTGGTCTACGGGGTCGCGCTGGGCGGCATCGCCTCCCTCGCGTTCTCCTTCGCCCTGGGCCGGGTGGGCCGGTTCAGCCCCCGGGCCACGGCCGCCCTCACCGCCGGGGGCGCGTTCACGCTGGTCTACCTGGTGCCGTTCCTGAAGTACCCGGCGACCCCGCCGGCCGTCGGGAACCCGGACACCATCGGCCAGCGCACCACGCTGTTCTTCCTGATGATCCTGCTCAGCGTCCTGCTGGGCGTCGGCGCGATCGTCCTGGGCCGGCGTCTGGCGCCGCGCCTGGGCAACTGGAACGCGACCCTGGCGGCCGGGGCGGGCTTCGTCGTCGCCACCGGGCTGGCCTTCCTGGTGCTCCCGGACAACACCGACGCCGTCAAGGCGGAGTTCCCCGCGGCCCTGCTGTGGGACTTCCGGGTCGCCTCGGTGGCCGTCCAGCTCGTGCTGTGGGCCGTGTTCGGGATCGTCTTCGGGATCCTCGCCCAGCGCCTGCCGGCCCTGCGCGCCGATGCCGCCGGCACGGAGGCGGCGGCCTCCCGCCCGGCATCGGCCCTCGTCTGAGCGCACGCCGAACGCACCCTGAGCCCTGCCGCCCCGGACCTCCGGGGCGGCAGGGCTCGGTCCGTGGGGCTCAGGGGCGGTGCAGGCGGGGGGCCAGGGCCGCCATCACCGCCATCAGCGCGGGCAGCACCAGCATCGCCCAGCGCAGCGTCGTCGCCTCCGCCAGGGCACCGATGACCGGGGGGCCCGCGAGGAAGCCGACGTAGCCCACGGCCGAGACGGCGGCGATGGAGGAGCCGGTGCGGCCGGGCCGCAGGGCGGCCGCGTGGGCGAAGACGAGGGGGATGACCGCGGCCATGCCCAGACCGAGCAGGGTGTAGCCGACGAAGCCCGCCGCGGTCGTCGCGGCGAGGACCGGGATCAGGGCGCCGGTGCCCGCCACCACGGCGCACAGGAACGTGAAGCGGGCCGTGCCGAGGCGGGCCCGCAGCCGGTCGGCGGTGAGGCGGCCGACGACCATGCCCGCGGAGAAGACGGCGTACCCCAGGCCGGCGGCGCCCGCCGACGCTCCCGTCTCCTCCTTCAGGTAGACGGCCCCCCAGTCGTTGACGACCCCCTCCCCCATCAGGGCGCAGAACGCCACGAGCCCGGGGATCCACAGGCCCGGCCCGGGCAGGGCCAGCAGGGGTCCGGTCCCGGACGGCCGCCCATTCCGCCGCGGTTCGGGGGCGAGGGCCGTGGCCGCCGTCGCCGCGACCGCCAGCAGGACGAGGGCGGTCACGGTGAAGTGCGCCCGGATGCCGACGCCGGCGGAGGCGGCGAGGCCGCCCGCCGTGGCGCCGGCGATGCCGCCGAGGCTGAACATGGCGTGGAAGCCGCCGAGCACGGGGCGTCCGTAGGCGCGTTCGACCAGGACGCCCTGGGTGTTCATGGCGACGTCGACGGCCGTGTTGCCGCAGGCGAAGACGGCCAGGGCCGCCGTCAGTACCGCGAGGTCGGGAACGAACGGCAGGCTCGCGAGGGCGCCCAGGTAGGCGGCCATGCCGGTGCACAGCACCGTACGGCTGCCGTACCTGGCCACCAGGCCGCCGACCAGCGGCAGCCCCACGAAGGCGCCGCCGCTCAGGCCGACGAGCGCCACGGCGAGTTCCCCGGCGGACAGGTCCAGCCGGCTCTGGACGCCGGGCACCCGGGCGGCCCAGGTCGCGAAGGCCGCCCCGGTGACGAAGAAGACCGCGCAGACGGCCAGCCGCATCGTCCGCGGGCGCGGGCTCCGGGCGCGGCCGGGCGGCACCGTGCGTCCGCCCGCGGTCTCGGGCTCGTTGCGCATCTGCGTCCGTCCCCTTGTCGTTCGTGTGCTGTCCGTCCCGGCCCGTCAGTGCGCCGGGCCGGCGGTCCGCCGGGTCAGGGCGACCAGCCCGTCCCGTTCCTCGACAAGGACCTTGTACAGGACTTCGGCGTAGCGGTGCATCGTCGTCACGTCGTTGGGCGGGCCGAAGGAGCTGAGGCTCTGTCCGAGGACGAGGCGGCGCAGGCAGACCTCCTCGCTGACGGGGTACTGCGCCGGGTCGTAGTGGTGGCCGGGGCGGGCGTGCCCACAGCTCCAGGGGCAGCCGCGGCCGTAGCCGCGGAGCTCCTGGAACAGGGTCTGTCCGGGTACCGGCTGCGGCTGCCAGCGCGTGATGTGCAGGCCTTCGGCGTTCACCGCCCGGGCGAGGGCGTCGCGGAAGGCGGCGACGGGGAGGCCGTCGAGGCCTAGTTCCTCGGGCGTGACGAGCAGCGGGTAGAAGAAGTACACGTGCGTGCGGTCCTCGGGGACGACAGGCGTGCGGATGCCGGGTACGCCGGCCAGGGCCCGCGTGAGGGCGGCCCCGTTGGCCTGCCGTACGCGGGACATCCGCGGCAGGCGGGTGAGCTGGGAGCGGGCGAACGCGGCGGCGAGGACGTCGATGCGGTAGTTCCAGCCCATGATGCGGGCGTTGTAGTCGCGGCTCTGGCCGGGGAGTTCCTCGCCGAACATCAGCACCCGCCGGGCCAGGCGGTGCTGTTCCTCGTCGCGCGTGGCGAACAGGCCGCCCTCACCGAGGGCGGAGAGGGTCTTGGAGCCGTTGAGGCTGGCGCCGCTGAGGGTGCCGAGGGAGCCGACGGGGCGGCCCCGGTACTCGGCGCCGTGCGCCTGGGAGGCGTCCTCGATGAGGACGAGGCCGTGCCGGTCCGTGATCGCCCGCAGGGCGTCGTAGTCGGCGGGCAGGCCGTTGAGGTCGACGGCGACGACGGCGCGGGTGCGGTCGGTGATCCGCTCCTCGATCCGGGCGGGGTCGATGTTGAAGGTGGCAGGGTCGGTGTCCACGAACACCGGGATCGCGTTGGCCTGGAGCACGCAGGAGGCCGAGGCGAGGAAGGTGTCGGCCGGCACGAGCACCTCGTCGCCCGGCTCGACGCCCGCGGCGGCGATCGCCATGTGCAGGGCGGCGGTGCCGGAGTTGGCCGCGAGGACGTGGGGCATGCCGGTGTACTCGGCCCAGGCCTCTTCCAGGTCGCCCACCGTGCGCATGGGCCAGTGCCACGGGGCCGCCCCGTCCATCGCGTCGAGCACGGCCTTGCGGTCGGCGTCCGTGATGTGCGGCCAGGGGGCCGCCTCGTGCGGGGAGAGCAGCGGTGTACCGCCGTCGACGGCTAGCACGTCCTGGCCTCCAGGCTCCGGCGCGCGGGGGCCTCCCGGCGGAACACCGCCCTGGCGGTGGGGAGTTCGGGGAAGCGTCCGAGCAGGCCCGCCAGCCGGGTGAGGCCCTCGGCCAGGGTGATCCGCGGGGCGAAGCCGAGCGCTCGCAGCCGGGTGGTGTCGGCGAGGAGCGTGAAGCTGTCGGCGAGGCTGGAGGGGTCGGCGTCCAGCAGTGCGGGGCGGCCGGTCGCCGTCCCCACCTCCGCGGCCAGCTCGCGCATGGAGACGGCGGTGCCGGTGCCCAGGTTGTAGGTCCCGCCGTCGGCGCCCCGGTCGGCCAGGGTGATCAGCGCCCGGCAGAGGTCCTCGACGTGGATGAAGTCGCGGCGCTTGCGGTCGATGTCGCCGACCACGGGGATGGGCTGCTCGTTGAGGTGCCAGCGCAGGAACTGCGAGACCTCTCCGCCCGCCCGGCGGGGGTCTTCGCCCGGGCCGTAGACCACGAAGGACCGGCCGGTGACGACGGGCAGTCCGGCGGTGGCGTGCAGGCTGCGCAGGGTCAGCTCGCCGGACAGCTTCGAGGCGCCGTACGGGAGGAAGGGCAGGGTGGGGTGGTCCTCGTGGATCGGGCTGCGGCGCGGGGTGCCGTAGACGATGGCGGAGGAGAGGTAGACCAGGCGGCGCGCCCCGAGCTCCAGGCAGGCGTTGCCGACGTTGCAGGTCGCGAGGGCGTTGAGGTGGAAGTCGCGGCGGGGGTCGGCCACCGACTCGGTGCCGCTGGCGTTGCCGGCGAGGTGGAACACGGCGTCGGCGCTGCGCAGCGCCAGGAGCGTCTCCCCGTAGTCGCGCAGGTCGGCGCGGACGTGGCGGACGCCGGGCAGTTGCGCGAGGCCGGCGGGAAGCGGGGCGTGGTCGACGACGGTGACCTTCCGGGACAGCCGGCTGAGGGCCGTGACGAGGTGCCGGCCGACGAAACCGGCTCCGCCGGTGACGGCCACCTCCTCGTAGGGGCTTTCGGGTGTGTCGGGGCCGTGGTGGTGCACGATCACTCCATTCGGGGTCCGGCGTGGTCCAGCGGGGGCCGGCGGATCCGGGGCGAGGGGAATGGCGGGAACGGGCGGGCGCCGGGCCGGGGTCACGCGGGGCGCGCACGCCCGCCGCCGTGCACCCCGTGTGCGCCGGGCCGGAGTGCCGTCCGGCGCCGGTCCGGGGACCGCGGTGCCGCTCACACACCTGATCGGTGACCGGCCCAGCCAGTGCACCACGCCTCCTCCCGGCCGGCGCAAGGGGTGCCGGGCAGAGTGGCCGAGACCGCCTCCCGTCCGGCGGCGGGGCGGCGAGAAGAGCGGAGCTGGTCCGTTTCCGCCCCCGCCGAGGGCGGAAGGAGGGCCTCCGCCCAAACCGGAAGCAGGGGGCGCACCGTTGCGCGAGGGCGCCCGGATGGCCGGTTCGGCGGGCTTGACCTGGGGGGACGGGAGATGCTCCACAGCGGGGAAACCCCGCGCGACCACCGATCCGTGGAACCCGTCTGAAGGTATGAACACGAATTTCACACATCTGCTCTTCATACCGGGCCGCCATGGTCTAGATTGACCGTGCTTCAGCTGTTCGTACACGAGCAACCAGTAAACGATCTACAGGTCAGGCGCTACGGAAAGCTGGCAATCACGCCCCCCGGCACGATGCGTGGGGGATGATCAATTACCGGGGCCCGGGAAAGGGCCTTGGGTGCGGGGGAGCACCCGAGGTTTCGGCGGGTTCTCGCGCACGTCGCAAGTCTGGCGGGGCACGTCCGTTCGCTGCCGCCGGGGTGGGTTGTCCAAGCAGTTCCAGACGGCCGGGCGGGGATCCCGGGGAGGAACGGCGCGGTCGGGAGGCGGGGGCCTCCCGGCGGAGCACGTGATTGGCGAAAACACGTCGTACCACTGGGGACCTGGGGGGTTCTGTGCGGCAAGGGGGATTAGTCAGCCCGTTCCCGTCTGCGCGCGGGGGGCGTCTGGCGAACGGGGCGATCAGCCGTCCCGCGAGTGACTGGGAGCAGCGGTACCGGCGTACCGTGATCACCAGCGATACCGTGGCCACCGCCCTGGTGGTGGCGTCCATCGGCAACTTCTTCGGGGCTCGTGACGCGGCCAACTGGCACGAGAAATGGGGAATTCTCGCATTCGGCACCGAACTTCTGGTATTGGCCGCACTGGCCGTCAACCGGTCATGGGTTCCGGCGGTTCTCGGCCAGGGTGCCGAGGAATTCCGCCGACTCGGCCGCTCCTTGTTCACGGCGACCGTCTTACTGGCGCTCGGCGGGATCGCCCTCGCCTCGCGCAACATCAAACTCTGGATCTTCGTCGCGATCCCAGCGATCGCCCTCGTCACCATGACCACCCGGTATCTTCTGCGCCTCTGGCTGCACAAACAGCGGAAAGAGGGGCAGTGCCTGCGACCGGTGCTCGCCGCCGGCAGCCCGGCCACCCTGCACGATCTGATCACCCGAACCCGCAAGTTCCCGCACCTCGGCTGGCGGGTGGACGCGGTGTGCACGACGGACGGTCTCGGGCTCGACGGAGACGGTGACCAGCTGGACGGCGTACCCGTCGTCGGCCGGCTGGCCGACGTGGCCAACCACGTCCGGCGCGACGGCTACCGCGTCGTCGCGGTCACCCCGGACCCGCACTGGTCGCCGGACCGGCTCCAGCGGCTGGCCTGGAACCTGGAGGGCAGCGACGCCGAGATGGTCGTGGCCCCGGTGCTGATGGAGGTGGCCGGACCGCGGCTGCACGTGGACGCGGTGCTGGGCATCCCGCTGCTGCGGGTCAGCATGCCGATCTTCACCGGCGGCCGCCGGGCCGTCAAAGAGGTGGTCGACCGGGTGGGCGCGGCGGTCCTGCTGATGCTGTTCGCGCCGCTGATGGTGTTCGTCGCGCTGCTGGTGGTCGCGGACAGCCGGGGCGGGGCCGTGTACCGGCAGCGCAGGGTCGGCAAGGACGGACGCGAGTTCACCATCCTCAAGTTCCGCACCATGGTCGCCGACGCGGACCGGGTACGGGCCGAGCTGGCCGACCGCAACGAGGGCGCCGGCCTGCTGTTCAAGCTCCGCCGGGACCCGCGGGTGACCCGGGTGGGAACGGTGCTGCGCCGGTACTCGATCGACGAACTCCCGCAACTGTTCAACGTGTTGACGGGATCGATGTCGCTCGTCGGTCCGCGGCCCCCGCTGCCGGAGGAGTCCGCCGAATACGGTCCGGACATCCGGCGGCGGCTGCTGGTCAAGCCCGGGCTCACGGGCCTGTGGCAGATCAGCGGACGCAGTGACCTGTCATGGGAGGAGGCGGTCCGGCTGGACCTGCGGTACGTGGAGGACTGGTCGCTCGCGCTGGACACAGTGATCTTGTGGAAGACGCTGCGTGCGGTGGTCTACGGGCAGGGGGCCTATTGATGCGCGGGAGTCCTCGTCGGGCAGACGCGCGGACCGCAGGCCGTGGGGGCCTGCGTGGGGGGAGGAACGAGTCATGAGGGTCAGTGTTTTCGGGCTCGGCTACGTGGGCTGCGTCTCGGCCGCGTGCCTGGCCGAGCTGGGCCACGAGGTCATCGGGGTCGACGTCAGCCAGGTGAAGGTGGACCTGGTCAACGACGGCAAGGCTCCGGTGGTCGAGGAGCGGATCGGCGAGCTCATCGCCGGCGTCGTGCGGACGGGGGCCTTGCGCGCCACCGGTGACGTCCGCGAGGCGATCATGGAGAGCGAGGTGTCGCTGGTCTGTGTGGGCACCCCGTCGGAGCCCAACGGCAGCCTGTGCACCACGTACCTGGAGCGGGTCACCGAGCAGATCGGCACGGCCTTGGCCGAGCGGGGCGGGCGGCACACCGTGGTGTTCCGCAGCACCATGCTCCCGGGCACCTGCCTGGACCTGCTGCTGCCGATCCTGGAGAAGTCCGTCGGCGGCACGGCCGGAGTGGAGGTCGGGGTCGCGGTCAACCCGGAGTTCCTCCGCGAGGGCACCAGCGTGCGGGACTTCTTCGACCCGCCGAAGACCGTCATCGGCGAACTGGACCCGGCGAGCGGTGACGTGGTGGCCGCGCTGTACGAGGGCCTGCCCGGCGAGGTGTTCCGGGTCCCGGTCCCGGTGGCCGAGGCGATCAAGTACGCGGACAACGCGTTCCACGGCCTCAAGATCGGGTTCGCGAACGAGCTGGGCGCGGTGTGCCGGGCGCTCGGGGTCGACTCGCACCAGGTGATCGACGTGTTCCTGGCGGACCGGAAGCTGAACATCAGCCCGGCCTACCTGCGGCCCGGCTTCGCTTTCGGCGGCTCCTGCCTGCCCAAGGACCTGCGCAGCCTGGTCCACGCGGCACAGCGGGCCGACGTCTCCGTACCCATCCTCTCCCACGTGCTGCCCTCCAACTCCGACCACCTGCAACGCGCGGTGGACCTGGTGGAGCGCACCGGCAAGCGCCGGGCGGGCCTGTTCGGGCTGTCCTTCAAGCCCGGCACCGACGACCTGCGCGAGAGCCCCCTCGTCGAACTGGCGGAGCGGCTCTTCGGCAAGGGCTACGACCTGAAGATCTACGACGCCAACGTGAGCCTCTCCCGGCTCCTCGGCGCGAACCGCGAGTACATCGAGAACCGGCTGCCGCACCTCGCGCACCTGCTCGCCGACTCCGTCGACGAGGTGCTCGACCACGCCGAGGTGTGCCTGGTCGGGTCCAGGGACCCGGACGTGCTGTCGGCACTGCCGCACGGCGACGGACCGGTGATCATCGACCTCATCCACCTTCCCGACGCCGACGCGCGCCGGACCGAACCGGGGTACGTGGGCCTTGCCTGGTAAGACGACGCGTGGTGCGGCCGGCAGCGGCCGCACCACCGGCCGGCGTGCGCTGGTCCTCGTGGAGAACCTGTCCGTGCCCTTCGACCGGCGTGTGTGGCAGGAGTGCACCACCCTGCGCGACGCCGGCTGGACGGTGGACGTCATCTGCCCGCGCGGGACCAAGCGGGACACCGAGCCGGAGGCCGAGATCGACGGGGTGCGGATCCACCGCTACCCGCTGCGCGCGGCCACCGGCGGACCGGCCGGCTACCTCAAGGAGTACGGATCGGCCCTGTGGCACACCATGCGGCTGGCCCGCAAGGTCGGGCCGGTCCACGTGGTCCACGCCTGCAACCCGCCCGACCTGCTCTTCCTGCCCGCCCTGTGGCTCAAGCGGCACGGAGCGCGGTTCGTCTTCGACCAGCACGACCTGGTCCCCGAGCTGTACCTGTCCCGCTTCGACCGCGGCGAGGACCTGCTCTACCGGGCCGTGTGCGCGCTGGAACGGCTCACGTACCGGGCCGCGGACGTCGTGCTCGCCACGAACGAGAGCTACCGGGACGTCGCGGTGCGCCGCGGCGGCCGGCGGACGTCGGACGTCTTCGTGGTGCGCAGCGCGCCCGACACCGACCGCTTCCACCCCGTGCCGCCCGAGCCCGGACTCAAGCGCGGCAAGCCCCATCTGCTGTGCTACCTCGGGGTCATGGGCCCGCAGGACGGGGTCGACTACGCGCTGCGCGCCCTGGCGAAGCTGCGCGACGAGGTCGGGCGCGACGACTGGCACGCGGTGTTCGTGGGCGGCGGTGACACCTTCGACGCGATGGTGGAGCTGTCCCGCCGGCTCGGGCTCTCCGAGCAGGTGCAGTTCACCGGGCGCGTCTCCGACGCCGACCTGGCGCGGTACCTGTCCACCGCGGACGTGTGCCTCTCCCCCGACCCGCGCAATCCGCTCAACGACGTGTCGACCATGAACAAGGTCCTGGAGTACATGGTGATGGGCCGGGCGATCGTCTCGTTCGACCTGAAGGAGGCGCGGGTCTCCGCCGGCGACGCCGCCGTCTACGCCCCCGCCAACGACGAGGGCGAGTTCGCCCGGCTCATCGCGCTGCTGCTGGACGACCCCGAGAAGCGGGCCCTGATGGGCAAGATCGGCCAGGAACGGATCAACGGGCCGCTCGCCTGGCGCAATTCGCAGGCCTCGCTGCTCTCCGCCTACGCCGCCGCCTGCCGTGACCGCCGTCCGGCGTCGGCGGGCTCCTCCGACGGCACGGGGAAGAGGCCGCGCCGTTGAGCGACGACACGATACGCCTGGTCACGATCGGGCGGATTCTCCGCCGGCGCTGGCGGCTGCTCACCGTCCTCGCCGTGGTGGGCGCACTCGTCGGCTACGGCACCTCCCTGCTGGTCCCACCGCGCTACACCGCCTCGGCCTCGGTCCTGCTGCCGGGGGCGTGGGAGGAGCGCGAGCTGCTGACCCAGGCGGAGATCGCGGCGAGTTCGGTGGTCGTGGACCGCGCGGCCGCCGCGCTCGGCTGGACCAAGGTCAGCCGCACCGAGCTGCGGGACCGGGTGAGCGCAAAGGCCGCGGACGGCAACATCATCAAGATCTCGGGCACGGCGGACACCCCGGAGCGCGCGCAGCGGCTCTCCGACCAGGTGGCGCAGCAGTTCGTGGCGTTCGCCGCGCGGATCTCGGGCGCCGACACCGACCCCGACGCGGCGGCGCGGCCCGAGGCGCTGCGGCAGCTGGTGACGCAGACCAGCCGCCGGATCACCGAGCTGGCGGACGCGGCCGGCCGGGGGCAGACCGTGGAGAGCGTGCAGACCCGTACCGAGCTGTCGAAGCTGCGCACCACGCTCCAGGAGGCCATCGACAAGCTGGACCAGGCCGACCCCGCCGCCAGCAAGGCCATCAAGGCCAACATGGTCGTCATGGGGCCGGCGCCCCGGCCCACCGGCGAGGCGCCGCCGACGAGGACGCAGCTCGTCGTCGCGGGGGCGGTGCTGTTCCTCCTCCTCGGGGTCGTCGGCCATCTCGCCGCCGCGCGGATGAACCGCCGGCCGCGCACCGGGGCGGAGATCGCCAGGGTGCTGGGCGCGACGGTGCTGGGCACCGTCGACGTGCCCGCGGAACGCCCCGGGGACCGGCCGCAGGACCGCGGACCGCGGGCCGGTGTCCGCCGGCTGCTCGGCCTCGACGTCCGGTGGGACCTGCCGGCGCCGCGCACGTCCGACGAGGCGGGCAGGCAGGTCCGCTACCGGCGGGTGCACGCCCGTCTGGGGGACGGGCTGCCGGCCCCCCGGCGGCTCCTGCTACTCGTCCCGGAGGGCGACGACAACGCCCTGCTCGCGGCCGGGCAGCTCACCGCCGGCACCGAGGGCGAGCCCCGGCTGCGGCCGGCGCAGGTGTCGGTGTCCCGGCCGATGGTCGCGGACCGCGAGGACGAGTCCGGTGCCGTCGTCGTGCTCAGCCCCGGCAGCTGGACCGCCGGGGAGCTCACCGGGATCGCCGAGGCGTGTGCGGACGCCGGGCACGAGATCGTCGGAATCGTCCTCGTCGGCACGGTCCGGGCCGGTGCGGCGGGGAAGGCCGGCCGTCGCCACGGGGCCGCCGCACCGGCACTGGCGGCCGGCGCCGACGCGACGGGAAGTTCAGGGTGACCATGAGTACGACTACGGAGCCGACGCACTCCGCTCCGCTGCTGGACCTGCAGACGCTCGTGGTGTCGGTGCGCCGGCGGCGCCGCCTGTGGAGCTCCCTGGCGCTGCTGGGGCTGTTCATCGGCGCGGCCGTGGCGGTGCTGCTGCCGCCACCGCCCACCGCGGTGGCCAAGGTGCTGGTGGCGCACCAGCAGGACCAGCCGAACGACCCCGGGACGCTGATCCGCACGGACGTCGCGCTGCTGCAGACCACGCGGATCGCCGAGCAGGCCCTGAAGACCCTGAAGTCCCCGGACAAGCCGGAGGACTTCATGAAGGACTACGCCGGCACCGGCCTGACCAACAACCTGCTCCAGATCGATGTGACCGGTACGAGTGACGCGCAGGCCGTGGCCCGTGCCAAGGCGCTGGCCGACGCGTTCGTGGCGGACCACGTGCGGCGGATCCGGGAGGCCGCGGAGGCCGAGTCCAAGACCCTGCTCGACCAGCGCGACCGGTTGCGGGAGGAACTGGACCAGGTCAACAAGGCGATTGGGAACGGAACGCCGGAGACCGGGCCGAAGGCGTCGGCGAACACCGAGTCGCTCTTCGCCCGCCGGGCCGAACTGACCGCCCGCATCACCGACTTCGGCCAGCGTGCCGCGGAGGCGCGGGTCGGCACGCCCCAGCTCATCGCCGGCACGCAGGTGGTGGACGCGCCGCGCGCGGTGCGGCACTCCCTGCCGAAGGCCGCCGCCACGGACGCCGCCATAGGTTTCGTCCTGGGGCTGGTCCTCGGGCTCGCGGTGGCCGCGGTCGGCGCGGTGGTGGCCGACCGTCCGGTGCTGCGCCGGGAGATCGCGGCGAACCTGGGGGCCTCCGTCATCACGGAACTCCCCCGCCGGTCGGCCGGCCGGCTGCAGCGGCGCGGCACCCGGGGGGCGCGCGAGCGCCTCACCGCGTCGCTGGCCCGCTCGGTACGCGGCTACGCCGAGCCGGTGTCGCTGCTGGAGCTGGGCTGCCCCCAGGCCGCGGCGCTGATCGCCCTCGATCTGGCCGCGGCCCTGGCGGCGGAGGGCCCGGTGTCGGTCGTCGACGGCCTGCCCGGGCTGCGGCTCACCCGGCACCGCCGCAGACCCGCGGAGCTGACGGTGCTCGGCGAGGACGCCCCGGCCCCGGCCGACGGGGAGCGCCGGTTCGGCGTGGGATCGGTCTCGCCCGGCACGGCGTGGACCGACCTCCAGTACCTCGGGACCCGGACCGTGCTCGTCGTCCGGGCCGGGCACGGCAGCGCCGCGTGGCTGCACACGGTGGCGCGGCAGCTCGCCGAGCAGCGCATCACGGTGCTCGGCGTGGTGCTGATCGACCCCGATCCGCGCGACCGGACCGACGGCACGTTGTGGGACGGGCAGCACACCGCGCTGCGCGGGCAGAACGGGCGGCCGGCCCGGGAGAACGGCACGAACGCGCGGCAGACGGAACGGCCGCCCGCGTGGGCGGCGCACGTTCCGGACAGCGACCAGGAGGCACGGTAGGACATGTGTGGCATCGCAGGCACGTACCGGTGGCCGGACGGGAAGGCCGTGACCGACCGGCTCACGGAGACCCTCGCCCACCGCGGTCCGGACGGGGCGGGCCGCTACGGCCACCCCGTCGGTGACGGGGAGGTACAGCTGGGGCACCGCCGGCTGGCCATCATCGACCTCTCGGAGACCGGCGCCCAGCCGATGGTCTCGGACGGGCTGGTCCTCACGTACAACGGCGAGCTGTACAACGCCCCCGAGCTGCGTGCCGAGCTGGCGGCCGCCGGGGTGCGCTTCCGCGGCACCTCCGACACCGAGGTGCTGCTGGAGGCGTGGCGGCGCTGGGGCACGGACTGCCTGCCCCGGCTGCGCGGCATGTTCGCGTTCGGGGTCTTCGACGAGCGGACCGGTGAGCTGGTGCTCGCCCGCGACCAGCTCGGCATCAAGCCGCTGTTCCTGCTCCGGCGCGGCGGGGGCCTGGTGTTCGCCTCGGAGCTGAAGGCGCTCGCCGCGGCGACCGGGGGCGCGCTGGAGGTGGACCACGCGGCGCTGGTGGCCTCGCTGCTGTACTACTGGGTGCCGGACTCGCGGTGCGCGTACCGCGGGGCGGAGAAGCTGCCGCCGGGGAGCTGGCTGCGGTGCGGGCCGGACGGCAGTGTGGAGCGCGGCCGGTACTGGAACCTCAGGGACGTCGCGGCCGAGGGCCGGGAGCGGGCCCGGGCCGGTGAGCTGCCCGATCTGGCGGCCATCGTCGAGGAGTCCACCCGGCGGCACCTGCTCTCCGACGTGCCCGTGGCGACCTTCCTCTCGGGAGGCCTCGACTCCAGCTACCTGACCGCCCTGGCCGCCCGCCACCAGCCGGGGATGTCCGCCTACACGATCGGGTTCCGGGCCGAGGACGCCAGGTTCGAGGCGATGCCGGACGACCTGCGCCACGCCCGGACGGTGGCCGAGCGGTTCGGCGTCGACCTGCACGAGATCGAGATCGCCCCGGACGTGCTCGACCTGCTGCCGCGGATGACGTACCACCTGGACGAGCCGATCGGCGACCCCGCCGCGATCAACACCTTCCTGATCTGCTCGGCCGCCCGGGAGGCCGGGGTCAAGGTGATGCTCTCGGGGATGGGTGCCGACGAGCTGTTCGCCGGCTACCGCAAGCACCTGGCCAACGTGCTCGCGCTGCGCTACCAGCGCGTGCCCGGGCCGCTGCGGCGCGGCCTGTCCGCAGCCGTGGACCGGCTGCCGGTCGCCTCCGCCAGCCGGGGGTACCGGTCGGTGCGCTTCGCGAAGCGGTTCCTGTCCTTCGCCGATCTTCCGGAGGAGACGGCCTTCCGGCGCAGCTACACCATGTACGATCGCGGCGAGCTGCTCGACCTGATCGATCCGGACCTGGCCGGGACGGTCGACGACGTACTGACCGAGCACGCCGACGTGTACGAGGACAACGACCTCGACGACTTCGTCAACCGCATGTGCCTGGGCGACTCCCGGATGTTCCTGCCGGGTCTGAACCTCGCCTACACGGACCGTTCCAGCATGGCCGCGTCGACCGAGGTGCGCGTTCCGTACGTGGACGTCGAGGTGGTCAAGGCCGCGTTCACGTTCCCCGGGGACCGCAAGATCGCCGGACGGCAGGGCAAGGCCGTCCTCAAGGAGGCGGCGGCCTCGGTCCTGCCCCGGGAGATCGTCTACCGGCCCAAGGGCCTGTTCAGCGCCCCGTTGCGCGCCTGGATGAGCCGGGACCTGGCGCCGCTGGTCCGCGAGGTCATCCACGACGGCGAGCTGGTCCGCTCCGGTTTCCTGCGCCGCGACGCGCTGGCGCGGATGGCCGCCGCGGACGCGGCCGGGCAGCAGGACTTCTCCAAGCACCTGTGGCACGTACTGACCCTCGAGTACTGGTACCGCGGCGCGACCTCCGGGTCCGGTCAGAGCGCCGGGTTCACGGCTTAGAAATTCCAGAGGAGTTCGGGTGAAGCAAGTCGTACAGAACTACAAGACCGGTGAGCTGGCGGTGCTGGACGTGCCGGTGCCGGGGTGCAAGCCGGGCGGGGTGCTGGTCCGTACCGCATACTCGCTGATCTCCACCGGGACCGAGCTCATGAAGGTGTCCGAGGCCGGCATGTCGATGCTGGGCAAGGCCCGTTCGCGGCCGGACCAGGTCGCCAAGGTCATGCAGAGCGTGGCCGTCAACGGGGTGCCCGCCACCTACCGCAAGGTGATGGGCAAGCTGGACTCGTACACGCCGCTGGGCTACTCGCTGTGCGGGGTGGTCGAGCAGGTCGGCGCCGGGATCGACGACGTGGCGGTCGGTGACGTGGTGGCCTGCGCGGGCAACGAGCACGCGCTGCACGCCGAGTTGAACTGGGTGCCGAAGAACCTGTACGCGCGGGTGCCGGACGGTCTCGCACCGCGGCACGCCGCCTTCGGCACGGTCGGGTCGATCGCGATGCAGGGCGTGCGCCAGGGCGAGCCGCAGCTCGGCGAGGTGGCGCTGGTGATCGGCCTCGGGCTGATCGGGCAGCTGGTGGTGCAGCTCCTCACCGCCTCGGGGGTGCGAGTCGTCGGCGCCGACCCGGACCCGGCGCGCTGCGAACTCGCCGAGCGCCTGGGCGCCGCGGCCTGCGGCGACCCCGGGTCGGCCGCCGTGGAGGCCGCCGTCGCCGAGCTCACGGACGGCCACGGCGTGGACCAGGTGTACCTGGCGGCCGGCGGCGGCAGCAACCAGCCCGTCGAGCTGGCGGCGCACCTGTGCCGGGACCGCGGCAGGGTGGTGGACATCGGCAAGTGCCGGCTGGACCTGCCCTGGAACGCGTACTACGAGAAGGAGCTCGACGTCCGGTTCTCCCGCAGCTACGGCCCCGGGCGCTACGACCCGGAGTACGAGCTCGAAGGGCGGGACTACCCGATCGGCTACGTGCGCTGGACCGAGCGCCGCAACCTGGCGTGCTTCCTGGACCTGGTCGCCCGCGGCAAGGTCGACGTGGATCCGCTGGTCTCCCACATCGCCGACTTCGACGACGCCGTGGAGACGTACCGGAGCCTGAAGGAGGGCGAACTCAAGGCCGTGGCGGTGCTGTTCCGCTACCCGGGGCAGGAGCGGGAGGCGCAGCCGCCGGTGGTGTCCGTGCCCGCGGTCAGGCGCCCCGCCGAAGGGGTGTCCGCGCCGTCCCGGGCGGCCGGGTCGCCGGTGCGCCTCGCGTTCGTCGGCGCGGGGAACTACGCCACGTCGATGCTGCTGCCGCACCTGTCGGAGCGCGACGGCGTCGAACTCGCCACGGTCGTCACCACGACGGCGCTGTCCGCGGCCAACGCGCAGCGGAAGTTCGGCTTCGCCGAGGCGACCACCGACCTCGACGCGGTGCTCGGCGACAAGTCCGTCGACGCGGTGTTCGTGGTCACCCGGCACAGCTCGCACGCCGAACTGACCCGGCAGGCTCTGCTGGCCGGCAAGGCGGTGTTCGTGGAGAAGCCCCTCGCCCTCACCGAGGACGAACTGGCCGGTGTCCTCGCGGCGGTGGAGGAGTCCGGCAACGACCGGCTCCAGGTGGGCTTCAACCGCCGCTTCTCGCCGCTGCTCCAGGAGGCCCGCAAGCGCTTCGGTGCCCGGACCGGCCCGGCGAGCCTGCGCTACCTGGTCAACGCGGGCCGGCTCCAGCACGGCAGCTGGTACCTCCAGCAGGGCACCGAGGGCTCGCGGTTCGCCGGCGAGGGCGGGCACTTCATCGACACGGCGAGCTGGCTGCTGGGCGCCGACCCGGTCTCGGTGTACGCGACGGCCCCGTCCGGCAACGAGGACCTCCAGGTCGTGCTGCGCTACCCGGACGGCTCCACCGCCACCATCAGCTACGTCACCACCGGCGCGCCCGGCTTCCCCAAGGAGACGCTCGACCTGGTCGCGGACGGCAAGGTGCTGCGGCTGGACGACTTCGTCCGCGCCTCGGTGTACTTCGAGAAGGGCACGGCCGGGCGCAAGAAGTGGGTCAGCTCGCGGCTGCCCCAGGCCCGGGACAAGGGCCAGCTCGCCGAACTGGCCGCGTTCGTCCGGGCCGTGCGGACGGGCGGACCGATGCCGGTGCCGCTGGAGTCGCTGGTCGCCACCACGGCGGCCACCCTCGCCGTGCAGGCGGGCCTGGCCGGCGGCGTGCCCGTGACGCTGGCGGACGGCCGATGAGCATGAGCGCGGGCTGGTACCTGCGGAGGCTGTCCCGGATGGGGCCGCAGGAGGTCGGCGGACGGGTGGGCGACACGGTGCGCAGGCGGCGGTGGCGGTCGGCGCCGCCGGACGCCCCGGCCGTGGGCGGCGCCCGGTTCACCGCGGTGCTGCCCGCGGGGACGGCCGACGCGGTGCCGCCGGACGCGGCCAAGCGGCTCGTCGCGGAGGCGGACCGGCTGATGGCGGGGCACGGCACGTTCTTCGGGGTGGACCGCGACGACCTGGCCGACCCGGACTGGTTCCTCGACCCGAAGACCGGGCGGCGGGCGCCGGAGGGCTACGCCTTCGACGTGCCGTACCGGGACGAGGAGGCGGTCGGGGACATCAAGCAGATCTGGGAGCCGTCCCGGCACCAGTACCTCACCGTCCTCGCCGCCGCGTACGCGGTCACCGGGGACGAGCGGTACGCCGAGCGGGTGGCGGCGCACCTGCGGTCGTGGTGGGCGGCCAACCCGCCGCTGCGCGGGGTGCACTGGACCAGCGGCATCGAGCTGGGGATCCGGCTGCTGTCCTGGGTGTGGGTGCGCCGGCTGCTCGACGGCTGGCCGGGCGCGGCCGCGCTGTTCGAGGGGAACCCGGTGGCCCGGGAGCAGGTCTGGCACCACCAGCGCTGGCTGGCGGCGTTCCCCAGCCGGGGTTCGTCGGCGAACAACCACGTCATCGCCGAGGCCGCCGGGCAGTTCGCCGCGGCCTGCGCGTTCGGCTGGTTCCCCTCCTCGGAGCGCTGGCGGTCCGACGCGCTGCGGTCGCTGGAGCGGCACCTGCGCGGCAACACCTTCCTCTCCGGCCTCAACCGGGAGCTGGCCTCGGAGTACCACGGGCTGGTGCTGGAGCTGGGCCTGGCCGCGCTGGCCGAGGCGGACGCCGCCGGCGTGCCGGTGCCGGCGTCGGTGCGGCTGGTGCTGCTGCGGATGACCGACGCGCTCGCGGCCGTGGTGGACGGCCGGCTGCGGCCGCCGCGCCAGGGGGACTCGGACGACGGGCACGGCCTGGTCGTGGACGGTGCGGGCACCGACCGCTGGGGGTCGCTGCTGGCCACCGGGGACGCCGTGTTCGGCCGGCTCGGCTGGTGGCCGGAGGTGACCGGCACCGATGTGCGCACCGCGCTGCTGGCCGCGCTCGTGCGGCCCGGCGCGCCCGCGGTGAGCCGCCCGGCGAGCCGTCCGGTCCACTTCCCGGACGCCGGCATGACGGTGCTGCGCGATGCCGGGGGTGCCGGGGAGCTGTGGGTGCGCTGCGACGGCGGTCCGCACGGCTTCCTGTCCATCGCCGCGCACGCCCACGCGGACGCGCTGTCCGTGGAGGTGCGGCACGACGGGGTCGACGTCCTGGCCGACCCGGGGACGTTCTGCTACCACGGGCAGCCCGAGTGGCGGCAGTACTTCCGCTCGACACTGGGGCACAACACCCTCCAGCTGGACGGCGGCGACCAGTCCGACTCCGGCGGGCCGTTCCTGTGGACGCGGCACGCCCAGACCCGGGTCCTGGTCGCGGACACCTCCGATCCGGGGGTGCTGCGCTGGTGCGCCGAGCACGACGGCTACCGGCCCTCCGTGCACCGGCGCCGGGTGGAGCTGGTGACCGGCCGCCGGGAGCCGGTGACCGGACGCCGGGAGGTGCGGCTGGTCGACGAGGTGAGCGGCCCGCGCCGGGCCGTGCGGCTGGCGTTCCACCTCGGCCCGGCGGTCACCGCGGAGCTGGAGGGCGAGCGGGCGGTGCTCACCTGGAGCCGGGACGGCGAGGACCGCTCCGCGGTGCTCGACCTGCCCGGTCAGCTGTCCTGGCGGGCGCACCGCGGGGAGACGGGCCCGCCGCTGGGCTGGTACTCGGCGGGATTCGGGCGCAAGGAGCCGGCCACGACGCTGGTCGGCACCGGCTTCGCCGACGACGCGGCGGTGTCGGGCGGGTTCGTCACCGTGCTCGGGTTCGACGACTAGGCGGAGGGGGGTGGTCCTGGTGACGAAGTGGCGGAAGTGGGCGTGGCCGGCTGTGCCGGCGGCGCTGGTCGTGCTGGCGGCGGCCGGCTGTGACGGGGGTCCGGGCGCCCCGGCGGACAAGCCGGGCGGCGCGCCGTCGGCGTCGGCCTCGGCCGGCGCGGGCACGGCCGCGGCCGCGCGGGTGTGCGCGAGCCCCGCGGCCGGGCCGGCGCAGGCGCCTGCGGGCGCGGTGACGGTCGACCCCGCGGTGGCCGGCGATCTCGCCGCGAAGACCAAGAACAGCCCCCCGAAGACCACGTTCTGGCTCCTGCCGGGCACGCACCGGCTCGAACCGGACCGCTTCGCCCAGGTCATCCCGAAGGAGGGCGACAGCTACGTCGGGGCGCCGGGCGCGGTGCTGGACGGCGGCAGGACCAACCAGTACGCGTTCGGCGGCGCGGCCCCCGACGTCTCCATCCGCCACCTGACCGTGCAGAACTTCGTCGCGCCGCCGGACGAGGGCGTGGTCAACCACGAGTCGGCCGACGGGTGGGTGATCGAGCACGCGACCGTCCAGGACAACTCGGGTGCGGGGCTGATGGCCGGCGCCCGCCAGCAGGTCCGCGCGAGCTGCCTGAGGAACAACGGCCAGTACGGGATGAACGCGTACAAGGGCGGCGGGCCCATCGGCGGGCTGGTGGTCGAGGGCAACGAGATCACGGGCAACAACAAGGACGACTGGGAGCGGCGCAAGCCGGGCTGCGGCTGTACCGGGGGCGTCAAGTTCTGGGCGGTCAACGGCGCCGACGTGCGGGGCAACTGGGTGCACGACAACCGCGGGGCCGGGTTGTGGGCCGACACCAACAACAACGACTTCCGCATCGAGGACAACGTCCTGGAGGCCAACGACGGCGCCGCGCTGATCTACGAGATCAGCTACAACGCGGTGATCCGGAACAACGTGATCCGGAAGAACAACTGGGTCGAGGGCCGCAGGTCCGCCGAGCGGGGCGACGACTTCCCCTTCGCGACCGTCTACCTGTCCGAGTCGGGCGGCGAGCCCCGGGTCCGCGCCCGGACGGACCGGATCGAGGTCTACCGCAACGTGCTGGAGAACAACTGGAACGGCATCACCCTGTGGGAGAACGCCGACCGGTTCTGCAACAGCCCGGCCAACACCTCGTCCGGGGTGTGCACGCTGCTGGTGGACCGCCCCGACCGCTGCTCGGCGCCGGGGATCTCCGGCGCGCCGCTGTACGCCGACTGCCGCTGGAAGACGCAGCGGGTGGACATCCACGACAACCGCTTCGTGCTGGACACGTCCGTCGTCGACTGCACCGCGAAGTGCGACCGCATGGCGGTGCTGGCCAACTACGGCACCTACCCGGACTGGTCCCCGTACCAGGGCGAGCAGGTGGCGCAGGACGTCTCCCTCAAGCAGCAGAACCGCTGGCACGACAACGTCTACGTCGGACCGTGGAAGTTCGTCGCCCACGACCCGAGCCGGGTGCTCGACTCCGGCCAGTGGCAGGGGCCGCCGTACCAGCAGGACCAGGGCAGCACCTTCGGCCCGCGGGCCGGTGGTTGAGGTGGGCGAGAAGAGGATCGTCGGGATCGTCTGGGGACTGCTGATCCTCAACACGCTCGGATCGGCGGGGGCGAAGACCATCATCCCGCTCCCCCGGTCGCTCATCCAGATGGCCACCATGGGCGCCCTGGTCGCCGCCTTCGTGCTGGCGCTCTCGGTCAACCTGCGGCTGCGCGTCCGGCCCAGCGCCTACGTGTTCCTGCTCACCCTGCTGCTGGTGCCGAGCGTGATCTCCAGCGCCCATCTGGAGTCCGGCTTCGGCGCGTTGTTCCGCTGCGCCCGGCTGGCCCTCTTCATCGGGACGCTGTGGCTGCTCACCCGCTGGTGGGACGGCGGCCTGACCTTCGTGCGCCACCACATCCGGCTGTACCTCGCGGTGCTCGGGTCGGTGGCCGCGGGGCTGCTCGTCTCGCCGGGTGCGGCCATGCCCGACCTCTACGGCGGGCGGCTGGTCGGCGCGCTGTGGCCGCTGACGCCGCCGCAGATCGGGCAGTACGCCGCCGTGATCATCGGGCTCACCGTGCTGCTGCTCCTGGGCCGCAGGACCGACCGGGCGGGCGCGGCGGTGGTGATCGTGCCGTCGCTGGTCCTGCTCGCGCTGACCCACACCCGGACGGCGACGCTCGGCCTGTTCACCGGGCTGGCGCTGGCGATCGGCTCGCTGATGCTGACCAGCTCCGCCGCCCGCCGGTTCTTCGCGTGGGCGGTGCTGATCGCGACGGTGGCCGCGGTCGGGTTCGCCTCCGCGCTGCAGGCGTGGTTCCTGCGCGGGCAGAGCCAGGAGAACTTCTCCAACCTCACCGGCCGGGCCAAGGTGTGGGACGCCCTGCTGGCGGCCCCGCGGTCGGCCTCGGAGGAGCTGTTCGGGATGGGCCTGGGCGACAAGTCGTTCGGCGGGCTGCCGATCGACAACAGCTGGCTGGCCGTCTACAACGAGCAGGGGCTGACCGGCACCGCGATCGTGGCGGCGGTCTTCGTCGTCCTGGGCGGCGTCGCGCTGCTGCGGCCACCGTCGCTGGAGCGGGCCTGCGCGATCTTCCTGATCAGCTACTGCGCCATCGCCTCGTACACCGAGGCCGGGCTGGGCGACGCCTCGCCGTACCTGCTGCACCTGGCCGTGGCCGCCTCGCTGCTGGCGGCGCCGGCCGGGGCCGGGCCGCTGCCGGCGGCCGGCGGCCCCGCACGGCGCGTCCCCGTCCCCCGATGGACCCCGAACCGGGAGGTGACCTGACCATGCGCGTCCTCGTGGTGCACAACCGCTACGCCTCGGCGCAGCCGAGCGGGGAGAACAACGTCGTCGACCAGGAGGTGGAGCTGCTGCGGGCGGCCGGCCATCGGGTCGAGCTGTTCGAGCGGCGCAGCGACGACATCGGCGCCATGTCCCTGCCGGCCAAGGCGGCGCTGCCGCTGCTGGTGCCGTGGCACCCGGGGGTCCGCAAGGAGCTCGCCGCCCGGCTCCGCGCCGTCCGGCCGGACGTGGTGCACGTCCACAACGTCTTCCCGCTCCTGTCGCCCGCGGTGCTGGCCGCCTGCGCCGACGCCGGCGTGCCCGCCGTGGCCACGCTGCACAACTACACCCAGGTGTGCCCGCCCGGCACGCTCCAGCGGGACGGGCGGCCGTGCACCGAGTGCGTCGGGGCGACGCCGCTGCCCGCCGTCCGGCACGGCTGCTACCGGGGTTCCCGGGCGGCGACGGTGCCGCTGGCGGTCAGCCTGTCGGTGAACCGGCGCCGGTGGTGGTCGGGGGTGGAGCGGTTCCTGTGCATCTCCGCCGCGCAGCGCGAGGTCCTGGTGCGGGCCGGCATGCCGGCCGGGCGGCTGGCGGTGAAGCACAACTTCGTGCCCGAGCCCGGCGTCCGCCGGGAGGGCGCCGGGGAGCAGCTGCTCTACCTGGGCCGGCTGGCGCAGGCCAAGGGCGTCCGGCTGCTCATGGCGGCGTGGGACGAACTGGCCGCGGACGGCGGGGTGGGCGTACCGCTCGTGATCGCCGGCACGGGGCCGCTGGAGGCGGAGGTGACCGCCTGGGCGGCGGGCCGGGACGACGTGCGCTACGCCGGCCTGTACGACCCGGAGCAGTGCCGGCGGGCCGTCGCCCGGTCGGTGGCCGTGCTGGCCCCCTCGACCTGGCTGGAGGCGTTCGGCCTGGTGGTCGTGGAGGCGATGGCGGCGGGGGTGCCGACCGTGGCGGCCGGCCACGGCGCCTTCACGGAACTCGTCGAGGACGGGGTGACCGGCCTGCTCCACCGGCCGGGCGACTCCGCCTCGCTGGCGTCGTGCATACGGCGGATCGCGGCGGATCCGGTCCGCAACCAGGAGATGGGGCGGGCGGGCCGGAGCCGTTACGAGCAGGGGTTCAGCCCGCAGGTCGGGCTGGAGCGCCTGCTGGAGGAGTACCGGGCCGCCATCGCGGCCCGGTCCGGCGGCGGGGAGGTCCCGCCGCCGGTCGGGGAACAAGGGACTGGCTCGCGGCGGGGCACCCCGCCGCGGGCGGGATGGGGGCAGTAGATGACACGATGCCGACTCTGCGGTTCGGCGGCGCTGGCGAGCGTCGTCGACCTGGGGGCGACCCCGCCGTGCGAGAGCTTCCTCGCCGCGGACCAGCTGGACCTGCCGGAGCCCGCGTACCCGCTTCACCTGCGGGTCTGCACGGACTGCTGGCTGGCGCAGATCCCCCCGCTGATCACGCCGGAGGAGACGTTCAAGGAGTACGCGTACTTCTCCTCCTTCTCCACCTCCTGGGTGGAGCACGCGCGGACGTTCGTCGCGGACGCCGCACGGCGGGTGGGGCTGGGCCCGGACTCCTTCGTGGTCGAGGTCGCGAGCAACGACGGGTACCTGCTGAGGCACGTGGTGGACCGGGGGATCCGCTGCCTGGGCATCGAGCCGTCGGTGAACGTGGGCGCCGCGGCGCGTGAGGCGGGCGTGCCGACGCTCACCGAGTTCCTGGACCCGGCCACCGGGGCCGCCGTCCGCGCCGAGCACGGGCCCGCGGACCTGGTCGTGGCCAACAACGTGTACGCGCACATCCCGGACGTGGTCGGGTTCACCCAGGGGCTGCGCTCCCTGGTCGCCGACGACGGCTGGGTGTCGATCGAGGTGCAGCACCTGCTGACCCTGATCGAGGAGAACCAGTACGACACGATCTACCACGAGCACTTCCAGTACTACACGGTGGCGTCCGCGGCGCGGGCACTGGCGAGCGGTGGACTCTCGCTGGTGGACGTCGAGCTGCTGCCCACGCACGGCGGCTCCATCCGGCTGTGGGCGCGGCCGGCCGAGGCGGCCGGGGAGCCGACCCGGAGGGTGGCCGAGGTACTGGACCGGGAGAAGGCGGCCGGGCTCCAGGAGCTGTCCGGGTACGCGGAGTTCTCCGCCCGGGTGGCCAAGGTGCGCCGGGACCTGCTGCGGTTCCTCATCGAGGCGGCCGAGCGCGGTGAGCGGGTCGTCGGCTACGGCGCCCCGGGCAAGGGCAACACGCTGCTCAACCACTGCGGCGTCCGGCCCGACCTCCTCGCGTACACGGTCGACCGCAACCCGTACAAGCACGGCAGGTTCACCCCGGGCACCCGGATCCCGATCCTGGCGCCCGAGCAGATCGCCGCCGACCGGCCGGACTGGGTCCTGGTCCTCCCGTGGAACCTGCGGGCGGAGCTGGTCGAGCAGCTGTCCTTCGTGCACGAGTGGGGCGGCCGCCTGGTCTTCCCCATCCCGGAACTGAGCATCGTCGAGGTGAAGTCGTGAAGGTCGTACTGTTCTGCGGCGGCTACGGGATGCGGATGCGCAGCGGGGCCGCGGACGACGTGCCCAAGCCGATGGCGATGGTCGGCCCCCGGCCGCTGATCTGGCACGTCATGCGCTACTACGCGCACTACGGGCACAAGGAGTTCATCCTGTGCCTGGGCTACGGCGCCCACCACATCAAGGACTTCTTCCTCAACTACGAGGAGACGACGTCCAACGACTTCGTCCTGCGCGGCGGGCGGACCGAGCTGCTGTCCACCGACATATCCGACTGGACGATCACGTTCGCGCAGACCGGCGTGGAGTCGCCGATCGGGGAGCGGCTGCGCCGGGTGCGCCACCACCTGGACGGCGACGAGATGTTCCTCGCCAACTACGCCGACGTGCTCACGGACGCGCCGCTGCCGGAGATGATCGACCGGTTCTCCCGGCGCGACGCCGGCGCCTCGATGACGGTGGTGCCGCCCCAGTCCTCGTTCCACTGCGTGGACCTGGGTGAGGACGGCCTGGTGGGCGGCATCACGCCGGTCAGCGAACTGCCGCTGTGGGAGAACGGCGGCTACTTCGTGCTCCGCCAGGAGGTCTTCGACCACATCCCGGAGAACGGGGACCTGGTCGCCGACGGCTGCGCCGCGCTGGCCAAGCGGGGCCGGCTGGTGGCGCACCAGCACCGGGGCTTCTGGAAGCCGACCGACACCGTGAAGGAGCGGGCCGCGCTCGACGAGGCGTACGCCCGCGGCGACCGGCCGTGGGCCGTGTGGGAGCGGGACGGCGCCGGGGCGGGTACCGCGTGATCAAGCTCAGTGCCGGGCGCGTGGACCGGATCGTCGCGGTCGGCGCGCACTGCGACGACATCGCCATCGGCGCCGGCGGCACCCTGCTGACCCTGTGCGGGGCCCGGCCGGGCGTCCAGGTCGACGCGCTGGTGCTCTCCGGCGGCGGCGGCGAGCGGGAGCAGGAGGAGCGGGCCGCGCTCGCCGCGTTCTGTCCGGGCGCCGACCTGCGCCTGACGGTGCTCAAGCTGCCCGACGGCCGGATGCCGACGCACTGGGACGAGGCCAAGGCCGCGGTGGAGGAGCTGCGCGGGCGGACCGATCCCGATCTGATCCTCGCCCCGCGGACCGACGACGCGCACCAGGACCACCGCGGTCTGGCCCGGCTGGTGCCCACCGCGTTCCGCGACCACCTCGTGCTCGGCTACGAGATCGTCAAGTGGGACGGCGACCTCGGCCGTCCGTCGGCGTACCAGCCGCTGTCGCCGGAGACGGCCGAGCGGAAGGTGCGGCTGCTGCAGGAGCACTACCCCTCGCAGCGGCACCGCCCCTGGTACGACCGGGAGGCCTTCCTCGGGCTGGCCCGGATCCGCGGCATCGAATGCCAGGCGCGCTACGCCGAGGCGTTCGCCGTCACCAAACTCACTCTGAACCTGGGGGATTGAACCTTGCGCGTACTGCTGACCGGACACCAGGGCTACCTGGGCACCGTGATGGCCCCGGTCCTCACGGCCGCCGGCCACGAGGTCGTCGGCCTGGACTCCGGCCTGTTCGCCGACTGCCTGCTGGGCCCGCGGCCCGCGGACCCGCCGGGGCGGCGGGTGGACCTGCGCGACGTCACCGCCGAGGACGTGGCCGGGGTGGACGCGGTGATCCACCTGGCCGCGCTGTCCAACGACCCGCTGGGCTCGCTGGCGCCGCAGCTCACGTACGACATCAACCACCACGCGTCCGTGCACCTGGCCCGGCTGGCCCGCGACGCGGGCGTGCGGCGCTTCCTGTACGCCTCCACGTGCTCGGTCTACGGCGCCGCCGGCGGAGACGCCCTGGTGGCCGAGGACGCCCCGCTGCGCCCGGTGACCCCGTACGCGGAGTCGAAGGTGCGGGTGGAGGACGACCTGCACGAGCTGGCCGACGGGGACTTCAGCCCGGTGTACATGCGCAACGCCACCGCCTTCGGCTACTCCCCCAGGCTCCGCGCCGACATCGTGGTGAACAACCTGGTGGGCCACGCCCTGCTGTCCGGCGAGGTGCTGGTGATGTCCGACGGCACCCCGTGGCGGCCGCTGGTGCACGCCGCGGACATCGCGCGGGCCTTCACGGCCGCGCTGGAGGCGCCGCGCGAGGCGGTGCACGACGAGGCGTTCAACATCGGCAGCGAGGCCAACAACGTCACCGTCGCCGAGATCGCCGGGCAGGTCGCCGACGCGGTCGCCGGATCCAAGGTGGTGATCACCGGGGAGACCGGCGCCGACCCGCGCTCGTACCGGGTGGACTTCTCCCGGTTCCGCGCCGCGGTGCCCGGCTTCGCGTGCGCGTGGACGGTGAAGCAGGGCGCGCTCGAACTCGCCGACGCCTACCGCGAGCACGGGCTGACCCGGGACTCCTTCGAGCAGCGCTTCACCCGGCTGGCCGTGCTGCGCGCGGCGACCGGGGCGGGCACGGTCGACGACACCCTGCGGTGGCGCCGGTGACCGCGCCCGGCCGCGAGATGCACGCCCTGGTGGAGCGGCTGTACCCGCTGTGCCGGAGCATCACCGGCGACGGTGTGCGCGCGACCCTGGACATCGTCGGCGAGTACGTCCCGCTGGAGGTGCACGAGGTGCCGACCGGGACGCGGGTCCTGGACTGGACGGTGCCGCAGGAGTGGAACATCCGGGACGCGTACGTCGCCGACGCGTCCGGGAAGCGGGTCGTCGACTTCGCCGCGTCCAGCCTGCACGTGCTCGGCTACAGCGTGCCGGTGTCGGCGGTCATGCCGCTGTCCGAGCTGCGCCCGCACCTGCACACCCTGCCCGACCACCCGTCCTGGGTGCCGTACCGCACCAGCTACTACACGCCGGAGTGGGGGTTCTGCCTGGCCCAGGAGACCCTGGACGCGCTGCCGGACGGGGAGTACGAGGTGCGGATCGACTCCACGCTCGCGGACGGCCACCTCACCTACGCCGAGCACGTGGTCCCGGGGCAGGTCTCCGACGAGGTGATCGTCTCCTGCCACGTCTGTCACCCCTCGCTGGCCAACGACAACCTGGCCGGCATCGCGGTGGCGGTCTTCCTGGCCCGGGCGCTGGCGGAGCGGAACCCGTACTACACCTACCGGTTCCTGTTCGCGCCCGGCACCATCGGGGCGATCACCTGGCTGGCCCGCAACGCGGAGCGGATCGACCGCGTCAGGCACGGCCTGGTGCTGGCCTGCGCCGGCGACCGGGGGCAACTGACGTACAAGCAGAGCCGGCGCGGTGACGCGGAGATCGACCGGGTCCTGCGCCACGTGCTGGCCGCCTCCGAACGCCCGCACAGCGTGAAGGAGTTCACCCCGTACGGCTACGACGAGCGGCAGTTCTGCTCGCCGGGCTTCGACCTCGGGGTGGGCTCGCTCAGCCGCACCCCGTACGCGGGGTACCCCGAGTACCACACCTCGGCGGACAACCCGGACTTCGTCACCCCGGAGGCGATGGCGGACACCCTGGCCCTGTGCCAGGAGGCGTTCGCCGTACTGGACCGCAACCGGCGGTACCAGAACCTCAGCCCGTACGGCGAACCGCAGCTGGGCCGGCGCGGTCTGTACGAGTCGCTCGGCGGACGCAGCGACGCGAAGGAGGCCCAGATGGCCATGCTGTGGGTGCTCAGCCTCTCCGACGGGGAGCACAGCCTGCTGGACGTCGCCGAGCGGTCCGGGCTGGCGTTCGACACCGTGGCCGCGGCGGCCGGCGCGCTGCACGGCGCCGGGCTGATCAAGGAATGACGCCCGTGCCCACCGAGGGGGAAGAGACGACGGCACCGGCGGCGCCGGCGGCCACGACGGCACCGGACGCGGACACCGCCCCGGGGACCGCCAAGCGGGCGGTCCTCGGCCGGCTGTCCTGGGGGCTCGCCGACCAGGCGGCGTCCAGCGTGTCCAACTTCGCGGTGGGCATCTACGTGGCGCGCTCGCTGGGGCTGGCCGCGTTCGGCGTGTTCAGCCTGGCCTGGGTGACGTACGGGGTGGTGCTCAGCGTCTCCCGCGGGCTGGCCACCGACCCGCTCGTGGTGCGCTTCAGCGGCGTGCCGGAGGCGTCCTGGCGCGGGGCGGTGGCCCGGTCGGCGGGTACCGCCCTCGGCGTCGGCGCCGCCATCGGCGCCGTCTGCCTGGTCGCCGGTGCGGTGCTCGGCGGGGTCGTGGGGACGGCGTTCGCCTGCCTCGGCCTCGTACTGCCGGGTCTGCTGCTCCAGGACGCCTGGCGGTACGCGTTCTTCGCCGCCGGGACCGGGCGCAAGGCCTTCGTCAACGACGTGGTGTGGGGCGTCGCGCTCGTCCCGGCCATGGTGGTCGCGGCGCGGGTGGGCAGCGTGGCGGCGTTCGTCCTCGCCTGGGGCGTGTCCGCCGCGGTGGCCGCGGCGTACGGCTGCTTCCAGTCGGGGATCGGGCCCCGCCCGGCCGGTGCCCGCGCGTGGGTCCGCGACCACCGCGACCTGGGCTACCGGTACCTGGCCGAGAACACCTGCGTCAGCGGCGCGAGCCAGCTGCGGGCGTACGGGCTCGGCGCGATCGTCGGGGTCAGCGCGGTGGGCGTGGTCCGGGGCGCCGAGCTGCTGCTCGGACCGTTCCTCGCCGTGCTGATGGGGCTGTCGCTGGTCACGGTCGCCGAGGCGGCCCGGGTGCTGCGGCGGGCCCCGCACCGCCTCGGCGTGTTCTGTCTCCTGCTCGGCGGCGTGCAGGCCGTCGCCGCGCTGCTCTGGGGCGCGGCCCTGCTGCTGGTGCCGGACGGGCTCGGCGGGCTCGTCCTCGGCGACGTCTGGGAGGGGGCCTCGCAGCTGATCGTGCCGGCCACGCTCGGCGTCGCGGGCGCGGGCCTGGGCACCGGCGCGGCGGCCGGGCTGCGCGCGCTCGGCGCGGCCCGGCGCAGCCTGCGCAGCCAGTTGTTCGCCTCCGCCTGTTACGCCGCGGGCGGGCTCGGCGGTGCCGCCCTGGCCGGCACGGTCGGCTCGGCCTGGGGGGTCGCCGCCGCGACCGCCTGCGGCTCGGCCGTGTGGTGGCTGCACCTGCGGTCCGCCCTGCGCGAGCGCACGCATTCGATCCGCGAAGTGAGGACCTCATGAACGACCGTCCCAGGCTGAGCATCGGCCTGCCCGTCTACAACGGCGAGGAGTACCTCGCCGAGTCGCTCGACGCCCTCCTCGGCCAGACCTACGAGGACTTCGAGCTGGTCATCTCCGACAACGCCTCCACCGACGGGACCCGGGACATCTGTCTCAAGTACGCCGCGCGGGACTCGCGCGTGCGCTACCTGCGGCTGCCCCGCAACATCGGCGCCGCGCCCAACCACAACCACGTGTTCGCGCAGTGCCGCGGCGAGCTGTTCAAGTGGGCCTCGCACGACGACCTGTACGCCCGGGACCTGCTGGGGCGCTGCGTGGAGGCGCTGGACGAGCGGCCGGAGGTGATACTCGCGCACAGCGGCCAGGCCGTCATCGACGGCGACGGCCGGGTGAAGGTCCCGTACGAGTACGGGATCGCCACCGGCTCGCCGAGCGCGCCGGAGCGCTTCCGCAGCTTCCTGTTCGAGCCCGGCGGCGACGACTTCTACGGGGTGATGCGGGCCGACGTGCTGCGCCGGGTGAAGCCGCACGACAGCTACCACCACGCGGACCGCACGTTCGTCGCCGAGATCGTCCTGAACGGGCCCTTCCACCAGGTGCCGGAGCTGCTGTACTTCCGCCGCGACCATCCCTCGCGCGCCGAGCGGGCGAACCCGGACAAGCGCTCGCGGTGCGTCAACCTGGACCCGCGGCGGGCGGGCGTGCTGCACCCGACGCCCCGGCTGCTCGCCGAGTACGTCCTGGGGTTCCTCGGGGCGATCGGGCGGGCTCCGCTGTCGGCGGCCGACCGGCGGGCCTGCTACCGCCACCTGGCGGTGTGGATGGCCAGCCGGGCCCGGCCGGGGGCCGGCGAGCGGGTCGAGGACCGGGCGCCGGTCGTCCCGGCCCGGCTCGCGGTCTCCGTCGACGAGCTCGTCGCCGGGCGCGAGGGGAGGAGGGCGTGAGCGCCGCGGGCGGATCCCCGGTGCGGGTGGGGGTGTTCGGGCTGCTCGGCTCGGGGAACCTCGGCAACGACGGGTCGCTGGAGGCCGTGCTCGGGTACCTGCGCGGGGCGCACCCGGAGGCGGCCGTGGACGCCCTGTGCGGCGGGCCCGAGGTCGTCTCGGCCCGGTACGGGATCCCCGCGACGCGGCTGCACTGGTACCGGGGCGAGTACCGGACCGCGTCCCGGGCGGGGGCGGTCGCCGGCAAGGGGCTGGGCAAACTGGTCGACGTGCTGCGCACCGCGGCCTGGGTGCGCCGGCACGACGTGGTGATCGTGCCGGGCATGGGCGTCCTGGAGGCCACGCTCCCGCTGCGGCCGTGGGGCTTCCCGTACTCGCTGCTGCTGCTCTGCGCGAGCGGGCGGCTGCTCGGCACCCCGGTCGCGCTGGTCGGCGTGGGCGCCGCCCCGATCGCCGACCGGCCGACCCGGGCGCTGGTGCGCTGGTCGGCCCGGCTGGCCGCGTACCGGTCGTACCGGGACGGCCTGTCCCGCGACGCGATGCGGGAGATGGGCGTGGACACCTCGGGCGACGAGGTCTACCCCGACCTCGCGTTCGCCCTGCCGACGCCGCCGGCGGGTACGCCGGCGGACGCTCCCGCGGACGCGCCGGGGGTGGTCTGCGTGGGTGTCATGGACTTCCACGGAGGCAACGACGACCGGGCGCGGGCCGAGGAGATCCACCGGCGCTACCTGGAGGGGACGACCCGGTTCGTCCGGGCGCTGGTCGCCGAGGGCAGGCCGGTCCGGCTGCTCACCGGTGACGCGTGCGACGCCCCGGTGGTCGAGGCGGTCCTCGAAGCGGTGGACTCGCCGCTGGTCACCGCCGCCGGGGCGGACTCGCTGGAGGGCCTGATGAAGGAGGCGGCGGCGGCCGACGCCGTGGTGGCGACCCGCTACCACAACCTGGTCTGCGCGCTGAAGGCCGGCACCCCGACGCTCGCGCTGAGCTACGCGGCGAAGAGCGACGCGCTGATGGCCCGGATGGGACTGGACGCGTTCCGCCACCCGGCCCGCGCGGTCGACGCCGACCGGCTGCTCGGCCAGTTCCGGGAGCTGGAGGCGCGGTCGGCCGAGCTGCGGCGGACCCTCGCCGAGCGGAACCTGGCCGCCGCCCGGCTCCTGGAGGACCAGTTCTCCGCCCTGACCGCGGCCCTGTTCCCGGCGGCCGGCCGTGCCGCCCGGGGCCGGGCCCGCACCCCCGGCCACGCCCACGCCCACGCCACGCGGGAGACCCGATGAAAGCGACCGAAGTCCCGGCGATCGCCGGCGCGTACCTGTTCGAACCGACGCCGTACGCCGACGAGCGCGGCTTCTTCTGCCGCACCTTCGACGCCGAGGTGCTCCGCTCGGTGGGCCTCGACCCGCAGGCGTTCGTCCAGGACAGCGTGTCCCGTTCGGTGCGGGGCGTGCTGCGCGGGCTGCACCTGCGCTCCGGCGCCGGCGAGGCCAAGCTGGTGCGGTGCTCGTACGGGAGCGTCTTCGACGTGGTCGTGGACCTGCGCCCGGACTCCCCGACGTACCTGGGACGGGCCTTCTTCGAGCTGTCCGGCGAGACGCAGGCGACCGTGTACATCCCGGCGGGGTGCGCGCACGGCTTCCAGGCGCTGACCGAGACCGCCGACACCTCGTACCGGATCGACCGCCCGCACGACCCCGCCGAGGACGTGACGATCGCCTTCGACGACCCGGAGCTGGCCATTCCGTGGCCGCTGCCGGCGACCCTGATGTCCCAGCGGGACCGGGAGGCTCCGAGCCTCGCCGAGGTCCTGAAGCAGAACGAGAGCTGAGGCCGGCGTGGACACCGAAGACATCCGAGAGTTCGCGCTGCCACGGTCGCGGGCGGCGAACGAGCGGCTGCACGCCCTGGTCCCCGGGGGCGCGCACACCTACGCCAAGGGCGACGACCAGTACCCCGAGGACCTGGCGCCGGTCATCAGCCACGGCCGTGGCGCCCACGTGTGGGACGTGGACGGCAACCGCTACGTCGAGTACGGCTCCGGCCTGCGGTCGGTCAGCCTCGGGCACGCCCACCCGCGCGTGACGGAGGCCGTACGGCGCGAACTCGACCGGGGCGGCAACTTCGTACGCCCCTCGGTCGTGGAGGTCGAGGCCGCGGAGCGCTTCCTCGCGACGGTGCCGACCGCGGAGATGGTGAAGTTCGCGAAGAACGGCTCCGACGCCACGACCGCCGCCCTGCGCCTCGCCCGCGCCGCGACCGGGCGCCGGCGGGTGGCGATCTGCGCCGACCATCCGTTCTTCTCCACGGACGACTGGTTCATCGGCACCACGCCGATGTCCGCCGGCATCCCGGACGAGGTCAACGAGCTCACCGTGACGTTCCCGTACGGCGACCTGGCGGCCACGGAGGAGATCCTCAGCCGGTACCGGGGCGAGGTCGCGTGTCTGATCCTCGAACCCGCCACCCACAGCGAGCCGCCGCCCGGATACCTCGCCGGACTGCGCGCACTGGCCGACCGGCACGGCTGCGTCCTGGTCTTCGACGAGATGATCACCGGGTTCCGCTGGTCGGAGGCGGGCGCCCAGGGCCTGTACGGCGTGGTCCCGGACCTCTCCACGTTCGGCAAGGCGCTGGGCAACGGCTTCGCCGTCTCCGCGCTGGCCGGGCGCCGCGAGCTGATGGAGCGGGGCGGGCTTCGCCACTCCGGCGACCGGGTGTTCCTGCTGTCCACCACGCACGGCGCGGAGACGCACTCCCTGGCGGCCGCGATGGCCGTGCAGGCCGCCTACACCGAGGAGGGCGTCACGGCGCGGCTGCACGCCCTCGGCGAGCGGCTGGCGGCCGGGGTACGGGAAGCGGCGGCGGGCATGGGCGTCGGTGACCACGTGGTCGTCCGGGGCCGGGCCAGCAACCTGGTCTTCGCCACCCTCGACGGGGACGGGCGGCCGTCGCAGGAATACCGCACCCTGTTCCTGCGCCGGCTCCTGGCGGGCGGGGTGCTGGCCCCGTCGCTCGTGGTGAGCAGCGCGCTCAGTGACGCCGACATCGACCACACCGTCGACGTGGTGGCCCAGGCGTGCGCGGTGTACCGCAAGGCGCTGGACGCCGGCGACCCCGGTCCCTGGCTGGGGGGACGGCCGGTCAAGCCGGTGTTCCGCCGCCTGGCGTGAGGTGGATTGAGGTGGGCTGAGTCGGGGCGGGGCGGCCGGCGGGGCGGCGTGGTGTCAGCGGCGCCCGCGCCGGCCGCCGTCGGCCGCCCGGTCGACCAGCCACGCGGTCGCCGGGACCACCGCCAGCGCGGTGCACCAGCCGCCCAGCACGTCGGTCGGGTAGTGGGCGCCCAGGGCGACCTGTGCCCAGCCCATGGCGGCGCCGGCGAGCAGCGCCGCGGCGAGCACGAGCGAGGTGCCGGCCGTCCTGCCGAGGCCGAGCCGGCCGGTCGCCAGCAGCGCGGCCACGAGGGCGAGCGCGGTGGCGAAGGCGGTGTGCCCGCTCGGGAAGGACAGGTTGCCGCCGTGGATGGTGCGTCCCACCACGGACTTGAGCAGCGTCGCCGTCCCCACGGCCAGCGCGGCCCCGGCCACGACGAGCACCGCCGCACGGGGCCTGCGCAGCAGCAGGCAGCCCGTCACGGCGGCCCCGACCAGCACCGCGGCTCCGGCGGGCTCCCCCAGGAAGTCGGTGGCCAGGGCGACGTACCGCCAGGAAGGCCCCACCCCGTACAGCGCCGTCCCGATCCGCTCGTCCATCGCGCCGGGCTCGCCGGCACCGGCGTACAGCACCCCGAGCCCGAGGACGACCAGGGCGGCGAGGACGGCGATCAGCCCGAGCCACGCGCGTAACGACGGGGGCACCACCGCGGGAGCCGGCCCGCGGTCCTTCTGCAGGATTCCAAACACGCCAAAACCCTAACCAACGGCGCGTTCCCCCGGGCGGCATCGGCGAAACCGGCATGCGGCCGCGCCGCGGGCCGGGCCGGGGTCCGCCACGTCGGTCAGGCCGTGCAGCGGATCATCGTCAGCGGGCGGTTGGAGGTGTAGTCCGCCCAGTACTCCTCGCCGAACTCCTCCAGGCCGGTGTCCGAGACTTCGAGGGTGACCCACTCGATGCCGCTGAACCCGGCCGCCTTCAGGGTCTGCTCGTACGTCGTCCGGGAGGGCACGGTGGCCTCGAAGGAGACCGGCGGGTCGAGCAGCGCGGTGAGCCGGATGCCGACGCCGATCTCGTTGTCCTTGCCGGTCGGTTCGAGCAGGAACCCGTACTTCTCCAGCGACGGGCCGCCGAAGTCGTAGCCGGGGTCCTGCACGAACAGGTGGAACGCGGCACCGGCGACGAGGCTGCGCCGGATGTTGCGCATCATCCGCTCGATCTCGGCGACGTCGCCCGCGTAGTTGAACGCCTGCACGGCGACGGCCACGTCGAAGGGCTCGTCGAACTCGCGCAGGGCGGCCGTGTCCGCGACCTCGTAGTCGATGCCGAGCGGACGGGCGTCCTCGATCGCCTTGGCCGCGTCGACCATCGCGCCGGAGATGTCGAAGCCGAGGACGCGGGTGGCGCCGCGGCGCTTGAGCTCACGGCTGTAGAAGCCGGTGCCGCAGGCGATGTCGAGCACGGACTTGCCGGTGACGTCGCCGACCAGGCCGAGGAAGCCCGGTACCTCGGCGTAGCGGATGATGGGCAGGGTCTTGAAGCCTTCGAACGCTTCGCCGATTCCGTCGTACAGCTGACCACTCATCGCGTGGTTCCCCCATCGTTCTGTGGCGTCGGCTCCCATGACGAGCCGCGGCCCCCGGCGGGAAGTCTGCTGCGTGGGCGACGGGACTTCGTACTGACGGAACACACGAACATGCCGGTCACGTCACCGAGGTGCGCACAAGGGCACGCGACCCCCAACGGGCCCGCCGAGCAGCGGGATTGGGGCGCCCACGGCTTCCGCTTCCACCCTGATGATCAAGGAACGGGGCGGGCCGCGGGCCGCCCCGCCCTTCCGTTTCGGCCCGGCGAGGGGTCAGCAGGGGTGACCGACGGGCCTCCCCGGAACCACCAGTCCGGCTTCGTACGCGACGGCGACCGCCTGGGCACGGCTGCGCAGGCCGAGCTTGGTCATCGTGCGGTGCAGGTGGGTCTTGACGGTGGCCTCGGTGACGACGAGTTCGGCGGCGATCTCGTCGTTGCCGAGCCCCCTGGCCACCAGCCGCAGCACATCCTGTTCCCGGTTGGTGAGCAGCGCCAGGGTGCGGTCGTCTCCGCCGGGGCCCTCGGTGCGCGCGCTGTAGGCCTCGATGAGGCGCCTGGTGACGGCGGGCGCGAACAGCATGTCGCCGCCGGCGATCGTGGTCACCGCGGAGATCAGCCGCTCGGGCGGGGTGTCCTTGAGGAGGAAGCCGCTCGCGCCCGCGCGCAGCGCCGCGTACACGTACTCGTCCACGTCGAAGGTGGTGAGCACGATGATGCGCGACCGGGTGCCCTGCTGGCCGGCGAGGATGCGTTCGGCCGCGGTGATGCCGTCGATGCCCGGGAGGCGGATGTCCATGAGGATCACGTCGGGCCGGTGGGCCAGTGCGGCGGCCACGGCGGACTCGCCGTCCGAGGCCTCGGCGACCCCGGTGAACCCGGGTGCGGCGCGCAGGAGTGCGGCGATGCCTCCCCGGATCAGGTCCTGATCATCGACAACGAGCACGTCCGTCACTGTCGTCCCCCTCATGTCCGGTCGCGGCCGGGCGCCATGCGTCCTCCGGGAGCTCCGAGCCGGTCGGAAGGGAGAGGCGGACCTCGAATCCCCCTTCACTCGAAGGCCCGGCGGACAGCCTGCCGCCGCAGATCCTCACCCGTTCCCGCATGCCGATCAACCCGTGCCCGGAACCGGGGGCGGGGATGGCCGGTTTCCCCTCGCCGCCGTCGTCGCGCACCGAGACGGTCAACCGGTCGGCCAGATAGGCGATCCGCACCTCCACGCGGGCGCAACGGGCGTGTTTCACCACATTGGTGAGGGCCTCCTGGAGTACCCGGTAGGCACACACCTCCAGGCCCGGGTCGAGCTTGCGCGGCACTCCCGTTGTCCGTATGTCGACGCTCACCCCCGCCGCCCCGACCCGCCGAACGAGCTCCTCCACCCGGCTGAGTTCCGGCAGCGGGCCGAGCGGCGCGGACGAGGGGTCGTCCTCCGGGCCCAGGTCGACGCGGAGCACGGTGAGCAGCCTGCGCAGTTCGCCCAGGGCGTCGCGGCTGGCGCCGGCGATCGTGGTGAGTGCCGAGCGGGCGGTGGCGGGGTCCGAGGCGAAGACGTAGTCGGCGAGACCGGCCTGGACGGAGATCACCGACATGTGGTGGGCGACCACGTCGTGCAGCTCGCGCGCGATGTGGATCCGCTCGTCGACCACCGCGCGCCGGGCCCGCTCGCGCTGCTCGTGGGCGAGCGCCGCCGCGAGTCTGACGAGTTCGGCGTTCTGCAGGGCGACCTGCCGCCGTCCGCGGCCGAAGACCAGGCAGATGACGGGGACGATCACGGCCTGTCCGAGGACCAGCAGCGGGCTGAGGCCACCCGCGAGCCCGCTGAGCAGCACGGTCGCCGCGGCGAGGCCGGCGCCGGGCACCGACACCCGCAGCGGGCACCGGGACGCCGCGTTGACCAGGGCGACGGGTATCGCCCACCAGTTCAGCGACGGCTGGTGGCCGGCGCCGAGGTAGAGCGAGTACCCGAGGCAGCAGAGGGTCAGCGCCGTCATCGGCCGTGCCCGCCGGACGACGAGCGGCAGCGCCGTGAGGCAGGTGAGCAGGTACGCCAGGACGTCGAACGGCGCCCAGTCGCCATGGGGGTACTCCTCCCCCGCCACGCACCCACCCACCGCCAGGACGACGGGGAGCGCGCTGTCGAGGAGGACCTGCCGCAGGCGTGACCGGGTGCTCATCGCTGGAAGGTATGCGGATCCGGCGGGTGCGTCGTCCACCGTGGGGTTGATCTGCGCGGGGCGGCGGGGCGGGGCCCGCCGGGTCAACCCGGGGGTGTGCCCCGGACGTCAACCGCCGGGTTGAGACGGCCCCGGAGGTCAACTCCTGGGATGACGGAGGCCGTTGCGAAGCTCAAACCGTCAGCGGACGTCCGGGCGGGGGGCCCGCTCCTAGCCTTCAGACCGTCAGATCCGGCAGCCACCCGGGACCCGAAGGTCCCGGTGGCCCTCTCGAGGAGCCCCGAGTGAGACCGATTTCCGCTGCCCGAATACCGTTCCTGGCCTCCGGGGGTGCGACGGCGGCCCTGCTCGTCACGATGCTGGGCGCGCACGACGCGAACGCGGTCGACCAGGTCCGCGTGGAACAGTCCAACCTGGCGGGGCTGGGCTACCTGGCGGCGGACCGGGTCGACGGGGTCGACGGCCCCGCCACCCGGTCCGCGCTGCGGGACTTCCAGGGCGACAACGGCCTCGACGCGGACGGCAAGTACGGCGCCCGCAGCGAACTCGCCCTGCACCGCCAGGTCGAGGCCGTCCAGGCCAGGGCCGGGGTCTCGGCCGACGGTGTCTTCGGCACCGGCACCAGGTCGGCCGTCAAGCGGTGGCAGAGCGCCCACGGGCTCGGCGCCGACGGGACCGCGGGGCCGGCGACGATGTCGGCGATGGGACTGTCCCGCACCGTCAGGATCGCGGCGCAGAGGCAGTTCGGCGCGCACGGCTGGACCGTGGCGGCGCAGTTCGGCTGCCTGAACGACCTCTGGAACGGCGAGAGCGGCTGGCGGGTGTACGCCACCAATCCGAGCAGCGGCGCGTACGGGATCCCGCAGGCGCTGCCGGCCACCAAGATGGCGAGCGCCGGCGCCGACTGGAAGACCAATCCGGCCACCCAGATCAAGTGGGGCCTGAAGTACATCGACGACCGGTACGGGACGCCCTGCAACGCCTACAAGGCCTGGAAGTCCCGCTCACCGCACTGGTACTAGCCCTTCTCCGCACGAACCCGAACACAGCATCCGAGGAGTCCACCATGCGCACCCTGCACCGCTTCGCCCTGACCGCGGGCGCCATCGGCGCGGCCACCGTACTGGCCCTGCCCGGCAACGCGTTCGCCGTCTCCAAGCTCTCCCAGTCGCAGGCGGCCGCCCAACTGCGGGCCGCCGGCGTCACCTGGTCCTCCAGCGGCCGGTGCACGGACCGGCAGAACCCCACCTGCACCTCCTTCGAGCAGATCAACCAGGCCTCCGTCACCGGGCTCAAGACCCTCAAGAGCGCGAGCGGGTGCGCGTTGAACGTCACCGGGGGCACGGAGGTCGGCCACGACAGGACCTTCCGGTACAGCCACGAAAAGGGCTACAAGGTGGACATCGGCACGCCGAACGACTGCCTGAAGAACTACATCGAGCGCAGCTTCACCCGCCTCGCCCCCCGGGGCACCCACCCCCGCTACCGGTCCTCGGCGGGCAACGTCTACACCTGGGAGAAGAACAAGTACCACTGGGACATCACCTTCTGCGACGGCGTCGCGGCCTGCACGGCCGAGGCGAGCCGGTGACCGGGATGCGTCTGTCCCGCGCCTCCCGCAGGGCGGCCGCCCTCCTGGTCCCGGCCGCCGTCCTGATGGCCCTGGCCGGACCCGCCCAGGAGTCCCTCGCGTACGGGCGCGCCCAGTACCCCGCGCAGTCCGCTGGCAACCGGGGCACCGACGTCCTGGCCCTCCAGCGGCTGCTCGCCTCCCAGGGGCAGTCCGCCCCGGCCGACGGGGTGTTCGGGGCGTCGACCACCGCCGCCGTCAAGCGCTTCCAGGCCTCGCACCGGCTGGCCGCCGACGGCATCGTCGGCGCGGCCACCTGGGCGGCCCTGGCCCCGACGCTGAAGGAGGGTGCCTCGGGACCGGCCGTGTCCGCCCTGCAGAGCGAGCTCAACGCCAAGGCCGGGGCCGGCCTCGGCGTGGACGGGAAGTTCGGCGCCGGGACCAGGGCGGCGGTGCGCAGGTTCCAGACCGCGGCGGGGCTGGGGGCCGACGGCGTCGTGGGCCCGGCGACCTGGAAGAACCTGCTCTGGCACTACGAGCGCGTCACCTTCTCCGGCAACAACCTGTGCGACCAGAACCCGGACGGGAACAAGACGGCGAACTGGGGCACGGCAGCGGCCGTCGCCCAGCTGGAGGCCGCCGGACGCGCCTTCGCGTCGGCCGGCCGCGGCCGGGTACCGGTGGGCGACCTCGGGCTCGAACTGGGCGGGAACATCCCTGGCCACGCCAGCCACGAGCAGGGCCTGGACGCCGACCTGTGGCCCGTCCGCGACGACGGCGCGCAGTGCACCGCCGCCCGCATCACGTGGAAGTCCGCCGCCTACGACCGTGCGGCCACCCGCCGGCTGGTCCAGGAGATCCGGCGGGCCGCACCCGGGCACGTCAAGACCGTCTTCTTCAACGACCCCCAGCTGATCTCCGAGGGCCTGACCACCTCCTGGGCGGGCCACGACAACCACCTGCACGTGCGCTACTGCGAACCCGCCCACCCCAGCGCCGCCTACCGGTGCTGACCGCGCCCCTCCGGAGGAGAACACCTCCGCACCGGGGGTAACGGGGGAAACAGGCCGCTCCGGGGCGCTCGCCGCGCCCCGGAGCGGTCGTGGGCCGGCGAACATACGATGGGCCGTATGGCACAGGCCGTGGAGAGCACGCGGACCGTCATCCTGACCGTGGACGACGACCCGGGCGTTTCCCGCGCCATCGCCCGTGACCTGCGGCGCCGCTACGGCGGCGGGTACCGGGTCGTGCGTGCCGAGTCCGGCGAGTCCGCGCTGGAGGCGCTGCGCGAGCTGAAGCTGCGCGGCGACCTGGTGGCCGTGATCCTCGCCGACTACCGCATGCCCCGGATGAACGGCATCGAGTTCCTCGAACAGGCCCTGAACGTGTACCCGGGCGCCCGGCGCGTACTGCTGACCGCGTACGCGGACACGAGCGCGGCGATCGACGCGATCAACGTGGTCGACCTCGACCACTACCTCCTCAAGCCCTGGGACCCTCCGGAGGAGAAGCTCTACCCGGTCCTGGACGACCTGCTCACGGCCTGGCGGTCCAGCGACCACCGGCCGGTGCCCGCAACCAAGGTGGTCGGGCACCGCTGGTCGGCCCCGTCCTCGCGGGTGCGGGAGTTCCTGGCCCGCAACCAGGTGCCGTACCGCTGGTACTCCTCCGACGAGGCCGAGGGCCGGCGGCTGCTGGAGGCGGCCGGGGCCGACGGGCAGCGCCTGCCCCTGGTGGTCACTCCGGAGGGCACGGCGCTGATCGAGCCGGAGCCGGCCGAGCTGGCCGCCCACGTGGGGCTCGCCACCACCCCGGCGGCCGAGTTCTACGACCTGGTGGTCATCGGCGGCGGCCCGGCCGGGCTCGGCGCGGCGGTGTACGGGGCCTCCGAGGGGCTGCGCACCGTGCTGGTCGAGCGGTCGGCGACGGGCGGGCAGGCCGGCCAGAGCTCCCGCATCGAGAACTACCTCGGCTTCCCGGACGGCGTCTCGGGCGCCCAGCTCACGGAGCGCGCCCGCCGCCAGGCCGCCCGCTTCGGCGCCGAGATCCTCACGGCCCGCGAGGTCACGGGCCTGGAGGTCAAGGGGCCGGCCCGGGTGGTCCGCTTCTCCGACGGTTCGGCGGTCGCCGCGCACAGCGTGATCCTGGCGACCGGGGTCTCCTACCGGCACCTGGGTGCGCCCGGCTGCGACGAGCTGACCGGCCGGGGGGTGTACTACGGCTCCTCCCTCACGGAGGCGGCCTCCTGCGCCGGGCAGGACGTGTACATCGTCGGCGGCGCGAACTCGGCCGGGCAGGCGGCGATGTACCTGGCGCGGGGCGCCGGGTCGGTGACGCTGCTGGTGCGCGGGGAGTCGCTGACGGCCTCGATGTCGTACTACCTGGTCCAGCAGATCGAGGAGGCCCCCAACATCAGGGTGCGCACCCGGACCGTCGTGGAGTCGGCGCACGGTGACGGCCACCTGGAGCGGCTGGTGCTGCGGGACGTGGACAGCGGGGTGACGGAACCGGTCGACGCCCAGTACGTGTTCGTGTTCATCGGCGCGGCCCCGCTGACCGACTGGCTGGACGGCACGGTGCTGCGCGACGGGCACGGCTTCATCCTGGCGGGACCGGACCTGACGGCGGACGGCCGGCCGCCCGCGGGGTGGGAGCCGGACCGGCTCCCGTACCACCTGGAGACCAGCGTCCCCGGCGTGTTCGTGGCGGGCGACGCCCGCGCCGAGTCGGCCAAGCGCGTCGCGTCCGCCGTGGGAGAGGGAGCCATGGCCGTCATGCTCGTCCACCGGTACCTGGAGCAGTCGTGAACGGGCCGGGCGGCGGCGGGCAGGTCATGCCCTGCGCGCCGCACGAGATCGCGTCCCTGTTCCTGTTCGAGAAGCTGTCCCCGGAGCAGCTGGGGCGGCTGTGCGCCGAGGGGCGGGTGGAGCGCTTCGAGGCGGGTCCGGTGTACGCCGAGGGGGATCCCGCCACCTGTTTCTACGTGATGATCGAGGGGACCGTCGTCCTGTCGCGGCGGGTGGGCGGCGACGACGTCGAGGTGAGCCGTACCTCGCAGCGCGGGGTGTACTCGGGGGCGATGCAGGCCTATCTGGGCGACCGGGTGCCGCAGACATACACCAACTCCATGCGGGTGACGGAGCCGACGCGGTTCTTCGTGCTGCCGGCGCAGTCGTTCGCGGACGTCATGCGGGAGTGGTTCCCGATGGCGGCGCACCTGCTGGAAGGGCTGTTCTTCGGTTCGAAGAACACCCAGCGGGCCATCGGGCAGCGCGAACGCCTCCTGGCGCTCGGTTCGCTGTCCGCCGGGCTCACCCACGAGCTGAACAACCCGGCGGCGGCGGCCGTCCGGGCCACCGCCGCGCTGCGCGAGCGGGTCGGCAAGATGCGGCACAAGCTGGCGCACATCTCCCAGGGCCGCTACTCGGGCGAGGCCATCGCCGATCTCATCGAGATCCAGGAGCGGACGGTGGAGCGGGTCGCGAAGGCCCCGGCGCTGAGTCCGCTGGAGGCCTCCGACCGGGAGGACGAGCTGGCGGACTGGCTGGAGGACCACGGCCTCCCGGAGGGGTGGCGGCTCGCGCCGGTCTTCGTGCAGGCCGGGCTGGACGCGGACTGGCTGGACCGGGTCGCGGCGGCCGTGGACGGCGCCCTGCTGCCGGCGGCGATCGGCTGGCTCGGCTACACGGTCGAGACCGAGCTGCTGATGGGCGAGATCGAGGACTCCACCGCGCGCATCTCCCACCTCGTCGACGCGGCCAGGCAGTACGCGCAGCTCGACCGGGCCCCGCACCGGGTCGTGGACGTCCACGAGCTCCTGGACAGCACGCTGGTGATGCTCTCCGGGAAGATCGGGCCCGGGGTGCGGGTGGTGAAGGAGTACGACCGGTCGGTGCCGGACGTGCCCGCCTATCCGGCCGAGCTCAACCAGGTGTGGACGAACCTGATCGACAACGCCGTGTCCGCCATCGCGGAGACCGGCGGCGAGGGCACGCTGACGGTCCGCACGGCGCGGGAGGGGGACCGGCTGCTCGTGGAGTTCCGCGACACCGGGCCCGGGGTGCCGGCCGAGATCCGCAGCCGCATCTTCGACCCCTTCTTCACCACCAAACCGGTCGGCGAGGGCACCGGGCTCGGTCTGGACATCTCCTGGCGGATCGTGGTCGGCAAGCACCACGGCAGCCTCCAGGTCGAGTCCGTCCCCGGCGACACCCGTTTCCAGGTGCTGCTGCCCCTGACACCGCCGGACACCCCCGAGGAGAGCACATGAGCGAGATCGCCGGGATCGACCCGAGCGCCGCGCCTTCCGGCACGGGCTGCGTGGAGTGCGAGGAGGTGCACGGCTGGTGGTTCCACCTGCGCCGCTGCGCCCAGTGCGGCCACATCGGCTGCTGCGACTCCTCCCCGGCCCAGCACGCCACCGCCCACTGGAGGGCCACCGGTCATCCGCTGGTGCAGAGCTTCGAGCCGGGCGAGGACTGGTACTGGAACTACGCCACGAACGCCCTGTTCCAGGGCGGCCCGGAGCTCACCCCGCCGACCGAGCACCCGCCGACGCAGCCGGCGCCGGGCCCTCCCGAGCGGGTCCCGCCGGACTGGACGAGCCGGCTGCACCCCTGAAGGCGTCCAGCCGCGCCAGCTCCTCGCCGGTCAGCGTGAGCTCCGCCGCCGCGGCCGAGTCGGTGATGGAGGCCGGGCGGCCGGCTCCCGGCACCGGGATGACGGCCGGGGACCGGGCCAGCAGCCAGGCCAGGGCGACCCGCTGGGGGCTGACGCCGCGCTCGGCGGCGACGCGGTGGAACGGGGTGCCGGCGGAGGTGGCGCCCGACGGGCCGTCCAGGGAGCTGCGCGAGATGCCGCCGAGCGGGCTCCAGGGCAGGAAGGCCAGTCCCAGCCGGGTGCTCAGCCGCAGCTCCGCCTCGCCGTCGCGGACGGCCGGTGAGTACCGGTTCTGTACGCAGACGAGTCCGTCGCCGAGGATCCGGTGGGCCTGGAGGATCTGGGCGCGGGAGACGTTGGAGATGCCCGCGGCGCGGATCGTGCCGGCGTCGAGCAGTTCGCGCAGCGCGCCGACGGACTCCTCCCAGGGGACGGCCGGGTCGGGCTTGTGCAGCTGGTAGAGGCCGATGGCGTCGACGCCCAGGCGCCGGGCGGAGGCTTCGGCGGCGCGTCTGAGATGGGCGGGGGTGGCGTCGACGGTCCAGCTGCCGTCTCCGGGGCGTCCCCGGCCGCCCTTGGTGGCCACCAGGACGCCCGAGGTGTCGCCGCCGTAGCGGGCCAGGGCGCGGGCGATCAGCCGCTCGTTGTGGCCCTCCTCGCCGGCGTGCCAGTGGTAGCTGTCGGCGGTGTCGATGAGCGTGACGCCGGCGTCGAGGGCGGCGTGGACGGTGGCGACGGCCCGTGCCTCGTCGGGGCGGTGCTCGATGGACAGGGGCATGGCGCCGAGGCCGACGGCGCTGACGGTGTGGTGGCCGATGGTGCGGTACCGCATGGTGGCTCCGTTCGCTCAGGCGGTGAGGGCTTCGGCGACGGCCCCGGGGAGCCAGTCGGCGGTGCGGGAGAAGCGGAAGCCGAGCTCCTTGGCGCGGGTGTTGCTCATGGCGTAGTGGCGGTCGAAGGAGAACGGGGAGGCGTCCGCGCCCGCCGGGACGGTCCGCAGGACCGGCTCCCGGCCGGTCCGGGCGGCGACGACGGCGGTGAGGCCGTGCACGTCGAGCGGGCCGTCGGAGCAGGCGTTGACGGGGCCGGTGAAGTCGGCGGCGGCCGCCCACAGCAGCACGTCGGCCAGCTCCTCGTGGTGGATGAAGACCGTGGGCCGCGGCCGGGCGTGCACGGCGATCTCCTCGCCCCGGCTGACGCGGCCGGTGTAGTGCGCCAGCCGGCCGGTGAACTCCAGTGCGCCGCCGCCGAGCACGTGGGCGCTGCGTACGCTCGTGAACGCGAAGCCGCCGGCGGCGGTGAGGACGGCCTCCGCCTGGCGCTTGCCCTCGGCGTAGTGCTCCTCCAGGTACACGGCGTCGTGCCAGGGCAGGTCCGTGGCCACCCGCCAGGCGGCCGGGTCCACGGCCGACTCCGGAACCGGTGTCCCGGCGGGTACGGCGGGGAGGGCGGCCGTGGCGGGGTCGTAGACCTCGATCGTGGAGGTCATGACGTAGCGCCGGGTACGGCCGGCGAAGGTGCGGGCGGCGATGGCGGCCTGCACGGGGGTGTAGCAGACCTGGTCGACCACGACGTCGAAGGTGCGGCCGTCGAGCGCGGCCCTCAGGGCGCTCTCGTCGTTCCGGTCGACGACGAGGTGCTCGACCCCCTCGGGCGGCGGGGTGGAGCCCCGGTTGACCACGGTGACCCGGTTCCCGGCGGCGTGCAGGCGCTCGACCAGGAGCCTTCCGAAGTAGCGGCTTCCGCCGATGACGATGATCTTTTGCATGCCCTCATCGTGGAGGCCTATCGTCACCAGCAGAAGTCATGATCTGCTGATCGCGTATGAAGGAAAACTGTTGATCGACGTACAGCGGCTCCGCGTCCTGCGGGCGGTAGCGGAGCACGGCAGTTTCAACCGGGCCGCCGCGGCCCTGCGCCTGACGCCCTCCGCCGTCTCCCAGCAGATCGCCGCGCTGGAGCGCGGCCTCGGCGCACGGGTGGTCGACCGGAGCACGCGCGGCGTCACCCTGACGCAGGCCGGGCGGATCATGGTCGGCGCCGCCGAGACCGTCGCGGCGGAGCTCGAGCACGCGCGGCGGCAGGTCGACCGGCTGGGCACGGGCCGTACCCGGCTCACCGTGGCCACGTTCACCAGCGGGGGCAGACTGCTGCTGCCGGCCGCGCTCGCCCGGCTGGCGGCGGAGCACCCCGGCACCGTGATCCACATCAGGGAGGGCGAGCCCGAGGACACCCTGCCGCTGGTCCGCCAGGGCGCCGTGGACCTCGCCCTCGCCTACCGCTTCGACGGCCCGCTGCCCGGCGGGCCCGGGGCCGGCTCCGGCTCCGGCCTGGAGTGGACCCCGCTCATGGAGGACCCGCTGTACGTGGTCCTGCCGCGGGAACACCGGCTGGCCGGGCGCGGGGCCCTGGACCTCTCCGAGCTGGCGGACGAGCCCTGGGTGCTCGGCTGCCTGCGCACCGAGGCGTACCTGCGCCGGTACGCCTCGATCGCCGGATTCGATCCGGAGGTGCGCGGGACCACCACCGACTACTTCTTCGCGCGCTCGCTCGTCGCCGCGGGCATCGGGGTCTCGCTGATCCCCTCCATCGCGCTGGGCCCGGAGGTCCCGGGCCTGTGCGCGGTCCCGGTCACGGCGCCGGGCCCGGTGCGGCACATCGGGGCCGCCGCCCGCGGCGGCGGCCGGCCCCTGGTGACGGCCCTCGTCCGGGCCCTGCGCGAGGAGGCCGGGCGGCTCTAGGGCGGCCCGCCACCGGGGCCCCGTGGCGCTAGCGGGTGTACCGGCGGATGCGGTAGCGCAGCCCGGACGTCGAGGTGCGCCAGGCGTCGTCCGCGCCGGCGGCCCATTCCGGGCCGGGTACGGGGGCGTGGGTGTCGCCGTCCACCTTCGCGTCGATCTCGGTCACCGAGAGCACCGTGGCGTGCTCCAGGGCGGCCCGGTAGATCTCGCCCCCGCCGATCACCCACGTCTCGCCGGCGCCGGCCGCCAGCTCCAGGGCCTCGGGAACCGAGCCGGCGCGCAGCGCGCCCTCGGCCCGCCAGTGCGGGTCGCGGGTGACGACGATGTTGCGCCGGCCGGCGAGCGGGCGGAAGCGCGGGGGCAGCGAGTCCCAGGTCTTGCGGCCCATCACCACGGGGTGGCCGAGGGTGGTGGCCTTGAAGTGCGCCATGTCCTCGGGCAGCCGCCACGGAATGGTGTTGCCGGCGCCGATGACGCCGTCGAGGGTCTGCGCCCAGATCAGTCCGACGGTCATACCGCCACCGGTGCCTTGATGGCCGGGTGGTGCCGGTAGTCGAGCAGCTCCACGTCGGAGTAGGCGTAGTCGAAGATCGAGTCGGCCTGGCGCAGCTTCAGCCGGGGGAAGTCGTACGGGGTGCGCGAGAGCTGCTCGGTGACCTGTTCGACGTGGTTGTCGTAGATGTGGCAGTCGCCGCCGGTCCAGATGAAGTCGCCCGGTTCGAGGCCGGTCTGCTGCGCCACCATGTGGGTGAGCAGGGCGTAGCTCGCGATGTTGAACGGCACGCCGAGGAACAGGTCCGCGCTGCGCTGGTACAGCTGGCAGGAGAGCTTGCCGTCGGCCACGTAGAACTGGAAGAAGGCGTGGCACGGGGCGAGTGCCATCCGGGACAGCTCGGAGACGTTCCAGGCGGAGACGATCATCCGGCGGGAGTCCGGGTCGCGCCGGAGCGTGTCGAGCACCTCGGTGATCTGGTCCACGTGCCGGCCGTCGGGAGTGGGCCAGGACCGCCACTGGACGCCGTAGACCGGTCCGAGCTCACCGTCGGCGTCGGCCCACTCGTCCCAGATGGTGACGCCGTGCTCCCGCAGCCAGCCGACGTTCGAGTCGCCGCGCAGGAACCACAAGAGCTCGTACACGATCGACTTCAGGTGCACCTTCTTGGTGGTGACCAGGGGAAACCCCTGGGAGAGGTCGTAACGCAGCTGGTGCCCGAACACGCTTCGGGTGCCGGTGCCCGTCCGGTCGGCCTTCGCCGTCCCGGAGGTGAGCACATGCCGCAACAGGTCTTCGTACTGGGTGTCCGCCACAACCGTCGAGTCTACGATTCCCCGGACGGTGCCTCGACCAGGACGCCGGGCGCGGCCGGTCAGCGGCGCTGCCACTCCTCGGCCAGCAGCCGGTAGGAGCGGACCCGGTCCGCGTGGTCGTGCGTGATGGTGGTGATCAGCAGCTCGTCCGCTCCCGTGGCCTCCTGGAGGCGTTCCAGGTGGTCGGCGACGGTCCGCGGGGAGCCGGTGAACTGGGTGTCGACCCGGTCGGCGACGAGTTCCCGGTCGGCCTCGGTCCAGGGCAGGGCGCGCGCCTCGGCGGGCGTGGGGAAGGGGATGGCGCCCTCGGCGGTGCGGATGCTGCGCACCCAGGGCGCGTAGCCGGCCGCCAGTTCGCGGGCGGTCGCGTCGTCCTCGGCGACCACGACGTCGGCGGACACGGTGAGGTACGGGCGGTCCAGCCCGGCCGACGGCTTGAAGGCCGCCCGGTAGCCCTCGGCCGCCTCCAGCACGCTGGCGGGGCTGACGTGGTAGTTGGCCGCGAAGCGCAGTCCGTTGCGGCCGGCGGTCTCCGCGCTGACCCCGCCGCTGCTCCCCAGGATCCACACCTGGACGTCGGCCCCCTCCCCCGGGACGGCGTGCGCCTCCACGCCCTGCGGGGAGCGGTAGTCGCCGCGCAGCAGCGCGAGGACGTCGTCGACCTGCTCGGCGTAGTCCTGCGGCTGGGCACCGGGCAGGTTCAGCAGGCGCTGCTGGAGCGCGACCCTCGGGTGGCCCAGCAGGTGCGCGAAGGAGAAGCGGGGCGGGATGCGCAGCCCGTTCGGCGTCCACCCCTCGAAGGGCTCGGCCGCCGCGGGGTCGCGCTGCGGGGGCCGGCCGGCGGAGCGGCCCAGGCCCAGGTCCAGGCGGCCGGGGTGGAGCGCGTCGATCAGGCCGAACTCCTCGACGGTGGAGAGGGCGGTGCGGTGCCCGAGCTGCACGGCTCCGGAGCCGAGGCGGATCGTCGTGGTCGCGGAGGCGGTGAGCGCGAGGAGGACCGCCGGGGAGGTCCCGGCGACGCCGGGGTTGAGGTGGTGCTCGGCGAACCAGTAGCGGGCGTAGCCGAAGGCCTCCGTCTGCCGGGCGAGGTCGATGCTGTGGTGCAGGGCCTCGGCGGCGGTGGAGCCGGACGGGACGGGGACGAGGTCGAGGACCCCGAGGGGGATGCCGGACATGCCGGGCTCCTTACAGGCCGGAGGGGGCGGGGGCGGGCACGGAGAGCCCGAGGTGGTCGCGGAGGGTGGTGCCCTCGTACTCGGTGCGGAAGACGCCGCGCTCCTGGAGCAGGGGGACGACGGTGTCGGCGAACACGTCGAGGCCGCCGGGGGTGATGTGGGGGACGAGGATGAAGCCGTCGGCGGCGTCCGCCTGCACCAGGTCGTCGATCGCCCGGGCGACGGTGGCGGCGGAGCCGACGAAGGTCTGGCGGGCGGTGGTCGCGATGACGAGCTCGCGGATCGACAGGTTCTTGGCGCGGGAGAGCTCGCGCCACTGCCGGGCGGTCTCCCGCGGGTCGCGGAACTGACGGACGCTGGCCCGGCCGAGGGCGATGGTGTTCTCGCCGGGTTCGGGGTCGGTCTCGGGCAGCGGCCCGTCGGGGTCGTAGGCGGACAGGTCGCGGTTCCAGACGTGCTCCAGGTACCTGATCGCGGTCTGTCCGCTGACCTGGAGGCGGCGCACCTCGTGCGCGGTCTCGTGTGCCTCGGCGTCGGTGTCGCCGAGTACGAAGGTGGCCGCGGGCAGGATCTTCAGCTGGTCGGGCGTGCGCCCGTACCGGGGGAGGCGGCGCTTGACGTCCGCGTAGAAGGCCCGGCCTTCGTCGAGGGTCCCGTACCGGCCGAAGATCGCGTCGGCGCGGGCGGCGGCGAACTCGCGGCCCTCGTCGGAGTCGCCCGCCTGGAAGACGACGGGCCGGCCCTGCGGGCTGCGCGGCACGTTGAAGTGGCCCTCGATGTCGAAGTGCGGTCCGCGGTGGGTGAAGGCGCCCGCCCGGGCGTCCCGCAGGAAGGTGCCCGAGACCGGGTCGGCGACGATCTCGGTGCCGTCCCAGGAGTCGAACAGCCCGGTCGCGGCGGCCAGGAACTCCTTGGCGCGGGAGTAGCGCTCCTCGCGGGGCAGGAACCCGCCCCGGCGGAAGTTCTCGCCGGTGAAGGCGTCCCAGGAGGTCACCACGTTCCAGGCGGCGCGTCCGGCGGACAGGTGGTCGAGGCTGGCGAACTGGCGGGCCACCTCGTAGGGCTCGTTGAAGGTGGAGTTGATCGTCCCGGTCAGGCCGAGGCGTTCGGTGACGGCGGCGAGCGCGGCGAGCACGGTGAAGGTGTCGGGCCGCCCGACCACGTCGAGGTCGTAGATCCGGCCGCCCTGTTCGCGCAGGCGCAGTCCCTCGGCGAGGAAGAGGAAGTCGAACCTGGCGCGCTCTGCCGTGCGGGCGAAGTGGACGAAGGAGTCGAAGTCGATGTGGCTGCCGGCCGCCGGGTCGCTCCAGACGGTGGTGTTGTTGACTCCGGGGAAGTGGGCCGCGAGGTGGATCTGCTTGAGCGGCTTGGTGCTCATGGTGGTCCTTCCGGGTCCGGATCAGGCGGCGGGCTGGGCTGCGTACCGGCCGGCCGGGCGTGCCAGGCCCAGCAGTGCGCGCAGGGTGTCCGCCTCGTACGCGCGGCGGAAGGCCCCGCGCCGCTGGAGCTCGGGCACCAGTGCCCGGGTGATCGCGGGCAGGTCGTGGGAGATGCCGCCGGGCCGCAGCCGGAAGCCCGTCAGGCCGGCCGTCCGCCAGTCCTGGAGCAGGTCGGCCAGCTGTGCGGGGGTTCCGGTGAAGACGGCTTCGCCGTCGCCGTACGGGGTGCCCGCGAGGGCGTCGAGGCGTTCCCTGCGCGCGTGTGCCGCGGGGGCGTCCTCGTCCAGGAAGACGGTGAGGTCCCCGAAGAGGTGCAGGGGCTCCGCCGCGGGCCCGGCGGTCTCCCGGGCCCGCCGGATCTCCGCGACCGCGGCGCGCACGGCGTCGGTGTCGTGCGCGGGGACGTAACCGGCGTCCGCGGAGCGGGCGATGAGACCGTACGCCGCGCGGGTGGCGGCCGCGGCGGTGACCAGGGGCTGTCCCTGGGGCGGGCGGGGGGTGATCGACGGTCCCCGGACGCTGAAGTGGCGGCCCTCGAAGTCGATGTGGTGCAGCTTGTCGCGGTCGACGAAGCGGCCGGTGGCCACGTCCCGGATCTCGGCGTCGTCGTCCCAGCTGTCCCACAGCCGCCGGACCACCTCGACGTGGTCGGCGGCCTCGTCGTACGCCTCGTCCTCGGGCAGGGCCGCCGCGCGCCGTCCGAAGTGCCGCAGTTCGTGGGCGGTTTGCGACACCCGGACGTCCAGGCCCGCGCGGCCCCGGCTGACGTGGTCGAGGGTGGCGATGGCCTTGGATATGTGGAAGGGCTCGGTGTGGGTGGCGGTCACGGTGGGGACGAGTCCGATGTGCCGGGTCAGCGGGGCGACGCGGGCCGCGGTGAGCACCGCGTCCAGCCGGCCGCGGACCTGGTCCGTGCGTCCGTCGGGTCCGTCCGGCGAGGACGACTGGAGGGTGAGGGCGTCGTCGAAGGAGACGAAGTCGAGCAGGCCGGCTTCGGCCTCGGCCACGGCGTCGGCCCAGTAGCGGGCCGTGAGGAGTTCGCCGGGCCGGGCACCCGGCTCGCGCCAGGCGGCCGGGTGCCGGCCGGCGCCGTCGAGCGCGACGGCGAGGTGCAGCGGTGCGGAAGCCGCCGCTCGGGATGCGGCTGGGGGTGGGGAGGCCGGCACGTCGGATCACGCCTTTCCGGATACGCCTTCCGGTCGGCCGTGCGAAGGGGGGCCGATGCCTGTTGCGGTATCCGCCGAAAACGCTATGTCCGGCCGTTGCGCCATACAATGACCGCCTCGTTAAGGGAAGTTGGCAGTCGTGTTGCCGCTCCGTCAAACGGTCCCCGCAGTAAGGCTCTTGCTGCCGCGTCTTTCATCGCGAGACCGCCCTGTCCACGATCTGGTCGTGGTCTTGCCCGGAGGGTTCTTCCGGGCAAGTATTCCTATCAATCCGATGGGAAAAGTGGGGATCCGGCGCCGCCCGGCTTCCTCCCCTCGCGCGTGCCCAGGCCTCCCGGCCACCGGCCGGCGCCACCGACAACGTCCCGGAGCAGCCGACATGACCACCGCCCTCCCTCCCGGCAACGTCCCACGCCCCTCCCCCGCGCCGTACCGCGCCGTCCGGGCCTGTCGGTGACGCCGGTGCCGACGACACCGAGCACCGCGGGCCGCCCGTCCGACGCCGCACGGCGCCGCGCGCTCCTGCGTACCGCCCGCGACGTGGCGGACGACCTGGCCGCCGACTCCGTGACCCGCGAGCAGGCCGGCCGGCCGCCGGTCGACGAGACGGCCCGGCTGCGCGAGGCGGGCCTGCTCGCCGCGCTCACCCCGCCCCGGCCGGGCCGGGGCGCGGACTGGCGCACCGGATGCGCCGTCATACGCGAGATAGGCGCGGCGGACAGCTCGCTCGGCGAGCTGCTCGCCCGCCACTACGTGCACACGTGGGGCGGACGCTTCTACGCGGCCGACCACGACGCCACCGCCCTCGAGGAGGAGTCGGCGCGCGAGCAGTGGCTGTGGACCGGCGCGGTGCGCGCGCCCGCCCCGGGCGGCGAGGCAGGCCCGCCGGACCTCACGCTGAGGCCGCGCAGTCCGGGGTACGTGCTGAGCGGGCGCCGCCCCGTGGACACGGCGGTGGCCGCCGCCGACCAGATCGCGGTGGACGCCGTGTGCGCCGTGACGGGCGACGTCCTGGTCGTGCGGGTCACGCCCGGCGCGCCCGGCGTGACCCTCGAACCCGCCCACGACCGCCTCGGCCAGCGCGTCGCGGGCGCGGGCGCCGTCGTGTTCGACCGCGTCGCCGTCGCTCCCGGTCAGGTGCTGGGACGCCGGCCGCACGACGAGGAGTCGACCGCGCCGTTCACCGCGCTCGCCGAGCCCGCGCTCCGGCTCGCCCTGTGCCACGTCGGCCTCGGCATCGCCGAGGGCGCCCTCACCGAGGCGCGCGACCTCAGCCGGGGCGGCCGCGCGCACCGGCCGCCCGGCGACGACCCGGACCTCTTCCTCGCCTACGGGGAGCTCGCCTCCGCCGCCCAGACCGCCACCGCGGTGGTCGACCGGGCCACGGAGGTGATGGCGCAGGCCCTCGACGCCGGGGAGCAGCTCGACGCCGAGGATCCCGCGGGGGTCGCCGCCCTGGTCGCGACCGCCGAGACGGTGACGTCGGAGGCCGCACTGCACATCACCGCCAGGGTGCTGGAGTTCGCCGACGCGCCGGGCCTGGACCGGTTCTGGCGCAACGCCCGCGTCCTGACGGCCCACCGCCCGGTCGCGCACCGGCTGCGCTCGATCGGCGAGCACTACCTCAACGGCTCCCACCGCGCGGTGGCGGCGGCCTTCCGCTGAGGCGGGGCCCGCGCGGGACGGCGGCCGGGGCCGTACGGGATAATGTCCGCATGCGGATCTCAGCCAGGGCGGACTACGCGGTACGGGCCGCGCTGCAGCTTGCCGCGTCGCAGGACGACGGACCGCTGAAGGCCGAGGCCATCGCCGACGCCCAGGACATCCCGCACAAGTTCCTCGAGGGCATCCTGAACGACATGCGCCGGGGCGGTCTCGTGCTGAGCCAGCGCGGCGGCAACGGCGGCTACCGGCTGGCCAGGCCGGCCCGGTCCATCAGCATCGCGGACGTCATCCGCGTCGTGGACGGACCCCTCGTCTCGGTGCGCGGGGTCCGCCCGCCCGACCTCTCCTACTCCGGCCCCGCCCAGTCGCTGCTCCCCCTGTGGATCGCGCTGCGGGCCAACGTGCGCGAGATCCTCGACGGGGTGTCGCTCGCGGACGTGGCGTCGTCGGAGCTGCCCTCCTCGGTGTCCGCGCTGGCGGACGCCCCCGGAGCCTGGACCAATCCCTAGCCTCTGACCTGCGATTTCTCGTAAGACGAGACAGCGGCGTCCACCATCTGGTCAACCTCTTGGGGCGGGTGCCCCCGTCTGCCAAGATGCCTACCAACCAGGTGGGAAAACTAGGGATCCAGGGAGGAAGGCCGTGCGCATGCCGCATCACGCAGACGTACACGTACACCGGCCGCCGTCCCTGATCTCCCGCCGGCACATCGATCTGGTCCGCACCTCCAGCGCCATCTGTCAGCCTGCCTGACCGCCCTCACCGGACCTGAACCGGCGGCCGCACACCAGCCGGTGCCGTGCCGCCCGCCCGTCCGTCACGCCGGCCGGACCTCGATTCCCGGGGCCGCCCGACGGCCCACCCGTTCCCCAGCCTGCGACCGTGATCCGGCCACCGACCGCCGCGCGCGGGTGCCGTGTGTACCGGTGGCTTTGAGACGTCCGTCTCAGCTCTTGAACCCATCCCGTGAAAGGACACCTCCGTGTCTGCCGCAAGATCGCTCAACGCCCTGCGCGCCATCGCCGTCACCGCCACGCTCCCCCTGCTGCTCACCGCTTGCGGCTACGGCTCCGAGGCCGAGAAGAAGGACGAGAAGCCGGCCGGCGCCACGGCGTCCGAGGGTGGTCAGCAGAAGCTCTCCGCGTCCGAGGTCCGCATCGGGTACTTCCCGAACCTGACCCACGCCACCGCCCTGGTCGGCCTCCAGGAGGGCCTGATCGAGAAGGAGCTGAACGGCACCAAGGTCAAGCCGCAGTCCTTCAACGCCGGCCCCTCCGAGATCGAGGCCCTCAACGGCGGCTCCCTCGACATCGGCTTCATCGGGCCCTCGCCGTCCATCAACGGCTACGTCAAGTCCAAGGGCTCCAACCTGCGGATCATCTCCGGCTCCGCCTCCGGCGGCGTCAAGCTGGTCGTGAACCCGGACAAGATCAAGACCCTGGACGACCTCAAGGGCAAGAAGATCGCCACCCCCCAGAAGGGGAACACGCAGGACATCGCGTTCCTCAACTGGATCGCCGAGAAGGGCTGGACGGTCGACCCCGAGTCCGGCAAGGGCGACGTCTCCGTCGTCCGCACCGACAACAAGGTCACCCCCGACGCCTTCAAGCAGGGCTCCATCGACGGCGCCTGGGTGCCCGAGCCCACCGCCTCCAAGCTCGTCTCCGACGGCGGCAGCGTCCTCCTCGACGAGACGGCCCTGTGGCCCGACAAGAAGTTCGTCATCACGAACGTCATCGTGTCCCAGAAGTTCCTGAAGGAGCACGCGGACGTCGTCGAGGCGGTCCTCAGGGGCACCGTCAAGACCAACGAGTGGATCAACGCCAACCCCGACAAGGCCAAGGCCTCCGCCAACGCCAAGCTCAAGGCCGAGAGCGGCAAGGAACTCGACGCCAAGGTCCTCGACCCGGCCTGGCAGAGCATCCTCGTCACCGACGACCCGCTCGCGAGCACGCTGAAGACCGAGTCGGACTGGGCGGTCAAGGCCAAGCTCCTGGAGAAGCCCGACCTGGCCGGCATCTACGACCTGACGCTCCTGAACAAGGTCCTCAAGGCCGCCGGCAAGCCCGAGGTCTCCGACGCCGGCCTCGGCGCCAAGTAGGCCCCCGGCACACCGCGTACGACGGCACCGGCTCCACCGAGGCAACCGCCTCCCGGGGCCGGTGCCGTCGCGCGTGGCGGACAGCACGCCGGCGGGACGGCGGACGGGAAGGCGGTCTTGACACCCGCCCGGACCGCGCCGACACTCCAGAACGGCGAATCCTGGTGAACCGGTAGGGAATCATGGGCTGTTCAGGGCTGGACCGCGGCACCGACGGCGTCCGCGCCGCCGCGCCGGCGCGCCCGCTGCTCACCTCCCGCCGCCACATCGACCTCCTGCGCGTGTGCAGCGCGGCGAATCCCCCGCACCCCGGCGGCCCCGCGCCCGCCCACCGCTGACCCGCGCCCCCACCCTCAGGGTCCCGGCCGCGCCGCATCCGGCGCCGGCCGCCGTCGCCGTCGTCGCATGCCCCGTGCCCGAGCACCCCCAGGGAGAAGCATGTCCACCACCCGCCCGACAGCCGCCCCGTCCTTCCGGAGCAGGATCGGCCGTGACGCGCACAGCGGCTACCCCGCCGTCCCCCACCGCTACCGGCTCCACCTCTCCCCGTCCGGCCCGTCCTGTCTGCGCATCGCCGTCACGCACAGCCTGCTCGGCCTGCGGGACGTCCTCCCGATGACGCTGCTCCCGGCCGTGCCCGACGCGCCCGACGGCGGACACCTGGCCCTGCGCCCGCTCTACCAGGCCAGCTACCACCGGTACCCCGGACCGGCCGTGGCCCCCGTACTCGCCGACGGCTGGACCGGACGGATCGTCAGCACGCACGCCCCGGACATCCTCCAGGACATGGGCCGGCTCTTCGGCACCGGCGGCCGGCAGCTGTACCCGGCCGGCGCCGACGACCGGATCGAGGCCGTGGCCCGCCTGTGCGAACAGGGCATCAACGCGGCGGCACAGCGCGCCGGCCAGTGCGGCGCCGACCCGGCGGCACGGGACACCGCGCTCGCCACCCTGCTGCGCGCGCTCAACGCGCTGGAGCGACGCCTCTCCAGCGCCGAGTACCTGCTCGGCACCGAACTCACCGCGGCCGACGTGCAGTTGTGGGTGACGCTGGTACAGCTGGACACCGTGCACCGCTGGCACCTGGACGCGGCCGCGGTGTACCGCCTCACCGACCACCCGTACGTGTGGTCGTACGCCCGGCGCCTGGCGGCCCACCCCGCCTTCGCGCCCCACCTGGACCTGGACGGCATCGCCCTGCGCCACCACGCCCAGTGCCGCGGCACGGAGGCCGCGGGCGCGGCGTTCCCCATCGTCGACTGGGCGGGCCACGTACCGGCCGCCACCCCCGCCCTCGGCACCGGCCGCCCCGGCAGCTGACGGCCCCCGCTGGCACCCTCCCCGGCCTGACCGCTGCCGGGCTCCGGGCCGTCCCCGGGGGTGTCCGGAGCCCGGCCGACAGCGGCCCGGAAGCATGGTTCGCGCAGCACGGGTAGGCGCCGGGCATGACCCACAACCGTGAACTCGCGGTGGTGACGGCCGGCGCGTTCCTACCCGACGGCCTCCGAGCGGAAGGGCACCGGCGGACGGCCGAGCCCGGCTCCGCCGGCGAGTAGCGCGCCCCCGCCCGGTCCGCCATGACCCCGGACGAAGCCCTGCGGCGCATCGCCTTCCTGCTCGAATGGCGCGGGGCGTCCCCGTACCGGGTGCGGGCCTTCCACACGGCGGCCGACGCCGTCCGCGGCCTGGAACCGGGCCCGGTGGACGCCGCCCGGGCCGGACGGCTGCGCGGGGTGGGTCCGGTCACCTCCGAGGTGATCGCCCAGGCGTCGGCCGGGGCGGTCCCGCGCTACCTGGCCCGCCTGGAAGCCGAGGCGGGCCCGGACGCCCGCGCCGGCTGGGAGCTCGCGGCGGCGAGCACCGGGGACTGCCATCTGCACTCCGACTGGTCGGACGGCGGGAGCCCGCTCGAGGAGATGGCCGAAGCGGCCCGCGCCCTGGGCCACCAGTGGGCCGTGCTGACCGACCACTCGCCGCGCCTGACCATCGCCCACGGCCTGAGCCCGGACCGGCTCAGGAGTCAGCTGCGGGCCGTGGCCGCCGTGAACGCCGGGCTGGGCCCGGGCTTCCGGCTGCTGACCGGCATCGAGTGCGACATCCTCGACGACGGATCGCTCGACCAGGAGGAGGAGCTGCTCGGCCGTCTCGACGTCGTCGTGGCGTCCGTGCACTCCAGGCTCCGCTCGGAGCCCGGGACGATGACCGCCCGCCTGCTGGCCGCGGTGCGCAATCCGCGCGTCGACGTCCTGGGGCACTGCACCGGCCGGATCATCACCGGCCGGGGCCGCCCGCAGTCCAGGTTCGACGCCGCGGCCGTGTTCGCCGCGTGCGCGGAGTACGGCACCGCCGTGGAGATCAACTGCCGGCCCGAACGCCGCGACCCGCCGGACGACCTGCTCCTCCAGGCGGCCGACGCCGGCTGCCGTTTCGCCGTGGACACCGACGCCCACGCCCCCGAACAGCTGCACTGGCAGAGCACGGGCTACGCCCGCGCGGCCCGGATCGGCCTGGGCGCGGACCGGCTGATCACGACCTGGCCGCTCGGGCGGCTGCTGGAGGGCAGGAGCGGCCGGCGGTGAAGCGGCGGGCCGGCTAGACCGTGTCCTCGCGCAGGACCCTGATGCTGGTCGCGTCGGTGTCGACGGCGTCCGGCAGGACCATGCCGGCCTCGACACCGGTGCGCAGGTAGCGCAGGACGTCCTCGTTCAGGCGCTCTCCGGGCAGGGCGGCGGGGATGCCCGGCGGGTAGGGCGTGAGCATCTCGGCGGCGACGCGCCCCGCGGCCCGTTCCGCCGGGACCTGCTCGGTGCGTCCGAAGAACGCGTCCCGGGGGAGCACGGCCTGCTCCAGGCGCAGGCCGGAGGGGGAGGGCACTTCCACGGGCTGCCCGGTGCGCAGTTGCGGGGCGTGCGCAGCGAGGTCGGTGAGGGCGGCGAGCAGGCTGCCGGCGGTGTGGTCGTCGTCGGCGTGGGTGAGCTGGGCGCTGACGCGGCGGTGGTCGCAGACGTGGAGGTTGACGCGGTGGTGCCGGCGCAGCCAGTCGGCGGCGCGGTAGCCGGTGACCCGCAGCGCGCTGATGTCGATGATGACCTGGAGGGGGTCCAGGTCGAAGGCCTTGCCGGGGCCGCAGAAGTCGTCGCGCCCGTGGACGTGCAGGCCGTCGATGCGGGAGAGGCGCTCGCGCATGCGGCCGGCGAGGGCGAGGGCGTCGTCGCAGAGGGCCTTGCCGTGTTCGGCCATCTGGCGCCGCCAGCCGTCGAGGGCCGCGTACACGAGGACGGACGGGCTGGTGGTGCCGAGCAGGTCCTCGCGGCTCTTCAGCACCTCGGGGGCAACCAGGTCGCCCTGGAGGTGGAAGACCGAGCTCTGTTCGAGCGCGGAGCCCATCTTGTGCACCGAGGTGACGCACACGTCGGCGCCGGCGTCCATCGCCCAGGTGGGCAGGTCGGGATGGAAGGGCAGGTGCGCGCCCCAGGCCTCGTCGACGATGAGCGGGACGCCGCGGCGGTGGCATACCTCGGCGATGGCGGCCAGGTCCGAGCAGGTCCCGTAGGGGGTGGGGGTGGTCACCAGTGCACCGCGTGCGTCGGGGTGTTCGGCCAGCGCCCGCTCGAAGGCCCCGGCGGACGGCGGGTGGGCCAGGTGGCGCTCGGCGTCCCACTGCGGGTCGACCCACACGGGGCGGATGCCGGACAGGATCAGCCCCGAGACCACCGACTTGTGGGCGTCGCGTCCGACGACCAGCTTCTCGTGCGGTCCGGCGACCGAGAGCATGGCGGACTTCACGGACAGGGAGCTGCCGCAGGTGGAGAAGAAGGCGTGATCGGCGCCGACGGCCTCGGCCATGAGCGCCTGCGCCTCCTCGATGATCCCCTGGGAGGAGGTGCGGTCGTCCAGCCCGCTGGTGGCCAGGACGTCCGAGCGGAAGACGGCGTCGCCGAGCACGGCGCGCACGCGGGGGTCGGCTCCCCGGCCCTGCTTGTGTCCCGGCGGGGTGAACGGTGTCTGCCCGGCCTCGTGGTAGGCGGCCAGGGCGTCCAGTACGGGTGTCCTCGACTGATCCATGCGGGGCCGCCTGCCCGCCGCTCGGGTGCGGAAACACCGTCCGGGCGGGCGCGGTGCGGGTGGCGGCCCGCTTGCTCCGTGCGGGCCACGGCGGCCCGTCCCAGGGCTACCGCGGGCACCGACGGGGCACCTGTGGGCCGTGACAGAACGAAGGAACCACCGGTACGCGGTCGCCGTAGCCCAGCAGGCCGGCCGCCGGCAGTGCACCCGTCTGGACCGCACCGCGCTCACGGGCCTCGACGAGGCGGTCGCCGCGGTGCGCGGCGCGGCGGCGTCGGACGTGGCGTACGGGTTCTTCAACGCGGACGAGTCGTTCTTCCTGATCCTGCGGGTCACACCGGCGGGGACGGGCCTGCTGCTGTCGGACGCGCGGGCCGCGCGGCGGCACACGCTCGCCGCGCAGGCCCTGGACGCCACGGGGACCGCCCCGCCCGACGGGGACGTGGGGGCCGCGCTCCCGGCCGGGGACCTGGACATCGTCTCCGCCCTGGGGCTCGCCGCCGACGGGATGGCCGCCGTCCTCGACGGCCCGGACGCCCTGCCGGACGACCAGCTGCGGGTGATCGCGGAGCGGTGCGGGTTCGCCGCCGAGTTCGACCGCGCGAAGACCTGATCCGCCCCGGCTCCCCGCCCGCTCGCCCCGGCCCCCCGCCCGTCCACCGCCCGCGCCGAGGCGCTGCCCGGCGGGCTCCGGCGTACCCGGGGTCCCCGCCGCCTGCCCGGGAACCGTGGCGCCATGCCGCCGCGGTACGACGGCATGCCCCCGGCCCCGGCGGGTACGCGCCCCTCGACCCCAGCCCACCGACCACCCCGACCAGCGAGGAGGTGTCGGTCATGGCGAGCCAGGCGGACACCCAGCCGATCCGCAGCCGCATCGCAGCCGACGAACGGGTCCGGACGTGCCGTCCGGCCGTGGTCAGCCCGCCCCGCCCCCGGGGCTGCGACGATCCGCGTCCCGAGACGGTTTCCGGCCCGGAGTGGAACATCGTCCGGGGCGAGGACTAGGCCGTGGCCGCCGCCCAGCCGGCGCCCCGCGCCCCCTGCGTCGCCGGCCCCCGCGGCCGCCCGGCATCCGGGTCGCGTCGGTGCCCGCCGGGCACGTCTACGTACGCCACATCCACGCGGCCGACGGCTCGGACGGCGTGACGCTGCTGCCCGACCCCCGCCCCAACGGCGCCCCCAGCACCTCACAGCAGTGGTGGCCCCCGGTGATGCTGGACCCGGACTGGGTCCGCGCCCACCACCGGGCCTTCGACGTGTACCACCTGCACTTCGGCTTCGACGCCCAGAGCCCGGAACAGTTGACCGCCCTGGTCGGCGAGCTGCGCCTGCGCGGCAAGCCGCTCGTGCAGACCGTCCACGACCTGCGCAACCCCCACCACCTCGACCGGCGTGCCCACGACGCGGCCCTGGACGTCCTCGTGCCCGCGGCCGACTGCCTCATCACGCTCACGCCCGGTGCCGCGGCCGAGATCGCCGCCCGCTGGGGGCGCACCGCCCACGTCCTGCCCCACCCGCACGTGGTCGACGAGCCGGAGCTGTCCGCCCCGCGCGGGCGGCGGGCCGAGTTCGTCGTGGGCGTGCACGCGAAGAGCCTGCGGCCCAACATGGCACCGCTGCCCGTCATCCGGGCCCTCGCCGGGATCACGCAGACGCTGCCCCGGGCGCGGCTGCGCGTCGACATCCACCACGACGCCCACGACCCCGCGGCCCGTGCCTACGCTCCCGACGTGATGGCGGGTCTGGGTTCGCTCGCCGCGAGCGGGCTCCTGGACCTGCGGGTGCACGACTACTTCGACGACGGCGACCTGTGGACCTACCTGCGGTTCCTGGACCTGTCCGTGCTGCCGTACACCTTCGGCACCCACTCCGGCTGGCTGGAGGCCTGCCACGACCTGGGCACGGCCGTGGCGGCACCGGACTGCGGTTTCTACGCGGAACAGCGTCCCTGCCACCTGTACCGGCACGCCCCGGACGGCCTGGACGTGCGGTCCCTGGAGGCCGCCGTGCGGCAGGCGTACGCGCACCGGCCGGCCCCGCGGGCCAACCCCGGGGCCCGGGCGGCTGAGCGGCGGGCCCTGGCCGCCGCCCACCGCGCCCTGTACGAACGCTGCCTGCCGTGAGCGGGCGCCGGCGTTCGCCGGTGTTCCCCTCGTCGGTACCGCCGGCGAGCTCGTGGGGGTCCTCGCGGTCGTCGATCACCGTCCGCGCGCCTGGAGCGCCGAGGACGTACGGGACCTGTCGGACCTGGCCGCGGCGTGCGGCGCCCAGATGCGGATGCGGTCCCGCTCCCGCAGCGGACGCGAGGCCCGTGAAGCGGCCGAGGACGCCGCGCAGGCGGCGGAAGGCGAGGCGACGCGCGCGCACGAGCTGCTCAGCCGGTCCGAACTACTCCTGCGCACGTCGGAGGACCTCGCCGGCACCAGCAGCCTGGACGACGTCCACCAGCGGGTGGCGGCCCTGGTCAGCGGAGACCTCAAACCGGCCCGCATGGACCTGCTGCTGGTACGGGAGGGGGTGCTCCACCCCGTGGCCGCCCCCGCCGACGACGGCCCTCCCGCCCCGTCCGGCACCGGGTCCCTCTCCCTCGCCTCGCACTGGCCGGCCGCGCGTGCGCTGCGCGAGGACCGGATGATCGTGGTGGCCGGCCCGTCGGAAGCCGGCGGGGCCGCGGCCGGCCTCCCGGCCACCCCCGGGTTCGGCGGCGTGGACCTGCGCACGGCCGTGTGCCTGCCGCTGCGCGGGACCCGCGACACCCTCGGGGTCCTGATCCTGGGCTGGGACACCCCCTACGAGATCGGCGTGGCGGAGCGGGCGGTGCTCGCCACCCTGGCCGTCTACACCGCCCAGGCCGTCGAACGCGCCCTCCACCTCGACGACCGGGTGACCGTCGCCCGCCGGCTCCAGCAGGCCATGCTCACCGACCTCCCGGCCGTCCCGGGCCTGGAACTGGCCGCCCTGTACCGGCCCGCGGCCCTCGAGGACATGGTCGGCGGCGACTGGTACGACGCCTACCCGCTGCCGGAGCTCCCCGGCACCGGCGGCACGGGGGCGCTGGCCCTGGCCGTCGGCGACATCACCGGGCACGACATGGGGGCCGCCGCCATCATGGGGCAGGTCCGCAGCATGCTGCGGCAGGCCGACCAGGACCATCCTGGCGGGGGCCCGCACGAGGCCCGGCCGCGCTCGAACGCGCCTGCGGGCGCCTGGACCTCCCCGCGGGCGGCACCGTCGTCCACGCCCACCTCCACCCGGCGGCGGCCGGACACTGGCTGCTGAGGTGGAGCAACGCCGGCCACCCCGCGCCCCTCCTGGCCGGCCCCGACCGCTCCGTGCGGCTCCTGGAGGAGCACGGCGTGCTCCTGCACTCCGCGCTGCCGCCCCGGCCGCGCACCAGCCACAGCCGCCTGCTTCCCCCCGGCAGCACCCTCCTGCTCTACACCGACGGCCTCGTCGAGGAGCGCGGGCAGGACATCGACGCCCGGATCCACCGGCTCGCGCGGCACCTGGCCGGCGCCCCGCCCGGCACCCCCCTGAACGCCCTGCTCCGGTCCCTGCTGCGGACGGCCGGCGCGTCGGATGCGCGGGACGACGCCGTCCTGCTCGCGGTACGGGTCCCCGGCCCGCCCGATGGCTTACTCACCGAGGAGCGGGTAGGGGCCGTTCACGACGGTATGAGGTGAGTTGGCCATGGACTGCGATTTCCGGATCACACTGAGGCGCTACGGGCCCACCGCGCACCTCACACCGACCGGAGAACTCGGCCTGGAGGCCGGGCCGGAGTTCGACCGGCTGCGGGACGTGCTCGACGGAGTGGACGTGGTGGCCTGCGACATGGGGCACGTGACCTTCATGGACATGGCCGGCCTGAACTGCCTCCTGGGACTCGGCGGCTACGCGGAAACACAGGGCATCGCCCTGTTCGTCTACAACTGGCGCAGGCAGCCCGCCCGCCTCCTCGAACTCGTCGACGAGCTCGACCACGCGCCGGACGGACACCGTTGCGCAGGCCGCTGGGCCGCGAGCCGCGCGCTGCGCCACAGCCTGCGGGACCGCATCACGGCCGGCCGTACCCTCGGCGCCGCCCGCACCCTCGGCACCGGCGGCGCGGCCGGCGAGGGCCGTTGTCCCGGAAGTCCGGTAAGTCCCCCGCCTCGGGCATGCCGGCCGTCATTGCGGGGACACGCCGGACATGAGAACCGACAACCCTGACCCCGATCCCCGCACCACCCCCGGTCTGGAACCGGGCGGATCGGTGCCGCCCGGCGAGACCCCGCCCGGCGAGGCCAGCACCACTTCCGGCGCCGGACCCTACCGCCCGCTGAAGCGCGGGTGGGGCAAGGGCCCACTCGTGATCATCATCGCCCTGGCGGTGCTGGTGGCACTCTTCTTCCTCGCGTACGCAATCGTGCTGGCCCTGTGACGGTCCCGCTCCCCGCCCCCGTTTACGTCGGGCGTGCGCGGCAACACGCGGTGCATGAGCACTCACTCGCGAGTACGCAGTCGGGGAAGCAGTCAGGCGGGCCGGGCCGTCGCGGTGGTGGCGGACGTGCTCGCCTTCGTCATCGGACTCTGGATCCTGCTCTACCTGTTGGAGGCGAACCAGGCCAACGGCCTGGTCGACGCGGTCCACGACGCCGCGTCCTGGCTCGCCGGCTGGTCCTACGACCTGTTCACCTTCAGCCGCGAATGGATCCAGGTGGTGGTCGGCTACGGCATCGCCGCCGTGGTCTACCTCCTGATCGGCCACGCCGCCGCCGGCTGGCTCTACCGGCGCTGACCGGAGAAAACCGCCCGCTCCTACAAGGGGACCCAACCCTTTTCGTCCCCTTGACGATATGAGACGAACCCCCTTATCGTCGTGCTGACGAAATTAAGGGGGTTCGCCATGGCGGACATCACCCGGCGCCTCGGCTGGCGCCATCTGCGCTCCGCGCCCACCGCCCACATCCGCCACCACTCGCGCGGCCGGCTGGTCCACGACGGCCGGGGGCTCAGCTTCTGGTACCGGTCGCTGTCCGCGGCGCTCTCCGAAGTGCCGGTCGACGACCGGGAACTGGCCATGGCGTTCCACGCCCGTACGGCCGACTTCCAGGACGTGACGGTGCAGGCCACCGTCACCTACCGGATCAGCGACCCGGCGGCCGCCGCGGACCGGCTCGACTTCTCCGTCGACCCGGACACCGGGAGCTGGCGCGGCGCACCCCTGGAGCAGATCGCCACCCTCCTCACCGAGACCGCGCAGCAGCACACGCTGGACGTACTGGCCCGGACCCCGCTGGCCGCCGCCCTGGTCGACGGCGTCGCGTCCGTGCGGCAGCGGGTCGCCGACGGTCTCGCCGCCGAGCCCCGGCTCCCCGCCACCGGAATCGACGTGGTGGCCGTGCGGGTCGTGGCGATCCGTCCCGAGGCGGAGGTGGAGCGCGCTCTGCGCACCCCGGCCCGCGAGCAGATCCAGCAGGAGGCGGACCGGGCCACGTACGAACGGCGGGCGGTCGCCGTCGAGCGCGAGCGGGCCATCGCGGAGAACGAGCTGGCCAGCCAGATCGAACTGGCCCGGCGCGAGGAGCAGCTGGTCGACCAGCGGGGCACCAACTCCCGCCGCGAGGCCGAGGAGAAGGCGGCGGCGGACGCCGTCCGGACCGAGGCCGAGGCGGCCCGCACGGTCCGGCTGGCCCGCGCGGAGGCCGAGGCGGCCCGCGAGACGGGCGCGGCGCGCGCCGAGGCCCAGGCCGCCTGGCTGCGGGTGCACGGCGAGGCCGGCCCGGGCACGCTGCACGCCCTGGCGGCGACCCGGCTGGCGGAGAACCTGCCGCGGATCGACAGCATCACCCTCTCCCCCGACGTCCTCACCGGGCTCCTCGCCCGGCTGGGACGCCCGGACGGCGGAGCGGGCGAGTGAGCCTGGCCCCGCGGGCGGTGCTCGTGCACCGCAGGACCGAGTACGAGGAACTGCTCGGGCGGCACGGGACGCACGGGCAGGCCGCGTTCTTCCTGTCCAGCCGGGGCCGCTCGATCGACGAGGTGGCCCGCCGCCACGACCGTGCGCGGCAGGCGCTGCGGGAGGTGGCGGCGGCGGTGCCGCTCACCTGGCGCAGCACCCGGGTGGAGCGGGCGGACCTGGACCGTTTCCTGTTCGGCCCGGAGGACGTCGTGGTCGTGGTCGGGCAGGACGGCCTGGTCGCCAACACCGCGAAGTACCTGCACGGTCAGCCGGTGGTGGGCATCGACACCGACCCGGGGCGCAACCCGGGGGTCCTCGTCCGGCACCGCAGCGCCGACGCCGCGGCCCTGCTGGGCGCCGCGACCGCGGCCGGGGGCCGGGCGGAGGAGCTGACCATGGTCGAGGCCGTCGCCGACGACACCCAGCGCCTCGTCGCCCTGAACGAGATCTACCTGGGCCCGCCCGGCCACCAGACCGCCCGCTACCGCCTGGGCCCCGACGGCGAGGAGGACCCGGGCGAGGCCCAGGCGTCCTCGGGCGTACTGGTGGGCACGGGTACGGGGGCGACGGGCTGGCTGCGTTCGCTGTGGCTGGAGCGCGGCAGCACCGCCGAGCTGCCCGCGCCGTGCGACCGGCGGCTCCTGTGGTTCGTGCGCGAGGCCTGGCCGTCGCCGGCGACGGGGACCAGCAGGGTCGCCGGAGAGCTGGGGCGGGGGCAGGGCCTGCGGCTGACCGTGGAGTCGGACCGGATCGTGGTCTTCGGCGACGGGATGGAGGCCGACGCCCTGGAACTGACGTGGGGTCAGAGCGTCCGGCTGGGCATCGCGGAAACCTCGCTGCGCCTGGTGACGTGAACACCACGGGCGCGCCGCCCGAGCGCGGGTCCTGCCCGCTGACCGGGCACCGGCCGGAGCACCGCGCGTAAATGGCTGGCAGGTGCATGACGAGTCGACGGCGTACGGGGCTACCTTCTTAGAGCTCCGGAGGGGCGGCTGTCCGAACGTCCGGCCCACTGACGGGCGGTGGCGGCGCCTCCGGCTCCCCGGCTCCGCCCCAGGGGCCGGACCCCCACACCCGAAGGAGCACGCCATGTTCCTGCGCACCTGCCTGAAAGTCGGCACCTCCGCGGCCGCGCTCGTCCTCGCCGCGGCGAGCGCCGCGACCGCGGCCCCCACGCCCGCGGCCGCGCCCGGCTCCCCCGCTGCGGCAACCGTGACGCTCCGTTACGACGACAGCCGGGCCGGCGGCTGGGAAGCCGCCGTCGCGGCCGGGGTGGCCTCCTGGAACGCGAACGTCAGCAACGTGCGGCTGGTCAGGGCCGCACCGGGCGTCCGGGCCGAGATCGTCATCGTGGCCACCACCGGCTGGCCGCAGGCCACCCTCGGACCGGTCCGTCCGGGGCGGCAGGTGCGGGTGGAACTCGGCGCGGAGGCCGTGAGCCAGGGGTACGACAAGACCCGCATCACGGCGCACGAGCTGGGCCACAGCCTGGGCCTCCCGGACACCAAGCCGGGACCGTGCACGCAGCTGATGTCCGGGTCCAGCGCCGGGACGGCCTGCACCAACGCCGTGCCGAACGCCACGGAGCGCTCGCGCGTGCAGTCCGCGTACGCGAACGGGCTCGCGGCGCCCGTACCCGCCGACGGCCGGGTCCTCGTCGACGCGCCCTGACGTACGGCGAGCCGTCAGGGACGCAGCCGGACCGGGCTGGTCGGGGCGGCGGGGTGTGGGGCAGGTCCCCGGCGCTTGCTGCCGGGGACCTGCCGTGAGGGTGTCGTGGGGGTCCTCGTGAGGCTGCCCCGGCGTCACTTGGAGTCAGCGCTGGGAACGGCGAGCGGGTCCCGGGGCGCGTCGTCCTTCGCGGCCTGGAGCCGCTCGCCGAGCTCGGTGAGCCGGTTGCGTCCCATCGCCTTGCGGACGTCGGGGAACCACTCCTGCTCCTCTTCCTCGACGTGGTGGCGGACCTGCTCCATCAGCACCGACATCTTCGCCTTGAACCGTTCGTCGCCCGGATCCATGTCCTTGATCTCCGACAGCATCCACACCACCGCGTGGTGCTCCTCGATGCTCTCCAGGATGTGGTCGGTGGTGTCGGGGGCGGCCTCGCGGGCGGCCGGGTAGAAGAGCCGTTCCTCGATCCAGGCGTGGACCGTGAGCTCCTCGATCACCTCGTCGGCGATCCGGCGTCGCTCGGCGGTGTCTTCGTCGTCGGTCTTCTCGAAGCGCTTGAACAGCTTCTCGACCGTCTTGTGGTCCTCGCGCAGCAGCACGATCGCGTCCATGACCAGGCCTCCTTCAGCGGAACGAGTGGTGGCTGAGCACCCTCGCACGGGGCTCCCGGAGCCGGACCCGCACACGCCGCCCCCGGGGGGACCGTCACTCACCTGGATGCCAAGGCGGAGGGCGGCGACGGCGGGGTGCGGCGGGGCACGGCACGGTTGTCACCGGTGCCCTGCGCCCCGGACACGCGCCGTGCTAGCTTCAACCGCCCGCACGCCACTGGAGGCAGCGTTGACGCGACCCCGACCCGCAGTCCTCTTCGACCTGGGCAACGTCCTGTTCTGCGATCCGTGGGAGACCCTCCTGCTGACCCCCGGCGCGGGACTGGCCGACCGCATGGGCCTGGGCCACGCTCTCGTGGCCGCCGCCGCGCGTCGGCTGTGGGACCGCTACAGCCTCGTCGAGGCCGACGAGGACGCGTACTGGGGTGAACTGGGCCGGGCCCTGGACGTGGTCATCGACCCGGCGCGGGTGGCGCAGGCGGAGGCGGAACTGCTGCGCCCCGGGCCGCACGCCCGAGCGATGCTGGCCTCGGCGGCGGCGGGCAGCCGCGCGGTGGGCATCGTCTCGAACAACACCTCCTTCTGGTACGCGAAGCAGGCCCGCGTGCTCGGCCTGGACCGCTACGTCGACCCCTCGCTCGTCTTCCTCTCCTGCCGTCTCGGCGTGTCGAAGGGCACCGCGGGGCGAGGACTGCTGGAACTGGCCGCCGAACGGGCCGATCCCGCCCGGAGCCTGGTCGTCGAGGACCGCAGGACCCACGTGGAGCGCGCGGCGGCCGTCGGGTCAGCCTCCAGGCGATAACCAACCGCATCCAGATCATGAACTTCGCCTTCACCACCCTCTCGGTCGTGATCGCGGCGATGCTCACCACCAAGGTTTCCGGGGCGGTCCTGATCCCCGCCTGCCTGGTCTTCGTACCGGGAGCGGCCAAGGCGAGCCTGCTGATCTGGCTCGGCGAGTACCACCGGTCACAACGGGCCGGCAGGGGCGCGGCGCTCGTCGAGTCCCGCATCAACGGCCTGCTGGGGCAGCGGGACCTCGTGGGCTGGGAGTCCCGCCTGCTGTCGACGAGCACGCGGCGCTGTGCGAGGTCCTGTTCCTGCGCTTCTACCTCCGCCGCTGGCGCGTCATCCGCACGGCGGGACCGCCCCCGGCCTGACGCCGGGGGGTGACCGCCAGACCGTTCGACGAGCCTGGTGTCCTCGGCCGATTCTCGCCGCCCGTTGTCGCCGCGGCGTGGCGGGCGCGTGGCAACTGCCGCGACGCCCGTCCGCCCCACGGCGATGGCCCCGGCCGCGGGCCGCGGCCGGGGCCGGAGTGCTCCCCCGGCCGCGCCTGCGGATCCGGGTTCCGGCTCAGGCGTGCTCGTCCGACGCCTGCCGGGCGGGCTGTACCGACCAGCTCGGCGGCTCGTCGCCGCCCTCGGCCTCGTCGCGCTCCGCGTCGGCGAACGTCGCATGGACCTTGCCCGGGGCGTGGTGGACCGGCGCGTACACGGCGTAGAGCCGCAGGGGCTCGTCACCGATGTTGGTGATGTTGTGCCAGGTGCCGGCGGGGACGAAGACCGCCCAGCCGTCCTCGACCTCGCGGTCGAAGTCGAGCCGGTCCTTCGCGCTGCCCATCTGGACGCGGCCGCGTCCCGCGTCGAGCCGCAGGAACTGGTCGGTCTCCGGGTGCGCCTCCAGGCCGATGTCCTCGCCCACCGGGATCGACATGAGTGTCAGCTGGAGGTACTTCCCGGACCAGGCGACCGAGCGGTAGTCGGTGTTCTCCACCGTCGCCTTCTCCAGGTCGAAGCTCTGGGGTTCCGGCCCGATGTCCTTGATGGTCATGCTTCTCTCCCGGTCGACGGAGGGGGTACAGGCTCGGTCGCAGACGTTGCGCCGGACCAACCCTTTCAGATCCACCGGGGTGTTGTGGCCGGACGACCGCCGCCTCGGCCCTACGCGTATCTCACGCCGAGAGGCTCCGCCCTCACTCGATCAGTTCACCCGTAGTCCTTTGGACCTGCTCCGTCCGGGTGGTTCTTCAGGGGATCCCGGTGAATTCCCGTGACGCAGTGCCGGACGCCCGGCGGCGCGGACGGCCCCGCTGCCACAGTCCTCCCGAACAGCGCGCGGAGTCGCAGGTCAGGTGCGGCCGCAGGGCTGTAAGGAGAGGGATGTACAGAGCAAGAGAGCGGGACGCATGCTGAGCCATCACCTTCGAAGGCGTGCCTTCACCATCGTCGGCACCATGCTCCTCGTGCTGCAGTCGTTCCTGGTCCTCGGCCCTGCGGCCGCCCCGGCGTGGGCGGGCGACGACCAGAGGATCGGCACCGGCAACAACGAGCCGCACAACGCCACCGCCAACCCGCGAAGGCCCGGACAGGTCGCCGTCATGTCGGGGTGCACCGTCCACATCGACCTCAACTACGGCCGGGACGGCTTCCCGATCACACGGACCTCGACCGTCACCCCCTGCAACGGCGACCCGGTCCTCACCTTCGACGCCGACGGCCGCCTCTTCGTCACGCACCTGTCGCGCGGCGGACTGAACACCAACCCGACCCCCACCCGGCTCGGGGTCGGCGTCGGCCGGATCAACGACACCACGACCGCCGGGACCCAGACCTACACACCGGTCCAGGTGAGCGGGAACGGCAACATCGACCACGACAAACCGTGGCTGGTGGCCGACGCCAACCCCACCAGCCCGTACGTGGGCAACCTCTACATCGTCTGGACGGAACTCCCCGCCGCCGGCGGTTCGCGGATCCTGTTCTCACGGTCCACGAACGGCGGCACGACCTGGTCCGCGCCGGCCTCCGTCTCCCAGGCGGGCGAGGGATTCGTCTGGCCCTCGCACGCGGCCGTGGCCCAGAACGGCGACCTGTACGTCGCCTACCACACCGCCACCTGCGCGGGCGACGGAACGGCGGGCACCATCCAGCTGGTCCGCGACGGCTCCGGCGGTGCCGACCTCGCCGCCGGCACCCCCCGCCAGCGCACCGTGCCCTTCGGGGCTGGCCAGGCCAGCGTCACCTGCAACCGGCAGAACGACGCGACCACCGAGATCCCCGGAACCGACTTCTGGCTGCAGGGCAGCGTGCAGCCGTACATCCTGCCCGACCCGGCCCGGGCCGGGAACGTCTACGTCGTCGCCAACGACGACCCGAACGACAACTACGGGGACGGCGACGACGCCGACGTCGTCATCGCCCGCTCCACGGACAACGGCCTGAACTTCACCCGCGGCCGCGTCGACCACGGGCCGGGCCAGACCTTCGCCGTCATGCCCAACGCCCACATCGACCAGGACGGCAACGCCGTCGTCACCTGGTACGACAACCGCAGCGGCCGGCGCAACGGCGGCACCGGACCGAACGGCGCCGACAACTTCCTGCTGGAGCTGTACGGCACCACCAGCCGGGACGGCGGCCAGACCTGGGCGCAGGACTTCCGCATCAGCGACGCCCCCTTCGACCCCGACCGCAACGCCCCGTGCCGCTTCGGAAACGTCACCGGCTGCGGCACCGTCGTCGCCGGCGAGACCCGCCAGACCCTCCGGATCGGCGAGTACAACGGTGTGTGGACGGTGGACGGGATCGCCTACGCGTCCTGGACCGGCAACACCACCCCGCCGACGCCCACCAGCCCCTCCGCGGGCAACCAGGACACCTACTTCGACGTCTTCTCCACGCTCGGAGCCTTCCCCGACACCCACGAGCCCAACGAGTCGATCGACCACGCGGTGGCCGCCGACCTCGGCTCGAACGAGCAGTTCAACCGGCGCGGACTCACCCTGCACACCGCGACCGACGTGGACTTCTTCCGGATCACGCCCCGCCACACCGGCCACCTCACCACCGAGATCCGCTTCAACGAGGTGATCGCCCCGCTCGCGGTGCGCGCGTACGACAAGTTCGGCAACCGCGTCGCCACCGGTACCGTCACCACCCGCGCCGGCACCTCCACCGGCCGGCTCGCGATCCCGGTCGTCCAGGACGAGCAGTACTACGTGGTGGTCGGCGCCGCCGGCGTGACCGACCCGACGCGGCCCGGAGACGCCTCACCGACCGACCCGCCGCAGGGCACGTACGACCTCGTCGTCGTCAACCGGGCGGCCCCCGAGCCGTTCGCCCTGGACCTCAAGCAGCAGTCCGACTCGGGCCGCTCCGACAGCGACGACATCACCAAGACCGTCGGTCCGGACCTCTTCCTGCGCGTGAACGACGCCGAGCTGCGCGCGGCCGGCATCACGCTGTCGCCGGAGAACGCCACGCCCGCCCTCACCGACGACGCCCCCGGCTACAAGGTGGCCGTGGAGCGCGACGGGGAGCGCGTCGGCTTCGCCACGCCGGTCGACCCGGTGAACAAGCCGGGGCTGTACCAGATCCACCTGGACCCGGTCCTGCGGGAGGGCGAGAACCAGATCACCGCCGAGGTGATCGTCGTCGACCCGTCCGACGACCCCCGGGCCGCCGGCACCGCCCACGTCACCGGCTCGGGCGCGGAAAGCGCGCACGCACTGGTGATCACCCTGGACACGACCGCGCCGGCCCGGCCGCCCGCCGCGCCCGACCTGCTGGCCTCCAGCGACAGCGCGGGCAGCGACGTCGACAACGTCACCACCCTCATCAAGCCCGCCTTCCAGGGCTGGTCGGTCGAGCCGAACGCGCTGGTGCGGCTTCGGACCACCCCGGCCGACGGCGGCACGGCCGTGGTCGGCAAGGACACCGTCACTCCGGCCGGTGAGTACGAGGTCGTCAGCTCGGCGCTGCGCGACGGCCGGTACGACGTCGACGTCGTCCTGGAGGACCTCGCCGGCAACGTGAGCCCGGCCTCCCCCTCCCTCCCGGTGACCATCGCGCACCACTCGCTCAGCCTCGCCGGTGCCACGGCGGACGTACTGGTCGACCTCGCTCAGGGCCAGGTCACGGGCTACCCGGGCGTCCCGGGCGGTTTCGTCGGCATCCAGGGGATCCCCCTGGTCAACCTGGACGCGAACGGACACGGCGCGGCCGTCACGGGCGGGACGGGCGACGACCGGCTCTCCTTCACCCCGCTCGGTGTCAGCAGCGGCCGGCTGACGCGCGGGGACTCCGCGCACGTGGTGAGCTTCTACAACGTCACCGGTGACGTGGGAATCAGCACCGACGGCGGAGACGACGAAGTCACCATCGTGGGCACCACCCGGGGCGACCGGATCCGCGGTGTGGTGGACACGTTCACCACGCTCCACGTCGAATCCCTGCCGCTGGTCCGCAAGCCGGAACCGCTCGTGCCTCTGCTCGGCCTGCGGATCACCACGGCGCAGACCGAGCGGATCGGTGTCCTGGCCCGCGGCGGCAAGGACACCGTCGACTTCCTCGTCAGGGACTCCGTCAGCGCCAACATCTCGGTCGACGGCGGAGACCCGTCCCACGTACGGCCGGAGAAGGGTGACGAGCTGATCGTCCGCGCCGGCTCGCCCGAGGGCCTGCTGAAGCAGGAATCCGACGGCACGTCGGGCTCGGGCTCGGTCCTCGTCGCCTACCCGCACACGACCCAGGCCAAGACCCGTATCGACTTCACCGACACGGAGGCCGTCACGCTGAAGGAGGGCGGGCACAAGGACCGGGGCTAGGACGTGTCCGACGGCGCCGGGGTCGCACCGGCCCTGGCGCCGACGCCCCGGTGACGACCGGGAGACGTCTGCCCAACTAGTTGAAAAACAAAGAGCATTGGCGTTGACGAGGCCCGCTCTACGCGCGTCATCATGGGCCGCATGAGGATTCCCCCACGCATCGCGGCCTTCGGTGGAGCAACCGCCCTCGCCGCCACCCTCCTCGCGGGACCGGCCGCCCACGCCGCCCCCGCGTCCGTCACCTCCACGGCTCCCGCCGCCGTGCAGGCAGTCGGCAGCGTCTGCTACTCCGCGCTGCCTTCCCAGGCACACGACACGCTCACCCTCATAGACCGGGGCGGCCCGTTCCCCTATCGCCAGGACGGCGTCGTCTTCCAGAACCGCGAGCGCCTCCTGCCCGCGCACACCACCGGCTACTACCACGAGTACACGGTGATCACCCCGGGCTCGCCGACCCGGGGAGCGCGCCGCATCATCACGGGGCAGTCGGCGCACGAGGACTACTACACCGCGGACCACTACGCCTCGTTCCGCCGGGTGGTCTTCGGCTGCTGACCACCGAACGCCACACGTGCGCGGGCCCGTCCGGGGGAAGCCCGGACGGGCCCGCGCACGTGGCAGGGCCGGTGACCGTCCCCGCCACTCGGCGGGGGTGCACCCGACGGTCGCCGGATGGCCGCCGGGGCGCCCGCGGCTCCAGGCTGGTGGCATGACGCACCGTAGCCGCGAGGCAGAACCCGACACGGCCCACCGGCCCCCGGCCGGAGCAGCGGGCCGCCGCGACACCGGGCTGCGCGCAGGCGCACTGGGGGAACTCCTCGGCATGACGCTGGCGGCGGGCGGCCTCTGCCTGGCCGTACTGCGCCCCGAACTGCTCGGAGCCGTGGTGCACACCCTCGCCACGACAGCCGGCAGGCTCGGGTGACACCCCCGCCGACCGGCCGGAGCGCACCCCCCGAACGGCTGGATCCGCTCCGCCGGGTGTCCACGGTCCGTTCGTGACCGCGTCACCGCGTACCCTCCCGGACGTACGGTCGACGCCAGGCGGACGCCGGGACAGAGCAGACGAGTGTGAGGCGGGACGCCGGTGATCCGGGTGGTGGTGGTGGACGACGAGGCCCTGGTGCGGTCCGGGTTCCGGATGATCCTGAACGCGTCCGACGACATCGAGGTCGTGGCGACGGCGCGGGGCGCGCAGGCCGCCGAGGTCATCCGGCAAGAGCGGCCGGACGTCGTGCTCCTCGACATCCGCATGCCGGACGTGGACGGTCTGACCGTCCTGCGGCAGATCCGGGAACTGCCCGCACCGCCGCAGGTGGCCATGCTGACCACGTTCGACACCGACGAGTACGTCCTGACCGCGCTGCGCTCGGGAGCCTCCGGCTTCCTGCTCAAGGACACCGAGCCCGAACAGCTCGCCCAGCTGGTCCGCACCCTGGCCGCGGGCGGGGTGGTGATGTCGCCGAAGGCATCCCGCGCGCTGCTGCGCGGCCACCCGGGGGCGGGAGCGCCCCAGGACGCGGACGTGGCCCGCGTCGGCCTCCTCAGCGACCGGGAACGCGACGTCCTCGTCCTGGTCGCCAACGGCCTGTCCAACGCCGACGTCGGCACGCGCCTCCATCTCAGCGCGGGCACCGTCAAGGACCACGTCAGCTCGATCCTGACCAAACTGCGGGTCACCAGCCGGGTCCAGGCCGCACTCCTCGCCGAGCGGGCCGGACTGCTCGGCCGCGACGGCGACGACGCGACGCGCGGCGACGGATGACGGGCGGGGGCGGGGCGCCGTGGCGGCGGATGCCGCCCTGGGCCGTCGACGCGGGCCTGGTGGCACTGGCCGGGCTCGACGCCTGGATCAGCCTCCTGGGCGAGGGCACCCCCTTGATGTGGGCCTGCGCCGCCGTGGGCTGCGCCGGACTGTTCCTGCGCAGGCGCCTGCCGCTGGCCGTCTTCCTGCTGACGCTGCCCATGACCCTGTTCATGGACGTGGCGGTCGCCCCGATCGCCGCCCTGTACACCCTGGCCGCGTCCACCCGCAACCGCCCCCTGCTGGCGGGCTGCGCCCTGCTGAACGCGGCCGCGGACACCCTCGTATGGCCGTTGCCCGGCGCGTTCACCGGCGACCGGACCTGGACGCTCGTCCAGTTCGTCTACACCCTGGCCACGGCCGTCGCCCCCGTGCTGTTCGGCCAGCTCGTGCAGGCCCGGCACGACGTGGCCCGACAGCTCGTCGAGGTCAAGGAGGCCCGCGAGCACGAACGCGCCCTGTACGCCCAGACCGTCCTGGCCCGCGAACGCGCCCAGCTGGCCCGCGAGATGCACGACGTCGTCTCCCACCAGGTCAGCCTCATCGCCGTACGGGCCGGAGCGCTCCAGGTCGCCGCGAAGGACGCCGACGCCCGCGAGGCCGCCCGCACCATCCGCACCCTGAGCACGAGGACCCTCGACGAACTGCGCCACATGGTCACCCTGCTGCGCGCCTCCGGCGGCAGGGAGACCGAACTGACCCCCCAGCCCACCCTCGCCGACCTCCGGCAGCTCGTCGCCAACAGCGGCATCGAGACCACCCTGGCCGGAGAGCTCCCCACCGGCATCAGCACCACCGCCCAGCGCACCGTCTACCGCACGGTCCAGGAAGCCCTCACCAACGTCCGCAAACACGCCCCCGGCGCCCGCGCCGACGTACGCCTGTGGCACGACGCGCACCACTTCGGCGTCACCGTCACCAACACCGCCCCCACCCGCCCCTCGGTCGCCCTGCCCAGCGCCCGCCACGGCCTCGTCGGCCTGCGGGAACGCGCCGAACTGCTCCACGGGGCCTTCACCGCCGGACCCACCCCGGAGGGCGGCTACGAGGTCGCGCTGCGGGCCCCCGTCCGGGCCGACTGAACGGCCGGACGGGGGCGCGCCGCGGCGGGCCCGGTGGTGCCCCGGACCCGCCGCGCCGGATTCAGCGCCGCAGTGTCAGCAGGCCCGGCCGGTAGGGCCACAGCCCGTAGTCGCCGCCCACCTTGGGGTCGCGCCCCTGGTAGAGGAACTGCAGGTTGCAGGGGTCGACGGTGAACGTCTGGTCGGCGCTGGTGCGGATCAGCTCGCCGTGGCTGATGTCGTTCGTCCAGCCGGCGCCGCTGTTGGCCTTGCCGGCGAAGGGACTGCCCTCGGTCGCGGCCTGGGGGGTCCAGGAGCCGTCCAGGCTGGTGGCCGTGAACGAGCGGAAGTACCGGCCCTGCGTGCCGATCGCCTCGACGATCATGAGGTAGCGGTTCTGGCCCTGGAGCTTGTAGACCTGCGGGGCCTCGAACAGGTTGTCCGTCGTGTCGCTCATGACCACGGTCGAGCTCGTGCCGAAACTGCCCGGGAAGTTCCCGATCGGCATGCCGGCCCGGTAGATCTTGCCGTTGTCGCCGGCGAAGAACAGGTACATGTTCGTCCCGTCGCCGATGAGCGTCTGGTCGATGGGGCCGGTTCCGGGGCCGGCGATGCTTCCGGAGAAGAGCTCCTGCTCAGCAGACCAGCCGTTCGGGTTAGCGGGGTCGGTCGACGTCCGGTAGGAGAAGGCGGTCCTGCCCCACTGGTAGGCCAGCACCCAGATGTTCTTGGGCGCGAAGTGGAAGAGCGTGGGCGCGACCGCGGAGGAGGACATCCCGTTCTGGGCGGCCGAGGCCATCTCCGACCAGTTGGTGAAGGGGCCGAAGTTCATCGAGCCCCAGCTCGCCCCGGTGTCGTGCGTGGTCGCGTAGACGAGCTGCCGGCCGTTGTAGGGCGCGACGGTGAAGTCCTTGAGCGAGGCCCACCCCGGCTTGGGCTGCGCCAGCGGGCCGGTCGACGTCCAGCGGTACGACGACGGGAGGGCGCAGGTGCCGGGGGTGCCGCCGCCGGCCCGGACGAGCTGCCACTGCTGGTTGGTGCCGCCCCAGTCCTCGTACTGGACGACGTTCGCGTTGTCCGCGGTGGAGCCGCCCTGCACTTCGAGGGCCTTGCCGCTGTGGCGCGCGATGAGCCGTACGTAGCCGTCGGGGCTGTCGGCGAGCCGCCACTGCTGGTTGGTGCCGTTCGCGTCGGCCCACTGGACGATCGGGGCGCCGTTCGCGGTGGACCTGTTCTGGACGTCCAGCACCTTGCCGGAGTGCCGGGAGGTGATGCGGTAGTAGCCGCCGCCGGAGTCGACGAACCGCCACTGCTGCTGGGCCTGGTCGTTCCTGGTCCACTGGGTGATGCGGGCCCCGTCGCCCGTGGCCAGGTTGTAGACGTCCAGGGCCTTGCCGCTGTTGCGGTTGACCAGCACGTACGAGGCGTCGGGGTCGACGGCCGCCGCGGCGGCGGGCTGTGCGCCGAGGAACGCGGTCAGGAGCAGCAGGGGCGCCAGCAGGGCGAGCAGACGCCGTGCCGGGTGGGCTGGGGAGGGAGGGCGGAACCGCATCGGAGAGCTCCTTCGTGTCGTGGCCCGGATGAGAGGGGCCGGCGGATGTTAGCGCTAACAACTTTGGGGTGGCGAGTACGCCCGTCCCGCGCGGACGGGTCAGCCCTTGGTGGCGCCCGCGGTGAGGCCGCCGATCAACTGCCGCTCGGCGACGGCGTAGAACGCGAGGGCGGGGACCATTGCAAGCACGATGTAGGCGAGGACGAGCGCGTAGTCGGTCGCGTACTGGCCCTGGAACTGCTGGACTCCGACCGGGACGGTCTGCCAGTCCGGGCCGTCGAAGACGAGCAGCGGCAGGAAGAAGTTGTTCCAGCTCGCGACGACCGCCAGCACGGACACCGTGCCGAGCGCCGGGCGCGCCATCGGCAGCAGGATCCGCCAGAAGAAGCGGAACTTGCCGCAGCCGTCCATGACGGCCGCTTCCTCGACCTCCGCCGGAATGGTCCGGAAGAAGCCGCGCAGGATGACGATCGTCGTGGGGAGCCCGAAGGCCGCCTGCGGGAGGATCACTCCGAGCGGGTTGTCGAGCAGGCCGAGGGTCCGCAGCAGCAGGAACAGCGGCAGGACGGCCACCGAGAACGGGAACATGAGCCCGATCGTGAACAGCGTGTAGAAGAGCTCCCTGCCCCGGAAGGCGTAGCGGGCCAACACGTACGCCGCCATCGCGGAGGCCGCCACCGTGCAGCACGTCGTGCCGATCGCGATGCCCGCGCTGTTGGCGATCTGCCGCCAGAACACGCCGTCGCCGAGGATGCCGGTGTAGTTGCCGGCCTTCCACCGCTCGGGCAGCCCGAACGGGTTGGCCGTCAGCTCGCCGGTGCTCTTGAACCCGGAGACGACCGCGTAGACGAGCGGCGCGGCGACGAAGGCGCCGATCACCCAGACCACGGCGTGCAGGGACAGGCCCCGTACCGTCCTGCGGGCGTTCATCGGCCGCCTCCCGGAGTGAGGGCGCCGCTCAGGTCCCGGCGGAGCACGTAGCGCTGGTAGAAGAGGGAGAAGACCAGGCAGATCATGAACAGCACCACGCTGATCGCACTGGCGTAGCCGACCTGGTGGCGCTTGAAGCCGAACTGGAACATCGAGACCGCCATCGTCTCGGAGGAGTGGTTGGGTCCGCCCGCGGTCATGACCCACACGAGGTCGAAGAGCTGGATGGCCCCGATGACCGAAAGGAAGGTGCTGATCCGGATCGTCGGGCCGAGCAGCGGCAGCGTCACGTGCCGAAAGCGCTTCCAGGGGCCGGCGCCGTCGATGGAGGCCGCCTCCAGGACCTCGCCGGGGATGCTCTGCAGTCCGGCGAGGAAGAGCATCATGTGGAAGCCCCCGCAACCCCTCCAGGCCGAAGGCGCCGGCGAGGTGGTCGGCCATACCGGCACCGGGGAGGAAGACCATCGTGAAGAGGACGGCCGTGACCACCTCGGACAGGATGTACGGCGCGAAGAACAGCATCCGGTAGACGGCCCGCCCGCGCAGCCTCTGGTTGAGGAGGACGGCGGTGAAGAGCGCGAAGGGCAACTGCACCGTGACCGAAAGGACGATCAGGTAGAGCCCGCGCTCCAGGTCACCGAGGAAGACCTGGTCGTGGAAGAGCCTGGCGTAGTTCCCCCACCCGACGAAGTCGTCCATGGGGCCGGTCCCGCTCCACTTGAAGAGGCCCGTGCGGACGGCGACGGTGATCGGGGCGAGGACGAAGACGAGGAAGAGGGCCAGGGCCGGGAGCAGGAACCAGGCCACCGAAGCCCAGCTCCGCAACCCGCGCGGGGCGGACACGGGGTCAGGCACCCTTCGCTGCCTCGGTGATCGCCGTGGTGACCTGTTCGGGGGTCTTCCTGCCCGCGATGAGGTCGGCCACGCTGTCGTTGACCTCCTGGCCGACCGCCGGCGGGTAGGCCTGGTCGAGGAAGAGCTGGAAGCCCGTCGCCCCGGCCAGGGTGTCGGCCACCGCCCTCCGGTTGGCGTCGGTGAGCCCGCTCTCCGCGCCCCTGACCACCGGCAGGTAGCCGTTGGAGGCCAGGAGCCTGGACTGGTTCTCCAGGACGAAGAACTTCAGGAAGTCCAGCCCCTCCTTCGGGGCGCCCTTGCGCAGCGCGAAACCGCCGCCACCGCCCAGCACCTCGGTGGCCCGGCCGGCACCGCCGTCCACCGTCGGGAAGGGGAAGAAGCCCAGGTCCGCCCCGAGGTCCGCGCCCGCGTCCTTCTGGACCGAGGGTGCCCACTGGCCCATCAGCTCCATGGCCGCCCTGCCGTTGCCCATGGTCGCGGCCTGGCCGCCGGGCGTGGAGTAGCCGGCGCCGAGGAAGCCCGGCTGGAAGGGCTGGAGGTCGACGAGTTCCTTGAGCCGGCTGCCCGCCAGGACGAAGCCCGGGCCGGTGAAGTCCTTGGCGGCAGCGGCCCGCTCCAGGGCGGGGAGTCCCGCGAGGCGCATCGCCAGGTAGGCCCAGTAGAAGTGACCCGGCCATTTCTCCTTGCCCGCGAGGGCGATCGGCGTGACGCCTGCCGCCTTGAGCTTGCCGACGTCTTCGAGGAGCTCGGCCCAGGTGGCCGGCGGAGCGGCGATGCCGGCCTTGGCGAAGAGCTTCTTGTTGTACCAGAAGCCGACCATGCCGACGTCGTAGGGCACCGCGTAGGTGCGGCCCTCGAAGCGGTAGGCCTGCAGGGAGACCGGGGTGAGGTCGGACGCCCAGCCGAACGCGTCGGTGAGGTCCTCGACCAGCCCCGCGTCGACCTGCTGGCGCAGCACGCCGCCTCCCCAGGTCTGGAAGACGTCGGGGAGCCTTCCCGACGAAGTGACCGCTGCGAGCTTGGACTTGAACGCCTCGTTCTCCAACGAGGTGGTCTTGATCGCGATGTTGGGGTGGGCGGCCGTGAACGCCGTGGACAGCTGCGGGAACAGGGACCTGCCCGGTTCGGTGGTGGCGATGTTCCACCAGGCGAAGGTCACTTCGCCGTCGGCCGCCGGCACCGGTCCGGAGCCGCCGCCGCAGGCCGCGGCGAGTGGGGCCGACAGGACGGTCAGGCCCGAGAGCGCGAGGAAGCGTCGTCGGCTCGGGGGTGTCGCCATGGGACCTCCGGGGTGAGGAAAGCCGGTTCGAGTTCGAAATGTTTCGTAACTTTCTCGAATTCGCGCTGCCACAAACTAGGAACGTGTGGCCCGTCGGTCAAGCCTTCTCGCTGAATCTCCTTTCACAGAAGCCTACTTATCGCTTGACAATCGGGTCGCGCCAATCGGAAACTCCTCGAAAGTTTGCGATACCTGTCGACAGCCCGCGGCGTCCGCGCGGAGGAGAGAAATTGAGCGAGCAGCGTCCGACCCTGGCCGTCATCGCCGCCGAGGCGGGGGTCTCCCAGGCCACCGTGTCCAAGGTGCTCAACGGCCGCGCCGATGTCGCGGCTTCGACACGCGAGCGGATCGAGAGCCTGCTGCGGTCCCACCACTACCTCCATCCCGGCCGGCAGGGCAGGGCCCGCAGGTCGGGCCTGGTCGATCTGATCATCGGCGGTCTGGACAGCGCGTGGGCGGTGGAGATACTGCGCGGCGTCGAGGCCGAGTGCGCCCAGCGCAGCGTGGGCACCGTCGTCTCGCTCCTCCCGCCGGGCGAGGCCACGCCGTCGAGCTGGGCCGCACTGCCGGTCCTGCACCACAGCGACGGCGTCATCCTCGTCACCGCCTCGGTCACCCGGGCCCAGCGCGCCCAGATCGAACAGGCCGGGGTGGCGCTGGTCGTCATCGACCCGATCGACCTGCCGGGCAACGGTGTGCCGAGCATCGGCGCGACCAACTGGGCGGGCGGCCTCGCCGCCACGGAGCACCTGCTGGAGCTGGGGCACCGCCGGATCGCCGCGATCGGCGGGCGCAAGGAGATGCTCTGCAGCCAGGCCCGCATCGACGGGTACCGCGCCGCGCTGGAGCGGGCCGGGATCGAGGTCCACCGCGAACTGATCCGGTTCGGCGACTTCCAGCACGAGGGCGGGTTCCGGCGCGCCCGGGAACTGCTCGCGCTCCCCGAGCCGCCGACCGCCATTTTCGCCGGAAGCGACCAGCAGGCGATGGGCGTCTACGAAGCGGCCCGGCAAGGCGGACTGAGCGTCCCGGGAGACCTCAGCGTGGTCGGCTTCGACGATCTGCCGATGTGCGGATGGCTGTCACCGCCGCTGACGACCGTGCGCCAGCCGCTGGAGGAGATGGGCCGGCTCGCCGCCCGCACGCTCTTCCAGCTGCTCGACGGCCAGCCCCTGGTCAGCCCCCGGATGGAGCTCTCGACCGAGCTCAAGGTCCGCCTGTCCACCGCCCCGCCCCGTCCCTAGGAGAACTCCTTGACCGAGCCCTGGCGCGACCCCCTGCTGCCCGTGTCGGTGCGCGTGGCCGATCTGCTGGAACGGATGACACTGGAGGAGAAGGCCGGCCAGCTCACCGCGTTCTGGGCGCAGCCCTCGGCTCCGGGAGCACCGGTCGCGCCCGTGGAGGACGACTCCGGCGAGTCCCCACCCGGGCTCGACCACGTCGCCGCCCACGGACTCGGCCAGCTCACCCGGGTGTTCGGCACCGCGCCGGTCACCGCGAAGGCCGGGATGGAACGGCTCGCCGCGCTCCAGCGGCAGGTGACCGCGTCGGGCCGCTTCGGGATACCGGCGGTGGTCCACGAGGAGTGCCTGACCGGGTTCATGACGTGGGGCGCGACGGTCTTCCCCGCGCCGCTCGCCTGGGGCGCGTCCTTCGACCCCGCGCTCGTGCGCCGGATGGCCGCCGCGATCGGCGCGGGAATGCGGCGGGCCGGTGTCCACCAGGGCCTGGCACCGGTCCTGGACGTGGTCCGCGACTACCGGTGGGGCAGGACGGAGGAGTGCATCGGCGAGGACCCCTGTCTCGTCGCGGCGATCGGCACCGCCTACGTGCAGGGCCTGGAGGGCGCCGGCATCGTGGCGACGCTCAAGCACTTCGCCGGGTACTCGGCCTCCCGGGCCGGCCGGAACATGGCCCCCGTCGCGGTGGGGCCGCGCGAGTTCGCGGACGTGCTGGTCGAGCCGTTCGTACGGGCGGTGCGCGAGGGGGGCGCCCGGTCGGTGATGAACAGCTACACCGATGTGGACGGCGTCCCCGCGGCCGCCGACGAACGGCTGCTGACCGGGCTGCTCAGGGGCGAACTCGGCTTCACCGGTGTGGTCGTCGCCGACTACTACGCCGTCTCCTTCCTGGAGACCCGGCACGGCGTCGCCGCTTCACGGGGCGCGGCCGGCGCGCTGGCGCTGGCCGCCGGGATCGACGTCGAACTGCCCACGGCCCGCTGCTACGGGGATCCCCTGACCGAACTCGTGCGGTCGGGAAGCGTACCGGAGGCGCTCGTCGACCGGGCCGCGGAACGGGTCCTGCGGCAGAAGGCGGAACTCGGCCTGCTCGACCCCGGCTGGGAACCCGCCGCGCCCGAGGCGGTCGACCTCGACCCGCCGGAGAACCGGGCCCTGGCCAGGCTCATGGCCGAACGGTCCACCGTGCTGCTCACCAACGACGGCATCCTGCCGCTGCGGCCCTGCCGGGTCGCGATCCACGGCCCGCACGCCGACGAACCCCGCTCCTTCCTCGGCTGCTACGCCTTCCCCAACCACGTCGCCGCTCCCGGCGGCCCCGGCCCGGAGATCCCCACGCTCGGCGAGGCGCTCGGCGCCGCCGGTTTCACGGTCACCGCGGACGACCCGGACGTGAACGTACTGCTGCTCGGGGACCGGGCCGGCCTGTTCGGCCGGGGCACCTCCGGAGAGGGCTGCGACGCCGAGACCCTCGACCTGCCCGGCGACCAGGCCGCACTCGCCGCCGCCGTCCTGGACTCCGGTGTGCCGACCGTCCTGGTCGTCGTCTCCGGACGGCCCTACGCGCTGGGCGGGCCGGCCGAGCGCGCCTCGGCCGTCATCCAGGCCTTCTTCCCCGGCCAGGAGGGGGCGACGGCGCTGGCCCGGATCATCAGCGGGGCGGCGGAACCGTCCGGACGGCTGCCCGTCTCCCTCCCCCGCCGGGCCGGCGGCCAGCCCGGCACCTCCCTGCACGCCCGGCTGGGCGGGCGCACCGACTGGAGTTCGGTGGACCCGACCCCGCTGTTCCCCTTCGGGCACGGGCTGAGCTGGACCCGCTTCGCCTTCTCGGAGCTGTCGGTGGATCCCGGGGCCCCGACGGACGGGGCCGTCACCGTCTCGGCCACCGTGCGCAACGTCGGCGACGTGGCCGGGACCGAGGTGGTCCAGCTGTACCTCTCCGACCCCGTGGCGTCCGTCGTCCGGCCACAGCAGTGGCTCGCCGGATTCGCCCGGGTCGAGCTGCCCCCGGGCGCGGCCGCCCGGGTCACCTTCTGCGTCCATGCCGACCGGACCTCCTTCACCGGGCTCGACCTGCGCAGGAGGGTGGAGCCCGGCGAGATCGGGGTGGCCGTCGGACGGTCCGGCGGCGACCTCCCGCTCCGCGGCTCCTTCACCCTGCGGGGGCCGGTACGCCATCCGGCCGCCGACCGGGTGCTGTCCGTGCCCGCCGATGTCGTCCCGGTGCCGTGACCGGGTTCTGCGGTGACCCCGTACTGCCCGGGTTCCGGCCGGACCCGTCCGTCTGCCGGGTGGGAGCGGACTACTACCTGGTGACCTCCAGCTTCGAATGGTTCCCGGGCCTTCCCGTCTTCCACAGCCGTGACCTCGTGAACTGGCGGCGCATCGGATCCGCGCTCGAGCGGGCGTCCGGGCTCGACCTCGCCGGCTGCGCTCCCTCACGGGGGCTGTTCGCGCCGACGATCCGCCACCACGAGGGACTCTTCCATCTCGTCTGCACGCTGATGGACGGTCCCGGCCACTTCGTCGTCACGGCGACGGATCCGGCGGGGCCGTGGTCGCGGCCGCGGTGGCTGGACGGCGAGGGCTTCGACCCGTCGCTGTTCTTCGACGACGGACCGGACGGAGGCGACGGCCGTGCCTGGTTCACCGCCGCCCGCGTGGTGGACGAGGCCGCCGGCCGCACCGAGATCTGGATGCGCGAGTACCTTCCCCGCGAACGACGGCTCACGGGACCCGAGTACGTCCTGTGGGCGGGGAGCCGCCCGGGCGCCCGGTGGTCGGAAGCCCCGCACCTCTACCGGATCGACGGCACCTGTCTCCTGCTCACCGCCGAGGGCGGCACCGACGTGGACCACAGCGTGGTGGCCGCCCGCGCCGGCCACGCGACCGGCCCGTACGTGGGCGCCCCCGGCAATCCGGTGCTGCCACCCGCCCGGGGCCCGGTCACCTGCACCGGGCACGCCGACCTCGTCCGCACCCCGGACGGCGAGTGGCGGGCCGTCCTGCTGGGCGTCCGGCCGGGCTCCGCGCTCGGCCGCGAGACCTTCCTCAGCCGGATCACCTGGGACGACGGCTGGCCGGTCTTCTCCCCCGTCCGCCACACGGGCCCGCGCCGCCCCCTCCACGACACCTTCGCCGCCCTCCGCGCCGACTGGAGCACCCTGCGCACCCCGCCGGCGCCGTTCTGGACCACCGGCGACGGACTGCGCCTGCGGCTCCGGCCCGAACGCCTCGGCGAGCGCACCACCCCGTCCCTCCTGGCCCGGCCCCAGGAGCAGCCCGAGTGCGACGTCTCCACGGAACTGCGCTTCGTTCCCGCCGCACCGGGCGAAGAGGCGGGCCTCGCCGTGGTCCTGGACGACGACACCCATCTCCTCCTCCTGCGCACCGCGGAAGGACTCAGCCTCCGCCGGGGGCCCGAGGTGCTGGCCCGGGTGCCGGTCCCGCAGGGCCCCGTACGCCTGGGGGTCCGCATCCGGGGCTTCCGCCACACCTTCGGCCATGCGGTACCCGGCGGCACCCGGCAGGACCTGCCCGCCGTCGAAGCCACCTTCCTCACCCCCCTGTTCACCAGCGTCCAGCTCGGCCTCTACGCCACCTCCAACGGCCGCCCCTCCACCAGCCACGCCCACTTCCCGTGGTTCGACATCACCTACCCGAGCCGGGAGCAGCCGCCCGGACACCGGGGCGTGTGACGCGCGGCCCACGGGCCCGCCCCGGGCAGCGCACTCCCCCGACCGGCAGCGCTTCCCCTTCCCCCACCGGAGGACCAACCATGCGCCGATCCGTCCGAGCCGCATCCGCCCTGCTGACCGGCGTCCTCGCCGGCGCTCTCGCCCTGCTCCACGCCGCCCCGGCGTACGCCGCCGACCCGACCACGATGACCAGCGGCTTCTACACCGACCCCGACAACTCCGCGCTGCGGTGGACCGCGGCGAACCCCGGCGACGGCCGGGCCTCGGCTATCCGGACGTCCATCGCCGACATCCCGGCCGCCCGCTGGTTCGGCAACTGGAGCGGCGACATCGCCGCCGCCGCCGGCTCCTACGCAGGCCGCGCGGACTCCGCCGACAAGCTGCCCATTCTGGTCGCGTACAACATCCCCGACCGGGACATCTGCGCCGGTCATTCCGGCGGCGGCGCCGGGAGCCGCGCCGCCTACGAGAGCTGGATCGCCGCCTTCGCCGGCGGCATCGGCAGCCGTCCGGCCGTCGTCATCCTCGAACCCGACGCGCTCGGTCACGAGAGCTGTATGACGGCCGGCCAGATCGCCGAGCGCAACGCCATGCTGAAGTACGCGATCGCCCAGTTCAACGCCAAGGCGCCCCACACCTGGGTCTACCTGGACGCCGGGAACGCCGGCTGGATCGGCGCCCCGGCCATGGCGCAGCAGCTGGCCGCCGCCGGGGTCGGCGGGGCCCACGGCTTCGCGCTGAACGTGTCGAACTACTTCACCACCGACCAGAGCACGTCCTACGGCAACGCCGTCAACTCGGCCCTGCGCTCCTACGGCTACACGAAGCCGTTCGTCGTCGACACCAGCCGCAACGGCAACGGCTCCAACGGCCAGTGGTGCAATCCCGCCGGCCGCCGGACCGGTACCCCCAGCCGGCGCGGCGGCGGTGCCGAGATGCTGCTGTGGATCAAGGTCCCCGGCGAGTCCGACGGCAACTGCGGCGTCGGGGCCGGCTCCTCGGCCGGGCAGTTCCTGCCGGAGGTCGCCTACAAGATGATCTACGGCTACTGAGTCCGCACGCGGATCCGTTCCCGCCCCGCTCCACTCCTTCCGTGCCCTTCCTGTTCTCTCTCCTGGAGGCTCATTCATGGGATCGAACGCCCTTCCCCCGCTCCTCGTCCGCCGCAAGAGCCGGGGATTACGCGCGGCCCTGGCCGTCGCCGTCCTCGGTGCCGCAGCCGTGCTCGCGGCTCCGCCGGCCTCCCAGGCCGCCGAGGGCACGCTCGGTGGCGCGGCCGCGCAGAGCGGCCGCTACTTCGGCGCCGCCATCGCCTCCGGTCGGCTCGGCGACGGCGCGTACACGTCGATCGCGGGCCGCGAGTTCAACTCGGTGACACCCGAGAACGAGATGAAGCCCGACGCCACCGAGCCCCGACAGGGCCAGTTCAGCTTCGCCGCAGGTGACCGCGTCTACAACTGGGCGGTGCAGAACGGCAAGCAGGTACGCGGCCACACCCTGGCCTGGCACTCCCAGCAGCCCGGCTGGATGCAGAACCTCGGCGGCGGCGCGCTGCGCCAGGCGATGACCAGCCACATCAACGGGGTGATGGCCCACTACAAGGGCAAGATCACCCAGTGGGACGTCGTGAACGAGGCCTTCGCCGACGGCAGCTCAGGGGCCCGGCGCGACTCCAACCTCCAGCGCACCGGCAACGACTGGATCGAGGTCGCCTTCCGCACCGCGCGCGCCGCCGACCCCGGCGCAAAGCTCTGCTACAACGACTACAACATCGAGAACTGGACGTGGGCCAAGACGCAGGCCGTGTACGCCATGGTCCGGGACTTCAAGCAGCGGGGCGTGCCGGTCGACTGCGTCGGCTTCCAGTCCCACTTCAACAACGACAGCCCCTACGACGGCAACTTCCGCACCACCCTGCGGAGCTTCGCCGCCCTCGGAGTCGACGTGGCCGTCACCGAGCTCGACGTGCAGGGCGCCCCGGCCGCGACCTACGCCAACGTGGCCAACGACTGCCTGTCCGTCCCGCGCTGCCTCGGCATCACCGTCTGGGGCGTACGGGACACCGACTCCTGGCGGTCGGAGCAGTCGCCGCTGCTGTTCGACGGCAACGGCAACAAGAAGCCGGCGTACACCTCCGTGCTGGCCGCGCTGAACGCCGCCGGTTCCTCCACTCCGATCCCCTCACCCGGTTCGGGGCCGGTCAAGGGCGTCGGTTCGGGCCGCTGCCTGGACGTGCCCGGTGCCGCCACCGCCGACGGCACCCGGGTCAACCTGTGGGACTGCAACGGCCGCGCCAACCAGCAGTGGGCGTACACCGCCGCGGGCGAGCTGCGGGTCTACGGTGACAAGTGCCTGGACGCCGCCGGTACCGGCAACGGCGCCGCCGTCCAGATCTACGGCTGCTGGGGCGGCGACAACCAGAAGTGGCGGCTCAACCCGGACGGATCCATCGTCGGCGTCCAGTCCGGCCTCTGCCTTGACGCCGCCGGCAACGGCACCGCCAACGGCACGGCGCTCCAGCTCTACTCCTGCTCGAACGGCGGCAACCAGCGCTGGACCCGCACCTGAGGCCCGCCCCGGCGAGGGTGGCGACACCCTCGCCGGGGCGCTGTTGCCTCAGGAGCAGACCGAACCGCCGAGCGTGAAGCGCGCCGGGGGTGCGTTGGTGCCCGAGTACGTCGCCTGGAAGCCGAAGCTCGCACTGGCGCCGGGCTCCAGGGTGGCGTTCCACCCGGCGTCCCGGGCGGTGACCGTGCTGCCGGACTGGCTCACCGTGGCGTTCCAGGCGTTGCCGATCCGCTGGTCACCCGCGAAGCTCCAGCCGAGGGTCCACCCGGAGAGCGGCGTGGTCCCGGTGTTCCGCAGGCTCACGGTCGCCGTGAAACCGTTGCCCCAGGCGTTGTCGATCCGGTACGCCACCGTGCAGGAGGCCCCCGCCGCGTCGTCGTCCGCCTCCGTCGCCGTGAACGTCGCCGGCTGCACGCCGGGACCGCCTGCGGTGAACGTCGCGCTGCCCGGCGACGCGTCGGCGTCCTGCGCGGCGGAGACCGCAACCGGCTGCGCCGTCGCCCAGTCGGCCGGGGTGAACACCAGGGTCGCTGCCGCCGTCAGGTCCGGGTCGCCGGAGCCGCGGGCCACGGTCACCGTGACGTCGCGCGCGGGCGCCGCCGAGAGCCGTACGCCCACCGGCACCGATCCGCCCTCCGGGACCGTCACGGCGGCCGGTGCCACCTGGACGGCGGGAGCCGCCGGGGCGCCGCGCCGTTCGGCGGCGAATGCCGCCAGCCAGGCCAGCGACGCGTTCCAGTTGATCGCCACCTCGTTGGTGGAGTACGAGCCGATGTCGTCCGTGTAGCAGGCCGCCGGCGCGCAGCCCTGGAGCTTCTCCCTGGCGACCGGGTCCTCCAGGGCCGCGTTCGGGCCGCCGGCGAAGGAACCGGCCGGCGGGTGCGGCAGTGAGGCGTCGTTCTGGTGTGCCCAGAACCGGTGGTGCTGGTTCTCGGAGTGGCGTTCGCCGTGGCCGGTGACGTAGGAGAGGTCGAGCGCGTTGCGGCCGAGCAGGTAGTCCAGGGACTCCAGCGCTCCGGCCCGGTAGCGCTGCAGGCCGGTGAGCTCGTACGCGACGGCCATCACCATCGCGTTGTTGGTGACGGAGCTGTTGGAGCCCCACGCGTACCCGGTGGCGGGGAGCGGTACCGGATAGCCCTGTCCGGCCATGGTGGAGAGGTGGCCGTCGGCGGCCGTGGTGAGCAGGCGGCGCAGCCGGGCGAGGTCGTCGGCGGGCAGGCCAGCGCCGGGGACGGTGGCGAGCGTGATGCGGCCGAGGGTGGCGGTGCCGCCCCACCAGAACCCGTCGGCGGGCCTGGTGTGGTGCGGGGAGGAGGTGACGGCGTCCCGGTAGCGGGACTCCCCGGTGGTGGCCAGGAGTTCCGCCGCCGCCCAGTAGAACTCGTCGGAGACGTCGGCGTCCTCGTACGCGCCGCCGCCGGTGTTGTCGCTCGCCGGGGCGAGCACGTCCGGGTTGGCCTCGGCGGCCGTCCAGGCGCGGCGGGCCGCGTCGAGGCAGCGTGCGGCGAACGCGCTGTCGTAGGGCGCGTACACCCGGGCGCACTGCGCGGCCGAGGCCGCCAGGTTCAGCGTCGCGGCGGTCGACGGCTTGTGCAGCTCGCGCTGCTCGGCGTCGAGATCGGGCCGGGTCGGCAGGGCGGTCCACTGGGCGTCGTGCAGCTTGTGGAAGGCCATCCCGGCCATCGGCTTCCCGGCCGGGACCTGCATCCGCAGCAGGAACTCCAGCTCCCAGCGGGCCTCGTCCAGCACGTCCGGCGTTCCGTTGCCGCGCTCCGGCACCCGCAGCGTGGAATCGCCGAGCGCGGCGTCGCCGCCCGTACGGCGCGCCCGCTCGAAGGAGTTGACCATCTCCCAGACGGAGATGCCGCCGTTGACGACGTACTTGCCGTGGTCGCCCGCGTCGTACCAGCCGCCGCGGGCGTCGACGCGGTAGTCGCACACTCCCGCCCGGCAGGGGACGTCGCTGTCGCCCTTGTTCGGGGCGATGCCCAGGTGCCCGGCGGGGCGGGCGTAGGCGCTGCCGCCGGCCAGGGCGGCGTCGATCGGGATGCCGCTGCGCTGCTGGTAGAAGAAGGACATGCTGTCCGCGCGCAGGGCGTCGTACAGCGAAGGCGAGATGTCGAAGGGGTGGCTGGTGCGGCCGTCGACGCCGAGGGTGTAGCCGGTGCCGGTGCCGGTGTACGCGCCGAAGTCCACCAGGTGCGTGGACTGGCCGGACGCCTGGTCCGCGCCGCGCACGGCGGTGGTGCCCGAGGCGACCACCGCGCCCGTGGCGTCGCGCAGCTGCCAGCCGAGCGGGGCGGTCGCGGCGCTGGCCACCGTGGCCCGCTTGGGGCCGTCGGGGAGGTATCCGAGCTGGTTGACCCGGACGGGTGTGTCGGCGGCGGCGGCCGTGGGGGCGGCCGCCGCCGGAACGGTCAGGGCCGTCGTGGACAGGCCGCCGGCGGCGAGCGCCAAGCCGGTGAGCAGGGCGGCCGCGCGGCGGGGCACGCCGCGCGCGGGGGTGGCAGGAGGCACGGGTGGGGCCTTCCTAGGCGGGGGTGTGGGAGCGCTCCCATCAAGCCAGCAGTCGGACGGACCGTCAAGTAGCCGTGCGCAAAGGGGACTTGCCGCGCCCGCCCGCTGCGCGGGGAGCCGGGCGGACTCCGGCCGGGCGGCACTCCCCGTCCCGCGCGAGGAGGTGCGGCGTCTCAGCCTCCGGCAGCGCGGGGGGCGTTGCCGTAGTAGGCGTCCGGTCCGTGCTTGCGGGTGAAGTGCCGCTCCAGGAGGTGCCTCGGCGGGTCGGAGACGCCCCCGAGGCGGAACCCCAGTGCCAGCGTGTGCAGCGCCATCTCCGCCACGGCCTCGCAGACGACGGCGTTCTCCAGTGCGGCCTTGGCGGTGGCGCCCCAGGTGAAGGGGCCGTGTCGCGAGACGAGCGCTCCGGGGACCTCTTCGGCCCGGCGGGGGTCGGCGCCGAGCCGGGCGACGATCACCTGGCCGGTGTTGTACTCGTAGTCCTTGGCGCACTGGGCGGCGGTCAGGTCCGCCGTCACGGGGACGGGCCCGTTGAAGGTGTCGGCGTGGGTGGTGCCGAGCACCGGGATGGGGCGGCGCGCCTGGGCGAAGGCGACGGCGTGCGCCGAGTGCGTGTGGGTGACGCCCCCGATGGCGGGGAACGCGCGGTAGAGGCACCGGTGGGTTTCGGCGTCGGTGGACGGCCTGAGGTGCCCGTCGACGACCCTCCCGTCCTCCAGCGCCACCACCACCAGGTCCTCCTCGGTGAGGTCGGCGTAGGAGACCCCGGACGGCTTGATGACGAAGACTCCGGCGTCCCGGTCCACTCCACTGACGTTTCCCCAGGTGAGAGTGGCCAGCCCGGCCTCGGGGATCCGAAGGTTGGCCGCGAGGACCTCGCGACGGAGCTTCTTGAGATGGGTCTCGCTCACTGCGCCCTCACCGTCTTTCCGCCACGGGACCGATCGCGGGCCGGGTCGGCACCACGGCTGTGCTGCGGCTGCTGTCGCCGCCCTGCTGCTCGCTTGAGATTGTGAACGCTAACAAACGATAAGCTCAAGAGGTTACAGGGAGATTTCCGCTCACACCCTTCGAAGAACGCGGCATAATGTGAACGCCAACATCGAGACCCCGCCGACCGCCTCCCGGCCGGTTCGGTACCGTGGGGGAAGGCCGCTCGGTGAGGAAAGGAAGAGAGTTGACCCAGCTCCCGGACGTCTCGCGAGCGCCCACTATGACGGACGTCGCGCGCGTCGCAGGCGTGTCCCACCAGACCGTTTCGCGGGTGCTCAGCGACCACCCGAACGTCAGCGCCAAGACCCGGGCCGCGGTGACCCAGGTCATCGAGCAGCTGGGCTACCGCCGCAACTCGGCGGCCCGGGCCCTGGCCACGCGCCGCACCCACACGCTGGGCGTCATCGCGGTGAACACCACGCTGCACGGGCCGGCCAGCACCGTGGCGGGGGTCCAGGAGGCGGCTCGCGACCGCGGCTACCTGACGTCCGCCGTCACGCTGCGGACGGCCACGCAGACGGCCCTCGCCGAGGCCATGCAGCACCTCGCCGGGTGGGGGGTGGAGGGGATCGTCGCCGTCACTCCGCAGCGCGCGGCGGTCAGGGCCCTCGCGGCCTTGGACGCGCCGTGCCCGGTGGTCACCGTGGAAGGCGGCCACACCCTGGCCCTGCCCGGGGTGTCGCTGGACCAGAACCTCGGCGCCCGCATGATCACGGAACATCTCCTCGCCTCGGGCCACGCCACCGTGTGGCACGTCGCGGGCCCCTCCGACTGGCTCGAGAGCGAGGCCCGCACGCAGGGGTGGGAGGACGCGCTGCGGGACGCGGGTGCCGAGGTGCCGCCCCTGCTGCGCGGCGACTGGAGCCCCCTGTCGGGATACCAGGCCGGCCAGCAGCTCGCGGGGCGGGTCCGGGCGTCACGGGCAGGGGGAGCGGGCCTCACGGCGGTGTTCGTGGCCAACGACCAGATGGCCCTCGGCGTCCTGCGCGCCCTGCGGGAAGCCGGACTGCGCACGCCCGAGGACGTGGCGGTCGCCGGGTTCGACGACATCCCCGAGGCGGAGTTCTTCCCGCCCCCGCTGACGACGATCCGGCAGGACTTCGCCTCGCTCGGCCGCGACAGCATCGGACTGCTCCTGGACCACATCGAGGGCCGGGCCGACGAGCCGACGCACCTCGTGGTGGCGCCCGAGCTCATCGTGCGCGCCAGCACCGCCCGCAGGATCTCCCTGCCGGGGTCGTGAAGGACCGCCGTCCGGAGCCCCCACGGCCCCGGACGGCGGATGAGGTCGCGGCCCGGCCCCTTCCGGGCACGGTCCGCGGAGCGGAGTCAGCGCGCGGTGGGCCGGCGGCCGCCGATCAGGCGTTGCAGCACGATGAACACGAGCAGCAGGGCGCCGATGACGATCCGGGTCCACCAGGAGCTGAGGGTGCCCTGGAAGTTGAGCAGCGTCTGGATCATGCCGAGGACCAGTACGCCGAGAGCGGTGCCCAGGACGAAGCCGGATCCTCCGGTCAGCAACGTGCCGCCGATCACGGTGGCGGCGATCGCGTCGAGTTCCATGCCCATGGCGTGCAGGGCGTAGCCGGAGAGCGTGTAGAAGGTCAGCAGCAGGCCGCCGAGAGCGGAGCACAGGCCGCTGACGCCGTACACGGCGATCTTGGTGGTGCCCGTCGGCAGGCCCATCAGGCGGGCGGAGGACTCGTTGCCGCCCAGCGCGTACACGTTGCGGCCGAAGCGCGTGTGGTGCAGGACGACGAAGGCGGTCACCAGCACGGCCAGCGCGATCAGGACGGGGATCGAGACGAACAGTCCGCCCGGTCCGTAGAGCCTGGTCTGGGCGACTGACGCGGTGACGGGATCGGTGATCGTGACGGACTCGGTGCTGATCGTGTAGCAGAGCCCCCGGGCGAGGAACATGCCCGCCAGGGTGACGATGAACGGCTGGATCTCGAAGGTGTGGATGATCCAGCCCATGAGCGCCCCGCTCCCGGCGCCGGCCAGGAGGACCAGGGGGATCACGGCGGCCAGGGGCCAGCCGTGCGACTCGACCAGCCAGGCGGTGGTCATGGTGGAGAGCGCCACCATGGAGCCGATGGACAGGTCGATGCCCCCGGTGAGGATGACGAAGGTCGCGCCGACCGCGACGACCAGCAGGAACCCGTTGTCGATCAGCAGGTTCAGCACGACCTGCGCGGAGAGGAACCCCTCGTAGAGCGCGGATCCGACGCCGAACACGACGACCAGCAGGACCGCGGTGACGACCAGGGGGATACGGGTCCGGGTGCGCGGCGAAAGGGTCGCGAAGGGGCGGGCCGTTCGCGCGGCGGCGTTCACGGTGCCGGTACTCATGCGCGTGCCTCCTGCTCCTGCGGGGTGGGGCCCGCCGCGGCGGGGAACCGGGGAGTGGTCGCCCGGCGGCGGACCAGCTTGGCCCGGAAGACCGGGGACTGCACGAGGCAGACGATGACGACCACGAAGGCCTTGAAGACGAGGGTGGTCTCGGGAGGGACCCCGAGGGTGTAGACGGTGGTGGACAGGGTCTGGATGATCAGGGCGCCCAGGACCGTCCCGCCGAGGGAGAAGCGCCCTCCGGTCAGGGCGGTGCCGCCGACCACGACGGCGAGGATCGCGTCGAGTTCGATCCACAGGCCGGCGTTGTTGCCGTCGGCGCTGGAGACGTTCGAGCTGATCATCAGCCCGGCGACGGCTGCGCACAGGGCGCTGAAGACGTACACCAGGGCGAGCAGACCGCCGGCCCGGATCCCCACCAGCCGGCTGGCGGTGGGGTTGCCGCCGACGGACTCGATCAGCATGCCGAGGGCACTGCGGCGGGTGACGAAGGCGGTGAGCCCGACGAGGACGGCCGCCAGCAGGACGGCGAACGGGAGGAGCAGCCAGTAGCCGCCCCCGATCATCTTGTAGGGGGCGCTGGTCACGGTGATGATCTGGCCGTCGGTGATCAGCTGGGCGACGCCGCGGCCCGCGACCATGAGGATCAGGGTGGCCACGATGGGCTGTACTCCCAGACCGGACACCAGCAGTCCGTTGGCCAGGCCCAGGACGAGGGCGACCGCGAGGGCGAGGGCGACGGCCGTGAGCGTGGTCGCGACGCTGCCGGGACGCGCCGCGCCGGAGAGGTGTGCGCAGGCGAGCGCGCCGGCGATGGCGACGGTGGAACCGACCGAGAGGTCGATGCCCCGGGTGGCGATGACGAGCGTCATGCCGAGCGCCACGAGGACGAGGGGCGCGCCGAAGCGCAGGATGTCGACGAGGCTGCCGTAGAGGTGGCCGTCACGCACCCGGACCGAGAGGAAGTCGTGGTGGAACGCGAGGTTCCCGAGGAGCAGGGCGAGCAGGACGAGCGCGGGCCACAGCAGGCGGTGGCCGGCCGCGCGCCGCGCGATGCCGCGGGCCGCCCCGGATGTGGCGGGCTGGGGGGTCATGAGTCCGTTCCGGTGGCGATGGTCGTCAGGAGGCGTTCGGGCGTGACGGAGTCGTCGTTGGCGAGGGTGGCCACCATGCGGTGGTCGCGGAGGACGGCGATGCGGTGGCTCAGGCGCAGGACCTCTTCGAGTTCCGCCGAGACGAACAGCACGGCGGTGCCTTCGTCGGCCAGGCGGGCCACGAGTTTCTGGATCTCGGCCTTGGCCCCGATGTCGATGCCCCGGGTGGGTTCGTCGAGGATCAGGAACCGGGGCTCGGTGAGCAGCCAGCGCGCGAGGAGGACCTTCTGCTGGTTGCCTCCGCTGAGGTGGCGTACCTGTGCTTCGGGGTCGGCGGGGCGGATGTCGAGGGCTTCGATCCAGTGCCGTGCCAGCTCGTCCTGTTTCGCGCGGGTCAGCGGCCTGGTCCAGCCGCGGGCGGCCTGCAGGGCGAGGACGATGTTCTCGCGGACCGTGAGCTCGCCCACCAGCCCCTCCGACTTGCGGTTCTCGGAGCAGAAGGCGATGCCCCGGGCGATGGCGTGCCGGGGGCTGCGCAGCGGCACCTTCCTGCCCTCGATGCTCACCTCTCCGGCGTCCGCGCCGTCCGCGCCGAACAGCAGGCGCGCCGCTTCGGTGCGGCCGGAGCCCAGCAGGCCGGCGAGTCCGATGACCTCGCCGGCGTGGACGTCGAGGTCGTAGGGTTCGATCGAGCCCGTACGGGTCAGCCGTCGGGCCCGGAGGAACGGCTCGCGGGCCGCCCGTTCGGGCCCTGGTCCGTGGGCGCGGCCCGACAGCTGGTCGAGGGTGGCCAGCTCTCCGCCGATCATGCGCTGGACGAGCGTCACCGGGGTGAGCTCGCCGATGGGGTACTCGCCTTCCAGGCGGCCGCCCCGCAGGACGGTGACGCGGTCGCAGAGGTCGAACACCTGGTCCAGGAAGTGCGTGACGAACAGGACGGCCACCCCGCGGTCCCGCAGGCGCCGCACCAGCCCGAAGAGCTGGGCCACCTCCTCGCGGTCCAGGCTGGAGGTGGGTTCGTCCAGCACGAGGACCTTCGCCGAGACGTCCACCGCCCGGACGATGGCGACCAGTTGCTGCACCGCCAGGGAGTGCGCGCCGAGCGGAGAGGTGACGTCGAGGTCGAGCTCCAGTTCCGTCAACAGCCGGGCCGCCCGTCGCCGCATCGCGGACCAGTGGACGAGGCCGAACCGGCGCGGTTCGCGCCCGATGAGGATGTTCTCGGCGACCGAGAGGTTGGGGCAGAGGTTGACCTCCTGGTAGACGGTGCTGATTCCGGCGCGCTGCGCCTGGAGGGGGTCCGTGAACGTGTGGGGCCGGCCGTCGACGAGGACGGTGCCGCCGTCGGCGGGGTGGACACCGGTGAGCACCTTGATCAGGGTGGACTTCCCGGCGCCGTTCTCGCCCATCAGGGCGTGCACCTCGCCGGGGAAGAGCCGCAGGGCGACTTCGTCGAGGGCGAGTACGCCCGGGAACCGCTTGCGGATGCCGTGGGCTTCCAGGACCGGCCGCGGGCCGCCGGTTCCCGTGGGCGGCTGCGTGGACGGAGATGTCATGCGCCCTCCTCTCGTGTGGGGGTGGAGCGGGCTCGGTCGCCGGGCCTCGCGGGCCGGCGGGCCCGGGAGGGGACGGCCGGGACCGCCGGGACAGCGGCCGCGGCGGGGAGCGCCGTGGGTCAGTAGTTCCGGGACGGCAGCGCGGCCGCGGCCTTGTCCTGGGGGAACACGCCCTCCTGGGTTTCGACCCGGGCGGGCACGCTCTCGCCCGCGACGACCTTCTTGGCCAGGTCCATCAGCTGGTCGCCGAGGAGCGGGTTGCACTCCACCACGACGTTGATCTTGCCCTCGGTCATCGCGACGAAGGCGTCCTTGATCCCGTCCACCGAGATCACCTTGATGTCCGTACCGGGCTTCTTGCCGGACTCCTCGATGGCCTGGATGGCGCCGAGGGCCATGTCGTCGTTGTGGGCGTACAGGACGTCGATGTCCTTCTGGGACTTCAGGAACGCCTGCATGACCTCCTTGCCCTTGGCGCGCGTGAAGTCGCCCGACTGGGAGGCGGCGATCTTGAACCTGCCGTCGGCCCGGATGGCCTCGGCGAAGCCGGCCTTGCGGTCGTTGGCGGGTGCGGAGCCCGTGGTGCCCTGGAGTTCGACGATGTTGACCGGGCCCTGCTGGTTGGCGTACGCGGCGGTCAGCCACTCCCCCGCCGACCTGCCCTCCTTGACGAAGTCCGAGCCCAGGAAGGTCTTGTAGAGGGAGGTGTCCTTGGTGTCCACGGCGCGGTCGGTCAGGATGACGGGGATGCCCGCGTCCTTGGCCTCCTTCAGCACCGTGTCCCAGCCGGACTCCACGACCGGGGAGAAGGCGATCACGTCGACCTTCTGCTGGATGAACGTGCGGATCGCCTTGATCTGGTTCTCCTGCTTCTGCTGCGCGTCGGAGAACTTGAGTTCGATCCCGGCCTTCTTGGCCGCCTCCTGGACGGACTTGGTGTTGGCGGTACGCCAGCCGCTCTCGGCTCCGACCTGGGCGAAGCCCATGGTGATCCTGCCGCCGGAACCCGCTTTGCCCCCGGAGGCCGGGCCCGGGGCGGGAGCGGCGGCGGGGCCCTGGGTCGAGCAGGCGGTCAGCGCCGAGGAGGCGAGGAGTGCGGCGGTGAGGACGTGGACTGCTCTGCGAGCCATGACGGGTGTCCTTTCGGGGAAGGGGAGCCGTCGCATTGTGAGCGCTAACAAGTGCGGTTCTCAACCCTCTTGCGACACGTTACCGCTCTGTTATCGCGCCGGATGCGAGGTCGAGCGACTCATCCTGCGATCTGGGCGCACCCTCTTGCCCCTCGGCATTGTTAGCGCTCACACTGCATGGCGTCCGGCACCACCACTCCTTCGGAAGGCACTCAGTTGACGTCACCCCACCTCCTCACGCCCACCCCCCGTTCCGGGGAACCGGAGCGGTACACGGTCGGTGTCGACTTCGGCACCCTGTCGGGCCGCGCCGTGGTGGTGCGGATTCGCGACGGGCAGGAGCTGGCGGCGGCGGTCCACACCTACCGGCACGGCGTCATGGACCGGTACCTGCCGCACGGCGGTGCGCAACTGCCACCGGACTGGGCCCTGCAACACCCCGAGGACTGGCGCGACGTCCTGCGCCGCGCCGTCCCGGCGGCCGTGGCGGCGGCCGGAGTCGATCCGGCCGCGGTGATCGGCATCGCCACCGACTTCACCGCCTGCACCGTCCTGCCCACCCTGGCCGACGGGACCCCCCTCGCCGAGACGGAGCTCGCCGGACGGCCGCACGCGTGGCCCAAGCTGTGGAAACACCACGCGGCCCAGCCGTACGCCGATCGCATCAACGAACTCGCCCACGCCCGCGGGGAGAAGTGGATCGCCCGCTACGGCGGCCGGATCTCCGCGGAGTGGCAGTTCGCCAAGGCCCTCCAGGTCCTGGAGGAGGATCCGCTCGTGTACGACACCTGCGCGCGGTGGATCGAGGCCGCCGACTGGATCGTGTGGCAGCTCACCGGAACCGAGTCCCGCAACGCCTGCACCGCCGGCTACAAGGGAATCCACCAGGACGGTGCCTACCCGAGCGAGGAGTACCTGGCCGGGCTGAACCCCCGGTTCGCCGACTTCGCCCGCACCCGCCTCGCGTTCCCGCTCTCCGCGCTCGGCTCACGCGTGGGCGGGCTCAGCACCGGGGCGGCCGCCTGGACCGGGCTGCGCCCCGGGATCGCCGTGGCCGCGGGCAACGTCGACGCCCATGTCACCGCGGCCGCGGCCCAGGCCGTGGAGGACGGCCAACTGCTCGCCATCATGGGCACCTCCACCTGCCACGTCGTCAACGCGCCCGTCCTCGCCGACGTCCCCGGCATCTGCGGCGTCGTGAACGGCGGCGTCGTCGAGGGGGCCTACGGCTACGAGGCCGGGCAGAGCGCGGTGGGTGACATCTTCGCCTGGGTGCTGGACCAGGGCCTCCCACCGGACTACCTCGCCGAAGCGGCCGAGCGCGACGAGGACCTGCACACCCTGCTGACCCGGAAGGCCGCCTGCCAGCCGGTCGGCGGCCACGGGCTGGTCGCCCTCGACTGGCTGGGCGGAAACCGGTCGGTCCTCGTCGACCACCACCTCTCCGGAGTCATCGCGGGCCTGACCCTCGCCACCCGCCCGGAGGACGTCTACCGCGCGCTGCTCGAAGCCACCGCGTTCGGCACCCGCGTCATCGTGGAGGCCCTGGAGACGGGCGGCGTACCGGTGCGCGAGTTCATCGTCGCGGGCGGACTGGCCAGGAACGGACTGCTGATGCAGATCTACTCCGACGTGCTGCGCCGCCCCGTCTCCCTGGCCGGGTCGGACCAGGCCCCCGCCCTGGGGGCGGCCATCCACGCCGCCGTGGCCGCGGGCGCGTACAGCGACGTACGGACGGCCGGCGCCGCCATGGGCCGCCGGCTGCCGGCCGTCTACACGCCGGACGCCTCCCGGGCCGATGCCTACGACACCCTCTTCGCCGAATACCGGCTCCTGCACGACCGCTTCTCCGCCGACGGCCAGCTGCACCGCCTGCGGCGCATCCGCGACACGACCCGCACGGCGAACTGATCCGCGCCGCCCTCCCTCCGCCCCCCTCCCCGCCCGCCCGCTCCGACGCGCCGCGGGACGTCACCTCCAGGAGTCCATGTGCCCAGCCGAACGTCTCCCGCCCAGGAAATCTGGTTCCTCACCGGCAGCCAGCACCTGTACGGGGAGGAGACGCTGAAACAGGTCGCCGAACAGTCGCGGCACCTGGCCGCCGCGCTGGACGACACCTCCACCATCCCCGCACGCGTCGTGTGGAAGCCGGTGCTCACCGACGCCGACGCCATCCGCCGCCTGTGCCTCGACGCGAACGCCGACGACCGGTGCACCGGGCTCATCGCCTGGATGCACACCTTCTCGCCGGCGAAGATGTGGATCGCCGGACTGGACGCGCTGCGCAAGCCGCTGCTGCACCTGCACACCCAGTCGAACGTGGCCCTGCCCTGGGACACCATCGACATGGACTTCATGAACCTCAACCAGGCCGCCCACGGGGACCGCGAGTTCGGGCACGTCCAGACCCGCCTCGGCGTGCCCCGCAGGACCGTGGCCGGACACGTCACGGACCCGGTGACCACCGCACGGGTCGCCATCTGGGCGCGGGCGGCCGCCGCGCGCTGCGAACTGGCCACCCTCAAGGTCGCCCGGTTCGGCGACAACATGCGCGACGTGGCCGTCACCGAGGGGGACAAGGTGGAGGCCCAGCTGCGCCTCGGCGTCTCCGTCAACACCTACGCCGTCAACGACCTGGTGGAGGCCGTCGACCACGCGCCGGAGAGCGAGGTGGCCTCGCTCGTCGAGGAGTACGCGGACCTGTACGACCTGGCGCCGGAGCTTCGCCGGGGAGGCGGGCGGCACGAGTCGCTGCGCTACGCGGCCCGCATCGAAGCCGGCCTGCGCACCTTCCTCGAAACGGGCGGCTTCCGGGCCTTCACCACCAACTTCGAGGACCTCGGCGGACTGCGCCAGCTGCCCGGCCTCGCGGTCCAGCGGCTCATGGCCCAGGGGTACGGCTTCGGAGGCGAGGGCGACTGGAAGACCGCCGTCCTGCTGCGCGCCCTCAAGGCGGCCGCCGACGGCCTCCCCGGCGGTACCTCCTTCATGGAGGACTACACCTACGACATGACACCGGGCAACGAGCTCATCCTGGGCGCGCACATGCTGGAAGTGTGCCCCACCCTCTCGACCGCCAGGCCCCGCTGCGAGATCCACCCCCTCGGCATCGGCGGGCGGGAGGACCCGGTCCGGCTGGTGTTCGACTCCGCCCCCGGGCCGGCCGTGGTGGCCGGCCTCGCCGACCTCGGCGACCGGTTCCGCCTGGTGGCCAACGACGTCGACGTCGTGGCGCCCCCGCACCCGCTGCCCGCCCTGCCCGTCGCCCGCGCGGTCTGGCGGCCCCGCCCGGACCTGCGGACCTCCACCGAGTCCTGGCTGACGGCCGGCGGACCCCACCACACCGTCCTCAGCACCGCCCTGACCTCCGCCCACCTCGAGGACCTCGCGGACATGCTCCGCCTGGAGCTGCTCCTCATCGACGAGAGCACCACCGCCCAGCGCTTCCGGCGCGAGCTGCGCTGGAGCCAGGCGTACCACCGGCTGGCAGCGGGGTTCTGAACCGGGGGGCGGGGTTCTGAGCCGGGGGGGGAGGAGCCGGGGAATTCCGGAGCGAAAGGCTTTCGATCCTCCCCCCACCTTGACGCCGCTGGGCGCCGTCCGCACAGTGGGAGCGCTCCCACTGTTCACGGCTCGTGCACGGTCCCGCCCTGCCACGGCCCGGACGGCGCTCCGCCCGCGGACATGCTCCGCGGCCGTGCCGTGGCCCGGTTCCGACGCCCGTGCCCTCCCCGTACGACGGAACGCCCCCCAGCGGCGCCAGGCCCCGCCTGCGCCCGATCTGAAAGGCACCCCGCGAAATGAGCCGCATCATCCCCCGCACCGCGTTACTGGCGGCCCTCGGCCTCGTCACGGCCGCGGGCGCCACAGCCACCGTCTTCGGCACCCCCGCCGGCGCCGCCTCCGCCGGCTGCAAGGTCGAGTACCAGATCACGAACCAGTGGAACACCGGGTTCGGCGCCCAGGTGGTCGTCACCAACACCGGTGACCCCGTCACCGCCTGGACCCTGGAGTGGACCTACGCGAACGGCCAGCAGGTCACCCAGGGCTGGAACGCCGCGATCACCCAGTCGGGGGCGGCCGTGACGGCCAAGAGCCTCTCGTACAACGGGTCGCTGGCCACCGGCGGTTCGACGTCCTTCGGGTTCAACGGCTCCCACACCGGCACGAACGCCGTGCCCGCGACGTTCAAGCTCAACGGCGTCACCTGCAACGGCACCACCGACCCGACCCAGCCCCCCACCACTCCCCCGACGACCCCGCCCACGACGCCTCCGCCCTCGGGCGGCAAGGCCGACAACCCCTACGCCGGCGCCAAGGTGTACGTGAATCCGGAATGGTCCGCCAAGGCGGCCGCCGAGCCGGGGGGCACGAGGGTGTCGAACCAGCCCACCGCCGTCTGGCTGGACCGCATCGCCCTCGTCACGGGCACCAGCGGCAAGATGGGCCTGCGCGACCACCTCGACGCGGCCCTGGCGCAGAAGGGCAGCGGTGAACTCGTCGTCCAGCTGGTGGTCTACGACCTGCCCGGACGGGACTGCTCCGCGCTCGCCTCCAACGGGGAGCTGGGCCCGACCGAGATCGACAGGTACAAGACGCAGTTCATCGACCCGATCGCCGCGATCCTCGCCGATCCCAAGTACGCCGGTCTGCGGATCGTCACCGCCGTCGAGATCGACTCGCTGCCGAACCTCGTCACCAACGTCTCGGGCCGCCCGACGGCCACCCCGGCCTGCGACGTGATGAAGGCCAACGGCAACTACGTCAAGGGCGTCGGCTACGCGCTCAACAAGCTGGGCTCGATCGCCAACGTCTACAACTACGTGGACGCCGGCCACCACGGCTGGCTCGGCTGGGACGACAACTTCACCGCCTCCGCGGAGATGTTCAAGCAGGCCGCGACCGCCGAGGGCTCCACCCTCTCCAAGGTGCACGGCTTCATCGTGAACACGGCCAACTTCAGCGCGCTGAAGGAGGACCACTTCTCGATCGACGACTCGGTGGGCGGCACCTCCGTACGCCAGTCGAAGTGGGTCGACTGGAACCGCTACACCGACGAGCTGTCCTACGCGCAGGCCATGCGGGCCAAGGCGGTCTCGCTCGGCTTCGACGCCGGCGTCGGCATGCTCGTCGACACCTCCCGCAACGGCTGGGGCGGCACGGCCCGCCCGACCGGCCCCGGCGCGACGACCAGCGTGGACTCCTACGTCAACGGCGGCCGCTACGACCGGCGCATCCACCTCGGCAACTGGTGCAACCAGGCGGGAGCCGGGCTGGGCGAACGGCCGCAGGCGGCACCGGCACCCGGCATCGACGCCTATGTGTGGATGAAGCCGCCGGGCGAGTCGGACGGGGCCAGCAAGGAGATCCCGAACAACGAGGGCAAGGGCTTCGACCGGATGTGCGACCCCACCTACACGGGCAACGTCCGCAACGGCAACAGCATGTCGGGCGCCCTCCCGGACGCACCGCTCGCCGGACAGTGGTTCTCCGCCCAGTTCCGGGAACTGATGAAGAACGCCCACCCGGCCCTGTGACGGACCGCCGGTGACGGACCCGCAGCCGTACGGAGCCCCCCGGCCGCCGTACGGCTGCGGCCCGTTCGTGCCCGGGTCCCGGAAGCGACCGCAGCCGGCGCGCGTCCCCCTCCGCTCAGGAGGAGTCCCGCACGATCAGCGCCGTGGGAAGGACGCGGCGCGCCTCCTCCCCCGCCGCCGGGCCGGCTCCCCGCCCCCCGGCGATCTTCCGCAGCAGCAGCCGCGTCATCGTGCGGCCCATCTCCTCGATCGGCTGGCTCACGCTGGTCAGGGGCGGATCCATCAGGCGCGCGCCCACCGAGTCGTCGACGCCGACCAGGGCCACGTCCTCGGGGACCCGCCGGCCGGCCGCGCGCAGCACCCCGCGCGCTCCGGCGGCCATCACGTCGGAGGCGGCGAAGACCGCGTCCAGCCCCGGGGCGCGCTCGAGCAGGGCGCGCATCGCCCGCCGGCCGCCCTCCTCGGTGAAGTCCGCGACCTCCACGAGCGACTCGTCGGGGGCGATCCCGGCCTCGGTGAGGCCCGCGCGGTAGCCCCCGAGGCGGGCGCGGGCCACGTACATGTCGAGCGGGCCGCTGATGGTCGCGATCCGGCCCCGGCCCCGGCCCACCAGGTGGGCGACGGCCGTGCGGCCGGCGCCCACGTTGTCGGAGTCCACGTAGTCGACGGGCTCCGCCTCGGAGCGCCGTCCGTTCATGACGACCGGCAGGCCCAGTCGCGCTATCCGGTCGGGCAGGGGGTCGTCCCCGTGGACGGATGCCAGCAGGACGCCGTCGACCCGCTGGGCGGCCAGGTAGTGTTCGAACCGCCGGCGCTCCGCTTCGGTCCGGACCAGGGTGAGCAGCAACTGCTTGTCCGCCCGAGAGAGTTCGGAACTGACTCCGCGTATGAGGTCCAGGAAGTACGGCTCCGAGAACACCCGGGCCTCGGCCTCCGGGATGACCAGGGCGACCGCGTCGGTGCGGCTGCCGGCGAGCGCCCTGGCCGCCTGGTTGGGCACGTACCCGAGCTCGGCGACCGCGCGGGCGACGGCTTCCCTGGCCTGCTCGCTCACACTCGGCGAGCCGTTGATGACCCGGGACACCGTGCCCCGGCCGACGCCGGCCAGGGCAGCGACCTCCTCCAGGGTGGGCCTGCCGTTCCGCTGTCCGCTCACGCCTCTCGAACTCCCCTCGCGCATGGCACTCCGCGTCGGCCCCGATCCGGTGGAACCGGTGAGCATGCTGTACTCCGCCGCGTCGCGCGGCACACCTTACGCCGAGGAGCACCATGGGAGCGCTCCCACCCTACTCTTGATTGCCTGAACTCGTCACGCACCAATCCCCGTTCGACTCTTGACACTTGAGCCCGCGAGGCAGGAACCTTCCGGCAGCGGCGTGGGAGCGCTCCCATTCCTGAGGGCGCCACGGACGCCGCTTCCGGTCCGCGCGGGCCCTCGCCGAGCCGCGAACGAGCCGCCGGACCCTGGCGCACGACCGGCACCGCCTTGGACGAGGAGAGTGGAATGCGCAGTTCCAGCAGCAGACGTGGCCGCGGCCGCCGCACCGCGCTCGGCACGGCCGTCGCCGTGGCGACCGCCGGGGCCCTGCTCACCGGTTGCGGAGGCGACGGCGGCGGGGACGACCGCGCGGACGCCGGCGGACAGATCACGCTGCGGATCGGGACCTTCGGTTCCTTCGGCTACGACAACGCCACCGGGGCGAAGCTCTACGCCGAATACGAGAAGTCCCATCCCCACATCAAGATCGAGGAATCGAACGTCGCGGACGGCCAGAAGTACTGGGACACCCTCAAGCTCCGCCTCTCCCGCGACAGCGGCCTCGCTGACATCCAGGCCCTGGAGGTGGGATACATCGCCGAGGCGACCGGCCCGGCGATGGCGGACAAGTGGACCGACCTGGGCAAGACCGGCGGCGCGGACCTCGGGGCGTTCCTGGACTGGAAGGTGCAGCAGGCCACCACGGGGAGCGGCAAGGTCATCGGGCTCGGCACGGACATCGGCCCGATGGCCATCTGCTACAACAAGGACTTGTTCGCCCAGGCCAAGCTGCCGACCGAGCGTGCGGAGGTCGCCCGGCTCTGGGCGGGCGACTGGGCGAAGTTCCTGGCGGCCGGGGAGACGTACATGAAGAGCGCCCCCGCCGGGACCGCGTTCCACGACTCCGCCGGCGGGCTGTTCAACGCGGTGATCTCCAGTGAGGCCGTGCAGTACGCCAACACCAGGGGAGAGCTGGACTACGAGAACAGCCCCGGCGTGAAGAAGGCCTGGGACACCGCCGTGGCGGCGGCGCGGGGCGGGCTGACGGCCAAGCTCCGCCAGTTCGACGAGAAGGGCACGTGGAACGCGGCCTTCAAGAACTCCAGGTTCGCCACGGTCGCCTGTCCCAGCTGGATGACGGGCATCATCAAGGAACAGGCGGGCCCGGAGAACCAGGGCAAGTGGGACATCGCCGCGCCGCCCGTGGCCGGGAACTGGGGCGGCTCCTTCCTCGCCGTGCCCAAGGCGGGCAAGCACGTCAAGGAGGCGGCCGAACTCGCCGCCTGGCTCACCGCCCCGGCCCAGCACTCCAAGGTCTTCGGCGTGAACGGCAACATCCCCTCCTCCAAGGACACCCTCGCCTCCCCCGCCGTCCAGGACGCGAAGCTGCCGTACTTCGGGGACACCCCGGTCGGCCGGATCTACTCGCAGGCCGCGGCCGGCATCACGCCCGCCCCGATCAGCCGCTGGGACGGCCAGGTGAAGACCTTCCTCACCGACAACGGGATCCTCGACATCGAGCAGCGCGGCACCGATCCGGCGAAGGCCTGGGAGAACGTCAGGAAGCTGGTGGCCGACAAGATCGACCGGTAGCCCGGCGTCCCTGACAGCACCGCACGCATCCACCTGGAAGGAAGCCCCCGTGGCCACCTCCGTACGGGCGGCGGGCGACGGCTCCGCGCCGCCCGCCGCACCGGCCGGGCGCCGCAGCGCCGGCCCCGGCTCCCCCGGCCCGCGGCCCCCCGGCCGCAGCGGTCGGCGCAGCACCCTCTACCGCCTCGACCTGAAGGCCGTCCCGTACGTCTTCGTCGCCCCCTTCTTCCTCACCTTCGCCGCTTTCGGCCTCTTCCCCCTGATCTACACGGGCTGGCTCTCCCTCCACCGGGTCGAGCTCGGCGGCCAGGCCCGGTGGAAGGGGATGGAGAACTACAGCTCCCTGGCGACCAGCGAGTTCTTCTGGAACGCACTGGCCAACACCTTCACCATGGGTCTGCTCTCGACCGTTCCCCAGCTGCTGATGGCCCTGGGCCTGGCCCACCTGCTCAACTACAGGCTCCGCGGCCGCGGGTTCTTCCGGGTCGCGGTCCTCGCCCCGTACGCCACCTCCATCGCCGCGGCGACGCTCGTCTTCGCCCAGCTCTTCAACACCGACTACGGTCTGATCAACACGGTCCTGGGCGGGGCCGGCTTCGCGCCGGTCGACTGGGAGTCCTCCAAGTGGCCCGCCCAGATCGCGATATCGACGATCGTGACCTGGCGGTGGACGGGCTACAACGCGCTGATCTACCTGGCGGCGATGCAGGCCGTGCCGCAGGACCTGTACGAGGCCGCGGCGCTGGACGGGGCTTCGCGCTGGCGCCAGTTCCTCAGCGTGACCGTCCCTTCCATCCGGCCGACGATCCTCTTCACCGCCGTCGTCTCGACCATCGGCGCCACCCAGCTGTTCGGCGAGCCGCTGCTCTTCGGCGGCAGTCTGGGGATCAGCGGCGGCAGCGGCAACCAGTTCCAGACCCTGAGCCTGCTGATGTACGAGAAGGGCTGGGTGACCGGCGCACTGGGCCAGGCCTCCGCCATCGCCTGGGTCATGCTCCTGCTCCTCCTGCTCATCGGCGGCCTCCGGATCCTGGTCTCCCGGCTGCGCGCGAAGGCGGGGAGCTGAACCCATGACCCGCACACCCGACACCACCGCCTCCCGGGCGCCGCGCGTCAGGCGCCTTCGCCCGTCGGCCGGCCGTCAGCACCACGCGGGCCCGCTGGCCTACGTCCTTCTGGGCCTCGCCGCCCTGGTCTCCCTCTTCCCCCTCTACTGGAACCTCGTCGCCGCCTCCCACACGGGCGAGCGGGTGGTCAAGGCGCCGGCGCCGCTGCTGCCGGGACCCCGGCTGCTCGACAACCTCTCCTTCGCCTGGAACCAGGTCGACATGGGCGAGGCGCTGGTCAACACGACGATCGTGGCCGGGCTGGTGGCCCTGTCCACCGTCCTGTTCTCCACGCTGGCCGGATTCGCCTTCGCCAAACTGCCGTTCAAGGGCCGCAGCGCCCTGCTGGCCCTGGTCGTGGCCACCATGACGATCCCGCCGCAGCTCAGCGTGATCCCGCTCTACCAGATCGTCACGGACCTCGGCTGGGTGGACCAGCTCCAGTCGGTCGTCCTGCCTTCGCTGGTGGCCGCCTTCGGCGTGTTCTTCATGCGCCAGTACCTGCTCGAGGCCCTCCCCGTGGAGCTCGTGGAGGCGGCCAGGATGGACGGGGCGCACAGCCTCCGCATCATCTGGCACGTGGTGTTCCCCGTGGCGCGGCCGGCGATGGCGGTCCTCGGGATGCTCGTCTTCGTCCAGGCCTGGAACGACTTCTTCTGGCCGTTCATCGCGCTGACCCCCGACGGCAACCCGACCCTTCAGGTCGCCCTGGCCGGCCTCGGAGCGGGCAACCACACGGTCGACCAGGCCGTCGTGCTGACCGGCGCGCTCATCTCCACGGTGCCCCTGCTGCTGGTCTTCGCCGTCCTCGGCAAGCACATCGTGGGCGGCATCACCGCCGGCGCCGTCAAGAACTGACGGCGTCCGACGACTCCATCCGAACCCGCGTTGGGAGCACTCTCCGATGACCGTGCCCGAGACCCGGCCACTCACCGCCACCCGCACCTTCCCGTCCGGCTTCCTGTGGGGCACGGCCACCGCCGCGTACCAGATCGAGGGCGCCGCCCGTGAGGACGGCCGCACCCCGTCCATCTGGGACACCTTCTCGCACACCCCCGGCAAGGTCTTCGAAGGCCATACCGGTGACGTGGCCGTGGACCACTACCACCGGTTCGCCGAGGACGTCCGCCTCATGTCCGAACTCGGCCTGGGGGCCTACCGGTTCTCCGTCTCCTGGTCCCGCGTCCAGCCGACCGGCCGGGGGCCCGCCGTCCAGAAGGGCCTGGACTTCTACCGCCGGCTGGTCGACGAGCTGCTCGCCGCGGGCATCGAGCCGGCGCTCACGCTCTACCACTGGGACCTGCCCCAGGACCTGGAGGACGCGGGGGGCTGGCCGGAACGCGTGACCGCCGAGCGGTTCGCCGCGTACGCGGGCCTCGTGGCCGACGCTCTCGGAGACCGGGTGAAGCGCTGGACGACGCTCAACGAGCCCTGGTGCAGCGCGTTCCTCGGCTACGGCTCCGGCGTGCACGCCCCGGGACGGACCGATCCGGTCGCCGCCCTGCGCGCGGCCCACCACCTCAACCTCGGCCACGGCCTCGCCGCGCAGGCCCTGCGGGCCTCGCTGCCCGGCGGCGCCCAGCTCTCGGTCTCCCTCAACCTCCACGCGGTCCGCCCCCTGAACCCCTGCGCGCAGGACCGGGAGGCGGCCCGCCGCATCGACGCCGTCGGCAACCGGATCTGGCTGGGGCCGATGCTGGAGGGCGCGTACCCCCGGGACCTGTTCGCGGACACCGCGCACCTGACCGACTGGTCGTTCGTCCGGGACGGCGACGCCGCGACGATCCACCAGCCGCTGGACCTCCTGGCCCTGAACTACTACACCCCGACGGTCGTCTCGCACGTCGCGCCGGGGGCCGGGCGACCGCAGGACGACGGCCACGGCGACAGCGAGCACTCGCCCTGGCCCGGCGCGGACGACGTGGCGTTCCACCGTGCTCCGGGTGAACGCACCGCGATGGGCTGGCCGGTCGACCCCGACGCGCTCCACGGCCTCATCGCCCGCACCGCCGCCCGCTACCCCGGCCTGCCGCTCGTCATCAGCGAGAACGGCGCGGCGTACGAGGACGAGGTCGGACCCGACGGCACGGTGCACGACCCGCGGCGCGCCGCGTACGTGCACGCGCACCTGGAGGCCGTGCACCGGGCGATCACGGACGGGGCCGACGTGCGCGGCTACTTCCTCTGGTCGCTGCTGGACAACTTCGAGTGGTCCTACGGCTACGCGAAGCGCTTCGGCGCCGTCCACGTCGACTACGAGACCCTGGAGCGCACGCCCAAATCGAGCGCGCTCTGGTACTCCCGCGTGGCCCGGACGGGCCGGCTGCACGCCCCGGGCGGCGCCTAGGCCGGGCGGACGGGCAGGCGGGCGGGGTCGGCGATGATCCGCTGCACGGTCGACCACGCGGCACCCAGTACCGGTCCGCGGCGCCCCAGGGCGGACGGGCGGACCGCCTCGGGGTGCCAAGGCCGGACGGTGACCCGGGCGGCCAGCTCGGAGCGGATCGGAGGCAGGAGCCAGTCGGCGAGTTCGGCGTAGGCACCGCCCAGAACGAGGCCGTCCGGGTCGATCAGGTCCACCGCCGAGACGAGGGCGAGGCCCAGGGCCCGTCCGGCACGGTCCAGTGCGCGCAGGGCCGCCGCGTCCCCGGCGCCCGCCCGCTCGGCCAGCACGGCCACCGGGTCCCCGGCGTCCGCCAGCCCCGCCTCGCGCAGGACGGCCGCTTCGCCCGCGTACTGCTCCAGGCAGCCGCGTGCCCCGCAGGGGCAGGGTGCGCCCCGCGGGTGGACGGGCAGGTGGCCGAGTTCGCCCGCGAAGCCGCGGGCGCCCCGGAACAGCCGGCCGCCGATGACCAGTGCGGCGCCGATTCCGGCCCCGGCGGAGACGTGGACGAAGGTCTCGGCGGGGTCTACTTGCTGCCGCTGCTCGGCGAGGGCTCCGAGGTTGGCCTCGTTCTCCGGCTCGGGCGCGGTGGCGGGGTCGGGCCAGTGGTCGGCGGGCCGGACGTCCTTCCAGCCGAGGTTGGGAGCGTGGGCGACCAGTCCGCCGGGGGTGTTCGGCACCACCCCCGGGACGGCCAGGACGCGGCCCTCGACGCGCAGGCCGAGGGCGGCGGCCTCGGACTCCGCGTCGGCGGCGAGCGCGGCGGCCTCCTCCAGTACCCGTCCGGCCGGCCGGCCCGCGTTGGCCCGCTCCACGCGCCGCCACACCCGGGGTTCGCCGCGCAGGTCGACGACGCAGGCGGCGAGGTGGGTGACGCCGATCTCCAGGCCGAGCCCCGCGGGGCCCCGGTCGTTGAGGGCCAGGGCCCTCCCGGGGCGGCCGACGCGTCCGCTCGGGGCGGTCTCCGTCTCGGTCAGGGCGGCGCGGCCGATCAGCTCGTCGACCAGGGAGGAGACGGCCGGCCTGGTCAGGCCGGTGTGTCCGGCGACGTCCGCCCGGGAGAGCGGCCCGTGCGCGGCGACGGCGCCGAGCACCGCGGCGAGGTTCCGCCGGCGCATCCCCTGCTGTGAGGCGGGGGCGGTCTGTGCGGCCCCGCCCGGCCTGCCGAGCGCGGTCATCGCCCCCGTCCCTCCTGTCGCCCGTCCGGCGGGGCCTCCTGCAGGGCCCGCGCCCGCCGCAGCGTACCGGTGATCCGTTCGAGCGTGTCGTCGTCGCGGGGTACGGGCTCCAGCACCGGGCCCTCCGTGGTCCGCCAGCGCCGGGCGACGGCGTCGGCGGGCTCACCGGTGAGCAGGGCGGCGGCCTGCGCGGCGGCGCCGAGGGCGACGAGTTCCCGGGCCTCGGGTACCCGGACGGCCCGGCCGGACAGCCGCAGGACCGTCCGCTGCCAGGCCCGGCCCGCGGCTCCGCCGCCGATCAGCAGGAGGGGTTCGTCCGCGGCGGGGTCCTCGCCTCCGGCGCGCAGGACGTCGTCCAGGGCCGTGAGCAGGGCGTGGGCGGCGCCGTCGTAGGCGGCCTGGAGCAGTTGGCCGGGCGTCGTGTCGTGGCGCAGCCCGTGGACCAGACCGGAGGCGCCCGGCAGGTCCGGGGTGCGTTCGCCGTCGAGGTAGGGCAGCACCACCACCGTGCCGCCTTCCTCGACGTCCTCGCGGTCGCGGCCGGTGAGGGCGGCGAAGCGGTCGACGGCGAGGGTGCAGTTGAGCGTGCAGGCGAGCGGCAGCCAGCCGCCGAGGGCGTCGGCGAAGCCGGCGACGGTTCCGCCCGGGTCGGCGGGCCGGGTCCGGCCGACGGCGTAGACGGTGCCCGAGGTGCCGAGGCTCAGGACGGGCCGGCCGGGGGTGAGGCCCAGCCCGAGGGCGGCGGCCATGTTGTCGCCGGTGCCGGTGGCCACGGGCACGCCCTCGCGCAGGGGCGTCCCGGCGCGGACGAGGCCGGCCCGGGCGCCGGGCGCGAGGACGTGCGGCAGCAGGGCGCAGTCGAGGCCGATCCGGGCGAGGACCTCCCGGTCGTAGCCGTCGGGGCCCCACCAGCCGGTTCCCGACGCGTCTCCGCGGTCCGTGACGGCCTCGCCGGTGAGCCGCTCCGTCAGGTAGTCGTGGGGGAGCCGGACCGCGGCGACGCGGTCGGCCGCGGCGGGTTCCCGCGCGCGCAGCCAGGCCCATTTGGCGGCGGTGAAGGCGGCGGTCGGGACGCTGCCGGTGCGGCGGGCCAGTTCTGCCGGGCCGAAGGCGGCCGCGAGGGCGGCGGCCTGCGGGGCCGGGCGGACGTCGTTCCACAGCAGGGCGGGGCGCACGGGCCGGCCGGCCGTGTCGAGGGTGACCAGGCCGTGCTGCTGGCCGGCGATCGAGCAGGCGGCGGCCCGGTCCGCCCAGCCGGTGGCGGCCGCGGCCTCGCAGAACGCCCGCCACCACTGTTCGGGGTCGCTCTCGCGTCCGGGGCCCGCGGTCACGGTGTGCGCGGCGCGGCCCTCGCCCAGGACGGCACCGGTCTCCACGTCGACGGCGAGGGCCTTGGTGGACTGGGTCGAGCTGTCGACACCGATCACGACGCGCTGTGCGGGCATGGGGTCCCTCCGGTGGGGTTCCTTCTGGCGTCTCGGCATACTAATTTGTTTTTCGCCCTTACAAATAGACCTCGGCCCGATCCGGAGTGCCTCATGAGCAGCGACCCGCTCGTCCCCACCCCCGCGCACAGGTTCACCTTCGGCCTGTGGACCGTCGGCTGGCAGGGGCGGGACCCCTTCGGCGACGCCACCCGGCCCGTCCTCGACCCGGTCGAGAGCGTGCACCGGCTCGCCGGGCTCGGTGCCTACGGGGTCACGTTCCACGACGACGACCTGATCCCCTTCGGCGCCGGCGAGGCCGCCCGCGAGCAGGCGGTCAAGCGCTTCCGCACCGCCTTGGACACGGCCGGGCTGAAGGTGCCGATGGCCACGACGAACCTCTTCACCCACCCGGTGTTCAAGGACGGCGCGTTCACCGCCAACGACCGCGACGTGCGCCGGTACGCGCTGCGCAAGACGATCCGCAACATCGACCTGGCCGTGGAACTGGGCGCCTCGGTCTACGTCGCCTGGGGCGGCCGCGAGGGCGCGGAGTCCGGGGCGGCCAAGGACGTGCGCGCGGCCCTGGACCGGCTGAAGGAGGCCTTCGACCTGCTGGGCGAGTACGTCCAGGAGCAGGGCTACGACCTGCGCTTCGCGATCGAGCCCAAGCCCAACGAACCGCGCGGGGACATCCTGCTGCCCACCATCGGCCACGCCCTGGCCTTCATCGACAGGCTGGAGCGGCCCGAGCGGGTCGGCCTCAATCCGGAGGTGGGCCACGAGCAGATGGCCGGGCTGAACTTCCCGCACGGCATCGCCCAGGCCCTGTGGCACGGCAAGCTGTTCCACATCGACCTCAACGGCCAGAGCGGGATCAAGTACGACCAGGACCTGCGTTTCGGCGCGGGCGACCTGCGCCAGGCCTTCTGGCTGGTCGACCTGCTGGAGTCGGCGGGTTACGACGGCCCCCGCCACTTCGACTTCAAGCCGCCGCGCACGGAGGACGGCGAGGGCGTCTGGGCCTCGGCGGCCGCCTGCATGCGCACCTACCTGCTGCTGGCGCAGCGTGCCCGCGCCTTCCGCTCGGATCCGGAGGTCCAGGCCGCGCTCACGGCCTCGCGGCTGCCCGAACTCGCCGTCCCCACGGCCGAGGACGGCCTGTCCGGGCTCCTGGCCGACCGGTCCGCCTTCGACGGGTTCGACGCCGACGCGGCCGCCCGCCGCGGCATGGCCTTCGAACAGCTGGACCAGCTAGCGCTCGAACACCTCCTCGGCGCCCGCTGACTCGAGATGTTAGCGCTAACAATCAACGCGTCAAGGGCTTCCAAGACCCTTGACGGTGCTCTTGTGAGCGTTAACACTCAGGATCCGCTCAGCCGTTTCCGGTGGTCCCTGCCGAGGCGTGCTGTGCCGGTCGCGGACCATCACTGGAGGAACTGTGCGGAAGCTTTCAGCGGGCCTCGCCGCCCTGGGCATGACGCTGGCGCTGGCGGCCTGCGGCCAGAGCGCCAACGGAGCGGGCGAGGGGGCGGGCGCCACAGGGGGCGGCCGCGACGCCAAAGGCGGCCTCATCGGCATCGCGATGCCGACCAAGTCGTCGGAGCGCTGGATCAACGACGGCGCCAACATGGTCAGGGAGTTCCAGGCCAAGGGCTACAAGACGGACCTCCAGTACGGCGACAACGTGGTGGAGAACCAGGTCTCCCAGGTGGAGAACATGATCACCAAGGGGGCGAGACTCCTGGTGATCGCCGCCATCGACGGGTCCTCGCTCACCAACGTGCTGCAACGGGCCGCCGACGCCCACGTCCCCGTCATCTCCTACGACCGGCTGATCCGCGGCACCGGCAACGTCGACTACTACGCGACCTTCGACAACCGCAAGGTCGGCGTCCTCCAGGGCGGCTACATCGTCGACAAGCTCGGCCTCAAGGACGGCAAGGGCCCCTTCAACATCGAGCTGTTCGCCGGCTCTCCGGACGACAACAACGCCGCGTTCTTCCACGACGGCGCGATGAGCGTCCTCCAGCCGTACATCGACGACAAGAAGCTGGTCGTACAGAGCGGCCAGACCTCCCTCGCCCAGATCGCCACGCTGCGCTGGGACGGCGGTCTGGCCCAGTCCCGGATGGACAACCTGCTGAGCAAGTCGTACACGGCCGCCCGTGTCGACGCCGTGCTCTCGCCGTACGACGGCATCTCGATCGGCATCATCTCCTCGCTCAAGGGCGTCGGCTACGGCACGCCGGGCAGGCCGCTGCCCGTCGTCACGGGTCAGGACGGCGAGCTGGCCTCCGTGAAGTCGATCATCGCGGGCGAGCAGACCCAGACCGTCTACAAGGACACCCGCCAACTGGCCAAGGCCGCGGTCCAGATGGGCGACGCGCTGCTGACCGGCGGCAAGCCCGAGGTCAACGACACCCGCCAGTACCACAACGGCGTCAAGACCGTCCCGGCGCAGCTGCTCCAGCCGGTCAGCGTCGACAAGGAGAACTACCTCGAGGTCCTGGTGGACAGCGGCCAGTACACGGCGGACCAGCTCAAGTAGCAACCGGCGGTGCGGCGCCCGGGGAAGCCCGCGGGCACCGCACCGCCCCGACGATACGGACGCACAGCCATGGCCCGACCCGTTCTCGACATGCGGTCGATCAGCAAGACGTTCCCCGGTGTCACAGCCCTCTCCGAGGTCAGCCTGACCGTCGCCGCCGGCGAGGTGCACGCCGTCTGCGGTGAGAACGGCGCCGGCAAGTCCACCCTGATGAAGGTGCTCAGCGGGGTGTACCCGCACGGCGCCTACGAGGGCGAGATCTACTTCGAAGGCGCCCCCTGCCGGTTCCGGGACATCCGGGCCAGCGAGCAGCGCGGCATCGTGATCATCCACCAGGAGCTCGCCCTGGTCCCCTACCTGTCCATCGCCGAGAACGTCTTCCTCGGCAACGAGCACGCCACCCGCGGCGTGATCGACTGGCACCGGACCCTGGTCCACACCGCCGACCTGCTCCGGCAGGTCGGGCTCGACGAGAGTCCGCACACCAGGATCGCCGATCTCGGCGTGGGCAAACAGCAGTTGGTCGAGATCGCCAAGGCGCTCGCCAAGAAGGTGAAGCTGCTCATCCTGGACGAGCCGACGGCCGCCCTCAACGACGAGGACAGCCGCAAGCTCCTCGACCTGATCCTCGGACTCAAGTCCCGCGGCATCTCCTGCATCCTCATCTCGCACAAGCTGAACGAGATCGCCCGGGTCGCCGACGCCGTCACCGTACTGCGCGACGGGCGGACCATCGAGACCCTCGCCATCGGCCCCGGGGGCATCTCCGAGGAGCGGATCATCCGTGGCATGGTGGGCCGCGACCTGGAGCACCGCTACCCCGAGCGCACCCCGCGGACGGGCGAGGTCGCCTTCGAGATCGAGGACTGGAGCGTCCGGCATCCGATCGACCACCGGCGCACGGTGGTCGACGGGGTCTCGCTGAACGTCCGGCGAGGTGAGATCGTCGGCATCGCGGGCCTCATGGGCGCCGGCCGCACCGAACTGGCCATGAGCGTCTTCGGCCGCTCCTACGGGCGCTGGACCGGCGGCCGGGTGCGGCTGGACGGCCGCGAGATCCGCACCCGGACGGTGCCGGAGGCGATCGGACACGGCATCGCCTACGTGACCGAGGACCGCAAGCAGCTCGGCCTCGACCTCCACGCCGACATCAGCCGCAACATCTCGCTCAGCGCCCTCGGCAAGGTCTCCCGGCGGGGCTGGGTCGACCGGCACGAGGAGGCGAGGGTCGCCGAATCGTTCCGGCGGTCCATGAACATCAAGGCCCCCTCGGTGTTCGCGCAGACCGGCAAGCTCAGCGGCGGCAACCAGCAGAAGGTCGTCCTCAGCAAATGGATCTTCGCCGAGCCGGAGGTGCTGATCCTCGACGAGCCCACCCGGGGCATCGACATCGGCGCCAAGGCCGAGATCTACACCGTCGTCGCCGAGCTCGCCGCCCAGGGCAAGGCGGTACTCGTCATCTCCTCGGAACTCCCCGAACTCCTGGGCCTGTGCGACCGGATCTACACCATGGCCGCGGGCCGGATCACCGGTGAGGTCAGCCGTGCGGACGCCACCCAGGAATCCCTCATGCGGCTCATGACCATGAGCACGGCATCCCCCGACAAGCAGGTGTGAGGCATGGCGCAGACCCGAACCACCCCGGACGCCACACCCGGCACGCAGGAGAGCGGACGACGGCCTTCGGCCGGTGCCGTACTGGCCCGAGCGCTGCGCGGCAACCTGCGCCAGTACGGGATGCTGCTGGCGCTGGCGCTGATCGTGCTGCTGTTCCAGGTCTGGACGGGCGGCATCCTGCTCCAGCCGCTCAACATCACCAACCTGATCCAGCAGAACGGCTACATCCTCATCCTGGCCATCGGCATGATGATCGTGATCATCGCCGGGCACATCGACCTCTCGGTCGGGTCGCTCGCCGCGTTCGTCGGGGCGGCCGCGGCGGTGATGATGGTCGAGCACAGGACTCCCTGGCCCCTGGCGCTGACGGCCGCGCTGCTGATCGGGGCCCTCGCCGGAGCCTGGCAGGGATTCTGGATCGCCTACCTCGGGGTCCCCTCGTTCATCGTCACGCTGGCCGGAATGCTGCTGTTCCGCGGTGGGACCCAGATCCTCCTCCAGGGCCAGTCGGTGGCGCCGTTCCCCAAGGGTTTCCAGAACATCAGCAGCGGCTTCCTCCCCGAGGTCGGGCCCCACACCGACTACCACAACCTCACCCTCCTGCTGGGCCTCGCGGTGCTGGCCGTCGCGATCCTGCAAGAGGTGCGCGGGCGGCGGCGGGCCGCCTCGTACGGGCTGCGGCCGCTGCCGGCCGGGTTGTTCCTGGTGAAGCTCGGCGCCGTCACCGCGGCCGTCGTGGCCTTCACCCTGCTGCTGGCCAGCTACCACGGAGCGCCGATCGTCCTGCTGCTGCTCGGCGTCCTGCTGGCCGTCTTCGGGTACGTGATGCGCAACTCGGTCCTCGGCCGCCACACCTACGCCATCGGTGGCAACGAGGCCGCGGCGCGGCTGTCCGGGGTGAAGAGCAAGCGGGTCGTCTTCCTGGCCTTCGTGAACATGGGCGTCCTCGCGGCCCTCGCCGGGATGGTGTTCGCCGCGCGGCTCAACGCCGGGACGCCGCAGGCCGGCATCAACTTCGAGTTGGAGGCCATCGCAGCCGCCTTCATCGGCGGCGCCTCCGCGAGCGGCGGTGTGGGTACCGTCCTCGGTGCGCTCACCGGCGGTCTGGTGCTCGGCGTGCTGAACAACGGGATGTCGCTGGTCGGCGTGGGCACCGACTACCAGCAGGTGATCAAGGGCCTGGTCCTGCTGGCGGCCGTCGGGTTCGACGTCTACAACAAGCGCAGGGCCGGAGCCTGACGCCCTGGTCGTGGCCGTCGTGGCCGCGCGTGCCTCACGGTCCGGGGGGCGTGGGGGTCTGTTCGTCGTTCAGACGGGCCCGCCACTGGCCGACGTGTTCGTCGGGCAGGGAGGCCAGGCGGGCTATCTCGGCGTCGCTGCGCCCGTCGGACCAGGCCAGGATCCGTGCCACGGTGCGGTTCCGTCCGGCGCGGAAGTCCTTGAGCAGGTTCTCGAGGCGTTCGACTTCGTGGCCTTCGAAGCGGAGCTGCTGGTCGACGCCGGCGCGTTCCTCGGCGCGCAGGTTCCGGAGGTAGGTGGCGAGTCCGGTCAGGACGAGCCCGTGTTCGCGCGCGGCGTTCTGGAACCTGTCGGTCAGGTCGGTGAGCACGTAGTCGGGGACGTCGGCGAGGGTGGCGCCGGGGGGTTTGGCCGCCTCCCAGGTGCTCTTGCCGGCCTCCGTGGTCTCCAGCCAGGTGCGGGCGTCCGTCGGGGTGCGGTCGCCGGACGCCCTCGCACGGTAGGCGTACAGGGCGGCGCGGTGGCCGTAGAAGGTGAAGCCGTCCTCGATGTGCCGGTCGGCGATGTGGCAGGTCCTGCCCGGTACTCCCCCGTAGCCGGTGGCGGGGTGGTAGTCGGCGAACGCGTCGAGTTCGGCGTCGGAGGCCACGGCCCAGGAGGGGTCGCACAGCTCGGGGTTGGCGTCCAGGAAGGCGCCGACCTCGATGCGCCAGGCCGCTACCGGAGTCATGCGCGGTCGCGGCCAGTGGAGTTCACCGGAGGGGTCGAACGCGGGGGTCGCGGCCTGCTCGATGTCGTCCCATGCGGTGGCCGCCTCGGCCGACCACTCCAGCTCGCCTGCGGGCCCGAGCCGGTGGATCGAGTCCACGAGTCGCTGCACGGCGGGCAGGACGCGCTCCGCGAGCGCGTGCAGCTCCTCGACGTCGAAGAACCGCCAGGCGCAGCCCCGTTGTTCGTCGTGGCTCAGGTGGCCGAGCAGCTGCACCATGATCCCGGGGTCGGGGACGGTCCCGTCGCCGAGTGCCTTGCGGGGGGTGCCGGGGAGGCGGCTGCCGGCGGACTCCTGCGGGGCCCGCCAGTCGGTGTCGCCGAACCAGACGGAACCGTCGCGGGCGTTCACCGCCAGCCACTGCTGGTAGCCGACTCCCGGACCATAACGCCGGTCCTGCTCTTCGGCGTTCTCGTCGTGCCATACGTACTCGGCCGGGGGCGGGTCCAGCTCTGCGGCCATGAATCCGTCCTCGGGGCGGTACCCGGTGAGGACGTGCGCCGTGAGTGGCGCGAAATCGGCTGCGGTCATGAGGGGTTTCCTCTCGGTGGAACGTCAACCGCGGCAAACGTAGTGTGCCCGTCACACCATAGTTTAAATTTCAGCCATCGCGTCCGGTAGTCGGACACGAGGGGAAGTCCGGTGTGCCGGTGGGTTCTACGCGCGTGCGGCGGCCGCCAAGTTGGCCACTTTTCACGTAGCCTCCGCGATCCGTTCATCCGCCCGGCCCGGGGATGCCGTGCCCCCTTGCGAGAGCGCGGCCAGCGCCTGCGCGGCGAGCATCTCCTCCAGGTCCAGGACGGCGCGCGGGGTGTGCCGGGTGTCGATGCGGACGGCGTAGATGAAGCGCGTCAGCCGCGGCTCGGCCAGGGGGCGCGCCACGACCTGGGCGTGGGTGCGCGGCAGGGCGAGCCGCGGCATGACGGCCACGCACAAGCCCGCGGCCACGAACCCGAGCACGGTGTTGAAGTCGTCCCCCTCGTATTGCAGGCGCGCCTGGAAGCCGGGCGTGTTGGCCATCTGCGAGAGCAGTTCCAGGCGCAGCGCGGCCTCGGGGGCCGCGATCCACGTCTCGGAGGCGAGGCTGGCCAGGTCGATGACCTCACGGCCGGCCAGGTGGTGGTGTGCCGGGACGACGGCCACCACCGGGTCCCGGGCGACCAGCGTCCGGCGCAGCATCCGGGGCGGCGGGACGGGGATGAAGTCGTAGTCGTAGCTCAGGGCCAGATCCATGTCCCCCCGCTTGAGCCGGTTGTAGCCGGCCTCGGGTTCCAGCTGGCTGAGGCTGACCTGCACGTGGGGGTAGGCCGCGTGGAGCCGGGCCAGCGCCTGCGGAACGATGCCGGTGGCGGCGGAGGCGAAGGCTCCGAGCCGGATCCGTCCGGCCGTACCGGCGCGCATGGCGCCGAGCTCGGCCGAGGCCGCCACCAGTGCGCTGCGGACGCCCTGCTCCGCGCCGAGGAGGACCTCGCCGGCCGGTGTGGCGCGCACGGGGCGGCGCTCGAGCACCCGCAGGCCGGCGCGGCGTTCGAGTTCGGCGATCTGCTGGGAGACGGCGGGCGGACTGTAGCCGAGTTCGCGGGCGGCGGCGCTGAAGGAGCCGTGCCGTACGACGGCTTCGAGGGTGGCGAGCAGGCGGGGGTCGAGTGCGTGCACGGAGTTAAGGCTCACTTATCTGTCGCGAAGATGTGTTTTCTTGTGATTGGAGATGAACGCCAGGAGGATTCTTGCCAGCGGCAAGAAAAACGCAAGCCTGCGCCCTTGGCCCGCGAACACACCTCCCCCGCCGTCCCGGTGACCTCCGCCGGTACCCCCGCGCCCTCCGCCGCAGCCTGCCGCGGCGGGGGCGTCCGGTTCGGCTCCGGCTGCCGACGGTCACCCCTCATGCCCCGAAAGGAAGTGGTATGCCCCAGCCACCGCTCATCGGAATCACCACCTACCTCGCCCACGCGCAGTGGGGTGAGTGGGACCTCCCCGCCGCAGTGCTGCCCGCGGCCTACGCGGACTGCGTCCGGGCGTCCGGCGGCCGCGCCGTACTGCTGCCGCCGGACGCGCCGGAGGCAGCGGCCGACCTGGTCGAGCGGCTGGACGCGATCGTCCTGGCGGGGGGCGAGGATCTGGATCCCGCACTGTACGGGGCCGTGCCCCATCCGCGTACCGGGCCGCCGGTGCGCGAGCGCGACGGGTGGGAGCGGGCCGTACTGGCCGCCGGCCTCGCCCGCGGCATACCCGTGCTCGGGGTGTGCCGGGGGATGCAGCTGATGAACGTACACGAGGGCGGCACCCTGATCCAGCACCTGCCCGACAGCGTGGGCCACGACGGCCACAACCCCTACCGGGGCCACTTCTGCGCCCACCCTGTGACCACGGTGCCCGGGACACGGGTCGGCGCCCTGTTGCCGGGGACGCACCAGGTGGCCACGCACCACCATCAGGCGGTGGACCGCCTCGGCGCGGGGTGGATCGTCGCCGCCCGTGCGGCGGACGGCACCGTCGAGGCGATCGAGAGCACCCGGCACCGCTTCGCCGTGGGCGTCCAGTGGCACCCGGAGATGGGTGCCGACGCGCCGGTCATGCGGGCCCTGGTGGCCGCCGCGGGCTCCGCCGAAGGCACCGGTCCGGCCCGGACGGCTGGACGGAACGCGCGCACGGTGCGAAGCGCGCCGGGCCGGATTTTCCCGACACAGGTGTCTTGACACCCCGGGGCACACGCCGCAGGATCACACCGTGAACCTGTCAGACAGCCAGACAGGTGGCCCCCTCCCGCGGCGCGTCAGCGCCATGGAAGCGGTCTTCGGCCACCTGCGCAGCGCCATCGAGCGCGGGGAGTACGTCGTGGGCGACAAGCTCCCCTCCGAAGCCGAGTTGTGCCGCACCCTCGAAGTCAGCCGGCCCGTGCTGCGGGAGGCCCTGCGGGCCCTGCAGGCCATGGGGCTGACCGTCTCCAAGAGCGGCAAGGGCACCTTCGTGGTGGCCAACACGGTCGAGGACCCCACCTTCGGCGACTACGCCGCCAGCGACCTGCTGGAGGTGCGCCGGCACGTCGAGATCCCGGTCGCCGGGTACGCCGCGCTGCGCCGCACCCCCGAGGACCTGGACCATCTGGGCCACCTGCTGGACCGGATGGAACACGAGACCGACACCACCGCGTGGGTGGCGATGGACACCGTCTTCCACCTGGCGGTGGCCGAGGCCTCCCGCAACCCCGTCTTCCGCCGTGTCATCGAGGAGATCCGCGACGCACTGGCGCGTCAGTCGACCTTCCTCAACGAACTGGGCGGCCGGCGCGAGCAGTCCAACTGCGAGCACCGGGCGATCCTCGAGGCGCTGGCCGACGGCAGCGAGCACGACGCGGTGGAAGCCATGTCCCACCACCTGCTCCGGGTCGAGACGACCCTCACCGACATCGTGCGCCCCCAGCGCACAACCGCCCCTACGGAAGGCAGACCCGAGGCGTGAGCGAGCAGTTCCTCAAAGACGAGAAGCGCCCCACGACCCGTCACGTCGACGCCGGCGACACCGGCTACAGCAAGTCCTTGAAACCCCGGCACGTCAACATGATCGCCATCGGGGGTGCGATCGGCACCGGGCTCTTCCTCGGGGCGGGCGGACGCCTCGCCGACGCCGGCCCCTCCCTGTTCGTCGCCTACGCCGTCTGCGGGATCTTCGCGTTCCTCGTCGTGCGGGCGCTCGGCGAACTCGTCCTGTACCGGCCGTCCTCCGGGGCCTTCGTCTCCTACGCCCGTGAGTTCCTCGGGGAGAAGGGCGCCTACACCGCGGGCTGGATGTACTTCCTGAACTGGGCGACCACCGGCATCGCCGACATCACCGCCGTCGCCACCTACACCCACTACTGGCACCTGTTCTCCGATGTCCCCCAGTGGGTGATCGCCCTCATAGCCCTGGCCGTGGTCCTCACCGTGAACCTGATCTCGGTGCGGATCTTCGGCGAACTGGAGTTCTGGTTCGCCATCGTCAAGGTCAGTGCCCTGGTCGTCTTCATGGGGATCGGGATCTTCCTCCTGGTGACCCGGCACCCCGTCGACGGGACCGTGCCCGGCCCCTCCCTGATCACCGACAACGGCGGGATCTTCCCCAACGGCCTGCTCCCCATGCTGCTGATCGTCCAGGGCGTCGTCTTCGCCTACGCCTCCGTCGAGCTGGTCGGCGTCACGGCCGGTGAGACGGAGAACCCCGAGGCGATCATGCCCAAGGCGATCAACTCGATCATGTGGCGCGTGGGCCTCTTCTACGTCGGCTCGGTCATCCTGCTGTCGATGCTGATGCCCTGGAGCAGCTACAGCGCCGGCCAGAGCCCGTTCGTGACCGTGCTCTCCCACATCGGCGTCCCCGCCGCCGGCGACGTGATGAACCTGGTCGTCCTCACCGCGGCGATGTCCTCGCTCAACTCCGGCCTCTACTCCACCGGCCGCATCCTGCGCTCGATGGCCGTCAACGGCTCCGCCCCGCGCTTCACCGCCCGGCTCAGCCGCTCCCAGGTCCCCTACGGCGGCATCCTCCTCACCAGCGGCATGTGCGTCCTGGGCGTGGGGCTCAACTTCGTGGTCCCCGCCGACGCGTTCGAGATCGTCCTCAACCTCGCCGCGATCGGCATCCTCGCCACCTGGGGCATGATCATGCTCTGCCACCTCCTCTTCTGGCGGAAGACCCGCAGCGGCGAGCTCACCCGCCCCTCCTACCGCCTGCCCGGCTCCCCGTGGACCGAGCTGGTGACGCTGGCCTTCCTCGCCTCCGTCCTGGTCCTCATGTACGCCGACGGAGGGGCCGCACGCACCACCGTGCTGTGCGTACCGCTGATCGCCGCGGCGCTGGTCGCCGGCTGGTACGCCGTCCGCGGCCGCGTGGCGCGCACCGCCGCCGGCAGCGGCGACTGAGCCGGACGCCACCCGTCCTCCTGCGCCGGGGGGCGGCGGTCGCCGCCCCCCGGTCAGCAGCGACCCACCACAGAACGAGGCAGTGATGCGCAGCAGTTCCCTCGCGGACGCCCCCGCGATCCGCGAGCCCCGGCACGCCCCCGTCGCCCACGTCATGCGGGGCGGTGTGATCGAGGGAGTCCACTACGGTTCCGTCGTCGTCCTCGACGGCGAGGGCGAGGTCCGCATGGGCCTCGGAGACATCGAGGCCGCCTGCTATCCGCGTTCGGCGCTCAAGCCGCTCCAGGCCGTCGCGATGGTGCGGGCCGGACTGCCGCTCGACGGCGGCCTGCTCTCCCTCGCGATGGGCAGCCACTCCGGCGAGGAGCACCACCTCGCGGGCACCCGGCTGATCCTGGAGCTGGCCGGTCTCACCGAGGCCGACCTGCGCAACGTCCCCGACCTGCCCTACGCGCCGGCCGTCCGGGACACCTGGATCCGCGAGGGCCGCGGGCCGTCCCGGCTCGCCCAGAACTGCTCCGGCAAGCACGCCGCGATGCTGTACCTGTGCCGGCTGTCCGGCTGGCCCCTGGAGACCTACCTCGACGCGGACCATCCGCTCCAGCGGATGATCGCCGAGGCCGTCGAGGAACTCACCGGCCAGCGCATCGCGCACGTCACCGTCGACGGCTGCGGATCCCCGCTGTTCGCGGTGTCCCTGCACGGCCTGGCCCGCGCCGCCGCCCGTATCGCCACGGCCGCCCCGGACACCGCCGAGCACCGCGTGGCGAAGGCACTGCGCCTCCACCCGGAGATGGCCTCCGGTACCGGGCGGGACACCGCCGCGCTGATGCGCGCGGTGCCCGGGCTGCTGGCCAAGGACGGCTTCGAGGGCGTCCAGGTCGCCGCGCTGCCGGGCGGCCCGGCCGTCGCCGTGAAGATCGCCGACGGGGCCGACCGCGCGCGTACCGCCGTGACGGCCGCCGCTCTCGCCCAAGCGGGAGTCGAGCCCCGGCTGCTCGCCGGGTTCACGGGCGAGCCGGTGACCGGCGGCGGCCGGACCGTCGGGGGCGTCCGCCCGGTGGCGAGCCTGGACCCGCCGGGCGCCACCGCCACCGCGACCGCGACCGCGGCCCCCACCTCCTGACTCCCGCCCTCCCCTTTCCCCACCTTGATCCGCCCACCTCAGGAAGAGGACCAGCACACCCATGACCGCCTCCAGCCGCAGTGAGCACGACCTGCTCGGAGACCGCGACGTCCCCGCCGACGCCTACTGGGGCGTCCACACCCTGCGCGCCACCGAGAACTTCCCCATCACCGGCACGCCGATCTCCGCCTACCCGCACCTGATCGACGCCCTCGCCGCCGTCAAGGAGGCCGCGGCCCTCGCCAACGGTGAACTCGGCCTGCTGGAGCCCACGAAGGCGGCGGTCATCGTCACCGCCTGCCAGGAGATCCGCGGCGGCAAGCTCCACGACCAGTTCGTCGTCGACGTCATCCAGGGCGGCGCGGGCACCTCGACCAACATGAACGCGAACGAGGTCATCGCCAACCGGGCGCTGGAGCTGCTGGGCCACGCCAGGGGCGCGTACGGGCACCTGCACCCCAACGAGGACGTCAACCTCGGCCAGTCCACGAACGACGTCTACCCCACCGCCGTACGCATCGCGACGGTCTTCGCGGTGCGCGGCCTGCTCGACGCCATGGCCGTCCTGCAGGACGCGTTCGCCGCCAAGGCCGCCGAGTTCCACGACGTGCTGAAGATGGGCCGCACCCAGCTCCAGGACGCCGTGCCGATGACGCTCGGACAGGAGTTCTCCGCCTTCGCCGTCATGCTGGACGAGGACCGCAGCCGGCTCGCGGAGGCCCTCGGACTCATCCACGAGATCAACCTCGGCGCCACCGCCATCGGCACCGGTCTCAACGCCCCGGCCGGATACGCCGAGGCCGCCCGCCGCCACCTCGCCGACATCACGGGCCTGCCCCTGGTCACCGCTCCCGACCTGGTCGAGGCCACCCAGGACTGCGGCGCCTTCGTCCAGATGTCCGGCGTTCTCAAGCGCATCGCCGTCAAGCTGTCCAAGACCTGCAACGACCTGCGCCTGCTGTCCTCCGGGCCCCGCGCCGGGCTCGGCGAGATCAACCTGCCGCCGGTCCAGGCGGGGTCGAGCATCATGCCCGGCAAGGTCAACCCGGTGATCCCCGAGGTCGTCAACCAGGTCGCCTTCGAGGTCATCGGCAACGACATCACCATCACGATGGCCGCCGAAGCCGGACAGCTCCAGCTCAACGCCTTCGAGCCGGTCATCCTGCACTCGCTGTCGAAGTCCGTCACCCACCTGCGCGCGGCCTGCCTCACCCTCGCGGAACGCTGCGTGAGCGGCATCACCGCCAACACCGAGATGCTGCGCGCCACCGTCGAGAACTCCATCGGCCTGGTGACCGCCCTGAACCCGCACATCGGGTACACCGCCGCCACCGACATCGCCAAGGAGGCCCTCGCCAGCGGCCGGGGGGTGGCCGAACTCGTCCTGGAGCGCGGCCTGCTGCCGGCCGAGCGGCTCGCCGCCCTGCTGCGGCCCGAGGTGCTCGCGGGAACCGGCCCGGCCCGTCCCTGACGGCGCCCGAGCCGACACGTCTCCCGGGCCGTCCCCGTACGCGAAAGGGGCTGCCGGCCACTTGGCGGGGGTGTACCCGACGATCGCCACCGTCCTGGTGGCCCTGACCGTGCCGGTGCTGCTGAGCACCGTCGCCGAGGCGTGCGGCGCCTACGTGCCGGAGCGGACGGCGGAGTCGGTGGTCCTGGCCGCTCGCCGCAGTCTCATCGGCCGACTGCTGCGGCTGCGGCTCCCCGCGGTGGACCGGATGCAGCCGGGTGATCTGACTTCGGCTGCTGAGGCCGGCAGTCCGGTCGGTGACGCGATACGGCGGGCCGCCAGTGCCTACAGCCGGATTCCGGCAGCCGTCCCCGGGGCGGGTCGTGAAGGCCACCCACCCCGGGAACGCGTCACCGGACGTACGCGGCCGGCTTGGTGGCGGCGTTGAGCAGCGCCTCGAGGGGGCCGCGGCGGAAGAAGCGGGACCAGAGCGCCGCGAAGACGATCGCCCCGAGGATGAAGCAGAGCACCGGCACCCACGACTGCCGGGTGCTCTCGCCCGCCGACACGCCGAGCAGGGACTGCACGAGGAAGTGGCCGACGTAGGCCGTCAGGGACATGGTCCCCACGGCGATGACCGGCTTCGCCAGGCGCCGCAGACGGGGCAGGCGGTCCATCAGCACCGTCGCACCCACGATGACCAGGATCGCGACGCCCACGCTGCCGACGATGTCGAACGTCGTGCCGGTGTGCGGCCCGGCGGACAGCAGGTCCGGGGCGGCCCCGTGGGGCTCGGGCGATCCGCTGCCGAAGGAGGACGCCGCCCCGGACCCGGCGGACGGCTTCCCGTCCTCAGCGCTGCTCCGCAGCGCGTCCTTGCCCGCCAGCAGCAGGGACAGCCCGTACGCGCCGGCGGCCAGGCCGGCACCGAGCGCGGCCAGGCGCCGCTGGACGGGGACGGCCGACAGGTCGAGGCGGGCGAGTGCCATCCCGGCGACCACGAACGACGTCCACGTGATCGCCGGGTAGAAGCCGGTGAGCAGCAGATCGAGCACGCCCACCTCGCTGAGCGCCTTGAGCGGGTCGTAGGCGTCGATGCCCTGCCGGACGGACTCGCTCAGCAGCGAGTTCAGGACGAACGCCAGCTGCGGTGTGACGAGCGCGAGCCCGGCCGCGACGATCGCGAGGGTCCTGGCCGGCAGCCGCAGCAGGGGCAGGGCGAGGAGGAAGTAGACGCCGTAGAAGCCGAGGATGATCACGCCCCCGTACTCCATCGCCAGTACGGTGCCCAACGCCAGCAGGACCAGGGCGCGGATCGCGATCCGCGCCTTCGCCTGCCGGCCCGCCATGCCGGTCTTCGGCTCACGGCGGCCGGCGATCAGCATCAGCGAGAAGCCGGCGAGGGTGGCGAACAGCACCGACGAGTGACCGTCGGCCAGGTACCGGACCCAGGTGCCGACGCCGGACGTCGCCGACAGCGTCGGGCCGATGTGGACGATGTACATGCCGAACACCGCCAGTGCCCGGGCCAGGTCCACCCCCACCAGGCGCCCGAACGAGGGCCCGCCCGGGGCCGTCCCGGCCGACGGGGGTGGGTCGGAGGGCAGTGGAGGCGGGTTCTCGTGCGCGGCCGGCGTCCCCTGCGGCGACTGAATCCATGTCATACGGAGAATCTCGCGATGCCGCGGGGAGGCGGACCATCCGGCAGGCTTCGGTGTCACCCCCGCCGACCGGCCGGGACCACCCCGCCGACCGGCGGGCCGGGGCGGAAGCCGTCGCGGAGTCCCTGTTTCGTCGCGCGCGCTCGCGGACGCTAGGGTCTGACGCCGTATCGAGGAAGGTGGGAATGGGGCTCATGGACGCGGACCACGCGGGGCTGGTCGTCGCGGCGCAGGCCGGGGACGACCGGGCGCGCGAAGAGCTGATCGCCGCCTACCTCCCGTTGATCTACAACATCGTCCGGCGGGCCGTGAGCGGGCATGCCGACGCCGACGACGTCGTCCAGGAGACGCTGTTGCGCGTGGTGCGCGATCTGCCGGCCTTGCGTGCTCCCGACAGCTTCCGCTCCTGGCTGGTCGCGATCACGCTCCGCCAGATACAGACCCACTGGCAGCGGCAGCGCGTCTTCGCCGGCCGGACCGCGGTCATGGACGAGGCGCTCCACCTGCCGGACGCCGCCCCCGAACCCGAGGACGCGACGATCCTGCGTCTCCACGTGTCGGACGAGCGCCGTCAGATCGCCGAAGCCGGCCGGTGGCTCGATCCGGACCACCAGGTGCTCCTCTCACTGTGGTGGCAGGAGCGGGCCGGGCTGCTGAGCCGTGAGGACATCGCCGCCGCGACGGGCCTCACCGTCGCCCACGCCGGAGTGCGCCTGCAACGCATGCGCGAGCAGCTGGAACTGAGCCGGACGATCGTCGCCGCGCTGGCGATCCGTCCGCGGTGCCCGCAGCTGGGCGAGACCGTCGCCGGATGGGACGGTCTGCGTACATCGGTGTGGCGGAAGCGGATCGCGCGGCACACCCGCGACTGCGCGGCCTGCACCGCGACGGCGACGAACCGGGTCCCTGCCGAGCTGCTGCTCCTCAGCCTCGCCCCGCTGGCCGTCCCCGCCGGACTCGTCGCCACGCTGACCGCCAAGGGCCTGCTCTCGGGTACGGCCGCGAGCGCCGCCGGGACGTCCATGGTCCCCGTGGCCGCCGCCGCGGCGGTGAAGGGAGGCGGTCCGTACGGGGCGGTGGCCGGCAAGCTCCACGCGGTGACCGCCCATCAGCTGGCGGGTCTCGCCGCCGGCGCGGTGCTCATCACGGGGGCCGCCACCTACGCGGCCTGGCCGGAACCGGCGCCCCGGGTGCCCGACGTCAGCGCCGCTCCCGCGGCCGGTCCCACGGCCGGCCGTCCCACACCGGTCCCGTCGGGCACACCCACGCCGGCCGGACCGCCGTCGGCGAGTCCGTCCGCCGAAGCGGGGGGCACTGTCGCGCTGGGCGCGCGATCACTGGAGTCCGTGGACCAGCCCGACCTCTACCTGACGTATGCCGGTGACTTCGCGACGCTGGGCGCGGTCTCCGCGTCCGGCGGCGCCCAGGCACGGCAGCGCGTCACGTTCACGGTGGTCCGGGGGATGTCCGACCCACAGTGCGTCACCTTCCGCGCGGCGGACGGCCGTTACCTCCGCCACCACTACCTGCGGCTGCGGCTGAGCACCGACGACGGCAGCGAACTGTTCCGGAAGGACGCCACCTTCTGTCCGCGTCCCGGGGTGGTCCCGGGGTCGGTGACCCTGCACTCCCACAACTACCCGGGGGCGGTCATCCGCCACCGCGACGGCGGCATCTGGCTCGACGGCTCCGACGGGACCCGGGCCTTCGCCGGCCAGGCCTCCTTCGTCGTCCGCGAGGCCCGGTCCTGAGCACGGCCCGCCGAGCGGCAGGGCGACCGACGGGACCGACGGGCCGGGCGTAACACTTTTCGCCTGCGAGATGCATCACGGGGTGCTCGGCAGGACGGCGCGACTTTTTTGTTACGCGGCCCCGCGCCGGGAGGCCTCCACTTCGTGGGGTTCCTCCCGCCGCTCACCATGCGAGCCGGCGTGACGGGTCCCCCGCCACCCATCGGCACGACTTTGGAAGAAAGCGCCCCATGACGCGAGATACCCGTGAACGCCGCACGCCCGGCACCCAGGAGCCGAGCCCCGTCCCGGCCGCCCGAGACCACCGAGGAGCGGCATGAAGGGCCTGCACCGCCGGCGTCGCCGGACACTGACGATCGGCCTGTCGGCCGCCGCGCTGGTGGCCGGCGTCCTGACGCTCCTCCCCGGCTCCGCCGGAGCCGCAACCCCCTTGGGCACGCAGGCGGCACCCTCGGGCAGGTACTTCGGCACCGCCGTGGCCGCCGGCAGGCTCGGCGACGCGAGGTACGCCAGCATCCTGGACCGGGAGTTCAACATGATCACCCCGGAGAACGAGATGAAGTGGGACGCCGTCGAACCGTCCCGCGGCACCTTCACCTTCGGGCCGGCCGACCAGGTGGTCGGCCATGCCGCGGCGCACGGTCAGCGCCTGCGCGGCCACACCGCCGTCTGGCACTCGCAGCTCCCGTCCTGGGTCAGCGCCATCGGTGACGCGAACACGCTGCGCGGTGTGATGAACAACCACATCACCACGTTGATGACCCGCTACAAGGGCAGGATCCACTCCTGGGACGTGGTCAACGAGGCGTTCGCCGACGGCTCCACCCAGCACCGCGGCTCGGTGTTCCAGAACGTGCTGGGCAACGGCTTCATCGAGGAGGCGTTCCGCACCGCGCGGGCGGCCGACTCCTCCGCCAAGCTCTGCTACAACGACTACAACATCGAGAACTGGTCGGACGCCAAGACCCAGGGCGTCTACAGCATGGTCAAGGACTTCACGTCGCGTGGCGTACCGATCGACTGCGTGGGGTTCCAGAGCCACTTCGGCACCGGCGGCCCCCCGGCGAGCTTCCAGACCACCCTGGCCAACTTCGCCGCGCTGGGCGTCGACGTCCAGATCACCGAACTGGACATCGCCCAGGCCTCGCCGGCCCACTACACCACCGCGGTGAAGGCCTGCCTCTCCGTGACCCGGTGTACCGGCATCACGGTCTGGGGGATCCGCGACAGCGACTCCTGGCGCAAGGGTGAGAACCCCCTGCTGTTCGACGGCGACGGCAACCCGAAGGCCGCCCACACCGCCGTCGTGAACGCCTTCAAGGCAGTTTCCGGCACCACCCCCGGGACCGGAACCGGCACGATCAAGGGCGTAGCCTCCGGCCGCTGCATCGACGTCAACGGTTCCACCAGGGCCAACGGAACCCAGGCACAGCTGTGGGACTGCCACGGGCAGGCCAACCAGCGCTGGACCCGCACCTCGGGCAAGCAGCTGGTGGTGTACGGCGACAAGTGCCTGGCCGCCAAGGACCAGGCCACCGGCAACGGCACCGCGGTGGTCATCGAGGACTGCACCGGCGGCGCCCACCAGCAGTGGAACACGAACCCCGACGGCACGATCTCCGGTGTCCAGTCCGGGCGGTGCCTCGACGCCGTCGGCGCGGGCACCGCCAACCGCACCGGGATCCAGCTGCACTCCTGCTGGTCCGGCGGCAACCAGAAGTGGACCGGCCCCTCCGGGGCTCCGGCCCCGGCGACGCCCGCGCCGTCGGGCACCTGTGCTCTTCCGTCGGCGTACCGGTGGACGTCGACGGGTGCGCTGGCGCAGCCGGCGAACGGGTGGACCTCCCTGAAGGACTTCACCCACGTGATGTACAACGGCAAGCACCTGGTGTACGGGTCTAACTTCTCGGGCTCCTCGTACGGCTCCATGATGTCCGGGCCCTTCACGAACTGGTCGGACATGGCGTCGGCCCGCCAGACCGGGATGAGCCAGGCCGCGGTGGCTCCCACGCTGTTCTACTTCGCGCCCAAGAAGATCTGGGTGCTGGCGTACCAGTGGGGGGCGTGGCCCTTCGTCTACCGCACGTCGAGCGACCCGGCCAACCCCGAGGGCTGGTCCGCGCCGCAGCCGCTGTTCACCGGCAGCATCCCCCGCACCGACTCCCCCACCGGCCCGATCGACCAGACGCTGATCGCCGACGACCAGAACATGTACCTCTTCTTCGCCGGCGACAACGGCAAGATCTACCGGGCGAGCATGCCGATCGGGAACTTCCCGGGCAGTTTCGGTTCCTCGTACACGACGGTCATGAGCGACACGCCCGAGAAGCTGTTCGAGGCGCCGCAGGTCTACAAGGTCCAGGGCCGCAACCAGTACCTGATGATCGTCGAGGCGAGGGGCGCGAACCAGGCCCGCTACTTCCGCTCCTTCACCGCCCCCAGTCTGAACGGCCCGTGGACGGCCCAGGCCACCGCCGAGAACAGCCCCTTCGCGGGCAAGGCGAACAGCGGCGCCACCTGGACCGACGACATCAGCCACGGTGACCTGGTCCGCGACAACCCCGACCAGACCATGACCATCGACCCCTGCAACCTGCGGTTCCTGTACCAGGGCAAGGCGCCCTCCGCAGGCGGCCCCTACGACCGGCTGCCGTACCGGCCGGGTCTGCTCACCCTGCAGCGCTGACCCGCCCCGATCCACAGGAACACGCAAGGAGAACAACCCCATGAAGAACCCCCCGAACGGCGGCCGCCGCGGACGCCACCGCCGTCGCTGGACCGGAACCGGACTGCTGCTCGGCGTGCCCGCCGTCCTCGTGCCGTACCTCCTCTACGTGCAGGTCGACTCGCAGGCCGCGACGGTCGACGGCGACGCCTACTACCGGCTGGTCTCCGTACGCAGCGGCAAGGCGCTGGACGTCAACGCCTTCTCCACCGCCGACGGCAGCCGCGTCCAGCAGTGGACCGACCAGAACACCGCCAACCAGCAGTGGAAGCTGCGACCCACCGCGGACGGCTACTACGAACTGGTGAACCGCAACAGCGGCAAGGTCCTGGGCATAGCCGGCGACTCGACCGCCCAGGCGGCCGCCGCCGAGCAGCAGACCGACAGCTCTTCCCCCTCCCAGGAATGGCGTGTGGACCAGGTGGGCGGTTCCGACGCGGTCGTCCTGACCTCCCGCAGGAGCGGCCAGGTCCTGGACGTGTCCGGTGGCTCCACGGCCGACGGCGCGTCGGTCATCCAGTACCGCGGGCACGGCGGCACCAACCAGCAGTGGAGGCTGGTGAGGACGCCCGGGACCAAGACACCCGGATCCGGACCGTACACGTGGCGGAACGCCCAGGTGGTGGGCGGCGGTTACGTCACCGGACTCGTGTTCAACCCCCGGGAGAAGGACCTGCTGTACGCGCGCACCGACATGGGCGGCGCCTACCGCTGGGACACCGGGGCCGAGCAGTGGATCCCGCTGACCGACTGGCTCGGCGAGAAGGACTGGAACCTGCTGGGCATCGACGCGCTGGCCACCGATCCGGTCGAATCCAACCGCCTCTACCTCGCCACGGGCACCTACACCAACAACTGGGCGGGCAACGGCGCGATCCTGCGCTCCACCGACCGGGGCCGCACGTTCCAGCGCACCGACCTGCCCTTCAAGCTGGGCGGGAACGAGGACGGCCGCGGGGCGGGCGAACGGCTGGCGGTCGACCCCGGGAACAACGGCACCCTGCTGCTGGGCACGCGCAAGAACGGCCTGTGGCGCAGCACCGACCACGGCGCGACCTGGAGCCAGGTCTCCTCGTTCCCCGTCAAGGACGGGGCGGGCAGCGGCGCGGGCATCTCCTTCGTGACGTACGGCCCGGCCGGCAGCAAGACGGTCTACGTCGGCGTCGCCGACAGGTCCACCTCCCTCTACCGCTCCACCGACGGCGGCAGCACCTGGCAGGCCGTCCCCGGTCAGCCCACCGGACAGATGCCGCAGCACGGCGTGCTCGCCGGTGACGGCTCCCTGTACCTGACGTACACCAATGCCCTGGGCCCCAACGGCGTGACCGGGGGCTCGGTGTGGAAGCACACGCCGACCGCCGGAGCGTGGAAGAACATCTCCCCGTCCCAGGGGGGCTACGGGTTCTCCGGGCTCGCCGTCGACCCGCGCAAGCCGTCCACGGTGATGGTCACCACCCTCGACCGCTGGTGGCCCGAGGACGAGATCTACCGGACCACCGACGGCGGCACGACCTGGAAGGCCCTGGCCGACAAGTCGGTGCGGGACGCGTCCGCCGCTCCGTACGTGGGCACCGGCACCGGGCACTGGATGACCGCCCTGGCCATCGATCCCTTCGACTCCGGGCACGTGCTGTACGGCACCGGCAGCGGCATCCTGCGCAGCAAGGACGCGGGCGCCTCCGACGGCGGCGGCACCAGCCACTGGAGCGTGGGCGCCCGCGGGCTGGAGGAGACCGCCCTGCTGGACGCGATAGCCCCGCCCGGCGGGGCCCAGGTCATCACGGCCATGGGCGACCTGGGCGGATTCCGCCACGACTCCCTGACCGAGGTGCCCGCCGGGCGGCTGAAGAACCCGATGATGTCCAACAGCACGTCCATCGACTTCGCAGAGTCCAACCCCTCGATGATGGTCCGCGTCGGCCGGGGTGGCGCGCAGGACGGCGCCTACTCCACCGACGGCGGCCGCAACTGGAACGGCTTCGCGTCCGAACCGGTGGCCGGCGCCGACAGCGGCCGGGTGGCGCTCTCCGCCGACGGCTCGGTCATCGTCTGGACCCAGGCGGGCCAGGTCCCGTACCGGTCGGCCGACAAGGGAGCGAGCTGGACGAAGGTCGGCGGACTGGGCACCGACGCCGTCGTCGTCTCCGACCGCTCCTCGGCCGGGACGTTCTACTCCCTGGCCGGCGGCACCCTGTACGCCAGCACCGACGGCGGGGCCACCTTCACCGCCCGCGCCACGGGCCTGCCCGCCGACGGCCGGCTCAAGGCCGTCCCCGCGGTCGCGGGGGACCTGTGGATCGCCGGCGGTGGCCAGGGGCTCCTGCACTCCACCGACGGGGGCCGCACCTTCACCCGGCTCGCCCCGGTGAAGTCCGTCTCCGCCCTCGGCTTCGGCAAGGCCGCGCCGGGCGCCTCCTACCAGGCCCTGTACCTGATCGGCACCGTCAAGGACGTCACGGGCGTCTTCCGCTCCACCGACCAGGGCGCCACCTGGCTCCGCGTCAACGACGACGCGCACCAGTGGGGCGGCATCGGCGGCACCGGCGTCATCACCGGTGACCCCGACGTCTTCGGCCGCGTGTACGTCGGCACCAACGGACGCGGCCTCCAGTACGGCGACCCGTCCTGACCCCCGCGCCCCGCGCGGTCGCAGGCCCGACAGCCTGCTGCCGCGCGGGGCGAATCCCGGTTCCGGGCCCGGCCCGGGGCCGGCGGTCAGGTGCGGGGCTGGGTTCCGCGCCGGTTGAACGGGAGTCGCCCGAGCAGCACGGCCATGGCGCAGGTGTCGGTGACCGCGGAGAAGACCAGGCCCGCCGCGATGGCCCCGGACAGCAGCTCGAAGGCCGGGTGGACGAGCAGCCCGAGGAGCAGGCCGAGCAGCACGGTGCCGCCGGCGGTGAAGCGGACCTGCCGCTCCATCGCCCAGACGGCCCGCACGGGACCGGGAGGCCGCTGGAGCGGATGCCCGGCGGCCGCCCAGGCCCGGGTGCCGCCGCTCAGGCCGGAGGCGGCGATGCCGTGGACGGCGAGTTCCGTGACGGCCTTGTCCGAGCGGGCTCCGGAGGCGCACACCACGAGCAGGGGTGTCCGTTCGGCGGCCGCCCGCAGGTCCGGGACGCTCCCCGCGAGCCGGTCGAGGGGCACGTTGAGGGCGTCCGGGAGATGGCCGGTGGCGAACTCGCCCGGGGTGCGGACGTCTACGACGGTCAGCTCACCCAGGCGCGGCTGCGCCTCGGCGACTGCGATGGCACGGGGAACGGTCATGGCGGAACGAGTCCTTGCAGAGGGGGGTGAGGGGAGGGAGGAGAAGGGGGGACGGGTGCGCGATGCGCCCGGGTGGGGGCCCTGCCGCGGATCCTAGGGACTGCGAACGCCCCCGTCCGGGACCTCGCGCGACCGCCACGCGTTCGCCATGCCGCGGCAACAATCCCGCGGCCCCGGCCGCCGTGACGGGCGTCGCCGCCCCCTGGAATGCGTCTCGGCATACGGAACGAGATGGTCCAACCCTCGGACTGCGCTTGCACGCTCCGGAGCCGCCCCGACAGGATGCGGCCATGGCCCCCGTACTCGTATCGCGTCGTCACGTAGATCTGCTGCGTGTTTCGACCATGCTGTGTCGGGCCGGTTCCCCTCGTGCGCGCGGCTGCTGATCCGCAGGTCCGCTGAGGACCGGGCGGTCCCCCGCCCCTGATCCCGCACGCAACAACCGCGCGCCCCTTCGCGCTTCCTTCCGTCTGCCCCTCTGCTCGCGTACACGTGTCACCTCCCTCGGCGGTGGTGGCGCGTGCCGTGCTGCTGCTTCGACGAGGTCCCCTCATGCCGGAAAACCCCCTCCTGCTCCACTGGTTCCTGCCCACCGGCGGGGACGGCCGCGATCCCGGCGGTGTCACCGCCGTCCAGGGCCGTACCGGATCCGCCACCCGGCGGCCCGCGGACATCCCGTACCTGGCCCAGGTGGCCCGCGCCGCCGAGCAGGCCGGGTTCCACTCGCTGCTCACGCCCGTGGGGCTCGGCTGCGTGGATCCCTGGATCCTCACCGCCGCGCTCGCGCAGCACACCAACCGGATCGGCTTCCTGGTGGCGTTCCGCGCCGGATTCGCCAGTCCGACCCTGCTCGCCCAGCAGGCCGACGCCTTCCGCCGGTTCGCGGGAGGCAGGCTCGCGCTCAACGTGGTGACCGGCGGCGACCCGGCCGAACAGCGGGCGTACGGTGACTGGTTGGAGCACGAAGCGCGGTACGCCCGGACCGAGGAGGTGATGACGGTCCTCCGCACCCTGCTCGACGGCAAGACGGCCGACCACCACGGGGCCCACCTGCGGATCTCGGGCGCCCGGCTCACCGATCCGGAACTGCGCCACCCCGTGCCCCTGTACTTCGGCGGGGCCTCCCCCGCCGCCGAGGAGGTCGCCGCGCGGCAGGCCGACGTGCAACTGCTGTGGGGCGAGCCGCCCGCCGCCGTCGCCGCACGCGTCACCCGGCTGCGGGAGCGGGCCCGGGCGGCGGGGCGCACCGTCCGGTTCGGCCTGCGGCTGCACGTCATCAGCCGGGACACCGCCGCCGAGGCCTGGTCCGAGGCGGACCGGATCCTCGCCGGGTTCGACCCGGAGGCCGTACGGGCGAGCCAGGAGCGGTTCGCCGGCATGGACTCCACCGGGCAGGCCCGGATGACCGCGCTGCACGGCGGGGTCGCGGACGCCACCCGCCTCACGGTGGCGCCGAACCTGTGGGCGGGCGTCGGCCTGGTCCGGGAGGGCGCCGGGACCGCGCTGGTCGGCTCGCACGACGAGGTGGCCGCACGGCTCGCCGAGTACCGCGAACTGGGCATCGACGAGTTCGTCCTCTCCGGCTACCCGCACCTCGAAGAGGCGTACCGGGTCGGCGAGGAAGTGGCCCCGCGGCTGCGCGCCCTGACCGGGGCGGAAACCCCGTGACCGCTCCCACGCCGACGACGACGGCGGCGCCCGGTCCGGACCGGCTCCCCCAACCCGCCCCCGAACAGGACGGTAGCGGGGCCGGGGCCGATTCCCCCCGACGGGAGCGCCTGCGCGAAGCCTTCCGGTGGGGCGGGCTGCGGCTCGTCGCCCTCGCCGTGCTCCTCGCCGCCTGGCAGGCGGTGGTCTCCGCCGAGGTGTGGCCGCGGGTGCTGGTTCCCTCGCCCGGCGATGTGTGGCGGCAGTTCGTCCTCGCCTCCACGGTGCACGACGGGGTGCGCGGCTACGGCGGCCATCTGCTGATCGAGCATCTGGGCGTCAGCCTGGGCAGGATCGGCACGGGCTCCGCGTACGCCGTGCTGGCCGGGGTGCCGCTGGGGCTGCTGATCGGTACGGTCCGGCCGCTGGCCGTCGTACTGGAGCCCGCGGTGACGTTCCTGCGGACGCTGCCGCCCCTGGCGTACCTCTCGCTGCTCGTCATCTGGTTCGGCATCGACGAGGCCCCGAAGATCTGGCTGCTGGTCATCGCGGCCCTGCCACCGATCGCGGCGGCCACCGCGGCGGCCGTACGCACCGTGCCCGGCCGGCTGGTCGAGGCCGCGCGGGCGCTGGGGTCGGGGCCGACTGCGCTGCTGCTGTCCGTGCGGCTGCCCTCCGCGCTGCCCGAGATCCTCACCGGGGTCCGCATCGCCGTCGGTGTCGCCTACACCTCGGTCGTCGCGGCGGAGACCATCAACGGCGTGCCCGGCATCGGCGGCATGATCCGCGATGCGCAGCGCTACAACCAGACGGCGCTGGTGATCGCGGGCATCCTCGCCATCGGCCTGTCCGGGATCGTGCTGGACGCGCTGCTGCGGCTCGTCGAGCGGATCGCCGTGCCGTGGCGCGGCCGCGCCTGATCCCCGCCCCTCTCCTCTCGTCCCCCTTCCCCCCTTCCTCCCTTCCTCCCCTCCTCCCTTCCTCCCGCATTCCCTCGCCGTCCGACCTCAGACCGGAGTTCGTCCATGCCCGCACGTCTGCCCCGCCTGTCCCGCCGCACCCTCCTGCTCACCGCGGCCGTCGCCCTGACCGCCTCCGTCACCACCGCCTGCGGAGGTGACGGCGACGCGGCCGGCGGATCCTCGGGGCGGACCACCGTACGGATCGCCTACCAGGCGATACCCAACGCCGACCTGGTGGTGAAGAACCAGAAGCTGCTGGAGCGGGCCCTTCCCGAAGTCGACGTGAAATGGGTGAAGTTCGAGTCCGGTGGCGACGTCAACACGGCCGTCATCGCCGGGTCGGTCGACCTGGGTCTGGCCGGGTCGAGCCCCGTCACCAAGGGGCTCTCCGCGCCGCTGAACATCCCGTACAAGGTGGTGTGGATCCACGACCTGATCGGGGACAACGAGGCGCTCGTCGCCAAGCCCGGGATCGGTTCGGTGAAGGACCTGGCGGGCAAGAAGGTGGCCACTCCCTTCGGGTCGACGGCCCACTACTCACTGCTCGCCGCGCTGACGACGGCGGGTGTCGAGCCGTCGTCCGTGCAGACCATCGACCTCCAGCCGCAGGACGCGCTCGCCGCGTGGAAGCGCGGGGACATCGACGCCGCCTACGTGTGGACGCCGACGCTGAGCGAACTGACCAAGGACGGCAAGGTGCTCGTCACCAGCCGTGAACTGGCCAGGCAGGGCAAGCCGACGGCCGACCTGGGCGTGGTCACGAACGCGTTCGCGGCCAAGCACCCGGACGTGGTCACGGCCTGGATCAAGGCGCAGGACACGGCCGTCGCCCAGGCGCGTACCGCACCGGACCAGGCCGCGAAGTCCATCGGGGCGGAGCTCGGGCTGCCGGCGCAGGAGGCGAAGCGGCAGCTGTCCGAACTGGTGCTGCTCAGCGCGAAGGAGCAGACCGGACCCGACTACCTGGGCACGCCGGGCGCCCCGGGCAAGCTCGCGGCGAACCTGCACGACGCCGCCGTGTTCCTGAAGGGGCAGAAGGCGGTCGACTCCGTACCGGACGAGGCGGTCTTCGGGCGGGCGCTCGCGGTGGAGGAGCTCGGCCGTGCCGCGAACTGACGGGCCCGAGACGCGGACCGCGGTCGTCGAGCTGGCGGGCGTGTCGGTCCGGTACGGGTCGGCGAAGGCGCCGGTGACGGCGCTCGAGGGCGTGGACGTACGGGTCCACGCCGGCGAGTTCGTCGTCCTGGTCGGGCCGTCCGGCTGCGGCAAGACGAGCCTGCTGCGCGTGGTGGCGGGCTTCGAGCGGCCCGCCACGGGCCGGGCCCGGGTCCGGGGCGCGCTCCCCCGGCCGGGCGCGGGGGCGGGGGTGGTGTTCCAGCAGCCCCGCCTGTTCCCCTGGCGCACGGTGGGCGGGAACCTCGCCTTCGCGCTGGCCCGGCTGGGCGTGCCGCGGTCCGACCGGCCCGGCCGGATCGCCGAGCTCCTGGAGCGGGTGGGACTGCCCGGGACGGCGGGCCGGCGTACGTGGGAGCTGTCGGGTGGTCAGCAGCAGCGGGTGGCGCTGGCCAGGGCACTGGCCGCGGAGCCCGAACTCCTGCTCATGGACGAGCCGTTCGCCGCGCTCGACGCACTGACCCGGGAGCGGCTCCAGGAGGAGGTACGGGCCTTGGCGGGGCGGCTCGGCACGACGGTGCTGTTCGTGACGCACTCGGCGGAGGAGGCGGTGCTGCTGGGCTCCCGGGTGCTGGTCATGGCCGCGGGTCCCGGCCGGGTGGTGGCGGAGCTGCCGGTGGACCTGGCCAGGGGGCCCGGCACGGACGTGTCCGCGCTGCGGGCCTCACCCGAGTTCGCCCGGCTGCGCGGCCGTCTCACCGAGATCATGCGCGGCGGAGCCGTTCCCGGCCCGTGACGGCCGACCGCGGCACCGGGCGCGGCAGCGGCGGAGGCCCGTACGCCCCCGCCGTGTGTTGCCCCCATGCTGCGGGAACGTGAACTGCGTGAACAAGCTGTGGCCGGCCGCCACGGGAAGATCCGAATCGCCGGGGCAGCGGATAGCGTCGCCGTCAGAGCCGTTCCGGGGAGCAACCGCCACACGGAAGCAGGGGCCGGGCCGCACCATCGGCAGCCGCCCCGTCGGCCGTTCCCACCACGCCGGCCGACCCCGGGTGCCGCCGCATCCGGTGCGGCCGCCGGCCCCTCGCTCCGCAGCCGTCGCCTCCCCTTCCCGTCACGAGGACCCCCCTGATGCCGTTCTCCCTGCCCGCGGGCGGGCGCCTTGCCGTGCTCGCCCTCTCCCTCACCATGGCGCTCGGCAGCGCCCCCGCCGCCGCCGAGCCGGCTTCCCCGTTCGGCCCGCAGGCGCCGCAGAACCCGGCCACCGCCGCCAACGGCGCCGCGACCATGCACGGCGACAGTGCCTCGAGCGGTACCACGCCCCACCCGGGGCCCGGGACGTCCGCGATCGACTACTCCCGCACGGCGCTGGCTTCGGCCTGCCCCACCGTGGTCGTGGGCGGCGACGGCTACGTGGTCGCGCTCTGCACCACCATCTTCGGCCAGACGCCGACCGTGCACCTGCTCGACCCGGCCACCGGGGCCGACCTCGCCTCCCTGGCGCTGCCCAAGGGCAGCCTCTTCGGCGGCGTGTACGCCTACCTCGACAACGCCGACCGGCTGGTCGTCGTCGACGGGAACAACAACCTCGTACGCGTCGCCCACCGCCGCGCCGGCTCCGGATGGACCCTCCGGATCGAGCAGTCCACCCCGCTCGGCAACGCCGTCCCCGCCGGGGACAACATCGTCGGCCTCACCCCCGACTGGGAGGGCAGGGTCTGGTTCGCCACCAGCGGCGGTGTGATCGGGACCGTGGACACCGCCACCGGGGCGGTGCGCAGCATCAGCACCGGCGAGGGCGTCCAGAACAGCATCTCCACCGTCCCGGGCCGGACCGCCGTCGCCACCGACCACGCGCTCTACCTCCTGTCGGCCGGCCCGGACGGTACCCCCGTGGTGGACTGGCGGGCGCCGTACGACCGGGGTCCGGCCCGCAAGCCCGGCCAGCTCAGCTGGGGCACCGGCACGACCCCGAGCTTCTTCGGGCCGGGCAACGGCACCGAGTACGTGACGATCGTCGACAACGCCGCCCCGCACGGGAACCTGCTGGTCTACCGGGCGGCCGGCGGACCGGACCCGGTCTGCCGGATCCCCGTGCTCACCCAGTACGCCCGCAGCGGCACCGAGGACGCCGTCATCGCCTCCGGGCGCAGCGTCTTCGTCACCAACACCTACGGCTACCCCTACCCGGCCCTGCCCGCGGGTGCTCCGGCGAGCCAGCCCTCCTCCGCGAGCTTCGAGGGCGGTCTCAGCCGGATCGACGTGAACGCCGAGGGAACGGGCTGCTCGGTGGTGTGGAACAGCCCGGTGAAGTCCGCCGCACTGCCCCGGCTGTCCCTGGCCGACGGGAAGATCTACACCGTCTCCGTGACCGGTCCGACGGGCAGCGCCGGGCTGAACACCTTCGCCCAGTACCACCACTCCGTCATCGATCCGGCCACCGGCGCCCAGCTCACCAGCTCCTTCCTGGGCATCGGGCTGGTCTACAACCCGCTCCAGATGCGGGGGACGGCCGCCCCGGACGGCACCCTCTACCAGGGCACCGAAACCGGAGTGGTCCGCATCTCCAAGCGCTGAGCCGCGAACCGCCCGTCGGCGCCGTGCCGGTTGCCGGCGGACTCACTCCTTCGGGTAGCCGCGCCCGCCGCACCGTCACGGCTCTCCCCCGGCGCGGTTACCTGGAACGTACTCATCGAGCAAGGCCCGGCACCGACGGGCCGCACGAGACAGGTGACGGGCATGCGCACTGAGGCCGCCAAGCGGGCCGAGCTGGTCTTCTCCCTCTTCGACGCCAACGGCAACGGAGTCATCGACTCCGGCGACTTCGACCTCATGACGGAGCGCGTTCTGGAGGCGGCGGTCGACTCGGACGCCGATGCCAGGGAGGCCATCCGGACCGCGTTCCGCCGCTACTGGACGACGCTGGCCACCGAGCTGGACGCCAACGGCGACGGCGTGATCACCCTCGAGGAGTTCCGCCCCTTCGTACTCGACCCCCAGCGCTTCGGCCCGACGGTCGCCGAGTTCGCCACGGCGCTCTCCGCACTCGGCGACCCGGACGGGGACGGCCTGATCGAGCGCCCGCTCTTCATGTCGCTGATGACGGCGATCGGCTTCGAGAAGGCGAACATCGACGCGCTCTTCGACGCCTTCGCCCCGGACGCCGCGGACCGCATCACCGTGGCCACGTGGGCCGCCGGCATCGAGGACTACTACGCCCCGGACCTGGCCGGGATTCCCGGCGACCGGCTGGTGGGCGCCCCGGCCGTGTGACACGGCCCGGTCGGGAGGGTCCCGGGGCGGCGTCGGCCGTCCCGGGACGCACCGGCGGCCCGCCGGGCGTCACGGGCCGGGCTTGTGGGCGAAGACCCACCGGTTGCCCTCCAGGGCGTCGTTCGGTTCGGGAAGCGGACCGCGTCCGTGCCGGCGGGTGAAGTCGAAGGGGGTCTGCACCGACGTGGACCAGCCCCTGGCCGTCAGGTGACCCGCCGAGTCGGGGCGCGGTCCCAGGTCGAAGAGGTCGAGCAGGTCGATCCCGATCTGCTCCCGCGTCGCCGTGTAGATCGCGCTGTCGCGGTACGCCAGCAGGTCCTTCTCCAGCTTGGCCTCGAAGGCCAGGGCGCTGCCCCCGGTGGTCAGCCGGTCCACCGTGTCGACGAGGTACGTCTCGGCGGTGGCCGGCAGGTAGAAGAGCAGCCCCTCGGCCAGCCAGACGCTCGGTGCGCCGGGGTCGAAGCCGGCGGAGGTCAGCGCGGTGACCCAGTCCGCGCGCAGGTCGACCGGTACCGGGACGCGCTTCGCCCTCGGGGCGGCCGACAGGTCCGTGAGCACCTGCTGCTTGAAGGCCAGCACACCCGCCCTGTCGATCTCGAAGACGACGCAGTCGGACGGCAGGTCCAGCCGGAAGGCACGCGTATCAAGTCCCGCGCCCAGCAACACCACTTGACGGGCGCCGTCGTGGACCGACCCGAGGACGAAGTCGTCGAGGACCCGGGTCCGCAGCCCGAAGTAGCGGGCGAACCTGCCCCACAGCGGGTTCTCGTCCCCCTCCGGGACCTGCCCGATGCGTACCGGCCAGTCCGCGCACGCCGGGGCCGCGCGTACGAAGTGTTCGGCGTGTACGTCCTGGGCCAGGCTGTCGTGGCGGTGGGTCTCGATCGCCCGGGCGGCGGCGACCAGGAGGGCGGTCAGCCCCACACCTGCGTCCACGCCTTCCGCATCAGCCGGCCGCCGGGTCGCCGTGGCGGCCGTTTCTCCTCCGGTGGCCCGGTGGGGGGAATCCTTGGTGAGGGAGGTTTCGCTCATCGGTCTCTTCTTTCCGGCAGCAGGACGGGTTTGACCACGCGGCCGGCGTCGCAGTCGCGTTCGGCCTCGTTGATGTCGGCCAGCGGGTAGGTGCGGATCAGTTGGTCGAAGGGGAAGCGGCCGGCCTGCCACAGGCCGGTCAGCCGGGGTATCAGCAGTCCGGGTACCGCGTCGCCTTCGCAGATGTGGCGGATGCCCCGGCCTGCGTCGAGCGTGCCCGGTTCGAGCGGCAGCGGGGTGTGGAGGCGTGCCACGAGGCCGAGGGTGCCGGTGGGGCGCAGTGCTCGGAGCGCGTCGTTGACGAGCGGGGCCGAGGCCGTGGTGTCCAGGGCGTACTGGGCTCCGCCGTCGGTCAGTCGGCGGATCCGTTCGGGGAGTCCGTGCGGTCCGGCGGACAGCGGGGTGGCACCGAACCGTTCGGCCAGGTCCAGCCGCTCGGGATGCCGGTCGACGGCCACGGTCCGCACGCCGGCGGCGGTGGCCGCCATCACGGCGGCCAGGCCCACCGCTCCCGCGCCGAGGACCACGAGGGTGTCGCCGGGTCCTGCCGCAAAGGTGTTCAGTACGGCTCCGGCACCGGTGAGGAAGCCGCAGCCGAGCGGCCCGAGCAGTTCGACCGGCAGGGCGGGGTCGACCCGGACGGCGTTGCGGGCCGGGACGAGGGCGTACGCGGCGAAGGAGGACTGGCCGAACCATCGGGGGGCCAGGCCCTTTCCGGTCGCGTCGGTGAGCCGCGGCGGATCCTCCTCGCGCCCGCCGAAGAGGTTGAGGGAGGCGAAGGAGTCACAGTAGGCGGGGGCCGCGGCGCTGCAGTTCCGGCAGTGTCCGCAGGAGTCGAAGCTCAGCACGACGTGGTCGCCGACGCCGAGCACGACACCGGGGCCACCGCCCGTCGCCACCACCACTCCGGCGCCCTCGTGACCGAGGACCGCCGGGAGCGGGCTGCGGCCGGCCGATCGCCGTACCGCGAGGTCGGTACGGCACATCCCGGCTCCCGCGATCTGCACCAGGATCTCGCCGGAGCCGGGTTCCGCGCTCAGGGCCACTTCCTCGATCGTGAAGGGGTCCTCGTACGAGCGCAGGACGGCCGCCTGGAACCTCCTCGTCACGCCTCCTCCTCCCGCGGCCGGTGGACGACGAAGGGCCGCAGGTTGCCGTAGAGGCCCCACGGGCCGCCTGCGACACCGACGCCGCTGTCCTTGACGCCCGCGAAGGGCTGGGCCAGGGAGAGTTCGGCGTGGTGGTTGATCCAGGCCGTGCCGCATTCCAGCCGGTCGGCCACCGCCTCGGCCCGGTCGAGATCGGTGCCCCAGACGGAGCCGCCCAGCCCGAAGCCGGTGCCGTTGGCCGCGTGGACGGCCTCGTCGAGGTTGCGGTACGGCAGCACCGGCAGGACCGGTCCGAACTGTTCCTCGGTCACCACCGGGCTGTCGGGCGGGACGTCGGTGAGGATCGTGGGAGCGAAGAAGTAGCCCGCTCCGTCGAGCCGGTGGCCGCCGGCCGCAGCCCGGGCGCCGGCCGCCAGCGTCCGCCGCGTGACCTGCTCGACCCGGGCCAGCTGGGAAGCGTTACTGACCGGACCGATCCGGGTGTCCGGGTCGAGTCCGGATCCGACCGTGACGGTCTTCGCGCGCTGGGCGAGGGCTTCGACGACCTCGGCGTGGAGCCGGGCGGGGGCGTAGACGCGTTTGACCGCCATGCAGACCTGCCCGCAGTTGCGGAACGCGGCCCAGAACAGCCGGTCCGCGATCCGGTCCACGTCGACGTCGTCCAGGAGGACGGCGGCGTCGTTGCCGCCCAGTTCCAGGGTGACCCGGGCGAGCGAGGCCGCCGCACCCTCGGCGACGGCCCGGCCGGTGGGCACCGAGCCGGTGAAGGTGACGTGACGGATGCCCGGGTGGGCGGCCAGCCGGGCACCGAGGGGTTCACGGCCCGTGACGACGGTCAGGACGTCCTCGGGCAGGACGGCGGCGAGGACATGGGCGAGCAGCCGGGTGGCGAGGGGGGTGTGAGGGGACGGTTTGAGGACCACGGTGTTGCCGGCCGCGAGGGCGGGCGCGAACTTCGCCGCCGCGAGCTGGAGCGGGAAGTTCCACGGCACGATCGCGGCGACGGGCCCGACGGGCCGCCAGCGGACCTCGCTGTGCACGGGTCGGCCGTCGTCGATCCGGCGGGTCCTGGGGGCCAGGTCGGCGAAGTAGCGCAGCCGGGCCGCCGTACGGGCGATTTCGGCGTACGACTCGGCCAGGGGCTTGCCCTGTTCCCGCGTGAGCAGCCGGGCGAGGTCGTCGCCGGCCGTCTCCACGGCGTCGGCGGCAGCGCGCAGGGCGGTGGTGCGGGCGGCGCGGTCGCCGCGCCAGCGGCGCCAGGCCCGCTCGGCCCGGGCGACCGCCTCGTCCAGCTCGTCCGGCTGCTGGTCGGGAGCCTCGTCGAAGGCCTCCCCGGTGGCCGGGTCGACGACGGCGAAGCGTGCGCCGCGATGCCCGGGGGCGCGATCGGCTTCTGGTGTCGGCACCGGGTGGTCAGCTCACGGCCGGGGCGGCGACGGCGTGTTCCCGGGCCTGCCGGTCCATCTCGGCGCGGAAGGCGGCGACCAGATGCGGCTGGATCCTCCCGACGTTGCGGTCGCCGCCGGCGCAGACCGCTCCTCGCACGCCCACGATGTCCGTGCCGATACGGGTCAGCGGACCGAGATCGGCCTGTTTGACGCTGCCCGCGAGGGCGGCGAGCAGACCGGACGCGTGGGCGCGCCGGACGAACTCGGCGCAGGCGTCGGGCGGGACGTGGTCGAAGAGCCGCGTGCCGTCCTTGATCGCGGTGTCCAGCATGGCCGCGTCGGCACCGGCGCGGGCGGCGATGTCGGGCAGGGCGAGCGGGTTGACGCAGCCGATGCGGTGGGCGTCGGCGTAGCCCGAGGCGACCACGAGCGCCTCGGGGCGGTGATCCTTCACCGCACGGACGACCGCCCGCATGACCTCGATGCCCTGCTCGGGTGTCGTACAGCCGTACAGGCCGACCTTGATGTACGTGGCGCCGGAGACCACCGCGCCGAGCGCGGCCTGCGCCACCGTGCCGGGCTTGTACGGCACGTCCCCCACGGTGGCGGACACCGGCTTGTCCGCCGGCACCGCGTCGCGGATCTCCCGGATGACCCAGGGGAAGTTGGCTCCCAGCGAGCCCTCGTCGGGCTTCTTGACGTCGACGATGTCGAGGTGTTCCGCAGCCTTCGCGCAGTCGAGGGCTTCCTCGACACCGTCCGGGGAGATGAGCAGCAACACCATGAGCTCCTTCCGCCGCATGCCCGCCCGGCCGAGGACAGGGGTGCGGATCAGCTGGTTCACCTGCGGTGCGCTCATCCTTTCCGTCGCCCCGCGGCCACCGGTAGGGCGCGCGTGGCTCCCCGGAGGCGCGCGGAGGCACACGCACGCCGCGGCGTGCCCCGGCGCGCCCCAGTGTGCACCGACATCTGCCGCTGCACGCCACCCCTGCCTCCCGATGCGCACTTGTGCACTCCGGTACCCCTGGTGTGCCTCGTTGACCAACGCCCGCTGGGCCCGCACCTCGGATGTACCGCAGACCGTCCGTCCGTCGCAGTCGCTCCGGAGAGTCCACCGGCCCCACGTCACCAACCCCGCGCCGAACCGGCTTCACCCGCGCCCTGGCGGCGCAGCTCGCCGTGGAGGCCCCGGTCCTGGACCACATCGCTGCCCGGTCCGAACCGGTAATCGCGGCGGCGCGCCCAGTGCGGCAGCCATCAATTCGTATCAGCGGTCCGGGCTGCGGTCCCCCCGATCATCCGCGGCGCGAAGGCCGGTACGGCGCGCACCTTGGTCAACAGGGTTTCTTGCGGGTGGTTGCATACTCGGGGGCATGCGTACGTCCAGGAGCAGCGCCCCCGTCACCGGCGAACCGGTGGTGGGCCGGCCCCGGCGGGACGATCCGGTGGCTGTCGCGGTAGGAGCCGGTGAAGGTGTCGACGCCGGCGGCGGCGTCGACGGATGACAGTCGACGGGCGTAGCGGTCCACGTTCGCCGCCACGCTCGGCGTCAGGGCGTCGACCGCGGTCAGCACGATGGGCAGCTTCGCTCCCGCGGCGTCCGGAAATTCGTTCCGCACACGCTCACTGGTCTGCCGGCGCGGCAGCCGGCTCGCCGTGGCCGGCGTCCGGGACCTGGCGATCCGACTGTGACCCCGCCTGACGGGCCCCGGTGGTGGGCGGTCCCGGGGCCTCGCGCGTACGGCAGGCCCCGGCCCACGCACCCGGTCAGCGGGTCCGGAAGCGGCGGTAGAGGTTGCGGGCCACGTACACGCCCGGACCTCCGAAGCCGACGATGTCGACGCGCCCGTCGCCGGTGACGTCGGCGAGGAAACGGGGGTGGTGGCCGACGCGCCAGGCGCCGGCGGCATCGTCGTACCCGAAGCCGCGGCAGACCAGTTGGGCCTGTTCGAAGCGGCCGTCGCCGAGGTTGTGCGCCATCCAGACCCCCTCGTCGCCGAAGCCGATGATGTCGGGGTTGCCGTCGCCGGTGACGTCGGCGAGGAAGCGGAGGTGCTTCTCGGGCGTCCATCCCTGGGCGGTGCCGAAGTCGTTCAGGACGAGCTTCGAGGGCTCGAAGGTGCCGTCGCCGAGGCCGCGTGCGACGACGACGCCGTGGGGGCCGAAGCCGATGACGTCCGTCGCCCCGTCGCCGGTGGTCCGCAGCGCGAACCGGGGGTGCTCCTCGGTCGAGGTCCACGGGACCACACCATCGCCGAACGGTCGAAGAACTACCGGTACTCCACCAACCACCAGGTCGTCATCGACGCTGACACCCGCCGGGTCGTCGTGGTCGGCCGGCCGCTCGCCGGAAACCGCAACGACTGCAAAGCGTAGGAAGAATCCGGCGCCAAGGCCGCCGTCGGCAAGACCCTCACGATCGCCGACGGTGGCTACCCGGGCACCGGACTCGTCATCGCGCACCGCCGCGGGCGAGGCCAGACCGAACTGCCGGACTGGAAAGAAGAGCACAACAAGTCCCACAAGCAGGTCCGGGCCCGCGTCGAGCACGTCTTCGCCCGTATGAAGACCTGGAAGATCCTCCGCGACTGCCGCCTCAAAGGCGACGGCGTCCACCACGCCATGCTCGGCATCGCCCGGATGCACAACCTCACCCTCGCCAGATAGGCCAGCGGGCTACACGACCACGGAGCCTGCCCGAGGCAGCTCGGAGATCATTTACGGGACAACCCTTAGGGCTGTGTCGAGCGGGGCTGGGCCGTCGGGATGCGGTGGGTGAAGAACAGCGCGAGAAGGGCGGCGAGGGCGAGGATGGCGAGGGCAGCCTGGAGGCCGTCGAGCCTGGCTGCGGCGTTCGCGTCCAGTGCCGCCTGCGACACCTCCGTGGTCGTGCCGGCTTCGTCGAGGGCTGCCTCGAGCTGCGCGTCCGACAGGAACGGTGCGCCGCTCTGGATCTTGACGGTCGCCTGGCTCTTGACGCTCTCCGGGATCGCCGGGTTCTGCTGGATGCTGATCAGGAAAGAACTGGCAAGGGCGGCGATCATGACCGATCCGGCGAGTGCCGTACCGATCGAGGCGCCGAGGTTCGTGACGGCGTTCTGGACGCCGCCGACCTCCGCGCTCTTCTCCTCCGGTACAGCGGAGACGGTGACCGATCCGAGCTGGGACGCCAGTGCGCCCATTCCGAGACCGATCAGCAGCAGGGGGACGGTGACGACTTCCGCACCGGCGCCGACGTCGAGCGCGGCCATCAGGATCACCGCACCGGCGAGCAGGGCGAGGACCCCGAGCCGTACCACGCGCCGTGGCGAGACGTCCGGGAGGAAGCGGGGGATCAGGACCGCGGCCGCCAGCAGGGTCACCGACAGCGGCAGGAGGCGGGCACCCGTCTGCAGCGCGGACAGGCCCAGGGCGACCGACAGGTAGAGCGGTACGACGAAGAACACGCCCATCTGCACCAGGTACTGGAAGAAGAACATGGTCAGCCCACCGGTGAGCTGCTTGTTCTGCAGCAGCGCCGGGTCGATGAGCGGGTCCCTGCCCCGTTCCACAAGGCGAGCCTCCCAGCGCAGAAAGAGCCAGATCAGCAGCAGACCTGCCAGCATCAGCCACACGACCAGCGAGATCCCCAGCCACGAGGGCGCGTCGGGCTTCGGATGGAACCAGCCCCATTCGTCCGAGCGGAGCACCCCGTAGACGAAGAGCCCCAGCCCGAGCGCGGACAGCACGGCGCCGACGAGATCGATGCGCTTGCGTTCGCCGACCGGGGCGTCGGCGATGCGGCGCGCCAGCACCAGGATGCCGAGCACCACCAGCACCTCACCGGCGAACACCCACCGCCAGGAGAAGTACGTCGTCGCGACCCCGCCGATGAGCGGCCCGACCGCGATCGCCACGGCCCCGGCCGCCGCGACGAGTCCGTAGGCGGCGGGACGGCGTTCGGGAACGAAGTTGCCGGCCACCAGCGCCACGATCGCGGGCAGGATGAGTGCCGCCCCGAGGCCTTCGAGAAGCGCCCAGCCGAACAGCAGCACGGTCAGGTTCGGTGCCAGCGCCGTGGTGAGGGAGCCGGCCCCGTAGATGCAGCAGCCGATCAGGAACGCGCGTTTGCGGCCGATCAGCGCCCCGACCTTGCCGCCCGGGATCATGAACATCGCCATCACGAGGGTGTAGGCGGTGATCGCCCCCTGGATGCCCGACACGGTCGTGCCCACGTCCTCGGCCACCGTCGCGATCGAGACGTTCATGACCGAGCTGTCGAGCGCCATCAGGAACTGGCCGGCCGAAAGCGTCAGCAAGACGACCCGCGCTGGTGCCGAACTCTCGACAGAGCCTGCCCTCGATGCCATGGGCGGGATCGTCCCAGCAAACCCGGAGTGCGTATCCGCGACCCGCCACGCACATCGTCTGATTGGCGGAGGCGCTACGCCATACAGAAGGGGGCCCTCGTCACGGGCATCGCTCCGCTCGGCCTTACGAATGGGCTACCGCTTACGGCCCAGGCCATCGGCGGACCCGACGCCGCTCTCGTCGCTGCGGCGCGATCCGAAGCCGGGATCCACACGAGCGCAAGCACCGCACGCTGCACTTACGGCTACCTCGAAGCGCCTGCCGTCAGCCCTGGCCGATGGGCCCGGGCCACGCCGATCGCCGAGGGCTTCTGGCGCCGTCAGGTCCGCGACTGACACCAGGCACCGACCAAGATCCGGACCATTGCCGGACCAGCTCCCTCCGTGGAGCTGCAGGCATGACCATTTCCGCAGGTCAGCATGAGTACGTCGGCTGTACCACCAGAAGACCAAGAATCTGCTGGCCTGCACGCTCAGGACGGCCGGGAGCTGGGGCCGGGGATTTCCAGGGGTGTGGGGGTCAGGGTGCTGAGGTCGGTGGTGTCGCCGACGCGGGCGAGGTAGAGCCGGTAGGGCTCCCCGCCTGCGGGGCGCAGCGTGACGTGGTGGCCCTCCGCGCGGCCCGCCGCCAGGGCCTGCAGGGCCCTGTTGGCGGCGCCTCCGCCCGTGAGAGCGCGCGCAGGACCGGGGAGTCCTGGCCGTTGAGCTCGATGCTCAGGCTGGCGAGGAACGGGTTGGCGACGCAGTGTCCCTCGATGAGGAGTCGGGCGATGCGCAGCAGCACGCGGTCGGCCGGCCGCAGCTCGCTGGGGACGGAGAAGTGGTGCCGTGCGTGCTGCTGGACCACGTGCAGGTCTTCCACGGTCAGCCGGAGCCTCGCGAGCCGTTCACGGTCCTCCTGGGTGAGACCCGCCCCCGGGAACGTGCCCGCGGCCAGCTCCTCGCCGTTGAGGCGCAGGCGGAAGGCGCTTCCCTCCATGACCTGGCCGTAGATGTCGAGGGCCTGGAGAGCGTCGGGGCAGGACAGGCCAGTCAAGTCGACGGCGCAACTGGCCGCGGTCGGAACGCTCGCGTCGTCGGCGTGGCAGAACGTGAGCCGTAGTCCGGTGAACGCCAGGTCGAGGCTGCTGCCGAGCTGCCCCTTCCCCATGGCGCGCACGGTTCCCTCGTGCACCGATCGGACAGCCCCGGAACCGTCGAGAAAGACCAGCTCGACGCTCTGCCCCTGGCCCGGGGCGGGTGACAGCGGCTCCATCCGGACCTCGGCGTTCTCGCCGTCGATGCGGAGCCACTCAGGGCCATGCACGCTGAGCTCCTGGATAGCGGAGGCGGGCAGGATGAGTTCCTCGGCGGTGCCGAAGCCCACGACGCGCCGCACCGCAGCCGTCAGGCCCGGATCGGCGTCCTTGAAGTGGCCGCGGACGGTGAAGTAGATCGGGCTCACCTGCTGCGCGCGGGGGTGCTTCGGCCTCAGGGTCTGCACCACCGCGCCGTTGCGGTAGGCGACGTCGATGGACCAGTGCAGATCGAGGCGGTCGATGCGCCGGCCCAGGGCACCGACCCTTTGGGCGATGTCGTCGGTGCCGCCCGCCAGGAACGCCAGTTCCGCCCTGTAGTCGCGTGCCGCCTCCCGCAGGTCGTCCCGGACGAACGAGCTCTCCAAGTCCGCGTGGAGGGCCAGCTTGTCGTCCAGCCATGCCCGGTCCAGAACACGGATACGCGGTCGCTCCGCCCCCGCACCGAGATCCTGGACGTAGGCGCGCTCCGAGAGCGTCAGCGCGCACGGTACGACCAGCACCCAGTCGTCAGGATCGTGCTCCAGCGCCTTCTTGAACGACCGCTTGATGCCCGCTCTGCGGCCCTGGGACGAGCCGGGGAAGCCGTCCGGGAAGTACTTCAGCTGGTAGATCCGCACGCGCCCGTCCACGGTCACCTGGATGTCGATGCCTCCGTCGCCGCCGCGCCCGTTCCTAGTGGCCTCCGAGCGACAAGCTCGCGAAGCCGATCCACGCCGAATGTTGGGGTTCAACGCTGCGTAGTCAGCACGGAAGTCAGTACCGCCCTGCCAAAGCGGGCGGAATTCTGCATATCCGGCGCGATGCGGAGGGATGTACTCCGAGGGTGGAATTGAGCCACCAATGGTGGTGTGGTGCCAACGCACACAAGACGGCACCCGATTGTGATGGCCCGCCACATATGCCGCTGACCTGGGGACTTCTACGTTGTGGCGACACCGATGTCCCCGCAGACCCCTTGGAAGTGGTGCACATGGTCTCCCCCGCAGCGAGCAGAACCAGCCCGTCCGGCATACGCAGGATCGTCGCCGCGAGTCTCGTCGGGACCACCATCGAGTGGTACGACTTCTTTCTCTACGGCTCCGCCGCCGCGCTGGTGTTCAACACGCTGTTCTTCCCCGCCAGCGACCCCCTCGTCGGAACCCTCCTCGCCTTCCTCACCTACGCCGTCGGCTTCGCCGCGCGGCCCATCGGCGGGGTGGTGTTCGGGCACTTCGGGGACCGGATCGGGCGCAAGCGGTTGCTCGTGGTGAGTCTGCTGATGATGGGCGGGGCCACCTTCGCGATCGGGTTGCTGCCGACGCACGCCGCCGTCGGCGGGGCCGCGCCCGTGCTGTTGACCGTGTTGCGGCTGGTGCAGGGGTTCGCGCTCGGCGGGGAGTGGGGCGGGGCGGTGCTGCTCGTCGCCGAGCACGGGGACGAGCGGCACCGCGGGTTCTGGGCCTCGTGGCCGCAGGCCGGTGCGCCCGGCGGGAACCTGCTGGCCACCGGGGTGCTCGCGCTGCTGGCCGCCGTCCAGTCCGACGAGGCGTTCCTGGCGTGGGGGTGGCGGGTGCCGTTCCTGCTGTCCGGGGTGCTGGTGGTGGTCGGACTGTGGATACGGGTCTCGGTGTCGGAGTCGCCGGCGTTCCTGGAGGCGCGGGCCCGGGCCGAGGCCGAGGAGGCGGCGGGGGTGCGGCAGCGCCCGCCGGTGGTGGAGGTGCTGCGGTCGGGCCGGCGCGGGGTGCTCACGGCGATCGGGGTGCGGGTCGGGGAGAACATCTCCTATTACGTGCTGACGGCGTTTCTGCTCGTCTACGTGACCGTGCACCTGCACCTGCCGAAGGGGGACGCGCTGAACGCCGTGCTGATCGGTTCGGCGGTGCACTTCGTGACGATCCCGCTGTGGGGCGCGCTGTCGGACCGGATCGGGCGCAGGGCCGTGACCCTCGTCGGGTCGGTCGGGATGGCGGGCTGGGCGTTCGTCTTCTTCGCCCTGCTGGACTCGCGTTCCTTCCCGGTGATCGCCCTCGCCGTGACGGCCGGGCTGCTGCTGCACGGGGCGATGTACGGACCCCAGGCGGCGTTCATCTCCGAGATGTTCGACACCCGCGTCCGCTACTCGGGGGCCTCCATGGGCTCGCAGGTCGCCTCCATCATCGGCGGGGCCCTCGCGCCGATCATCGCGGTGGAGCTGCTGAAGGAGTACGGGTCCTCCGTGCCGGTCTCCGTCTACCTCTGCGCGGCCGCGCTGGTCACGACGGTGACCGCGCTCGTCGCCCGGGAGACCCGCGGCCGCAGCCTCGACCGGGCCGCCCGTACGGCCGCACCCGTCCCCGTCAAGGGCTGACCGGGGCCGCGCCCGTATGCTCACCGGCGTGACCACCGTGACGGAAGGCATACGGGAGCTGCTGGGACTGCTGGCCCAGGGGGCGCCGGCGGAGGAGTTCGCGCGGCCCGCGGCGGCCGCGCGCGCCGCCGGGGCGTCCGGGGCCGAACTGGCCGCCCTGGAGGAGGCGACGGGGGTGGCGCTGGAGGTCCACCGGACGCTGGGCCGGCACCGCACCCGCGAGGCGGAGCTGACCGCGCTGTTCGACACCGCCGGGGACCTGGCCGCGCTGCGCGACCTGGACGCCGTGCTGCGGGCCATCACGCACCGGGCCAAGCAGCTGCTGCACACGGACGTCACGTACCTGTCGCTGATCGACGAGGCGGCGGGCGACACCTTCATGCGGGTGACCGAGGGCTCGGTGTCGGCCGCCTTCCAGCAGCTGCGCCTGGGGATGGGCGAGGGGCTGGGCGGGCTCGTCGCGCAGACGGCCCGCCCGTACGCCACGGGCGACTACCAGCGCGACCCGCGTTTCCAGCACACCGGCCCCATCGACAGTGCCGTCGGCGAGGAGGACCTGCACGCCATCCTCGGCGTCCCGCTGCGGCTGGGGCCGAAGGTGATCGGGGTGCTCTTCGCCGCCGACCGCAGCCCGCGCGAGTTCAGCCCGCGCGAGGTGGCGCTGCTGTCCTCGCTGGCCGACCACGCCGCCATCGCCATCGACGGGGCCCGCCTGCTGGAGGAGACCCGCCGGGCCCTGGCCGAACTGGGCGCCGCGTCCCGGACCATCCAGGAGAACAGCGACGCGCTGCGCCGGGCGGAGCGGGCGCACGACCGGCTGACCGGCCTCGTCCTGCGCGGCGGCGGCGTCGCCGAGGTGGCGGCCGCGATCGGGGCGCTGCTGGAGGGCGGCACCCTGGTCCACGACCCGGAGGGCAGGGAGCTGGCCCGTACGCAGGCCGGGCCCTGCCCTCCGCCGGCCGGGGCCGTGGCAGCGTCCCGGTCCGGCGGCCGGGCCGTGGCGGAGGGCGGCACCTGGGTGTGCGCGGTGCTGGCGGGGCCCGAGCTCCTGGGCAGCATCACGCTGACCGGCCGCCCGGGCCTGGACGAGGCCGGGCGGCGCCTGTTCGAGCGTGCGGCGACGGTCACGGCCCTGCTGCTGCTCCTGGGCCGTTCGGTGGCGCAGACCGAGGACCGGATCCGGGGGGAGCTGCTCGGGGACCTGCTGAGCCCGTCCGCGGATCCGGGGGGTCTGGCCGTGCGGGCCCGCCGGCTGGGCGTGGATCTGGACCGTCCGCACGCCCTCTTCGTCCTGCACAGCGACGCCGTTCCGCGGCCGCGGCTGCTCACGGCGGCCGCGCACCACGCCCGCGAGCGCCACGGGCTGGCCGGGGTCCACCACGACCACGCCGTGCTGCTGGCCCCCTCGGAGGCGGCGGGCGCCGACGCGGCCCGGCTCGCCGGGGCCCTCGGGCGGAACGTGGGCGCGCCGGTCACGGTGGGTGCGGCGCGGGCCGGCGAGGGCGCGGGCGGGCTGCACTCCGCGCACGCGGAGGCGTTGCGCTGTCTGTCGACGCTGCGGGCGTTGGGGCGGGCCGGCGACGGGAGCACGCTCGCGGAACTCGGTTTCCTGGGGGTGCTGCTGGGCGACCGGGCCGACCTGTCGGGCTTCGTACGGACCGTGCTCGGGCCGGTGCTGGACTACGACGCCCGGCGCGGCAGCGACCTCGTGGGGACGCTGCGGGTCTACTTCGCGACGGGCATGAGCCAGGCGCGGGCGAGGGAGGTCCTGCACGTGCACGTGAACACCGTGGTGCAGCGCCTCGACCGCATCGGCCGGCTCCTCGGCCCCGGCTGGCAGTCCCCGGACCGCTCCCTGGAGCTCCAACTCGCCCTGCGCCTGCACCAGGTGTCGGCTCCGCAGGAGCCGGCGGCCCCGGGGCCGGCTTCGCCTCGACCACGGCCGGCGATCTGACGGCCTAGGCTGGCACGTCACCCCCGGAACCCCGGGAACCGGAAAAGCCCCGGAACCCCGAAGCCCGGGAAGCCGGAACCCGGGATGGACCGAGAAGCAGCAAGGAGGCGGGCACCGTGGTCGTGTTCCGCATCGAACGCCGCAGCGGACTGCCCGCCTACCTCCAGATCGTGCAGCAGGTGGAACAGGCCCTGCGGATGGGGATGTTGGCCGAGGGCGACAAGCTGCCGACGGCCGCGCAGGTCGCCGCCACCACGAAGGTCAACCCCAACACCACGCTCAAGGCCTACCGCGAGCTGGAACGTTCCGGTCTCGTCGAGGTGCGCCAGGGCTCCGGCTCCTTCATCACCCGCTCGCTGGCCACCCCGCAGACGGCGCCGGAGTCCCCGCTGCGCACGGGGCTCGGGGAGTGGATGCGCGAGGCCCGCGAGCAGGGGCTGAGCGCCCGCGACGTGTCGACGCTCTTCGGCGCGGTGCTGGGCGAACACTACCCGCCCACCCCCTGAGCCTTTCATTCGTTGCAGGATCGTGAATACGATCTTTCATATCAAGATAAAACCCGGATCCCTGCCTACTGTTCACAGGTACCTCGCTCAACGCGTTCTTCTACCTCTGGATCCACGATGTCTGCTGCCCCATCGCGCCGCCGCCGCACCGCCCTCGCCCTCACCACCACCGCGACCGCCCTCGCGCTGCTCGTCTCCGGCTGCGGGTCCGGCGGCTCGGACGGCAAGCGCATCCGCGTGGGCGTCTCGGGGGACTCCCCCGAGTGGGAGGTCCTCGCCAAGGAGGCCAAGAAGGAGGGCCTCACCGTCGAGACGGTGGTCTTTGACGACTACTCGCTGCCCAACAAGGCGCTCAGCGCGGGCGACATCGAGCTCAACGCCTTCCAGCACCTGGTCTTCCTCGCCCAGTCCAACACCGAGAACAAGACCGACATCGCGCCCGTCGCCGCGACCACGGTCGTGCCGCTCGGCCTCTACTCCGGCAAGCACAAGCAGCTCGCCGACCTCCCCGACGGAGCCTCGGTCACCCTGCCCAACGACCCCGCCAACCAGGGCCGCGGACTGCGCGTCCTGGAACAGGCCAAGGTCATCGAGCTGAAGAAGGACGCCGGCCTCTTCGCCACCCCCGACGACATCACCGCCAACCCCAAGCACATCAAGATCACCCCGGTGAACGCCCAGCAGACCCCGCGCACCCTCAAGGACGCGGACGCCGCGATCATCAACGACGGCGTCGCCGAACTCGCCGGCATCGACGCGAAGACCGCCCTGTTCAAGGACGACCCGGCGAGCCCGCAGTCCGTCCCGTACCTCAACGTGATCGCCGCCCGCGCGGACCGCAAGGACGACCCGGACTACGCGAAGATCGTGAAGCTGTACGCCTCCAAGGCCGTCCAGGACGAGGTACGGCGCACCAGCAACGGCACCGCCCACCACATCGACCTGCCCGCCCCGGAGCTCCAGGCCGAGCTGGCCCGCATCACCAAGCAGCTGGCGAAGTGAGCGCCGCAGCCTCCGGCCCCCCGGCGGCCGCCGTCCGTCCGGCGGTCGAGTTCCGTTCCGTGCGCAAGGAGTTCCCCGGCGGCGCCGTCGCCGTCGACGACGTCAGCCTCACCGTGGGCGCGGGCACCGTCTTCGGGGTCGTCGGTCACAGCGGCGCCGGCAAGTCCACCCTGCTGCGCCTGGTCAACGGCCTCGAGGAGCCCACCTCGGGCAGCGTCCTGGTGGACGGCCAGGACCTGGCCGCCCTCGGGGAGCGCGGACTGCGGCCCGTACGCCGGGAGATCGGCATGATCTTCCAGCAGTTCAACCTCTTCCGCTCCCGCACCGTCCTCGGCAACGTCCTCTACCCCCTGCGCCTGGCCGGCCTGGACCGTGCCGCCGCCCGGGCACGCGCCGAGGAGACGCTGGAGTTCGTCGGGCTCTCCGGGCACGGCAAGCGCTACCCCGAACAGCTCTCGGGCGGGCAGCGGCAGCGGGTCGGCATCGCCCGCGCCCTCGCCACCCGCCCCAAGGTGCTGCTGTGCGACGAGGCCACGTCCGCGCTGGACCCGCAGACCACCGGCGAGGTACTGGCGCTGCTCCGCCGGGTCAACCGCGAACTGGGCGTCACCGTCGTCCTGATCACCCACGAGATGGACGTCGTACGCGGCCTCTGCGACCGGGTGGCGGTCATGGAGGACGGCCGGGTGGTCGAGACGGGCGAGGTGTACGAGGTGTTCGCGCGGCCGCAGCACCCCACCACGGCCGCCTTCGTCCGCTCGGCGCTGCACGCCGAGCCGGACGGTGAGCTCCTGGAGCGGCTGCGGGCACGCCATCCGGGCCGGCTCGTGACCGTACCGGTCGTCGACGGAGTACCGGTCATGGAGGGCCTGTCGCCGCTGCTGCGCGAGCACGGCGTCGACTTCGCCTTCGTCCACGGCGGGGTCGGCGAGGTCCGCGGGCGCCCGCTGGGCAGCGTGACCATCGAACTGCGGGGCGAGCGGGCGGCGGTGGAGGCCGTCGAGGCGGGCCTGGCCCGGTCCGGCCGCCGGAAGGCGGGTGTGCGGTGAAGGCCGACTGGAGCACCTTCTGGCCGAAGGTCCTCGACGCGACCGGCGAGACCGTCTACATGGTGCTGATCACCCTCGCCCTGTCCAGCGCGGGCGGTCTGGCCGTCGGGCTCGCCCTCTACGCCACGCGCAAGGGCGGCGTCCTGCCCAACCGGGTGGTGCACGCGGTGCTCGGGACGTTCATCAACGTCATCCGGCCCGTCCCCTTCATCATCGCGATCGTGGCCCTCGCCCCGGTCACCCGGGCGGTGGTCGGCACCATGATCGGCACCGATGCCGCGGTCTTCCCGATGACGGTCGTGGCCACCTTCGGGATCGCCCGGATCGTGGAGTCCAACCTGCTGGCCGTGGAGCCGGGCGTCGTCGAGGCGGCCTGTTCGATGGGGGCCGGCCCGCTGCGGATCCTGCTCACGGTGCTGGTCCCGGAGGCCCTCGGGCCGCTGGTCCTCGGCCTGACGTTCATGCTCGTCGCGCTGATCGACTTCTCCGCGGTGGCGGGCACCGTCGGCGGCGGCGGAGTGGGCAACCTGGCCATGACGTACGGGTACCTGCGCTTCGACACGTCCGTGATGGTGGTGACCGTACTGGTCCTGATCGTGCTGGTGCAGTCGGCCCAGTTCCTGGGCGACCGCGTCTCGCGCCGGATCCTGAGGCGCTGACCACTGACCGGCTTCGTCGCGGCGGACGGCGGCGCCCCCCTGGCGGAGGGGCGCCGCCGTCGTCCGGTCAGTAGGTGTAGCTCAGACCCGACTTGTACGGGGTCAGCGTCCGCTGGCCCACCACACCCCGGTACGTGTACCAGCCCCACTTCTTGCACATCGTCTGGTAGCTCAGGGTGTTGTAGGCCCCCGACCCCACCCGGACGCGCGGGTAGATGACGTTGTCGCCCCAGTCCCCGGTGGCGGGGCCGCTGGAATAGGCGTCCACCCCCCAGTAGACCCCGACGACGGACCCGCCGGCCGGGCAGTTCCAGCTGCCGAAGTTGACCCAGACGTTCCCTCCCGTCCAGGCGCTGGCCGGAGCGGCGCTCAGGCCGACGACTCCGAGCGCCATCAGGGAACCCGTCAGTACCGCACGGGACTTACGCAGCAGTGATCCACGCATGTGACCTCCCCGGTCACGGCCGGGCGCCTTCGCACCCCCTGCCGTGCGCAGCAGGCTGCCATATGAGTCACAGGATTGTCTGACTTTCGGCTTGATAACCGGAAAGTCGAACTATTGGATGAAACAAGCCTGTTCGAGTCGGGGCTGCCGGTGGCCCTTCTCAGGCGGCCACGGCCGTGGTGACCACCAGGGGCGGCCTCTCCCGTTCCGCCGTCCAGGGCCGGCTGCCCACCAGGACCGGGTCCGCCGCCTCCCGCGCCTCCGCCACCGTCGGGCGGTGCTGGACCACGTCCCGGAAGCCGGCCCGTTCCAGCAGACCGGGCAGGAGGCCGACGGGCCATGCGCGGTTGCGGACCTCCTGCCAGGAGCCGTCGGCGCGCCTCAGCCGTACGGTCAGCTCCTGGCCCGGCGCGTACACCGCGCCCGGCTCCCCGATCCGCAGGGAGGCGTACTCCGTGCCGGTGCAGGCCGGGTCGGTGGCCAGCAGGACGAAAGGGCCGCCGGGGCGCAGCAGTCGGCGGACCTCGCGGAACACGGCCAGGACGGATTCCTCGTCCGGGAGCGAGGCGAGCACGTGGCTGCACATGACGGCGTCGGCGGCGCCGTCGGCCAGGCCTGCCGCCCGCCCGCCCTCGACCAGGTGGTATTCGGCCGCGCCGGTGTCCGAGGTGCGGGCCAGGGCCAGCATCTCGGGCGAGGTGTCCACCCCGACCACCCGAGCCCCCAGCAGCCGGGCGGCGTGCCCGGCGACCTTGCCGGGGCCGCATCCGTAGTCCACGAGGACGGCCCCGGCGCCGATCCGCCGCCGGGCCAGGGCCCGGAAGACGAACGGGTAGCCGAGCAGCCAGTCCGTGGCCGCCTCCAGCGCGGCGAAGGCCCGCGCTCCCTCGCTCCCGGACCAGGCGGCCGCATCGGCGGCGCCCTGGTCCGCGGGATCCCTCTCCGAGTCGCTCACAGCCCCCACTATCGGCCCGCGCCGGCCCCCGGGCGCCGTCGCGACACGGCCGGTGTCCGCCGGCCCGGGTCCTGGGGCCGCAGCGCGCCGGCGGCGAGGGCCGCGAAGGCGCAGCAGGCCACCGGGAGCAGCAGGGCCGGGCCGAGCGGTACGAGGCGGGTCAGCGGGCCGATCACCGCGGGGCCGGCGAGCATGCCGAGGTAGCCCAGGCCCGCGACCCGGGCGACGTTGGCCCCGGCGGCCTCCGGGTCCGTGTGGCCGGCCGCGCTGAAGAGCTGCGGGACGCAGCCGGAGAGGCCGGCGCCGAACAGGGTCCAGCCGGCGAGGGCGGCCGGGACGCCGGGCGCGGCCACGGCCAGGGCCAGGCCGGCCGCGGCGAGGGCGGCTCCGTACCGCAGGACGGCGACGGGGCCGGTGCGCGCCGCCACCCGGTCGGCGAGGAACCGGCCGGCGGTCATGGCGGTGGCGAAGGCCCCGTAGGCGAGGGCGGCGGTGGCGGCGGGCGCGCCGAGGGAGTCCTCCAGGTGGAGCGCGCTCCAGTCGTTGGCGACTCCCTCGCAGAGCATCAGCAGGAAGGCGAGTACGGCGAGCGTCCGCACGCGCGGGGAGGCCCGGCGGGCGGGGCGCGCGGCCGCGGCACCGGCCGGGCCGGGGGCGGGCGCGGGGTCCGGGTCCAGCAGGGCGGGGGCGGCGAGGAGCGCGAGGAGGAGGCCGCCGAGGGCGGTGGCCCCGAGGGTGGCGGCGGCCGGGAGGCCGAGGCCCAGGGCGGCGGCGCCGGCGAGCGCGGCGAGGGCGCCACCGACGGAGAAGACGGCGTGGAAGGCGGACATGACGGGCCGCCCGTAGCCGCGTTCCACCTGGACGGCGTGCGTGTTCATGCCGACGTCGAGGCAGCCGTTGCCGAAGCCGAGCAGCAGCAGTGCGGCGCCCAGCGCGGGCGCGTCGGCCGCCCAGGCGGGCGGCACCAGCGCGACGGCGCAGAGGGCGGCGCCGGCGGGGACGGTCACCTGCGCGCCGAAGCGGTCGGTGAGCGGTCCGGCCAGCCGCATCCCGGCGAAGGCGCCGGCCCCGAGGAGGAGCAGGAGCCAGCCGAGGAGGGCGTGGTCGGTGCCGGTGTGCTGCCGCACCACCGGGATGTGCACGATCCACATGCCCATGAGGAAGCCGTTGAGGGCGAAGTAGGCGAAGGTGGCGCGCCGTCCGTTCCGCAGGCGTGCGGACGGGGGCGGCGGCCCTTGGAGTCCGAGTCGGGTTCCGTGTGCGTTTCGCTGCATACAATCGAACATAACAAACACATTCAATGTTCGAAACTTGCCTTTCAAACATGAATCCTGTTCAATGCGAGCATGAGTGCAGACCGCCTGAGGCAGATCACCGATGCCGTCCGCGCGAGCGGCAGCCGCAGCGTCACGGAGCTCGCGGAGCTCACCGGTGCCTCCGAGATGACCATCCGCCGCGACCTGGAGGCCCTCGCCGAGCAGGGCGTGCTGGAGCGCTACCGGGGCGGGGCGCGGAGCCTGCTGCTGCGCGGGGAGGAGACCCCCTTCCCGCTGCGCGCCCGCGACGGGCTGGAGGCCAAGCGGCGGATCGCCGCCGAGGTCGCGGCCCTGGTAGCGGACGGGGAATCGGTCGTCCTGGACAGCGGGACCACCTGCCTGGAGGTGGCCCGCGCCCTGCACCACCGCCGGCTCACCGTGATGCCGCTGTCCCTGCACGCCGCCAACGCCCTCGCGGACGCGCCGCGTCTGACGCTGCTGCTGCCGGGCGGCGCGCCCCGCAGGGGGGAGCTCGCCCTGACCGGGCCGCTGACCGAGGCCTCCCTCGCGGCCCTGCGCTTCGACACCGCCGTGATCGGCTGCTGCGGCCTGAGCGCGGAGCACGGCCTGACCGCCTACGACCTGGCCGACGCCGCCGTCAAGCGCGCAGCCATCGCCTCCGCCCGCCGCGTCATCGCCGTCACCGAGTCCGCGAAGCTCACGCGCACCGCCCTCGCGCACGTACTGCCCGCCTCCGCGCTGCACGCCGTGGTCACCGACGAGGGGGCGCCGCGGGCCGAGGCCGACGCCCTCGCCGCGGCCGGCGTCACCGTACGCACGGTGTGAGACGTGCGCACGCCGGGCGGCGGCCGTCCCGGCGAGCGACGATGAGGGGATGGAGGAAGCGCCCCTGAACGGCGTCAGCGCCCCCGCGCGGGTGGCCGCCGAGGGCGAGGGCATCAGCGTCGAGGAACTGGCTCTCGCCGCCCGCAACCACGGGCTGCCGCTGGAGGCGCTGCGGTACGAGGTCACGCCGCCCGGGCTGCACTACGTGCTGGTCCACTACGACATCCCCTGCGTCGGGTCCGGGGCCGGGTCCGGCGCCGACGGCTGGCGGCTCGGCGTCGGCGGCCGGGTGCGGACTCCCCTGTCGCTGGACCTGGCCGCCCTGCGGGCCCTGCCGGCCGTCACCCGCCGGGTCACCATGGAGTGCGCGGGCAACGGCAGGGCACGGCTGACGCCCCGGCCGGTGAGCCAGCCGTGGCTGGTCGAGGCGGTGGGCACCGCCGACTGGACGGGGGTGCCGCTGCGGACCGTGCTCGCGGAGGCCGGGGTACTGCCGCGGGCGGTGGAGGCGGTGTTCACCGGCGCCGACCACGGGGTGGAGCGGGGTGTGGAACAGGACTACCGGCGCAGCCTGCCCCTGCCCGTCGCCACCGGGACGGACCCCGAGGTGCTGCTCGCGTACGCGATGAACGGCGCCCCCCTGCCGCCGCAGCACGGCTTCCCGCTGCGGCTGGTGGTGCCGGGCTGGTACGGCATGGCCCACGTGAAGTGGCTGCGGGAGGTCACCCTGGCCGACGTGCCCTTCACCGGCTTCCAGCAGGCCGTTGCCTACCGGTACCGGGCCGCCGCCGAGGACCCCGGCGAGCCGGTGACCCGGATCGCGCCGAGGGCCCTGATGGTCCCGCCGGGGTTCCCCGACTTCATGTCCCGCGTCCGGGTGGTGCGGCCCGGGCCGGTGCGGCTGGAGGGGCGCGCCTGGTCGGGGTACGGGCCGGTGACCCGGGTCGAGGTGAGCGGTGACGGGGGCCGTACGTGGGCGGACGCCGAGGTGGCGGCCCGGGAGCCCGGCGGCTGGGCGTGGCAGGCCTGGAGCGCCCCGTGGACGGCCGTTCCCGGCGGCCACGTGCTCGTGGTCCGCGCCACGGACGCGGCGGGCCGCGCCCAGCCCCTCGAACAGCCCTGGAACCGCGGTGGCTTCGGCAACAACCTCGTGCAGCGGGTACCGGTGGTGGTGCTGCCGGGGGACGGCGGCCGGAGCGGCGGCTAGAAGAGGCGGGCCATGCCGACCGACGCGGGGGCTGTCTCGGCGAAGCCGTACTTGGCGTAGAGGTGCCGGGCGTCGCCGTCCGCGATCAGGGACACGTACGTGCCCTGCGGCGCGCGCCGCTCCAGCTCGGCGGAGAGTTCCGCCATGATCTGCTTGCCGAGGCCCCGGCCCTGGTGTTCGGGGAGCACGCAGATGTCGACGATCTGCAGGAAGCAGCCTCCGTCGCCGACGATCCGGCCCATGCCGACGGTTTCGCCGCCGTGCCGGACCGTGACGCAGTACCAGGAGTTCGGCAGTCCGAGCGCGGAGCCCTCGACGCTCTTGGCGCCGAGCCCGGTCTCCCCGCGCAGTCGGCGGTAGGTGGCGATGTCGGGGACGCCGGGGTGGATCTCGTAGGCGTCGTTGGCCGGGCCGCTGCTCATGTGGGTCCTGTTCGTGAGGGACGGGAGGGGTTGGTGGTTCAGGAGGGGCGGGCGTCTTCGAGGAGCTCGGGGCCGTTGTTGCGCACGTTGTTGACCGCCGTGTTCACCGCGCGGGCCGTCAGGCGGCCTCCGGCGGGGGTGGCGAGGAGGGCCCGCAGCGCGTCGGGGTCCTGGTGTGCGGGGTCGAGCCAGGCGTCGTAGTCGGCGGGGGCGAGGGCCAGGGGCATCCGGGGGTGGACGCGGCCGGCGGCGTCGGTGGCCTCGGTGGTGATGACGGTGCAGGTCGCCCACCAGGCGGCCGGGTCGTCCCCGTCGGCGACGGCGGGGTCGCGCCAGAACTCGTACAGGCCCGCCATCGCCAGCACCGAGCCGTCCTCGGGGCTGATGAAGTAGGGCTGCTTGTACGCCTTCGCGGACCCGGCGGCGGGGACGGCCTCCCATTCGTAGAAGCCGTCGGCGGGCAGCAGGCAGCGGCGTGTGGCGAAAGCCCGGCGGTAGGCGGGTTTCTCCCCCACCGTCTCGACCCTGGCGTTGATCATCCTGGCCGCGCCGTCCGGCCCCTTCGACCAGGACGGCACCAGCCCCCAGCGCAGTGCCCGCAGCTGCCGTTCCAGGACCCCGCTGTCCCGGTCGGCGCGCTCCAGCACCGCCCACACCGGGTCCGTCGGGGCGACGTTCCAGCTGGGCGGCAGCACCAGGTCGGGGGCGGGACCGGGAACCTGGAAGAGCCCCGACAGGTCCTCGGGTCCGCGCGTGGAGACGTATCGGCCGCACATGCCCTCCAGCCTGCCACGCGGGCCGGGCGCGGGGGCGCCGGGCGGGGCCCGATGTGTCAGCTGTACAGGTCGATCCGCGCGTACGCGGGGCCGTAGTAGTGCTCCAGCTCCTCCAGCGACTTCTCGGGCTTCTCCAGTGCCTTGGAGATGACCGCCCGGGAGGGTGCCGCCTCGGGGTCCCAGGTGTCCGTCCGCCACAGGCCCGAGCGGAGGAAGGCGCGGGCGCAGTGGAAGTAGATCTCCTCGGTCTCCACGACGAGGGCGAGCGTGGGCCGGTGGCCCTTGACGGTCATCGTGTCGAAGAACGGGGCGTCGCGCAGCAGCCGGGCCCGGCCGTTGACGCGGAGGGTGTCGCCCCGGCCGGGGACCAGGAAGAGCAGCCCGACGTGCGGGTTGGCGAGGATGTTGCGGTAGCTGTCCGCGCGGCGGTTCCCGGGGCGGTCGGGGATCGCGAGGGTGGTGTCGTCGAGGACCTTGGCGAAACCGGGCGGGTCGCCCTTCGGGGAGACGTCGCAGCTGCCGTCGGCGGCGGAGGTCGCTATCAGGCAGAGCGGGGAGCGGGCGATCCACTGCCGGTGGTGCTCGTGCAGGGACCGCCGTTCCTTCGCGGCGGCCGCGGGTGCCACCGGGCCGAGGAGCTCTCGCAGTTCGGCCTCGGAGGTGATCTCCACGGCTCCGGTCTGTTCCATCGTCGGTCTCCCCCTGGGTCGGATCACGGGGGCGGGTGAGGGCCCGCCCCCCGGCGCGACTGCTTCGTGAGCATGTCACGGCGCCGGGTGCCGTCCCCGAGCCGGGTGGGGGCTCAGGCGGCGCCGTCCCCGAGGGAGCGTCCGAACCGCTCGTCCAGGCCGGACGGCCGGCGCCGGTACTCGTCCCCGTCGATCTCGCCGGAGGCGAAGCGGCGTCCGAGGACCGCGAGCGGCGCGTACGCCCCGTACGCGGCCCGGATGCGCGGGAGGCGGAGCGGCTCCAGGGTGGAGGCATGGAGCACGCGCCGATCGTCGTCCACCGCATCTCCCCCTCGGGCGGCCGCCGGGTCACCCTGCGCGTCCAGGACCGGGACGAGGCCCTCGGCACGGCGCACACCGACGCGGACGTGATCGAGTTCCTGCGCCGCGCGGAGGTCCCGGATCCCGACGAGGTGGTGCTCGGCGGCGGGCCGGAGCTGATCGACTGGCAGGGGGACGCCCCGCACGTGTTCGAGGCCGAGCCGACGGACACCGACGTCCCCTGAGCCCCCGCCCCGTCCAGGGCCCCATTCCGGCCAATGCGTGACACGTGCATGACATTTCAAGGCCGCTGTGACACATTCCGTGGCGCACTCCGCACCGCCCTCCGCACCGCCCTCGCACCACACCCCCACAAGGACGTGTCACAGAGGAGCGACATGATGCACCGTGCGAAGCTCGCCGTCGCCGCACTGGCCCTCGCGGCCACGGCCGCCAGTGTCACGAGCGCCGCCGCCTTCGGCACCACCGCGGACCAGAAGGTCGACGGCGTCATCGTCGTGGCGGGCAACACCTGTACCTGGACCAACGCCCGCACCAGCGCCAATCCCCCCAACGCCCTCACCGTCGACCGCACCAGCATCAACAGGCCCGGCGGGAACCTCGCCTGCGGCGGCGGCATCAGCGCCACCCTCAACAACAACCCGTCGTTCACCTTCGGCTCCACCGGGGCCACCGCCCTCACCGACATGATCGACATCACCGGCCAGCAGAGCTTCGTGTCCTGCCGCTACAAGGCCACCAACATCGCGTGGGACCGCGACGCGGCCACCGGGAAGTACGTCAACCGCGCCTTCACCGCCACCAAGACCTCGGGCAGCTTCCTGTGCCCGGGATCCGTGACCACGGAGGCCGGCGGGGCGTCCATGCTCTTCCACTGACCGGTACTGACCGGTACTGACCGGTACTGACCGGCACCGTCCGGTACCGCCGGTACGCGCCCGCCGGCCCGGCACCGCCGTCCGCACACGACGGCGGTGCCGTGCCGCGTCAGGGGGCACCACCCGTTGGCCCCGACCGGGTCGCCGGGGCCGCGGCGGGGCATGAGCATGGTGGGGAGTCCGCCCGGGTGAGGAGGCGCCGGTGATGGCCGATGCGCAGCCCGAACCGCCGTCCGGCGGCCCCGGAGCGGGATCTCCGGCGACGGGCGGCCTGCTCGACGTGCTCGGCGTGGCCGCCGTGGTCCTGGACGCCGAGGGCCGCATCAGCCTGTGGAGCCCACAGGCCGAGACCCTCTTCGGCTACTCGGCGCAGGAGGCCCTCGGCCAGTACGCGGCGGTCCTGCTGGTGGACGAGCGGGACCGCGAGGAGGTCCTGGAGCTGTTCGCCCGCGTGATGTGGGGCCAGGGGGCGTGGGCGGGCTCCTTCCCGGTGCGCCACCGGGACGGCCACACGGTCCTCGTGGAGTTCCGCAACATGCGCCTCCAGGCCGCCAACGGCCGGCTCTACGCTCTGGGCCTGGCCTCGGAGCAGGCCACCCTGCGCCGCGTCGAACGCGACCTGGCCCTGTCCCTGCGCATGGTCGACCAGTCCCCCATCGGGCTGGCCGTCCTCGACACCGATCTGCGCTACGTCCTGGTCAACCCGGCCCTGGAACGCATCAACGGCGTGCCGTCCGAGCGGCACATCGGGCAGCGGATCGCCGAGGTCCTGCCCTTCCTGGACGCGTCGGCGGTCGAGAGCGGCATGCGCGAGGTCATGGCGACCGGCGTACCCGTACTGGACCACTTCACCACCGGCCAGATCTCCGAGGACTCCGGTGAACGGGCCTGGCTGGTGTCGATCTACCGGCTGGAGGACCAGGCCGCCCGGGTGCTCGGCGTCGCGGTCTCGGTCGTGGACGTGACCGAACAGCACCGCGCGGCCGTCTCGGCCGCCCACGCCCGGCGCCGCCTGGCCCTGATCGCGGACGCCTCCGTGCGCATCGGGACCACCCTGGACCTGGACATCACCGCCCGGGAACTGGCGGACGTCGCCGTGCCGGAGATCGCCGACATCGCCGCCGTGGACGTCCTCGACACCATGCTGACCGGACCCCGACCGGGCGAGGACGCCGACGAGCGGGGCGTACGCTTCCGCGCGCTCGCGGTGAAGGCCGCGTACCGGACCCCCGCCGAGGCGGCGGCCGACCCCGTCGGCGACGTCGCGTCGTACCGCCCCGAACGGCTGGTGGCCCGCTGCGCCCGTACCGCGCGGCCGGAACTCGTCCCGCACGTGCGGCCCGAGGACCTGCCCCGCATCGCCCGCGACGAGGCCGCCGCCCGGCTGCTGGGCGAGGCGGGGGTGCACTCGTACCTGGCGGTGCCGCTGATCGCCCGCGGCCAGGTCCTGGGCACCCTCGACCTCAAACGGGCCCGCAACCCGGTGCCGTTCGGCCCCGACGACGTGCTCCTGGCCTCCGAACTCGCCGCCCACGCGGCCGTGTCCATCGACAACGCCCGCTGGTACCAGCGCCAGCGCCACGCGGCCCTCGCACTCCAGCGGCACCTGCTGCCCCAGCACCCGCCGGCGGCGCCCGGCCTGGACATCGCCTACCGGTACCAGCCCGCCGGCGCGGCCGACGAGACCGGCGGGGACTGGTTCGACGTCATCCCGCTCACCGGGGACCGCACCGCGCTCGTCGTCGGCGACGTCATGGGCAGCGGCATCAACGCGGCGGCCACCATGGGCCAGCTGCGCGCCACCGCCCGCGCGCTGGGCCGCCTCGGCCTCGACCCGGCCACGGTGCTCACCCACCTGGACGCGGCGACCGGTGACCTCGGCGAGGCCATGGCCACCTGCGTCTACGCCGTCTACGACCCCCACAGCCGGCTCTGCCACATCTCCACGGCGGGCCACCTGCCGCCCGTGCACCTGCGCGCCGGCCGCCCGCCCCGGCTGCTGCGGCTGCCAACGGCGGTGCCGCTGGGCGTCGGCGGCGTCCCCTTCGGGAACACCGCCGTGACCCTGGGCGAGGGCGACGAGCTGGTGCTCTACACCGACGGGCTGGTCGAGACCCGCGACCAGGACATCGACGCCCGCCTGCTCACGCTGACCGACCTCCTCGCCGGCCCCCACCGCCCGATCGAGGAGACCTGCGACCTGCTGCTGTCGGCGCTGCGCCGCCCCGACACCCACGACGACGTCGCCCTCCTCGTCGCCCGCGCCCTCGGCTGAGCGCGCCGGAGGTCACCTCGCGGGGGTGAGGTGCTTCCAGAGGAAGGTGGCGACGAGGGCTTCGTTGAAGGCCGTCTGCCGGTGGTCGGTGGCGCCGGCGTGGCCGCCGCCGATGTGCTCGTGGAAGAGGACGGGGTGGCCCAGTTCGCGCAGCCGGGCCGCGGCCTTGCGGGCGTGGCCGGGGTGGACGCGGTCGTCTCGGGTGGAGGTGAGCAGGAGCAGGGGCGGGTAGGCGGCGTCGGCGGTCATCCGGTGGTAGGGGGAGATCCGCTCGAGGTGGGGCCGGTCGGCGGGGTCGTCGGGGTTGCCGTACTCGGCGGTCCAGCTGGCTCCGGCGAGCAGCTTGTGGAAGCGGAGCATGTCCAGCAGCGGCACGTGCGAGACGACGGCGCCGAACAGTTCGGGGTAGCGGGTGAGCACCGCGCCCATCAGCAGGCCGCCGTTGCTGCCGCCCTCGATGCCGAGCTGGGCGGGGGTGGTGATGCCGCGCTCGGTGAGGTCGCGGGCGACGGCGGCGAAGTCCTCGAAGGCGCGGACCCGGTTGGCGCCGAGGGCGGCCTGGTGCCAGGCGGGCCCGTACTCGCGCCCGCCCCGGATGCCGGCGAGGACGTACGTGCCCCCGCGCGCGAGCCAGGTCCGGCCGGTGACGGCGCTGTAGCCGGGGACCATGGAGACCTCGAAGCCGCCGTAGCCGTAGAGCAGGGTGGGGCCGGGGCCGGGCCGGTCCTCGGGGCCGACGACGAAGTACGGGACCCGGGTGCCGTCGCGGGAGACGGCGAAGTGCTGGCTCACGCGGAGCCCGGCGGTGTCGAAGAGGGCGGGCGCCTGCCTCAGCACCTCGGTCCCGGCGGTGCCGGCCTCGCCGCGGGAGAGGGTGGAGGGCTGGAGGAAGCCGGTGACGTCGAGGAAGTACTCGTCGCTCTCGTCGGGGTCGGTGCCCCACGCGGAGGCGGTGGACAGCGGTGGTACGCCGTCCAGCGGGGCGCGGGTCCAGCCGTCCGGGCCGGGGGTGAGGAGTTCCAGGCGGGAGGAGACGTCGGCCCGGGTGCTCAGCAGGAGGTGGTTGCGGGTCCAGCTGTAGCCAGCGAGGGCGGTGCGCTCGTCGGGGGTGAACAGCACCTCGGGCTCGCGCCCGCCGGCCCGGAAGTCCTCGAAGTCGAAGGCGAGCAGGCTGCCGGCGGGGTGCCCCAGCCAGGGGGTGCGCGGCTGGACGGTCAGCCACCCGCGGTGGACGCCGGCGCCGGCATCGTCCGGTACGTCGATCTTCTCGGGCTCCGCGGCGGGGTCCTCGGGCAGCAGGAACAGCTCCCCGTTCCAGAAGTCGGTCTGCCGGGACACGAAGTCCCGTTCGAAGCCCGGCGTGTCGTCGTGCCAGCCGCTGGCGGACAGGTCCCCGGGCCGGCCCTCGTAGACCTTCTCGGCTTCGGCGAGGGGGGTGCCGCGGCGCCAGCGGCGGACCTGGAGGGGGTAGCCGGAGGAGGACATGGAGCCGGGGCCGAAGTCGGTGCCGATCCAGAGGTGGTCGGCGTCGATCCAGTCGACGCGGGTCTTGGCCTCCTCGACGGCGAAGCCGCCCTCGACGAACTCCAGGGTGTGCAGGTCGAACTCGCGCACCACGCAGGCGTCGGCTCCGTCGCGGGAGAGCATGACCAGGGCGTGGCGGTGTTCGGGGCCGAGGACGGTGCTGCCGGCCCAGGCCCACTTCTCGCCCTCGGCGTCGGCGAGGGCGTCGAGGTCGAGGAGTGTCTCCCAGACGGGGTGCTCGGTGCGGTACTCGTCCAGGGTGGTGCGCCGCCAGACGCCGCGCAGCCGGGCGGCGTCCTGCCAGAAGTTGTAGAGGTGGCGGCCGCGCCGGGTGACGTACGGGATGCGCCCGTCGTCGTCGAGGACCTCGCGCACCTCGCGCTCCAGCACCTTGAAGCCGGGGTCCGTGGTCAGCGCGGCGACGGTCTCGGCGTTGCGCTCACGGACCCAGGAGAGCGCGGCCTCTCCTTCCACGTCCTCCAGCCACAGGTAGGGGTCGTGGTCGTGCGGGCCGGCGGTGCCGGCGGGGGTCTGTTCGCTCATCCGCCGATTGTGCCGGACGCGGGCGGGCCGGCGGGGGCTCCCGGGCCCGCCCCCGTCGGCCGGGCTACTCGGCGGCCGCCTGGTGGAGGCGTTCGAGGACGGCCAGGTCCTCGTCGGTGAGGCGCAGGGCGCCGGCGGCGACATTGTCGGCGAGGTGGTCCGGGTTGCCGGTGCCGGGGATGGCCAGGACGTGGGGTCCGCGGTGGAGGGTCCAGGCGAGGCGGACCTGTGCGGGGCTGGCCCCGTGGGCGCGGGCGACCGCCAGCAGTTCCTCGCTCTCGGAGCCGGCCGCGGCGCCGCCCTCGCGGCCGGCGGCGGCGATCGCGTAGAAGGGCACGAAGGCGATGCCCTGCTCGCCGCAGGAGCGTACGAAGGCGTCGTACTCGGGGCGCACGCCGATGCCGTACATGTTCTGGACGCAGACGACGGGCGCGATGGCCCGTGCCTCGGCGAGCTGTGCGGGGGTGACGTTGGAGACGCCGAGGTGACGTATGAGCCCTGCCTCGCGCAGTTCGGCGAGGACGCCGAAGCGCTCGGCGACGGAGTCGGTGCCCAGGACGCGCAGGTTGACGACGTCGAGGTGGTCGCGGCCGAGCTGGCGCAGGTTCTCCTCGACCTGCCCGCGCAGCTGTCCCGGCCCGGCGTGGGCGGTCCACTCGCCGGAGGCGTCCCGGGCGGGGCCGACCTTGGTGGCGATGACGAGGCCGTCGGGGTAGGGGCCGCCGAGGGCGCTGTTGATCAGCTCGTTGGCGGAGCGGAGGGGGGAGAAGTAGAAGGCGGCGGTGTCGATGTGGTTCACGCCGAGGTCGACGGCACGGCGCAGGACGGCGATGGCCCGGTCCCGGTCGCCGGAGGCGGCGGCGGCCTGGAGGGCCGCGCCGTTCTGCGGCAGGCGCATGGCGCCGAAGCCGATGCGGTTGACCGGCAGGTCGCCGAGGGTCCATGTTCCGGACGCGGCAGCGGTGGTCGTTTCTGTGGTCATCCGCAGATGATCACATGTGCGGGTTGGTGTAGTGCGTCTCGATCAGCTGGACGAAGGCGGGCTCGTCCTCGTGGCGGCCGTTCTGCTCGTAGTCGGGGGAGTCCTTGACCTGGTCGCGGGTGCAGGTCAGGTGGACGGTCCCGGCCTCGGTGTCGACGCGGGAGACGACGCCGGCGGGGATGACGACCTTGCGGCCGAAGATCCAGGGTCCGGTGTCGACGACGAGGTAGGAACGGCCGACGTCGTCCGTGTGCCGGTCGACCTTGCCGATCGGTCCGTCGGCCGCCTCGACCTTGTAGCCGATGAGGTCGGTGCCGGGGGCGTAGCCGGCGCGGTGTCCGTAGCCCCAGATTCCGGTTCCCATGACGACCTCCTCGTGCGCCTCGTGCTCTTCGTGTGCCCTCGGGAGCGCCTACCCGCCGGCCGGCGCCGGAACCGGGCGATCCGGTAGACGGCGTCTACGCAAAGTGGTAGACACTGTCTATGGATAGGGAACCGGATGCGCCGCTGCGCGAGCGGCTGATCGACGTCGGGGTGGAAATGGTCAGGGCCGAGGGGACCGCCTCCCTCGGCCTGCGGGAGATCGCCCGCCGCGCCGGGGTCTCCCACGGCGCTCCGCGCCGCTACTTCCCCACTCACCAGTCCCTGCTGTCGGCCATCGCCCGGCGCGGCTTCGGCGACCTCGGCAGCCGCTTCCTGGCGGCCGGGGCCGAGCGGCCCGCACCCCGGGAGCACGTGCGGGCGCTGGGGAGGGCGTACGTGGGCTACGCGCTGGAGCAGCCCGGCATGTTCGAGCTGATGTTCCGGCACGACCTGCTGGACAGCACCGGCCAGGAGCCCACGGGCGGCCCCCGGCTGCGGGAACAGACCCTGCCGCTGTTCGGGCTGCTGACCGGGCTGGCCGGCGCCTGCGGGGCAACGGAGCCGGAGGTGACCGCGGCGGCGCTGTGGGCGGGGCTTCACGGGGTGGCGCAGCTGTGGGGCTACGGGAGTCTGCCGCTGGTCCTCGGTGCCGGCGGTGACGGGGACGGTGACGCCGCCCCGCGGCTGGAGGCGCTGGTGGACGCCGTCGTGGACGCGCACCTGGGGGTGGAGTCCGCGTGAGGGAGCGCCTGGCACTGCTCGTCAGCGCCGCCGGGGCGATGCTCGTCGCCCTCGACGGCACGGTGCTCGTGGTGGTGCAGCCGGCCCTGCGCCGCGACCTGGGGGCCGGGGTCGCGCAGGTCCAGTGGACGAGCACGGCCTACCTGCTCGCCGTCGCCGCGTTCCTGGTCGTCGCCGGGCGTCTCGGGGACCGCTACGGCCACACCCGGCTGCTGCTGACGGGGGTGCTCGGCTTCGCCGCCGCGTCCGCGGGGATCGCGCTGGCGCCCGGGGTCGGCTGGGTGATCGCGCTGCGCGCCGTGCAGGGGGTGTTCGGGGCGCTGTTGCAGCCCGCGACGCTGGCCCTGCTGCGGCTGGCGTACCCGCCGGAGCGGCTGGGCCGGGCGGTGGCGGTGCGGACCGGGGCGATCGGGGCGGCCGCGGCGGCGGGGCCGCTGCTGGGCGGGGTGCTGGTGGCACTGCTGGACTGGCGGGCGGTGTTCCTGCTCAACGTGCCGGCCGCGCTGCTGATCGCCGCCCTCACGCTCGCCGTACGGGTGCCCGCGCCGGAGCCGCGGGGGCCGGGGGCCGGCCTGGGGCCGGCCGGTCCGGTGCTGCTCGCCGCCACCCTGGCGTCGGCCGTGTACGCGCTGGCCGGGGTGCCGCGGGAGGGGTGGACGGGCGCGCCGACGCTGCTCGGCTTCGGGGCGGCGGCCGGGCTCGGGGCGCTCTTCGTACGGGGTGAGCGGCGGGCGGAGCTGCCCCTCGTACCGTCGGCGGTGGCCCGGTCGCGGCCCGTGGCGGCGGCGGTGGCGCTGCTGCTGGCGGTGTCGGCCGGGATGTTCGGGGCGCTGTTCACGGCCACGTTCCTGCTCCAGGACGTACGGGGCCTCAGCCCGCTCGCGACCGGGATCAGGGTGCTGCCGCTGACCGCGCTGATGGTGGCCGGGGCGCCGGTCGCGGGGGCCGCGCTGCGCCGGTACGGGGCCCGGCGGACGGCCCTGGCGGGGGCGGCGCTGGTGGTGCTGGGGATCGCCGGGCTGGGCGGGGGCGGCGGGGTGGCGTTCGGGGTGCTGGGGGCCGGGTTCGCGGCGGTGATGGTCACCGCCACCGGGACCGTGGTCGGCGACGCGCCCGCCGGGTACGCGGGGGTGGTGGGCGGACTCAAGCAGACCGCGATGAACGTGGGCCCGAGCCTGGGCATCGCCGTGGCGGCGGGCGCCGGCGCCGGCGTCTCGGGCGCCGGTGCGGCGGCCCGGCCGTTGACGGCCCTGGCATGCCTGGCCGCCCTCGGCCTGGCGGCGGCCTGGCTCCTGCCGGGCCGGCCCCGGGGGGCCGCCCCGGAACCTGCCCCGGAACCCAAACCGGCTTAGAACGCAAGCGGGCCCGGCCCGGCGTGGGGGGCCGGGCCGGGCTCGCGGTCAGGGGGTGAAGGTCCAGCGTTGGGCGGCGGCGCCCGTGCAGGCGGCGCGGGTGAGTCCGGTGCCGTTGGCGGTGCCGGAGCCCGCCGGGGTGAGGCACTGGCCGGCGCCGCGCAGGCTGCCGTCCGGGCCGGGCTGCCAGGTCTGGGCGGGGCCGGGGGCGCAGGCCCGCACCGTCACCTTCGCCGGGTCGCCGGCGTCGAGGCAGACTCCGCCCAGGCCGGTGAGGCGGCCGTCGTCCTGGAGGGTCCAGCGCTGGTTCGGGCCTCCGTGGCAGGTGTAGAGGGTGGGTGCGGTGCCCGGTGTGGTGTCGCTGTGCGGCAGGTCCAGGCAGCGCGCGGAGGCCGCGTTGACGAGGGTGGCGTCCGCGGGGAGCGGTGCCGGGCGGCCGGTGAGGGTGAGCTCGGCGGCACTGGTCCAGGGGCCGCGCCCGCCGGCCTCGGTCAGGGCGCGCAGTCTCAGGTAGCGGCCGGTCCTGGGGGCGAGGGTGACGGACTTGGCGGCCGCGGTGTCGGCGAAGGTGCCGGTGGCCGCGGGGGTTCCCCAGTCGGCGGTGGTGTCGGACACGTAGACCTCGTAGCCGCCGATCCGGCCGTTGGCCCCGCCGTCCTGGCGCGGCAGGTAGCCGAGGCCGTCGACGCTGTAGCGGGCGCCGAGGTCGACGCGGATCTCGTGCGGCAGGGCCGCCGCCTTCCCGGAGGACCAGGCGGTGTGCCACAGGGTGGCCGGGTCGCCGTCGAAGGCGTTGACCGCGGCACCGTTCTCGGCGGCGGTCTCCTGGCTGTCGGCGGAGACCAGGGTCCAGGCCGACGGGGAGATGGGCGAGGAGGTGACCGGGATCGCCTCGGCGGCCGGGACGGAGGTGCCGGTGGCGGTGACGCCGAACGCGCCCGTCTTCGTACCGGTCTTGACCCACAGGACGCCCGCGCGGTCGGAGGGGTCGAAGAACCAGCCAGTGGCCGCCGCGTCGTAGGCGGCCTTGTCGGCGAGGAGGGGCAGGGCGGCGCCGTCCGCCGTGAGGGCGGTGGGGGCGGAGGCCACGTGGAGGGTGAACTCGTAGCCGCGCGAGGCCCGCTGGCCAGCGTAGCCGCCCGTGGGGGCGCCGACGGAGACGGTCACCGTCCCGGGACCCGCCGTCGGGGCGCTGACGTCGACGCGCTGGCGGGCGAAGGCGCCCGACGCGTAGGCGCGGGTGCGGCCGTCGTCCTCGTACAGGCTGAAGGTGGAGGTGCCGCGCGGGTGGATGTCGTAGGTGAGGGTGTCGACGGGCTTCTCGCCGGAGTGGTTCATCTGCGGCCACATCGGCACGACCGCCCCGCCCTTGACGAACAGCGGCAGGGTGTCCAGGGGTGCCCGGTAGCCGTTGAGCCAGCCCGGGCCCGCGTACGTCTTCCCGGTCCAGTAGTCCGTCCAGGTCCCGGCGGGCAGGTAGATGCCGTCGCGGACGGTGGTGTCGGAGACGACCGGTGCGACGAGGAAGGAGTCCCCGGCCATGAACTGGCCGCTGGTCAGGTTCCCGCGGGCGACCGGGTCGTCGGGGTACTCCAGGACCATCGCGCGGGTGCTGGGGACGCCCGTCTCGTGGGCGGTGCGGCTCATCGTGTACAGGTAGGGCATCAGCCGCATCTTCAGCTGGAGGTACTTGCGGTTGATGGACAGGTAGGGCTCGGCGAAGCGCCAGGGCTGCTTGTCCTGGTAGCCGGGCGACGGGTTGACGGCGCCCCACCCGGACATGGTCATGAAGGCGGGGGTGAAGGCCTTCCACTGGAGGTCGCGGGCGTACGTCTTGGGGCTGCCGCCGAAGATGCCGTCGATGTCGCCGGAGGCGTAGTTGAGGCCGGACAGGCCGGCGCCGGCGATGGCGGGGACGTGCCAGCGCATGTCGTCCCAGGTGCCGTAGGTGTCGCCGGTCCAGACGACGGCGTTGCGCTGGGTGCCGGCCCAGCCGTCGACGGTCCACACGTACCGGCGGGCGTCGGAGTTCTTCTCGATGCCGTCGACGGCCTGCTGGACGCCCTGGAAGGCGCTCTTGTAACCGCCGCCGATCCACGCCACGTCGGTCTTGACGCCCCGGCTGCCGGCGCTGGCCACCTCGTCGGCGATGGAGCCGAGTCCGGTGGAGGTCCACAGGCCGGTCTGGAAGCCCTTGGCCTTCAGGGCGTCGACGGTGGACTTCAGGGGGGCGGTGTAGCCGCAGCCGTAGCCGTCGTTGGGCAGGAACCAGCCCGAGGGCATGTCGGCGGCGCGGGCGTCGGCGGCGTAGCCGGCCACGTCGGGGGTGGTCTGGTGGCGCGGCCGGTCGTGGTCGCCCTGGTAGGCGGGGTTGGAGGCGTTGAAGCAGTCGGCGTTGCCGAGTTCGAAGCCCCACATCGGTGCCATGAAGGGTTTGCCGCTGACGTCCGTGTAGGCGTCGAGGACGGACTTGAGGGAGTCGCCGGTGAAGTACCAGGCGTCGAAGCGGGTCTCGTCGTGGGTGAGGGCGGTGGGCGCGTCGAAGGAGTACGAGCCCGGGGCCCAGGTGTTGCGCATGACGCCGTAGTCGTTGGTGGACATGTAGAAGGGGGCGGGGCTGGCGTTGTTGTTCTCGCGCCACTTGTTGTCCACGGCCACGGGCACCGTCTTGCCGCGCAGCGCCCACTCGCCGAGGCGCAGGCCGGTGCCGTAGAACTGCTCGTCGGCGCCGCGGGCCAGGTACTGGGTGGTCTTGCCGCCGCCCCAGCTGGTGGGCTGGGTCTCCTGCCAGACGAGGGTGGTGTCGTCGGCGCGGTACACGGAGAACCGCAGGGGTGATTTGTTGACCCGGATGGACAGCGCCCCGGTGGTGATCCGGAAGTGGGTGCCCGCGTCGGTCCAGTTCGCGTTGACGGGGCCGAAGTCGGTGGTCTGGGCCAGGTCGGAGCCGGCCGGATCGTCGGTGAAGGCCCCGTCGGGCGAGAGCCAGAGGCGGAAGACGTCGGCGCGGGCGACGACGACGCGGGCCTTGGCGCCGCTGGAGGTGCTCACGGTGAAGGTGCCGCCCGACTGGGTCAGGCCGGTGGCCGTCCCCGCCGTGGCGGCCGGGGCGGCGGCCGCGGCGCGGGCGGTGGCGGGCCCCGCCGCGGCGAGGCCCGCGGCGGCGAGGGCGGCGGCGAGCAGGGCCGCGAGGCGGGCCCGGTGGCGACCGGGGCGGGCCCGGCGGCGGTGCTCGGGTGGGCGTTCGTGCCGGTGGCGCCTCAGGGACAGTCTCGTGGGACTCATCGGGCAGCTCCTCGTGCGGTCCGGATCGCGGACACACCGCCTTGGCATGCACCCGGCAAGATAGCGGACTCGGGCGGCCCATTTGAAGGAACCTGCTCGAAGTAGTCCGGTATCAAGCAGATTTGAGCACGGAGGGGCCCGGGCGGGAAGCCGTCGCACCTGCTTCGCCGCCCGGGCCCAACCCGTCGGCGTCAGGCGGCGGTGACGCGGATCTTGGACTGGCCGTGGCCGAGCTCCTCCCAGTCGTCCATGAAGCGGGCCTTCAGCCCGTGCCGGGCGGCGAGGTCCACGAGGGTCTGCGTGCGGTAGTAGAAGTCCTCGCGCAGCACCTGGTGTTCGGTGCCCTCGGTGCGGTCGAAGGTGAAGTCGAACCAGCCGCCGGGCGCGAGGACGCGCTCCACGTGCGCGAGGCACTCGTCGATGATCCCGATCGGCGAGTGGGAGAACACGCTGTGCGCGTGCACCACGTCGAAGTGCCGGTCGGGCAGGAAGTCCAGGGTGAGGTCCTGGGTGATGGTCAGGTGCGGGAGCTTGTCCTGGAGCCCCCGCCCGGTCAGCGTCCCCTTGGCCGCTATGAGGATGTCGGGCGAGATGTCGATGCCGTAGTAGTGGCCGGCGTCCAGGTGCTCGATGAAGCGCCAGCCCGCGCGCAGGTTGCCGCATCCGATGTCGAGCATGCGGTGGCGCGGGGTGAGGCCGTGCGCCGTGAGGTAGTCGAACTGCATCTTGCCGAGGGCCAGCCAGCGCTCGTGGGTCTGGCTGCCGACGGCGGCCTCCGGGTTGCGGCCGGTGTCGGAGGCCATGACGGCACGGTAGTAGCCCACGTGGTCGGGGTGCTTGAGGCGCAGCCAGCGGTCGCGCGCGGCACGGCGGACGTACGGGGCGATGCGGGTCGGGTTGCCCAGCGCGTAGCGGACCTTGTGGCCGAGGCCGGCGCGGTTGGCGGTGAGGTTCTTCTTGGTGGCCATGAGGGGTCCCCCAGGAGTGCGGACGGAACGGGTGGTCGGGCCCCGGGTGGGCCGCGGGTGGGCGCGGGGCGGGCGCGGCGGTCAGGCCGTGCGGCGGCGCAGCACGAGGAGGGTCAGGCCCACGAGCACGGCGGCGGCCCCGAGGTAGAGGGCGGTGTCGATCCACTGGAAGGTCCAGAAGTCGCCGCTCGGGTAGACCTTGTGGTAGCGGCCGGTGAAGCCGTGCTCGGCCATGCACGCCCGCATCTCGTCACCGGACGTCTGGCAGAACTCCGTGATCGGGTACTCGCGGCCGTCGGGCGTGAGGTAGCCGAACTGCCCGGTGGACCAGGCGCTGCCGACGAGCCGCTTGGGGGTGTCGCCGGGCGTGATCCGGGTCTCGGGGGCGATCCAGGAGGTGCGGAAGAACGTCACGAACACCATCGCGGTGCCGATCGCGGCCACGGCCGCGCCCATGGCGGGCAGCGTCCGGCGCACCAGGAGGCCCGCGAGGGTCCCGGCCGCGAGCCCGAACAGGGCGCAGGCCACCGGGGCCGGGCCGGTCGCCTGGTAGACCGCCGCGTCGTGCCAGTAGGGGCCGTCGAGGGTGTTGGCGATGGGCAGCCACCACCAGGCGACGAGCGCTCCGACGACGGCTGCCACGAGTACGGCGACCAGCGCCGCCAGACCGAACCGGGCCGCGAACCAGCGGCGCGGGCCCACGCCCTGGGTGAGGGCCAGCTTGAACGTGCCCGTCTCCAGCTCCCGGCCGATGAGCGGGGCGCCCCAGAACACGCCGATCAGGGCCGGCACCGCGATGCCGAGGGTGCCGAGGGCGCGGATGCCGGCGGAGTTGCCCTGCATGATCTCGAAGGTGGCGGTGCTCTCGCAGCCCCCGTTCCAGCCGGGGCAGGGCACCCAGCCGGTGGCGTCTATCAGCTCCGTCATCTCGGAGCGCCGGTACGCCACGTACGCCGCGCAGAGCGCCAGCAGGGCGAACGCGGAGAGGATCATCAGGCGCTGCTGGCGCCAGGCCAGCCACAGGACGCCCTTCATGCGGCGGCCTCCTCGTCGGCGGCGGCGGGGCGGGGGGCGCGGAGGTGGGCGAGCAAGAGGGTTTCCAGGGAGGGGGTCTCGGTGATCCACCGGCCGTCGTCGGCCGGCGGGGGCGTACGGACGAGCGCGGTGACCTGGCGGCCGCCGACCGCGGAGTGCACGACGGCGCCGCGGTCGAGGGAGCGGGGCAGGCCGTCGGCCTCCGCCGGGTCGGCCCTGCCGGTGATCCAGGTGTGGGCCTCGCGCAGCTCCTGGACGTCGCCGCTGAGCCGGGCGGCACCGTCCTTGAGCAGCACCACGTGGTCGCAGACGTCCTCCAGTTCGGCCAGGACGTGCGAGGACATCACGATGCCGGTGCCGTGCTCGGCGGCCGCGGTCATCAGCAGGGCCGTCACGTCGTGCCGGGCGACCGGGTCGAGGTCGGCCAGCGGCTCGTCCAGGAGCAGCAGGTCGGCGCGCTTGCCGAGGACGAGGGCCAGCGCGACCCGGGTCCGGTTGCCGCCGGACAGCGACCCGACCCGGGCGTCGCGGCGGATGCCCGAGCCGGTGAGCAGCTGCTCCGCGGCGTCCTGGTCCCAGTGGCCGCGGTTGAGCGCGCGGCCCATGCGCAGGGTGTCGGCGACGGTGAAGCCGGCGTGCAGCGGCTTCTCCTGCGCCAGGAAGGCGGTGCGGCGGCGGGCTCCGGGGGTGCCGGGGGCCTCGCCGAAGACGCGTATCTCCCCGCTGGTCGGGCGCAGCAGGCCGGCGGCGAGCTGGAGCAGGGTGCTCTTGCCGGCGCCGTTGGGGCCGACGAGGGCCGTGACGCGGCCCGCGGGCAGTTCGACGTCGCACGCGTGCAGGGCCCGGTGGCCGCCGAACTCCCGCCCGAGCCGGGTGGCCCGTAGTGCCGGCGCGTGGGTCGGATCGCTCACGCCGTTTCCTCTCTCGACTGTCCGGGCCGCCCGGGCCCGGAGGGGTTGAAGCTCTCGTCCACGGCGGCCGCGACGAGCGCCGTGATGTCCTCGCGGTCCAGCCCCTCCTCGCGGGCCCGCGCCATCCAGGCGGCGAGGGCCAGGCGCAGCGGCGAGTCGGGGGCCGCGCCGGGGTGCGAGAGGGAGCGGCGGACGAACGTCCCCGCGCCGGGGCGCGGTTCGACGAGCCCTTCGCGTTCGAGCTCGCGGTACGCCTTGAGGACGGTGTTGGGGTTGATGGCGGTGGCCGCCACCACCTCCCGGGCCGTCGGCAGCCGGTCCCCCGGCTCCAGCACGCCCAGCCGCAGGGCCTGTTTGACCTGCGTGACGAGCTGCAGATAGGTGGCGACGCCGCTGCGCCGGTCTACTCGGAACTCCATCCCTCCACCTCATTCCACTAACACGTTAGTGGAATAGTGCAGACTGTGTGAGGGCTCGTCAAACCGGCGGAGTATGACCGAACCGTCACAGCCCGCCGGGGCGGGAACGCGGAGGCCGGGGCGGGCATCTAGGTGATCGGCGGGCCGGTGACGGCCGCGCGGACGTGACGGCGAGAACCGGTGCAGCCGGGTGTGAACAGCAAGGTGGGGCGTGGATGAAGGCGGAAACGGTGTCGAACGGTGCGCGGGGCGGGCGGAGCCCGCAGGAGGGTGAACCGGGTTCGGGCGCTCCCCTGCCCGACCCCACCCCAAAGCCCCCCACCGCTGCCCTGCCCGGGCGCGAACCGCAGGACACCACCCCGGAGCCGACCCATGCCCTGTCCGGGCGCGGTCGGCAGGACAGTGCCCCGGCACCGACCATCACCCCGGCCGGGCGCGGCCCGCAGGACACCGGCCCGGAGCCGACCGACGACCCCACCGGGCGCGAACCCGAGAACACCACCCAGGAGCCGACCGACGCCCCGGCCGGGCGCGGCCCGCAGGACAGTGCCCTGGCACCGACCCATGCCCCGGCCGGGCGCGAACAGCAGGACAACGGGCCGGAGCCGGCCGACGCCCCGGCCGGGCGCGGGCCGCAGGACACCGGCCCGGAGCCGGCCAACGCCCCAACCGGGCGCGGGCTGCAGGACACTGCCCCGGAGCCGACCGACGGCCCGGCCAGGCGCGGGCGCGAGAGCGCCACCCCGGAACCGACCGACGGCCCGGCCGGGCGGGGGCCCGGGGACACCACCCAGGAGCACGCCGATACCGTGTCGGGCCGTGGGCCGCGGGACAGCGCACCGGGGGCGGAGACCGACACGCCTACCCGCACCCTGACCAGGCGTGAGACCAGCGCCTTGACCGGCGCCGGGCAGAAGGCGGCCCCCGCCGGCGCCCTGCCCGGGCACGGGAGGAGCGGCGCTGACGCCGAGTCGGAGGACGACGCCCGTGCGGGGCGGGGGTCCGACGACGTCGCCGTCCGGCGCGAGGCGTCCGAGCCCGCGAACGACACCCCCGGTGCGCGGGGACCCGCCGGTACCCCGGCCGGAGCCGGCCAGGTGGCCGACACCGACGCGGAATCCGAGGACGACGTCCCCGCCGCACGGGCCTCGGCAACGGACGCCCCGGCTCAGCGGGAGGGCACCGCCGGGGCGGAGGACGCCTCCCCCGCCGGGCGGGAGGCGATTCCCGGTGACCGGGCCGGGGGCGGGGACGCCCCGTCGCGCAAGCGCGCGGACGCCGACGCGGAGTCCGGGACCGGCACCCCCGCCGAGCAGCGAACCGGCCACGCCTCCGACGGGGGCGCGTCGACGGACTCGGACGCCGCCCGAGGCGGGCAGGGAGCCCCCGCGGGAACGGGCGGCGCCCCGGCGGGTCCCGTCCCGGACGCGGAAGCCGACACCCCCACCGGGCCCGAGCCGGCCGGCAACCGGCCCGGGGCCCGGGAAACCCCCGACCGGACCGAGCCGCGCTCGCAGTCCGGCACCGCAGCCGAGCCGACAACCGACGGCAACCGGTCCGGGGCGCGGGGAAGCCTTGACCGGAGCGGGACGCGCGGCGGGGGTGCGGCGGGGGCGTCGGGCCGCCCGCGGCCGTCGTGGGCGAAGGGCGACGGCCCCGAGGAGCCCGCGGACGGCAGCCCCCGCCCCTCGGTGGCGGAGGCGAAGGTCGGGGAAGACGCCCCCGCGGTCAGGGGCGGTGCCGGGCGGGGGCCGGCCTCCGGCGGGGGCGCGGCAGCGCGACCGCACGACCCCGAGCGGACCAGCGAGTTCGTCGCGCTCCGGGACCCCGACGCCCTCAGGCCGTCGCGGCCCCAGCCCCGGCAACAGCCCGCGCACCGCCCGGCGCCGGCGGTACTGGAGCCCACCCGCGAGGCCCCGCTGCCGCCGCTGGAACTGCTGGCCGAGCTGACCAACACCGCTCCCCCGCCGGAGACCCCGCGCCGCACCCTCACGCGGCGCGTCAAGGTGTGGACGCCGATCGTGCTGCTGCTCGGCGCCGCCGTCGCGGGGGCCCAGATGCTGCGCCCGCTCCCCGCCCCGCAGCTCGTCGCCGCGCAGACCTCGCACACCATCGATGGCTCGACGTCCATCCCCTGGCCGGCCAAGGGCCAGGCGGCCGTGCGCATCCCCGGCTCCGGCACCATCGGCACCTTCGGCGAGCAGAAGCCGGTGCCGACGGCCAGCGTGGCGAAGATCATGACGGCGTACGTGGTCCTCAAGGGCCACCCCCTGCGCAAGAACGAGCCGGGCCCCAAGATCGAGGTCGACGCCAAGGCGGTGGCCGAGGGCAACGCCGGGAGCGAGTCCCGGATCGAGGGGCTCACCGCCGGGCAGAGGTTCAGCGAGCTGGACATGATCAAGATGCTGATGATCCCGTCCGGCAACAACATCGCCCGCCTGCTGGCCCGCTGGGACACCGGCGGCGACGAGGCCGCGTTCGTCGCGAAGATGAACGCCGCGGCGAAGGAACTCGGCATGACGGACACCACGTACACGGACCCCAGCGGCCTGGACGCCGGCACCGTCAGCACCGCCGTCGACCAGCTGAAGCTCGCCGAGGCCGTGATGAAGGACGACGCGTTCCGCACGGTGGTGGTGCTGCCCAGCGCCCCGGTCGAGGGGCTGTCCAAGCCGCTCATCAACAACAACGGCAGCCTGCTCCTCGCCGGCCTGAACATCAACGGCATCAAGACCGGATCGAGCACCCCGGCGGGCGGCACCCTGTCGTGGGCCGCGTACAGGACGGTCGGCGGCGAGACCCCGCTGATCCTCGGCACGATGATGGACCAGCACGTGGACGGCCCCGACCCCGACGGCGCGAACAGCCTGGAGCTGGTGAAGGAGAACAGCCGCAAGGTCATCGAGGCGGTCCGCAAGGCCCTCGCCCCGGCCACCGTCATCCGCAAGGGGCAGCTGGTGGGCCACGTGTCCGACGGGCTCGGCGGCCAGACCCCGCTCGTGGCCACGAAGGACCTCACCGTGATCGGCGTGCCGGGGCAGCGGCTGCGGCTCTCCCTCGGGGCGGGCGCGAAGCCCCTCCCGCACGAGGCCAAGGCCGGGACGCAGGCCGGCGTGCTGACCGTGGGTGAGGGGGACGGCGCGAAGAGCGTGCCCGTCGCCGTGGGTGCCGACCTCGTCGAGCCCTCTTTCGGCGCCAGGCTGACCCGCCTGTCCTGAGGCGGGTCCCGCTGTGCTTGCATGACCGGATGGACGTCCGGCCCCGCGAAGCAGAGGACCTCGACGCGTGCGTGCGCGCGCTCGCCGAGGTCCACCACGGCGACGGCTACCCCGTGGACTGGCCCGACCGGCCCCGGGAGTGGCTGTCGCCGCCCGCGCTGCTCGGCAGCTGGGTCGCGGAGCGGGACGGCCGCCTGGCCGGCCACGTCGGCCTGTGCCGCGGCGGGCCGGGCGACTCGGCGCCGGAGCTGTGGAGCCGGCGGACGGGGCTGCCCGCGCGGGACACCGCCGTCGTCAGCCGCCTCTTCGTCGCGCCCGGTGCGCGCGGGCACGGGATCGGCGCCCTGCTGATGGCACGGGCCGCGCGCCTGTCACGGGAGCTCGGACTGCACCCGGTGCTCGACGTGGTGGCCTCCGACACCGCCGCCGCCGCGCTGTACGAGCGGCTCGGCTGGAGCCTGCTGGCGACCGTCGAGCAGCGGTGGGGACCCGGCCGGGTGGTCCCCGTACGCTGCTACGCCGCGCCCCCGTAGGCGCGTTACGGGTTCGCGATGACGAGCAGGGTGCGGGCGGCCGCCGTGCCCCCGTCGGCCAGCACGCAGCGGTGCGGCAGGTCGCCCCGGTGGTGGGCGCTCTGGCCGGCGGTCAGCAACAGGGGCTCCTCGCCCCGCACTTCGAGGACGACCGACCCCTCCAGGACGTAGAGGAAGTCCTCACCGGGGTGCTCGAACCAGCCGCGCTCGCCCTGGCCCGGCTCGAAGTGGTGCTCGTAGGCCTCCATCAGCGCGCTGCGCCCGCCCGGGATGAGCACCTGTGCCACCTGCCCGGCGGCCTCGCTGACGCGGATGACCTGGGGGTCGCTCTCGTGGCTGACCACGCCGGGCCGGCCCGGCGGCCGCAGGAACGTCCCGGGGGCCACGTCGAGGGCCTCGGCGATCCGGTAGATCGAGCTGAGGCTGGGCGTGGCCAGTCCGCGTTCGAGCTGGCTGAGGAAGGGCTGCGAGAGGCCCGAGCGGGCGGCCAGTACGGCCATGGAGACGCGGCGTGCCGTGCGGCACTCGCGGATCGCGCGGCCGACGTCTATGGCTTCGGGGGTGGGTTCGGGGCGGGACACGCTGGTGAACGTACCCCATGGGTTTCCGGCGGCCGGGTGGGCCCGGGAGGTTTCGTACTGCTGCAACACGCTGTTCATAAGCTTCGTCAATTATTGACCTCACTTATGAACGCCAGGCCGGCGACGGCCGGACAGCAGATGAGGAGTGCTCGCGTGCACCCCACCCCCTCCCCCACGGCCCGGGCCCTCGGCCGGTTCGGCCCGCCGGCCGGCGCGGCCGCCGCCGTGCTCGGGCTCTGGTCCCTGCTCGCCTGGTCGGGCGCGGTGGCCCCGGGGCTGCTGCCCACTCCGGCCGACACCCTCGCGGCGCTGGCGGACAGCGCCCGCAGCGGGGTGCTGGCCTCTGACCTGGGCGCGAGCCTGGCCCGCGCGGGGCAGGGCTTCGCGCTGGGCGCGGTCGTGGGCGGCGCGCTCGGGTTCGCCACCGGGTACCTGCCGAGGCTGTCGGCGGCCGTCACTCCGGTGGTCTCCTTCCTCCGGCCGATCCCGGCCATCGCGCTCGTACCGCTGGCGACGGCCTGGTTCGGGATCGGCGAGAGCGCCAAGCGGTTGCTGATCGCGTACGCCGTGCTCCTCGCGGTCTGGCTGTACGTGCACGACGGGGTCTCGCGGGTGCCGGTCTCGCACCTGCGGGCGGCCCGTTCGCTGGGGGCGCCGCTGCACCGGCGGTTCACCGAGGTGCTGCTCCCGGCAGCCGCGCCGGCGCTGCTGGCCGCGTTGCGCTACGGGGCCTCGGTGGCGCTGCTGGCGCTGGTCGCCGCCGAACTGGGCGGCGCGGACAGCGGGCTGGCCTACCGGCTCCAGGTGGACGGCCAGTTCCTGCGGGTGGACCGGATGTTCGCGGGGCTGCTCGTGCTCGGGCTGCTGGGCGTGGCGGCGGACCTCGTCCTGGCCGCCGTCGGACGCCGCTTCGTGCACTGGAGCGCGTCATGAGCCTCGAGGTACGCCTGGAGGGGCTGACGGTGGGCTACGGCGCGGCGCCCGTGCTGGAGCGGACGGACCTGGTGTTCCCGGCGGGGTCGTTCACGGCGCTGCTGGGGCCCAGCGGCTGCGGCAAGTCCACGGTGCTGAACACGGTGGCCGGCTTCGTCCGCCCCGCGTCGGGCCGGGTGACGGCGGGGTCCGTGCCGGTGGAGGGGCCGGGCCCCGAGCGGGGGGTGGTCTTCCAGCACTACGCGCTGTTCCCGTGGCGCACGGCCCGGGGCAACGTCGAGTTCGCGCTGAAACGGCTCGGGCTGCCGCGCCGGGAGCGCCGCGAACGGGCGCTGGCCGCGCTCGCGGAGGTCGGCCTGGCGGACGGGGCGCACAAGTACCCGGCCCAGCTGTCGGGCGGGATGCAGCAGCGCGTCGCCCTGGCCCGGGCGCTGGCGGCGGAACCGGAGGTGCTGCTGATGGACGAGCCGTTCGGGGCGCTGGACGCGCTGACCCGGGGCCGGATGCAGGACCTGCTGCGGGAGCTGTGGCGGCGCAGCGGGACCACGGTGCTGTTCGTGACGCACGACATCGACGAAGCGCTCGCCCTGGCCGGGCGGGTGGTGGTGCTGGGCGCCTCCCCGGGCCGGGTCCTGGCGGACCACCCCGTTCCCCCGGCCCCCCCGGACCCGGACCTCCGCGCCCTGATAGCCCGCCACCTGACCACCCCCTGACCCGCCCCCCCACCCCGAAGCCCGCACCCGGGCCCGCCCGGTCCGCCCCGCGCGACGCTCCCCGGGTCCGCGCGCGGAACCCCACGGGCACCTTGGCCCGCAGGGAACCGGAACCCGCCCCGCCCCCGCCCGGATGGGCGGACGCCCTCCTCGGCATGAGCGGAACCGGCGCCCGGCCCGCACGACCCCGCCCCGGTGGGCAACGCCCCGCCCGCCCGACCGGCACCCGACCCGTCGGGCAACGCCCGGCCCGCACGACCGCCCGCCCCCAGGCCGGGCCCCGACCCGCTGGGCCGGGCCCCGACCCGCACACCCCCGACCCCGCTGGGCCGGGCCCCGACCCGCGCGACCCCGATCCCCACCCCACACCCCCCGTCCCGGAAAGGACCGAGTCCCATGAGCCGTCCCCGAAGCAGACCCCGCGCGGTAGCCGCCGTGCTGTTCGCCGCCCTGCTGTCCCTGCTCGCCACCGCCTGCGCGCAGTCCCCGGAGGGGAGCGGGCGGCGGGCCGTGACCGTGGCCGGCAGTGACCAGCTCGGCGGCGCGCCCGTGTACCTCGCGCAGGAGCGGGGGCTCTGGGCCGAGGAGGGGCTCGACGCCACCGTGACCACCCTGTCCACCGGGCGGGACGCGCTCAACGCCGTCCTCGGCGGCCAGGCGCAGTTCGGCGTCGTCGGCGACCTTCCCGCGGTGACGGCCGCGCTCGGCGGGCGGGACGTGCGGATCGTGGCCGACCTCTCGCGGTTCTCCGACTGGCGGCTGCTGACCCGTACCGACCGCGGGATCACCGGTTTCGCCGCGCTCAAGGGGCGCAAGGTCGGGGTCCCGCAGGGCACCAACGTCGAGTACGCCCTGAGCCGGATGCTCGCCTCGGAGCGGCTGACCCCGGCCGACGTCACCGTGGTCAACCTGGCCCCGAACCAGGTCGCGGCGGCACTCACCCGCGGCGACATCGACGCCGGGCTCACCTTCCCCAGCTTCTACGACGCCGCCCGCACCGCCCTCGCCGACCGCTACGCCGAGGTCCCCTTCTCCGGCTACACCGCCCGCACCCTGCTCGTCTCGGGCCCCTCCGCCGACGACGCCGCGGCCACCGCCGTGCTGCGTACGGTGCTGCGCGCGCAGCGGGCCGCCGCGGCGGATCCGGCGGCCGCGCGGACCGCCGTCGTCGCCCAGTCCAAGGGCGCGCTCCAGGCCGGCTACGTCGACGCCTTCCACCCCCGCTACACGTACGGCGCGAGCCTGACCCCCGAGCTGCTCGCCCAGCTGGCCGACGAGGCCGCCTGGGCCAAGGCCGCCCAGAACCTGCCCGGCGCCGCCGACCAGCAGGCCCTGCGCGAACGGCTGCGCCCCGCACCCCTGGCGGCGGCCGACCCGGCCGCCGTCACCCTGCGCTGACCGCTCCGCCGGCCCCTTCGACTCCCGACCCCTTCACAAGGAAGCAGGTACGACACCCATGACCGTCGACCAGAACACCCTGCGCCGCCGCGGCACCGGACTGCGCGCCCACGACCCCGCGCGCAGCTACGGCGGCTACACCCTCTACACCCCCATCACCAGCGACGGCACGATCCACCTCGTGGACATCGAGGGCAAGCCGGTCCACACCTGGAACTCCCCGCACCCGCCGGGCCGGCAGGCGCAGCTCCTCCCGAACGGCAACCTCTTCTACGCGGCGAAGGACACCTCCGGTCCGACCCTCTTCCCGATCTGGGACGTCTACCACGGCGGCATCTTCCAGGAGCTGGCCCCGGACTCCACGGTGCTGCGCGAGGCCCGGCACCCCTTCCACCACCACGACGCCTCGATCCTGCGCAACGGCAACCTGCTCATCACCGGCGTGGAGCCGCTGTCGGCGGCCGACGCCGCCCGGATCCGCGGCGGGATCCCCGGTTCGGAGGCTCCGGGCGGGGTGATCTACGGGGACGTGGTGTACGAGCTGACCTGGGACGGCGAGGTGCTGTGGCGCTGGGCGGCCATCGAGCACCTGGACCCCGAGGAGGTGCCGCTGAACCCGCACTTCGCCCGTGAGCACTGGCCGATGGCCAACACGGTCAACGAGCTCGCCGACGGCGGGATCGTGGTGGGCTTCCGCAGCGCTTCGACGACGGTGGCCGTGGACCGCGCGGACGGCTCGGTCCGCTGGCGGATCGGCCCGGACGTGCTGGCGCAGCAGCACCACCCGCACGAACTGCCCGGCGGCACCATCCTGGTGTTCGACAACGGGACCTACCGCGACACCACCTCGGTGCCGTACTCGCGGGTGCTGGAGCTGGATCCGGTCAGCGGCGCGGAGGTGTGGTCGTACGAGGACAACCCGCCGCAGAACTTCTTCAGCCCGTACATGTCCAGCGCGCAGCGCCTGCCGAACGGGAACACCTTCGTGGCGGAGGGCTCCTTCGGCCGGCTCTTCGAGGTGACCCCGGAGGGCGACGTGGTCTGGGAGTTCGTGGTCCCGGAGTTCGGCTCGTTCAGCCGGGGCACGGGCCTGGAGTCCTCGCGCGGCGCCCAGAACTCGGTGTTCCGCGCCTACCGCTACGGCGCGGACGAGATCGCCTGGCTCTGACGGCGGGCGGCCCAGGCGCCCCGGCACCCCGGACCGGTTCCGGGGCGCCGGGGCGCGGGGGGGCCGGGCATCCGGTCGTGGTCCGGCCCGGGGACGGCGGCCCGGGGACGGCGGCCCACCGATCGGACGCCTCGATTCCGCGGACTGGTTTCGGCCACGCGGCCGGATGGGGTGGCCGGACAACGGCCGGTGGGGCCCGACCGACGGTTCCGCAGGGTGGCCGGAAGGCGACCATGCCCGGATGAACAGGGGCTTACGGGCTGGTAACTTGCGCGAGTTGATCAAGGCCGGGGCCCGGAACGACCATGCCGCCCGGCCGGAGCCACCCCCCAGTACCAAGGAACCACATTGGCACGCACCGTCCGCACGACGGCCCTCTCGCTCACCCTCTCCTTCGCGCTGCTCCCCGCCGCGCCGGCCTTCGCCGCCTCGCCGACCCCGCACCTGGACTCGGTCGAGCAGACCCTGCGCCAGGTCTCCCCCGGCCTCGAGGGCTCGGTCTGGGAGCGCACCGCCGGCAACAGCCTCGGCGCCTCGGCCCCCGGCGGCTCCGACTGGCTGCTCCAGACCCCCGGATGCTGGGGCGACCCGTCCTGCACCGACCGTCCGGGCTCGCGCCGGCTGCTGGACAAGACCCGGCAGGACATCGCCCAGGCCCGGCAGAGCGTGGACATATCCACCCTGGCCCCGTTCCCCAACGGCGGCTTCCAGGACGCGGTCGTGGCCGGCCTCAAGGAGGCCGTGGCGAAGGGCAACCGGCTCCAGGTCCGCATCCTGGTGGGCGCCGCGCCGATCTACCACGCCAACGTGATCCCGTCCTCGTACCGCGACGAGATGGTGGCCAGGCTCGGCCCGGCGGCCGCGAACGTCACCCTCAACGTGGCCTCGATGACCACCTCCAAGACCGGCTTCTCCTGGAACCACTCCAAGCTCGTGGTGGTGGACGGCGGTTCGGTGATCACCGGCGGCATCAACAGCTGGAAGGACGACTACCTCGACACCGCCCACCCGGTGAACGACGTCGACCTCGCGCTGTCCGGTCCGGCGGCGGGCTCGGCCGGCCGCTACCTCGACACCCTGTGGGACTGGACCTGCCGCAACAAGTCCAGCTGGAGCAGCGTCTGGTTCGCCTCCTCGAACAACGCCGGCTGCATGCCCACCCTGCCCCGTCCGGCCGCGCCGGCCGGCGGCGGTGACGTCCCCGCCCTCGCGGTCGGCGGCCTCGGCGTCGGCATCCGCCAGAGCGACCCGGCGTCGGCGTTCAAGCCGGTCCTGCCGACGGCCCCCGACACCAAGTGCGGCATCGGCGTGCACGACAACACCAACGCCGACCGGGACTACGACACGGTCAACCCGGAGGAGAGCGCCCTGCGCGCGCTGGTCGCCAGTGCGAACAGCCACGTCGAGATCTCCCAGCAGGACCTGAACGCGACCTGCCCGCCGCTGCCCCGCTACGACATCCGGCTCTACGACACGCTCGCCGCGAAGCTCGCGGCCGGCGTGAAGGTCCGCATCGTGGTCAGCGACCCGGCGAACCGCGGCGCGGTCGGCAGCGACGGCTACTCGCAGATCAAGTCCCTGAACGAGGTGAGCGACGCGCTGCGCGGCCGCCTCACGGCCCTCACCGGCGACGAGCGCACCTCGAAGGCCGCGATGTGCCAGAACCTCCAGCTGGCGACCTTCCGCGCCTCGGACAAGGCGACGTGGGCGGACGGGAAGCCGTACGCCCAGCACCACAAGCTGGTCTCGGTGGACGACTCGGCCTTCTACATCGGCTCGAAGAACCTGTACCCGTCCTGGCTCCAGGACTTCGGCTACGTCGTCGAGAGCCCGGCCGCCGCGAACCAGCTGAAGGACTCCCTGCTGGCTCCGCAGTGGAAGTACTCGCAGGCGACCGCGACGTACGACTACGCGCGCGGCCTCTGCCAGGCCTGACGGCTCCGGGTCCGGGTCCGGCCCCGGGTCCGGCTCCGGGTCCGGCTCCGGGTCCGGGTCCGGGTCCGGGTCAGCGCCTGCGCTGGCCCGGGCCGGCCGCCAGCAGCAGCGCCTCGGAGACGAGCCGGGCGCCCCGGGAGAGGCGGCCGAGCTGCTCCAGCTCGATGGCGTACATCCTGATCGTGTTCTCGATGACCGACTCGGCGACGCCCATCGTCGGCAGCTCGGCCCGGCTGGTGTGCAGGGCCACGCGGACCGCGCGCATCTCGTGCTGGAGCTGGAGCTGCACGTGCCGGGCCAGCAGGGCGTGGTGACGGGTCAGCGTCAGGTAGCTCCCGTAGCGGGCCGGGAGGAGGTCCCGCAGCCAGCGGGTGGCGCTGCGTTCCCAGTCGTGCGTGCCGGGCGCCTTGACCTGCAGGGGCCAGTCCGGGCTGCGCGTGAGGGTGGCCGTCTGGGGCATCTCGTCACTTCCGAGGGGTGTGGAACTCTGATCGAGAGACTGCGTGGGGGGCGGCCTCGGTCCAGGGGTTGACCGAGGCCGCCAGGGGCGCCCCTCCGGGGGATCCACAAGCCTTGACGCGGCACCCGGTGCCGCCGTGAGGAGGTTCGGCGTACTGGGTGGCCGTTCGAGGCGGACGTGGGGAAACGTCCGCCTTTGGCGTCTGAGGGATCCGGAGCGCCGCCGTCAGTAAACATATATACCGTCGAGTAATCAAGGGTATGAAAAATTTCATGCACGCCCGGGTTCTGAATATCTGGCGTTCACGACCGGGTGCGCGACGGGCGAAACCGGCGCTTACAGGAAGAAACCGTGCTGGTCGGCGACCTGCTCGTACTGCTCCAGCCGCGCCTGGGTGCGCTCGGGGTCCGCGTCGGCCATCGCCTGGAGCAGGGCGGCGGAGAGCATGCCGGGGGCCGCGTACGAGTCGAACACCAGCCGGGAACCGGTACCGGCGGTCAGCACCACGTCGGCCGCCTCCACCAGCGGGCCGACGGTCGGGTCCGTGATCAGGACGACCTTCAGCCCCGTGCTGCGGGCCGCGCGCAGGGCGGCCAGGGTCTCGTTGGCGTGCCGGGGCATGGCGAAGGCCAGCACCCAGGTCCCGCCGGCCGCCCGGCACTGGAGCAGGGCGTCGTAGGCCACGCTGCCGCCCCTGGTCACGAGGCGGACGTCGGGGTGGATGCGGCGGGCCGCGTAGGCGAAGTACTCCGCCAGGGAGACCGAGATCCGCAGCCCCAGCACGGTCAGGGGCACGGACCGGGCGAGCTCGCGGCCGATCTCCAGGACCTGGTTGGTGTCCGCCAGCAGCCGCCGCACGTTCTCGAGGTTCTCGATCTCGGCGTCGACGGCGGCCTGGAGCTCGTTCTGCCGGATCTGCTCCTTGGTGTCCGGGGTGCCGGCGACGGCCGACAGGGCGATCGGCTGGAGCACGTCGCGCAGGGCCGGGTACCCGCTGAACCCGAGGGAGGCGGCGAAGCGGGTCACGGAGGGCTGGCTGACGCCCACGCGCTCCGCGAGCTCGGTGATGGAGAGGAAGGCCGCCTCGGTGAGGTGGTCGATCAGGTACTGGGCGATCCGCCGCTGTCCGGGTGAGAGGCGGTGGCCGTCGAAGAGCGCGAGGAGCCGGTCCGCCGGCGGCTTCTCCTGCCCCGGCGGGGTCCCGCCGGGCGTGATCGCGGCCGCCTGCGCGCGTGCCTGCTGCCCCGATGACACCGGCGGCCTCCTTCTCACGTCACTCTCCCTCCAACATAGCCCACGCTCCGTGGCCGGATGATCATTCGGGGCGGGAGCCGCCGCACCGGCAGGGCGCGGCGGCACCCGGTCACGACCGGGGCCCGGAGGGGCGGCCCGAGCCGCGGGTGAGGGAGTAGCCGTAGAGGCCCGCGAGGGCTCCGAGGATCCCGCCGGCGGCCGTCCACAGCCAGCGGTCGGACCACCAGCCGGCCGACCAGCCGCCCTCCGGGGCGCGCGCCTCCCGCTGCGGCCCGGAGGCGCCCGCGATGCCCGGGACGAGGGGCTCGGCCAGCGCCGCGTCCACGGCCCGGGCCCCGCCCGTCTCCTTCGTCCCGGCCTCGACCTGCGCCTTCACGGGCAGCCCGAGGTCCTCCTCGTGCGCCCCGAGGACGGTCAGGCGGACGTAGTAGGTGCCCGGGAGCGGGTCGTTGGACCAGGCCTCGGCGCCGGAGCGGACGGTGCGCAGGGTGCAGGACAGCTCCACGGTGGCGGTCTCCTTGGCCGCCGCCGCGCTCTGGTGGCCGTACGTGCAGGGCTGCCGGCGGCGCAGGCCGTCGTACACGTCGAGCTGCCAGGTCTGCGCGCCGTGCCGGGCGGCGGACGGCGGGAGCGTCACCGAGGCCTTCACGGTGGCCCGTTGGCCGGTGTCGGCGGGGAAGGCCCAGTAGAGGTAGTCGCCGGTGGACCCGGAGGCGGTGGCCTTCTGCCCGGGCTTGAAGAGCGCCGCGGTGCGGAAGCCCGTGCCCGCCTCGGTCGGGGCCTTGCCGTCCTTGCCGGTACCCGCGCCCGCGCTCGGCGTGGGGGTGGGGCTCGGGGCCGCGGTGGCGGCGGCCGCGGGAGCCAGGAGGGCGGCTCCCGCCAGCAGGGCGGCGGTCAGGGTGCGTACGGTACGCATCAGTTGGTCCTCCAGACGGAGATGCGCCAGCGCGAGATCCAGCCCCAGACCAGACCGGCGAGCAGGCCGGTCAGCACCAGCAGGCCGATCAGCCACCAGCCGCGGCCGAGGCCGAAGGAGGCGGCGTCGGAGCCGCCGGCGGGGCCGTCGACGAGGTCGATGGTGAGCTCTACGGGCATGCCGGGGGTGGTCTTGACGGCCGGGCCGGCGGCGAAGGAGTTGCTGACCTGGAGGCAGACGGTCTCGGTCTTCTCCTTGTCGTCCCCGTCGAGTTCGGGCTTCGGGTAGCGCAGGCCGGTGGAGATCACGTCGGTGCGGCCGTCGCCGGCCTCGGAGCCGCGCACGATCTCCCGGCCGTGGACGGTGGTCGCGCGCAGCAGGACGCCGTAGTCGTTGTTGACGGCGCGGTCGGCGCCGATGCTGACCGAGGCGCGCAGCTCCTGGCCGGGACGGACGTCGACCTTGTACCAGCGGTGCTCGCCGAAGGTCTCGCGGTCGCTGTAGAGGCCGGCCTTCAGCAGCGGGGCGCTCGCGCACTGCTTGGCGCCCTCGGTGGCGACGGGGGTGGCGACGGGGTCGGCCGCGCGGTCGACGAGCTGTCTGACCCTGCCGGAGAGTTCGGCGGTGTGGGTCACCGAGGTGTAGGTGCCCCCGGTGGCCTCCGCGATGCAGGTGAGCTGGGCGCGGGTCTTGGCGTCGGGGACGAGGCCGAGGGTGTCCACGACGAGGTGGATGCCCTTGGCGGCGATCTCGCGGGCCACCTCGCAGGGGTCGAGCGGGGCGCAGGTGTCCTCGCCGTCGGTGATGAGGACGATCCTGCGGGTGGCGTTGCCGCCCTCCAGGTCCTGGGCGGCGGCCTGGAGGGCCGGCCCGATGGGTGTCCAGCCGGTGGGCGCGAGGGTGGCCACGGCGGTCTTCGCCTCGGTGCGGTTCACCGTGCCGACGGGGTAGAGCTGCTTGGTGTCCTTGCAGCCGAGGGCCCGGTCGTCGCCGGGGTAGGTGGCGCCCAGGGTCCTTATGCCCAGGCGGACTTCGTCGGGTACCGCGTCGAGGACCTCGTTGAAGGCCTGCTTCGCGGCGGCCATGCGGGACTGGCCGTCGATGTCGTTCGCGCGCATGGACCCGCTGACGTCGAGCACGAGCTCGACCTTCGGCGGCTCCTTGGCCGGTCCGTCGGCGGCGGCCGCGGTCGACGGGAGGAGTCCCGCGGTCAAGGCGACGAACAGGCCGCAGGCCCCTGCCGCCAGTCGTTTTCTTGTGATCATCGCCGGATCGTATTGAGGATCCGGCGCCATGCCAAAACGCGTACCGACAGGCGGTATCCGTCCTTCCGCGGGAAGCGCGGGACCGGCTACCAGCGCACCGGCAGCCGGGTCACGCCGTGCATCAGGGTGCCGGGGATCCACTCCAGGGGGCCGCCGGCCGGGTCGGCTTCCAGGGCGGGGAACCGTTCCAGCAGGCTGCGGACGGCGATGCGGCCCTCCATGCGGGCCAGCGGCGCGCCGAGGCAGAAGTGCAGCCCGTGCCCGAAGGCGAGGTGGCCGCCGGGGGCGCGGCGGATGTCGAACACGTCGGGTTCGGCGAAGCGGGCCGGGTCCCGGCCGGCGCCCGCGAGGGAGGCCAGCACGACCGACCCGGAGGGGATGCGGACGCCGCCGAGCTCCACGTCCCTGGCGGCGTACCGGTAGGTGGCGTTCTGCACGGGGCCGTCGTAGCGGAGCATCTCCTCCACGGCCCCGCCGAGCAGGCCGTCGCAGTCGGCGCGGAGGGCGGCCAGCTGGTCCGGGTGCGCGAACAGGGCCCTCGCGCCGTTGGAGATGAGGTTGACGGTGGTCTCGTGGCCGGCGACGAGCAGCAGGAAGGCCATTCCGATGAGTTCGTCGGGGGAGAGCGAGTCGCCGTCCTCGTCGCGGGTACGGATCAGGGCGCTGAGCAGGTCCTCGCCCGGGGACTTGGCCTTCTCGGCGACGAGGTCGGTGAGGTAGGAGGTGAGCTGGGCGAACGCCTCTTCGTTCGTGGTCTGCGGGCGGGGCGCGACGATTTCGTTGGACCAGCGGCGGAAGCGTTCGCGGTCGAGGTCGGGGACGCCGAGGAGCTCGCAGATCACCGTCATGGGGAGCGGGAAGGCGAGGGCCTCGACCAGGTCGGCGGAGCGCCCGGGGCGGGCGGCCATCGCGTCCAGCAGCTCGTCCGTGATCCGCTGGACGCGGGGGCGCATCGCCTCCACCCGGCGGGCGGTGAACTCCCGGGCCACCAGGCGGCGCAGCCGGGTGTGGTGGGGCGGGTCGGCCTCGAGCATGTTGGAGCTCGCGGCGCTGGGCTCGATGTCCGGATACAGCCCGGAGGTGCGCCAGTCCTTGAGCAGGTCGGGGTGGGTGAGGGCCTGGCGTGCCTCCTCGTACCCGACGACGATCCAGTACGCGTCCTGTTCGGGTCCGGGGCCCCTGACCTGGTGGACCGGCCCGGCGGCGCGCAGGGCCGCGTAGAAGGAGTGCGGGTCGCGGTCGAAGTCGGGGGCGCTGGAGGTGATGTCGACGAGGGGCATCTGATCACCCTACGACGGTCAAAGCCCCATGGAGGGGGGCGAATCCGGCCACGTGCCGCCGTGTGGCCGTGGCCGGTCCCGTCCTCGCGGGTCTCCGGTCGGCCGCTCAGCCGGTCAGCCCTTCGGGGAGGCGGCCGGTGTGCACCACCCCGAGGTGCTGGGTGGCGCGGGTGAGGGCGACGTAGAGGTCGCTCGGGTCGAGGTCCGCGGGCTCGGCCACGATCACAGTGTCGAACTCCAGCCCCTTGGCCTGGCGGGCGTCCAGCAGGACCACCGGCCGGGTGAGGTCCGGCTGCTCCCCCGCCCGTACGCCGGGCAGTGCCGCGGCGAGGGCCTGGTGCAGGGGGCGCGGGGCGATCACCGCGAGCCGGCCCTCGGCGGGCGCGCCGTCGCGGACGGCTTCGGCGACGGCGCCGGGGAGGGCGGCCGCCTCCCGCACCCAGGGGCGCACCCCGGTGGAGCGCACGGAGCGGGGCGGTTCGAAGCCGGGCCGGTGGGCGCGGAGCACTCCGGCCGCCAGCTCCATGATCTCGGCGGGCGTCCGGTAGTTGACGCCGAGCCGTACGTGTTCCCAGCGGTCGCCGACGTAGGGGTCGAGGATCTGCTTCCAGGAGCCGCAGGCCGCCTCCTCGCCGGTCTGCGCGGGGTCGCCCACCAGGGTCATGGAGCGGGTCGGGCAGCGGCGCATCAGCAGCCGCCAGGCCATCTCGGACAGCTCCTGCGCCTCGTCGACGATGACGTGGCCGAAGGCCCAGGTGCGGTCGGCGGCGGCTCGCTCGGCGGTGGTGCGGTGGTCGGCCTCCTCGTGGCGTTCGGCCATCCGCTCGGCGTCGATGATGTCGTGGGCGGCCAGGTACTCGCTCTCCATGTCCTCGAACTCGTAGGACTCCGAGCCCTGGGAGAGGTCGAGGACGCCCTGCGCGTAGGCGATGCGCTCCAGCCGGTCGCGGGCGGCGGCGGCCTCGCGGGCGGTGTCGTCGACGCCGAGGAGCTCGGCGGCCTCGTCGAGGAGGGGGACGTCGGCCGGGGTCCACTGGCCCGAGGTGCGGCGGATCAGCCGGGCGTCCTCGGCGGGCAGGTGGGTGGGGTCCGCCAGGAAGTCGGATACGAGCTGCTCGGGGGTGAGGTCCGGCCAGAGCGTGTCGATGGCCGCGTGGACCTCGGAGCTGGTGGCGATGTCCTTGCCGAGCTGGGCGACGTCGTCCGGGCCGAGCAGGTTGGGGCCGCCGTAGGGGTCGGCGCCCAGCCGGTCGGCGAGCTGTTCGGTGAGTGCGTCGATGACCGCGAACGCGAAGTAGGGGCGGGCCAGGTTGTGGGGCAGGGCGGTGCTGCGGGCCCGGTCGCGGGCGGCGTGGGCCATGGTCCGGTCGAGCAGCAGGGTGCCGTAGTCGTCGTGGGCGATCTCCAGCGCGGGTTCGGGGACGACCGCGCTGTCCTCGCCGCTGTCGGCGGGCACGGCCTCGGGGAGCGTCTGCCGGTCGGCGACGACCCGGGCGAGGACGTCGGCCATGGCCGCGCGGCCCTTGACGGCGGCGGCGCCGGGGCGGTCGGTGCCGGTGGCCCGCAGGCCCGGGTAGAGGTCGCCGGGGGAGGCGAGGAGCACCCCGGTCTCGCCGAGGGCGGGCAGCACCCCGCCGATGTAGCCGAGGAAGGCGGGGTTGGGGCCGACGATCAGCACGCCGCGCTTGGCGAGCAGCTCGCGCTGGGCGTAGAGGAGGTAGGCGGCGCGGTGCAGGGCCACGGCGGTCTTGCCGGTGCCGGGGCCGCCCTCCACGACGAGGACGCCCTGGTGCGGGGAGCGGATGATGCGGTCCTGGTCGGCCTGGATGGTCCGGACGATGTCGTGCATGCGGCCGGTGCGGGCGGCGTCGAGTGCGGCGAGCAGCACGGCGTCGGCGTCCGCGCCCTCGTAGCCGGTGCGCTCGGTGTCGGCGAGGTCGAGGATCTCGTCGTGCAGGGCGGTGACCCGGCGCCCCTGGGTGGTGATGTGGCGCCGGCGGCGCAGGCCCATCGGGACGTGGCCGGTGGCGAGGTAGAAGGGCCGGGCGGCTTCGGCGCGCCAGTCGAGGACGAGCGGGGTGCGTTCGGCGTCGTCCTGCCTGATCCCGATGCGGCCGATGTGGTGGTCGCGGCCGTCGGAGAACTCCAGCCGGCCGAAACACAGACCGTGTTCGGCGGAGTTCAGGGCGGAAAGCAGGCCGGACTGCTCGGCGACCAGGACGTCCCTTTCCAGTCGGGCCTGGAGGCCGGTGCCGGCCTCTCCCAGGGCGCCCTGGACCGCCCGTTCGGCCTGGTCCCGCAGGTCTTCGAGGCGCGCGTAGAGCTCGGTGATGAATTCCTGCTCGCCCTGAAATTCGGTGTTTGACAATTTCGCTCCCAGCGCGATACGATGTCCCCGTAAAGCTTCGCCACGCCCTCGTGCAATAGAGAGCGTGAAACATCGAATATACGCGGAAACGCGCCCCGGACGTCAATTCGCCCGGGGCGTTTTTGTATGGCGTTCCGGTCAGCGCATGTCGAAGCTCACGGACGAGGCCTTGTCGTTCATCCCGTCACCGACGTAGGCGTTGTAGCCGTAGTAGGTCTGGTGGGCGCCCCGGAAGTCGCCGTGCTCCCACAGGGTGATCGGGCAGGTGATGCCCTGCGCCGAGCTCACCGTGTCGTTCCACCCCCACTTGGAGAGCGCGTTGAACTCGGGGTAGCGCCAGTTGCAGCCGACGCTGCCGCGGAAGGTGAACTCGCTGCCGCCCGAGTTGGCGTCGCTCCATATCTTGCCGAGGTCCTTGTACTCGGCCGCGGCACCGAGCGAGGCCGCCTCCGCCTTGGTCGCGAAACAGCCGCCCTCACCCGTGTCGACGACCAGGGCGCAGAACTTCGCGGGCTTCGGGGCCGGCTTGGGGGCCGCGGCGGAGGCCGGGCCGGCGGCTGCGGCCAGCACCAGCGACGCGGCGGCGAGGGCCAGGACGGATCGGACCTTGCGCATGAATGCTCCTCAGGTATGCGGACGGAGCGCCCGGTTCACCGAAGGGAGCTTTGGGAACCGAAGCGCCACATCACCCAACAAGGCGGCATATCCGCCCGTCCAGGACGCGCAGGTGCCGGTGGCATGTTTCGTACGCGCCCGCGCGCGGGGCGGACCCGTACGCGGCTGGCGCGATCACGGCGCGCGCGGCGGCCGCGGTGCCGGTCGCCGGCCGGTGCGCGGACGCCCCGGGCGCACCGCCTGGCCGAAGCCGCGCGCCCGGGCGGGGGCGGGCGCACTGCCGCCGATTGTCCCGATTCGGGCGTACGGGGCCATGGCGGGCACTCGTACGAGGAAGGCCCTTCGCGTCATATGAGGTGATATGAACCTGATCTTCTAGCATGGCGTCCCTCCCGCCCCTCCGGCCCGCCCCTCCCGTCCCGGCGGTCTTCGCACACCGAGGAGTCGCATGTCCCGAGCACACCGGTCCGCCGCCCTGGCCGCCGCGCTGGCCGCGGCCGTCTTCCTGGCGGTCCCGGCCGCCGCGGCCGCGCCGGCCCACGACCGCGCGGACACCGACGCCGAGGTGACGGCCGGCGAGGCGGCCCTGATCGGCGAGGAGCACGCCCGGGCCCACGCGGAGCGGCGCCGCGCGGCCCGGGGGGCCGGCGAGTACCCGCAGACCACGCGGAGCGCGAGCCTGGCCGCCCTCACCGCGTCGCAGGAGCGGGCCAACAAGGCCTTCCGCCCGGCGGAGTCGGGGAGGTTCGCGGAGTTCTTCCCCTCCCCCGACTTCGGGGTGCACCTGGCCCAGCTGCCGACCGGCAAGGTGCTGCTCTTCTCCTTCGAGCGGGTCGAGACCGACCCCACCAAGGAGACCGGCCCCACCGACCGGACCGGCCGGACCAACGCCGGCCGCGCCTTCCTCTGGGACCCCGCCAAGGGGACCGGCGCGCGGGCCTTCAAGGAGGTCCGGCCGCCCACCGTGCTGATGCCCGACGGCACCTACGCCCCGCGCCCCGCCCCGTTCTTCTGCGCCGGACACGCCTTCCTGCCCAACGGGATGCTCGCGGTCTTCGGCGGCAACACCGGCGGAAAGGGCGGCAGCGGCGCCAAGCTGTCCTTCGTCTTCGACCCGTGGACCGAACACTGGTACCGCAACCGGGACATGTCGGTGGGCCGCTGGTACCCGTCGGCCGTCACCGGCCCCGACGGCCGCCAGATCATCATGTCCGGCCAGTCCGAGCGCGGCACGGGCACCCCCACGCCCGTGGTGGAGCGCTTCCCCGCGAAGGGGCTGCCGGTGCCCTGGCGTCCGTTCGACATCCCGCTGGACATCGCGGTCGACCGGTTCCGGGCCGACGCGCCCTTCCGCAACGACTACCCCCACCTGTTCTCGCTGCGCGACGGCATGGTCTACGGACTGGGCCGGGACGCCGACCAGCAGTGGCTCTTCGACCCGGTCGAGGAGACCCGCCGGGACCTGCCCCGGCGTCCGGCGGACTTCCGCGGCTACGGATCCGCCGTCCCGCTCCCGGCGGGGCTGCGCGGGCCGGACTCCGTGCTGGTGCTCGGCGGGGACCCCCACGACCCCAACACCTACCGGCTCGCGGGCGGCCGGTGGACCACCGAACGCCCCCGGGCCTTCGGCCGCACCCAGGACGACACCCTGATCCTGCCGGACGCGACCCTGCTGACCGTCAACGGGGCGCTGAGCACCCGCGACTACGGGTACGGCCCCTTCAACCCGAAGGCCGACCTCAAGTACCGGCAGACGGAGCTGCGCGACGCCGCCGGGCACTGGCGGCTCGGTCCGGCCCAGCGGCTCCCCCGCGGCTACCACTCCAACGCCCTGGTGATGCCGGACGGGCGGGTGATGGTGACCGGGGACGAGCTCCAGCAGATCGCCAACGACCCCGACATCCGGGACGCGATGGACGGCAGCATCGAGATCTACGAGCCCGCCTACCTGCACAAGGGCGGCACCCGGCCGGCCCTGGACCGCGTGCCCCGGGGCGAGCTCGCCCACGGCGCCGCCTTCGAGGTGCGCAGCTCCACCGCGGCCGCCGTCCGGCGGGCCGTCCTGCTGGCGCCGACCACGGTCACCCACGCCGTGAACACCAGCCAGCGGCACCTGGAGCTGCCGGTCACCGGGGTGCGCGGCGACGCCGTCGGGCTGCGGACCCCGCCGACGGCGGCGGACGCCCCGCCCGGCTACTACATGCTGTTCCTGCTCGACGCGCGCGGGGTGCCCAGTACGGCCAAGTGGGTGAAGCTCGGCCTGCGCTGACGTCCTGACCAGCGCACCTCACCGCGCGCGTCGCCCGGACGGGTGCGTGCGAGGCCCCCCGGCACGACACGCCGCCGGGGGGCTCGTAGCGTCGTCAGCACCCGGGCCGCAGGCCCGGACGGGCCCGGTGGACCGGGTCAGGGGGGTCTCCCGACGAGAGGCCGTACCGATGGGAAGCGACGTCTCCATAGCCGGCCTGTTCCGGATCCACCGGGGCAGCGCCGGACCCGAGGAACTGGCCGCGATCACGGTCGTGGTCGCCTGCCTCGCGGGCCGGGCCGAGCAGGCCCCGCCCCGGCCGGTCCGGGGCGCACACCACCGCCCGCCCCCGCGGCCCGCGGGCCACGGCTGCTGGGCGGGGTGCTGGGCCTGCCGCTGAGCGGCCCGGGAGCGGGGCCCTCAGGAGCGGCGCAGCAGCCGCGTCATGGCGTCCGCGAGCTCCCCGCGCGGATCGGCGGACGGCCCCTCGCAGCGCCAGGCGACGAACCCGTCGGGGCGTACGAGGACGGCGCCGTCGGCGGGCAGTTCGTGGAGCTGCGCCCAGTGCGGCGCGCCGTCCGGCTGGACCAGGTCGGCGTCGGGCGAGGCGGCGACGGTGTAGGCGTCCAGGTGCGCGCCCAGTTCCCGCGCGACCTGCCCGGCCGCCTCCTGCCAGGGCGTGCCCGGGCTGCTGAGCAGCACGAACGAGGTCTCGTACAGGTCCAGCGAGGAGATCCGCCGCCCGGCCTGGGTGAGCCACATGTGCGGTGCCCTGGTGCCGACGTCGCCCTTGAGGCGCATCTCCTGCGGGATGACCGGCCGGGTGGGGTCGCCGCCGAGGACGGCGCCCCGCGGGTAGCAGTAGCCCATGGCCGTGGTGAGGACCCCGCTGCCGGGGCCGCCGCCCATGGTGGGCGGGGGCACGTACCCCGGGTGGCTGTGCTCGGCCGAGCGGGCGGAGGCGCGCTCGCTGGTGGCGCGGGCCACGGGCAGGCGTTCCTCCTCGTAGCTGTCGAGCAGGCGGGGGCCGGCGGAGCCGTTCAGCACGGCCGCGATCTTCCAGGCGAGGTTGTGCGCGTCCTGGATGCCGGTGTTGGAGCCGAAGGCCCCGGTCGGGCACATCTCGTGGGCGGCGTCGCCCACCACGAAGACCCGGCCGACGGAGTACTGCTCGGCGACCCGTTCGGCGGCGTGCCAGGGGGCCTTGCCGCCGATCTCCACGTCGAGGTCGGGCAGGCCGATGGCCTCGCGGATCTGGGTGACGCAGCGCTCCTCGGTGAAGTCCTCCAGGGTCTCGCCCGTCTCCGGGTGCCAGGGGGCGTGGAAGACCCACTGGGTCTCGTTGTCGACGGGCAGCAGGGCTCCGTCGGCGCCCGGCCGCATCAGGTAACAGACGATGAACCGCAGGTCGCCCAGGGCTTCGGCGAGGTGCTCCGAGCGGAAGACGATGCTCACGTTGTGGAAGAGCTCGCCGTTGCCGCTCTGACGGATGCCGAGCGCCTCGCGGACGGGGCTGCGGGGGCCGTCCGCGGCGATCAGGAAGTCGGCGCGGACGGTGAGGTGCTCGCCGGTCTCCCGGTCCTTGACCAGGGCGCTCACTCCGGTGGCGTCCTGGTCGAAGCTCATCAGTTCGGTGGAGAAGCGCACGTCGGCGCCCTGGGCGCGGCTGTGCGCGGCCAGGACCGGCTCGATGTTGTTCTGGCTGCACAGGCACCAGCCGGTCGGACTGAAGCGGGCCAGCGCACCGGACGGGTCGACCGCCTTGATGAGCCACTTGTGCTCACCGCCGACGAGGGACTGCGTCTGCAGGATGCCCTGGTTGGCCTCCAGCGCGGAGGCCTCTTCGCGGATGGCGGGTTCCACGCCCGCCGTCCGGAACAGTTCCATCGTCCGGGCGTTGATCCCCCGTCCGCGCGGGTGGACGGAGGTCCCGGCGTGCTTCTCGACCACCATGTGCCTGATGCCGTGGCGGCTCAGGAACAGCGAGGTGGACAGGCCTACGAGGGAACCGCCCACGACGAGGACCGGTACGCGGACATCGGCATGCTCTTCCATCGGCTGCGGACTCCTGTTTCGTGTGGGGGGCAGTGGACGCCTTATGCCCCCGATCAGGGTTCTTGTCCGGGCGAGTCGCGTCTTGTCACCCGCTTGATCCGGAGATGTCGCGATCCGTACCCGGCCGGATGACGATGAGCGACAGCGGCGGACCCACTTGGGCCACACCGTCCGCCGTTCCCTACCGCGCAGGCCCGCGGGGCCCTCCGGGGCCCGCGCCACCGGCGGTCGCCGCCGACGGGCACCGGGTCGCTCCCGCGCCGGTCCCGGGCCCTCACGAAGGAGTGAGCAGATGACAACCACCCTGTCCGAACGGGTGTCTCAGTCCGCGTTCGACGGCTCCATGCTGCGGGTCGTCCTGCTGATGGACCTCCACGAGGGCGCCCAGCAGCGGTTCTTCGACGCCTACGAGCGGCTGCGCCACGACATCGCGTCCGTGCCGGGCCACCTGGGCGACCAGCTCTGCCAGTCCTTCGCGAACCCCTCCCAGTGGCTGATCACCAGCGAGTGGGAGAGCGCCCCGCAGTACCTCGCGTGGGTGAACAGCGAGGAGCACGTGGCCCAGGTGAAGCCGCTCGGCGCCTGTGCCCGCTCGATGCGGCCGCTGACCTTCACCGTCCTGCGCGAGACCGGCAGGCGGTACGAGTCCCCGCAGCGGGCGTCGGGCCGGCTGCAGGACGCCCCCCGGCTGGGCGAGGGCGTCGTGCGGCACGCGCTGACCTTCACGGTGAAGCCGGGCAGCGAGGAGAAGGTCGCCGGGATCCTCTCCTCGTACACCTCCCCGGCCGCCCGGGTCGACGACCACACCCGGCTCCTGCGCACTTCCCTCTTCATGCACGGCAACCGGGTGGTGCGGTGCGTGGAGGTGCAGGGCGACCTGACGGCGGCGCTGCGGCACGTGTCGGAGCAGCCCGAGGTGCGGGCCGTCGAGCACGCGATCAACCCCTACCTGGAGCAGGACCGGGACCTGTCCGACCCGGAGTCGGCGCGGATGTTCTTCATGCGCGCGGGCCTGCCGGCGGTCCACCACGTGGCCCCGCACGGGCCGCGGCCCGACGAGGTGACGCGGCACGCGCTGTTCTACCCGGCGAAGCCCGGCTGCGGTCCGCTCGTCGCCCGCTTCCTGGCCCGCCAGGACGAGACGGCGGCCAGGGTCCCCACCTCCCCGGTGCTGAGCAGCACCGTCTTCCAGCGCGACGACGTGGTGGTGCGCCTCCTCGACGTCAAGGGGCCGGCCGACAGCCGCTTCGCGGCGGGCTTCGGCATCGAGGGGCCCCGCAAGGCGGCGGTGCTGAACCGCCTGCTGGCCGGGGCACCCGGCACGGCCGCCGCCCCCCACCCCATGGACCTGATCACCGACCGCCGGGCTCCGGTGGAGTCCTGATCCGGACGGGCCGACCGGGCCCCCGCCCGGACCGGCCCCGCACCAGCCCCGTCACCACCCGGCAGCCCACGCGCACGCCAAGGCTCCGATCCGCCAGGAGGAAGTCAGCATGACCAGACATCAGCCGCGCATCGTCGACCTCAGCGACACCCAGCCCAACCGCAGGCGCGGAGGGGACCTGCGCGCCGTGCTCACCCCGACCTCGGTGGGCTCGACCAGCGGCTTCATGGGTCTGGCGGTGATGGCCCCCGGCGAGTCGATCGCCGAGCACTACCATCCCTACTCCGAGGAGTTCGTGTACGTGGTCGCCGGCTCCCTGGAGGTGGACCTCGACGGCGAGACCCACCCGCTGCGCGTCGACCAGGGCCTGCTCGTTCCGCTGAACGTGCGCCACCGGTTCCGCAACGTCGGCGGCACCGAGGCCCGGATGGTGTTCCACCTCGGCCCGCTCGCGCCGGACCCGAAGCTCGGGCACGTGGACACCGAGGAGGCGCCGAACCCGGACGCCACCGCGTGGGCGGAACGTCCCCCGGAGCGCTCCGGGGTGGTCTCGTGACGCGCCGGCGGGTGGCCGTGACCGGGGTGGGCGTCGTCGCCCCGGGCGGCATCGGCACCGCCGCGTTCTGGGACCTGCTGTCCAACGGGCGTACGGCGACCCGTGGCATCACCCTCTTCGACCCGTCCGGGTTCCGCTCCCGGATAGCCGCCGAGGTCGACTTCGACCCCCGTGAGCACGGCTTCACCGAGGACGAGGCGGCCCGGGCCGACCGGTACATCCAGTTCGCCCTGGTCGCCGCCCGCGAGGCGATGGCCGACGCCGGGCTGGAGCTCGACGGCGAGCGCGCCTGGCGCACCGGCGTCTCCCTCGGCACCGCGGTCGGCGGTACCACCCGGCTGGAGCACGACTACGTCGCGGTCAGCCAGCAGGGCGCGTGGTGGGACGTGGACCACCGCCTCTCCTCCCCCTTCCTGCACCGCGCGTTCACCCCCGCCACCCTCGCCTCGGCGGTGGCGGAGCAGACGGGGGCGCGCGGCCCGGTGCAGACCGTCTCCACCGGCTGCACGTCGGGGCTCGACGCCGTCGGGTACGCGGTGCACTCCATCCAGGAGGGCCGGATGGACGTGTGCGTCGCCGGCGCCTCGGACTCCCCCGTGTCCCCCATCACCGTGGCCTGCTTCGACGCCATCAAGGCGACCTCGGCGAACAACGAGGACCCGGCGCACGCCTCCCGCCCCTTCGACGCCGACCGGGACGGGTTCGTCCTCGGCGAGGGCGGCGCGGTGCTGGTCCTGGAGGAGCTCGAGCACGCCCGCGCCCGCGGGGCCCGGATCTACTGCGAGATCGGCGGCTACGCCACCTTCGGCAACGCCCACCACATGACCGGGCTGACCACCGAGGGCCTGGAGATGGCCCGGGCGATATCCACCGCCCTGGCCCAGGCCCGGATCGACGCACGGGACGTCGACTACGTCAACGCGCACGGTTCCGGGACCAAGCAGAACGACCGCCACGAGACGGCGGCCGTCAAGCGGGTGCTCGGCGACCACGCCTACAAGACGCCGATGACCTCCATCAAGTCCATGGTGGGGCACTCGCTCGGCGCCATCGGGGCGATCGAACTCGCGGCCTGCGTGCTGGCCATGGAGCACCAGGTGGTGCCGCCGACCGCGAACTACGAGACCCCCGACCCCGAATGCGACCTGGACTACGTGCCGCGCACCGCCCGCAGCCACACCCTGCGCAGCGTGCTGTCCGTCGGCAGCGGCTTCGGCGGCTTCCAGTCCGCCGTGGTCATGACCCAGCCCAAGGAGGTACGCGCGTGAACAGACCTACGGGCGGCCCGCCGGTGGCCGTCACGGGCATCGGGGTCGTCGCGCCCAACGGGATCGGCGCCGCCGCCTTCTGGAAGGCGACGCAGGCGGGCGAGAGCGTCCTGGACCGGGTGACCCGCCAGGGGTGCGAGCACCTTCCGGTGCGCGTCGCCGGCGAGGTACGGGGCTTCGAGCCCGGTCAGCTGGTGGAGGACCGGTTCCTGGTGCAGACCGACCGGTTCAGCCACTACGCGCTGGCGGCGGCGGACCTCGCGCTGGAGCACGCCCGGCTGGGCCGGGCGGACTACGAGGACGATCCGTACGCGGTGGGCGTCGTGACCGCGGCCGGCTCGGGCGGCGGCGAGTTCGGGCAGCGCGAGCTGCAGCGGCTGTGGGGGCAGGGCCCCCGCTACGTCGGCCCGTACCAGTCGATCGCCTGGTTCTACGCGGCCAGCACCGGCCAGGTGTCCATCCGGCGCGGGTTCAAGGGTCCCTGCGGGGTGGTGGCGAGCGACGAGGCGGGCGGGCTGGACGCCTTCGCGCACGCCGCCCGGGGGATCCGCCAGGGCAGCCGGGCGATGCTGGTCGGCGCCACGGAGGCGCCGCTCGCCCCGTACTCGGTGGTCTGCCAGCTCGGGTACGAGGGGCTCAGCACCGCCGAGGACCCGGAGCGCGCCTACCGGCCGTTCACCGCGAAGGCCTGCGGGTTCGTCCCGGCGGAGGGCGGCGCGATGTTCACCGTCGAGGACGCCGCGGCGGCGAGGCGGCGGGGCGCGCCGGTGCGGGCCCTGCTCGCCGGGCACGCCGCGACCTTCACCGGGCCGGGCCGGCCGGAGGAGTCGGGTGAGGGCCTGGCCCACGCGATCCGCGGCGCGCTGCGGGAGGCGGGGCTGGCGCCCGAGGAGGTGGACGTGGTCTTCGCCGACGCCCTGGGCACGCCCGAGGCGGACGCGGCGGAGGCGCGGGCGATCCGGGAGGCGCTGGGCGCGCACGGCGCGAAGGTGCCCGTGACCGCCCCCAAGACCGGTACCGGGCGGGCGTACTGCGCGGCCGGCACCCTCGACGCGGCCGCCGCCGTGCTGGCGCTGGAGCACGGGGTCGTCCCTCCCACCCCGAACGTCTTCGACGTCTGCCACGACCTCGACGTGGTCACCGGCAGCGCCCGCGTCGCCCCCCTGCGGACCGCGCTCGTGCTGAGCCGGGGCCGGATGGGTTCGAACGCGGCCCTCGTCCTCCGCAAGGGGCCCGGATCCGCAGAGCAGTGACCGGGCCCCGTTCGTCGGGGCCGGGCGCGGCCAAGGGCCCGGCCCCCGGAAGCAGGAAAGAGAGAAGGCACCATGTCCGACCGACTGACCCTGGAAGAGCTGGCGGCGCTCATGAAGACCGCCGGCATCACCGTCGACCCCACGGAGCTGGCGAGCCGCCCGGACTCCCGGTTCGACGACTACGGCCTGGACTCGCTGGGCCTGCTCGGCATCGTCGGTGAGCTGGAGAACCGGCGGGGCCGCGCGCTGCCCCCGGACGCGGACCGCTGCAAGAGCCCGCGCGAGTTCGTCGACCTCGTCAACAACAGCCTCATGACCGGAGCCTGACATGCCTGGACACACCGACAACGAGATCCTGGTCAAAGCACCCGTCGACGTCGTGTGGGACGTGACGAACGACCTGCCCAACTGGCCGAAGCTGTTCAGCGAGTACGCCTCGGTCGAGATCCTGGAGAAGGCCGGGAACACCACCCGGTTCCGGCTGGCCATGCACCCGGACGAGAACGGCGTGGTGTGGAGCTGGGTCTCGGAGCGGACGGTGGACCGGGCGGGCCTGACGGTGAAGGCCCGCCGGGTGGAGACGGGTCCGTTCGCGCACATGGACATCCACTGGGAGTACGGCGAGGTGCCGGGCGGGACCCGGATGCGGTGGGTGCAGGACTTCGCGATGAAGCCGGACGCGCCCATCGACGACGCCGGGATGACCGACCGGATCAACCTGAACTCCCGCATCCAGATGGAGCTCATCCGGGACAAGATCGAGGGGCGGGGCGGCCACAAGGCCCCGGCCGGCCGCCGCTGAGGGCTCTCCCGCGTCCATCCGCTCCCCCACCCGAAAGGCACACCTCCCGATGCACCAAGCCCTCATCGTGGCCCGTATGGCGCCCGGTTCGGCGCCCGACATCGCCGGCCTGTTCGCCGCCTCGGACGCGGGTGAGCTGCCCCACCTGGTGGGGGTCAGCCGCCGCAGTCTCTTCCAGTTCGGGGACGTCTACATGCACCTGATCGAGGCCGACCGGGACCCGGGCCCGGCCATCGCCCAGGTGACCCGGCACCCGGAGTTCGTCGACCTGAGCGAGCGGCTCTCGGCGTTCGTCAGCCCCCACGACCCGAAGACGTGGCGGGGCCCGAAGGACGCCATGGCCCAGCGGTTCTACGTCTGGGAGCGGGACGCCGCCCGGTAGTCCGTACGGGTGCCCACGCCGGCGCCGCACCTTCCGGGCGGCCTGGGCACCCGAGACCGGGCGAGCCGGGCGCGTCCGCTTCACGGCTCGTGACGGGGGGAATTCGGCAGGTAGTTTTTGAATGAATACCTGACTGAATTCCCGTCAACAAGGTTCCGCCTTGTATCTCGATTTGATAACGAGATCCCGGAAAAGGCCTGGACCTTTGATCCGCAACGCGCGTAACTCCCTTGTTTTCAAAGCGAGTTGACAGTTCATCAAATCAGGCAACAAGGTAACGGATAGATTTCCCGGACCGGTCTCCCGTTTGTCCGAATTCTCCGAGCCGCTCATCTGGCAAGCTTCCGCGCACCCACTCTCCTGACACGGACTTGAGGTGCGCATGACAGCACGATCCACCGGCCGGCGCCGCAAGCCCGGCCACCGGCGCAAACCCCGGAAGCTGATACTCCTCACCGCCGCCATGGCATCGGCGGCGGTGCTCGCGGGAGGCATCGCCTACTCCCGCATAGGCGGCGAGGCCGAGGCGACCACGACCGCGCTGGCCGAGGCACCCGCCGCGGCCGCCGAACCGGCCGCCGCACCGGCCCGCGACGCGGAACCGGCCCCCCTGGCGAAGGCGCCCGCCAACGAAGGCGCGCGCGGCATGGTCTACGACGGGCTGGAGACGGCCCCCAAGGGCGACCGCTGCGTCGGCGTCTACCGCACGAAGGACGGCCTGTGCACCCACGGGCCCGACGCTCCCCCCGGGGGCGTCGACATCAAGAAGGACATCGAGCCGGTCGTCCGCACGAAGGCCCCCGCGGCCGACCCCGCCTCCCCGGCCAGCGCCGACCCGGCGGCCGGCGAGGGCGGCGGGCGTCCTCAGGACGCGCCCGCCGCCGACGCCCGCACCGCCGCGAGCGCCAAGGCCCCGGCCCCGCCGGCCTCCGGCAGCCAGGCCGTCGCCGCCGGGCCGGCCGGACAGACCGTCCAGTGCGACGGCGACGGCAGCACCGGCAACCGCGTCCAGGTCGTGTACGCGCACGGCCCCGGCCGCGACCGGTACGCCGAGTACGTGGCCTCGTTCCGCAAGTGGGCGGCCGACGCCGACCTCATCTACGCGGCGAGCGCCAAGGAGACCGGCGGCGTCCGGCACATCCGCTACGTGACCGCCGCCGACTGCACGCCCTCGGTGCTCAACATCGAGCTCCCCGACTCCGCGCTCTCGGAGTTCAGCGCCACCAACAACGCGCTGGCCGCCAAGGGCCTGGACCGCCGCGACCGCAAGTACATGATCTTCGCGGACACCCAGGTGTACTGCGGCATCGGCACCTTCAACGGCGACGAGCGGCCCGGCCAGAACAACCTGAGCAACTTCGGCCCGTCCTACGGGCGGACCGACTCGGGGTGCTGGGGCGGCCACACCGCCGCGCACGAACTCGGCCACAACCTGGGCGCGGTCAACAACAGCGCGCCCAACACCAGCCGGGGCGCGCACTGCACCGACGAGTGGGACGTGATGTGCTACTCGGACACCCCGTACTACCCGCAGATGCGCAACGTCTGCACCAACAAGGCGTCCGAGAACATCCTCGACTGCAACCACGACGACTACTTCCACACCAGTCCGAAGCCGGGCAGCTACCTGGCCACCCACTGGAACATCGCGGACAACCAGTTCCTGATGCGGAACGCGGGCGGCGGAGGCACCAACCCGGACCCCAACCCGAACCCGTCGCCGACCGCGAAGCCCAGCCCGTCCCCCACCAAGAAGCCCTCGGGCGCACCGGCGGTGACGGCCGGTCAGATCCAGTCCGACTCGGTGGTGCTGAGCTGGCCCAAGGCCGAGGGCGCCGCCTGGTACCAGGTGCTGCTGAACGACAAGCACCTGACCTGGGTGCAGTCCACCTCCCTGCGCGTCTACAACCTCAAGCCCGGCACCGCGTACACGGCCGCCGTGTCGGTCCGCGACGGCTCCGGCCGTGACAGCGGCCCCGGCAAGGCCGCCTCGTTCCGCACGACCGACACGGGCGGCGGCGCCACCACCCCGGGCACCCGCTACGTGCTCGGCAACGGCAGCAGCGGCATGGCCGCCGAGCTGTGGGGCGGGCGCACCGCCGACGGGACCGTGCTCGTCGCGAACCGGACCAACGGCTACGCGCAGCAGCAGTGGTACTTCGACGACGCGGGCAACGGGACGGTCCGGATCAAGTCCGCGGCGTCCGGCAAGTGCCTCCAGCCCGGCGGCGCCCCCGCCGCGGGCATGTGGGTCGCGCAGCAGCCCTGCCAGAACTCCGCCGCCCAGCAGTGGCGGGTGTCCTCCCGTGACGGCGCGGTGACCATCACCGACGCGAGCGGCGGCTTCGCCCTGACGGTCAGCAACCGGCCCTACTACGGGACCTGGCTGCTCGACCTCCAGCGCGCGGACGGCCGTCCGGCGCAGGTCTGGACGGCCCGCAAGGCCGGCTGACCCAGCCTCCTCGAACCGGCGGGCGGCCGTACTCCCCTACGGCCGCCCGCCCCCTCGTCTCCCTCCCGCACTTCCCCTCACCTGGAGCACCGTGCCGATGCGCCGACACCTCCCGAACCTCCCCGCCCTGGCCCTCGCCGCGCTCACCCTCCCCCTGTTGTGCCTCGTCCTGGCCATGGGCGCGGCGGGGCCCGCCCACGCCCACGGCGACACCCTGAAGGTGGTCATCACCGGTCAGCGGGACGGCCGGGTCACCGCCGACGTCACCTGGGAGAACGACGGTGACGCCGTGGAGGAGGCCGTGGCCGCCACCGTGAACGCCGTCAGCGCCGACGGTGGCCGTACCCAGGGCCCGTGGCGGCTGGTGCGCGACACCGGCCGGGCCGCGGGGTGGGTGACGGCCGAGGCGCTGCCGCCGGGTACGTGGCAGGTGACCGTCGACGCGGGCTTCCCCTCGCTCGGGCACGCGCAGAAGGAGGTGGCGGTGCCGGCCGTGGACCCGGCCCCGTCGGCCCCGGCCCCCTCGGCACCCCCCTCCCCGGCCACCGCGGCCCCGTCGGGCCCCGCGAGCCCCGCCTCACCCCCCTCCCCCTCCTCCCCGGAGCCCGCGCCGTCCGGCGCTTCCGGCGGCTCCGGCGGCTGGTGGACCACGGCCGGGGTCGCCGGGATCGCCCTCGTCGGGGCGGTGGCCGGCGTCTTCCTGCGCCGTTCCCGCCGCTGACGGAGTGTCGCCCGCCCGGCCCGGCGGCGGGCGAGCAAGGTGGTCCCCACAACGGCCAGACGGCGTACACGACGAGAGAGACGGCTGGGGACTGCTGATGAAGGCCACGGAGGTACTGGCGGACGGCTTCGGACGCGTCCGGGAGGTGGTGCACGAGGCGGTCGAGGGGCTCACGGCCGAGCAGTTGAACGCCCGGCTCGACGCGGAGGCGAACCCGATCGCCTGGCTGGTCTGGCACCTGACCCGGGTGCAGGACGACCACGTGGCCGAGGTCGCCGGGCTGGAGCAGGTCTGGCGGGCGGGCGGCTGGGCCGAGCGCTTCGCCCTGCCGCTGCCCGTCGACGGCATCGGCTACGGGCACACCGCCGCCGAGGCCGGCACGGTCCGCGTCGACTCCCCCGAGCTGCTGCTGGGCTACTACGACGCGGTCCACGAGCAGAGCCTGCGCTTCGTGCGGGGCCTGGCCGCCGCCGATCTGGAGCGGATCGTCGACGAGCGCTGGGACCCGCCGGTCAGCCTGGGCGTCCGCCTGGTCAGCGTCCTGACGGACGACCTCCAGCACGCGGGCCAGGCCGCCTACGTCCGGGGTCTGCTGGAGCGGCGCTGAGTCAGGGGCCGTCCGGGCGGTAGGACGCGCCGGCGTGGCCGACGCCGACGGCGATGTCCACAGTGCGGTCAGCCGCGGGGTCGTTCAGGGCGTCCGCCGTCTCGCAGCGGCCCAGGCCCGCGCGGCAGCTGACGCGGTAGCGGGTGCCCGGGGGCAGGACGAGTTCCAGGCGGCCGGCGTCGGCGCGTGCCGTGACCTGCTCGGGCGGTGCCGCGAAACGGGCGTCGGCCCGGCCGGATCCTGCGCGGATGTCGGCCTGCGGCACGGTCAGGCCGGTGGCGCGCAGGGTGCCGTCGCCGACCCGCGCCCGCAGTGGTCCGCGCAGGTCGGCCAGGACCAGCGTGCCGGCGCCCGTCTCGGCGTCGACCGCGGCGGCCATGCCGCTGACGCTGATCCGGCCCGTGCCGCCGGAGACCTTCAGCGGGACCCCGGCGGGCACGGTCACCGCGAGCCGCACCGAGCAGCCGGCTCCCGCGGCGAAGCCGAGGGAGCCGTCGGGGCAGTGCGGGGTGAGCCTGAGGGTGTCGCCGAGCCAGCTCTCCTCGACCTCCGGCCGCCCGAGCGACCAGGCGAGGTCGGCCCGGTAGCCGACCCGCGCGTCCCCGCCCGGGGTGACGGACACGTCGGACGGCCCCGCCACCACCTCCACGGCGGTCACCGTCCGGCCGCCGCTGCCGCCGACGGCCGTGCCCCTGCGTACGCCTGCGCCGGTCCCCGCCTGCCAGGCGGCCGCCGCCAGCACCAGGACGGCGCTGAGCGCGGCGGCGGTGTACCAGGCGAGGCGCTGCCCGTTCCCCCCGGCGGCGGGACCGGTCACGGCGTGCCGTCCAGGAAGCGCAGGACGGCGAGGACCCGGCGGTGGGCCTCGGCGGCCGGGGGCAGGTCGAGCTTGGCGAAGATGTTGTTGATGTGCTTGGCCACCGCGCTCTCGCTGACGACGAGTCCGGCGGCGATGGCCGCGTTGGAGCGGCCCTCGGCCATCAGGGCCAGGACGTCGCGCTCGCGCGGGGTGAGCCGTTCCAGCGGGTCGGGGCCGCCGCGGCGCAGCAGGAGCTGGGCGACCACCTGCGGGTCGAGGGCGGTGCCGCCGGCCGCGACGCGGCGCAGGGCGTCGACGAACTCCTCGACGTCGGCGACGCGCTGCTTGAGCAGGTAGCCGATGCCGGCGCCGCTCCGGGAGGACAGCAGGTCGGCGGCGTAGCGCTCCTCCACGTACTGGGAGAGCAGCAGCACGGCGGTGCCGGGGTACTGGCTGCGGATCATCAGGGCGGCGCGGACGCCCTCGTCGGTGAATCCGGGCGGCATCCGGACGTCCACCAGCGCGAGGTCGGGGCGGTGTTCCTCGACGGCGGCCAGCAGGCCCTCGGCGTCGCCGGTCTCGGCGGCCACCTCGAATCCGGCCATCTCCAGGACTTTGACAAGACCTATGCGCAGCAGGACGGAGTCCTCGGCGATCACAGCCCGCACGGCAGCTCCACAGTGACGGTGGTCGGGCCCCCGAGGGGGCTGTCGATCAGAATCGTTCCGTCGACCGACCCTACGCGCTTGCGCAGGCCGGTCAGTCCGGTGCCGCCCGCCGGGTCGGCGCCGCCGACGCCGTCGTCGGTGACGACGACGCGCAGGAGGTCGCCCCGGCGGCCGTCGGCGACGCGGCCGACGTGGACCGAACAGCGTTCGGCGCGGGCGTGTTTGGCCACGTTGGCGAGGGCTTCGGAGACGACGAAGTAGGCGACGGCCTCGACGGTGGAGCCGGGCCGCCGGGCGAGGTCCACGGTGAGTTCGACGGGGAGCGGGGCGCGTGCGGCGATGCCGGAGAGCGCGGCGTCCAGGCCGCGGTCCTCCAGTACGGCCGGGTGGAGTCCCCGTACGAGGCTGCCGAGTTCCTCGATGGCCTCCTTCGCCTCGCGGTGGGCCTCGTCGATGACGGCCCTGGCCTCGGGCGGCAGGTCGGTGAGGGTGGCGCGGGCGATGCCGAGGTTCATGGCGAGGGAGACCAGGCGCTGTTGGGCACCGTCGTGCAGGTCGCGTTCGATGCGGCGGCGTTCGAGGTCGGCGGCGTCGAGGACGCCGGCCCGGCTCTCGGCGAGGTCCTCGACCCGGCGCTCCAGTTCGCGGGCCCGGTTGGGGCCGAGGAGGGCGGCCGCGGCGGTGGCGTCGATCCGGGTGAGGGCCGCGGCCAGCCAGGGCGCGGCGAGCAGGGCGAGCACGCCGAGGCCGGTGATGGCGTCGTACTGGGCCGTCCAGCCCGGGGCGGGGAGTTCGCCGTCGGAGGGGAGCACCCAGAACCAGGCGTAGACGCAGGCCCCGGCGGCGCCGCCGGCCCAGGTCAGGACCAGTACGGCGGCCCCCGCGGCGGCGAGCGGGCTGACGAGGAGGTGGTAGCCGTACTGGCGCCAGGTCGACTCGGAGCGCAGCCGCTCGGCGAGGCCGCGTACGGTCGCCCAGCGGTGTTCGTGGACGACGGGCGGCACCTCCAGGCCGAGGAGCGTCCGGAAGCGGCTGCGCTGGAGGAGGGTCAGCAGCGGGCGGAGCGCGAGGACCAGGAGCAGCGGGAGGGCGGTGTGGCCGGGGAGGGCGACGAGGGCGGCGGCACCGAGCAGGAGGGGCAGGGCGGGCGGGATCGCGGCCGTGGCGAAGACGGTGTTGCGCCAGGCCCACGCCGACCAGGGGGCGTGCGACGCGATCCAGGTGTACGTACGCCTCAGCGCGCCGCGGGTTGCCATGTCCGCAACGGTAATCGGATGGATCACGGGGCTGCCACCACCCTGGCGTCCGGCCGGTGGTGTACCTGGCACCACCCCCGCTTGGGACGGTGGGGCTACTGATCTTCTCCTCGCGGGCCCACAGGGTTGTGGTGTGCCCGGCGGACGGACCGCCGGACCGGAAGGAGACCCGCAGCCATGGCCCTCGTCGCCCCGCAGTTCCCTGCCCGCCCCCGCTCCGGGGGAGTGCGCGGCCGCGCGCCGCGGCTCGCGGCGGTGCTGACGGGGGCCGGGCTGGCGCTGCTGCCGTGGATGGTGGTGCTGGCGCGGACGCTGCCGCGGACGGCGGAGGTGTCCAACTGGTCCACCGCCTGGGTCGGCTTCGACGCGCTGCTGGCCGCCGGGCTGACCGGGACGGGGCTGCTGCTGCGCGGGGGCGACCCCCGGGTCCCGGCGGTGGCGGGTGCGACGGCCGCGCTGCTGGTGGCGGACGCCTGGCTCGACGTCACCACCTCGGCGGGTACGGCCGGGCAGGGCGCGGCGGTGCTGATGGCGCTCGCCGCGGAGCTGCCGCTGGCGGTGGCCTGCGCGGTGGTGGCCGTGCGGCGCACCGCCTGACGGGCGGCCGGGGGGCTGCTACTCGATGACGAGCTCGACGGGGATGTTGCCCCGGGTGGCCTTGGAGTAGGGGCAGACCTCGTGGGCCTGCTTGACCAGCAGGGTGCCGGTCTCGCCCTCCAGGTGGGCCGGGAGCTCGACGCGCAGGGTGACGGCGAGACCGAAGCCGCCGGCGTCCTGGCCGATGGAGGCCTCCGCGGTGACGGACACGTCGCCGGTGTCGACCTTCGCCTGCCGGCCGACCAGGCCCAGGGCGCTGGCGAAGCAGGCCGCGTAGCCGGCGGCGAAGAGCTGCTCGGGGTTGGTGCCCTGGCCGTTGCCGCCGAGCGCCGGGGGCATGGCGAGGGGCAGGTCGATCTGGCCGTCGGAGCTGACGGCGCGGCCCTCGCGGCCGTTGGCGGTGGCGACGGCGGTGTACAGCGCGTCCATCGGGAGGTCCTTTCAGAGGGGCGGGGCGGCCGGTGGCCGACCCTCGACCACAAATAGAGCACACAATTCAGTTGTGCACAACTCAATCGCTCGCAAGTCTGCTCCGGTACACTGGGGCACATGACCCAGCAGCCCGCCGACCCCTTCCGCGAACCCCTTCGCGACGAGGACTTCCTCCGCCTCGACGGACAGATCTGCTTCGCGCTGGGCGCCGCGAACCGCGCCTTCGGCGGTCTCTACCGGGTCGTCCTGAAGGACCTGGGGCTCACCTACCCCCAGTACCTGGTGATGCTGGTGCTCTGGGAGCACGGCACGATGCCGGTCAAGCAGCTCGGACAGCACCTGCGGCTCGACTCGGGCACGCTCTCGCCGCTGCTCAAGCGGCTGGAGACGGCCGGCCTGATCCGGCGCGAGCGCAGCACCGAGGACGAGCGGTCGGTGCACGCGGTGCTGACCGAGGAGGGCTCGGCCCTGCGCGCGCGGGCCGTGGAGGTGCCGCGCCGGATCGCGCGGGCGACCGGCTTCGAGCTGGCCGAGATCCGCGAGCTCCAGCAGCGCCTGGGCCGGCTCACGGCCGCCCTGGACGCCGCCGTCGAGTCGGTCGAGGCCGCTCCCCGGGACTGACCGCCCGCGGCGGGCACCAGGGCCGGCCGCGGGCCGGGATCAGGAGGCTCCGTCGCGCTCCATGGCGGGCCGCAGCCGCTCCAGCAGGGCGTAGAGGGTCGCACCCTCCGCCTCGTCCAGCGCGTCCAGCGCCCCGTGGGTGGCCTGCATCTCCGCGCGCACCCGGCGCATCACCTCACGGCCCTCGCCGGTCGCCACCACGTTCTTGACCCGGCGGTCGCGCGGCTCGGGCTCGCGCCGCACCAGCCCGCGCGCCTGGAGCCGGTCCACGATGCCGGTGACGTTCGAGGCGTCGCAGGCCAGCAGGGCCGCGAGGCCGCGCATCGGCACGGGCCCGTCCAGCTGGGCGAGGACCTTGGCCTGCGTGGAGGTGAGCCCGTGGCGGGCCGCCGCGGCGGCGAAGTCGCGCCACTGGGCGGTGCCGATGGCGGCGAGGAGTTCCAGCAGTTCCAGCTTGGTGGGGCGGTGCGGTGCGGTGGTGCTCATGGCCCGCGAGCCTAGCCGAGGATCGTTGACATTATCAACCTTTTACTTGACCACCTTAACTATCTCTGACTACCTTCGTCGAAGTACTTGATGACATAAAACATCTGCGTCCTGAAACACTGAGAAGGTCCCCCCTCCATGAGCTCCGCCGCATCCGCCCCCGCCGAAGCGAGGAAGGGCAACGAGACGGTCATCGTCTTCGCCCTGAGCCTCGCCGCCATGGTCGTGTCGATGATGCAGACCCTGCCCGTACCGATCCTGGGCCTGATCCGCACCGACCTCGGCACCTCCACCGCCAACGTCAGCTGGGTGACCACCGCCACCCTGCTCTCCGCCGCCGTCTTCACCCCGCTGCTCGGCCGCTTCGGTGACCAGCACGGCAAGAAGCCCACCCTGGTGGCCGTCCTCGGCGTGATGGTGGCGGGTTCCGTGGTGGCCGCGCTCGCGACCTCCCTCCCCCTGCTGATCCTGGGCCGGGTGCTCCAGGGCGCCGCGACCGCGATCTTCCCGCTGGCGCTGTCGGTGCTGCGCGAGGAGGTCCGGCCGCAGAAGCTGCCCGGCGCCATGGCGCTGGTCAGCGGCACGCTCGCGTTCGGCAGCGGCCTGGCGCTGGTCGCCACCGGCCTGCTGACCTCAGGCGAGGGCGCCGACTACCGCAACGCCTTCTGGATGGCGACCGGCTTCGCCGTCATCGCCCTGCTCGCCGTCGTCTTCCTGGTCCCCGCCACGCGGCACAAGACCGGCGGGCGCACCGACTTCCTCGGCGCGCTGACCCTCGGCATCGCCCTGCTGCTGCTCCTGCTGCCCATCTCCCAGGGTCACGAGTGGGGCTGGTCCTCCGCCCGCACCCTGGGCAGCTTCGCCGGTGCCGCCGTGATGACGGCCGTCTGGGTCCTGGTCGAGCGCAAGGTGGCCGAGCCGCTCGTCGACATGAAGATGTTCGTCCACCGCCCGGTGCTGATGGCCAACCTGGCCGGCATCCTCGTCGGCTTCGGCATGTTCGCGAACTTCCTGGGCGTTTCCTACCTCGTCCAGATGCCCGAGAAGCTCACCGGCTACGGCTTCGACGCGTCCATCCTGCGCGCCTCCGTCCAGTTCCTGCTGCCCGGCGCGATCGTCTCGCTGCTCGCCTCCCCCGTCGGCGGGCAGCTGGTGCGCCACCGCGGGCCCCGCCTCGCGCTCGCCGTCGCCGCCGCGCTCGGCGCCGTCGGCTTCGGCTGGCTGGCGCTCGACCACGGCCACACCCTCTCGGTCATCGGCGCCGGCCTCGTCGTCGGCGCGGCCGTCAGCTTCGGCTACGCCGCCATGCCCGCGGTGATCATGTCGAGCGTCCCGCACCACCAGAGCGGCATCGCCAACGGCATCAACTCCATCTCCCGCTCCACGGGCAGCGCGATCGGCAGCGCCATCGTCACCACGATCCTGGCGTCGAAGACCGTCGAGCACCTGCCCCAGGGCGTCCCGCCGCTGCCCGCCGAGTCCGGATTCACCCTCACCTTCTGGATCGGCGCCGCCGCCTTCGCCCTCGTCGCACTGATCAGCTGGCTCGGACTGCGTTCCGGCCACGGCCCGCGCGTGGTCGCGTCCGCCGTCGCGGAGGCCGCGCCGTCGAAGGCCGCGGCGTCGAAGGCCGCGGAGCCCGCCGACGCCGTCTGACCTGCCGTCAAGCCGTATCCCCGCCGCCCCCGGTCCGCCACGGACCGGGGGCGGCGGCATGTCCGGGACCCTCACCCGGAGCCCTCCCCTCCGCGTTGTCAGTGGGGCTCGCTAGTCTCCCCGCATACCGCAGCTCGACGGGCGCTCGCGCCTCGTTCCGGGCTGCGCAAGACCGTTTCCGGACAGGTGGAGGGGCGCGCGCTGATGGGCTGGCTGGCGTTGGACGAGGGGTACGAGATCTCCCTCGTGGAGGGGAAGGTCGCGGTACGGCGGCCCGGGGGGCGGCAGTTGAAGGCACTGCCGAAGGCGCTGCGCGACCATCCCGAGGTGGACCGGCTGCGCCGGCTCGCCGAATGGCTGGAGCGGCACGAGGCGGCCTGCGCGGCCCAGGTGGACACCTGGATGGTGTCCTCGCTGCCGGTGCCGACCGAACTCCTCGCCCGGGTATGGCCCGACGGGGCCTGGCAGGCCGCACTGCGCGACCTCGCGGTCGTCCCCGACGACGACCCCGACGAGGTGGGCTTCCTGCGCGACGCCACCGCCGACGGCGAGCTGAAGGTGGTCAACCTCGACGGCGAGACCGTACGCCTCTCCCCGCGCACGGTGACCCTGCCGCACCCGGTGCTGCTGCCCGACCTGGACGACGTACGGGAGTTCGCGGCCGAGCTGGACATCACCCAGCGGGTCGAGCAGATCCACCGGCCCACCTGGGAGAAGCCCGCGGACCTGGAGCCGGCCGCGACCGAGGTCCGCGACTACGCGGGCGGGGTGTTCCCCACCCGGTTCGGCCTCGCGGCCCGCGCGACCGCCCTCGGCTACCGGGTCTCCGGCGGCTACGCCACCTGCAAGGTGCGCGACCGCGGCCGGGCCGTGGAAGCGGCCGTCTGGATCGGCGAGCCCTACTGGGACGACGAGACCGCCACCGGGGCGCTCAACTGGCACGACGAGGACGGCCGGGCGGTACGCCTCGGCGAGGTCGGACCGGTGGCCTGGTCCGAGGGCATGCGGATGGCCGCGGCGCTGTACGCCGGGCGCAGGATCGAAGAGGGCGGGGACGAAGCGTGAGCACCACCGACACCACCGACACCACGGGCACGGCCGGGCACGCCGCCGCCGACGCCGCCGAACTCCTGGCGGCGGGCGCCGTCCTGCCCGCCGGCACCACCGGGGCGGGCGCCTCGGCCGTGCCCCTCACCGCCCGGGCGTACCGCCACCCGGCCCTCGGGGACGAGCGCGTCGTGGTCCGCCTCGCCGCGGCCGAGCTCGGGGCCGCCGAGGACCTCGCCGCCGGCTTCCTGGGCCTCGTACCGGACGGCGAGCCGCAGGTGGTCGGCCTCGGCCGGCGCCAGGCGCTCGGCTTCCCGGAGTGGGTGCTGGTGCACCACCCCGAGGACGGACACCACGCGCTGGCCGTGGTGCCCGAACTGGACCGGCTGGCCCGGCAGGCCAAGACCAAGCCCAAGGCCGCCCTCGACGCCTGCACCGAGCTGGCCGACCGGCTCGCCGCCGCCGTCCCGCACTTCCTGCCCGTCTTCTACGAGCAGGCCGCGCGCGTCTTCCTCGCCGTCGAGAACACCACGTACGCGGCACAGCTGTTCGGCCGCGCCCGCACCAGCGAGGCCCGCTACGGCCTGGCCGTCGACGAGGACCGGCTCGACGCCGTCTTCCTGGAGTTCGCCCTGGCCGGAGCCCTGCCGGTGAAGACGCTCACCGGCTACGGCAAGGAGCTGGCCCAGCGCGTCTCCCCCGCCGAGGCCCTCGAGCGCTTCCGGCGCCTGTGCGTACGCCGCACCGCGGGCGGGCTCGCCCCGTCCGCGCAGGCCGCCGTCGAGCTGCGCCGGCTCGCCCGCGCGGCCGGGCTCACCGGCAGCGTGCCCGAGCAGGACTACCTCGCCGAGCTGCTGCCGCTGCCCGCCACCCTGCGCGCCGCGGCCGGCTGGTGGAAGGCCCACCGCACGGCGCTCGTCGCCCTCGCCCGGCGCGTGCCCGCCGTACGCGGCACCCTGCTCGGCATCACCCCCTCCGGCGGCGGCGACGCCGGGGAACTGGCCGCCCTGTGGCTGGAGGTGCTGGAGGAGTCCGGCGCCACCGCCGGGCTGGCGGACCCCGGCCTGCCGGCCGAGGAGCGCCCCGCCGACGGCACCGCGGGCTGGCTGGAGCGCTTCCACACCGCCCGGCACACCGGCTGGGGCACCCCGCCGCCGCTGCCCGGGCTGCTCCCCCTGGTCGAGCGCTGTGCCGGCGTGCTGCGCGCCGAACTGGCCCTGCCCGGGCGGGAGGCGGGCCTGCGCCTGGGCCTCCAGGACGTGGACCTGCTCGACCTGCTGCTCTCGTACGGGCTGACCGTCGCCGACCCCGGCCCGAACCAGGTGCTGGGCCTGGACACCTGGGCCCGTTCGGCCGGGCGGCGCGACCTGCGGGCGCTGTGCGCGGACGAGCGGTTGCGCCCGGCGTTCTTCCGCACCCTGGACCGCTTCAACACCAACGCGTCGGGCGACCGCGGGACCGTACGGCACCTCGCCGAGGCGCCCGGCAGCGCCCCGCTGGTGGCCGAGTGGGTCCGCCGGGTGGCCGGCGAGTCCACGGCGGCGGCACTGCCGGAACTGCCGGAGGCCCTGCGCCGGCTCACCTGGCTGCCGTCCGAGGCGCTGGCCCTCGCCCCCGAGGAGGTGTCCCGGGCCGCCTCCGCCGACCTCGGCGAGATCCTGGCCCGCACCCTGCGGGGCGGCCTGTTCGAGGAGCTGGTCTGGCCGGCCTGGGAGGCCGCCGTCACCGAGCTGTCGCCCGGCCGCGGCCGCACCCGGCTGACCGTGATGGACGCCTGGCCGTACGTCATCGTCGCCAACTCCACACAGGTCCGGGTCATCGACGCCGACTCCACCGTGCTCACCCACGACCTGCGGGTCCCGCCGGGCGACCGCCACAACCACGGCTTCCACTACACCGACGGCGACCTGCTCGTCTTCTGGGCCTCCTACGACGGCCCGGTCCAGGGCTACTGGCTGAGCGCCCCCGACGACGTCCTCACCCTGGACTCCGCCGCCAACTACTGGTCGGTGCGTACCGAACACGTGACCCTGGCACTGCCCGGCGGCGGCCGCACCACCGGTGGCCCCGCCCCGCTGCACGCGGGCGACAGCAGGCTCCCCGCCGAACGGGCCGTCATCACCGACGGCACCTCGTACTGGGTGTGGGACCAGGGCGGCCGCCCCGGCGACTGGGGCTGGGCCGAGTACGACCCGGCCACCGGCGCGGTCGGCCGGCGCTCCCTGCCGCGCTTCCTCGCCGACGCCCTGGACGGCCACCCGGCCGGCAGCGTCCTGAACGACCACGTCGGCCAGAACTGGCTGCGGCCGACGCCCTCGGTCGAGGGCTCCGTGCTGGGCGCGCCCGTCGACGGGCTGCTCGGCTGGCGGGTGGTGTACCGGCGCGGCGAGGGCTGGCACGGCTCCGACAACACCGGACGCGCCGTCACCGTCCGCGAGGGCGGCCCCCTCCCGCGCGCCGCGGTCGTCTTCCCCGGCGACGACCGGCCCCGCGCCGTCTCCCAGGACTGGCGGACCCTGGCCCTGACCGACCCCGAGGGCGCCGTCACCTGCCGGGTCACCTCCGACCACAACGGCGGCCTCTACTGGACCGGCCACACCGAACTCCCCAAGCTCGCCTACTGGTACTGCCTGCGGCCCCGCGACCCCGAGGGCTCGGCGGTGCTGCGCGCGATGGACGGGCGCGCCGCCGGAGCCCTGCTGGCGGCCGCCGAGCAGGCCGAGAAGCGCACGGACCTGGCGGCACTCGTCGCCGCGGCCCTGCCCGGCGTCACCGCGCCCGCGCTGCTCGGCGGCGTCGTCGACACCCTGCGCTCCGCACTGACCCAGCGCAAGGCCCTGGCGAAGGTGGCGCAGGCGCTCGAGCCCGCACCGCAGCGGACGAAGGAACCGGCCCGGCGGGGACCCCTCGACCAGGTGGTCGACCGGGCGCTGCACGGCCTCACCGGCACCCCCTACCACCGGCACTTCGGCGGGGACTCCGACGCGACGTTCCGCTTCCTGCGCACCCTGGCGGCGGCCGTCGCCGACACCGCCGCCGAGGCGGTCCCGGGCCGGCTGCACGTGGACACGCCGAAGATCTCCGCCTCCTCCTTCCCCTGGGCCGGACTGTTCCTGGACGCCCCCGCGGCGGTCGCCTACCGCGCGGTCGTCACCGGCGACACCTCCGAGGAGGAGCGGACGGCGCTGTTGCGGATGCTCGCCGAGGTGGACGCCCTGGGACTGGCCTCCGCCACGGCGTCGGCCGAACGGTGGCGGCGCGTCCGCGTCCGCATCGACACCGCCCACCTGCTGGGGGCCGACGGCCGCGAGCGCGGCCGCGGCGGCAGGCACCGCGCCGTCCTCCCGCTCGGCGGCGGCGCCGTGCTCGCCCTCAACGAGCAGACCCTGGAGTTCCCGAGGACCCGCGAGTTCGACGCGCTGCTGCACGACCCGGCGGGCGCCTTCGCCGTGCCCGCCCCCTACACCGGGGCCGGGGCGGCCGAGCCCGTCGGCGACCGCGGGCGCGCCGCGGACTGGACCGCCGCCTTCCTGAAGGAGGCGGCCGAGCGCGGCCCGGCGCCCTGGTTCCCCGAGGCCGCGGAGGAGTTCGCGCGGCTCACCGGGGTCTCCGGTGCCGTGGCCCGGATGGTCCTCGCGGGCCTGCCGCACCTGGACACGTGGGAGCGCTCGTTCCTGCCCGCCGGGCTGCGCGACACGCTCGCGCTGAAGGCCGGCGACGCCGTCAACGCCCGCGACGACCTGAAGGAGCTCGCCGTGGAGGTCCGGCGCGCCCTGGTCGCGGCGCTGCTGCCCGCCGACCCGGCGCGGCTGTGGACGGACGGCCCGGACGCGGCCGCCGCCGCGCGGGTGTGGAACGAGCGCGTGGGCCGTCGTACGCCCGTGCCCGAGTGGCTGCTCGCCGAGGCCGCCAAGGACGTGCGCGGCGGCTGGGCCCCGCACCGGGCACTGCCCGCGCTGCTCGACGCGGCCTCCTCCGAGGTGCTGAGCACCGATGTCGCGTGGACGGTCAACGGCGACCACGTGGAACCCGCCGTCCCGGTGGCCCAGCCCTTCGACGCGGGCGTGCTGACCGGGGCCGCCGCCCTGACGGCCTGGCTCGCGCACCGGCTGCCCGCCGGACACCCGGTACGGGCGAGCCTGCCGCCCGCGCTCACCGCGCTGCGCCAGCGCCTGGCCTCACCCGAACTGCTGATGAGCGTCGGGCACTACGTCCGGCTGCCCGACTTCCGCAAGGCGGCCGGCGCCCCCACCGAGACCGGCCAGGGCTACGAGCGGTACGGCGCGGTGGTGCTGGCCACGCACGACACGCAGCCCCGGCCCGCGGTGCGCCCCGCACTGCTGGACTCGACCGGCTCCGACCCCTACCTGCCGCTGCTGCGCGGCGCCGAACAGCAGCCCTCGCGGGCCGAGACGGCACTGCGCCTGGTCCAGGACCCGGCGTTCGCCGCGCTGCTCGCCGACCCGGGGGCACCTGTCGCCGGCGGCCTTGACAAGGAGGGGACCTGGTGGCCGCAGGACCCGTCGCGCAGCGTGCCCGAGCTGGTGGCGGAGGTCACCGCGGCGTACGGGCTGGGCGCCGACGCGGCCGCGCTGTACCTGGCGCTGCTGGCGATGCCCGACCCCACCGACCGCAACACGTCCCGCTGGACGGGCTGGAAGCCGGCCCGGATGAAGGCCGCCCGCGCCGAACTGGCCGCCACCGAGCTGGTGGTGACGGCCGCGCGCTCCCGCGCGGGGCGCTCCCTGTTCCTGCCCGGCGGCTGGTCCGAGCCCGGCGCGCCGGTCCTGCCGGTCGAGACGTGGAAGCTGCCCATGTACGCGCTGGCGGCGGGCGGCCATCCGGTGCTGGGCGTGCTGGTGCCCGCGGAGCCGGCCGCGGAGCTGTACCGCCGGGCCTGGGCGCGGGTCCGCGGGGGCGACGTACCGCGCTTCGAGGAGCTGAAGGTGAAGCGGACCGGCTCCCGCCGGCGCTGACGGGCATCCGCCGGACCGGCGCCGGATCCGGTGGGGGCGCGGTACCGCCGCGCCCCCACCGGGCTCCGGCCCGCCCTTTCCGCACCTGGGCACTCGTGAACTCCCGCACTCGTGAACCTCTGAACTTCTGCACTTCTGCATGCACTTCCGCACTTCTGACAGTTGAAGGACCGATACCCCATGACCGTCACCGAACAGTCCGCCCCGGCCCGGCAGGCGATGCCCGCCGAGGAGCGGTACGCCGCCGAACTCGCCTTCCTCGCCGCCCAGGACCCCGGCCCCCGCCCTCCCGGCTGGGCGCTCACCCCGCGCGCGGTGGTGACCTTCGTGTGCGGCAGCGCGGGCGAGCAGCTGGCCCTGCCCGAGCGTCGTGCCGGGCTCCCGTCGAAGCTGGTGATCGCCCCGAAGTTCGTCGGCGAACGCGCCCTGGTGGAACGCTGCGTGGTCACCCTGGCCGGGGAGCGCGGCCTGCTCCTCACCGGCGAGCCGGGCACCGCCAAGTCGATGCTGTCCGAGCTGCTGGCGGCCGCCGTGTGCGGCACCAGCGAGCTCACCGTCCAGGGCACCGCCGGCACCACCGAGGACGCCTTCCGCTACGGCTGGAACTACGCGCTGCTGCTCGCCCAGGGCCCCACCCCACAGGCCCTGGTCGACTCCCCCGTGCTCAGCGCGATGCGGACGGGCCGGGTGGCACGGGTCGAGGAGATCACCCGCTGCCTGCCCGAGGTGCAGGACGCGCTCGTGTCGATCCTGTCCGACCGGCGGGTCAGCGTGCCCGAACTGACCGCCACCGAGGACGCGGTGGTCAGCGCCGTCCCCGGTTTCACCGTCATCGCCACCGCCAACCTGCGTGACCGGGGCGTCTCGGAGATGTCCGCCGCCCTCAAGCGGCGCTTCAACTTCGAGACCGTCGGCCCGATCGCCGACCCGGACGCCGAGACCGAGCTGATCCGGCGGCAGGCCGGCGCCGCCGTCCAGCGGGCCGGCGCCGCCTTCGGGGTCGACGACTGCGTACTCGACGCGCTCGTCACCGTCTTCCGGGACCTGCGCTCGGGGCGCAGCGCCGAGGGCTGGGACGTGGAGCGGCCCGGCACGGTCATGTCCACCGCCGAGGCCGTCCAGGTGGCGGCTTCCCTGGGGGTGTCCGCCGCGTACCTGCCGGGCGGTGACGTGCTGGACCTGCTGCCGGGCCACCTGCTGGGCGTGGTGCGCAAGGACGACCCCGCCGACCACGGGCGGCTCCTCGGCTACTGGGACGGCCCGGTCCGCCGCCGCGCCGAGGACGGCTCGGCGACCTGGCGCCGGCTGTGGGACCTGCGCGGGAGCCTGCGTTGACGCTCACCGCCGAACCGCGGGCGGCGGTCGAGGAACTGGCCGCCTGCCGCGAGCCGTACCTGCTGGGGGTGCGCCACCACAGTCCCGCACTGGCCGCGGTGGTGCCCGCGCTGCTGGACGCGGCGGACCCCGAGGTCGTCTGCGTGGAGCTGCCGGCCGAGTTCCGGCCGTGGCTGCCCCACCTGGCCGACCCCGAGACCGTGGCGCCGGTGGCCCTGGCGGGCCTGGGGGACGGAGGCCGCCTCGCCTTCTACCCGTTCGCGGACTTCTCCCCCGAGCTGGCGGCGATCCGCTGGGCGTACGGGCGCGGCGTGGAGGTCGTCTGCTGCGACCTGCCGCTGTCCGACCGGGGCTGGACGCCGGAGCCCGCGACGGCCGTCCCCGGCCCGTCGGGGGGCCGCGACTACGCCGGCGCGCTCGCCGCGTCGGGGACCGGGCGCGAGGGCGACGACCTGTGGGACCGGGCCGTCGAGGTCCTGGCCCCGGGCTGCTCCCCCGAGGCCGTACGCCGCGCCGCGCTCGGCGTCGGCTGGGCGCTGCGGGCCGATGCGGGCGCGGTGGCGGCGGTGGACCTGGCGCGGGAGGCCCACATGCGGGGCGTGCTCGCGCGGTTCGCCGGCCGCCGGGTCGCCGCCGTGATCGGCGCCTTCCACGCCCCCGCCCTCCTTGCTCACGCGGGGCCGGAACACGAGGCCGGGGACGGGGCCGGGGACGGGGCCGGGGACGGGAACGGGTTCCGGTTCGGGGACGGGTGCGAGCCCGAAGCCGGGGGCTTCGTCACCTCGTTCGTGGCGTACTCCCATGACCTGCTCGACTCCCGCTCCGGCTACCCCGCCGGCATCCGCGACCCGCTGTGGCAGCAGGCCGTCTTCGAGGCGGGCGGGGACCCGGAGCGGCTGCGGGAGGCGGCCGCGGCCGCCCTCGTCCGGCTGTGCCGGGAGCTGCGCCGCGCCGGGCACACGGCGGGCACCGGGGAGGCGGCCGAGACGCTGCGGCTGGCCTGCGACCTGGCGGTGCTGCGGGGGCTGCCCGCGCCCGGCCGGGGCGAACTGCTGGAGGCCGTCACCACGGTTCTCGGGCAGGGCGAACCCCTGGGCCGGGGACGGGCCCTGGCCCGCGCCCTGGAGGCCGTGTTCGTCGGCACGGGCCGCGGCCGGACCACCCCGCACGCCCCCCGTTCCGGGCTCGGCCCCTCCGTGGAGGCCGAGCTGGCCGCGCTGCGGCTGCCGGGTCCCGGGGACCCGGAGCCGCGCGAGATCCGCCTCGACCCCCTGCGCTCCGAGCTCGACGGGCGCCGGGAGGTGCTGCTGCGGCGCCTGCTGGTCTGCGGGGCGTCCTACGCGGAGCCCCTCGGCACCGCCGCCACCGGCGACGGCACCGCCCTGGGGAGCAAGTGGCGGCCGGCCTGGACCCCGGCCGTCCCGGCCCGCCTTGACCTGGCGGGGGTCCGCGGCGTGAGCGCCGCCCAGGCGGCCGCCGGGACGCTGCGTGACACCGCGCGCCGCCAGGCGGCCGAAGGCGGCCCGACGGCGGCCCAGGTGCTGGCCGGGCTCGACGCGGCCGCGCGCTGCGACCTGCCCGAACTGGTCGGCGTACGCATGGAGGAGATGGCGGCCGTCCTGCCGGACACCGCCACCGTGCCGGAACTCCTGGAGGCCGTCGACCTGCTGGAGGGGCTGCGCCGCGGCCACCTGCCCGGCGCCGGGGACGCGGCGCGGGCCGCCGCCGGGGAGCTGGCCGGCGAGCTGCTCGACGCGGCCCTGCGGTCCCTGCCCGGCCTGGCCGGCAGCGACGACCCCGCCGACGCGGGCGCCCTGGTGGCCCTCGCCAACCGGGCCGCCGCCCGCCGGCTGGGGCTGCGCATGGACGCCGCCCTGGCCGAACTCGCTTCCGGTGCGGGCCCCTTGATGCGCGGTGCGGCCCTGGCCGTACGGGTGCTGCTCGACCTGGACCCGGCGGACGAGCTCGGCGCCCGCGCCGCCGCCTGGGTGGACGGGGCGGCCACCCCCGACGGCCGGCGCGCGCTGGCCCGCCGCCTCACCGGCCTGCTCACCGCCGCCGGGCCGCTGCTCGGCGCATCCCCCGCGGCCCTCACCCCGCTGCTGGACCGGGTGGACTCGCTGGCCGACGCGGCGTTCCTGGAGCGGCTGCCCGCGCTGCGCGCCGGGTTCGACGTGCTGACGCCGGCCGCCCGGGAGCGGCTGCTCGACACCGTCACCGAGCGGCTCGGCGACCGCGTCGACCTGGCGCTGGACGCGCTGCCCGCGCTGCTGGCCCTGTGGGCCGCCGCCGACGCGGCCGGGCTGGCCGCGCTGAAGGAACTGCCGCTGCCCGGTGGTCCGCCGGACGCGGCCGGCGTCCCCGCCCCCGTCGGCGCGGCGGTGGCAGCGCTCCCCGCCCGGCCGGCCGGGGAGGAACGGAGGCTGGCGCCCGCCGACCGGTGGCGGCTGCTGCTGGGCCGCCAGCGCGACCGGCTCCCGGCGGGTGCCCGGCCCTACGCCCGCGCGCTGGACGAGCTGTACGGAGCCGGGCGCGGGGAGGGCTCCGCGGACGTGGGCCGGCCCGGCTCCGGCGGCGGGGACGAGGCCTCCTTCCCGACCGCCCGGGAGTGGTCGGCGGAACTGGAGTCCCTGTTCGGGGCCGACGTGCGCGAGGAGGTGCTCGCCGACGCGGCCGGGGCGGGCCGCACCGATGTGCTGGCCCAGCTCGACCCGGCCGCGGTACGCCCCTCCGTGGAACTGCTGACCTCGGTGCTCTCGCTGGCCGGCGGCATGTCCGAGGCGCACCTGGCCCGGCTGCGGCCGCTGGTGCGGCGGCTCGTGGACGAGCTGGCCAAGGAGCTGGCCACCCGGCTGCGCCCCGCCCTGTCGGGCGTCGCCACCCCCCGCCCGACCCGCCGGCCGGGCGGCCCGCTCGACCTGGCGCGGACCCTGCGGGCGAACCTGGCGCACACCCGGCGCCTCGACGACGGCCGGGTGGTGGTGGTTCCGGAGCGTCCGGTGTTCAGCACGCGGACGTCGAAGGAGGCGGACTGGCGGCTGATCCTGGTGGTGGACGTCTCCGGGTCCATGGAGGCGTCCGTGGTCTGGTCGGCACTGACGGCGGCGGTGCTGGGCGGGGTGCCGACCCTGTCCACGCACTTCCTCGCCTTCTCCACCCAGGTCGTGGACCTCAGCGGCCGCGTCGAGGACCCCCTCTCGCTGCTGCTGGAGGTCCGGGTCGGCGGCGGTACGCACATCGCGGCGGGCCTCGCGCACGCCCGGAGCCTGATCACGGTGCCGAGCCGCACGCTGGTCGTCGTGGTCAGCGACTTCGAGGAGGGCGCCCCCCTCGGGGGACTGCTCTCCGAGGTGCGGGCGCTGGCGGCGTCCGGTGCCCATCTGCTGGGCTGCGCCGCGCTCGACGACGCGGGCACGCCCCGCTACTCGGTGCCGGTGGCGCGGCAACTCGTCGCCGCCGGGATGCCGGTGGCCGCCCTCAGCCCTCTCGCCCTGGCCCGCTGGGTGGGCGACCGACTCCGTGGGGAGCCCCGATGACCAGTACGCTGTCGCCGCCCGTCACCGCCGAGGTGGTCGCGGACGCGGTGGAGAACCTGAGCGCCCGGCTGCGCAAGAAGCTGGACGCCGCGATCGAGGGCTGCCCGGAGGGTGCCGGCGCGGACGGGGCGGTCGTGTTCCGCTTCGGCGAGGACGCGGTGGTCACCCTGCGGCCGGGGCCGTCGGGGGCGGTCACGGAGGCCGGACAGGCTGTCTGCGGCTGCCTGCTGGCGCCGCGCTGCCTGCACCGGGCGGCGGTCCTGGGGGCCGCGCCGCTGGCGGAGCCCCCGGCCGAACCGCCGGCCGGGCCCCTGGCCGGGGAAGGCCCCGGTGAACGGGACGCGTCCGGACCGGAGGCGGGTACGCCGCCCGAGGACGACGCTCCCGCGCGGACGACGGGGGCGGCGGGGGCGGCCGCGCCGCCGGGTTCCGTGCCGGATGCCACCGCCCCGGCAGCCGCTGCCGGAGCCGCTGCCGGGTCCGTTTCGGACGCCGGGGACGCGGACCGGGACGCCGGCGCCCCGCCGACGCCGGCCCAGGTGCGGGCCGGGGCCGCGCTGTGGGCCGTGTCGGCCGAGGCGCTGGCCGCCGGGGTCGTCGCCGGGGGCGCGGTGGTCCAGGCCGAACTGCTGCGCGCCGCGCACACCGCACGGCTCGCCGGGCTGCCGCGCGCGGAGGCCGCGGCGCTGCGCGTGGTACGGGGACTGCGGGCCGCTCGGGAGCGCCGGGCCGGCCAGCGGCTCGCCGACCTGGCCGCCGCCTTCTCGGAACTGCTGCGCACCGCCGCGCTGCTGGCGTCCGGGACGGGCGGGCCCGGGCTGACCGGCGGCGGCCGGCGCGCCTACACGGCCGGGGGCGGCCTGCGCGTCCACGGCCTGTGCCGGGAGCCGGTGCTCACCGCGACCGGCTACGGCGGCGTGGTCACCCACCTGCTCGGCGCGGACGGCGCCCGCTACACCCTGTCGGACGTCCGGCCCGGCGGGCTCGCCCGCGCGCGGGGCGCGGGTGCGGCCTCCGTGGCCCTGGGCGGTGCCGCCCTCGACCACGCGGGGCTGGCGCGCGCGGGGCTGCGCATCAGCGGGGCGACGGTCTCCGCCGACGGCCGGCTCGGTGCCGGGCGCGGGGTCCGGGCGGTGCCGGCGCCGGGCGCGGCCTGGGACGAGGAGCCGCTGGCCGCGCTGTTCGCCCGGCCGGCCGCCGAGGCCGTAAGGGAGTTGCTGGCGCGGGACGCCGAACCGGGCCTGCTGGGCTGCGACGTCCAGGTGGTCGGCGCGGCCGGCGAGCACCTGCTGGTGCGGGAGCTGCGCGCGGACGCGCCGCTGCTGCGGCTGCGCCCGGCGCATCCGCACCCGGAGCTGGCGCACACCGCCAACCTGCGCCGCCTGGCCGGGCATCCGGGGCTGGCGGTGCGCGTCCTGGGCCGCCCCGACCCGGACCGGGCCGCCACCCTGAGCCCGCTCGCGGTGGGACCGGTGCCCGGCGCGCAGTACACGCTGCGCCTGCCTCCCGAGTGGCGCGACCGGGCCGACCTGGGCTACGACCGGCTCCAGGGCAGCCACTTCCCGGACGCCGGGGCCCCCGCCGGGCCGGTGGCCGAAGGGGAGCCGGGTCCGGACGCGGTGGCCGACTCGCCGCTGTGGCGGGTGCGCCGGCTGCTGGAGACGGGCGTGGCGGGCGGGCGTCGGGCGGTGGCGGAGACGGGCCGGGTCCCGGAGCCGCTCGCGGCGTACGGACCGCTGCGCCGGGCCGGGTTCGGGGCGGCGGCCGACCTGGCCGGCGCGCTCGTCGCGGAGGCCGGCCGCCGCCCGCGCGACGCCTTCGGCCGGCTCACCGAAGCCTCGTCGGAGGGCTACGCCTGGGCGTGGCTGGCGGCGTCGGCGCACCTGGAGGCGGCCCACCGCTCGCTGGTGGCCGCCTCCTGGGCCTGACCTGGGCTCTGCCGTCACGCTCCCGTCGTCGCCCGGAGGGCGGCCCCGCGGCTGGGGGAGGGAGTTCGGCGACGGACCCCGGGGCCGGCGGCGGGAGCGGAGCGCCGCCGGGCCTGGACCCGGCGGCGCCCCCACGGATCGTGGCTTGCGCTGGAGTGCGCTCCAGCGCGTAGCTTCGTCCGCACGCACCTACCACCAAGGGGGACACCGGATGCGGTACACACTCTTCGGCAAGACCGGTCTGCGGGTCAGCGAGCTGAGCCTCGGCACCATGATGATGGGCGACGAACCGGGCCGGGGCACCGACCTGAAGACCGCCTCCCGCCTCCTCGACGCCTACGCCGACGCGGGCGGGAACTTCGTCGACACGGCGAACATCTACGGCGACGGCGGTTCGGAGCGGATCCTCGGCGAACTCCTCCAGGGACGGCGCGAGGAGTTCGTGCTGGCGACCAAGTACACCTGCGCGACCCGTGACGGCGACGTCAACGCGGCGGGCAACCACCGCAAGAGCCTGGTGCGGTCGGTGGAGGCCAGCCTGGAACGGCTGCGGACCGACCACGTCGACGTCCTGTGGGTGCACGCCCGCGACAACTTCACCCCGGTCGACGAGGTGATGCGCGCACTGGACGACCTCGTCCGCACGGGGAAGGCACTGTACGTCGGCGTCTCGGACTGGCCCGCCTGGGAGATCGCACAGGCGAACACCCTCGCCGAGCTGCGGGGCTGGTCGGCGTTCGCCGGATCGCAGCTGCGCTACAACCTGCTGGAGCGGACGCCCGAGCGTGACCTGCTGCCTCAGGCGCGGGCGTTCGACCAGGCTGTACTGGCCTGGGCACCGCTGGCGGCCGGGAAGCTCACCGGCAAGTACCGCCGGGGCGAGGGGGGCCGGCTGGACTCCTGGGACACGGCGGCGTCCCCGCAGGAGGAGGACGTCATCACCGCCGTGCTGGAGGTCGCCGAGCAGGGCGGCTGGACCCCGGCCCAGGTGGCGCTGTCCTGGCTCCTCGGGCGCCCGGGCAACATCGTTCCGATCATCGCGGCCACGCACGAGGCCCAACTCGCCGACAACCTGGGCTGTCTCGACGTCCGCCTCGACTCCGACGCCGTCGCCCGGCTCGACGAGGTGAGCGCCGTACCGCTCGGCTTCCCCCACGACTTCCTGCGGGAGCCCCAGGTCGTCAGCACCGTCCACGGCGACCGCTGGAGGCAGATCGAGGACCGCCGCAGCACCTGCCGGCGGACGGCCACCGAGGTGTGCTGACCCGGCGACCGGGGACCGGTGCGTGGTTGGATGTCCGGTTATGGGTAGTCTTCCCGGGTCAGTTCACGTAGCGTCTCGTCCGGGGTGGGGTCATGCATCGTCACACAGGTGTACGCGGCGGGGTGGTGGCCGTGGCGCTGCTGCTCGGGGTGAGCGGGTGCGGGGGGACGGGGAGTCCCGGCGACGGCAAACCGGCGCGGAAACCGGCCGGTGCCACCCCCTCCGCGCCGGCGTCGGCCCCCGCGCCCTCCCCTTCCGCGGGCGACGCCAAGCCGGCCTCCGGGGACGTGCTGCCGGGGATGGTCAGCGCGGCCGTGGCCCGGACCCAGCTCGCCTCGCTGACCACCGGCAAGCCCGGCACGATGGCCGGGTACAGCCGGGACAAGTTCACGCACTGGGCCGAGCAGGGCAACAAGTGCGACACCCGCGAGGCCGTCCTCAAGCGCGACGGGGCGGACGTCACCCAGGACTCCGAGTGCCGCGCCGTGTCGGGCAGCTGGAAGAGCCTGTACGACGGCGTCGCGGTCAACGAGGCCTCGAAGCTGGACATCGACCACATGGTGCCGCTGGCCGAGGCCTGGCGCTCCGGCGCCTCCGGGTGGGACGCGGCCAAGCGCAAGGCCTTCGCCAACGACCTGACGCGGCCGCAGCTGCTGGCCGTCTCCGCCGCGTCCAACCGCTCCAAGGGCGACCAGAGTCCCGACCTGTGGCAGCCGCCGGACAAGGCGAGCTGGTGCCAGTACGGGCGGGCCTGGACCACCGTGAAGTCCCACTACGGTCTGACCGTCACCGACGCCGAAAGGGCCATGCTCACCACCATGATCGACACCTGCGCCTCATGACGGCCCCCCGGCAGTGGCAGGACGAGGTCCTCGCGGGTCCCGGCGGCGCCATGACCGACGAGGTCGGTGTCATCACGGGCCCGCTCACCCTGCGGACCACCGGCGGGGCGGACGGCGAGGTCCGCTTCGACATCCAGTACACGGACGCGGACGAGTGGTACACGCTCACTGGCAGCCCCGTGGCCCACGGTGACCCCGCCGCCCTCCACGCGGCCGCACTGCGCGCGATCCGGTCCGGTGGCGGCGCCGTGGCCCCGTCCCCGCAGGCCTGAGGCCGGTGCGTCCCGTTGGGCCGCTCGGGTGACGGGCGATAACCCCTGGGCCGGACGGCAGTTGGGCAGTTCGTCCCGCCGGGGACAGCACATGCGACAGAAGGATCCTCACGATGCTCAAGAAGTTCATGGCCACCGCCGCCGTCACCGCCTCCGTCCTGGGGACGGGCGCCCTCGCGGCATCCCCGGCGATGGCGATCGGCAATGACAACGGGATCAACACGGTCAACGGCAACAACGCCGACCAGATCTACGGCAACCAGGAGACCTCGGGCAAGCTGAGCCCGCAGCTCTCCGCGGTCCAGGGCTCGGTGAACAAGCTCTGCATCGGCCTGCCGGCCAAGGTCAACGTCCAGTCGGTGGCCGCCCTGATCGCCAACATCGGCGTGCAGGACATCCCGATCGCGTCCAACCCGCAGAACCAGCAGTGCGCCGAGAACTCCACCCAGGCCAAGGGCGACGAGACGCTCTCGCACCTCGTGGAGAACATCCCGGTCCTGTCGGGCAACCTCTCGGCCGGCAGCTGATCCAGCGGCCCCGGAGCGGCGCGGCGGTCGGACCGTCGCGCCGCTCCGGCGTGTCCGGGGCCCGACGGCAAAGGATTTGGTCTAGACCTTGACAGGTCCAGACCACTATCGGTTCAGTGGCGGTAGTTGTCGCCCCCCACCCTCCCGCGACATCTCCCCCCACTCCAGGAGCAGTTACGTGATACGCACTCTTCGCAACCGAGCCCTCTCCCTCGCCGCGGCCGCCGCCGCGACCCTCGGCCTGGCCGTCGCCCTGCCGGCCTCCCCCGCCGCCGCGGCCCCCGCCTGCGCCGGGGCCTGGAACTCCTCCGCCGTCTACACGGGCGGCGCGAGCGCCTCGTACGGAGGCCACAACTGGCAGGCCAAGTGGTGGACCCAGGGCGAGACGCCCGGCACCACCGGCCAGTGGGGCGTCTGGTCGGACCAGGGCGCCTGCGGCGGCGGGGGCCAGGACCCCGACCCGGGCAACGGGAACCCGTCCGGCTTCGTGGTCAGCGAGGCCCAGTTCAACCAGATGTTCCCGAACCGGAACCCCTTCTACACCTACAAGGGCCTGGTGGCGGCCCTCTCCGCGTACCCCGGCTTCGCCAACACCGGCGACGACACCGTCAAGCGGCGCGAGGCGGCCGCCTTCCTCGCGAACGTCTCCCACGAGACGGGCGGGCTGGTGTACATAGTGGAGCAGAACACCGCCAACTACCCGCACTACTGCGACGCCTCCCAGCCCTACGGCTGTCCCGCCGGCCAGGCCGCCTACTACGGCCGCGGCCCGATCCAGCTCAGCTGGAACTTCAACTACAAGGCGGCGGGCGACGCCCTCGGCATCAACCTGCTCGCCAACCCCTACCTCGTGGAGCAGGACCCGGCCGTCGCGATGAAGACGGCGCTCTGGTACTGGAACACCCAGAACGGCCCCGGCACGATGACCGCGCACGCCGCCATGGTCAACGGCGCCGGCTTCGGCGAGACGATCCGCTCCATCAACGGGGCCCTGGAGTGCAACGGCGGAAACCCCGCGCAGGTGCAGAGCCGGGTGAGCAAGTACCAGAGCTTCACCCAGCTGCTGGGCGTCACCCCCGGGAACAACCTGGGCTGCTGACGCCGCGGAGGCCCCGGCTCACTGGCCGCGCAGGGCCGTGGCCAGCTGGGCGCGGGAGCGGACGTCGAGCTTCTGGTAGATCCGGGTGAGCCGGGCCTCCACCGTCTTGACGCTCAGGAAGAGCTTCGCCGCCGCCTCCTGGTTGCTGGCTCCCCCGGCGACCAGGAGGGCGAGCCGCGCCTCCGCCTCGGTCAGGGCCGCGACCCCGGGGTGCGGGCCGCAGCTCTCGGGCGCGTTCTCCCGGGCCAGGTCCAGCCAGGGCGCGGCCCCGGCGGCCTCGAACAGTTCGGCGGCGGCCCGCAGGGCGTCCCGGGCGGGGGCCCGTCGCCGCCGTCGGCGTTCCACGCGGGCCAGCGCGAGCAGGGTACGGCCGCGCTCGAGGGGCAGTCCGAAGTCGCCGAACCGCTCGGCGGTGGCCTCCAGCAGGGCGACGGCCCGCTCCGGCTCGCCCTGAGCGGACAGGCACAGCCCGCGGGCCCGGTCCAGGGCCGCGAGCACGGTGGTGCGGCCGAGGGAACGGGCGACCGGGGTGACCCGGTCCAGCAGCTCGGCGGCCTCGCCGGGCGCGTCGGCGGCGACCAGGGCCTCGGCGAGCTCCCCGTGCCAGCGCAGGACGGAGGGGTCCACGACCTGCTGGGCCTCCTCCAGGGCGGCGACCCGACTCAGGGTGGCGACCGCCCTCGCGGCCTCGCCGGTGGCGAGTTCCACCGTGCCGAGCGCGTACAGCCCCCGGGACAGGAAGACCTGGTCGCCCTCCTCCTCCGAGGCCCGGATGCCCCGGCGGGCGTACGCCGCGGCGCGGGCGAAACTGCCGGCGGCGGCCTCGGCGGTGGCGGCCACGTACCAGGCCGGCCCGGGCGAGAGGCCCGCCTCGATGGTGAGTTCCAGGGCGCGGCGGGCGTGGGCGGTGGCGCGGACGCAGCGGCCGCGGCGCAGTTCGGTCTCGGTCATGCTGCGCAGCACCTCGAAGACGTCCTCGGCGGAGCCGGTGCGCTGGACGGCGGGCAGCAGGACGAGGAGCTGGCGGCGGGCGTCGGTGAGCCGGTCGTCGAAGAGGGCGTGGCGGACGGCGAGGAACTGGGGGGCGTTGCGCATGCCGAGGGGGACCTCGGGGGCGGGCAGGGCGAGGGCCTGGGCGAGGATGTCCTCGGCGTCGGGGTCGCCGAGGATGCGGCCCATCCGGGCGCGGACGGTCAGGGCCATGGCTTCGGCGACCTGGTCTCCGCCGGCCTTCGCGAGTGCTCCGGCCTCGGCGGCGGCGTCGCGGGCGCGGACGGGGTCGCCGTCGCCGATGTTGTGCTTCCAGGCGATCCGCAGCTGGACGGCGGCCTGCAGGGAGGGGTCCCCGGCGGCGTCGGCGACGGCGTGGGCGATGGTCTCGTCGAGGTCGGCCAGGGCCTGCCCGGCGGCGTCGATCACCGCGAGCCGGGCCCGTACCCGCTGGGCGGGCGAGGCGTCCCGGGCGAGGACGGCGCGGGTGGCGCGGCGGGCGAGGTCGGCGCGGCCGGCCCAGCCGGCGTCCTCGGCGGCGCCGACGAGGCGGGCGAGTTCCTCCTGCGGGAAGGCGGCGGGGGTGCGTTCGGCGGCGAGCAGCCCGAGCTCGGCGGCGAGCGCCCGCTGGCCCCGGCGGCGGCAGGCGTCGGCGGCCCGGGTGATGTCGGCGGCGAGCCCGGCGTCGGGGGTGTCGACGGCGAGGGCGCGGTGGCGCACGGCCTGGACGGGGTCGTCGACGGCGGTGGCGAGCGCGGCGTGGCCGGCGGCCCGCTCGGGCCAGCCGGCGTCGGCGGCCAGGGCGGCCGGCAGCGCTCCGGCGGTGAAGGCGACGGCGCCGTCCTCGGCGACGGTGACCAGTGCGGCCCGTTCGGCCTGCGCGAGTTCCGCCTCGGCGTCGGGGCGTCCGGCCCGGCGGAGCAGGGCGGTGGTGGGGCGGGCGGCGAGGGCGGCGAGCAGCAGGGTCGGGCGGGTCCGGCCGGGGGCGGCGGCGAGGAGGCGGCGGGCGACCTCGCGGGCCTGGCCGGTGACGGGCAGGGTGTCGGCGTGGTGGGCGCCGCCGCCCTGGCCGGCGGCTTCGGCGAGGGAGTGGCCGAGGGCGAGGGCGAGGCGCGGGTTGCCGCCGCTGGCCTGGTGGATGCGGCCGGCCAGGCGGGCGGGCAGGCCGTGGCGGAGCAGCAGTTCGGCGACCTCGTCGGCGCCGAGCGCGGGGACGTGGACGACGGGGGTGCCGGGACCGCAGAGGGATTCGGCGACGGGCGCGGCCTGGACGCACTCGGCGGCGAGGACCCGGACGCGCGGCGGGGTCAGGCGCAGGACGAAGCGGAGCAGGTCGGTGCTCTCGGGGTCGAGCCACTGGGCGTTGTCGAGGACGAGCAGGACGGGGCCGGAGGCGGCGAGGCCGCGGAGCACTTCGACGACGGCCAGGCGCAGGGCGACGTGGTCGCGGCCGGCGCGGGGGGCGTCGGCCTCGCGGCGCAGCAGGGCGATGGCGGTGCGCTGGGGTCCGGCGAGGCGGTCGAGGGCGGTGCGGGGGACGGAGGCGAGGAGGGCCGCGGCCGCGGCCTCGGGTATCTCCCGGTCGGCGGCTTCGGGGGCGAGGTGCAGGACGGTTTCGCGCCGGCGGGCGGCGGCGGCCGCGACGGCCCGTGCCACCTCGGTCTTCCCCGACCCCGCGCAGCCCGTGAGGACGGCGCGGCCGTGCGTGGTCAGCGCGCGGTCGACCGCCTCGATGAGTGCGCCGTGTCCGACGTTGGTGTCAGCGTTCCCCGTCGCCGCCACGCACAGCCACCAGCCTTTCGCGCCCCTGCTCCTGTGCCCTTCCTGTGAGACGCGACAATACGAGGTCAGCCCCCCGACGGACCCGGATTGTGACGCAGAATTCAGTCAGGCGGCAGGAATGCGCGGCGGGTCTGCCGGTACGGGAGGTACCGGCAGACCCGCGCACTGGATTGGTCCGTACCATCGGTCCGTCAGAACGGAGTTGGGGGGCTCCGCCGGGACCGGTGCGGGACCGGGATCAGAAGCCGAGGCTCCAGGAGTCGATCTTGCCGGTGTCGCCGCCCGCGTTGTCGTTCACACGGAGCTTCCAGGTGCCGTTCGCGACCTCGGAGGAGGCGTCGACGGTGTAGGTCTGGTTGATGTTGTCCGTGCTGCCGCCGGCCCGGTTGTGCAGGGTGTAGACGGTGCCGTCGGGGGCGACCAGGTCGACCTTCAGGTCACCGATGTAGGTGTGCGCGATGTTCACGCCGACCTTGAGGGCGGCCGGGGCGTTGCCGGTCACACCGGTGACGGTGATCGGGCTCTCGACCGTGGTGTTGTCGCCGATGGCGACGTCCGCGGTGTTCTCGAAGGCCGGGGTGGGCTGGGTCGAGGTCACGGCGTTGACGGTCGCGGTGGCGTCGGCGAGGCCGGCGCCGCAGCCGCCGGTGCAGGTGCCGGCCAGCGGACGGGCGTTGGCCTTGATGGCCGCCTCGATCTGCGCCGGGGTCAGCGAGGGCTTGGCCGCGACGAGGAGGGCGGCGAGGCCCGCGACGTGCGGGGCGGCCATGCTGGTGCCCTGGTACGGCTTGTAGATCTCGGCGCCGGGGGTGGTGGTGCCGCCGTTCAGCGTGGAGAGGATGCCGTTCTCGGGGGTGGTGACGGTGCCGGGCGTGTCGGTGGCGCGGCGGGTCTCACCGCCCGGGGCGGCGACGTCGATGATCGCGCCGTAGTTGGAGTAGAAGGAGCGGTCGCCGGTGCGGTTGCTGGCGGCCACGTTGATCACGTTGTTGCAGCTGGCGGGCGAGAAGCCGGCCGCGTCCGCGTTGCTGTTGCCGGCGGCGACCACGACGGTGGTGCCGCGGGCGACGGCCGCGTTGATGGCGTTCTGGTAGCTGGTGGTGCAGGCGCCGGAGCCGCCGAGGCTCATGTTGATGACCTTGGCGGGGGTGGCGTTCGCCGGGACGCCCGCGACGGTGCCGCCGGAGGCCCAGGTGATGGCGTCGACGATGTCCGAGGTGGCGCCGCCGCACTTGCCGAGCACGCGGACGGGCTGGATCTTGGCGTTGTACGCGATGCCCGCGACGCCCTTGGCGTTGTTGGTCGCGGCGGCGATGGTGCCGGCGACGTGGGTGCCGTGCCAGGAGGAGTCGCTGGCCTTGGAGCCGGTGCCGCACTCGCCGGCCGCGCTCCAGTCGCCCTGGTCGGCCGGGTTGTTGTCGCGGCCGTTGCCGTCACGGGCGGCGGTGGAGCTGCTGATGAAGTCGTAGCCGGCGACGATGTTGGGGGCCACGTCGGAGTGGGCCACGTAGCCCGTGTCGATGACGGCGACGGTGACGCCGGAGCCGGTGGTCTTGTCCCAGGCGGCGGGCACGTTCATCCCGGCGGTGGGCTCGAAGAGGTCCCACTGCTTGGCGTACTCGGTGTCGTCCGGGGTCGCCATGGCGTAGGCGCGGGAGTCCGGCTCGACGTAGGCGACGTCCGGGTCGGCGCGGAACTGGTCCATCACCTTCGCGGCGTCGGCCGGGGCGGTCGCACCGCCGAGGTTGACGAGCGCGGCACCGGTGCCGAGACGGCGGTCGAACTTGGCCTTCTTGCCGGCCTTCTGGCCCTTGGCGGCGGCGTCGGAGGCGGCCGCGTCGTTGGAGCTGGCCTCGGACGCCGAGGACTTGTAGCCGACGATCAGGTTCTCGACCGGGGCGGCGGCCGGGGTGGCGGGGGCCGCGGCGGCCGGCAGGGTGCTGGCGGCCGGGTCGTTCGCGGCGGTCACGGCCACGGCGGAGGTGGCGGCGCCGGCGAGCAGGGTGACGGACATGGCCACGACGGATATGAGCCGACGTCTGGGTGCGTGCACGTTGTTCCCCTTTACGGGCCGGTTCCGGGCAGGCCGGAGCGGCCGGTCGGTGCAGTGTGGGAGGTGGAACCGGCGGAAGCGGGCCTGGACGGGCTGGTCGAACCCGCCCCGGCACCGCCGCGCGCCGCGTCGCCCGGCCGCAACGGCGGGGCAGGGCGACGGCGTACCCCGGCGATCAGCGCGTCCGCGGTCGTTTCACACCATGTGGGGTTGGTGCGGGGGCCGCCCGTGGCGCGGAAGATCGCCGGTGGGCAGACAGTAGGCAACGCGGGAGTGAACCCGATACGGGGAAAACCCTTGTCCGGACCCTGCGGGGCCCCTCCCCGCCCGGGGGTTACCGGGGGTCGGCGCAGGCCCGCGTGATCCGTGGGGTCAGTGGGGCCGGCGGGTCAGTGGGGCAGCGGGCCAGACTGACCAGGCGGGCCGGCGGGCCGGCAGGTCAGCCGGGTCAGCGGGGGTTGAGACGGCGGAAGTACGTCCAGCTGGACTCGTTGGGCTCGGTCCACTTCTCCGGCGCGCGGGCGAACTCCGGGTGGCGGGCCGCGATGTACGCGCGGGTGCTCTCGGGGACCTCGGCGTAGGAGGCGAGCTTCACCCCGCGGCAGTGGAAGGTCAGGCCGCCGGGGCGCTGCCCCTGCTCCATCCAGGGCAGCCAGGGGGACATCCGGGTCCACGACATGGTGGCGGGGACGCTCGGGGCGTCACCGGCCAGGGCGGCGGCCGGGGTGAAGAACTGGAAGAGTTCCAGGGCCCGGTAGGTGTCGTCGGCGGAGTTCAGCGGGTAGTCCGCGACCGGCAGCGGGGAGGGGTAGGCGAGGGGGATCTCCAGGCTGAAGCAGACCTGGTCGCCCAGTTCGGTGCGCGGGACGGGGAAGGGCCGCCACCGCTGGTTGGCCGGATCGTTCCAGACGTGGACCACGGGCTTGTCCTGCCAGGTCTCCAGGATCTCCCGAGTGGCCGGGTCGAGGTAGAAGGCCGCCTCGCGGGAGAGCATCCGGTAGCCGCCGCCCTCCTCGTCGGCCTCCAGGCGGGCCGCGTTGAGGCCCTCGAAGCCGAAGAGGCGCCGGTAGGGCTCGCCGGGGGCCCAGGAGTGGACGTCGCCGGTCCACCAGAAGACGGTCTCCTCGCCGTCGAGGGAGGCGCGGGTGCGGGCGAAGGCGTGCAGGAGCTCTTCCGGTGTCATACGAGAACTCTCGGGGGCGGGCCCGCGGCCGGACAAGAACCGGACGGGCCAACCTGGGCCGGGGGCGGCCGGGAACACCGGGACCGGGACCGCCGCCCGGACCCGGATTCCCCGGCCGGGACCGGCTCGGACGCCGGGCCCGCGCCCCGGGACCGGGGGCCGCTGAGCAGCGCACGGCGGGACACCTCCGAACGCGCGGCGCCGCCCTGGTACGGACGCCCGGTTGACGGTCCGGCGGGGCACCGACGACCGTGACCGTCATGGGGAACGGAAACCGCCTGCTGGCGCTGCTCGTCTGCCTGGTGCTCGGCGCCGGGCTGGCCGCCGCCGTGCTGGGCGCCTCTCGGGCGGCCGGGTCGCGCCACGACCCCGCCGCCGGCCGCGTGGACATCGGCCGGGTAACGCCGGACCCGGCCCCGCCGCCGGCCGGGCCCGACGCCTCCACGGGCACGGTGACGGTGGACTGCGGGCGCAACGAGGAGGGCCACTGGAACGAGGACAACCTGGTGGTCTCCCCCGGCCTGCGGGCCGGCGCCCACCACACCCACGCGTACGTCGGCAACCTGTCCACCGACGCGATGTCCACCGACGCCTCCCTGGCCGCCGCCGCCACCAGCTGCGCGGGCGGCGACCGGTCCACGTACTACTGGCCGGTCCTGCGGCGCACCGACCGCCCGGGCGACCGCGCCCACGAGGGGGCCGCCGGGCACGGCAACACCGGCGAGATCCTGCGCGAGGCATCGGTGCGCGTGGAGTTCCGGGGCAACCCCGCCGGCAAGGTGGTGCCGATGCCCCGGTTCCTGCGCGCGATGACCGGCGACGCCGTGGCGTACACGGCGGGGGCGGACGCCCGGGTCCGGGCCCGCTGGGGCTGTTCGGGCTCCCCCGACCGGTCCACGACGCACTACCCGCGCTGCCCGGCGGGCGAGCTGGTGACCCGTACGCTCGTCTTCCCCGGCTGCTGGAACGGCCTGGAGGAGGCCTCCGCCGACCACCGCTCGCACCTCGCGTTCGCCTCGGCCCAGGGGGTCTGCCCGCAGGGCACGTTCCCGATCCCCGAGCTGCGGCTGTCGCTCGCGTACGCGGTGCCGCCGCGGGTGCCGATCGCCCTCGACTCCTTCCCGGAGCAGCTGCACAGCCCGAAGACCGACCACGCGATGTTCGTCGACGTGATGACCGGGGAGCGGATGGCCGAGGTCGTGGCCTGCCTCAACGAAGGCCGGACCTGCCACATGTGAACGGGGGTGTGGCGCACGTCACATGAACCGGCGGGCCCCCAGGGGTCGTGTTCCGACCGCACGACGCAGCACGCGGCGGACGGAGAAGCTGTATGCCCGGACCACTGTGGCCCCGCAACCGGCGGGGCTCTACCGACGAGGCCCTCATCAGGGCGGTGTACGAGGAGCACGGCAACGCCCTGCTCGCCTACGCCACCCGGCTGACCGGGGACCGGGCCGCCGCCGAGGACGTCGTCCAGGAGACGCTGATCCGGGCCTGGCGGCATTCCGAGGTCCTGGTCAACGGGAAGGGCTCGGTGCGCGGCTGGCTGCTCACCGTGACCCGCAACATCATCACGGACCGGTACCGGGCCAAGGCGGCGCGGCCCCCGGAGGTCTCCGGTTCCGCGGCGGCTCCCCCCGTCGAGGGGGACCACGCGGACGCGGTGGTGGACAGCATGACGGTGCTCGGTGCCCTGGACCGGCTGTCGCCGGAACACCGGGACGTGCTGACGGAGTTGTACTACCGCCAGCACAGCGTTGCCGAGGCCGCCGACCGGCTCGGCATCCCGGCGGGCACGGTCAAGTCGCGCTCGCACTACGCGCTGAAGGCCCTGCGCGAGGTGTTCGGGGACGGCGCCGGTGACGGTGCCAGGAGGAGAGGAAGCGGCCGGCCGCCCCAGCAGCCCGGCGGACTGCGGGAGGTGGTGGCGTGAACGTTCAGCGGCACGAGGAGGAAGTGGAACTGCTCGGCCCGTACGTGCTCGGCGTCCTGGACGAGGAGGACGTGCGGGGCGTCGAGGAGCACCTCGGCGACTGCGTGCGGTGCCGGGAGGAGGTGGCCGCGTTGCGCGAGATGGAGAAGGTGCTCGGGGAGGTCCCCGAGGAGGCCTTCCTGGACGGGCCCCCGCAGGGCGGGGACCTGATGCTCCAGCGGACCCTGCGGCAGGTGCGCGGGGAGCGGGCGACGGCCGCGCGGTGGCGGGCCGGTGTGGCCGGCCTGGCCGCGGCGGCCTCGCTGGCCGCGGTGTTCTGGGCCGGGGCCCGGGTGGGCGCGGACGACGGCAGCACCGGGGCACTGCCCCCGCCGCCGTCGCCGACCGTGTCCGCGGCGCCGTCGCCGCCGGTGGCGGGGACCCGGGTGGCCTCCGCGACGGACGCGGGCACGGGCGCGCGGATGACCGTACAGCTGACGCCGGCCGCCAAGTGGGTCCGGCTGCGCGCGGCGGTGACCGGGGTGCCGGCGGGCGAGCGGTGCCGTCTGGTGGTGGTCTCCCGGGACGGTACGCGCGCCACGGCCGGCGGCTGGGTGGTGGGCACGGCGGAGCACGGCGAGGGCAAGGGCGCGTCCCTGGACGGCTCGGCGGCCGTGGACCCCTCGGACGTCAAGGAGGTCCTGGTGGTGAACGAGGCGGGCCGGACGTTCGTCTCGGTCCCGGTGTGACCTCACGGCCCGGACGTGACGGGGCCCGGGAACACGTCCAGTTCCCGGGCCCCCGCGTGCGGCCCGCTCCGAAGGAGACTGCCTAGCCGTGCAGCCGGACCGGGAGGTCGTGCAGGTCGTTCTGGGTGAGGACCGGCTTGTTGCGCAGCTCCTCGCGGGGGACGGCCAGGGTGAGGGCGGGGAAGCGGGCGTACAGGGCCGGGAGGGCCACCAGGGCTTCCAGGCGGGAGAGCGCCGCGCCGGGGCAGACGTGGGGGCCGTGGCCGAAGGCGATGTGCCGGTTCGGGGTGCGGGTGACGTCGAACCGCCCCGCGTCCTCGCCGTGCTGGGCCTCGTCGCGGCCGAGCGCGCCGAAGGAGACGATCAGGCCCTCGCCCGCAGGGAGGACCCGGTCTCCGACCTCGATGTCCTCGGTGGCGAAGCGGATCAGGACGTGCGAGGTGGGGGTGGACCAGCGCAGGGTCTCCTCGATGACGTTCTCCCAGGGGACCTCCCCCTTCAGGACGAGGGCCCGCTGCTCGGGGTGGGTCTCCAGGGCGACGACGGCGTTGACGATCAGGCTGATGGTGGTCTCGTGTCCGGCGGCGACCATCAGCTGGAGGGTGTTGGTGATCTCCTCGGTGGTGAGGTGGTCGCCGTCCTCGGAGGCGGCGATCAGCGCGCTGGTGAGGTCGTCGCCGGGGGCGGTCCGCTTGGACTCAACGATCCGGGAGAAGAGCGCGCCGAGGTCCGCCATCATCTGGGGGACCTCCTCGGGGAGGGTCTGGGTGGAGAAGAACTTCTCGAAGAGGGCCTTCAGGCGCGGGTGTTCGGCGGCGTCGACGCCCATCAGCTCGCTGATGACGTTCATCGGCAGCGGGTAGGCGAAGTGCGCCTTGAGGTCGACCGTCCCGTCGGCCGGAAGGGCGGCCAGGCCGTCGAGCGAGCGAATGGTGAGGGCCTCGATGCCGGCGCGCAGCTTCTCCACCCGGCGGGCGGTCAGGGCCTGGGCGACGAGGGTGCGCAGCCGGCGGTGTTCGTCGCCGTCGACGGTCAGCATGGAGCGGCCGGGGTTGGCGAGGCCTATGAGCGGCCAGTCGAGGGGGATCTCGCCGCGCTGCCAGGCGCCCCACACGTTGATGTCCTTGACGACGCGGGGGTCGGTGAGGAGCTTGCGGGCCTCGGCGTGGTGCGTGACGGCGTACACGGCGACGCCGCCGGGGAGGACGACGCGGGCCAGCGGGCCGGCGGCGCGCAGGGCGGCGCTCTCGGCGTCGAGGTCGGTGACGAAGGGGTCGAGGGTGAGCGGGGCGGGGCCGGTGTGGTCGATCGGGCAGGTCACGGGGTGGCTCCAAGCGCGGGGGTCGGGGTGTAGGTCACGGGGAGGGCGCTGAGGCCGCGCAGCCAGGGCGACGGGCGCCGGGTGAGTTCGGCGGCCGGCCCGGCGAGGTCGACGTCGGGGAGGCGGTCGAGGAGGACCTCAATGCCGGTCCGGGCGATGGCCTCGGCGACCTCCTGGGCCGGGAAGGGGCAGCGGTGCTCCCCGTGGCCGAAGGAGAAGAAGGCGTTGTTGCCGCCGGTGAGGGCGCCGGCGTCGGTGCGCACGTGCGGGTCCCCGTTGGCGGCGGCCAGGCCCAGCAGGACCAGGTCTCCGCCGGCGATGCGCCGGCCGCCCAGGTGGGTGTCCCGGGTGGTCCAGCGGCCGGCGACGTTCTGGGTCGGGGTGTCCTCCCAGAGCACTTCGTTCATGGCCTCGCCGACGCTGTGCCGGCCGCCCGCCAGGGAGGCGGCGAAGCGGTCGTCGGTGAGCATCAGGCGCAGTGAGTTGCCGATCCAGTCGGCGGTGGGCTGGTGGCCGGCGGCCATCATCACCATCAGGTCCTGGGCGATCTCGTCGACGGTGAACCCGGCGGTGTTGGCCAGCATGCGGGAGGCGACGTCGGGGCCGGGCTCGGCGGACTTGGCGGCGAGGAGCGCGTACATGGACTCGGCGAGGTGGCGCTGGCCGTCGAGGGCGCCCTCCCGGCCGTTGATCATGTCGTTCATGGCGGTGACGAGGCCCGGGCCCTGCTCGTCGGAGAAGCCGTAGATGCGGGCGAGGACGCGCAGGGGCAGGAGCATCGCGTACTCGCCGACGATGTCGCAGCTGCCCCTGGAGCAGAGCCCGTCGATCAGCTCGTCGGCGAAGCGTTCGGCGTGGCCCTTGAGTTCGAAGGGGTCGACGGACTCCAGCGCGCCGGAGATGACGGCGGCGCGCTCGCGGTGGCGTTCGCCGACGGTGTAGAGGATGGACGGCTGCTTGCGGCCGATCATCGGGAGCAGCGGCCAGTCGGCGGGGATGCGGTCCCACTGGTTCCACAGGTCGGAGTCGCGGGAGAAGAGCTGGGGGTCGCTGGTGACCTGGTGCAGTTCGCGGTAGCCGAGGACCAGCCAGGCCGGCACGTCGCCGTCGAGGACGACCGGGGCCACGGGGCCGTGGTCGCGGCGCATCTCCCGGTACAGCTCGGCGGGGTCGCTGTGGAAGCGCGGGCCGCCGAGGTAGACGGGCTGCGGCTCGGGGGTGGTCACGGGGTGGGCTCCGGGATGGGGTGCGGGACGGCGTCCGGCCGGTCGGACCGGTGGCTGTGGAGGTGCTGGAGGTGCTGGACGAGCGAGATGAGCACCTGCTTGCTGGACGCGCGGGACCGGGCGTCGCAGAACAGCAGGGGCACCGCGGAGGGGAGGTCGAGGGCGGTGCGGATCTGCTCGGGGGTGTGGGCGGGCCCGCCGAAGTCGTTGCAGGCGACGACGAAGGGGGTGCCGTGGTGTTCGAGGCGGTCGATGGCGTACCAGGAGTCCGCGAGGCGGCGGGTGTCGACGAGGACGACCGCCCCCAGGGTGCCGGAGAAGAGCCGGTCCCACAGGAACCAGAACCGCTCCTGGCCGGGGGCGCCGAACAGGTAGAGCACGTTGTGGGCGTCGAGGGTGATCCGGCCGAAGTCGAAGGCGACGGTGGTGGCGGTCTTGGCGCCGATGCCGTCGGTGTCGTCGACGGCCTCGCCGGCCTTGGTCATCGTCTCCTCGGTGTTCAGCGGGCGGATCTCGCTGACCGAGCGGACCATGGTGGTCTTGCCGACGCCGAAACCGCCCACGATCACGATCTTGAGGCCGTTGTCGGCGGTGCTGCTGAGGTTCTGCCGGGGCTCGCCCGGGTCAGAGGTTGCGGAGTCCAACGAGCACCTGCTCCAGGATGTCGGGGTCGGGAAGGCGGTACGTCGTGACGCGCGGGTGCCGGGCGCTGACGCGCCCGGCTGCGAGGAGGTCGGCCAGGAGGATCCGTACGATCGAGACGGGCAGGCCCAGTTCGGCCGCGACCTCCACGACGGCGGTCGGGTAGCGGCACATCCGCAGGATCGCCGCGTGCTCGGACTGGATGCCGGGGACCGGGTCGCATTCGGCGACGATCAGGGTCACCAGGTCGAACGCGTCGCTCCCGGAGCTGCTGCGGCCGCCGGTGAGGGTGTACAGCCGGTCCGGGGTGTCGTCCCGGCCCGGCCTGACGCGGCTCATCCCCGGGGCCGGGCGATCAGGTGCTCGCTCAGCTGCTCCACCAGCTCGGACATGTTGTGGCCGACGAGGCCCGCGTCGGCGTCCTCGGCGGCGACGAGCGCGAGGTGCGCACCCTCGCCGGCCTCGACGATGAAGAGGATCCCGCCGTAGAACTCGGCCATGGCGGAGCGGACCCCACCGGTGCCGTCGCCGAACTCGATGGACGCCCCGTGGGACAGGCTCTGGATGCCGGCGGAGATCGCGGCGAGCTGGTCGGCCTGGTCGACGGACAGCTCAGGGGTGCGGCACAGCTTGAGGCCGTCGCGGGAGAGCACGAGGGCGTGCCGGGCGCCGGGGGTGCGCTCCAGGAGTCCTTCCAGGAGCCAGCTGAGCGTCTCGTCGGTGGTGGGGCCGGTCATGGGGTGTCGTTGCCTTCCGGGTGCGGGGGGTTCGTGGGCTGCTGCGGCGCGGGGGCCGCGGTGCCGCGTACGGCTTGGCGGAAGCTGCCGAAGCGGGCGGCGGACCGGGACGCGCCGCCGGGGGCGGCCTGGGTACGGGCCGCCGCGCTCGCGGCGTCGGGACCTTCGGGGTGGGCGGCGGCCAGGGTCCGGCCGCGCCGCCGCTGGGGCAGTCCGCTCTCGCCGAGCACCGGGTTCGGGCCGGTGGTCTCGGACTCCCCGGATTCTACGGGGGTGTCGTGGACGGGCTCGGCCTCGGTCCGCCGCGCCGCGGCGGCCGCCGGGGCAGGAGCCGGGGCGGGGGCGGGGACGGGGACGGACTGGGGGGCCGTCAGGAGGGCCGGGGCGGGGACGGGTTCGGCCGGGGCGTGGCTGATCAGCTCTTCCGGGATCATCATCAGCGCACCGGTGCCACCGCGCGCGGAGGGGCGGAAGGAGACGGTCAGGCCGTGCTTGCGGGCGAGGCGGCCGACGACGGCGAGGCCGAGGCGGGTGCCGGAGAGCCCGGCGAGGTCCAGGGACTCGGCGGTCACGGCCTGTTCGGCGCGGCGCAGCTGGACCTCGCTCATGACCAGGCCGCTGTCCTCGACGGTGATGACGACCCCGGCCGGCACCTCCTCCACGTAGACGTGGACTTCGGCGGTCGGCGGCGAGAAGTTGGCCGCGTTGTCGAGGAGTTCGGCGAGGGCGTGCATGACGCCTTCGGCGGCGTGCCCGGCGACGGCGGCTTCGCTGGTGAAGTGCAGCCGGACGCGCTGGTAGCCGCCGATGCGGCCCATGGCGCCGCGCAGGATGGACTCCATGACGATGGGCTTGGCCCAGCGGCGGCCGGAGCGGGCTCCGGTGAGGACGGCGATGGAGTCGGCGAGGCGGCCCGCCTGGGCGGTGCGGTGGTCGAGGTGGAGCAGGTCGCCGAGGACTTCCTCGTCGGCGTGCTTGTGCTCCATCTCCCGCAGGTCGGCCAGCATTCCGGTGGCGAGGGCCTGCATCCGGCCGGCCGCGTTGGCGGCGGCGGCCATGGCGGCGGCCCGGCCCGAGCGGGCGCGGCGCAGTTCCTCGCCGAGCCGTTCGCGGGTGGCCTGCTGGGCGGTGGCGAGCCGGTCCAGTTCGGCGGCGTGGGCGGTGGTGAGGTGGTGCAGTTCGGCGGCGTGGGCCGTCGTCAGGCGTTCCACCTCGGCGGCGTGGGCGGTGGTGAGCCGGGTGTGGTCGGCGGTGCGGGCCGCCGCGTCACGGGCGCCGTCGGCCGTCAGCCGGGCGATGTAGGCCTCGCGGGTGTGGAGTTCGCCGGTCAGGTGGGAGAGCCGGCCGCGCAGCTCGCGGGCGCTGCGCGCCCACCAGGTGACGGCGCCGGCGGCGACCGCGAGCAGCAGCGAGCCGGAGAAGGAGAACCAGGCGAGGGGGGTTTGCACGGCCGACGGGGCCGCGGCCACCGCCGCCGTGGACAGAGCACCCGCGGCCGCTGCCGTGACGAGCAGGGCGAGCGCGGAGGGGCGGAGGGGGGAGGGCGGCGCCGTCATCAATCAAGGCCTCAAACCGGGCGTAAATGGAAGAGAAGGTTCCTGTGGCAACGGGGCACAACTATAAGAGGATTGCTGATCGTTTAGGAAAGGTCTTGATAAACATTACGTTGAGTAGTGCCCACTTAGGCTGCTTCTGGCGCGGTTTCAGGGCTATCTCATGGCATCCTGTGACGTCACCACTCGCCGGACGGAATCGGCGGACGTCCGGGGAAAACGGGGAAGGTCCATGAGGCTCTGCTTCCTGGTGGAGGAGCACTACCGCCACGACGGCATGCCCAACGAGGTCGTCCGGCAACTGACCGCCTGGGGGCACCAGGTGGACGTGGTCCGCCCGGGCGGCTCCCTGCTGCGCATGGACGGCCTGGTCCGGGCCGGCGCGCACGACGCCTGGGTGCTCAAGACGGTGTCCGGGGGCCCCGGTCTGACCCTGCTGGAGGCCGCGGCCGCCGCCGGCACGACCACCGTCAACGACGCCCGCTCCATCCGCGGGGTACGGGACAAGGCGCTGGCCGCCGCACTCGGCAGCGCCCGGGGGCTGCCGCTGCCGCCCACCTACGCCCTCGCCCGGCCCGAACTCCTGGCGGGCGTACCGGACAGCGCGTACCCGCTCGTGGTCAAGCCCGCCGACGGCAGCTCCGGGCGGGGCGTGCACCTGGTGCCCTCGCCCGACCGGCTCGCCGCGCTGCTGCCCGAACTCGCCGGCGAGGGCATGCTCATCGCGCAGCCCTACGTCCCCAACTCCGGCACCGACCTCAAGGTCTACTGCGTCGGCGGGGAGCTCTACGCCACCGAGCGCCGCTCCCCCCTGCACCCGGACGCCCCCGTCCGGGAACGCCGCGTGCGGCTGCCGCAGGAGGTGGCGTGGATCGCCGCCCGGGTGGGCGAGGTGTACGGGCTGGACCTCTACGGCGTGGACGTGCTGCTGGGCCCCGACGGGCCCGTCGTGGTCGACGTGAACGACTTCCCGAGCTTCCGCCAGGTACCGGACGCGGCCGCGCGGGTCGCGCGCGCCGTGCTGGACCTGGCCCGCTCGGGCGGCGAACGCCCGCCCGCCGCGCCCCTCCCGACGGCGCGCCCGTACGCCCGCCCGGTGCCCGTTCCCGCGCAGGCGGCGGCCGGGGCGGGGGACGGCGCGTGAGGGTCGGCCTGATCACCCCCGACGCCGGGCACCCGCTCCTGGCCGCCACCGCCGCGCTGCTGGCGCCCGGGCACGAGGTACGGGTGCTGGACCCGGCGGCCGGACCCGCCGCGGCGGCCGGGGCACGGGCCGACGTGTACCTGCTGAAGGCCCGGACCCGCCCGGCCCTGGCGCTCGCCCGGGAACTGGAACGGCGCGGGGCGCCCGTACTGAACTCCGCGGCGGCCACCGAGCGCTGCCAGGACCGCACCGGCATGGCCGAGCTGGCACTGCGGGCCGGACTGCCCTTCGCCGCCACCCGCACCTACGCCTCGCTCGCCGCACTGGGGGCGCAGGTACGGCCCGGCCGGCCGGTGGTGGTCAAGAGCCGGCTCAGCCGCAAGCACGACCTGGTCGCCCGCGTCGACGGCCCCGGGGAACTGCGCGCGCTGGCCGCCGCGGGCTGGGAGCGGGAGCCGGTCGTGGTGCAGCCGTTCGCCCCCAACGACGGCTGGGACCACAAACTGTGGGTGATCGGCGACCGGGTCTTCGCGGGCCTGCGCCGCTCCGAACTCGCCGCCGGCGGGAAGGAGCAGGCCCGCCCGCCCGGCCCGCTGCCCGACAGCTGGAGCGAACTGGCCCTCGAGGTGGGCGCCGTCTTCGCCCTGGACGTGTACGGCGTGGACGTCATCGCCACGGACGGCGGCGGGCCCCTCATCGTCGACGTCAACGCCTTCCCCGGCATCCGCGGCCAGTCCGGCGCCCCCGAGGCCCTCGCCGCCCTGGCCCTGAGCCGCGCCGGACGGCCGGCGTAGACCGTGTCTCGCGGTCGGGGCAGTCGGGCGCAGGACGGCCGCGGTCCGGGGGGCGGTGTGCGTAGACTCGCATCGGCGCGACCCATGACGACGAGGATTCCATGCACCCCGCCGACGAAGACCCGCAGCGGCTGGACCCGGCCAGCCTCCACAACGCGAGGACGACGATCGTCCAGCTCCTCGGCCGGGCGGGGGTTCCCGCCGGCTCCGCCGAGGAACTGATCGGGCTCGTCGAGGCGGGCGTCCTCGCCGCCGCCCACCGGGAGGCCGAGGAGAGGGCGGGGGCCGCTCCCGCCGGCAAGGGCGAGCTCTACGAGTCGGGCTGGCTCGACGGCGCCCGCGCCCTCACCGAGGAACTCGGCGGGATCGCCGAACGGGCCCTGGCCCGGGCCGTCGGCGCCGGCCCGGCGGAGGACTCCCCCGGGGACTGGCCGCCCGTCCGCCGGATGGAGGTGGAACGGGCGAAGGTCGCGCTGGCACCGCTCTACCTGTCCTTCAGCACCGTCTCGGACCTCGATCCGGAGGTCTCCGAACAGGTGCTCACCGCAGTCCTCGGCACGATGAGCCCCCGCCAGCGGGCCGGGTACGCGGGCCGCCTCACCCGGTTCGCCGCCGACCACCGCCCCCACCTGACCCGCCTGTACGAGCGGTACGGGCCGGGCAGCGCCATCGCCCTGCACGGCCGCTACTCCCTGCTGCACTCCCCCACCAGCCTCGCCGTCCTGGAACGCCTCGCCGCGGCGCCGTCGGCGCTGCGCGAGGAATGGGACGCCGCCGAGCTGCCGCCCTCGTGGCTCGACGGCCTGACCTCGTCCTGGGAACCGTCGGCCTAGGCTCCGAGGAACCCGGCGACCGCGCCCGTGAAGGCCTCCGGGTCGTCGAGCCACGGGAAGTGGCCCGCGCCCGGCTGGACGGTGAGGGCCGCGTCCGGGAAGAGGGCGGCGTGCCTGGGTTCGCCGCGTTGTCAGTGGCGTGTACTAGCTTGGTGCCATCAGTTGAAGGGGGGTGGGCCGGGTGATCCGTGCGTACAAGTTCCTCATGCGGCCCACCGTGGGCCAGACGATCGCGCTTGGTGAGATGCTGCGTGATCACTGTTCCCTCTACAACGGGGCCCTGCAAGAACGGCGCGACGCCTACCGGCATGTGTCGAAGACGAGCGTCAAGTACGGGATGCAGTCCGCGCAGCTGAAGGAGATCCGGGCCTTCGACGCGGAGCGTCAGGGCCGCTGGTCGTTCTCGTCCCAGCAGGCCACGCTGCGCCGTCTGGACAGGGCGATGCAGGCGTTCTTCCGTCGGGTCAAGTCCGGTGACACTCCGGGCCATCCGCGTTTTCGTGGCGTGAACTGGTTCGACACGGTGGACTTCCCCAAGGACGGCGACGGCTGCCGCTGGGACTCCACCCCACACGATCCCGTCACCCGCGTCCGCTTCCAGGGCATCGGGCACGTCAGGGTCAACCGGCACCGGCAGGTGGTCGGCAAGGTCAAGACCGTGTCGGTCAAGCGTGAGGGCAAGCGCTGGTACGTGGTGCTGACCGCTGAGCAGGTCCTGCCCCACCCGCTGCCCGCGACCGGGTCCGTGGTCGGCATCGACATGGGCATCGTGTCGTTCCTCACCACATCGGGCGGTGAGCACGTCGCCAACCCCCGCCATGGCCGCGCGGCCGCCGCGAAACTCGAAGCCTCGCAGCAGGCGCTCAGCCGGTGCAAGCGCCGCAGCAACCGGCGTCAGAAGGCCGCCGACAAGGTCGCCGCCCTGCACCGTACGATCCGGCGCCGGCGCTTGGACCACGCCCACAAGACCGCACTCGGTCTCGTGCGCGAACACGACTTCATCGCACACGAAGACCTCAAGATCCGTAACATGAGCGCCGCCCCTGCGCCGAAGCCCGACCCCGGCAGGCCCGGCGCGTTCCTGTCCAACGGAGCCGCCGCCAAGGCCGCTCTGAACCGTTCGATCGCTGATGCCGGATGGGGGGTGTTCCTGACGATCCTGAACGCCAAGGCTGAGAGTGCCGGACGGGAGGTGATGGCTGTGGACCCCCGCAACACCTCCCGGCGGTGCCCCGAATGCGGGCACACTGCCAAGGAGAACCGGCCCACACAGGAGACGTTCCGCTGCGTCTCGTGCGGCCACCAGGCGCACGCGGACGCGGTCGGCGCCCTGAACGTTCTACGGGCCGGGCTGGTCCGTCGCGAAACCCAACCGGCATAGCGAGAAGCCCCGGCTTCAGCCAGGGGAGGAGTCACACTTGGGCCCCATGAGAGGGAAGGAACAGCCGCGCACCAGCCCGCTGGTGCCCGGAACCGTGCTGGAGACCATCGCGCGGTACGACTGGGAGTCCGTCGTCTGCGGCTGCGGCCGCTCGGCCGGGCACCTGGAGGGCACCCTGTGGGACGCGGCCGAGGGGCACCCGGCGGCGTACCACGCGCTGGAGGGGCACGTCTTCGCCCGGTCGCGGCTGTGGCCCCCGGCCCCGGCGGCCTGCGCGGTGCTGATGGCCGTCTGGTCGGCCGGCCCGCCCCGGCTGGCGACCCGGGAGGCCCTGCTGTGGACGCTGCTGGCGCTGCTGAACTCGGAGGACGACGGGAACCCGTACGAGGCGGGGCTCTACGGCCAGTGCGCCGCCCACGTCCGGGCCGGCCTGCCGCTGCTGCGCGGCGGCCTCGCGGGCCGGCCCGGTTCGGTGTCGGCGGCCTACGCCGAGGGCATCGTGGACCTCATCGCGCTGTGCGCGTGAGGCCGCCCAGCAGGGCAGGGGTGACCTCCTCCAGGGAGGCCGCGAAGGTCCGGGCCGGTGAGGACGGCACGCCCAGCAGCGAGGGCACCACCAGGACCGGGCAGCCGGCGGCCTCGGCCGAGGCGGCGCCGTCCGGGGAGTCCTCCACCGCCACGCACTCCCGCGGTGCCAGTCCCAGGCGCTCGGCGGCCGCCCGGTAGGGGTCGGGGTGCGGCTTGGTCCGGTCGGTGTCGTCGGCCGACAGGGTGAACGCGAAGGGGACCCCGGCCAGCGCGCCCGTCACGACCTGGTCGACGACCCGCCTGGGCGAGGCGCTGACCAGGGCGAAGGGCACGCCCTCGGCCTCCAGGGCGGTCAGCAGCCGCAGGGCGCCCGGGCGGACGGGGGCTCCGGCGGCGACCCGGCGGGAGAACCCCTCGGTGAGTTCGGCGGCCACGGCCCCGACCGCCGGGGCGCCTGCTCCGGCGGCCCGGACGAGGTGCGCGGCGGTGTCCTCGACGGCGCGGCCGACGACCTCGGGGGCGTCGGCCGGTCCGAGCGCGTGGCCGAGCCGGGCGGCGGTCTCCTCGGTGGTCCGCCACCACAGCACCTCGGTGTCGACGAGGGTGCCGTCCATGTCGAAGAGGACGGCGGCCGGCGCCGCGCTCACGCGGTGCCCGCCTCGACGAGCACGGGCCGCTCGACGGGGCGTACGCGGGCCCGCGCGCCGGGCGCCAGTTCGGCGGCCTCCCGGGACGGCAGGTCGGCCTTGACCCGGGTGCCGTCGGCGAGGTCGAGGTGGAGGCGGGTGACGGCGCCGAGGAAGGAGGCCGACACCACGGTGGCCCGGCCCTCGGGGTCGGCGGCCACGGTGAGGTTCTCGGGGCGGACCAGCACCCGCACCCCGGACGTCCCCGGGGCGGGGGCGGGGCCGTCGACCGGCAGCCGGACGCCGGCGACCTCGACGTGGCCGGAGCCGGTGAGCCGGCCGAGGATCCGGTTCATGGTGCCGACGAACTCGGCGACGAAGGGGGTCGCGGGCCGCTCGTACAGCTCGGCGGGGGCGGCGCACTGCTCCAGCTTCCCGGCGTTCAGCACGGCGACCCGGTCGGCCATGGACAGGGCCTCCTCCTGGTCGTGGGTGACGAACACGGTGGTGATGCCGAGGGACAGCTGGAGCCTGCGGATCTCCTCGCGCAGGCCGGCCCGTACCTTGGCGTCCAGGGCGGAGAGCGGTTCGTCGAGCAGCAGCACGCGCGGCCGCAGCGCCAGGGCGCGGGCGAGCGCGACGCGCTGCTGCTGGCCGCCGGACATCTGGTGCGGGTAGCGGTCGCCGTGCTCGGGGAGGCCGACGAGGGCGAGGAGTTCGGCGGCGCGTTCGCGGCGGCGGGCCGCGGGGACCTTCCGTACGCGCAGGCCGAAGGCGACGTTCTCGCGGGCGTTGAGGTGGGGGAAGAGGCTGTAGGACTGGAAGACCATCCCGGCGTCGCGGCGGTTGGCCGGGACCGGGGTGATGTCCGCTCCGTCGACCAGGACCTCGCCCGAGTCGGGCTGCTCGAAGCCGGCGAGCACGCGCAGGGCGGTGGTCTTGCCGCAGCCCGAGGGGCCGAGCAGGGCGAGGAGTTCGCCGGGTTCGACGGTGAGGTCGAGGCCGTCGAGGGCGACGGTGGAGCCGAAGGCCCGGCGCAGTCCGCGGAACTCGACGCGGGCGCCCCCGGCGGCCGGGGCCTCGGCGGGGGCTTCGGCGGCTTCGGTTCCGGCAGGCTGCCCGGCCGCGGGAAGGGTGGTGGACATGGGGGTCAGGGCTCCTTGCGGGAGGTGGCGGGGGCTGCGGCCGCGGTGGAGGGGGTTCCGGCCCGCGAGAGGGCGAGCAGCAGCAGCCAGGTGATGAGGAGGCTGAGGATGGAGACGGCCACCGACATCCGGGCCTGGGCCCCGGAGATGGAGACGATCCACACCGCGAAGGGTCTGAAGCCGAGCAGCGAGGCGATGGTGAACTCGCCGAGGACCAGGGCGAGGGTGAGGAAGGCGGCGCCGGCGAGCGAGGCCCGCAGGTTGGGCAGCAGCACCCGCAGGACCACGTGGGGCCAGCTCGCGCCGCAGCTGCGGGCGGCCTCGACCAGGGTGGGGACGTCCACGGCGCGCAGGCCCGCGTCGAGGGAGCGGTGGACGAACGGCAGGGCCAGCACGGTGTAGGCGAGGACCAGGACGACGGGGAACTTCTCGTTCTGCACGGCCAGGAAGGTCTGGTAGAGCGGGGTCCGCGAAAGGTGTTCGGGGCCCCAGCGCAGGACGGTGGTGATGCCGGTGACCAGGGCGATGGGCGGCACCACCAGGGGCAGGGTGCACATCACCTCCACGACGGGCCGCAGCCTCGGCGAGCCGATGCGGACGGCGATCAGGGCGGGCACGGCGAGCAGCAGGCACAGCGCGATGGTGGCGGCGGCGAGGCCGAGGGAGAGCATCAGGCTCTCGGTGAAGCCCTCGGCGGCGAGCAGCCGGGTGTACGCCTCGAAGGTGATCCCCTGGCCGGGGACGTGCACGGTGAAGACGAAGGAGGCGAGGAGCGGGAGCAGGAAGTACGCGCCGGCGAGGGCGAGTACGGCTCCGCGCCAGACGCGCGGCCGGGGGCGTCGGCGGCCCTTCGCCTCCGGGGCCGCGTACGTCCGCCGGGCGGTCTCGGTCATCGCAGCCATCGGGCGCTCCGTCGCTGGAGGGGCAGGTGGACCGCCATGACCAGGCCGGCGATCAGGATCATGTCGAGGCCGAGGGCGAGCGCCACGTTCTCCTGGCCGGTGAGCACGTTGCCGGAGAGGGCGTCGGCGATCTTCAGCGTGACCAGGGGTACGGAGCCGCCGACGAGGGCGGCCGCGGTGGCGTGGGCGGCGAAGGCGGTGCCGAAGAGCAGGACGAACCCGCCGAGCAGGGAGGGCGCGAGGACGGGCAGGCCGACGTGGCGCCAGAACTGCCAGGTGCTCGCCCCGTTGTTCCGGGCGGCCTCGCGCCACTGGGGGCGCAGTCCGTCCAGTGCGGGGACGGTCACGATCACCATCAGGGGGATGAGGAAGTACAGGTAGACCACGGTGAGGCCGGTGAAGGAGTACAGGTTCCAGCCGAGGCCGGTGAGGTCGGCGAGCCGCGTGACGACCCCGGAGATCCCTGCGGTGGCGATGAAGGCGAAGGCGAGGGGCACTCCGCCGAAGTTGGCGAGGACGCCGGAGGCGGTCAGTGCCGCGGAGCGCAGGGCGGTGGAGCGGGAGGTGGCCACGGCGTACGCGACCAGGACGCCGAGCACCGCGCCGAGGAGGGCGGTGAGGGCGGACAGCTGGACGCTGCCGGTGAGGGAACCGAGGTAGGGGCCTTGGAGGGAGCGTGCGAGGTGCTCGCCGGTGACCTGGGTGGAGCCGGTGGCCGGGTCGGTGCGGGTGACCGCGCCGAAGGCGATGGCGCCGAGGGGGAGGCCGAAGCAGAGCCCGGTGAAGGCGAGGAGGGGGAGGGCGGCGAGCCAGGTGCGGGGGCCGCGCCGCCGGCGGCGGGGGGTGGTGGTGCCGCCGGCGGTCCCCGTCGTGAGGGGGGTGGTGGGGGCGGACATCAGCTGAGGGCCTTGTCCCACTTCTCGGCGAGGGTGGCCTTGGCCTTGTCGAGTTCGGCGGAGGCCGGGAAGGAGGGGGTGCCCTGGACCTGCGGGAGCTTGGCCACGGCGTCCTTGTCGGCGGTGCCGTCCTGGGTCATGCCGGGGAGCAGGACCGGGCGGGCGTGCCCCGCCAGCCAGATGTTCTGGCCCTCTGCGCTGTACAGGAACTCCATCCACAGGCGGGCGGCCGCCGGGTGGGGGGCGTCCTTGTTGACGGCCTGCGAGTAGTACTGGGCGTAGACGCCGTCGGCGGGGACGACGGTCTTCCAGTCGACGCCCTTGCCCTTGAACTGCTCGGCGTAGCCGGCGTTGAGGTAGTCCCAGTCGATGGAGATGGGCGTCTCGCCCTTCTCGACGGTGGCCGGGGTGGACTCGACGGGGATGAAGTTGCCGCTCGCCCGGAGCTGTCCGAAGAAGTCGATGCCGGGCTGGATGTCGGCGAAGGATCCCTTGTTGGCGAGGGCGGCCGCGTAGACGCCGCCGAACGCGGAGCCGGACTTGGTCGGGTTGCCGTTGAGGGCGACCTTGCCCTTGTACTCGGGCTTGAGGAGGTCGGCGAAGGTCTGCGGGCAGTGGGGGATCTTCGCGGCGTCGCAGCCGATGGAGACGTAGCCGCCGTAGTCGTTGTACCAGCGGCCGTCGGCGTCCTTCTGCGAGGCGGGGATCCTGTCCCAGGCGGTGACCTTGTAGGGGGCGAAGAGGTTCTCGGCGGCTCCGCTGCGGGCGAAGGCGATGCCGAGGTCGAGGACGTCGGGGGCGCGGTCCTGGCCCTTGCGGGTCTTGACGGCGGCGATCTCGTCGGAGCTGGAGGCGTCCGGGTTCTCGGCGGCTATCTTGATCTTCGGATACTTGGCCTGGAAGGCCTTCTGCATCTCGCCGTAGTTCGCCCAGTCCGGGGGCAGGGCGATGACGTTGAGCTTGCCCTCCTTCTCGGCGGCGGCGACGAGGGCCTCCATTCCGCCGAGGTCGGCGGCCGAGGCGGCGGTGACCGGCCGGGCCTTGGCCTTGCCGTCGGCCGCGGTGCCGGCGGCGGGCTGGTCAGGAGCGGCACCGCACGCGCTGAGCGTGGTGAGGACGGCGGCGCCGAGCAGAACGGCCGCACCGCGACGGGCGGAGGAACTGAACACGGTCTCTCCCGGAGACGAAGGGGGGTTTCACTTGCCAGGCATCACTTGTCTGAACAAGTTGGCTCCAGTTCGCCCGGACCGCCTGTACGGCCGGTGAACGGGGGCTGGACCGCGGAGCACGGCTCGACGAAGACCCGAGAATGGCCGGAAGAAGGCGTGACAGAACCCGCTCGGATGATCATGAGTCGATCAGGAGCACACGGCGATCAGGGGGCGAACGGCATGGGAACGGTCCGGCACCTGGAGATCGCGCAGGCCCTGCGGGCGGCGATCCTGTCCGGCGAGTACCCGGTGGGCGCCCGGCTGCCCTCGGAGAGCGACCTCGCGGCCCGCTGGTCGGTCTCGCGCGGCACGGTCCGCCAGGCCGTCGCGGCCCTCGCGGCCGAGGGGCTGATCGGCTCCAGCCAGGGCGCCCGGCGGATCGTCCTGCGCCACGAGCGCCGGCACGGCTTCGGGGAGCTGAACAGCTTCGCGCAGTGGGCCGAGGGGGTCGGGCACGAGGCCCGCAGCCGGTTCCTGTCCCGGACCCGGCGGCCGGCGACGGCGCGGGAGGCGGAGCGGCTCGCCCTGGCGCCGGGCACGGAGGTGCTGGCCGTGCTGCGGCTGCGGCTGCTGGACGGGGAGCCCACGATGGTGGAGCGGACGGCGTACGCCGACTGGGTCGCGGCGGCCGTCGAGGCCCTCCCGGACGACTGCCGCTCGGTGATGGACAGCCTGGCGGCGGACGCCGGGATCACCGCCCACTACGGCGAGCACCTCATCGACGCCCTCCCGGCCGGCAGCGAGGACGCCCGCCTGCTGGAGGTCCGGCGCGGCAGCCCGCTGCTGCGCCAGCGCCATGTTTCGGCCACCCGCACGGGCCGCCCGATCGAGTGGTCCGACGACCGCTACCGAGCGGGAAGCGTCACCTTCAGTGTGAGCAACTCGGCGGTAGCAACCCCCTTGGAGCGCCACCCGGGCGCCGACCGCTGAGCCGAACCTCTGACAGGGCACCACCGCGCGTAGCAGGATGGTCCCGGGCCGGTGGCGGTGGGCAACAGCCCGGTCGGGAAGGGGGGTTGGCGTGGCGGAATACCTCGTCCGGGAGGGGCGCTGGGCGCTGTGGCTGGTCTGCGGGTGCTATCTGGTGGTGGTGTACATCACCAGCCGGGGGCTGATCGCCGCTCCCCGCTACCGCATGCTCCAGGCCCGCATCCACGACTGCCGCGCCCGGGCCGACGTGTGCGCGGCCGGGCCGGGGGGCCGGTCCGCCGCCCTCGGGGCGGTCACCGAACGGCTGGACCGGCTCGAACGGAACGGGCAGGTCGCCTGGCGGCTGCTCCCCCACCGCTGGGTGGTCGCCATCCCGCTCTCCAAACTCGCCTCCGCCTGGCGGGTGCTGCACGAGGCCGAGAGCCAGCTGCTGCGGCTGGAGGAGCCCGGGGAGATCACCCTGCGCGTCCACGCCCTGCGGCTGCGGCTCGCCTCGGAGCCCGACCCGGCCCTCCGCCCGCTCGCGGCCGAACTGGCGCCGCGCCCCGGCGACGCCGCCGCCGAGCGGGCCCTGCTGATCGCCGTCACCGAACAGCTGTCCCGGCAGGAGGACGAGGCCTTCGAGCGGGAGTACGAGCTCCAGCGGATCGCCCTGTGGCTGGCGCTCACCGGCCTCGGCGCGGTCCTGCTGATCGGCCTGGTGCTCGACCACCGCCTGTCGCTGCTCCTCGGCGGGCTGGGCGGGTTCCTGTCACCCCTGATCGGCGTGATGCGGGCGCAGCGGCCGGCGTCCTGGGGCGTCCTCGTGCTGGCTCCGGTCGGCGGTGCGCTGGCCGCGCCCGGCGGGCTGCTGCTGGTGCGGATGCTCGCCGACCCCGAGCTGAACCTGCTGGGCCAGGTGTTCCTGGACAACTCCTGGGGGGCGTCGGCGCGGCCGATCGCCCTGGCGATCGCCCTCCTGTTCGGCTTCTCGGGCACCCTGTTCTCCCGCCTCGCCCTCGCGGCGACCGGCCAGCTGATGCCGGTGGCCGGCCGCGCGGCCCCCCGCTCCGGCATCCCGGCCCAGCCCCCGGCCCCGTCGGCGCCGCCCGGGCCGACGGGTCGGCGGATTCCGTAGCACCGGCCCACCGCGGACCGCCCGTCCGGGGCCTGATGGCATGATCGGCACGTGATGAGTGAAGCCCGCCCGTCCGGTACGACGAGGTACGTCCTGTTCGACGTCGACGGCACGTTGATCGACGCCCTGGACAACCAGCGCCGGGTCTGGCGGACGTGGGCGCGGCGCCACGGCCTGGACCCCGACGAGGTCCACCGGGTGGCGCTGCGCACCCGGCCGGTGGAGACCTTCGCCCAGGTGGCTCCCGACCGGGACCCCCTGGAGTGCCTCGCCGCGCTGCACGCGTTGGAGGACGAGGACGTCCGCACCGGCGTCTACGGGGCTTTCGACGGCGGCCCGGAACTGCTCGCCGCCCTGCGGCCCGGCACCTGGGCGCTGGTGACGTCGAACTACGAGCACCGGGTGCGCGGCCGTTTCGCGCGGACGGGCCTGCCGGTCCCGGAGGTCGTGGTGGACGCGGCCGCCGTGGAGGAGGGCAAGCCCTCGCCGGTGCCGTACCTGCGCGCGGCCTCGCTGCTCGGCGCCCGGCCGCAGGACTGCCTGGTCGTCGAGGACGCCCCCTCCGGGGTGCGGGCCGGGCTGCGGGCCGGGATGACGGTGTGGGGCGTCAACACCGTCACCGCGGTGGACGGCGTACACCGCCACTACGGCACCTTGCGCGAAGCGGTCGCCGACATCCTCGCCTTCGCCTCGGGCTCCCTCCCCGCGCACCCGGCGTGACCGGGCCCGTCGCGTAGGCCGTGTCTTCCGGATCTCGCCTGACCCGACCGGGCCGCCGGGGGCCCTCCTACAGCCGGCGCAGGCGGCGCTGGGCGGCGGCCGCCGCGAGGCGGGCCGCGCGGGCCGCGCGGTCGGCCTCGCGGTGGCGGGCCTCCGCCTCGGACACCGCGGCGTACGCGCCGTCCCGCGCGGCCCGCGCCTGTTCCGCCTCCCCCAGCAGCCGCTCGACGGCGGCGTCGGCGTCGGCCGCGCGGGCCACGGCGTGCTGCCGGGCCACCTCCGCCAGGCGCAGCTCCTCCTCACGGGCGGAGACGGCCCACGCGGCGTCCTCGGCGGCGGCCCGGGCCGCGGCGATCCGGGCCGCGCGGGCGGGGTCGGCGGGGGGCTCGGGCTGCGCGGCCGTCCCGGGCCCGCCTGACTCCGGCTCCGGCCCGGACCCCGACCCCGGCTGCGGAACGGGTTCCCGTCCGGACTCCGGTTCCGGCTCCGGCCCGGGCCACGGTTCCGGTTCCGGTTCTCGTACGGGCCGGGTCGGGGGGCCGGGGAGGGGCAGCGCCACGGCCGGGTCGACCGCCGGGAACTCCGACACCGGCGCGGGGGCCCGTACCAGCCGGCCCGAGGCCCACTCCCGGGCGGCGTCCGGATCGGCGAGGACGGCGTGCAGGATCCGCTCCAGCTCCCGCACCACCGCCTCGGAGACCGGGGTCCCCGCCTCCTCGGCCAGCCGCGCGGCCTCCCGCGCGAGGGCCCCGATCACCACGTGCTGCTGGTGCGAGAGGTCACGCAGCCGTTCCCCGTCCAGGGAGCGGTGCGCCGCCCGCAGGGTCTGCCCCAGCTGGAGGAACTGCTCGGTCTCGTCGGGCTTGGCCCGTACCAGCGTGTTGGACGCCCAGGCCGCCAGGGTCGGCCGCCGCAGGGCCGCGATCCGCTTGGCCGCCGCGGGGTCCCCGGCCTCCTTCACCCGGGCCGCGGCCTCGTCCCGCGCCGCCGTGAACCCGGCCGGATGGGGCAGGTACAGCGCGTCGACGATCTCGTCCAGATCCAGTTCCGCATCGGCATCCACGCGCCCCACTGTCCGCCATGGCCACCCGCCCGGGGCGCCCGCGCCCCACGGCCACGCGGGTGAATGGCGCCGGGCCGCCGGTTCCCGTGCCGGGCGCGGCCCGTTGGAGGGGCGTGAACGGCCCGCCGCTCCCCCGCATCCGCTCCACGGTCCGCGACGGGGTCCTCTCCGTCAGCCTGGCCGGGGAGTTCGACCACTACAGCTGCGCCCCGCTGCGCGTCCTCCTCGACGGGGCTCCCCCGCTCGGCGCCCGGCTCCTCGTCCTCGACGCGGCGGAGGTCGAGTTCTGCGACTCGGCCCTGCTGGACGTCCTGGAGCGGTGGTCCCGCGGCGGCCGCCGCTGGGAGCTGGCCGCCGCCTCCCGGCCGGTGCGCCTGCTGCTGGAGCTCTGGAACCGGGTGCGTGCCCCGCTGCCGCCGGTCAGTGCCCCACTGCCGCCGGTCAGTGGTCCGCCGCGGCCGGCTCGACGATCCGGCCGTCGCGCAACTCGACCACCCGGTCGGCGAGTTCCATCAGCTGCGGATCGTGGGTGGCGACCAGGGCCGTGACGCCCTCGCTGCGGACGACCGCGCGCAGCAGCCGCATGATGGAGCGGCCCATCTCGGAGTCCAGCTGGCCGGTGGGCTCGTCGGCGATGATCAGGGCGGGTTCGTTGGCGAGGGCGCGGGCCAGGGCGACGCGCTGCTGCTGACCGCCGGAGAGTTCCCCGGGGCGCTGTGCGGCGTGTTCGGCGAGGCCGACCAGGGCCAGCAGGGTGCGGACGCGTTCCTCACGCTGCTGTGCGGGGACCTTGCGCATGCGCAGCGGGACGCCGACGTTCTCGGCGGCGGTGAGCACCGGGATCAGTCCGAACGACTGGAAGACGAAGCCGATCCGGTCGCGGCGCAGCGCGAGGAGGCCGCTCTCGTCGAGGGTGGAGAGGTCGGTTCCGTCGAGTTCGACGGTGCCGCCGCTGGGGGTGTCGAGGCCGCCGGCCAGGTTGAGCAGGGTGGTCTTGCCGGAGCCCGACCGGCCCTTGAGCGCGGTGAGTTCGCCGCGCCGCGCCTCGAAGGTGACCCCGCGCAGGGCGTGTACGGCGTTCGCCCCGCTGCCGAAGCTCCGGTGCAGGCCGCGCACCGCCAGCATGGGCGGTGCGGCGTCCGCGAGCGCGGCGTCCGCGCGGCCGGCCCCCTCCGCCGTGGACTGTCGGTCCGGTTGCTGCGTCATGGTGGGCTCCCCCTCGGCCGGCGCTGTTCCCTACCTTCGCGTCCGAATTTGCTCATCTGTCACATCAATCACGCAAGTACCTTCCTCTCGCCGACCGGATCTGACACCATCGTCCGCTATCCGGTGCCCTTGGTCCGGTTCGGGGGGAAGGAACAGGCACATGATCGGCTTTGTCGTGCGCCGGCTGCGCGGACGACTGCCGCTGGCCGCCGCCGTATTGCTCACCGCGCTCATCACCACCACCACGCTGACCGCCCTGCTGGCGTTCACCCGGGGCGTCGGCGACGCCGGCCTGCGACAGGCGCTGACCGGCCCCGCCGGCCGGGCCGGCACCGCCGTGGTCCTCACCGGCGAGCACGCGCTGACCGCCCGGGCCGGCGACGACGCGGCCGTACGGGGCTTCGCGCAGGGCCTGTTCGGGAGCGTGCCCGTCGGCGTCGAGAACGTGGCACGCAGCCGCTCGTACGGCCTGCCGGGCCCCCGCACCCCCGGCCGGGAACCGGACCTCACCCTGCTCGCCGCCCTCGACCCCGGCCGCGCCCGGCTCCTCGCCGGCCGGTGGCCCGACGCCGCGGGGGACCGCCCGGGCCGCGTCCAGGTGGCCGCGCCCGAGGCCGCGCTGAACCGGCTCGGCCTGGGCCGGCAGGCCCTGCCCGCCGAGGTACGGCTGGAGGACCGCTACGGCGGGGCGCCGCTGGACGTGCTCGTCACCGGCGTCTACCGGGCGGCCGAGCCGGACTCCCCGTACTGGCGGCTCGATCCCCTCGGCGGCCGCGAGGTGCAGGTCGGCTCCTTCACCAGCTACGGGCCGCTCCTCGTCCACGACTCCGCCTTCACCGGCGGCGCCCTGGTCCAGAACAGCCGCGCCACGCTGCTGAGCCCCGACTTCCGCGCCGCCCGCGCCGCCGACCTCGACCGGCTGCGCCCCCTGGCACCCGAGACCGACACCAAGGGCCCCGCCGGGCTCACGGTCACCACCGGGCTCAAGGACCACACCGCGGCGCTGACCACGGGACAGCGGGTGGCCCGCTCCACCCTGCTGGTCGGCGCGCTCCAGACGGCCGTCCTGGCCGGGGCCGCCCTGTTGCTGGTCGCCCACCTGCTGACGGAGCGCCAGGAGCCCGAGCGGGTCCTGCTCACCTCGCGCGGCGCCTCCCGCCGCCGGCTCGGGACGCTGTCGGCGGCCGAGGCGCTGCTGCTCGCCCTGCCCTCGGCGGTCCTGGCCCCGCTGCTCACCCCGCCGCTGCTGCGCCTCGCGGGCCACTACGGGCCGCTGTCCAAGACCCCCGTCGAGACCGGCGGGGCGTGGCTGCTGTGGCCGGCCGCGGCGGCCTGCGCGCTCGCGTGCGTCCTGCTGACCTCCCTGCCCGCCGTGCTCCGCGGGACCGCGGCGTCCGTGCTGCGGCGGGCCGGGCGCCGCGCGGCCGTGGTGTCGGGGGCCGCCCGCTCCGGACTGGACCTCGCGGTGGTGGCGCTGGCCGTCCTCGCCTACCGCCAGCTGGACCGCTACAGCGGCGCCCCGTCCGGCCCGGGCGACGGAGCCGGCGTCGACCCGGTGCTGGTGGCCGCCCCCACCCTGGCGCTGTGCGCGGGCACCCTCCTGGTGCTGCGCCTGCTGCCGTTCGCGGCGCGGCTCGGCGGCCGGATCGCCGCCCGGGGCCGCGGGCTCGGCCCGGCGCTCGTGGGCTGGCAGCTCGCCCGGCGCCCGGGGCGGGCCACCGGCCCGGTCCTGCTGCTGGTGCTGTCGGTGGCCAGCGGGGTCCTCGCCCTCGGCCACCACACCGCCTGGTCCGCATCGCAGCGCGACCAGGCGGAGTTCGCCACCGCCGGGGGCCTGCGGATCACCGGCAGCGAGGTCGCCGCCGCCGGCCGGGCCGGGCGGTACGCGTCCCTGCCGGGCGGCGACCGGGTCATCCCGGTGGTGCGCTCGGCCCACGGACTGCCGGGCGGGGCGGACGGGGAGCTGCTCGCGCTGGACGCCGCCGCCGTCGCCCGGCGGGTGCCGCTGCGGGCCGACCTGCGGGACGGGCGGCCCATGGAGGGGCTGTTCGCCCCGCTCGCCGTCGACGCCCCCGGCAGCGCGGGCATCGTGCTGCCGGGCCGGCCCCAGCGGATCGACGTCGAGGTGTCGGTACGGGCCGTCGGCGCGAGCGGCTCCGCCCGGCTGGGCGTCCTGCTGCGCGACCGGTTCGGGCTGACCTACCGGGCGCCGGTCGAGACGCTGCCGGAGAACGGCGAGCACACCTTCTCCGTGGACGTCGCGAAGCTCGCCGGGGCCCCGCTCGGGACCGCCGCCGAACCCCTGTCCCTCGCGGGGCTCGCCCTGTCGTACGGGTCGGACAGCGGCTGGTACCGGCCCGAGGGGAAGGCCGCGGTCGAGGCGGAGGTGGAGCTGCGCCGGGTCTCGGCCGCGCAGACCCCGGACGGTCCGGCCAGTCCCGTGCGGGCTCCCGCGCCCGCCTGGAACCTGGTGTCCCCGGTACTGGACGGGAACGGCCCGGCCGCCCGGCTGCTGCCTGCCGACGGGGCGCTGATGCGGCTGCGGTACGCGGGCGCCCCCGTGGGGAGCTACGCCCTCAGCCTCACCAGCGCCCCGGCCGCCGCCGAGCTGCCGGGCATCGCCACCCGCGCCTACCTGGCCGCCGTCGGCGCCCGGGTCGGCGACCGGATCCCGGTGCCGCTCGGCTCGGCCACCGTCCCGGTGCGGGTCACCGCCGCCGTCGCGGCCCTGCCCGCCGCCGGCGAACGCGCGGTGGCCGTCGACCTCGCCACCGCCGGGCGGCTGCTCGCGGCCACGGACGGGCGGGCCCTGCCGGCCGCCGACGAGTGGTGGCTGCCCGCGGCATCCGCCGCCGACCCCGTGCCCGCACGGGCCGCCGCCGAGCTGCGCGCCGGCGCCGGCTCGCACCGGCTGCTGCTGCGCGAGGAGGTGGCCGCCGGGCTGCTGGACGACCCGCTGAGCGCCGGCCCCCGCATCGCGTTGGCCGCCCTGGCCCTGTCCTGCGCCGTCCTGGCCGCCATCGGCTTCGCCGCCTCCTCGGCGGCGGCCGCGCGCCGGCGGGCCCGGGAGTCCGCGGTCCTGCTGGCCCTCGGGGCGCCCCGGCGGGGCCTGGCCCGGGCGGCCGCCGCCGAGGGGCTGGTCCTCGTCGCGCTCGGGACCGCGGTCGGCCTGGCGGTGGGCGCGGCGATCGTGCACCTGACGGTGCCGCTGACGGTGCTCACCCCGGCCGCGCGGCGCCCGGTCCCCGAGGTCCTGGTGGACCTGCCGGCCCTGCGGACCCTGCTCCTGGCCGCCGCCATCGCCGCCGTCCCGCTGCTGTCGGCCGTGGCCGGCGGGCGCGGCGACCGCGCGTCCCGGGGCGCCGCCGCCCGCCTGCGCCCCGTGGAGGAGATATGACCGGCCCGACCACCGACCCCCGTACCACCGCGCCGCGGGGCCGCGGCGGGGCCGGCTGGGTGCGGACGCGGCTGCGCGCCGCTCCCCTGGCCACGCTCCTGTCGGCCGTACTGGTCTTCGTCTGCGTCCTGCTGGCCACCGCGCTGCCGCGCGCCCTCGACCGGGGCGCCGACCGGGCCCTGCACGCCTACCTGGCCGAGCAGGGCCCCGAGCGGACCAGCCTCACCGCCACCGCCCCCACCGGGCAGGGCCGGACGGGCGGGGACCTCGCGGCCTCCCTGGACCACGTGCTGGCCGCCCTGACGGCCGCGGTGGGACCGGGCTACCGCCTGGCGGACTCCGGTCCCGTGTACGGCGTCCGCGCGAAGGACGCGCGGCCCCTGGCGGGGCCCGGACTGGCCCGCCCGTCGGACGTCGCGCCCAACCTGGGCCTGCTGCACCTGCCCCGGATCGCCTCGCACGCCCGGCTGGCCGAGGGCCGCTGGCCGTCCGGCGGCAGCGGCGGGGGGACCCTCCCGGTCGCCCTGTCCAAGAGCGCCGCCGACAGCATCGGCGCCAAGGTGGGGTCGGTCCTGGAGGGCTCCTCCGGCATCGCCCCGCCGATGAGCGTCGAGGTCGTCGGGCTGTTCGCGCCGGCCGACCCCGCCGACGCCTACTGGAGCGACACCGCCTCCAGCTGCTTGGTGCGGGCCTGCCTCAAGTGGGACGAGAAGCACGAGAAGTCCTGGTGGGACGCGGCCGCTCTGGTCGGCCCGGAAGGGATCGAGCGGCTGGCGGGCTGGGGAACCCGCGCCACCGACTTCTGGCGGCTCCCGGTGGACACCGGCGCCCTGCGCACCGACCGGCTGCCCGAGGTCGGCGGACGGATCGCCTCGTACGTGGCCGGTCCCACGGCCACCCGGCTGGTGGCCGAGACCGGCCGCGGCGACCTCCTGATCGCCTCCGAGCTGCCGAAGCTGTTCGCCGCCGCCGAGGCCCGCCGGCAGGCCGCCGCGCCGCTCGCCGCGATCGGGCCGGCCGGGGTCGGGGGCGTCGCCCTCGTGGTGTTCTGCCTGGCCGCCGGGCTCACCGGTGACCGGCGGGAGGCCGAACTGGCCCTGCTGCTGGCCCGGGGCGGCTCCCGCGCGGGCGTCCTGCGCCGGCTGCTGGGCGAGGGGGCCGTCACCGTGCTGCCGGCCGCCGTGCTCGCCGCGGCCCTCGGCGTCCTGCTGCTGCCGGCCCCCCGGCCGGCGCCCGGCCTGCTCGCGGCCGGGGCCGTCGCCCTCGCGGCCCTGCTCGCGTTCCCGGTACGCGCCTGCGTGCTGCTGTCGGCCCGGCGCGCGGCCGCACCCCGGCGCAGGCTGGTGGCGGAGCTGCTGGTCCTCGCCGCCACCGCGGCCGCCGTCGCCGAGGTCCGCCGGCGCGGGGTGGCCCCGGCCGGTACCGGGCTGGATCCGCTGCTCGTCGCCGCCCCGCTGCTGATCGCCCTGTCCGGGGGGCTGCTGCTGGCCCGGATCCAGCCCCCGCTGGCCCGGCTGGCCGCCCGGGCGGCGGGACGCGGGCGGGGCCTGACCGGCTTCCTGGGGCTGGCGCGCGCCGCCCGGGGGAACGCGGGCGGCGCGCGGCCCTCCGTACTGCCCCTGGTCGCTCTGCTGCTGGCGGTGACCACGGGCGGGTTCGGATCGGCCGTACTGGCCTCCGTGGACGGGGCCCGCCTGCAGGCGGCACGGGGCGACGTCGGGGGCGACGCGCATGTGGCGACCCCGCTCGGGGAGGCGCTGACGCCGGAGTTCCTGCGGGCGGCCGGCGCGCTGCCCGGCGTACGGACTTCCCTGGGGGTGTGGACCGACCGGGACGCCCTGCTGACGGCGGACGACCCGACCGGCACCCACGTCCGGGCGGTGGTCGCCGATCCGGCCGCCTACGCCGAGCTGTCCGATGCCGCCGGCCGGGGCCGGTTCGACCCCGCCCGGCTCGCCCGGGGCGGTGCCGACGCCGCCGTCCCGGTGCTGATCAGCAAGAACCTCTCCGGGAAGGACGCCGGGGGCGAGTTCCGGCTGCGCGTCGCGGGCGGCGTCGAACTGCGGGCCCGGCCGGCCGGCCCGGTCGAGGGGACCCCCGCTGAGCCGTCCGCGGAGGCGGCGGTCGTGGTGGTGCCGGACTGGGCCGTCGCCGGCCGGGTGCCCCAGGCGGCGCACCCCAACCACTGGTTCGCCCTCGGGGCGGTCGACGAGGACCGGCTGCACGAGCTGGTCCGCGCCCACGCGCCGGCCTCGGTCGCCGAGCGGACCTTCGTCCACACCAGCGCGGGGGTCTCCGCGCAGCTGGCCGGCGACCCCCTCCAGCAGGCGGCCGGGCAGCTGTTCTGGACCTCGCTGGCCGCGGCGGCAGGCTTCGCGCTGCTGTCCGTGCTGCTGACCCTGGTACGGGCCGCCCCCGAGCGGGCCGCGCTGCTGGCCAGGCTGCGGACCATGGGCCTGCGGCCACGGCAGGGCGTGGTGCTCGTCCTGACGGAGTCGCTGCCGCAAGTGCTGGCGGCGCCGCTGGGCGGTGCCGTGACGGCGGTCGCCGCGATAGCCCTGCTGGGCCCGGCGGTCGACCTGTCGACGCTGGTCGGCGCCACCGTGCCGGCCGGGCTGGGGCTGGGGCTGCGGCCGGTGCTCGTGCAGGCGCTGGGCCTGGCGGGACTGGTGGCCGCGGCCGTGCTCGCGGAGGCGGCGGTGAACGGCCGGCGTCAGATCACCACCGAGTTGAGAGCGGGAGACCGACGTTGAACACCGAAGCGCCCACGTACGAGGAGCTGCGGCGCCAGGCCCTGGCGGCCGCCGAACCGCGCCGGCACGCCGCCGGCACGGCTATCGCCTGCGACCGGCTGGTCCGCATCTTCACCAGCGACGGGGTCGAGGTGCAGGCGCTTCAGGGGCTGGAGCTGACGGTGGCCCAGGGCGACCTGGTGGCCCTGGTCGGGGCCTCCGGCAGCGGCAAGTCCACCCTGCTGAACATCCTCGCGGGGCTGGACGTGCCCACGGCCGGCACCGCGACCGTGGGCGGCTACGACCTGCTGGAGATGTCCGCGCGCGACCGGCTGCGCTACCGGCGCGAGACGGTGGGGTTCGTCTGGCAGCAGACCGCGCGCAACCTGCTGCCGTTCCTGACGGCTGCGCAGAACATCCTCCTGCCGATGCAGTTGAAGGGCGGCGGGCGCGGCGCCCGGGGGCGGCGGGCGGCACGGGTCGCGGAGCTGCTGGAGGCGCTGGAGATCGGCGACCTCGGCGGCCGGCGCCCCGCCGAGCTGTCCGGCGGGCAGCAGCAGCGGGTGGCCATCGCCGTGGCCATGGCCAACGACCCGACGGTGCTGCTGGCCGACGAGCCGACCGGCGAGCTGGACTCCGAGACCGGTGCGGCCGTCTTCGAGGCCTTCCGCACCGTGAACCGGGAGCTGGGCGCCACCGTGGTCATCGTGACCCACGACCCGATGGTGGCGGGCGAGGTGCGCCGTACGGTGGCCATCCGCGACGGCCGCACCAGCAGCGAGGTGCTGCGCCGCACGGTCACCGACGAGCACGGTACGGAGTCGGTCAGCGAGCGCGAGTACGTGATGCTGGACCGGACCGGCCGGGTGCAGCTGCCGCGCAAGTTCCTGGAGGCGCTCGGCATGGAGCACCGCGTCGCCGTCGACCTGGCCGCCGACCGCATCGAGGTCCGGCGCGACGACGCCGACGGGCCGGCCGGAGCGTGACCGGACGACGCCTCCCGGGGCCTGCAGCGTTCACCGTCCGGACCGGCGCCGGGGGTTGGTGCGTCACTTCCGCGGCCCGGGTGTCGTTAGGGGCTCGGGGCTGAACCGGGGGGCGAAGGGATGACGTAATGCGGCAGTTTCCTCTGCAGATGCACCACATGGAGCCGGGGCGCCTGGTCGAGTGGCGGTTGCGGGCCGCCGCCGGGGCGCCGGGACCGGACCGGGGTGACGAGGCCGGCAAGAAGGCGTCCTTCAACCAGGACAAGCACTTCACCGTCGCCGAGGAGAGCCGCGCGGAGGACGATCCCATGGCGTCCTACGTGGCCGTCACCTTCGAGATCGACGAGCCCCTCGACGAACCGGCCCTGGCCGGGGCCCTGCTGGCCTTCGTCCGCCGGCACGAGGTGCTGCGCTGCGAGTTCCTGCGGCTGGCCGGGGAGCTGTCCTGCGAGCCCCTCGCGCCCGAGGTCCTCTCCCTGGAGGCCCACCCCGTCGCCGAGTTCGACGACGTGGAGCGCCAGCGCGAGTTCCTCGCGGAGCGGTTCACCCGCAGCATCGACACCCTGTCGTGGCCGCTGTTCACGATGGGCGCGGTGCTGCGCCCGGACTCCGCGACGGTGTACCTCGCCTTCGACCACATCGTCTGCGACGGCATGTCGATGCCGGTCGTCGTCCACGACGTGCTGACCTGCTACGAGGCGCTGCGGCGCGGGCAGGAGCCGGTGCTGCCGCCCGCGCCCAGCTACCTGGACTTCGCGGACGCGCAGCGCCGCCGCTACCTGTCGATCGGGGCGGACGACGAGCGCCTGGACTACTGGAGGTCGTTCACGGCCCGGGGCGGGGAGTTCTTCCCGCGCTTCCCGCTGGACCTGGGCGTGGAGCCGGACCGGATGTACCCGATCGTCAACGAGGCGTCCACGCTGCTGGACGCCGCCGAGACGGAGGTCTTCGAGAAGGTGTGCGGGCAGGCCGGCGGCAAGCCGTTCATGGGGCTGCTCGGCTCGGTGGGCGTGTGCCTGCGCGAGGCGGGCGGCCCCGGGGTGTACCGGGGGTTCATGCCGGTCAGCGAGCGCGGTCGGGAGGACTGGAACAACTCGGTGGGCTGGTTCGTCAACACCCTGCCGATCGAGTTCGACGCCTCGCCGGGCAAGGACTTCGCCCAGGTCATGGGCGAAGTGCGGGCCGGGTTCGGCGAGATGATGCGCCACCTCGACGTGCCGTTCGTGCGGGCCTGGCAGCTGCTGGCGCCCGAGGAGTTCGCCGGCCGGTCCTGGCCGTACCCGGTGAACTTCTTCTCGTACATCGACATGCGCCGCTGCCCGGGCGCCGGCCGGCACGACGACTGGCGGCCCGCGACGCATGTGTGGTCGGCGCGGGCGAACGGGACCTGTTCGTGGTTCCAGCGGGACACGGACGGGCTGCACATGAACTCGCTGTACGTGGACACCCCGGCCGCGCGGCGCACGATGGGCGACTTCCAGGAGGCGCTGCGGCTCACCGTGCAGAGCGTGGCGCGCACCGGCGGTTTCCGCAGGCCGGTGGCGCTGACGGCGCCGCGCCGGCCCGAGCCGGCGGTGGCGCGCGTCAGGAGGTCCTGATGACCGCCCTCGTCAGGTGATCTTCCAGAGGGTCAGCGTGGTGACGTAGTCGGGCATGTCCGGGGAGAGGCCGCCTCCCGAGTGGGGCTGGACGTCGGTGATCCGCAGCATCGCCAGGTTGCGTTCGCTGGTGACGGTGCACAGGACCGTGCCCTTGGCGAGCGTCCCGCCCGTCTTCAGCTCCTTCGCGGGGAGCGCGACCGGCAGGGTGTCGGTGTCGACCCCGGCCCTGCACGCCTCGGGAGTGGTGCCGCCGCTCCTGCCCATGGGGGTGAGGAAGCGCAGGTCCGCGTCTCCCCAGGCCTGGTAGGTGAGTTCCATGCCGGCGACCTGGCCGATCTTGCCGCCGGGGAACAGTTTCGGTGCGTCCAGGTCGACGTGCGTGCCCGTGCTGGAGGCGGGTCCGCGCAGGGTGAAGGGCTTGTCCTCGAAGAGGAGGGTGTACGTGGGCTGCTTGGACGTGGCGGTGGCCGTGGCGGTGGCCGTGGACTGAGGGGCGGCCGGGGCTGCGGCGGCCGTCCGCCCGCCGCCCGACGGGGAGCCGCCGGTGGCGGCCGTACCACCATCGGGGCGTACGAGCGCCCAGGTCACCAGCGCGGTGAGGGCCACGGCGAGGACTCCCCCGCCGGCCAGCAGCGCGGGACGGACGGACCGTGCGGGTGGCGCCGGGGGCGGTGCGGTGGGCAGCGGCGGGTGGGCGGGGCCGGGAGGCGGCGTGGAAGGCCTCGGCGGGGCCGTCACCGTGGGCTGCGCGGACCGGTAGGCACCGGCGTCGGGTTCCGTGGGGGTGGCGCCCGGGACCTGGGCGGGCTCCGGGGGGTGTGCGGCGTCCGCCTCCCGGCGGGCGATCCGGTCCATGAGCGGGGCCGGCAGCCAGCCGTCGAACGCGCGCAGCGGCCTGCCCGCCGCCCGTTCGCACAGCTCCGCCAGTTCGGCGGTGGTGATGCGCTGCGCCGGGTCGGCGGTCAGGGTGCGTTCCAGCAGGCTCCGCAGCGGCTCCGGATAGCCGCTCAGATCGGGAGCCGCCCGCTCGGTGTTGGCGATCCGCACGGCGAGGGTGGTGGCGCCGCCCTCGCCGTAGGGGTGTCGCCCGGTCGCCGCGACGGCCGCGATCAGGCCGAGCGAGAACACGTCGGCGGCCGCGGTGACGGGCTCGCCCAGGGCCTGTTCGGGCGACATGTACTGCGGGGTGCCGACCACACCGCCGCTGCGGGTCAGCTGGGTGGTGTCGGCCGCCCGCGCGATGCCGAAGTCGATGACGTACGGACCGGTCGAGCCGAGCAGGATGTTGGCGGGCTTGAGGTCGCGGTGGACGACCTCCGCCGCGTGGATGGCGCCCAGGGCCCGGGCGGTGCAGCCGACCAACTGGTGGACGGCGGCCGGGGGGAGCGGCCCGTGCTCGGTGAGCGCGTCGGCGAGCGAGAGCCCGGGCACGAACTCCGAGGCGATCCAGGGGAGCGGCCCGGTCGTGTCGTGGTCGACGACCGGCACCAGGTGGTAGCCCTGCACCCGGCGGGCCGCGCGGACCTCCTGCTCGAAGCGGCGCCGGAAGTCCGGATCCTCTCCGTACTCGCGGCGGATCACCTTGAAGGCCACGGGCTGGCCGCCGCGCGTGTGCGAGAGGTACACGGTTCCCATGCCTCCCTCGCCGATCCGGGCCAGCAGCCGGTAGCCGGCCGTCTCCCGCGGGTCGAGGGGGCCGAGCGGGGTGAGTATGTCGTCGTTGCCGTTGATCACCGCGCCAGCCTAAGCCTTGTGATGGGTCGTCAATCGCCTTGAGCAGGACTTTCCTTGCCGAGGGCGGCGGCGCGGGCCAGCAGCAGGTCCCGTTCGCGGGCGTTGCGGGTGAGGGCGGCCGCCCTCTCGAACTCGGCGCGGGCCTCAGGGCCGCGCCCGAGCCGCTCCAGCAGGTCCCCGCGCACGCTCGGCAGCAGGTGGTAGGAGCGCAGTGCGGGCTCCCGGGCGAGGGCGTCCACGAGGGGCAGGGCCGCGGCGGGGCCTTCGGCCATGGAGACGGCGACCGCCCGGTTCAGCTCGACCACCGGGGAGGGCAGCAGTTCCGCGAGGCGTGCGTAGAGGGCGGCGATGGTCCGCCAGTCGGTGTCCTCGTAGCGCACGGCGGCCGCGTGGCAGCCGGCGATGGCGGCCTGGAGGGCGTAGGGGCCGCTGCCGGCCCGGTGCAGGGACGCGACGCCGCGCCGGATGAGCAGCCTGTTCCACCGGGCCCGGTTCTGGTCGGCGAGCAGGACGGGCTCGCCGTCGGGGCCGGTGCGGGCGGCCGTGCGGGAGGCCTGGAACTCCAGGAGGGCCGCGAGGCCGTGGACCTCGGGCTCGTCGGGCATCAGGGCGGCCAGGACGCGGGCCAGGCGCAGGCCGTCCTCGCAGAGGGCGGGGCGCAGCAGGTCGTCGCCGGCGGTGGCCGAGTAGCCCTCGTTGAAGACGAGGTAGACGACTTCCAGCACGGAGGCCAGGCGCTGTGCGCGGTCGGCTCCGCGGGGGACCTCGAAGGGCACCCCGGCCCTGGCGAGGGTCCGCTTGGCCCGGACGACGCGCTGGGCGACGGTGGGTTCGGAGGTGAGGAAGGCGCGGGCGATCTCCTGGGTGGTGAGTCCGGCCACCAGGCGCAGGGTGAGGGCGGTGCGCGCGTCGGTGCCGAGCACCGGATGGCAGGCGGTGAAGACCAGGCGCAGCAGGTCGTCGTCGATGTCGTCGGGTTCGGCGGGTTCGGGCGGCGGTGGTACGTCCTCCAGGGCCCGGCCGACCTCGGCGAGCTTGCGCGCGTAGGTCTCCCTGCGGCGGACGAGGTCGACTGCCCGGTGCTTGGCCGTGGCCATGAGCCAGGCGGCGGGCCGGTCGGGGATCCCGTCGCGCGGCCACTGTTCGAGGGCGGCGACCAGGGCGTCCTGTGCGATCTCCTCGGCGATCCCGACGTCGCGCACGATGCGGGTGACGCCGGCGATGATCCGCGCGGACTCGATCCTGAACACCGTTTCGACCGCCCGGGCCGCGCTCACCGCCGTCACGGCCACCCATCAGAGCAGCCGTGGCGGGGCGTGGCAAACGCGGCGCCCGGGCGGGCCGCTACCGGGTCACATCTCCTGTACCTGGCGGACCTCGGCGCCGACGGTCCATTGCGCCGGGTGGGTCTCCAGGAACCGCTTGGTCCATTCCAGTGCCTCGGCCTTGTCCTTGCACTGGAGGAAGGCGTATCCGCCGACGACTTCCTTGGTCTCGGTGAAGGGGCCGTCGGTGAAGCTGGTCTTCCCGCCCGACCAGGTGACCCGGGTGCCTTCGGAGGTGGGGAGGAGACCGGCGGTGTCGAGCATGACGCCGGCCTTGGTGATCTCCTCCATCAGGGCGCCCATGCGCTCCTCGAAGTCGGCGGGGAAGGGGGTTTCGGGGGTGAGTTCCCGCTCGTCGATGCGGATCAGCGTCAGGAAGCGCGGCATGGTGACTCCTCGGTCGTGAGGGCGGGGGCCCTTCCCCCGCCTCTCACCCGTGCGTCGAACGGGGGACGCCCGGATCGACAGCCCTCGGGAGAATTCTTCGGAGATCGCGCGGAACCGGCCACCGGGAGCCTCGCCGGTGCATCCGATCGGGCGTCGGCGCACCGGCCGGCGCATCCGATCGGGCCCCGGTGGCCGAAGAGGGGGCAGAGCCCCCGGGCACACGTCGGCGGTCCGGGGGCTCGCCGGCGTCCGTTCGGGCGCTACCTGCCGTCCCCGGCCCAGTCCCAGCGGCCGGGGTCCGAGGTCCGGCGGCGGTAGTGGGCGCGGCCGCCCGCCCCGTAGCGGCCTATCTCGGTCGGCAGCCGCGCCTCCTGCGCGAGCCGGTCGGCGCTCCAGCCGGTGACGTCGAGGAGGAGCCCGTCGAGGGGGCCGCCCACGAGTTCGCCGTAGGCACGGCCGGGGCGGGGGCCCGGGTCGGGGTCTTCGTGGTCGGCGCCGTAGACGCGGCGGCGCGGCATCCTGTGGTCCATGGGCAAAGCTTCACAGCCGCCACTGACAGCGGGTCCGGGCGGCTCACCGGGCACCGCATAGGCTGGCGGCCACGCCGTACGCGAACCGAGGAGCACCGCCCATGGCCAGTCGGGTACACCGGCCGCTGGAGGACCAGGAATTCGACTTCATCGCCGGGATGGCGCCGGGGCCGGTGCTGGCGTACTTCACCGGCACCTGGCCCAAGGCCCTGGAGGCCTGCCGGGAGCTGGACTCCCTCGTGGCGGAGGTGGCCCGGGGCCCGGAGTACGGCGGTCGGTTCACCGCCGTGCGCGCCGACATCACCCGCTGTCCCGCGACGGTGCGGCGCTACGGGGTGGCGGGTGCCCCGACGGTGGTGCTGGTGCGGTCCGGCGAGGCGGTGGCGACGCACGCGGGGCCGATGGGGCGGGCGGAGCTGCGGGCCTTCCTGGACGCGCACCTGTAGGCCGTGTCGTGCCCGTAGGCCGTGTCGTGCCCGCCGGGCCGGGCCGGTTCCGCGCGGCCCGGCGGGTGAACCCGGGCAGGCTGGCCGGAAGTGGCATAGGTGGGATAGGTGCCTCAGGCATGTAATGGAGTCCGGCGAGACGGAACCATCGCGTGCGAGGTGTTGCTTTCCATGTCCGAAGCCGTTGCCTTCCCCCAGGACCGAACCTGTCCCTACCACCCTCCGGCCGCCTACCAGCCATTGCGGGAGGGCCGGCCGCTCTCCCGGGTCACCCTCTTCGACGGCCGCTCCGTGTGGGTGGTCACCGGCCACGCCGAGGCGCGGGCCCTGCTCTCGGACGGCCGGCTGTCGACCGACCGCACCAACGACGCCTTCCCCACCCCCACCGCCCGGTTCAAGGGGCTGCGGAACCGCCGGACGGCCCTCCTCGGGGTGGACGACCCCGAGCACAACGCCCAGCGGCGGATTCTGATCCCGAGCTTCTCGGTCAAGCGGACGGCCGCCCTGCGCCCCCGGATCCAGGAGACCGTGGACCGGCTGATCGACGCGATGGAGGCCCGGGGTCCGGGGGCCGAGCTGGTGGGCGACTTCGCGCTGCCGGTGCCGTCCATGGTGATCTGCGCCCTGCTCGGGGTCCCGTACGAGGACCACGACTTCTTCGAGGAGCAGTCGCGGCGGCTGCTGCGCGGCCCCTCGGCCGCCGACGTGGAGGACGCCCGGGAACGGCTGGAGGCCTATCTGGAGGCCCTGATCCGGCGCAAGAGCACCGAACCGGGCGACGGGCTGCTGGACGAGCTGGTCGCGACCCGGCTGGCGGCCGGCGAGACCGACGTGGAGGAGCTCGTGTCGCTGGCCGCGATCCTGCTGATCGCGGGGCACGAGACCACGGCGAACATGATCTCGCTGGGCACCTTCACCCTGCTGCGGCACCCGGAGCAGCTGGCGGAGCTGCGGTCCGACCCCTCGCTGATGCCGGAGGCGGTGGAGGAGCTGATGCGCTACCTGTCCATCGCGGACGGGATGCTGCGGGTGGCCACGCGGGAGATCGAGGTGGGCGGGGTGACCATCCGGCCCGACGACGGGGTGGTGTTCTCCACCTCGGTCATCAACCGTGACGAGGCGGTGTTCGCCGACCCCGACGCCCTCGACTGGCACCGGCCGGCCCGCCACCACCTGGCGTTCGGTTTCGGCATCCACCAGTGCCTGGGCCAGAACCTGGCGCGCGCCGAGATGGAGATCGCCCTCGGGACTCTGTTCGAGCGGCTGCCGGGCCTGCGCCTGGCAGCGGACCCGGACCGGATCCCGTTCAAGCCCGGCGACACCATCCAGGGCATGCTCGAACTGCCCGTGACGTGGTGAACGGCGTGCGGATCTCGGTGGACCGGGACGTGTGCATCGGCGCCGGCCAGTGCGTGATGACGGCGCCGGGGGTGTTCACCCAGGACGACGACGGTTTCGGCGAGGTGCTCGGGGGCCGCGAGGACGGCCACGGCAGCCCGCTGGTCCGGGAGGCCGCGCGCGCCTGCCCGGTGTCGGCGATCACCGTGCGGGAAGCCGGGGAGGCCGCCCAGGCCCCGGCGGACTGAGCGGGGGCCCGCGGCGCACGGGAGCCCCCGCCGGACGACCGGCGGGGGCTCCGGCGACGGGCACCTCGAGGCGGCCGGCGCTACTGGCGGACGACGTTCTCCGCCTGCGGGCCCTTCGGCCCCTGGGTGACGTCGTACGAGACCTGGTCGTTCTCCTCCAGGGACTTGAAGCCCGTCCCCTGGATGGCGGAGAAGTGCACGAACACGTCGGGGCCGCCGTCGTCCTGCGAGATGAAGCCGAACCCCTTCTCCGAGTTGAACCACTTCACGGTGCCAGTTGCCATCGGTACTGATCCTTCTCAACGTTCCGCTCGGGCCGCACGCTCGCGGCCGTCTCGATACTTCCCACCCGCCCCGCGCGCCACACGCCGATGCGGCCAACCGGGGCGGCGGCCCGGTCAGGCACCGCCGTCCCCGGCGGGCAGCGGGGCGGCGGAAGGACCGCCGACGGCGGGACGGGCCGCGGACGCGGCCGCCGCGCGGCGCGGGCCGCCCGCCCGGCAGCCCAGGCAGTCGGCGTGTCCCGTCCGGGCCGCGGTGTCCCGGACGCGCCAGTCCCACTGCTCGCGCGGGCGGGGGCCGCTGGGCTTGCCCCAGCCGGCCAGGTGCAGCAGCCAGGTGACGAGTCCGGCGGCCGCGACCAGGCCGAGGCCCAGCCAGATGCCCGGGGTCCAGGCCGCGCACAGCGCGGCCCCCGCTCCGGCGGAGCCCAGCAGGGCCAAGGCGGTCCCGGTCCAGCCGGCCACCGTGTGGCCGAGGTCGACGTCGCCGTGGGCGCTCATGATTCCCCTTCGTCGGGCAGGCGGCAGTACGCTCGGAGCAGGATCATTTATCTCACGAGCTAAGTAACTTAGATACTAAGGAGAGTGTCGGTGCACGGCAAGCCCCGCCCCCCGGCCACGGCCGGGGAGGCGATCGCGCGCATGGACCAGTACGTGGCCCTCGGCCTCGTGGGCCAGCAGGAGGTGGCCCAGCTCCTCGGGATCAACGTCACCGACCTGACCTGCCTCGCCCACATCCTCGCCGCCTGCGACAAGCCCCTCTCGGCCGGCGACCTCGCCGGGCTGGTGAACCTCACCACCGGCGCCGTCACCGGCGTGCTCAACCGGCTGGAGAAGGCCGGGTACGCCCGCCGGCAGCCCGATCCCGCCGACCGCCGGCGGGTACGGGTGGTGGCCGACCCCGAGGCCGCCGCCCGGGTCATCGCCACCTACCAGCCCTTCTACGACCGGCTCGGCGCCGTGTTCGCCGAGTACACCCCCGACGAGATCGCCGTGATCGCCGACTGGTTCGGCCGGGCGACGGTCGAGATGCGGGCCCACCTCGCCCGGGTCCGCTCCGGTGAGCTCGACCCCAGGCCCGGCCGGTGACCGGCTGGTAAAATGGCCGGGAAACTTGAGGCGCGGGGCGCCGTCGCCCGGTGCGGACGCGTACGACGAGCCGGGGACCGTACCGAGGGGTGCGGTCCCCGGCTCGTCGCCGTTCCCCCCACGGCCCCCGCCGCCTCACTCACCTCACGGAAGGTCCTGCATGAAGAACCCGTCAGCTCACGGGCGTTTCGGCATCAAGGCCGGGGCGAAGGCGGGCTCCAAGCCGGGAGCCAAGGGCGCCAGGGGAGCCGGGGCCGGCAAGACCCCCCGCACCCTCGGTCCGCAGGGCGAGTTCGCCATGCCCCGGACCACCACCCCGGCCCTGCCCCCGGTGGCCTCGTTCGACGAACTCGGCCTGCCCGCTGAGCTGGTGAGGACCCTGGCCGAGCAGGAGGTGCGGGAGCCCTTCCCGATCCAGGCGGCCACCCTGCCCAACTCCCTCGCGGGACGCGACGTCCTCGGCCGCGGCCGCACCGGCTCCGGCAAGACCCTCGCCTTCGGCCTGGCCCTGCTGGCCCGCACGGCGGGGCACAAGGCCGACCCCAAGCGGCCGCTCGCCCTGGTCCTCGTACCGACGCGCGAGCTGGCACAGCAGGTGACCGAGGCGCTGGCCCCGTACGCCGAGGCGCTGAAGCTGCGCATGGCCACCGTCGTGGGCGGGCTCTCCATCGGCCGCCAGACCGGCGCGCTGCGCACCGGCGCCGAGGTCGTGGTCGCCACGCCCGGCCGCCTCAGCGACCTGGTCGGACGGCGTGACGTGCACCTGGAGCGGGTGCGGATCACGGTGCTGGACGAGGCCGACCAGATGTGCGACATGGGCTTCATGCCGCAGGTGACGGAGATCCTGGACCAGGTGCACCACGCCGGGCAGCGGATGCTGTTCTCGGCCACCCTCGACCGCAACGTCGACCAGCTGGTGCGCCGGTACCTGAAGGACCCGGTCTCGCACTCCGTGGACCCGCAGTCGGCGTCGGTCGGCACGATGGACCACCACGTGCTGCACATCCACGCGGCGGACAAGGTGTCGGCGGCGACCGAGATCGCGGCCCGCGAGGGCCGGGTGATCCTGTTCCTGGACACCAAGCACGGCGTGGACCAGTTCGTGAAGCACCTGCGGGCCATGGGCGTACGGGCGGAGGGGCTGCACAGCGGCAAGTCCCAGCCGCAGCGCACCAAGACCCTCGGCCAGTTCAAGGACGGCCTGCTCACGGTCCTGGTCGCGACCAACGTCGCCGCCCGCGGCATCCACATCGACGACCTCGACCTGGTGGTCAACGTGGACCCGCCGGCCGACAGCAAGGACTACCTGCACCGGGGCGGCCGCACCGCCCGGGCCGGCGAGTCCGGCAAGGTGGTCACCCTGGTCACCCCGGGCCAGCGGCGCGACATGGTGCGCCTGATGGCCGACGCCAAGATCCGGCCCACCATCACCCAGGTGCGCTCCGGGGAGGCGGCGCTGAGCCGGATCACCGGCGCGAGGAAGCCCTCCGGGGTCCCGCTGTCCGGGGCCCTGCCGACCGACGCGAAGGGCCGCCCGAGCGGCACGGAGCTCGGCTTCCGGGGCATCGGCACCCGGCCGGGCCGGACGGGGGGCAAGGAGTCCCGCAAGACCATCGAGGCACGCCAGGCCGCCGAGGCCCGCCGCGCGGCCCGGGTCCGCAAGGGCCTCTGAGGCCCCGGTACGGATGTCCGGCGAGGTTCCCGCCGGACACCGGGCCACGGCCGGCCCGGGTCAGGCCCGGGCGCGCCGCCGCCGGGCCACGATGGCGCGGGTGACCACCGGCGGGAGCAGGTCCTTGGCCAGCCTGCGCCAGCGCACGCCCGGACGGGGCGCGGGCTTGGGGGCGGCGGGGGCGGGGGCGGGCTCGGGGGCCGGCGGGTGCAGCAGCTTCGGCGCGGGCGGCGCCGAGACGCCCTCGTCGCCGATGCGCACCAGCGGCTTGCCGTGGACGACGTCCACGCCGTGCCACAGGTCGGTGCGGCCCTCCAGCCAGGTGCGCAGCGCCTCCTGCCAGGGCTCCGGGTCGCCCCAGGTCGCGTACAGCTTCGAGGCGGACACGGCGATCGGGTGGAGGTCCCCGGTGGCCACGGCGGCCCAGACGGCGGCGGCGACGCCGGGGCAGTGGGCGGAACGGTAGTCGTCGAAGACGACCACGGCGTCGGGGGTGGCGACGATCCGCGAGGAGGCTATGTCCTGGACCACGTGCTCGTGCAGGTGGGAGGCGTCGACGTGGACGAAGCGGCAGCTGGCGGCGCGCACCTTGTCGGCCACGACGGAGGTCGGGGCCTGGATGATCGTCGGCAGCGCCTCGTGGAAGGCCAGGTAGTTCGTCTCGAACCCGCGGCGGGTGAGGGTGGGGTACGAGCCCTGCACCTCCTGGACGTTGGAGTCGTCGGGGGCCGGCGAGTCGAACAGGTCGCAGACCGTGAACGCCTCCCCCTCGCGGAGGTACCCGGCCAGGAAGATCGCGCTCTTGCCCATGAAGGCACCCAGTTCCAGGATGTCACCCGCCACCGGCTCGGCCTCGTTCTGGCGGGTCAGGAACCAGTCGAAGAGGACCTGGTCATACGCCGAGAACCAGCCCTCCACCTCGCCGAACGCCTTGGGCGCGGGAGGCGCGGGCGGTTCGGGCGACCCGGCGTCGGGGGTGCTGACGGGGGCCTGCGAAACGTGCGACACAGAGAGTCATCCTCCAGCGGAACGGCATCGGTCCAACTCTGAATACCCGGCAGGGTACGCAGACCCTAAACCCCCGAACAGGGTTATGGCGAGAACTCGTTGCCGTGATCGTTCCGCTCAGGCGGTGGCGCGCCGGTCCAGCCTGCGGGCCGCGGCGTTGCGTACCCGCCGGGTGCGCCCGGAGGCGGCCAGCAGGGCCAGCGCCTCGTCCGGTGCCGGGGACCGTGCCGCGGTGCCCTGGCACCAGTCGGAGGCTGCGGCCAGTTCGGCCCGCGACCACTCGGCGCCCGCCTCGACGGCCTTCAGCAGGGTCCACTCGCGCAGCCGCCGGTCCGGGAAGGCGTGGCCGTCGAGTACGCGGTGCAGGGCGCGGGCCCAGTCCTGGAACCCGGCGCCGGGCCGCAGCCGTACCGCGCGGCGGTCCAGGTGGGTCACCACCGCGCTCTGCGCCATCACCGGGTCGCGGTCGCGCAGCACCTCGGCCACCACCGCGGCCTCGCCCGCCACGCCGGCCGCCCCGGCGGCGGCGAGCCGGTCGAGGTGGCGGGCGTACCGCCACCGGTCGGTGGCGAGGGCCTGCTCCGGCGGCCGGGCCGCCGCCGTGGCCGTGGCCGCCGGGCCGGCCGCCGGGCCGGCCGACGGCTCGCGGCGTATCTGGTGTCCTGGGCTACCCATGGCCCCTATTCCACACGACCGCCCCGCACGGGCCCGGAGCGGGGGTGGGGTGGCCTCAGTGGGTCAGCTCGGTGCCGGTCTGCTCGAAGTAGAAGGACTTGATGAAGCAGTCGCGGGGCTGCCCGATGGCGAAGAAGACGCAGTCCACCAGGGACTGGGCGGTGAGCGGGTCCTGCGCGGTGCGCGGGGCGTCCTGCCAGGCGGGCGACAGCGGATCGTGGTTGGCGAAGTCCGGGGGGTACAGGGAGATCACGCGGACGCCCCGGCCGCGCAGCCGGCGGGAGAGGCTCTCGGTGAAGCCGGCCTGGGCGCTCTTGGCCGCGTAGAAGGCGTCGTGGGCGTCGGAGCGGTGCTTCCCGGGCTCGCCGCAGCCGGAGACCATGGTCACGATGTCCGGCTTCGCGGACTTCGGCAGCAGCGGGAGGAAGGCCTTGGTCGCCAGCACGGTGCCGGTGGCCCCGGAGGCGAGGGTGTCCACGATGTCCTCGTCTGAGGCGGAGAGCAGGTCCGTGCCGTGCTGGTAGCGGGAGCCGTTGTTGACCAGGACGTCGACGTGGTCCGTGCGGGCGGCGACCGCCCCGGCGAAGGCGCGTACGGAGGCCGGGTCCGTGAGGTCGCAGGCGTGGGCGTGGACCCGGGCGGGGTCGTGGCCCTGGGCGATGATCTCCTCGCGGACCCGCCGGGCGGCTTCCCCGCTGCGGGCGGAGAGGTGGACCTCGGCGCCCCGGGCGGCGAAGCCGAGGGCGAGGGTCCGGCCGAAGTCGCGCCCGGCGGCGGTGATGACGACGCGGTAGTGTTCTAGGGCCATGCCCGTCAGGCCTCCTGGCGGTGTGGTCGATAGACGCGAACCCCGCAGACGATCAAGAAACTCCGGTCGGCGGACCCGTCCGGGGCGGCCGGCCAGGCATGGCGGGGCCGTCCCCGCCGCCCTATGCTGAAAAAGGATCTCCGCGCCCGCGGGCCGCCGCCCCCTTCCGGGGCCGTCGTGAGGGGCCGGTCCCCATGGATCTCAACACCGTCACCGAAGTCGTCCGCCGCCCGTGCGTCCAGCCGGGCCGGGAATGGCGCGAAGGCGACGCCTGGCTCGCCGGAGGCACCTGGCTGTACTCCGTCGAGCAGCCCCACCTGCGGCGCCTGATCGACCTGACGGCCCTGCCCTGGGAGCACCTCGTCCCCGACGACGCGGGCCTGGAGATCGGCGCGACCTGCACCGTCCGCGACCTGTACGCGTTCCGGCCGCCGCCCGAGTGGACCGCGGGGGCCCTGATCCCGACGGCCTGCGAGGCCTTCCTGTCCTCCTTCAAGATCTGGAACGCCGCCACCGTCGGCGGCAACATCTGCATGTCCCTCCCGGCCGGCCCGATGATCACGCTCACGGTCGCCCTGGAGGCCCGGTACGAGCTGTGGGCGGCCGACGGGTCGGTGCGCACCGTCGACGCCCTCGACTTCGTGACCGGGAACAACCGCAACGTCCTCGCCCCCGGGGAACTGCTGCGCCGGATCGACGTCCCGGCGCACGCCCTCGGGAAGCGGGCCGCGCACCGCCGCTTCAGCCTGACCCGGCTGGGCCGCTCGACGGTGTTCCTGATCGGTACGCACGCCCCCGGGACGGACAACCTGCTGCTCACCGTGACCGCCGGCACCACCCGGCCCGTGCGGTTCGCCTTCGACCACATGCCGGATGCCCCGACCCTGCGGCAGAGCATCGACGCCGTCCCGGCCGACGTCTGGTTCGCCGACCCCAACGGAACCCCCGACCACCGCATGCACCTGACACGGCACTTCGCCGAAGAGATCCGGCGCGAACTGCTCACCGGGAGCCCGGCATGACGTACCTCGTCAACGGCAGGGAGTTCGGGCAGGAGCCGGCTCCCGGCCAGTGCCTGCGCACCTTCCTCCGCTCCCTCGGCCACTTCGGCGTCAAGAAGGGCTGCGACGCCGGTGACTGCGGGGCCTGCACGGTCTGGCTGGACGGGGTCCCCGTGCACAGCTGCGTCACCCCCGCCTTCCGCGCGGACGGCCGGGCGGTGACCACCATCGAGGGGCTCGGCTCACCGGGCGACCTGCACCCGGTGCAGCGGCGGTTCCGCGACGCCCCGGGCTTCCAGTGCGGCTTCTGCACCGCCGGGATGATCATGACCGCGGCCGCCTTGACCGAGGCCCAGAAGGCCGACCTCCCCCGGGCGCTGAAGGGCAACCTGTGCCGCTGCACCGGCTACCGGGCCGTCGAGGACGCGGTGAAGGGCGTCGCGCACGTGGAGACGGCCGCGCCGGGCCGGGCGGTGGGGACGAGCGTCGGCGCCCCGGCGGCGGAGGACGTGGTGACCGGGCGCGCCGAGTTCACGATGGACACCCGGGTGGAGGGCCTGCTGCACCTCAAGGTGCTGCACTCACCGCACGCCCACGCCCGGATCGTCTCGGTCGACAAGGCCGCCGCGCTCGCGGTCCCCGGCGTGGTCCGCGTCTACTCCTGGGAGGACGTTCCCCGCAGGCGCTTCACCACGGCGATCCACACCGACCACCTCGTCGATCCGGACGACACGTACGTCCTCGACGACACCGTCCGCTTCGTCGGCCAGCGCGTCGTGGCCGTCCTGGCCGAGACCCCCGCGGCGGCGGAGGAGGGCTGCCGCCGGGTGGCCGTGGAGTACGAGGTGCTGCCGGCCGTGTTCGACCCCGAGGAGGCCATGGCCGACGGGGCGCCCCGGCTGCACAGCTCGCAGGACCCCTTCGTCCGCGACAGCGTCCACAACCTGCTGCTGGAGATCCATGCGCACGTCGGCGACGTCGACGCCGGGTTCGCGGCGGCCGACGTCGTCCACGAGGGCACGTACTCCTCCCCGCGCGTGCAGCACGCCCACCTGGAGACCCACGGTTCCCTCGCGTGGGTGGAGGACGGCCGGCTGGTCGTCCGCACCAGCTCCCAGTCCCCCTCCATCGCGAAGGTCAAACTGGAGTACCTGTTCGCGCTGCGCCCCGACCGGGTGCGGGTGTTCTGCGCGCGCGTGGGCGGCGGGTTCGGCGGCAAGCAGGAGGTCATCACGGAGGACCTGGCGGCGCTGGCCGCGCTCGACACCGGACGTCCCGTCTGTTTCGAGTTCACGCGCGAGGAGGAGTTCACGACCGCCTCGCCGCGCCACCCGATGAAGCTGACGGTGCGGCTGGGCGCGAAGGCCGACGGCACGCTGACCGCCTTCCAGGTGCGGAACGTGTCCAACACCGGTGCGTACGGCAACCACGGCGGCGAGACCCTCTACGCGGGCGGCGCCGCCGTCATGACGTACCGCTGCCCCAACAAGAAGTACGACGCCTACTCCGTCTACACCAACACCGTTCCCAGCGGGGCGCTGCGCGGCTACGGGATGACCCAGCCGGCCTTCGCCGTGGAGTCGGCGATGGACGAGCTGGCGCTGGCCCTGCACATGGACCCGCTGGAGCTGCGGCGCCGCAACATCGTGCGGCCCGGCGACCCGCTCGTCGCGCTGCACGACGGCCCCGACGACGTGATGTTCAACGAGGACGGGCTCGGCAAGTGCCTCGACCTGGTGGCCGGCGCCCTGGCCCGTACGGCCGGCGGGCCCGCTCCGGGACCCGGGTGGCTCGTCGGGACGGGGGTGGCGAGTTCGCTGCACGAGACGGCACCCCCGACCGAGCACATCTGCGAGGCCTGGATCACCCTCGGTGAGGACCTGGTGTACGAACTGGCCGTCGGGACGGTGGAGTTCGGGGAGGGGACCTCCACCGCGCACGTCCAGATCGCGGCCGGCCAGCTGGGCACGACGCCGTCGCGGATCCGCCTGGTGCAGTCCGACACCGACCGCACCGGTTTCGACACCGGCGCCTTCGCCAGTGCCGGCCTGTTCGTCGCGGGCAACGCCGTCCTGCGGGCGGCGAACGCGGTGCGCGACCGGATCCTGGAGTTCGCCGCCGCGCACACCGGCGTCCACGTGGTGATGTGCACGATGGAGGACGACCACGTCGTCTGCGGCGACGACCGCGTCCCGCTGGCCGAACTCGTCACCCTGGCCCGCGCGCGCGGCATCCGCTTCACGGCGGCCCGCAAGGCGTACGGCTCGCCGCGCAGCGTCACCTCCAATACGCAGGGGTTCCGCATCGCCGTGCACCCGGTGACCGGTGAGATCCGGATCCTGTACAGCGTGCAGGCGGCCGACGCCGGGGTGCTGATCAACCCCGAGCAGGTCCGGGGCCAGGTCGACGGCGGAGTCACGCAGGGGATCGGATTCGCGCTGACGGAGAACTACATGGTCGACGCGGACGGCGCCATGGCCAACCCGAACCTGCGCAACTACCGCATCCCCGCGTACGCCGACGCCCCGCGCACCGAGGTGCTCTTCGTGGGCTCGGCGGACTCGGTCGGGCCCCTGCACTCGAAGGGCATGGCGGAGTGCTGCATCAATCCGGTGGCGCCTGCCCTGGCGAACGCCCTGCGCGACGCCACCGGGGTGCGCTTCCGTGACCTGCCCCTGACCCCGGAACGGATCTACGGCCGGCTGGGTGAGAGCAGTCCGGCGCCGACGGGTCCGGGACGATGAGCACCGGCGCGCCGGCGGACGCCTCGGCGACGGTGATCATCGGCCGGAAGGTGCTGCCCGGGAAGGAGCGGGAGTACGAGCAGTGGCAGCACCGGGTCAACACGGCCGCGGCGGACTACCCCGGCTACCTCGGCGCCGAGGTCTCCCCGCCGACGGCGCTCCAGCCCGACTGGGTGATCGTCTACCGGTTCGACTCCATCGCCCACCTCCAGGCGTGGATGAACGGGGCGACCCGGCAGCGGCTCCTGGACACCGGCGAGAAGTACTTCGACGGCCCCGCGACCCAGCAGGTCATCAGCGGCGGCTCGCAGCCGACCGACCCGCTGGTGACCGTCGTGGTCACCCACCGCGTCCCTGCGGACCGGGTCGAGGAGTTCCTCGCCTGGCAGCGCCGCATGAGCCACGAGGAGAGCAAGTTCGAGGGCTACCGGGGCACCGAGGTCTTCCGGCCGGTCGAGGGCCTCCAGGAGGACTGGACCACCCTGTACCGCTACGACAACGCCGAGCACCTCGACGCCTGGCTGACCTCGGCGAAGCGACAGGAGGTCCTCGCCGAGGGCCGGAGGTTCGACGACTTCGGGCTGCGCACCATCGACAACTCCTTCGGCAGCTGGTTCGCCTTCGCGGAGAACGGCAGGGAGGCGCCGCCGCCGTCGGAGACGAAGACCGCCGTCGCCGTATGGGTCGGCCTGTACCCGACCGTGGTGCTGCTGACGCTCGCCCTGCACCCGCTGGGGATGCCGCTGTGGCTCGGACTGCTGGTGGGCAACCTCCTGTCGAGCTTCATCATGACCTTCTTCACCATGCCCCGGTACGTGAACCCGCTGCTGCGGCGGTGGCTGCGGCCCCCGGCGAACGAGCCCCCGGCCCGGACCAACCTCCGCGGCGCCGTGACCGTCGTGGCGGTCATGGTGTTCTGGGTGATCGTGTTCTACCTGGTGACGACCCGGTTCTGGTCACTGCCCTGAACGGGGGCCGGGCCCCGGTTCGGGCAGCGGCGCGCCGGTCTCCAGCAGGGTCTTGATGCTGGAGACGAGCATCGGCCAGGCGCCGGAGCACATCCGCTGGAGGGTGCCGCCCGGGGTGAACCCCTCGTGGCGGACGGTGAGCCGGGCGAGGGTGTCCCCCACCGGCTCGATCTCGTACGTCACCCTCGTGCGCGGCTCGCCCGCCAGCTCGGCCCGCAGCTCCTCGGCGATCCCGGCGGAGGCCGCCCACTGGGGGCTGAAGGTGTGCCAGGTGTAGGAGAGCCGGCGGTCCGGGACGCAGTCGAGCACCACCTGCTCGGGATCGTGGGTGCGGGCGCCGCGTTCGACCCAGTCCATCGTGGAGCCCACCGCCCAGTCCGTCTCGAAGGTCAGGCCCCAGTAGCGGCGGGTGTACGCCGGGTCGGTGAGGGCCTGCCAGACGCGGGCGGGGTCGGCCTGGATGTACGCGGTGTAGTCGATCACGCTGTCGGTCATGGCCCCATGCTGCGGGACCGGCAGCCGCGCGTCCGGCATTGGCGGGCACGTGGGGCGGCCCGTGGCCTCACCAGCGCAGCCCCTCCTCGGGGAGCTCCACGGGCGGGGTGCGCGGCGGGGCGGGCAGGCCGAGCTGGACGCGGGCGGCGTGCACGGCGGCGAGCTCGTCCCGCCCGGCCGGGCCCCAGTCGCTGAGCTCCCGCACCTGCTCGGGGGTGGCCAGCAGCCGGGCGTACGCGGGGTCCGCGGCCGGGGACACCGAGGTGAGCCGGGCCGCCGTGCGGGCCAGGGCGCCGCGGTCGGCGTAGCGGTAGCCGAGCGGCAGCGCCGCGGTGACGGGCTCGGCCCGGGGGCCGGGCAGCCGCACGGCGCCGGTGGCGCGGGCCACGTGCAGCAGCACCCGCCCGTCGGGGGCGAAGAGCCAGCCGCGGTGGTCGCGTACGGGCAGGTGGGCGGGGACGGGGCCGGGGTGCCAGGCGCCGTGCTGCGGGGTGCGCCGGCTGCGCAGGACCCCGAGGCGGTCCAGGGCGGTGGGGGTGGTGGGGCGGCCGTCCTCCAGCAGGGCCGGTCCGCAGCCGTTGATCCGGGCGCGGAGGGCGGACAGGGCGCGGCGGGCGTCGCCGGGCTCCATCAGGGCGGGCAGGTCGGCGGGCTCGGCGAAGTCGATGCCGGTGATCTCCTGGGCGGGCAGGCGGACGGACCGGATGCGCTCGGGGGTCCAGGTGCCGCCGTCGTAGACGTGCAGGATCTCGCCGGGGAAGCGCATCTCGGGCGGGATCCCGGGCACGTCCGCGGGGATCCAGTCGACGGCCAGCCCGCGGGGGTAGTGGCCGTCGACGCCGAGCTCCTCGCGCATCTCGCGGGCCGCGGCCGCCGAGGGCGCCTCCCCGGCGTCCACGGCGCCGCCGGGGAGCAGCCGGTCGGGGCGGTAGTCGACGGTCTGGACGAGGACCCGGCCGTCGGGGTCGGTGACGAGGACGGTCGCTCCGGTCCAGAGGGCGGCGCGCGAGGCCCCGTACTCCGCCGGGGTCATCCAGGTGCCCGCCCGTCCGGGGTCGTCGGTCAGCTGCGGCATCGGTACTCCGTTCACCGTGGGTGGACCAGCCGCCTGTGCAACAGCGGGCCGGGCCGCCGGGTTACGGCGGTTCCCCCCGGCGCGGAGCGATCTTCTTTACCAGCCCTATACCTCTTTACGGCCGGATTATGTCGATCTCGCTAGCGTCCGTGCTGCGGACCTGCGGTGTGAAAGCGGCCGGTCCGACCACGTACGCTCACCCGTCCGTGTGAGCGGGCGCGACCGCGGGCGCCCGCTTGCGGCAGGGTGGGCGGATGCCGTCGCGCCGGACCCTGCAGCCGTCCCTGTCCCTGCTGATCGCCGTGCTGGTGGGGGCCACCGGCTGCGTGACCGTCCGGGCGCCGGACCCGGCACCCGGGCCCGCGCCGGACCGGACCGTGTGGGCGCCCCGGCAGCCGGTGGCGGAGGGCCTGCCGCTGGGACCCGCCCCGGATCCGGTGGAGGCGCCCGCGCCGACCGTCGAGGCGGCCGCACCCGCGGCCCCGGCCCCGGCGCCGCCCGCCGGGGCGCCGCACCGGCCCGCGCCGCGGACCGACGACCGCCCGCCGCGCCGCGCCGCCCCCGGCCGGCCCGCCCGGCCGGCGCACCGCACCCCCGCTCCCAGGCCCCGCAAGCGGCAGCCCCCACGCACCGCACCCCGTCCCGCGCCGCCGCAGCGGCAACAGCAGCAGTACGACATGAGCGGGCTGTGCGAGGCCGCCCACGGGGTGGTGGACCCGGCCATCGTGGCCATGTGCCGGTAGCGGCCGGGGTAAATGGGGTGGATGCGCCGGCTCCGGATACCTAGAGTGACCTGTCCCCCCGTCACCCGACCCGGAGCACGCCATGCGTACGCACTACCCCCGCACGGCGCACCTGCCGTGGTCCCCCGGTGCCACCGCGGACGACGTGCGCGCCGGGGGCACGTCGGCGCTGGCCGGGCGCGAGGTGGTGGTCACCGAGAAACTCGACGGGGAGAACACCACCCTGTACGCGGACGGGCTGCACGCCCGGTCCCTCGACTCCGGCCACCACCCCTCCCGCACCTGGGTCAAGGGCCTCCAGGGCCGGATCGGCGCGCGGATACCGGTGGGATGGCGGGTGTGCGGGGAGAACCTGTACGCCCGTCACTCCCTCGCCTACGAGGAACTCGACAGCTGGTTCTACGGGTTCTCGGTGTGGGACGGCGACCACTGCCTCGACTGGGACCGCACGCTGCGCTTCCTCGGCCGGCTCGGCGTCCCCGCCCCGCGCGTCCTGTGGCGCGGGGTCTACGACGAGCGGGCGCTGCGCCGGCTGCGCGTCGACACCACCCGCCAGGAGGGCTACGTCGTGAGGACGGCGGCCGGCTTCGACCGCGCCGACTTCGGCCGCTACGTGGCCAAGTGGGTGCGGGGCGGGCACGTGCGGACCGACACGCACTGGATGTACGCGCCCGTGGTGCCCAACGGGCTCGGCCCGGCCGCGCCGCTGTGGGCGGTCCGCTCCGGCTCCGAGCCGGACCCGGCCGGACTGCTCGCCGCCGTGGGGACGCCGCAGCCGGCCGACGCGGGCACCGAGCGGGCCGTCGCCGAGGTCACCGCACTGCTCGACGGCGCCGGCCGCACCGGGGAGGCCCGGCTGGCCGGCGTACTCGCCGCGGCGCTGCACCGGGAGCCCCGGGCCGCCCTCGGGGCGCGGCTCGCGGCGGGGCCGCTCGGGATGCGGACGGCGCGCCGCGTGGCCGACCTGGTCGGGCTGTACCCGGCGGTGCGGCGGCCGTTCCCGGAGGAGGAGCGGCGGGCCGGGCTGGTGCGGATGGCGGCGGCCGCCGACCTCGGGGTGCTGCACGCGCTGGCCGCCGGGCTCCCGGCGACGGCCGGGGAACTGGAGTGCGCCGAGTGGTCCGCGCTGTGCGCCGAGGAGGCCGGCCTGCTCGGCCCGGACCCGCTCGGCGGGCTGCGGGCCGGCCTGCGCGGGGCCCTCGGCGGGCTGGACGCGGACGCCGCCGACCGCTGCTGGGCCGAGGCCCGCGAGGCCTTCGCGCGGGGCTCGCTCGCCACGGCCGAGGAGGCGGTGGCCGCCACCTGGCGGTGGCGGGACGGGTCGGCGTACCCGCGCCTGGTGCAGCTGTGCGGGCCCTCGGGCAGCGGGAAGAGCACCTACGCGCGGGGCCTGCCCGGGGTGGACGCGTACATCGCCCTGGACGACCTGCGCGAGGCCCGGGGGTCGCGCGCCGACCAGCGGGCCAATCCGGAGGTGCTGCGCGAGGGCCTGGAGCGGCTGGACCGGGCCCTGGCCGCCGGGGGCACGGTGGTGTGGGACGCCACCTCCCTCACCGAGCAGCAGCGCGGCCTCGCCGGTGCGGTGGCGCGGCGCCGCGACGCGCTCGTCACCCGGGTGGTGGCGCTGGTCGGCGAGGCGGAACTGGTGCGGCGCAACGGAGTGCGCCCGCACCCCGTGCCGGAGGCCGTACTGGCGGCGCAGCTGCGGCGGTTCAGCCCGCCGTACCCCGGCGGGGCGCACCGCACCCGGTACGTCGGGGCGGCCGGCACGGTCGAGGACACGACGGGCTCCCTCGGGGACGCCGACGAGGGGGACGACGTCTGATGCGCACCAGTGAGCAGCTCTACCACCAGGTCCGCTGGGACCCCCGGTTCGACCCGGCGCGGTTCACCCTCGGCCTGCTGCAGCGCGGGGCCGCGCCCAAGCGGATACCGCTGCCCTCCTTCGTGCCCGGGGGCGACATCCCCTGGCACCGGGTGCTGTTCGTGGAGGCCGACGGGGAGCTGGTGTGGGACCGGGCCACCGGCGTCGACCGGATCGACGCGACGCCCGCCGGGCGGGTGCGGGAGCAACGGCTGCTCGGCGCCCCGTTCTTCACCGCCCGCACCCCGCACGCCTGGGACCCGGCGGCGGGCGCCTGGCGGCCCGTGCAGGCCGGGCCGGCCGCACGCCCGCCGGCGAGCGTGCGGCTGCTGACCTGGAACACCCTGTGGGACCGGTACGACGCCCCGCGCATCGCCACCGCCCGGCGCAGGCCGATGCTGCTGGCCGACCTGGCGGTCGCCGACGCCGACGTGATCGCCCTCCAGGAGGTCGAACCGGCGCTGCTGGCGCTGCTGCTGGCCGAGCCGTGGGTGCGCGACGGGTACACCCTGGGCACCGATCCGCGGGGTACGGACGTCACCGACAACGGGCTGCTGGTGCTGAGCCGGCTGCCGGTGCGGGAGGCGGGGCTGCACGAGCTGCGCCCGCACAAGGCGGTCACCGCCGTCACCGTGGACACCGCGGGCGGCCCGCTGGTCGTCGCCGCGACGCACCTGACCAGCGACCACACCGAGGACGGGGCGGCCCGCCGGGACGCGGAACTCGCGCGCCTCGCCGAGGGGCTGGGCGGGATCGCAGCCGGGGTCGCGCTGCTCGGCGACTTCAACGACGGCCGCTCCGGCGCCCAGGGCCCGGCCGCCGCGCTGGGGCTGCGGGACGCGTGGACCGAGGCGCACGGGGCGGGGGACGACACCCCGACCTTCGACCCGGTGGCCAACCCGCTGGCGGCGGTGGGCTCGCTGACGGGACGGGCCGCCCGCCTGGACCGGATCCTGCTGGGCGCCGCGGACGGCGTCCGGGTGCGGTCGGCCGGGCTGCGGGGTGACGCGCCGGGGCCGGACGGGCTGTTCGTCTCGGACCACTTCGGGGTGGAGGCCACCGTGGAGTACGCGGGCCCGGAAGCGGGGGCGGCGGCCGGGACGGCCGCCGCGCGGTGCGGCGTACCGGCGACGGCCCGGACGGCCGTGGCGTGGCTGGCCCCGCACGACCCGGCCGTCGGGGAGCTGCGCCGGGCGCACGACCCGGGGGCGGACCGCTGGCCGGCGCACGTGAACCTGCTCTTCGGCTTCGTGCCGGAGTCCTCCTTCGGGGAGGCGCTGCCGCTGCTGGCCGAGGCCGCGGCGGGCACCGGGCCGTTCACCGCCCGGCTGGAGGGGGTGCACTCCTTCGGGCAGCGGGACGACGCCACGCTCTGGCTGGACCCGGCGGCGGGCCCGGACGGCGACGCGCCGTGGCAGGAGCTGCGCCGCGCCCTGGCCGACCGGTTCCCGGGCTGCCGGGGCCGGTCGGGGGGCTGGACCCCGCACCTGACGCTGGGCCGCAGCGCGGATCCGCGGCGGGCCGAGCGGGAGTTCGCAGAGCGCCTCGGGCGGGCCGGGCGCACGGCCCGGGTCGGGGAGCTGGCGGTGCTGTCGCGGCGCGGGGACGGGCCGATGCGGGTGCGGGCGGTGGTGGAGCTGGGCACCGGCGCGGTGCGGCTGCCCCGGCCCGCGGCGCCGGCGGCGCCGGCCGAGGTGCCGGGTGCCGCCGCGGAGGTGGCCGCGCGGATCGCGGCGGCGCTGCCCGACGGGGTGGTGCGGACGGCCGGCTCGCGCCGCATGGGCTGCGCTCTGCCGGGCGCCGATCTGGACCTGGTGGCCGTGCTGCCGGGGCCGGCGGACCCCGCCGGGGTGCGGGCCCGGGTGGCGGCGGCGCTGCCGGGGGCGCGGCGGCTGCGGGAGGTGGCGGGGGCCCGGGTGCCGGGGCTGCGGCTGCACGCGTCCGGGCTGGACGTGGACCTGGTGCTGGTCGGCGCCGGGGCGCTGGACCCGGAGCTCGCGGTGGCCCGGCGGGCGGAGCTGGGCGAGGCGGCGGCGGTGGCGCTGAGCGCGCTCGACGACGCCGACGCGGTACGGGAGTCGGTGGGCGCGTCGCACGCCGCCTTCGCCGCCCTGGCGCGGGAGGTGAAGGCCTGGGCGCGGGCGCGGGGGCTGGACTCGGCGCCGTTCGGGGGGCTTCCGGGGCTGGCCTGGGCGGTCCTCGCGGCGCGGACCGTCGGTGAGGCGGTCCGGGGTGCCGGGGACCTCTCCCCCGCCGGGCTGCGGCGGGAGTTCTTCGGGACCTGGGCCGCCTGGGACTGGAGCGAGCCGGTGTCCCTGCTCCCGGCGGACGGGGCGGGCCGCTCCCCGTCGCCGGATCCGGTGACGGTGCTGACGCCCCGGGCGCCGGTCCGCAGCTGCACCGCGCAGGTGGGGCCCGGGATGCGGGACCTGCTGGTCCGGGAGCTGTACCGGGCGTGGGAGGTGCTGGAGGCGGATCCGGACGGCCTCGGCCGGCTGACGGCGCCGCCGCCGCTGCACCGGCGGCACGCGGCGTGGGCGGTGGTGACCGTACGGGCCGGTACGGCCGGGGAGTTCGAGGAGCGGCTGGGCCGGGCGCGGGGCCGGCTGCGGGCCCTGCTCGCCGGGCTCCCGGACGCCCACGCCTGGCCCCGCCCGTTCGAGCGGACCGCGACCTCGGCCCGTTACGCGGTGGGGCTGGGCCCGACGCCGCCGGACGCGGCCGCCCTGGCGGTTGTGGCCGGGCCGTGGGCGGCGGGCCTGCCGGGGGTGGAGGTGGGCCGGGCGGCGTCGGGCGAGGTGCCGGACCTGTGGTGAGGCCGGGCCGCACCCGGCGGGCGCTCACACCTCGATGACGATCTTGCCGGCGGTGTGGCCCTCCTGGCTGAGGGCGAAGGCGGCCGCGAGTTCGGCCAGCGGGAAGGTCTCGGCGACGGTGACGTGCAGGCGGCCCTCGTCGGCGAGGCGGCCCAGGGCGGCGAGGTCCGCGGAGTCGGGGCGGACCCACATCCACTGGCCGCCCGCCGCGAGCACCGTGTGGTCGGCGATGGAGGCGTGGCGGCCGCCGTCGGCGAGGACGGCGCGGGTGACGTCGAGGACGCCCCCGACGAAGTCGGCGACGACGGTGACGCCCTCGGGGGCCAGGGCGCGGACGCGTTCGGTCAGGCCGTCCCCGTAGGCGACGGGTTCGCAGCCGAGGCCGCGCAGCCGTTCGTGGTTGCGCGGGGAGGCGGTGCCGATGACCCGGGCGCCGAGGGCGGCGGCGATCTGCACGCCGAGGGTGCCGACGCCGCCCGCCGCCCCGTGGACGAGGACCGTGTCGCCGCGGCCGGTGCCGAGGCGGGTCAGCAGCTGGTAGGCGGTGAGGCCGGCCAGCGGCAGGCCCGCCGCCTGCCGCCAGTCGAGGGAGACGGGCTTGGCCGCGAGGCAGCGTACGGGGACGCTGACGTACTCGGCGAAGGTGCCGCCGTGCACCCAGTCCTTGCGGGCGTACCCCATGACCGGGTCGCCCACCGCGAACTCGGGGGCGTCGATGCCGACGCGCTCGACGGTGCCGGAGACGTCCCAGCCCGGTACGACGGGGAACACGGTGTCCATGAGGCCGTCGAGCCCGCCCGCCATGATCTTCCAGTCGACCGGGTTGACCGACGCGCAGCGGACCCGGACGAGGACCTCGCCCGGGGCGACCTTGGGGACGGGCAGCCGGGTCTCGGAGAGCACCTCCGTCCCGCCGTACGCCCCGTACGCCATGGCCCGCATGGTGCCTTCGGTGTCCTGCGACATGGATGCGGCCTCTCCGTCTGCCTGCCCGAACCGGTGGGAATCGCCCCTTTTCTCCATCCCACCACGGACGCCGCCCGCACCGCCGGGCGCAACGCCGCCGGTCACTCGTACTCGGTGCCGCCCTTGCGCGTCAGGTAGGCCGGGCTGACGGCCTTCGCGATGGCCCGCCCGCCGGTCACGGGGCTGTACCGCTCGGCGGCCGGCCGGATGACGACACCCTCGCGCAGGTGCAGGCCGCGTCCGGAGACCGTCTCCCGGCCGCTCGCCAGCTCCAGTACCGCGTCCAGGGCGTACGGACCCTCGAAGAGCCGCGGCACCAGCGGGAGTTCACCGTCCCCGAACACCTCTTCGGGATCCAGCCAGCGCACCCGGCCGTCGATCTCGGCGGACACGTCGAAGACGGCGTAGCCGGGCGGCGCGTCGGCCGTCGCGGCCGGGACCCCGTACGCCAGGTCCTGCACTCCGGCGCCGTAGACCTCGCCGAAGACGCCGACGCGGCTCGCACCCAGCCGTTCGGCCAGCCGGGCCGCGGCCTGCGCCACGCCGTGGCCGCGTACCGCGCGCCAGTAGACGTTGCGCCCGTCCTCCTTGAGGGCCAGCCCCTTGGCCCCGACCCCCTTGGAGGAGACCAGGACGCGCCCCTCGCCGGCCACGTAGGTCAGCAGGCAGGCCGTGCCGTGGAGTTTCTCCGTCAGGACGACGGGCTCCCCCTCCTCGAAGATCCCCGGATAGCGCTGGAGGTTCTCGACGTCCACCCAGGGGAGCAGGTCGGGGGCCGGCTCGGCGTCCCCGGCCATCGTGGTGGGGACGGGCGGGGACCACTTCACGATGCCCAGCGCCTCCGCGAAGTCGGTGCCCTCCTTCGCGGCGAGGGCCAGGTCCACCCCGGCCAGGGCGCGGGGCCGGCAGACCAGGCCCTGCGAGAGCTCACCGCGCAGCCGGACGGCCTTGACCCGGTCCTTGGAGCTGCCCGCCAGCCGGCCCGTCAGCCCCAGCTCCTCGATCAACGCGAGCGGGAGCACCGCCTGTTCGGGTATGTAGAGCGCCAGGTCACCGGTGCGGTAGGCCCCCTTCGCGACGACGGCGCGGTAGAGGCCCACCTGGGCCAGCTCCAGCGCGTCGGCATCGGGGTGGTCGTGGACGGTCAGCTCTTCGACGGTGACACGCAGGGTGGACATCGGCGCCTCCTGGGACGCGGGACGGAATCGGGCTTGCGGCCCCACTCTCGGCGTCGGCATTTGCGCTGGTCCAGTGGATTCCGGGGTGTTAGCCTGCGCCGCGCGAACGGCATCGGCCGTTCCCCGTACGGAGGTTCGCGTGTCCCGTCGTCCCGTCACCGTCGTCACCGTCGTCACCGGAGGCAGCCGCGGCATCGGCGCCGCAATGCTGCGTGCGCCTCGCCGCCGAGGGGCACGACCTGGTGCTCGGCCACGCCCGCGACGCGCACCCTCGGCCTGTCCATGGAGCTGGGCCCCGACGGCGTCCGCGTCAACGGGGTCGCTCCGGGCAGCCGGAGGAGGTCGCCGGGGCCATCGCCTGGCTGCTGTCCGAGGACGCCTCGTACACGACGGGAGCGGTGCTGCGGGTCTGCGGCGGCCGGTGACCCGGTGGCTCCGGACCGGCCCGGGGGCGGGCCCGGGCCGGGGATGGTCTCAGCCGAAGGCGGCCCGGGTCGCGGGGCCGTAGACGCCGCTGGGGTCGCCCTTGATGTCCCGGTCCCGCTGGAGCTGCGCGACGCCGCGCTTGGTCTGCCCGTCGTAGACCCCGGTCACCTTGACGTACGTGAACCCCTGCCCGTACAGCCGCTCCTGGAGGACGCGGACCTCGGGCCCCTTGTCCCCCGGGCGCAGCGTCCCGGAGGAACCCGGCTGCTTCCCGGGCTTGCCCGAGGGCGTCGGCGAGCCGCTCGCCGGCTTCGACGGGGACGGCGGGGCGGAGGGGGACCGGGTGGCGGAGGCCGAGGGCTTCACCGTGGCGGCCTGGTTGCGGATCTCGGTCTCCCCGGCGCCCGGGCTGCGGGCGGGCAGCGCGGGCAGGTCCAGGTCGGGGCGGGCCGAGGCGGGCCGGGCCTGCGGTTCGGGCCCGCTCAGCAGGAACACCAGCGCGCCCGCCCCGGCCAGCGCCAGCAGCGCGAGGGCGGCCGGCGCGAGCCGGCTCCCCCGCCGCCCGGGCGCGTGCCGGTGGTCCGCGGCCGCGGGGCCGGCCGGGGGCGCGGGCGGGACGAGCGGCAGCGGCTGCGTCGTCTCCTCCAGGGACTCCGGCAGCGTCGGCCAGGCCGGGTAGGCCGGGCCGTAGGGGTCCTGGGGCCCCGCGACGTAGGGGCGTACGAGGTGGCGGTCGTCGGGCTCGGGCCCGTTCTCATCGGGGTGTGGGGACACGGTTGTCTCCGGGCGCGGACAGGGGGCCGGTGCGGCGGTGCGGAACCGGCCCCCGTCCAGCCGGTCAGGCCCTGCGCCGCCGGGCGGCGAGGGCCGTGCCCGCCCCCGGGGCCGGCACGGTCAGCGGGGCGCGGGCGGATATCGGCATGTGGGACTTCTCCGAAGTACGGCTCATTCGGTGGCTCTTGAGCGGACTCTTTCCGTCCGCGACCGCTTCGTCAAGCCGGCTGTCCGTTCCGCCCCATCCATCCGTTCTGCTCCGGCGGCGGACCGGGAGGTGACCGCCACCGTCACCGCGGCCGCCAGCATCAGCGCCGCGCCGGTGAGCGGGGCCGCCGGGACGGACACGCCGTCCACCGCGAACCCGCCGGCGAGGGCGCCCGCCGCGATGGCGAAGTTGAACACGGCCACCATCAGGGAGGAGGCGGCCTCGGCGGCCCGCGGCGCGGCCTGGAGCATCCAGCGCTGCAGGCTGACGGAGACCCCGCCGTAGAACAGGCCCCAGGCCAGCAGCAGTGCGGTCCCGGCGGCGGCACCCGGTACGACGGCGATCAGCGCCAGGACGGCGGTGAGGGTGGCGCTGACGGTGAGCAGCGTACGGCGGGCGTCGCGCGGCCCGGCCAGGAAGTTGCCCGCGACCCCGGCGAGGCCGTAGCCCAGGAGCAGGGTGCTGACCAGGCCGGAGCCGACACCGGAGACGTCCCGCAGGACGGGCCGCACGAAGGTGTAGGCGGCGAACTGGCCGGTCACCATCAGGAAGGTGACGAAGACCCCGGCCCGGACGCCGCGGTTGCGGCGCAGCAGCGCGGGCAGTTCGCGGAAGGTGACGGGCCCGGACGGGGGCAGTGCGGGGAGCAGCAGGAGCAGGGCGGCGGCGGTGAGGGCGCCGAGGACGCCGACCGCGCCGAAGGCCGTCCGCCAGCCGCCCAGTTCACCGAGGAGGGTCCCGGCGGGGACGCCGAGCACGGAGGCGGTCGGAACCCCGCCGAAGACCAGGGCCGTGGCCCGGCCGACGTGGTGCCCGGGGACCAGCCGGACGGCGAGCCCGCCCGCGACGGCCCAGAATCCGCCGACGCCGACGCCCACGAGCAGCCGGGCGGCCAGCAGCACCGTGAAGCCGGGTGCGAACGCGGCGGCGAGGTTGGCGGCGGCCGACAGGGCGATCAGCGCGCAGAGCACGTGCCGCCGGTCCAGCCGGGCGGCGCCGACGGTGACGAGGGGCGCGCAGAGGCCCGCGACGAGTCCGGGGACGGTGACCATCAGCCCGGCGGTGCCGTCGGAGACCCCGAGGTCGGCGCCGACGGGGGTGAGCAGGCCGACGGGCAGCAGCTCGGAGGTGATCAGGCAGAAGATCCCCAGGGAGACGGCCGTCACGGCCGCCCATGCCTTGAGGGGGCCGTGCCCCGAGGGGGACGGCTCGGGGGGCGTTTTGTCGCTGGGTCCGGGAACGCTGGACGCGGCTGGTTCGGTCATGCTCGGCACTCCGTACGGCAGGCGGGCGAGTGGCGCACGAGGGCACGGCGGCACCAGGCCCCGGGGGTCGCGCCTCCCCCGCCGCCCGCACTGCCGTGCCGTGCCGATCGCGTTCCCGCTCATTCTGCGACCGCCGGGGCCGTTTCCGGCCGCCGCCCGAAGGATCGATTCGGCAACGCCCGGCGCGGCCCGCCCCGTCACCCGGACGCGTGACCGCACGGATCCGCGGGGCTCCGGACTACGGCATGGTGGTCGGATGCAGTTACGCCGGGCCGCCCTGCCCCTGTCCCTCCTCGCGCTCCTCGCGAGCGCCGGCTGCGTGTCCGTGGGCGCGGAGTCCGGCGGGCCGGACCCGGCACGGGGCTCCGTACCGCCCGCGGACGCGCCGGACGCCTCCGGTGCACCGGACGTCACCGGCGCGCGCCACGCCCACGATCCGCCGCCGGAGCCGCCCCTGCCGCTGGGCGAGCTCCCGGGGGCGGCGCCGGAACCGGCCCCGCGGGTGCCGGCGCCCCCGCGCAGGGTCCGCCCGCCCGCGCAGCGGCCGGCGAAGCCCGTCGCGCCCCGGCGCGCCCGGCCCGCCGAGCCGCCGGCGGCGCCGCGCGTGCCGCGTCCGCCGCGCGGCGAGGAACTGTGCGAGGCGGCGGAGGGTGCGGTCCCGCCGTCGATCGTGGACCTGTGCGTACGCCAGTACGGCCGCTGACCGCAACGGACCTCCCCGCCGGGCAGACTTGACCCTCACACCGTGTCAGGCCCTGCACTGGAGCACGTCATGTTCACCATCGGAGACTTCGCCAAGCACGGCCGGGTGTCGGTCCGCATGCTGCGCCACTACGACGCGCTCGGACTGCTGCGCCCGGCACGTGTCGACCCCGTGACCGGCTACCGCTCGTACGAGGCGGGCCAGCTGGCCCGCCTCAACCGCGTGATCGCCCTCAAGGAGCTCGGCTTCAGCCTGGAACAGGTGGGGGCGGTGCTCGACGAGAAGGTCACCGCGCAGGAGCTGCGCGGGATGCTGCGGCTGCGCCGGGCGGAACTGGAGACCGCCGCGGCCGAGGCGGCGGCCCGCCTGGTCCAGGTCGAGACGAGGCTCCGGACCATCGAGAGCGAGGGGACCATGTCCGCGGACGAGATCGTCGTGAAGAGCCTGCCGCCGGTACGGCTGGCCGAACTGAGCGGGGTGGCCGCGAGCTTCGCCCCACAGGACGTCGGGCCGGTCATCGGCCCGCTGTACGAGGACCTGTGCCGCCGGATCGAGGCCGCCGGCGTGGTGCCGGCCGGTCCGGGTCTGGCCTACTACGAGGAGGCTCCGGGCGGCGAGCCCGGAGCGGTCCTGGTGCACGCCGGGCTCCCGGTGGCGCCGGCGGTGCGCGCCGAGGACCTCGGGGCCGGGGTGCGGATCGTCGGCCTGCCCGGGGTCGAGCGGGCGGCGACCGTGGTGCACCGGGGCCCGATGGACGGGGTACTGCCGACGGCGCAGGCCCTGGCCCGGTGGATCGACGCGAACGGCCACCGCTCGGCCGGCTACGCCCGCGAGCTGACGCTGGCCTGCCCGCAGGACCCGCGGGAGTGGGTCACCGAGCTCCAGGAGCCGCTGGCCTCCTGAGGGCCCGGGTCCGGTCGCGGACGGCCGCGCAGCGCCGGGCGGTGCCCCGGCGGGCCGTCCGCAGCCGGCTCACCGCGCCGCGGCCGCGCCGGCTCCACTCGGCGCGGGGCAGGCCGGCGCGCTGGCCGCCGCCGGTGATCAGGGCGTTGACGGGGGCGTGCGGGTCGGCGGCGACGCCCTTCGCGATGAGCACGCCGACGACGAGCGGGACCAGGGCGACCGCGAGCGCGGAGCCGGCGGCGGTCACGTGGCCGAGGCGCGGGCGGGGGGTTCCGGGTGCCGTGGTGTTCATGGCGTCATTCCAGCAGCGGCGCCGCGGCGCGGGATCCGGGCGGATACTCAGTCCGCCCGGCACGGGGTACTCAGACGGTGGAGGACGGCGGTGGAGACGCAACCGGGGGGCTTCGAGCCCGCGACCGGCGACGGTCCCGAGACGGCCGGAGCGGGTCGGGCGGCCGAGGTGCGCACGGCGTACGAGGGGCTGCTGCAGATCCGCCGGCTGCTGGCCGGCGGGGCGGGGGTGCCCGCCCCCTGGGAGCTGCGGCTGATGCCGCGCGCGGTGGCCCTCGTACTGGAGGCGGCCGGCTTCCCGCCGTCGGCGGTGGACCCCGCCGGCCGGCGCACCCGGACCGGCTACCGGGTGGCGGGCGCCGCGGACCGGGTGGAGGTGACCTGGGCCGGCCCGCCGGGCGGGGGCGCCGCCGCGCAGGAGCAGGACCGCCTGAAGGCCTGCGCGGCGGAGCTGGAGCGGCACGGCTGGGAGTGCCTGCTGTACCGCGGGCCGCGGGGGCGGCGCTTCCTGGAGGTGGAGCGCCCGGAGCGCCGCCCGTGAGCCGGGCGCCCGGCCGCGGCGGTCGGGGCGCCGGGGTTCAGCCGTCGTCCCGGTGGCGCAGCAGGCGCAGGGCGTTGGCGACGACGACCAGGGTGGAGCCCTCGTGGACCAGGACGGCCGGGCCGATGCCCAGGCCGAGCGCGGTGGCCGGGACGAGGACGGCGACGATGCCCAGGCTCAGCCAGAGGTTCTGCCGGATGATCCGGCTCGCCCGGCGGCTGAGGCCGGTGATGAAGGGGAGCCGGCGCAGGTCGTCGGACATCAGGGCGATGTCGGCCGTTTCCAGGGCGACGGCCGAGCCGGCCGCGCCCATGGCCACGCCCACGGTGGCCCCGGCCATGGCGGGGGCGTCGTTGACCCCGTCGCCGATCATGGCGGTCCGGCCGGTGCGGCGCAGCCGGGCCACCTCGGTGACCTTGTCCTGCGGCATCAGGCCGCCGAGCGCCTCGTCCATGCCGACCTCGCGCGCCACCGCGTCGGCCACGCGCTGGTCGTCGCCGGAGAGCATCACCGTACGGGTCACGCCGAGGGCGCGCAGCGCGGCGACGGTCCGGGCGGCCTCCGGGCGGGGGGCGTCCATCAGGCCGAGGGTGCCGAGCCAGCGGTCGCCGCGGCGGACCAGCATCGTGGTGCGGCCGGTCCGGGCGAGCTCCTCGGTGCGCTCGCGCAGGGTGGGCGGCACGGGCGGGCCGGCGAGGGTGTCGGCGTAGGAGAGGCTGCCGATGTGGACGGCCTCGCCGTCGAGTTCGGCGCTGACGCCGCGGCCGATGACGGCGCGGAGGTTGACGGCTTGCGGGGCCCCGGTGGCCGGGGTGCCCGCCAGCAGGGCCGGCGCGTCCCGTACGACGGCCTGGGCGAGGGGGTGGTCGCTGAGCCGCTGGGTGGCGAGGGCAGTGCGCAGCAGTTCCTCGCGGCCGGCTCCGTCGGCGGCCAGGGCCTCGGTGAGGCGGGGGCGGCCTTCGGTGAGGGTGCCGGTCTTGTCGAAGGCGAGGGTGCTCAGGCGGCCGAACTCCTCCAGCGGCGCACCGCCCTTGACCAGCACTCCCCCGCGGGCGGCGCGGCCGACGGCGCTGAGGACGGCGGCCGGGGTGGCGATGGCGAGGGCGCACGGGCTGGCCGCGACGAGGACGGCCATGGCGCGGTAGAAGGTGTCGGTGAACGGCTCGCCGGAGAGGGCGCCGAATCCGAGCAAGGCGGCGACGAGGAGGAGGACGCCCGGGACGAAGACCTTCTGGAAGCGGTCGGTGAACCGCTGGGTCGGCGAGGTGCGCTCCTCGGCGTCCTGGACCATGCGGACGACGCGGGCGAGGGTGTTGTCGGCGGCGAGGCGGGTGACGACGACGTCGAGGGAGCCGGAGCCGTTGACGGTGCCGGCGTAGACGCGGCTGCCGGGGTCGGTGGCGGCGGGGTCGGCGAGGGCGGCGGCCCGGTCGGCCACCGGCGTCTTGTCGGCGGGGACGCTCTCGCCGGTGATCGGCGACTGGTCGACGCTGCTGCTGCCCGCGGCGACGAAGGCGTCGGCCGGGACCCGGGTGTGCGGGCGGACCAGGACGGTGTCCCCGACGGCGAGCTGCTCGACGGGCACCTCGACTGGCTCGACGGCGCCGGCGCGCCGGACGAGGGCGGTGCGGGGGGCGAGGGCGCCCAGGGCCTCGACGGAGCGCCGGGCGCGGCCCATGGCGTACGCCTCCAGGGCGTGGCCGAGGCTGAAGAGGACGAGGAGGACGGCGCCTTCCTCCCAGCGGCCGATCGCGGCGGCTCCGGCCGCGGCGACGAGCATCAGGAAGTCGACCTGGAAGCGGCCCGCGCGGAGGGTGGCGACGGCCTCGCGGAGGGTGAAGATCCCGCCGAAGACGTAGGCGGCCACGAAGAGCGCCCGGGCGGCGGGGCCGTCGTTGCCGGTGAGCTGGAGGGTCAGCCCGGTGAGGTAGACGGCGAGGGCGAGCAGGGCGCTGACCAGCTCCGCGCGCTCTCCGGCCTTCTTGGCGTCACGCATCACGTCGTTCATGACATCAATATATCAGGACATTGAAATATATAGACGTGTGCACGTCCTGATCTCCGATCTAGGGTGGCCCCATGGAACCAGCCCCGGAACCGCAGCCCACGCTCACCGAGCCCGACGCGGCAGCGGTCGCCGAGGTCATGCAAGGTCTCGCCTCACCCGCCCGGATCCGCATCCTGGCCCGGCTGCTGCACGCCCCCTGCTCGGTCGGCGAACTGGCCGACGCCCTCGGCCTCGGCCAGCCCACCGTCTCCAACCACCTGCGCCTGCTGCGCCACCTCGACCTGGTGGCCGGACGCCGCGACGGGCGCAGCGTGGTCTACGAACTGCACGACGAGCACGTCACGGCCCTGCTCCGCCAGGTACTGGAGCACGTCCACCACGGCCGCCGGGGCTAGACCACGGCGCGCCCCGAAGGTCAGCCGCGGCCTCCCGGCGCTCGGCGCCGGACGCTCGATCCCCACGCCGGTCAACCCGCTTGACCCGCCGGCCCCCATAGCCCACTCGGAGTAGCGCCGGGCGCGAGGGGGACGCGCACTGCGACCTGGACGTCTCGGCACCACATCGCCGCACCTCCAGGGTCGGCCGGCATGCGGCCTCGCCTCCGTCCGGGTCAGGCTGATGCCGTGAACCCGCAGCCTCTGATCGTGGTGGAGCCTCCGGACAGTCGTGGGTTGAGGGATGTCCGCGTCCGGGGTCAGGTCGTGGGGCGGGCCTGGTCTCCGCGAGACCTGCGCGGCCTGCTGCGCCGTGCCGAGGTCCCGGATGACGTGGACCTGGAGGCCGGTGAGCTCGTGCACTGGCGGGGTGGGGGCGCCGAGGTCTGGCCGGACCGGCCTTGGAGACGGCGGGCGACTTCGGCCCTGATAGCCGCGGGCCTTCTCGTCACCGCCGGCGTGCTCGGCAAGATAGGCAAGACGGACGTCTCGGACGCCCTGACGTTCGGGGGGCGCGTGGCAGGCGCGACGTTCCTCTTTGCCAGCATCGTGGAGATGATTGCGGCGGTCTGCGCCTTCGACTATTTGGGGAAACGACGCTGGGTCTACTCCGGAGCGGCCGTTCTCGTGGGTGTCGTCATCGCACTGGCCTTGAACGCCCTTCTCCTCGCCATGCAGATCGACGCCGGAGAATACAGCCCTTACGCATGGGTCTGGCCCACCGTCCTGGTCTGGGCCTTCTGGGCACTGCGGAAGATCAGCCCCCAGCAGATATGGAGGCAGTCGCCCCATCCCAAGAAGGTGGCGACCGGTGCGGCAGTGGCCGGACTCATATCCATCGGAAACCTGCTCTACTCCCGCGTCTACGTGCCGTACTCAAGCCCCCTCACCATGGACATCGTGGTCAAGTTCGGAGAGCCTCAGCTGAACACCAAACACACCGTCCTTTATGTTCCGATGACCGTGACCGTCAAGAACAACGGAAAGGTCCCGCTCTACATCCTGGGGACCCTGTACAGGGTGTACGGACGTTCGGCGGATTTCACCGAAAAGGACAGGGGGATAGCGGAGTGGAAAGCCGACATCCGGGACGGCGGCACCGTGGAGCGGAACATCAGCGTGATGGGGCTTGATTTGATCAGCTCCGGCGAGGTCATTGTGAAAGGCGGTGGTTCCTTCATGGAGGCAGGTGACGTCATGAGCGAGGAAAGGGTCCTGACCATCCCCGCGAACTCGCAATTCGACTCGCTCGAAGGCGACGCCGAGGCCGTGGTCATGAGGACGGATCGCGCCACGCTGAGCAACGACTTCCTGCCTTCGGGCACCGCCTCATGGGACGACTCGCTCTCCCATGTGACGGACGCACCCAAGTGGGTGGCCGAGCCGGGAGACGAGTACCTCAGATATCAGGCCCGAGTCTATTACAGCAATGAGATCCTCAATGCGACTCGCCGCCCGCGCTACGCCACCATCTGGTGGGTCGTGAACAAGACCGCGGACGGCTGGCAGTCCAGCTACCTGCAGGCCACGATTGCACTGAAGAACGAGGAAGCACGGCAGCCCAGTCCTCTGGACTCGGAGGAGACCGCCACGAGTTACGGTCTGTATTTCTTTCACAGTGCCACGGCGCGGGAGCCGTTCGCGGCACTCGTGAAGCCGCCCGCGCACTAGCGGCTGTCTGAAGTCGTGACCAGGCGGCGGGGTGGTTGACAGCTTCATGCGTGGGGCCGGTTAGGGTCTGCGCATGTTCGCTGAGCCTGTTCCCGCCCCGGTTCTTACGTTGCGCCTCGCAACCCGCACCGACCTGCCCGTGGTCCTCGCCCTGCTGGCCGATGAGGATCGCGTGGTGGACCCGGCGACTGTCACGGTCACGGAGGCGTACGAGGACGCCTTCGCGGAGATCGACGCGGACCCGCGCAACGAGATGCTGGTCCTTGTTGAGGACGCCGACGGTCAGGGTGAGGGCGGGACGGTGGTGGGCTGCCTGCAGGCGACGTACATCCCCGGGCTCGGCAAGGGAGGCGCCGAGCGGGCCCTGATCGAGGCGGTGCGGATCCGCGCGGACCGGCGAGGCGGCGGGCTGGGCCGGGTCTTGATGGAACGTGCGATGACGCGAGCACGCGAGCGTGGCTGCGGACTGGTCCAGCTGACGAGCAACAAGCAGCGCGAGGACGCGCACCGCTTCTACGCCGGACTCGGCTTCATCCGCAGCCATGACGGGTTCAAGCTCGGGCTCTGAAGCTGCCCTTCTTCTTGCGGTTGGCGGCCTGGTCCGCCTTCTCCGGGATCTCCGCTTTGACCTTCCGTTTGCGCAGGTAGGCACGGTTGGCGCGGGATGAGCCGGGGGCTGTCGGCGGCCTGTGCCTCGGTCGGGACGAAGCAGAGCGGGCGGCAGCGCGGATCCGAAGCGAGGTGGACCTTGGTGGTCAGGCCGCCACGCGAACGGTCACCGAACGATCACCGGAGGACGCATCTCCCCCATTGATCGCGACTTCAGACAAGCCCTAGACCAGCGGGCGGCACAGGAGGGCGGCTGGGGAGGGGCGGGAGGCGGCGCGGGTGGTGAAGGCGATGCCCGCCGGGTATTCGGTGGGCGCGCACTGGCCCTTGTAGTGGCCCCGGGCGAAGTCGCCGCCGCCGGCTCCCGGCGGGCGGTTGTCGCCGCGGTCGAACCAGAGGGTGCGGCCGGCGGCCGGCGGGAGGGCGGTGCGGGCCGGGGCGCACAGGGCCGCGGAGACGCGCTCGCCGCGCAGGCTGTACCCGATCAGGAACTGCCCGGCCGGGCACTGGAGCTTGGTGTAGCCGCCCGCCCAGTCGCCGCCCGGCGGGACGTACGCCTCGTCGCGGACCACCGTGTGGCCGCCGGCCGGGGCACGCAGGTCCGAGGTGGTGCACAGGCCCCGGCCGCCGGTGTGGGCGAGGCCGGTCAGCCGGGCGCCGTCCGGGCAGACGGCCTTGCGGGCGCCGCTGTCCCAGTCTCCGGAGGCGCGGGTGCGCAGGGAGGCGTTGTGGTCCCGGTGGTCGGTGCTGAGCTGATACCAGGCCGGGGTGGCGGGGACGGGCCCGGTGCGGCCGGGGGCGGTGGTCAGGGCGGTCAGGGGGGCGGTGCGCCAGTCGGCGGGGTCCAGGGCTCCGCTGCGGCGGCCGGTGGAGTCGTAGCGGAGCAGGGCCCAGCTGTCGCCGCCCGGCGCGCCCTGGGCGGTGGTGCTCCAGCCGACGAGCGGCCAGTACGCGAAGTCGGCGTCGGAGCCGGCCAGGTAGGAGGTGAGGTTCTGGAACCAGGCGCGCGGGGCGGCGCCCGTCTCGTCCGCGCCGATGCCGAACTCGCTGATCCAGACGGGGGCGCTGAAGTGGGTGCCGGTCTCGGCGGAGACGAAGAAGGCCTGGTCGTAGAGGGTCTGTTCGAGCTGGGCCCGGCTCATGTCCTGGTAGCGGGGGTCGTGGGTCTCGCCGAGGCCGGTCGCTCCGCTGTGCCGGGGGCCGGTGTACCCGTAGAAGTGGGCGGAGTACACGAGCTTGCCGGAGACGACGAGGGTGTGCGAGAGGGTGCGCACGGGGGTGAGGGTGGGGCGCTCGTGGGGGAGTCCGTCGAGGGGGATGCCGGTCCAGTTGATGCCCTCGACGACGATCAGCAGGTCCGGGTTGGCCTCGGTGAGGATCCGGTCGGCGGCCTCCTGGGAGGCGGCCTGCCAGTCGTGGCCGTCGCCCAGGCCCCAGTTGGGGTCGTCCCAGGTGTCGCGGCGGACCTCGTTGTAGAGGTCGGCTCCGACCACGCGCGGGTTGTCGCGGTAGCGGCGGGCGACCGAGACCCAGTCGTCGGCCCACTGGGCGGTGGAACGGCCGCTGTTCCAGCGTTCGTTGCCGTCGAGGCCGCAGCACCAGCGGGTGGTTCCGGTGTGGTTGTTGAGGATGACGGCGAAGCCCGCGTCGGTCAGGGCGGCGACGACGGCGTCGAAGACCTGGAGCGGGGTCCGGCCGCGCAGGGCCGGGTTGGCGGCGACGGCCGCGTCCGGGACGGGGGCGGTGGTGTGGAGCATCTCGTTGGAGAAGGGCAGCCGGATGCTGTTGAGGCCGAGGGCGCGGAAGTCCGCGAGCAGCGCGGGCACCGGGACCCGGTCGAGGCCGAGCGGGATGCCGTGGGAGTCCTGTCCGCTGTGGTGGGTGGCGGGGTCGGTCCGGTCGCCGGAGCCGTTCCAGGAGCCCTGGGCGCCGTCCCAGTTGCCCGAGCGCAGCCGGAACCGCTCCCCCCGGGCGTCGACGACGTAGCGGCCCCGGGTGGAGAGCGGGGGCGTCCAGGCGGTGTTCGCCGCCGGGGCGGGTGCCGTTGCGGACGTGGCCGCCGGGGCCGGTCCCGGCGGGCGCGCCGCAGGGGCGGCGGCGGCCGGCAGCGCTCCGGCCGCCAGGAACAGCACGCTCAGCAGCACCCGTACGAGGCTCTTCATCTCGCTCCCGCCCGCTCCGGCCGCCCGCTCCGGGCGGCTGCGGCCGACAAGTTACCGGCCGGTCGTACCGGGCGGAAGGCACGGGAGCGCCCCGCCTCACCCGTCCGTCCGCGGAGGCGTCAATTCCGGCAAGCGGAGGCCATCCCTTCACACGCGGCCACCTGGCCAAAACCGCCCCGCGCACGCCGGTACGCCTCTACCGTGCCCTGAGGGGCAGCCGGCAACGGGAGGGTGGGGCTGATGGACGACGACGAGGACATGCGGCTGGCGAGGATCACGCCGGAGATCTCCCGCCGCACCCTGGCGATGCTGCGCGGTCTCGCCGGCCTGGAGCCGCCGGAGCAGGTGCCGGAGGACGCCATGACGGTCGCCGACGCGATCCTCGACGACCACGGTACGGACGGGCTGCGGGTGCTGGTGATGACCCTGGCCGCCTGGGCGACGGCGCAGATCGAGAACGTGGCGGAGCTGAGCGGGCGCAGCCACGAGGCGGTGCTCGACGCGATGGAGCTGGCCTGCCTGGAGGCCAATGCCGAGGAGTAGCACCCGGCGGCCGACGGAGGGGTTTCTTCCGCCGGGGTACGGGCGACGCTCAGGGGCGTCGGCCCGGTGCCGCCGCCCGCCACCCTCGGTGGCCGGCGCGCGACCGACGGTTCCCGTGCCGCGGCACGCCCCGATCCGGGCCCGGTCGGCGACACTGGGGGGACCAGAGGCTCGTGGGGGGTCGTGATCGGAGGCCGTCGTGAGCACACCTTCCTCCATCCGGATCGCCGCCGTCCTGTCGGCCGAGCACCGCGGCCGGCTGATGGCGCACGCCCGTGAGGTCAACTTCCCCGAGGGCGCGCGGCTCTTTGACGAGGGCGGGCCGGCCCAGACGTTCTGGATCGTGCGTTCCGGCACGGTGACCCTGGAGATCCCGCTGCCCGGCCGCCGTACGCCCGCGCCCGTGGAGAGCCTCGGTCCCGGGGAGCTCGTGGGCTGGTCGTGGCTGTTCCCGCCGTACGTGTGGCAGCTGAGCGCCGAGGCCATGACCCCGGTGCGCTCCTACGAGTTCGACGGGGCGACCGTGCGGATGCTGATGGACGCCGATCCCGCCTTCGGCTCCGCGATCGGGCACTGGGTCGGGCGGGTCCTCGCCGTCCGGCTCCACCAGACCCGCACCCGGCTGCTCGACCTCTACTCCCCGCGTTCGGTGGCGGGCCCCTGAAGGGCGCTCCAAACCTTTCGGGGAGGGGTGTTCGGCCGTTTCCCGCGATCCCTCCCCCACAGGTCACGGCGTCACCGGGCGGACGGCCACGGCTGCGGACTGCGCTCATGCACTCACGATCGGTGACGAGAAACGGTCGCACGAACGGGCGTTCACGCTCCGGATCGGCAAGACTCCCGTCCGTTATCCGAAACGCCGACCCGAGGAGTGTTCGAAATGCGGTCCATCACCAGGAGTCTGGGACTGGCTTCCGGAGCAATGGCCCTCACCGCCCTCACCGCGCTCGCCGGAACGGGAGCCGCCGACGCGGCGCCGGCCGGAACGCAGAGCCTCTACTCGCCGTCCGCGCTCGTGGTCAGCGTGACGGCCGGGGAGGACACCGCCAACGGGACGGTGCTGCGCGCGGCGACGCTGGTGTGCGCGCCGCGGCCGGGCGGCACGCACCCGGCCCCGGCGGCGGCCTGCGCCGAACTGCGGGCCGCCGGGGCCTCGCTGGACGCCCTCGCCGCTCCCCGGCCCGACACCGCCTGCACCAGGGAGTGGAACCCGGTGACCGTCACCGCCGAGGGCGTCTGGCAGGGCCGTCGGCTGAGCTACACGTACACCTTCGGCAACCCCTGCGGGCTGCGCAGCACCACCGGGGTGCTCTTCGGCATCTGAGGGACCCCGGTCCGGCCGGGCGGCGCCGTGCGACCGCCGTCCGGCCCCGGCCGCCGTCCGCCCCTGCCGCCGGCCGCTCAGCCCAGTTCGAGACTGGTGACCCCGTACAGCCCGGCCAGCTCGACGTCCGGCGCCGGCCCGGTGTACATGCGGGCCGTCTCGAAGGACGGGGTCAGCCCCAGGCCGGTGGCCACCGCCGCCGCCGCCGGATTCGCGTCGGGCACGTCCACCGCCACCTCCCCGCCGGGGGCGTGCCCGGCGAGCCGCCGGACGAGGGCGGCGGCCACCTCCGGGGCGGCGGCGTAGAGCGGGCCGATCCGGGAGGCTCCGCTGCAGGGGCGGACCACGCCGAGGCCCTCGATCCGGCCGTCCCGGACGGCCGCGAGCGCGGTCCTGCCGGGCAGCGAGGTCCAGGCGGCGAGGAAGGCGTCCCGCGGCTCCGGGAAGAAGCGGCGGTCGTAGGCGGCGAGCCGCGCGAAGGGCAGCGAGGCGGCGTCCACGATCTCCACGCCGCCGTCCGCCTCGCCCGCACCGCCGTCCGGGGCCGTGCCGACGGGGCGGGGAACGCCCTCGTAGCGCATGTTGGTCCAGGCGGAACGGAAGCCGGACTTGCGGTAGTTGTCCTGCTGTTCGACCACCCCGTCGAGTCCGACGAGCCGCCCCTTGAGCCGGTCCATCCCCGCCTGCCACAGCCGGATGCCGAAGCCCTGCCCGCGTACGTCGGGCCGGGCGATGTAGAAGCCGATGAAGCCGAACCCGGTGCCGTAGCGCACGGCGGAGATGCAGGCCACCGGCTCCCCGTCGCGCCTCCCGACCAGGAAGCCGTCCGGGTCGGCGACCGCGAAGGCGAAGCGGTCGCCGTCCCCCGGGTTCCAGCCCTCCGCGTCGGCCCAGGTACGCAGCAGTTCCATGTCGGCGGCGCTCGCGCCGGTGATCTCGAATCCCGTCATGGGCGGTGTTGTACCAGAAGGCCGCAGGCGTGCGCAGGAGCGCTAACCGGCCGTCAGCAGGCCGGCGAGGACGGCGGGGTCGACCGCCGGGTGCAGGTCGCTGACCTGGCCGTCGCCCACCTCGACGACCCGCCAGACCCCGTCCTCGCGCAGCGCCAGGTCGGTGGTGACGAAGCGGCAGCCGAGCGCCCCGACGGCGGACCGGACCGGTTCGAGCGCGGCGGCGGGGAGCGCGGCGGCGGGCTCGGGGTGGTCCGGGTGGGGGGTGGCCAGGCGGGGTTCCCCGTCGCGCCACCAGACGCGGACCTCGGGACCGGTGAAGCGCTCGAAGGCCCGCAGGACGATCCCGCCCGCGAGGAACTCGTCCTGGAGTTCGACGAACCGGCTGACCACGCGGTGCACGGCGGGGCGGTCGGCGAGGTCGGGGAGGTGGCAGGCCTCGCGCCACTCGTGCTTGCGGGACTTCACGTAGTCCTTGACGATGCCCGCCCCGGCCGGGAGGGCGGCGGCGAGGGCCGCGAGCCGCTCCCCGTCCGGGGCCTCGCCCGGCGCGGCGGGCAGCCAGCGGCTGGCGGGGGTGAGCGCGGCGAACGTCTCGTACCAGCCGGGGAGTTCATGGGCCCGCCGGTAGGCCTGGGGGGTGACGGCCAGCCGGGCGCCGCGCCCTCGCAGGGCCGCGTCGAGGGCGGCGTACCGTTCGGCGGGGACCATCCAGCCCCGGTACCAGACGGCTCCGGCCCCGGCGGGTACCCGGGCCACCGCCCGCTCGGCGTCCCCGGCGAGCAGGGCGTCGTGGTCGACGAGCGCGACGGCCCCGCCGGCGGCGCGCACCTGCCGGGCCTCGGCCGCGAAGTGGGAGTCGGCCCGGCGGTCGTGCAGCGGGTCGTGGCAGTAGAGGACGGTGGTGGTCGTGTTCACTCCCCCACGATAGGGATCAGCCCGCGCAGATCACGTCGTCGAGCGCGATCGGCCGGGAGTCGAGGCGGACGTACGCCGTGAAGGTGTCGGTGGCGCCGGAGTCCCAGGTGGTGGTGACCGTGGCCCAGCCGACGCCGGCCGCCTGGGCCACCGTGGCCGGCCCGACGGCGATGTCCCGCGGGACGCCCTGGGCGCAGAGCACGACGTCCGCGTCCGGGCTGTGTGCCTGTTTCTCCTTCAGCTGTTGCGAGATCCGCTGGCTGCGGTCGCGCGCGGAGGGGCCGTGGTCGCCGTAGAAGGCGGTGAGGAAGGTGGTGATCTCCTCGGCGGTGTGGTGGTGGTGGCCGTGGTGGTGGAGGGACCATCGCGGCACCGGGTCGGCGAGGGCGGCTGCCGGGACCGACGACGCGACGAGGACGAGGGGGAACAGCGCGGCGGACAGTGCGAGCAGCAGGGTGCCCGGGCGGGAGGGGAAGAGCGTCATGTCCGGTTTGTAGCCGCCCGCCACCACCGGCGGTCAGGGGCGCGGCGCGGGCTCACTCCGGTGGGCCTGGAGATTCACCGCAGAAACGACCCTCCCCCTGCGCCGACCGGCCCCGCGCGCCCCGGGGCCCGGCCGGGACGGTAATCCGTTCGCCGGGTCCGGGTGGTTCTGCGTAGGGTCGGCGCATGGGGAAGCCGCTCGTCGCAGTGTTCAGTGGGGCCGGGATGTCGACGGATTCCGGGATTCCGGACTACCGGGGGCCGCAGGGGCTGTGGCGCTCCGATCCGGACGCCGAGAAGCTCGTGACGTACGAGTACTACATGGCCGACCCGGAGATCCGGCGCCGGTCCTGGCTGATGCGGTCCGAGCTCTGGGCCCTCGCTCCCCGCCCGAACGCGGCACACCTCGCGGTGGCCCGGCTGGAGCGCTCCGGCACGCCGGTACGGGTGATCACGCAGAACGTGGACGGCCTGCACCAGCTCGCCGGGACGCCCGCGCGGAAGGTGTTCGAACTTCACGGGACGGCCCGCGAGGTGGTCTGCACCGGCTGCGGCGCCCGGTCGGGCACGGAGGAGGCGCTGGCCCGGGTGGCCGCCGGGGAACCGGATCCCGCCTGCCTGGTGTGCGGCGGGATCCTGAAGACGGCGACCGTGATGTTCGGCCAGCACCTGGACGGCGAGGTGCTCGCGCGGGCCGTGGCCGTGGCCAAGGGGTGCGAGGTGTTCATCGCCGTCGGGTCGACCCTCCAGGTGCAGCCGGCGGCCTCGCTCGCCGGGATGGCGGCCGAGGCCGGGGCGCGGCTGATCATCGTCAACGCGGAGGAGACCCCGTACGACCCGCTGGCGGACGAAGTGGTCCGCGAGCCGATCGGCACCGCCCTCCCGGCCCTGCTGGCGCGGTTCGCGTAGCGGCTCGGGTCAGGCGGGGTCCAGCTGGGCGGCGAGGCCGTCCAGGAGCAGGCCGAGGCCGAGTTCGAAGCCCCGGTCGTCGAGCCCGGCCAAACCGGAGCCCGTGGCGGCGGCGCCGGTGAGCGCGCCGGCCAGGGCCGGGTAGTCGGGGCGGTAGTCGGCGGGGGCCCGGGCGAATCCCGCCGTGAACGTCTCCAGGGCCGAGCCGAGCACCAGGTAGTCGACGGCGGCCGCGGCCTCGGCCGCCCGGGCGGGGGTGCAGCCGGCCCGCACCAGGGCGGCGAGCAGCGCGTCGTAGCCGCGCAGCGCCTTGTCGGCGGCGACCTGGCGCCGGGCAGCCGGGGCGATGGCGTTCGGGTGGCGCAGGTAGACGCGCCGGTAGCCGCGGGCGTACGCGGCGATGCCCTCGCGCCAGTGCGGATCGTCGAGCGGGCTCAGGTCGATCTCTTCGTTGATGAGCTCCGAGACCGCGTCGAGCACGTCGTCCTTGGAGGCGACGTGGTGGTAGAGCGAGGCCCCGCGCACGCCGAGGCGGTCGGCCAGGGTGCGCATCTTCAGGGCCTGGGGGCCTTCCTCGTCGAGGAGGTCCAGGGCCGCGCGCGCGATGTTCCCGCGGTTGAGCAGCGGCTGGTTGGGTCGGCCCACGGTGATCCCCCTCGTTCTCCGCCGCCAGATTACCGGGAGGGAGGGGTTCCCAAGAGGTCCGGGGCGGGTTAAGGTCCCCGCATTCCCGATACCTAACAACGTTAGATTTACGTTCCGGAGCACTCCCGGCCGCCCCGGTGCGGGCGCCGGTGCTCCCCCTCCCCCAGAGGTGCGCATGCCAGACCTTTCCCCCCTCGCCCCCGGCGCGGACGTCCCGCGGGACACCGACGCCGCCCGCCTGAGCGCCCTGGGCTACGAGCAGGAGCTGAGCCGCAGCCTCGGCGTCCTCGGGAACATCGCCATGGGCTTCGCCGTGGTCTCGCCCGTGGTCGCCCTCTACGCCGTCTCGATGGTCGGCACGATGATCGCCGGGCCGGCCTGGGTGTGGGCGCTGCCGATCGTGCTGCTCGGGCAGTGCCTGGTGGTGAACGTCTACTCCGAGCTGGCCTCGCAGTGGCCGCTGGCCGGCGGCCCCTACCAGTGGGGCAGACGGCTGCTGGGCCCCTCGTTCGGCTGGATGAGCGGCTGGGTCTGGCAGTTCGCGGTGATGTTCGGCAACACCACCGTGGCCTACCTGGCGGCCCCCTGGGTCTTCGCCCTCATCGGGGTCGTCCCCACGCCCGGCGCCCTGGTCGCGGTCGCCGCCGGGATCCTGGTGACCTGCATGCTGGTCAACGCGTACGGCATCCGGATCCTGAGCTGGTTCGTGTCGCTGGGCATCGCCGCCGAGGCCGTCGCCTCCGTGCTGGTCGGCTTCACCCTGCTGCTGTTCTTCCGCGAGCACGGCTTCTCCCTGTTCACGCGGACGCTCGGCGCCGAGGAGCTGTCCGGCGGGTCGGCCACGATGGCCTTCCTGGCCGTCCTCGCCGTCGCCGGCTGGGGCTTCATCGGCTTCGACGCCTGCGTCTCGACCGCCGAGGAGACCAAGGACGCCGGGCGCCAGGTGCCGCGCGCCATGTGGTGGGCCCTGCTCAGCGTCGGACTGGTCGTCATCCTCAACGCCATGGCGGTCGCCCTGGCCCATCCGGACCCGCGGGCCGTCGTCGCCGGCGAGGACCTCGACCCGGTGACCACCGCCGTGGTCACGGCCTTCGGCTCCTGGTCCGACAAGCCCTTCGTCGCCGTGGTCCTGGTCGGCTTCCTCGCCTGCGCCATGGCCTCCCAGGGCGGCGCCGCCCGCGGGGTGTACTCGCTGGCCCGGGACGGGGTGTTCCCCTTTTCCCGCCAGGTCCGCCGGGTCAACCGGCGCCAGGCACCCATCGGCGGCCTGGTCGCCTCCACCCTCGTCAGCTGTACGGGCCTGCTGCTCGGCCTGAACGCCACCGCCATCGGCAGCCTGATCGCCTTCGGCACCGCGGCCACCTTCCTGCCCTTCTTCCTGGTGACCCTGGCCGCCCTGATCGCCCGGCTGCGCGGTACGTGGGTCCCCTCCGGGCACATCCGGCTCGGCCGCAAGGGCACCTTCCTCAACGCGGCGGCCGTCCTCTGGACCGCCTTCGAGGTGGCCAACGTCTGCTGGCCGCGAGCGATCCTGGCCCCCGCGGGAGCCCCCTGGTACCAGGTCTGGGCCGGCCTGCTGGGCATCGGGGCGGTGATCACCGCCGGCCTGCTCTACCTCGCCGTCAAGAAGCCCCAGGACACGCTGCGCGCGGCGGCGGTCCACGAGGAGCGGGCCGCGCCGTCGCCCGTCGCCGCCCCCGTCACCGAAGCCCGCTGACCCCGGCGGGTGTCCGGCGGCCGCCGCCGGACACCCGCCCCTCCCGCCCCCTCCCCACCACAGAAGGAGAAATGTCATGCCCCTGCCACGCATGAGCCGGCGCGGTTTCGGCGCCGCCGCCCTCGCGGCCGCCGCCTACCCCGTCCTCGGCGGCCCGGTCCCCGCCTTCGCCGAGGACGCGCAGGCCAAGGGGGGCGAGCGCTACCACGCGCCCGCCGAATGGGAGCCGCACTCCGCCTGCGTCATGGCCTGGCCGTGGGACAGGAACGTCGGCTGGGGCCCGCTGCTCGACGAGGTCCAGGGCGAGTGGCCGGCATCGCCCGCGCCGTCGCCCGCCACGAAACGGTCGTGATGTTCGCCGAGCCGGGACAGGCGGACCGGGCCCGGGCCCGCTGCGGCAGCTCGGTCACCGTCACCGAGTACCCCGTCAACGACTGCTGGGCCCGCGACACCGGCCCCGTCCTCACCGTGAACGACGCGCGGACCCGCTCGGCCGGCCTGGACTTCGGCTTCAACGGCTGGGGCGGGAAGTACCCGTACGACAAGGACGACTTCCTGCCCGTCGGCGTCTGCGCGTACCTGGGCGTCCCCCGCCAGCCCGTGGCCATGGTCCTGGAGGGCGGCTCCGTCATCACCGACGGCCAGGGCACCCTGATCACCACCGAGGAGTGCCTCCTCAACCCCAACCGCAACCCGGGCCTGACCCGTGCGCAGATCGAGGCCGCGCTGCTGGCCTCGTACGGCGCGAGCAAGGTGGTCTGGCTGCCGTACGGGCTGGCCGGCGACGACATCACCAACGGGCACGTCGATCTCGTCGCCGCCTACCTGGGCCCGGCCAGACTGCTGCTGCACACCCAGCCCGACCCGGCCAACCCGAACCACGACCGGATGGCCGCCAACAAGGCGGTGCTGGACGCGGCCACCGACGCCTGCGGGCGGCCCTTCCAGATCGTGGAGATGCAGCACCAGCCGCAGTTCCGGCACAACGGGCTGATGGTGCGGACGTTCAGCTACACCAACTACTACGAGACCAGCGGCAGCGTCGTCGTGCCGACGGCGGGCGAACCGGCCGACGCCGCGGCCCTCGCCCAGTTCGCCGCGCTCTTCCCGGGCCGCCAGGTGGTCGGCGCCCCGGCCCGCACCCTGGCATGGGGCGGCGGGGGCGTCCACTGCGTGACCCAGCACGTCCCGCGCGTGCGCTAGGCGGTACCGCGGCGCCTAGCCCGCGTCCGCCGCCCGGCGCATCTCGGCCACGTCCAGCTTCTTCATGCGGAGCATGGCGGCCGTGGCGCGGGCGGCGCGGCCCGGGTCCTCGTCGCTGATCAGGTCGATGGCGCCGGGCGGGATGACCTGCCAGGAGAGCCCGAACCTGTCCTTGACCCAGCCGCAGGCGGACTCCTGGCCGCCGTCGCCGGTCAGCGTGTCGTAGTAGTAGTCCGCCTCCTGCTCGTCGGAGCAGTGGATCTGGAAGGAGACGGCCTCGGTGAAGTGGAACTCGGGGCCGCCGTTCAGCGCCACGAACCGCTGGCCGTTGATCTCGAACTCCACGACCAGCACCGACCCGGCCAGCCCCGGGCCCGCCTCGGTGTACCGGCCGGTCCGCAGGATCCGGCCGTCCTTGAAGACGGACAGGTAGTAGTCGGCGGCGGCTTCCGCTTCGCCGTCGAACCACAGGCACGTGGTGAAACCCTGGGTGGTCATGACTGCCTCCGGGCGGTTGGGGGCGGCGGGAACGCCGTCCTCACATACAGACCGGTCCCGCGCCCGAAACTCATCGGGGGGCGCGGGACCGGTCTGTACGTTCACCCGTGCGGGCTACATCCCGAGCATCCGGTCGACGACCTGCTCGGCGGCCCGGCCCGTGTCGAGGTCGCAGAACTCCTCGCGGAAGGCAGCCCGCGCCTGCGCGTACTCAGCGCCCACCGCGTCCGCGTCGCGCACGGCCGCGATCAGGCTCGCCGAGTCCGCCAGCAGCGGGCCGGGGGCCTTCGCCTCCAGGTCGAAGGTGAAGCCGCGCAGGGTGTCGCGGTAGTGCTCCAGGTCGTACGTGAACAGCAGGATCGGCCGGTCGGTCAGCGCGAAGTCGAAGAGCGCGGAGGAGTAGTCCGAGACCAGGACGTCGGCGACGAGCAGCAGATCGGTGGTGTCCGGCCAGCGCGATACGTCGACGACGAAGCCGTCGCGCACGCCGTCGCGGAGCTGCTCGTTGACCCGGTAGTGGCCGCGGACCAGCAGGACGTGGTCCTCGCCCAGCTCGCGGCGGGCCGCGTCCAGGTCGATGCGCAGGTCGAGCTTGTAGCCGCCGGAGAACCCTTCGCGGTTCTCGCGCCAGGTGGGCAGGTAGAGGACGACCTTCTTGCCCTCCGGCAGGCCGAGCCGCCTGCGGACCTCGGCGATCCGCTGGGCGTCCGGGCGCACGAGGGCGTCCGTGCGCGGGCTGCCGACCTCGATGACCTCGCCCTTGTAGCCGAGGGCACGCTGGAGGACGGGCGTGGCGTACGAGCTCGGGGAGGCGAGCAGCGTCCACTGGGCGCTGTCGTGCTCCAGGCCCTCCAGCACCTCGGGGCTGGTGTAGTAGTCGTGCGTGTAGTCGTAGCCGATCTGCTTGATCGGCGTCCCGTGCCAGGTCTGCACGACGGTCTGGCCCGGGCGGCGCAGGAAGTGCGAGGGCACGCTGTCGTTGACGACGTAGTAGCGGGCGCGGGCCAGGACCTCCCAGGCCTCCAGGCTGTCGTACTGGACGGCGCGCGCGGTCGGCGGGACCTCGGCGCGGCCGTCGCGGACCAGCCACACGTGGTCCAGCTTCTCGCCCCGGCGCACGAGCTCCTCGTGGATGGCGCGGGGGGAGTCGCCGGCGGCGTGGCCCTGGAAGGTGTCGTAGACGACCATGTCCTTGACCGGCAGGCGGCGCTGGGCCGGGTAGGTCTCGTCGCGGGCGATGCGCTGCGCGTGGCGGGAGCGGTCGTGGGGGCTCAGCAGCGGGTCGCTGACCAGGACCATGCGGTCGCGCAGGCGCGCTTCGACGCGCATCCGGCGGCCGAGGACCGTGACGGCGAACGGACCGGAGTTCACGGCCGGCGCGATCAGCTGGACGGGCGCGCCGCGGTCGACGCCGAGCAGGCCCGCGGTGGTGCCGCCCTGGGAGACGGGGCGCAGGGTGGGCCACCAGCGGCCGGCCGGGATGGTGGTGCGGCCGGCGTACGCCTCGGGCAGCACCGGCTCGAAGGAGGCTTCGAAGCGGTCGCCGTCGCGGGTGACGGGGTAGCAGAACTCCGTGCCGTGGTGGTCGTGGAAGACCAGTTCGTACGCCTCGTCGGCATGGGCGTCCGGGGCGTGGAAGACGCCGGCCAGGGTCAGGGTGCCGTCGTGCGCGGTGACGGTGTCGACCAGCGGCGGGGTGGGCTGGACGGAGAGGACGAGGTGTCCGGTGGCGCCGCGCTTGGCGAAGACGGCGCGCTCCCCCGCGGTGCCGGGCAGCGGTGCGACGAGGCCGGCGAAGCCGCCGCGTTCGTCGTGGGCCAGGGGGTGGCGGGTGCCGTCGGCCCGGACCACGGTGAGCTCCCACGGCTCGGGGGTCCAGACGCCGGGCTTCGCCTCGGCGGCCGGGACGGCGCCCAGCTCGGCGAGCGGGACGACCGCGGTGAAGGCGGTCCGGCCGGCGGCCGCGGCGCCGCCGGTGGTCAGCGGGACGCTGACGGCGGTGCCGGTGCGGGTGTGCTGGGCGTGCAGGGTGGCGCCGGCGCCGACTTCGGCGGCGAGTTCGCCGGCGAGTTCCAGGGTGCCGTCGCCGCGGCGGACGTCCAGGACCCGGGCCTTGACGACCTCGACGTGGACGGTGAGGGAGCCCGCGACGGTCGGCAGGATGCGGACGTCGGGGGTGGCCCAGTAGGCCGGCGGGGCCATGCCGCTGTCGTGCTCGCCGCCCTTGAGGCGGGCGCGGTGCAGGCCGCCGGCACCGGTGACGGCGATGGAGGTGGTCCAGGTGCCGTCGTGCCACTTGCCGCCCGACTGGAAGACGCTGGGGTCGACGATGGCGGTGAACCCGGCCCAGTCGGCGTGCCGCAGGGCGAGGTGCGGGGTGTTCACCGTGGCCATCGGGGAGGCGACGGTGCGGGTGCTGACGACGGTGCGGCGGCGCTTGCCCTGCTCGCGGAAGACCAGCACCTTGCGGGAGCCGAGGCGGCTCTCGGCGCCCATGTGCCCGGGTACGGCGTAGCCGCGCAGGTAGAGCTTGCCGTCGTTCCAGACCGCCTGCTCCAGGCGGCTGACGACGCGGCGCTCGCGCGGGCCGAGGGTCAGCAGCTTGGGCGGGACCGGCGCCTTGAGGAAGGGGTAGTCGGCCTGCGGGCGGGCCAGTCCCTTGACCGGGACGCTGTAGCTGAAGTCGCGCTGGTGGCGCGTGAGGGCGATGAACTCCTCGACGCGGCCCTCGCGGGCCAGGTAGGCCTTGAGCCGGTCGGCGACCGTCAGCTCGGACCACGGCTCGGTGCCGATCTCCCGGACGAGGCCGCCGACCTCCTTGACGAAGGCGGCGCGGAAGTCGGGGCCGCCCTCGCCGACGTACTTGTAGATGAGGGGCAGTTCCTCGCTGAGCACGTTGTGGTCGTAGTCGCGCAGGTAGCGGGCGTACTTCTCGCCGGACTTGGCGAGCAGGGCCTCGCGGACCAGCCGGACCGAGGTGACGCGGTCGATGACGGAGACCGGGTCGGTGGAGCGCTGGGTGATGGAGCGCTCGCCGGTCTCGCGGACCCGCCAGTGGTAGACGACGTCGCTGATGACGTCGACGCTCTTGGCGAAGTAGTGCGCGGGGATGCTGACGGGGGCGTCCTCGTAGAGGATGCCCTCGGGGTACTGGAAGCCGTGCTCCTCCCAGAAGCTGCGGCGGTAGACCTTGTTCCACGCGGTGCGGTCGGTGACCAGCGCCGGGAACTTCGAGATGTGGGTCTTGGGCCGGTCGTTCGCGAATGCGACCCGGTGGCCCCACGACTGCTGCATGCCGACGGACCGGAAACGGGTGACGTTGCCGGCGGCGAAGTCCGAGCCGGTCTCGTCGAGGGAGTCGATCATCCGCTGGTAGGCGTAGGTCGGCATGGTGTCGTCGCTGTCGACGAAGGCGATGTACTCGCTGCCCGCCGTCGCGTGGCGGAAGCCGACGTTCCGTGCGGCGCCGAGGCCGGCGTTCTCCTGGAGGACCACCCGGAAGCGCTTGTCACGCTCAGCGAAGGCCTTGGCGATCACAGCACTGGTGTCGGTGGACCCGTCGTCGACGATCACGACCTCGAAGTCGGCGAACGTCTGCGCTGCTATGGATTCCAGGCACTCGTCGAGATAGAGCTCGACGTTGTAGACGGGTACGACGATGCTCAGGCGCGGGGGCATGGGTGGCGGGTTCTCCAGCGTTTTTGGCTTTATCGACGGGTTTGAAGATCAGCTGATTACAGCATCTTACTCTGTAACAGGATGATAAAGTCTGCCCATCTCGGACATATGCCTAGGTCCGCCGGGGCGGACGGCAAAGAATTCCGCCGCCCGCCACCGCGCCGTCACGGCCCCGGGGCCGCGGTCAGATGTCCAGCTCGGCTTCGATCTTCTTCAGCTGGAGCCGGGCCATCGCGAGGTTCGCCCGTCCGCGGTCGAGCGCGAGGTAGAGGAAGAACCCCTCACCGCTGCGCCCCTTCAGCAGCCTGATCAGGTGGTACTGGTTGCCGAGCGTGATCAGGATGTCCTCGATCTCGTCCTTCAGGCCGAGCATCTCCATCGTGCGGACCTTGGCCCGGACCACGTCCGTGTTGCCGGCGGCGGCCACCGAGAGGTCCAGGTCCTTGTTCCCGCCGACGGTGCCCAGCGGCATGCCGCTGCCGTAGTCGACCAGGGCCGCGCCGAGGGTGCCCTCGATGCCGGCGGCTTCCTTGAGAGCGGTCTCCACGTTGATCATGGAATTCTTCCTCTTTCCGCAGTGGCCCGCACTGACACGGGCCGGATCATTTGCTTTCGCGTATTACCGGTGTGCTGGCGATGGACGTCAGGGACGGTCCGGCTCCCGGCCCGGGGGCGCGGCGCCCGGGGGCGGCAGCGCGGGGCCGCGGCGGCCGAGGCGGTGGTCTATGAGCTCGCTGATGCGCAGGGTGGAGCGCCGGGCCTCCAGGTGGAGGCGGCCGACGTTGACGCGCGGCTCGGCGATCAGGGTGAGGACGGCCGCGTCCCCCGCGGCGTAGGTGGCGACGTATCCGTGCTCGCCGCGTACGAGCAGCTCGCGGAAGCCGCCCTGGCCGGTGCAGTCGCTGAGCCGCTGGGCCACGCCCAGGGCGGCCGCGGTCAGGGCCGCGAGGGACTCCGCCTCGCCGGCGGCGCTCTCCTGGGCGAGCACCAGACCGTCGGCGCTCGCGGCGAGGACCCCGGTGAGCTGGGGGACGCGGGCCCGCAGCCGGCGGAGTTCGGCGAGTATGTCGGCTTCGGCCTCGGCGGGCACCATCGGCGGGCTCATGTCGGCCTTCCTCTCTTCGGGCCGCCTCTCCTCGGGCCGCCCCTCCTCGGGCTGCCTCCGCTCGGAGCGGTCGGCTCGCAGGACCGGTCGGAGCGGGAGCCTCACAGGCTTGCCTCCAGTGCGTCGCGTAACCGGCGGAGCAGTGCCACGTCCGGGGGTTGGACCTGGGTCATCCAGTCGGGCAGGGGTTCGGGGGGCGGCGGCGCGGGGACCGGCGCGGACGGGTGCGGGGTCTCGACGAGGCCGGCCGCGGCGAGTCTTCGTACCTCGAGCAGGGTGTGGAAGGCGGGCCGGCCCAGCACCCACGCGAGGTCGGCCGGCGTGCGCACGCCGTCCGCCTGTTCGAGCAGGATCCGCTGGCGGGCGGTGACGGTCTGGCCGGGCGCGGCCGCGCGCGGCACCACCGGGCAGATGTCGAGCAGCGGGTAGGGCCACACCGCGTCCAGCAGTTCCCGGCGGCGGCAGGTCTCCCGTTCCACCGCCGCCGCCGGGACGGAGCGGACGGAGCCGATCCAGTGGGTGGCGCCGCGGCGGAACCGCGAGGGGCCGCTGCCCGGCGAGAGCGCGAAGAAGGCCGCGTCGAAGATCGCCGCGAGGTGGCAGATCTCCAGTTCGCCGCCGGCCAGCCGGCCGTTGTCCACGAGGAAGCGGCCGACCTGCCGGCGCGCGCCGGCCTCGTTCACGGCCTCGGTCCAGCGCTCGGGGGCGAGGCCCCCGCCGGTGGTGAGCAGGACGTCGAGGCCCGGGGTGGAGGGGCTCTCGGCGTGCACGACGCGGCCGTCCTCCAGGAAGAGGGTGCCCCGGTCGCGCAGCAGGGCGCCGGTGGCGCGTTCGGCGGCGAGCCGGGTGAGGAGCGGGGAGACCGCGGTCGTGGCGGCGGTGGCGGCGGTCATCTCAGGACCAGTCCTTCGGCGAGGGCGCGGAGTCGGTGCCGGGCGAGGGCGAGGTTGCCGTCCGTGCGGTCGAGCCACAGGTGCAGGAAGACGCTGCTGTCGAAGCTGGTCTCGACGAAGCGGAGCACGTGGTAACCGGTGCGCGTGGTGACGATCAGGTCCTCCACGGGCGGGCCGGGGGCGCCCGCGTCGTCCGGGCCGGGAGCGAAGGACTCGTACTCGGCTGCCGCCCGGGCCAGTTCCGCGGTCTCGGCGGCCGTGGTCTCATGGTCTCCGACGGGCGAGTCCCCGGCGGTGCCCAGGGCGAGTCCGCTGCTCCAGTCGACGAGCGCGGCGCCCCGCGCACCGGGCAGGGTCATGGCTTCGAGCAGGCATTCGTCGATCCCAGGCACGCGGGCTCCCCTCCCGGCCGGACGTGCTGGTCGCACGGTCGTACGGCGTGACAGGAGGGAACTTACTCAAGTTCCACACTGTGGAAGGGGGTTCTGGCATTTTCCGCTGGAACATGCGCGGTACCGCGCGACACCTTGGCCGGAACCCGTTCGTTTTTGATCAAGCCTGTAAATCGGGCCCCCGTCCGACGCCCGCCGAACACCCGTCCCACCCCGTCGGGCCGGCTTCGGTCAGTCGGCCGGCCTCTCCGGAAGCAGACGCTCCACCATCACCCCGAGCAGGTCGTCCACGGGGTGGGCTTCGATCAGGGCGGGGATGGTGAGGTCGTCCACGATCAGGCCCTGCATCGCGAAGTAGACCAGCGCCACGCCGATCCGGTCCCCGGGCAGGCCCGCGTCCAGGTGCCAGGCGATGTTCTCCTCCAGCTCCTTGGCGAGGAACGCGGACAGCTCGGCCTGGAGTTCGGGCCTGCGGGTGGCCTCCAGGCGCAGCTCCAGCACGGCGGTGTGGACGCTGCGCTCGCGGCGGATCCGCCCGAGGAGGCGGCCGAGCAGCACCTTGGTGTCCAGGGGGCCGTCCAGTTCCTCCGGTCCCGGGGTGAGGCGTTCGCGGGTGCGGTGCAGGATCTGCACCAGCAGCTGCCCGCGGTTGGCGAAGTAGTTGGAGGCGGTGCCGGTCGGCACCCCGGCCTCCGCGTCCACGGCGCGCAGGGTCAGGCCGCGGGAGCCCTCGCGGGCCAGTACCTCGATGGCGGCGTCGAGCAGCGCGGCTCGGCGCTGCGGATTCTGGCGCATGTGCGTTCCCGGGAGGTGCGGTGGCGGGGAGGCGTGCCCGTAAGCACTGCACCCACAGTACTCTGCGCCGCCGACGGACCGGGCCACGGCCTCCGAAGCCTCCCCACGGCGGCGTCCGCCGTGTCACCCTGCCCGTCATGGACCGGATCATCGAGGAGATACGCGAGGACCTGAGCCGCCGGCTCGCCGTGGCGGCGGACCGGCTCACCGACCGGACGCTGACCGAGGATCCCGCCTACGCCGCGCTGACCGGGCGGGCCGAACTGCGCGAGCGGATCCACCACACCCTCCACCAGGCCGTCGAGGGCCTGGTCCGCAGCTCCCGGGGGCTGCCCGTGGAGCTGGCCGGCGCCCGCGCCACCGGCGCCCTGCGCGCCGGGCAGGGGCTGCCGCTCGACTCGCTGCGGCGGACCTACCGGTACGGGGGGCGGCTGCTGTGGCAGAGCCTGGCCGAGGCGGTGGCGGCGCACGACCGGGCCGCGCTGCCGCGGCTGTTGCCGGGGGCGGGCGCGCTGTGGGACGTACTGGACCAGATGACGGAGGCCGCCTCGGAGGCGTACCGGGCGGCCGAGGCCGAGCGGGGCGGGCGCGAACGCGAGCGCCGGGCCGCCCTGCTGGACGCGCTGTTCGACGGCTCGGGCCCGGTGGCGGAGGCGGCGGCGCAGCTGGGGCTGCCGGAGCGGGGCCGCTTCGCGGTCATCGCGCTCGGACCGGGCGGGCCGGGCGGACCTGGCAGGTTGAGCGGGCCTGGCGGGTTGAGCGGGCCTGGTGGGCCGGGTGGGCTGAGCTGGCCGGGCGGGCCGAGCGGGCCAGGCGGACCGGGCGGGCTGGGCGGGCAGGGCGGGGCGGGGGCGGGGTCCGGCGGGAGCGGTTCCGCCCGGCTGTGGTGGCGGGTACGGGCCGACGGGGAGACGGGCCTCGCCGACCTGGGCCACCAGCCGCTGGAGTCCCTGCGGGCGCTGCTGGCCCCGCTCGCCGTGCGGGCCGGGATCAGCCCGGTGGTCGCCACCCCGGCCGAGCTGGCCGGGGCCCGCCGGCTGGCGGTCCTGGCCCTGCGCACCGCCCCGCCGTCCGCCGCGCCCGGCGCCGCCCTGCTGGACGAGCGGCTCCCGGCCGCGCTGGTGGCGGCCGATCCCGAACTCGCCGCCCGGCTGCGGCGGGTGGTGCTGGGGCCGGTGCTGGAACTGCCCGCGGAGGACGCCCGGCTGCTGCTGACCACGCTGGGCACCTGGCTGGCCTGCCAGGGCTCGACCACGCACGCCGCCCAGCGGCTCTACTGCCACCGCAACACCGTCTCGAACCGGCTGCGCCGCCTGGAGCGGCTCACCGGCCGCGCCCTCTCGGACCCGGCGCACGTGGTGGAACTGGCCCTGGCGCACGCGGCGGCGGCCCAGGGCCCCTCCCCCGCCGGGGCTACGGCGCCTGCGGCTCCCCCTGGCGGGCCGACTCCAGCAGGTACGGCACGTCGATCACCGCGACCCCCGGGGTGAACAGCAGCCGCGCCTTGAGCCGCAGCGCGTTCTGGTTGTGCAGGGGCTGCTCCCACCAGTGCCCGACCACGTACTCCGGGATGACCACCGAGAGCGCGTCCGTCCCCTCGGCGGCCGCGGCCTGCTCCACGTACTGCATGACCGGTCCGATGACCTCCCGGTAGGGTGAGTGCAGCACCTTGAGCGGGATGCCCGGGTCGTGTTCGGCCCAGGCCTCGCGCAGCCGCCGGGCGTCCTCCTCGTCGGCGGCGACGGACAGGGCGGTGAGGGTGTCGGGCCGCAGCCCGTGGGCGTAGCCGAGGGCCTTCAGGGTCGGGGCGTGCACGTTGGCGACGAGGACGACGACGTGGTGGCGGGAGGGCATGCGGGGTCTGACCCCGGGTGCCACGGCCACCTGGCGGGCGACCTGGTCGTAGTGGCGGCGCACCCCCTTCATGCCGAGGAAGAGGGCCGGCATCGCGATGACGACCAGCCAGGCGCCGTGCGTGAACTTGGTGATCAGGACGATGACGAGGACCAGGGCGGTCATGACGGCGCCGACGGCGTTGATGGCGAGGCGGCGGTGGATGTGGACGCGTTCGGACCGGGGCGTGGCGGGTGAGGCGAGTTCGCGCCGCCAGTGCCGGACCATCCCGGACTGGGAGAGGGTGAAGGAGACGAAGACGCCGATGATGTAGAGCTGGATGAGCCGGGTGAGTTCGGCGTCGAAGGCGACGATCAGCGCGATGGCCGCGAGCGCGAGCAGGACGACGCCGTTGGAGTAGACGAGCCGGTCCCCGCGGTTGAAGAGCTGGCGGGGGGCGTACCGGTCCCTGGCGAGGATCGAGGCCAGCATCGGGAAGCCGTTGAAGGCGGTGTTCGCGGCGAGGATCAGGACGCCGGCGGTGACGGCCTGGAGCAGGTAGAAGAGGAAGTGCCAGCTCCCGAAGGTGGCGCGGCCGATCTGGGCGAGCGCGGTGGACATCGGGGTGCCGGGGGGCAGGCCCAGTTCGGTGGGGTCGGCGGCCGCGTGCACCTGGTAGACCATGGCCAGGACGGTGATGCCGGCGAACATGGTCACGGAGAGCGCGCCCATGGCGGCCAGGGTGGTGGCGGCGTTCCGGGCCTTGGGCTTCCGGAAGGCGGGGACGCCGTTGCTGATGGCCTCGACGCCGGTGAGGGCCGTGCAGCCGGAGGCGAAGGCGCGCATCGCGAGGAGCACCACGGCGAGGCCGGTGTAGGTGCCGGCGGCGGTGATCGGGAGGTGGGCGGACTCGGCCCGGATGGTGTCGCCGGTCGCGAGCCGGACGGCGGCGACGGCGAACATCAGGTAGATGACGAGGACGAACCCGTAGGTGGGGACGGCGAAGACGCGCCCGGACTCGCGTACGCCGCGCAGGTTCATCAGGGTGAGCAGCACCACGAAGCCGACCGACAGGGCGACTTCGTGGTCGCTGAGGGCGGGGATCGCCGAGGTGATGGCGGCGACGCCGGAGACGACGGAGACGGCGACGGTCATGACGTAGTCGACGAGCAGGGCGCTGGCGGCCGTGAGGGCGGCGGTCGGTCCCAGGTTCTCGGAGCTGACGACGTAGGCGCCCCCGCCGCCCGGGTAGGCGTGGCAGGTCTGCCGGTAGGAGGCCACGACGACGACCAGCAGGAAGACGATGGCGGCGGCCGCGTACCAGGTGAGGTGGAGCAGGGCGACTCCGCCGAGGGCGAGGATCAGCAGGATCTCCTCGGTGGCGTAGGCCACGGAGGAGAGCGGGTCGCTGCAGAAGATGGGCAGTGCGAGCCGTTTGGGGAGCAGGGTCTCGCCCAGGCGCGCGGTGTCGAGGGGTTCACCGACCAGCACGCGTTTCGCATTGATTCGCCTCATTCCGGCATAATCATCCATTTCAACTGGATAACGGGCGCTTGCAGCCTGTGTCCCGGGGCGGGGCGTTGCGCCGTACGGCCCAGTGGCGATCTTGCGGGGGCGCTGCGATGGTGATCGGGTCGGCCGCCGCGCGGTCCTCCCGGACCCGGCGACCGCCTCGACGGAAGGAGACGGCCGTGTACGCAGCTGTCGACCTGGCCTACGACTACCCGGTGCTGGGCGCGTTCTGGACCGTGATGTGGGTCTTCCTGTGGGTGATGTGGCTGATCCTGCTCTTCCGGATCGTGGTGGACGTCTTCCGCGACCACGACATGAGCGGCTGGGTCAAGGCAGCCTGGCTGCTCTTCCTGCTCCTCGTCCCGTTCCTGGGCGTGCTGGTGTACGTCATCGCCCGCGGCCGGGACATGGGCAGGCGGGAGATCAAGCACACGCAGGAACAGCGGCAGGCCTTCGACGCCTACATCCGGGAGACGGCCGGCTCGGACGGTCCCGGCACGTCGGGCGCCGACGACCTGTTCCGGCTCTCCGAGCTCAAGGCCAGGGGCGAGCTGAGCGAGGAGGAGTTCCAGCGGGCGAAGCAGAAGCTGCTGGCCTGACCCGTCAGCCCTGACCCGTCAGCCCTGCTCCGGCGGTCCCTCCCTCCCCGCCCGCGCCGCGGCCGTCACATCCTGGCGGCCGCGGCGCGGATGGCCTCGCGGATGCGGAAGTAGGTGCCGCAGCGGCAGATGTTGGCGATGGCGTCGATGTCCTCGTCGGTCGGCGAGGACGTCCGCTTCAGCAGCGCCACCGCGGCCATGATCTGGCCGGGCTGGCAGAAGCCGCACTGGGCGACGTCCTGTTCGAGCCAGGCCTCCTGGACCGGGTGCAGCCGGTCCCCGTCCGCGAGCCCCTCGATGGTGGTGACCCGCTTGCCCGCGCAGGCGGACACGGGCACCACGCAGGGGCGGACGTCGACCCCGTCGAGGTGGCTGGTGCAGGCCTTGCAGACGTCCACCCCGCAGCCGTACTTGGGGCCGGTGACGCCCAGCATGTCGCGGAGCACCCACAGCAGGGGCAGGTCGTCGGGCGCGTCGACGGTGACGCTCCGGCCGTTGACGATGAAGGTGTGCAGAGGCACGGCGGCGTACTCCAGCGGTCAGCGCGGGTAGGGGGTGAAGTCGACGTCGAAGTCGAGGGGGAAGCTGCGGGGCTTGGAACCGGTGGCCCGGGCCCAGGCATTGGCGATGGCCCCCACGGCCGCGGGCACTCCGAGCTCGCCCGCGCCGCCCGGCTCCGTGCCGGTGGCCGGGAGCACGAAGACCCGTACGTCACGCGGGGTGTCGCGCTGCCGCGCCCAGTGGAACTGGCTGTAACTGCCCTCCAGCGGGAGCCCCTTGTCCAGGTGCAGCCCGGCCCGCAGGGTGGTGGAGATCGCGTCGGTGAGACCGCCGATCATCTGGGCCTCCAGTCCGCGCGGGTTGACGGGCAGGCCCACGTCGACGGCGATGACCGCCTTGGTGACGCGGACGCGCTCCGGGTCGCGGGCGTCGATCTCCACCAGGCAGGCGGTGCGCGACTTGTACTCCTCGTGGAAGGCGATGCCCTGCGCGCAGCCGGCCGGCATGGCGCGCCCCCACTCCCCTTCGGCGGCCGCCTTGTCCAGCACCGCGCGCTGGGCGTCGGTCCTGAGGAAGGTGCGGCGGAAGCGGTAGGGGTCCTTTCCGGTGGCGGCGGCGAGTTCGTCCACCATGACCTCCTCGGCGCCCCGGGTGTTGGCCGAGTACACCGAGCGCCAGGACCCGGTGGGGATGCCCGTCGGCACCTCGGTCAGGGCCTGGGTGGTCAGGCCGAAGTGGTACGGGGACTTCACCGTGGTGAGGAACAGGGTCTGGGCGAGGGTGGCGTTGCCGATGCCGGAGGGCAGGCTCGCGGCGGTGGCGGTGATGATCTCGCCGAGCCCGTGCCGGAAGTCGGTCTCGGCGGCGGCGACCCGGTGCTCGAAGCTGAGGACCTCGCCGAGCAGGTGGGTGGCCCTGATCCGGTGGTGGGTGGCGGGGCGCATCCGGCCGTGCCGGGTGTCGTCCACGCGGGTCCACATGAGCTTCACCGGCCGGCGGCAGGCCTTGGAGACCCGGGCGGCCTCCAGGGCGGCGTCGAAGAACAGCCGCCGGCCGAAGGAGCCGCCGGCCTGGACCACGTGCACCTTCACCTTGTCCAGCGGCAGTCCGAGTTCGGCGGCGATGGTCTCCCGCGCGACGATCGGGGACTTGAGCCCGGACCAGATCTCGGCCCGGTCATCGCGGACGTCGGCGACGGCGGAGTTGGTCTCCATCGGGGCGTGGCTGACGAAGGCGAAGTCGAACTCGGCGTCCACGTACGGGGTGAGCAGTGGCGGCACCAGCAGCGGCGGGGTGGCGGCGCGCAGCTTCGTACGGATCTGCGCGTCCGAGAGCTGGTCGGCCGGACCCGGGCCCCAGTCGACGGTGAGTGCGGCCTTGGCGGTGAGGGCCTGCCCGAACGTTTCCGCGACGACGGCGACGCCGGTCTTGACGGTGACCACGTCCAGCACGCCCGGCATGGCCCTGACCGCCGCGAGGTTGGTGACGGCGCGGACGGTACCGCCGACGGAGGGCGGGCGGCGCACCACGCAGGGCTTGGCGCCCGGGACCTCGAGGTCGAGGGTGTACTTCTGGGCGCCGGTGACCATGGCGCGGGCGTCGATCCGCCGGGTCGGGGTGCCGACGAGGGCGTGCTCGGCCGCCGGCTTGGGGGAGGCGCCGAGGACGGGCAGGCCGGGCGAGGCGGCGGCCGCCGAGAGGCTCCCGTAGCTCGCCGTGCGGCCGTCGGGGGCCCGTACCGAGCCGTTCGCGGTGGTGAGCCGGGCAGCGGACAGGCCCCAGCGGGCGGCGGCCGCGGCGACCAGCCGGGCCCGTGCGGTGGCGGCGCACTGGCGGACCGGCCCGTACAGCGAGCGGATCGAGTTGGAGGAGCCGGTGAGCTGGTTGAACAGCAGCTCGGGGCGCGCGTCGTCCAGTTCCACGCGGACCGTCTCCAGCGGCGCGTCCAGCTCCTCCGCGACCAGCATGGCCACCGCGGTGGTCAGCCCCTGCCCGACCTCCTCGCGCGGCAGCCGGAAGCGGACGGTGCCGTCCGTCTCCACGGCCAGCGCCAGCAGGGCGGAGGTGGGGGCCCCGGCCAGGATGAACAGGTCACCCAGGTCCACGATGTCGGCGATGGCGGGCAGGGACGGTACGACGGCGTGCGCGGCCTGCGGGGCGAGCAGGTCGGCCGCGGCCCGGGTCACCAGGGCCAGCGTGGGCGCCGCGACCAGGTGGGTCAGGAAGGAACGGCGGCTGCGCCCCGCCGGCGCGCTGCTCTGTTCGGTCATCAGGTCGTGTCCCCACCGCTCCCCCGGGTCCGCGAACGGACCTCCCCCGGCTCATTACCGACACGTAGCGTAGCGATCCCCGGGAGGGGTGGGAAGCGTGGTGCGGAACGGGGTCCTTCGTTCGAGTGGTGCCCCGGACGGGCCGGGGACCGCGGTGACGGAGTGGATCCGGGGTGCGCGCGGCTCGCACACGTCGACCGTACGAGCGACCGACGGCCACCGGAGGGCCCTTTTCCGGCCGCGGGCGCAGGATGGAAGCAGAAACGTACACGTCGCGACGCATGAGGAGGTGTTCGCGGTGGCCAAGTACATGGACGTCCACCACGGGATGAAGGGCATCACGGCGGACCAGCTGATGGAGGCCCACCGGGCGGACCTGGCGATCCAGGCGGACGAGAAGGTGCAGTTCGAGCGCGCCTGGGCGGACCCCGCCTCCGGCGAGGTCTACTGCCTGTCCGAGGCCCCCTCGGCGGACGCCGTCCGCCGGATCCACGAGCGCGCGGGACACCCCGCCGACGAGATCCACCCGGTGCCGCTGATGGTGTGACGGGGAGGCGGCTCCGGCCGGGCACGGCGTGAACAGGGCCCGGAGCGGGCGGGACGGCACGGAAACGAAGACCACGGCTGACCGGAAATGTTCGTACGGACGGGAGGCGACCGGGAGGCCTTCGGCATATGCCCCGAGCAAGGCCGTTACGGATGTTGCCAAACGCCTTACAGGCACTCCGCGGCTGTGCCACAGTCGTAGTCGGTCCACAGCCGTCACCGGTCGTCCTCCGGGACCCTGGCCGAGCCGCCTGTATCGCCGCGCCTGCATCGGAGTCATCATGCCGTCCCACCTGTACGCGGACCATCCCGCGCAGCCGCCCGAGCCGGGATCGGTGGACGCACTGATCTCGCAGACCCGCCGGCTGCGCGGCGAGGTGGACGCGGTGCGCCGCGACACCGTCGTGGACGACGACGACGCCCAGGGCCGCTGGCAGCGAGCGCTGTGCGACCTCGCCGTGCACCACCTCGACGACCTCGGCCAGCACCTCGGCCAGCTCAAGGAGGGCCTCCCGCCCGCTCCCGAGCCCGCCGAACTCCCCGCGGCGGCTCCGGAGGTCGCGCAGGAGGACCGCCAGACCCGCGTCGGCAGCGCCGAGTGGAACCTGCTGACGGACGAGGTCACCTGGTCCGAGGAGCTCTTCCAGATCTTCGGGCGGCCGCCCGAGGCCGGCCCGCTGCCGCTCGACGAACTGGGTTCCACCCTGTTCTCCGAGGACCAGCCCCTGATGACCGCGATGGTCACGGACTGCCTGGTCGACGGAAAGCCGATAGACGGCGAGTTCCGCATCGTCCGCGCCGACGGCCGGGTCCGGACGCTGCACATGAGGGGCGAGCCGGTGCTCGACTCCGACGGCTGCACGGCCTCCATGTGGGCCGTGCTCCGGGACGTGAGTGAACTGCGCCGGAGCCAGCGGGCGGTGCGCGAGTCACGGGACTCGCTCCAGCGCCAGCGGGAGATCGCGCAGACCGAACACCGGCTGGCGGTCGAGCTGCAGGAAGCCGTGCTCCCCCCGTGGCGCGGCTCCCTGCGGTTCCCGCACGAGAACGCGGGCACCATGGACGTGGCCGCGCACTACCTGCCCTCCGCGACCAGCGCGCTGATCGGCGGCGACTGGTACGACGCACTCGAACTGCCCGACGGGCGCTCCCTGCTGACGGTCGGCGACCTGACCGGGCACGGGGTGAGCGCCACCTCCGGGATGGCGATGATGCTCGGCGCCCTGCGCGGGATGGCCATGGCCGGGATCGAGCCCGGCCCGCTGATGGGCTGGCTCAACCAGCTGCTGGAGACCTCCGTGCAGCCCGCCCTCGGCTCGGCCGTCTGCTGCCGTTACGACCCCGCCCGCCAGGTGCTCTCCTGGGCCCAGGCCGGGCACCCCGCGCCGCTCCTCTTCCGGCGCGGCCAGGGCCGCGCCCTGCAGCCCCCGGAGGGGGTGCTGCTCGGGGCCACCTCGGGGGCCATCTACGGGCAGGCCGAGGAACGGCTCGAACTGGGCGACGTCCTGGTGCTGCACACCGACGGACTGACCCCGCGGAGCATCGAGTTCAGCCGCGCGGACGGGACCGAGCGGCTGCTGGCGCTCGCGCCGCGGTTCTCGCAGGCCCGGTCGGCGCGGGACTGCGTGCGGATGGTCACGGAGGAGTTCGGCGAGAGCGAGCGCGAGGACGACGCCTGCGTCCTGGTCGCCCGCATCGGCGGCTGAACACGCCAACGCAAACCCAGGGGGGCCGCGCCGGTGAGGCGCGGCCCCTCCTTCCGTTCCCTCCGTTCTCCGTCGCTTCCGGACGACCCGCCCTACGCCTTCGGCCCCCTGCGACACCTGGCACCTGGCCCCTAGACCTCCGCTCCGCGGGCCACGGGGGCGGGGCTGTTGGGGAGGGCCAGCTTGATCTCCTCGCGCAGGTCCTCGATGCCCGCGTACCCGGCGTACTGTCCGGTCAGCCGGTACATCTCGCGGAGCCGGTCCCACGTCCGGTGCGAGGAGGTCTCGTTCATCGACACCAGGGCGAGCCGGGCGTAGCGGTCCGCCTGCTCGGGGTCGTCGGCGATGAAGCAGGCCGACGCCATGGAGATGTAGTCGAAGATCTGCGAGCGCTGGTAGCCGTCACCGCGCAGCCGCAGCGCCTCCCGGGCGTGCCGGGCCGCGACGGGTGCGGCCGAGGCGTCGTGGTCGGCGAGGGTGCGGTAGGCGAGGGCCTGCATGCCGTGCAGGTCGGCCTCGTCGAAGTGCTGCATCCAGGAGGGCGGCGGCACGTCGCCCTTGTCGGAGACGAAGAGCTCCTCGGCCTCGCCCAGGGTGCGGCGCATGGCCTGGCCCTTGCCCATGGCGGCCTGCGCCCAGGCCTCGATGGTGTGCAGCATGGCGCGGGTGCGCGGCAGGGTCTGCTCCCCGGAGCCGGACTGCGCCAGCTTCATCAGGTCCAGGGCCTCGTTCGGCTTGCCGAGGTGGACCATCTGGCGGGCGGCGCGGGAGAGGGCCTCGCCGGCGCGGGGCCGGTCGCCGCCCTCGCGGGCCGCGTGCGCGGCGATGACGAAGTACTTCTGCGCGGTCGGTTCGAGGCCCACGTCGTGCGACATCCAGCCCGCCAGCACCGCCAGGTTGGCCGCCACCCCCCACAGCCTGCGCTGGAGGTGGTCCGGGTGGTGGTAGGCCAGCATGCCGCCGACCTCGTTCAACTGGCCCACGACGGCCTTGCGCTGGAGCCCGCCGCCTCTGGAGGCGTCCCAGGCCCGGAAGACCTCGACGGAGCGTTCCAGCGCCTCGATCTCCTGGGAGCCGATGGGCGCGGCCTCGTAGCGGTCGTAGCCCGCCGGATCGGCCTGGTAGGGGTCACCGAAGGTCTTCGCGTTCTTGGCGCCGGCGGGATCGGTGTGCAGCCAGTCGTACATGGCGTTGCTGAGGGCTGAGCCGGCGGTGAGCGCGGCTCCCGCGCCCATCAGGCCGCGACGGTTGAGCATGAGGTCCATTCCCGTGAATTCGGTGAGGACCGCGGCTGTGCGTTCGGGCGCCCAGGGCACTCCGTCGGGGTTCTCCTGAATCCCGTCCGGCTGCCGTCTGGTGGTGCGCCGCTGCCGTACGAACCCGAGGTCCTCGATGGTCACGACACGACCGAGCCGCTCGGTGAACAGTGCTGCCAGTACCGTGGGCACCGGCTCGCGCGGGGTCTCCCCCATGTCGATCCAGCGCCGCACCCGCGAGGTGTCGGTGGCCAGCTGGTGGTGGCCCATCGAGGCCGCCTGCCGGTTCACCATCCTCGCGAGTTCGCCCTTCGACCAGCCGGCCAGGCCGAACAGGTCGTTCAGACGGGTGTTTGGACCTTTGCTCACGTCAAGCCCCCAGGTTCTCGGCTGAGTTGACAGTAGCCGCCCGTCAGATGCCCAGCGACTATTCGCCAGGGTTCGCCACCCGCCGCCCCGTGGTTCGCCACCTGCGGGCGGGTGTCAGGTAGGAATGCGCCTCCCCGACCCGGTTCACCGGCGGAACTCCCCAGGGTGAAGTACGGGATCCGGCGGGGCGGCGTACGCACTCGTCGGCGCACGAAGGGAACCGTAAACGCCATGTACGCAGCAACGTCCTCCGTGTCCGCCCCGGTCCGCCCGCACCGCACCCTCCAGGCGGGGGGCGGCGCCTACCTCGAACCCGGCCGCCAGCCGGTACCGGCGCAGGGCACCGTCCGGGCACGGCGGATGCCGGCCGCCGGGTCACAGCCGCTCAGCGGGAGGATCGACCTCTCCGGCCCGCAGGGGGCCCAACTGCGCACCGCGCTCGCGTCGGTGCAGCGCATCTGTCCGGAGTTCGCTCCGGTCCAGGTCCTGCGGCGCAGCGGCCGGTCGGTCCTCCTGGTGGGGACGACCGGGCGGATGACCGCGGTCGCCAAGGTTTTACTGGACCACTCGCCCGAGTGGCGCGAGCGGTACCGGCACGAAATAGCGACGTACCGGACCTTCGTCCGGCACCGCCCGCCGGTCCGCGTGCCCCGGCTGATCGCCGCGGACCCGGAGAACTGCGTACTGGTGGTGGAGCGGATGGCGGGCCGGGTCGCCGCGCTCCAGCGGCACCCGGTGGAGGCGCCGCCGCGGACGGACGTACGGGCGGCGCTGGGAGCGGTGTGCCGGGTCAACCAGTGGCGGCCGCCGGCCGACCTGTTCGGGCATCCGGTGGACTACCTACGGCGCATCGCGCGTGACCACGAGCTGGGCCTGCTGACCGACCGGGACTTCGGCGACCTGCAGAAGCTGCTGCACGGCCTGCGGCCGGCGAGCGTCCAGTGGCAGTTCAACCACGGCGACGCGCTGCTGTCGAACCTGCTGCTGTCCCCGGCTGGCCCGGTGCTCCTCGACTGGGAGCACGCCGGCTGGTACCTGCCCGGCTACGACCTGGCCACGCTGTGGACGGTCCTGGGCGACGCCCCGGCGGCACGGGGCCAGATCAGCAGGCTGGCGCAGTCGGCCGGCCCGGCGGCGCGGGACGCGTTCCTGGTCAACCTGATGCTGGTGCTGACGCGGGAGATCCGGATGTGCGAGACGGCGGTGCAGCGCTCCATGCTGGCGTCGGCTCCGGACCGGCCGCTGCCCGCGGGCGCGCTTTCCTCCGGGGAGGAGCAGCGCCTTCTGCTGCGCCGGCTGCACGACGACGCCGGGATGGCCCGTAGAGCGGTCCGGGCGGCGGTCGGCACCCGCTGACCGCGCGGCCGTCCGGCCCGTACGGATCCCGTGTCCCGCACACCTGGTGTGCGGGGCACGGGATTCGGCCTGTCCGGGGCGGGAGTGGTTGTGGGCGCGCGGGACTTGACTTCACATGATCCCGCGAACAGTTTCTCTGACTCGGCATCAGGAACGCCGGAGCCGAGCCGCCGTCCCCTCCTCCCAACCCGCTGGAGCCCGTCCATGACCGAGGCCATGCCCCTGACCGCACCCGTCGCCGCACCCGTGACCGCACCCCCGACCGAGTCCCCGACCGGGCCCCCGACCGAGCCCGCGGCCGGGAGCCCCGGCCGGCCGCGTCCCGCCGCCCCCTCCCGCCGGGCGGTCCTCGCCGGGACGGGGGCCGGGGTGCTCGCCGCCGCCGTGCTGCCGGGTGCGGCCGCCCGGGCCGCCGAGAGCCCGCTCGGGGAGTACGACGTCGTCGTGGTCGGCTCGGGGGCGGCGGGGATGACCGCCGCCCTGACCGCCGCCGGGCGGGGGCTGAGCGTGCTGGTGGTGGAGAAGGCCCCCACGTTCGGCGGTTCGGCGGCGCGTTCCGGGGCCGGGATCTGGCTGCCGAACAACTCGGTGCTCCTGTCCGCCGGGGTACCGGACACCCCGGAGAAGGCGGCGGCGTACCTGTCGGCGGTGGTGGGGCCGGAGGTTCCGGCCGACCGGCAGCGGGCGTTCCTGGCCAACGGGCCCCGGATGCTGGACTTCGTGATGGCGAACAGCCCCCTGAGGTTCCGCTTCATGGACGGCTACAGCGACTACTACCCGAACCTGCCGGGCGGGCTGCCGAACGGCCGCTCCATCGAGCCCGACCAGCTCGACGGCAACCTCCTGGGCGCCGAACTGGCGCACCTGAACCCGCCGTACATGCCGGTGCCCGCCGGGATGGTGGTGTTCAGCCAGGACTACAAGTGGCTGAACCTCGCCGCGGTCAGCGCGAAGGGCCTCGCGGTGTCCACGGAGTGCCTGGCGCGGGGCACGAAGGCCGCGCTGCGCGGGGAGAAGCCGCTGACGATGGGCCAGTCGCTGGCCGCGGGGCTGCGGGCCGGTCTGCTGCGGGCGGGGGTGCCGGTGTGGCTGAACAGCCCGCTGGCCGACCTGGTCCAGGAGGGCGGGGCGGTCACCGGGGTCGTGGTGGAGAAGGAGGGCGTACGGGGTGTCGTACGGGCCCGCAGGGGGGTGGTGATCGGCTCGGGCGGCTTCGAGCACAACGCGCAGATGCGGGCCCAGTACCAGCAGCAGCCGATCGGCACCCAGTGGTCGGTGGGCGCGAAGGAGAACACCGGGGACGGCATCCGGGCCGGCCAACGGGCGGGCGCGGCCCTGGCGTTGATGGAGGACGCCTGGTGGGGACCGTCGATCCCGCTGCCCGGGGAGCCGTACTTCTGCCTGGCCGAGCGGACCCTGCCGGGCGGTCTGATCGTGAACCGGGCGGGGACCCGGTTCGTGAACGAAGCCGCCCCGTACAGCGACGTCGTGCACGTGATGTACGAGAAGGACCGGGGTGCGACGGGCTCGCACATCCCGGCGTGGCTGATCGTGGACCAGAACTACCGCAACAAGTACCTGTTCAAGGACGTCCTGCCGACGCTGCCCCTCCCGGACGCGTGGTTCGAGTCCGGGGCGGCGAGGAAGGCGTGGACCTGGGACGCGCTCGCCGGGCAGATCGGGGTGCCCGCGGCCGCGCTGCGGGCGACGCTGAACCGCTTCAACGCGCAGGCGTGGAACGGCGACGACGCGGACTTCCACCGGGGGGACACGGCGTACGACCACTACTACACGGACCCGAACGTGGTGCCGAACTCCTGCCTGGCACCGGTCTGGGCGCCGCCGTTCTACGCCTTCCGGATCGTCCCGGGCGACCTGGGCACCAAGGGCGGCATCGTGACGGACGCCCGGGCCCGGGCACTGCGGGCGGACGGATCGGTGATCCGGGGCCTGTGGGCGGCGGGCAACGCGAGCGCGGCCGTGATGGGCCACAGCTACGCGGGGGCCGGATCGACGATCGGGCCCGCGATGACGTTCGGCTACGTCGCGGCGAACGACATCGCGGACAACCCGGCCTAGCCGGGTCTAGCCCTGCTGGAAGAGCTCGGCGGGGAGGGGCTTCAGCAGCGCGTAGAGGTCGTCGGTGATGGGGCGGTCCCAGCTGGCGATCGTCACGAGGACGTTGTCGCTGCGGTCGAACTGCACGCAGGAGATCCGGCTCTCGGAGAGCTTGATCTTGCGGACGATGAGGAGGTTGTCGCCCTGCATGACGGGGCAGTCCTCGGTTCCGGTGACCTCGACGTCCTCGTCGTTCTCCAGGGCGTCCAGGAGCTGGGCCACCTCGAAGGGGACCTGGCCGTCGGCGAGCTCGCGCGCGGGGGACCCCTCGGGGAGGTTGCCGATGATCATCGCGGGGCCGCGGCCGCCGAACAGGTCGTAGCGGAGGAAGACGCCCTGGCAGCTGCCGTCGGGCGCGGGCAGCAGACCGGCCCCGAGGTTGCCCGGCCAGTCACCCGGGTCCATGGCCAGGACGTCGAAGTCCGGGCCCGCGGGTGTGGCGGCGCGGTGGCGGCGGAGGAAGGACATGCCGCCATGGTACGTGGCCGCGCGGGTTTTCCGGCGCCGGGGGCTCCGCCGGCGGCTCCCGCCCGGCGCGGTGGGGCGCGGGGCGGCGGACGGGGGCGCCGGAGGGCTGCCGGGAGCGGCGGGCGCCGGGGCGCGCGGGTGCCCGGGAGGCCGGTGCGGGGGGCGGGCCGGAGCGTCGGACCTGCGGGTATGGGGCGGCCGTGCGGCGTACTCCTTACCTGTGGCGCGGGCAGGTGCGGTGAGCTGCGGGCACGCGTCCTTTCCCGCCACGGGCCGCCGCACTGGCTGTATCTTGCTGTGCGTCCCCCGCGTCCGTTCATCGATCGTTTTCGATTCGACAACGATCGTTCCGGTGCCGGGGATCTTGTGGCCCGGGGGGGCCTACCGTCGTCCCCGGTGCGCAGACGGATCTGCCCTTCGGACGTATGGGAGCACAGACAGATGACTGTCCCCGTTGGCGGTCCGCCGCTTGCCCTCACCACGACGCTCGCCCGGCTCCGGGCACGCGCCGCGGAGAGACGACTGGACGTGGACGAGATCCTCGACGCGGTGTCCCTCTCCGAGCGGACCGGCGTCCCCGTGGAGGTGACGGCGGCGCTGCTGCGCGGCGAGGAGTTCCCCGACCCCACGCCCGAGGAGACCGAGGAGACGGTCCGCCGCCGCGCGGCCTTCCTGTACGCCGTCTCGCGCGACCCCCAGGGGCAGCCGTACGCGGTCGCGGAGATCGCGGCGGCGATCGGCGCCGACCCGCGGTGGGTCGGTGCGCTGGTGTCGGGCGCGAGACCGCCGCACCTGCGGCACTGCGCGGAGTTCGCGGCCTTCTTCGGCCGTGACCTCACCTTCCTGACGGACACGCCGGCCCAGGCCGTGCACAGGGCCCTGTGGCCCGCGGTCGAATCCCTCAACTACCGATCGGGCGACTTGATGGCCGACCTCACGAACCAGTACGGGCTGGTTTCCATCTCCACCCGGGGAAGAGCCCTCACCCGCACGCAGGAGACCCTGCTGCTGGGCATGATCACCGGCATCCTCTCCTCCGAGGTGGCCCGGTGAACCTGTCCCGTTCGATGCGCAAGCTGTGCACCGTGCTGACCTCCTCCCTCGACCTGGAGGCGCCGGTCGAACCGCAGACCCTCTTCCGCGCCCTGTGCGACGCGATGAGCCGCACCCGCGGGGGCCGCCCGATCGTGCTGCGCTTCGAGCGCTTCCCGTCCGGGCTGACCACCTCGGGCCTGTGGCTGAACATGGACGACTACGACATCGTCGTGGTGGAGAAGTACACGACGCCCGACCACCAACTGGTCATCCTCGGGCACGAGCTGTGGCACATGAAGGCGGGTCACTGCACCGGCCACGGCGGCGGGGCGGCGGACGACGCCGCGCGCTCCCTGCCGGACGCCTCGGACCTGACGTACGCGAGCGTCGCCGCGCGGTCCCACTACGAGGACGCGCAGGAGATCGAGGCCGAGAGCTTCGGGCTGATGCTCGGGGACCGGTGCCGGCCGTGGCTGACCGGCGGCGACGCGGCCGGGGCCGCCCGCCGCAGCGACGTGGCCGGGCGGATAGGCAACGCCCTGGGCTACCGCGGACCGATCGGTTGACGGTGACCTCGGACAAGTACTACATCCCGTACCTCATACCGGCGGTGATCCTCACCCTGGCCTTCGCGATCCGCCTGCCGGTGATGATGAGGTTCTGGCGGATCGACCCCAACGTGCGCTCCGTCGGCGGCCTGCTCCTGCTGGCCTCGGCCGTGTTCTACCTCGGCCGGCCCAAGACCCTCGTGCTGCTGAACGGCGCGACGGGCATCAGCAACTTCGCGGCGCCGCTGGTCTACACGCTGCTCATGATGTTCTGCGCCTCCTGCCTGGTCATGATCATCCACTGGCGGGGCGGCGATCCCCGGCGGGTGCGCCGGGCCACCTGGACCATCGGTGTCTTCTACGCGGCCGTGGTGGCCGGCCTGTGGACCACCTTCGCGTTCGCCGAGGTGCCGGTCGAGCGGCTGCGGGACCTGGACACGTACTACGCCAACACCCCCTGGATGCGCGAGCACATCGTGCTCTACCTGGGGGCCCACACCACCGCCTGCGCCATCACGGCCGTCGTCACCTGGTCCTGGCTGAGGGAGGTGACGGGCTGGCTGCGCGCCGGCCTGGTGCTGCTGGTCATCGGGTTCGTCCTGAACCTCTGCTACGACACCGTGAAGCTCACGGCGGTCTTCGCCCGCTGGAACGGCCGCGACCTGGACTGGCTCAGCACGTACGTGGCGCCGCCCATCGCCTCCGTGTGCGCGCTGTTCATCGCCGTGGGGTTCATCCTGCCCCACCTGGGCCAGGCGCTCCAGGGGCTGTGCACCGACTACTACCACTACCGCTGCCTGGCCCCGTTCACGCGGGAGCTGGCGGGCCTGGACACGGCGTCGATGCGGCTGCCCCGGCGCTCGCCCGTCAGCCGCCGGCTGGTGCACCGCAGGACCCAGATCAGCGACGGCCTGCTCAGGCTCCAGCCGTACCTGGACCCCGGGATCCGCGAACGGGCGCTCGCCGAGGCCCGGGCACGGGGCGAGGCGCCGAAGCGGGCGGCGGCGACCGCCGAGGCGGTGGCCGTGGTCGCGGCGGTCGCGGCCCTGCGCGGCGGCGCCGAGGCAGGGGTGGCGGACGCGCCGGTCCCGGGGGCTGGCCCGGCGGCGGGGCCGGACCTGGTGGCGGTGGCCAAGGCCCTGCGCCGGTCCCCCGCCGTCGCCTCCTTCCGCGCCCGGTCCGGGCCGGCCGACCACCCAGAGAGCGTGAGGCCATGAGCAGTTCCCCGCGGTCGCCCGGCCGGCACACCTGCGTCGTCGTCGGGGGCGGTCTGGCCGGCATGCTCACGGCCGCGGCGCTCGCCCGCGCCGGCGCCGGTGAGGTCGTCGTCGTCGAGCGGGACGCGCTGCCCGACGGGCCGTTCCCCCGCAAGGGGCTCCCGCAGGCGCACCACGCGCACCTGCTGTGGTCCGGCGGGGCCACGGCCGTGGACTCCCTGCTGCCCGGCACCATCGGGGCGCTGCGCGAGGACGGGGCCCACCGGATCTCGCTGCCCACGAACATGGTCGGCCTCTCCCCGGAGGGCTGGTTCCGCCGCTGGGCGCGGGAGTCCCACTACGTGCTCGTCGCCAGCCGCGACCTGCTCGACTGGCACGTCCGCCGGGCCGTGGCGGCGCTCCCGAACGTCACCGTCGCCGACCGCACCGAGGTGCTGGGCCTGACGGGCGGCGCCCGGCGGGTCACCGGGGTCCGGGTGCGCGGGGCGGACGCCGTGGCAGGGGTGCTGGACGCGGACCTGGTGGTGGACGCCTCCGGGCGGGCCTCGCGCACGCCGCTGTGGCTGGAGGGGTTCGGCGTGCCTCGGCCCGCCGTACGCACCGTCGACCCCGGGCTCGTCTACGCCAGCCGGATCTTCCGGGCCCCGAAGGACCTCGGGAACACCTTCCCGGTCGTCGTGAACGTCCAGGCGGGCGATCCCCGCCGGGCCGGTCCCGGCCGGTCGGCGACGCTGGTCCCGATCGAGGGGGACCGCTGGCTCGTCACCCTGTCGGGGACGCGCGGCGGCGAACCCGGCAGGGACCCGGCGGCCTTCGGGGAGTTCGCCCGGGGGCTGCGGCACCCGATCGTGAGCGAGCTGATCGCCGGGGCGGAGCCGCTGACGGACGTGGTGCTCACCCGTACGACCGTCAACCGCAGGCACCACTACGAGAAGGCCGCGCTCCCGGCCGGGCTCCTGGTGCTCGGGGACGCCGTCGCCGCCTACAACCCGGTGTACGGGCACGGGATGTCGGTGGCCGCGCAGAGCGCCCTCGCCCTGCGGGACGCCGTCGCCCGGTACGGCCTGGCCGACCCGCGGCTCGCCGCCCGGGCGCAGAAGGCCCTGGCCGGGCCGGTGGCCGCCGCCTGGGCGCTGTCCACGGGGAACGACGTCTTCTACCCCGGTGCGACGGAGAGCGGCCCGACGGCGGCGGAGCGGGCCGTCGCGGCCTACGTGCGGCGGCTGATGCGCACGAGCACGGGCAACGGGCGGGTGGCCCGGGCGGTGACCGACGTGATGACCCTGGAGCGGCCCGCGTCCCGGCTGTTCACCCCGCCGGTGCTGCTGGCGGCCCTGCTGGGACCGCGCCGGGCGCAGCTGACCGGGCCCCCGCTGGCGCCGGCCGAGCTGGCGGCGGTCGCGGCGCCGCGGGGGTAGGGGCGCCGCGGGGGTAGGGGCGCCGCGGGGGTAGGGGCGCCGCGGGGTGGGGGCGGTCCCGTTCAGAGGGGCGGTACGAGGGTGAACCAGTGCTCCAGCAGTGCGCCGTCGCCGGTGACGTCCAGCCGGCCGGCGGGGAGCCGCCCCCACAGGAACAGCATCAGGTCGGAGGCGGTGCCCGCCGCCTCGACGTGGACGGGAGCGGTGTCGCGGCGGTCGAGGCGGACCTCGTCGCCGTCGAACTCCACCGTCCAGGCCCCGGGGGCGTCGGTGCGGCGGAAGCGGTAGCGCTCGCCCGTTCCGGGCGGGGCCGGCTTCCGGCCGCGCCGGGCGGGGGCCATCACCTCGAACGTCTGGGTGACGGCGTCCGCCGCGAGGGCGGGCGCGAAGGGGGCCGGGTCGCCCGTGACGGCTTCGGCGTCCCAGCGGTGGACGGCCTGTTCGATGGTCTGCATGCGGATCCAGAAGCCGGTGGTGCGGTCCCCGTGGGGCGACCAGGTCCACACCGGTACGTCCGGGCCCAGTTCGCGCAGGACCGCGACGAGGTCCCGGGCGGCCGCCGCCGACCAGTCGAACAGCTCCTCGGGTACGGGCCCGCGGTGCGGGGTGCGGTCCGGCAGTGGCCAGGCCGCCCGTACGGCCGGGTCCGCGGGGAGGGCGTAGAGCTCCGGGTCGGTGGGGTCGCAGGGTTCGGCGAGCCGCTCCCGGAGGATGTGGGTGAGGTAGCGCTGGACGCTGCCGAGGTGTCCGGCGAGGTCGGCGACCGACCAGCCGGGGCAGGAGGGCACCGGCGGTGCCTCGCGTCCGCCGTCGGCCGCGCGCCGGACGGCCTTGTCGAAGGCTTCGGCCTCGTGCTGGAGGATGTGGAGCCGGGTGAGGTGGTCCATGGGACCACCCTGCCCCTGGTGGTCGCCGGGGACTCAGCTGGCGCGCTGGGCGAACGACGCCAGGGCCTGGGCGGTGCTCGCCTCCAGGGCGCCGGCGCCGCATTCGCGGCTGGTGAGGTGGGCGCGGGTGAGCAGCCCGGGGTCGTGGAGTTCGGTGCCCAGCGCGGCCAGCGCCCGGGCCAGTTCGTAGGCGGCCGGTGAGTCCTCCAGCAGGGCGACGGCCTCGTGGAGCAGGTCGGCGCGGTCCTGCGGGGCGGCCACCTCCGCCGCGACGCGCAGGGCCTGGCCGATGGCGGAGGGCGCGCCGAAGGCACGGGCGCGGCGTACGGCCTCGGCCGTCAGGGCGCGGGCCCTGGCGGGGTCCTCGGGGGCGACGGCGCGGGCCAGGAGCAGCCGCCACGGGCACCAGGCCGGGTTCTGGATGCCGCGCGGGGTCAGGCGGCGTCCGACGGCCTCCAGTTCGGCGGCGGCGGCCTTGCGGTCGCCGCCGGCCAGCAGCAGTTCGGCGTACACGGTCTGCGAGTCGGGGAAGACCACGGCGGCGGGGAAGGGCTCCCCGTACTCGTGCTCCCGGGCCAGGCCCCACGCCTCGTCGACCCGGCCCCGGGCGACGAGGGTGGTGAGGAGGATGGCGACGGCGTACCAGTGCACGGGCGTGCGGCGGCCCACGCGCTCGGCGAGGCGCAGTCCGGCGCGGGCCAGTTCCTCGGCCTCGACGAGCCGGCCGCGGCGGTAGCGGATGTAGGCGCGGAGGCTGTACGCGAAGGACAGGTGGGCGCCGTGCCAGCCCTGGCGTTCGAACTCGGCGGTGCCCTCCTCGAAGAGTTCCTCGGCGCGCCCGGGCCGGTCGGCGTACATGTGGACCATGGCGGCGAGCACGGGGACCTCGAAGCCGCGGTCCTCGTGGGCCCAGCTGAAGGGCTCGGCGAGGACCCGGTCGGCGTGGTGGAGGACGACGTCGAGGGGTTCGCCGCGCAGGCAGGCGTCCCAGGCGCGCAGTCCGATGAGGTACCGCTCGGTGAGGTCGCGGCCGGGGAGGCGGTCGGCGAGCCGGGCCAGGCGCCGCGAGCGGGCCGGGGAGTCGGTTTCGGCGGCGTTGAAGGCGTCCCACATGAACTGCTCGGACTGCAGGCGCAGCCGGGCGCGGGCGTCGTGGGTGCGCGGGATCTCGCGGCCGAGGAGCTCGGAGGCGGCGGCGAGGTGGTCGCTGTGGGCGAGGACCTGGGCGAGGCGGATGACGATGCCCTGGCGCAGCGCGGGGTCGTCGAAAGGTTCGGCGAGGGCGGCGCGCAGGTGGTTGACGGTGTTGGCGGGTTCGGTGAGCAGGGAGGCGCAGCCCAGTTCGTAGAGGACGGCGGCGCGTTCGCCGAAGTCCGGGGGTTCTTCCAGGGCGCGGGCGAGCTGGCGGCGGGCCGCTTCGGGGGCGCCGGCCCGGAGGTTCTCCGCGGCGGCCTCGCGCAGGGTGCGGACCACCCAGGGGTCGTTCTCGGGCTGGGTCTCCAGCAGGTGGCGGGCGGCCGCGGAGGAGCCGAGCCCGGCGTCGACGACGGCCGCGGCGGCCCTGCCGTGGAGGGCGACGCGCAGGGCGTCGGGGATGGCGCGGTATATGGCGGTGGCGATGAGCGGGTGGACGAACTCCAGTCCCGCGTCGGCCTCTTCGTCGTGGGTCGTCTCGGCGGGCGGGGCGGAGAGGATGCGGGCGTCGCGGAGCCGGACGGTGGCGTCGGCGGCCTCTTCCGCGCCGAGTACCGCGACGCGGGCGGCGATGCGCCGCGGGATGGCGGTGCCGAGGACGGCGCAGGCCCAGGCGAAGCGGACGGTGGAGGGGCCGAGGCTGTGCAGGCGGGCGACGAGCCCGCTGCCGCGCTGGGCGGCGGCGAGGTCGGCCAGCAGCGGGGCGCTGGCCTCGACGGGGTCGAGGCCCCTGGCGCGGACCTTGGCGGTGAGTTCGACGGCCTCGAAGGGGTTCCCGGTGGTCACGGCCCAGGCCTCGCGGCAGAAGGCGTCCTCGGCGTGCGCGCCGACGGTCTCGCGGACCAGGGTGGACACGGCGTCCGCGCTGAGCGGGTTGAGGACGAGGGGGCGTTGTCCGGCGCGGCCGGGCAGGGTGCGGAAGGCCTCGGCGTGGGCGGGGAGTTCGTCGGGGCGGTAGGCGGTGACGAGGAGCAGCGGGAGGTGTTCGGCGCGCGGGGCGAAGCCGGCGAGCCAGCCGAGGGACTCGGGGTCGGCCCAGTGGGCGTCGTCCAGGACGAGCACGACGGGGGGCCGCCGGACGGTGAGGTGGGTCAGGACCCAGTCGAGTCCGTCGCGCAGGCCCTGGGGGTCGGGCGGGGCGCCCTGGGCGGGGGCGCACAGGCCGAGGGCGGGGCCGACGATGGCGTACCAGCTGCCGAGCGCGGCGCGGAGTTCGGCCTCGGGTCGGCCGGCGAGCTGGGGCTGGATGAGCTGGCGGGCGACGTGGAAGGGCTGGCTCTGTTCCTGTTCGCCGCCGCGGGCGGCGAGGAGGGTGCAGGAGCGGGCGAGGGCGCGGCGGCGCACTTCGGCGAGCAGGGTGGTCTTGCCGAGGCCCGCCGGGCCCGAGAGGGCGAGGAGGCCGCCGCCGGTGTCGGGGCCGGATCCGGTGAGCCGGTCCAGCGCCTCGTCCACGGCGAGGAGTTCGGCTTCGCGTTCGAAGAGCGTGCGCCGCGTGCGGGTCCGGCGTTCCGTCATGGCTCGTACCCCCCAGGCCGGCTCGGGAGATCAGCGTACGCCCGCGCACGAGCCGATGGATCCCACTATCGGGAAAGAATCCGATCTTCTGTTCCGGGTGGTGGCTTCGGGAGGCCGCCGGGCGGCGCTCCGGGGCGACGGGCGGGGCGCGCCGGGTACGCCTCCGCTCCCGGCGGGCTCCGGGGGGGCCGGTCGCCCGTCAGCAGGTGGGCCGGGGAGCGGCCGTCGCCCGCCGGGGCGGCCGGGCGTGCCCTGGCGGCCTCCGGCGCCCGGTGTCCGCGGAGCGCTCCGGCCACCGCTCACGGGGAGTGTGAGGTGCGTCACGGTGCGCGACGGCCCGGGCGGATCCGGCGCGGTTCGGGTTTGGGGCGGGCGTTCGTGGACAGCCGCCGGGTGAGGCACCCTCGGGTGCCGGTCCACGGTCGGCCCCCGGCTGTGCGCGGGGCCGCACCCCGAACCGGAGAGGCGAACGATGAACACGAACCGCGGGCACGACGCCCCGGAGCGGCGCGCCGCGCTGCTCCCGGACGCGGGGGCCATGGTGGACGAGCACGGCCGCGCGCCGGGCGCGGCCTCCCGTACCGGGACGGGTGCGGGCCCGGCGGCCGACGCGGCCCGGGTGGACGCGGTACGGGCCGCCGAGGCGGAGGTGAGCGTACTGGTCAGCCACTGCGACCGGGCGGGCGCCGACGCCGTTCTCGGTGTTCTGGCGGAGGCCTTCCCGGGGATGGACCCGCCGGTCCCGGAGCGGACGGCCGGGGCCGCGGCGGCTCCGAGCATCTGGTCGGCGACGGTGGACGTCCGCCGGCGTGCGCCCGGCGCGAGCCCGCACGCCCGGCCGGCCGGCCCCGTGACCGCCGAGCTGGACGGCGCCGCGGAACCGGTGCGGGTGGTCCGCGCGGTACTGGAGGACGCCTTCGCCGGCGAGCACCTGGGCACCGTGTCCGGGGAGCACGAACTCCAGGTGGCCCTGCGCCTGACGGCCCGCGCTAGTTGAGGCCGAAGCGTCCGCCCCGCGTCCCCAGGACGAACCTGCGCCACTCGCGCGGCGCGAAGACCAGCGAGGGGCCGTCGGGGCGCTCGCCGTTGCGCATCGCGACAAACCCCTCCACGAAGGCGATCTGGACGCCGCCCACCCCCCGGCTGCCGGACTGCCAGTCGGCCCCGCTGAGATCGAGTGCGGGCCTGCCCCAGCCGGCGACGGGCTGCGAAACCGTGCTCTTGGCCACGTGCGTGCTCCTCCCGGTACGGTACGTCGTCGTCCGGGGGCCCAGGGTAGCGACCGGGGCGGGCGCCGCACAGGCCGCGGGCGTGACCCGCGGCCGGTCCGTCGCACCGGCCCCCCTCAGGAGCGCGGCGGCTCGGCGCCCACCAGCCACATCGCGAAGAACTGCGCGCCGCCGCCGTACGCGTGTCCCAGCGCCCGGCGGGCGCCCGGGACCTGGTGCTCCCCGGCCCGGCCGCGGACCTGGAGGGCCGCCTCCGCGAAGCGGATCATGCCCGAGGCGCCGATCGGGTTGGTGGACAGCACCCCGCCGGACGGGTTGACCGGGAGGTCTCCGTCCAGCTCGGTCACCCCCGCCTCGGTGAGCTTCCAGCCCTCGCCCTCCTGCGCGAAGCCCAGGTTCTCCAGCCACATCGGCTCGTACCAGGAGAACGGCACGTACATCTCGACCGCGTCGATCTCCCGGCGCGGGTCGGTGATCCCGGCCTGCCGGTAGACGTCGGCCGCGCAGTCCTTGCCGGCCTGCGGCGAGACGAAGTCCTTGCCCGCGAAGAGCGTCGGCTCGCTGCGCATCGCCCCGCCGTGCACCCAGGCCGGCGGCTTCGGCGAACGGGCCGCCCCCGCACGGTCGGTGAGGACCATCGCGCAGGCGCCGTCCGAGGAGGGGCAGGTCTCGGAGTACCGGATCGGGTCCCAGAGCATCGGCGAGGCCTGGACCTTCTCCAGGGTGATGTCGTGCTCGTGCAGGTGCGCGTAGGGGTTCTTCAGGGCGTTGCGCCGGTCCTTATACGCGACGAGCGAGCCCACCGTGTCGGGGGCGCCGGTGCGCCGCATGTACGCGCGCACGTGCGGGGCGAAGAAGCCGCCGGCGCCCGCCAGCAGGGGCTGCTGGAAGGGGACGGGCAGCGAGAGGCCCCACATGGCGTTGGACTCGGACTGCTTCTCGAAGGCCAGGGTCAGGACGGTGCGGTGGACGCGGGCCGCGACCAGGTTGGCGGCGACCAGCGCGGTGGATCCGCCGACGGACCCGGCGGTGTGGACGCGGAGCATCGGTTTGCCGACCGCTCCGAGGGCATCGGCCAGGTAGAGCTCCGGCATCATCACGCCCTCGAAGAAGTCGGGGGCCTTGCCGATGACGACCGCGTCGACGTCGGCCCAGGTCAGCTCCGCGTCGGCGAGGGCGCGGGCCGCGGCCTCGCGGACCAGGCCGGCGATGGAGACGTCGTGCCGGGCGGCGACGTGCTTGGTCTGGCCGATCCCGACGACGGCCACGGGCTCCTTGCCCGCCGTCGCCGGTGTCCCGGAGGTGCTCATGAGGGGTCCCCTTCCAGGACGGCGACCAGGTTCTGCTGGAGGCAGGGGCCGGAGGTGGCGTGCGCGACGGCCCGGCGGGACTCGCCGCGGTGGATGCGGGCGGCCGCCTCGCCGATCCGGATCAGGCCGGCGGCCATCATCGGGTTGGCGGCGAGCGCCCCGCCCGAGGGGTTGACGGCCACCGCGTCGCCGAGGCCGAGGGCCTTGCGGAGCACGACCTCCTGGGAGGAGAACGGCGCGTGCAGTTCCGCCGTGTCGACGGGGGCGTCGAAGAGCCCGGCGTGCTCGGCGGCGGTCCGGGTGGACGGGGAGTCGGTGAGGTCGCGCAGGCCCAGGCCGTGCGCCTCGATGCGGTGGTCGATGCCGGTGATCCAGGCGGGCCGTTCGCACAGCCGCCGCGCGGTGTCCCCGGCGGCGAGGACGACGGCGGCCGCACCGTCCCCGATGGGCGGGCAGTCTCCCGTGCGCAGCGGCCGGACCTGGTAACCGCCCTGGGGGACGGGGCCGCTGAGCTGGGCGTGCGGGTTGGACCCGGCGGCGGTCCGGCTGCGGGCGCCGATGGCGGCGAGCGCCTGCTCGTCGGTCTCCCCGGCGTCGATCAGCGCCTGCGCCTGGAGGGCGGCCAGGGCCACCGAATCGGGCCACAGGGGGGCGAGGTAGTACGGGTCGAGCTGCCGGGTGAGGACGTCGCGCACGGATCCGGGCGAGGACTTCCCGTACGAGTAGACGAGCGCGGTGTCGGCCTCCCCGGTCTGGATCTTGACCCAGGCCTCGTAGAGCGCCCAGGCGCCGTCCGTCTCGACGTGCGACTCGGAGATCGGCGGCCAGGCGCCGACCCCGTCGAGGGTCATGGTGAAGGAGAAGGCCCGGCCGGCGAGGTAGTCGCTGGAGCCGGAGCAGGTGAAGCCGATCTCGCCCGCCTTGAGGCCGGTGGCGGCCAGCACCTGGTGCAGGACGGGCATCACCATCTCGACTTCGCTGAGTTCGTCGGTACGGCGCTGGTGGTCGCTCTGGGCGAAGGCGACGACGGCCACCTCGCGGGCGTATCGGGTCCTCACAGCAGCTCCTTGTACGCGTCGTAGTCCGCGTCCGGCTCGCCGGTGGGGCGGTAGTGGTCGGGGTAGCGGCCGCCGTCGGTCCACACCGGTTCGACGCGCAGGCCCATGCGGACCTGGTCGTACGGGATGCCGCCGATCCGGCCGTGGAGGGCGAGGCCCGCGCCGTCGAGGGCGATGTGGGCGTAGACGTAGGGGACTTCGATGTCGAGGTTGCGCGCCTTGATGTTGACGATGCAGAAGGTGGTGACGGTGCCGGCGGGGCCGACCTCGACGCGGTCGGTGGTGGCGACCCCGCAGGTGGGGCAGGCGCCGCGCGGGGGGACGTACACCTTGTGGCAGGAGGGGCAGCGTTCGCCGACGGTGCGCCGTTCGGAGAGGGCGTTGATGTACGCGGTCTGGGCACGGCCGGGGCTGTAGGTGTAGTCGAGGCGGGCCTCGGCGACGATGCCGGTGACGGGGTCGGCGAACACCCCGTCGTGCGGGCGGGCGCTCCCCCGCTCCCGCCCCTCGCAGGGTTCGAAGCAGGCGATGTCGGTGATGGCCCCGGTGCGCTCGGCCGCCCAGCGGACGCGCACCCGCATCCCGGTGGACACGGCGTCCGGGCCGGGGGCGTCGAGGGCGTGCAGGATCGCGGTGTCGGCGCCGTCGAGCCGTACGAGGACCCAGGCGAAGGGGGTGCCGAGGGGCTGCTGGGGGCGGGGCTCGCCGTTCCAGGCCCAGGTGGTGACGGTCCCGGTGGGGGCGACCTCGACGAGCTCCCGGATCTCCTCGGCGGTGACGGGGTCGTACTCGGCGGGCGGCACCATGACCCGCCCGTCGGAGGTCCTGACGCCGAGCACGACGCCCTCGCGGAGCCCGGTCAGGAAGGCGCTCTGCACGGGCCCGAGGGACCGGGTGAAGGGGAACTCGACGACGAGGGGCGCACGCAGCACCTCGGGCGGGGACGCGGCTGTCATGTTGTCTCTCCGATTCTCGGAAGCGGTAACGACGCGGTACGAAACCTCTTCCCGGCCGACCCCACCCCGGCCGGGAACCCCCCGCCCGACCCGTCAGCCCCCGGCTCCGGAAACGAGACCCCGGCCAGCGGACCCGGGGAGCCGGACCCGACGCCCGTCGCGGGCCGCAGGCACGGAACGGGTTCGGGCCATGGGCCCGTGGGGGGGGGGTTCGAGCCCGCGGGGCTCGGGGGGGGGGGGGGGGGGGGGCGGGGTGCGCGCGGTCGGCGCCTACGCTCGGCGGTAGAGCGGTGGCCGTTTCTCCGCGAAGGCCCGCGCCCCCTCCTTCGCGTCGGCCGTGTCGAAGACCGGCCAGCCGCGGACCAGTTCGGCCGCCAGGCCGTCCGTCTCCGTCAGCTCGGCCGCTTCGTACACCGAGGCCTTCACCGCCTCGACCGCCAGCGGCCCGCACGCGTTGATCAGCTCGGCCGTCTCCAGCGCGGCGTCCAGCGCCGTCCCGTCCGGCACCACCCGCCCCACGAGCCCGATCCGCGCCGCCTCCTGCGCCGAGTACGGACGCCCCGTCAGCAGCATCTCCAGCGCGTGCGTGCGCGGTACCTGCCGGGGCAGGCGCACCGTGGAGCCGCCGATCGGGAACAGCCCCCGCCGGACCTCGAACAGCCCGAACGTGGCCCCGGCGCCCGCGACGCGGATGTCGGTGCCCTGGAGGATCTCGGTGCCGCCCGCCACGCAGTACCCCTCCACCGCCGCGATCACCGGCTTGCGCGGGCGGTGATGACGGAGCATCGCCTTCCAGTGCAGGTCGGGGTCGGCCTTGAGGCGGTCCCGGTACTGGTCGCCCGCCATGCCCCGGCCGGCCAGCGCCTTGAGGTCCATGCCGGCGCAGAAGTCACCGCCGGCGCCCGTCAGGACCACCGAGCGGACGGTGTCGTCCGCGTCCGCCTCCAGCCAGCCGTCGTACAGGCCCACCAGCAGGGGAAGCGAGAGCGCGTTCTTCGCCTCCGGCCTGTTCATGGTGAGCACCAGCGTGGCGCCCCGGCGCTCCACGGTCAGGTGTTCCGTCCCACCCATTGCCGTCCTCCCGTCTCAAGACCTAGAACAGGTTGCAGGAGGGCCGGGTGCAGTTCAATAGTTTTCTGACACCCAGTCAGATTTCTTGGCGTGCGCCCTTCCCACTTGGACCGGGCGGGGCTCTAATGACCGCCGAGCAGCCCAGCCGTGAGCACTTTCGGGTCAGGAGGAACGGTGGAGTACAACCTTGCCGACCTGTTCGAATCGGTCGTGGACGTGGTCCCGGACCGCGAGGCGCTGGTGTACGTCGACCACCCCGGGACCGGCGCCGAGCGCCGCCTGACGTACGCCGGACTGGACGCGGCGGCGAACCGCGTCGGGCACCACCTGCTGGACAGCGGGCTGCGCCCGGGCGAGCACGTGGGGCTGCACCTCTACAACGGGATCGAGTACCTGCAGACCGTGCTGGCCTGCCTTAAGGCCCGTCTGGTACCGGTGAACGTCAACTACCGGTACGTGGAGGAGGAGCTGGTCTACCTCTACAACGACGCCGACCTCGCGGCGCTCGTCTTCGAGGGCGAGTTCACGCAGCGGGTGGCCGCCGCGCTGCCGCGGACGACGAGGCTGCGCCACCTCGTCCGGGTCGGCCCGGCCCCCGCCGGCGCGCCGGAGCCGGCGGTGGCGCCGGTCGCGTACGAGGACGCCGAGGCGGCCGGTTCCCCGGAGCGCGGCTTCCCGCAGCGCAGCCCGGACGACCTGTTCATCATCTACACCGGCGGCACGACCGGGATGCCCAAGGGCGTCATGTGGCGGGCCGAGGACCTGTTCTTCGCGGGGCTGTTCGGCGGGGAGCCCTCGGGCGAGCCGGTGAAGCGGCCGGAGGAGCTGGCCGAGCGGGTCGCGGCGCGCGGCGCCGGGCTCACCTTCTTCCCCGCTCCCCCGCTGATGCACGGTACGTCGACGCTCACCTCGTTCATCGCCTTCAACTACGGCCAGCGGGTGGTCATCCACCGCAAGTACGTGCCCGAGGAGGTGCTGCGCACCATAGAGAAGGAGAAGGTGTCGAGCGTCTCGCTGGTCGGCGACGCGATGCTGCGGCCGCTGATCGACGCCCTGAACGGTCCGCTCAGGGGGACGGACCTGTCCTCCCTGTTCAGCGTCTCCTCCTCGGGGGCGATCATGTCGGAGACGGTCCGCGCCGAGTTCCAGCGGCTGGTCCCGAACGTCGTGCTGCTGAACAACTTCGGCTCGTCCGAGTCCGGTTCCAACGGGCGGGCGACGGACGACTCGGGCCCGGAGAAGGGGTTCCGGCTCCAGGTCAACGACCGTACGCAGGTGGTGGACCCGGTGACGCACGAGCCGGTGGCGGTCGGCGTCCCCGGCCGTCTCGCACAGCGCGGGCACGTGCCCCTCGGCTACTACAACGACCCGGTCAAGACGGCGGAGACCTTCTTCCGGAAGGGCACCGAACGCTGGGTGCTGCTCGGCGATATGGCGACGGTCGACGAGGAGGGCATCGTCACCGTGCTGGGGCGCGGCTCGCAGTGCATCAACACCGGCGGGGAGAAGGTCTACCCGGAGGAGGTCGAGCAGGCGCTGAAGTCGCACCCGGACGTGTACGACGCCCTGGTGGCCGGCGTCCCGGACGCGACCTGGGGCAACCACGTGGCCGCGGTGGTACAGGTGCGGGAGGGCGCGCCGGAGCCGACCCTGGAGGACATCCAGCGGCACTGCCGGACGCGGCTGGCGGGCTACAAGGTCCCGCGCCAGCTGGTGATCACCCCGGCGGTGCAGCGTTCCCCGAGCGGCAAGGCGGACTACCGCTGGGCGAAGGCGGTGGCGGCGCGGGCCGACGCGGGGGCGGAGGCCCCCTAGGGTCGGTCGGCCTGCGCGAGGGCGGCCCGTCGTCTCCCGGCGGGCCGTGCGGGGGCGGGCGCTGCGATCCGGCCGGCGGCGGGAGCGGTCGGCGCGGTCAGGACGCCGACCCACGGTTCGCCGTCTCCCGGGGCGCCCCGGACGGGTCAGGTCCCGGTGGTCAGGAAGTGTTCCACGCGGGCCGCGAACCAGGCGGCGTCGTCCAGCCAGGGGAAGTGCGCGGCGCCGGGCTGGGCGTCGGAGGTTCCGCGTGGCAGGAGGCCGGCGAGGGCGGCGGCGACGGCGGCGGTCGGGTAGCCGTCCAGCTCGCCCGCCAGGACCAGCGTCTCGCCGTCGAACCGGCGGAGCGCCTCGCGGGTGGCCGGCGGGTCGAACGCTCCGGGGCCGGCGAAGACGAGGGCGGCCGCCTGGTTGCGTTCGTGGTCGCTCGCGGCGAGGTGGGCGCGCGCCCGGTCGTCCCAGCGGCCGTAGGCGAGGACCATCGCCCGGCTCCGGTCCTCCGGGGAGGGGTCGCCGCCGGCCTTCCACAGCCGCTCGTACGCGGCGATGGCCGTGTCGTACGGCTCCCGGCCCGCCCGGGACCGGACCACCTCCAGGCTCTCCTCGGGGGTCGGCGCGAGGTCCACGGCCCAGGCGGTCGGGGTCACGAGGACCAGGCGGCGGACCCGCTCGGGGTGCGCGGCGGCGTAGAGCAGGGCGAGGTTGCCGGCGGCGGAGTGGGCGAGGACGTCCATGCGTTCCAGCCCCAGGTGCAGGCGGAGCGCCTCGACGTCGGCGACCTGGTGGTCGACGCGGTACGTGGACGCGTCGGCCGGGGCGGCCGAGTCGCCGGTGCCGCGCAGGTCGAGGAGGATGAGCCGGCGGCCGGCGGAGAGCCCGCCGAGGTCCCCCAGGTAGCGGGAGGCCCGCATGGCGCCGCCGGGAAGGCAGACGAGCGGCTCGCCCTCGCCCTCCGCGTGGTAGGCGAGCTCGGTTCCGTCGTAGGTGGTGAATGCAGGCATGCGGGCCATCAGACCAGACGATCACTCGTTCGAGTCATTGATTTACCGGGCGGCGTCCGGCAATCTACCGAATGAACGTTCGGCTGGCCTGTGGCGGTACGACTCTCGACGACGATGACGAGGCGATGGGGTGGCGGCGATGACGGCGCGTGCGGGTTCTGAGGACCTCGGTGATCTCCGGGACGAAGGCGAGCGGCTCAGCCCCGACGAGCTGGCGGCGCTCCAGCTGAAGCGGCTGCGGGCGACCCTGCACCGGGCCTACGACCGCGTGGCCTTCTACCGGCAGGCGTTCGACAAGGCGGGGGTCCATCCCGACGACTGCCGCTCGCTGGCCGACCTGTCCCTCTTCCCGCTCACCACCAAGGCGGACCTGCGGGACCAGTACCCCTTCGGGATGTTCGCCGTACCGCGCGCGGACGTGCGCCGCATCCACGCCTCCAGCGGCACCACGGGCCGGCCCACGGTGGTGGGCTACACCGACGGGGACCTGGCCACCTGGGCCGATGTCGTGGCCCGTTCGCTGCGCGCGGCCGGCGCCCGGCCGGGGCACGTCGTGCACGTCGCGTACGGGTACGGCCTGTTCACCGGGGGCCTGGGCGCGCACTACGGGGCGGAGCGGCTGGGGTGCACGGTGGTGCCCGCCTCCGGGGGCATGACGGACCGCCAGGTCAGGCTGATCCAGGACTTCCGCCCCGAGGTCATCATGGTGACCCCCTCCTACATGCTCACCCTGCTGGACGAGATGGAGCGCCAGGGCATCGACCCGCGCCGGACCTCGCTGCGCACCGGCGTCTTCGGCGCCGAGCCCTGGACCGAGGAGATGCGCCGGGAGATCGAGGACCGGCTGGGCATCGACGCCGTGGACATCTACGGCCTCTCCGAGGTGATCGGACCGGGCGTGGCGCAGGAGTTCGCCTCCCACAAGGACGGCCTGCACATCTGGGAGGACCACTTCTACCCCGAGGTCGTCGATCCGCTGACCGGGGCGGTGCTGCCGGACGGGGAGCCCGGGGAGCTGGTGTTCACCTCCCTCACCAAGGAGGCCATGCCGGTGATCCGCTACCGCACCCGGGACCTGACGCGGCTGCTGCCGGGGACGGCCCGGCCGGCCTTCCGCCGGATGGAGAAGGTGACCGGCCGCAGCGACGACATGATCATCCTGCGCGGCGTGAACCTCTACCCCACCCAGATCGAGGAGATACTCCTGCGCATCCCGGGCCTCGCCCCGCACTTCCAGCTGCGGCTGACCCGGGAGGGCCGCCTCGACGCGCTCACCGTGCGGGTGGAGGCGCGCCGGGAGGCGGGAGCCGAGAGGCGGCGGGCGGCGGCAGCGGAGTTGGTGCGGGCGGTCAAGGAGTCCGTGGGGGTGTCCGTCGCCGTCGAGGTGGTGGAGCCGGAGAGCCTGGAGCGCTCGGTCGGCAAGATCAAGCGGGTCCGGGACCTCCGGGAGCCGCGCTCCTCCTGAGCGGGCCGGTCCACACCGGCGGGCGGTCCACACCGGCGGGCGGTCCAAGCCCCCGTTCGGGCCCATTCCGGCGCCGCTTCCGGGAGCGGCCGGGCCCGTCCGGGTAGGGGATCAGGTGTGACCTCGACCCTCCGGCGCCTCCACGCCCGGCTCCTGGGCTCCCCGGCCGGCCTGGCCTGGAGCCGCGGCCGGGAGATCGAGCTGATGCACCGGGCGATGGGCTTCGCCGCCCTGGGCTTCCTCACCCTGGTGCCGCTGCTGGTGGTCGTGGCGGCGGCCGCGCCGGGCAGCGGTTCCAACTTCGGCCGCTGGCTGGGCCAGGCCCTCGGGGTGTCGGCAGCCTCGCGGGCCCGGGTCGAGATGCTGTTCGGTGCGGCGGACCTGGCACTGGAGCGGACCACCGCCTTCGGCCTGGCGGCCCTCGCGGTGTTCGGGCTGACCTTCGGCTCCGCCGTGCAGACCGGCTACGAGAAGGTGTGGGACCTGCCCACCGCCCGCTGGCACACCATGTGGCGGCACGTCGTGTGGCTGGCGCTGCTGGTCTGCTACCTCGGGCTGCTGGTGGGGATCCCGGCCCCGTCCGACAGCGTGGCCGGCACGGTGGTGGGCACCCTCAGCGACACCGTGGGGACCTGCCTCTTCTTCTGGAGCTCCGGGCGGCTCCTGCTGGGCGGCCGGGTCCGCTGGCGGGCGCTGCTGCCCGGCGCGGTGGCGACGAGCCTCGGGCTGCTGGGCCTGCGGGTCTTCTCCCAGCTGGTGTTCTCCCCGCTGATCGCCTCGAACGCCGTCACCTACGGCCCGTTCGGGACGCTGCTGGTGGTGCAGTCCTGGCTCGTCGGCGTCGGCTTCGTGGTCTACGGCGGGGCCATGGTCGGCCGCCTCGTGCACGAGCACCTGACCATGCGCCGGCTGCGCGCCGCCGGGGTCCTCCCGCCCCCGGACGGGAGCGGCCCCGGGCCCGGGAACGGGCATGCCGACGCTCCCGGGCGTGCGTGACGCGCGGGCCGGTTCCGTGCCACCGCATCCGCTACGGGCTGACGGCGAGGAAGAGGTAGGCGGCGAGCAGGACGAGGTGGACTCCGCCCTGGAGCAGGGTGGCGCGGCCCGGGACGATCGTCAGGGCGCCGACCACCACGGTCAGGGCGAGCAGCACCATGTGGAGGGGCGCGAGGCCCAGCACCAGCGGCCCGGTCAGCCAGACGGAGGCGAGGGCGATGGCGGGGATGGTCAGGCCGATGCTGGCGATGGCGGATCCGTAGGCCAGGTTGAGGCTGGTCTGGACGCGGTCGCGGCGGGCGGCCCGGACGGCGGCGAGGGTCTCGGGGGCCAGTACGAGCAGGGCGATGATCACGCCGACGACGGCGTGGGGCAGTCCGGCGTCGGAGACGCCCTTCTCGATGGTCGGGGAGACGGCCTTGGCGTTGCCGACGACCGCGACGAGGGCGACGAAGAGCAGGCCGAGGCTGACGAGGGCGGCTCGGGCGGTGGGGGGCTCGGCGTGGTCGTCGTCGGCGGGGCCGGAGGCGGAGCCGGAGCCGGTGGTCCCCGTGTCCACGGGCAGGAAGTAGTCGCGGTGGCGGACCGTCTGGACGGCGATGAACAGCCCGTAGAGGGCGAGGGAGGTGACGGCGGCGAAGGTCAGCTGGGCGGAGGAGAACTCGGGGCCGGGCTTGCTGGTGGTGAACGTCGGCAGCACCAGGCTCAGCACGGCGAGGGTCGCGACGGTGGCCAGGGCGGCTCCCGAGCCTTCGGCGTTGAAGACGGCGACCCGGTTGCGCAGGGCGCCCACGAGCAGGGACAGGCCGACGATGCCGTTACAGGTGATCATCACGGCGGCGAAGACGGTGTCCCGGGCGAGGGAGGCGGTCTTGTCGCCGCCATCGGCCATCAGGGTGACGATCAGGGCCACTTCGATGACGGTGACGGCGACGGCGAGGACCAGCGAGCCGAAGGGTTCGCCGACCCGGTGGGCGACGACCTCGGCGTGGTGCACGGCTGCGAGGACCGCTCCCGCGAGGCAGAGGGCGACCAGGGCCACGGCGAAGCCGGGCAGGTCGCGCCCCCAGCTGAACACGAGCGCGACGAGCGCCACCACGGGGACGAGGAGGGTCCAGTCGGTCAGGGGGGATCTGCGCGTTGCCGTACTCATGCCAGCCAAGTTGCCAGAACCGGCGCCGGGGTGCGCCGTGAGGCGCCCATCCGGAGCCGCGAAGTGGCACTTCTCACGACAAACGGGCGTGTAGCGGGCGGGCGGGGCGCGGCGGCCGCCCGGCCGGGCCCCGGCGGCGGCGAGCCGCCGGGCCCGGGCCCGGGCCGTCACACGGCGCGCTCGCGGCCCTCCCAGTAGGGGTCGCGCAGCCGGCGCTTGTAGAGCTTGCCGTTGGGGTCGCGGGGCATCGCCTCGATGAAGTCGACGGACTTGGGCCGCTTGTACCCGGCCAGCCGCCGTTCGCAGTGGTGCAGGATCTCGGCGGCCAGCGCGTCGCCCGCCTCGAACCCGTCGGCGGGTTCGATGACGGCCTTGACCTCCTCGCCCCAGGACGCGTGGGGGATGCCGAAGGCGGCGGCGTCGGCGACGGCCGGGTGGGTGAGCAGGGCGGACTCGATCTCGGCCGGGTAGATGTTCACCCCGCCCGAGATGATCATGTCGATCTTGCGGTCGCGGAGGAAGAGGTACCCCTCCTCGTCGAGCAGGCCGAGGTCGCCGACGGTGAAGAAGTCCCCGATGCGGTTCTTCCGGGTCTTGCCCTCGTCCTTGTGGTAGCTGAAGCCGCCCGTGTTCATCTTGATGTAGACGGTGCCCAGTTCCCCGGCGGGCAGCCGGTTGCCGTCGTCGTCGAAGACCGCGAGCTCGCTGATGGGCCAGGCCCTGCCGACCGTGCCGGGCTTCTTCAGCCAGTCCTCGGCGGTGGCGAAGGCCCCGCCGCCCTCGCTGGCCGCGTAGTACTCCTCCACGCACCGGCCCCACCAGTCGATCATCGCCCGTTTGACGTGGTCGGGGCAGGGGGCGGCACCGTGGATGGCGTGCCGCATCGAGGAGACGTCGTAGGCGTCCTTCGTCTCCTGCGGGAGCGCGAGGAGGCGGTGGAACTGGGTGGGGACCATGTGCGTGTGGGTGCAGGCGTGGCGGTCGATCAGGCGCAGCATCTCCTCGGGGCCCCACTTGTCCATCAGCACCAGCGGGTGCCCGATGTGCAGGGACGCACCGGCGAACTGGAGGACGGCCGTGTGGTAGAGCGGGGAGCAGACCAGGTGGACGTTGCCGTCGCCGGGGCGGATGCCGAAGATGCCGAGGAACCCGCCGAGGTAGGTCTCCTCCGGGAGCTTGCCGGGCAGCGGGCGGCGGATGCCGCGGGGGCGGCCGGTGGTGCCGGAGGTGTAGTTCATGACCCAGCCGAGGGTGCGGTCCGCGGGCGGTTCGGCGCTCCGTCCGTCGAGGAGTTCGGCGTACGGGCGGAAGCCGGGGACCGCTCCGACGGCGTAGCGGTGGCGGGGGTCGAGCCCGGCCTCCTCGGCGGCGGCGGTGGCGGCGTCGGCGAAGCGCTCGTGGGCGATGAGGACCTTGGCGCCGGAGTCGGAGACGATCCAGGCGATCTCCGGGCCGACGAGGTGGTGGTTGACCGGGACCAGGTAGAAGCCCGCCTGGGAGGCGGCGAGGTAGGCGGTGAAGAATTCGACGCCGTTGGGCAGGACGACGGCAAAGGCGTCGCCCTTCTCGAGGCCGGCGGCGCGCAGGCCGTGGACGAGGCGGTTGACGTCGGCGTGCAGCCGGCCGGCGGACCACTCCTCGCCGCCGGGGGTGACGAGGACGGTGCGGGCGGGGTCGGCGGCGGCCTGGGCCCAGAAGCCGTTGGGGAGCTGGTGCTCGGTCATGTCGGTCACACCTCTCGGGGCCGGCCGGCGATACGGGTGATGCGGTCGATGGCGCGCTCGAAGCCGCCGGTGAGTTCGTCGAACACGGCCTGGACGCTGCGCTCGCTGTTCATCCGGCCGACGATCTGACCCACGGGGGTGCCCAGCAGCGGCTGGACCTCGTACTTCTGGATCCGGGAGACGGCTTCGGCGACCAGCAGGCCCTGGAGCGGCATGGGGAGGGCGCCGGGCCCCTCCGGGTCGTCCCAGGCGTCGGTCCACTCGGTGCGCAGCTGGCGGGCGGGTTTGCCGGTGAGGGCGCGGGAGCGGACGGTGTCGCCGGAGCCGGCGGCGAGGAGCTTCTCGGTGAGGGCCCGGGAGTGCAGGTCGGCCTCGGTGGTGGTGAGCCAGAGGGAGCCGAGCCAGACGCCCTGGGCTCCGAGGGCGAGTCCGGCGGCGATCTGCTCGCCGCTGCCGATGCCTCCGGCGGCCAGGACGGGGAGCGGGGCCACGGCCTCGGCGATTTCGGGGACCAGGACCATGGTGGCGATGTCGCCGGTGTGGCCGCCGGCCTCGTAGCCCTGGGCGACGACGACGTCGATGCCGGCTTCGGCGTGGCGGCGGGCGTGCTTGGCGCTGCCGGCGAGGGCGGCGACGAGGACGCCGTGGTCGTGGGCGCGGGCGATGACGTCGGCGGGCGGGGAACCGAGGGCGTTCGCCAGGAGTTTGACGGGGTAGTCGAAGGCGACGTCGAGCTGGTCGCGGGCGACCCGCTCCATCCAGCCGGTGATCCTCCAGCCGGAGGCCTCGCCCTCGGGGAGTTCGGGTACGTGGTGCTTGGCGAGGGTGTCGCGGACGAAGTCCCGGTGCGCGGCGGGGATCATCGCCTCGATGTCGGCCTCGCTGACGCCGTCGACGGCCTTCTTGGCGGGCATGACGACGTCGAGGCCGTAGGGCTTGCCGCCGGTGTGCTCCTGCATCCAGTCGAGGTCGCGCCGGAGGTCGTCGGGGGCGGTGTAGCGGACGGCGCCGAGTACGCCGAATCCGCCCGCGCGGGTGATGGCAGCGGCGACCGCCGGGAAGGGCGTGAAGCCGAAGATGGCGTGCTCGACTCCCAGTTTCTTGCTCAGCTCCGTCTCCATGGGCGTGAGGATGCCGCAGGGGGGCGGCCGAGGGAAGAGATTTTCTGATGCGGTGTCAGATTCTTGCGGGCCGGCCGGTGCGGAGGGTCCCCGGCGGGCGGGCAGATACCCGGTAGCGTGCGGAGCGCCTGCGGCGGGCTCCGGTGGGGATCGGGCTCCCCCGGGAGGGCGCGCCCACGGCCTGCCGGCCGGGGCCGGGCCCTCCCCGCAGGAGCGGAGTCCCGGACCGTGCCGCGTGCCGCGGGTGGCGGAGTGCGACGGCAGTTCGGGGCGGACAGGAGGGCCGGTCATGAGGGAAGCGACGGGGGCACGGACGGCGGCGGACGAGCCGGGGGCACGAACCGGGGCCGGTCCACGTCGGCGTTGGGGGCTCCGACGGCAGACCGGACCCGGCGAGCAGAACCCGCCCGGCCCCGAAGCCCCGTCCGCAGGCACCGCAGCCGCCGGACCGACCACCCGCCCCGCCACCGCAGCCCCAGCGGAAGAGGGCGGGGCCCCGGACGCCGGCCGGGCCGCAGGCGAGGGCCGGGGCACGGGTGAAGACCGGGGCACGCGCGAGGACCCAGCCGCGGGCGACGCCCAGGCCACGGGCGAAGACCAGGCCGCGAGCGACGGGCGGGGCACGCGAGAAGACCGGGATGCGGGCGAGGACCGGGCCGCAGGCGAGGGCCGGGGCACGCGCGAGGACCCAGCCGCGGGCGACGCCCAGGTCACGGGCGGCGGGCGGGGCGCGTACGAAGAGCCGGCCGCGGGGGGAGGCCGGGGTGGGGGGCTCAGTCGGCGGCGGGTGGGGGGTCGGTTGCTGGCGTTGGGCGGGGTGCTCGTGCTGCACGCGGCGCTGCCGGGGCCGGGTGCCGGGGCGGCCGAGCGGCGGGCGCTGCAGGGGCTGCGGCTGCGGTACGGGTCGGCGCGGCAGGCCGGGCTGCTGGAACGGCACCTGGAGGGGGTCGCGGAGGAGGCCCGGCGCTTCCTCGGGCCCTCCCCCGAGCACCCGTACTACGCGGGGGCCGTGGTGCTGGCGGGGCGCGGCCGGACCGTCGCCCTGCACCGGGCGATGGGGTACGCCGTGCGGTACGCGGACTACGACGGCCGCACCGACCGGCCGTCGGAGTTTCCCGCCGCGGAGCGGATCGCGATGGCCGAGGACACCGTCTTCGACCTGGCCTCCCTCAGCAAGCTGTTCACCTCCATCCTGGCGGTGCAGCAGATGGAGCGGGGCCGGCTGGAGCTGGAGGCGCCGGTGGACCGGTACCTGCCGGAGTTCACCGGGGGCGGCAAGGAGCAGGTCACGGTCCGCCAGCTGCTCACGCACACCTCGGGGCTGCGCTCGTGGGCGCCGTTCTACCAGGAGGCCACCCGCGAGGGGCAGTTGCGGCTGCTGTGGTCCGTGCGGCCGCAGGACACGCCGGGGACGGTGTACCGCTACTCGGACCTGAACCTGATCGCGCTCCAGCTGCTCCTGGAACGGATCACCGGCCGCACTTTGGATGTCCTGCTCCGCGACGAGATCACCGCTCCGCTCGGGATGCACCGCACTCGCTACAACCCGCCGCTCTCCTGGCGCCGGGTCACCGCCGCCACCGAGGTGCAGCGCCCGCCCTGGTCCGGCCTGGACCGGGGGCTGGTGTGGGGCGCGGTCCACGACGAGAACGCGTACGCCCTCGGCGGGGTCGCGGGCCACGCGGGCGTGTTCGGCACCGCCTGGGACCTCGCGGTCCTCTCCCGCGCCCTGCTCGACGGCGGGGCCTACGCGGGCCGGCGGATCCTGCGCCCCGCCTCGGTCGAGCTGCTCTTCACCGACTACAACACCGCCTTCCCCGGCGACGACCACGGCCTCGGCTTCGAGCTCTACCAGCACTGGTACATGGGCGCCCTGGCCACCCCGCACTCCGCCGGGCACACCGGTTTCACCGGCACCTCCCTGGTGCTGGACCCCTCCACCGACTCCTTCCTGGTCCTGCTCGGCAACTCCGTCCACCCCGTACGGACCTGGCGGGCCGGCAGCGCGCCCCGGGTCGCGACCGGCAACCGCTTCGCCCGGGCCGTGCCGGTGCGCCCGAAACATGGGGGCGCGGCCTGGTTCTCCGGCATGGAGACCGGCGGCTCGGGCACCCTCACCCTGCCCCCGCTGACCCCCGCGACGGCCCGCGGCCGGCTGCGCTGCGCGGTGTGGTGGGACACGGTGCCCGGCGCGGGGGCCTTCCACCTGGAGGCCTCGGCGGACGGGACGGCCTGGGAGCCCGTCCCGTTCAGCACGGTGCGCAGCACCGGCGGCGCTCCGGAGGAGTGGCCGGCGGGCTCGGCCGGCGGCTGGTCGGGCCGCATCTGGCACCTGCTCGAAGCCCCGCTGCCCGCCTGGTCGCAGGGCCGCGAGGTCCGGCTCCGCTTCCGTCACGCCTCGACCGGCCGCTACGTGGGGCGCGGGGTGTACGTGGACGTGCTGAGGGTCGCCGAGCCGGCCCGGCTGCTGTTCTCGGAGGACCGTCCGGCGGACGCGTCCCGCATCGAGGCGGCGGGCTGGACCCGCTCGGCGGACTGACGGCCCGGGGTCAGGCGGTGCGGCCCTCCAGCCGGTCCCGCAGCTCGTCCAGGCCGGTGAGGAACCAGGTCTGGCGGCCGCGGTTGCACTCGCGGACGAAGTCCCGCAGGGCCTCGCTCCCTTCGGTGTGGCGGGAGATGTCGCCGAGGACGACGAGGCCCACGCGGTAGGTGACGAACTTCTGGACGATGTCCCCGGCGATCTTGGTGCGCAGCCGGAAGAAGTCCTCGGCGAAGCGGCCGGCCGGCACGACCACCCACTGGGCGCCCTGCCAGGCGGCGTTGCCCACCAGGTCGAGGACGTCCCGTTCGCACCCGATCGGTTCGCCGTCGGGGTCGCACATCAGGACGGGCACGTCGTGGATGGTCTGCAGGATGCTCATGCGGACCGACGCTAGGTCCTTCCGGAGCCGGGGTCGACCGCTTTTCGGCCGTCCCGGGTGCTGCCGCCGGGGTCCTGCGGCGCCGCGCGGCGGTCCCGGTAGAGGTCGCGGAGCAGCGCGATCTCGGCGCCGTGGTGCAGGACTTCCTGGTTCACCCACCACGCGATCTCGACGAACGGCTCCTCCGCGTCGCCGCCGTGCGGGTAGGTGCAGTACCCGACGGTGTCGAGCGCGGCCTCGTCGACGCTCAGCAGTGCCCCGCGCCAGGCGTCGGCGGCCTTAGCGAAGGCGGCCACGGCCGCGTCGGCGTCGCCGGCGACGGGGTGGTCGTCGCGGGTGAGGCTGCGGCTGCCGGCCGTGTGGTCGGCGCGCAGGGCCAGCATCTCCGTGAGGTGGCTCAGGCGCCAGGCGAGGGTGGTGAAGGGCGGCGGCCAGGGGTGCGGATAGCCGGCGGCGTCGCGGCCCCACGCGCCGGTGCGGGCTCCGGCCAGGAGCGTCGCGCGGGGCCCCGGGCCGCGTGTGCGGAGCCGGACCGACCAGCAGTCCGCCACCGGCTCCCAGAGGTACTCCTCGTCGGTCAGGGGCACCACCCGGGTGTCCGTGCCGTCGCCGCTGTCCATCACGGGGCCCGCCAGCCTGGCGGACAGCCGGGTGGCCGCGAAGTCGAACTGCCGTATCAGCGGCGCGAGTCGGGGCGGGCCGCTCACTGCCCCTCCCGGATCAGGCAGAACGGGTGGCCCGCCGGGTCGGCGTAGACGCGCCAGCCCTCGGCGTCGCGGGTGTCGTCGAGCAGGGCCGCGCCGAGGGCGAGCACCTGTTCCTGGGCGCGGCCGAGGTCGGCGACGGCGAGGTCGAGGTGGGCCTGCTGGGGGTGCGCGGGGTCGGGCCACTTCGGCGGGCGGTGGTCGGCGACCTGCTGGAAGCAGAGGACGGCCCCGGAGGGGGTGTGGAGCGTGGCCCAGTGGGCGTCCAGGGTCCAGCGGCGGTCGGGCCGGTTGACCTCGCCGCCGAGCAACCGGCCGTAGAACTCGGCGAGCTCGAGCGGTTCGGGGCAGTCGAGGACCACGCACTGCAGTTCGGCGATCATGCCGGGATCCTAGGCCGGGGCGAGGGCGGCGTCGAGCATCCGGCGGGCGGCGGCGGTCAGTTCGGCCGGGTCCGGGGCGGGGCGGGAGTGGGCCAGGGCGCCCGCCAGGCGGTCGTAGAGCAGGCCGTCGGTCCAGGCGGCGAGGAGTTCGGCGGACTCGGCGGGCCGGGGTGCGCCGAGGGCCGCGAGGACGCCGGCCGCGCGGGCGCGGGCGGCGAGGCCCGCCTGACGGAGGGCCGGCTCCAGTTCCGGGTTGCGGGCGGCCTCCAGGCTGAGTTCGAAGCGGGCCAGCTGCCGTTCGCGCCCCCGGGTCAGCCACTCGTGCAGCAGCGCCCCGAGCATCCGCGCGGCGGCGTCCCGGTCCGCCGGGGCCGGCGGCGGGTGCGCGGAGCCGTCGCCGTCGAGGTCGGCGAGGTCCAGCTCGGCCAGCCGCCGGTAGCAGGCGCCGATGAGCGTGGTCCGGGTGCGGAAGTAGTACGAGGTGCTGCCGGCCGGGAGCGCGGCGGCGCCGTCGACGGCCCGGTGGGTGAGGCCCCGCAGGCCGCCGGCGGCGACGAGGGAGATGGCCGTGTCCGCGATGAGCGTGCGGCGGTCGGCAGCGGGGGCAGCGGCGGCGGGCGGCGGCTTCTCCGGGGTGGACATGCCCCCACTCTACAGCTGTAGAGTTCGGGGCGGGACAGCCTCTACAGACGTAGAGGCACCTGAAACGGCAGGAGGCCGTGCCATGCCCGAAACCCCGCGCCACGCCGTCGTCGCCGGTGCCGGCATCGGCGGTCTGACCGCCGCCCTGGCCCTGCACCGCCAGGGGTGGCGGGTCACCGTCTGCGAGCGCGCGGCCGCCCCGGCCGCCGTCGGCGCGGGCATCGTCCTCGCGCCCAACGCCCTGCGCGCGTTCGACGCGATCGGCTTCGACGCCACCCGCGCGGCGGGCCGCGCCGTCCCGGCCTCGATGGGGGTGCGCCGCCCCGGCGGCACCCGGCTGGCCCGCGCCGACACCGCCGCGCTCGCCGCCCGCTACGGCCGGCCCCCGCTCGCCGTCCACCGCACGGACCTCACCGCCGCGCTGGCGGCGGCACTGCCCGAGGGGGCCCTGGTGTACGGGGCCGAGGTCACCGCCGTCGAGGAGGGCGGCGGCCGCACGGTGGCCCGTACCACCGCCGGGGACCTCGGCGCCGACGCCGTCATAGCGGCCGACGGCATCCACAGCCCGCTGCGCCGCCGCCGCTTCCCGGACCACCCGGGCCTGCACTACAGCGGCGAGACCGCCTGGCGGACCGTGCTCCCGTCGGGCCCGGCCACCGAAGCGGCCGAGACCTGGGGCCGGGGCGAGCGCTTCGGGACGGTCCCGCTCGCCGACGGGCGGGTCTACCTGTACGCCACCGCCGTCGTCCCCGAGGGCTACCGGCCCGCGGACGTCCGCGGCGAGCTGCTGCGGCGGTTCGGCACCTGGCACGACCCGATCCCCGCCCTGCTGGACCGGATCGACCCGGGGGCGGTCCTCCAGCACGACCTGTACGACCTGGCCGCACCCCTCCCCCGGCTGCACGACGGCCGCACCGCCTGGATCGGGGACGCCGCGCACGCCATGACCCCCAACCTCGGCCAGGGCGGCTGCCAGGCCGTCGAGGACGCGGCCGTCCTCGCGCACCTGCTCCGCGGCGCGGACGTGCCGGCCGCCCTCGCCGCCTACACCCGGGCCAGGCTCGCCCGTACCGACGCCATCCGGATCCGGGCCCGCCGGATGGGCCGGGTCGCCGCCCTCACCCACCCGCTGGCCGTGGCCGCCCGCGACCTCGCCTTCCGGGCCACCCCCGCGAGCGCGACCCGGCGCGCGCTCGACGACCTCTTCGACGGATTCACCCTTCCGGGCGAGCCCGCCGGGAATGCGGGCCACGGCCCGGGGCGTTGAGGCCGGTCACCGGGGGGTGTGGACCGCTACGGACGAAGGCAGGCCGAGATGACGACCGACATCGACTGGGACAACCCCGCCGACCCGAAGCCGGGAAGCTGGCAGCGGGACCACGTCAGGCAGTACGTGGAGTCCGGCGGCGCCGAGGGCCAGTTCTGGCGCGGCACCCAGACCCTGCTGCTGACCACGGTCGGCCGGGTCTCGGGCAACCCGGTGCGCACGCCCCTGATCTACGGCGAGGCCGAGGGCCGCTACCTCCTCGTCGCCTCCAAGGGCGGCGACGCGGAGCACCCGCTCTGGTACCGGAACCTGAGCGCGCGCCCCGACGTCCGCATCCAGGTCGGCCCGGAGATCATCCAGGGCACGGCCCGTACCGCGACCGCGGAGGAGCGGGAGGCGTACTGGCCCGTGATGGTGGGGCACTGGCCGGCGTACGACGAGTACCAGGCCAAGACGGACCGCGAGATCCCGGTCGTGGTCATCGAGCCCGCCTGACGGGGCGCGACCCGGCACCGGGCACGGCTCGGTACCGGGCCTCGCCACCGGGCGGGGCTCAGCGCCGTTCCAGGACCGCCATCGCCGCGTTGTGCCCCGGGATGCCGCTGACCCCGCCGCCGCGGACCGCCCCCGCACCGCACAGCAGGACGTTGCGGTGGGCGGTCTCCACGCCCCAGCGCCCCGCCTCCTGCCCGTCCGCGTACGGCCAGGACAGGTCCCGGTGGAAGATGTGGCCGCCGGGCAGCCGCAGTTCGCGCTCCAGGTCCTGCGGGGTCTTGGCCTCGATGCAGGGACGGCCGTCCCCGTCGAAGGCGAGGCAGTCGGTGAGCGGTTCGGCCAGGTGGGCGTCCAGCTGGGCCAGGGTGGCGGTCAGCAGCACCTCGCGGGCCTGCCGGTTGTCCTTCTCGAAGAGCCGCGCGGGGGTGTGCAGCCCGAAGAGGGTGAGCGTCTGGTAGCCCTGCGCGGCGAGTTCGGGCCCGAGGACGGAGGGGTCCGCCAGCGAGTGGCAGTAGATCTCCGACGGCGGGACGGACGGGAGTTCCCCGGCGGCCGCCTCCGCGTGGGCGCGCCGCAGCTGCTCGTACCCCTCGGCGATGTGGAAGGTGCCGCCGAAGGCCTCGCGGGGGCCGACGCCGGGGTCGCGCAGCCGGGGCAGCCGGCTCAGCAGCATGTTGACCTTGAACTGCGCGCCCTCCGGGGCCGGGCCGCCGTCGCCGGGCTCCTCGCCGAGGAGCTCGGCCAGGGCCCGCGGGGAGGCGTTGACCAGGACGTCACGGCCGACGACGGCACCCTCGCCCGTCGCCGTCCGGAAGGTGACCTCGGCGGGGGTGGTGCCGTCGGTGTGGATGCGCAGCGCCTCGTGGCCGGTGGCGATCTCCGCGCCGACCGCCCGGGCGGCCTCGGCGAGGGCGTCGGTGAGGGCTCCCATGCCGCCGACGGGCACGTCCCAGTCGCCGGTGCCGCCGCCGATGACGTGGTAGAGGAAGCAGCGGTTCTGGACGAGCGAGGGGTCGTCGGCGTCGGCGAAGGTGCCGATCAGTCCGTCGGTGAGGACCACGCCCCGGACCAGGTCGTCGGTGAAGCGGTCCTCCACCGCCCGGCCGAGCGGCTCCTCGAACAGCATCCGCCAGGCCGCCTCGTCGTCGATCCGGGCCCGGAGTTCCGCGCGGGTGGGCAGCGGTTCGGTGAGGGTGGGGAAGACCTTGCGGGCGAGTCGGCCGGTGGTGCCGTAGAAGGCCCGCCATGCCTCGTACTCCCGGTCGGATCCGGTCAGTTCCGCGAAGGACCGCCGGGTTCGGTCCTCGGCGCCGCCGACGAGGAGCCCGCCGGGGCGGCCGTCGCGCTCGTAGGGGGTGTAGGAGGAGACCGTGCGCCGGCGCACCTCGAACCGCAGGCCCAGGTCGCGGACGATCTTCGCCGGGAGCAGCGAGACGAGGTAGGAGTAGCGCGAGAGGCGGGCGTCGACGCCGGCGAAGGGCCGGGTGGAGACGGCGGCGCCGCCGGTGTGGCCGAGCCGTTCGAGGACCAGTACCGAGCGGCCCGCTCTGGCCAGGTAGGCGGCGGCGACGAGGCCGTTGTGGCCGCCCCCCACGATCACCGCGTCGTACACGTCCTGCGCGAAGCCCCTGGAGCCTGAGTTGGCGGTCATGGCTCTTGGTAGCACACCTGGCCGAGCCGCTCCAGACAGTGCGCCTCGTCGGCGTGGGCGAGGACCGTGTCGGGGTGCTCGTCGCCGAGGGAGCGTTCGCGGATGCCGGACAGGTCCCGGTATATGGGCAGCGCCTCGTCCCAGCGGCCGAGCCGGCCCAGGCCGACGGCGAGTTCCCGGCGGCTGACGAGGGTGTCGGGGTGTTCGGCGCCGAGGGCCTTGGCGCGGAGCCGGCCGACCTCGCGGGCCTCGGCGACGGCCTCCTCCCAGCGTTCGAGGCGGCCCAGGTTGACGCCGACGACGTGCCGGGCGCGCAGGGTCTCCGGGTCGCAGGCGCCGTAGGCCCGGGTGCGGTCGCGGACCAGGGACCGGAACAGGTCCAGGGCCTCGGCGGCGCGGCCGGTGCGGCCGAGGGCGATGCCGGTCTCGTAGCGGGCGGCGAGGGCGTCGGGGTGGTCTCGGCCCAGTACGCGGTCCCGTGCGGCGGCGACCTGGCGGAAGCCGGTCAGCGCCTCCTGCCAGCGGCCGAGCCGGCCCAGGGAGTACGCGGCCTCGTACCGGCTGTGCAGCGTGTCGGCGTGCTCGGCGCCGAGGGCGGCGGCGCGGTCCGCGGCCACCGCGGCGGCGGTGGCGTGGGCCTCGGCGTGCCGGCCGAGGGCGCTCAGGGCGCAGGCGAGGCTGTGTCGGCAGCGCAGCGTGTCGGGGTGGAGCGGGCCGTTGGTGCGGACGCGGGCGGCGAGGACGGCGCGGTACATCTCGTACGCCTCCCCGTGCCGGCCGAGGCGTCCCAGTTCGTACGCCTCCTCCTGGCGGGCGGCGAGGGTCTCGGCGTGGTCGGGGCCGAGTACCCGGGCCCGCCCCTGGGCGACGGCCACGTACACGGCGAGGGCCTCCTCGGGCCGGCCGGCGCGGCTGAGGGCGAACGCGCGGGTGTGCCCGGCGGCGAGCGCGTCGGGCTCCCCGGCGGCCGGGGTGCGCGGCGCGAGCCCGTAGGCGGCGGTCAGCCGGGGGTCCTCGGCGGGGGCCGGCCGGGTGATGCGGTGTCCGCCGGAGGCCTGGGGGCGGGCCGCCGTCCAGGAGCCGGTGAACAGGGCCCACTCCCCGCTGGCGGGGCGGGCGTCCACCCCGGCTTTGCGCCCGGCGGTCATCCCCTCGGCCCAGGCGGGCAGCGGGGGCTGCGCGGCGGGCCGCCCGCCGGGGCCGAAGCGGGCCTCGACCAGGCGGCGGTGCAGGTGGCGGGCGTCGCCAGGGCGGTCCTCGGGGCGCTTGGCCAGCAGGTCCAGCACGAGCTGCTCGAAGTAGCCGGGCAGTTCGGGCCGGTGCTCGCGCAGCGGTACGGGCGCGGTGTCGCGGTGGCCGACCAGCACGGACCAGGAGTCGCCGAGGTCGAAGGGCGGGGCGCCGGTCGCGATCTCGTAGAGGACGCAGCCGAGGGAGTAGAGGTCGCTGCGGTGGTCGACCTCGCCGCCCGCGATCTGCTCGGGCGACATGTAGTGCGGGGTGCCCATGGCCATGCCGCCGCCGGTCAGCTTGGCGGTGAAGCCGATGTCGTGGGCCAGGCGGGCGATGCCGAAGTCGCAGATCTTCACCGTGCCGTCGGTGAGCCGCATGATGTTGGCGGGCTTGAGGTCCCGGTGGACGACGCCCTGGTCATGGGTGTAGCCGAGGGCGGCGGCCATCTGCTCGGCGATGTCGAGGACCACGTCGACGGGGAGCGGGCGCGCCTCGTTCTCCTCCATGAGCTGGCTGAGGTTGCGGCCCTCCAGGAGTTCCATGACCAGGTAGAGGGGGCCGCCGGAGGCGCTGTCGTCGCCGAAGTCGTGGACGACGGTTACGCCCCGGTGCTGGAGCGAGGCGGCGACCCGCGCCTCGCGCCGGAAGCGCTCGCGCAGGACCTGGGTGAAGTGGGCGTCGTGTTCGGCGCCGACCGGCTTGAGGCACTTCACGGCGACCTGCCGGCCCAGCGACTCGTCGCGGGCGCGCCACACCTCGCCCATGCCGCCGCGCCCGATCAGATCGAGTGACCGGTACCGGCCCTGGATCAGTCTGGACTCCGCCATGTCTTAAAGCCGCCCCCGTCGTCGTGCCGCGCCCTCCCCGGCCGGTCCAGTATGGCCGCTGATTTTCGCAGTGTGTACGCGGAGGGGCGGCTGCCGGGGCCCAGTCGGCGCATCGCTTTCAAGATGTGACCTGGAGGCAGCTGCCAGCGTAGACCTGCGGGGATGGTGCGCAGCACGCGACCCGTGAGACGCAGGCGGCGGGTGACCGCGCGCGGGGGCGGTGCGGGACGTCCGTACAGCTGGTGCGCCCAGCCCGGCAGGGTTCCGTAGGCGAGCCCAACGAGGGGTCTCCACAGCAGGTTTCGGCCAGGGACGAGGTACGGGGGGACGGGCGGGGCGCGCAGGAAGTCGTCGACGGCGCGGGCGTCGGGTCCGGCGGCGAGACGGGGGCGGACCTCGTCGAAGTAGGCGGCGAGGGCGCCGGCGGTGGCGGGAACGGCCTGCGGATCGAGTCCGACGAGGCGGGCGTTGGTCCGGTTCTCGTCCACGTACCGGTCGGCCTGGGCGGGGGTGAGGGGGACGCCCGATCGGCGTAGTACGTGGAGGAAACTGTCGATCTGGGCACAGTGCACCCACAGCAGCAGGGCGGGGTCGTCGACGGGGAAGGACTCCCCGGTGTCGGGGTCGGTGGCGGACAGCCGTCGGTGGACGGCGCGGACGCGGGCCCCGGCCCGTTCCGCGGCCTCGGCGGTGCCGTAGGTGAGGGTGCCGACGAAGTCGGCGGTGCGCAGCAGGCGGCCCCAGGCGTCGCCGGGTCCCCGCCCGCCGTCGAAGGCGGTGGAGTTCTGCAGGACGGCGCGTACGGCGCGCGGGTGCAGGGCCTGGAGGTAGAGCGCGCGGACCCCGGCGATCCACATGACCGGGTCGCCGTGGCAGTGCCAGGTGACGGACCCGGGGCCGTAGAGCCCGGGGCCGGCGTCCTCGTCGCTCATCGGTGCCTCCCGCCGGGGTTCCTACCCCGGCGGGCGTCAGCTCAGCCGTGAGACGTGGTACTGGCGGATGCGCCAGCCGTCACCCGTGTGCTGGGCGATGAGCGAGAGGCGGACGGGCAGCGGGGTCCCGGCGGGGTCGCCGGGGGCGGGTGTCCGGAAGGTGACGGTGGCGAAGCCGGCGAGGGCCTCGGCGGCGAGCGGGCGGGAGTGCAGGACCTCCACGGCGGCGGTGGTGGTGCCGGGCGGGACGTTCTCGTAGTAGGCGCGTATCTCCGCGCGGCCGTTCAGCAGCCGGGGGGACAGCCCCTGGAAGAGGGCGTCCTCGGCGAAGAGGGCGAGGACGTCGTCCACGCGGCGCCCGTCGAAGGCGGCGCGCCACTCCTCCAGGAGGTCCGCAAGTACCCCGTATCCGTTCGACATTCGCCCGTTACCTCCGGTTCCATGGTCAATACCTTGTTAAGACACCATGTTGGCAGCCTACGTACCGATACCGGCTACTTTTCCAAGTGCATAATTGGGTCATGCAGGATCATGCAAGGCAGTACCCGGGGGAATGTTGTGAACGTGACGACTCTGCAGAAAAGGGGGGCGGCGTATGCGGTGACGGCCTGACCGTCTACCGCCAGGCCGTGGTGAAGGGGTGTACGCCCAGGGAGGGCGCACCCGCCTGTCTGCTGCGGATGGGGCTGCTCGTCGCCCCGCCGGACGACCCGGCCGTCCTCGTGCCCGTGGCACCGGACGTGGCCAAGGCCGAACTGGTCCGGCCCATCGAGGAGTCGCTGGAACGGCAGCGGCTGGACGCGCACGCCATCGCCGGCAGCTTCGTACCGGTGGCGGCCATCTACACCGCCGCCAAACGCGAACACACCGGCTGGGCCACCGCGATCGACGGGGAGAGGGTCGTCCACTCCACGCTCGCGCACGCGGTCCGCGAGTGCCGGGAGGAGCTGATGACGGTGCAGCCCGGAGGCGCGCGCGTCTCCTACGACCTGGACGAGCTCGACCACGTCCGCGGCACCGCCCGTCACCGCACCCTCTACCCGCACGCGGCGCGGACCCACGCGGCCACGCTGCGCCACATCGAACGGCTCACCGAGGCCGGCTGCGAGGTCCGCACCCTCGACCACGTCTTCGACCGGCTCATCGTCATCGACCGGGCCGTCGCCTACGTCCCGGGCCCGGGAGAGGCCCGGACCTCGGTACTGGAGATCCGCCAGCCCTCCATCGTCTCCTTCCTCGTGCAGGTCTTCGAGGAGGCGTGGGAGCGGGGTTCGACCATCGACCCCGGCACCTCGCGCACCGTGGAGCCCGACATCGCCGACGAGATCCAGCGGGCCGTGATGCGCCTGCTGGTGGCCGGCTACACGGACGAGGCCATCGCCCGCCGCCTCGGCACCAGCCGGCGGACCGTCGCCGCCCACGTCAGCCGGATCGCGGCCGGCCTCCAGAGCCGCAGCCGGGCCCAGCTCGGCTACCTCATCGCCACCAGCGGGCTGCTGCCCCTGGACGAGCACGCCGAGACGGACTGCACCGCCCTCTCGGCCTGACCCCCGCCCCTTCCACACACGCGGCCCGGCCGGGAACTCCCCGGCCGGGCCCGGCTGTTCAGGGCGCGGGAACCCGGTCCCGGCGCGAGCGCAGCGCCCGTACGCCGGCCACCGCCAGCAGCACCAGGACCAGCAGCGTCGACCAGCCGAGCTGACCGCGGGCCTCCGGGTCGAAGGCCATCAGCACCAGCACGGCCACGATGCCGGCCGCCGCCAGCCACGACAGGTAAGGGAAGCCGCGCATCCGCACCACCAGCAGGTGCGGGGACTCCCGCTCCAGCCGGCGGCGCAGCACCAGATGGGCGGCCGCGACGGTCAGCCACATGTACAGCATGGAACCGCCCATGGCCTTCGCCAGGAACGGCAGGATCCGCTCCGGCCAGCGGTGGTCGAGGGCGATGGCGACGAAGCCGAAGGCGGCCGACGCCGCGACGGCCGGGCGCGGCGCGCCCCGGGCGGAGGTGCGCAGCAGGGCCTGGGGGGCCTCGCCGCGCGCGGCGAGCGAATGGGCCATGCGGGAGGCGCCGTACAGGTTGGCGTTCATCGCGGACAGCAGGGCGATGAGCACCACGACCTCGATCAGCCGCCCCGCGCCGGGGATGCCGAGCCGGTCGAGGACGGCTACGTAGGGGCTGCGGCCGGGCGTGGCCGCGTCCCAGGGCAGCAGGGTGACGATCACCGCCATGGAGCCGAGGTAGAAGAGGCTGATCCGCCAGATCGCGCTGCCGACCGCCTTGGTGACGGAACGTGCGGGGTCGCCCGACTCCGCGGCGGCCATGGTGACGACCTCCATGCCGCCGAAGGCGAAGACCACCGTCAGCAGCCCGGCGACGACGCTGTCCCAGCCCTGCGGGAGGAAGCCGCCGCGGCCGGTCAGGTTGTCCATGCCGGGCGGTTCGACCCCGGGCACGGCCCCGCACAGGGCGGCGACGCCGAGGGCGAGGAAGGCGATGATGGCGGCGACCTTGATGCCCGCGAACCAGAACTCGGCCTCCCCGAACGAGGAGACCGAGAGCATGTTGGACTGGGTGAAGACGGCCAGGGCCACGAGGGCGATCGCCCACTGCGGTACGGCCGGCATCCACTGGTGCAGGATCGTCGCGGCGGCGATCAGCTCGATGGCGACGGCGATGACGGTCACCGCCCAGTACAGCCAGCCCGCGGTGAAGCCGGCCCAGCGGCCGAGGGCCCGCTCGGCGTAGACGGAGAACGAGCCGCTGGCGGGCATGGCCGCGGCCATCTCGCCGAGCATCCGCATGACCAGCAGGGCCAGGCTGGCGGCGAGCGCGTACGAGAGGATGATGGCCGGGCCGGCGATCCGCAGGCCGGTCCCGGAGCCGACGAACAGGCCGGCTCCGATGACGCCCCCGAGGGCCAGCATGGTCAGGTGGCGGGGGCGCAGGGCGCCGGCGAGTTCCCCGTCGGCCGGGGCGGGCGCCGTGGTGGCCGTGGGGGCCGTGGGCGTGGGTGGTGTCTGGGTGAGTGGAGCGGGCATGTGCGGTTCCCCCGTGGGCAGAGGCGGGCGGGGCCGGCGTCCGTGGCGCCGGCCCCGCGTCACCGTGCGGGTCAAGAAGAGGCGCGCTGGAGCGTCGCGGTGTGCAGTTCGCCGGCGCGGCCGCCGTCGGGGGTGGCGTACGTCCAGTAGACGCTGACGGTGCCGTGGCCGAGGTCCATGACGTGGCTGACGGTCATGCCGGAGGCCTCGACCCAGTTGACGAAGTAGAGGCCCTCGCCCACGGCGCGGACGGAGAGCTTCTCCCGGCCGCTGTGCCCGGCCATCGGGCCTTCCAGCGCGGTCCAGTCGAGGGTGGTGCCGTCGGCGGAGTAGGAGTTGCGCAGGACGGCGCCGTTGTCGAGCGTCAGGACGTACGTGTGCCCGGCGAAGGCGGGCACGGCGGCGGCGACGGAGGCCGTGGCCGGGGCGGGAGCGGGGGCCGGGGCCGCCGCCTGTGCGGAGGGGGCGGCGGCGAGGGCGATCAGGGCGGCGGCGGCGAGGGCCGGGACGGTGGTGCGCGGGCGCATGGCGGTTCCTTCTCGGTGGTGGTGGTGGTGACGGGGGGTGGGCAGCGGGCGCAAGGGGCGCGTCACTGCGCGTACTGGTAGAAGCGGGTGTGGTCGAGCAGCTCCGAGGGCCGCACCTGCCACGGGGACATCGGCTCGTCGAGGCTGATGACACGGCCGTGCTGGGGGTCGGAGGCGGGCAGGGGCCGGCGCGGCTCGTAGACCGAGCCGGGGTGCCGGGCCTGCCAGCGGGCCCAGATGAGGTCGATGAAGGTGTGGTGGAGCCAGAAGACCGGGTCGTTGGGCGAGGTCCCGCCGGTCATCTGGCCGCCGACCCACAGGTGGACCCGGTTGTGGTTGTGCCAGCCCTCCTTCTCCCCGACCGTCCAGCCCTCGACCTTGTTGCGGAAGCCGGCGGTGGTGGCGGTGGAGTCCCAGGGGGCGGAGTCGTACACCGGGTCGTCCACGGCCCGGGCCAGTTCGGCGGGGGTGGGGAGGGCGACCGGGTCGGCGGGGCGGCCGAAGTCGCGCATGAGGTACTTCTCCTCGGTGACGCCCACGTCCACCGGCCAGCCGCCCCGGTCGAAGGCGAACGGTCCCGTCATCACCCGGTGGTCGCCGGGACGGCCGTTGCCGCCGAGGAAGTCGTCCGTCCAGGGACTGGAGGTGGGCGACTGGTCGGTGGTCCAGTCCCAGTAGGGCAGGGTCACCTTCGGGTCGACCCGCTGGAGGGCCCGTTCGAACTCCAGCAGGTACTGGCGGTGCCAGGGGAAGAAGGAGGGGGACATGTGGCCCACCCGCTGCCCTCCCTCGCCGTCGGAGACGAAGTACTGGCCGTGCAGCCGGACGAACTCGTCGTAGACCCCGCGTCGTTTGACCTCCAGGAGGGCCCCCACGAACCTCGCGCGCTCCTCCGCGTCCAGGTCCTTCTGGTTCTTGCGCGTGTACACGTGTGCTTGTTCCTCGATCCGTCGTAGCCCTGCGGGACGTCAGTGGTGGTGGAGCCGTGCCGTGGAGAGCTGCGCGGTGCCGATCTCGTCCACCGCCGCCCGCGCCACCTCCAGCGGCGTGGGGAAGGACTGGTAGTGGTTGACCAGGCTGAGGTAGCTGCCGTCGGCGCGGCGCATCACGTGCAGCGGGCGGCCGTCGATGCTGATCTCGATGCCGGGGCCGGTGGACGGGGCCGCGGCGCTGCGGGCGGAGGCCTGGCGCACGGCCACGGGGCCTCCCTGGATGCGCCGGCCCCGGTAGACCTCGTCGAAGCCGCCCGGGAGCGGGCCCCGCCCGGCGGGGGTGCCGGCCTGTGCGGGGGCGTCGGGGCGGGCGGGGTCGGCCAGGACGATCGGGGCGACGGCGGCGCTGGTGCCGACCACGACGGCCGTGGTCAGGGCGGCCCGCATCATGTCCCGGCGGGTGATCGTGTTCACGCGTACTGCTCCTGGGGGGTGGTGATGTCCTGGACGACCGCCCGGACGATGTCGTCGGCCCGTTCGAGGACGGAGGGCATGCCGGAGGTGAAGAAGAGCGTCCCGGCGCCCATGTCGCCGATGGCGTGCATCCGGCGGTGGGGCCGGCCGCCGCCCACGGCCCGGCTGGTGGACGGTTCGACGTGCAGGCCGCCGTAGGGGTGGTACTCGCCGATGCCGTCCTCGACGAGGGATTCGACGAACGGGCGGGCCTGGGCGGGGACCCGGTGGGAGGGCGCGCTGACGGCGTTGACGACGACGTCGCTCTCGTAATCGCCGCCGTCGGCCCCGATGTGGAATCCGGTGCCGGCCAGCGGCTTGACGTTCCACAGGCCGCGCAGGACGCGCAGCCGGCCGCTCTCGTGCAGCTCCAGCAGTGTGCGGGCGTTGGCCGGGGGCATCGGGCAGCACAGGCTCATCACGGCCCGGTAGTGGTGCTCCCGGATGAAGTCCTGGTCGGCGGTGCGCAGCAGGGTCCAGGCGTCGGGGCCGCTCTCGGGGACGGCGTGCTGCATGACGCGCATGCCGGTGTCGGGCTCGTCGATGCGGTCGTACTGGCGGCGCAGCCGCTCCAGGGGGGATTCGCCGCCCAGGGAGGTCAGTTCGGCGACCACCGCGCGGGGGTCGGCGCCGTGTGCGGCCAGCTCCCGTTCCAGCAGCTCCAGTACGTCGTCCAGGCCGAGCCGGCCGTCGTGGCCGGCGGCGGCGCGGGCGTGCAGGGCGGCGGGGGTGAAGTGCCGGATCTCGGGGAAGACGGGCCGCTGCCGCACGGCCGGGAGGGCGCCGTTGCGGGAGGCCATGGTGATGCGGCCGCGGTGGCCGCCGGCGGCGAGGGTGACCACGGTGTCCACCGCTGCGAGGCCGGTGCCGAGGACGGTGACGTCCGCGTCGGCGGGGATCGCGGCGACCGTGTCGCGCAGGGGGTAGGGGTCGCCGAAGTAGCCCGCGTTCCCACTGAGTTCGTAGTGGTCGGCGGGCCGGCCGGCGCCGACCGCGCAGACGACGTAGTCGAAGGTGTGCGTACGGCCGTCGCGGGTGGTCAGCACCACCTCCTCCCCCGCCTCGCGGGCGGCGACGACGGCGTCGCGGACGACGCCGACGGGCCAGCCGCCGAGGGAGAGCTCGCCGACGGCGTTCTCGGCGGTGCGTTCCAGGTAGCCGCCGAACACGTGGCGGGGCGGGAAGTAGCCGTCGGCGGCGTAGTCGCCGTGCCCGTAGGGGAGTCCGCGGGCGCGCAGCCAGTCGAGGAAGTCGTCGGGGGCGCCGGTGCGGGCGCTCATCTCGGCCGGGATGATGTTGGCGAGGACGGTGTCGGTGTCGGGCTGGTAGGCGCGGCCGCGCCACAGGTTGTCCGAGGGTTCGAAGACGGTGACCGAGCCCCGGCCGCGGCCCTGGGTGCGGGAGAGCCGGTCCAGCAGGCAGACGGCCGCGGCCCCTCCGCCGACCAGGCCGATGCGCGTCGGCGGGCGGTCGTTCGTGTCGGTGGTCATGGTCGGCCTTTCGTGGGGAGGAGTCGGCGGGAGGGGCGCCCGCGGGCGTCAGTGCGCGGCGGCGGGTCGCGGCGCGGCCGCGGTGGCCGCGGGCGCCGCGGGGGTGGGACGGCGGCGGGAGCTCGCGTAGAGCAGGCCGAGGCCGATCAGCGCCCAGACGGCGAGCACCAGGACCGGGGCGGCCGCGCCGGCGCCGTCGAAGGGGCCGGAGGTGCGCAGCAGGGTCGCGGCGGCTCCGGCCGGGAGGAACTGGCCGATGGCGCCCAGCGGCTGGGGCAGCATCTCGGGGGCCGAGGCCAGTCCGGAGAGCGGGTTGCCGACGACGAACATCAGGACGGCGCCGACGGCTATGCCGGGCGGGCCGACCAGCGAGCCGAGGCCGGTGATGACGGAGACCATGGCCAGCTCCAGCAGGGCCACGATCCCGGCGTTGACGAAGTAGTTGCCGGGTGCCACCCCGCTGAGGTGCGTCAGCATCAGCGAGCTGAGGAGTCCGGAGGCGGCGGCGAAACCGATGACGCCGAGGAACCTGGCCCCGGCGGCGCGTACCTTGAGGACGAAGAGCAGGGCGGCGATCACGGCGGTGATCAGCAGGGGCAGGAAGCCCATGGCCAGGCCCGCGCCGTGCGGGTCGTCGGCGTCGGCGGGCACCACGTCGGTGACGAGGACCGGGCCGCCGGCGAGCTCCTGCGCCTGTCCGGTCAGCGTCTGGGCGACGGTGGGCGAGGCGGCGGAGGCCAGGCGCAGTTCGAGTCCGCCGGCGGCGGTGGGCAGCAGGGCCCCGTACGCCGTGCGGTCGCGCAGTGCGGCGTCGGCCTCCTCGGCGCCCGCGGCGGTCTTCACCGCGTACGCGCCGGGGGCCGCCTCGCGCAGCCGGTCGGCGAGCTGTTCGGCGCTCTGCGCGGCGCCGGGTGCGGAGGCGACGAGCACGGGCAGGTCCCGGGGCGCGGCGTGGGACGCCGCCCAGGAGAACCAGCCGCCGATCACGAACTGCACGATCGCGACGATGACGAGGACGGTGCGCGCTTCCGCGCGCGGTGAGGCAGTTGAACTCATGATTGCTTCCTGGGATCCGGTGCGGCCGGGGGCGTGGGGCGCGGGCGGCCCTACTCGTCGAGCAGGTCCGGCTGTTCGGCCGTGATCTCGTCCCACATGATCTGGAAGCTGTAGCGGCCGAGCTGTTCGTCACCGAAGCCGTCCCGGGCCAGCAGGGCCTGCTCGTGGGACATCGGGACGGGCCGGCCGGCGGACAGGGCCAGCAGCTGGACCTGGGCGCAGCTCTCGTAGGTGAAGAACCAGTGGACGGCTTCCTCCAGGGAGCCGCCCACGGTGATCAGGCCGTGGTGGCGCAGCAGCATGGCGCGCTTGGCGCCGAGGCGGTCGGCGATGTCCTGGCCGTGCTCGATCTTGATGGCGGGGCCGTCGTAGTCCCCGTACAGCACCTGGTCCTGGTAGAAGGCGGCGGATTCCTGGTCGTAGGGCTCCAGGAGGCGTTCCAGGGCGCCGAGGGCCCGGGCGTGGACGGTGTGGCCGTGCGCGATGGCGTTGGCCCCGGGGCGCTCGTGGATCTTGGAGTGGATGGTGAAGGCGCTCGGGTTGACCTTGCCGGTGCCGTCGACGACGCGGCCGGTGGCGTCGACGCGGATCAGGTCGGCCACGCGGACGCGGTTGAAGGAGACGCCGAACGGGTTGACCCAGAAGGTGTCCAGGTCCTCGGGGTCACGGACCGAGATGTGGCCGGAGATCCCCTCGGCGTAGCCGGCCTTGCCGAACAGCCGCATGGCGGCGGCCAGTCGCTGCTTGCGGTGGCGGCGCTCGTCGGCGGCGGAGGCGAACACCGGGTCGGCCGGGATGGGCAGGCCGGTGTGGGTGTCGGCGAGGAAGGCTTCGGGGGCGGTGGCTTCGGCTGCGTTCGCTTCGGGTGCGGTGGCTTCGGGTGCGGTGGCTTCGGGTGCGGTGGTGGACACGTCGGGTCTCCTGGAAGGTCGGATTCGGGCCCGCCCGTCCCCGTTACCCCCACCCGCGCCAGGGCAGCGCGAAGCTCGCTGCGGGTAAGGGGGATTGCGCCGAAACCCCTGGTCAGTCGGGGTGTTGCGGCGGGGAGGGCGTCAGCTCCTGCACCTGAATCCTGTCCCACGCAGGGGTGCGTTTTCGGCCTCCAGCGGCCCGGAACGGCTTCATAACCGTGCGTTTCACCTTTGCGCAGCGGGCCGGATCACGGGCATAGCGGTACAGACCGCCCGCGGCGGTCGTGCCGGGACCTGTGGAGCTCAGGCTCCTGCGTCGGGTCCGGTCCAGTCGAAGGTGATGTGTTTGCTGGACTGGCCTTCCCGGCTCCAGTGGAAGCCGAAGGCGTCGGCGCGGTCGGCCGTGGCGCGGCCCCAGGTGGCGACCTGCCCCGGGCCGGTCTCGCAGCCGGGGAGGTTCGTCGACTGGACCCGTGCCCCCTGCGGGGTCGTGGGGCCGGTGAGGGCCACCGCGGCGGCCTCGACCCGGCCGGGGATGGTGGCCCGCCAGCCGCCGAGGTCCTCGTCGACCTCGATGCGGACGGGGGCGAAGTCCATGCCCCGCATCTCCGCGTTCATCATGGCGACCATCTCGGCCGGCCAGCTGCCCGCCTGACCGCCGAAGATCATCGCCAGTGCCTGGCGCTGGGCGTCGTCGGCGCGTTCGTCGAGGAAGACCGCCGCGTAGGTGTCGCTGTGCTCCGCCCACACGTTCCCGACGAAGGAGCCGAGCATCAGGACGTTCAGGCCGTCCAGCACCACCTCGCCGTAGTTGCCCTCGCGGATGTGCCAGGCGAGGACTCCGTCGCACTCGCCGTAGGTGGGCCGCTGGGCGAAGGAGCAGGGGCAGGGGACATCGCACCTGCACGTGTCGAACCAGTCCCCGGCCGCGTGCCAGGCCGGGACGGTGGTGGCCGTGGTCTCGGACATCTCATCGCCTCCACGTGACCGCGCGCCGCGCGGCGGGACGCACATGGCCGGCGGGTCCCCGGCGGGCATCGCCGGGGGGCGTTCGGCGGCGCGGGCCATCAGCTCGATTCTCCTCCCCCGGCCGCACCGGCGAAAGCGCTCACATGTCCATGTCTCCCATCGGCGCGTCCTGCAGGCCCGGCAGCAGCCAGTCCTGGAAGGGGGCGAGCACCGCGAGGACGAGGAAGGCGACGCCGACGGCCCGGGCCAGCCAGGGGCCCCGCCACCAGAGCTTCTCCAGGAAGATCACCCCGGCCACGGCCGCCATCGCGGCCACGTTCATCACCCCGAGCGGGATCAGCACGATCATCAGGCCCCAGCAGCAGCCGACGCAGTACAGGCCGTGGTGCGCGCCGACCCGCAGGTCCTTGGCCCACCGCCGGTAGCGCGCGTACCGGGCGAGCTGGAACATCGGGTTGCGGCAGTGCCGCAGGCAGATCCGCTTCAGCGGACCGAACTGCTGGAGGCCCGCGAGCAGGAAGGCCCCGGCTCCGATCCAGCGCGCCACCGCGGGACTGCCCCCGACCAGCCGCCCGGTCACCGCCAGCACTCCGTAGACCAGCAGCCCGAATGCGGTCCACGCCAGCAGGTACCCGCTCACGAACCCGGTGATGCGCAGCACCCGGGCGGGGCCCGCCGAGTGGCGGCCGATGGCGCGGACCCAGGTGATGGCCACGGGCGCCACCGAGGGCAGCATCATCGCCGCCATCATGACCACCCACAGCGCCAGGAAGAGCGGGGGCGCCATGCCCATGGTGCCGGGCTCCACCCCCATCCGCCGGGACTGGCCGAGGGTGACCGTCCAGGCGAGTACGGCGATCAGTACCATCAGCGTCCAGCCGGCCGCCAGCTCGCGCCGGGGCAGCAGGACGGCGGGCCGGGCCGGCGCGGCTGCGCCGGGGCGGAGGTGCGGCATGGTGCGCCTCCCTGGGGCGCGTGTGCCCGAGGACCCCTCCAGCTCAGCACAGAACCGGCGGCCCGGCGATCCCGGGCCCAGCGGAGGGTTCGCACACTCTTCCGACCGGGTCCGCCCCCTCGGCTAACATGTTCGGGCCAACACCGACCGGGTGAAATATGAACATCGGCTGAAAATTGATATCTGAGGAACCACGAGCGCTTCCGCGCGAGAACAGCGCCCCCGCGACCGGGGACCGGCGCCGGCCACTCGTCCTCCTGTGGGCCGCGGTGGGCCTGACGGGCCTCGGGTTCCTCCTCGCCCTGGAGATCGCCGCGCGCCACTACGGCGTGCCGGGTCCGATCGTCAGCCAGGCGCGGGAGGCCGTCTACGCCCCCCGGTCGGGCACGGTGCTGTACGCGAGCATGGCCCTGATGATGGTCGTGCTCACCTGGCGCCAGCGCTTCGTCGCGCTGGGCGCCGCGATCGGCATCGACCTGGTCTTCTGGCTCGTCCGGTCGGCCGTCGGCGCCGAGAACATGGTCGGCAGCGGCGCCCTGTGGGTGACCCTGGGCGTTGCCGTCTTCGCCCTCGTACGCCGCACCGGAGCGGAGCGCGCCCTGCTGCTGAAGGGCGTCGGCCTGGCGCTGCTGCTGGTCGCCGGCCGCAAGACCGGCTACACCTGGCTGCTGATCACGTCGAAGACCCGGCCGATGGTCCTCGACCAGTACGTGGCGGCCGCCGACCACGCCCTGGGCAACCCCTCGTGGGTGGCGGGCCGGATCGTCGAGGCCGCCGGGCCGATCGGCCACCACGTCCTCGACTGGGTCTACATCCAGCTCGCCGTGGGCGCCGTCCTCGTCGCCCTGTACCAGCTGCGCGGCGTGGCCTCCGAGCGCCGTTTCCCGGCCCACCACCTGGTGCGCACGTTCCTGGTCGTCGGCCTGCTCGGGCCGGGCATCTACATGGTCTTCCCGGTGGTCGGGCCGATCTTCGCCTACGGCGTCGACGGCGGGCAGTGGGCGGTGGCCGACCTGTGGCCGCACACCGTGCCGTCCCCCGGCATCCCGCAGCCGATGCCCTTCGACGAGGTCACCCCGCGCAACTGCATGCCCAGCCTGCACACCGCCTGGGCCACCGCGATCTTCATCCACTCCCGCAAGGGCCCCCGCGCCCTGCGCTTCCTCGGCGCCTTCTGGCTGGTGGCCACGCTCGGCGCGACGCTCGGCTTCGGTTACCACTACGGGGCGGACATCATCTCCGGCGTGGTGTTCACCCTCACGATCGAGGCGGCGCTGCGCGCGCTCGCCCGCGGCTGGGACCGGCGGGCCACCCTGCTCGTCGCCCACGGAGCCGCGGTCTTCACCGCGCTCCTGGTGTCGTACCGCTTCCTGTCGGTGGAGCTGGCCGGACACCCGTGGGTCTTCGGGCCGCTGCTCCTCCTGGCCACGGCCTCGGTGGTCCACCACTACGTACGCACCACCAGGCTGTGGGACCGGCAGCCGGGTCCGGCCCGGGTGCCGGCCCAGCGCCGCGAGCCGCAGCCCGAGCTGGTCTAAGGGGCCGGCGGGCGTCCCGTGGCCGTCAGCGGCGGACCCGGGGCATGCCGAGGCCGATCCAGGAGATGATCTCGCGCTGGATCTCGTTGTTGCCGCCGCCGAAGGTGAAGATCACGGCGCTGCGGTAGCCGCGTTCCAGCTCGCCGTGCAGGACCGCGCCCGCCGAGCCGTCCTTGAGGGAGCCGGCCGCGCCGACCACCTCCATCAGCCAGGCGTACGCGTCCCTGCGCGCCTCCGAGCCGTACACCTTGACGGCGGAGGCGTCCTGCGGGGTGAGGGTGCCCGACTCGACGGCGCCCACCATCTGCCAGTTGAGCAGCTTCATCGCGTCGAGGCGGGCGTGGGTGCGGGCGAGGCGGCCGCGCACCCAGGACAGGTCGATCACGCGGCGCCCGTCGGCGAGCTTCGTCTCGGCGGCCCAGCGCTGTACGTCGTGCAGGGCCCGGATGGCCATGGTGCCGTGGGCCGCGAGGGTGACGCGCTCGTGGTTGAGCTGGTTGGTGATCAGGCGCCAGCCCTCGTTCTCCCGTCCCACGCGGCGGCTCGCGGGGACGCGGATGTCCTCGTAGTGGCTGGCGGTGGTGTCGTGCGAGGCCAGGGTGTTGATCAGGGTGCAGGAGTAGCCCGGGTCGGAGGTGGGGACCAGGAGCATGGTGATGCCCTTGTGGGCGGGGGCCCCGGGGTCGGTGCGGACGGCGAGCCAGACCCAGTCGGCGGTGTCGCCGTTGGTGGTCCAGATCTTCTGGCCGTTGACCACGTAGGTGCCGGTCTCCTCGTCGCCCTCGCGGACTGCCTTGCACTTGAGGGCGGCCAGGTCGGTTCCGGCGTCGGGCTCGCTGTAGCCGATGGCGAAGTCGATCTCCCCGGAGAGGATCCTGGGGAGGAAGTACGCCTTCTGCTCGTCGGTGCCGAACCGCATGATCGTCGGGCCGACCGTGTTCAGCGCCATCAGCGGCAGCGGTACGACGGCCTGCGCGGCCTCGTCGAAGAAGATGAACTGGTCCATGGCCGACATGCCCCGGCCGCCGTACTCCTTCGGCCAGCCCACGCCGAGCCAGCCGTCCGCGCCGAGGCGGCGGATGGTCTCCCGGTAGAAGCGCTTCTGCGCGGCGGGGTCCTCGTAGCGGGCGTGGACGTCCTCGGGCACGAGCTCGGCGAAGTAGGCGCGCAGTTCGGCGCGCAACTGCTGCTGCTCAGGCGTGTATTCGAGGTGCACGGCCCCTCCGGAGGTTCGGCGGCACTGCCGGTCGCTGTGGTGGCGGCGGTCAGAGTAGAACCCGTTACAGGAATAGGGAAGGGCCGGGAGTTCCACGGGGAACTCCCGGCCCTGGGGCTGCCGTCGGGTCAGGGCCGGGCCAGGGCCCCGATCATCGCCTCGGCCGTCGCCGCCATCGCCGTGCGGGCGGCGGTGAGGTAGGGGCGGGGGTCGGCCGGGGTGAGGTGGGTGCGGATGGCGTCGGTCATGGCCAGGTTGAGGGCGGTGCCGATGTTGACCTTGCGGATGCCGCCGGCCACGGCCGCCGCGAGTTCCCCGTCGGGCAGGCCGGAGGAGCCGTGCAGGACCAGCGGGACGTCCACGGTCTTGGCGAGGCGGGCCAGCAGGGCGTGGTCGAGGGCGGCGGTCCGGGTGGTCATGGCGTGGCTGCTGCCGACGGCCACGGCCAGGGCGTCGACCCCGGAGTCGGCGACGAACCGCCGGGCTTCGTCCGGGTCGGTACGGGCGCCCGGCGCGTGCGGGTCGAGCGGCGCGGCCCCGTTCTTGCCGCCGACCTCACCCAGCTCCGCCTCGATCCACAGGCCGTTGGCGTGGGCCCAGTCGGCGGCGGACCGGGTGGACTCCAGGTTCTCTGCGTAGGGCAGGTGCGCGGCGTCGTACATCACCGATCCGAAGCCGGCGTCCGCGGCCTGCCGCAGCAGGTCGGGGCTCTTGACGTGGTCGAGGTGCAGCCCGACGGGCACCCGGGCGGCCTCCGCGCAGGCGGCTGCGGCCCGGGCGATGGGCAGCAGGGCCCCGCGGCGGAACTTCACTGCGTTCTCGCTGAGTTGCAGGATGACGGGCAGGCCCGCCCGTTCGGCGCCCTCGACCACGGCTTCGGCGTGTTCCAGGGTGATGATGTTGAACGCGGCGACGGCGCCGCCTGCCGCGGCCGCCTCGGCGACGAGGGTGCCCGCCGGGGCGAGGCTCATCGGACCGCCCCCTCGCCCGCGGTGAGGATCACGGAGCGGGTGAGGTTGCGGGGCGCGTCGGGGTCCAGGCCCCGGTGCACGGCGACGGCGACGGCGAGGCGCTGCACGCGGACCAGCTCGGCGAGCGGGTCGAGTTCCCCGTCCACCCACTCGGCGCCGGTGCGCAGGACCTGTTCGGCGATGCCGTCGGGGGTGCCGCCCAGTGACCAGGTGACGGAGCCGGGCCCGGTGACGCTGACGGGGCCGTGCCGGTACTCCATCGCGGGGTAGGCCTCGGCCCACGACAGGGAGGCCTCGCGCATCTTCAGGGCGGCCTCGTGGGCCAGGCCGACGCTCCAGCCCCGTCCGAGGAAGGTGAACTGGCCGCGGGCCTCCAGGCCGTTGGGCAGCGGCAGGTCGAGGGCGGTGCGGGCGTCGGCGACCACGCGGGGGGTGTGGCCGCCGAGGTGGGCCCGCAGCAGGGTGAGGGCGGTGGTGGCGAAGCGGGTCTGGACGACGGACCGCTCGTCGGCGAAGTCCAGTACGACGAGGTCGTCCGCGAGGGTCGCCACCGGGGTGTCCGGGTCCCCGATGACGGCGGTGGTCGGGATGCCGGCCGCGCGCAGTCCGGCGAGCAGGTCCAGCACCTCGGTGGTGGTCCCGGACCGGGTGAGGGCGACGACCCGGTCGTAGCGGCGGTGGCGGGGGAACTCGGAGGCGGGGAAGGCGTCGGTCTCCCCGTGCCCGGCCTCCTCGCGCAGGGCGGCGGCGGCCTGTGCCATGTAGTACGAGGTGCCGCAGCCGATGACCGCGGTACGCTCGCCGGCTCCCGGCAGCACCGCCCGGTGGGCCGGGGCCAGTTCGGCGGCCCGCTCCCAGGTGTCGGGCTGGGTGGCCAACTCGTACGCGACGTGACTCATGCGGGCTCCTTGCGCGTGTGATGCGTGCGTCGGCTGCGAACCGACCGGACTTCCCTGCGTGTTCCTGCAAGGTATCGGGCCGTTTCGCGCAACTTCAAGCATCTCCGGGGCGATCCGCTGGGTTAATCTCGACGGCGGGGCCCGGCAGCGTGCCGGTGGACGACAGGGAGGGGCGCCATGACCCGCGAGGAACGCTGGCGGAGACTGCTGGACCTGCTGGTGGAGCGGGACGGGCTGGAGGTGGAGGCCGCCGCCGGGGCGCTCGGCGTCTCCGCCGCGACCATCCGCCGCGACCTCGACCAGCTCGCCGAGCAGCAGCTGCTGGTCCGCACGCGCGGCGGGGCGGTGCCGCACGGGGTCTCCTACGAACTCCCCCTGCGCTACCGCACCTCCCGCCGGGCCGCCGAGAAGCGCCGGATCAGCGAGGCGGTCGCGGCGCTGATCGCGCCGGGCGAGGTGGTCGGCCTGACGGGCGGCACCACCACGACGGAGGTCGCCCGCGCCCTCGCCGCCCGCCCCGACCTGGCCGGGCCGGCGGGCGGCCCGCCCGTGCTCACGGTGGTCACCAACGCCCTGAACATCGCGGGCGAGCTGGTGATCCGGCCGCAGTTCAAGATCGTCCTGACGGGCGGGGTGGCGCGCCCCCAGTCGTACGAACTGACCGGCCCGCTGGCGCAGCAGACGCTGGGCATGCTGTCGATGGACACGGCCGTGCTCGGCGTGGACGCCTTCGACCCGGCCGACGGCGCGGCCACCCGCCACGAGGACGAGGCCGCCGTCAACGCCCTGCTCTGCGAGCGGGCCCGCCGCCTGGTCGTCGCGGCGGACTCCACGAAGCTGGGCGTCCGCGCCTTCGCCCGCATCTGCGCCACCTCCGCTGTGGACGTCCTGGTGACGGACACCGCCCTGACGGAGGCCGCCGCCCGGACCTTCCGGGACGCGGGCGTGGACGTCGTACGCGTCTGACGCGGGGCGGGAGTCAGACCCCGCGGGTCGCCCGGCCCCCTCCCCTTTCAGCCCAGCTTCGCGAAACCGGCGAGCTGTTCGCGCGGGTCGAAGGTGACCCGGATCCGGGCGATCCTGCCGTCCTCCACGTGCATCCAGTTCGCGGTGGGCGTCGGCGGCGCGATGCTGGTGCGCAGGTCGAACCAGGTGATCACCTCGCTGCCCTCCGCCACCCGGACCTTCACGTCGATGCGCTCCAGGACCCGGCCCATCCTCCTCAGTCCGGCCAGCGCCTCCTCCACCCCCGACGCCTTCCCCAGCGTCCCGACGAAGTCGACGTCATCGGCCAGCAGCCCCCGTACGGTCTCGAAGTCGCCCGCCTCCCAGGCGGTGAAGTAGGTCTCGGCGAGTTCTCGCGCGGTCTTCGTCGTCGTCATGCCCCCATCCTCCGGCCGGGCTCCGCCATCCGTCCAACAGATGATGGCGATGGGATCTATCATCCCAGGACATGGAGATGCATCAGCTGCGCTACTTCGCCGCCGTGGTGGACGAGGGCACCTTCACCGGTGCCGCCCACCGCCTGCACGTCAGCCAGTCGGGCATCAGCACCCAAGTGGCGAAACTGGAGCGCGAGCTGGGTCAGCGGCTGCTGGACCGCGCCGGACGCCGGGTGGGCCTCACCCCGGCCGGGGAGGCCGTCCTCCCCCTCGCGAGGAACGCCCTCGCCACCCTCGACGCCATCCGGCACACCGCGGCCGAGTTCGCCGACGCCGTCCGCGGCCGGGTCCGGCTCGGCATGATCGCGGGCTGCTCGATCGAGCCCTTCCTGGACACCGTCGCCGACCTCGGCCGCACCCACCCCGGCATCGAACTGAGCCTGCACGAGGAGCACTCCGACGCCCTCCAGGCCCAGGTGCTGGCCGGCTCCCTCGACCTGGCCCTGATCGGCTACGCGGGCGAGACCGCCCCGGGCCTGGAGGCGGACGTCGTCATCGACGAGCCCCTCGCGGCCGTCGTCCCGGCCGGGCACCCGCTCGACCGGCCGGAACTGCGGCTCGCCGGCCTACGCGACGAGAAGGTCCTCTGCCTCTCCCGGGGCACCGGCATCCGCGCCGCCTACGAGGACTCCTGCCGCCGGCTCGGCCTCGAACCCCGCGTGGACCTCGACGCCGGCTCCCCCGCCGCCCTGCTCCGCCTCGCCGAGCGCGGCGCGGGCGTCGCCGTGCTGAGCGCCTCCTCCGCCGAGGGCGCGGGCCTGCGGACGGTCCCGCTCACCGACGCCGCCACGCACGCCCGGCTCGGCCTCGTCGTCCGCGCCGACCAGCACTCCCCGGCCGTACGGCTCCTGCGGAGCAGCCTCCTCACGGCGCTGCGTGCCGAGGAGGTCCCGGCGCCACCGCCACACCGGTCGGCCCGTCCCCCACGGCCACCGTGTCCGTGACGCGGGCCGTCGCGGTGTCGATGACCGACAGGGTGTCCGAGTCGAAGTCGCTGACGTACACCCGGGAGCCGTCCGGGGCGACGGCGAGGCCGTTGGGGCCGTCCCCCACGGCGACGGTGTCCGTGACGGCACGCGCGCGGGTGCTGATCACGGACACCGCGTCGGACCCGATGTCGGCCACGTACACCTCGCGGCCGTCCGGGCTCACCCCGATCCCCGCGGGCTGGTCCCCGACCGGGACGCGGTCCGTTTCGGCGCCGGCGCGGACGTCGACCACCGACACGTCGTCCGAGGTCAGGTTGGAGACGTACAGGTGACGGCCGTCGGGGCCGAGCACCAGCGCGGTCGGCCCCTCGCCGACGGGGATGGTGCCGCGCACCGTCGCGGTCGCGGTGCGGACCACCGAGACGGTGTCGGACCCGGCGTTGGCGACGTACAGGGTGCACCCGTCGGGCGACACCGCCACGCCCAGCGGGGCGTCGCCCACGGCGATGGTGTCCGTCACGGCGGGGGTGCGGCCGCTGATCACCGACACCTCGTCCGACGCGACGTTCGCCACGTAGACGTTCCGGCCGTCGGGCGAGACCGTGACCCGGCTCGGTTCGTCCCCGACCGGGACGGTGGCGATGACCCGCCTGGTACGGGCGTCGATCACCGACACGGTGTCCGCGGCGGAGTCGGTGACGTAGACGCGGGAGCCGTCCGGGGCGACGGCCACGCTGTCCGGGCCGTCCCCGACCGGGACACGGTCCACGACCGTGCCGGAGTCGGCGTCGACGACCGACACCGTGTCGGAGTGGAGGTCGGCGACGTAGACGAGGGCACCGGGCCGCGGGGAAGCTCCCGCCGGGGAAGCGGTTCCCGCCGGTCCCAGCAGCGCCGCCGCCACGCACACCGCCACGGCCGCCCGCCGTCCCCTGTCCTGATTCCTCGTCATGGGGCCACGCTAGGGCTCTGGATCGGAAACCCGTGGGAGGCCCGCGCTCAGGCCGGCCGGACGGACACCCCTTGGCGGACACGGGCGGCGATCGTGCGGGCGCAGGCCAGGGCCTCGGCGTGCGTGGTGTCGACCTCCAGGTCGTAGGCGACGCCCTCGTGGACCAGCGCCGCCTGGGAGGCCGCCATGCCCGGGACGCGGTCGCCGCGGGCGATCTCCCGGCCGGCGGCGGCCTCGGGGTCGCACCGGACGGCGACCCACAGCACGTCCAGGCCGTCCGTGGCCCGCAGCCAGCGCCCCTGGGACTCGGCCCCGCCGAGGAACACGTCGTCGACGACGATCCGGGCACCGGCCCGGACCATCGCCGCGATGCCCTCCATCCAGGCCGCCTCCAGCGCCCGGAAGTCCGCCCCGACGTCCACGCCGCCGTCCTGCGCGAACACGATCCCCCCGTCCGCGCCCCGCATCCTCGCGGGCAGCGAGTCGACGAAGGAGTCGCATCCGTACGCCAGCCACGGCTCGGGCAGTTCGGCCTGGAGGCAGCGCACGATCCCGGACTTCCCCGAGCTGGACGCGCCGTTGAGAACGATCATCCGAATGGTCATCGCGTCACCGTAGGGCGGCCGGCGGCCGGTTGGACAGCGGGTTTCGGCGCCGGCGCCCTCAGTGCGCCGGGACCCGCCGGGCCTCCCGGGCCAGGGCCGCCAGGACCGGGGCGATCAGCGGGTGGGACTCGGCGCCGCGGCGGGTGGCGGCGAAGACCCGGCGGGTGGCGGCCGGGCCCGCGACCGGGCGCACCCGGACCTCCTTGAGGTCCATGCCGCGCAGCGCCGAACGCGGCACCAGCGCCACCCCCGCGCCCGCGCCGACCAGGGCGGTCACCGCCCGGAAGTCGTCGGAGGAGTGCACGAAGCGCGGCTGGAAGCCGGCCAGCTCGCACGCCAGCAGGGTCACGTCGTAGCAGGGGTTGCCCGGGTACTGGCCCACCCAGTCCGCGTCGGAGAGGTCCGCCAGCGCCACGGCGGGCGGGTCGGCGAGCGGGTGCCCGGCGGGGAGCACCGCGTCGAAGGGCTCCGCGTAGAGCGGGAGCACCGACAGCCTGCCGTCGTCGGCGCCCGGCGCGCCCCGGTACTCCACCGCGAGGGCCAGGTCGGCCTCCCCGTCGAGCAGCAGCGGCAGGCTCTGGTCGCCCTCCGCGTCCCGGACCCGGAGCCGGATGCCCGGGTGTTCCAGGGCGAGGCGGGCGATGGCGGGGGCCAGCACCTCGGCGATGCCGGTGGCGAAGGCCGCCACCGTGACCTCCCCGGCGGAACCGCCCGCGTAGGCGGCGAGTTCCGCCTCCGCGCGCTCCAGCTGGGCCAGCACCTCGTGGGCGTGGCCCAGCAGGATCTCCCCGGCCGCGGTGAGCCGTACGCCGCGGCCGCTGCGGGTCAGCAGCGCGTGGCCGGTCTCCTGTTCCAGCGCGGCGAGCTGCTGGGATACGGCGGAGGGGGTGAGGTACAGCGCTGCGGCCGCGGCGGTCACCGTACGGTGGTCCGCCACGGCCCGCAGGACGCGCAGCCGGCGGGGGTCGATCACACCCCCATGATGTCAGCCCTGAGCAGCGGAAAGCGCCGCGCGGGCGTCCACGAAGGCGGCCACCGCGCGCTCCACGTCGGCCGTCGAGTGGGCCGCCGAGAGCTGGACGCGGATACGGGCCGCGCCGAGCGGGACGACCGGGTACGAGAAGCCGATCACATACACGCCGCGCTCCAGCAGCAGCTCCGCCATCCGGCCCGCCTCGGCGGCGTCGCCGATCATGACGGGGGCGATGGCGTGGTCGCCGGGGAGGATCTCGAAGCCGGCCTCGGTCATCTTCGTGCGGAAGAGCTTCGTGTTGGCCGCGAGGCGCTCGCGCAGGTCGCCGGCGGACTCCAGCAGGTCGAGGACCTTCAGGGAGGCGGCGGCGATAACGGGGGCGAGGGAGTTGGAGAAGAGGTACGGGCGCGAGCGCTGGCGCAGCAGCTCGACGATCTCGGCGCGGGCGGCGACGTAGCCGCCGGAGGCGCCGCCGAGGGCCTTGCCGAGGGTGCCGGTGATGATGTCGATCCGGTCCATGACGCCGTGCAGCTCGGGGGTGCCGCGGCCCCCGGGGCCGACGAAGCCGACGGCGTGCGAGTCGTCGACCATGACCATGGCGTCGTAGCGGTCGGCGAGGTCGCAGATCTCCTGGAGCGGGGCGACGTAGCCGTCCATGGAGAAGACGCCGTCGGTGACGATGAGCTTGCGGCGGGCGCCGCCCTCGGAGGCCTCCTTCAGGCGGGCCTCCAGCTCGGCCATGTCGCGGTTGGCGTAGCGGAAGCGGCGGGCCTTGGAGAGGCGGATGCCGTCGATGATCGAGGCGTGGTTGAGGGCGTCGGAGATCACCGCGTCCTCGGCGCCGAGGAGGGTCTCGAAGACGCCGCCGTTGGCGTCGAAGCAGGAGGAGTAGAGGATCGTGTCCTCCTGGCCGAGGAAGGCCGACAGGCGGGCCTCCAGCTCCTTGTGCACCTCCTGGGTGCCGCAGATGAAGCGGACCGAGGCCATGCCGTAGCCCCAGCGGTCGAGGGCGTCCTTGGCGGCGGCGACCACCTCGGGGTGGTCGGCGAGGCCGAGGTAGTTGTTGGCGCAGAAGTTCAGCACCTCGCCGGGGGCGCCGCCCGCGGTGACGGCGACGGCGGCGTTCTGCGGGGTGCCGATGACGCGCTCGGGCTTGTGCAGGCCCGCGGCGCGGATCTCGTCGAGGGTGGTGCGGAGGTCGTCGCGTACGGACTCGAACATGGGCTTCGGTTTCTCCTTGTGCGGATCGCCGTCCGGCGGACGGGGAGGAGGGGGCCGGGCCCCGCGGAGGGGGGAGGGTGTGCGGGGCCCGGCCCGGAGGGAGATGGTCTTGTGGCCGCGGGGCCGGCCGGCCCTGCTACGCCGGGGTTTCCGGACCGGGACCGGGCTCGGGGCGCGGACCGCGGTCCTGGTCCGGCGCCCCCGGCAGGGGCCGCCGGGGGCTCCCGCGCCGGGACCGGTCAGGGGGCCCGCCGCAGGGGGCGGGCCCGGCCGGGTCCTGGCCGGGGTCCACGGCCGGAGCCGGGGTCTTCATCCGGGTCCGGGCGGGGGCCGGGGCGGGGTGCCGCCGGGCCTACGCGGTCCAGTCGAGGATGATCTTGCCGCTGCGGGCGGTCGCGGCCTCGTCGAAGGCGGCCTGGAAGTCGCGGTGCGAGTAGCGGCCGGTGATGACCGGGGACAGGTCGAGCCCGCCCTCCAGCAGCACCGTCATCGCGTACCAGGTCTCGAACATCTCGCGCCCGTAGATCCCCTTGATGGTGATCATCGACGTGACGACCTTCGCCCAGTCCACCGGGAACTCCTGGGCCGGCAGCCCGAGCATCGCGATCCTGCCGCCGTGCGTCATGTTGTCGATCATGTCGCGCATCGCCTCCGCGCGGCCCGACATCTCCAGGCCGATGTCGAAGCCCTCCCGCAGCCCCAGCCGCGTCTGCGCCTCGGCGATGGAGGACTCGGCGACGTTCACCGCGAGCGTGGCGCCCGCCTTGCGGGCGATCTCCAGCCGCTCGGGGCTGACGTCGGTGATGACCACGTTCCGCGCACCGGCGTGCCTGGCGACGGCCGCCGCCATGATGCCGATCGGGCCCGCGCCCGTGATCAGCACGTCCTCGCCGACCAGCGGGAAGGACAGCGCGGTGTGCACGGCGTTGCCGAAGGGGTCGAAGATGGCCGCCACGTCCAGGTCCACGGCGGTCCGGTGCACCCACACGTTCTGCGCGGGCAGGACCACGTACTCGGCGAAGGCGCCGTCGCGGCCGACCCCGAGCCCGATCGTGGAGCGGCACAGGTGGCGGCGGCCTGCCAGGCAGTTGCGGCACTTGCCGCACACCAGGTGGCCCTCGCCGCTGACCAGGGCGCCGGTCTCGATGTCGCGGACGTCCGCGCCCACCGCCGCGACCTCGCCGACGAACTCGTGGCCGAGCACGAGCGGGGTCTTGACGGCGCCCTGCGCCCAGCCGTCCCAGGCGCGGATGTGCAGGTCGGTGCCGCAGATACCGGTCCGCAGCACCTTGATCAGCACGTCACCGGGGCCGTACTCGGGCTCGGGGACGTCCATGAGCCACAGCCCGGGCTCGGCCTTGTGCTTGACGAGTGCCTTCATGGCGGTGGCTCCAGGCGTGCGAAGGGTGTTGCCGCTCCCGCCGGTACGCGGGTGGCGCTGGTGACGGGCACCAATCTGCCGACCGTCGCGGTGATCAGTCCATCGAGACTTTCTTAAGCGGGTCGACAGCGCAGCTTCACGCCTATGCTCCTCCCTGGACGGGGACGGGGCCCGGGGGCGGAAGCCGCGCTATGGTCCGTCACCGGGGAAAAGGGGAGGTGAGGGGCGTGCCGAGTCTGCGCAGCAGGGCGCTTTCGGCCGCACTGGTGGCGACGGGGCGGCGAAGACGGCTCGCGACGGCCGAAGCGGTCCGGGCCACCGTGGCCCGGGCGGCCCGCAGGCCCGCTTCGCACCTGCCGCCCCGTTCGCTGGGCCGGGTCGCGGAACTGTCGCGGACCTTCGTCGGGGCCTGGCCGGTGTACGACGCCTCACCGCGCGGGCAGGAGCCCGTGGCGCGGGTGCTGTACGTGCACGGCGGGGCGTACGTCGACGAGCTGGTCCGGCCGCACTGGTCGCTGATCCGGACCCTGGTGACCCGGGCCCGGGCCCGGGTGGTCGTCCCGGCGTACGTGCTCGCCCCGCGCGGCACCGCCGACCGGAACGTCCCGGTGGCCGCCGACCTGCTGAGCGGTCTGATCGAGAGCGGCGGTGCCGGCGGGACGGTGCTGATCGGGGACTCCGCGGGCGCCGGGCTGGCGCTGGCCGCCGCGCAGCGGCTGCGGGAGCGGACCGGGGCGCAGCCGTCACGGATCGTGCTGATCTCCCCCTGGCTCGACCTGAGCATGAGCCACCCGGGCCAGGCCGCGCTGGAGGCGGTCGATCCGGTGCTGGCCCGGGCGGGACTGGCCGAGGCGGGACGGCTGTACGCGGGGACCCTCGCGGCGGACGACCCCCGGGTGAGCCCGCTGCACGGCTCCTTCGACGGTCTGGCCCCGCTGACGGTGTTCACCGGGACCCGGGACGTGCTGGCCACCGACAGCCACGAGCTGCGGCGGCGGGCCGCCGCGGCCGGGGCACGGGTGGAGTGGCACGAGGAGCCGGGCATGCCGCACGGGTACCCGCTGCTGCCGGTCCCGGAGGGGCGGGCGGCCCGGGACCGGATCGTCGAACTCATCGGGGAGACCGCCGGACAGGACTGACCGGGGGCGGTGGGCCGGGGCGCAGCACCCCTCAGGCCGTGCACGTCATGAGGGAGCTGACGGGCCAGGCCCGGTACGCCGTCCAGTACGCCTCGTCGCGCGCGGCGTCGGCGGGCGGGGTGCGGGAGGGCTGCCAGGCGACGGTGCTGAAGCCGGCGTCGACGGCGGCTTCGGCGAAGTCGGCGTGCGCCCATTCGCGGTACTCGAAGTGCTGCGGGGGCTCGGTCAGGAACTGTGCCTTCAGCAGCGGGGCGTCGCCGTCCGGCACCCGGTCGAGGATGCGCATCCCGTACGGGGACCAGTCGACCCGCGGGTACGCCCCCGGGTTGCGGACGAGCGACAGGAGGCGGCCGCCGGGGCGCAGGTTGGCGCGGATGCCGCGGAACATGGCGTGCAGGGCCGCCCGGTCGGGGGCGTGGCTGAACAGGTAGACGGCGGTGGCCAGGTCGAAGGGGCCGAGCTGCGGCATGTCGGCGGCGTCCGCGACCACGTACTCGACGGGGGCGGAGGGGGGCGCCGACGCGCGGGCCCGGCGGACCCGGTCCGGGCAGTGGTCGACGCCGACGGTACGCCGGGCGCCGCCGCTCGCCAGGAGTGCGGCGGTGCCGCCGTGCCCGCAGGCCACGTCGAGGGTGTCGAGGTCGCGGACCCCGCCGAGGGCGTCGAGGGCGGTGCGCAGGGTGAAGGCGTCGGCCGCCGTGAACGCCGCGCGGGGCGCCGGGTGCGTGTCGTCGTACGCGTGTCGCATGCCGGATGCCTCCCCGGCGGGGGTGCGGCCGACGGCGTGCGCGGCGGCCCGTTCCCCCCTTCGGGGGAGGCGTTCGGCGCATCGGCGCGCCCTGGGGTGTCAGGCGGGCGCGCGGCCGGACGTGGAGCGGCCCGGGGCGAACGGGTGCGGCCGCCGGGGGCGAGGGCGCATCCTTGCTGTGTGACGGCGACAGCGGACGGTTCCGGCCCGGCCACCGCCGCCAGGGACCGGGCGCTCGCGCGGGCGGTGGCGGGCGCCGTGGAGGCGGTCGGCGGGTACGCGGGCGGGGTCTACCTGCGCTCGGGCACCGGTGGGCTGCTGCGGATGGCGCTGGTCACGGGCCTGCCGTGGCGGCTGTTCCGGCCGTGGTGGCGGATGCAGGTGAACCGGCCGTACCCGGTCGCCGAGGCCTACCGCACGGGGCAGGCGGTGCACCTGCCGGACGCGGAGGCGGCGATGCGGCGCTTCCCCCAGCTGATGGCCGGGCTGCCCTTCCGCTTCGGGTCGTTCTACGAGCCGGTCGGCGCCGGGCCGCGGCGGTTCGGGGTGCTGCTGGTGCTGCGGCCGGCGACGCCGGGGGCGGTGCTCGGGGCCCGAGAGCGGGAGCGGCTGCGGGCGGCGGCCGCCCGTCTGGCCGGGGAGCTGGAGGCGCTGCGGGCGGCCGGGGAGACGGTGCTGTGGGACGGTGATCCGCTGTGCCTGCCCTGGCCGGCGGCCGGTGTGGAGGCGGCCCGGGAGGCGGTGGACCGGCTCGAAGCGGTGCTGTCCGTGGACCGGCAGGGCGCGGTGGCCTTCGCCAACACCGCCGCCGAGGAGCTGCTCGGGCGGCCCGCGGCCCTGTTGCGCGGGCGCGCGCTGTGGGAGGTGCTGCCGTGGCTCGGCCAGTCCGCGTACGAGGACCATCTGCGCGGGGTGTTCCTCTCGGGGGCGCCGGTGCGCTTCGCCGCCCGGAGCGGACCCGCCGGTGCCGGGGCCGGGGCCGGGGCGGACGCGGCGGCGGACGCGGTGGCGGACGCCGGGCCCGGCACCGGTCGGCCCGTCGCCGAATGGCTGTCGGTGGGGCTGTACCCGGGCCCCTCGGGGGTGACGGTGACGCTGGAGGCCGCCGAGCCGCCCGCCTACGCCTCCGAGCCCGCGGCCGGGCCGGACACCGGCCTCGGTTCGCCCGCGGACCGGGCCTCCTCCCTGTACCGGCCGGTGGCCCTGGCCATCGCGCTGACCGAGGCGGTCACCGCGCGCCAGGTGGCGGCCGTGGTCACCGAGGAGCTGCTGCCCGCGTTCGGAGGCCGCCAGCTGGCGATCTACATGCTCGACGAGCGGCACCTGTACCTCGCCTGGGAGACCGGCTTCCCCACCGGGTTCCTGAACCGCTTCGACGGGGTCTCGCTGCACGAGCGGCTGCCCGGGGTGGAGACCCTGACCTCGGGCCGGCCGCTGTTCTTCGAGTCGATGGAGCACCTCGCCGCGGCCTATCCGGGGATCCCGCTGGACGCCGAGGTCGGGGCGCGCGCCTTCCTCCCGCTGATCGCCTCCGGCCGCCCGGTCGGCTCCTGCATCCTCGGCTTCGACCGGCGGCGCGGCTTCAGCCCCGAGGAACGTACGGTCCTCACGGCGCTGGCCGGCCTGATCGCGCAGGCCCTGGAGCGGGCCCGGCGCTACGACAGCGAGGCGGCGCTGGCCCGGGGGCTCCAGGCGGCCCTGCTGCCGCACCGGCTGCCGGTGCGGGGGGAGGTGGCCACGGTGGGCCGGTACCTGCCCGGGTCGGACGGCATGGAGGTCGGCGGCGACTGGTACGACGTCATCGAGACGGACGGGGGCCGGCTGGCGCTGGTCATCGGGGACGTCCAGGGCCACGGGGTGGCGGCCGCCGCGACCATGGGGCAACTGCGCAGCGCCGTAAGGGCCTTCGCGCTCAGCGGGAACGCCCCGGACCAGGTGGTGCGGGGGACGAACCAGCTGCTGATCGACCTGGACCCGGGCCAGTTCGCCAGCTGCTGCTACGTGCTGCTGGACCCCGGCTCCGGCCGGGCCCTGGCCGCCCGCGCGGGGCACCCGCAGCCGCTGCTGCGGCGGGCCGACGGCCGGGCGGAGGTGCTGGACCTGGCGGGCGGGGTGGTGCTCGGCATCGACCCGGGGGCACGCTACCCGGTGACGGAACTGACGCTGGGACCCGGCGAGGTGCTGGCCCTGTACACGGACGGGCTGGTGGAGGCGCCGGGGGCGGACATCGACGAAGGGGTGGAGCGGCTGCGGGCGGCACTGGCCGCCGCCCGGCCGTCGCCGCTGACGGAGGCGGCCGACCGGCTGGTCGCCGAGGCCGCCCGCACGCCGGACCGCCCGGACGACGTCGCCCTGCTGCTGGCCTCCCGCCCGGCCGGCCCGTCCGCCTGACGGCCCGGCGGCGCGTCCCCGCCCGCCCGACTCCGCCCGCCAGGCAAAGCGGAGGGAAATTCATTGGATCTCGCTGCGGTTCCCGCACCCCTCACCCGGCCAATATTTACGCGGCCTTAACACCGCAACCGGCGCGGCGGAGGGGTGATCCACGATGGATTCCGCAGGTGAACAGCTATTGACCTGCGGATCTCGTGGAGCTTGCATAGCGGCCCGGGAGCCACGCGAACGAAGTGCCCACCACCGCCCCGGAGGCGATACCGCTCCCGCACTCCTTCACCACACTGCCGATCGGAACCCCGCACCGATGACTGACACGATCAGCGCACCCCAGGCCCTGGCCCCGGCCACCGGCCCCACCCCGCAGAAGCTCAAGCGTTCCATCGGCGTCGTCGGCGGGACCCTGCTCACGCTGTCGTGCGTGACGCCCGCCTCGACCCTCTTCGTCGTCGTGCCCGACCTCTTCTCGGGGCTCGGCACCTGGACCGCGCTCACCATCGCCATCGGCTCGCTGCTCTGCGTCGGCGTGGCCTTCTGTTACTCGGAGCTGGGCACGCTGATCCCCAGCGCCGGCGGCGAGTACGCCATGGTCTCCACCCTCGCGGGCCGGCTCGCCGGCTGGCTCGTCTTCGTGCTGTCCCTGCTCGTGGTCATGATCGTGCCGCCCGTGATCGCCATGGGCACGGCCGACTACCTCTCCCCCGTGGTCGACGTACCGGCTCCGGTGGCCGGCGGCGCCGTGATGCTGCTGGCCACCCTCGCCGGCCTGCTGGACCTGCGCGCCAACGCCTGGATCACGGGCATCTTCCTCGTGCTGGAGGTGGTCGCCGCCGCGCTGGTCGCCGTGCTCGGCTTCGCCCACAGCGAGCGGGGGGCCGACGCCCTCGTGCACGGTTCGGTGGCCGCCGAGGGCGGCGGCGTCTCCACGGTGACGGCCATGATGGTGGTCTCCGGGCTGGCCATCGCGCTCTTCGTCACCCAGGGCTTCTCCACCGCCGTCTACCTCTCCGAGGAGCTGGAGCAGCCGCGCCGCAACGTCCCGCGGACCGTGCTCGCCACCCTGGCGATCTCCTCCGCCGTGATCCTGGTCCCGGTCATCGCGATCACCATGGGCGCCCCGGACCTGGAGGCGCTCACCTCCGGCGACCTGGGCGCGATGGTGACGGCCTGGTCGAACTCGGCCGTCGGCACCTTCGTCAGCCTCTGCGTGGCCCTGGCCATCGTCAACGCCGGCATCGTCATGGTCATCCAGAACTCCCGGGTGCTGTTCGCCTCGGCCCGCGACAAGGCCTGGCCCGAGCCGGTCAACCGCGGCCTGTCGCGACTGGGCCGCTTCGGCTCCCCCTGGGTGGCCACGCTGCTGGTCGGCCTGCCGGGCGCGGCGATGTGCTTCGTCAACCTCGACACCCTGTACGGGGTGACCGGCGTGTCGGTGACCGGCATGTACCTGCTGGTCGCGGTGGCCGCGCTGTTCAGCCGGCGCGGTGCGCACGGCGAGAAGGCCGCCTGGCGGATGCCGCTGTGGCCGGCCGTGCCGGTCGTGCTGATCCTCGTGTTCGCGTACATCCTGACCCAGCAGGAGACCGAGTACCTGCTGTGGACCGGTGGCATCACCGCGGTGGCCACCCTCTACTGGGCGCTGTACCTGCGGCCGCGGACGGACTCGCGCTGGCTGGTGAGCATCCCCGACGCGGAGGACGAGCCGGCGGTCTGACCGCCCGGCGGGTGGGGGGCCGTCGCGGTTCGCGGCGGCCCCCCACCCGTGGGCGCGGGGGTCAGCCGGCCGCTTCGGCGGCGGACAGGGCGATGGCGGTGTTGACCAGGCCGACGTGGCTGAACGCCTGCGGGAAGTTGCCGAGCTGGCGTCCGCTGCGGGTGTCGTACTCCTCGGCGAGGAGGCCCACGTCGTTGCGGACCGCGAGCAGTTTCTCGAAGAGCTCGCGGGCCTCCTTGGTCCGGCCCGTCATGTGGAGGGCGTCGACCATCCAGAACGAGCAGGCCAGGAAGGTGCCCTCGTCCCCGGGCAGGCCGTCGACGGAGGGGCCTTCGGTGCTGTAGCGGCGGATCAGGCCGCTGCTGCCCAGTTCCTCCCGGACGGCGTCGACGGTGCCGATCACGCGGGGGTCGTCGGGCGGGAGGAAGCCGACGCGGGGGATGAGCAGGGTGGCCGCGTCCAGCTCGCGGGAGCCGTAGTACTGGGTGAAGGTGCCCCGCTCGGGGTCGTAGCCCTTCTCGCAGACGTCGCGGTGCACCTCGTCCCGCATGGCCCGCCAGCGCTCGATGTCGCCCGGCATGTGCGGGGCGTTCTCCAGGGTCCGCACGGCCCGGTCGGCGGCCACCCAGGCCATCACCTTGGAGTGGGTGAAGTGGCGGCGCGGGCCGCGCACCTCCCACAGCCCCTCGTCCGGGCGGCGCCAGTTGCGCTCCAGGAAGTCCAGGAGGGAGAGCTGGATCTGCCATGCGTGCCGTTCCGAGGCCAGCCCGGAGGCCCGCGCCAGGTGCAGGGCGTCCAGGACCTCTCCGTACACGTCCAGCTGGAGCTGGTCGACGGCGGCGTTGCCGATCCGGACCGGGGCGGAGCCGGCGTAGCCGCGCAGCCAGGGCAGTTCGGTCTCGGGGATGCGGCGCTCGCCGGCGATGCCGTACATGATCTGGAGGTCGGCCGGGTCGCCGGCGACGGCGCGCAGCAGCCAGCCCCGCCAGGCCCGTGCCTCGTCGAGGAAGCCGGTGGACAGCAGGGCGCCCAGGGTCAGGGTGGCGTCACGGAGCCAGCAGTAGCGGTAGTCCCAGTTGCGGACCCCGCCGATCTCCTCGGGCAGCGAGGTCGTCGCGGCGGCGGCGATCCCGCCGGTGGGGGCGAAGGTGAGGGCCTTGAGGGTGATCAGCGAGCGGGTGACGGCCTCCTCGTACGGGCCCTCGTAGCGGCACTGGCCGGTCCACTCCCGCCAGTCGGCGAGGCTCTGCTCCAGCGCCCCGTACGGGTCGACGGGCTCGGGGCGCGGCTCGTGCGAGGGGTGCCAGGTCAGCACGAAGGCGACCTTCTCGCCGGGGCCGACGGTGAACTCCGAGCGGGTGCTGCGGTCCTCGCCCCAGGTCCGCACGGGAGGCTCGCTGCGGAACCAGACCGAGTCGGGTCCGGCGACCGCGACCCGGTCGCCCTCGCTGCGCCGGACCCAGGGGACGACGTTGCCGTAGTCGAAACGCAGCCGCAGGGTGCTCCGGACGATGACCCGGCCCGAGACCCCTTCGACGATCCGCATCACGTCGGGTGCCTCGTCCCGCTGCGGCATGAAGTCGACGACCTTGACGGTGCCCTCGTCGGTCTCCCAGTACGACTCCAGGACCAGCGAGCCGTCCACGTAGGCCCGCCGCGTGCACCGTTCGCCGTTTGCGGCGGCGGCCGGGGCGATGCGCCACTGGCCGTTCTCCTTGCTGCCGAGGAGGGCGGCGAAGCAGGCCGCCGAGTCGAAGCGGGGCAGGCACAGCCAGTCGATGGACCCGTCACGGCCGACCAGCGCGCTGGTCATCAGGTCGCCGATGAGTGCGTAGTCTTCGATGGGTTGTGTCATTCATCCGCTTTTCCCACAAACCCCGGGGGTCAATCAGCCGGCGACCCTCCCGCCCGCGGGCCGCCGTCGGCGAGACGCCTAGTTGCGGATGAGGAGCGTCACGGCGGCGAGGACCACGCCGAGGGCGAGGGCCTGGGCGCCGAGGGCGAGGCGGTGGGTGCGCAGGGCGGGGACGGGCAGCAGCCGGTCGACGGCGTGGCAGCCGGGGCCGGTGAGGGTGAGGGCGGCGGCGGCCGCGGCGAGCAGGAGCTCGTACTCCATGCCCTTCGGGGCGAAGAAGGCGCCGGTGCCGTGGACGGCCAGGGCGTTGATCATCGTGCCGGTGACGGCGGCCCCGGCGAGCGGGGTGAGCAGGCCGAGGGCGAGGCCGAGGCCGCCGAGGGTCTCGGTGAGGCCGGCCAGGGCGGCCATGGCGTCGCCGGCCGGGTAGCCGGTGGCGGTGAAGAACTGGCCGGTGCCGCTGATCCCGCCGCCGCCGAACCAGCCGAAGAGCTTCTGGGTGCCGTGGGCGGCCACGGTGAGGCCGAGGACGACGCGCAGCAGGAGCAGTCCGGCGTCGTGGGCGGAGGTGCCGGCGGCGGGGGCGGCCGGGGCGGCGGGCGGGGTCTTCGTCGCGGTGGCGGTGGCGCTGCTCATTGGGGGTCCTTCCGGTCGGGCGGCCCGAGGATTGGTTCAAATTCGAACCTGCTTGAGTCCGACCATAGCCACCCAGGAGCCGTTGATTCAAATTCGAACGACCCGTGTACCCTGGCCCCATGGACGAACCGAGATGGCTGGACGACCGCGAGATGCGCGCCTGGAGGGGCTTCCTGGCCGCCTCCGCCCTGGTGAACCGCCGGCTCGACCAGCAGCTCAAGGACGATTCCGGACTCTCCCACCCCCAGTACGAGATCCTCGTGCGGCTCGCCGCGGCGCCCGACCAGGAGCTGCGCATGACGGAGCTCGCCAACGGGCTGATCAACTCCAAGAGCGGCCTGACCTACCAGGTCGGCCAGATGGAGAAGGCCGGCCTGGTCCGCCGCCGCAGCTGCCCCTCGGACGTCCGGGGCGTCTACGCCGTCCTCACGGACGCGGGCCGCACCCGCCTGGAGGAGGCCGCCCCCGGCCACGTCACGGCGGTCCGCGAGGCCCTCGTGGACGTCCTCACCCCCGAACAGCTCGACGCCCTCGCCGACGGCCTCGGCGAGGTCAGCCGCCGGCTGCGCGAACAAGGAGCCTGACGGGACGCGGTCCCGGCGGGCGGCGGCCCGTCAGGGGCGGGGCGGCCGGGGGCGGGACCAGGGGGCGCCGGGGGCCTCGGACTCCGGGCGCAGGCCCAGGGCGTGCAGCAGGTTCACCGCCATCATCGCCGTGAACAGCGGGTTCGGGTTGGCGCCGGTGACGCCCAGGGCTGTGGCGGCCTCCGCGCAGGCGGCGGTGAACGCGTCCGGCCGGACCGGGCCGGGGCCGGCGGTCAGTTCGAGGGCCGCCGCGTGCAGGGCGGCCGCCTGGTCCAGCAGTTGGTCCAGGTGGGCCACCGCCTCGGCGCCGCGACGCGGGGCGAAAGTGTGCCCGTCGGTGAGGACTTCGGCCTCGCCCTCCTCCAGCAGGCGGGCCGCGGAGCCCAGCGCCGTCTGGAGCTTGAGCTGGTCGGCGTCGGCCATGGGGCCGCAGGGGCCGTTGGCCTCGTCGGAGAGGTGGAGGACCCCGCAGTCCCGCAGGTGCACGACCACATGCCCGGCGCAGTGGCCCTGGCTGCGCAGCACCCGGACCGCGCCGTCGGCGAAGGTCCAGCCGACGAACCGCAGCGAGCCGATCCGGATCCGCTCCGGCGGCCGTTCCTCGTACGTCCGGGTCGTCGCGCCGAAAGGCCGCAGCGGCCGGAAGAGCGAGACCACCCGCTCGGCGGTCTCCCGGGGCGGCCCGGGCAGCACGCCCAGCCCGGCCACGCGCTCGAAGGCCCGCACCCAGTACGCCACCGGGTCCCGCATCTGGCCGAGGTCGGGGGCGGGGACGCAGTGCTCCGCCGGCACGCCCAGCGCGTCGGCCAGGTCGTTGTTGCCGACGTGGTCGAGGTGCCCGTGGGTGGTCAGCAGCAGCACCCTGGACCAGGGGCCGACCAGGTCGGCGGCCTCCCGGAGCGCCGCGCGGAACGGCTCCGTGACACCGGTGTCGACCAGGACGAGGGTCTCGCCGCTCCGGTGGACGAGGGCGTTGGCCACGTCGGGCCGTCCGTGCGCCAGGTCCAGCTCCTGCCCGGCGACCAGCACCGTCCGGTCGTCGATCCCGATCAGCTCGCCGAGCCCGGACACGCCGCCTCCCGCGAGGCCGCCGCAGGCGGGACGGCCCCGCAGTCGAGCGTACGCCGGGTGCGCCGCGTCCGCGTTCCGCCACCTCGGCGGGGTGCTCTGCCCTACGGTCGGCAGCAGGTCACAGCACACGACTCCACCGCACCGGGAGGTTCTTCGTGAAGATGCTCATCAACTCACCCGACACCGTGGTCTCCGACGCCTTGCGCGGCATGGCGGCCGCGCATCCCGAGCTCGACGTCGACGTGGAGCGGCAGGTTGTCGTGCGGCGGGACGCGCGGGCCGGCGGCCGGGTCGGGCTGGTGTCCGGGGGCGGCTCCGGGCACGAGCCGCTGCACGCCGGGTTCGTGGGGCCCGGGATGCTCTCCGCCGCCTGCGCCGGCGCCGTGTTCACCTCGCCGGTGCCCGACCAGATGCTGCACGCGGCCGGGGCCGTGGACGCCGGTCAGGGGGTGCTGTTCGTCGTCAAGAACTACACCGGCGACGTGCTGAACTTCCAGATGGCCGCCGAACTGGCGGAGGAGGACGGCCTGCGGGTGGAGCGGGTGCTCGTCGACGACGACGTCGCCGTCACCGACAGCCTCTACACGGCCGGCCGACGCGGCACGGGAGGCACCCTCTTCGTCGAGAAGATCGCCGGGGCGGCCGCCGAGGAGGGCGCGCCGCTGGAGCGGGTCGCCGCCCTCGCCCGGCGGGTCAACGCGTCGTCCCGCAGTTTCGGGGTGGCGCTCAGCGCCTGCAGCACGCCCGCGAAGGGCGGTCCGACCTTCGACCTCCCCGACGGGGAACTGGAACTGGGCGTCGGGATCCACGGCGAGCCCGGCCGGGAGCGGCGCGCGATGATGACCTCGCGGGAGATCGCGGAGGTGGCGGTGGCGGCCGTACTGGACGACCTCGCGGAGACCGGACCGCCCGCCGGTCCGGTGCTGCTGCTGGTCAACGGGATGGGAGCGACCCCGCTGCTGGAGCTGTACGGGTTCCACGCGGAGGTGGCCGCCGCCCTGGCCGCGCGGGGCGTCGAGGTGGCGCGGGCGCTCGTCGGGAACTACGTCACCTCCCTGGACATGGCGGGCTGTTCGGTGACGGTGTGCCGGGCGGACGAGGAGCTGCTGCGGCTGTGGGACGCGCCGGTGCGCACGGCCGCCCTGCGCTGGGGGTGCTGAGGATGCGTGACGCGGAGTTCTTCCGGCGCTGGTTGGAGGCCGCCGCGGCGGCGGTGGAACGGGAGGCGGACCGGCTCACCGAGCTCGACTCCCCCATCGGGGACGCCGACCACGGGGCCAACCTGCTGCGGGGCTTCACGGCCGTGCGCACGGCACTGGCCGGGGCCGACCCGGCGGACGCGCCCGGGGCGCTGCTCCAGTTGGCCGGCCGCACCCTGATCTCCACGGTGGGCGGCGCGTCCGGCCCGCTGTACGGAACGCTGCTGCGGCGCACCGGCAAGGAACTCGGGGAGGCCTCCGAGGTCTCCGACGAGGAGCTGCGCGCGGCCCTGGACGCGGGCGTGGACGCGGTGGCCCGGCTGGGCGGGGCGGCCCCGGGCGACAAGACGATGCTCGACGCGCTGGTCCCGGGGGTCGCGGCGCTGGGTACGTCCTACCGTGCCGCCGGGGACGCGGCGGAGGGCGGGGCCCTCGCCACGGTCCCGATACTGGCCCGCAAGGGCCGCGCCAGCTACCTCGGGGAGCGCAGCGTCGGGCACCAGGACCCGGGGGCCACCTCGGCCGCCCTGCTGCTGGGCGCGCTGGCCGACACGGCGGAGGGGACCGCGTGAGCGGCGGGGCGCTGGTCGGGATCGTGCTGGTGTCGCACAGCGCCGGGGTCGCCGGGTCGGTGGCGGAGCTGGCGCGGGGCATCGCGGCGGGCGGGGCCGTGGCCCCGGTGGCCCCGGCGGGCGGCACCGCCGACGGCGGGCTCGGCACGAGCGCGGAGCTCATCACGGCGGCGGCCTCGGCGGTGGACCGGGGGGCCGGGGTCGCACTGCTGGTGGACCTCGGCAGCTCGGTGCTGACCGTCAAGGCGCTCCTGGAGGACGAGGAACTCCCGGCCGGCTCCCGGCTGGTGGACGCGCCGTTCCTGGAGGGGGCGGTGGCGGCGGTGATCACCGCGTCCGCGGGGGCTCCCCTGGAGGCGGTGGTGGCGGCGGCCGAGGAGGCGTACGCCTACCGCAAGGCGTGACCCGGCGGTACCCCTGCGCGGGGCGAGGTCCCCTACCCTCCCTTCACCCGTTCCTCCACCGGCTACCGCTGGGGGGGTGCCCCCAGGGGCTCCGCCCCAGACCCCGCGCCTCAAACGCCGGCGGGGCTGGAATGTCGCGCAGCGAAATCCAGCCCGCGCTGGGGCACCTCCCGGCGGCAGCTGGGGGAGTTCGAGCGCACCGGGCGCGCAGCGCCCGGGGGAACGGTGGAAGTGGGGGTCCCCCCGGACGGAGTCTGGGGGAGGGTAGGGGACAGCCCCGCGCAGCGGCCGGCCCCCGCTCCGCCCTGCACGGCCCGGCCCGGCCCCGCACGGCATGGCACGGCACGGCACGGCACGGCACGGCACGGCAACCGCCGGAGGCTACCGTCCCCGGAGGTGTTCCATTTCGCGGCGCTCCCGCTTCGTCGGCCGCCCCGCGCCCCGGTCGCGGATGCCGACCACCGCCGCCTCCACCGGGGTCGGCGGCGGCGGGCTGTTGTCCACGTAGCACTCGGCGGCGACCGGCGGTCCGACCCGCTTCGTCACGGGGCGCCGGACCACGACGATCCGCTCGCGGCCCGCGTGGAAGAGCCGTACCTCGTCGCCCGCCCGCACCTGCTGCGCGGGCTTCGCCCGCTCGCCGTTGACCTTCACGTGGCCCGCCCGGCAGGCCGTCGCCGCCACGGACCGGGTCTTGGTGAGCCGGACCGACCAGATCCAGGCGTCCACCCGCGCGGTCCCCGTCTCCAGCGGGGCCGTCCCCGACTCCGTGGTCCTCGTACCGTCAGTCATGCCCCGACTCTAGCGATCCGGCGGCCCCGGAGCGGAACGGTTTTGGCAGATACCACAAGAGTCGTGGCATATGCGATAGAGATCAGGCCAAACGAATTGCACATGCGGCCTACCTGCCCCTACCTTGTCGCACATGCAGACCTACAGCATCGGCCGGGTCGCGACCCGTCGCGACGAGGGCGGCCGCCGCCTGATCGACGGCCGCGACCTGGCGGCCTTCCCGGCCGTCCGGCTCGGCGACGTCGCCGCCGGGGCCGAGGTCCAGGCCGGTCCCCACCGGCCGGTCTCGCTCCTCTCCCACGAGGCCGTCGAGGAGCTCGGGCCGGAGGTCGGGGCGCGGGCCACCGCCCGCGCGTAGTCGACCGGCCTGCACGTCGACGTCGCCCGACCCGGCCCGGCGACACCGGACCGAGGCCGACGCCAGTCCCTCCGCTCGTTCCCGCCCGCTCCGCCCGTCACCGGCGCGGGTCACCACCGCGCGGCTCCGGCACCCGGCCGGCCGCCGACCCGACCGAGGAGCACCCGCTCATGTCCGCCACCCCGCACACCCGCCGCATCGCCGCCGCCGCGCTCGGCGCCGCCCTGCTCGTCCCCCTCTCCGCCTGTGGCAGCGGCAGCGGCGACGACGAGAAGAAGGCGGACGACGCCGCCCCCTCCGCCTCGGCGCAGGCCTCCACCGAGGCCAAGGCCGCGAACCTCACCGTGCTCGCCGCGTCCTCCCTCACCGACGTGTTCACCACGGCGAAGGCGGCCTACGAGAAGTCCCACCCCGGCACCAGGGTGACCTTCTCCTTCGCCGGTTCCCAGGAACTCGCCGCCCAGGTCAAGCAGGGCGCCCCGGCCGACGCGCTGGTCACCGCGGACACCAAGACCATGGACGGCCTGAAGGGCGAGACCGACGGCCCCACGGTCATCGCGAAGAACCGCCTGGTCATCGCCACCGGCAAGGGCAACCCCTTCAAGGTCGACGAGCTCAAGGACCTCGCCGACTCCAAGATCAAGGTCGTCCTCGCGGCGCCCGAGGTCCCCGTCGGCCGGTACGGCAAGCAGATCCTGGACGCCCAGAAGATCGAGGTGAAGCCGGTCTCCCAGGAGCCCAACGTCCGCGCCGTCCTGAGCAAGGTCGAGCTGGGCGAGGCCGACGCCGGCCTCGTCTACAAGACCGACACCGTCAAGTCCGCCGACAAGGTCGTCGCCGTGGACATCCCGGACGGGCAGAACGCCGTCGCCTCCTACCCGGCCGCCACCCTCAAGCAGTCCAAGAACGCCGAGGCCGCCGCCGCCTTCGTGGCCTGGCTGAGCGGCCCCGAGGCGCAGAAGATCCTCCAGGACGCCGGCTTCCAGAAGGCCTAGCCGGCCCGGCCGCAAGGGGGGGCCGCCCGGTCCGGGGGGACGGGCGGCCCCCCTTCGGCGTGTCCGGCGGCCGCGCCGCGCCCGTACGCTCCGTAGGATCCCTCCCCGGCCCCGACCAGGAACCCCCATCACCCCATGAGCAGACTCCGCACCCGCACCCGGCCCCCCGTGACGCTGGCGCTCCCCGCGCTGCTCGCCGTCGCGTTCCTGCTGCTGCCGCTCGTCGGCATCCTCAGCCGCACGCAGTGGGGCGAACTGGGCGCCCACCTCACCAGCCCCGGCGTGGTCACGGCCCTGAAGCTGTCGCTGCTGGTGTCCCTGTGGGCGCTCGGCCTCTCGCTGCTCCTCGGGGTGCCGCTGGCCTGGCTGCTGGCCCGGGTCGAGTTCAAGGGCAAGGCCTTCGTCCGCTCGCTGGTGCTGCTGCCGATGGTGCTGCCGCCGACCGTCGGCGGTGTCGCGCTGCTGCTCGGCTTCGGGCGGCGCGGACTGCTCGGACCCTGGCTGGAGGACACCTTCGGCGTCACGCTGCCCTTCCACACCTCCGGGGCGGTCGTCGCGGCCACGTTCGTCGCCATGCCCTTCCTGGTGATCAGCCTGGAGGGGGCGCTCGGCGGGCTGAAGCGGAGCTACGAGGAGACCGCCGCCTCCCTCGGCGCCTCGCCGGTCCGGGTGTTCTTCACGGTCACCATGCCCATGGTCGCCCCCGGCCTGATCGCCGGCGCGGCCCTCACCTGGGCCCGCGCGCTCGGCGAGTTCGGCGCGACCATCACCTTCGCCGGCAACCTGCCGGGCACCACCCAGACCCTGCCCCTCCAGGTCTACCTGCTGCTCCAGGACCAGCCGGAGGCGGCCACCTCGGTCTCGCTGCTCCTGCTGGCCATCGCCATGGGCGTGCTCATCGCGCTGCGCGGCCGCTGGACGGGCACGCCCGCTGCCGCGAAGCCCCGCTCCGCTGCCCGGCAGCCGGAAGCCCCCGCCGCCCCCGCGCAAGCCCCCGCTCCGGACGTGCCGGACGACGGGCGCTGGCCCCTGCACGCCGAGGTCACCGGCTTCAACGAGCTCACCCTCGACGCCGCACCCGGCACCACCATCGCCGTGGTGGGCGAGAACGGCGCCGGCAAGACCACCCTCCTGCGCGCCCTGCTCGGCCTGACCCCGCGCGCCCGCGCCGAGCTGCGGCTCGGCGACACCGACGTCACCGCCCTGCCCCCGCACCGGCGCCAGGTGGCCTGGGTCCCGCAGGACGGGGCGCTGTTCCCGCACCTGAGCGCCCTGGCCAACACCGCGTACGGGCTGCGCGCCCGCCGGGTCGGACGCGCCGAGGCCCGCCGCGAGGCGCAGCTGTGGCTGGACCGGCTCGGGGTGGGACACCTCGCGCAGCGGCGGCCCGCGCAGCTGTCCGGCGGTCAGGCGCAGCGGGTGGCCCTCGCCCGGGCGCTGGCGGCCCGGCCCCGGCTGCTGCTGCTCGACGAGCCCCTCGCCGCCCTGGACCAGACGACCCGGGCGCACGTGCGGCACACCCTGCGCAGGCACCTGGCCGGCTTCGGCGGGGTCTGCCTGATCGTCACGCACGACCCCGTCGAGGCGGTGTCGCTGGCCCAGCGGGTCCTCGTCCTGGCCGACGGGCGCACCCTCCAGGACGCGCCGCCCGCCGAGGTCACCCGGCATCCGCGCTCGCCGTGGGTGGCCCGGATGCTGGGCCGCAACGCCTGGCCCGGCACCGCCTCCGCCGAAGGGCTCGCGCTCGCGGGAGGCGGCCGGCTGGTGGTGGCGGAAACCCTGCCGGAGGGGGCGCAGGCTCTGGCGATCATCGCCCCGGAGGCGGTGTCGCTGCACCGGGACCGCCCGGGCGGCAGCCCCCGCAACGTCTGGCGGGGAACGGTCAGGGAGGTCACCTCGGCCGGCAGCCGGCTGCGCGTGCTGGTCGCCTCGGCCGGGGCGCCCGACCTGGTAGCGGAGATCACCCCGGAGGCGGCCGCGGAGCTCGGCGTGGCCGACGGCGCGCCGGTGTGGACGAGCGTGAAGGCCACCGAGGTCACGCTGGTGCCGCTCTAGGCCGTGTCTTCCGGAGACGGTTTGGACGCCGGACGCGGCGCTGACGTATGTTCAGCGCTTGTCGTACCGGCGTTCGACCGGCCGGTATCACCTTCGCCCGATCGCCACCGCGCTCGCGCACGTCTCGTGGGGGGTCCCGCACCATGTCCTTCAGCGCGCCCGGATCGCCGCCGCCACCGCAGGGCCCCGGCCCGCAGCCGCCGTACGGGGCGAGCCCGTACCCGGCCGGCCCGCCGCTTCCCGGAACCCCCTACCCGGGCCAGGCGTTCCCGTACCCCCCGCCGCCGCCCGTGCAGCAGCTGCGCAGCCCGCAGGGGCTCGCGACCGCGCTGACGGTGCTGCTCCTGGGGACGGCCGCGGTCAACGTGTACTCGGCCGCCGCCAACCTGAACACCTGGTCGCTGATGGGTGACGTCGCCGCGGACCCCTCCTCGGTCCCGGACGACACGCTCGACCAGGCCGACATGCTGGTCGGCGTCGCCGCCGGCCTGCAGTGGCTGGCCCTGGCCGCCACGGCCGTGGTGTTCGTCATCTGGTTCTACCGGGTGCGCGTCAACGGCCAGGTCTTCCGCCCCGACGCCTTCACCCTGGCGAGCGGCTGGGCCGTCGGCTCCTGGTTCGTGCCCCTCGGCAACCTCTTCCTGCCGTACAAGGTGGCGAGGCAGACCTGGGAGGCGAGCGTGCAGCTCGCGCCGGACGGCTCGTACCGGCGCGTGTCCTCGGCCCCGGTGACCTGCTGGTGGCTCGTGTGGGTCCTGTCCCTGCTCCTCGACCGGGTCCTCGGCGTGGTGTACGTCCGCGCCGAGACCCCCGAGAGCCTCGGCGCCGCCTCGCTGCTCGGTGTCGTCTCCGACCTGACGGTGGTCACCGCGGCCGTCCTCGCGGTGCGGTTCGTCCGCAAGCTGACGGCCCTGCAGAACGTGAAGGCCACTCAGGGCCCGTACGCGGCCGTCTGACCCCCGCCCGCTAGCGGGCACCGGCGGGGACCGGCACGGCGAACTCGCACCACACGCACTTGCCGGCCCCCCGGGGTTCCACGCCCCAGGCGTCCGCGAGCCGCTCGACCAGCAGCAGGCCCCGGCCCGACACCGCCCAGTCGTCGGCCTCCCGGCGGCGGGGCAGGGCGCTGCTGCGGTCCTCGACCTCGATGCGGATCCGGCCGGCGGCGGTCAGCCGCAGGGCGACCTGCCCGCCGCCCTCGGTGTGGACGAGGGCGTTGGTCATCAGCTCGTCCGCCGCCAGTTCGATCTCGTCGGCCCGGTCCCGGGCGCCCCAGGCCGCCACCGCCGCCCGGATCAGGTGCCGGGCCATCGCCGGGCCGTCGGCGTCGCCCGGCTCCAGGCGCTGGCGCAGCGGCCCGCCGCCGCGCGGGGCGGGGGTGCCGCGCCGGCGCAGCAGGAGCAGGGCCATGTCGTCCCCGCCGCCCGCGTCCCCGACCAGGTCGCACAGGACGTCGGCGAGTTCCTCGACGTCGGCCGGGCCGTGCTCGGCGGCCTCCATGAACTCCCGCATCCCCGCCTCGGCGTCGCCCCCGGGCCGTTCGACGAGGCCGTCGGTGCACAGCAGCAGCGTGTCCCCGGGGTGCAGTTCGAGGGTGGTGACGGGGTAGCCGGAGCCGCTGCCGTGCTGCTCGCGCGGGGGCAGGCCGAGGGGGAGCCCGCCCGCCACCTGGATCCGGTGGCAGCTGCCGTCCCCGCGCCGCACGACCGGGTCGAGGTGGCCGGCCCGTACGACGTGCAGCATCCCGGTGTTCAGGTCCAGTTCGGCGTAGGTGCAGGTGGCGAAGCGCTCCGTCGCCAGGTCGCGCAGGAAGGCGGAGGCCCGCGCCAGCGCCGTGCCGGGGGTGTGGCCCTCCAGGACGTAGGCGCGGAGCACGATCCGCAGCTGGCCCATGACGGCCGCCGCGTCCGTGTCGTGGCCCTCGACGTCGCCGATCGTCACCCCGACCCGGCCTTCGCCGAGGGGGACGACGTCGTACCAGTCGCCGCCGATGTCCCGCCCGACCCGGGCGGCCCGGTACCGTACGGCGATCAGCGCGCCCGGCACCTCCGGGATGACCCGGGGCAGCATGGCCCGCTGGAGCCCCTCGGCGAGGTCGTGCTCCTGCTCGAAGAGCATGGCCCGCTGGAGCCCCTGCGCGATCCCGCTGCCGAGCGCCACCAGCAGGTTGCGCTCCTCCGCGTCGAAGTCCCCGTCGCGCGTGTACAGCAGGCCGAGCGCGCCGACGGGGCGGCCCTGCGCGATCAGCGGCAGGTAGACCCCGCTGCGCACGGCCAGCGGTTCGATGTACGGCCACAGCAGGGGGTAGCGCCGCTGGAACTCCTCCCGGGAGGCGATGAAGACCGGCTGCAGGGTCCGTACGGCCTCGCTCATCGGGAACCCCGCGTCGACGCGGGTGTACTCGATCTCGGGCACGTACGAGCCCAGCTGGCCCTCCGCGACCAGGTGGATCCGGCCCCCGTCGACGATGCCGAGCATGACGCTGACGGCGCCGAGGTGGCCGAGGGCCTCGGGGTCCTTGAGGACGTCGGTGACGTCGTTCACGGTGCGGGCGTGCGCGAGGATCGCGGTGGTCCGCTCGACGACCCCGGTCATCCGGCGCCGTCCCTCGTCCCGCTCCCCCGCCGCGCCGGGCTCCCCGGGGTCCTGGTCGGCGTCGCGGAGGATGCCGATGACCCGGTACGCGCGGCCGTGCGGATCCCGCAGGATGTGCCCCTGGACGTGGGTCCAGACCGCCGTCCCGTCCTCGCGCAGGGTGCGGACGTACGCCCCGTAGTGGCTGCGGCCGTCCTCCAGCGCCCGCGCCACCCGGCGGTCCAGCCGTGCCCCGTCGCCGGGCACGACCCGGCGGCGCAGTCCGGCCGGGGTCCCGTCGAACTGCTCCGGGCGCAGGTGGAGGACCTCGAGGGCGGTGTCGTCCAGGTGCAGACGCCCGCTGTCGAGGTCCCAGTCGAAGGTGCCCATCCGGTTGAGCGCGAGGCTCAGGTCGGGCCGCGCGGGCCAGTCGACCTCCGGGGTCCGTCCCCGCTGGTCCATGCAGCCAGGGTCTCACTGTTCACCGGGGCACGGCATGCCGGGGCGTCCGGACGCCGTCTGCGCCGTCCCGCGCACGGCCTGACGGTCTCAGGGCGACGGCCGGGCCGTCGACGGCGGGGCGGAGGTGTCCGCCGGGCCCGTCGGCGGGCTGGTGGCCGTCGGGGTTCCCGCACCGGTCGGTGTTCCGGCCGGGGTGGGGGTCGGTGTCCGGGCCGGGGGCGGCGGGGTGGCCGGGGGTGTGGTCGGGGTCGGGGTCGGGGTCGGGGTCGGGGTCGGCTCCGAGGGTGTGACGACGAGCGGCGGAGGGTGCACCTCCGGCGTGGGGGTCGGCGTCGCGGCCGCCGAGGGCGACACCACCGGCGGCGAGACGACGGGCGGGGAGACGACCGGCGGCCCGACGGGCGGCTTGACGGGCTTGTCGGGCCGGTCCGCGGTGCCGCTGTCGCGTTCCAGCCACAGGTGGTCGTGGTGGTCGTAGATGACGAACGTGTTCACGACCGTCACCGACGGCGCGACGACGACCACTCCGGCCGGGCGGTACGAGGGCCAGGGCCGGCCGTAGCGCTTGGGATCGGCCCGCAGCGCCACCGGCGGCCCCAGCGGGTTCCCGCAGGCGCAGCGCACCCTCGGCACCCCCCGGTCGTCCACCAGCACGGCCGTCCCGGCCTGGAGCACGGCCTGGTAGGGGGTGGCGCGGCCGTCGCGGTAGCCGTGGTTGGTGACCCGGGTGTCGATCCTCAGCTGCACGGGGGTGAGGGCCCGCAGGTAGCCGGGGACGGCGGCCGGCCGCAGGCCCAGGGCCGAGGCGAAGGCGGCGTTCTTGGCGGGCTGCGAGGTCAGGGCGGTGACCTGCTGCTCCACGTCGCAGCTGGCGACGTCCTTCGTGCCGCCGTACAGCCCGGGCGAGGAGCCGCTGACGCTGCGGGTGCCCGCGGGCGCGGTGGGCGCGGCCGTGCCCTGCGGCGGGGTCTCGGGCGGCGGGGTGGCCCGCTTCGCCGCACTGGACTCCGTGAAGGGGTCCCGTCCGGGCTCGGCGGCCGGCTGGAGGAACACCTCCGCCGCGGCCCGCTGCGGGGTGCCTCCCCCGCCACCGCCGGGCCTGCTCAGCACGACCACCAGGGTGACCACCGCGACCAGCGCCACGGCGGCCGTCGCGACCCCGGGCACCGAGCGCCACCAGGGCCCCCGCGGCGGTTCCCCGACGCCGGGCCGGCCGGGAGGAGGCGGCGGCGGGGGTGCCCCGCCGCCGCCCGAGAGCGGGCCGGACGGCGGGCCGGTGGGCCGCCCGGACGACGGCGGCGGCTGCTGTGACGGCTGTGACGGCCGCGTCGGCTGCGGCGGCCGCTCGCCGGAGGGTTGCGTGGTCACGGGCTCCTCTTCCCAGGCGGACGCATCCGGGGAAATGGCGTGAATACCTGGAACACCGGCGATTTCCGGCACTCTCGCCGACCATTGTGTGCGCCGCCCAGGTGGTGACCGCAAGCCGGGGATGCCACCGTGGCAGGGTGAGCCGGACCTCCGCCGGGCCGTGGCGGGACGCCCTCGTCGCCGTCGTGGCGGGCTTCGCGGTGATGACCGCGGTGGCCGCCGCCGGGCTGGCCTGCGCCGGCGCCGACGACCTGCCGGGCGGGGCCTTCCCCCGGGTGGTCGCGGCGGTCGTCGTGATGGCGGCCGGGGGCTCGGTCGAGGTCTCCGGGGACGCCGGGTTCCTGGCCGGAGCCGACGCGAGCCTGTCCGTACTGCCCCTCTCGGTGAGCCTGGCCGGCGCGCTCACCACCGGGTGCCTGTTCCTGCGCCCGCTGCGCCACCGCGCGGTGGCCGGGACCCGCGAACTGCTCGCCCGGGCCGGGCGGACGGGGGTGCTGTGGCTGGCCCTGCTCACCCTGTTCGCGCTCCTGGCCCGCCAGACCTTCGGCCTGAGCACGGACGGCTCCCCGCTCGGGGAGATCGGCGAACTGCTCGGCTCCGCCCCGACGGTGGGCTTCCGGGCCGCGATCGGGCCCACGCTGCTGTACGGACTGCTGTGGTTCCTGGGCCTGTTGCTGATCGCCCTGCTGGTCTCCGCCCGCACCCCGCTCCCGCCGGGGCTGCTCCGCTTCCACACGGCGGTGCGGCCGGCCGCCCACGCGACGGCCGTGCTGCTCCTGGCGTACGTGGTCCTCGGCCTCGGGGCCGGCCTGGTGGTGGCAGCCACCCAGGGGCACGCGGCCCGCACCCTGGCGGTGCTCCTGCTCGGCCTGCCGAACCTGGCCTGGTTCGCCCTGACCGTCGGCTTCGGCGGCGCCTGGCGCGGCGTGGCCGAGGGGCCGTTCGGCCTGCCGGTGCCGCCGCTGCTGGACCAGGTCCTGCGCGGGCCCGTGCCGTCCACGGTCGACGTGGCCTCGCTGGCGGAGCGCGACCCGCGGGCGTGGTGGCTGGTCGTGGCGGCCGCCGTCGCGCTGCTCGGCACGGGCGTGCTGGCCGCCGTACGCTCCCCCGCGCGGGTCCGGCCCTGGCAGCACGCGGCGCACCTGGCGGTGGCGGTGGGCCTGGCGACGCTGACGGTGTGTCTGCTGGCCGGGGTGCAGGCCCGGTTCGGTCTGTCGCTGCTGGGGCTCGGGGACGTCTCCGGGCCGGGGGGCCGGGTCGAGCTCACCCCGTACCTCTGGCGCACCACCGGCCTTGCGGTGCTGTGGGGTGCGGTGGCCGGCTTCCTCGGCGCCCTCCTGGCCCGCCCCCTGCGCCACCCGGGCCGGGTCGGCTAGCCGCTGCGCTCCCGTCGCCGGAACACCGGGAGGGCCCAGCGCGGCGGCGGGGGCGGCGGGCCCTGCTCCTGCCGCTCCCGGGGGCCGCGGGGCGACCCGGCGGCGGCCCGGCGCAGTGCGGCGGTGAACTCCAGGCAGCTGCCCCACCGTTCCCCGGGCGGCTTCGCGAGGGCCTTGGCCAGCACCTCGTCCACGGCCGCCGGGAGTTCCGGGCGGCGTTCGCTCGGGGCGGGCGGGGGGTCGTACTGGTGGGCCCAGAGCAGGGCCATGTCGTCCTCGCGCCGGAAGGGCGGGCCGCCGGTGAGCATCTCGTGGACCACGCAGCCGAGGCTGTAGACGTCGCAGCGCCCGTCGACCGGCTTCCCGGCGATCTGCTCGGGCGCGACGTAGTCGAGGGTCCCGACGAACTGTCCGACGCTGGTGAACCCGGTGAGCGAGAGGGACTTCTTCGTCAGGCCGAAGTCCGTGAGGTAGACGTGTTCGGGGTGCTCGCTGTCGGTGCCCTCGGCGACGAGGACGTTGCCGGGTTTGACGTCCCGGTGGACCAGGTCGTGGGCGTGGGCCGCGTCGAGCGCGGAGGCGACCTGGGCGGCGATGCGGGCGGCGGTGTCCACGGGCAGCGGGCCGGTGCGGTCGAGCAGGGCCCGCAGGTCCTGCCCGGCGACGTAGCGCATGGCGATGTAGAGGATGCCGTCCGTCTCGCCGGCCTCGAAGACGGGCACGATGTGCGGGTGGTCGATGGCGGCGGCGACCTTGGACTCGTGGGTGAAGCGCCGGCGGAAGGTGTCGTTGCGGGCGAGCTGGGGGGCCAGCAGTTTCAGTGCGACCGTCCGGTCCAGGCGCAGGTCGCGGGCCCGGTAGACGACGGCCATCCCGCCGCGCCCGATCTCCTCCTCGACGAGGTAGCCGGCGAACCGCGTGCCGGTCAGTCCGGCGGGTGGTCCGGGGTCCGTCATGGGCCCCCTCCCCCGTCGGGGCGGTCGGCGACGCGCGTGGGGTCGTGCGGTGTCTCCCGTACGGCGGCCCGCGCGCCGGTGTCCGCCCCGCCGGGCTCCGGCTCCGGGGCGGGCGGGGCTCCCGGCTGCGAGACGACCGCGTAGGTGGTCGGGCGGCCCCCGTCGGCGTACAGCCACCGTCCCTCCGCCTCCTCGTACAGCCACACGGACTCGCCGTCGATGACGATCCCGGCGCGCAGGCCCCGTACGGCCTGCCGGAAGCCGTCGCCGGCGGCGCCGGGGGCGGTCTCGCGCAGGGCCCGGCGGTAGCGGTCGAGGGTGTCGGCCGTCCGGGTGAGGAGCGGTTCGGGGTCGTCGGTGCGTTCGAGGGGCCGGCCGGTGGTCGGCGGGGGCTGGGGCACCGCGACGAGGAGGCGTGCGTCGACCCAGGCGGACCAGCCGTTGGAGCACAGGACCTCCCCCCATTCGCCGCGCCGGGACAGCAGGCGGACGGGGAGGAAGGGGTCGAGGGCGGCGGTGGGCCGGGAGACGTCGGGGGCTTCCCAGGCGGGCAGTCCGTCCTGGGGGACCACGTGGGTGGGGCGGAAGGCCGCGGGCTCCGGGGAGTCGGTCATCGCCGGGGCCTACTTCCGCATCACGGCCGGCTCGTGGCGGCGCAGCAGCCGGGCGACGAGCACCGTGAAGAGCACGGAGAGGGCGGCGAGCATGCCGACGTCCAGCAGCCAGACCCCGGCCGAGTGGGCGAAGAGGGGGTCGTCGGTGAGGGGGCCGGGGACGGTCCTGCCGAGGTCGATGGTGCCCGCCATGGCGCCGAGCGCCCAGCGGGAGGGTACGAGCCAGGCGAGCTGCCCGATGACGGGTACGCCGTCGAGCTGGAGCAGAGCCCCGCAGAAGACCACCTGCACGATGGCGAGGAGGACCAGCAGGGGCATGGTGACCTCCTCCTTCCTGACCAGGGCGGAGACCAGCAGGCCGAGGGTCATGGCGGTGAAGGACAGCAGGGCGACGGCCAGGGTGATCTCGACGAGGGGGGGCAGGAAGACCCCGGTGGAGCCCGGGGGTACGAGCCGTACCCCGAACAGGCCGACGAGGGTGAGGACGACGGCCTGGGCGACGGTGATCGCGCCGAGGACGGCCACCTTGGACAGCAGGTAGGCGCCCCTGGACAGGCCGACGGCGCGTTCGCGCTGGTAGATGACCCGTTCCTTGACGAGTTCGCGGACCGCGTTGGCGGCTCCGGTCAGTACGCCGCCGACGCACAGGATGAGCAGGGCGTTGATGGCGGTCTCCTGGGTGAGGGCGCTGCCGGCCAGGGCGCGGGTCATGGCGCCCATCACGAACGGCAGCGCGACCATGATGACGAGGAAGGTGCGGTCGGCGCCGAGGGCGGTGGCGTAGCGGCGGACCAGGGTGGAGAGCTGGGCGCGCCGGCTCTGCGGCTGGGGCGGCGGCTCGGCGAAGCCGGCCGGTCCGGGGGGTGCGGCGTCGGGGGCGCGGGGGCGGCGGCCGGGGCCCGTCACGTACCTCCGGTGCTGGGGCGAGGCCTCGTACTGGCCGGCCCAGTCGCGGTCGCGCTGGTTCTCGAAGGCCTCGAAGGCCTCGGGCCACTGGTCGAAGCCGAAGAAGCCGAGGGTCTCGCCGGGCGGCCCGTACCAGGCGACGCGGCCGCCGGGGGCGAGGACGAGGAGGCGGTCGCAGACGTCGAGGCTGAGGACGCTGTGGGTGACGACGATGACGGTGCGGCCGTCGTCGGCGAGGCCGCGCAGCATGTGCATGACGGAGCGGTCCATGCCCGGGTCGAGGCCGGAGGTGGGTTCGTCGAGGAAGAGCAGGGAGGGCTTGGTCAGCAGTTCCAGGGCGACGGAGACGCGTTTGCGCTGGCCGCCGGAGAGGCTGTGGATGGGCTGGTCGGCGCGCTGCCCGAGGCCGAGCTCGCCGATGACCTCGTCGACCCTGGCGAGGCGTTCGGCCTTGCCGGTGTCCTGCGGGAAGCGCAGTTCGGCGGCGTAGGCGAGGGCGCGGCGGACGGTGAGCTGGGCGTGCAGGATGTCGTCCTGGGGGACGAGTCCGATGCGGGAGCGCAGTTCGGCGTAGTCGCGGTAGAGGTCGCGGCCGTCGTAGAGGACGGTGCCGTGGTCGGCGGGGCGCAGTCCGGTGAGGGCGCCGAGGAGGGTGGACTTCCCGGCGCCGCTGGGGCCGACGACGGCGAGCAGGCACCGGGTGGCGACGGGGAAGGAGACGTGGTCGAGGAGGGTCTTGCGGCCGTGGTCGACGGCGACGGCGAGGTCCTGGACGTCGAGGGAGACCTCGCCGGTGTCGGTGTACTCCTGGAGCTGGTCGCCGACGAGGCAGAAGGCGCTGTGGCCGATGCCGACGATGTCGCCGTCGGTGAGGGGGGCGACGTCGACGGGGGTGCCGTTGAGGTAGGTGCCGTTGTGGCTGCCGAGGTCGGCGATCTCGTACGTGCCGTCGGGGAGGGCGCGCAGTTCGGCGTGCCTGCGGGAGACGACGAGGTCGTCGACGACGAGGTCGTTGCCGGGGTCGCGGCCGATGCGGACGGTGGTGCGGGCGGGCAGTGGCCGGACGCTGGTGGGGCTGCGGAAGGTTCCGGTCATGGCCGGGTCGGCGACTGCGGAGGGGCGGGAGGCGGCGGCTCGGGGAGGCGTGCGGCTGCTGAGGAGGGCGCGCGGGCCGTCCTGGGCGCTGCCGAAGCGCAGTTCGCTGCCGGGTCCGACGGCCCATTCGTGGACGCGGTGCCCGTCGGCCCAGGTGCCGTTGGTGCTGTGCTCGTCCTCCAGGGTCCAGTGGTCGCCCTCGGGGCGCAGGACGGCGTGGTGCCAGGAGACGCGGTCGTCGTCGAGGCAGATCTCGCAGAGGGGGTCGCGGCCGACGCGGTAGCTCCGGCCCGGGCTCATCTCGGTGGAGCCCATGGCGGTTTCCAGGACGAGTTCGGGCGCGGTCGCCGCACCGGGCCGCTGGACCATGGACAGATTTTCCCACGAACCGCGGCAACCGGCAGGAGGGGCATCGCCGCAGGTCAGAGGGTTCTTATGGAGAATGACAACGGTCCCCGTTGCAGCCTTTGCCGATCTCGGCGCGGTGCGCTTCACTTCACGCGTCGGAACCGAACAAACGGGGGAAGCCATGAGCCGGCACGACCACGACCACGCGCACGAGCACACCGGGGCGGGCCACGCCGGGCACGGGCACGACGGGCACGGCCACGGTCCGGGCGGGCACAGCCACGGCGTGGACCCGGACGCCGACCGCCGCTGGCTGGCGATCGCGCTCGCCCTGATCGGCGGTTTCATGGCCGTCGAGGTGGTCATCGGTGTGATGGCCCATTCGCTGGCCCTGATCTCCGACGCCGCGCACATGCTGACGGACGCCGTCTCGATCGTCCTCGCGCTGATCGCGATGCGGCTTGCGGCACGTCCGGCGCGGGGCGGGTTCACGTACGGCCTCAAGCGGGCGGAGATACTCTCCGCGCAGGCCAACGGTCTGACGCTGCTGCTGCTCGCGGTGTGGCTGGCGTACGAGGCGGTGCGCAGGCTGCTGGACCCGCCGCCGGTGGAGGGCGGGCTGGTGCTGGTGACGGCGCTGGCCGGGATCGTGGTGAACGTGGGCGCGGCCTGGTGCATCTCCCGGGCGAACCGGTCCTCGCTGGCCGTGGAGGGCGCCTACCAGCACATCCTGAACGACCTGTTCGCCTTCATCGGGACGGCGGTGTCCGGTCTGATCGTGCTGACGACCGGTTTCGTGCAGGCCGACGCGATCGCCACGCTCGTGGTGGTGGTGCTGATGGTGAAGGCGGGCTACGGGCTGGTCAGGGAGTCGGGGCGGATCTTCCTGGAGGCCGCGCCGGCGCACGTGGACCCGGACGCGGTCGGCGACCGCCTCGTCGCCCACGTGCCGGTGACCGAGGTCCACGACCTGCACATCTGGACGATCACCTCCGGGCAGGCGGCCCTGTCCGCGCACGTGCTGGTGGAGCCGGCGGGCGACTGCCATGCGGTGCGCCGGGAGCTGGAGCTGCTGCTGGCGAAGGAGTACGGGATCACGCACACCACCCTCCAGGTCGACCACGTCCAGGACGCCCTGCTGTCGGTGGGCCGGCCGGGTGAGGACACGGGCGCGGACCCGCACTGCGCGGACGCCCACGGGCCGGTGCACCGCGAGGGCCCGCACGCGCACTGACGCACGCGCACTGACGCACGCGCCCCGGCGGACGCCCCGATGGGCGCCCCGATCACTGAGCGGGGCTCCGGCGGGGCATGTATGGCCTCCGTGACGGAAGCGAAGAGGTACAGGCAGAGCGCCGGCCTGCTGTTGTTCCGCCGGACCGCGGAGCAGGGGGTCGAGGTGCTGCTCGGCCACATGGGCGGTCCGCTGTGGGCCGGGCGGGACGCCGGGGGCTGGGCGATCCCGAAGGGCGAGTACGGGCCCGACGAGACGCCCCGGGACGCGGCCCGCCGGGAGTTCACGGAGGAGCTGGGGGTGCCGCCGCCGGAGGGGGACTACCTGCCGCTGGGGGACGTCCGGCTGAGCAGCGGGAAGCTGGTGACCATCTGGGCGGTGGAGGCGGACCTGGACCCGGCGCTGACGGTGCCGGGCACCTTCACGATGGAGTGGCCCCCGCACTCGGGGGTCGAGCGGGAGTTCCCCGAGCTGGACCGGGTGGCCTGGTTCACTCCCCCGATCGCACGGAACAAGCTGATTGTCGGTCAAATTCCGTTCCTGGAACGATTGTTGGCACTATTGGCGGATTGACCTGACCTTTACTTGCCAACAAACCCCACCTGCGTGGACATTGCACATATGACGAACGTCGTGCTGGTGGGAACCCTGGACACCAAGGGTGTCGAGTACGGCTGGCTGCGCGAGAGGCTGCTGCGCGCCGGCGTCGAAGTGGTGCTGGTGGACACGGGGATCATGGGAGAACCCCGGGTGCCCGCCGACGTGCCGCGCGAAGCGGTGGCGCGGGCGGCGGGCACGGACCTGACGGAACTGCGCGCGGCCGCCGACAGGGGCGCGGCCGTGACCACGATGGCCCGGGGCGCCGAGGCGACCCTGTTACGCCTGCACGCCGAGGGCCGGCTGCACGGCGTCCTCGCGATCGGGGGCAGCGGCGGCACCTCCATAGCGACCCGGGCGATGCGGGCGCTGCCCCTGGGCGTGCCGAAGGTGATGGTCTCCTCGATGGCGTCCGGGGACGTCTCCCCGTACGTGGGCTCGGCGGACATCACGATGATGTACAGCGTGGTGGACATCGCCGGGATCAACAGCGTCTCGGCCCCGGTGCTGGCCAACGCCGCGGAGGCCGTCGCCGGGATGGCGAAGGGCTACGCGCGCGCCGCGCTGGACCGCAGCAGGCCGGCCCGCCTGGGCTCGGGCTCGCGGCCCCTGGTCGCGGCGAGCATGGCCGGGGTGACCACCATCGGCGTGGACGCGGCCCGGGAGCGGCTGGAGGAGCTGGGGTACGAGGTCCTGGTCTTCCACGTCAGCGGCGCGGGCGGCCGCACCCTGGAGACCCTCGCCGGGCAGGGGGTGTTCGCGGGGGTGCTGGACCTGACCCTGAGCGAGCTCGCCGACGACCTGTGCGGCGGCATCCTCACCGCCGGCCCCGACCGGCTCAGCGCCGCCGGACGGGCCGGAGTGCCGCAGGTGGTGAGCCTGGGGGCGCTGGACATGGTGAAGTTCGGGCCGCTGGAGAGCCTGCCCGAAAGGGCCCGCTACCGGCGGGTCCGCGTCCACAACCCCTCGATCACGGTGATCCGTACGACCGAGTCGGAGTGCGCGGAGCTGGGGCGGCGGGTCGCAGCGAAACTGCGCGCCGCGACCGGGCCGACGGCGGTCTGCGTCCCGCTGCGCGGGCTGTCCACGCTCGGCGCGCCGGGCGGCCCGTACCACGACCCCCGTGCGGACCTGGCGCTGTTCTCGGCGCTGCGCGAGGGGTTGCGGGGCAGTGCGGCCCGGCTGTTCGACTACGACACCCACATCAACGACCCGTCCTTCGGGCGGGCGGCGGCCGACCGGCTGCACGCGATGATCGGGGCGGTGTCGGCGGCGGCCTGACCGGCATGCGGGACGCGCGCCGGATTGGGAACCGGCCGTGGCGGAAAAGTGTCCCAGCAGGTGGCCGGTCGGGGGACGACCGGCCGGCCGCCCGCGGGCGGCCGGTGACGCCACGGACGGGGGCGCATGATGGGCAACGGCTGGACGGTACCCGGTTACACCGAGGTCCGTGAACTCGGCGCGGGCGGCAGCGGCCGGGTCGTGCTCGCGCTCCACGACGCCACCGGCACGGCCGTCGCGGTGAAGTACCTCAGCGACCGGATGCGCGAGGACCCCGCCTTCGTCCGGGAGTTCCGCGCCGAGGCCCGGCTGCTGGGCGGGCTCGTGTCGCCGTACGTGGTGGGCCTGTACGAGTACGTGGAGGCCCCGGCCGGCGCGGCGATCGTGATGGAGCTGGTCGACGGGATCTCCCTGCGCGCCGTGCTGCGGGAGACCGGCCGGGCGGACGCCGAGGCCGCCCTGGTGGTGCTGAAGGGCTCCCTGCTCGGACTGGCCGCGGCCCACCGGGCGGGCGTCGTGCACCGCGACTACAAGCCGGAGAACGTGCTGGTCGCGCCCGACGGCTCCTCCAAGCTGGTGGACTTCGGGATCGCGGCGGGCCGCGGCACCACCCCCGGTGTGGCGGGCACCCCCGCCTACATGGCGCCGGAACAGTGGCAGGGCCGGCCGGCCTCGCCGACGGCCGACGTGTACGCGGCGACCGCGACCTTCTTCGAGTTCCTGACCGGCCGCAAACCGTACGACGGGGCGAGCTTCGCCGAGCTCGCCGTCCAGCACATCGAAGCCCCGGTCCCGGAGACCGAGGCCCCCGAGCCGGTGCGGCCGCTCATCCGGCGGGGCCTGGCCAAACGGCCGGAGCAGCGCCCGGAGAACGCCGAGGCGTTCGTGGCCGAGCTGGAGGCGGTGGCGGTGGCCGCCTACGGGCCCCAGTGGGAGGAGCGCGGGCAGCGCAAGCTGGCCGCGCTGGCGGCCCTGCTGCCGCTGCTGTTCCCGTCGGCGGCCGGCGCGGCGGCCGGCACCACCGCGGTGGCCACCACCTCGGTCGGCGGCGGTTCGGGCTGGGCGCCGGGGCGCGGCGGCTGGCTGGCGACGGGCCTGGCGCTGGTACTGGGAGCGGTGCTGGTGTTCACGACGGACGCGGGCGCCGGTACCCCGCCGGGTGCCTCCGCGCTCAGCGACTTCGCCACGACGGGCCCGGCCACGCCGGGGCCGGCCACGCCCGCGCCGGGGCCGTCCGCCTCGCACTCGGCGTCCGCCTCACCGAGCCCCTCGCCGTCGTCGTCGCCTAGCCCCTCGCACTCCCCGACGCCCACGCACTCCCCCTCCCCGAGCTGGAGCCCGTCGCCGAGCCCGACGCCGACGCCGACGCCGACGGTCAGCCACTCGCCGACCCCGACGCCGACCCCGACGCTGCGGGTGGACAAGCTCAGCGTCACGCTCCAGCCCGGGGTCTACCGCGGGCAGGCGGAGGTCTCGCTGTCGGCCCAGGGCAGCGGGCCCGTCACCGTGACCTTGCAGTGGTTCCTCGGTGACACGCAGGGGGCGTACTCCGTGCCCGACGGCACCGACACCGTCGTCGTCCAGGCCGGCTCCCTCGCCTCCGTGGTCCAGGCGCACGCCTTCAGCCGGGGCCACGGCTGCTACGGCGGGGTCCGGGTCACCACCAGGCCGGCGGCCGCGAACGGCTCCGCTTCCGCCTCCGCACTGCTGTACCGCTGCCAGGACCAGGAGGTCCCGCGATGAGCGATCCCCGTGTCCCGCAGGACCCCGCCGACGACGAGTACAGCGCCACCGTGCTCGGCAGCCACTGGTTCAGCGGCCCGCCGCCCCCGGCGGACGCCGCGCCCGACCGGGTCGAGGGTTCCGTGCTGCGGTTCGGGCCCGGGGTGACGGCGGCCATGGCGCCGCCGTTCCCCCTGGTGCCCGCCGCTCCGCCCGGGCCGCGGACGGCCGCGCGTCGCGGGGGCGGATGGCGGCGGTACACCCTGGCGGCCGTGGTACTGGCTGCGGTGCTCGGCTACCTGGCCTGGCAGCGGTTCGGGCCGGCCGTCGAGGTGCGGGAGGTGGCGGTCTCCACCGACCCGCGGGGTCCCGGGTGCGGGGCGGCCGCCGATGTGGTGGCCGTCGTACGCACCAACGGGCGCCCCGGAACCCTCACCTACCGCTGGGTCCGCAGCGACGGCACCCGCTCGGAGGAGCTCACGGAGCGGGTCCCCGCCGGGCGGAAGGAGGCCACGCTGCACCTGCTGTGGACCTTCCAGGGCACCGGCAGCTACCCGGCGAGGGCCGAACTCCAGCTGGTCTCGCCGGTCGAGCGGACGGCGGCGGCCGAGTTCACCTACCGGTGCCCCCGGTAGGGCCCCGTACTTCCGGCCGGGGCGGGTGTGGCCGTCCGGCCGAAGCCGCGGCACGGGCCGCGCTGGTTGACGTCGGGCCCGACGGAACGCGGCCGTCCCGCACGCATGCCGAGTCCGCGCGGAAGGCCCGCGGCCGCTTCGGGGAGCGGCCGCGGGCCGTTTCGCGTTCCCGTCCCCCGCCGCAACCGGGGGACGGTGCCTGTGGGGAGCGGCCGGCGGGACGGCGCCGGTCGGCTCCCGGTCCGGACGGGGTCCCGTCCGGAGGTCTGGTGGCTAGAACCGCGCGTGGGCGGTGATGTCCGCCTGGAACTCGCCGGTCATCGCGGGGGTGACCGTGGGCCTGCACTGCGCCACGGCCGCCAGGTAGTCCTCCGTGCCGGCGCCGGGCTGCGCGGCCGCCGCGCCGCGGGCGCCCACCGACTCCAGGTCCCGTTCGAAGGACACCTGCGCGGCGATCCGCGCGGCGTGCTCGATGTCGGCCGGGGTGAACAGCTCGGTCGCCGCCACCAGCGCGGCCACGTCCACGCCGGTCCGCCCGGCCGTGTAGCGCGACCAGATGGCGGCGCGCGCCCCGGCGTCGGGGGTGCCGATGGGGATCAGGTAGTCGAAGCGGCCGGGCCGCAGGAAGGCCGGATCGAGGGAGCGGATGGAGTTCGTCGCGCAGACCAGCAGCCGCTCGTCGCCCTCCCGGAAGCCGGGGATCAGCTTGAGCAGCTCGTTCGTCACGCCGTGGATGCCGCCCGGCTGCGCCGGTTCGGTGCGTACGGGTGCGATCTCCTCGACCTCGTCGATGAAGACGAGGACCCGCTCCAGCTCGGCGATGCGGGCGAAGGCGACGCGCAGCGCGGCGGCGAGGTTGCCCTCGTCGGCGAGGCGGGAGGGCAGCAGCTCGACGAAGGGCCAGCCCAGCCGGGAGGCGATGGCGCGGGCGAAGGTGGTCTTGCCGGTGCCGGGCGGCCCGAAGAGGGTGATCGCGCGCGGCGGCCGGACCCCGTGCGCGGCGGCCCGCTCCGGTTCGGCGAGCGGGAGGACCACGCGGCGTTCGATGAGCTCCTTCTCCGTCTCCATGCCGGCGACCTTGACCCACAGGTCGTTGGGCAGGAAGCGGCCGCCGAGGTCGTCGAGGAGGCCCGCCGCCGGGCCGTGCAGGGGCTCGGTCTTCTCGAAGTACGCGACGGCGGGCTGCCGGGTGTAGCCGGCGTTGAGCAGGCCCTCGCCGAGCAGGTCCTCCTCGGGCAGCACGTACGCGATCCGGCCGACGCGGGCGGCGATCAGGCGCCGCTCCAGTTCGACGAGGAGCGCGCTGGCCAGGCCCCGGCCGCGCCAGCCGGAGGCGATGGCGATCCGCATCACCCAGGCCCGCTCCCCGGTGACGCTGGCGAGGGCCGCGCCGATCGGGACGCCCTGGTGGACGGCGACGACGCAGGGCTGCCGGTCGGTCAGCGCGCTGATGCACTCGGCGAGCGAGAAGACGGACTCCTGGCCCAGTTCGGCCGTGGTGTCTATGAGATGGACCACCGCCGCGAGATCGCTCTCGCGGTAGTCGTGGATGAGCCAGTTCACTCGGTACCGCCCCTCGTTCGTGCTCCTGCGGCGAGGCTAGGGGCGGGTGGGCCCGGCGATCACGCACCGCGGTGCACAACAGCGGGCCCGGAAGTCCGCCGCGGCGTCCATAGACCGGTGCGTTCCGCCGAAGCCGCCCGCCCGGGACGGGCGTGCCTTCGGCGGTTCCGCCGATTCACAGGGGATTCATACGGAACACCGGGCTCCGGGCACAGTTTCGCCGGGGAGGCTCGGACGCATGATCCCTCGCACCCTCCCCCGACCGGCCGGCCGCCCCCGCTCCCGTGCCCGCGCCCGGCGGGCGGCGCGGGTCCTGCTCGCGCTGACTTCGACGGCCGCCCTGCTGAGCCTGGACCTCCCCGAGGCGCAGGCGCTGCCGCCGCTCGGCGTGACCGTGCGCGCCGGCGACGACGCCACGGCGGCCCGGGTGGGCGCCCTGTTCGCGGGCGGCACGGACGGCGGGCACTTCTGCACGGCCTCCGTGGTGCGCAGCGCCGGCCGTGACGTGATCGCCACCGCCGCGCACTGCCTGGGTCACCCGGAGGGGACGGTCTTCGCGCCGGGCTACCGGGACGGCGGGGCCCCGTACGGGCTGTGGCGGGTGACCGGCGTGTTCACGGCCCCGGCGTGGACCGAGGGGGAGGACCCGGACGCGGACATCGCCTTCGCGACGGTCGCCCCGGCGGACGGCGCGGTGACGGGGAAGGTGGAGGACGCGGTCGGCGGCTTCCCGGTGGCCACCGGGCAGCCGGGGGACGTGACCGTGACCGTCGTCGGCTACCCGAGCACCGAGGAGGCCCCGCTGCGCTGCGCGAACGCGACGAGCCTGTTCTCCGCCACGCAGCGCCGGATCGACTGCCCCGCCCTCAGCGGCGGTACGAGCGGCAGCCCCTGGCTGGCGGGCGGCGCGCTGGCCGGGGTCCTGGGCGGCCACGAGGGCGGCGGCACGGTCCCGGACGTCTCCTACAGCGCGGTCATGGGCACCACGGCCCTGGACCTGTACCGCGAGGCGGCCGGCTAGGCGGTGTCTTTCGGATCAGGCGGGTTCGAACCAGGCCGGCCCGTCCGTCAGGGCGCGGCGGATGCGGTCCAGCGCGAAAGGTTCCAGCGGGGGCAGGGCGTCCGGTGTGAACCAGGCCGCCTCCAGCAGTTCCCCGTCGGCGGAGCGGGGCTCGCCGCCGGTGGCGCGGCAGCGGAAGGTGATGTCCTGGAACTGGCAGACGTCGCCGTTCGGGTAGGTGACCGGTGCGAGCATCTGGACGAGGACCACCCGCTCGGGGACGCACCGCACGGCCGTCTCCTCGTACACCTCGCGCACCGCCGTCCCCGCGGGCTGCTCCCCCGGCTCGGCGATCCCGCCGACCAGGGACCACTTCCCGGTGTCGGCCCGCCGCCCGAGGAGCAGCCGGCCCAGGTCGTCGACGACGACGGCGGTGACGCCGGGCAGCAGGAGCAGCCGGTGGCCGGCGCCGCTCTCCCTGATCTCGCGGATGTACTCGGGTGTGGTCATGCCGCGACCCTACGGGGCCCGGTGGCGGCGGCCGTCGTCATGCGGCCCGGCGGGCGCGAACCCGGCGGGTCAGCGACCAGCCGAGGCCGCCGGCCGCGACGAGGAGCAGCGCGTATTCGGGGAGCGGGCCCAGGCGGGTGGCCGGGGTCTGCCCGGAGCGCAGCGGGATCTCGGCGACGAGGGCGTCGGCGGTGAACATCTCGGTCTGCCGGGTGACCTTGCCGTCGGGCTGGATGACGGCGCTGACGCCGCTGGTGACGGGGACGAGGACGGTGCGGCTGTGCTCGACGGCGCGGATGCGGTCCATGGCCAGCTGCTGGTAGGTCATCTGGGTCCGGCCGAAGGTGGCGTTGTTGCTGGGCACGGCGATGACCTGGGCGCCGGCCCGGACGGTGGAGCGGACGGCGTCGTCGAAGGCGGCCTCGTAGCAGGTGACCATGCCGACGCCGGTGCCGGCCATGTCGAAGACGCCGGGCTCCTTGCCGGGTCCGAAGTCGCGGCGGACGCGGTCCACGTCGGAGCTGAAGAGCCGGACGAAGGAGCGCATCGGGATGCGCTCGCCGAAGGGCTGGATCTTGCGCTTGTCGTAGGTGTCCGTGGGGCCCTTGACCGGGTCCCAGAGGATCATGGTGTTGCGCAGCGGCCCGGTCTCGGGGGCGAGGACGGAGCCGATCGCGGTGGGTACGCCGATGGTCTTGACGGCGTTGTCGATGACGGCGTGGGCGTCGGGCTGGGTGAACGGGTCGATGTCGGAGGAGTTCTCCGGCCACAGGACGAAGTCCGGCTTGGCGGCGCGGCCGGCCTTGACGTCCTCGGCGAGCTGGACGGTGCGGTTCGCGTGGTTGTCGAGGACCTGACGGCGCTGGGCGTTGAAGTCGAAGCCGGCGCGCGGCACGTTGCCCTGGATGACGGCGGCGACGGCCGTGCCGTCCTCGGCGGCGTCGGAGACCAGCGGGCGGGCCGCGAGGCCCGCGCCGACGGGAGCGGCGACGGCGAGCGCGGCGAGGGCGGCGGCGCCGCGCCGGGGGTCGCGGCGGGAGGTGCGCAGGACCTCGTACAGGCCGAAGCCGCACAGGGCGACGCCGAAGGAGAGCAGCGGGGTGCCGCCGACGGCGGCGAGCGGGGTGAAGACGCCGTCGGCCTGGCCGAAGGCGAGCTTGCCCCAGGAGAAGCCGCCGAAGGGGGCCCGGGCGCGCAGGGCCTCGCCCGCGGTCCAGACGGCGGCGGCCCACAGGGGCCATCCGGGCAGCCGGCCGACGAGGGCGATGCCGAGGCAGGTGAGGCCGATGAGGAGGGATTCGAGGGTGACGAGGGCGATCCAGGGGACCGGGCCGACGCCCTCGCTGGTCCACACGAGGAGCGGCAGCAGGAAGCCGAGCCCGAAGAGGAAGCCGAGGCCGAAGCCGGCCCGGGCGCGGCGGCCGCGCAGGCAGCCGGCGAGCAGGGCGAGGGCGAAGGGGGCCAGCCACCACAGGGGGCGGGGCGGGAAGCTGAGGTAGAGCAGCACTCCGGCGGCTCCGGCCAGGGCGGAGCGCACCAGCCAGGCGGCCTTGTGCTCCTCCCGGCGCGGGGAGGCGCCGGCTTCGGCTGCGGCTTCGGAGGGGGCGACGGCCGCGGTCCGTCCGGCGGGCTGCGAGGGCTCGCTCTCGGCGGCGCGGGTGACACTGCTGCTCATCTGGCGGAGTGTACGTCCCCGTGCCCCAAGGGCCGGTAAGGAGCCGCTCGACGCTACCGGGCGAGGGCGCGCAGGTGGGTGCGGATGACCCGGACGGCGTTCTCGGCGTCGTCGACGGTGACCGTGAACAGCTTGCCGTCTCCGAGCCGCAGCTCGACGCCCTCGCCGCGCCGGACGATGACGGCGGTGCCCTTCTCGGGGCGCCAGCGGTAGCCCCAGCCGCCCCACTGCTGGGGGGTGATGCGGGGGAGGAACTCGGCGGAGGCGACCTCCGCGAGGCGGATCGTGCGGCGGGGCAGGCCGATGTGGCCGCAGCGCACTTCCAGGGCCTCCGCGTCGACGGTGACCGCGACGTGCACGAAGGCGAGGGTGCCGAAGAGGATGAGGAGCCCGACGGCGAGGCAGCCGATCACGGACATCAGCAGCGGGACGAACCCGGCGGTCCAGGAGTTGTCGACGGCCAGCTCCACGCCCAGGGCCAGGCAGGCCGCACCGGCCGCGGCCAGCAGCCACTGCACGCGGTTGGAAGCCCGGCCCGTCCAGAGGGGGCCCGCTGGGTGACCCGTCATGAGCAGCAGCGTACCCACGTTCCGCATCCCCGCCACCCCCCTGCGCCAGTCGGCGCATCCTGCCCCCCGCCAGACGCCCGCCCGCGCCCCGCCTGACCCGAACCTGGGGCCGGGACGGCCCCGGGGGCCCGTTGCGGGGCCGGGGGTCCGTTGCGGGGCCGGGGGCCCGTTGCGGGGCCGGGGGCCCGTTGCGGGGCCGGGGGCCCGTTGCGGGGCCGGGGGCCCGTTGCGGGGCCGGGGGCCGGCCCGGCCGAGCGCAGGCGCGTCCGGGGGCCGGCTCAGGCCGGCCGCAGACGAGCCCAGCGCAGGAATGCCCGGAGTCCGGCTGAGTCCGGCCGTAGCGGAGCCGAGCGCCGGCGCACCCAGGGTCCGGCTCGCCATGGCAGGCATGCCCGGGTGCGGCTCAGCCGGGCTCGGTCGAGCCGGGCCCGGCCGGTCCGCGGCGGGGAGGCCGAGCCCGGGACAGCCGTCGGCCCGGGCTTCGAACGGGGCCGGCCGGCCGGCCCCGGCCCCGGGCCGGGGGTCAGCCGCAGCCTCCGCAGCCGCCCCCGCAGCCGCCGTCGCCGCCGCAGCTTCCGCCGCCCCCGCCGCAGCCGCCGGCGGCCGTCGTGCCGGTGGCCGTGGCCCGCTTGGCGCTCTTCGCGCTCTTCGCGCGGCCCGCCTCCCTGCGGCGCGCCTCCTCCTGCTCCCGCCGGCCCCGGGTCGCCTCCCGGTAGGACACCCCGGCCGGGTTCCAGGGGCCCAGGCCGTGGCGCCGGCGGGGCAGCAGGGGCGCGCCCGTGACCTGGCAGGTGATGGTGCTGCCGTAGCCCTCGTACACGGCGCACTCCAGGACCACCTCGGCCCCCTCGCGCGGCACCCCGTGGAGCAGCGCCTCGAAGGGTTCGGCGCGGCCGTCGACGTCGTGCAGCCCGCCCCGCGGCAGGCCCGCCGTCCCGGCGGCCAGCAGCCGGGCGCCCCCGAGGGTGTCCCGGGTGGCCGGGCGGTAGCAGAGCAGCGGCCGCCCCGCCGTGTCGTCGGCGTCGGGCAGCAGCCAGAAGTGCCCCGAGGGGGAGATCCGTACGCCGACGACCAGCGCGGGCTGGTCGTGCTCGTACAGCCGGCGGGTGGCCAGGTCGGCGGCCCAGCCCCGGCCCAGCAGGGTGCTCCCGAGCACCAGCAGGACCAGGGCCACCCGCTGCTGGCCGACCGCGTCGTACGGGAAGTCGCCGGGGCCGGTCCCGAGGTCCTCGACCAGGCCGTCCCCGAGGATCCCGGCGGCGGCGAGGCAGAGCAGCGCCCCGACGATGATCCGGGTGTTCCCGCGCCCCTCCTGCCCGGACGGCAGCCGGTCGGGGAGCGGGTAGCGGGCCGGTCCGGCGGCGGCGAGGGCCAGCCGCTCCTGCGCCCGCCGGGACCGCATCCGCAGCAGCGCCCCGGCCAACGCGTACGCGGCGGACAGGCACACGAGGACCGCCCCCGGCCCCCTGGAGAGCGCGGTGGCCGACTCCGCCACCAGCAGGGCGGCGGCCGCCGCGGCCGCGCCGGGCAGGAACCGGTACCAGAGGGGCAGGGCCACCAGCAGCACGGCCGCCGGATAGAACCGCCACGCCGTGCCCACCGCGGCGGCCGGCTCCACGTCGCGGAGGACCAGCACGAGTGAGACGGTCACCAGGACAGCGAGGAACCAACTCCCCGCAGCGGGGGCGAAGATGACGGGGGTCCGGGCCTTGCGGAAGCGCTCGGACTCCTCAACGCCCCATGTCCGCACATTACTTGCCGGTACCACACCGGCGGGCAGGTGCTTGGCATAGGCAATCACGGGCCCAGTATGCGAGCCCGGCCCGGACCTTGTAACCGCCTTTTGCCGCCCGCCGCGTCAGTGCTGGTGGGCCTGCTGCCGGTCCGCGAGCAGGCGGCCTTCGGCGTAGCCGAGGGCGGCGTCGGGCAGCGTGGAGGTCCGGCCGCTGTGCAGCACGGTCAGGCCGCCGGTGCGGGGCAGGTCCGGCGCGGGTTCGAGGCCGATGCGGCGCAGCGCCTGCACGGCGACGGCCTCGGCGGAGCCGTGGTAGACGAGCTCCGCTCCCCCGGTACGGGCTGCGAGGGCGGCCCGGATGGACTCCTCGACGAGTTCGTAGTGGGTGCAGCCGAGCACCACGTCCGTGACGTCGGCCGGGGTGAGCGCCGCGGCGGCGGCGACGGTGCGGGCGACGGCCTCCTCGTCGCCGTGCTCGACGGCGTCGGCGAGCCCGGGGCAGGGCACCTCGGTGACGCGGGCCCCGGCGGCGAAGTCGCGGATCAGCCCGCGCTGGTACGGGCTGCCGGTGGTGGCGGGGGTGGCCCAGATGGCGACCCGTCCGCCGGCGGCCGCGGCGGGCTTGATCGCCGGGACGGTGCCGATGACGGGGATGCCGGGCTCCAGCTCGGCGCGCAGGGCGGCGAGGGCGTGCACGGAGGCGGTGTTGCAGGCCACGATCAGCGCGTCCGGGGCGAGCGCGGCGGCGGCCCGGGCCACGGCGCGGGCGCGCTCGGTGATGCCGGCGGGCGTACGGGGCCCCCAGGGCATCCCGTCGGGGTCGGAGGACAGCACCAGATCGGCGTCGGGCCGCAGCCGACGCGTCGCGGCGGCCGCAGCGAGGAGGCCGATTCCCGAGTCCATGAGCGCGATCTTCACCCGGTCACTTTAGTCGACGCGCCCGTCCCGCCCCCGATCCCCCCGCGGCCCCGACCCCCGCCCCGCCCGGGCGCCCTCCACCCAGCCCTGCTCCTCCGCACGCACCACGACTCTCCGCCCGGCGCCCGCCCGACCCGGCACCCGGCACCCGGCACCCGGCACCCACCCGGCCCCCACGTGATCCCCGGCCCCGTGCCGCGCACCACGCCCCTCCGCCCGACTCGCCCGGCCCGGCCCCCGCCCCGCCCCGGCCCCTGCCCCGCCCCGGCGCCCGCCCGGCCCGCACGGCCCGGCCCGCACGGTCCGGCCCGCCCCCCGGCGCGGAGCGCGACTCGCGCGGAAGACCGGGACACGCCGCGCCGCTTCGGCCACACTGCCGCCATGGGCCTCCTCATCGCCGCCTGCGCGTCCCTCGCCGCCTGGCTCTGGCTGACCTTCGCCCAGGGCATGTTCTGGCGCACCGACGTCCGCCTCCCCCCGCGCACCGCCCCCGCCCGCTGGCCTTCCGTCGCCATCGTGGTCCCGGCACGGGACGAGGCCGGGGTGCTCCCGCTGAGCCTGCCCTCGCTCCTCGCGCAGGACTATCCCGGCGAGGCGCGGATCGTCCTGGTCGACGACGGCAGCACGGACGGCACGGCCGAGCTCGCCCGCCGCCTGGCCGCCGAGCAGCCCGGCCTCCCCCTCACCGTGGTCTCCCCCGGGGACCCGCCGCCCGGCTGGACCGGCAAGCTCTGGGCGCTGCGGCACGGCATCGGCGAGGCCCGCGCCGCCGCGGCCGGGGGGCCCGAGTACCTGCTGCTCACCGACGCCGACATCGCGCACGAGCCCGACAGCCTGCGCGAGCTGGTCGCCGCCGCGAGCAGCGCCGGCCTCGACCTCGTCTCCCAGATGGCCCGGCTGCGGGTGGCCGGTTTCTGGGAGCGGCTCGTCGTGCCCGCCTTCGTGTACTTCTTCGCGCAGCTGTACCCCTTCCGCCGGATCAACCGCCCCGCCTCCCGGACCGCCGCGGCGGCCGGCGGCTGCGTGCTGCTGCGGACCGACGCGGCCGTGCGGGCGGGGATCCCGGACTCGATCCGGCAGGCCGTCATCGACGACGTCTCGCTCGCCCGGGCCGTCCAGCGCTCGGGCGGGCGGATCTGGCTGGGGCTGGCGGAGCGGGTGGACAGCGTGCGCCCGTACCCCGCCCTCGGGGACCTGTGGCGGATGGTGTCGCGCAGCGCGTACGCCCAACTCCGCCACCAGCCGCTGCTGCTGGCCGGGACGGTGGCGGGGCTGGCGCTGGTGTACCTGGTCCCGCCGGCGGCCCTGTTCGCGGGGCTGGCGGGCGGGCACGCGGCCGGGAGCGCCGCCGCGGCCTGGGCCGGGGGGCTCGCCTGGCTGCTGATGACCGGGACCTACCTGCCGATGCTGCGCTACTACCGGCTGCCGGCCGCGTTCGCCCCGCTGCTGCCGCTGACCGCGCTGCTCTACCTGCTGATGACGGTCGACTCGGCCGTCCAGCACTACCGGGGGCGCGGGGCCGCCTGGAAGGGCCGTACCTATGCCCGTCCCAGCGACGCCTGAAACCGGCCGGGCGGCCGGGGCTCGGATCTCCTCCGCCTGAGGGCACGTCATCCGAGGTCACCGCGTTGTGACGGAGCGTCAGCATCAGGTGCGTGCAAAGGCCAACCGGCGAGTACGAGTAGCAGCAAGACGGGGCGGAAGTGACGAATCGTGCAGGTGAACGTCTCGTGAAAGCTGTGGCGCTGACCTGGGAATATGCAGGTCAGCGCGGTGTTGGCGGCACCTGGCTATGGACCCGGTGAAGCCGTGGGCTTAACTTGTCTCCCATGACCTCCCCCCGCTCCACTTATGGCGGCGGTTACTACTCCGCGCCCTCCTTCCCGGACACCCCCATCTACGACTCCCTCGTGGCCGAGCGGGGTACTCCGCAGATCGCCCCGATCCGCGTTCCGGCCGCCTACGAATCCCCCAGTGCCGGTTACTCGAGCGGTGGTTTCCTGCCGGCCCTGCCCTCCTCCATGCCCGCCCTGCCGCCCGCCGCACCGCAGCTGCCGGCGCCCTCGTACGGCTACGGGTATCCGCAGCAGCCCGCTCCGCAACCGCAGCAGATGCCGGTTCCGCTTCAGCACGCGCCCGCCCCGTACATCCCGCAGCAGCAGGTGGCCGCCCGGGCCGGGTACGTGCCGCAGCCGCAGCCCCAGCAGCCCCGTCCGGCCGCCATGGGCACGGGGTACGAGGCCATGCGCCCGGCGGCTCCGCGCCCGATGGCGCCGATGGCCCCCATGGCCCCCATGGCCCCCGTGGCGCCGATGACCCCCACGATGGCCCCCACCATGGCGCCGGTGGCGTCCGCGGCGGGCGTCCCCTCGTACGAGGACCCGTACGGGCGCCAGTACCAGCAGCGCGCCTACTGATCCCGGCGGACGCCGGCGCTGACACCGCCGGCGTCCCGCGCACCGTGTACGGTGCACGCGGTCGTTGGGGGGCCGGCGGGGGCAGCTGTCACAATGCCCCCATGCCGAACTTGTATGTCCAGTCGCTGCACGTCCACCCCGTCAAGTCGGTGGCGGGGGCCGCTCCCGACGAGATCGTCGTGGAGCCCTGGGGCCCGGCCGGGGACCGCCGCTGGGCCGTGGTCGACGCGACGGGCGCGGTCATCACCCAACGCCAGGAGGCGCGGCTGGCGTTGGCCTCGGCGAGCCCGCTGCCGGGCGGGGGGATAGAGCTGTCGGGACCGGGCATGCCCGGTCTCGTCGTGGAGGTTCCGGAGCCCGGACCGCTGGAGCCGGTCGTGCTCTTCGGCAAGAAGGTCGAGACGGTGGTCGCGGCGTCCGCCGCCGCCGAGTGGTTCACCGCCTACCTCGGCCGGCCCGCACGCCTCGTGCACATGGACGACCCGGCCGTCCGGCGGCCCGTGGACCCCGACTACGCCCTGCCCGGGGAGACCGTCAGCCTGGCCGACGCCTACCCCCTGCTGCTGGCCACCAGCGCCTCGCTGGACGCCCTCAACGAGCTGATCGCCCAGGGCGAGCACCCGGAGGAGGGCCCGCTGCCCATGAACCGCTTCCGGCCCAATCTGGTGGTCGGCGGTCCCGCCGCGCCCTGGGCCGAGGACGGCTGGCGGCGCATCGCGATCGGCGACGCGGTCTTCCGCGGGGTGCGCGAATGCGGCCGCTGCATCGTGACCACCACCGACCAGCGGACGTCCGAGCGCGGGCGGGAGCCGCTGAAGACCCTCGCCCGGCACCGGCGGATCGGGAAGTCGCTGGCCTTCGGACGCCAGCTGGTGCCGGTCGTCACGGGCACGGTCCGGGTGGGCGACGAGGTGCGCGTCCTGGAGTGAGAGCGGTCGCCGCACCCGGAGGTCCCGACCCCCGCCGCTGACCACGGCGGGCAGACGGAATGACACCTTCGAGGGGCTCCTGGCGTCCACTGGAACCATCGGGCCGCACGGGGCCGTTGGAGCATTCAGGACGGCGGACGAAGACGTAGACCGGGCATGGGGCAGGGGGAGCCGGACCGTGCGGACAGCAATGGGTGTGTGGCGTTGGCGGCGCAATCCGCTGCGCAGGCCGACCGATCTCTTCGAGGCGTGGGTGGCCTTCGCCGCGCTGGTGTGCGTGCTGCTGGTGGCTCCGGCCGTCGGCTGGGTGGCGGGCCTCCAGGTGGACGGGACCTTGCAGCGGGCCGCGCGCGAGCAGCGGCACGAGCGGTACCTGGTCCCGGCGGTGGTGGTGCGGCCCGCGCCGGGCGCGGCCGACCCGTCGGCGCAGCGGCAGGCGCCCGAGCGGACGAGGATCGTGGCCTCCTGGACCGCGCCCGACGGCAGCAGCCACCAGGGCACGGTCCCGGCGGCGGAGGAACCACCGCGGGCGGGCGACCGGTTCCGGATATGGACCGACACCCGGGGCCGGCTGGTGGGGCAGCCGCTCGATCCCACCGCCGCCTCCTTCCACGCGGGCGCCGCGGGTCTGGCCGCCGCGCTCACCGCGGCCGCGCTGGCGGAGACGGTCCGGCGGCTGGTCGTACGCCGGCTCATGCATCGGCGGTACACGCTTCTGGACCGGGCGTGGGCGGCGGCGGGACCGGACTGGGGCCGGGCGGGCGCGGGCAGTTGACCTGGCCACTCACCGGCCCTTCGCGCGCTACCGTGGAGCCGGAGGCCGGGTCGCTCAGGTCTCTTCGGTCTCTTCGGCCGCTGCCGGCCCTCCGGTCGCTGCCGCGGGTCCGGCAGCGCGAGTACCAGGGTGGGGGCACGACAGCACGATGGTTCAGGGCACGGTCCAGGTGACGCACGGCGGGACCTCGCGGTGGCGGCGGCGTTCCGGGGAGTATCCGACGCTGACCGCCGCGCTCGCCGCGGCCGGCGACGGGGACGTGCTGTCCATCGCCCCCGGCACCTACCGGGAAAACCTGATCCTGCGTCATGCCGTCACCCTGCGCGGGCCCGAGGGCTCGGTCGCCGGGTCGGTGCGCATCGCCCCGCTCGACGGGGTGGCGCTGACCGTGCGCGCCTCGGCCGTGGTCCAGGACCTGTACCTGGAGGGCGCGGACCGGGCGGCGCCCGCGCTGCTGGTCGAGGAGGGCTCGCCCGAGCTCACCGACCTGCGCGTGCACACCCGTTCGTCGTCCGGCATCGAGGTGCGCGGCGGGGCCCGGCCCCTGGTGCGCCGGTGCACGGTGGAGAATCCGGCCGGGGTCGGGATCTCCGTGCTGGACGGCGGGGGCGGGGTGTTCGAGGAGTGCGAGGTCGTCGTCGCCGGGCAGGCCGGGGTGTCGGTGCGCGGCGGGCACCCGCGCCTGGAGCGCTGCCGGATCCACCACGCCGTCGGCGCGGGCATCGCGGTCACCGGTGAGGGCTCGGGGCTGGAGGCGCTCGGCTGCGAGGTCTACGAGGTCAAGGGCGCGGGTGTGCAGGTAGCCGCGCGGGCCGCGGCCCGGCTGACCGACTGCGCGGTGCACCGCACGTCCGCCGACGGGGTCACCCTCGACACGGACGCGGTGCTGACGCTCACCGGCTGCGACATCCACGACATCCCGGAGAACGCCGTCGACCTGCGGTCCCGTTCGGTGCTCACCCTCAGCCGCACCACGGTGCGCCGGTTCGGGCGCAACGGGCTGTCGGTGTGGGACCCGGGGACCCGGGTCGACGCCGAGTCCTGCGAGATCCACGACAGCACGGGCGACTATCCGGCGGTGTGGGTCAGCGACGGGGCCACCGCCTCGCTGGAGTCCTGCCGGCTGCACGACGTGCCGGACGCGCTGTTCGTGCTGGACCGGGGCTCGCGGGTGGACGTGGTCGACAGCGACCTCTCGCAGGTGCGCAACACGGCCGTCTCGGTGAGCGACGGGGCGAGCGCGCGGCTCGACGACTGCCGGATCCGGGAGGCGGGCACCGGGGCGTGGTTCCGCGACCACGGCAGCGGCGGGTCCCTCGCCAACTGCACCGTCGACGCCGTGCAGACGGGTGTGATCGTCACCAAGGGCGCCGATCCGGTCGTGGAGCGGTGCACGGTCACCTCCGCCGCCGAGGCGGGGTTCTACGTGTCGGCCGGCGGCCGGGGGACCTTCACGGCCTGCCGGGTGACGGGCAGTTCCGGTTTCGGCTTCCACGTCATCGACGGCTGCCGCACGACCCTGACCCGGTGCCACACCGAGCGGTGTGTGCGCGGGGGCTACGAGTTCGCGGAGGACGGCCCGCTCGCCGAGGGCTGCACCGGGGACGAGGGCGGTACGGGTCCGGCGGCGCGGGCCGCGGGCGGTGTGCTCGCGGGGGCGCGGCCCGGCGGCACGGGTCCGCGTACGGCGACGGCCGCGCAGGACGTCGCGGGGCGTCCGGCGGACCGGGTGCCGGCCTCCCGCGCCGGTGACGGGCCGGGCACCCCGGCCGGCGCCGGGAGCCCCTGTGCCCCGTCGGCCGCTGCGCCGGAGCCGGCCGCGGCGGGGGCCGCGCGGGGCTCGGGCGAGGTGCTGGGGCAGCTCGACGCGCTGGTCGGGCTGGACAGCGTCAAGCGCGAGGTACGGGCCCTCACCGACATGATCGAGGTCGGGCGGCGGCGGCAGCAGGCGGGCCTGAAGGCGGCTTCGGTGCGCCGGCACCTGGTCTTCACGGGCTCCCCCGGCACGGGCAAGACCACGGTCGCCCGCCTGTACGGGGAGATCCTGGCCTCGCTCGGGGTCCTGGAGCGGGGCCACCTGGTCGAGGTGTCGAGGGTGGACCTGGTCGGCGAGCACATCGGGTCGACGGCCATCCGTACGCAGGAGGCCTTCGACCGGGCGCGGGGCGGGGTGCTGTTCATCGACGAGGCGTACGCGCTGGCGCCGGAGGACTCCGGCCGGGACTTCGGGCGCGAGGCGATCGACACGCTGGTGAAGCTGATGGAGGACCACCGGGACGCGGTGGTGGTGATCGTGGCGGGGTACACGGAGGAGATGGAGCGGTTCCTGACGGTCAACCCGGGGGTGGCGTCGCGGTTCTCCCGCACCATCACCTTCGGGGACTACGGGCCGCAGGAGCTGCTGCGGATCGTGGAGCAGCAGGCGGAGGAGCACGAGTACCGGCTCGGCGAGGGCACCGGGGAGGCGCTGCTGAAGTACTTCACGGAGCTGCCCAAGGGCCCGGCGTTCGGCAACGGCCGGACCGCCCGCCAGACCTTCGAGGCGATGGTGGAGCGGCACGCGGGCCGGGTGGCGCAGCTGGCCGACCCGGGCACGGACGAGCTCACCCTGCTGTTCCCGGAGGACCTGCCGGCACTGCCTGCGGAGGGCTGATCCGCCGCCCGGCGAAGACTTCTGACGAGCGGTCAGCTATGGTGGCGCGGCCCGCAGCCACGCACACAGACTCAGCCGCACCCCAGGGGGTAATGCCATGGCCCGCCGACTCCGCCCCGTGGGGCTGGACTTCATCGAGCACGCCCCGACCCGGCTGGCCTTCACGGCCCGGGCCGCGGCCGCGCCGGACACCGTGTACCGGGCCCTCGCGGACGAGGTGACCGGCTGGCCCGCCTGGTTCCGTGCGGTCACCCTGGCCCGGCCGACCGGCGGCGGGGCGGGGCGGGAGATACGGCTGGTGGGCGGGGTCCGCTTCCGGGAGACGGTGGTGGCCCGCGACCCCGGGCTGCGCTACGCCTACCGCGTCGACGAGACCAACGCGCCGGGCATGAGCGCCCTGGTGGAGGAGTGGCTGCTGACCCCGGGACCGGGCGCCGCCGGGACCCTCGTCCGCTGGACGTTCGCCGCCGACGGCCCGGCACCCGTCCGGCTGGCGCTGGCCGCGGCCCGCCCGGGCCTCGGCCGCTCCTTCCGTACGGCGGTGCGCGCACTGGACACCCGCCTCGCGGCGCGCCCCGCCCCCTAGCAGCCGGCTCAGGCCTGCGGCTCGCGCCACTCCCCGGTCTCCAGCAGGGTCTGGAGCGTCTTGGTGTACGGGGCGATGTCGAGGCCCTGGGCGGCCAGCCACTCGTCGGAGTAGTACTTGTCGAGGTAGCGGTCGCCCGGGTCGCAGAGCAGGGTCACGACGCTGCCCCCGCGGCCCTCCGCCAGCATCTCGGAGACGATCTTCAGGGCGCTCCAGAGCCCGGTGCCGGTGGAGCCTCCCGCCTTGCGCCCTATGGCCTGTTCGAGGGCGCGGCAGGCGGCGACGGAGGCGGCGTCCGGGACCTTCATCATGCGGTCGATGGCGCCGGGCACGAAGCTAGGCTCCATCCGGGGGCGGCCGATGCCCTCGATGCGCGAGCCGCAGTCGCTGCTCGCGTGCGGGTCGTGGTGGGTCCAGCCGTCGAAGAAGCAGGAGTTCTCCGGGTCCGGGACGCAGACGCGGGTGTCGTGCTGCATGTAGTGGACGTAGCGGGCGATGGTGGCGGAGGTGCCGCCGGTGCCGGCCGTCGCCACGATCCAGGCGGGCTCGGGGTACCGCTCCAGGCGCAGCTGCTGGTAGATCGATTCGGCGATGTTGTTGTTGCCGCGCCAGTCGGTGGCGCGCTCGGCGTAGGTGAACTGGTCCATGTAGTGGCCGCCGGTGCGGGCGGCCAGGTCGGCGGACTCCTCGTACATCTTCATCGGGTCGTCGACGAAGTGGCATTCGCCGCCGTGGAATTCGATGAGCCGGCACTTCTCCGGGCTGGTGGTCCTCGGCATGACCGCGATGAACGGGACGCCGATCAGCTTGGCGAAGTACGCCTCGGAGACCGCGGTGGAGCCGCTGGAGGCCTCGATGACGGGCCGGCCGGGGTGGATCCACCCGTTGCAGAGGGCGTAGAGGAACAGCGACCGGGCGAGGCGGTGCTTGAGGGAGCCCGTCGGGTGGGTGGACTCGTCCTTCAGGTAGAGGTCGATGCCCCACGCCTCGGGCAGCGGGAAGCGCAGCAGGTGGGTGTCGGCGGAGCGGTTGGCGTCCGCCTGGACCTTGCGCACGGCCTCCTTGAGCCAGGCCCGGTAGCCGGCGTCGCTGCGGTCGATGTCGACCGTCGTCGCCGCCGTGCTCCCGGCCGTGTTCGAGACCGGTGTACCGGTGGTGCCGGTGGTGCTCATGCGCCTTGCTCCTTTGTCGTTTCCAAAGCCCCCTCCTTTCGAAATGTACCCCTCCCACCTGCGCAAATGATTACTTTGGGTTTCCATGCGGATCGCTTTTGGCTGCGTTCCCGGGCGTTCGGTTGCACGCGGCGCCACCGTGGGTGACCCTGGTGAGTGCGTCACCGAGGGTGCAGCACCCGTAACAATGATGTCGGGGAGTCGCAGCCGTGATCAGTCATTCCCGCAGGCACTGCGTCGTCGAACTGCAGGCCCTGCCAGCGCGGATCGGTCAGGTCCGCAGAATCATCTCCGCGCAACTGCGCCACTGGCAGCTCGACCCGCTCATAGACCGGGCTGCGCTCGGCGTGACGGAGCTGCTCAGCAACGTCCACCGCCATGCGCAGCCGGACAAGGCGTGCACGGTCGAGATCGAACTCCGCATGGGGCGCCTGACCGTCTCGGTCCACGACAGCGATCCGCGGCTGCCCGTCCGCCGGACCGCCGACGGCCTGGAGACCTGCGGACGCGGCCTGGCTCTCGTCGAGGCGGTCAGCGAGGCCTGGGGAGCGCGGGAACGGCCGGACGGGCCCGGCAAGGTGGTCTGGTTCTCCATGCGGGCCGCCCCCGCACCGGCGGCGCCGACGCGCACGGTCAGCATCGGCGTGAGGAAGACCGTACGCAAACCCGCCCGCCCGGTGCTCGCCGCCGTCGACGCCCGGCCCGTCGCGACCGGCGTGCCCGCGTCGGTCACCCTCGGCGCCGGGCCCGGCTGACTCCCCCGCGGCCATCCGCCCCGCAGCCGGCCCGGGTGCGCCCGCACGGCTCAGGCCGCCGCGCCCAGCGTCCCCAGCGGGTCGTCCAGTACGGGCTGCCACGCCAGCTCCGCCGCCCCGACCAGGCTGTTGTGGTCGAGGGTGCACGGCAGGATCGGCACTCCCCCGCTGCGCCCCCACAGGCTGCGGTCGGCGACCACCGCCCGCAGCCGTTCCGGGTCGGCGTACAGCAGCTCCCGGTGCAGTCCGCCGAGGATGATCCGGTCCGGGTTCAGGATGTTGACCAGGCCCGCGAGGCCCAGCCCGAGCCGGTCGATGAGCTCCTCGGCGGCCGCCCGGACCGAAGGCTGCGCGTACTCGGTGTGCAGCAGGTCCCGGGCCTGCGCCAGCAGCGACACCTCGGGCCCCGGCGTGCGTCCGGCGGCGGTGAGGAAGGCCAGCGGGTCGGCCTCCACGTCCAGGCAGCCCCGGCTGCCGCAGTGGCAGGCCCGCCCCTCCGGGTTCACGGTGAGGTGGCCGACCTCCAGGGCCAGGCCGGCGCTGCCGCTGTGCAGCCGGCCGTCGAGCACCAGGGCCCCGCCCACCCCGCGGTGTCCGGTGGCCACGCAGAGCAGGTGCTGGGCGCTGCGGCCCGCGCCGTGCCGGTGCTCGGCGAGCGCGGCCAGGTTGACGTCGTTGCCGGTCAGGGCCGGCCCGTCGATGCCGGCCGCCTTCACCCGTTCGGCGAAGATGGCCCGCACCGGGGAGCCGGGCGGCCAGGCCAGGTGCAGCGGGTTCAGGGCCGTCCCCTCGGGCTCCGCGACCGCCGAGGGCACCGCGAGGCCCGCGCCGACGCAGCGCCGGCCGGACTCGGCGAGCAGCCGGGCGCCCGCGTCGACGACCGCCCCGAGCACCTGGGCCGGGTCGGCGGAGACGGTGAGCTTGCCGGGTGCGGTGGCCACGATGCGCCCGCCGAGGCCGACGAGCGCGGCCCGGAACCCGTCGGGGTGGACCTGCGCGGCCAGCGCCACGGGGCCGTTCTCGTCGACGGCGAGCCGGTGCGAGGGCCGGCCCTGGGTGCCGCCGGCGCCGCCGGGGCGGGAGTCGACGCGGATCAGGCCCAGCGCCTCCAGCTCGGCGGCGACGGCTCCGGCGGTGGCGCGCGTGACGCCGAGCTCGGCCGTGAGCACCGCCCGGGTCGGGGCCCGGCCGGTGTGGACGAGTTCCAGCGCCGGGCCGAGGGCGCCGCGGCCGCGCTCCAGCCTGGTCCTCGCGGACGCCGCCGACGCCGTGCTCCCGTCCTCCGCCCCCAGCGGGGCCCCGTTGCCGTTCATGAGGGGATCCTCGCATGATCGGGGGCCGCCCCTCGCCCCGGCTACGTCCCGAGGCCGCCGACCCGCAGGGTGATGTTGAGCCGGCCGGTCAGCCCCAGCTCCGGCGGGGCGGTGCCCTGCAGCACCTTGGGCACGCCGTGGTAGGCGAGCCGGCTCGGGCCGCCGAAGACGAACAGGTCCCCGCTGCGCAGCTCGACGTCCCGGTACGGGCGGCCCCGCGAGGCGGTGTTGCCGAAGCGGAAGAGGCAGGAGTCGCCGAGGCTGAGCGATACCACCGGGGCCCCGGACCGCTCCTCGGCGTCGCGGTGCATGCCCATCCGGGAGTCGCCGTCGTAGAAGTTCACCAGCGCGATGTCGTACGCCTCCGAGGGCGGCGGGGGCGTCCCGTACGCGGCGGTGACGGCCCGCCGTCCCAGCTCGGCGAGCCACGCGGGCATCGGCTTGACCGGCGCCCCGTCCCCGTCGACGGCGGTGCGCGCGTAGGCGTACGGGTACCAGTGCAGGCCCAGGCACACCTGCCGGGCGGTCATCGTCCCGCCTCCGGGGGTGCGTACGGTGCGCAGTCCGGCGGGCGGGCGGGCCCACTCCCGGCAGGCGGCGAGCAGCTCCCGCTGGCGCCGGGGCCCGAGCCAGTCGGGCAGGTGCACGGCGCCGGGCGCGATCTCGGTGCGCTCGCGCGGGAAGAGTTCCGCCTGCGGGGAGGGTTCCCCGGGCGGTGACGGTCTCCCGTGCGGCGGGGGTTTCCCGTCCACCCTCCCATTGTCGGGGACGGCTGGCACACTCGCGGCATGAAGATCACCGAATACGTGGAGACCCTGGCCCGGGAGGGCGAGCTGCTCGCCGACGAGGCCGAACGGGCGGGCATGGACGCCCTCGTGCCCACCTGTCCCGAGTGGCGGGTCGCCGACCTGCTGCGGCACACCGGTGCCGTGCACCGCTGGGCCGCCGGGTTCGTGCGGGAGGGCCTGGTGGAGCCGGTGCCGTTCCCGGAGCCGCCGGAGCTGCCGGGGGCGGAGCTGCCGGCCTGGTTCCGCGAGGGACACGCGGAGCTGGTCCGGACCCTGACACAGGCGCCGGAGGGGGTGGCCTGCTTCACCTTCCTGCCGACGGCGCCGCCGTCGCCGCTGGCGTTCTGGGCCCGGCGGCAGGCGCACGAGACGACCGTGCACCGCTTCGACGCCGAGTCCGCGCGGGGGACCGCCTTCTCGGAGGTGGCCCCGGAGTTCGCGGAGGACGGGGTGGACGAGCTGCTGACCGGCTTCCACGCCCGTCCGCGGAGCCGGGTGCGGACCGAGGAGCCGCGGGTGCTGCGGGTCCGGGCGGCGGACACGGGCGCGGTGTGGACGGTCCACCTGTCGAAGGAGCCGGCCCGCACGGTGCGCGGCGACACCGGCGAGGAGCCGCACTGCGAGGTGACCGGCGAGGCGTCCTGGCTGTACGCGGCCCTGTGGAACCGGCTCCCGCTCTCCGGCCCGGGCGTACGCGGGGACGAGTCCCTGGCCCGGCTGTGGCGGCAGACGGCGGGCATCTGACTCAGCCGGACGGGGCGGTGCCGCCGAGGGTGGCCGCGTAGGCGGTCTGGGGGCGGTACTTCCAGGAGGGGCTGGTGTTCCAGGGGTTCGGCATGGCCGCGCTCGTCGCGTAGGCGTACCCGGCGCCGCGGTCGAAGGCGGTGCGGAGCGCGGTGCGCATCGCGGCGCTGTCCGGGACCTCGTGGACGAGGTGCCAGAACGCGGTGCCGCTCGGGTCGAGCTCGGTGCCCGGGCGGTAGCCGCCCCCGGCGTCGAACACGTTCCCCTGCCAGCCGCCCGTGGAGTACGCCGCGTAGGTGTCCTCGTAGGTGACGAAGACGTCGGCCGTGCGGTGGCCCGGCTCGAGGTAGCAGTCGGCGATGGCGGTGCCCGGGTTGTTCACGACGAGGTCGTCCACGTCCGGGTCCGCGTCGTGCATGACGTCCTGGACGTAGCGGCGCAGCGCGGCGTAGTGGTCGCGGGTGGCGTTGCCGGGGCCGCAGTCGCGGCTGACGACGTCGAAGAAGATTCCGTCGACGTGGAGCCGGCCGTCGTCTTCCCCGGCGGGCCCCAGGTAGTTGTCCACGGAGGCCTTGACGGCCGCGAGGTCCCGGGCGCCGTGGTCGGTGTGGACGTAGCCGAGGACCTTGGTCTTCTCGCCGGTGGCGGTGGTGCCCGCGCGCAGGGCGTCGGCGCGGGCCCGCCAGGGCCCGTCGAAGGGGGCGTCGCCGTTGCCGGGGTTGAGGACGACCACGGAGGCGGCGGGCGTGGTGGCGGTGAGGGCGGTCAGCATCGGGTCGCCGGCCCAGACGTAGGCGGGGACGCCGATCTCCAGGCCGCGCACGCCGGGTGCCCGGGGAGCGGGGGCCGGCCGCGGCTCCGTCTGTTCCGCGGCGGCGGGTACGGCCGGCGCCGGTGCGGCGAGCAGCACGATCAGGGCGACGGCGTACAGGGCCTTCAGTACGCGGGCGGGAGCCACGGCTGTTCCTCCGGCTGCGGCGGGGGCGGGTCCCGAGGAACACTAGACGCGCGGGAACCCGGTCACGGCCGAACCGCCCGGATCGGTATGAAGAACAGACGAACGACTCGTCACCACGGCCCCACACGGCCCGGTCACACGGCGGGCAGTCCGACCGAGTGCGCCAACTGCCCGGCGGCGTGCGCGAAGAAGGCCTCCCGCTCCTCGACGACCCGGTTGAACTGGCCGAACAGCTCGAAGGAGACGAGGCCGGCGAGCTGCGCCCAGGACGCGACCAGGGCGGCCGTCACCGCGGGGGGCAGGCCCTCGGCGAAGTCGGCGGTCATCCGCCGTGCTTCGGGGCGCAGGGCGTCGGGCAGGGGCGGCAGGGCGAGGCCCCGGCCCTCGTAGGCGGTGCGCACGATGCCGATGAGGACGTTGCCCACGCGGGAGGCGGGACCGACGGTGTCGAGCGGGGCGCTGTAGCCGGGGACGGGGGAGCCGTAGACGAGGGCGTACTCGTGCGGATGGGCCAGCGCCCAGGTGCGGACCGCCGCGCAGGCCGCCGTCCAGCGGGCGCGGGGGGTGGCGCCGGCGGCGAGGGCGGTGGCGTCGGCGGTTTCCACGGCGCCGCCGAGGCCGTCGTAGGCGTCGATGATCAGCGCGGTGAGCAGGTCGTCGCGGCTGGGGAAGTAGCGGTAGAGGGCGGAGGAGACCATGCCCAGCTCGCGGGCGACGGCGCGCAGCGAGAGTTTGGCGGCGCCCTCGGCCGCGAGCATGCGGCGCGCCTCGTCCTTGATGGCGGCGGTGACCTCGATGCGGGCCCGTTCCCTGGCCCCTCGCACGGTGCTCATGTGGATCAGTGTGCCACGCGGATTGGAGCAGTGGACAAAAGCGGGAGCACCGATCCATTACGAGAGCACTGCTCTTGTTTTAGGGCGCCGATCCGTGCACACTGATCTCAAGCGAGAGCAGTGCTCTCGAAACACCGCCCGGAGGCCCCCATGAACGCGCCCGCCCCGTACTACGTCCAGGCCGGTCCCTTCGCCGTCCGCTTCAACGCCCTCTTCGGCAGGCTGGCCCGCCTCGGCATCAGCCTGGCCGGCACGGCCGAGCTGTCGGTGCGGGGCCGCACCTCCGGCACGATGCAGCGCATCCCCGTCAACCCGCACCTCCACGGGGGCGAGCAGTACCTCGTCTCGGCCCGCGGCCACTCCCAGTGGGTCCGCAACATGCGCGTGGCGGGCGGCGGGGAGCTGCGCGTCGGCCGCAAGGTCCGCGTCTTCACCGCCGAGGAGCTGACGGACCCGGCTCAGAAGGCCGCCGTGCTGCGCGCCTACCTGGAGAAGTGGGGGTGGGAGGTCGACCGCTTCTTCCAGGGCGTCACCGCCCGGTCCACCGACGCCGAGCTGCGGGCGGCCGCCGAAGACCACCCCGTCTTCCGCATCACGGTGTCCCACTGACCGGCCCGGCCCACACCCGCCGGCCCACCCCGCCTCCCGCCGCCCCCGGGCACGGCGGAGCGCCGGCCCCCGGGGGGAACCGGCGCTCCGCGTCGTCCGCCGCGCTCCGGCCGCTACCCGCGACGGGTGCGCGCCTGGCGCTCGTCCAGCAGGTGCAGGGCCCTGCGCGCCAGCGGGTGCGTACGGACCAGGTCGGGCAGCGTCAGCGATCCCCGGGTGATGCGGGCGAAGGCCGTCCAGGCCGGCCGCACACCCGTGAGCGCCGCGTGGAACAGCCCCGGGCGGGACTCGAAGACGCTCAGCATCCGCTTGCCGACGGCCATCTCCACACCCAGCCCGGCCTTGACCGCGAAGGAGTAGTTGAGCGCCTGGCGGCGCGCGTCCACCGCGTCCTGCGCCTCGGAGACCTTGACCGCCCACTCCCCCGCCAGCCGGCCCGAGCGCAGCGCGAAGGAGATGCCCTCCCGCGTCCACGGCTCCAGCAGCCCGGCCGCGTCACCCGCCACCAGCACCCGGCCGCGCGAGAGCGGCGAGTCGGGCTTGCGGCAGCGGGTCAGGTGGCCGGAGGAGACGGCCGGTTCGAAGCCGGCCAGGCCCAGCCGGGCGATGAAGTCGTCGAGGTACCGCTTGGTCGCCGCGCCCTCGCCCTTCGCCGAGATGACCCCGACGGTCAGCGTGTCGCCCTTGGGGAAGACCCAGCCGTAGCTGCCGGGCAGCGGGCCCCAGTCGATCAGGATGCGGCCCTTCCAGTCCTCGGCCACCGTCTGCGGCACCGGGATCTCCGCCTCCAGGCCGAGGTCCACCTGGTCCGTCTCCACGCCGACGTGGGCTCCGATCCGGCTGGCGCTGCCGTCGGCGCCGACCACGGCGCGGGCCAGGACGGTCTCGCCGTCCGCGAGCACCACGGCGACCGTGCGCCGGTCGGGAACGGCCGTGCCGTGCTGCTCGACCCGGGAGACGGCCGTGCCCGTACGCAGGGTCGCGCCGGCCTTCTCGGCCTCCGCGACCAGCGCCGCGTCGAACTCGGGCCGGTTGATCAGCCCGAACAGCATGTGCTTCGAGCGCCGCGTCCGGGCCAGCCTGCCGTTCAGGGAGAAGGTGACGGCGTGGACGCGGTCCTTGAGGGGCAGCGTGAAGCCCGGCGGGAGGGCGTCGCGCGAGGGGCCGATGATGCCGCCGCCGCAGGTCTTGTACCGGGGCAGCTCCGCCTTCTCCAGCAGCAGGACGCTGCGGCCCGCCGTAGCCGCGGCGTACGCCGCCGACGCGCCGGCCGGTCCGGCGCCGACCACGACGACGTCCCACACCTCCGCCGCGCCCTGCGCGGCGGTGCCGCCCGCCCCTTCGGCCGTCTTCCCGGCCTCCTCCGCCGGGGTTCCTTCGTCCGCCCCCCGGGCTGCCTGCTCTGCGTTCGCGCCGTTCACGTCGTCGTCGCTGCTCACGATGTGCTGCTGCTCCTGATCACCCGGTTGCTCCGATGCCGTGGAAATCCTACGGCGAGCGGCCGCCTCGTCCCTCTGTGCGAGGATCGTGACAGTCTTTCGCCTTGCATTCGCCGTACCCCGGCACCCACAACAACGTCGCACCCACGAGGAGCGTGCCCATGTCCCAGAATCCGATCGCCGAGACCGTCGCCTCGCTCATGCCCCGCGCCAAGGCGGAGCTGACCGAGCTGGTGGCCTTCCAGTCGGTCGCGGACTGGGCCCAGTTCCCGCAGAGCGAGAGCCAGGCCGCCGCGAACTGGGTGGCCGACGCGCTGCGCGCCGAGGGCTTCCGGGACGTGGCGCTGCTCGACACCCCGGACGGCACCCAGTCGGTGTACGGGTTCCTGCCCGGCCCCGAGGGCGCCCCGACCGTCCTGCTGTACGCGCACTACGACGTGCAGCCCCCGCTGGACGACGCCGCGTGGATCTCGCCGGCCTTCGAGCTGACCGAGCGCGACGGCCGCTGGTACGGGCGCGGCGCCGCGGACTGCAAGGGCGGGTTCATCATGCACCTGCTCGCGCTGCGCGCCTTGAAGGCGAACGGCGGGGTGCCGGTGAACGTGAAGGTGATCGTCGAGGGTTCGGAGGAGCAGGGCACCGGCGGGCTCCAGCAGTACGCGGAGGCCAACCCGGAGCTGCTGGCCGCCGACACGATCGTCATCGGCGACGCGGGCAACTTCCGCCTGGGCCTGCCGACGGTGACGGCGACCCTGCGCGGGATGACCCTGATCAAGGTCAAGGTCGACACCCTGGGCGGGAACCTGCACTCGGGCATGTTCGGCGGTGTGGCCCCCGACGCGCTCGCCGCGCTGATCCGGCTGCTGGACTCGCTGCGCTCCGAGGACGGTTCGACGACCGTGGACGGTCTCGCCTCCGACGCGGTGTGGGAGGGCCTGCAGTACCCGGAGGCCGACTTCCGCGCCGACGCGAAGGTCCTCGACGGCGTCGAGCTGATCGGTGAGGGCACCATCGCCGACCGGTTGTGGGCCCGCCCCGCCGTCACCGTGCTCGGCATCGACTGCCCGCCGGTCGTCGGCGCGACGCCGTCGGTGCACGCGAGCGCGGGCGCGCTGATCAGCCTGCGCGTACCGCCGGGTGTGGACACCGGCGAGGCCATCAAGCTGCTGGAGGCGCACCTGGTGGCGCACACGCCGTGGAAGGCGCGGCTGGAGCTGGAGGTCGTCGGTCAGGGCCAGCCCTTCCAGGCGGACACGAGCAGCCCGGCGTACGCGTCGATGGCGGCGGCCCTCAGCGAGGCGTACGACGGCCAGGAGATGCAGATCAGCGGCATGGGCGGGTCCATCCCGCTGTGCAACACGCTGACGTCGCTGTACCCGCGGGCGGAGATGCTGCTGATCGGGCTGAGCGAGCCCGAGGCGCAGATCCACGCGGTGAACGAGAGCGTGTCCCCGCAGGAGCTGGAGCGGCTGTCGGTCGCCGAGGCCCTGTTCCTGGTGAACTACGCGGCCTCCAAGAGCGTCTGACGGCCCGAAGCCGGCCGACGCCACCCCTTTGTCCGCCCAGGGCGCAGTGCGCCCTGGGCGTACTCCGCTCCCGGCGAAGCCGGGTGCCCGCGGCGGGGCCGGGCGCTTACGGTCGTCGGCATGGATCTTGTCGAAGTCATCCCCGCCCGGCTCCACATGCTGCGTTTCGCCATCGGTCAGGCCTACCTCTGGCAGGACGGCGGGGCCCTCACCCTGATCGACGCCGGCCAGGCCGGCTCCGCCGACGCCATCGAGGAGGCGATACGTTCCCTCGGGCTGGAGCCCGGGGGGCTGGAGCGGATCGTCCTGACGCACTGTCACCGCGACCACGTCGGCGCCGCGGGGGAACTCGCCGCCCGCCACGGCGCGCGGGTGCTGGCCCACCGGCTGGACGCCCCGGTGGTGCGCGGCGAGCAGCCGGTCCCCGAACCGGTGCTCCTGGACTGGGAGGTCCCGCTCTACGCGCACGGGCTGACGGCCCCCGAGGCCCCGCCGACGCGGGTCGACCGGGAGCTGGAGGACGGCGAGGTGCTGGACTTCGGCGGCGGGGCGGTCGTGGTCCACGCGCCGGGCCACACGCCGGGCAGCATCGGCGTGCACCTGCCCGAGCACGGGGTCCTGTTCACGGGGGACTGCGTGGCGGGCGTCGGCCAGGTGATGCTGGGGGTCTTCAACACCGACCGGGCCCAGGCGGTCGCCTCCTTCGGCCGGCTGGCCGCCCTCGCCCCCTCGGTGGCCTGCTTCGGCCACGGTGACCCCTGGACCGAGGAGACCGCGAAGGCCCTCGACGAGGCCGCGCGGGCGGCCGCGGCCTGAGCGCGGCCGGACCCCGGTGCGCGGGGCCGGGGTCCGGGCGCGGGTCAGGGGGTGGGGCGGCCCGACTCCAGGTAGAGGGGGTTGCCGCGTTCGCGGGCGCGCAGGGCCCAGTGCAGCCGTTCCCGGCGCTGCGGCGGGAGCAGGCCGGCGGCCTCCGACTCGGTGACGAAGCGCCAGGCCCGCAGTTCGGGGCCGGGCAGCCGCAGGCGCGCGATCTCCGGCTCCGACATCCGGCCGCCGTCGAACAGCAGCCGCAGTCCCCCGTAGGCCGGGGGTTGGGGCGGCTCCCAGTCGACGACGAGCAGCCCGGGGACCTGTTCCAGCGTCAGGCCGAGTTCCTCGGTGACCTCGCGTACGCCGGCCCGTGCCGGGGCCTCGCCCGGTTCGACCACGCCGCCCGGGAACTCCCAGCCAGGCTTGTACGTCGGATCCACCAGGAGGACCCGGTCCCGGTCGTCGAAGAGCAGGACCCCCGCCGCCACCGTCTCGCGCGTCGGTTCCGGGGTCTGCACGATGTCGCAGACCGCCGCCGTGCCGGTGCGTACGGCGTCGGCGATGCGCTGCGCCGTCTCCCGTACCGTCAGGCGCCCGTTGTCGACGAGGTGGGCGTCGGCGCTGAGCCAGCCCAGGGCCTGCTGGTACGCCGGGATGTGGTCGTACGCCCACTGGCGGATCCGTACGTCCACCACCTCGGGCGCGCCCGGCTCCCGACGGGTGGCGATGCGCTCCCGCAGGATCGTTTCCTCCGGGGCCAGCAGCACGTGCCGCACCGGGATCCGGCGCGCCGCGAGGCCGCCGAAGATCTCGTCGCGGTACTCCTGCCGCAGCAGCGTCATGGGCACGACCAGGATCCCGCCCAGCTCCGCCAGCATCGCCGCGGCCGTGTCCACGACCAGCCGCCGCCAGATCGGGAGGTCCTGGTAGTCGTCGACGTCGGCGAGGCGCTTGGGCGGCAGCAGCCGGCGCAGCGCGTCGCCGGTGAGCTCAGGGTCGTACAGGCTGCTGTCCGGAAGGAGTCCGGCCAGTTCACGGGCCGTGCTGGTCTTGCCGGCGCCGAAAGTGCCGTTGATCCAGACAATCACGTCTGCCCCTCTCCCTATGGCTCGCCTCGAAGCCCCCCGGTGGCTTGCCCGCCCCACCCTGCCACGGAAACCCGCCCGCCGGTCGAGTGCTTATGCTCGGGGGCGAGCGTAGATCACCGCCGGGGCGGGAGCCCTTCCGTCCCGCCCGCCGCCCGCCGCTTCCGGAGGTTCCCCCGCCGTGCCGCAGACCCGCCCCCCGTCCGAGCCCCGCTACGGCAACCGGCCGACCATGAAGGACGTGGCGGCCCGGGCGGGCGTCGGTCTGAAGACGGTCTCGCGGGTCGTCAACGGCGAGCCGGGGGTGACCCCCGACACCGAACGGCGGGTGCAGGAGGCCATCGAGGAGCTGGGGTTCCGGCGCAACGACAGCGCCCGTGTCCTGCGCAAGGGCCGCACCGCCACCGTCGGCCTGGTGCTGGAGGACCTCGCCGACCCCTTCTACGGCCCCCTCAACCGGGCGGTCGAGGAGGTGGCGCGCACCCACGGTGCCCTGCTCATCAACGGCTCCAGCGCCGAGGACCCGGACCGCGAGCGGGAGTTGGCGCTCGCGCTGTGCGCCCGCCGGGTGGACGGGCTGATCGTGATCCCCGCCGGGGACGACCACCGCTACCTGGAGCCCGAGATCCGGGCGGGGGTGGCCACCGTGTTCGTGGACCGCCCGGCGGGCGGGATCGAGGCGGACGTCGTCCTGTCGGACAGCTTCGGCGGCGCCCGGGACGGGGTGGCGCACCTGATCGCGGCCGGGCACCGCAGGATCGGCTTCATCGGCGACCACCCCCGCATCCACACCGCGACGGAACGCCTGCGCGGCTACCGCGAGGCCATGGCCGGGGCGGGCCTGCCGGTGTCGCGGGCCTGGGTCTCCCTCGGCTCGACGGCCCCGGAGCGGGTGGCGGCTGCGGCCGGCGCGATGCTGGCGGGCCCGGAGCCGGTCACCGCCGTCTTCGCCGGCAACAACCGGGTCACCGTCACCGTCGTACGGGTCCTCGCGGCGCTCCCCCGGCCGGTGGCCCTGGTCGGCTTCGACGACTTCGAGCTCGCCGACCTGCTGCGCCCGGGCGTCACGGTGGTCGCGCAGGACCCGGCGGCGCTGGGCCGGGTGGCCACGGACCGCCTCTTCCAGCGCCTGGCGGGCACCCGCCTCCCCCCGACCCGCATCGAACTCCCCACCCGCCTCGTGCCCCGCGGCTCGGGCGAACTGCCCCCGGCGGACTGACCGACGGACCGCCGGACCCGGCCTACGCCTGCCCGCCGGAACCCGCCAGCAGGTCGCCGAGGGGGCTGCGCCGGTACAGCACCAGCCGCCCGTCCCGGGCCCGCGTCAGCAGACCGGCGGCGTACAGCACCCGCAGGTGCTGGGACACGGCGCTGGGGGTGATCCGGAACCGGCGGGCGATCTCCACCGTGGGCATCGGCTCGTCGAGGAGGCGCAGCATCCGCGCCCGGGGGGCGCCGAGCAGGGCGTCCAGAGCGGACGCGTCGGCCGTGGGCACCGGGTCCCACAGCGTCGCCACGCCGCGGCTGGGATAGACCAGCAGCGGCGGTTCCTCGGGGCTGACCGGTGGCGCCGGCTTGTGGGCGAACACCGAGGGGACCAGGAGCAGTCCCCGGCCGTGCGCCTCGACGTGGTGGGCGGAGAGCATCCTGTCGACGTACAGCACCCCGTCCTGCCAGCGCAGGTTCGGGTGCATGCCGGCGAACAGCCGGCGGGCGCCGCCCATGGCCAGTTGCCGTGCGCGGTAGGTCATGTCCGCCTCCAGCAGCCGCCGCATCCGGGGCCACATCGGCCGGACGGCGATCTCCCAGTAGTCCCGCAGCAGGTCGCAGACGGCGTCGCGCAGGGCGGCCACCGGCTCGTCGTCCGCGCGGGCGGCGTCCGCGAGCGGTTCGGGAAGGGGGTCCGGGGCGTACGCGGCGGCCAGATCCCGCCGGACCAGGCCCGGCGGGGTGGCGCGGACCGCGGCCAGTTCCTGCTCGAACCCCGGGTCGAAGGCCGCCGGCCGGGGGGTGAGGAAGTCCGGCAGGGTGAGCCGCGGCGCGACCAGGGACAGCAGCAGCCGCGTGTCGAGCGGGCCGAGGCCGGTCAGGACGGACCCGCGCCAGGGCAGGTGGAGGGCCGAGAGCCCCGGTTCGCGCAGGACGCGCAGGCTGAAGACCGTCTCGCCCAGCGGGGAGAGCGCGAAGCGCGTGTCGGCGAGGTCCTCCACGCCGAGACCGAAGCTGATCATTAAGCGCCACGCTACATCCATTGGCCGCGGGGCGCGGGTGCCGTGGACTCGGCACATGACAGACACGACGGCCCGGCGGGCCGATCTGGGGCGCGGAACCGTCCTGCTCCTGGCGTTGACCTGCGCGGTGGCGGTCGGCAACATCTACTTCCCGCAGGCGATCGGCCCCCTGATCGCGGCAGGACTGGACGTCTCGCCCGACACGGCCTCGCTCGTGGTGACGGGCACCCAGATCGGCTACACGGCGGGGATGTTCCTGCTGGTCCCGCTCGGCGACCGGCTGCCACACCGGCCGTACCTGGTCACCCTGCTCGCGCTCTCCGGCGCGGCCCTGCTCGCCGCGGGCTGCGCTCCCGCGCTGCCGTTCCTCGTCGCCGCCGGCGTGTGCGTCGGGGTCTCCACGGTGGCCGCGCAGATCATCGCCCCGATGGCCGCCGGGCTGGTGGCCCCCGACCGGCGGGGGTCGGTGATGGGGACCCTGCTGAGCGGTTCCATCGGGGGCATGCTGCTCGCCCGTACGTTCAGCTCGACGCTCGGCGAGCGGCTGGGCTGGCGGGCCCCGTACCTGGCGGCCGCGGCCGTGGTCCTGCTCCTCGCGGCCGTCCTGGCCCGCGCGCTGCCGGCGTCGCCCCCGCCGCCGCGCAGCCCGTACCGGACGCTGCTGGCGGACTCGCTGCGGCTGCTGCGCAACGAGGGGGAGCTGCGCCGTTCCTGCGTCTACCAGGCTGCGGTCTTCGGCGCCTTCTCGGCCGTGTGGACCTGCCTGGCGCTGCTCCTGACCGGTCCGGCCTACGGCATGGACACCCGGGCGGTGGGGATGCTGGCCCTGGTGGGCGCGGTGACGATGCTGTGCACGCCGCTCGCCGGGCGCCTGGTGGACCGGCGCGGGCCCGACGGGCTGAACCTCGCCTGTCTGCTGGGGGTCCTGCTCTCGGCCGCCGTCCTCGCCGGGGGCCTGGCGGGCGGTGCGTGGGGGCTGGCCGCGCTGACCGCGGGCACGCTGCTGCTGGACGTGGCGCTGCAGTGCGGCACGGTCGCCAACCAGGCCCGGGTCTTCGCCGTGCGCCCCGACGCCCGGGGCCGGCTCAACACCGCGTACATGACCTGTGCGTACCTGGGCGGAAGTGCCGGCTCCTGGCTGGGCGTGCGGATCCACGGCCTGGCGGGGTGGGCGGGGGTGTGCGGCTTCGTGGCGGTGCTCGCCCTCCTCGCCCTGGGCCGCCACCTGGCGCGGCCCTCCGCGCGGCACGCCGACGGCCCGGCCCGCAGGGGTGCGGGCCGGGCCGTGCGGGGGCGTGGGGATCAGGCGGTCGCCGTCAGGGTGGCCGAGCGGCGCGGGATGGCGAAGGCGTCGAGTTCGGCGCGGGTCAGGCCGGTGAGGGCGGTGACCTCGTCGGCGCCGACGGCGCCGCAGTCGAGGCCGCGGACCAGGTAGCCGGCCAGGGCCTTGGCGGTGGCGGGCTCGTCCATGACGTCGCCCTCGATCTTGGCGACGTACGCCTTCAGACGGGCGGCGGCGGTCTGAAGACCCTCGCGGTAGAAGGTGAAGACGGCCGCGTAGCGGGTCGGCAGGTGCGCCGGGTGCATGTCCCAGCCCTGGTAGTAGGCGCGGGCCAGGGCGCGGCGGGTGAGTCCGTAGTGCAGCTTCCAGCCCTCGTGGACCTTCTCGGTGGTGCCGATGGGCAGCACGTTGGTCGAGCCGTCGGAGACCCGTACGCCGGTGCCGGCCGCGGCGACCTGCATGATCGCCTTCGCGTGGTCGGCGGCGGGGTGGTCGCTGGCCTGGTAGGCCGCGGAGACGCCGACGCAGGCGCTGTAGTCGAAGGTGCCGTAGTGCAGGCCGGTGGCGCGGCCCTTGGAGGCCTCGATCATCCGGGCCACGGTGGCGGTGCCGTCGGAGGCCAGGATGGACTGGCTGGTCTCGATCTGGATCTCGAAGCCGATCCGCCCGGTGCGCAGGCCGCGGGCCGACTCGAAGGCCTCCAGCAGCTGGACGAAGGCGGTGACCTGCTCCGCGTAGGTGACCTTGGGCAGGGTCAGGACCAGGTTGTCCGGGAGGCCGCCGTGGGCGAGCAGGCCGGAGAGGAAGACGTCGGTGGTGCGGATGCCGCGGTCGCGGACGTTGGACTCCATGCACTTCATGCGGATGCCCATGTACGGGGCGTTGGTGCCGTTGGAGTAGGCCTCGGAGATCAGGCGGGCGGCGCGGGCCGCGGCCTGGTCCTCCTCCTCGTCGGAGCGGACGCCGAAGCCGTCCTCGAAGTCCACGCGGAGGTCCTCGACGGGCTCGGTGGCGAGCTTGGCGCGGACGCGGTCGTAGACCGGTACGGCGAGCTCGTCGGAGATGCCGAGTACCTTGGCGAAGGTGGCGGCGTCCGGGGCGTGCTCGTCCATGGCCGCGAGGGCCTGGTCGCCCCAGGAGCGGACGGTGTCGGCGGCGAAGACGTCACCGGGGACGTAGACGGTGTGGATGGGCTGGCGGGTGCCGGGGTCGCCCGGGTAGTGACGCGCGAGTTCCGCGTCCACCGGCGCCAGGGAGGCGCTGATGCCCTCGCTGACCGCGCCTGCGAGGCTCGTCGCCACCTTCTCCTGCTGACCCATCGTGCACTCTCCTCTTTTCCGCTTCACGGAAGCTTAGATCCGCATAGCAGAATTTAGTCACGGGGTTCCGCTCAGTCAATGGTCCCTCCACCGCCTGGGACAAACGACTCGGGGCCGTGCGGTGACAATCACCACACGGCCCCGTAGGCCAAGAGATGCGCAGGTCAGGGACCAGGCGCCGGGTTACCCCGAGGTCAGCCCTTGCGCGCCTTGATCTCGCCGGTCAGCTGCGGGACGACCTCGAAGAGGTCGCCGACCACGCCGTAGTCGACCAGGTCGAAGATCGGGGCCTCGGCGTCCTTGTTGATGGCCACGATGGTCTTCGAGGTCTGCATGCCGGCCCGGTGCTGGATCGCGCCGGAGATGCCGGAGGCGATGTACAGCTGCGGGGAGACCGACTTGCCGGTCTGGCCGACCTGGTTGGAGTGCGGGTACCAGCCGGCGTCGACGGCGGCGCGGGAGGCGCCGACGGCGGCACCGAGGGAGTCCGCGAGGTCCTCGATGATCGCGAAGTTCTCGGCGCCGTTGACGCCGCGGCCGCCGGAGACCACGATCGCGGCCTCGGTCAGCTCCGGACGGCCGGTCGACTCGCGCGGGGTGCGGGAGACGACCTTGGTGCCGGTGGCCAGGGCGCCGAAGGAGACGGCGAGCGCCTCGACGGCGCCGGCGGCCGGGGCGGCCTCGACCGGGGCCGAGTTCGGCTTCACGGTGATGACCGGGGTGCCCTTGGACACGCGGGACTTGGTGGTGAACGACGCGGCGAAGGCGGCCTGGGTCGCGACCGGACCCTCGTCACCGGCCTCCAGGTCGACGGCGTCGGTGATGATGCCGGAGCCGATGCGCACGGCGAGGCGCGCGGCGATCTCCTTGCCCTCGGCGGAGGACGGGACGAGCACGGCCGCCGGGGAGACGGCGTCGTACGCGGCCTGCAGCGCGTCGACCTTCGGTACGACGAGGTACTCGGCGAACTCGGGGGCGTCGGCGGTGAGGACCTTGACGGCACCGTGCTCGGCGAGCACGGCGGCGGTGGCCTCGGCACCGGCGCCCAGGGCGACGGCGACGGGCTCGCCGACGCGGCGGGCCAGCGTCAGCAGCTCGAGGGTGGGCTTGCGGACGGCACCGTCCACGTGGTCGACGTAGACGAGAACTTCAGCCATGGGACTGCTCTCCTGCTATTGCGAAGTGTCTGGGGGCTTGAGAGGGGTGACCGAAGCTCTTAGATGAACTTCTGGCCGGCCAGGAACTCGGCCAGCTGCTTGCCGCCCTCGCCCTCGTCCTTGACGATCGTGCCGGCGGTGCGGGCCGGACGCTGGGCCGCGGAGTCGACCGCGGTGTAGGCGCCCTCGAGGCCGACCTCGTCAGCCTCGAGGTCCAGGTCCGACAGGTCCCAGGACTCCACCGGCTTCTTCTTGGCGGCCATGATGCCCTTGAAGGACGGGTAGCGGGCCTCGCCCGACTGGTCCGTCACCGAAACGACGGCCGGGAGGGAGGCCTCCAGCTGCTCGCTCGCGGAGTCGCCGTCGCGGCGGCCCGTGACGGTGCCGTCCTCGACCTTGACCTCGGAGAGCAGGGTGACCTGCGGGACGCCCAGGCGCTCGGCCAGGATCGCCGGGAGGACGCCCATGGTGCCGTCGGTCGACGCCATGCCCGTGATGACCAGGTCGTAGCCGGCCTTCTCGATCGCCTTCGCGAGGACCAGCGAGGTACCGATGACGTCGGTGCCGTGCAGGTCGTCGTCCTCGACGTGGATGGCCTTGTCCGCGCCCATCGACAGCGCCTTGCGCAGCGCGTCCTTGGCGTCCTCGGGGCCCACCGTCAGGACGGTGATCTCGGCCTCGTCCGCCTCGTCGGCGATCTGCAGCGCCTGCTCGACGGCGTACTCATCGAGCTCCGACAGCAGACCGTCGACGTCGTCGCGGTCGACGGTCAGGTCATCGGCGAAGTGCCGGTCACCGGTGGCGTCGGGCACGTACTTCACACAGACAACGATCCTCAGGCTCACGCCGGCTCTCCTACCGCATCGTCTTTTTCTGATACCGCCTTGTGCAGGCAGCATAGGCGCCTTGTAGGGCGGGTCCCGGTCGGGGCGGCCCGCGCTCCGAAGGGAATGTTACTCGTCAGTACACAGTGGGTCTTCCCCGGTTGCAAGGCCGCTGAACTGTGATCTGTCCAACGCCGCCCGAACCCGCCCCAGCAGGGACGATTCAGTCCCGCAACGCGTTGAAGCGCCCCTGGTGGTACAGCAGGGGGCCGCCCTCCCCGGCCGGGTCCCCCGCCACCGCCTCGGCGATGACCACCCGGTGCGCCCCCGCGGGCACCCGCGCGACCACCCGGCACACCATCCACGCCAGCACCCCGCCGAGCAGCGGCACGCCGTGCGGGCCGGGGGCCCACTCGGTCTGCGCCCCGAAGCGGTCGGCGCCGCTGCGCGCGAAGAGGCCGGCGAGCTCCCGCTGGTGCTCGCCGAGTATGTGGACGCCGAGGTACTCGCTGTCGCGCACCGCCGGCCAGCTGGAGGCGCCGGTGCCGATGGTGAACGAGAGCAGTGGCGGGTCGGCGGAGACGGAGTTGAGCGAGGTCGCGGTGAAGCCGGCGGGCCGGCCCCCGGTCTCGGCGGTGATCACCGCGACGCCCGCGGCGTGCCGCCGGAAGACGGAACGCAGGAGTTCGGGAGAGCCGGGCAGGGGGTCGTCGTCGGAGGAGCCGAGGGACACGGGCGGGGCCGTGGGGGCCGTCATGGGGATGCTTCCTTCTGCCGCGGGGTCGCGGACGTGCTGGGGGGACCGGGGGCCTGGACGGGGGCCTTCAGCGGTCCCGACAGCGCGCGCTCGCATGGCGGACGAGGTCCACGTGGAGCCGCCCGTAAAGCAGGAGTTCATACCGCATGCGGCCAGCCTGGCGATCTCACGCGCGCGCAGTCAAGCCGCAGCGGGCAGATGTCGGGCGCGTCACGCTGCGTGCGGGCGCGCGTACCGGCGCGCCCGTCACACCGCGGCCCCCAACGCGGCGATCACGTCGGCCTTGCGGGGCGTCCCGGCCGCGCGCCGGACGACCCGCCCGGCGGCGTCCAGGACGAGGACGGTGGGGGTCTTCTCGACGCCGAGGGCGCGCACCAGTGCGAGGTTGCGCTCGGCGTCGATTTCGATGTGCGCGACGCCGTCCACCATTTCGGCGACTTCGGCGAGGATCCTGCGGGTGGCCCGGCAGGGCTGGCAGAAGGCGGTGGAGAACTGGACCAGAGTGGCCCGCTCCCCCGGCTCCCGCCCCAGCTCGGCGGCGCCGAGGGGCCCCTGCCCGCCCGTCGCCCGCGTTCCTTCTCCGTGCCCGCGCACACCCGCTCCCGTCCGCCCTGTTCGCATGTACGTACCCTGGTCCGAGCATCCGTCCGGCGCCCGGCATTCCCCGCGTGACGAGAATCTCGCCCCGCGCGGGCGTCTGGGCTGGCCAGCGGGCCGCGTTTGGGGCACGATCCCCAATGGCCGCGTACCTACGCTGCCGTAACTTCCGGCCGGGAGCACCTCCCCAGGCAGAAAGCGGGGCCTCCCCCTCATGGCTGAGCTCGTATACCCCCCGGTGATCGGTGCCGCCCACACCCTCTTCCGCGCACTGGACATCCGGATCGACATGAAGGGCACCGAGAACATCCCGCGCAAGGGCGGGGCGGTCCTGGTGTCGAACCACATCGGCTACCTCGACTTCATCTTCGCCGGCCTGACCGCGCGCCCGCAGAAGCGCCTGGTCCGCTTCATGGCCAAGGAGTCGGTGTTCCGGCACAAGGTCTCGGGCCCGCTGATGCGCGCGATGAAGCACATCCCGGTGGACCGCCAGCAGGGCGAGACCGCGTACCAGCACGCGCTGGACTCGCTGCGCTCCGGCGAGATCATCGGGGTGTTCCCGGAGGCGACGATCTCCCAGTCCTTCACCCTCAAGAGCTTCAAGTCGGGTGCGGCGCGCATGGCCCAGGAGGCCGGCGTCCCGCTGATCCCGGTGGCCCTGTGGGGCACGCAGCGACTGTGGACCAAGGGCCGCCCCAAGGACCTCAAGCGCAGCCACATCCCGGTGACCATGCGCGTCGGCGAGCCGATCGAGGCGCCGAAGGACCAGTTCGCGGGCGCCATCACCCGCCGCCTGCGCGAGCGCGTGCAGGAGCTGCTGGAGGCGGCGCAGAGCGCCTACCCGGCCAAGCCGCAGGGCGCCGCGGACTCGTGGTGGCTCCCGGCCCACCTCGGCGGCACCGCCCCGACGGCCGCGCAGGTCAAGGAGCGCGAGGCCAACTGACCCCGGCCTACGGCCCGGCCGCGGGGGCACCCGCCGGATCCGGCGCCGCGCCCTCGCGCCTGCGGCGCCGGTGGGCGGCGACCCTGGCGCGCGTGGCGCACGCCGGGGTGCAGTAGCGGCGGGCGCTGCCGGGGCCGGTGGCGAGGAAGAGGCGGCCGCAGCCGGCCGCGGCGCAGGCCCCCCAGGCGAGGCGACCGTACTCGGCGAGCAGCTGGGCGAGGACGAGGGCGCCGGAGGCGAGGAACCACTCCCCCCAGTCCGCCCCGTCGCCCCGGTCCACGTGCAGGTGCCAGGAGTGGCCGTCGTGCCGGGTCAGCCGGGGCCGGGTGGCGTACTCCTCCAGCAGGGCGTTGAGGGCCCCGGCCGCGCGGTCCTCGTCGGTCTCGGCGAGCACCTCGGCCACGCGCCGGACGGCGGCGCGCAGTTCGTCCGCCTCCGCTTCCGTGAAGACCTCCGGGGCGAGTTCCTCCGGGCGTTCACCGTGCCGGGCGAGCAGTTCCGCCAGGGCGGCGCGCGGCAGCGCCGGGTCCGCGCGGACCGCCTCGGCCAGCTCGATCAGCCTGCGGGCCGCGGCGAAGCCGCCGCTCGGGTTCCGCCGGTCCGCCATGCACGGATCCTTTCATCCTGCACCCGTCTGACGTAACGTCTTTTTCGCTTAACACGTTACCGAACGCGGAGGGGGTTCGCCGATGGGCGGGTTCGGGCGGTATCTGGCGGCGGCGCTGGCGGCGCGCTTCGCGTCCGAGGGCATGGGCATGGCGGTGGTGCTGCTGGCCGTGGAGCGCACCGGCAGCGCGGCCCACGGGGCGTTCGTGCTGACCGCCTGGCTGGCGCCGCACGTGCTGGCCGCGCCGCTGGCGGGGACCGCCGCGGCCCGGGCCCGGCGGCCGCGGCTGTTCTACGCGGGCGCGCTGGCGGGGTTCACGGTGGCGGTGGCGGCGCTGTCGGCGCTGCTGGGCCGGGCTCCGGTGCCGGTGGTGCTGGCGGTGGCGGTGCTGGGCGGGACGTGTGGGCCCGTGGTGACCGGCGGGCTCTCCAGCCTGGTCGCGGGACTGCTGCCGCAGGGCCCCGCGCGGGACCGGGCGTACGGCTGGGACGCCTCCACCTACAACGCGGCGGCGGTGACGGCCCCGGCGGCGGTGAGCGTGGTCGGGGCGGTGCTCTCGGCCGGGCCCGCGATGGCGGTGCTGGCGGCTTCGGCGGCGCTGGCGGCGCTGCTGGCGGCGTCCCTGCCGTACGCGGGCCCGGGCGCGGACGCGGGCTCCTCCTCACCGGAGGGGCCCCGCGCCGGGCTGGGGGCGGGGCTGGCCGCCCTGTGGCGGGTCCGGGAGCTGAGGGCCATCACCTCGGCGACCACCCTGGCCTTCGTCGGCATCGGATCGCTGACCACCACCTCGGTGCTGCTGGCGACCGGGCTCGGCAGTCCGGGCGCGGGCGGGGTCCTGATGACGGCCTTCGCGGCGGGTGCGCTGGCCGGGTCCCTGACGCTGGGCCGGATGACGGGCGTGGCGCCGGGCCGGCTGGCCCGCTGGGGCATGGCGGGCACCGGGGTGGCCCTCGTGGCGGCGGCGTTCACGCCGTCGGTGGCGCTGACGGCGGCGGCGTTCGCGGTGGCCGGCTACTGCGACGGGCCGCTGCTGACGGCCACGCTGCGGATCCGCTCGGAGAACGCCCCGGCGGCGGTGCGGCCGCAGGTGTTCACGCTGGGGGCGGGACTGAAGATCACGGCGGCTTCGACCGGCGCCGCCCTCGTGGGGCTGGCCGCCGCCGCGCCGCCGTGGACGCTGCTGCTCGGGATCGCCGTACTGCAGCTCGCGGCCGCCGCGCTGCACGCGCTGGTGGCGGGAGGGAAGCCCGTACCGGCCGAGGGGGTCACAGAGCCGTCGGCAGGTTCCGCCACAGCTCCGGCCGGTCCGCGGACTCCTGGAGCGCCTTGAGCGCGGCGGGGTGCGGGGCGGCGTGGAGCTCGGGGTAGTCGGCCTCGCCGAGCTCGGGGCGGACCGGGAAGGCGAGCCGCTCCCGGTCGAGGCTGAACCGCGCGTCCACGCCGGGCTTGTTGCCGCGCGGGTCGATCCGCGACCAGGCCGCGGCGCCGGGCAGCCGGACGGCGACGAGCCCGTGGACCACCGGGGCCGTGCCGTCGTCCCGGGTCAGGCGCTGGTAGCACAGGGCCGCGGGGATGCCCTGGGCGCGCAGCAGGGCGGCGAGGGCGTGGGACTTGGCGTAGCAGATGCCGTTGCGGGTGGCGAGCACGTCGGAGGCGCGCCAGGAGACGCGCGGGTCGCCGGAGTCGGCCGAGTGCGCGATGGTGTCCCGGACGAATTCGAAGGCCCTCTTGGCGTATGAGTATGCATCGCCGGTGGCCGACCAGAGGGCGTCGGCGGTCTCCTGCACCAGGGGGTGCCAGTGGTCGATGGCCTCGTCAGAAGCCAAGTACGCGTGGATGTCCGGGTTTTGTTGGGTGAGCTGCATGGGCCGGAGCATAGGCATGCCCCTGACCGTAGATCAATAGATTTACGGTCAGGGGCATATCTATTCACTTATGCGGCAGGCCGCGGCAGCGGGCGCCCTAGCGGGACAGCTCCTCCTTGAGCGCCTGGAGGAAGCCGTCCACGTCCTCTTCCTGGGTGTCGTAGCCGCACATCCAGCGGACGTGACCGGCGGCCTCGTCCCAGAAGTAGAAGCGGTACCGCTGCTGGAGCCGGCGCGACACCTCGTGGGGCAGCTTCGCGAAGACGGCGTTGGCCTGCACCGGGTAGAGGATCTCCACCCCGTCCGTCTCGCGCACACCGGCCGCGAGCCGCTGCGCCATCGCGTTGGCGTGGCGGGCGTTGCGCAGCCACAGGTCCTTCGCGAGCAGGGCCTCCAGCTGCACCGACACGAAGCGCATCTTGGAGGCGAGCTGCATCGACATCTTGCGGACGTGCTTCATCTGCCGGACCGCGTCCGGGTTCACCACGACCACGGCCTCGCCGAACATCATGCCGTTCTTGGTGCCGCCGTACGACAGCACGTCGACGCCCACCGTGTTGGTGAAGGTGCGCATCGGCACGTCGAGCGAGGCCGCGGCGTTGGCTATCCGGGCACCGTCGAGGTGCACCTTCATGCCCAGGCCGTGGGCGTGCTCGCAGATCGCCCTGATCTCGTCCGGGGTGTAGACCGTGCCGAGCTCGGTGTTCTGGGTGATCGAGACGACCTGGGGCATGGCCCGGTGCTCGTCCTCGAAGCCCCAGGCCTCCTGGTCGATCAGCTCGGGCGTGAGCTTGCCGTCCGGGGTGGGCACGGCGAGCAGCTTGAGGCCGGCCATCCGCTCCGGGGCGCCGCCCTCGTCCACGTTGATGTGGGCGGTCTTGGCGCAGATCACGGCGCCCCAGCGGTCGGTCATCGCCTGGAGGGCGGTGACGTTCGCGCCGGTGCCGTTGAAGACCGGGAAGGCCTGCGCGTACGGGCCGAAGTGGCTCCGGATGACCTTCTGCAGGTGCTCGGTGTACTCGTCCTCGCCGTAGGCGACCTGGTGGCCGCCGTTGGCGAGCGCGATGGCCTCCAGGATCTCCGGATGCACCCCCGCGTAGTTGTCGCTCGCGAAGCCGCGCACCGCCGGGTCGTGGTGGCGGCGGGCGTCGGTCTTCACGGTTGCGGGGTGAGCCACAGACGCTGTCCGTTCACTTCGGGGGCGGGCCGCTCCCAGACGCCGGCGATGGCCTCGGCCAGCTCCTTGACGTCGGTGAAGCCCGCGAACTTGGCGTTGGGGCGCTCGGCGCGCATGGCGTCGTGCACCAGGGCCTTGATCACCAGGATCGCGGCGGCGGCCTGCGGCCCGTCCTCGCCCCCGGCCTTGCGGAAGGAGTCCGCCATGGCCAGGGTCCAGGCCTCGGCGGCCGCCTTGCCGGCGTTGTACGCGGCGTTGTTGGCGACCGGCTTGTGGGCGCCGGACTGGCTGATCAGCACGTAGCGTCCGCGGTCGCTGCGCAGCAGCCCGTCGTGGAAGGCCAGCGAGGTGTGCTGGACGGTGCGGATGAGCAGCTTCTCCAGGAAGGTCCAGTCCGCGAGGTCCACGTCGGTGAAGGTCTTGCTGCCGCGCCAGCCGCCGACCAGGTGGACCAGGCCGTCGATCCGGCCGAACTCCTTCTCGGTGCGCTCGGCCCAGGCCTTGGTGGCCTCCAGGTCGAGCAGGTCGACGGTGTCGCCGGTGACGGTGGCGCCTCCGTGGGCGTAGCGGGCGGCGTCGACGGCCTCCGCCAGGCGCGCCGCGTCCGCGTCGGAGGCCACGACCGTGGCCCCCGCCTCGGCGAGGCGCATCAGCGCGGCGCGGCCGGCGGGGCCGCCGGCCCCGGCCACCGCCACGACGGCTCCGTGGAGCGTCCCATTGCCGTTCATCCGTACAGCCTCCTGTGCGCGGTCGCTCACGCGGCGGCCCGCTCGGTGTCGTCCGCGTTCGCCGGGGTGATGCCCTTGGTGGAGGCGATCACGCCCTTGAGCTTCTTGGCGAGGGCCTCGTAGAACATGCTGAGGGGAAACTCGTCGGGAAGCACGTCGTCCACGAGCTTGCGCGGCGGCTGCGTCAGGTCCAGGGCGTCGGGGCCCTTGGCCCACTTGGAGCCCGGGTGCGGGGCGAGGTAGGTGGAGACCAGCTCGTAGGCCTTGAACCAGTGGACCAGCTTCGGGCGGTCGATGCCCGCGCGGTAGAGGTCCTCGATCTCGGCGCACAGCTGGTTGGTGACCTGCGGGGCACGCATCCAGTCGATCTTCAGCTTGTTGTCCGTCCAGCGCACGACGTCGTGCTTGTGGAGGTACGCGAAGAGCAGCTGGCCGCCGAGGCCGTCGTAGTTGCGGTTGCGGTCACCGGAGACGGGGAAGCGGAACATCCGGTCGAAGAGGACGGCGTACTGGACGTCACGGCCGTGCTCGTTGCCCTCGGACTCCAGCTTCACGGCCTCCTTGAAGGCGGTGAGGTCGCAGCGCAGCTCCTCCAGGCCGTACATCCAGAACGGCTGGCGCTGCTTGATCATGAACGGGTCGAACGGCAGGTCGCCGTGGCTGTGGGTGCGGTCGTGGACCATGTCCCACAGGACGAAGGCCTTCTCGCAGCGCTCCTGGTCCTCGACCATGCGGGCGATGTCCTCGGGCAGCTCGATGCCCAGGATGTCCACGGCGGCGCCGGTCACCTTGCGGTAGCGGGCGGCCTCGCGGTCGCAGAAGATGCCGCCCCAGGTGAAGCGCTCGGGGGCCTCGCGCACGGCGATGGTCTCCGGGAAGAGCACGGCGGAGTGGGTGTCGTAGCCCGGGGTGAAGTCCTCGAGGGTGATGCCGAGGAAGAGCGGGTTGTCGTACCGGGTGCGCTCCAGCTCGGAGAGCCACTCGGGCCACACCATCTTCAGGACGACGGCCTCGAGGTTGCGGTCCGGGTTGCCGTTCTGCGTGTACATCGGGAAGACCACGAGGTGCTGCAGGCCGTCGGCGCGCTGGGCGGCCGGGTGGAAGGCCAGCAGGGAGTCGAGGAAGTCCGGCACGCCGAAGCCCTGGGCGACCCACTTGCGCAGGTCGGCGACGAGCGCCGCGTGGTACGCGGTGGCGTGCGGCAGCAGCGGGGACAGCTCCTCGACGGCGCCGGCGACCCGCTCCACGGCGGCCTCGACGTCGGCGCGGGCGGGGGCGCCCTCGGCGTCGAAGTCGATCGATCCGTCCTTGGCCTGCCAGGGGCGGATCTCCTCCACGGCGGCCTTGAGCACGGGCCAGGCGGGGTGGTCGACCACCCGCGCGCCAGCGGTTATCACGGCACCGCCGGAGCCCGGCACAAGAGTTTCCGTCATGTCACTTCCTCCACAGGAGAACCTCGCGTTAAGACAGCGTATGCATGCGAGGCTCCCCTGCTCAAGAGGAATCTAAGGAAAATATCCTGTGGGACCCCCCACTCCACCGGAAGTCTTCCCGTAACTCACGGTGGAATCCACCACTCCGCCTAGTAGTTGACCCGTTCGGCCTCCCCCGCGGCACGGCGAAAAGAAAGAGGGGACTCCCCCACTCAGGCGCGCTCCCCACCGCCGCGCTCCTCCCGGAAGTGCGGGATGACCTTCTCCCCCCACTGCCGCAGGGTCTCCAGACAGGCCTCCTGCGGCACCGTCCCCATCTGCACCAGGCACATCACCTCGTCCGCGCCGGCCGCCCGCAGCCGCTCCACGTACGCGATGGCCTCGTCCGCGCTCCCGTAGGCGTGGTCGGCGTTGAAGGTGGCGGTGGAGGTCGGCCGCACCGGGATGTCCAGCTCGTGCAGCCGGGCCACCACCTGCTCGGCGGCCCGGCGCATCTGCGCCGTCTCGTCGGCGCCGGCCACCACCGCCTCGTCCGGCACGCCCGCGCCGCCGTACCAGTGCCCGATGGACTGCGCGAAGAACCGCTGCCCCCGGACACCGATCCGGCGCGCCTCCCGGGGGTCGTCGAGCACGATGGTCGGGCAGAGCACCGAGAAGTGGTCGTTGACGGCCGTGGAGACGAACCGGCTGCCGTCGCGGGCGGCGAGCGCGGCGTCGTACACCGCCCGCATCCCCGCGATCGACTCCGGCCCGGCGAAGCCCATCACCAGGGCCCCGACGCCCAGTTCGGCGGCCTGCACCAGGGTCTCGCCCCGGCTGCACGCCAGGAACAGCGGCGGATGGGGCCGCTGGGCCGGGCGCGGCAGGATCGGGTGGGGGCCGATGTCCAGCAGTTCGCCGCGGTACTCCAGCTCCTCCTCCTGCCAGGCCTTCCCGATGATCCGCAGCGCTTCCTCCACCTCGGCGGTGGTGCGCTCCCGGTCCACCCCGCACAGCGAGGTCTCCTGCTCGGTGCCGCCGCGCCCGGCGCCCAGGTCGAGCCGCCCGCCGGAGAGCAGGTCGAGCATCGCGGCCCGTTCGGCCACGCGCACCGGGTGGTTGAAGTTGAAGGGCATGCACACGACGCCGTGGCCGATGCGTATCGTGTCCGTCCGGGCCGCGACCCAGGTCAGGAAGACCTCCGGGGCACTCATGTGTGCGTACCACTTCAAGGAGTGGTGCTCGACGGCCCAGATCCGGTCGAATCCCATGCGTTCGGCGAGGACCGCCTGCTCGACGCAGTCCCGGATGACCTGGTGTTCCCGTTCCACGGTCGGATCGGCCAGCTGAGCCTCGAAGATCACGGAGAATTTCACGATGCCTCCAGGGATGCGTCCCGTGCCCGGTCTTACTTCGATTAGGAATATGACTAGTAGTCAGACCTCGAAGAAGCAAGAGCTCCCGCCGACCGCGTGGGCGGTGCTCGGCCTGCTGTCGTTCCCCGGCGAGCGCACCGGCTACGAGCTGAAGAAGTGGGCGGACTCCTCCCTCCGCTTCTTCTACTGGTCGCCCGCGATCAGCCAGATCTACGCCGAACTGCGCCGCCTGGAGGAGCTGGGATACGCGGCCTCCGCGCGCTCGGGGCCCGAGGAGGTCCGCGCCAAGCGCCGCTACGCCATCACGGAGGCGGGCCGCGAGGCCCTCGCGGGCTGGGCCTCGGACACCGCGGACGCCGGGCCTCCGGTGCTCAAGCACGGGCTCCTGCTGCGGATCTGGCTGGGACACCTGGCCGAGCCGGAACGGCTGCGCGCGATGGTCGAGGACCACGTGGAGCGGACCCGGCGCGAGCTGGCCGCCGTGCGGGAGGCGATGGAGCACGCCGCGGACGTACCGGAATGGGCCTTCCCGGTGCTCGCCCTGCGCTGGAGCGAGCGGCAGCACCTGGCCGAGCTGGACCTGGCCGGCGCCCTGCTCGACGACCTCCGCGAGGCCGCGGCACGGACCGCCGGAGCCGGGGAGAGGCCCGCCGGGCACGTCCCGGGAGCCGGGGAGCGGGCCGCCGGGACCGCCGGCTGAGCCGGTGCGCGGCCCGTCGGCACGGCGCCGCGTCAAGCCGGCGGGGACGCGCCCACGCAGGGGTGACGCGACGCGGCGCCCCCAGCCCGCCGGGCGGCGCGCACCCCTGGCGGGAAGCGGCCGGAGGGCTTCCGCGGGCCCTTGCACGACCGGTCCCATCGCGCGCGGGGCGCACTAGCATGCGTCCTCACCGCGCGCGGCCGGTCGGGACACCGCGACCGTGCGGGGAGCCGCCCTCGACGGAAGCGAGAGAACCTTGACTTTCCTCACCATCGGTCACCGCGGGGTCATGGGTGTCGAGCCGGAGAACACCCTGCGCTCGTTCCTGCGCGCGGAACGCTGCGGGATGGACGTCATCGCGCTGGACGTGCGCCTCAGCAAGGACGGCGCCCTGGTCGTCCTGCACGACGCCGAGGTCGACCGGACCACCGACGGCACGGGCGCCGTCGCCGACCTGACCCTCGCCGAGCTGCGCGGGCTGGACGCCGGTCAGGGCGAGCGCGTCCCGGTCCTGGAGGAGGTCCTGGACGCCGTCCGCGTCCCGCTCCAGGTGTCGGTGCGGGACCGGGCCGCGGCCACCGCGCTCGCGGAGCTGATCGTGCGCCGCGACCTGGGCGCCCGGGTGGAGGTGGCCTCCGGGGACGGGGAGCTGCTCGCGGAGGTCGCCCGGCGGGCCCCCGGCGTCCGGACGGCCCTGCACCCGGAGCGGCCCGGCGCGGCCGCCGAGGACCTCGTGGACCTGGCGCTGGCGGCGGGCGCCCGCACCGTGGCCCTGGACATCCGCCGGCTCACCCTGGAGACGGTGGAGGCGGCCCACGCGGCGGGGCTGCGGGTGACGGGGCGGGCGGTCGACACCCTGGACCGGCTGCGGCTGGCGCGGGCCCTGCAACTGGACGGCGCGGCCACCGACTTCCCGGAGGTCCGCAGCACCGGGCGCTTCACCGCGTAGGCGTACTACAGCGCCTTGACCAGCAGCTCGAAGGCGAGGTCGTCGCGGAGCGGCACGCCGAAGCGCTCATCGCCGTAGGGGAAGGGGCTCAGTTCGCCCGTGCGCTCGTAGCCGCGTCGCACGTAGTAGGCGATGAGCTCCTCCCGTACGTTCACCACGGTCATCCGCATCTGCTCGGCGCCCCAGGTCTCGCGGGCCCGGCGCTCGGCCTCCGCCAGGACCTCCTTGCCGAGGCCGGCGCCCTGGAGCCCGGGGCGCACCGCGAACATGCCGAAGTAGGCGTGGTCCCCGCGGTGTTCGAGCTGGCAGCAGGCGACGAGTTCGCCCGCGCGCTCCACCACCAGCAGGATGCCGTCCGGGTCGGCGATGATCGCGCCCACGCCCTCGGGGTCGGTGCGCTGCCCGTCCAGGAAGTCGGCCTCCGTGGTCCAGCCGGCCCGGCTGGCGTCGCCGCGGTAGGCCGACTCGACGAGGGCCACCAGGTCCGGTACGTCCGCCTCCACGGCGCTGCGGAAGCTGAGGGCGGCGGCGGGCTGGGCGGTCGGCATCGGGGGCTCCGTTCATCGCGGCGGCATATGACATGCCTCGTACGGCAAGCAGAGCCTAACCCGGGTCGGCGTGAGGGCGGCGTGAGCAGGGAATCCCTTCTGCTGACGCCGACGAACCGGGAGGTTCCGCCGTGCACGGATCCGCGATGCCCCTCACCCTGGCCTGGATGCTCGTGGCGCTGTGCGCGGCGAGCGGCGGGTACTGCCTGCTGCGGGCGCGCAGAGCGGACCGGCGCACGCGCGGGGCGGCGGCCGGCGAGGCGGTGATGGGCTTCGGGATGGCGGCGATGGCCCTGCCGGCGGACACCGGGCCGTGGGGCCCGGCGGTCCTGCTGGCCGTCTTCTGCGGGGCGGCGCTGCACGCGCTGTGGCTGCTGCGCGACGGGGTGCACCACGCGCACCACCTGGTCGGCTCGCTGGCGATGGCGTACATGGCCCTAGCCATGACCGCCGGACACGGGCACGGCCGGGCGGGGCTGCCCGTGGTGACCGGGGCACTCCTCCTCTACTACGCCGGGTACGTGCTGCTGGGCGGGGCCCGGCTGGTGACGGCGGGCGGGGCCGCGCGGCCGGTGGCGCCCGTCCCGGGCGGGGCGCCGGGCGGAGTGCCGGGCGGGGCCGGGGAGCTGACGCGGGCCTGCCGACTGGCCATGGGGACGGGGATGTTGGCGATGCTTCTGGCCATGTGAGGCCCGCGGCAAGGGGGTCGGGGCGCGGGGGTGACGTGTCCTGCGTCACCAATGCCCCGAGCCCGTACCGGTGGGCGGGGCCGCGCTCATAGGCTGGCGGACATGATGGTCCCCGCCGCTCTCCTGCTGCTCGGCGCACTGACCGCGGTGCTCGCGCCCCGCCTGCTGGCCCGGGCCCAGTGGCCCGAACGCGAACCGGTGGTCGCGCTGTGGGTGTGGCAGTGCGTGGTGGCCGCGACCCTGCTGTGTCTGGCGCTGTCGATGCTGCTGAGCGCGGCCGCCGCCTGGCAGGCGGTGCGGGGCCGGCTGTTCGCCGCGGCCCCGCACGGGGTGGCCGACGCGTACGCGCTGGGCGCGGAGGGCGGCGCCTGGGCCGCGGGTACGGCGCTGGCGCTGGCCTGCGGGGGGCTGTGGACCGGGGCGATGCTGGCGCGGGAGGTGCTGCGGGCGCGGGCCCGGCGACGCGCCCGGGGCGCCGAACTCCTGGTCCGGGCCCCGCTGCTGCCGGGCGAAGACCCGGCCGCGGCGCGCCTGGTGGTGCTGGAGGGTCCGCGTCCGGAGGCCTGGTGGCAGCCCGGGCCGGCGCCGCGGCTGGTGGTGACCACGGCGGCGCTGGGCCGGCTCAAGGGCAGCCAGCTCGACGCGGTGCTCGCGCACGAGCAGGGGCACGTGGCGGCCCGGCACGACTGGCTGCTGCACTGTTCGCGGGCGCTGGCCCAGGGGTTCCCGCAGGTGCCGGTGTTCGCGGCGTTCGAGGCGCAGATGCACCGGCTGGTGGAACTGGCGGCCGACGACGTGGCCTCGCGGCGCTACGGCCGGCTGACCGTCGCCCTGGCCCTGGTCGGGCTGAACGAGGACCGGGGCGTGTTCGGCCCGTGCGGGCCCGAGGAGGCGCACGTCCCGCAGCGGGTGCGGCGGCTGTTGTCGGCCCCGCCGCGCCTGTCGCCGACGCGGCGGCTGAGACTGACGGCGCTGGCCGCGCTGGTTCCGGCCGTTCCGCTGCTCGTGGCCTTCGTACCGGGGCTGAGCGCGCTGACCTGAGGGCGCGGCCCGCGTGCTGACAGGATCAAGGGCATGCGGAACACGTGGCTTTCCAGGGCCGGGGTAGGCTGCGCGCTGCTCGCGGCCGTGCTGACCGTGCTCGTGGTGGCGCACTGGCCGCCCCTGATCTCGTACGACGACCGGCTCGCGCGGGACCTGCACGCCTACGCCGTCACCCATCGCGGGGTCACCCACCTCGTGCGGGTCCTCGCCGACTGGGTCTGGGACCCGTGGACGATGCGCGCCGTGGCCGCCGTGGCCTGCCTGTGGCTCTGGTCGCGCGGGGACCGCTCGCGGGCGGTACGGGTGGGGGCGGCGGTGCTGGCGGCAGCGGCGGTGCAGCAGGGGCTGAAGGCGCTGATCGGCCGGGCCCGCCCGCAGTGGCCGGATCCGGTCGCGACGGCGCACTTCGCGGCGTACCCCTCGGGCCACGCGATGACGGCCACGGTGGTGTGCGGGCTGCTGCTGTGGCTGCTGCCCGCGAAGGCGCCGCGGGGCGCGGTGGCCGCGGCCCGGACGGTGGCGGCGGTGTCGGTGCTCGGGGTCGGCTTCACCCGGATCTACCTGGGCGTCCACTGGTTCTCGGACGTGCTCGCGGGCTGGCTGCTGGGCGTGGCCGTGGTGTCGCTCGCGGCGTTCCGGCATGCCTGCCCGGGGCGATCCCCCGCGTCGCCCCGAGCAGAAGGTCCCGCGCGCTGAGTATATTGGCTCGGAGCCAGTCAACGCAGGAGTAAGCATGGTCCCGCGCAGCCCGTCGGTCAATGAAGAATTGCGCAGACGTTCCCGGGAGCGGCTGCTGCAGGCTACGGTCGAACTGGTGGCGGAGCGCGGGTACGAGGCGACCAAGCTGGGCGACATCGCCGACCGGGCGGGCGCGGCGCGCGGCCTGGTCTCGTACTACTTCCCCGGCAAGCGCCAGCTGCTCCAGTCCGCCGTGCACCGGCTGATGCACCTGACGCTGGAGGCGGCCCTGGAGCGCGAGCCCCGCTCGGACGACGGGCGGGAGCTGCTGGCCCGGGCGATCGACGCGGTCCTCGGGCTGGCCCGGGACCAGCCCCGGCTGATGCGCACGCACATGGCGGGCATCCTCCAGGCGGAGGGGTTCATCCGGTGTCCGGAGCAGCAGCGCCTGGCGGAGCTGCTGCGGGGGGCCGTCGCGGCGTACGGCTCGGCGGACGTGGACGCCGACTACCCGCTGCTGCGGGCGCTGCTGATGGGGGCGGTGGTCGCGGTGCTGCTGCCGGGGGCGCCGATGCCCGCGTCCCGGCTGCGGGCGGAGCTGTTCCAGCGGTACGGACTGGACTGGGAGCTGGGTGTCCCGCCGGACGGGGGGCCGCCCGGCGGAACGTTTCCCCCTCGTGCGGGGTGAGGGCCGTCAGTGGTACTCGGGCTGGCTCTGCACGTTGAGCCGGTCCAGCCGCACCCACTTGGCGCTCTCGGTGCGCCAGTCGTCGAGCCTCAGCACGTCGAGGCCCTTGACGATGTCGTTCGAGTAGATGTGCCCGTTGTAGTAGTACGCCGACCACGAGCCGCCGAGGCCCAGCTGGTCGGTGGTGAGCGGTCCGCGCTCGAAGTAGCCGATCTCCTTGGGGGCCGCGGAGTCGGTGAAGTCCCAGACCGAGACGCCGCCCTGGTACCAGGCCTGGACCATGATGTCGCGGCCGCCGCCGACCGGGATCAGCGAGCCGTTGTGGGCGACGCAGTTCTCGGTGTCGGCCTGGTGGCGCGGGATCTTGAAGTAGCCCTTGAAGACCAGTTTGCGCTGGTCGCCCCGGCCGGTGATGTCGTAGATCCCGTCGGCGCCCCGGTTGGGTCCGGTGGCCTCGTTGCAGGTGGCGCCGCCACCGCCGCCGAGTTCGTCGGTGAACACCACCTTGTTCGCCCGCTCGTTGAAGGTCGCCGAGTGCCAGAACGCGAAGTTGACGTTGTCCTGGACGCGGTCGATGACCTTCGGCTGCTCCGGCTTGCTGATGTCGAAGAGGATGCCGTCGCCCATGCAGGCACCCGCGGCCAGGTTCTTGGACGGCAGCACGGTGATGTCGTGGCAGCCGGTGGTCTTGGAGACGCCGGGGTTGGTCGGCGCGCCCGGGTTGCCGCCGTCCGGGAAGAGCACCGGGAAGCCGACGACGGCGGCCTGGGTCGGGGCCTTCTTCGGGACCTTGACCACGGAGATGCCGTCGTGCGGCGGCTTGCAGTCCGGGAAGGCCTCGTTGGGCGAGTACGAGGAGACGTAGAGGTAGATGTCGCGGCCGCCGGGCACCAGGGTGTGGGTGTGGGATCCGCAGGCGGTCTCGACGGACTTGATGTACTTGGGGTTCTTCTTGTCCTTGATGTCGAAGATCTTGATGCCCTCCCACGAGGACTTCTCCGTCGCGGGCTGCGAGACGCTGTTGCAGGAGTCGTCGCTGCGGGAGGAGTCGGTGGAGAGGAAGAGCAGGTCGCCGGAGACGGAGATGTCGTTCTGTCCGCCCGGGCACAGGACCCGGGTGAGGACCTTGGGCGCCTTGGGGTTGGCGATGTCGTAGATGGTGAAGCCGTCGTAGTTGCCGGCGTAGGCGTAGTCGCCCTGGAACGCCAGGTCGGAGTTGATCCCGGCCGGGTTGGCGCTGGGGATGTTGGCCAGGGGTTTGATGTTGGCGCTGTGCACGATCTCGTCCTTGCCGGGGATCTCCCCGGGGGCGAGTTCGCGGCCCTGGGCGGGGGCGGCGCTCTGCGGGGATCCGGCGCCCGGGGTCAGGTCGCCCGGGTCGGGGGTGGCGGCCGCCGGTCCGGCGGTGGCCAGGAGCGTGGCGAGGAGTCCGGCGGCGGCCAGGGCCGCCCCCAGACTCCGGTGGCGCGCTCTGACGCTGCGGTGCGAGGTCACTGTGCCTCCCGTGGGGGCCCGTACGTTTCGCTCCTCCTGGGAACGGAACCTGGACCCCGGCAGTATCTTGCTTTTCATGGACATGGCAAACGCATTACTCGGCCGATTCCTGGGGGCGGCCCTGACCGCCGGCCTCCTCCTGACCGCCACCGGATGCCAGGACGACGACGCGGGCTCCCGGGCGGCGGGCGACGGCTCGCCGGTGGTCGTCGCCCCCGGGAAACCGGGCGGCCCGGCCCGCACCCTCACCCCCGAACAGGCCGCGAGGGAACGCCCCGACGACAGCCCCAACGCGGCCGACCACGCCTACGTGCGCCACATGGCCGAACACCACCGCCAAGCCCTCGCGATGAGCGCCCTGGCCCCCGACCGGGCCTCGGCGGACGGGGTGAAACGGCTCGCGGAGCGGATCGCGGCCGCGCAGGGGCCCGAGATCGGGGCCATGGAGAAGTGGCTCTCCCGGTACCCGGCGCCGGGCGGTGACTCCGGCGGCCACGACCACGCCGCGATGCCCGGCATGGCGACCGGACAGCAGCTGGCGGAGCTGGCCGCGGCCAAGGGGGCCGACTTCGACCGGCTGTTCCTGCGGCTGATGACCGCCCACCACCAGGGGGCGCTGAAGATGGCCGGGGAGGCCCTCGCCCAGGGCAACAACGTCGCCGTGGAGGAGATGGCGAACGAGGTCGTGGCCACCCAGAGCGCCGAGATCGAACGGATGCGCGCGTTGGGCTGACGGGTCCGGGGGCCGGTGGCATCCTGGGAGCACCTGCGGGAGGAGTACCGCCGTGCTTCGTGTCGCCGTCGTCGGTTCGGGCCCCAGCGGGGTCTACGCCGCCCAGACGCTGGTCCAGCAGCGGGAGGTGCCGGGCGTACGGGTCGACGTCCTGGACCGGCTGCCGGCCCCCTACGGCCTCGTGCGGTACGGGGTGGCCCCCGACCACGAGAAGATCAAATCGCTGACCGGAAATCTGCGGTCGGTCCTGGAGGACGAGCGGATCCGCTTCCTCGGCGACGTGGAGGTCGGCGGCGCGGGCCTGCCGACCGCCCGGCTGCTGGAGCTGTACCACGCGGTGGTGTACTGCGTGGGCGCCGCCCGCGACCGGATGCTCGGCATCCCCGGCGAGGATCTGGCCGGGGTGCACTCCGCGACGGCCTTCGTGTCCTGGTACAGCGGCCACCCGGACGCCGGCCCCTTCGACCTGGGCGGGGTCCGCTCGGCGGTGGTGGTCGGCGCCGGCAACGTGGCCGTGGACGTGACGCGGATCCTGGCCCGGGGCGCGCCCGAGCTGGAGCCGACCGACATGCCCCAGCCCGCGCTGGGCGTGCTGGCCGCCAGCGGGGTGCGCACGGTGTCGATGGTGGCCCGGCGCGGCCCCTCCCAGGCCAAGTTCACCACCAAGGAGCTCCGCGAACTGGGCACGCTGCCCGGCGTCGGCACCCGGGTGGACCCCGCGGAGCTGGCCCTCGACCCGGCGTACGAGGACCAGGGCGCGGCGGCGGCGCTGCCCGCGGCGGTCCGGCGCAACCTGGAGGTGCTGCGCGGCTGGTCCGGAGCCCTCCCGGACGGCGCGGCCGCGGCCCGGGACATCCGGCTGCGGTTCTACCTGCGGCCGGTGGAGGTGCTGGGCGGGCCCGACGGCCGGGTCCGCGGGCTCCGCTTCGAGCGGACGGCCCCGGACGGGCGGGGCGGGGTGAGCGGGACGGGCGCGTACGAGGACGTCGAGGCCGAGCTGGTGCTGCGCTCGGTGGGCTACCTGGGCGTGCCGCTGCCCGGCCTGCCGTTCGACGCGGCGACCGGGACCGTGCCGCACGCGGCGGGCCGGGTGCTGCGCGAGGGCCGGGCCTCGGTGGGCGAGTACGTGGCGGGCTGGATCAAGCGCGGGCCGACGGGGGTCATCGGCACCAACCGGCCGTGCGCCAAGGAGACGGTGTCCTCGCTGCTCCAGGACGCGGGCGCGCTGGCCCGCCGCGACCTGCCCGCGGACCCGCTGGACGCCCTGCGGGCGGCGGGCCTGCACCCGGTGGAGTGGCCGGGCTGGCTGTCCATCGAGGCGGCCGAGCAGGCCCTGGGCCGCTCCCTGGGCCGCCGCTCGGTGAAGATCCCCGACTGGACCGGCCTGCGCACGGCGGCGGGCCCGGCCGGCTCCTAGCAGCCACCCGCGGGGGCTTCCCCGGCGGAGCCGTCCGCGGGGTGGTGGTCCTCGTCGGCCGTGGCGGCGGTCAGGATGCTGTCGAGGAGGCCCGGGAAGCGGGTCTGGAGGTCTTCGCGGCGCAGGCCGTTCATCTTGGCCGTGCCGCGGTAGGTCTGGCGTACGACGCCGCTCTCGCGCAGGACGCGGAAGTGGTGGGTGGTCGTGGACTTGGTGACCGGCAGGACGAAGTCGGAGCAGGCCAGTTCGGCGTCCGTGGAGGCGAGTTCGCGGACGATGGACAGCCGCATGGGGTCGGAGAGGGCGTGCAGGACGCCCTCCAGCCGGATCTCGCCGGGCTCGGGGTGGGCGAGGGCGCGGGCCGTGTCGCGTTCCGTCATGTCCTGCTCCACTCGTTCGGCTCGGCTTCGGGTCCCATCGTACGAGAAACGTCGTAGGAAGGCCGCGTGAAGGGGGTGGGTGCGGCGCCGCTCACGGCGGCGCCGCACCGGGTCACCAGCTGCGGTGGTACTGGTCCGGCGTGGGGATCTCCGCGCCCAGCTCGGCGGCCGCGCGGCGGGCCCAGTACGGGTCGCGCAGCAGCTCGCGGCCGAGCAGGACGGCGTCCGCCTCGCCGTTGGCGATGATCTTCTCGGCGTGCTCCGGCTCGGTGATCAGGCCGACGGCGGCGACCGGGAGTGTGGTCTCGGCCTTGACCCGGGCGGCGAAGGGCACCTGGTAGCCGGGGCCGAGCGGGATCTTCACGTGCGGGGCGAGCCCGCCGGTGGAGACGTCGAGGAGGTCCACGCCGTGCTCCTGGAGCAGCCGGGCCAGCCGGACGGTCTCGTCTGCGGTCCAGCCGTTCTCCTCCAGCCAGTCGGTGGCGGAGATCCGGAAGAACAGGGGCAGTTCCTCGGGCCACACCGCCCGTACGGCGTCGACGACTTCGAGGGCGAGGCGGGTGCGGTTCTCGAAGGAGCCGCCGTACGCGTCGGTGCGCCGGTTGCTGTGCGGGGAGAGGAACTCGCCGATGAGGTAGCCGTGGGCGCCGTGGATCTCCAGGACCTCGTAGCCCGCGTCGAGGGCGCGCCCCGCGGCGGCCGCGAACCGGGCGGTGATCTCGTGGATCTCCTCGGTGGTGAGCTCGTGGGGCACCTGGTACCCCTCGTCGAACGGTACGGCGCTCGGGGCGACCGGCTGCCAGCCGTGGCCCTCGGGGCCGACGGGGCGGCCGCCCTTCCAGGTGCGCTCGGTGGAGGCCTTGCGGCCGGCGTGGGCGATCTGGATGCCGGGGACGGAGCCCTGGGACTTGACGAAGGCGGTGATCCGGCGGAGGGCCTCGACCTGGGTGTCGTTCCAGATGCCGAGGTCGTAGGGGCTGATGCGGCCTTCCGGCGCGACGGCGGTGGCCTCCTGGATGATCAGGCCGGTGCCGCCGGTGGCGCGGGCCGCGTAGTGCGCGAAGTGCCAGTCCAGGGCCACGCCCGCGTTCGGGCCGAAGGCCTCGGCGCTGTACTGGCACATCGGGGCCATCCAGACGCGGTTCGGGATGGTGACCGAACGCAGGGTGTAGGGCTGGAACAGGGCGGCGAAGGCAGCGGGTGCAGCACTCATGGGGCTCTCCAGACGTGACCGGACGCGCACCGGGGACGGCGCTAAGTACGAGAAACACCGTACTACGAAAACTCCCGTAGTACGAGCCCCCTCGTACAACGAGGCCGAAGGGTCGAACGGGTCTTCGGCGGCCCGGCCTGCCCGACCGCCGTCGGCGGTCGGGTGCAGACTGGCCGGAAGCTGCCGTGAGGGACAACGACGTCCGGAGGTGTCGGCCATGACCGACGTGGTACTGCTCGCGGGGACCCGCAAGGGCCTCTTCATCGGCCGCCGCCGGGGCGAGGACCCCTGGGAGTTCGACGGACCGCACTTCAACGCCCAGGCCGTCTCGGCGGTGGCCGTCGACACCCGGGGGCCGCGGCCACGGCTGCTGGCGGGCGGGGACAGCTCGCACTGGGGGCCGTCCGTCTTCAGCTCGGACGACCTGGGCGCGACCTGGCGGGAGCCCGCCGCGCCCGCCGTGAAGTTCCCCAAGGACACCGGCGCCTCGCTGGAACGGGTCTGGCAGCTGCACCCAGCCGGCCCGGAGGCCCCGGACGTGGTCTACGCCGGGACGGAGCCGGCCGCGCTCTTCCGCTCCACCGACCGGGGCGAGTCCTTCGAGCTGGTCCGGCCGCTGTGGGAGCACCCGACCCGTTCACAGTGGGTGCCGGGCGGCGGCGGTGAGGGGCTGCACACGGTGATCACCGACCCGGCGGACGCGGACGCCGTGACGGTGGCGGTCTCCACCGCCGGGGTGTTCCGCACCAGGGACGGCGGGGCGAGCTGGGCACCGTCCAACCGCGGGGTCTCGGCCGTGTTCCTGCCGGACCCGGACCCGGAGTTCGGCCAGTGCGTCCACAAGATCGCGCAGGACGCCGGGGACCCCTCCCGGCTCTACCTCCAGAACCACTGGGGGGTCTACCGCAGCGACGACGCGGGCGCCGCGTGGACCGACATCGGCTCCGGCCTGCCCTCCGACTTCGGCTTCGCGGTGGCCGCCCACCCGCACCGCCCGGACACCGCCTACGTCTTCCCGCTGAACGCCGACTCCGACCGGGTCCCGGCGGAACACCGCTGCCGGGTCTTCCGCACCCGGGACGCGGGCGCCAGCTGGGAACCCCTCACCAAGGGGCTGCCGGCCGGCGACCACTACGGCACCGTCCTGCGCGACGCCCTGTGCACCGACGACGCCGACCCGGCGGGCGTCTACTTCGGCAACCGCAACGGCGAGCTGTACGCCAGCCACGACGACGGCGACAGCTGGCAGCTCCTCGCCGGCCACCTGCCGGACGTGCTCTGCGTACGGGCGGCCGTGCTGCCCTGAGGCCGCGGACGGGACCGGCTGTCGGTGTGGGCCAGTAGAGTGATCACCCATGGCAGCACGACCGTTGAACGAGATCGTCGAGCCGGGCTGGGCCCGTGCTCTGGAGCCGGTGGCGGGGCAGATCGCCGCCATGGGCGACTTCCTGCGCGCCGAGATCGCGGCGGGCAGGACGTACGTCCCGGCGGGGGCGAACGTGCTGCGCGCGTTCCAGCAGCCCTTCGACGAGGTGAAGGTACTGATCGTCGGGCAGGACCCCTACCCGACACCGGGGCACGCCATGGGCCTGTCCTTCTCGGTCGCGCCCGAGGTGAGCCCGTGGCCGCCGAGCCTGGACAACATCTTCCGCGAGATGCACGCCGACATCGGCACGGGCAAGCCGCTCAACGGCGACCTGACGCCGTGGACCCGGCAGGGCGTGCTCCTGCTGAACCGGGCGCTCACCACCGCCCCCCGCAAGACCGGCGGCCACCGGGGCAAGGGCTGGGAGGCCGTCACCGAACAGGCCATCCGGGCACTGGCCGCGCGCGGGAAGCCGCTGGTGTCCATCCTGTGGGGCCGCGACGCCCGCAACCTGCGGCCCCTGCTGGGGGACCTGCCGGCCGTGGAGTCCGTCCACCCCTCGCCCATGTCCGCGAGCAACGGCTTCTTCGGATCCCGCCCGTTCAGCCGGACCAACGAGCTGCTGGCCGGGCAGGGAGCGGAGCCCGTCGACTGGCGGCTGCCGACCGTCAGTTGAACCGTATATGACATTGAACTACGACATTCAATGGATAAATACGGACAGATGCCGCTCGAGCGGGCCCTGCCCGAACACGTGGTTCCGATAAACCAGTAGCATGCGGCGCCATGAGCTCCCCCACTGGGCCCGCAAACGGCCTGCCCGTACGAATGCCGCGACCCCGCCAGACCGGACGGCACCGCCGGCCCGAGCCCGCGGTGGCGCCCGAGGGCGCGCCCGCGCTGGTGCTCGCCGTGCCCGGTGTCCCCTCGGCCGCCTCGCGGGGGCTGGCCGAAGAGGTCATCAGCATCGGCCGCTCCGAGCTGCCGGGGCTGGACGCCCGGATCGGCTACCTCGAGGGCGAGGACGGCCAGGAGAGCGAGTTCCCCTCGCTGTCCGGCGTCCTGAACGCCGTCGCGCAGGAGCGGACCGCGCGCGCGGAGTTCGCCCGCGCCGCCGGTCTGGAGGTGCCCGCGCCGACCGGCCCCGACGCCGTGGTCGTGCCCCTGCTGGCCGGTCCCGACGGGGACCTGCTGCGCCGCATGCGCCAGGCGCTGATGGACTCCTCGGCCGCCGCCGAGCTGGCCGACGTGCTCGGCCCGCACCCGCTGCTCGCCGAGGGCCTGCACGTCCGGCTCTCGGAGGCCGGCCTGGCCCGCGCCGACCGGGCCCGGCTCTTCACGGTGGCCACCGCCGCCGACGGCATCATCCTGGCCACCACCGGCGGCGAGGAGGCCGTCCAGGCGGCCGGGATCACCGGCATGCTGCTGGCCGCCCGGCTCGCGGTGCCCGTGATCGCCGCCGCGCTGGACCAGGAGGGCTCGGTGGCGGCGGTCGCCGCCGAGCTGCGCGGTTCCGGTTCGGCCCAGCTGGCGCTGGCCCCGTACCTGATCGGCCCGGAAGCGGCCGAGGGGCTGCTGGACACCGCCTGCAAGGAGGCCGACTGCTCGGCCGCCGAAGTGCTCGGGGCCTACCCGGCGCTCGGCAAGCTGGCCGTGGCGGCGTACAGCGCCGCCCTGGGCCTCCAGCTGGGCGCCGCCGCGCAGTAGGACCACCCGCACGTGTGACGAAGGGCCCGCCCGGAACCCGTTCCGGGCGGGCCCTTCGCCGTGCCGTGGGCGCCGCGGGCACGGCCTAGCCGAAGACGACGCAGGAGGCCGCGGGGACGGCCAGGGATCCGGCCCGGCGCGGGTGGCCGGTCAGCGGATCCACGTCGAACCAGGTGACGTCCCCCGAGCGCTCGTTGGCCGCGTAGAGGCGGCGGCCCGAGGGGTCGGCGGCCAGGTCGCGCGGCCAGTGGCCGCCGCATCCGGTGGTCCCGGTGTGCCGGGGCTCCTCGGGGCCGCCGGCCAGGGAGAAGGTCACCAGGGTGTCGGCCCCGCGGACGGCGGCCCACAGGAAGCGGCCGTCGGGCGAGACCGCGACCGCCGACGGGTAGGCCCGTGCGCCGCCCGGGGCGGTCCCGGAGGCGACGGGGACCTCGCCGACGGGTTCCAGGAGCCCCTCGGCCGCGTTCCAGCGGCAGACGGTCAGCTGCGGCTCCAGCTCGTGGAGTACGTAGACCAGCTCGGCCGCCGGATGGAAGGCGAGGTGGCGCGGCCCGGTCCCGGCGCGCAGGACGGCCTTCGCGTGCTCCCGGGGTGCTCCGGTGTCCGGGTCGAGCGCGAGGACGCGTACGGCGTCGCCTCCGAGGTCCACGGTGAGCACCCAGCGACCGGTGGGATCGGGGAGCACCTGGTGGGCGTGCGGGCCGGCCTGCCGTTCGGCGTCGGGGCCGGAGCCGGTGTGAGCGAGGACCGCGGCCGGGCCGGCGACGCTGCCGTCGGGGGCGAGCGGCAGGCTGCTGACGCTGCCGGAGCCGTAGTTGGCGGTGAGCAGCCGGCCTCCGGCCAGGCTGAGGTGGGTGGGTCCCGAGCCGTCAACGGGTACGGGGGCTCCCAGCGGGGAGAGCCCCGCGGCGGTGGCGCGGAAGGCGCCGACGGCTCCCCGGCCGGTCTCGCTCACCGCGTACACCACGCCGGAGTTCCGGTCGACGGTGAGGAACGAGGGGTCGGCCAGGGAGTCCGCGCGGGAGAGCGGGGTCAGCGCTCCGGTGGCCGGATCCACGGCCGCGGTGGTGACACCGCGGCCGCCCCCCGAGGTGAACGAGCCGATGTAGGCCCGGTGTCCGCCGCCCTGGTCCGTACTGTGCGCGCCGCCCACTGGTGCCTCTTTCCGCCGTCCCGGATCCGTCTCCGGAGCCGACGGTAACAGAAGGTCTAGACCAAGTCCCGTCCCCTGGCCCGTTCCTGGGCGCCGGGGTGGTGGACGTACGCCGTGGAGCTCGGCCGGTCCTCGTAGGTCCGGTGGAAGACGGGCGTGGCGGCGCCGGAGATCGGCGGGACGATCCACGACCAGTCCGCCCCCACCTCGCGGCCCTTGCGCTCCTCGCGCTCCAGGTGCGAGAGGAACCGCCGGGACTCGGTGTGGTGGTCGGCGATGGTGACGCCTGCCCTGTCGAAGGAGTCCAGCACGGCGCGGTTGAGCTCGACCAGGGCCCGGTCCCGCCACAGCGAGCGCTCGCTGGAGGTGTCCAGGCCGAGTCTGCGGGCGACGGCCGGGAGGAGGTTGTAGCGGTCGGTGTCGGCGAGGTTGCGGGCGCCGATCTCGGTGCCCATGTACCAGCCGTTGAACGGGGCGGCCGGGTAGTGGATGCCGCCGATCTCCAGGCACATGTTGGAGATGGCGGGCACGGCGTGCCAGCGCAGCCCCCAGTCGCTCCAGTCGTCGCGCTCGTCGGGGTGCCGGATCGGGACCTCCAGCACGGCGTCCGCGGGGGTGTCGAACCAGCGGGGCTTGTCGTCGACGCCCTGCACGACCAGCGGGAGGAGGTCGAAGGGGGTACCGGCACCGCCGGACCAGCCCAGGGCTAGCAGGGCCTCGGTGAGCGGCGCGTTGCGGGCGTCGCCGACCGTTATGGAGTGGTGGTCCCCGTAGCCGGCGTAGCGCACCAGCTGCTCGCTCCAGATCAGCGGACCGGGGCGGTCCGGGGTGTCGGGGGCGAAGACCGTGATGGTGGGCCGGACCCGGCCGCCGTTGGTCGCCTCGCGCAGGTGCTCGAAGCACTCGGCGGCGATGTCCTCGGCCCCGGTCAGCCCGCGCCGGTCGCGGACCCGCAGGGAGTTCCAGTAGAGCCTGCCTATGCAGCGGTTGCTGTTGCGCCAGGCGACGCGGGCGCCGTGGACCAGCTCCTGCGGGGTGTGGCGGTAGGTGCCGCTCTCCGCGAGCTCGGCCCGTACGGCGGCGAGCCGGGCGCGCGGATCACCGGCCTGCGGATTCTCCCGGTGGAAGAGCCGGATGAACTCCTCGGCTTCCTCCCACACCTGAGCGGCGCTCGAGTGCTTCTGCAGAATTTCCATTCCGGGCGGTTACCCCCTGTCCGGCCAGATCCACCCTGTACGTGCCGGATGAATGTGCAGTGAACAATCACCCGTTGTACACGGCGCAGGTCAGCCCGGCGGGGATGGAGCGCCCGGAACACCCCTCCGGGTGATGTGGGCGCAACGGCCTGCGGCGAGGCGCTCCGCGGGCCTATCATCCGCCGCATTACGGATAGTTGGGGAGGGGGGCGGCCAGGCCGGCCGGGCGGTCCGGGCAGCCAGGCGGTCCTGGCGGTTCAGGCGGTGATGACCAGCGGGGCGCGCGGGTCCGTGCGCAGCGGGGTGGCCAGGGCGACCAGCGCCTCTTCCAGCCCGTGCAGATGGGCCAGGGCCGGTTCGGTGCCGGACTCCCGGGCCGCGGCGCGCGGTGCGGCGGGCTCCGGGGACCCCTCGGGGGCGGTGAGGGCCTCGACGGCCGCCTCCACGCGCCAGCAGGCGGCGGCGAGCCGGGCGTCGTGGGAGGCCTGCGGGTCGGCGGCGACCGCCACGAGCCCGCGCACCTCGCGGGCGCAGTCGTCGAGCAACGCCATGACCTGCCGGGCGCGGGCCTTGCGTGCGCGCAGCGGGCTCAGCGGGTGGACGAGCGGCGCGAGGGCGACGCGGGCGCGGACCAGCAGGAGTTCCAGCTCGGCGGCGTGCGGGGCGGGGTCGGCCGCGGGGTCCCCGGCCAGGCGGTCCAGGGAGGCCGCGGTGGCGGCCCGTACGCAGTGCAGGGCGCGCTGGATCCAGGCGTCGTTGGCGCCGTGGGTGGTCACGGGGAGGATCAGCACCACGGCGAGGGCCGCACCGAGGGCGCCGACGGCGGTCTCCTCGAAGCGCAGCAGCAGCAGTCCGGGGTGGAGCACGCCGAGGAGGCCGTAGAGCAGCCCGGCCATGACGGTGACGAAGAACATCATCCAGGAGTACGAGGGCGCCGCCGTGTAGAAGATGCCGAAGACGCAGACGGCCACGAGCGCGGCGGTCGGCGCGGGCGCGCCGTGCAGCGGTACGGCGATCAGCAGGCCGGCGGCGATGCCGACGACGGTGCCCAGGACCCGGCGGAAGCCGCGGACCAGGGTCTCGCCGCGCGAGGCGGTGTTCACGAAGATCCACCAGGCGGTGCCGACGGCCCAGTACCAGCGGTCCTCGGACAGCACCTGTCCGACGGCGAGGGCGAAGGCGCAGGCGGCGGTGGCCTGGAAGGCCTGGCGGGTGGTGGGCCGGGCCAGGCCGGTGCCGGGCAGCGGCGGCGGCGGCGCGGCGGGGGGCGTGCGGCGCTCGATGGGCCAGAGCACGAACCGCACGGCCCCGGCCGATACGAGCGCCAGGGCGACGGCGGCGAACAGCTCGGGCAGCTGGGCGGGCCGGGCGTGCAGGAACTGGGTGACGAAGAACATCATGAAACCGAAGATGCCGAGGGCGTGGCCGCGCGGCCCCCAGCGGCGTGCGTAGACCCCGGCGAAGACGACGGCGAGGAAGGCCGCGTCGCGGGCGGCCGGCATCCCGTGCAGTCCGGTGGCCAGCACCAGGACGGGGAAGCCGGTGGCCGGCAGCAGGGCGGTGGTCACCCGCTGGGCGCGGACGTCCGCGTCGAGGACGGTGAACAGCGCGAGCAGCGCCGCGAGCCCGCCGGTGATGGAGGCGGTGAGCGAGAGCCCCGCCAGTTCGGCGACGGCGACGGCCGCGCCGGTGCCGATCACCGCACGGAGCGAGTTCCGCAGTCTGGTGCGCCCCGGATCCGGAGCCACGAACATCCTCTTCATGGCGGTGTGCCGCCCCCCTCGGAGTCAAGCGCGCCGGCCCGGATCCGCCCGGGGGTGGTGGGCGGCGCACGGGCACGGCGAAGGCACCGCGCTCCGGACCGGCCTCGTTGCCGTCCGGCGCTGCGCGGCGCCGAAAGTACATGGATATGACACAGATAAGCATCCGCAGGGGCATTGGCTCAAGCGACGTCCGTCACGTTGGACCGTTGGCACAGTTCCGGAGCGCTTCTTCCGGCCACCGTGAGGCCAACGGACCGGGCGGTCCACGGCCGGACCGACGCCGGTCCGCCGGGTCCCGGCAGGGTCAGGGGCCGTCCTCGGTCGGCACGCACAGCACCGGGACGGGCGAGAGGTGCAGCAGCTTGTGCGGGGTGGAGCCGAGCAGGGCGCCCCGGATCGGGCTGTCGCCCCAGCTGCCGACGATGATGACCCGCGCGCGGTGGCGTTCGGCGGCGGCGAGCAGGGCCTGGGCCGGCTTGTCGTCCACCACCTCCACCGTCGAGGGGACGCCGGCCTCGTCGGCGGCCTCGACGGCCCGGGCGAGCGCGGCCCGGCCGGCCTGGAGGACGGCCTCGCGGTGGGCGCGGTACTCCTCCCCGGTGGCTCCGGGCGCCGCGGCCCCGTAGACGAGGACCAGGGGTTCCCCGAAGGCGGTGGCCACCTCCAGCGCCACCCGCAGGGCCCGCTCCGCGCCGGGGGATTCGTCGTAACCGAGGACCACGGACATCCGGCCTCCTCAGCCCTTGGCGCCGCGCACGAGGGCCGGGTCGACCACGCCGCGGCGCTCCTGCCAGAACCTGCCGTCACGGACCCGCCAGAAGCACATGAGGACCACGCCGAGGGCCGCGATGCCGATGCCGATGACCAGCGGCGGGCCGAGACCGAACCACGAGGTCCCGCCGGCGGAGTTGCGCGGGTCGGACATGTCGACGACGGACTCCACCAGCAGCCAGGTCAGCAGTCCGGCGCCGACCAGCGGGCCCACGCCGATGAGGAAGAAGTTGTGGGCGTTCTCCAGCAGGTGGCGGCGGTAGTAGACGGCGCAGGCCACGCCGGTGAGCGCGTAGTAGAAGGCGATCAGCAGGGAGAGCGCGGTGAGGGAGTCCAGGAGGGCGTTCTCGCTGATCCGGTTGACGATCAGGTACCAGGCGATGGCGATGCCGGCCACCCACCAGGTGCTGACCTCGGGGGTGTGGAAGCGCGGGTGGATGTGGGCCAGGTGCGGGGGCAGGGCGTGGCGCCGGGCCATGGACAGGGCGGTCCGGGAGGCGGGGATGATCGTCGTCTGGGTGGAGGCGAGGGCGGAGGTGCAGACGGCGAGGAGCACCATCCAGTCCCAGCCGCCCATCACCTCGTGCGCGAGGACGGCGAAGACCGCCTCCTCCTCGGCGGCGTTCTTCGCGAGGAACTCGGTCCCGGCGTAGGCGACGATGGCGAAGCCGACGGACAGGTAGGTGACCAGCAGCACCAGGGTGGACCAGATGCCGGCCTTGCCGGGGGCGGTGGCGGAGTCCTCGACCTCCTCGGTGAGGTTCACGGCCGACTCCCAGCCCCAGTAGATGAACACGCCGAGCAGCAGTCCGCCGGTGAGGGCCGCGCCGCCCGCCCCGAAGGGGTTGAGCCAGGTGAGTGAGGGCTCGATCGCGTCGAGGGTGCTGGTGCCGGCGTACACGCGGTAGATGGCGACGAAGGCGAAGACCAGCAGGAAGAGGACCTGGGCGAGGATCAGGACGTCCTGGAGGTGGGCGGAGATCTCGGTGCCGATGACGCAGACGGCGGTCATGGCGAGGATGACCAGGACGGTGAGCGTCTGGCGGACGGCCTGGTTGGCGGCCCAGTCGTCGAGGCCGACGGCGAGCAGTCCGAAGTGGACGGCGACGTCGGCGAGGGAGCCGATGACGAGCACCCCGGTCATGGTGATGGCCCAGCCGCCGAGCCAGCCCGCCCAGGGGCCCATGGCCCGGGTCACCCACGAGAAGGTGGTGCCGCAGTCCTGGTCGACCTTGTTGAGGTAGTAGAAGGCGGCGGCGATGAGCAGCATCGGCACGAACGAGGCCAGCATCACACCCGGGGCGTAGATGCCGGCCAGGGCGACGATCGGGCCGATGACGGCGGCCAGCGAGTAGGCCGGCGAGGTGGAGTTCAGGCCGATGACGAGGGCGTCGAGGAAGCCGATCGCATTGGCCTTCAGGCCCTCCTCGGGGCCGGCGTCGCCGATGGTGCTGCCCGCCCCGGCGCGGTCGCCGTCGTTCATGTACGCATCGTCACGCACACGGCGGCCGCGCGCGAGGCGGGCGGGGCGGGCCGGGTCACTCGGTGCCGGGGGTCTTGCGGGTGGTGACGTTCATCCGGTTCCAGGTGTTGACGGTGAAGACGAGCGCGATCAGCTGGGCGAGCTCCTCCTCGCCGAAGTGGCGTGCGGCCTCGTCGTAGACGGCGTCCGAGACGCCGCCGGGGAGCAGGGTGATCTCCTCGGTCAGGGCGAGGGCCGCGCGTTCCTTCTCGGTGAACAGGCTGGAGTCGTGCCAGGCGGAGAGCTGGTGCATGCGCTCCTGCGACTCGCCGGCCTTGCGGGCGTCGCCGGTGTGGTAGTCGATGCAGTACGCGCAGCGGTTGATCTGCGAGGCGCGGATCTGGACCAGTTCCAGCAGGACGGGGTCCAGTCCCTTGCGGGCGGCGGCGTCGAGGGCGAGGACGGCCTTGAAGACACGGGGGGCGACGGCGGAGAAGTTCATGCGTTCGGGAACCTGAAAAGTTGTCATGTGAAGAACCTACGGGGGTGATCGACCGGGCGTAGGGTGCATTTCCATGCGGGGATCTTGGGTCAATCCGGCGGAGGAGCATCCCTCCGGCGACGGCAGCGGCAGCGGCAGCGGCAGCGGCAGCGATCTGTACCTGGACCTGGACCTGAGCGGCGGGGGCAGCCTGCGCGCCCGGCTGATGCGCGCCCTGCGGGAGGCGGTGCACTCGGGGCGGCTGGCGCCGGGGACCCGGCTGCCGCCCTACCGGACGCTCGCCGCCGACCTGGGGATCGCCCGCAACACCGTCGCCGACGCCTACGCGGAGCTGGTCGAGGAGGGCTGGCTGTCGGCGCGCCAGGGGTCGGGCACCCGGGTCGCGGAGCGGGCCGTCCCGCTGGAGCCCGAGCGGCCGCGCGGTCCGGCCCGGCCCGCGCGGCGGCGTACCGTCCACGATCTGGCGCCCAGCTCCCCCGACGCCTCGGCCTTCCCCCGTACGGCCTGGCTGGGCGCGGCCCGGCGGGCGCTGGCCGCCGCCCCGCACGACGCCTTCGGCGTGGGGGACCCGCGCGGCCGGATCGAGCTGCGGCGCACCCTGACGGAGTACCTCGCGCGGGCCCGGGGCGTACGGACCTCCCCCGACCGGATCGTGCTCTGCTCCGGGTTCGCGCACGCCCTGGAACTGCTGGGGCCGGTCCTGACGGGCCCGGTCGCCGTCGAGTCGTACGGGCTGCCGTTCCACCGGGAGGTGCTGGAGCGGGCCGGGAGGGCGACGGTGCCGCTGACCGTGGACGGCCGGGGCGCGCGGGTCGGGGAGCTCGCGGGGACGGGGGCGCGGGCCGTGCTGCTCACGCCGGCGCACCAGTTCCCGACGGGCGGGCCGCTGCACCCCGAGCGGCGGGCGGCGGTGGTGGACTGGGCGCGGGCCCGCGGCGGGCTCGTCGTGGAGGACGACTACGACGGGGAGTTCCGCTACGACCGCCAGCCGGTCGGCGCCGTGCAGGGCCTGGACCCGGAGCGGATCGTGTACGTCGGCTCCGTCAGCAAGAGCCTGTCGCCCGCGCTGCGGATGGGCTGGATGGTGCTGCCGGGCCGGCTGGTGGACGAGGTCCTGGAGGCGAAGGGGGAGCGCGAGATGTGGTCGGGGGTGACGGACCAGCTCACCCTGGCCGAGTTCGTCTCCTCGGGCGGCTACGACCGCCACCTGCGCCGGATGCGGCAGGTCTACCGGCGCCGCCGGGACCTGCTGGCGGCGCGGCTCGCGGCCGAGGCCCCGCACGTCCGGGTCAGCGGGGTCGCGGCCGGGCTGCACGCGGTGCTGGAGCTGCCGCCGGGCACGGAGGCGGCCGCCCTGCGCGCGGCGCGCCGGGCGGGGCTGGCGCTGGACGGGCTGGGCCCGTACCTGCACCCGGCCAGCGCCATGGCCCCGCGGGACGGTCTGGTGCTGGGCTACGGCACCCCGCCCGAGCACGCGTTCGCGGCGGCACTCGACGCGCTGTGCCTGGCCCTGCCCGAGCCGCCGCAGGCGGTCTGAGGGGTGGTCAGGGACGGGTGTTCCAGCCGGCGATGACCGGGAGCCCGTGCTCCGTGGACAGCACGCTGACGGTACCGGTGCGCAGCAGGAAGAGCCGGCCGTCCTGTGGGGGCAGGCCGAGGTAGCGGGCGGTCAGGACGCGCAGGAAGTGGCCGTGGGCGACGAGTACGACGTCGCCCCGGCCGGCTCGCAGCGTCTGCGCGACGCGGGCGAGGACCCGGTCGGCGCGGACGCCCACCTGAGCGGCCTGCTCGCCCGGGTGGCGGTCGTCGCCCGGCGGGACGCCGTCGGTCCACAGCGACCAGTCGGGGCGGGTGCGCTGGATCTCGGCGGTGGTGACGCCCTCGTAGCCGCCGTAGTCCCATTCGTGGAGGTCGGGTTCGGGGATCCCGCCGGTGAGCCCGGCGAGTTCGGCCGTGGCGACGGCCCGGCTGAGCGGGCTGGTCAGCACCAGGGCGGGTTCGCGGTCGCGGAAGTAGGGGGCCAGCGAGAGGGCCTCGTCGGCGCCCCGCGCGGTCAGCGGCACGTCGGTCAGCCCCGTGTGGCGCCCGTTCGCGCTCCACGCCGTCTCCCCGTGCCTCACCAGCAGCAGTTCACTCATGTCCGGACCCTACGGCGGCGGGCCGGGGCCCGGCATGTCGGGTCGCCGGAGGCGGGCGGGCGTGTCACTGTCGGGCGTCATGGACGTGCGTGAGTGCAGGCGGCTGACGGTCCTGCTGCTGGTGCTGACCTGGGTGACGGGGCTGATCGAGGCCGTCAGCCTGCTGGCCCTGGGGCCGGTGTTCACCGCCATGCAGACCGGCAACGTGCTGTTCCTCGCCTTCGGCACGGCCCATCAGGGGAGCCTGCCCGCCCTGGCGTCGGGGGTGTCGCTGCTGTCGTTCGCGGTCGGCGCGGTGTGCGCGGCCCGGCTGGAGGGGGCCGCGCAGGCCCGGGGGCGGCACTGGTTCGTGATCGGCCTGGCGGTGGAGGCGGCGCTGGTCCTGGCCGCCGCCTGCGTCGGGTGGGGCGTGCCGCCCCGGTACGGCAACCCGGCCGCGCGGCACCTGATGACGGCCGCCGTCCTCGCGGGCGCGATGGGTTTCCGCAACGTCACCAGCATGCGGGTCAACATGCCGGGGGTGCCGACGACCCTGGTGACCCGGTCGATGACGGCCCTGCTGGGCGGCTCGGCGCTGGGGCACGACAGCGCCTTCGGCTACGGCACGGGCGCGTGGGGGCGGCGGGCGTGGGCGGTCGCCGCGATGTTCGCGGGCGGGCTGACGGGGGCCCTGCTGGTGCGGGCCGGGTGGACGGTGAACTGGCTGCTGCTGCCGGCGTCGGCGGTGGTGTGCGCGGTCGGCCTGGCCTACGTCCGACAGCCGGAGCTACGCCCCGGCACCTGCTGAAGGGGGCAGGCCCGGGCGGGGCGGGAGCGGGGCCCGGGGAATCGGTGCGGAAACGGTGCGGGTGGAGGGTGGGGGCGGGGGCTCGGGAGGCTCCTCGTATGGACACCGTTCCCGGGCAGGGCTCCCGCCCGCAGGGCGCCCCCGCCGGCGCCGCCGAACCCTCGACGGAGCCCGGGTTCGCGGCCCGGTTCGCCGTCGGCGACGAGGCCTGCGTGGAGGCCGTCTACCGGCGCTGGCGGCCCATGGTGCACGCCCTGGCCCTGCGCGCCCTGGCCGATCCGTGCGAGGCCGAGGACGTCACCCAGCAGGTGTTCCTCGCCGCCTGGCGCGGCCGGGCCGGGTACCGTCCGGGGCCCGGCGGGATGGGTGCCTGGCTGGCCGGCATCACCCGGCACAAGGTGGCCGACGCCCGGGAGGTCCGGGTCCGGCTGGCGCGGGTGGTGCGGGCCGCCGCGCGGCGCGCCGGCGAGTCGCGGGAGGCGGTGCAGGGGCCGCCGCCGGACCAGGCCGTGGACCGGGTGCTGGTCCTCGGGGAGCTGGCCCTGCTGCCCCCGGCCCAGCGGCGGGTGCTCTGCCTGGCCTTCTACGCCGATCTGAGCCAGAGCCAGATCGCGGAGCGCACCGGGCTCCCGCTGGGGACCGTCAAGAGCCTCATGCGACGGGCCCTGCACGCCCTGCGTCGGTCGCTGGAGCCTGCCCGGCCACCAGGTCGGCGATGACCCCGAGGCCGGAGCGCAGCCCGAACAGCCGCCCGGTGCGCGGCCCCTGGGACTCCGGGCCCCAGCCGGGTCCGGCGAGCAGGAGCGCCGAGTGGCCGCGGGCGCCCCGCAGCCCCCACTCGATGCCGGCGACCGAGCGGGCCAGGGCCCGGTCCGCGGTGGTGCGGGAGTGCGCCCAGAGCACGGCGGCACGCGGACCCGTACGCCGTACCGCGTCGCACAGCGCCCCGGCGGGCAGGGCGGCGCCGAACATCCGCACCGGCACGCCCCGTTCGCCGAGGGCCGCCGCCAGGGCCTCGATGGCCAGGCAGTGCAGCTCCCCGGGCACGCACGCGAGGAGCACCGGGGGCACCCGTGCCTGGTCCCGCGCGGGGCGGATCCGGTGCAGGGCGGCGGAGACCTGCCAGGACAGCAGGTGCTCCACCTCGACGTAACGCTCCCCCGCCGAGGCCCACTTGCGGCCGACCGCGTGCAGGGTGGGCGCGATGACCTCCTCCCACGCCGTGACCAGGCCGTGTTCCGCCAGGGCGGCCTCCAGGAGTTCCGCCACCGCCGGCTGGTCCAGGCGTACGGCGGCCCGTGCGAGCCCCCGTCCCTCCGGCCGCGCCTCCCCGAGGGGGAGGGCACCGGGCCCGCCCGGCGCCACGGCCGCCGCCGTCCCGCCCGCGCGGGCGGCGGGTGCTGCGCCGAGCGCGGCCCGCGCCGCCTCGGACGGGGGCACGCCCCGTGCGGTGAGCCGGCACATCTCCTCCAGACGGGCGATGTCCCGGGGCGTCCAGCGGCGGTGCCGGCCGTCCTCGCGGTGGGCCGGGCCGATGGCGTAGCGGCGCTCCCAGGAACGCAGCGTGGTCGGGGAGACCCCGAGGCGGCGGGCGACGGCGCCGGTGCTCAGGGCGGGTTCGGGGTCCACCGGCCTACGGTACGCCGCCCGTCCCGGTGCCGGGCCGCGCCTGGCGGAAGCGGTCGAGGGCGTCGGCGAGTTCGACGAGCGGCGGCGGGTAGTCGTACCGGGCCCGCTCGGTGCCGGGCAGCCGCCAGGGTTCGTGGACGCGGGGCGCGGGCAGTCCGGCCAGCTCGGGCACCCAGCGGTGGACGTAGCGGCCGTCGGGGTCGTACTTGAGGCCCTGGCGGACGGGGTTGAGGACCCGGTTGGGGCGGGTGTCGGTGCCGGTTCCGGCCACCCACTGCCAGTTGAGCTGGTTGTTGGCGACGTCCCCGTCCACGAGGAGGTCGAGGAAGTGGCGGGCGCCGGCGCGCCAGTCGACGTAGAGGCTCTTGGCGAGGAAGCTCGCGGCCAGCAGGCGGCCGCGGTTGTGGATCCAGCCCTCGTGGTGCAGCTGGCGCATGGCCGCGTCGACCACCGGGTAGCCGGTGCGGCCGTCCTTCCAGGCCTGGAGCTCCTCCTCGGCGGCCGGTCCGGTGCGCCAGTGGTCGTGCCGGGTGCGGTAGTCGGCGGTGGCGGCCCCGGGGCGGGCGGCGAGGACCTGGTGGTGGAAGTCGCGCCAGCACAGCTGCCGGACGAAGGCCTCGGCTCCGGCGCCGCCGACGGCGGTGGAGCGGTGCACGGCTTCGGTGGGCGAGAGGGTGCCGAAGTGGAGGTGCGGGGAGAGCCGGGAGGTGGCGTCGGCGGCGAGGTCGTCGTGGACGTCCTCGTAACGGGTGATGCCGGAGCGCAGCCAGTCGGCCAGCAGCCGGCGGGCCTCGCGTTCGCCGCCGCGGGCGAGGCCGGGGGAGGTTCCGGTGACGGCCGCGCGGCGGGGCAGCTCCTCGGAGCCGATGTCCTCGGGGACGCGTACGTGGCGGGGCGCGGCGGCCACGGGCCGCGGGGGCAGTTCCGTCCAGCGGCGCAGGTAGGGGGTGAAGACGGAGAAGTGGTCGGCGCCCGAGCCGGAGGGGACGACCGCTCCGGGGGCGACCGCCGTGACCACCGTGTCGTGGGTGTAGAGACGGCGGCCCTGTGCCTCCAGTGCCTCGCGCAGCCGTTCCTCGCGGGCCCGGGCGTAGCGGCTGACGCCCGCGGCCATGTGCACCTCGTCGGCGTCGGCCTCCTGGACGAGCGCGCAGACCTCGGCGACGGCGTCGCCGGAGCGCAGGACGAGGCGGCCGCCGCGCTCGCGCAGGGCCGCGTCGAGGTCGGTGAGGCAGTCGGCGAGGAAGGCCAGCCGGTTGGGCGCGGCGAAGCCGGAGTCCGCGATGGCCCGGTCGCGGACGAAGAGCGGGACGATCCGGTCGCAGGACGAGAGGGCGGCGCGCAGCGGCGGGTGGTCGTGCACGCGCAGGTCGGATGTGTACAGGACCACTGCGGTGTTCATGCGCTCGGCTCCGTGTCGGGGGCTTGGGGGCGGCTGTCACCCTGCTCGGCTGTCACCCTGTCCTTCGGCGCCGGGGGTGTGATCGGATGCGGTGGTCCCCCGTGACCGGGTGCGGTCGTTCCGGGCGGCGGGATATTCCGGGCGATTGGTACAGTCCTGACATGGCGGTGGACGAGCTCGACACCCGGATCCTGCGCCTGCTGATCGAGCAGCCGCGCACCAGTGTCCGCGAGTACGCCCGGATCCTCGGGGTGGCGCGCGGCACCCTCCAGGCCAGGCTCGACCGGCTGGAGCGCACCGGGGTGATCACCGGCTCGGGGCCGGTCCTCTCCCCCGCCGCGCTGGGGCATCCGGTGCTGGCGTTCGTGCACATCGAGGTCACCCAGGGGCACCTGGACGAGGTCGGGGACGCGCTGGCGACCGTTCCGGAGATCGTCGAGGCCTTCTCGATCACCGGGGGCGGTGACCTGCTGACGCGGGTGGTGGCGCGGGACGCGGGGCATCTGGAGGACGTGATCCAGCGGCTGATCCGGCTTCCGGGGGTGGTCCGCACGCGGACGGAGGTCGCCCTGCGGGAGCGGGTGGCACACCGGCTGCTGCCGCTGGTGGAGTCCGTGGGGCGGGCGGCTCGCACATCCTGACAGGATGGCCGGGACAGGTACACGACCGGCAGGACGGGCCAAAGCGGATGATCTCCGTCATATTCGATCTCGACGGCACTCTCGTGGACAGCGAACCGAACTACTACGAGTCGGGGCGCCTCACCCTGGAGCGGCACGGCGTGCCCGACTTCACGTGGGAGCAGCACGCCCGGTTCATCGGCATCGGCACGCTGGAGACCCTGGAGGTCCTCAAGGACCGCTACGGCCTGCGGCCCCCGGTCGAACAGCTGCTGGCCGAGCAGAACGCCGCCTACCTGGAGCTGGCCCGCACCCGCACCGAGGCCTTCCCCCGGATGCGGACCTTCGTGGAACGGCTGCACGCGCGGGGCGTGCCCATGGCGGTGGCCTCCGGTTCCTCGCGGGAGGCGATCGACGCCGTGCTGGAGGGCACCGGGCTGGGCGCGCTGCTGAGGACGGCCGTCTCCGCCGAGGAGGTCGAACGGGGCAAGCCCGCGCCGGACGTGTTCCTGGAGGCGGCCCGCCGGCTCGGCGCCCGGCCCGCCGACTGCGTGGTCGTCGAGGACGCGGCGCCCGGGGCACTGGCCGCACGCGCCGCCGGGATGCGCTGCGTGGCCGTCCCGTACGTGGCGGAGACCGCCGGCGATCCGGCGTTCGCGGCGGCCGGGCTGCTCTTCGCCGGCGGCCAGCGGGAGTTCGACGCGGACGCCGCCGAGGAGTGGCTGTTCGCGGGCGGGAGCGCCGCCCGCGCCTGACGGCGGCCGGTGAGCGCCGGGCCGCCGGGGGCGGCGCGCTCCCGGGGCGCGGGGCTCCCGGGGACCTCGCGTTCCTGGGCGGCGCGGTCAGGGGGCGGCGCGCTCCCCGGGGCCCGTTCAGCGGATCGCGCGCGGGAGGCGCAGGCTCAGCCCCACCGTGACGACGATCAGGCCCAGCTGCACCAGCAGGGTCACCGCGAGCGCGTCGCGCATCCCCAGCGAGTCGGACAGCGCGAGGAAGAGGGTGCCGAGGGTCGCCACGCCCAGGGCCAGCGAGGACTGCTGCGTGGTGATCATGACGCCGCTGCCCACGCCGGCCCTGTCCGCCGGGACGTCCGAGAGCATCAGCCGCATCAGCACCGGCAGCTGGAGTCCCTGGCCGAGGCCCGCGACGGCGACGCCCGGGGCCAGGCCGGCGAGCCCGAGGTCCGGCCATCCGTACCAGGCGGCCGCCAGCACCAGGGCGATGCCGAGGGCCTGGACCACCCCGCCGGCGGTGACGACCCGGCTGCCGAACCGGCCGACCAGCCGGGGTCCGGCGAGCGAGGCGGCGAAGAAGGCCACGGCCAGCGGCACCAGGGCGAGTCCCGCCGCCACCGGGCCCATGCGCAGGCCCTGCTGGAGCGCCACGGCGACGGCGAACATGAAGCCGCTGAAGCCGATCGAGAACGGCACCAGCATGACCAGCCCGCGCCGCAGCGAGGCCAGGCGCAGCAGGCTCGGCGGCACCAGCGGGGTGCGCCCGAGCCGGTCGGCGCGCCGCTCGGTCAGGTAGAAGGCCGAGGCCGCGAAGGGGAACACGGCCAGCGCCACCCACGTCCACAGCGGCCAGCCGGCCGCCCGGCCCTCGGTCAGGGGCAGCAGCAGGGACACCAGGGTGAGGGCGAGCAGCAGGGTGCCGGGGACGTCCACCGACGCCGGACGGTCCGAGCGGGTCTCCGGTACGGCACGGACGGCGAGGAACAGCCCCGCCACCACCACGGGCACGTTGACGAGGAACACCGAGCGCCAGCCGGACCCGGCCACGTCGGCGGCGACCAGCACCCCGCCGAGGATCTGCCCGGCCACCATGGACAGGCCCGCGGTGGCTCCGTACAGGCTCATCGCGCGGGCCCGGCGCGGGCCCCGGGTGGTGGCCTGGATGGTGGCGAGGACCTGCGGCAGCATCAGCGCCGCCGCCGCGCCCTGGGCGACCCGGGCGCCGACCAGCGTCCAGGCGGTGGGCGCCAGGCCGCAGGCCAGGGAGGTCAGCCCGAAGGCGGCCATGCCGGCCAGGAAGAGCCGGCGCCGGCCGACCGTGTCGCCGATCCGGCCGCCCAGCACCAGCAGCACCGAGTACGCGACCCCGTAGCCGCCGACGACCAGTTCCAGCATGGCCGGGCCGGCGGCGAGGTCGGCGTCGATGGCGGGCAGCGCCACGTTGACGATGAAGAAGTCGATCAGAGGGAGGGCCGCGCCCAGCAGTACGGTGAACAGCCCGAGCGGGGTGAGGACGGTGGGCTCCGCGGCCTTGGGCCCGGCGGTGGCCGGGACGGGCGGGGACGCGGGGGCGGACGGGGACGGGTGGGTCGTGCGTACGGTCGTTTCGCTCACGGAAGGAACGATCCGCCGCCGTTCAGCCTGGTACCAGAGTCTCCTCATCCTGGTACCAGGAGTACCTGGCAACGGGATGGGCGGTACCGCATCCTGGTGCCATGACCACGGTTGCCCCGGCGAGCGACCTGCGCCGCCACGAGCTCGCCGACTTCCTGCGCAGCCGCCGCGAGCGGATCACGCCCGAGCGGGTCGGACTGGTCAGGGGTCCGCGCCGGCGCACCCCCGGGCTGCGCCGCGAGGAGGTCGCGCAGCTCTCCGCCGTCGGCGTCACCTGGTACACCTGGCTGGAGCAGGCCCGCGAGATCCAGGTGTCCCCCCAGGTGCTGGACGCGCTGGCGCGGGCCCTGCTGCTGGACTCCAGCGAGCGCGCGCACCTGTTCGCGCTGGCGGGCACCACCGACCCGGCGCCGAACACCCGCTGCCCGAGCGTGACGCCGGCGCTGCGGGCCGTCCTCGACCAGCTGGACCCGATCCCGGCGTGCGTGCAGAACAGCCGCTACGACATCCTCGCCCACAACCGGACGTACGGGCGGCTGCTGTGCGACCTGGAGACGGTGCCGCCCGAGGACCGCAACTGCGTGTGGCTGGCGTTCACCAACGCCGACTGGCGGGCCTCCCTCGTCGACACGCCGGGCGTGAACCGGCTGCTCGCGGCGAAGTTCCGGGCCTCGATGGCCGGGCACCTGGCCGAGCCCGCGTGGAAGACGCTGCTGGCCCGGCTGGAGGCGGCCTCGCCGGAGTTCCGGGAGATCTGGGCCCGGCACGAGGTGGTCTCGGCGGGCGGCAACACCAAGCACATCCGCAACGCCCACGTGGGGCCGCTGCGCCTGGAACACACCAGCATGTGGCTGGGCCCGGCCTCCGGGTCGCGGCTGACGACCTTCGTCCCGGTGGACGAGGAGTCCCGCCGGGGCCTGGAGCGGCTCCGGGCCCTGTCCCCCGTCGCCGCCTGACGGGCGCCGGAGCCGGTGGCCGCTCAGCCGCTCCGGTGCGCCAGCGCCTCGCCGATCGCCGCGCCGCACTCACGGGCCGTCAGGTAGGGCCGTACGTCGTGCGCCCTGGCCCCGTTGTGCACCGGCACGTCCCGCACCCGTTCCCCGAACAGCGGCGCCAGCCCCTTGGCCAGCGGCACCAGGTCACCCCGGTCGGCGATGTTCACCCACTGCCGCACGGACGCGGGCCAGCGGCCGCGCCCCGCGTGCGGGGGCGGGACCAGCCGGTCGAAGACCAGGTTGCGCACCCCGAGCGGGGACCCCAGCGTCACCAGCACCACGTCCGGCCGGTCGGGGGCCGCGCACAGGGCCTCGTACGCGACGACCGAGCCGAGCGAGTGCGCGACGACCACCCGGGTGCGGTCGGTCAGGGCCCGCTCGAACCGGCCGAGGACGGCGGCCCGCGTGCGGGGCTCGGTGAAGTACCGCCGCACCTGCCGGGCCGCGCCGATCATCAGCCGCTCCCCCGCCCCGGCGAAGAACGCCGAGTGGCTGAGCGCGTCCAGCGCCCGCTGCACCGGGTACGGGGTCCGCAGCCGGGCCCGGTCCCGCGGCCCGGGCAGCCGGGGGTCGATCCGGGCGGCGTACTCCCACCACTGGAGCAGGAGTTCCTCTTCCAGCCCCGCCTCCACGTCGGAGGCGTCGAGCTCGGGCGTCCCGATGCCCCGGTGCCCGGCCTGGCGGAAGAGGTCCCCGTAGCAGGCCATCGCGACCTCGTCCCGCGCGGGCACCTCCCCGCCGGCGAGGGCGAGCCCGTCGCAGAGCGCGGGGTACCACTCGGCGAGCAGCGACTCGGGGCCCACCACCTCCTGCGCGATGCCGTGCACGAACACGATCCGGCTCACGGCCGCACCTCCGCCAGGGTGAGGGCGACGACGCCCATGTCGGTGGCCACGCAGATGTGGCCTTCGCGGTCGATGGAGAAGCCGTTGACGGTGCTGCCGATGTCGATCTCGGACGTCCAGGTGAAGGTGTTCATCCGGCCGACGCGCAGCAGGCCGTGCCGGTCGGCGGCGACGAGGGTGGGCAGGCCCCTGACTTCGGCGAAGCGGATCTCACTGACGCCTGAGGCGAAGCGCGGGAACTCCCCCACGACCGACCGGTCGGCGTCCAGTCTGCGGACGTGGACGTGGCCGTCACCCGATCCGACGACGGCGAGCGGGGCTCCTTCGAGCCGCACCGCCTCCAAGGCGGTCACCCCCAGCGCGTAGCCGCCCAGCGGATCGCACACCGGGCTTCCGGTCAGCAGGTCCCAGAGCCGCACGGTGCCGTCGCGCGAGGCGCTCACGAGGGTGTGGACGCCGTCGACGAGCAGGTCGCGCAGGGCCGACACCGGACCCACATGGCCCAACATCGGCGCGCAGAGGGCCCCTTGGGTGTCCAGCTCCCAGGCCTCCAGCACGTTCTCACCCGTCGCCGACACGACGATCCGGCGGTCGCCGACGCGCAGGACGCGACTGATGTCTCCGCTGCCCTGCCGCCTCGCCAGCTGGCGACGGGTCTCCAGGTCCCAGACGGAAGTCGCCGCCCAACTGCTGCGTACCACCAGGACCTGGCCGCCCATCTGTACCGTGGTGACGGGCTGGAAGGAGCCGTCGTGCGTCAGGTGTGGCGCCACCTGACTGCCGTCGCCGAGGTCGTGCTGGCGGACGACCCCGTTGCTGGCACCCGTCACGACCAGCGCCCGGCCGTCTCGGCCCTCCATGATCTCGGCTGACACCAGCCTCTTCGTGCCACCGCCCAGGGGCTCGCCGACCACGTGACCTCCGTTCAGGTCCCAGATCAGCACGTCCGAACTGCCGGTGGTCACGACCACCGGCATGCCGTCCGACCGGCCGAAGAGCGGGGGTGTGTGCACCGTCGCCGGCTCCAGGCACCACCTCGGTTCCGTGCGCGTCCCCGGTGCTTCGCGGGGATCCAGGCGCCAGATCCGGAGCTGGTTGCGGCCGCCGGCCGCCACGACGGATTCGCCGCCCACCTGCGCGAGGGTCGCCGCCAGCACCGATCCGAGCATGGGGAAGGGTCCGGCCACCACGGCACCGCTGATCACTTCCCGGACTTTGAGGTTGCCGGTGCCGGCGACGGTGAGCACCACCGCCCTGCCCCGGTGGAACGCCACGCTCGCGACCGAGGCGAACTGGTCCACGTCCCGCACGGCGCGGTGCCCGCAGCGGCGTACCCGGGGCCCGTCCTCGCCCTGCTCGATCCGCCACACGTACGCGTGGTCCGCGTCCGTCGCGAGGACGACCTCCAGCGCGCCTCCGTCCGAGCGCAGGGCGAGGTGCTCGACGTCCCCCACATGGCCGGCGAGCGGACGGCCGATCATCGTGCCGGATTCCACGTCCCAGACGCGGACCGTGCCGTCGGCCCCTCCGCTGGCCAGGACCGTCCTGCCCGCCAGGGCGCTGAAGGCGGTGCATTCGACGGCGTTCGTATGCCCCTCCAAGTCCAGGTGAACGGCACGGTCCCCGGTCGTGCTCCACACCCGGACCACGGTGTCGGCTCCGCCGGTCGCCACGGTCAGCCGGCCTTTGACCACCGTGGCGGCCAGGGTCGTCGCCCTGGCGGAACGCCCCTCGAAGGCCGGGCCCAGCTGTTGCCGGGTCCGCAGGTCCCAGGCCCGAACGGCGCCGTCCTCCCCACCGGTCACGACGACGGGGCGCCCGTCCCACTCGCAGTACGCGGTGGTGGCCATCGACCTGGTCAGCCCGTCGTCGGGCCGATCGGCCGCGAGGTCCCAGATCCGTGCGGTGTGGTCCGCGCCCACGGTGACGGCGAGCGCCGTGTCCCCGTACACCGCGAGGGCGGCGGCGGTCATGGTGTTCAGGTGTCCGCGCAGGGGATGGCCGAGCGGGCGGAGCGTCCGCAGGTCCCAGAGCTTCGCGGAGCTCGAAGCGCAGGTCAGCACGACGGGCCGGCCGGCGATGTCACCGGTCACCACCGAATACGGGCCCGCCAGCCTGTCGTTGTGCGCCGGGACCGGTTCTCCGATCTGGCGTCGGTCAGCGAGGTCCCAGCAGCCGAGCATCCCCACCGCGTCACACACCAGCGCCAGCGAGCGTCCGTCCAGTTCCACGGCGCACACCGCTTGTACCGAGCTGACCGTGCCGATCAACGGCCGGCCGTGGACCTGGGCGTTCCCTCCGTCCAGCGCGTCGCGCACGTCCCATACGTACACGGCCTTGTCGTCGCCGCCGGTGAGGGCGATCGGCCGGCCGTCCAGCCTGCCGAGAGCCACGCCGTGCACCGCACTGCGGTGGACGACGAGCTCCTGACCCAGTTGGCGCCGGTCCGTCAGGTCCCACAGGCGTGCGGTGCCGTCCGCGCTCCCGGTCAGGGCGAGAGGTCTGCCGAGCACCTCGCCGATCGCGATCGACAGGATCTTGTTGGTGTGGCCGGTGAGTGGCTCGCCGTACTCCTGACCGGCCGAGAGGTCCCAGATCCGGACCGTGCCGTCGTGTCCGCCGGTCAGGGCGACCGAGTAGTCGCCGAGTTCGCCGATGGCCAGGGCGTTGACCGGGATGGCGACCGGGAGCGGCTCGCCGATGGGGCGTTGGGTCGTCAGGTCCCACACGCGTGCCGTGGAGTCCTCGCTGCCCGTGACGGCGATGGGCCGGCCGTCGAGCGTGCCCGTCGCCACACACGTGACCGGTCGGTCATGACCGTTCAGCAGCCGGTGGGCCCCACTGGTGGACCACCAGGCCCACGTGGTCGACCAGGGGCGGGTCACCGCGAGCTCGCCGACCCGGTCGGCCAGCCGGTCGGCCCGGCAGCGGCGGGCCGACAGCTGGAGGTCGGCGGCGCGCTCCCCGAGCGGGGTGTCGGGAGTGAGCCGGTGGGCGATCTGCTCGTAGGCGCCGCGCACCCCGGGTACGCCCTCGCCCTCCATGGCCGCGAACCCCCGCAGCAGCGTGAGCGGTTCGCTGGCCAGCAGGAACCCCGGGTCCTCCATCAGCTCCGCCAGCCGTCCGGCCGCCACGGCATGGGTGGCGAGGTGCTGCCGTACGTAGGGCACGGCGGCGAACCAGTCGGGCTGCTGCGCCTCCGCCTGGGGTACCAGGCCCAACAGCGCGTCGACCACGGCGTGCTGGACGTCGTACGCGTCCTGGGCGGCCGTCGCGCGCAGGTGCTCGGCGAGGGCCTTGTGGTAGAGCCGGTACGCCGAGCGGCGGTCGTCGTCGGTGACTTCGGCGATGTACGCCGCCGCGACGTCCAGGGCCCAGCTGATGTCCTCCTCCGAGCAGGGGACTCCGGAGATGGCGGAGCCGAGTGCGGTCCACACCCGCCCGCGCGGCAGCCCCTTGCCCTCCGAGAACGCCAGCGCCAGCAGCATGCGGCGTACGCGGGGCTCGTCGGGGCCGAAGCGCTGGAGGTAGTCGTCGAAGGCTTCGCCGACCTCGCTGGGCAGGTTGTCCTCCCAGCCCGGCCGGCCGGTGTCGACCGGCTCGGCGTCCGAGCGCAGCGTCCGGGCCGTCATCCTGGCGTAGAGGTAGACGCCTGCCGCCTTCTCCGCGACGCCGCGCGCCACGGTCCGGGCCAGGGCCGGACGGTCCCGGTACGGGGTGCGGACCTCGGGCTCCTCGGCTGCCAGCAGCACCCGGGCGACGTACGCGGAGACGTCCTCGGCCCCGGCCTGGTACTCCTCCCGGTCCAGGTCGAGGCAGGTGAAGGTGGGGCCGAGGGCGGTGACGAGTTCGCGCCGGGTGCCCACGAGGAGGCGCACGCCCTGGATCTCGGCCATGGGGCGCAGCAGTTCGCGGGTGATGCGCCGGGGTTCGCCGTGGCCGCCGGCGTCGGCGGCGGTGTCGGAGCCGGCCTCGTCGACGGCGTCGACGACGATGACCAGCGGGGGGCCCTGGCGGCCGCGCCGGGTGAGTTCCTGGAGGAGGGCGGCGACGCCGTCGGCCTCGGTGCCGAGGGCGGAGGCGATCCGCTCGACGATCTCCTCCAGGCGCTTGTGGCGGGCGTGGACGGCGGCCGTCACGCAGTTCACCGGGACCACGGTGTTCGGGTCGACGCCGCTGAGGTCGAGGCGGGCCCGGTAGGCGGGGTCGGAGAGAGCGACGATCCGGCCGAGGACGGCGGATTTGCCGCAGCCGGGGACGCCGGTGACGACGCGGCCCCGGCCGTCGCCCTCCTCGGCCGTCAGCCAGGCGGCGACGTCGGTGAGCACGTTGACCCGGCCGCTGAAGTAGAGGCCCTGTTCGGACTCGAACTCCACCCCGCGCGAGCGCGGGCCGAAGTGCTCGGCGAGTTCCCTGGCGGCGACCCGCCCCTGGACCTCCAGGTCGGTGCCGGCCGGCGGTAATTCCTCGCGGTAGCCGGAGTTCGCCAGGAACGGGGCGAGTCCGGTGACCAGTGCGCTGGCCAGTTCGGCCCGCTGGCCCCGGCCGGCGAGGTCGAAGCGTTCGTTGACGGCCTTCACCAGCTCGGTGAGGTCGAGGTACTGCTGGCGCTGTCCGGTCCGCTCGGTCGTGGTCTCGATCGCCGCGCCGAGCACGGGGACGAAGGCGCCGTCGAGGGCGATCTCCTTGCGCCGGGCGGAGGCGAGGAACCAGAGTCCGGCGGAGGAGTCGGCGGCGACACCCCGGTAGATGATCGTCTGGAGTGCGGCGGCGGCCGCGTCGGCCGTACCGGCTCCGGCGGAGCAGGTGTCGAGGATCAGCAGGGCGTGGCGCAGTCCGCCCTTGCAGAGGATGCGTACGAGGTCCTCGGTGGCCAGGGCGGTGGTGGCGAGGTCGGTGTCCCGGGTGTCCCAGCAGAGCAGGTAGTGCCGGTCGCGCTCCTCGACGGCGCCGTGGCCGGCGAAGTACACCACCACGACGTCGTCGCCGGACAGCGCGGTGTCGGCGGACCAGTGGCTCAGCTTCTGGCGCAGCTGTTCGGCGCCGTCGTACTCGCCCAGCCCGGAGAGTGCGCGCTCGTAGCCGAAGCCCTCGAAGAGGTGGGCCATGGCGGCGATGTCCGAGGGCACCGAGTCGAGCTGTTCCTCCGGGGGGAGGTGGCAGTACCTGCCGGTGCCCATGCCGATGAAGAAGCGCCGCCCCACCGAGCCCCCAAGCCGCCGTCCCCTGTGACGCAGCCGACTCTAGCGACGCGCCGCCGCGCCGCGCAGGGGCTTCGGATCATCCGGGAAGATCCGGCATCCGACGCGGGTTGGTAGAACCGTGAACGAAATGCTGAGGGACGCGGCGGACGTGGACGTGGTGGTCGTCGGGGCCGGTCAGGCGGGGCTCTCCAGCGCCTACCACCTGGGGCGGGCCGGGATCGACCACGTGGTGCTGGACCACTCGCCGCGCCCCGGCGGGGCCTGGCAGTTCCGGTGGCCCTCGCTGACCTACGGCAAGGTCCACGGCATGCACTCCCTGCCCGGCATGGAGCTGACCGGCGCCGATCCGCTGCGGCCCTCGTCCGAGGTGATCGGGGAGTACTTCGCGGCGTACGAGGAGCGGTTCGGGCTGCGGGTGCGGCGGCCCGTGGACGTGACGGCCGTGCGCGAGGGCGACGCCGGGCGGCTGCTGGTGGAGTCCGCGTCCGGGAGCTGGTCGGCGCGGGCGCTGGTCAACGCCACCGGGACCTGGGACCGGCCGTTCTGGCCGCGCTACCCGGGCCAGGAGCTGTTCCGCGGCCGCCAGCTGCACACCGCCGGCTACCCCGGGCCGGGGGCGTTCGCGGGGGCCCGGGTCGTCGTGGTGGGCGGCGGCACCTCGGCGGTGCAGCACCTGCTGGAGGTCTCCGAGGTGGCGGCGGGGACCACCTGGGTCACGCGGCGGCCTCCCGTGTTCCGCGAGGGGGCGTTCGGGGAGGCGGAGGGGCGGGCGGCGGTGGCGCTGGTGGAGGAGCGGGTCCGGCGGGGACTGCCCCCGCGCAGCGTGGTCAGCGTGACCGGGCTGGCCCTGACGGAGGCCGTGCGGGCGGGGCTGGACTCCGGGGTGCTGGAGCGGCTGCCCGTCTTCGACCGGATCACCCCGGCCGGCGTCGCCTGGGCGGACGGGCGGAGCGTGGAGGCCGACGTGATCCTGTGGGCCACCGGATTCCGGGCGGCCGTCGACCACCTGGCGCCGCTGCGGCTGCGGGAGCCGGGCGGCGGGATCCGGGTGGAGGGGACCAGGGCGGTGCGCGACGAGCGGGTCCACCTGGTGGGCTACGGCCCCTCGGCCTCGACGATCGGCGCCAACCGCGCGGGCGGGGCCGCGGTACGCGAGATCCGCCGCCTGCTGACGCGCCGCCCGGCGGCGCCTCAGCCCGGGGACGGGGCGTTCAGGGGGAACTCGCGGTCGGCGGTGCCGGCTTCGCGGGCCTCCTGCGTCGCGTAGAGGTGGCCGGCGCCGTCGCGTATCTCCAGCACCGGGTCCGTCCACTCCTCGTCGGGCCCGGGGACGAACACGTGCTCCACGGCCCGTTCGGCGTCGTACACCAGGAGGGAGACGATCCGGCAGAGCCAGTCCCCGATGTCGCCGAGGCCCTGGAGCGGATGGCCGTCGGGGCCGCCGACGCGGATCACGTAGAACCGGTCGTCCTGCCACCACCCGCCGTTGTCCAGCCGGCGGCCCTCGCCGACGGGGACGCCGTCCACCCACATGCGGGCCGCGTCCGGGCCGCCCCGGAGCAGGAGCACGGCGCGGTGGCGGTCGTCGCCGGTGAAGTGGACCCGGACCTCGTACGCGCTGTAGCAGTCGGTGAAGCGGCTGCACGCCCCGGGCACGGGTCCGGACCTGTGGGGGGCCGGGCTGCCGGGCGGGGGCGGGGCGGGGTCCTGGCCGCAGACCTCCGGGGTGCGGCAGCGCCGGTCGACCCGGCGGCTGCAGCCCAGGCCCAGGGCGGCGATGTCGCGCGGGGCGGCCCGGGACAGCAGCACGGCGAGGCGCTCGCGGTAGCGGTCCGGGCCGACGAGGGCGGGGAGCTCGCGCCGCCGTTGCCACCACAGGAGCAGGTCGACCCCCTCCGGGGAACGGGCCAGCCACTCCTGCCAGTCCGCCACGTCACCGCCCCAGAGTTCCTCCAGGTGCCGGCGGGCGGCGGCCGCTGCCGCGTCCTCCCGGTCCTCGTGCGCTTCCTCCGCCCGCGGTGCGGTGCCGTCCGGCACGGCCGGCGCGGGCGCGCGGGTTTTCGTACGACGTGTCCACCATGACCGCCCCATGTTCCGCCGCCCCCTGTCCGCGCGTCCCGTCAGGCGGCCGATGGTAGGCCGGGGTGCGGCGGCGGCGCCCGCTCATTTCGCGGCGGGGGCCTTGGCCGGCGGGCCGGCGGCGGCGCGGAGCCGGTTGAACTCCGCGACGTGCTTCCTGTGTTCCTCATAGGTCGCCGAGAAGCGGGTGTCCCCGGGCTTGACGGTGACGAAGAACAGCCAGTCACCGGGCGTCGGCGCGACGGCGGCGGCCATGGCCCGCAGGCCCGGGCTGTCGATGGGGGTGGGCGGCAGGCCCTGGCGCGCGTAGGTGTTGAAGGGGTGGTCGATGCGGGTGTCGCCGAGCGTGGTGTCCACGGTGGTGCGGCCCAGGGCGTAGTTGAGGGTGGAGTCCATCTGGAGCGGCATCGACTTCGCCAGCCGGTTGTGCACGACCCGGGAGACCTTGCCCATGTCGGCCGGATCGTCGGCCTCCGCCTCGATGACGCTGGCGAGGGTGGCCGTCTGGTACGGGGTCATCCCGTGCGCCTTGGCGCCGTCGGCGACGGCCTTGGTGGCGAGCTCGCGGTGTGCCGTGCGCACCATGAACGAGAGCAGCGAGGCCGGGGTGGACTCCTTGGTCACCGGGTAGGTCGCCGGGAAGAGGTAGCCCTCCGGGTTGCCCTTCGCCTCCGCCGGCAGGTCCAGGGCCGCCGTGGCGACGGCCGCCTTGGTGGTGCCGGCGGGGAGCCGCAGTTCGCGGTCGACGGCGGCGTAGACCTGCGCGGCCCGCCAGCCTTCGGGGATCAGCAGCCGGCGCGGCTTCTCGGGCGGTTCCTCCCGCGGCAGCAGGGGGCCGGTCACCAGCGTGGCGAGCCCGATGCCGAGGAGCCCGCCGAGGAGGAGGACCAGCCGGCCCCGCCGGGTGAGCCGGGAGCGGCGCGGTGTCGGCGGCCGGTGCGGCTGGTACGGCCGGTGCTCGTCGGGCATGCGGGCACGTTAACCCCCGGACCGGCGCCTTCCGGGCATCACACCCCGCGCCAGTCCTACGATCACACGTTCACCGGAGTGGGTACGGGCTCGCCCTCCGACGCCCCCGCGGGTTCTCCCGCAGGTTCTCCCGCGGGCCCTGTCGCGGAGCCGCCGCGCTCCCGGTCGGGCGCCTGGGCGGCGGCGTCCCGGTCCCGGCGGACCAGTGCGGCGTAGCGGCCGCCGGCCCCCAGCAGTTCCTCGTGCGTCCCGCGCTCGGCTATCCGTCCGGCGTCCAGGACCACGATCTGGTCGGCGTCGCGGATGGTGGACAGGCGGTGGGCGATGGTGATGGTGGTGCGGCCCTCGGAGAGGTTGTCGATCGCCCGCTGCACGGCGTGCTCGGTACGGGTGTCGAGGGCGCTGGTGGCCTCGTCGAGGATGAGCACCGGCGGGTCTCGCAGGATCGTGCGCGCGATGGCCAGGCGCTGCTTCTCGCCGCCGGAGAACCGGTATCCGCGCTCGCCGACCAGGGTTTCGTAGCCCTCGGGCAGGGACTCGATGTGGTCGTGGATCTGCGCCGCGCGGGCGGCTTCGACGATCTCCTCCTGCGTGGCGTCCGGTTTGGCGAAGCGCAGGTTGTCGGCGACCGAGGCGTGGAAGAGGTAGGTCTCCTGGGAGACGACGCCTATGGACCGGGCCAGCGAGTCGAAGTCGAGGTCGCGCACGTCGACCCCGTCGAGGGCGACCCGTCCGCCGGTCACGTCGTACAGCCGCGGCACCAGGTAGCTGAGGGTGCTCTTGCCGGATCCGGTGGGGCCGACCACGGCGAGGGAGCCGCCGGCCGGGACGGTGATGTCGATGCCGGCGAGGGTGGGACCGGTCTTCGTCTCGTAGGCGAAGTGGACGTCCTCCAGGCGGATCTCGCCGCGGGCGCGGTCCAGCCGTACGGGATCCTCCCGCTCGGTGATGTCCACCGGCAGGTCGAGGTACTCGAAGATCCGGGCGAACAGCGCGAGCGAGGTCTGGATCTGCACCCCGGTCGACAGCAGGCTCACGGCGGGCCGGAACAGGCCCTGCTGGAGGGTGACGAAGGCGACGAGGGTGCCGACGGAGAGCGAGGGGGTGCCGGTCTGCAGCGCGATGCCCGCGGCCCAGTAGATCAGCGCGGGCATGGCGGCCATGACGATGCCGATGGTGGACATCCGCCAGCGGCCGGCCATGCTGGAGCGCACCTCCAGGCCGACGAGCTTCTCGGACTCCTGGGCGAAGGCGTCGGTGAGGGACTGCGAGCGGCCCATGGTGCGGCCGAGCAGGATGCCGCTGACCGAGAGGGACTCGGTGACGGTCGCGGCCATGGCGGCCATCTGCTTCTGCCGCTGCGTGGTGATCTTCTTGCGCTCGTTGCCGACGCGGCGGCTGATCCACACGAACACCGGCAGCAGCAGGAGGGAGACCGCGGTCAGCCGCCAGTCGAGCGCGAGCATCGCGACGACGGTGGCGATCACGGCGGTCAGGTTCGACACGAGCGAGGTCGCGGTCGAGGTGACGGTGGCCTGCATGCCGCCGATGTCGTTGGCTATCCGGGACTGGACCTCGCCGGTGCGGGTCCGGGTGAAGAAGGCCAGCGGCATCCGCTGGAGCTGGGCGTAGACGGCGGTGCGCAGGTCGTGCATGACGCGCTGGCCGACGGTGGTGGAGATCAGCGTCTGGAGCACGCCGAAGACGCTGGTCACGACCGCGGTGAGGATCATGCCGAGCGCGAGCAGGCTGAGCAGCCCGGTCCGGCCCTGGGGGATCGCGACGTCCAGGATCTCCCTGAGCAGGAACGGCGAGGCCACGCCGACCAGCGAGGAGGCGCCGACGAGTGCTCCGACCACGGCGAGCCGGCCGCGGTAGGGGCGGAACAGGCCGAGGATGCGGCGCAGCTCGCGGGGGCGGTCCGCCGGGGCCGGGCGGGTGGGGTCGAGGGCTTCGTTCGATGGGGTCCACTTCGGTTCGTCGTGGGGCATGGGCCTCCTTCAGGCGGGACTGCGATGAGCCTAGCTCATTGTTACCTATACTCACAATGAATCCGGTCCTGATACTGTTCCCAGTATGAGCACCGGTTCCGAGACCGACACCCGCGATTCCACCGACGGCGTCCTCGCCGAGCAGCTGCTGCGCCTCACGCGCCGGCTCCACCGCATCCAGAAGCGGCACATGGAGCCCCTCGGGATCACCCCCGCCCAGGGCCGGCTGCTGCGCCTCGTCTCGCACTACGGCGGGGACCAGCCGCCCCGAATGGCCGACCTGGCGACGCGTCTTGAGGTCGTACCGCGTGCCGTGACCACCCTCGTGGACGGTCTGGAGACCGCCGACTGCGTGCGCCGCGTCCCCGACCCCGCGAACCGCCGCGTGATCCGGATCGAGCTCACCGAAACCGGTCGCGCCACGCTGCGCCGTCTGCGCAACGCGCGGACCGACGCCGCAGAGGAGATCCTTGCCCCATTGACCGCCGGACAGCGCGAGGTGCTCGGCGGCCTGCTGGACGCGCTCACGGACGCTCCCGCGGAGCGCCGCTGCTGAGACGGGCGCGGCGGGCGCCGGCCCCGGCGCCCGTGCCGGACCGCGAAGGACGAAGGGGCTGCTCATGCCGCTGCTCGAACCGAAGCCGGGAGCCCTGCGCCCGCGCGGCACGGCCGCCCCCGCCCCCGACCGGGTCCCCGAACACCTGGCCGGCGGCACCCCGCCGGCCCTGCGCGCCGAGCTGAGCGAGCTGCTGGGCGCCGAGAAGGTGCTGTGGAAGGTCTCCGACCTCGTCCGCTACGCCACCGACGCCTCCCCCTACCGGTTCGTCCCGCAGGTCGTGGTGGTCGCCGAGGACATCGACGACGTCTCCGCCGTCCTCTCCTACGCCCACGGCAAGCAGCGCGAGGTGGTCTTCCGGGCCGCCGGGACCTCCCTGAACGGCCAGGCGCAGGGCGAGGACATCCTCGTCGACGTACGCCGCCACTGGGCCGGCGTCGAGGTGCTGGAGGAGGGCCGGCGCGCCCGGATCCGGCCCGGCACCACCGTGTTCCGGGCCAATGCCGCGCTCGCCCGGCACGGCCGGATCCTCGGCCCCGACCCGGCCAGCGCCGTCGCCTGCACCCTCGGCGGGGTCGTCGCCAACAACTCCTCCGGCATGACGGCCGGGACGACGAGGAACTCGTACCGCACCCTGTCCTCCCTCACCCTGGTCCTGCCGACCGGCACCGTCGTGGACACCGCCGACCCGCTCGCCGACGAGGAGCTGGCCCGCGCGGAACCGGGCCTGTGCCGCGGGCTGATGGATCTGAAGCGGGAGATCGAGGCGGACCCGGCCCTCGTCGCCCGGATCCGGGCCAAGTACGAGATCAAGAACACCACCGGCTACCGTCTCGACGCCTACCTGGACGGCACCACGCCCGTCGAGATCCTGCGCGGCCTGATGGTCGGCTCGGAGGGAACGCTCGGCTTCATCGCCGAGGTCGTCTTCGACACGCTCCCCCTGGACCGCGAGCTCACCAGCGCGCTGCTCTTTTTCCCGTCCCTGCCCGCCGCCGCGGCCGCCGTGCCGCTCTTCAACGACGCGGGCGCCCTCGCCGTCGAGCTGATGGACGGGAACACCCTGCGCGCCTCGGTCAGCGTCGCGGGAGTGCCCGCCGACTGGGCGCAGCTGCCGAAGGACACCGCCGCGCTGCTGGTGGAGTTCCGGGCGCCGGACGCGGCGGGCCGCGCCGAGCACGAGCGCCGCGCGGCAGCGGTGCTGCCCGCGCTGGGGCTGGTCGCGCCGGTCGCCTCCGTCACCAACGCCTTCACGGGGGACCCGGCCGTCATCGCCGGGTACTGGAAGGCCCGCAAGGCCTTCGTCACCGCCGTCGGCGGGGCCCGGCCGCCCGGCACCACCCTGATCACCGAGGACTTCGCCGTCCCGCCGTCGCGGCTGGCGGAGGCCTGCGAGGCACTGCTGGCGCTCCAGGCGGAGCACGGCTTCGACGCGGCCGTCGCCGGCCACGCCGCCCACGGCAACCTGCACTTCCTGCTCGCCTTCGACGCCGCCGAGCCCGCCGACGTCGACCGGTACGCGGCCTTCATGGACGCCTTCTGTCACCTCACGGTGGAGCGGTTCGACGGCTCGCTGAAGGCCGAGCACTCCACCGGCCGCAACATGGCCCCCTTCCTGGAACTGGAGTGGGGGCCGAAGGCGGTCGACCTCATGTGGCGCACCAAGCGGCTCCTCGACCCGGACTCGGTGCTGGCCCCGCGCGTCCTGCTCGACCGGGACCCGCTGGCCCACCTGCGCGGGCTGAAGACGATCCCGCGGGTGGAGGACGTGGCCGACCCCTGCATCGAGTGCGGGTTCTGCGAACCGGCCTGCCCCAGCGGGGACCTGACGACCACTCCGCGCCAGCGGATCGTGCTGCGCCGCGAGATGACGCGCCAGCGGCCGGGCTCCCCCGTGCTCGCCGAACTGCTCGACGCCTACGGCTACGACGCCGTCGACACCTGCGCGGGCGACTCCACCTGCATGCTCGCCTGCCCGGTCGGCATCGACACCGGCGCGCTGATGCGGGACTTCCGCCACCGCCGGCACGGTGCGCGCGAGGAGCGGGCCGCCGAGCTGGCCGCCCGGCGCTTCCGGGCCGTGGAGGCCGGCGCCCGGCTGGCCGTGGCCGCCTCCGGGAAGATCACGCACGCCCTAGGGGACCGGGTGCTGGAGGCCGTCACGGGGGCGGCGCGCAAGGCCGTACGCCCCGACCTGGTGCCCGAGTGGCTGCCGCGGTTGCCCGGGGCCGCCGCGCGGCGGCTGCCCGCGACCCGGCGGGTGGGCGCGGCGGCCGTGTACTACCCGGCCTGCGTCAACCGGATCTTCGGCGGGCCCCCGGGCGAGCCGGGGCCCTCGCTGCCGGAGGCGGTGGTGGCCGTGTCGGAGCGGGCCGGGAAGCCGGTGTGGATCCCCCGCGACGTGGCGGGGACCTGCTGCGCGACGATCTGGCACTCCAAGGGCTACGAGGCCGGCAACCGGCTGATGGCCAACCGGATCGTGGAGGCCGCCTGGGGCTGGACGGCCGGGGGCCGGCTCCCGCTGGTGGTCGACGCCTCCTCCTGCTCCCTGGGCCTCGCCCGCGAGGTGGTCCCGTTCCTCACCGCGGACAACCTCGCCCTCCACGCCGGGCTGCGGATCGTCGACTCCGTGGTGTGGGCGGCGGAGGAGCTGCTGCCGCGCCTCGAGGTCCGGCGCACCGTCGGCTCGGCCGTCCTCCACCCGACCTGCTCGACCCGCCACCTCGGCGACGAGGCGCAGCTGCGGGCCGTGGCCGGGGCCTGCGCGGCGGAGGTGGTGGTCCCCGACGACGCGGGCTGCTGCGCCTTCGCGGGCGACCGGGGGATGCTGCACCCGGAGCTGACGGCCTCGGCGACGGCGCGGGAGGCCGCGGAGGTGAGGGCACGGGAGTTCGACGCGTACCTCTCGGCGAACCGGATGTGCGAGGTGGGCATGGACCGGGCCACCGGCCGCCCCTACCACTCGGTGCTGGTCGAGCTGGAGCGCGCGACGCGCCCCTGAACGGGCCCGGCGCACCAAGGGGCGCGTGCGCCGGAACGGGCGCTGTGCGCGCGCCCCCGGGCCGGAAAATCGATTGCCGTGGTCCGGTCCGTGAGACGACCCTGTCCCGGGTTGCACTCATTCGACCAGTCATGGGGCGTCATGCAGATCAGCGATCTTCCCTATCCGGATCCCGGGGTACCCGACGCCCGCTCCGGGCCCCGGTTCCTGTGGTGGCTGGGCCGGGGACAACTCGGCGGCCAGGCCCGGAGCCTGGCCTGGGGCCTGGTGCACTTCTGCGGGGTCGCCGGACTCCCTTACACGGTCGGGGTGGGAGTCGAGGCCGTCGTGGACCGCGACGGCGGCGGGCTGCTGCTGGCCGGCGGACTGCTGCTGCTGTTCGGGGCGGCCATCTCGGCGGGCGACGCCATGCTCCACCGCACCGCCGTCACCAACTGGATCACCGCGGCCGCGCGGGTGCAGCAGCTCCTCGCCCGCAAGACCGCCGAGCTGGGCTCCGCGCTGACCCGCCGGGTCGCGGCGGGAGAGGTCACGACCGTTTCGACGGCCGACGTGGAGAAGATCGGATGGTTCGTCGAGGCGGTGTCCCGCTTCCTCGCCGCCGCCTTCGCGGTCGTCGCCCTCTGCGTGGGCCTGCTCTTCTACGCGCCCGCCATCGGCGTGGTCGTGGCGGCGGGCGTGCCGGTCCTCGCCCTGTCGGTGCTGCCGCTGCTGCCGCGGGCCACGCGGCGCGCGGACCAGCAGCGGGAGAAGGCGGGCAGGGCCACCGAGCTGGCCTCCGACACCGTGGCGGGCCTGCGGGTGCTGCGCGGCATCGGCGGTGAGGAACTGTTCCTGTCCCGCTACCGGGAGGCCTCCCAGGAGGTCCGCGAGGCGGCCGTGCGCAGCGCCCGGATGTGGGCGCTGATCTCCGCGGTCCAGGTGCTGCTGCCGGGCGCCCTGCTGATCACCGTGGTCTGGTACGGCGCGGTGCTCGTACGGGACGGCCGGCTGGCGGTCGGCGAACTCGTCGCCGCCTTCAGCGCCGTGGCCACGATGCTGTACCCGCTGCGGCACTTCGAGGAGATCGCGCAGGCCTACTCCTTCTCCCGGCCCTCGGCCGCGCGGGCGGCCCGCGTGCTGTCGCTGACGCGTACGGAGGAGGGGGCGCAGGCCTCCGCGGCCGAACCGGCGGCCGCTCCGGCACCGGGCGGGGACCTGTACGACCCGGGGACGGGGCTGCTGGCCCCGGGCGGGCGGTTCACGGCGGTCGTGTGCGGGGACCCGGACCTCGCGGGACGGCTCGCGGAGCGGCTCGGCGGGCATCCGGTGGACGGCGCGGGCACGTCGGCCCCGGTGCTGCTGGGCGGGGTCGCGCTGGACGAACTCCCGCTGGACGCGGCGCGCGGGCTGGTCCTCGTACAGGACAAGGATCCGGTGCTGCTGTCCGGGACGTTGCGGGAGCTGTTCGACGTACCGGCCTCCGGGTCGGTCACGGCGGCCGCCGCGCTGGACGCCGCCCGGTGCGGGGACGTCCTGGACGCCCTGCTCCAGTCGGCCCCCGAGGGCGTGGAGGACCCGATGGACGCCCGGATCACCGAGCGCGGCCGGTCGCTGTCGGGCGGGCAGCGCCAGCGGCTCGCGCTGGCCAGGTCCCTGGTGACCGACCCGGAGGTGCTCGTGCTGGACGAGCCGACGTCGGCGGTGGACTCGCACACCGAGGCGCGGATCGCCCGGGGGATCGCCGAGCTGCGCGCCGGGCGCACGACGGTGGTGCTGGCCTCCTCGCCGCTGCTGCTGGACCGCGCGGACCGGGTCGTCCTGCTCCACGAGGGGAAGGCGGTGGCGGCGGGCACCCACCGCGAGCTGATGCGCGGGGAGCCCCGCTACCGGGCGGTCGTCACCCGGGAGACGGAAGAGGAGCAGCGGTCGGCCGCGTCCGGCACGGCCGGCGCGCCCGTACCGGCCGTACCGGCCCGGCCGGCCCGGCCGGCTCTGTCGGCCGAGGAACTCACAGGGATCGAGGAATCCGCATGATCGGCGTGGCTCCGCCGCCCCACGACCCGGCGGCCCCGGAGACGGCCGCCACCCTGCCGGTGGGCACGTCGGCGACCGTACGCGGCTACGTGCGCGGGCTGCTGCTGCGGCACCGGCGGGCCTTCGTGCTGCTGGTGGCGGTCAACGCGGTCGCGGTGGTCGCCTCCATGGCCGGCCCGTACCTGCTCGGGCAGGTCGTGGACGACCTCTCGGCGGGGGCGCGCGAACTCCACCTGGGGCGCGTGGCACTGCTGTTCGCGCTGGCGCTCGCCGTACAGACCTGCTTCGTGCGGCTGGTCCGGCTGCGCGGGGCGATGCTCGGCGAGGAGATGCTGGCCGACCTGCGCGAGGACTTCCTGGTGCGGTCGGTCGGCCTGCCGCCGGGCGTCCTGGAGCGGGCCGGCACCGGCGACCTGCTGTCGCGGATCACCACCGACATCGACCGGCTGGCCAACGCGATGCGCGAGGCCGTGCCGCAGCTGGCCATCGGCGTGGTGTGGGCCGGGCTGCTGTACGGAGCGCTCGCGGTCACCGCGCCGCCGCTGGCGCTGGCCGCGCTGGTGGCGCTTCCGGTGCTGGTCGTCGGGTGCCGCTGGTACTTCCGGCGGGCTCCCTCGGCCTACCGCTCGGAAGCCGCCGGGTACGCGGCGGTCGCGGCCGTGCTGACCGAGACGGTCGACGCGGGGCGCACCGTCGAGGCGCACCGGCTCGGCGGGCGGCGGATCGAGCTGTCGGAGCGGCGGATCAAGGAGTGGACGGCGTGGGAGCGGTACACGCTGTTCCTGCGGACGGTCCTGTTCCCCGTCGTCAACGTCACCTACGTGACGATCCTCGGCGCGGTGCTGCTGCTGGGCGGCTACTGCGTGCTGCGGGGCTGGATGTCGGTGGGCCAGCTGACCACGGGGGCGCTGCTGGCGCAGATGATGGTCGACCCCATCGGCCTGATCCTGCGCTGGTACGACGAGCTGCAGATCGCGCAGGTGTCGCTGGCGCGGCTGGTGGGCGTGCGGGAGATCGAGCCCGACGCCGGTGACCGGGCGGTCGCCCCGCAGGGCCGGGACGTGCGCGCGGAGGAGGTCCGGTTCGGCTACCGGGAGGGCGTGGACGTCCTGCACCGGGTGTCGATGTCCGTGCCGCCGGGCACCCGGATGGCGCTGGTGGGCCCCTCGGGGGCGGGCAAGTCCACGCTGGGCCGGCTGCTGGCGGGCGTCTACGCGCCGCGCACGGGCGAGGTCACGCTCGGCGGGGCCCGGCTGTCACGGATGCCCGCGGAGCGGGTGCGCGAGCACGTGGCGCTGGTCAACCAGGAGCACCACGTGTTCGTGGGCACCCTGCGGGACAACCTGCGGCTGGCCCGGACGGGCGCGGCGGACGCCGAGCTGTGGGCGGCGCTGGGCGCGGTGGACGCCGACGGCTGGGCGCGGGCCCTGGAGGCGGGGCTGGACACCGAGGTGGGCTCCGGCGGGAGCGCGCTGACCCCGGCCCAGGCCCAGCAGGTCGCACTGGCCCGGCTGGTGCTGGCGGATCCGCACACGCTGGTGCTGGACGAGGCGACCTCGCTGCTGGACCCGCGTGCGGCCCGCCACCTGGAGCGCTCGCTGGCGCGGGTGCTGGACGGCCGTACCGTCATCGCCATCGCGCACCGGCTGCACACCGCGCACGACGCGGACGTGATCGCTGTGGTCGAGGGCGGCCGGATCAGCGAACTCGGCTCGCACGACGAACTGGTGGCCGCCGACGGGGCGTACGCGGCCCTGTGGCGGTCCTGGCACGGCTGACGCGCGGGTCGCGGATGCGACGGGCGGCCCGGGGGGAAGCGAAGGCGCGGAGGGCGGGCGGGGGCTCAGATGAAGCCGAGGGCCGCCGCGCCGCCCATGCCGCCGAGCAGCATGAAGACCGGCATGAGCACCTTGAGCTCGACCCAGCTCCCGGCACGGAAGCGCATCATCTTCGGCGGGCCCACCGCGTACCAGCGCTTGCCGGCGATGGGCAGGGGCCACAGGACCGGGCAGCCGGAGACCGTCAGCGCGTCGCCGATGTCGTGGACCAGCGCGCCGAGCACGACCGGCAGGCCGAGCCAGAGGTACTCCTGACCCGGTCCGGTGAAGAGCCAGCCCGCGCCGTTGCCCGGCTCGTCGAGCACCCCGGCCAGGATCCACGCGCTGGTCGCGCCGAGGAGCCAGACCAGGACGTCGCTGGACATCCGGGCCGCCCGCCACAGCAGCCCCTCGACGGCCAGCACCAGGTGGACGAAGAGCAGTGCCAGCACGCCCCAGCGGTCGAAGCCGACGGCGACGGCCGAGGAGCCGGCGCCTATCAGGACGGCCCAGAGCCAGGTGTGGGTCAGGGTGCGGTGGCCCCCGCTGCGGCGGGCGTCGCGCGGGGAGCGGGTCGCCTTGTAGACGGCGTAGGAGATCTTGTCGACCACTTCGCACAGCCCCCGGGAGAGGGGGCCGAAGGCGCGCGAGATCGTCGCCGACTTGTGGTCGAGGTCGGGGGCGAGAGCCGCACCGGCGCAGATGAGGGCGCCGACGACCAGCACGGGCCAGGGCATCGGGTGTCCGAACGCCGCCGCGGCCGCGCCCACCCCCAGCCAGGCCGCCGCCCCTGACAGTGAGTGTGCCGGCCCCATCATGGTCGTTCCCCGCCCCGGTCTTGTCGTGGTGGGGCCCTGTGGAGGGTTCCGGTCGGGCCGCCGCGACGGCCCAGCGTACCCGTGGTGATCTTCGTTCCGTCCGCCGGTTCCCTCTTCCGGGGGGAAGCCAGGCAAGATGGGGGGCGTGACCCTCATTGATCAGCTCCCGCCGACCGCCGACCCCGACGCCCTCTTCGAGGCCTTCTCCTCGTGGGCGGAGGACCAGGGCATCACCCTGTACCCGGCGCAGGAGGAGGCGCTGATCGAGGTCGTCTCCGGCGCGAACGTGATCCTGTCCACCCCGACCGGCTCCGGCAAGAGCCTCGTGGCGGCCGGCGCGCACTTCACCGCACTGGCCCAGGACAAGGTCACCTTCTACACCGCGCCCATCAAGGCGCTGGTGTCGGAGAAGTTCTTCGACCTGTGCAAGCTCTTCGGCACCGAGAACGTCGGCATGCTGACCGGCGACGCGTCCGTGAACGCCGACGCCCCGGTGATCTGCTGCACCGCGGAGGTGCTGGCCTCCATCGCCCTGCGCGACGGCAAGTACGCCGACATCGGCCAGGTCGTGATGGACGAGTTCCACTTCTACGCGGAGCCGGACCGCGGCTGGGCCTGGCAGATCCCGCTGCTGGAACTGCCCCAGGCGCAGTTCGTCCTCATGTCGGCGACCCTCGGCGACGTGAAGCGGTTCGAGGACGACCTGACCCGCCGGACCGGCCGCCCGACCTCGGTGGTCCGCTCCGCGACCCGGCCCGTGCCGCTCTCGTACGAGTACGTGACCACGCCGATCACCGACACCATCACCGAGCTGCTGGAGACCCGGCAGGCCCCGGTCTACATCGTGCACTTCACCCAGGCCCAGGCGGTCGAGCGGGCGCAGTCGCTGATGAGCATCAACATGTGCACCCGCGAGGAGAAGGACAAGATCGCGGAGCTGATCGGCAACTTCCGCTTCACCACCAAGTTCGGCCAGAACCTCTCCCGCTACGTCCGTCACGGCATCGGCGTCCACCACGCGGGCATGCTGCCCAAGTACCGGCGCCTGGTCGAGAAGCTGGCCCAGGCCGGCCTGCTGAAGGTCATCTGCGGCACCGACACCCTCGGCGTCGGCGTCAACGTCCCGATCCGCACGGTGCTGTTCACCGCGCTGACCAAGTACGACGGCAACCGCGTCCGCACGCTGCGCGCGCGGGAGTTCCACCAGATCGCCGGCCGGGCCGGCCGCGCCGGCTTCGACACCGCCGGCTTCGTGGTCGCCCAGGCGCCCGAGCACGTCATCGAGAACGAGAAGGCCCTCGCGAAGGCCGGCGACGACCCCAAGAAGCGGCGCAAGGTGGTCCGCAAGAAGGCCCCCGAGGGCTTCGTGGCCTGGTCGGACACCACCTTCGAGAAGCTGATCGCGGCCGACCCGGAGCCGCTGACCTCCCGCTTCAAGGTCACCAACATCATGCTGCTCTCGGTGATCGCCCGCCCCGGCGACGCATTCCAGGCGATGCGCCACCTCCTGGAGGACAACCACGAGCCGCGCAAGGCGCAGCTGCGCCACATCCGCCGGGCCATCGCGATCTACCGTTCGCTGCTGGACGGCGGTGTCGTCGAGAAGCTCGAGACCCCGGACGCCGAGGGCCGCACGATCCGCCTCACCGTCGACCTCCAGCAGGACTTCGCGCTGAACCAGCCGCTGTCCACCTTCGCGCTGGCCGCGTTCGACCTGCTGGACCCGGAGTCCCCCTCCTACGCCCTGGACATGGTCTCCGTCGTCGAGTCCACGCTGGACGACCCCCGCCAGATCCTGGCGGCCCAGCAGAACAAGGAGCGGGGCATCGCGGTCGGCGCGATGAAGGCCGACGGGATCGAGTACGAGGAGCGGATGGAGCGCCTCCAGGAGGTGACCTATCCCAAGCCCCTCGAGGAGCTGCTCGTCCACGCCTACGACGTCTACAGCAAGAGCCACCCGTGGGTGCGGGACCACCCCGTCTCCCCGAAGTCGATCATCCGCGACATGTACGAGCGGGCGATGACCTTCACCGAGTTCACCTCCTTCTACGAGCTGGCCCGTACCGAGGGCATCGTGCTGCGCTACCTGGCGAGCGCGTACAAGGCGCTGGACCACACCATCCCCGACGACCTCAAGTCCGAGGACCTGGAAGACCTCATCGCCTGGCTGGGCGAGCTGGTCCGCCAGGTCGACTCCAGCCTCCTCGACGAGTGGGAGCAGCTGGCGAACCCGGAGGTGGAGACGGCGGAGCAGGCCCAGGAGAAGGCCGACCAGGTCAAGCCGGTCACGGCCAACTCCCGCGCCTTCCGCGTGCTGGTCCGCAACGCGATGTTCCGCCGGGTCGAGCTGGCGGCCCTGGACCACGTCGACCAGCTGGGCGAGCTCGACGCCGAGTCCGGCTGGGACGCCGACGCCTGGGGCGAGGCCATGGACGCGTACTGGGACGAGTACGACGACCTCGGCACCGGCCCCGACGCGCGCGGCCCGAGGCTCCTGCAGATCGAGGAGGACCCGGCGCACGGTCTGTGGCGCGTCCGCCAGACCTTCGCCGACCCGAACGGCGACCATGGCTGGGGCATCAGCGCCGAGGTCGACCTCGCCGCGTCCGACGAGGAGGGCCGGGCCGTCATCCGGGTCACCTCGGTCGGCGAGCTCGGCGAGCTCTGACCGGAACCCGCAAGCCATCGCGGGCGGCGCCGCCCGGCCCGCCGGACCCGACAGTGGAGAACCTGTGATGACGAACCCCGCCGAGAGACTCGTCGATCTGCTCGACCTGGAGCAGATCGAGGTCAACATCTTCCGGGGGGCCAGCCCCCAGGAGTCCCTCCAGCGCGTCTTCGGCGGGCAGGTCGCCGGCCAGGCGCTGGTGGCCGCCGGCCGGACCACCGAGAGCGACCGGCCGGTCCACTCCCTGCACTCGTACTTCCTGCGCCCGGGCATTCCGGGGGTACCTATCGTGTACCAGGTGGAGCGGGTGCGTGACGGGCGCTCCTTCACCACGCGCCGGGTCACCGCCGTCCAGCAGGGCAAGACCATCTTCAACCTGACCGCCTCCTTCCATCACCCGGAGGAGGGCAGCATCGAGCACCAGCTGCCTCCCCGCCTCGACTTCCCGCACCCGGACGCGCTCCCGAAGGTCGCGGACGAGATCCGCGAGCACCTGGGCACCCTGCCCGAGGCGCTGGAGCGGATGGCCCGCCGCCAGCCCTTCGACATCCGGTACGTGGACCGGCTCCGCTGGACCCCCGAGGAGCTCAAGGACGCCGATCCGCGCAGCGCGGTGTGGATGCGGGCGGTCGGCCCGCTGGGCGACGACCCGCTCGTGCACACCTGCGCCCTCACCTACGCCAGTGACATGACCCTCCTCGACGCCGTGCGCATCCCCGTGGAGCCCCTCTGGGGCATGCGCGGTTTCGACATGGCCTCCCTGGACCACGCCATGTGGTTCCACCGGCCGTTCCGGGCCGACGAGTGGTTCCTGTACGACCAGGAGTCGCCCATCGCCCACGGCGGCCGGGGCTTGGCCCGCGGCCGCATCTACGACCTGGAGGGCAGGCTGCTGGTGTCCGTGGTGCAGGAGGGCCTCTTCCGCCCGTACCCGGCGCAGAAGGCCAGGCCCGCCGTTTCGCCCCAGTGACGCCCGGGGCGCCCGCGGTCTCCCGGGCGCCCGCCCCTTCCCGGCGTCCGCTCCTTCCCGACCGTCCGCTCCTTCCCGACCGTCCGACCTCCTCACCGAAGAGCTGATCGCACCGATGCCGACCCCGGCCCTCCCCTGCCCCTGCGGGCTGCCCGCCTCCTACGCGGACTGCTGCGGCCGCTTCCACTCCGGCGCCCGGCAGGCGCCCACCGCGGAGCTGCTGATGCGGTCCCGCTTCAGCGCCTTCGCGGTCGGCGACACCGCCTACCTGATGCGCTCCTGGCACCCGTCGACCCGTCCGGGCCGGCTCGACCTGGATCCGGACCAGCGCTGGGAGCGCCTGGAGATCCTCGCCACCGAGCGCGGCGGGATGTTCGAGACGGAGGGGTCGGTGGAGTTCCGCGCCCACTACCGCGAGGGCGGCCACACCGGCTCGCTGCGCGAGCACAGCTCCTTCTCCCGCGAGGGCGGGGCCTGGGTCTACGTCGGCCCCCTCTCCCCCGTCGAGTTCGACTGAGCGCGCGCGCCGGCCAGGGCGCAGTCCAGGCCCGCGCGGTAGCCGCGCACCTCCTCCGGCGGCTCCGCCAGCAACAGGCGCCGGGCCACCGCCTCGGCCGCCGGGACCCGGGGGTGGCCGTAGGGCGGGGGCGGGGTGAGGGCGGCGAGCACGATCCGCTCCGCCGGGTCCGGCACGGCCTCCCGCACCTCTTCCTCGGGGAGCACGGACGCCAGTACGGCCGCCCGCGCCCAGGGGTCGGCGGTCCGTCTCAGCAGCAGCCCCACGTGCCGCTCCCGCCACCTGCGCGGCCGCAGGTCCGCCCCGGCCGCCATCAGCTCCCGGTCCTGCGGGGGCGCGGCCCCGCTCAGCAGCCCCGGCTCCCGGGCGGCGAACTCCCGCAGCTCCGCGGCCAGGTAGAGCCAGACGACGGCCCGGTAGCGGTTGATCCGGTAGGCGACGGGCGTGAGGTGCCCGCAGCGCGCGAGCCGGGTGAACCGGCTCGGCCCCACCTCCAGCACCCGCGCCCCCGCGTCGGCGCCGGCCGTGGTCTCGACCCGCGCGCGCAGCTCCTCCGGGAACCCTTCCCCCGCCCTGACCCGGTCCAGTTCGGCCCGGCTGTAGCGGACGGCCCCGCCCGCCGGGCCGGGACCGGAGCGGACCAGCCCCAGCTGGACGGCCCGGGCGAACTCGCCCCGGGTCAGCCCCAGTTCCCCGGCCGCGCGGATCCCGCTGAGCGGCGCGCACGCCGACGTCTCCACCTTCATCACAGTCCTCCCCCACGAGCGACGGTCACTCTGCGTGAAGACCGTAACCGGGAGTGAGGTCGGCCTGCCAGGCCTGTGGATAACCCGGACCAGACCCTGCCGTCAGCCCCCGGTGATCCGCCGCTCAGCGACGCCCAGGTGCTCCCCGACCCGGTTGACCAGCAGCGTCATCTCGTACGCCACCTGCACGATGTCGGCCTCCGCGGCGCTCAGCGCGCACAGGCAGCTGCCGGATCCGGCCGCCACCACGAAGAGGAACCCCTCGTCGTACTCGACCATCGTCTGACGGACCTCGCCCGCCCGGAAGTGCCGTCCGGAGCCCTTCGCCAGGCTCTGCAGACCGGCCGCGACGGCCGCCAGGTGCTCCGCGTCCTCCCGCGCCAGCCCCGCGCTCGCGGCCGTCACCAGCCCGTCGTTCGACAGGACCACCGCGTGCCGGACCTGCTGGACCCTGCGCGTCAGATCGTCCAGCAGCCAGTCGAGCTGCTTGTCCAGTGCCATTTCAAGCCCCTCCCCGTTGACCCGGCCGACGTGGCCGCGGCCCGCCCCGCTTGGTCGTGCCGCAAGCCTTCCCCACCAGGTGGTTTCCGGCAAGGAGGATGGACGCATGGCACGGAAGATGACTCAAGAGGAATGGCGGGCGTTCGGCCGCCGCCGCGCCCGCACCCCGGCGCCGCCCTCGCCCGGCCCGGACGCAAGCCCGCACACCGCTCCCATCTGCTCCGTTCCGACCGCGGGCGCCGTCGTCTTCACCACCGGCGAGAAGGCCGTCAAGGGGCGGATTCCGGCCCCTTGACGGCCCGGCGGGGCCCGGCACGGCCTACGGGCCGACGGCGTCGAGGAGCCGGGCCGTGTGCACCCGGCCCGCGTACTCCACCAGCCTGATCAGCACTTCCTTCCCCGAGTCCTTGTCCCGCGCGTCACACAGCACCACCGGGGTCCCCTGCTCCAGGTCCAGCGCCCGCGACACCTCGTCCGAGGCGTAACTGCGGGCGCCGGTGAAGCAGTTGACGGCCACCACGAACGGGATCCGCCGGTGCTCGAAGTAGTCAACGGCCGGGAAGCAGTCCTCCAGCCGCCGGGTGTCGGCGAGGACGACCGCCCCGAGCGCGCCCTGCGACAGCTCGTCCCACAGGAACCAGAACCTGTCCTGGCCGGGGGTCCCGAACAGGTAGAGGGACAGGCCCGCCCGGATGGTGATCCGGCCGAAGTCCATGGCCACGGTGGTCGTGGTCTTCTGGTCCACCCCGCCCGTGTCGTCGACCAGTTCGCCGGCCTCGCTCAGCAGCTCCTCGGTGCGCAGCGGCCTGATCTCACTGACCGCGCCCACGAGCGTGGTCTTGCCGACCCCGAAGCCGCCGGCCACCAGGATCTTCAGGGCGAGCGCGGCGAGTTCCTCCTCGGCCGCGGCGCCCGCGCCACAGCTCCCGGGCCCCGCCGTGCCGTTGTCGTGCAGTCCCATCACAGTGCTCGCAATCCCTCGATGACTTCCCGCAGAATCCGCTCGTCCGGCAGCCGCGCGGGCGGCACCGGCCGGCTGACCCGCACGTGTCCCGCCTCCAGCAGGTCGCCCAGCAGCACCCGCACCACGCCCACCGGCAGGTCCGCCTCGGCGGCGAGCTCCGCGACGGACTGCGTCTCGGAGCGGCAGAGGCCGAGCAGGGTCCGGTGCTCCGGCCCGAGCAGGGCCTCGTCCCCCGCGCCGGCCGCCTCCGGGTCGACGACGACCAGGGCGATCAGGTCGAACCGGACCCCGTGCGGGCCCGGTTTCGTACGTCCTCCGGTCATGGCGTACGGGCGGACCAGCGGGCCCGCCTCGGCGTCGTACCACTGGCCGTCCATGTGCCGGACCGCCGTCCTCACCCGGCGGCCGGGGGGCGGACCGCGAACCGGGGCGGTGCGTAGAGGTGTTCGCCGACCCGTTTGACCAGCCGGGCCATCTCGTACGCGATCAGCCCGATGTCGGCGCCCGCGGTGCTGAGGACGGACAGGCAGGAGCCGTCCCCGGCCGCCGCGACGAAGAGGAACCCCTCGTCCATCTCGACCATCGTCTGCCGCACGGTCCCGGCGCGGAAGTGCCGGCCGGCGCCCTTGGCGAGGCTGTGGAAGCCGGAGGCGACCGCCGCCAGGTGCTCGGCGTCCTCCCGGCCGAGGGCACTGGAGGAGCCCACCGCCAGCCCGTCGTTGGACAGCACCACCGCGTGGCGGACCTCGCGGACCCGCATGACGAGTTCGTCGAGGAGCCAGTCCAGTTCACCGGATCCGCGGACGCCGTCGAGGGCGGTCCTGTGGTGTTCGGTCATCACACTTCTCCTTCGGTGCCTGCGTGGGGGGAATCGTCCCGGGAGCCGCGCGCCCACCCGGCCCGGTAGGCGGCCATCCGGTCGCGCGCCTGCTCCGGGCTGCGCTCCGGGTGGTCCGCGGCGGGCCGTGCGCCGTCCGGGGCCCGGTCGGCCGCGGGTGCCTCGCGCAGCTGCGGGACCAGGCTGGCCTGGCGTACGCGGCGCGGCAGTTCGGTCACCGAGGCGGCCGGAGCGGTCGGCTCGGGCACGGCCGCGGGCACGGCCGACGGCGCGGTACGGAGGACCGTGCCGCCGGGGCCGCGCGGCCGCAGCGGGGCCACGGGGGCGGGTAGCGGGGCCGGCCGCGGCCCGGCGTCGGACGCGGGCACGGCCGACGGCGCGCGCCCGGCCGACGGCGCCGGCACCGCCGACGGCGCGGATGCGTGCCCGGCGCCGGGCGCGGGCTCCGGCGTCCGCCCGGGCGAGGGCTCCGGCTCCGGACCGGCAGCGGCGGGCGGGGCCTCGATCGCCCCCTGGAGCAGGGAGTTGGGCAACAGCACCACGGCGGTGGTGCCCCCGTACGGCGAGGGCCGCAGGTGGACCTGGATCCCGTGGCGCGCCGAGAGCCGGCTGACCACGAACAGGCCGAGGCGGTCGCTGTCGAAGAGGTCGAGGTCCTCGCAGTGCTCGATCCGGCGGTTGGCCTCCGCGAGCGCCTCGCGGCCCATGCCGAGCCCGCGGTCCTCGACCTCCAGGACGTAGCCGGCGCCGACGGGTTCGCCGCTGACGCGGACCCGGGTGTGCGGTGGGGAAAACTGGGTGGCGTTCTCGATCAGTTCGGCGAGCAGATGGGTGAGGTCGGCGACGGATCCGCCGCTGACGGCCGCCTCGGCGAGCCGGTGGACCTCCACGCGCGGGTAGTCCTCGATCTCCGAGACGGCGGCGCGCACCACGTTGGTCAGCGGCACCGGCATCCGCCAGGCCCGGCCCGGGGCCGCGCCCGAGAGGATGATCAGGCTTTCGGCGTGGCGGCGCATCCGGGTGGTGAGGTGGTCCAGGCGGAAGAGGTCGCCGAGTTCGCCCGGGTCGTCGGCCCGGCGCTCCATCGAGTCGAGGAGGTCGAGCTGCTTGTGCACCAGGACCTGGCTGCGCCGGGCGAGGTTGACGAAGACCCCGCTCACCCCGTCGGCGAGTTCGGCGCGTTCGACGGCGGCGCTGAGGGCGGCCCGGTGGACGGTGGAGAGGGCTTCGCCGACCTGCGTGATCTCGTCCTCGGCGGGCGGCCCGGACGGGGCCTCGGCCTCCACGTCGATGTCCTCGGCCCGTCCGGCGCGCAGCCGTTCCATGGCCTGCGGGAGCTTGCGGTGGGCGATCTCCAGCGCGGTGTTGCGCAGCGACACCAGTTCCACCACCAGGGCGCGGCCGATGCGTACGGAGATCACCAGCGAGGCCGCGACCGCCGCCAGGCCCAGCAGCACCGCGGCGCCGGCCGGGCTGAACGCGCCCTCGGCGAGCGGGTCGGCGAGTCCGGCGGACCGGGCGTGCGCGGCCTGGCGCACCTCGCGCATCGAGCCGCTCACGGCCGTGTAGGCGGAGTCCCAGCCGGCGGGCACGCCGCGCACCTCGCGCGCCGCCGAGGCGGCCGCAGACGCCGCGGGGGCCGAGGTCGCGGCGGCGGGGACGGGGTTCGGGGCCGGTGCGGGGGCCGCTGCCAGGGCCCGGTCCTCGGCGGCGGTGAGCTCGGCGTAGGGGGTGCCCTTCGAGACGGCCTCCCAGACGGATCGCTGGGGCGCCGGCAGGTCCCGCGCGGTGGCGGCGGTGAGGGTGCGGCGGGCCTCCACGGCGCCGGCCAGGCGGCGCTGCGCGTCGGCGGTGCGGGGGCCGGGCAGGGCCAGCAGCGCGTCCTCCCGCGACAGCAGCTCGCCCGCCCGGGCGAACTCCAGCAGTACCCGGGCGTCGGCGCCGAGTTCGGCGTCGGAGCCGCCGGAGAGGGCGCCCTCGGCGGCGAGGGCGGAGTCGGCGACGCGGGTGTACGTCTCGTAGGCGCCCTCGGGGGTGGCGCGGCGGGCGGCGACGTCCTTGCGGGCGGGGCCGAGGGCCTCCGCGGCGGCGACGAAGGCCCCGAGGCGGGCGACGGTGTCGGTGCGGTAGTCGCCGGAGTCGGCGACGGTGTGCCGGTCGCCGAGGCGCAGCCGGCGTACGGCTTCGTCGGTGCGGCGGGCCTGCTGGTCGAGGGCGGAGGCCTCGCCCGAGGCGGGGTCGGCCAGGAAGCGGACGGCGGCCCGGCGCTCGGCCTGGATCTCGGTGAGGGCGGCGGCGACGGGGGTGCGTATCTCGGCGTCGACCTGGCGGATCCGGCTGAGCCGCGCCATGTCCTGGGCGGTACTGACGGTGGCGAAGCCCCAGAGGGCGAGCAGGGAGACGACCGGGACCATCAGCAGGGAGACGATCTTCGCCCGGACGGTGGCGGGCCGCAGCCGCTCCCACGGCCCGCCGGCCCGGCCGGGGCCCGCGGCGGGGGCGGGGCGGGGCGCGTGCTCCGGCGGTTCCGCGGCGGGGGAACCGGCGTGCGCGCGGCGGCCGCGCGAGGGGGGGTCGGGCAGCCGCGGCGGCGCGGCTTCCGGTCTGCTGCGGGGTCTGCGCATGGGCTCCTCGTTCCGGGGCGGTACGGATCCTCAGGGGACGGTCGGGGGTCAGCGGGAGGGGAGGGCGCCTTCGCCGAGCCGCCGAGCCGCCGCGCCGGGTGCCGCCGAGCCGGGAGCCGCCCCACCGGAAGCCGCCGCGGGAACGCCGGGCGCGGCGGCCGACGCCGCCCGCTCGTCCGCCGTCGGGGAGAGCGCCACGAAGGCGGCGGTGATGAAGAGGTAGGAGCCGAGCCCGACCGCGAGCGGGAAGATGAACTGCAGGGCGGTGGCTCCGGGCAGGGCCGCGTCCGAGGGGGTGACGCGGACGGAGACGGCGATCATCCCGGTGTAGTGCATGCTGCTCACGGCGGCGCCCATGACGAGGGAGGCCACGGCGACGGCGACCGGCGACTTGATGTTGAGGGCGGCCCACAGGGCGGCGGTGGCGGCGACGACGGCGATGGCGACCGAGAGGCCGACGGTGAGCGGGTCGTACGCGATCCGCCCGTGCAGGCGCAGGGCGGCCATGCCGAGGTAGTGCATGCTCGCGACCCCGAGTCCGGTGGTCAGGCCGCCGAGGACGAGGGAGCGGCCGCGGTCCCTGCCGTAGCCGACGGCGAAGACCCCGGCGCCGACGACGACCATGGCGACGAGCAGGCTCAGCAGGGTCAGCGGCACGTTGTAGTGGATCTCGGTGCCGGTGACGTGGAAGCCGAGCATGGCGATGAAGTGCATCGTCCAGATGCCGGTGCCGATGGCGGAGGCGGCGGTGAGGAGCCAGTTGCGGCGGGAGGCGCCGGTAGCGGCGAGCGCGCGGACGGTGCAGCGCAGGCCGAGGGCGGCGCCGATCGACGCCATCACGTACGACAGTGCGGGTGTCAGCCAGCCATAGGCGGCGTGGTCCAGGTGTCCCATGGCCACGGGACGCTAGTCCGGGTGAGGGCGCGAACAAGGGGCGCATTTCGAAAGACGCTGCAACTGCTGGAATATGACAGAGAGACGTTCATCTCCGATCACCCCACGTGTCACCTTGTGCACGGTCCGCAGAGGTCGTGAGGGTGCGGGATCATGTGCGCATGAGCCGTATGAGTCGTACGAACGAAGACCACACGCGTGTGCAGGAGTTCTTCGGGGCCCGCGCGGCCGCCTGGGACGGGAAGTTCCCGCAGGACGGGCCCGCCTTCGCGACCGCGGTGGCGGAGTTCGGCGTGGGGCCCGGGGAGCGGGTGCTCGACGCGGGCTGCGGGACGGGCCGGGCGCTGGTCCCGCTCCGCGCGGCCGTGGGTCCGTCCGGAACGGTGCTCGGAGTGGACCTGACCGCGCAGATGCTGGCCGAGGCGCGACGGGCCGGCCGCGACCGCGAGGGGACCCTGCTGCGGGCGGACGTGGCCCGGCTGCCGCTGCGGGACGGGGCGCTGGACGCGGTCTTCGCCGCCGGGCTGATCGCCCACCTGCCCGATCCCGCCGAGAACCTGCGCGAGCTCGCCCGCGTGGTCCGGCCCGGGGGCCGGCTCGCGCTCTTTCACCCCATCGGGCGAGCCGCGCTCGCCGCGCGCCACGGCCGCGAGCTGACCCCGGACGACCTGCGGGCCGAGCACAACCTCGGCCCGCTGCTGTCCGGTTCCGGCTGGCGGATGACCTCGTACGCCGACGAGGACGCCCGCTTCCTGGTCCTGGCCGTACGCGCGGCCTGAACGGGGCGCGCGCACGGGCCGCACCCGGAGCCGGGCCCGGGCCTGCCCTGGGCTAGGCCTGCCCTGGGCTAGGCCCGCCCTGGGCTAGGCCTGCCCTGGGCTAGGCCGGGGGCTGGGCGTCGGCTCCGGCCGGGCGGCGCGGGTGCGGCACGGGACAGCCGCCGGCACCGGGCACGGGGAACGTGCCGAGCTCGCCGACGTCGTAGCCGTCGCGGTAGCCCTTGATCTCCGGGTTCTGGCGCGCGTAGTGCGGGGCGGTACGCGGGGGCAGCAGCCGCACCGCCCGCCCGCGCAGCCGCAGCGCGCCCCGGACCAGCCGCTGGAGGCCGGGGCGGGGGGTCTCGTACCGGAAGGCGGTCAGCAACGGCTCGTCGAGCAGGGCGAGGCTCGCGCGGCGCACGGCGGGGGCGAGCGGCGCCGGGTACCAGGAGGCCATCAGGTCGAGGGTGGAGTCGGCGACCGCGCGGCCACCCGCGTCCCAGCCGAAGTGGGCCTCCTCGTAGGCGTCCAGGGTGGCCTCGAACTCCTCGTAGGAGCCCGGGATGTCCGTGATGCCCATGTGCCGGCCGAGGGCCGCGTAGTAGTGGGCGCAGGCCCGGCGCTCGTGGTGGGTCAGCGGGCGCCAGCCGTAGACGTCGAGCCAGCGCGCCGGGATCACCACGAAGGTGCACAGGACGTAGCGCATGTCGTCGTTGGAGATGTCGTAGCTGCGGTGCATCTGGTTGACGCGGCGGATCGCGGTGCGCGCGGTGTCGCTCTCGAAGCCGTGCTCGACGACCGCGTCGAGGAGCAGGGAGGTGTCGTCGTACCGCTTCTGGGCGCGCTCGGTGAACTCCGCGGTCTCGGCGAGGAGGGCCCCGATGGAGGGGACGGCGTAGGTCCGGAAGAGCGCGAGCTCCAGGGCGCGGGTGAAGTCCCAGGGGAACTCGTAGGTGGCGGTGAGCCGGTAGATGGCGAGGAAGTCCTTGTCGGGGTCGAGCCGGAGGATCTCCCTCAGCCGGTCGTAACGCTGCACCGGTCTCCCTTTCTGTGGCGGGTCCCCAACTCTACGTGCAGGTGGCGGCCTTGGAAATCGATGCCCGTCGGGTCTCGACGGGCGAGTTACCCGCTGGTTAAGGTGCGCCGACGAGAACGCGATCGGGAGGCACCGGGAGGCCACGTGTCCGATGAGGAGGACGGGGGCTCGCTGTACGTGCTGACGGCCGTGCTGCTGACCCCCGCGCAGTTTCCGGCGGTGCTCGGCGACGACTTCCCCGAGGCGTGCGCGCATCTGGGCGTGGAGCCGGCCGCCGACGGGTACGGGCTGGTGCTGGGACAGGACGAGGAGGGCGCGCGCTGGACGGTCGTCGTGGACGACGTCTCGCTCGTGGCCGCGGCCATCGCCTCCTGGGACTGCGGCATCGAGTACGACCTGTCCCCCGACGAGCGGACGATCGTGGCCTCGCTGGCGGGCTGGCCGCTGGAGCTGACGGTGTCGACGGCGGGCATCCCCGAGCCGCACGACCCGGAACAGGGTGCGGACGGCACGGGGCGGGTGCCGCTGGCACCGCCGTCGGCGGACGCGTGGGGTCCGGTGCAGCGGCGCCTGGGCGCGGACCAGATCGCCCGCGAGTGGGCGGACTGGCGCGAGCGCGTCGCGGAGGACGGCGGGGCGGCGGCTGCCGCGCACCCCGGGCTCGCGCGGGCGCTGGAGGAGGCCGCCGGGTACGTGCGGCAGGCCCCGCCGCCGGGGCGGGTCCGGTCGGCCTTCGCGGACGAGGGCGTACGGACCCTGCGGGCCGACGGGCCCGGCTGGTCGCTGGTGGCCCGGACGGGCGGACCGGCGTTCGTCCTGCTGGACGAGGAACCGGGCGGGGTCCTCTCCGTCCCCGGCGAAGGTGAGGCCGGGCTGCCGGAACTTTCCGGCCTGCTGGCGGCACTGGACGGCGTGGCGACCCGGCCGGCCTGAGCACCCGGGGTGCGGGGGCACGGGGTGCGGGCCACGGCCCGATCCCGACCAGCGGCCAGTCCTGGTTGCCCCGTGGGCGACGGCCCTGATGCGGGACTACTACGGGGGTCTGGCGTCACGCCCCCGTCTGCCCCCGCGGCCGACGACGCGCCTGCCCCTCGCGATGCCTCGGGCCGCCGTGTCCAGGACCGGGGCGCCCCGCCACCGTCAGACGCGTTCGAGCGGGACGTGCGGGAGGGGCGGGAGGGTGGTGGTGATGGGGTCGCCGGGGCGGATCGTGCCGCCCTGGCGGACCACGCCCATGATCCCGGCCTTGCGGACCACCCGGCCCTCCTCGTCCCGGCCGACGACCCGCTTGAGCAGGCCGTCCTGGAAGGCGTTGATCTGGGGGCACGGATTGCGCAGGCCCGTCACCTCCACCACCGCCTCCGCGCCCATGCGCAGCAGCGTGCCCGCCGGAAGGGCGTGCAGGTCTATGCCCTGGGTGGTCACGTTCTCCCCGAGCTGACCCGGGGCGACGCTGAAGCCGGCTTCGGCGACCTCGTCGAACAGCTCCCGGTGGATCAGGTGGACCTGGCGCAGGTTGGGCAGGGTCGGGTCCTGCGCCACGCGCGAGCGGTGCTTGACCGTGACCCCGGCGTGGACGTCGCCCTCGACGCCGAGGCCGGCGAGGAGCGTGATGCTCTCCCGGTTGGGCTTGGTGAAGGAGTACTCGGCGTTGCTGCTGACGGCCACGACCGTCGCCCCGGTCGCCGCCGTGCCGTGCCCCGTGGTGGTGCTCATGAGAAAGTCCCCCGTCCCCCCTGCCGCCCCCGGCGGCCGAACTTGCGCTTCCGCCAGGGTCAACGTGCGGGCGCGGCCGCGTGTTCCCGGCCGGGTTCCGTCGCCGAGTGGCCGACGCGACGCTTGCCGGGGTCCGGGAGCCGCATGACGATGGGCCCTTCGCGTACCCGGCTCCAGGACCCCTCGGGAGGGTGACATGGGCGATCCGTCGTTGGCGCTGCCGGGCGGGGCCGACCCCGTCGAGCGCACGCGCGTCCTGCGGCGGGCGCACGAGGCCTTCACCCGGGACGGCCTCGTCGAGCCGCCGGTCCGGGCCGTCATCGCGCAGTCCTGGCGGCGGTGCGCCCGGGCACGGGTCAGCCCGGAGTCCGCGCCCCGGCGGGCCCGGCCGGAGGCGGAGCTGCCGGCCTACCGGGAGCAGCACCCGCTGGCGCCGGTGATGCCGCTGTTCCGGGATCTGGTGGGGGCGTTCGCGGCGCGCGGGGCCCATCTGCTCGCGGTGTGCGACGCCCGCGGCGAGCTGCTCTGGGTCGAGGGGGAGACGGCCACCCTGCGCCGCGCCGAGCGGCTCGGCTTCGTACCGGGCACGCGCTGGGCGGAGGCGGCGATGGGGACCAACGCGCCCGGCACGGCGGTCGCCGTCGGGGAGCCGGTACAGGTCTTCGGCGCGGAGCACTTCAGCCGCCTCGTGCACCCCTGGACGTGCGCGGCGGCCCCGGTGCGGGATCCCGGCACGGGCCGGGTGCTCGGGGCGGTCGACATCACCGGCGGCGACGGGCTGGCCCACCCCCATTCGCTGGCGTTCGTCCAGGCGGTGGCGCGGGCCGCCGAGGCCCAGCTGGCGCTGCTTGCGCCGCAACCGCCGGCCCCCCGCGACACCCTCGCCGCGCTCGGTCGGGACGAGGCGCTGCTGGTGCTCGGCGGCCGGCGGATCCCGCTGGGGCGGCGGCACAGCGAGATCCTGACGCTGCTCGCGCACCACCCCGAGGGGCTGTCCGGGGAGGAGCTGGCCTTCGCCCTGTACGAGGAGGAGTCGGTGGCGGCGGTGACGCTGCGGGCGGAGATGTCCCGGCTGCGCGCCCTGCTCGGCGCCGGGAACCTGCTCTCCCGCCCGTACCGCACCGCCGTCCCCCTGGAGGCCGACTTCACGGCCGTGACCCGGCACTTGGCGGCGGGGGCCGTCTCCGCCGCCCTCACCCGCTATCCGGGCCCGCTGCTGCCGGCCTCCTCGGCCCCGGGCGTCGTCCGGCTGCGGCGGCGGATCGAGGAGCAGGCGCGGGCCGCGGTGATCGCCCGGGCGGATCCGGGGCTGCTGGCCGACTGGGTGTGCAGCCCGTGGGGCGCGGAGGATCCCGAGGTGTGGCGGGCGCTGGCCGGAGCCCTGCCGTCGCAGGGCCGGCCGGCCGCGCTGGCCCGCGTACGCTCCCTCGACGAGGAGCTCGGCGGCGGGCGTGCAACGTACCCGCAACCTGCCCGCCCCTAGCGTCCTCGCCGAGTGCCGGCCGACGGCGGCCGGCGCCCGGCAAGGGGAGGACACCCATGGCCCGTTACGCGGCACCCGGCACCGAGGGCGCGCTGATGTCATACGCGTCCCGCTACGGCCACTTCATCGGCGGGGAGTACGTGGAGCCGGCCAGCGGCCGGTACTTCGAGAACCCCTCCCCCGTCACCGGCCGGCCCTTCACCGAGGTCGCGCGCGGCACGGCGGAGGACGTGGAGCGGGCCCTGGACGCCGCCCACGCGGCGGCCCCGGCCTGGGGCCGCACGTCCGTGACCGAGCGCTCCACGATCCTCCTGCGCATCGCGGACCGGATGGAGCAGCACCTGGAGGCCCTCGCGGTCGCGGAGACCTGGGAGAACGGCAAGCCCGTCCGCGAGACGCTCGCCGCCGACGTGCCGCTCGCCATCGACCAGTTCCGCTACTTCGCGGGGGCGCTGCGCGCGCAGGAGGGGGCGCTCAGCCAGCTCGACGACGACACGGTGGCGTACCACTTCCACGAGCCGCTGGGCGTGGTCGGCCAGATCATCCCGTGGAACTTCCCGATCCTGATGGCCGTGTGGAAGCTGGCCCCGGCGCTGGCGGCGGGCAACACGGTGGTCCTCAAGCCGGCGGAGCAGACCCCGGCCTCGGTGCACTACTGGCTGAGCCTGGTGGCCGACCTGCTGCCGCCGGGCGTGGTGAACGTCGTCAACGGCTTCGGCGAGGAGGCCGGCAAGCCCCTGGCGTCGAGCCCGCGCGTGGCGAAGGTCGCCTTCACCGGGGAGACCTCCACGGGCCGCCTGATCATGCAGTACGCGGCGGAGCACCTGAAGCCGGTGACGCTCGAGCTCGGCGGCAAGAGCCCGAACATCTTCTTCGACGACATCTGGGCGACGGACGACGACCTTCGCGACAAGGCCCTGGAGGGCTTCACGATGTTCGCCCTGAACCAGGGCGAGGTGTGCACGAGCCCGTCGCGCGCGCTGATCGAGCGCGGCCGGTACGGCGACTTCCTCGACGCGGCGGTGGCCCGCACCGAGCTCATCGTCCCGGGCCACCCCCTGGACACGGACACGATGATCGGCGCCCAGGCCTCGGAGGAGCAGCTGCGCAAGATCCTCTCGTACGTGGAGATCGGCCGGCGGGAGGGCGCCAAGGTCCTCACGGGCGGCGGCCGCATCGACCACGGCGGCGACCTGGCGGGCGGCTTCTACGTGGAGCCGACCATCTTCGAGGGCGACAACCGGATGCGGATCTTCCAGGAGGAGATCTTCGGCCCCGTCGTGTCGGTGACCTCCTTCCACGACTTCGACGACGCCATCCGCATAGCCAACGACACGGCCTACGGCCTGGGCGCGGGCGTCTGGAGCCGCGACATCAACACGGCCTACCGCGCGGGCCGCGCCATCCAGGCGGGCCGCGTCTGGACGAACTGCTACCACGCCTACCCCGCACACGCGGCGTTCGGCGGCTACAAGCAGTCGGGCATCGGCCGCGAGACCCACAAGATGATGCTGGAGCACTACCAGCAGACCAAAAACCTCCTAGTCAGCTACTCCCCCAAGAAGCTCGGATTCTTCTAGAGCGTGAAGTCGGGCTCCTGGAGGGGAGGTTGCCCCCCCAGGAGCCCTTATCGATCCGACACCGATCGGCGCGGAATGACTACAATACGTAGCCGGAGGACTCGATCAGGCATTCCTACCGGACCAGTCACGGACCAGATCCCGGCCAGCGCCCACCGACTCCAGTGACCGTCGTCAGCAGTCATGGTTACGTCGGACACGACCGCGGCCGTCGCGCCGCGGCTTCACCTGCCTGCCCGTAGCGCGCCGTCGATGACGTGGAGCAGTGGCGGACCGGCGGGCCACGGCAGCTCCCCGTGGGTGGCTGCGGTTGCCAGCCGGAGAGCGCCGAGGAGGGGGTCGCCCTCGGGGGTGTGGAGGCGGGCACCGGGGATGCGGGACGACAGCCGGTCGGACACGGCCTCGCGCAGGCCGTCCAGGTGGAAGAGGCGGCCGGTGAGGGCGATCCGGGGGGCGTCGAGGCCGGTCGCGGCCGCGGCTGCCGTGTCCGTGATCTCCTCGGCGGCGCGACCGAGGATGCCGGTCGCGACCGGGTCTCCTGCCGCGGAGGTCTCGGCGACGTCGGGCGCCAGGGAGGCGAGGAGCCCGGCCCGGTCGGGGCGCAGCTGGAGGGCAGCCGGGAGGCCGGGGACCGGGCCGAACCGGTCGAGTACGCGGGCCAGGAGCGCGGGGGATCCGCCCGCCCGGCCGTCGTGGGCGCGCAGGGCGGCGTCGACTGCGGCGCGGCCGATCCAGGCGCCGCCTCCGCAATCGCCGAGCAGGTGGCCCCAGCCGTCGGCGCGCCGCCACCCGGTGGTCAGGTCGGTGCCCAGTGCGATCACGCCCGTTCCGGCGGCGACCACCACGCCCGGCCGGGCACCGAGGGCGCCCGCGTAGGCGGCGACCGCGTCGGCGGCCAGCACCAGACGACGGGATCCCGCGTGCTCGGCGAGCGGGCCCGGCAGGCGGGCGGCGAGGTCCTGGCCGAGCGTCGCCATGCCGGTGGAACCGACGGCGAGGGTGTCCACGGTCGCTGTTCCGGTCTCGGCGAGCAGGCCGTCGAGGGCGGGGAGCAGGGTGCGCAGCAGGGCCTCGGCGTCGATGCCGCGCGGCCCGGTGCCGGTGGGCGTGGCGCGTTCGGCGGTGGCTTCGATCCGGGGGTGGCCGTGTTCGTCGATTCGGGCGAGGGCCATCCGAAGGCCGGTGCCGCCGATGTCCACCCCGGCCACCCGGGTTCCGTCACTCATGACTCGGCCTCCGGGGGCGTCCCTGAACGGCTACGTGGGCCCGGTGCAGCGCCTCGCCCGCTGCCAGGTCCTGGCGCTGGGCCAGCCTGACGTACAGGCAGTCGACCACGACGAGTTGGGCGATCCGGCTGACGGTGGCGCCGGTCCGGAAGGCGGTCTCCCGGCCGGCGAAGGTGAGGAGCAGTCGGGCGCTCTTTCCCAGCGGAGACAGGGGGTCACTGGTGAGGGCGGCGGTGGTGGCTCCGCGCCGGGCGGCCTCGGCGAGCGGGTCGATCACCTCGCCGGTGCGGCCGGAGTAGGAGATGCCGATGGCGACGTCCCCGGCGCGCAGGTGGGCGGCACCCATCAGTGAGCGGTGGACATCGGATCGGGCGGTGGCGGCGAGTCCGAGATGCTGGAGCTTGTACTCCAGGTCGGCTGCCACCACGGCGCCGGACCCGGCCGCGTAGATCTCGATCCGCCGGGCGGCCGCGATCCGGTCGACCAGCTCGTCGAGGACGCGCAGGTCGAGCTGTTCGGCGGTGTCCTGGGCGGCGCGTGCATCGAGGCGGGCGACCTTGGCGACCACGGTGGCGGTTTCGTCGTCGTCGGCGATGTCGTCTCCGGCTCCGATCCGCACCGCGAATTCCTCGCCGCCGGCCAGCTGCGCGGCGGCCAGCACCAGGCGCAGGTCGGGGTAGCCGCTCAGGCCGAGGGCGCGGCAGAAACGGGTGACGGAGGTATCGGACACTCCGGCGGCGGAGGCGAGGCGGCTGATGCTGAGCGTGGCGGTGCCCGCCGGGTCGGCGAGGACCAGATCGGCGATGGCGCGCTCGGCGGGTGAGAGGGAGGGCAGCCGTCCGCGTAGCTGCACGATCAGGGCCTGGGCGGTCGGCCGGTCCACGCGGGTTCCTCCTGGGCGCCGGGGGTCAGGGGTTGGGGGTTCGGAATGCGAGATTCGGAGATGTTGCTCTTCCACATCTCAAACTTGTCGTGCAAGAATCCTCCACATCGCTCAGGGGTGTCAACTCCACGGCGTGTCCGCAGTGTTCCGTCTGCCCGGTGAAGGAGGGCCAGCGAGGTGTACCGCTCTGTCGCGCTGACCATCCGTGCCCACGTCGACCTCTGCCGCGTTGCAAGCGCGACCTGTCGATGCGTCACCTCTGCCCGCTGACACTGCCCCGGGCCGCGACGCGGCCCCCACCTCACCTCCGAGGAAGAACCCGTGACCGCCCCGGCTTCCCATGCGCCCGGACGGCCGCTGCGGGCCGCCTACGTATTCGACCGCACCCTGACCGCGCTCACCGAGAGCGAGCGCGATCGGATGCTCACCGAGTACGCGGCCTCCGGCCTCAACACCCTGATCACCAAGGCCGAATCCGTCACCCCTGAGCTGGCCCGCGCCTGCCGCACGGCGGGCCTGAGTCTGCTCGGCAGCGTCGCCTGCTTCAGTGACCACGCACGCCCCGCCGCCGAGCAGCGCCCCAACCTGTACCCGGTCTCCGGCGACGGACGGCCATGGCAGCGCATGGAGTGGTACACGGGCCTCGTCCCGACCGATCAGGCGTACATCACCGAACTCGCCGACCGGTGCGGGTTGTTGGCAGTCTCCCCGTTGCTGGACGGGCTGGTGCTGGACTTCCTGCGATGGCCGCTGCACTGGGAGCTGGAGCTTCGCCCCGGCGCCGCACCGCGCCGCTCCTCGTACGATCCGCACACGCTGGACGACTTCACCCGGCGCACCGGCATCGCGCTGCCCAGCGGCTCGCCGTCGGCTACGGCGGGGCACCTGCACGCCCACCACGAGGAGGCGTGGCACCGGTACCGCTGCGAAGTGATCACCGACGTGACGCGCAGGCTCACCGACGCGATTCGGTCCGCCCGGCCGGGGCTGTGGACCGGCCTCTTCCTGGTCCCCGCGGAGGATGGCGAGCAGCGCCGCCGCCTGGTCGGGCAGTGCGTCGCCGAGCTGGCGCCGCTCATCGACGCCGTGCTGCCGATGTCTTACCACGCGATCCTGCACCGGGAGCCCGCGTTCGTGGGCCTGGTCGCCCGGTCTGTGCGTACCGACAGCGGTCCGACGGCCGTGGTGCCGATGGTACAGACGACCAACTCGCCCGTGCTCGCCCGAGGTGCCGACTGGGGGCCGGAGATCACCGTCACCGACCTCGTCGGGGCGGTGTGCTCCGCGCTGGACGCCTCCGGCGACGGCGGCCTGTGCCTGTTCCCCGGTGAGGGGTTGGACGGAACGGGACTGCGACTGCTCGCGGAACACCTGCGGACTGAGGACGGCCGGGAGCATCCTCCGCTGCCGCCGACCGAGCGGCGCAACCCCGCCACCGTCGGCATCGACCGGCTGCCCACGGACGAGCTGCTCCGTGCGATCAACGCGGAGGACGCGCGGGTCCCCGCCGCCGTCGCCCGCGCTCTGCCCACGCTCGCCCTCGCCGTGGACGCGGCCGTGGCGGCGCTCAGGGCGGGCGGCCGAGTCCACTACGTCGGCGCCGGCTCCTCCGGCCGCTACGCCGTTCTCGACGCCGCCGAGCTCGCCCCCACCTACGGGTTGGAACCGGGCAGGATCGTGGCCCATCTGGCCGGCGGGCCGACCGCGCTGGCCCACGCCGCGGAGAACGCCGAGGACGACGAGGCCGCCGGACGCCGGGCGCTGGCCCAGGTCACCGCCCGGGACGTCGTGCTCGGCCTGGCCGCCAGCGGGCGCACCCCGTACGTGGCCGGGGCACTGGCCGCCGCCCGCGCCGCCGCGGCCACCACGGTCCTGGTCAGCTGCAACCCCGACGCGCCGCTCGCACGTACCGCCGACCTGCACGTCTGCACCGACACCGGGCCGGAGGCCATCACCGGCTCGACCCGGATGAAGGCTGGCAGCGCACAGAAGCTGGTGCTGCACAGCTTCTCCACCGCCGTCATGGTCCGGCTCGGGCGGACCTGGTCCAACCTGATGACGGATCTGGCGGCGACCAACGCCAAGCTGGCCGGCCGCAAGCTCACCCTGCTCGCCCAGGCGACCGGCGCGGATCCCGGGACCTGCCGTGCCGTACTGCAAGAAGCCGGGGGCGAGCTCAAGACCGCCCTGGTGGTGCTGCTGACGGGGGCCGGTGCGCAGGAGGCACGCGCCGCGCTGGCGGTACACGGCGAGGTGGCACGGGCGGCCGTGGCCGCGCTGACGGTCCGATGTCCCGGGGACTCCGCACCCGCGACCTGAGTCGGCCACCGACCGGACGAGCCCGCGCCGCACCCACGGTCCCGCATGCCCGGCGGGACCCCGCCAGAGAGGCTTCACCATGTCCCTACCCCCGCACGCCCTGCGCCGGCACGCCCCCGGCACCCGCCCGCTGCTGGCCGGCCTCCTCGTCACCCTGCTGCTGATCGCGACGAGCGCACTGACCGCTCCCGCGCCTGCCCTCGCGGCCTCCACGGGAGTCAACTCCGCTCCCGCCGTCACCCCGGCCCTGCGCCAGTGGACCGGCGGCGCCGGGCAGTTCACGTTCACGGAGACGTCCCGGATCGTGCTGGACCCCGCCACCGCGGACCTCTCCACCAGCGGCGCTACCTCGGAGCGCCTGTCGACCCGTACGCTGGCGCAGGTCGCCGACCGGTTCGCGGCCGACCTGGCCGCGGTCACGGGGCGCACCCCGCCGGTGGCCCGCACCTCCGCACCCGTCGCGGGCGACGTCGTACTCGCCCTGGCGGCCGACGCCGGGCTCGGCACCGAGGGCTACGCCCTGACCGCCACGGACACCCGGGTCACCCTCAGCGCCCCCACGTCCTCCGGCGTGTTCTACGGAACCCGCACCCTGCTGCAGATGCTGCGCCTGGGACCCGGCATCCCCCAGGGCGCCGCCCGTGACTGGCCCGGGGTGGCCTACCGGGCCGAGCACTTCGACGTCAGCCGCCGTTACATGGCACCCGCCGACATCGAGGACGAGATCCGCCGGGCCTCCTGGCACAAGGTCAACACCATCCAGCTGATGTTCAACCAAGCCAACGCCTTCCGGCTGCACAGCCCCGCCTATGCCGCGCTCGCCCCGACCGATCCGGCCCAGCGCTACAGCCAGGCCGACATCGCCCGGATCGAGGAGGTGGCCGCCCAGTACCACGTGGTGATCGTGCCGGAGATCCAGGGACCTACCAAGGCCCAGCCGTACGCGGCCTTCGGCGGCACCGACCGGTCGCTCGCCGCCCGTTGCGGGGATCCCGGCACCCTGGACTTCACCGACCCGGCGGCGACCGCCTGGATGCAGGGCATGCTGGGCGAGTTCATCGACTGGTTCCAGGGCCCCTACGTCCACCTCGGCAACGACGAGGTACCTGCCGCCCTGGCCGACTGCCCCTACATCAAGTCCAAGTTGACCGCTGCCGCGCCCACCATGGCCGACCTCCAGGAACAGTTCATCACGGCCGAGCGGTCCACCGTACGGGCCCACGGCAAGCGCGCCATGATCTGGGTCAACGGCACCGCCATCCGGCCCGCCACCGACGTCCTGATCATGAATTTCGGCAGTACCGCCGTCTCCGCCACGATGCGTTCGCTCGGCTACGACGTGGTCGACTCCGCCTACCGCACCGGCCCGTACACCCGCTTCTACATCTCCCCGGCCGACTACGAGAGCAAGGTCGTGCCGCGCGGCGACATATACGACTGGACCCCGGTCTCCGATCCGCGCAACGCCGGCCAGGTCCTCGCCGCCTGGGGTGACGACCTGTACTTCAGTCAGACGGACTACTACCTCGACCAGTTCGACGGCCGCCGCGCCGAACTCGGCGAGCGCACCTGGAACCCCGACCCCGCCGCACGCAGCTACGCGGCCTTCACCCAGGACCTCCGGGCCATCGGGGACGAGCCCGCCACCTCGCCCCGCACCCCGCCGGCGCCGACCACCGACGGCGCACCCGTCCACACGTGGACCTTCGACAGCCCGTACACACCGAGCGCCGCGACCCACTACCCCGGCGACTGGAAGCTCACGCTGCCCGACACCACCGGCACCCTCCACGCCAACGGCTCGCTCTACCCGCCCCAGTACCCTGCCACCGGACACAACGGCAACGGCCTCGGCTTCACATCCGGCAGCGGCCAGACGCTCAGCATCGGCGGCCGGGCCGTCCAGGGGCCCTGGACGCTCTCCCTTTGGGCCAAGCGCACCGGCGACGCCACCGACACCGTGCTGCTGCGCGACACCGACACCGCCATCAAGGTCGAGCAGACGGGCAGCGACCACCGGCTGGGCCTCACCGCGTACGGCATCGGCGACTACACCTTCGACTACTCACTGCCGCTGGGGCAGTGGACCCACCTGACCCTCGTCTCCACCGGCAGCGGCACCACCCTCTACGCCAACGGCGCCCCTGCCGCCGCCCTCCCGCAGACCATCGCGCTCCCCCTCGGCGGCTTCGGCGGCAAGCGCCCGTTCACCGGCGTCATCGACGAGGTCCAGGTGTACCGCCAGGCCCTGACCGCCGCCGAGGTCGCCGCGCGCTACGCCCAGGCCACAGGCGGCGCCAACCTCGCCCTGAAACGGCCCGTCACCGCATCCAGCACCTACCGCGCCGGGGTCGAACCCGCCTACGCCGTCGACGGATCCGGTACGACCCGGTGGTCGAGCAACCGCACCGACCCCCAGTGGCTCCAGGTCGACCTGGGCGCCCCGACGGCCATCGGCCGCGTTCGGATCGAGTGGGAAGCCGCCTACGGCAAGGCCTACCAGATCCAGGTCTCCGACGACGCAGTCCACTGGACCACCGTGTACGCGACCACCACCGCCGACGGCGGGACGGACGAGATCACCGGACTGGGCGCCCACGGACGCCACGTCCGCCTCTACGGCACCGCCCGGGGTACCCAGTACGGCTACTCCGTCTGGGAGTTCCAGGTCCACGCAGCCTGACCTTTCCTCTGCCCGAACCTCACCGAACCAGGAGCACCCCCTTGTCCACCTTCCCCGCCGTACGCCGCTTCGCGCCCGTATTCGTTGCCGCCGTCCTCTCCCTCACCGGATGCTCCACCACCACTGGGCAGGCCGGGAGCGGTGTTGCGCCCGCCCCGAAGGAGGCGCTGCCCGCCACCGTCCCGAACGGCACCGAACTGCGGATCGGCGACCAGAACGCCCAGTTGGAGGTGCTCCTCAGATCCTCCGGCCAGGACCAGGACGCTCCGTACGAGCTCGGCTACAACGCCTTCCAGGGCGGGCCCGCCATCCTGGAAGCATTCCGCGGCGGCTCCCTCGACGTCGGCATCGTCTCCGAGACGCCGGCCATCTTCGCCCAGGCAGCCCGCCAGGACGTCAAGATCGTCGGCGTGGCACAGACCAGCCGCAGCGCCGTCCACCTGGTCACCGCGCCCGGCACCACGGCGCAGACCGTCGCCGAGCTCAAGGGCAAGAAGATCGCGTACACCGAGGGCACCACCTTCCAGCCCGCCGTGCTGAACGCCCTGAAGAGGGGCGGCCTCAAGACCACCGACGTCACCCTGGTCAACCTCCAGGTCCTGGACATCCCCGCCGCCCTGCAGAGCGGCCAGGTCGACGCGGCGGCCCTCACCGAGCCGCTCGCCTCCAAGTACCTGCTCCCCAACGCCGAGAAGGGCGCCCACGAGATCACCGACGACAAGGACCTGACCAGCGGGCTGCTGTTGCTCATCACCCCGGGCAAGACGCTCCAGGACCCGGCGAAGGCCGCCGCCCTGCGTGACTTCTCCGCCCGCTGGACGAAGGCGCTCGGTTGGCAGAACACCCACAAGGACCAGTGGGTGCAGGACTACTACGTCAAGAAGCAGAACATCCCCACCGACACGGGTGGGCGGATCTTCGCGAACACCGGAACGGCGGCGTTCCCCGCCTACGCCGAAGCCGTCGCCGCCCACCAGGCCATCGCCGACCTGCTCTCCGAAGCGGGCGCGATCCCCGGAAAGCTCGATGTCACCGGCGAGTTCGACCGCCGCTTCGAGGAGGTCCAGCGGCAGGCGCGTACCACGTCCGGCTGACCCCCGTACGACCGCACCAGGAAGGACACCCTCCATGACCACCGCTCAGCTACACCGCACACGTGCGGTCGGCCACCGCCCACCCCGTCTGCCCTTCGCGCGCGCAGCCGGACCGCTGCTCCTGCTCACCGCCTGGTGGACCTCGTCGGGCACCGGTCTGCTGGATCCGCAGACCCTCGCCTCCCCCACCGACGTCCTGCGCACCGCCCTCGATCTGCTCGGCACCAGCGAACTCCAGCGCCACCTGCTGATCTCCCTGCAACGCGCCGCCCTCGGCCTCGCCTTCGGCGTGGCCACCGGTCTGGCGCTGGCCCTGACAGCCGGCCTCTCCCGCCTCGGCGAGGCCCTCTTCGACGGCACCGTCCAGCTCGTCCGGTCCCTGCCGATCCTGGCCCTCGTCCCGCTGGCCATCCTCTGGTTCGGCATCGGCGAGGAGGTCAAGGTCATCCTGGTGGCGCTGGGCACCCTGGTCCCCGTCTACCTCAACACCCATGCCGCCCTCACCGGCCTCGATGTCCGCCACGCCGAACTGGCCCAGACCCTGGACCTGTCCCGCGGGCAGTTCCTCCGCCGCATCGCCCTGCCGGGGGCGGCCCCGGGCTTCTTCACCGGTCTGCGGATGTCGGTCACCATCTCCTGGCTCGTGCTGGTGGTGAGCGAGCAGATCAACGCCTCCAGCGGCATCGGATACCTGATGACCCAGGCCCGTACCTTCGGCCGCACCGACGTGATCGTGGTCGGCCTGGTCGTCTACGGGCTGCTCGGCCTGCTCTCCGACACCCTGGTCCGCCTGCTCGAAAGGAAGGCCCTCGCATGGCGCCGCACCCTGTCCTGACCGCCGCCGCGACCGCCACTGCCCCGGCGGCACGCATACGCTCGCTCACCCGCACGTTCGCCGGACGAACCGTGCTGGACGGCATCGACCTCGACCTCGCCCCCGGGGAGTTCACCGCCCTGCTCGGACACAGCGGATCGGGCAAGTCCACCCTGCTGCGCGCCGTCGCCCGGCTCGATCACGACGCGGAGGGCAGTGGCACCATCGATGTACCCGCCCGACGATCGGTCGCCTTCCAGGACGCCCGGCTGCTGCCCTGGGCCCGGGTCCTCGACAACGTGATCCTCGGGCTGACCACCGCCGACGCCCGTGAACAGGGCCGCAGGGCGCTCGCCGAGGTGGGCCTGGCCGACCACGAGCGCGCCTGGCCCGGCACCCTCTCGGGCGGCGAGGCCCAACGTGCGGCACTCGCCCGGGCACTCGTACGCGAACCGCAACTCATCTTGTTCGACGAGCCGTTCGGTGCACTGGACGCCCTCACCAGGCTGCGCATGCACGCCTTGCTGCGTCGGCTCTGCGAACGTCACCGGCCCGCCGTCCTACTGGTCACCCATGACATCGACGAGGCACTCGCCCTCGCCGACCGCGTGCTCGTCCTCGACCACGGCCGCATCAGCCACGACCTCCGGCCCGGCCTTCCCGCCCAGCCCGACCCCTCCCATCCCCGGCAGCCGAACTACGCGCCCGGCTCCTCAGCGCCCTGGGAGTGACGGAGCACGGCGGGACCTGAACACGGCCACCGCCCCGACCAGGACCAAGATCCGGACCAGTCCCGGACCAGTCCCGGCGGATGGACCGGGGCCGACGCAGGTCAGGTGTTCAGGAGGCGGTTGAAGAACGACCGGTAGTGCTGGAGCGCCAGCCGCAGGTCTTCGGTCGCAACCTGTCCGCCCTGGCCCCACTGCTCCTCCAGCCCCTGCTTGTGGGCGGAGAACGAACGGGCAAGGGTCTGCATCACCTCGGCGACCAGGGCGTCCGCCGACCTGACCGCCTCCTGCGGGTCGTCCACGAACCGGCCCTGTATCTCGCTCCACGCCTTGTGGTACTCCGCGGTGTCCTCGGCACCCAGCAGTGGATCATCGACGCCGGCCTGCGATCCGCGGTCCGTCGGGGGCCCGTCCCCGCTGTCGCGGGCGTCGCGCCCCTCGGCAGCCGCGTCCGTGGTGGCTTCCCCCGGGTACACGGGCGGCGTCCGCCCGTCGGCCGACGCGCCACCGGATTCGGCGTCCGCACCGGTGTCCGTTCCGGCCTCCGAAGCCGACATCGGATGGGCGATGTCCTCCGTCGTGATGCCGGCGTCCCCGATTCGTTCGTTACTGCTTGCGTGGTTCTGCATGTCAACGGCTCCTCTGGTCGGTCAGGAGGTCGTCGAACAGGGCGCGGTAGTGCACCATCGCCCCGCGGAGTTCCTCGGTTGTCGTCTGGTGACCGGCGCTGCGCACCTTGACGTCGTGGGCGGCCCGGTAGTGCTCCAGGGTTCGGCCGTGCTCGACCGAAAGGTCACGGAGCTGACCGCGGTAGTCGTCTGTGGGGTAGCCCCGCTCGCTCATGAGCCGCGACACCAGTGCGTCGGCCTCCTCGACAGAGCCTTCCGGTCGGTCCACGAAATGCTCTTGGACGCTGTTCCATTCGACGGCGTACCGGTCTCGCCGTTCAGGCGGCAGCTCCTTGATCTCAAGCTTGTCGTGGCGTTCCTCGCGGGCCCGCAGCTCGCGTTCGGCGGCCATTCGACCGCCCTCCGCCTCGACCGTGCGGTTGTACTCGGGTCCGAACTTGTCCTGCAGACGCCGCCGACGGGCAGCCATCCACAGTCCGGCCGCGATCGCGATCACGACGACGGCTGCGATGGCAATGATGGCTATGAGCGTGGTGGTTGACATGGTTGGCCTCCATCCTGGGGCCTCATCCGAATTCATTCATGCGACTGTCCCTGTCCCTGCAGGAGCTATGGAGTCTCCAGCCCGGGTCCGACGCCTCAGGGCGCCGATGGGAACGCTGTGGGCATGGTTGCCCGTCCTCCGGTCAGGTTCTTCGCCGGGCCGTCAGTCCGGCGGTTCCGGCACAGGCGGCCGTTCCGTGGGAGATGGCGGCTCGGCAGGTGGGTCGGCCGGGGGCGGCTTGCCCCCGGGGCCGGCGGGGCGCGGATCGCGGGGTACCGGATCCGGTCCTTCCGGAGTGAGCCCGGGGCCTTCAGGTTCCGGGCCGGTGGACCGTTCCATGCAGATCACCTCGTTGTGCACGGCATTCTCGTTCGCCGTGCGCCTACCCGACGGGTCACGGCTCAAGCAGGGTGGTCGGCGGCGAAGGGGCTGGTGTCGAGGTGTGCGAGCAGGTCGGCGGGGTGACGGTAGACGGCTCGGGCCCCGGCCTCCTCAAGGTCGCGCTGTGGGATACCGCCACAGAGCAGTCCTCGCCGTCGCGGCGATGGCGTCGTCGGCATCTACGGCCCGTCTGAGAGCATCGAGCTCGGCGTCCTTCGCCGAGGTGACGAGGACGACCCGCCAACCCCGTCGGTCGAGCTCGCGCAGCAGGTCGGCTGCCGAGTCCAGCGGGGGCAGCCGGTCGAAGTAGGTGCCGTAAAGGGTGGTGTGGGCGGCGCTGAGCCCATCGTCCTCGCTCGTGTCCCGGTCCTCGCCTAGCAGGTGCGCGAGCAGGTCCTGGCCGGGGAGTCCGATCGCACGGTGGATGTCGTGCATCGCGACGTCGTGGCCCGCCTGCCGCAAGGCCTCCCACCAGCAGACGACATGGAGATGATTGGTGTCGGCGAGGGTACCGTCGACATCAAACAGAGCGGCACGGTTCATGTCCGCCTCCTACAGGGCTCGGTAACTCGCGCCTGCGTTCGGCCGTTCTCACAGCTCTCCCAGGGCCGGCAGCAGCTTCGTGGCGGACCGGTCCAGGAACGGTTCCTGTTGGTAGCCGCCGATCTGGACCAAGGCGATCTCTGTGAATCCGGCGTCGGCGTAGGGGCGTACCGCGTCGACGAAGGCGTCCACGTCGTTGCCGCAGGGGATGGCAGCCGCGACGTCCTCGGGCCTGGTGTACTGCGAGGCCTCATCGAACCCGCGGGGCCGGGGAGTTCCGCGTTGACCTTCCAGCCGCCCAGCGCCCAGCGGAACTGGTCGTGCGCCCAAGCCACCGCTGCATCACGGTCGGGGTCGTAGGAGACCGGGAGCTGGCCAACCCGTGGTGCGCCGGAGCCTCCGTACGCGCCGAACCCGGTCACCAGTTCTGTCCTGGGCTCGGTGGCGATGAGCAGGTCGCCGTAGCGGCCCGCGATCTCGCAGGAGCGGTCTCCGGAGACGGCGATGCCGGTCGGGGGTGGTTCGTCGGGGAGGTCCCACAGTCTGGCGTTCTCGACGTCGAAGGGCCGCGGCGAGCAGCCGGGTGTCCGCCTGCGGCCGGTAAACACCGGGCAGAGCGATCAGGCCGGCCGGCAGCGTGCTCCCGGCCAGAGCCGAACAGGACATGGCGCACCTCCTTGACCGACCGACACGCTCGCTATGACGGATCACGGGGCCGTCAGACCGCTGAGGCTTTGCGCCTGCCCCTCCGACTGATCACCATCCGGAAGTCCGTCGACCTTAGGAGGATCAGACGAAACTCCGATTCGGGCGCCCGCCGCATTCATTACTTGAAAATTCCAGTTACCCATGCACTGGCAACAAGGGTGACCGTGCGAGCGGTCTTGCAACTGCGGTCTCAGCCGTCTTCCGAGTCCGCCTGCCGGGCGTCATCCGGGCGGTTCTGCTCTTCACGGCCAATACCGGGACGCTGCCGCTTGGCACGGTGGCCCCCAGCATCCGCATCGTCCTCCACCCTGCTCGAAGGCCGGACGGCGGCATCGTCCGTCTGCCGGCGGACCTCACGGCCCCCGCTCTCGCCCACGGCCTCGGCCGACGCCGTCGGCGGGTAGCGTCTGGACCTCTCTCGGCCTGTCATCGCGCCTCCTATGTGGTGTCTGTCCTCAGCCGCCTACCCCGCCTCATCGCCCCCACGTCTTCCACCCGTGAACGCCACTGGGCGCGGTGCTGGTCGGTGCTTGCCGTCCAGCGGAGGCCTCGCGCACTGGGCAGGGCCCTCCGCCGCGCACGCCACGCCGACGGTGACGAAGCCGCCTAGGCTGGAAGAAGCGTCACAGTGAATCGGAGGGCCTCATGATCGTCCTCGGCGTAATTCTGCTTGTCGTCGGCTTCGTTACGGGAATCAGCATCCTGTGGACCATCGGCATCATCCTCGTCATTATCGGAGTCATTCTCTGGATCCTCGGCGCCCTCGGACATTCCGTCGGCGGACGCAAGCACTACTGGTAATAGACCGGCCACCACGGGGGTTTCTCCACACCCACAGGAAAGGCAGGCAGGAAAAATCATGGCCAAGCAGCCAGAGTCATCCCAACCCAGGCACGGTGAGGGCCCCAGTCGACACAAGGGCACCAAACAGCACGGCTGGTCTCCCGATGTCGACGAGACCCGTCAGCAGGACAACCCGAGCGCCCACCGCTCCTTCCACCCCGACCAGTACGCCCCCGCCAAAGGCCCCGGGCGCGAGGTTTCCAAAGAGGAAGCCGGGAACCCGCACGGCCGGCCCGTGAAGAGCAGCGGGCGCCGCGGCGAGGACCAGAGCAAGGCCGGCCGCGACGAGAAGGGCATGCATGACACCGGTCCCCGAGGCCGCTCCCAGCGTCCCAGCGGAACCAAGGATGCGTCCGCTTCCACCGGCATCGACCCCCAGGACCCGCCCGGCACACGCAGCGCCGGCTGACCCCCGCATCTGCACCCGTTCTGCACGCCCTCTAGGGCGGCCCCTGCTCCCCGCGCAAACGTGTGACGGCTTCGCAAGGAGCAGGAGTCCTGGTCGCCACGGCAGGTGGACAAAGGTGCACCGCCAGCAGCGCCCCTCCATCAAACAACAAGAACTCGCGGCCACATGGCAGCCGTACCGCAAGCCCCACCTCGGCCCACCCGTCCGGCGCATCCCCTGCACGACTACGGCTGCCCCGCTCTCTCGGTTCCGGCAGAAGGACTTGACCCATGGCTGTTCGACACCAGTTGATCCGGCGTCCCCCTCAGGCGGTGTGGGCGGTCCTCGCGGATCCGGACGCGTACGGGGAGTGGGTGGTGGGGCCCTCCGAGTCCGCGCCCCTTGATGGCGCCTGGCCCGCGGTCGGTGCGCGGCTCCGCTACACCGTCCGCCTGGGCCCCTGGTCGCTCGACGGCGTCACCACCGTCCGGCACACCGAGCCGGGCCGGGAGCTGGAACTGGAAGCCTCTTTCAAGTCCCTCGGCACGGCGCGGATCTTCCTCCAACTGCGTCCGTGGGGCGAGGAGACCCTCGTCGTCTGCGACGAGCACCCCCTGCGCGGCATCGGCGGCACCCTCCACAACCCCGCCACCGAAGCGCTGCTCCAGCTCCGACACCGCGGCATGCTGCCCCGTCTGGCCAAGGTGGTGGAACGGCGGCAGGGCGAGGTGCTCCATGCCTGACGCGGTCGTGATCGGCGCGGGTCCCAACGGGCTGGTGGCCGCGAACCTGCTCGCGGACGCCGGCTGGAGCGTGGAGGTCCTGGAAGCGCAGGAGGAGCCCGGCGGAGCGGTACGCAGCGACCGGGGTGTCCATCCGGATTACGTCTCGGACCTCTTCAGCGCGTTCTACCCGCTCGCCGCCGCCTCTCCGCTCCTCGCCCGCCTCGACCTCGCCGCCGAGGGCCTGCGCTGGAGCCACGCTCCCCGCGTACTGGCACACCCCCTGCTGGACGGCAGGTGCGCGGTGCTCGAACGCCGCGTGGAGGAGACCTCCGCCGGGCTGGAGGCGTTCGCGCCGGCCGACGGGGACGCCTGGCGGAACATGTACAAGACATGGAGCCGTGTGGGGCCCGATCTCGTACAGGCCCTGTTCACCCCCTTCCCCCCGGTCCGCGCCGGGCTCCGCCTGGCCGGGAAGCTCCGAGCCGCAGGCGGACTCCGGCTGGCCCGGAACCTGGCCCTGCCCGTGCGCCGCCTGGGCGAGGAGGAGTTCGCGGGCGCGGGCGGCCGGCTCCTACTGGCCGGCAATGCCCTGCACGCCGACCTGTCCCCCGAAGCCGCGGGCAGCGGCGGATTCGGCTGGATGATGTCGATGCTCGGCCAGAGCCACGGCTTCCCGGTCCCCGTCGGAGGGGCCGGCGCCCTGACCGCAGCGCTCGTCAGCCGTCTCAGGCGCCGCGGAGGCACCCTGCGCTGCGGGGAACGCGTCGCCAGCGTCGTCATACGGAACTGCACGGCCGTCGGGGTCAGGACCGAGGCCGGGGAGACCATTGGCGCGCGTCGGGCTGTGCTGGCCGACACCTCGGCACTGGCCCTGTACCGGGACCTCGTCGGGGAGGAGCACCTCCCGTCCCGTCTCCTGCGGGACCTGGAGCGCTTCCAGTGGGACTTCGCGACCTTCAAGGTCGACTGGGCCCTGACCGGACCGGTGCCGTGGACGGCACCGCAGACCGCCGGGGCCGGCACCGTCCACGTCGCCGACGGCATCGACGGCCTGACCCGATTCGCCTCACAGATCGCCATGGGACACGTCCCCGACGAACCCTTCGCCCTCTTCGGGCAGATGACCACAGCGGATCCCAGCCGCTCGCCGGCCGGCACCGAATCCGCATGGGCCTACACCCACCTCCCCCAGCACATCACCCGCGACGCAGGCCCCGACCACATCACGGGCCGGTGGGACGCCCGTGAGCAGGAGGCCATGGCGGACCGCATCGAAGCGCAGGTGGAGCGGTTCGCTCCCGGATTCCGTGCCGGCATCCTCGCCCGCCGCCTCCTGGCCCCCACCACCCTCCAGACCATGAACGAGAACCTCCACAACGGCGCCATCAACAACGGCACCACCGCCCTGCACCAACAGGCGATCTTCCGCCCCACCCCCGGCAGCGGCCGCCCCGAGACCCCCGTCAAGGGCCTCTACCTCGCCTCCGCAGCCGCCCACCCCGGCGGAGGAGTCCACGGAGCACCCGGTGCGAACGCAGCCCGGGCAGCGCTCCGGACCCGGGGATTGCGCTCCCTCTTCCACGGCGCCCAACGCATCTGACGACGAGTCCCGGCTGGTGTCCCCAGCCCCCGCACCCAGGTGTCAGCGCAGCGCACCTCGTGCGGCACACGCAGACCCTAGGTGTCGCCGTTCCCGCTTGACGCTTCCCTATCCGGGTAGGCGCCAGCCGTGTCCGGTGGGTTGTCCGGGCACCGACGCAAGGAGCAGTCCATGATTCTCATCGTGGGATTGATCATTCTGATCGCCGCAGCGAGCATCGGCGTCGTCGGCGTGTTCGGCAACATGGGAGCCGAACACGCTCTCGGCACCGGCGGCGATTTCTCCATTTTCGGCTACCACGTCATGGGCTCCACAGGAAGCGTGTTCCTGGCAGGAATCGTCGTGGGCGGCGCCGCCCTGCTAGGCCTGGCCCTGGTCATGCTCGGAGTCCGTCGCTCCGCGCGGGCCCGACGCGGAGTCCGCATGTCACGCCGCGAGGCCGCTGTCGTCGACCGGGAACGCGACGACCTGATCAACCAACGCGACATCGCCCGCGCCGAGACCGACGGCCCGGTGAGCGAATCCCCCGGCAGCCGCCGCCACTGGTTCGGTCACCGCACCGCGACGCGCTGAACGCACCGGCTCTTCGAGCGCAGCGTGTACCCACGATCGGAACAGGCTTAGCCGGTACGGCCGTTCTTGAGGTGCCTGAGGCGGGCAAGGGAGAAAGGGTTGCGCCAGGGCGCGACGGCCATCAACCGGTCGGGCGGCAATGGATGGCAGGCCGGGGAATCCGCAGAGGGAGACACCAGAAATGGCCCAGAAGAAGGCGACGACTGCAGCCGGCCAAGAAGACCACGACAGCAAGGTCCGGAAAGCAGGCGAAACCCGACACCGCCCCCGGCAGGCCCGCACCGAAGCCTCTGAAGGTGACCGAGGCCACCGAGCCGCGCGCGCCCCTGCCGCCCGAACAGGACCAGGCCGGCCCGGACACGCTCAGCCCCACGGGACAGCCCACCGGCGCACCCCAGGCCGCCGTGGCCCAGGGCGGCGCCTACCTGACCACTGCTCAGGGGGCCCGGCTCTACGACAGTGACCATTCGCTGAAGGCCGGCCCACGGGGGCCTGTGCTCCTGCAGGACCACCACCTGCGGGAGAAGATCACCCACTTCGATCACGAACGGATTCCAGAGCGGGTGGTGCACGCGCGGGGTGCCGCCGCCCACGGGGTCTTCCAGAGTTACGGCACGGCGGGCAAGGTCACCAAGGCGGCGTTCCTGGCGAAGGGCGTGGAGACGCCGGTGTTCGTCCCTTCTTCATCCAGGACGCGATCAAGTTCCCCGACGTCATCCACGCCGGAAAGCCCCACCCGGACCGGGAGATCCCGCAGGCCCAGAGCGCCCACGACACCTTCTGGGACTTCGTGTCCCTGCACACCGAGGCCACCCACCACACCGAAGCTCGGCGTCCACTCGCTGGTCTGGGAGGAAGCGCAGATCACCAGCGGAACGGACCCCGACTTCCACCGCAGGGATCTCGCCGACGCGATCGAGGCCGGCGCGTACCCGCGGTGGGAACTGGGCATCCAGACCTTCCCCGACACCCCGGAACAGACCTTCGAGGGAATCGACCTCCTCGACCCCACCAAGATCGTCCCGGAGGAGCTCGCACCCGTGCGGCCCGTCGGTGTGATGACGCTGAACGCCAACCCGGCCAGGCGAGGACGGTCTTCGGTGTCAGGGTCAAACGTGCGGAGAACAGGGAAGCGGTAGTAGTCATGATCGCGGACTCGTTCCCGGACCGCCCTGCCGGGCGGCGCTTTGTCTTGATCGCCGGAAACGACGTCCGCGTGGGCGCGGGTGCACGAGCTACTCCCGGTGATCCCAGCTTACTCCGCGGCGGGGTCGGACGAGAGGCTTCGAAAGTCGGCCTGGGCGGCGACGCCTGGGGACGAGGTGCCCACGCGCTCCGTCATCCGCGCCACTCGACGAGGACGAGGGTGGCGTCGTCCGAGGTGACTTCGCCGCGTGCCCGCTTGAGGGTGTGAGACAGGTCCCGGGCCACCGTGCGGATCCCGTGGTCGGCCTGCTCCAGTTGGTTCACCCAGTCGATCAGCTGCTTCTCGCCGAACTGCTCCTGCCCGCTTTTGTGTTCTTCGATCAGGCCGTCGGTGAAGCAGAGGACGCGGTCGCCTGGCTCCAACGCCACCGCGCTGACCTGTGGCTGAGCCCCTCCGAAGCCGACGGGGAGGGTCGTGGGGCTGTCCAGACGGCGTACGACGCGGTGCGCGCGGATCAGCATGGGCGCGGGATGCCCCGCGTTGACCCACTGGAGGCGCCCCGTGTCCGGGTCCAGCCGCATCATCTGGGCGGTCACGAAGTGGTCCGGGTCGAACTGCTCCGCGACCGCCCGGTCCATGAAGAGGTAGATCTCCGACAGTTCGATGCTGATCCGGCGGGCGTGACGGTACGCGCCGATGGCTACCGTGGCCATCGTGGCCGCGTCCAGGCCGTGCCCCATGGCGTCGACCATGGCGAGATGGAGGACGTCACCGTTCAGGGCGTAGTCGAAGCTGTCTCCCGCCACGGCGTAGGCGGGCTCCAGGACTCCGGCGACCGCGACGTGCGGCATCACCATCGACAGCGGGGGCAGCAGGGACCACTGGATCTCCGCGGCCACGCTCATCGGTTCTCTGCGGCGGGTCCGGAAGAAGAGGTCCGTGTAGCCGTTCTTGGTCTGCAGCAGGTCGGCCGCCAGGCCCGCGATCCTGCGCAGGAGGCGGCGGGTGTCGTCGTCGACCGCGTCCAGGGTGGCCGCGAGGACCCCCACTTGGTCGCCGCCGTCCAGCAGGGGCAGGTGGACCCGTATGCCGTCGGGCGTCAGGACTTCGACGGGGCGTGACTCCAGGAAGCACCGGCCGGCTTCGGACCGGTCGATGGGCTGCGGGTCACCGGCGGCCATGCCGCCGGCGGGCAGGGGGACCAGCTGTTGCTGTCCGTAGTCCTGGAGCAGGATCTGTGTTGCGCGGCCCCCTATCCGGGCCACCGTCTCGGCGACGAGCGGGCCGACCAGATGGGGCGGCAGCTCGTGCGCCCCGTCCAGGAGCGGCCCGAGCAGCTCCTCCCCGAAGCTCTCCGAGCGATCCGGGTCCGCGCGGCCTCCGACGGTCATCCTGTTGCCTCCAACCGGGCGGCGGGCGGGCGTCCGGGCTGCACGGGCGGCGTGGCTTCCAGGATGCTCCCCGGCGACCGGGCACGCCACACGGCTTTCGTGCCCGGCGGCCTTCACGACCCGGATCCCCGGCGGGCCGGTTCACGCAGGGCTTGCGCGGCCGGGTTTCGTCGCGCGTCGGCGGAGGCTGACCGGTTGCAACCAGGTGTTTCCGGCCCGCGGTGGTGAGGAGGGAGCCGCCTGGCGACAAACCACCCCGTCGCTGACCTGGGGCTTCCTCACGGAGCGGAGGACAGCAGCCGCGGCGGGGTCTGCCCCCGTGAGGTGCCGCTGTGCCGTCCAGTGCCGCCGGCCTGAAGGCCGACGGGCGCGTCCCGCACACATCGGCCGATGATGGGAGTACGGCCGAACACGCGGAGCTGATCATGACGGGTTGGCGTGTCAGGGACTACGCCCAGGACGATCTCGAATCGGTACTCCGAGTCGACGCCGAGAGCGGCACGGCCGAAGGGCCACCGCTCTTTCCGCTCTCGGACGCCGTGGCGGCCCTCCAGGCCCTCCACCCGGCGGTGGTGGCCACCGCGGACGACGTGGTGGTCGGCGCCGTGGTGAGCAGGGTGGAGGGTGAACGGGCGTGGATCCTGCGCATCAGCATGGCGCCCGCCTGGCGGCACCAGGGTCTGGGCAGCGACCTGATCACGGCCCTGGAGCACCGGCTGTTCGCCGGTGGCGTCCGAACCGTGCACGCCGTCCTGCCCGACGGCGAGACCGGCGCCACCGCCTTGCACAACTGCGGCTTCGAGGCCCGTCCGGGCCTGGTCTTCTTCGAGAAGCGTGGGCGAGTGACCCCTCAGGCGGTCAGCATGCTCGCGTCGCTGGGAGCGGAGCTGCCGCCCGGGAATCTGTGGCAGAAGGTCGCCGGCATGCAGAAGGAGAAGGAGCTCATCGAGCGGCGCCTGGTCCTGCCACTGGCCCATCCCGAAATGGCCGCCCAGCACGGCGTGGAGCTGCCACGGGCGGTGATGCTGTTCGGACCGCCCGGGACGGGGAAGAGCACGTTCGCGCACGCCATCGCCAGCCGCCTGCAATGGCCGTTCCTCGAACTGTTCCCCGCCCGGCTGGCCGCCGAGTACGGGCTGGCGAGCGGGCTGTACCGGCGCTTCGACGAGATCGCCGGGCTCGACCACGTCCTGGTCTTCATCGACGAGGTCGAGGAGATCGCCGGAACCCGGAGCGGTGCGGACGCGACCGCGGTCGGCGTCGTCAACGAACTGCTCAAGGCGATCGTCCGGTTCCGGAGCCAGGACGGGAGGCTTCTCGTCTGCGCCACGAACGACGTGACCACCCTCGACTCCGCGTTCCTACGGCACGGCCGTTTCGACTACGTCCTGCCGATCGGCCCCCCGGACCAGCGCGCGAGGACTGCGCTGTGGGAGAGCTACCTGACCCGGGCGGGAGCGCAGGCCGACAGTGCGGCGCTGGCGTCAACCAGCGAGGGGTTCACCCCCGCCGACATCGCCCATGTGGCACGCACCGTCTCACAGGTCCAGTTCGAGCACACCTTCGACACCGGGACCCGGGCCCGCCCCACCACGGAGGACTACCTGCGCACCATCGGCGAAACCAGGCCCACGGTCAGCGCGGCCATGGCCCAGGAGTTCGCCCAGCAGACCGAGAAGTTCGCCCGTGTATAGGACCTGTGTTGGGGCCTGTCCCTCGAATCAGGCCGAGCCCGCCGTCCCTTCCTCCTGGGCCTCCATGTGCCGGATTCCCTCGTGGGTGAGGGTGACCATCGCCGGGGTGTTGCCGGGTTCCCAGTCGACGGTGATCAGTCCTTCGCCCGCCAGGTAGGTGCAGGCGGCGGCCAGGTCCTGTTCCGGTACGTGGAGGTCGCGCCGCAGCTGTGCTCCGGTGGTGCCGAGGAGGCGGTTGCCCTCGACGGCTTCGTACAGGACCCGGAGCACCTGGTCGCGGTAGGTCTTGCGTTCGCGCAGTGTGGCCATGACCGCGTCCTTTGTGTGTGGGGTGGAGTGGGCTCCGGTGCCGGTCGGGGCTTCTCAGATCTCGTCGGAGTGTGCGCCATTGCCGGCGGAGGGCCTGATGGCGGCAGGCCGGGAGCGGTCGAGGCCCGCGGGTGTCGCCGTGTCCACGGTGAGGTGCAGGCGGGTGTCGCCGTCGAGGGCGGGGTAGCTGCGCTGTTCCCCGCCTGCGAAACAGCGGCGGAGCGCCTCCGCGACCGCTCGGGCGGCTTCGGGCGTGTGCGCGATGATCCGGACCTCGGCGTGCCCGAGCGAGGGCAGTGTCTGGGTCTCGATGAACTTCACGTAGGCGTGTTCCCTTTCTGAGGGGGTGAGGAGGCCGGCGGATGCGGGGCGCCGGGGCGTCCCGCCCGCTGCCCCCGGTCGGAGGAAGGTCTGTTCCTCACCGGTCGGCACCCGTGTGGTGGGCTCGACGACCGGTGTCGTCCGGCAGGCCGGGAGGCCTCGGCCGGGGGTCGCTGAAGCGGTAGGCCTCGATCCGCGCATCGTGCTGGGCGTTCAGCAGGTGGATCCAGCGCATCCCGATGCCGATCATGAAGATGATCACCGCGATGAGGACGACGGTCTCCACGGAGCTCACCTCCACCTGTTTCCGGACAGCGGCAGGGCGCTTCGGCCCATCGGCTCCCCGAAGGGGGACATGCAGGCCCCGCCTTCACCCTCCCAGGTGGCTTCCCGGCGGCGGGCGTCGCGGATGCCGCGCCCGATGACGGTTTCGTTGGCCATCAGGACGTCTGCGGCCAGGACGCTGCCAGGGATAGCGGCGGCGGCCATCAGCCGGGCCGCGGCCGCGGGCTCGGTCTCGGGCGGGATGACGAGGAGGTCCCAGCGGCCGACGGTGTAGGAGAGCAGGATCAGCTTGTCGGGGTCCTGCTCGGTGAACCAGCCCACGTGCAGCGTCCGCCCGTCCACAGCAACCGTGTGGGGGATGACCGGCCAGCGGGCGGGATTCACGGTGACGCGGGTGATGCGCCCCCAGGCCTCGTCCAGTGCGGCGGCGAGCGCCGGAAGCTCGGCTTCGAGGTCACGTGAGTGGGGCCACCAGGCCCCGTCCAGCTGACCGGCGAGGGTGGTCTTGGGGGTGAGGGACAAGCGGGCCGGGACGACTGCGGCGAGGTCGCGGGGCGCGGTCCGGTCGAGGGTGGAGGTCATGATGCGGACCTGCCCCCGGACTGCCCGTCAGCAGTCCGGTTTCTAGGCGATCGCCGGAAACGACACCCGCGTGAAAGCCGGTGTGCGAAGTACTCCCGGTGCTTTCACTGTACGCCTGTTCGGCTGGCCATGGCCGATCTGACCAGGCATTTTTCCGGCGGGCGGCGGAGCGGGCGGCGGAGCGGGCGGCGGGAGTACCGTGAAAGGACGACAGGCCCGCGCACGTCGCCCGACCGGCACCCATGCTGACCTGTGACGCAGTACCGCAGCACCCGTAGACGGGCGGACCCACATGGCTGACTCCGACATCCCCCACCCTTCCTCGCTGCTCCTGCCAGATGAGATCCACCAGGCGGTCAAACCGGGTACGGCCCTGCTGCGGCTGGAGACGACGCGGTCCCGGGAGGGGCTCCTGGACGGTGCGTGGTGGCCGCGCACGCGCGACATCGAGACCGAGCTGCCCGCCCTGATCACGGCGCTGACCGGGCACCTTGGGCCCATCGAACGGATCGGCCTGGACGCCACCGCCTGGCACAACATCCCTACCCGCTTGGTTGTCGACGACCAGGTCGTGCACCTCGACTCCGACCCGGTCGGAGACGACACCGTGCTCATCACCCGCGGCCACAACGACCACTTCGCGCTGCTGGTGGTCCCCCCGGACACCACCGCCGACGCCGCCCGCGAAGCGATGGCCCGCGCCGTCCGCGCCGACAACGTCACCCAGGCCGCACAGATCCTCATCGCCACCACACCCGAATGCACGGGCGGCGGCCCCACCGACCCGGCGGTCTTCCCGAAGCCTTAGCGGCCGAGGTACGGCTCGACGGCCGCGGCGACGGCCTCGGCGGACTCTTCCGGTGCGTAGTGCCCCGTGTTCGGGAGCACCTCCAGCTGGGCGTTCGGATACCACTGCATCCAGGGGGCCCGCAGGGCCTCGGCTCCCAGCGGCGGGCACCGGCGAGATGCCGATGACCGAGCGGATCCGCTCCGGGGCGTCCAGCAGCATCAACTGGGCCGCCTTGGCGCCCATGGAATGACCGGATGACCGAGAAGGGCTCCCAGCCCAGATGGTCGGCCACGGCCAAGGCATCCTCGGCAACTTCCTCCATCGTGAACGCACCGTCGGCGCCGATCGCCTCGCCGTACCCGCGGCAGTCCAGGAACGCGTAACTGAACGCGTCCCCGCTCAGGTGCTCGCGCATCGGGTCGAAGCCCGACCGGTCGCCGAACCAGCTGTGCAGCAGAAGGACCCGCTCGGAGCCGGTACCCACCACGTCGTGCGGAAGGACCAGTCCTGTCACAACATTCCCTGCGCAACAGGTGATCGCGTACGGTCACCGGCGATCAAGTCTTGCGACCTCCACCAGGCTGTGCAACGCGACCCCGCCCGCACGCGTTGTACGACGAGCGCGGAGGGGAGTTGCCGGCGTCACCTGAAGGAGAGCGCCGACGCGGTGGATCGGCGCCCAGCCGCAGTGGTGAGGTGTAGGACGTCGCGGCCGGTGCTACCGAAGGCGGCGACGATTCGAGGACCGGGAACGTCGTACGGCCATGAACCCCAGGTCGGCCACGACGAGCACGATGGGGCGATGACGAGGAGATAGAACAGGCCCGTCCATCACCGCGCCGATGAGGCCCAAGACGAAGGCCACAAGCAGCAGCGACAAGAAGATCACCAATCGCCGAACACCTCCTCCGATGTCGGGCTGGGGCGCTCAGCGGCGCGCCGGTCGGCGTTCGCCGCCGACGCCAGGCTGATAGGGCACGCCGTAGTGCTTGAAGATCGCTTCTTCCTGCTTGGCGGGCAGGATGTCGTCGGTGCCGATGGCCGGGTACTCCTTCACGACTGCCCCGGCGTGCGCGACCTTGACGTGGCGGTGTCCGCATAGACCGCTTCCAGAGCGCCGATCCGGTGCCCTTTCGTGTCGAGGACGTCACAGTCGCGCCAGTCCCGTACATCGGCTGAACGGATCATGTCTCGCCCCCCTAAAACGCGACGACGGTGATACAACGACCCCGGCACATTCACACGCCGGGGTCGCCCTTCCGGACGCCACACGTGAGAGTGCGACGACCTACTACCAGGATATGCCCCCTGGCGACCCTCCGGCAGTGGGGACTTTGTCCCGCCGATACAGGCCGGTCGATCGACATGGATTTAGCGCACCTCGATCGAGAGGCTCGCGACGACGATCGTGGCCACTCGGGCCGTCGTTTACGACGTCGATCGGGTCGTGGAATCCGGCGGACCGCAGTCCCACCCAAGCCACCACAAGCAGGCGGCCAATCCGAGACGGGGCACCAGTTGAGCGGTCCACATGACAGTCTTCCTGTCATGACTCTGCCGCCCTGGGAAGACGGCGAGTATTACCTGCGAACGACCTGTGTGCGAAGCGATGACGCTGCACTTCAGAGCAAGCTCGTCCAGCAACCTCGCCCAGAACAGCCAGATACCGCCGCGACACCCTCCCGGGGCCTCGCCGCCGTCCCCGTCGTGGCCTGTGCCCGCCCATCAGGAGAAGAAACCGCCCATCGTCGGCTTCGACGGCCTGCAGGAACTCCCGTCGTTCGAGGCACTTGCGCCCTTCGTTAGACGAAACGACAAGTTCAAGGCATCCCTGAAGCGCCCGCAGATCCGGACCCGGCGGCCGCTTCCGGGGACGTACCGTAAGACAAGGAGATCCACCATGGCCGAACGGCCGACGCTGCTGTACGACGGCGACTGCGGATTCTGCACCCAAGCCGTCAACATCGCCTTGCGCCTGCTGGATCCCGACGCCGTCGTCACCCCCTGGCAGTATGCCGATTTGGACGCACTGGGCGTCACCGCCGAACGAGCCGACCGGGAGGCCCTTTGGATCGAGCCCGGTAGGGCCGATGTGCACGGCGGCGCGGAGGCGGTTGCGCAGCTGCTCAAACAGGGCCCGCGCCGGCCCTGGCGGCTCGCAGGGCAGGCCATGACGCTGCCCCCGATCAGCTGGATCGCCCGGCTCGTGTACCGGGTGGTGGCCCTGAACCGGCACCATCTACCGGGGGGCACGGTGGCCTGTTCCCTGCCTGCTCATCTGCGATCTGCCGCGCGTGATGGTGCATGACAGCGAACCCGCCAAAGCCTGAAGACGACACAGTGATCGTGGCCACCAGCTGCGACGGGGACATCGTCACCGGGCGACCCCGGGCCCCTGCCGACCACTGAGATGGCGTCACAGCACTGCGCCCTGAGCGCTCCGGGCGCAGTGCTGGGAGTCACCGGCGTGGGCGGCGTTGCCCCCCCCGCACGACCACGGGGTCCTTCAAGCTCCTTGCAGAGGGGCCCGCTGTGGAGATCCTCGCCGATGCACCTGGGGCCCTTGGACCGGCGGGCGCGTGGTGACGGCCCCGCCCCACAAGTCCAAGAAGAACGCTCCGTCGTATGGACGAGGCGGGGTCTCGCCGGGAACAGCACTTTCGGTCGGAGCAGGTCCAGAGTCTTCTCGGTGCACCGGTGGGAGTGTGCGCCACTCGCCCCATCCGGCATCGGAGGGTCGAAGAGGTCGCTTTGGTGCGCGAGCATGGTCCAGGCAGGTAAGGGACATATTGATGGGCGAATGCTTCCACCCAGGTGACGGTACGGTGCGGGTTTCCTTGTCGCCGCCACGCCCACTCACTCCAGATCTCGTCGAATCACTGGAATGGCGGAACTTTCACATGTGTGCCGGGGTGGGATTGTCGGACTGATTTGAGGCCGAGTGCCCACATAGGGGTAATGACACCCCTACGCCCGGGCATGACATCGGATGACCATCCATATGAACTCAGATATTAAGGGCGCATACTACGGCGCTCCGTCCTCAATCACGGGCCTCGCCCTGCCGCTTGAAATCGGTGCACCCAATTGCCCGCGTAATATGCCATCTCACTAGTACGGCTTCCCGGGCAATCGGTTAGGGCCCGGCACGCCACGGCCCCCACAGAAAATGGCCTCTCGATGAAGCTGAGATTTCCTCAAGCGGCTCGACTCCGTCCTCTGTCCGGCTGGCTGGCCTCGGCCCTTGCCGCAACAGTTGCCGCTGCGATGGTCGCCACGACGTCGACGCCGGCGTCGGCCATCGCAACACCCGTACCTCTGGGCACGACCGCCAGTTACTCCGTTCTGGCAGGTCAGGGAGTCACCAACACCGGCCCCTCAGTGATCAGCCACGATCTCGGGACGCACCCGAACCCGGCCATCACCGGGTTCCCGCCCGGCCTGGTGCTCGGTGCCGTGCACGCAGCGGACGCTGCGGCCCTCCAGGCCAAGAGCGATCTGACCGTGGCGTACAACAATGCGGCGGGTCAGGCCCAGGACTTCGCACTTGCGGCGGGGATCGGCGCGGGCCAAACGCTGCTTCCGGGCGTCTACAAGGCTACGTCCGGTGTCGGACTCACCGGCGACCTGATCCTGAACGCCGGGGGAGACCCCAACGCGGTGTGGGTGTTCCAGATTCCGGAAGCCCTGACGACGGCATCCTCCAGCCGGGTCCTGCTCACGAACGGCGCTTCGGCGTGCAACGTGTTCTGGCAGATCGGGAGTTCGGCGACCCTCGGTACCGACTCCACCTTCGTGGGCACCATCATGGCTCTGACCTCGATCTTCGTGACAACGAGGGCGAACATCGAGGGCCGGGCGCTGGCCCGTAACGGCGAGGTGACGCTCGACAACAACCGGATCTTCCTCGGGACGTGCGCGACCGGCGGCACGGGTGGAACGACGACCGGCACCACGACCGGCACCACGACTTCGGGTGCGACCTCGGGCGTCCTTGGCGGCGTGCTCGGTGGCGTGACGACGGGAGGCGGTCTCCTGGGCGGCCCGATCGCCAGCCTCGTGACGGGCGGCACCTCGGGGAACATCTCCGGCAACACCTCGGGGAACGTCGCGGGCAATACGACGGGAGCGAGCACCGCGGGGAGCACCACGGGCGGTAACACCACCGGTGGAAGCATCACCGGCGGGAACGTCACGGGCGGGAACGGCGGCAAGCCCGGCCACCAGCACGGCGGCAAACCCGACCACGAGCACGGCGAGGGACCCGGCAAGCCCGACCACGAGCACGGCGAGAAGCCCGGCAAGCCGGGCTACGGCGAGCACTACGACCACGACTACGGATACGGCAGCAAGCCCATGAGCACCGAGGGCTAGCCAGCGGACTGCACGAGGTCCGCTCGTCGGACAGCGGCGCGCGGCGGAGCCCTTTCGACTCCGTCGTGCGCCGCCGCCGGATCCAGCGGGAAACCAGACGCGAGCAGTTGATACGAGAAAGACAGGGTGGGCTGGTGTCGAGCAAAATTGAATCAGCGGCCGTGAAGGAACTCCGGGTGTCCGATTCTGATCCGGACCCCCGGGCACGTCGCGATGAAGCGGCCACGCCGTGCCGGCGACCCCGGCGTTCCCGTCAACTGGCAGCGGTACTGCGCACCGTCGTGGCCCTGTGCCTGGCGACGACTGTGACCCATGTGGTTCTGGTGTTCCTCCACGTGGCTCCCCCCAATGCCGTCTCGAAGCGGTACGGCCCACAGATCAACGCATGGGTGTACCCCCTCTTCGAGCAGAATTGGCGGCTTTTCGCCCCGGATCCCGACTCCGTCAACCGGCGCATTCTCGCGAGAACCGCACGCACTGCCCCGGACGGTGCGACTCAGGTGAGCAGCTGGGTCGATCTGACATCCGTGGACAATTCCGCAGTCAAACACAACGTGTTCCCGAGCCATACGACACAGAATCTCTTGCGCCGCGCCTGGACCTCCTACGTCGACACGCACGGCGCAGACGACAGGACAGACTCGGATCGCGCCGTGATGATGCAGAAGTACCTGCGCAACATCGCTGCGGACCGGGTCGCCGCCCACGACCAAGGCGCCACCTTCGGCTTCATCCAGCTTCGTGTCCTCACGTTGCCCGTCGCCGCGCAGGGCGCAGCAGCTGGCAACCGCCCGCCGACGCCCGCCGAAGAGCGGCTTCTTCCCTGGTGGAAGGTGACCCCCCGTGGGAACTGAGCACATCACCCAGCCCCCCTCCACGGCAGCTGCATCGGGGGGCACCGCCGACCGGAGAACCACGGGCGCAGCCCAGCGGTTCGTCGCACTACTGACCGGCCGGCCGGTGTCCCTGTACGCCGTGTCGGTCATGCGCGCCGGCTACGGAATGCTCTACCTGGTCTTCCTTCTGCGTGAATTCCCGCACCGTCACGAGATCTGGGGCCCCGGCTCCCCGTGGACGCCCGCGCTTGCGGAGCAGCTCTTCGCACAGACGGGCTGGAACAGCATCCTGACCCTCTCCGACAGCCCGGCCTACTTCGAACTCTGCTATGTGACGGCCCTCTTCACCTCCGCGCTGTTCATGCTGGGGTGGCGGACCCGCGCCATGTCCGTCCTGTTCGCCATCGTGGTGACCTCGTTCCATGCAAGAGCGATCTTCATGACGGACGGCGGCGACAATCTGATTCTGCTGATGGCCGTCTATCTCGTCTTCACCGCGTGCAGTCGCCGCTGGTCCCTGGACGCACGCAGGAACCGTCTCAAGACGGCTCGTGCGGGCGACGATCCCGAACGGGCGAGAAGATTCGCTTCGCCCCGACTCCGTCAAGCACGGAGCACCTTGACGACGGTCGTGCACAACTGCGGCATCTTCGTCATGGCGGCAGAGGTCTGTTTCCTCTACGGGTCAGCCGGCCTGTACAAGGTCCAGGGCGCTTCCTGGGTCGGCGGCACCGCCCTCCACTACGTCCTCAACCTCGAACTCTTCCAGCCCTGGCCCGCGCTCTCCCACCTTGCGGACGACTACGCGGTCCTGATCGCGGTCGCCAGCTACGCGACGGTACTCCTGCAAGTGGCCTTCCCGTTCGTGCTCTTCGGCAGGCTCAAGTACCCGGTTCTGGCCATGTTGCTGGGGATGCACGTCGGCATCGCGGTGGTCATGGGGCTGCCTCTCTTCTCCGGAGCGATGATCGTGGCGGACGCCGTGTTCCTCCCTGACCGCTTTTACACCTCCCTGGCTCACCTGTGCCGCCGCGCGACACGGCGAACCGGCGCGTCGCGGCCGGTGTCCCGGGGGCCGGGATCCGGATCGGTACCGCAGCAGGGCAGGACCGGCCTGCCCGGCTCGCGGCAGCGCGCTGCCTCCCCTCGCACATAGCGATGACCGAACGCCTACCGGGCGGCCCGGGGCCAGGGCCCCAGGCCCGTCTCGACTGCGAGCTGCGGCAGTGCAGCCAGGCGGGGGACGCACGGCTATCAAACGACAGCAGACGACTCATTCGGCCATCTCGATGACGACGGCTTCCCCGCCTACACCATGGGCCGGGCCGCGGAAATGCTCGGCACCACCCAGAGCTTCCTCCGCGCCATCGGCGAAGGCCGCCTCATCACCCCGCTCCGCTCCGCCGGCGGACACCGCCGCTACTCCCGCCACCAACTGCGCATTGCCGCCCGCGCCCGGGAACTCGCCGACCAGAGCCCCCATCGAGGCCACCTGCCGCATCGTCATCCTCGAGGACCGGCTCGAAGATGCCAGCGCCTCAACGCTGAATACCGCCGCGCCGCCGAACCCAGCTACCGCAGCCTGAGGTGGGTGCGCCAGTATGGGTAGACCCGCACGCACGTCCAGGGCCTGACGCGTGGTCGTTGCCCCTGGGACAGGGCGTGTGGACGTGTACCGTCTGCGTCAGCTGTCGTGGTTCGGAAATTCCCCTTGCCCACACCCTCGGCGTGGGCGTTTTGCTGTGCTGTGCCGCAGGAACCAGGGCGATCACCTCTGCCTTCCGCAGCAAGCGGGAGGCGTCATCGACTGGAGGCATGTGACATGGCTACGGGAACTGTGAAGTGGTTCAACGCGGAGAAGGGATTCGGCTTTATCGCCCAAGACGGCGGCGGGCCGGACGTCTTCGCCCACTACTCCGCGATCAACTCCTCGGGCTTCCGCGAGCTCCAGGAAGGCCAGACCGTGACGTTCGACGTCACCCAAGGCCAGAAGGGTCCGCAGGCCGAGAACATCACCCCGGCCTGACTCTTCCCACCCACCTGCGGACCAATCAGCGTTCGGCGTGCGGGCTGCCTCATGCAGCCCGGCCCGAACAGCTGGTCGCCGGACTTGTCCGGCGACGTCGGCAGGATCCGAGGCGCACGCGATAAGGGCCGTAACGACCACTTCGCCCTGCTGGTGGTCCCCCCGGACACCACCGCCGACGCCGCCCACGAGGCGATGGCCCGCGCCGTCCGCGCCGACAACATCACGCAGGCCACTCAGATCCTCATCGCCACCACACCCGAACCTGAGGACGGCCCCGCCGACGCGGCGGGCTGACCCCGAATCCTCAGCGGCCGAGTGGTCTAGTGGTGCGCCGATCAGAGCCCCTCGTCGTGCAGGTCCTCCTCGCGCAGAAGATCTACATTTTCGGCACGCACGTGTTCGCCGGGTTCATCTGGCTGCTGTTCTACCTGGGGCAGCACGCCCAGAAGTGATACCGGGACCGAATGGGATCCAGGCGCGCCCGGAGTGCGGGTTCGGCATGGGAGAGAGCGGCCGCCTTCCGGTGTCAGAAGCGCGTTGAACCCGCACTAACGGAAGACGGCCGCCGCATGTGGGGGCGGGCCCCGCAGGGCCGACACCGTGGAGCACCGCTCAGGCGTGGCGGCCGGCCTTGAGGTCGGCCAGGAGTTCCGCCTGGCCTTCCAGAACGCCGGAGAGGATGCCGCGGGCGACCCGCAGGAGCTCGGCGATCTGGGGATGGGTCAGGCTGTAGTAGACGTTCGAGCCTTCGCGGCGGGTGACCACCAGGTTGGCCTTGCGCAGGACGGCCAGCTGCTGGGAGAGGCTAGCGGCCTCCACCCCGACCTCGGGCAGCATCTCGGCGACCGCGTGCTCGCGTACGGCCAGGAGCTCCAAGACGCGGATGCGGACCGGGTGCCCCAGCGTTTTGAAGAACTCCGCCTTCAGCTGGTACAGCGGCGTGCTCACCGGTGTGCCTCTCCCCTGACTGCCCATCTCATCCACCCAGAACCGTTCCTTCGTAGGGGCATCCGTTCGCCCCTCTTCACACGTTGCGACCTCCACAATTGCAGATCCCTGCAACTCGCGGGACCTGGCAGGGCGTCTTCGTGACCTTCGACTCCCCAGAGCGGGTCCTTCGCGGGTCAGGACCTCTTGAGGAACTCGGTCTTCAGGACCAGACCCTTGGATGGTGGTGCTGGTCTCAGATGAGGGCGGATGCCTCGGGCGACTGCTCGGCGGGCCAGTCATCGGTGGCCCACTGCCTGACCGTCCCGCGTGCTCCGTGGGCGGCCAGAGCGGCGGCGAGGTCGCAGTGGACGGGCACGGGCGGGCAGGTCGCATCGGGGACGAGCGAGCCGTCGGCGGGGATCGCGGCGAGCTCCAGTCGGCGCCCGCTCTCGCCGAGACGGCGGGCGGCCTGGGCGACGGCGATCTGCCCGCCGGCCGACCAGCCCAGCAGGCCGGTCAGATCGAGGATGACCGGTCCGGTGCCCCGGGCGAGCGCCCAGCCGATCGCTCCGGTGAACCGGTCTGTGGCCTCCGCGCCGAGATACCCGGCCAAGGACAGCACGCCCAGGTCCTGACGGGTGGTGTAGCGCCATTCAATCGTCATCGTCAGCTCCTCGGTTCACAGGGGAAGGGTGATCCAGATGGCCTTGCCACGCCCGTCCGCATCCGCCCGTACGACAGCGGTGCCGCCGAGCTCCATCGTCATCTCCACCACCATGGCCAGGCCGCTGCCCGGCGCGGTGCCGAGCGCACCGAACAGGGCAGGCTGGTAGGGGTGGCGGTCGTGGACGGCGAACGCAAAGGCCCCGGGTCCGTGGGCATAGGTCACGGTGATCATCGGTGAGGACCCGGCGGCGTGACGGACGGCGTTGGTGACCAGCTCGGCCACGATCAGCAACGCCGGCCCCACGCTCGGATGCCGCAGGCCCACCCCGCATTCCACGAGGACCAGCTCGGTGGTCTCCCGGGCGATGCGCACGGCCGAGCCCGTGGTCGGCACGTCCAGCACGTGCCGGTAGGGCATCGCCTCGGCCCGGACGCTCACCGGCCCGCCCCCGAGACCGTACGGGCCAGACGGAACCCCGACACGGACTGCGGGTGCAGGCGCAGCAGGGTGTCGTGCGGGCCGTGGCTCCAACCGGGCAGGGTGCGCCGGTAGTGGGCGGCCTCGTCCGGGTCGGCGATGACGTCAGCCGGCCCGTGAGCGCTGACCGTCCAGCCGGTGCCGGCCGAGCTGCGGATCTCGTCCACCTGGTAGGTCAGTAGCGCCCGGCCGGGAATCGTGGCGGCCTGCACGGGGGCTCGGACGACGAGCCGCCCGTACTCCATCACGTGTGCGGCGGGGCGGACGACGGCCACCTCCCGCTGGACGTAGACGAGGCGGCCCCGGGCGGAGCCTTCAAGGAGCCACAGGGCCTCGGTACCGGAGACCTCGATCATGCGCAGGTCGGCGGGGACGGTCATCGTGAGGCCTTCCGGATGCGGTGCGGTCGGTGATGCGTACGGGGCAGCAAGCCCGCCTGCTCCAGGTACTTACGGGCGCCGGCGATCGCCTCGGGAGTGGTGGCGTACTCGCGGCCCTCCAGACGCAGCAGCTCCAGGGCGCCGACGGCGTCCAGGGCCTGGCGCTGGCCGGGGCGGATGCCGGAGGTCATCACGGCGATGCCGCGCCGGTTCAGCTTCTCCACCGCGTCCTTCAGGACGAGGGCGCCGGTGGCGTCCAGGGTGGTCACCCTCGCCATGCGCAGGATGACCACCTTGACGTCGGCGACCCCGGAGAGTTCGAGGAGGAAGCGGTGGGCGCCGGCGAAGAAGAGGGGTCCGTCGATGCGGTAGGCCACGATGTGCTCGGCCAGCAGGGCGTGCTCTTCGTCGCTGTGCTCGCCAGGCAGATCCGGGCGGAAGTCGACCTGCTCCATCTGCGCCTGGCTCGCCACCGCCCTCAACGCCAAGCCACCCGCGACGACGAGCCCGATGACCACCGCGTACACGAGGTCGAGGAGCAGCGTCGCGGCGGTGGTCAGGACCAGGACGACAGCGTCCGAGCGGGTCGCCTTCGCCATCGCGCGCAGCGAGCCGACCTCCACCATCCGGATCGCCGTCGCCAGCAGCACCCCCGCCAGCGCGGCGAGCGGGATTTTCGAGACCAGAGGAGCGGCGGCGAACACGATCACCCCGAGAACCGCGGCATGGGTGAGCGCGGCCAGCCGGGAGGAGGCGCCCGTACGGACGTTGACCGCGGTCCGCGCGATCGCGGCGGTGGCTGGTACGCCGCCGAACAGCGGGGCCGCCAGGTTGGCGACGCCCTGCCCGAACAGCTCCTTGTCCGGATCGTGCTGCTGCCCCACCGTCATGCCGTCCGCCACCGTCGCCGACAACAAGGACTCCAGCGCGGCGAGCGCGGCGACCGCGACCGCCGGGGCCAGCAGCGACCCGAACGCGGACACGTCGAGGAAGGCCAGAGACGGGGCGGGAAGCCCGGAAGGCAGGTCACCGATCGGGGCCGCCGCGTCGAGCTGGAAGAGCTGGGCGACCACGGTCGCGGCGATGACCGCGACGATCGAGAACGGGACCGTCGGCTTCCACCGCGCCCCGGCCAGCATCACCGCCGCCACACCCACGGACAGGCCGATCGCCGTCCAGTTCGGGAACGCCACGAATTCCACGACGGCCCGCCACGCCACCAGCAGGACCTTCTCCCCCTCCGGCTTGTCGACGCCGAGCGCGTTGGGTATCTGCTGGAGGCCGATCACGCACGCGATCCCGAGGGTGAAGCCCTCCACCACCGGAGCCGGCACGTACCGCATGTACTGTCCGGCCCTCAGCAGCGCGAGACCGATCAGAAGCACCCCGGCCATCAGACCCACGGTGAGGACGCCGCCGGGCCCGTACTGGGCGACGATCGGCACCAGGACCACGGTCATCGCCCCGGTCGGGCCGGATACCTGGAGGTTCGACCCGCCGAACAGGGCGGCGAGCGCGCCCGCGACCACGGCGGTGGCCAGCCCCGCCTCCGCGCCCAGGCCGGAGGACACCCCGAAGCCGAGCGCGAGGGGAAGCGCGACGATCGCCACGGTGAGACCGGCCAGCAGGTCCCGGCGGGGAGTGTGGGCCATCACCGCATAGTCGGCACGGGCGGGCAGGACAGAGCGAACCCGGCTCACTACGGCCGTCACCGTAGTGTTCACGCTCACGAGGCCGCACCCTCGGACTCGCGCAGTTCCTCGAGCAGCACGCTCTGCCCCGTCAGGACCTCGGTCAGGATCCGCCGCGCCGCCAGCATCAGCTGCGCCACGTCCCCGCCCGCCAGCTGGTAGACGACCGTCGCGCCGTTACGGATCGAGGTGACGATCCCCGAGCGGCGCAGGACCGCGAGCTGCTGGGACAGGGCGGAGGGCTCGACCTCGATCGCGGCCAGCAAGTCCCGGACCGGCATCGGCCCGTCCTGCAGCAGCTCCAGAACCCTGATCCGCACCGGGTGCGCGAGCATCCGGAAGAACTCGGCCTTGGCCTGGTACAGCGGAACCGGCACGGTCTCGCACCCTTCTCACCACCCCGAGCGGGGCAAGCGCCTGGTGTTGTGCCCGCGGCTACCTACGGACACAACATCTGCAGCATCTATGAAATTGCAGACTTTTGCAATTTGCTACTATCGCTACTCCATCGCGCGGGTGCCCGTTGGTCGGCCAGCCGGTCCCCTCCAGGGCGCCCCGCTTCCCGACGTCCAGAAATCTGCGTGAATGAGCGACAACCTTCCTCCATGTCCGAAGTGCTCCAGTGAGTACACGTACGAGATGAACGCGCTGGTGGTCTGCCCGGAGTGCGGCCACGAATGGGTACCGGCCGAGAGCACGGGAGGCGACGCCGGCGACGCCGGGGAGCGGGTGGTCAAGGACGCCGTCGGCAACGTGCTGTGCGATGGCGACAGCGTGACCGTCGTGAAGGCGTTGAAGGTCAAGGGCAGCCCCTCGGGGATCAAGGCGGGCACCAAGGTCCGCAACATCCGCTTGATCGACGGCGTCGACGGCCACGACATCGACTGCCGGATCGAGGGCTTCGGATCCATGCAGCTCAAGTCGGGCGTGGTCAAGAAGGCCTGACCCGCGGATCGCGCACGCAAGACTGCCGTCTCGGCTGCGTGGAGCGCACGACTCCCCTCCGCTCCCCCGCGGCGAGCCTGGTGACGAGCGCCCCCGTAGGCCGACCTCGGTGTCGGCCCGGATTCAGAGCGAACTCGAGGACACGGCGGGCCAGGGCGTCGGAGCCGTCCGACCCATCCGGGACGAAATCAAGGCTCTGCTCTCAGCGACCCGAAGGTGCGGGAGCTGTTCGCCGAGAGCGGGCAGGACCAGTCCGGTGAGGTCGTCCGGACGGGGCAGGGCGAAGCCCGGCAAGCCCTTTGGCACAGCACCGCTGACAGCAATGCCCTGGCCCTCGTCCAGTGCAAAGGATGCGACTGCCGCCGTGGCCGGGGGGCGGAGTCGTGAAGCGCGCGGGCGGCGGCTACGGGCTGCTCGGCAGCAGCCGGAATCCGGTGACGAGGTCGGGCCTGATCCGGATGGCTCCGGACGTGGTGCCCTCGACCCAGGGTTGCAGGAGGCCGGCGTAGCGCTCGATCTCGTGGGGGTCGGTCACGGCGGTGGCGTAGCCGGTGACGACCACGCTCCAGCCCAGGTGGTCAAAGGGCTCGATGGAGTCGGCTTCATAGGCGACGACCACCCCCGTACCCGCATGGGCGCTGAGGAGGGCGGCCAGGGTCGAGTCGTCCTGCACGCGTATGACGATGTCTCCGGCGTCCACGACATGGTTCACCGGGCGCACCGCGGGCAGGGCGTTGCGCGTGAAGACGACCCGGCCCACTTCGACCGTGTCGAGGAGTGCCAGCGCCTCGTCCGTCTCCATCTCCTCCGCTCGACGTACGGGTCTGGCAGCGGACAGCTGACCGGCGGGCTGACCGGACGAGCGGCTCTTCATCGTGGGACCCTTCAGTCGAGCGGGGGCGGGCATGCCCGTTCCCCGCTGTCGGCATCTCAACGGGGCGTCGGCCCCGCGGCATGGCTCCGCAGCACGGCGAGCCGCCGCTTGTACTCCTCGTCGTCGATCTCGCCCCTGGCGTACCGCTCGGCGAGGAGCGGCTCGGCCCTGGTGGAGGCAGTTCCCGCAGCCGGACGGGGTGCCGCTCGTCCGGCCGCACCATCGCGCTTGAGGGTCCGGACCACCAGGACAGCGACAGCGGCGATCAGTCCCCAGACGATGAGCGTCGTGAAGGACATCGCGAACCAGTCCCAGGCACCCATGTGATCGTTCCAGTACATCGCGCACCTACCAGATATGGAGGGACGGGGCGACGGTGTCTCTCGGCCGTCTGCTGCCAGGATCCCCGGCAAGTCGGCACGGGGGCGTGGGCCGGTCGGGCCCCGGAGGGGGCCATAGGGCCCCTGCCTGGGAAAGGCCGGCCAGCGAAGACTGGAGGCGGACTCGAACCTGGAGGCCGTCCATGAGCACTTTCTCCCCCACCCGCATCGCCGCCGCGCTGCCCGCCGAATACCGCTCGCGCCTGATGGAGCTGGCACGGGAGGTCAACTTCGCCGAAGGGACCCGCCTCTTCCGCGAAGGCGGCCACGCCGACCGGTTCTGGATCGTCCGGTCGGGCAGCGTCACCCTCGACGTCCACGTGCCCGGCCGGCGCGCGGCCGTCATCGAGCACCTCGGCGCCGGCGAGCTCGTCGGCTGTTCCTGGCTGTTCAAGCCGCACACCTGGCGCCTGGGCGCCGAAGCCATGACCCTCGTCCGCGCATACGAGTTCGAAGCCGAGCCCGTGCGGATGCTGATGGACGCCGACCCCGGCTTCGGCTCGGCCATCGGGCACTGGGTCGGGCAGGTCCTCGCCCGTCGGCTCCAGGCCGCCCGGGTCCGCCTGCTCGACCTGTACGCGCCGTACGGCAGCGGCAGCTACCTCTGACCCCACCCACCGCACCCCGAGGAAACCGCCATGTCCGCATCCCGCCACACCGTCAGTGACGTCATGACGCACACCGCCGTCGCGATCGGACGCGAGGCGTCCTACAAGGAGATCGTCGAGCTCATGCACCAGTGGAAGGTCAGCGCGCTGCCCGTCCTGGAGGGCGAGGGCCGTGTGGTCGGGGTCGTATCGGAGGCGGACCTCCTGCCGAAGGAGGAGTTCCGGCGCACCGAGCCCGTGCTGCCCGACCAGCTGGAGGAGGCGTCCAAGGCCGGCGGGGTACTGGCCGAGGAGCTCATGTCGAGCCCGGCCGTCACCGTCCATCCGGACGCACCGGTCGCCGAGGCGGCCCGGATCATGGCCCGCAAGCACGTGAAGCGCCTGCCCGTCGTGAACGATGTCGGCATGCTCGAGGGCGTGGTGAGCCGCAGCGACCTCCTGAAGGTGTTCCTTCGCCCCGACGAGGAGCTCCGGGAGGAGATCCGTCTGTCGGTACTGCCGGAGCTGACGCCTGGCGTGACGCTGGACTTCGTCGTCCAGGACGGTGTCGTCACCCTGCGGGGACCGGTACGGGACCGTGCCCTGATCCCCCTGCTCGCGCGGGCGATCCGCGCGGTCGAAGGGGTCGTGGACGTCCGGATGGATCTGGAGGGCGCTCTTGGCACCGCGGCTTGGCCGCCCACCACGTTGGTGTGGCAGTGACCGTCGTGGGGTGAGTTACGCCCCTTCCTGGGATAATTCGGGTGAAGCGCACAGGCCGGACCGAACCAGGGGCGCGACCATGTCCGACGATCCGAATGCCTCGCGCGAGGCGCCGATCAAGGTGTTCCTCCTCGACGACCACGAGGTGGTCCGGCGCGGCCTGCGGGACCTCCTGGACGCCGAGCCGGACATCACCGTCGTGGGTGAGGCGGGCACGGCCGAACAGGCGCTGGCCCGCGGGCCGGCGCTGCGTCCGGACGTCGCCGTGCTCGACGTGCGGCTGCCCGACAGCGACGGCATCACCGTCTGCCGGGAGCTGCGGTCCCACATGCCGGGGCTGGCCTGCCTGATGCTGACGTCCTTCGACGACGAGGACGCGCTGCTGGACGCCATCATGGCCGGCGCGTCGGGCTACGTGCTCAAGCAGATCAAGGGCTCCGACCTGGTCTCGGCGGTGCGTACGGTCGCCACCGGGCAGTCCATGCTGGACCCGGCCACGACCGCCCGTCTGATGCACTCCCTGCGCGACCCGGAGGCCGCGAAGGCACCGGAGGACGCCCGCCTGGCGGCACTCACCGAGCGGGAGCGCGCCGTCCTGGAACTCATCGGGGACGGTCTCACCAACCGGCAGATCGCCAAGCAGCTCTACCTGTCCGAGAAGACGGTCAAGAACCACATCTCCCGGCTCCTGGGCAAGCTCGGCGTGGAACGCCGGGTCCAGGCAGCGGTGATCGCCGCACAGGTCCACGGTCACGACCACAGCGGCCCGGTCGAACGATGAACGCTTTCCGTCCACGTGTGGACGGAAAGAGCCCGCCCGCTTCTCGCGGAACCTGATTGTGCGGTGCACGGCCGTGAGCCGCTTCTCCGCGTCCTTTCAGGGACTCTTTCCGTCACCTTCATGACAGCACGGGTCAACGCGGCCCACCAGGGCCGAACGGTCCCACTGTGGTCCCGTCCGGCCCTGGTGCCGGGCGACATTCACGCCGGTGAGGGGGCCAGCGGTACTTGCCATTCGAGGCGGGTGCCGTGCTCGCCGGGGCCCGGGGAGGCCACGGTCATCCGGCCGCCCAGTTTCTGCGCGCGTTCGCTCAGGTTGCGCAGGCCACTGCGGCGGCCGCCCTCGGGCATGCCGGTGCCGTCATCCGTCACCGCGACGGTGAGGACGCCGTCGGCCGCGGCGATCAGGACCTCTGCGTGCTCGGCACGTGCGTGGCGGGCGACGTTGGTCAGTGCTTCGCCGATCACGGCCAGGGCCTCGTCGGCGACGGCCGGGGGGACGTCGGTGTCGATCAGGCCCTCCATCCGCAGGGCCGGCGCGAAGCCGAGGCAGGCTGCGGCCTCGTCCAGGCCCTGGACGGCGCGGGCGCGGAGCTTGGAACCCATGGCCTGGGTTTCGTGCTCGCGCAGCCCGAAGATGGTGGAACGGATGATCTTGATGGTGGCGTCCAGGTCGTCGACCGCGCGGGCAAGCCGTTCCGAGGCTTCGGGGTGGTCGACGAAGCGCTGGGCGCTCTGCAGGGTCATGCCGGTGGCGAAGAGGCGCTGGATGGCAAGGTCGTGGAGGTCGCGAGCGATGCGGTCGTGGTCCTCCAGCATGCTCATCTGCTCGGCGTCGCGCCGGCGGTCGGCCAGTTCCAGGGCCAGAGCCGCCTGGCCGGCGAAGCCGGGGAGGGCTACAACCTCTGAAGGTGCGAACACGGGACGCCCTTGGCGGCGGGCCAGCATCAGGACGCCGCTGAGCTTCTCCTTCGTGCCGACCGTGACGGCGACGGCAGGCCCGAAGCCCTGCCAGCGTTCGGGCTGCACGGTGACTCGTTCGTCCGTCGCCACGTCCGTCACCGTGATCAGGCCGTCGCGGGCCAGTGCGGCCTCGGCCAGGGTGCCGCGGGTGCTGGGCAGGACAATCCCCCGGTGCGCCTCGGCGCCCTCTCCGAGAGCCAGGGAGCCGCGCAGCTCGCCGCCGGCGCCGAGGAGGTAGACGACGCCCAGGTCGGCGGCGGTGATGTCCTTGGCACGCTCCAGCATTCCCTGGAGGACCTCGTCCTGAGGGGTGCCGGAGAGCAGGGCGCTGGTGATGTCCGCGCCGGCCTCGAGCCAGCGCTCGCGCAGTCGTACTTCCTCGAAGAGGCGGGCGTTCTCGATGGCGATGCCGGCGGCGACGGCGAGGGTGGACAGCACTGCCTCGTCCTCGGGGTCGAAGTCGGCTCCGCCGCGCTTCTCGGTGAGGTAGAGGTTGCCGAATACTTCTTCGCGGACCCGGATGGGCACGCCGAGGAAGGAGTGCATCGGCGGGTGGTGGGCCGGGAAGCCGTACGAGGCGGGATGCTCGGACAGCTCCGGGAGCCGGAGGGGCTCGGGGTGGCGGATGAGCTCGCCGAGGATGCCGTGGCCGGACGGGAGGTCACCGATCTGGGCGCGGAGTTCGTCGCTGATGCCGACGGGGAGGAACTCGGCGAGCTTCTTGTCGTCGCCGATCACGCCGAGAGCGCCGTACTGGGCGTCCACGAGGACGACGGCTGCCTCGACGATGCCCCGCAGCACCTGCGGCAGGTCCAGCTCCCGGCCGACGGACATGACGGCTTCCAGGAGACCGTTGAGCCGGTCGCGGGCTCCGCGCACCTCCTCGATCCGTACCTGGAGCTCGTCGAGGAGCTCGTCCAGGCGCAGCCGGGGCACGCCCTGTCCGGCAGGCCGGTCGCCTGCGCTCATGTCCCACCTCCGGCCGGTGGCAGCAGTGACGGCACTTCTCCGTCCCCTCACACGGTAATCCCAGCACGGCCGAAGGTGCTGGCGGGCCGGTGGCCGTGGCCGTGGCGACGCCCCGGCCTGTACGACGACGGTACCGGCGCTCACCGGCTCGCCCACCGCCCGGGGACGCCGTCGCGCAGGACCCGGGCGTGTGGGGCGGACAGGGCCGGTGCGTCGGTCGCCTGGGTGGTCATCGTCGGCTCAGCCGGTGGGGACGGTGATCACGGGGCAGTGGGCCCGGTGCAGGAGGCCGTGGGTGACGGAGCCCAGCCGCATGCCGGTGTAGCCGCCCCGGCCACGGCGCCCCACGACCAGGGCGAGGGCGTGTTCGGCGGTCCGGGCGAGTTCTTCGACGGGGTGGCCGGTGAGGACCTCGTGGGTGACGTGGACGTCCGGGTACTTGTCCGCCAGGCCGGCCGTGGCCTCGCTCAGCAGGAACCGCTGGGCCTTCAGCGCGACCTCCTCGTCGTTGAGCAGGAACAGTGGCGGCTGCCACACGCACACGACCCGCAGGGCGGCGCCGCGCCGGTCGGCCTCGTCGATGGCGAAGGTCAGGGCGTCGGTGGTGGCCGCGCTGCCGTCGATGCCGACGACGAGGTAGGCCGGCTGCTGGGTGACGTGCTCGGCGTCGCCGACCACGGCGACCGGGCAGGCGGCCTGCGCGGTCACGGGGACGACGGTCGAGCCGGCGCTGAAGAGTTCCGCCGCGCGGCCCAGGTGCCGGGACCCGAGGACGACGAGACGGGCGTGCCGGGCCTGTGCCAGCAGGACGTGGGCGGGGAAGCCGCCGAGGAGGTCGGTGTGGACGGTGACCTCCGGGTGGCGGTCGCCGACCCAGCTCGCTGCCTGGTCCAGCCGGTCGGCGCCGGTGCGGCGCAAGGCGGTCTGATGCGGAGCGTCGTCCACGTGCTGCGTGTCGTGTTGCGGTGGTATCGCCAGCACCAGACGCAGCGGCAGGCGGCGCCGATGGGCCTCGTCGGCGGCCCAGGCCATCGCGAGGTGCCAGTCCCGGACCGGGTCGACGCCGACGACGATGTCACGGGCCTGTTCCCAGGTGGCGGTCATGACGTGCTCCCGGAGTCGCTGCCGAGCCGGGGAATGAGCAGGACCGGGCAGTGGGCGTGGTGCAGGAGGCTGTGCGTAGCCCACCCGAGGCTGGGCCGCAGTCCCAGCGGGGTGGGGGCGCGGCGGCCACCCATGACGAGCAGGTCGGCGTGGCGGGATGCCTCGACGAGGACTCCGGCCACGGAGACGCTCTTCTCCGCATCGGTCTCGATGGTCAGGTCGGGGAACTCGTCTCGGATCGTGTCCGTGATGGCGAGGAGGGTCTCCTCGTGGCGGCCTGCGATCTCGTCCACGCCGTCGAGCATGGGCACCACGGTGCCCATGGACTGGAGCATGGTCCACACGTGCAGCAGGCGCAGTGACGCCTTGCGCAGTTCGGCTTCCCGGGCCGCGTAGCGGGCGCACATCAGGTCGTGCTCATCGCGGACGGCGACGAGGACGGTGCCGCGTTCCTCCGCCCCCTCGACGCCGCGGACGACGATGACCGGGGTCCGGGCGGTCGCCGCGGTGTCCAGGCCGACGGATCCGAGCATGAGGGAGTTGAAGCCGCCCAGGCCCCGGTTGCCCACGACGACCGTGCCGTGCAGGCCGCCCGACCGGTGCAGGCTGGTGACGGCATCGGCGCGGCTGAACTCGGTGGTCACGTTCAGCCCCGGATACTCGGCGGCCACGGCCTTCGCCGTGTCGTCCAGGAGTTCCCGGCCGGCGGCACGGACCCTCTCGATGGTCTCCGCCGACAGGTACAGGGCCCTGCCGTCGGTGTCGGCACCGTGGACGATGTGCAGGGGGCGGCTGCGGCGCACGGCCTCCCCCGCAGCCCACAGAGCGGCGTCGCGCGCCTGCGCCGAGCCGTCCACGCCGACGATGACGGAGCTGGTGTCCGGGGTACGGATGGTGCTTTCCACGGTTCCTCCCAACTGAGAAGCCGACGGGTGTCACCTCTGACGCTGGCACCGCGGAGGGCTGGGAAAGAGGGCCGTCAGGGGCCGCCCGTGGGGCCAAAGGTCCCCATCGGGCCGGCCCGGTCCCGTGCGGCCGGGCGGGAGGGGCCTCCCGGTCCCCGGACGGGACCGTTCGGCCCTCGAAGCCCGCTCCGCCGCGGCGGATGGTGAGTGGCACACACCGGATGCCGGCCACGCCCACGACGCAGCAGGAGGGCTTCATGAACCACATCAAGGTGGCGGACCTCATGACCGACGAGGTCGTCTCCGTTCCCCCGGGGATGGCCGTCAAGGAGGTCGCGAAGGTCCTGGCCCAGTACGACATCAGCGGGGTTCCCGTCCTGGACGACGAGGACCGCGTGGTGGGCGTGGTCTCCCAGACCGACGTCCTGGGCCTCGCCTCACCCGGTCCCCACGCGCAGGGCGCCCCTCAGGCCGCGTCCCTCACGGTCGGCGAGATCATGTCCGCGCCGGCCATCACCGTCCGTGCGGAAGAGACCGCGGCCGACGCGGCCCGGCTGATGACCCGACGCGGTATCGAACGGCTGCCCGTCGTCGATGTGGAGGACCGGCTGGTCGGCATCGTCACCCGGCGGGACTTGCTGCGCATGTTCCTGCGCCCGGACTCGGAGATACGGCGGCGCGTGGCCGACATCCTGGCCGATGTGCTGGCCGTGCCGGCCGGTGACGTCGACGTCCACGTCGTGGACGGCATCGTCACCCTGAACGGCCGCGTGCACCAGCAGAGCCAGCTGCGCTCCCTGCTCGGCCTCGTCGAACGCATCGAGGGGGTCGTGGCTGTCGCCTCGCGCGTCACCGCCGGCTTCGACGACACGGCGAGCACGGCCGTCGGCGGCAGCCACAGCGCGATGTCCTGGTGAGGCGCGGATCCCACGAAGGAGCTCCAAGCCATGAACAAGCACGTGACCGTCGGAGTCGACGGCTCCGCCGAGAGCCGGGCGGCTGCCCGATGGGCCGCGCAGGAGGCCGTCCTGCGACAGGTCCCGCTGCGCCTCGTCCATGCCGTCGACTGGCCCTTGGACCCGGTACTCCCCGGCGTCGGCCGCCAGGACGTGGACCGTTGGGCGGATCAAACGCTGGCCGAAACCTCGGGAGAGCTCCGCCGGCGCCATCCGCGGCTGGAGGTCACGCCCCGGGCGCTCTCGGCCCGTCCCGCAGCCGCCCTGGCCGCCGAGGCTTCCGACGCCGACCTGCTGGTCCTGGGCTCACGGGGCCTGGGCGGACTGGTCGGCTTCATCGTCGGTTCGGTGGCCATGTCCACCCTGGTCGCGACCGACACGCCCGTCGTCCTCGTCCGCCCCACCGACGACCCGGACGGGCCTGACACCGGCTCGGCCGGAGAGATCGTCGTGGGCGTCGACATCCACGAAGCGTGCGACCGGGTCCTCGCCTTCGCCTTCGAGGAGGCGGACCGGCGCGGCTGCCCGCTGCGGGCCGTGCACGCCTGGAAGATGCCGGCCGCCTACACGTACGTCCCCTTCGCCGACGCCGAGAACGAACGGGACATCGACCGGAGCATCACCCAGATGCTGGACGACACGCTGCTTCCCTGGCGGCACAAGTTCCCCGATGTCGCCGTCACCCCGACGGTGTTCAGAGGGCCTGCCGCCGAGCGGCTCGTCCCGGCGAGCGAGGGGGCGCAGCTGGTCGTCATCGGCCGACGTCTGCGCCGCTCGCCCCTCGGCGTGCACCTGGGCTCGGTCGCCCACGCGGTCCTGCACCACGCCGCCGCCCCCGTCGCCGTCATCGCCCACGACTGACCCCCGCACCCACCACGTCCACCCCATGCCCCTGGGAGGAAGGCCATGAAGCGCCTGCGCACCGTGGACGACGTCATGACACACGCCGTGGTCTCCGTCGACCGGGAAACCGCCTGCAAGGACATCGTCGAGATCCTGCGCATGTGGCACGTCAGCGCCGTGCCCGTGACCAGCGGGGACGGGCACGGCCGACGTCGTCTCGGAGGCCGACCTGCCGCTCACCACGCAGAACGAGGCCGCTGCATCCCGCGACGTCACCGCCGGGCAGTTGATGACGCGCCCCGCCGTGACCGTGACGAAGGACGCCACGATCGCCGGCGCGGCCCGCCTGATGGCCCGGGGCCACCGTCCGGCTCTGCCCGGCGGCTGCTTCCACCGAGCCCACGCGGGAGTCCCGAACGGCGTCATCACCCCACGCGGTGACGCACCACGTCGCATCACCGGTGGCCGTCGTCACGCACGACTGACACCACACGGACAGGAACGAGCCATGACCACAGACCGCATCGACGCCGACATCGCCGAAGTGCTCGTCGGGGACGCCGTCATCGCACCCTCGATGCACAACGCCCAGCCCTGGCGGTTCGTGTTCCGCCCCACCACCGGTGTCATCGAACTGCACGGCGACCCGGAACGGGCGATGAAGCGCACCGACCCCGATCACCGCGCCCTCCATATCGGCTGCGGCGCAAGCCTGTTCAACTTGCGCGTGTCCGCGGCGTGGAACGGGATCGGGGTCACTGTGGGCCTGCTGCCCGACAGCCCCGACCCCTGGCTGCTGGCCACCGTCGTCCTCGGCACGCCGACGACTGAAGACCGCGAACTCGCCGCGTTGCACGACGCACTCCGCCACCGGCACACCAGCCGCCACCCCTTCAGCGACGAAGCCGTTCCGCCACCTCTGCTGGACGGCTTGCGAGCAGCCGCCCGGCTGGAAGGCTGCCGCCTGACCATCCCCGACCGCTGGCACACGGAGGCCGTGCTCTCACTCGTACGGGACGCGGAGCACCACGAGGAGATGGATCCGCCGGCCCAAGCGGAGACGGACGCCTGGACCACTCATGCGCAGGGCTCGGCGCCCACTCCGAGAAGCGACGGCATTCCCGCCGCGGCTTTCGGCCCACGGAGCGCCGGCCCGGCACCCGTACGGGACTTCGGCCGGGCACGCCCGGTCCCGGACCGCGGATGGGCCGTATTCGAGGAGCACCCCCAGCTGGCCCTGCTGTGCACTCCGAACGACACCGCGGCCGACTGGCTGCGTGCCGGCCAGGCGCTCGAGCGCGTGCTCCTCCAGGCCACCGCCGACGGCCTCGCCACCTCGATGACCTCCCAGCCCCTGGAATGGCCGGAGCTGCGCTGGGCGGTCCGCGATCCGCTGGTCTCCACGGGCCACGTCCAGATGGTCCTCCGCCTGGGCTACGGCCCCTCGGGACCGGTCACGCCGCGCCGCCCCGTGACGGAGGTCCTGGAACTCCGGTGAGACGGTGGTGGTGCGGAACGGCACCCGTGCACGAGGAGCCGGTCGGCCCCTCGTGCACGGGTGTGGTGGGTTCACCGGATGGCTCAGGAGGGCCAGGACCAGTCCGCGACCTCCGGCAGGTCGGTGCCGTGTTCCCGGATCCAGTCGTGGTGGCGGACGCGCTGGGCGGCCATGGCCCGGCGCAGGTCCCCGGCACGGCCCGCGAGACCGGGGACGCGGTCGATGACGTCCATGACCAGCCGGTAGCGGTCCATGTCGTTGCGGACCACCATGTCGAACGGGGTCGTGGTCGTGCCGGACTCCTTGTAACCGCGCACGTGCAGCTGGGAGTGGCCGCCACGGCGGTAGGCGAGGCGGTGGATCAGCCACGGATAGCCGTGGTACGCAAAGACCACAGGCCGGTCGGTGGTGAAGAGGGTGTCGTATTCGGTGTCCGTCATGCCGTGGGGATGTTCCTCGTGGGGCATGAGGCGGGCGATGTCGACGACGTTGACGACGCGGACGGCCAGCTCCGGGAGGTGCTCGCGGAGCAGTGCGGCGGCGGCCAGCACCTCCATCGTGGGCACGTCGCCCGCGCAGGCCAGGACGACGTCCGGGGTGCCTGAGCCGTCTTCGGTACCGGCCCACTCCCAGACTCCGGCGCCGCGCGCCACGTGCGCGCGTGCCTCGCCGATCGGGAGCCAGTCGAAGCAGGGCTGCTTGCCTGCGACGATGACGTTGACCCGGTCGCGGCTGCGCAGGGCGTGGTCGGCCACGGCAAGGAGGGTGTTGGCGTCCGGCGGCAGGTAGACGCGCACGACCTCGGGGCTCTTGTTGAGCACGTGGTCGACGAATCCCGGGTCCTGGTGCGAGAAACCGTTGTTGTCCTGGCGCCAGACGTGCGAAGTGAGCAGGTAGTTGAGCGAGGCGATCGGTGCCCGCCAGGCCAGTTCCCGCGCGGTCTTCAGCCACTTGATGTGCTGTCCGACCATGGAGTCGACGATGTGCGCGAAGGCCTCGTAGGTCGAGAACAGGCCGTGGCGGCCGGTGAGGAGGTAGCCCTCCAGCCAGCCCTGGCAGACGTGTTCGGAGAGGATCTCCATCACCCGGCCGTCGCGGGACAGGTTCCGGTCCGTGGCCTCGGTGGTGCCCTGCCAGGCCTTGCCCGTGGCTTCGTACAGGTCGTCCAGGCGGTTCGAGGCGGTCTCGTCGGGCCCGACGACCCGGAAGTCCCGGCGCGCGGCCGTCTCCCGCATGACCTGGGCGAGGAAACGCCCGAGGACGCGGGTCGGTTCGTGCAGGGTGTGGCCCGGCTTGTCGACCGGGACCGCGTGCCCGTCGAGCGCGGGCAGCGGCAGCGGGCGCAGCAGCCGGCCACCGTTCGCGTACGGCACGGCGCCCAGGCGGCGGTCGCCTTCCGGGACGCAGGCCAGGACCTGTTCGGTCGGACGGCCGTGGGCGTCGAAGAGCTCCTGCGGCCGGTACGAGCGCAGCCAGTCCTCCAGCTGCCGCAGGTGCGCGGGGTTCTCGCGTACCGCCGCGAGCGGGACCTGATGGGAGCGCCACGTACCCTCGACCGGGTCGCCGTCGACGGTGGCGGGCCCTGTCCAGCCCTTCGGTGTGCGCAGCACGATCATCGGCCAGAGCGGGCGTTCCCGCCCCGGTCCGGTGGCCGCGTCCCGGGCGGCGGCCTGGATGTCGGCGATGCGGTCCAGGGCGTGGTCCATCGCGCGGGCCATGGAGTGGTGGACCAGGGCGGGGTCGCTTCCGGTCACGTACAGCGGCTCGTGGCCGTAGCCGCGCAGCAGCGCGTCGAGCTCGGCCTCGGGGATCCGGGACAGCACCGTCGGGTTGGCGATCTTGTACCCGTTGAGGTGCAGGATGGGCAGGACGGCGCCGTCGTGGACCGGGTCGAGGAACTTGTTCCCGTGCCAGGACGCGGCCAACGGCCCGGTCTCCGCCTCGCCGTCTCCGATCACGCAGGCCACCAGCAGCCCGGGATGGTCGAAGGCGGCTCCGTAGGCGTGGGCGAGGGAATATCCGAGCTCGCCGCCCTCGTGGATGGAGCCGGGTGTCTCCGGTGCCACGTGGCTGGGCACTCCGCCGGGGAACGAGAACTGCCGGAACAGCCTGGCCATGCCTTCGGCGTCCCGTGACACGTCCGGGTAGGTCTCGCTGTACGTCCCTTCCAGCCAGGCGTTGGCCAGGACCGCGGGGCCGCCGTGACCGGGGCCCCAGACGCACAGGGCCTCCAGCGAGCGCTCGCTGATCACGCGGTTGAGGTGGGTGTGCACCAGATTCAGACCGGGCGAGGTGCCCCAGTGACCGAGCAGCCGTGGCTTGATGTGCTCCGGCTGGAGCGGTTCGGTCAGCAGGGGGTTGCCCATGAGGTAGATCTGGCCGACGGCCAGGTAGTTGGCGGCGCGCCAGTGGGCGTCCAGCTCCGCGATCGAGTGCGCGGTCAACGCGGTCATGTCCGCTCCTGCGGGTGAGGGCCAGGGACGTTCGTCGACTGAGCCGATGCCGACACCCTCTCGCGCCCGGCAGGTGGCCGCCAGGGGAGGACCGGCCCTCGGGGAGGGACCGTCGGCCCTTTCGCGCACCTGCCCGGCCCGGGGAAGGTGAATCCCGGAGGCGCCCGGCACTCCCCCCACGGGTGCCACCCGTCCGGTCATGAACCCCGATGCTCGCGCATCAGTACGGAGGTCAGAGCTGTGAAGCGCACCGTTGTCGTCGGCGTGGACGGTTCTCCCGAGAGCCGGGCCGCGGCCGGCTGGGCGGCTCGGGAGGCCGTACGCCGGGACATGCACGTGCACGTGGTCCACGCCTGGCTGTGGCAGCCGCTCGCTCTCCCGGTCGTCCAGGACCGCGACTCCGAGGCCCGCCGGGCCGAGGAGATCCTGGAGGAGACGGAGGCCGAGCTCTCACGCAGGCACCCGGCGCTCTCCCTCACCGCGGAGGTGGTGCCGGACGTCCCCGTACCGGCCCTGCTGGGCGCTGCCAAGAACGCGGAGATGCTGGTGCTCGGCACCCGGGGCCACGGCGCTCTGGCCGGCTTCCTGCTCGGTTCGTACGGGCAGCAGCTGATCGCCGCCGCCGCGTGCCCGGTCGTCTCCGTCCGGGCCCGGCACGGCACGGCGGTGACCCGGTCCGCAGAGGGTGAGGTGGTCGTCGGTCAGCAGGGCGGCGTAGAGGAGTCCGCCGACGTGCTGCGTTTCGCCTTCGAGGCGGCCTCGTCGCGCAAGGCCCCGCTGCGCGCGGTCCGGGCCTGGACTCTGCCCCCGGTCTACGCCTACAGCCCCGGGTCGATGTGGATCTCGGACCAGTTCGGCGGCCTGGAGCCGTTCGAGAAGGCGGCGCTGGAGCAGGCACTGGATCCGTGGCGGACGAGGTACCCGGAGGTGGTGGTCGCCGAGCACGTGGAGCTGGGCAGCGCGGGTCAGGTGCTGCTCTCCGCCGCTTCGGACGCCCGGCTGCTCGTCGTCGGCCGGCAGATCCGGGAATCGGCGCTGGGGTCACGCATCGGATCGGTGGCCCACGCCGTCCTCCACCACTGCGCCTGCCCCGTCGCTGTCGTGCCGCACCACTGAGGCGCCGCCGGCCTACTCCGCGATGCGGATCTGGTGCCGACCGGGCGGGGTCAGGGCGTGGCTGGCGATCACGGCAGCCTGGACGCGCCCCTCCACCCCAAGCTTGACGAACAGGCGCGAGATGGTGTTCTTGACGGTCTTCTCCGCGAGGTAGAGCTGCTTGCCGATCTCCCGATTGGTCAGCCCCTCGCTGACCATGAGGAGGATCTCCTTCTCCCGGTCCGTGAATCCGGGAAGCCCGGGAACCCGCTCCTCCTCGGGCACGTCTCCACGCACGCGTGCCATCAGCCGGGTGGTGGCCCCGGGGTCGAGCATCGACTGGCCCGAGGCCACCGTCCTGACGGCGGTCACCAGGTCGGTGCCGGTGATCTGCTTCAGGACGTAGCCGGAGGCCCCTGCCATCACGGCGTCCAGGAGGGCCTCCTCGTCATCGAACGACGTGAGCATGAGGCAGGCCAGTTGGGGCATCCGCGATCGCAGCTCACGGCACACGCTCACCCCATCGCCGTCCGGGAGCCTTACGTCCAGGATCGCGACCCGGGGGCGCAACGCCGGAATGCGGGCAAGCGCCTGTTCGGCCGTGCCCGCTTCGCCGACCACGGTCAAGTCGGGTTCGGCGTCCAACAGGTCGTGGACTCCCCTGCGTACGACCTCGTGGTCGTCGAGCAGGAAGACGCGAATGGGCTCGGCCGCGGGGGAGGTGGCACTGCTGCCGGTCATGACGCAACTCCTTCGCCTGGGTTCGTCCCTGGACACACGAACACCGGCATCCTGCCCGCTGGACGGGCCGGACGGACAGGGCCGATCGGCCCTCATCGGACCGCGGCGACCTGGCGGGCACCACCTGCGGTCCCTCCGATGAGGGACCTTCGGCCCTCCCCCGAGGGCCGGCCGGGACCTCCCCGGTCGACCCGGCGCCCGATGGACTGGTGGCGCACGGGGAACGCCGCGACTCCACGGAGCCGCACGCAGCACGGAGGATGTCATGACGACCACCGCTTTGATCGACCTCAGGACCGTGGCCCGGGACGACCACGGACTGCGGATCGCCATGGCCGGAGAGCTCGACTTCCACACGGCCGGACAAGTGAGGCCGAACCTGCTGGAACTCGCCGCCTCCGGGCACCGGCGCATCATCCTGGACCTGTGCCGGCTCTCCTTCTGCGACAGCGCCGGCATCGACCTCCTGGTCCGTCTCGACCGCCGCTGCCGCGCGGCAGGAACGCGACTCCTCCTGTGTGACGTGCCACCCCTGGTGGTCAACGCGATGCGGGTGCTCGCCGCCGACCGCGACCTGACGTTCGTCGTCTCGTGAGGGCGGAGCCGTTCGGGTCAGGCACAGCGTGACCCGGCAACGCCTGGGGCCGCCCGCCGGACGGAGCGCCTGCACGTACGCCGTCCGGCACATGCGTGAGCTGGACAGGGCCGCCGCGCTGGGGCTTCTCGCGACGGTGTCCCTGGGACGCCTCGCCTTCACTCACGCTCTGCCCGCCGTTCGACCGGTGAACCACCTCATCGACGGCGAGGACATCATCATCAGGATCCACGAGGGCGGTACAGGAGTTTGTTGCGCCCGTGGGCGAAACCACCGCTGACCAGCACCGTGCGGATCCACCCTGATCTCGTCACGGGGTTCCGGCTGGAGGCCGCACCGCCCTCCTCGGGCGTCTGCGGCTGACCCCGTCCCCCTTAGCCATTGCGGGCGAGCGGCGCCCGCCACACCAGCCGGCTGCCGCCCTCGTCGGGAGTCTCGACCGTGAAGGTGCCGCCCACCACCCGGGCCCGCTCGTCGAGGTTGCGCAGACCGCTCCTGCGCCCCTGCGCGGGGATGCCCACGCCATTGTCCGAGACGGTCAGTACGATCTCGCCCTGGCCGGCCTTGAGGATCACCGCGACCCGCGTCGCCTGCGCGTGGCGGGCCGCGTTGCTGAGGAGCTCGCCCAGTACCGCCACCACGTGGTCGGCGATCTGCGGAGGTACGTCCGTGTCGAGGAGCCCCTCCATGCTGAGGAGCGGCGGATGGCCGAGAGAGGTGGCCACGTCGCCGACGGCGCGGGCGGCGCGGGCGCGCAGCCCGGGTCCCCCGTCGCGGTCCTTGGTGCGCAGTCCGAAGATCGTCGATCGGATGATCTTGATGGTCTCATCCAGGTCGTCGACCGCCCGGCCGACGCGCTCGGCAGCCCCTTCGTGCTCCACGAGCCGGGCTGCGCTCTGCAGCGTCATGCCGGTGGCGAAGAGCCGTTGGATGGCCAGGTCGTGCAGGTCGCGTGCGATCCGGTCGCGCTCCTCCAGCAGTGCGATCTGTTCGGCGTCCCGGCGTCGTTCCGCCAGTTCCAGGGCTATCGCGGCCTGGCCCGCGAAGGCGACGAGCGGCTCCAGCTCGCCCTCGCCGAACGCCGGGTCTCCCGTCGGCCGGGCGAGCAGCAGGACGCCCCGGCTCTCCCCGCCCGCGGTCCCGAGCGGGACCGCCACCGCCGGTCCCAGCCCCTCCCATCCCTGCATCCGGGCCTCGGTCGCGTAGAGCCCGTCGTCCGACGCCTGCATCGCCGTCACGGGCTTGCCCGCCCGGTGCGCGGCCCCTGTGAGCGTGCCCTCGTACGGGACGACGAGCCCCTGCCGGGCGGCTCGGTCCGCGCCCGCCACGAATTCGACGACCAGGCCTTCACTGCCGTCCACCGGAACGGCGATGCTCGCGATCCGTGCAGCGGTGATCTCCTGGGCGCGGCGGGCGATGAGTTCCAGCACCGCCGGGCGCGAACTCCCGGACAGCAGGCTCTCGGTGATCTCCGCGTTGGCCCTGAGCCACCGCTGCTGGCGCTGCGCGCCCTCGTAGAGCCGCGCGTTGTCGATCGCCACGCCCGCCGCCACCGAGAGCGTGGTGATCACCGTCTCGTCCTCCGTGTCGAAGTCGACCCCGCCCCGCTTGTCGGTCAGGTAGAGGTTTCCGAACACCTCGTCACGGACGCGGATCGGCACACCGAGGAAGGTGCGCATGGGCGGGTGATGGGCGGGGAAGCCCTGGGAGGAGGAGTGCGCTCCCAGATCGGTCAGGCGCAGGGGCTCCGGGTGGTGGATGACCTCACCCAGCAGTCCGTGGCCGGCCGGCAGCGGGCCGATGGCAGCGATCTCCGCGTCGGTGAGCCCCACGGTCAGGAACTGCGCGAGCCGGCGGCCGTCGGGGCCGATCACGCCCAGAGCCCCGTACTCGGCGTCCACCAGTAGCGCGGCCGCCTCCACGATGCGCCGGAGCACCTGGGCGAGGTCCAGCTCCCGTCCCACCGACACGACGGCTTCGAGCAGGCTGTGCACCCGGTCGCGGGTGCCGCGCACCTCGTCGATGCGCACCTGGAGTTCGCCCAGGAGCTCGTCGAGCCGCATCCTCGGAACCTGCGTCAACGGATCCCCCACACCCACGCGTTTCCCCTCCGCCTGCCGCCAGAAAGCCCGACCTCGCGGCCAGGGTATCGACACGCCGAGGCCCGAAGGACGTGCTGGCGCACGGATGTCCCCCGTGACTGACTGGATCGAAACGCCCGCGACGATGGGGAGGCACGGACGCGGGACTCGGCAAGGCGGCCTACGAGGCGGAACTGCTGCGACTCCAGACGGAGCTGGTCAGGCTCCAGGAATGGGCGCGCGCGAAGGGGCCCGGTTGGTCGTCGTCTTCGAGGGCCGTGACGCGGCGGGCAAGGGGGGCACGACCAAACGCGTCGCCGAACACCTCAACCCCCGCGTGGCCCGCATCGCCGCCCTTCCGAAGCCGGCGGAGCGCGAGCGCACCCAGTGGTACTTCCAGCGCTACGTGGGGCACCTGCCGGCCGCTGGGGAGATCGTGCTGTTCGACCGGAGCTGGTACAACCGCGCCGGCGTGGAGCACGTCATGGGCTTCTGCACGCCCGCGGAGCACCAGCTCTTCCTGCGCCAATGCCCGGTCTTCGAGCGCATGCTGGTGGAGGCCTCCGACGCGGCCGAGGTCGCCGCGGCCGCGATGGGTGCACGGTACGTGTGTGTCCCATGACGTCCTCCGTGGCCGGTGTGCCGGCAGCGGTTCAGTACGGCAGGGGGCGGCCGGACGGCGTGCGCAGGTCCAGCGGGGCGGGCTTGTGGAGTTGCTTCGGCCGGGTCTGGATCCGTATGCGCTGCATCGTGGTCACCCTCTTCGAGGAACGGCGCCTGGACCGGCGTCCGGGTTCCACGGTCACGCTCCGGGGTGGGTGCGCCGCAGTGCCGAGCGGGCCCTTCTCTCGGGGCCGACCGGTCCGTTTCCGCGCGGGGCCGATCGGCCCACATGGCGCGCGCCGGGTGGCCGTACGGACCTGCTGGAAACTCGGTCCGCCCAGGTCAGCCGGACGTGGAGGACCGCCAGTCGCGTGGGACCGGCGCTCCTCCCTCGGAACTCTGCTTCACCGCTGCGGGACCCAAGGGGCCTGCCCGGTGGGTCAGGTCACTCGACGGACACGTCGTGCCGAACGATCGTCACCGGGCACGGGGCGTGAAGGGCCACCTGCTGGCTCACGGAACCGAGCAGTGCACGTCGGAAGCCACCGCGCCCTCGGCTGCCCACGACCAGCATCTCGGCGCCGTCGGCCACGTCCACCAGGACCTCGACCGGATGGCCGTGCACCAGGCGTTCCCGGACCAGCGAGGCGTGCTCTTCTCCGAGCACCGTGCGGACCTCCTCGACCAGGCGTCTCTGTGCGTCTTCCTCGTCGAACGTCGCGTCCACCGCGGGCGCCGACCAGGACGCTTCGCCGGGGACCTCCCAGGCCGTGACCGCCTCCACCTTTCCACCGACGAGACCGGCGTACCGGACCGCCCAGCGCAACGCGGCCTGGGACGAGGGCGAACCATCGACGCCCACCACGATCCTGGCTGCCGAATGCTGCGTCTCCATGCCCTTCACCCCTTTCGACGCTCTGCTTCCAGCGTGTGCGCCGGGCGGTCACACCGCCACAGGGCGACCCGCACCTCTGAATCTGTGCAGGTCAAGCCGGGGACACCGGCTCAGCCCCCGGAGCCTGAACCACCGTTCCTGGCCCGGGGCGGCCTGCGTGCCCCGGCCGCCGGGAAGCACCAAGGGCACCGGTCCCAGGAGCGAGGGCGGGACCCGGACGCCGAGCCGGCCGGGCCGGAAGCGGATGCGGATGTCCCGGTGCCGGAGGCAGGAGACGGAGAAGGCGGATCCGGGGACCTCGGTGAGTGGCACGGGGTCGATGTGATGTCGCCGAGCAGGGCCGGGTCGTAGCGCTGGTACTCCCATTGCCAGGCGCGGTTCACGGCGGCCCGCCGGTGAGGGCGGCGAGCGCTGCGGGCAGTCCCCCGTTCCGTGCGGGGATCGCGGGCCCTGTCGAGCCCGACCACCAGGCGGAAACCGCCGCGTCGGCCGGCCTCGACCCCGACCACTGCGTCCTCGACCACGGCCGCGCACCCCGGCTCCACACCGAGCAGGCGGGCCGCTTCGAGGAACAGGGCAGGTGCGGGCGTGCCGGGCAGTGACAGCGCGGCCGCTTCCTTGCCGTCGACGAGGACGTCGAACAGGCCGATGAGGTCCGCCGACTCCAGGAGGGCGCGGGCGTGGCGTGAGGCCGAGAGCGCGGCGCACCCGAGGTTCATCTCCCTCAGTCGCCGGAGTGCGGGTCGGACGTTGTCGGTGTCGAAGACGGCCCCGCTCGGGGCGTTCATGACTCGTGCACCACTCGGCGGCCCGTGAGGCGGAGGGGAGCGAGTTTCATCCAGTGGGTCCGGGGGCCGCCCGCCCACGGGTGGGAGCGGGCCGTCGTGGTCAGGTGCTGGATCTCTTCGGGGTCGGTGACGGCCTGCAGTTCGCCCACGGCGAGGACGCTCCAGCCGCCGGCGGTGACGTCGTCGATGTTGTCGATCTCGAAGGCGATCTCCGTGCCCGCCGCCCTGGCCGCGAGGGCCTCTGCGGCAGTCCGGAACACGATGGCGGTACCCACCACCATGTAGTTGACCGGGAGGACGGCCGGCCCCTCGGGGGTGAAGACCGCGATGCGGCCCACGCCGTGCGTCCCCAGGAGCATGCGGCACTCTTCCTCCTCCAGGGGGACGAGCGCGGTGTCGCGGCGGGCCGTGGCGCGACCGCGCACCCGGTCGGCGCTCGCGCCGGTGAGGTCGTCGACCGTGACGCCGAGGACGTCGGCGACCCGGACGAGGGTGCCCATGGCGGGGCTGGCGGCGTGCTCCTCCAGGTAAACGATGTAGTTGCCGTCGGCGCCGCACTTCCGGCCCAGCTCTTCCCGGCTCATGCCGAGGGCTTCACGGCGGGCCGCCAGGCGGCGGCCCAGGTCCGTGCGTCCGGCCGTCCCTCCGGACGGAGGGTAAGGGGTGCGGGAGATGCTCTTCATCGCGATCACTGCTCCAGGGGCGGTACGGCGACCGCGTCGTGTTGGGGGCCTCCGAGGACGACCTTGAGCGCGCCCGTCTCGCCGGCCCGGGAGAAGACGTCGTACGCCTCTTCCATCTGGTCGAGCTCGAAGCGGTGGGTGACCATCGCGGCCCCGGGAAGCCGGCCGGCGGCCATCATGCGCAGCAGCATGGGGGTGGAGTGGGTGTCGACAAGGCCGGTGGTGAGGGTGACGTCCTTGATCCACAGGTCTTCGAGGTGGAGGACGGCAGGCTTGCCGTGGACGCCGATGTTGGCGACCCGGCCGCCGGGACGGACCATGCGGGTGCACATCTCGAACGCCTCGGGCACGCCGACCGCCTCGATGACGACGTCCGCGCCGAGTCCGTCGGTCAGGTCCTCGACCAGCTTCTCCGGCTCCTCCTGCGCGCTGGCGGTGGCATCGGCGCCGAGGTCTCGGGCGGCGGCGAGCCGAGAGGCGGCCAGGTCGATGGCGATGGTTCGGTACGGGCTGTAGAGCGAGGCAGTGCCGATGGCCGCCAGCCCGATGGGGCCGGCGCCGACCACGACGACGGTGTCGCCGGGGCGGACGTTGCCGTTGAGGACGCCGACCTCGTAGGAGGTCGGGAAGATGTCGGCGAGCAGGACCGCTTCGTGGCTCGGCAGGGCGCTGGGCAGCGGGTGCACGGAGAGGTCGGCGAAGGGGACGCGTACGTACTCGGCCTGGGTTCCGTCGATGGTGTGGCCCAGGACCCAGCCGCCTCCTCCTCGGCACTGCCCGTAGCGGGCTTCGCGGCAGAAGCGGCAGCGGCCGCAGGCGGAGATGCAGGAGATCAGGACGCGGTCGCCGGGGCGGACGGTGCGGACGTCGCCGCCGGTCTCGACGACGGTGCCGACGGCCTCGTGGCCGAGGACGCGGCCCGGCGCGACCTCGGGGACGTCGCCCTTGACGATGTGCAGGTCGGTGCCGCAGATGGTGACGGCGTCGACCCGCACGATCGCGTCGGCGGCGTCCTTGATCGAGGGGTCCGGGACGTCCTGCCAGGAGGTCTGTCCGGGCCCGTGGAAGACGAGTGCCTTCATGGCGCGGCTCTTTCTCTGTGCGGTGCGGAAGTGGGGTCACCGCCAGCCTGTGCCCGTATCCCGCCGTCACGCTTGGGCCGGTCGGCCCCTCACCGGGGACCGGTAGGGCCCCTCCCGCCCGGCCCGGCCGGTGCGACGGTGAAGTCCGGCATCCGTCCCGAGAAGCCGGAAAGGATGGGCCTGCCATGTCTCAGCCGACCCCGTCTCCCACGTCCGTCACCGCCGCGACCCGGCCGGCGCTGCTGCGCTTCCTGGGGGGTGTGCGGACGGTGACCGGGAGCAAGTTCCTGGTCGAGAGCGACCACGCCCGGATCCTCGTCGACTGCGGACTCTTCCAGGGTGTCGCGGACCTGCGACGCCGCAACTGGGACAAGCTGCCCTGCGACGCCTCCGACATCCATGCCGTCGTGGTCACCCACGCCCATCTGGACCACTGCGGCTATCTGCCGCGCCTGGTCCGGCAAGGCTTCCGCGGTCCCATCCTGACCAGCGCCCGCACGGCCCGCCTCGCCGAGATCGTGCTCCGCGACAGCGCCCGCCTCCAGTCGGAGGCCGCCGAGCACGCCAACCGGCACGGCTGGTCCAAGCACCGGCCCGCCAAGCCCCTGTACGACGATGACGACGTCGACCACACGGTGAAGTTCTTCGACCCGGTCTCCTTCGGCAGCGAGGTCGAGATCATGGCCGGAACGAAGCTCACGCTCCACCGCGGCGGCCACATCCTCGGCTCCGCCTGGGCCCACCTGACCCTGGAGGACGGCCACACCCTCGCCACCAGCGGCGACCTCGGCCGGCCCGGCCACCCGCTCCTCCTGCCACCCGAGCCGTTCGCCGGCGCCGACGTCCTGCTCATGGAGTCGACGTACGGCAACCGCCGCCACGACCACGAGACCGCGCGACGCGCATTCGCCTCGGTGATCACCCGCACGCTCTCCCGGGGCGGCACGGTCGTCATCCCGGCGTTCGCGATCGACCGCACCGAGGTCGTCCTGCACGAACTCGCCGCGCTCCGGGACGACGGCACGCTCCCCCGCCACGTGCCCGTCTACGTCGACAGCCCCATGGCCCTGGCCGCCCTCGACGTCTACCGCGACGCCGTACGGGCCCACTCGCCCGAGCTGCGACCCGAGATCCTCGCCGCCGGTGAGTCCGCCATCAGCCCGGACCCGTTCCTCGCCGCCCGCACCGTCCAGGAGTCGATCGACATCAACGGCGCCACCGGCCCGGCGATCATCGTCTCCTCCGCCGGCATGGCCACCGGCGGCCGCGTACTGCACCACCTCCACCGCATCCTCCCCGACCCCCGCAACGCCGTCGTCATCGTCGGCTTCGCCGCCGCCGGCACCCGCGCCCGGGACCTGGTCGACGGCGCCCGCGTGCTGAAGATGTTCGGCGAGTACGTCCCCGTGCGCGCCGAGGTCGCCGACGTACCGCACTTCTCCGCCCACGCCGACGCCGGCCAGATCATCGACTGGCTGCGCTCCGCGCCGCCCCCGCACACGACCTACCTCGTCCACGGTGAGGAGAGCGCCGCCGAGACCCTGCGCGACCGGATCACGGACGAGCTGGGCTGGACGGCCGTCGTACCCAGGTCCGGGGAGGCCGTCCTGGTCCGCTGAGAAGGGCCGGCCGGCCCCGCGGTCTGCACCGCGCGGCCCTGCCGGCCCCCACGGCACCCGGCAGGGTGAGGGGGAAGGGTTGGAGGCACACCATGAGCACCGTGCGCAGCATCCTCGAACAGATGACTCAGGAAGCCCGCGAGGCCCTGCTCGCCCACTCCACCGGGTCACGTTCCCGGCCGGCACCAGCATCTTCAAGGAACACCAGCGGGCCGAGAAGTTCTGGATCATCGAATGCGGCACCGTCGACCTCGACACCCACGTGCCCGGCCACAAGAACGCCGTCATCGACACCCTCCGCCACGGCGAACTACTCGGCTGGTACTGGATGTTCCGCCCCTACACCTGGCACCTGGGCGCCACCGCCTCCCGCGAGGTCACCGCCCTCGAGTTCGACGCCGCCACCGTACGGGAGCTGTGCAACGAGGACTCGGCCGTCGGCCGGTCCCCCGCTCGCCTACGCACGCTGAGGACCCCGCCATGACCTCCACCCCCTACACCGTCGCCGACGTGATGACCACCAAGGTCATCGCCGTCACCCCGGAGACAGGCTTCAAGGACATCGCCGCCGCGATGGAACGCTGGAAGGTGACCGCCCTCCCCGTCATCCAAGGTGAAGGCCGCGTCGTCGGCGTCGTCTCCGAAGCCGACCTCCTGCCCAAGGAGGAGTTCCACGAACACCGCCCGGGCCTGATCGAGCAGATGCGCCGCCTGGGCGACACCGCCAAGGCCGGATCCACGCGCGCCGAGGACCTCATGACCACCCCCGCCGTCACGATCCGCCCCGGCGCCACCCTCCCCCAGGCGGCCCGCCTCATGACCGAGCGGCACATCAAGCGCCTCCCGGTCGTCGGCGCCGACGGCACCCTCAAGGGCATCGTCAGCCGCGCCGACCTCCTCAAGGTCTTCCTCCGTACGGATGAGGACCTCACCACGGAGGTCCGCGAGAGCGTCGTCAAGCGCCTCTTCCCGCTCTCCCACGAAGCAGTCAAGGTCACCGTCTCCCACGGGATCGCCACCCTGACCGGCCACGTGAAGGACCACACCCTGATCCCTCTCGCCGATCGCCTCACCCACTCCGTCGAAGGAATCGTCGACGTGCGCTGTCGGCTTGAAGCCGGCTCCGACGGTTGACGAGCGAAACCGAGCCGTGCCGTCGGTTGGCCCTCGTCCCCGCCCAAAGGTCCGACAACCGGGCCCGGCTCAGTGCCGTCCTCGTCCTCCAAGTGTCCCTCCAGCCGGCCGGGGTCATGTGACCGTCGCTCCTCCAGGTGGCGTCAACCTGTGCGGGCTGGGCGCGGGCGGCTCCGTGAGCCCGGTGCCGGCGGCGCTGCCGCGCAGCGCCGGCAGCATCGTCGGCGGCGGTTCCGCCCGCCTGGTCAACCACACCCCGCGTCTGCCGCGGGTGGACGGGGACCGACTCAGGTCGGCGCTCGACCACGCCCGCGGTCCAATGCCGTGACGGGGAGGGTCCAACGGAGAGAGACCAACTCTTGCCGCAGTCTTGCCCACCGCTTTGGTGAGCCTTCGACGGAGCCGAACTAGCCTTCCCGCCATGCCCATTCGCCCGCCACGTCCCCTGGCCCTGCCGGTCCTGCCGTACCGCAAGCCCACCCGCGGCCGTGACTACTGGGTCCTGGACGACGTGCTTCCCGACGTGGACGCCGTACGGGCCCGCTGCCTGGCGAAGGAGGACTGGGTCCAGGGAGCCCCGCACAAGCCCGAGCCCTGGCCGGGGCTGCGCGCCATGCCCGGACTGGAACCGGACGAACTGGCCCGCGTGGAGCGGAAGGTGCGGCAGGCGACCGGGGCCCAGCGGATCTGGCCCGAGAACCCGGCCGGCGCCGGCACCTTCAACCACAACTGCGTCCAGGTCGTCGGCAAGGACGAGTGCGAGCCCCGCCCGCACACCGACTCCCGCACCCTGTGCCGCTACGCCGCCGTCCTCTACCTCAGCCCGGCCATCCCCAAGGACTGCGGCACCAGCTTCTACCGCCAGCAGCTCCCGGACGGCGCCCTCGGCGGCAATCAGGTCCTCGCCCCCCACAACAACCTGGTCGACGCCCTCGGCACCCGCTTCGTCCCCGAGGACTCCTTCACCGAGGACGTCCGCGTCCCCCACCGCTACAACCGCCTGCTGCTCTACTCGGCCAACCTCATCCACAGCGCGACGGGCTACTGGGGCACGACACTGGATGACAAGCGGATGACAGCGGTCTTCTTCTGGATGGCCTAGCACCGGTCGCCGGGCAGCCAGGACGTCGCGGCGACCCGCGCATGCGGGATGGGCCGGGCTCCGTCAGCGGCTTGCGTACGGCAGTAGGGCCATCTCGCGCGCGTTCTTGATGGCGGTGGCGAGGGCCCGCTGCTGCTGGGCCGTCACTCGCGTGACGCGGCGACTGCGGATCTTCCCGCGGTCGGAGATGAACCTCCGGAGCAGGTCGGTGTCCTTGTAGTCGATGGACGTGATCCCGGCGACGTCGAGGGGATTGGGCCGGGACTTCACGGGCTTGCGGGGGTACGGAGTTCGGGCCATGGTGGCGTCTCCTTGAATTGGTCGTCGGACGGTTCAGGCGGCGTTGAGGAGGGAGTCGAAAGCGGCGGGCAGGCCCTTCCAGGCCTCGCGCCCGGCCGTGTACTCGGCGTCCGTCAGCAGGCAGGAGTCGAGGAGCCGCTCCAGCCCGTCCCGGTCGAGACCGGGCGAGGTGAAGACGAGGTGCTGGCAGCAGTCTCCGTGGTCCGGGTGCCAGTCGAGCGCGGCAGCCGCGCGGCGCATCGGCGGAACCATCTCCCACGCCGCGTCCGGCAGCGATGCCAGCCAGGGGCCGGCGCTCTCCACGCACAGGGCTCCTCCGGCCGCGTCCCAGGCGAGCAGCGTGTCGGGGCGGTCGGCGAGCCAGAACCGGCCCCGGCTGCGGGCCGCGGCGCAGCACAGGTCCTCGAGCGCCTGGTAGAGGCGTTCGGGGTGGAAGGGCCGCCGGCGGCGCCAGACGAGCGTGGCGACGCCGGCTTCGTCGGCGTCCTGGGGCAGGAGCGCGCAGGCGGGGTGCTGGGCGGCCGCGGCGGCCTCGACGTCGAAGCCTGCGAACGCCGCCCGGGCGAGTTCGACGGAACCGGCCAGCACCCGCTGGGCGGTGGGGTGCAGCTGCGCGAGGAGCGCGCGGTCCTCGTCGTCGGCCTCTTCGCTGTCGACGAGGGCGAGGACCGGAGCGTACTCCAACTGCCGGGCCCAGGTGTCCCCGATGGTCCTCTGGTCGGTGGGGGCCGCGGCGAGGCCGGCTTCGGCCAGGTCGTCGCCGTTGCCGAGGCAGGGCAGGACGAGCGCGGGGTCCACGGCGGTGATCACGTTCGTCAGGACGAATCGGTCTCCGCCGTGGCCCGCGATGACCTCGGCCATGGCCTTCGGTTCGACCGAGTCCCACAGCTCGACCACGGCGAGCCGGGCCAGGCCGCTGTCCGCCATCCGCTCCAGTTCCGGCACCAGGTCCTCGCGCAGGGCGCAGCACGCGCAGTCGTTGACCAGCGGTGCATCACCACGGGTGAGGGTGCCGGAGGCGTCGCGGACCTCGCGGAGCACGGTGCCGTCGGAAGCTCTGGCCAGGTCGTGGTGGAGCGCGACGCTGCCGTGCACGGACCGCAGCAGGCGTTCGACGACCTCCTTGCGTGCGTCGGCGTGCATTCCGGCGACGATCACGACGGGGAGCTGGTTCTCGCGGTCCATCACCGGGTTCCGTAGCGGCGCTGGAACTTCTCGACACGGCCGGCGGTGTCGAGGACGCGGGCGGTGCCCGTGTAGAAGGGGTGGCTCGCGGAGGAGATCTCGACGTCGACGACCGGGTAGGTGTTGCCGTCCTCCCAGTCGATCGTCTTGTCGCTCGTCATCGTGGAGCGGGTGAGGAAGGCGGTGCCGGAGGCGGTGTCGCGGAAGACGACGGGCCCGTAGGCGGGGTGGATGCCGGGCTTCACGGCAGGAACCTTTCGACGGTGGGGCGGGGGTGCGGGGGTGCGGAGGGTCAGCGCTCTTCGCGGAAGTCGACGTGCCGCCGGACAACCGGGTCGTACTTGCGCAGTACCAGCCGGTCGGGATCGTTCCGACGGTTCTTGCGGGTGACGTAGGTGAACCCGGTGCCCGCGGTGGAGCGGAGCTTGATGACCGGGCGGATCTCGTTGCGTGCCATGCGGCTACTATATGGGAATGGTTTCCATTTCCAATACGGAGACCTCGACGAAGGGATCCTCACCCATGTCAGCGCACTGCCAACTGACCGGCAGCAAGCCGGGATTCGGCAACAACATCTCGCACTCACACCGGCGCACCTCCCGCCGCTTCGACCCGAACATCCAGCACAAGCGCTACTGGCTGCCCAGCGAAGGGCGCCATATCCGCCTGACCCTGAGCGCCAGGGCCATCAAGACCGTGGACGCGATCGGCGTCGAAGCCGCGGTGGCCCGCATCCGCGCACGGGGAGGGAAGATCTGATGGCGAAGCGGAGCAAGATCGCGAAGAACGAGAAGCGGAAGGCGGTCGTCGAGCACTACGCCACCCGACGGGCCGAGCTCAAGGAGATCATCCGCCGCCCGTCCTCCACCGCGGCGGAGCGCGAAGCCGCGTACACCGAACTGCGCCGGCAGCCGCGCGACGCCAGCGCCACCCGGGTGCGCAACCGCGACAGCGTCGACGGCCGCCCCCGCGGCTACCTCCGCACGTTCGGACTCTCCCGCGTCCGCACACGGGAGCAGGCGCACGCGGGCTTCCTGCCGGGAGTGACCAAGTCGTCCTGGTAGGCGCCACCCAGGCCGCACGCCCGCCAAAGGAGTCGGGCGTGCGGCCATGGCGCCGCACGAGCACCATCAAGCTCGCGGCGGCGAGGAAAGCGACGATCGCGTGCGGGGTTTTGGAGCCGACGACCCGGTCGCCCTGGCCGACGCCCAGGTCGCGCAGGGTGGCGGCGACGGAGGCCACCTGTGCCCGCAGCCGGCCGCCGACCGCCGGTCACCTCGTATCCGGAGCCGGTCTCGTCGAGGGCGATGATCGCCACGATGTCGTCGGTGAGGGCGTCGGGGAACCAGTGGGCGCCCGGCATCCGCTCCCGCGAGCACCTGTTCGTACGGGGAGTCCGCGTCGACGTCGAAGTAGTCCCACACCGCGGACCAGAAGCCGTCCAGGTCGGTGACCGACCAGTGGTGCAGGGCGGCGTAGTCGGTGCCGGCGAGCCCGGCGTGGCGGGCGGAGTCCATGATGCGGCTGTCGGCGACGGCCTGTGGGTCGGGCGTCCACGGCCGGGTAGGGCGTGGTCAGCGGGGGGCGCGCCTTGGCCGGCTGGTCTGGGCGGTCCGGGCGGAAGGGTGGGGGCTGCGCGTGGTGTGCAGGAGGGACGCCCAGGCGGCGGTGTCCGTGAAGTCGTGCCTCCCGGCCGGGACGAGGTCCATGACGACGCGGTCGGGGCGCAGCAGGACGGCGTCCGCCCGGCCGGCGCGCAGCCAGGCGGTGAGGGTGCCGTCGTCACGGAGGCCGGTCACGGGGATCGCCGGGACGCCGAGCCCGTGGGCGAGGGCGCGCACCGAGGGAGAGGGATCAGCGGCGGTCAGCACGGTGAAGCCGTCGCCGAGCAGTTCGTCGAGGCGGGAGCGCCGGCCGTCGGGTCCCACCACCCGTGGTTGCGGGCAGTGGGTGCCCGCGAGGCTCCCGCGCGTACGACGCCGGACGAGGGGTCCGGCGGTCAGGGGTGGGCTGAGGTCGCGGCCCGCCGCCGTGGTGAGGCCGGGTATGCGGCAGGCCGCGGCCAGGATCCCGCGGCGCAGTGCGGCGGCGCCGTCCTGGCCGCCGGTCATGGCCCAGCCCATGGCGACCGCGAGCCGGATCGCGTGCCGTGCGTGCGGTTTGCGCTCGCTCTCGTAGGTGTCCAGCAGCCGTTCGTCGCCGCCCTGCTGGAGGACTCGGGCGAGCTTCCAGGTGAGGTTGTGGGCATCACGCAGGCCCGAGCAGAGTCCCTGCCCGATGAACGGCGGGGTGAGGTGGGCGGCGTCGCCGAGGAGGAAGACCCGTCCGTTGCGCCACCGGTCGGCCACCCGCGCCCGGAAGGTGTACTGCGTCTCCCGTACGACGTCGAAGTCCCCGTCGTACGAAGGCGACAGCCACGGGGCGATCAGTTCACGGACCGGCTGCCGCCCGTCTTGCAGCCGGAACTCCCAGCGGTAGCGGTCCTCGCCGACGCGCATGAACGTCGCCGGCCGGTGCGGGTCGCAGACCTGGTCGACGCCTTCCCAGCAGCGGACGTCGGCCTTCGTGCGGACGTCGATGACGGTCCAGCGTTCCTCGAAGCGCAGGTCCTCCCATGAGGCGCCGATGGCGGCACGGGTGAGGCCGCCCGCGCCGTCGCAGCCGAGGACCGCCTCGGCCCACAGGTGGTGCTCACCGTCGCCGTCGCGGTAGGTCACGCGGACGGGGCCGGTGGGCTCCGGGCCGACGCCGGTCACTTCGACACCGCCCCGCAGCTCGCACTCGGGGCGCTGGGCGAGGGCGTCGCGTAGCAGTCGTTCCAGCTCGGGCTGGTCGAACATGCTGGTCTGCGGGTAGCCGTGGTGGCCGTGTTCGGAGCGCGGGAACTCGGCCATGACCCGGTGCCGGGCGTCCAGCAGCCGCAGTCCGTGCGCGGGGCGGGCGATCGCGGCGAACTCCTCGCCCACGCCCGCGGCCTGGAGGATGCGGCGCACCTCGTCGTCGGTGGCGACGGCGCGCGGGAGCGGGTAGACGTCCTGGTGGCGTTCCAGGATGACGGTGCGGATACCGCGCCGGGCGAGGAGGAGGGCGGCGGTCACGCCCACCGGCCCGGCGCCGATGATCACGACGGGTGCGGGGGCTGTCCGTGCGGGCCCGGGTGCGGTGGGCCGGGGGCCGGCCTGGTCGGCGGTCATGTGCGGCTCACCTCGGGTCCTGGTTCGCGTCCGTGACGGGCGTGCGCTGCTCGCCGAGGTCGATCCGCCCGTCCGCGGTCGAGATCGTCGCCGTGATCACGTCACCCGTGTGCAGGTAGTGCGGGTTGCGGGCCTGGGACTTGAAGAACGCCTTCCACTTCACGGCGGGCGGCAGCAGCGCGCCGATCTTCTCGACCGCCTTGGGCGGGGCCTTGAGGGCCGTGCCCCCGGGGGTCCCGGTGAGCAGCAGGTCTCCGGGGCCGAGGGTCTGGAAGCGGGCCAGCAGGGTCAGCGCCTGCGCCGGGCGGACGATCATGTCGGCGAGGGTGCGGTCCTGACGCAGCTCGCCGTTGACCGACAGCTTCAGCCGCAGATCGAGGAGGTGGACGAAGTCCTCGGGCTCCAGAAGCGCCAGGTAGGGCCCGGTCGGTGTGAAGGTCGGGTACGACTTGCTCTCGTAGAACTGCGTCTTGGTCAGCTGCACGTCACGGGCGCTGACGTCGTTCGTGAGCACCAGCCCGGCGACATACGAGGGCAGGTCCCGCTCCTCGACCACGGTGCCGACGGGCAGGGGTGCGCCCATGACGAGCCCGAGTTCGATCTCGTAGTCGAGGAACCTCACGTGCGACGGCCGGACGATCGCCTCGTCCGGGCCGCTCACCGAGCCGGACGCCTTGCGGAAGAAGGCGGGCGGGATGTCGCCGGTGAAGCCCGAGTCGCGGGCGTGGCTGCGGTAGTTGACCATCTGGGCGACCACCCGGCAGGGGGTGGTGACCGGCGAGAGGGCCGCTAGATCGACGATGGGCGTGCCCGTGTCGGCCGAGAGCGCCGCCTCCCGTACGGCGTCACGGTCGGCGATGAGTTCGGCGGTGGTGGCGGCCTTGGTGTCGATGGAGACGGCCCGGTTGCCGCGGAGGATCCACCAGCCGTCGGCGGTGCGCAGGACGTTCGTGCTCATATCAGTGCCTTCGTGAGGGGGTTGGGGTTCAGGACTGGGCGGCCTTGAGCAGGCCCAGCAGGCGTGCCGGGTCCATCTCGTTGTCACCCCGCAGGGCTTCGATGACGTCACGGACCCGCTGCGGGGAGGGGCTCGCGCCGAGGAAGTCACGGGTGGCAGGAGGTCCCCACTGGGCGAGGCCGGAGGTCGACATGGGCGCCCAGCCGGGCTCCAGGTCGCAGGAGAACAGGTCACCGTCGGCGAAGTGCTCCAGCATGAAGCGGTCGGGATCGCGCCAGTAGTCGAAGAGCTGGCTGCCCTGGACGTGCCGGCCGATGCCCCAGCTGCGCTGGTAGCCGCGCTCGGCCAGGTACTCGCCGCCCGCGGCGATCGAGTCGAGGTCGGTCACCTGGTAGGCGGAGTGGACGTAGCCGTTGCCCGGGCCCAGGTGCATGGCCAGCGTGTGGTGGTCAACGGCCCGGCTCCCCTGGTCGCAGCGGATGAACGCCATCGTCGGGCCACGTCCGCGCCGGCCGTCCAGGAACAGGAAGTCGGAGACGATCATCCCGAGGGTGTCCAGGTACCAGTCCAGGGCGCGCCCGAACACCCTTGTCTCCAGGACCACGTGCCCCAGACGCTGGATGCGGGAGGGTTCACGCGGCGGGCGCTGGGCGACGTTCGTGCGACGGTGACCGGTGCCGAAGTTGAGCAGGAGCGGCTGCTGCTCGGGCAGTGCGGGCAGTTCCTCCCCGCAGTGCACGACCTGGACCGGGAAACCGGAGGGGTCGAGCAGGTCGACCACCTTGCCGCCGCCGGGCACGTCCGCGTCCCGTACGGACGTGCCCGTGGCGCGGGCCAGCCGGTCCAGGTCGGCGCGCTCGGCGGCGCGGAACGCCGGGCCGATGAAACGGGAGGTCCGGCCGCGCCGGATCACCGTGCACGGCGAGCCGGCGAAGGTACCGCGCAGCCACAGCTCGTCCGCGCTCCGGGCGGCGATGCCGAAGCCGAAGTCCCGGGCGAAGACCTCGGCCCGGTCCAGGTCGGGCTTCTCGAACTCCAGCCAGGCCAGGTCGGCCACCTTGATCACGGGGTTGCGGGACCGTCCGGGGTGTTCGCCGCGCAGGGCGCCCTGCGCGCTGTGGAGGTCCTGATGGGCCGTCCTGACGTCCGGGACGCCGACTGCGGTGACGCGGGTTTCGGACATGGTGCCCTCCAAGCGACATTGCCGTGATGAGGAAATCATCAAGTCTGACGGTTCTGTGCGTCAAGGCGTTCGCGCCAGGAAATGATGAATTCATCAGGACTGCGATCGTCATCGCCTCGGCGGCTAGAATCCGGGCATGCCTACGTCAGCCCCGCCCAGCAACCGATTCGAGCGGCGTCGCGCCGAGACCCGCGGAGCCCTGGTCCGCGCGGCGCGCCGGATACTCGCCGAGACCGGGGACACCAGCGTCAGCATCCAGGTGATCGCCGAGCGCGCCGACGTCGGCTTCGGCTCGTTCTACAACCACTTCGATTCGAAGACGGAGCTGTTCGAGGCAGCGGTGCAGGACGCGCTGGAGGAGTACGGCCAGGCCTTCGACGATCACCTGGCCGGCATCGACGACCCCGCGGAGCTCGTCGCGACGGGCTTCCGGCTCAGCGCCCGCATGGCCGAGTCGCACCCGGAGCTGATGCAGGTGCTGCGCCGCCGCGGCCTGGGCCACATCCACGCGGACAACGGTCTGACCCGGCGAGCGCTGCGGGACCTGGAGGTGGGCATGGCCTCCGGCCGCTTCACCGCCGTCGACACGGCGGTCGCCCTGTCCGCCCTGGGGGGAACCCTGCTGTCCCTGGTGGAGCTGCGGTTCGCCCGGCCCGACGTGGACGGCGACGACGCCGCGGTGAACCTCGCCGAGATGGTCCTGCGCATGCTGGGCGTCCCGCCGCAGGACGCCCACGAGGTCGCCCGGCGCCCCCTCCCCGACCTCGCCTGACCGTCGTTCCGCGGACGGGACGGGCGACGTACGCGTCAGCCGGCCCGGAGGCCGACCGCCAGCGTCAGCTCGAGGATCCGGCGGGGCGACGCGAGGTCCGGAAACAGCTCCCGTACCTGCGACATCCGGTACCGGACGGTCTGGGGATGGACGAACAGCGCCGCCGCCACCTCGTCCCGCCTGCCCTGGTGCAGCAGCCACGCCCGCAGCGTCTCCTCCAGCCGCCGTGCGGTCGCGACGGGCAGGGCCCGCAACGGTGCGAGGGCTCGGGCACGCAGGTCCGCGAACGCCTCCGCGTCGGCGCTCAGCACCAGCTCGGGCAGGTGGTCCTCGGTGTCGCGGATGTCGGCGGAGAGGGAGCGCGCGCGTACGGCTCGTGCGTACGAGGCGGACGCACGGGTCCAGGGCCGGGGCGGGCCGACCACGGCGGTGCGGTCGGTCAGCTGTCTCAACAGGTGTGACCGGTCGGCATCGGGGACGAGCAGCACACCCGAGGTGTCCGGCAGATCGTCGAGGACGAGGGTGCTCGGGTCCAGCGTGCGGTAGGCGGGCCGGGCCTGGGCGGCCGGCAGCAGGACCGCGGTCAGCGAAACCGGAGGCTGCCAGCCGGCCCGTTGGACGGAGGCCAGCAGCACGTCCGAGGCCGCGCCCGTGAGGAGGTCGCGGGCCAGGTGCTCCAGGTGCCGCTCGTGCTCCCGGCCCCGGGCGGCCAGCTCGTCGGCATGGCCCGCGGCGCTCGCGGCGGAGAGCTCGTCGATGTAGGCGAAGGTCAGCTCGGCGAACTTGGCGACCTCGGCGGCGGGCAGACCCGCGGGTACCGCCCCCGCCGCCAGACATCGCCATGCCACACGGGCGCCGACGCGGTAGGCGCTGAGCAGGGCGTCCATCGAACGGCCGTCGCGCACCTCGCCGCGACCCAGCTCGTAGGCGGCGTCACCGGCGTCGCCGCCCGTGGCGTTCCCGCTCGCGAGGTCCAGGTAGTGCCCCAGGGCGGTGCGGACGGCTCGGCGGATGGTGCCGCCCATACGGCCGGAAAGGGCGTTGGCGTAGGGAGGGACCTCGTCGATGATCGCCTGGACGACCTCGTCGGCAGTGGTCTTCAGCGCGGCCCGAAGTGCGGTGACCGTCGTCGCATCCAGAGACAGATCGGTGACTCTCCGAATCGGATGACTCATCTTCATTCCCTGCGAACAATTCAGTCGGGCAGATTTACGTCCTGCGGTCAGGACTTTACGCCTTGAGGCGGATCAAGCTGGAGTCATGACGAGTGCAGCCCTCCGCAGTGGGGCGTGGAAACTGCTGGAGATGGTCACGACGCCGCTGCTGCCGTCGGATTACCTCGACCTGGTCAGTCCGCTGCGTGCGGGCGCTGACCTGCGGGGGCGCATCGAGGCCGTGCACCCCGAGACGGGTGACGCCGCGACCCTCGTGATCAGGCCGGGACGGGGCTGGCGCGGCCACGCGGCCGGTCAGTACGTGCGGATCGGGGTCGACGTCGACGGGAGGCGCCTGTGGCGCTCCTACTCCCTCACCTCGCCGCCACACCGCCGGGACGGCCGCGTCACGATCACCGTGAAGGCGATCCCGGGCGGCAAGGTCAGCAACCACCTGGTCCGCAGGGCGAAACCGGGCACGCTGGTCCAGCTCGACCAGGCGACCGGTGACTTCGTGCTGCCGCAGACCAAGCCCGCCAAGGTGCTCTACCTGACGGCCGGCAGCGGCATCACGCCCGTGATGGGCATGCTGCGTGACATCGCGCTCGATGACGTCGTCATGATCCACTGCGCGCCACAGCCGCAGGACGTGATCTTCCGCAAGGAACTCCACGACCTGGTCGCGGACGGCAGGCTGCGGCTCACCGAGGTGCACACCGACGCGGACGGCAGGCTCGACCTCGCCCGTCTCGACGAACTGGTGCCCGACTGGGCCGAGCGCGAGACCTGGGCCTGCGGGCCCGCGGGCCTGCTCGACGCCGCCGAGGAGCTCTGGAGCGCACACGGCGTCCGAGAGCGCCTGCACACCGAGCGCTTCCGCCCCGCGACCGTCGTCGCCGGTGACGGCGGCGACGGCGGTGGCGGTGGCGGTGGCGAGGTCACGTTCAGCACCACGGGCAAGACCGTCGACGCGGACGGCGCCACGCCGTTGCTGGACGTCGGCGAGGAGGCCGGCGTGCTCATGCCCTCCGGGTGCCGCATGGGGATCTGCTTCGGCTGCGTCACGCCGCTCAGGGAGGGCGCCGTCCGCGACCTGCGCACCGGCGAAATCACCGAGGCCGCGCCGGGCGTCCTCATCCAGACCTGCGTGTCCGCCGCGGCGGGCCCTTGCGACATCGAACGGTAGGAGCACCTTGACCGCCATCGACCCCACCGCCCACCTGACCGCGGAGCAGATCGAGGAGCTCGGCCGCGAGCTGGACGCGATCCGCGATGAGGTGATCGCCGCCCGCGGTGAGGAGGACGCCGCCTACATCCGCAAGGTCATCTCGGCGCAGCGCAAGCTCGAGCTGGTCAGCAGGGGCGTGCTGCTGTTCTCGTTCTTCCCGCCCGCGTGGCTGATCGGCACCGCCGGGCTGTCCGTGGCGAAGATCATGGACAACATGGAGATCGGGCACAACATCCTGCACGGCCAGTGGGACTGGATGCGGGACCCGAAGATCCACTCCACCACCTGGGAGTGGGACCACGTCTCGCCCTCCGACCAGTGGAAGCACTCGCACAACGAGCTGCACCACACGTACACCAACGTGATCGGCAAGGACAACGACCTCGGCTACGGCATCATGCGCGTGGACGAGGACCAGAGGTGGCACCCGTTCCACCTCGGCCAGCCGCTGTGGAACTTCATCAACGCCTGCTTCTTCGAGTACGGCATCGCCGCGTACGACCTGGAGCTCGGCAAGAACCTGAGCAAGCGCCGCCGCAGGGACCCGGAGTTCCGCGCGCGGGCCAAGGCCGTGGGCCGCAAGATCCGCAAGCAGGTGCTCAAGGACTACGTGATCCACCCTCTGCTGTCGGGCCCGTCGTTCCTCACCACCCTCGCCGCCACGTTCACCGCGAACCTGGTCCGCAACATCTGGACCCACTCGGTGATCATGTGCGGGCACTTCCCCGAGGGCGTACAGGTCTTCGAGCGCCGGTCGATCAAGGGCGAGACGCGTGGCCAGTGGTACCTGCGCCAGATGATGGGCTCGGCGAACATCAGCGGCAGCAGGGCCATGCACTTCATGACCGGCAACCTGTCGCACCAGATCGAGCACCACCTGTTCCCGGACCTGCCGAGCAACCGGTACGCCGAGGTGGCGGTGAAGGTGCGCGCGCTGTTCGAGAAGTACGAGCTGGAGTACGTCACCGGGCCGCTGCCCAAGCAGGTGTTCTCCGCATGGAGCAAGGTCTTCCGGCTCTCGCTGCCGAACAGGAAGCCCAGGGCGAAGACGCCGGACGGCGAGCGGGAGCTCGTCGCGGCCTGACTCCCCCGCCCGTCCGGACGCCGACGGCGGGCGGCGGGGTCAGCGGCCCCAGCGCAGCGCCGCCGTCTGCACCGGCGCGTCCCACAGCCGCAGCATCTCCTCGTCGGCGCGGCACAGGGTCACCGAGCACCCCGCCATGTCCAACGAGGTGACGTAGTTCCCCACGAGGGTCCGGGCCACCGGGACGCCCCGGGCCGCCAGTACCCGGGCCACCTCCGCGTGGAAGCCGTACAGCTCCAGCAGCGGGGTCGCGCCCATCCCGTTCACCAGGGCCAGCACCGGCCCGTCGGCGGCCCGGCCCACGTGCGCCATGCCGTCCAGCACGGCGCCCACCGCGACCTCCGCGATCTCCCCCGCCGGCATCATCGGGCGCCGCTCACGGCCCGGCTCGCCGTGGATCCCGATGCCCAGCTCCAGCTCGCCGTCCGGCAGGTCGAAGGTGGGACTGCCCTTGGCGGGAGTGGTGCAGGCGCTCAGCGCGACGCCGAAACTGCCCGAGGCCTCGTTGACCCGTCGGGCGACCGCGGCCACCTGCGCCAGCGGCGCGCCCTCCTCCGCCGCCGCCCCGGCGATCTTCTCGACGAAGAGCGTGGCCCCGGTGCCGCGACGCCCGGCGGTGTACAGGCTGTCGGTCACGGCGACGTCGTCGTCGACGAGCACTCGCTCGACCCGGATGCCGTCCTCCTCGGCGAGCTCGGCGGCCATGTCGAAGTTCAGTACGTCCCCGGTGTAGTTCTTGACGACGAACAGCACCCCCTGACCGGAGTCCACGGCCTTGGCCGCCCGCACCATCTGGTCCGGCACCGGGGAAGTGAACACCTCGCCCGGACAGGCGGCGGACAGCATTCCGTATCCGACGAAGCCGGCGTGCAAGGGCTCGTGTCCGGAGCCGCCCCCGGAGACGAGACCGACCCGCCCGCCCTGCCGTGCGTCCCGCCGTACGACGACCCGGGCACCGGCGTCCACGTCCAGATCGGGGTGGGCTGCGGCCAGCCCCCGCAGGGCGTCCGCGACCACGGTCTGGGGACTGTTGATCAGCATCTTCATAATGTGCCTCCCGGTCGGGGCCGACGGGTGAGCGTCAGGCCCTATGACCAGTGTGCTGCCGTCCCGCGGACACGAGAACCCGGGCGACCGCCTCGGAGAAGGCCGAGGAGCCTGGAGCGGCACCGCTCTCCACGCGGCCGGACCGCTCTCGCCTTTCCGGTACGGACGACCCGCCTTACGCTGAACCGGGGGGCTCGGGGCAGTCGAATGCCGGTCTTCGGACCGGCGGGAAGCGGGCACCCATGAAGGACCGCCTCACAGCACATGGGCTGGTCGGCGAACTGTCGGCCGAATTCGCCGGCACCATGATCCTCATTCTCTTCGGCTGTGGTGTCGTGGCCCAGGTCGTCGCCGGCGGAGGCCTGACCGACCCGGCGGGCGGCCTCGGAAACCACGACAGCATCGCGTGGGCCTGGGGTCTCGGTGTGACCCTGGGCGTCTACGTCGCGGCGCGGCTGAGCGGCGCCCACCTCAATCCCGCGGTGACCGTCGCCCTGGCCGCTTTCAAGGGCTTCCCCTGGAGCAGGGTGGCCCCCTACGCGCTGGCGCAGCTGGCCGGAGCCTTCGTGGCGGCGCTGATCGTCCGCTGGAACTACACGGAGGCACTGGCGAAGGCCGACCCGGGCCACACGATCAAGACGCAGGGCGTCTTCTCCACCCTGCCGGCCAACGGGAACCCGAACCTGCCGGTGACCGAGTGGGGCGCACTGCGCGACCAGATCATCGGCACCGCACTCCTCCTGATCCTGATCTTCGCGGTCACCGACCTGCTGGGCACGCCTCCCGGCGCCAACCTGGCACCGTTCATCGTCGGCCTGATCGTCGTGGCGATCGGCATGGCCTGGGGCACCAACGCCGGATACGCGATCAATCCGGCCCGTGACCTCGGCCCCCGGCTGGCCAGCTTCCTCACCGGGTACGGCGGGGCATGGAGGGATCAGTACGGCAACCTCTACTTCTGGGTGCCGATCGTCGGCCCGTTCATCGGCGGGGTGCTGGGAGCGGGCATCTACAAGCTCCTCATCGGCCGGTTCCTGCCCGCCGCGGAACCGGAGCCTCCCGGACGTGTACCGGCACCGGAGGAGAGCTGATCGCATCCCCGGCGGGCGGGACGGATCCGGCACGACGGCTCTCCCGTCCCGTCCCGTCGCGGATGACAGCCCCACACACGGCATCCCAAGAGGAGGCGGCACCCCATGGCTGACTTCGTCGGCGCAGTGGACCAGGGCACCACGAGCACCCGTTTCATGATCTTCGACCACGCCGGCAACGAGGTGGCGCGGCACCAGCTGGAGCACTCCCAGATCCTCCCGCGCTCGGGGTGGGTCGAACACGACCCGGTGGAGATCTGGGAACGCACCAACTCGGTCATCCAGAACGCCCTGCGGCACGGCAACCTCGACGCCTCCGACCTGGCGGCCGTCGGCATCACCAACCAGCGCGAGACGACCGTCGTCTGGGACCCGCGCACCGGGCGCCCGTACTACAACGCCATCGTCTGGCAGGACACCCGTACCGACTCCATCGCCGCCGCGCTGGAGCGCGGCGGCCAGGGCGACGTCATCCGCCGCAAGGCGGGGCTGCCACCGGCCACGTACTTCTCCGGCGGCAAGATCCAGTGGATCCTGGAGAACGTCGACGGCGTGCGGGAGGCCGCCGAGCAGGGCAACGCCCTCTTCGGCAACACCGACTGCTGGGTGCTGTGGAACCTCACCGGAGGCCCCGACGGCGGCATCCACGCCACCGACGTCACCAACGCCAGCCGCACCATGCTCATGGACCTGGAGACCCTCGACTGGGACGACGAACTGCTCGGCTTCTTCGACATTCCCCGGTCCATGCTGCCCACCATCAACCCGTCCTCCCACCCCGAGGCGTACGGACGGACCCGCACCTCCCGGCCGTTGCGGGAGGCCATTCCCATCACGGGCGTGCTCGGCGACCAGCAGGCGGCCACCGTGGGCCAGGTCTGCTTCGCGCCCGGCGAGGCGAAGAACACGTACGGGACCGGCAACTTCCTGGTCCTCAACACCGGGACGGAGCTCGTCCGGTCGCAGCACGGGCTCCTGACCACCGTGGCCTACCAGTTCGGCGACAGTCCCGCGATCTACGCACTCGAAGGGTCCATCGCGGTCACCGGCTCCGCCGTGCAATGGCTGCGCGACCAGCTGAAGATCATCGGGGACGCCGCCGAGAGCGAGCGCCTGGCAAGCACCGTGGAGGACAGCGGAGGGATCTACTTCGTCCCCGCCTTCTCCGGCCTGTTCGCCCCGTACTGGCGTTCCGACGCCCGCGGCGCGATCGTCGGCCTCGCCCGCTACCACGACAACGGCCACCTGGCGCGCGCCACCCTCGAAGCCATCTGCTACCAGAGCCGGGACGTCGTGGAAGCCATGGAGCAGGACTCGGGCGTACACCTGGACGTGCTCAAGGTAGACGGCGGGGTCACGGCCAACGACCTGTGCATGCAGACCCAGTCCGACATCCTCGGCGTACCGGTCAGCCGTCCCGTCGTCGCCGAGACCACCGCGCTCGGCGCCGCCTACGCGGCCGGCCTGGCCACCGGCTTCTGGCGGGACACCGACGAACTGCGCACCCACTGGCAGGAGTCCAAGCGCTGGAGCCCCCAGTGGTCGCAGGAACGCCGCACCGAAGGGTACGAGGGCTGGAAGCGGGCGGTGGAGCGCACGCTCGACTGGGCCAAGGTCGAATAGGTTCCGGCCGCCCCGGGTTCCGCCCGCGCCCGCAGCACCGAGGAGGAGACCATGGCCGATCCGGTGGCCCTCTCACCGCAGGCCCGCACACGGGCCCTGGCCGGCATGGGACGCGGCGAACTCGACGTGCTCGTGATCGGGGGCGGCGTCGTCGGCGGCGGCGCCGCCCTGGACGCCGCCACCCGGGGCCTGAGCGTCGGGCTCGTCGAGGCCCGCGACTGGGCCTCGGGCACGTCCAGCCGCTCCAGCAAACTCATCCACGGCGGCCTGCGCTACCTGGAGATGCTGGACTTCCGCCTCGTCGCCGAAGCCCTCAAGGAACGGGGTCTGCTGCTGCGGTACCTCGCCCCCCACCTGGTGCGTCCGGTGCCGTTCCTCTACCCCGTGCGACACCGCATCACCGAGCGCCCGTACGTCGGCAGCGGCGTGCTGCTGTACGACGCGATGGCCAGGGCCTCCGGCACCTCCGGCGGGCTGCCGCACCACCGGCACCTGAGCAGGAGCCGGGCCCTGCGCGAGGCCCCGGCCCTGCGTTCCGACGCCCTGGTGGGTGCCATCCAGTACTGGGACGCCCAGGTCGACGACGCCCGGCACACCATGTTCCTCGCCCGCACGGCCGCCTCGTACGGGGCGCTGGCGGCCAACCGGGCCCGCGTCAGCCGGTTCCTGCGGCAGGGCGAGCGGGTGGTCGGCGCCGTCGTCACGGACCTGGAGAGCGGCGAGGAGACGGAGGTGCGCGCCAAGCAGGTCATCAACGCGACCGGGGTGTGGACGGACGACACCCAGGCCATGGCCGGCACCCGCGGCCAGTTCCACGTCCGCGCCTCCAAGGGCGTGCACCTGCTCGTCCCCCGTGACCGGATCAACTCCCGTACCGGTCTGATCCTGCGCACGGAGAAGAGCGTGCTGTTCGTCATCCCGTGGGGCCGGCACTGGATCATCGGGACGACCGACACCGACTGGACACTCGACAAGGCCCACCCGGCCCTCAGCTCCAAGGACGTCACCTACCTGCTGGAGCACGTCAACAGCGTCCTGAACACCCCCCTGGCCCCCGAGGACGTCGAAGGCGTCTACGCCGGCCTGCGCCCCCTGCTGTCGGGCGAGGCGGCGGAGACCAGCAAGCTGTCCCGGGAGCACCTCGTCGCCCATCCCGTACCGGGACTCGTCGTGGTGGCGGGCGGCAAGTACACCACGTACCGGGTGATGGCCAAGGACGCGGTCGACGAGGCCGTCCGGGGCCTGGACGAGAAGGTTCCCCCCTGCGTCACGGACCGTGTTCCGCTGCTGGGCGCGGACGGCTACCTGGCGCTGTGGAACTCCCGGCACCGGCTTGCCGAGCGCTCCGGGCTCCATGTCGCCCGCATCGAGCACCTCCTGAACCGCTACGGCTCCCTGGCGTCCGAACTGCTCGCCCTGGTGGCCGCCGATCCGACGCTCGGCGAGGCGCTGCCGAGCTCCGACGACTACCTGAGGGTCGAGGCCGTGTACGCGGTGACCCACGAGGGCGCGCGCCACCTGGAGGACGTCCTGGCCCGGCGCACCCGGATCTCCATCGAGTCCTGGGACCGCGGCGTGGACGCGGCGCCGACCGTGGCCCGGCTGATGGCGCCCCACCTGGGATGGGACCGGGCGCACCAGGACCGCGAGGTCGACCACTACCTGGGGCGCGTCGCCGCCGAGCGCGAGGCCCAGCAGCAGCCGGACGACCTGACCGCCGACGCGGTGCGGCTCGGCGCCCCCGACATCATCCCCGTGAACTGAACGGGTGCGCGAACGTGCGGTGGCGCCCGAGTGATGCCGCCAGTTCGGCGGCGGCGCGGCGGGCGGCTGCCGCGTGGTGCGGGGAGTGCCACGCCAGCGCGACGCGCTCGGCGCGGGCGTAGGCCTCGGCGGCGGCCGTCTCCTCGCCGAGCAGGCGGTACAGGTCTCCCAGCGGGTGGGCCAGCGGCCGGGAGGCGTAGGCGGCTCCCGCCGCGCCCCCGAACTGGTCGCGGAGCGGCAGCAGATGGCGGACCAGCAGGCCGGCGGTGTCCACGTCGCCGCACAGGACGGCCAGTTCGCCGCGGTAGTCCAGTTCGATTCCGTACAGGTGGTCGGTCACCGGCGCGGCGGGGAAGGGGATCGCGCGGGCCTCGTCCAGCCGGCCCTGACGGGCCAGCAGGAGGGCGTGCGCCACGGCGACCGGCGCGCCGACCGCCTCGTGGACCTCGCGGACGCTTCGCTCGATGTCCGCCGTCCGCCCCTGGGTGAAGCGGATCGTCCACAGGCCCAGGGTGCGCGGCCCGTTCGCGTGCTGCGCCCCCACCCTGCGGAACAGCTCTTCGGCTCGGGCGTAGCGTTCCTCCGCCTCGGTGAACCGTCCCGCGATGGCGGCGAGCATGGCCTGGGTGGTGACGTTGATGCCGCGCGCCCACAGCATCTCGTACCGGTCGGCGAGGTGCAGTCCCTCGCCGGTGTGCCGGTCGACGCCCGCCGGGTCGTTGCGGGCGGCGGCCGTCATGGCGTCGAGGTGTTCGCAGACCCACCGGTACGCGGGCAGGTCGTGCGCGGAGGCCAGGAGGCGCAGCCGGGCGACGAGGGGGTCCCGGTCCTCGGCGTGGTGTTCGTGGGGAAGCAGTCGGGCGGAGGTCATCAGGGCGGAGGCCAGCAGTTTCGGTTCCCCGGAGGTACGGGCCAGCGCCAGCTGCGCGTCGGCCGCCGCCCGGGCGCGCGTGGCGTCCTCGCCGGCCACCGCGTCCGCCAGGACCTGGAGGACCCTGGCCCGGGTCTCCTCGTTCAGGGAGCGGTCCGCGGCCAGCCGCTCCAGCCGGGCGAGCGCCGTCCGGTCGAAGAGTCCTTCCAGCCGGCTGCGCCAGGGGGAGGGCTCGGTCCAGGCTCCGTAGACGACGGCGACCAGGTCGTCGCGGCGGGCCCGTACCGCGAGTTCCACGGCGCGACTGCGGGTGTGCCGGGCGGCGTCGGTGGCGCCGGCCCGGATCTGGGCGCCGAGCAGGCGCACCAGCAGGCCGACGGTCGCGTCCGGTGCCGCGTACGGGTCGGCGGCGGCCGCCGTGTGCACGTCGATGGCCTGCGCGAGCAGTCCGACGGCGACGTCGTGCGCGTACCTCCGCTCGGCCAGCTCGGCCGCGCGCAGGGCGTAGTCCACGGCCAGCGGGGCGTTGGCGGCGCGGCCGGAGCGGGCGAAGTGGTGGGCCAGTGCCGCCAGGTCGTCGGGGCGGTGGCGGCGCAGGACCGCGGCGACGCGGTCGTGCAGCCGGGCCCGGCGCACGCCGGTCAGGTCGGTGTAGACCGTGTCCCGTACCAGGGCGTGCACGAAACCGACCCTGCCCGGGCCCGGTTCGGTGAGCAGGTCGGCCGCGAGCGCGGCGTCGAGTCCCGCCAGGACCGTCTCCTCGTCCGCGTCGGCCGCCTCCACCAGCAGCGCCGCATCGGCCTCCGCGCCCATGACGGACACCAGGCGCATGGCGGCGAGCGCGGCATCGGGCAGCAGCGCCAGCCGGCGGCGCAGGACGTCCCGGACGCCTTGGGGGACCTCCGAGAGGGCGACGAGTTCGCCTTCGCTGTCCAGGAGCCGTGCGCTCTCCCACACGTAGAACGGGTTGCCTCCGGTACGTGCGGTGATCGCGGCCAGGGTGGCCGGGGCCACGGCGGTACCGCACACCGTGGTGACGACGGTGGCCACGGCGTCGGCCGGCAGCCCGCCCAGCGCGATCCGGTGCGGCGGCCGCGGAGCGAGCTGGGCGAGCGTCTTCGCCAGCCGGTCTCCCGCCTCCGAGGGCCTGTAGCAGGCGACGGTGAGCAGGGGTACGCCCGCGACCGCGCCCGCTGCCTCCAGCAGCGCCAGCGTCTCCGCGTCGGCCCGGTGGAGGTCCTCCAGCAACACGGCGAGCGGCCGCTCGGCAGCCGCGGCGGACAGCCATGCGGCGAACGCCCGGTGCATGCGGAAGCGGCCGGCCGTGGCTTCGTCGCGGGTGGCGACGGGCGCCGTCGTCGGCTCGTGCAGCAGGACGGCCAGCTCCGCCGGGGCGGCGGGCCCGGCCCGGCGGTCGAGCGCGCCCAGCGCCTCGACCCAGGCCCAGGCGGGCGGCGCCCCTTCGTACGCCGGGCAGCGCCCCACCACCACCGTCCAGCCGTCGCCCGCCAGCCGGTCGGCGAGCCGGCCGAGGAAGGCCGACTTGCCGGCTCCCGCCTCGCCGGTGACCAGCATCAGGCCTCCGCCCGCCCGTGCGGCGTGCGCGGCGGCCTCGGCGGTGCGCAGCTCCTCCTCCCGGCCGAGGAACAGCCTCCCCGCGTCGGCCCCGAGCGTCGGTGCCTGTGCCGGTGCCGGTGCTCCGCCGGCCCGGGCACTGTTCACGGCGGCCGCACGGGACACCGAGGACGGGACGGCCGTTCCGGGAGCCGCCGCCGTCGCGGCGCGCAGCACGTCCAGCCGCTGCTCCAGGATGGCCCGCTCGACGCCCCGCAAGACGGGGGAGGGATCGCAGCCCAGTTCCTCCCGCATGACGGACCCGGCCCGGCGCAGCGTGGTCAACGCGTCCGCCTGCCGTCCGCACGCCCACTGGGCGAGCGCGAGCAGCCGCCACCCTTCCTCCCGCAGCGGTTGCGCCGCCACCAGTTCGGCGGCCGCCCGTGCCGCCCCGGCCGGGGACCCGGTACGCAGGTCCGCCGCGGCGGCGAGCTCACGGGCGTCCGCCAACAGCTCGGTCAGCCGCGCCACTTCCGGGGCCGCCCAGTCCTCGTCGGCGTGTTCCTGGAACGCCGGCCCCCGCCAGCAGGCCAATGCCCCGGCCAGCAGTTCCCGGGCCTGGGGTGCCGGAGCCTTGCGGGCCAGCTCCAGCCGGGCCTCGAAGTGCCAGGCGTCCACCGCTTCGCCCGGCAGCCGCAGGGCGTACCCCGGCGCGGAGGTGACGAGCAGGCGCGCGGGGGCGCGGGGCGGCCGCTCCGGTTCCAGCAGTCGGCGCAGGTTGGACACGTAGGCGTGCAGGGAGACGAGGGCCTTGGCGGGCGGGGTGCCGTGCCACAGGTCCTCGGCGAGCCGGTCGACCGAGACCACGGCGCCGCGGGCGACCAGCAGCCGGGCCAGCACGGCACGCTGCCGCGGGGCTCCCAGGGGGACGGCCGTACCCTTCGTCGCGGCTTCCAGGGGGCCCAGCGCTCGTATCTGCAACACGCCGGTGAATGTACCGGAGATGGCGGAGACGACCGGTGGACGGAATCTAAACAAGCCTGCTCAGAGGGGGTTTCGGGGCCGGCTGGGCGACGGCGGCCGTGCGGGGCGGCGCCGATCGCGCGCTCCCGCCAAGTCGGCGCCAAGCGGGTGGGAAGCGAACGCCAAGGGGCGGTCGGCACGCTGCTCCTCCCCCGTCCGCCGACCGTCCCGGAGCAGTCAAGCGTGTCCTCCAGCCCCACCCCCGGCCCCGCCCGCCCGTACACCCACGAGATGGTGGTGGTGCACCGCGTCTTCCGGCGCGAGTCGGCCCTTCTCCCCCGGCTGGTACGGGCCGTACCCGACGGCGACACGGAACGCGCCGCCGTCGTCGGCGCCCACCTGACCGAGTACGTCACCGGCTTGCACCACCACCACACGGTCGAGGACGAGACGATCTGGCCGCTCTTGCGCGAGCGTGCCGACGCCGTCGCGGCCGGCACGGACACCGTCGCGCGCATGGAGGAGCAGCACGCCCGCATCGACCGGAGCCTGACCGAGGTCACCGCCCGGGCGCCCGCCTGGCAGCGGACCGCCGGCCGGATGTCCGCGGAGGAACTGGCAACGGCCCTGGAAGAGCACCGCGCCGCGCTCCTGGAGCACCTCGACGACGAGGAACGGCTGGTCCTGCCGCTGGTGGAGCAGCACTTGTCGGTCGCCGAGTGGGACGCGGTGGGCCGCCGCGGACTGGAGACCGTCCCCAAGGACAAGCTCATGCTGGCCCTGGGTTCGCTCCTCGAGGACGCCGACCCCCGGGAGCGTGCCTACTTCCTGGACAAGGCGCCCCTGATCGGCCGCCTGCTGTGGCGGGCCTTCGGCCGTCGCCAGTACGCCGCCGCCTGCCGGGCCCTGCGCGCGCCTCTCCACGGAGGTCCGCAGCGGTGACCGCCCCGGAGCAGGAATCGGCTGAAACCCGCTCTTACCCGGACGGGGTGGGCCTAGGGTCGGATCATGACCGCATTCAATGACACCGCTTACGAGTTCCGCACCGCCCGTCCCGAGGACGCCGAGGCCATCGAGGCCGTCGACGGGTCCTTCACCACCGGTACCGTCTTCGAGGTCGCCGTCAGCGAGGACGGCTTCGCCTTCCGGGAGGTGCCGGTGGATCCGCCGCTGGTGAAGGTGTTCCCCGAGGACGACGGCGGCGAGGACGGGGCGGACGGTGAGGACGCCGACGGCCTCACCTTCGTGGCCGTCGGCGCCGGCGGCGAGCTGGCCGGCTTCGCCGCGGTGTCCTACTCCCCGTGGAACCGTCGCCTGACCATCGAGGACATCGAGGTGGCACCGGGGCACCGGGGGCGGGGTGTGGGGCGGGAGTTGATGGAGCGTGCGGTCGGGTTCGCGCGGGAGCGCGGTGCCGGGCACATCTGGCTGGAGGTCACCAACGTCAACGCCCCGGCCATCCACGCCTACCGGCGCATGGGCTTCGCCTTCTGCGGCCTGGACACCGCGCTCTACCACGGCACCGAGTCCGAGGGCGAGCACGCGCTCTACATGAGCATGCCCTGCCCCTGAGCCGCGAGCAGGCGGGCGACGGCCGGGCCGGAGCCGTCGCCCGGCGCGACCGTCACGGTCAGCAGCCAGTCGGCGGCGCCGCCCGGCTCGGCGGGCGGCGCGTACCACTCCACCCGGGCGTCCAGCAGCCGGTCGCCGGCCTCCCGGCGGGCCGCGTACCAGGCCCGGAACGGCTCGGTCCGCCATACCGTGAGCGGTACCGCCCGCTCGCCGCCGCTGCGGGCGCCGCCCGGTCCGACCGCCCGCAGGGCCGCCGTGGCGGCCTCCGCGAGGGTCCGGGCCACCGGCACGTCCCGGGCACCGGCGAAGTGGAGCAGGTACTCCATGCGCTCGGCCTGCGGCGGGGTGCCGAGCACGGCGCGGCCAGAGTCGTACCACGTACCCCATTTGACGTTGGACACCAGGCCGGGCAGCCGGGCCATGTCCCGCGGGATCCAGAACAGGACCACGTCGGAGCGGCTCATGGCCTCCTCCTCCCAGGCGATCTGGTCCGGGTACGCCGGGTAGTCGCCGCCCGGCGCCGGCTCGGGCAGGAACACCACCAGCCGCCCGGCTCCCGACCACAGCGACCGCAGCGCGGCGACGGCGTCCGGGCGCCAGGAGGGCTCGGCCGGGTCCGTGGGGGTCGGGCCGCACAGGTACACGGCCGCCGCCCAGGACGCGGGCGGTTCCTGGCCGACGTGGACGACGGTGACGGGGCTCTCAGGGGACACGGGACACTCCGGGATCGGTCGTCGGGGCGAGGGTGGTCAGGAAGTCGAGCAGGACGGTGTTGAAGGCCCCGGGCCGTTCCAGGAAGCCGAGGTGGCCGGCGTCCGCCAGTTCCGTGTAGCGGGCGCCGGGGACCGCCCGCGCGACCTCCCGGCCCAGCGGGGCCGGCGCCAGCACGTCGTCGGCGAAGCCCACGACGTGCACGGGCACCGTGATCCGGCCGAACTCGGCCAGTCGGTCCCGGACCGGCGGACCCGGCCGGTGGCCGGCCGACCGGCCGGTCAGCGCGGCGAGTTCGAACAGATCGAGCCAGTGCGCCGTCGCCGCCTCGTCGGCGAGGGTCCGGGGCGAGAGGTTCTGTACGAGCCGGACGAAGGCCTCGTACTCGGGGGGCAGCGGGGTCCCGGCCCGGGCGGTGGCCGCCTCGGCGCGCGCCAGGGCCTCCCCGACCGCGTCGGGCCGGCCGCGGGTGGCGGCGAGCAGCGCGCCGCCCACCAGGCCGGGGTCGGTCAGCAGCAGTTCCTGGACGGCGAGCGAGCCGAGCGAGTGGCCCACCAGCGGGCACCCGGGGAGATCGAGGGCCAGCAGCAACTCGCGTATGCGGGCGGCCAGTTCGAAGGGGCCCGCGGCGGTCGGTCCGTGGTCGAAGGTGACGGCCCGGCGGCCCGCGGCGGTGAGGGCCGGGACCTGGTGGTGCTCCCAGATGCGGCCCGTCCCGCCCGCGCCGGCCACCAGGACCACCGGCGGGCCCGCCGCTCCGTGCACGGTGTACGCCGTCCCGCCCGGCGTGCGGCCGCTCGTGCGCGCCCCGGCGCCCGGGGCCGTCACGGCGCCATCCTGCGCAGGGCCGTCTGCACCCAGGCGGGGCGGCCGGTGTCCAGGCCGCGCAGGGCCACGTGGACCCACAGGAAGTCGGCCCGGGCCCGTACGTGTTCCCGCAGGCCGGGTCGTACCTCGCCGCCGGCCTCGCGGTAGGCCGCGAGGAGCCGGTCCAGGACGGCGGGGCCGCCCGCGTACAGCAGGTCGACGAAGTCGACGGCGGGATCTCCGACATGGGCGTTCGCCCAGTCCAGCAGGCCGGCCAGGACCGGCGGCCCGGAGGGCGGGCGGGTCACCAGGGTGTGCCCGGGGTGGACGTCGCCGTGCACCAGCGCCAGCCGCCCGGGCCACAGCCGGTCGTCGTCCAGCCATGACTGCCAGCGGCGCACCCCGGCCGCGGGGAGGGGGAGTTCGGCCCGGGCCCGGGCGAGCCGGTCCGCGGTGCGGGCGCGGACGGCGCCGGGGTCCGCCCCGTCCGCGGCCGCCCGTGCCGCGAGGGCCGGGGAGACGTCCGGCGGGGTCGTGTGCACCGCGACCAGGGTCCGGGCGAGCGGCTCCAGGTACCGGCCGGGGTGGGCCAGCGGGTCCATGGACCAGCCGTAGACCAGGGTGTCCGGGTCCTCGGTGCCCGCGGGCGTGCCCGGCAGGCGGGGGTAGGCGACCAGGTCCGGGGCGTGCAGGCGCCAGTGCGGCACGGGCACGGGCACGCGGTCGCGCACGGCGGTCAGCACGGCCCCTTCGAACGCCAGCAGCGCGGCGGCCTCGGGCCGCCGCGGCTGGCGCAGGATCCACCGCGTGCCGTCGGCGGCCCGCACGTGCACGACCCGGAAGTCCCAGCCCGATTCGTCGACCCGGGCGCTCCCGGGCTCGAGTTCCGCACCGAGCCGCCGCGCGGCCTCCCCGACGAGGTCCTCGGCCCGTGCGCGGCCGTCCGCGTCCGTGTCGGCGCGGCCGGCCGGCACGGACGGGCCGGGGCCGCGGGCGGGTGCGGCCGGCTCCGCTCCGGCGGGCCGGTTCACCGGTCCGCCCCGGTGGCGGCGAGGTACCGGTCCCGCGTGGCGTCGCGGTCCACCTTGCCGGTGTGGGTGCGTTCCAGCGCCGGGACGGGGACCAGCACGCTGGGGACGAGCTGCGGCGCGGCCGTGGCGGACAGGCGGGCGCGGACGGCGTCCGCCACCTCGGCGGGGTCGTGGTCGGGCAGGGGGACGAAGAACGCGGCCAGGGTGCTGTGTTCGGCGCGGTCCACGCGCGCGGCGGCGGCCTCCAGGACGCCCGGGCAGCTGCCGACCAGGCCCTCCACCTCGATCAGGTCCACCCGGTGGCCGCGGATCTTGACCTGGTGGTCGGAGCGGCCCCGGAACACCAGGGCGCCCCCGGGCGCCTCGGACACCAGGTCGCCGGTGCGGTACCAGCGGACGCCCTCGTGCTCGGTGAACCGGGCGGCCGTCCCGCCGGGATCGGCGTGGTAGCCCAGGGCCAGGCCCGGCCCGGACACGGACAACTCCCCCGTCGCGTCGACGCGTTGTCCGACGTGCGGCAGCGGGAGCCCGATCGGCAGGTCGCCGCCGGCCGCGGGGAGGGCGGGCGCACCCGGCCCGGCCAGCTGCACGGCGTGGGTGACCAGGGCGGTCTCGGTGGATCCGTACGTGTTGAGCAGGCGCACCCCGTCGGTGCCGAGCAGCCGCCAGCGGTCCAGCATGTCGGCCCGCACCGCCTCCCCGCCGATCACCACCGTCCGCAGGGACGCCGGAAGCCCCGCGCCCTGGTGCAGCAGGTCTCCGGCCAGGCCGTGCCAGAAGCCGGTCGGCAGCACCGCGACGGTGACCTCCTGTTCCTCGGCCACCTGGGCGAACCGCTCCCGGGCGGCGTCGTCGACGACGAGGGTGGCCCCGCCGGTCAGGGCCGGGAGGATCTCCTCCAGGCTCGTGTCGCCGCCGGCGCCGTGGAAGTGCAGCACGGTGGCGTCCGGCCCGATCCCGTACAGGGTGCGCAGCGGCGGCACCACGGCGGACAGCGCCCGGTGCGGCACCACGACGCCCTTGGGTTCACCGGTGGAGCCCGAGGTGAACAGCACGTACGCCGGGTCCTCGGGCCGGGCGCCGGCGGCGGGCGCGGCGGCGCTCCCCGGGGCGGGGGCGGCGGTCGCCCAGCGCGGGCGGTGCACCCGTGCGACCGGCGGCTGCCAGCCGGTGTCCGCGGTCGCCACGGCCTCCTCGACCCCCAGCCGGGCCAGGACCGACTCCAGCCGGGCCGGCGGGTGTGCGGCCTCCAGCGGTACGTAGGCCCGGCCCGCGGCGAGCACGCCGAGCAGGGCGGCCACGTCCCGGGCCGAGTGGTGCACGACCACCCCGACCGGCGGCTGCGGCCGGCCCGTGCGCGGGGCTACGGCGCCCGCGACCTCCAGCACCCAGGCGGCGAAGACGCCGTAGCCGATGACGAGTCCGTTGTCGATGACGGCCGGGCGGGCGGGATCGGTGCGCGCCGTTTCGAAGAACGGTTCCAGCAAAGGAATTCCGGTGTTTCCGGAGGACTGCATTGTGAATTTCCTCGTCCTGATGGAATATGAGCGGGTGCGTATTGTTGTGGAACACGATCTGGAAATACCCGTGCGCGACGGCGTGTTATTGGCCGCCGACCTCTACCGGCCCGACACGGCGGACCCCGTTCCCGTCCTGGTGCGCCGCACGCCCTACGGGAGGTCCGGCGCCCCGGGCGGCGCCTCCGTCGACGGACTGCGCCTGGTCCGCGCCGGGTACGCCCTGCTGGTGCAGGACGTCCGCGGCCGGTTCGGTTCCGGCGGCGACTTCGACCCGTACTGGCACGAGGCCGCCGACGGCGCGGACACCGTCGCCTGGGCGGTGTCGCAGCCCTGGTGCGACGGCTCGGCGGGGCTGTTCGGCCGGTCCTACGAGGCCATGGCCGCGCTGCTCGCCGCGGCGGAGCGCCCGCCGGGCCTGGGCGCCGTGGTCCCGCACGTGGCGGGATCGGGCTTCGACGAGGGCTGGACCCGCCAGGGCGGCGCCTTCCAGCTGGGTTTCGTCCTGTACTGGGTGCTCTACGACCTCCTGCTGGAGGGGGCCGGGCTGAGCGCGGCGGAGCGGGCCGAGGTGGCCGGGGCCGTCGACCGGATCGACGAGCTGTACCGCGATCCGGCGGCCGCCGCGGACCTGCTGGACCGGCTGGCGCCGTACTACCGCCGCTGGCGCGAGCACCCGTCGGGGGACCCGTACTGGCTGCGCGCCGCACCCCGCGCGGCGTACCCGGCGATCGACGTCCCCGTGCTCCACCTCACCGGCTGGTACGACATATTCCTGGCCGGCGCCCTGGAGAATTACCGGGGAATTCGGGAATGCGGGAACAGGACGCGTCTGGTGGTCGGCCCGTGGTCCCACTGCATCACCGGCGGGATATTCCCGCAGCGTCGTTACGGACTGGCCGCGGACGAGGCGGAACTCGATGTCACCGCTCTGCACCTGGAGCATTTCGACCGGCATCTGCGCCGATCCGGGGAGGGTCCCGACCGGTGCGACCCGGTACGGCTGTTCCTCACCGGTGCCGACGCCTGGCGCACCTTTCCCGACTGGCCCGTCCCCGGCACCGAGGACCTCGTGCTGCACCTCGACGGCCGCGGCCTGACGGCCGGCCCCGCCCCGACGCGCTCCGGGGCCGACCGGATCCGTCACGACCCGGCCGACCCGGTGCCCACCACCGGCGGCGCCACCGCCCTGCCCGGGCAGTTCACCGGCGGCGACTGCGGCCCGCTGGACCAGCGGGAGGTGGAACGCCGTCCCGACGTGCTGTGCTTCACCGGCGAGCCGCTGGACGCCCCGCTGACCGTCGTCGGTGACACCGTCCTGACCGTGTACGTCACCCCGGACGCCGCCGGTGCGGACGTGACGGCCAAACTCGTCGACGTCCACCCCTGCGGCCGGGCCGAGCTGCTGTGCGACGGCGTCCGCCGGCTCGCGGCGGGTGCGGACGGCGGGGGCGAGGGCGGGCCGGTGGAGGTCACCGTCGCGGTGGGGGCGGTGGGCCATGTGTTCCGCGCGGGCCACCGGATCCGTCTGGAGGTCGCGGCCAGCAACGCACCGCGCTTCGACGTCCATCCGCCGGCCGTGGCCCACCACACCGTCCACCACGGCGGTGACCATCCCTCACGCCTGCTGCTGCCGCGCCTGCCCGGCGTCTGACCCGGGGCCGGGGCCGGCGGCGTCCGGGTGGAAGACCGACAGGTCGGCCACCTTCTCGATCCGCCGGCCCGCCTCCCAGTGGGCCCGACGCAGCCGGCGCAGCTGGGCGCCGGACAGCTTGGTGCTGTGCTGCGGGATGGAGCGCACCATCCGGGCCCGCTTGGCGGAGGCCGGGTAGCGGTCGCGCACCCGGTACGGGTCGTTGAGCAGGTGGTGGGCGGTGCCCACGTGGAAGGCCGCCTTCAGCAGGGCGTAGTACGCCGCCGCCGCGGGTCCCTTGTCCCGGGCGCAGTGCACCAGCGTCCGCGTGGCCTCGAACAGGCGCCACGCCACCGGCAGCGCCGGAGTGGTGAACACGCCCGTCTCCTGGGCGATGCCCTCGCCGACGCCGTAGCGGAAGTAGCTGCGCATGTTGGCGAAGCCGTGCTGGGCGTCGTGGAAGATCCGCGCCTCGGGCAGGTACACCACGGGGATGCCCGCGAGCTGGAGCCGGAAGTCGAACTCCCGGTCCTCGCACCAGTGGATCAGCTCGTCGAAGTGGTAGCCGCCGATGTGGTCGACGATGTCCCGGTTGTAGATCAGCGGCGGGGACAGCGCGCTGACGTAGTCCCCCTCGTCGAACTCGCGGACCCGCGCCGTGAGCCGGCTGAGCAGGCCCTGCGACTCCCCGTACACCACCTGTCCCTTGACCACGGGCTCGGTGAGCACCGACCGCACCATGGCGCGGACGACGCCCGGGGCGAAGGTGCAGTCGGAGTCCATCAGCAGCAGGTACTGGCGGTCCGTGGCGGCGGCCCCGGCGTTGTAGGCCGCCCCGAGGTTGCCGACGTCCTCGATCTCCGTGACGGTCAGCGGGCGCGGATGCTCGGCGATGAGCTTCAGCACGGCGTCGCTGGGGCCGTTCAGCGCCAGGACGATCTCGACGTCCTCGTCGACGGAGGCGATGCAGTCGGCGATCCGCAGGTCGTCGCGCAGGGCGATGATCACGGCGGTCCGGGCGATGCCCTTGTCGACCGCGGCCTCGTCCACCGGGTCGGTGGCCATCCCGTTCTCCCTTGTGTCGTTCGTGTCCGTACGGTGGACCCGCGCGGTGGCGCGGGCCGGTCGGTGTGCGGTCATCGGGCGGGCGCCCGCAGCCGCAGGGGCAGGGCGCGCAGCGTGCGTTCGGCGATGGCCTCGGCCTCCGCCGGAGCCTCGGCGTGGGCGATCACCCCGGCCAGCACGTCACAGCCGCCGCGGTAGGCGGGCAGTTCGGTGCCGGGTTCCAGGTCCATGCCCCAGAACACGTCGTGCACCCCGGCCCGGCGGGCGACGTGCCGGGGGTCGCCGACCCACTCGACGACGCCGCCGTCCGCCGGTACGAACCGCTGCACCACGGCCCGGCTCCGCCGCGGCGTCAGCTCGTCGAGGTCCAGGGGCTGGCCCAGGGCGAGGCGGACCACGTTGGGCAGCGGATCCACGCCGGTGGCGAGCCGCATCACCTCGGTGGCGATCCGGGCGCCGGTGATCCGGCAGGTGATCTCCAGGAGGATCACCCGGCCGTCATGGGTGCGCAGGATGTCGGTGTTGATCACCGCGGGGTCCAGGCGCAGGGCCCGGGCGCCGCGCCGGACCGTGTCCGTGACCTCCTCGATCTGCTCCTCGGTCAGCACGCTGGGCAGGGTGTCGCCGCCCTCGAAGAAGTGCGGGGCGAACTCCTCCTTGCGCCCGTACTCCCGGTCGGCGAAGCCGAAGCGGTGCAGTTTCCCGTCGACCATGAAGGCCGCCAGGGTGTGCTCGGTGCCCTCCAGGAACTCCTCGATCACGATCCGGCCGCCCGGGCTGAGCAGCAGCGCCTCCTGCGCCAGCTCCCGCACCCGGTCCGCCGACTCGACCTTCATGACGCCCAGCGAACCGGTCTGGTCGCTGGGCTTGATGACCGCCGGCAGCCCGATGTCCTCGATCGCCCGCACGGCCTCGCCGACGCTCTCGGCGGTCGCGTACCGCGGCAGGTCGAGCCCGGCCTTGCGCAGGACCGCCAGCCGCCGGTCCTTGAACGTGCAGTTCAAGGCCGTCTCCAGGGGCAGGCCCGGGCAGCCGAGGTACCGGGCGAGCGTGCTGATCACCGGCGGGTTGTCCGCGCCGAGCGAGAACACGCCGTCGATCCGGTCGATGCCGGCGGCGGACAGCTCGGCGAGGACCGCCACGGCGTCGTTGGGGTCGCACTCCAGCAGGACGTCGGCGGCGGCGCGGACCCGGTCCGTGGGCCGTTCGGTGACCACCACCAGTTCCCGGCGGGGCGAGCGCAGTTCGCCCAGCGACCGGTCCATGCCCGAACCGAGCCCGCACACCAGCAGGCGGTCAGTCACGGCCGCCTCCCGCCGCGGCCGCGGGCGGCGGGGTGCGCAGGCTCAGCACCTGGAACACCTCGGCGTGGCCGGAGCCGGCCGTGACCGCCCCGCGGTAGCGCGCCAGGCCCTCCACGCCCTCGTCCCAGGCGGCGTGCCGGAGCTGGGAGACGTACGCGCGCATCGCCTCCACCTTGGCCCCGATCTGCCCGCCGATGTCCTCGGCGTACTGGAAGCGCGCCATCGGCGCCCACACCTCGTAGCCGAGCACCAGCCCGGGCGCCGGCATCGGGGGGCCGCCGGCCTCCTGGAAGAACTCGGAGCCGGCCATCCACAGGGCTTCGAGGGTGAGCTGGTGCACCATGCGGTGCTCGACGTCGTCGTCGTTGTCGTGCGGCAGGTACACCACCTGCGGCCGTACCTCGCGCAGTACCCGGACGAGGTCGAGGTGGACCCGGCGGCTGAGCGTGAAGTCGCGCGACGGCTCGTCGAAGCGGATGCAGCGGTGCACGCCCAGGGCCTTCGCGGCGGCCTCGGTCTCGGCGGCGAACTCGGCGTCGGTCACCGCGTCGTCCAGGGCGCTGCGCTCACGGCCGATGACGATCACCACCGTCACCCGGGCACCGTCGCGGACGTGCTTGGCGATGGAGCCGCCGCAGCCGATCACGTCGTCGTCGGGATGCGGTGCGACCACCAGGACGTCGGTCACCGCGGACTGGGTTCCCAGGGTTCCCGCGCTCACGCGCCGGCCTCCGGGGCTTCCCCGGCCCAGCGGGCCCACCCGGCGGTGACCGCGGCCGCCTCGGCGAACGGGGTGCGGGCGGTGAAGCCCAGTACCCGGCGGGCCTTGCCGTAGTCGGCGCGGGCCGTGGAACGGTACAGCTCCAGCTCCCAGTCGGCCACCGGTTCCCCGGCGGTGACGGACCCGGGTCCGCCCAGCCCGCGCAGCGCGCGGACGGAGTCGAAGAACGTGCCCCAGCTCAGTTCCTCGGAGTGCCCCACGAGGAACCGCTCGCCGGCCGCCGCCGCGGTGTCCACGGCGAGCAGTACGGCCTCGGCGAGGTCGTCGACGTACACGGCGTTGCACACGCCGCCGTCGTCACCGGCCGGGAGCTGGGCGAAATCGCCCGCCGGGCGGCGGAGCTGCGCCGTCGTCCACTGGCCGCCCCACGGGCCGAGGACCACGCCGGGCTGGATCACGACCGTCTCCAGGCCGTCGCCGTGGGCCCGGACGACGAGCTGTTCGGCGGCGAGCTTCTGCTGCTCGTACTCCCGGTCGGCGGGGTCGGCCGGGCGTGCGGCGGAGTCCTCGGTCAGGGCGCCGGTCACGGCGGGGTCGTACACGTCGACGGTGCTCAGGTGCACCACGCGCCGCACGCCGGCGGCGCGGGCCGCGGCCAGCACGTTCTCGGTGCCGGCGACGGAGGCGGACCAGCGGTCGTCCTCGTCACCGGAGCTGCCGAAGGCGCAGTGCACCACGGTGTCGCAGCCCTCGAACGCCTCCCGGAGCGCGGCCGGGTCGAGCAGGTCGCCCTGGCGGAACTCCAGCCGGTCCTGCGGCAGGACCGACAGCCGGGCGGCGCGGCCGAAGCCGCGCACCACGGGCCGGACCCGGGCCTCGGTGCCGAGCACCAGCCGCTCGACGAGCCGGCCGCCGATGAAGCCGCTCGCGCCCGTGACGGCCACGGTGCGTCCGGCCAGCGCGGGCAGGGCGCCGGACCCGGCCGTGGCCTCCCGGCCCCGGGTCGTCCACGGCTGCGCGGAGGCCTCGCGGGCGGGGCCGCCGTAGCACTCCTGGATCAGCTCGACCACCCGGACGCCGTCCTGGGGGGTGGAGTGGACGGCGGCCGTCCCGCGCACCGCCGCCGCGAAGTTGGCGAGCTGCTCGCTGAACAGCCCTTCCCACTCGTCCTGCGCCGGGGCCTGGGCGGGCACGTCCCCGCGGTGCAGCTCCACGCCGTCTGCGGTGACCAGGGTGCACTCCCCTGCCGGGAAGTCGGTGCCGATGGTCACCGTCGCCCGGGTACCGGTGACGGTGCAGCTGATGCCGAGGTCGCGCAGCCGGCTGAAGTCGCAGGTCACGTCGGTGGTGCCGAACCGCAGCCGGACGTGGGCGTCCGTCTCCACCCCGCCGAGCGAGTTGTCCTCGGCGCGGACCACCTCCACGTCGGGGCCCAGCCACCACAGCAGGGTGTCGAAGACGTGCGAGGCGGTGTCGGTGAGGACGCCGCCGCCCGCGAGCCGCCGGTCGAACATCGACCAGGAGACCGGCTCGTGGGCGTACGGGTGGCCCTCGGACCAGTCGACCCGTACGACCTCGCCGAGTTCGCCGGCGTCGATGAGCCGCTTGATCCAGGCGTAGGCGGGGAAGAGGCGGCGCGGGTGGGCCATGGCCAGCACCGGCGCGCCCTCGGCCGCGGCGGTCCGCGCCAGCCGGCGGGCGTCCTCGACCGAGGTGGTCATGGGCTTCTCCAGCAGGACGTGCTTGCCCGCCGCCAGCAGCGCCTCGACGATCGGCGCGTGCAGGGTGTGGGGGGCCACCACGACGGCGGCGTCGAAGGCGTCGGCGGCCTCGGCCGGGTCGGTGGCGAGCACCACCTGCTCGGCGTCGGTGCCGCCCAGTTCCCGGTAGAGGGCGAGCGCGGCCTCGGCCTGCCGGGGGTCGCGGTCGATCAGCGCGGTGAGCTGCACGTCGCCCTTGAGCGGGGGCAGGGCAGGCAGGTGGCAGCCGCGGGCGGCTGCGCCGCACCCGACGATCGCGAGGCGTACGGGAGTCATGGTCGTCTCCAGGGGTGTGCGGAACGGGGGAAGGGGCTTTCAGAGGGCGGGGTGGTGGACCCATACGTTGGGCTCGGCGTAGGTGCCGTGGCCGTCCTCGGCGACGTGCAGCGGCACCAGCCCGCCGGGCAGCGGGTACGCTCCGGGGCCCGGCAGCGGCCGGCCGAGGAACTCCTCCCAGCGCGGGACCGGCTGACGGATCACCAGCGAGCGGTCGGCGATGCCGAGCCTGCGCGCGCCCAGCTCCAGGTGGGTGCGCAGCCAGGGGTCGAAGCAGCGTCCGTCGGGCAGCCGCCAGGCGGCGTAGTCGGCGAGCGGGATCAGCGGGTAGTGCGGCTTGCGGGTGGGCCGGACCGGGATGACCACGCCCCGGGGGGCGTGCTCGGCGGCCCGCCGGCGTACCTCGGTGAGCAGCCGTTCGGCGTGCCCGGCCGCCCGGTGGGCGGGGTCCACGGACACCGACAGCATGCACACGGCGTCGGCCCGCTCCGGCGGGCCGTGGTCGACGGCCTCCACCAGCACCTCGTCGCTGCCTCCCGGCAGGGAGGCGGGGCTGCCGTCCCAGCGGACCGGCAGGCCGTTGGCCGCCGCGACCAGCTGCCCGTCATCGTCCACCAGGCACAGCTGGTGGGCGGGGTAGCGGTCGTACATACCGTGCCAGCGCCAGTTGCCCGGGGACTCCCAGCTCATGAACTCCGGCATGTTGGCGCCGATCAGGGCATCGACGGCGGGCAGCAGTCCGGGGTCCCGGGACAGGTCGGTCAGGGTGAGGGTCACCGGCGCGTCAGCCCAGCAGCCGGGTCCGGGCGGTGGCCCGCATCTCGCGCGAGCGCCGCAGGTCCGAGGTCACGCACACCCGCTTGAGCCAGCGGTCGGTGCCGTCGTAGCGGGCCCGGAACGGCAGCCGGCCGTGCACCGCCCGGTGGTTGTCGATGAACAGCACGTCCCCCTGGTCGGCGACGACCTCCCGCATCGCGGCGTCCACCACCTTGAACAGCGCGTCGTAGGCGCGCCGGGCGTCGGGGTCGTCCTCGGGGACGGAGGTGAAGTACGGGTCGAGACGCATGTACGGGTCGACGCGCGAGCCGTAGAGCAGCGGGCCGAGCGGCCGTTCGTCGATCATCCGCTGGATGGTGGCGAAGCGCGCCGCCTCCTCCTCGGAGGCGATGGTGTTGTTCTTCGGCAGGTGCGACTCGTCGGGCGCGATGTAGAAGCGCGGCTCGAAGAGGACGTCGATGTCGTCGGCGGACAGCGAGGACAGGTCCAGCTCGCCGACCGTCGTCGGGACGTGGTCCGGGTTGCGCAGCGCACCGAGGATCAGGTAGTCGCTGCGGTAGGGGTGGAAGGCGTCCTCGGTGTGCCAGGTGAGCAGCTCCTTGCTGCCCATGCCGAGCTGGTCGTTCTCGTGCGCCCGGATCGGGAAGATGTCGTGCACGAGGTGCCCGTCCTGCTGGGTGGCCCAGCCGAAGGGCTCGCCGAGCAGCGCCGAGTAGAGCATCAGCAGCAGTTCCTCGGGGAACTCCGGGCCGGGCCGACGGCGGCCGCGCCAGTGCTCGGGGGTGGGGCCGATGCGGTCCTGGTCGAAGTCGTGGCCGCTGACCACGGCGTGGCCGTGGCGGTCGGCCAGTTTGAACTCGCGCAGGAACCGCTGCACGCCCTCCGGCAGGCCGGCGGCGAGCCGGGGCAGGTCGTGCAGCAGCCCGGGGTCGCCGAAGGACGGGTAGGCGGAGGCCAGGCCGAGGCACAGGTCCGCCGTGGCGGAGGCCTCGTCGGGCGTCAGGGTGTAGGCGTGCGTGGACTGGTCGGTGAGGTTCGACATGCCAACTCTCGCTGAGTGGTCGGGATGGTTGCTGCTGCCCGCGGCCGGCCGGAGCCGGACCGGGGCCCTCGGGTGGTGCGGTGGTACGGGTGGGTCCGGTGGGTGACGGGCGGGTGGTCCGCGGGGTGCGGGCCCGCCGGTTCAGCGTCCGGCCGGCGTTCCGTCCAAGGACGGGGTGGTGAGCGCCGCGGCGAGCAGCCGGGGCGTGGGCGAGGAGAACAGGGCGCTCGCCCGGAGTCCGGCGGCGCCGGGGTGGGACTCGCGCAGCCGCGCGAGCAGGCGCATGGCGAGCAGTGACTGGCCGCCGTGGTCGAAGAAGTTGTCGTCGGGGCCCAGGTGCGGGTCGCCCAGGACCTCGCGGAAGAGGCCGAGCGTGACGTCCAGCGGCTCGCCGGGACGGCCGGGCGTCCCGGCGCCGGCGTCCTGGAGGGCCGGGGCCTGTGCCCGCGCCGGGGCGGGCGGGGCCGGCGCCGTACCGGCCGTCCAGGCGGCCAGCAGCCTCTTGTCGATCTTGCCGTGCGGGTTCTTCGGCAGGACGGCCACCCGGTGGAGCACCCGTGGCACCGCCCAGTCCGGCAGCTGTGCCTCCAGCGGCGCGACCAGCGCGTCCCGGTCCGCACCCGTGATCCGTACGGCCTCGCCGGGCGGTGGCGCCGCCGCGGGATCGGCGGGCACGGTGAACGCCCACAGGACCGTGCCGGTCGCGGGGTCGGGGAAGACCACGGCCTGGCCCACGCCGGCCGCCTCGCACAGGGCGCGCTCCACCCGGGCGGGCTCCAGCCGGTGCCCGCGGATCTTGATCTGGTCGTCGACCCGGCCGAGGAAGACCAGTTGCCCGTCGGGGTCGACGCGGCCGAGGTCGCCCGTCACGTACACGCGGGCGCCGGGTGCGGTGGCGTACGGGTCGGGGACGAAGCGCCGGGCGGTGGCCGCGTCGTCGTCGAGGAAGCCGCGTGCCAGCAGCGGGCCGCCGATGTGGATCTCCCCGGTCTCGCCGTCGGGCACCGGCCGGCCCTCGCGCCGGACGGTGATCTCCACGTCCCGCAGCGGGGTGCCGAGCGGTACCTCGTCGGCGTCGGCCGGCAGCCGTCCGGTGTAGAAGGTGGAGCTGACCGTGCACTCGGTGAGGCCGTACACGTGGGCGAGGGCGGCGGGCTGCCGGTCCTGCCAGTCCCGGTAGGGCCGGGGGTCCATCCGTTCGCCGCCGACCACCACGGTGCGCAGGGCCGGCGGGGTGGTCGCTCCGGCGGCCTCCAGCCAGCGGGCGTACTCCAGCCAGTACTGGGTGGACAGTTCCACCAGGGTGATCCGCCCGCGGGCCAGGGTGACGTGGAGCTCCTCGGCGTCCAGGGCCCGGGTGTCCTCCCGGCACACCACCGCCGCCCCTGCCGCGAAGGCGGGGAACACCTCCTCGATCAGTACGTCGAAGCCGAGCGAGGCCACCTGGAGCCAGCGGTCGTCCGGGGTCAGCGCGAGCCGCTCGGCGACGGCGGTCGCGAACCGGGCCAGGGCGTCCCGCTCGACGACCGTGCCCTTGGGCTGTCCGGTGGAGCCGGAGGTGAACAGCACGTAGGCCACGTCGGACCCGCCGGCCGCCGGCCGGCGCCGCGTCCCGGCCGGTCCGTCGTCCGCCGGACCGTCGGCCACTGTGCCGTCGGCCACCCGGCCGTCGTCCGCCGGGCCGTCGTCCGCCGGGCCCGGTGCGCCGGGCGCCGGTGCCGGGACGTACGCGGCCTCCGGCGCGTGCTCGCCGTCGCCGAGCCAGACGGCGGCCGCGGTGCGGCGGACCAGCGCCTCCCGGGCGGCGGCCGGGAGCCGGTCGTCCAGGACGGTGAAGCCCGCTCCGGCCTTCAGCGCCGCCAGCATCCCGAGCACCGTGCGGGCGGGATCGCCGAACGCCAGGCCCACCAGCCGTCCGGGTCCGGCGCCGCGCTCGGCGAGCGAGCCGGCCCAGGCGTCGGTCAGCCGGTCCGCCTCGCCGTACGCCAGCACCCGGTGCGGGGTCACCAGGGCCGGCCGGGCGGGATGCGCGCGCACCGACCGCTCCCACAGGTCGAGCACGTCGGGCCCGTGGCCGCTGCCGGTCGCGGCGGTCACCGGCCCGGCCCGCGGGTGCGCAGGAAAGCCGACAGGCCGTCCAGGCCCGCCCGGAAGCCCTCTTCCGGACCGCCGAAGCCCAGCCGGGCGCCGTGCGGGGCCCCGAAGGCCGTGCCCGGGACCAGCAGGGTGCGGTGGCGGTCCAGCAGCTCCAGGCAGAACCGTTCCACCGCCTCGGGGCCGGCACCGGACCGCTCCAGCTCGCGGAAGACCGGCAGCGCGCACACCCCGCCCTCCGGCGGGGTCCACCGGACCAGCCCGAGGGCCTCGTGCTCGGCCATCCACTCGGTCAGGTGCGCCAGGTTGCGCCGGGCCTCGGCCGCCCGCGCCCCGATCAGCACGTCGGCGCTGCGCATCGCCCGCTCGGCGATCAGCTCGACCAGCGGCGACAGGAACAGCGTGGTCCGGTCGCGCAGCGGGAAGGTGGCGGTGAGCAGCGGCTTGGGCGCGACGGCCCAGCCCACGCGCAGCCCGGGCAGGCCGAACGTCTTGGAGAAGGTGCCGTAGGAGACGGTGTCGCCGCCGTCCGCGCCGGGATCGGGCAGCACCTCCCAGCGGTGGGCGATCTCGGCGGTGGCCGCGTCCCAGACGAGCGTGGCGCCGGTGACGGCGGTCCGCTCCGTGAGGGCCTTCAGGCCCTGGGGGGAGAGGGACACTCCGGTGGGGTTGTGCGGGAAGTTGACGATCACGGCCGCGGTGCCCGGTGTGACCAGGGCGGTCAGCACCTCCGGGTCGATCTCGCCGTCGCGGACCGCCGCCGCCGACAGGGTGACGACGTCGCACCCCGCCGCCCGCGGATAGTGGCCGAGCGAGTGGTAGATGCCCTCCTGGACGACCACCCGGTCGCCGGGGTGCAGCAGCGTGCTCAGGGTCAGCGCGATGGCCTCGCTGGAGCCGTGCGTGACCAGCACCCGGTCGGCGTCGCCGCCGGCGTACCGGTCGGCGATGGCCGCGCGGACGCCGGCGCCGCCCTGCGAGACGCTGTCGTCCATGACGATCTCGTCGAGGTCGGCGGCGGAGATCCGGCACAGGTCGCGTATCTCGGCGAAGGTGTACGGGTGGACCCCGCTGGAGCTGATGTCGTGGATGTCCGGGCCGAGGTGCCGGCGGTACCACTCCTCCAGCACCGGAGGTTCTTCACGCCGTGGACGGAGACTGCTCATGGCTGTGCAACTGTCCCTTCTCTACCCCTGACGGGTTTCCCGCCACCAGCGCTGCCCGGAGAGCGGGAGCGTGTCGATGGGGTCGTAGTAGTGGTACGAGCCGCTGTGGGCGTCCGGGTCCGCCGCCTCCAGCGGGGTGAGGTAGCTCTTGCTCCAGTGCGAGACCCCGAGTTCCCGGTCGTAGGTGTCCGCCTGGTCCACCCACCGCTTGCCGGCCATCGGCACGTCGCACACGATGCGCGGCGTGGCGAACCCCGGCAGGTAGCCCATGATCTGACGCTGGATCTGCTGGGCGCTGTGCAGCGGGACGCGCCAGTGCTCGGCGTTCGGGATCATGTCGCACATGTAGAAGTAGTACGGAGTGATGCCGGCGTGGTCGCAGAGCGCGAAGCACAGGTCGAGCAGGTCGTGCGCGCTGTCGTTGACCCCGCGCATCAGCACGCCCTGGTTGCGCACGTCGTGCAGGCCGGCGCCCAGCAGGTTCCAGGCCGCGCGGGCCACGCCGGACGTCACCTGCTGGGCGGCGTTGGCGTGGGTGTGCAGCGCGATGCGCACGCCCCGGGACCGCGCCTTGGCGGCGACGCGTTCCACACCGCGCAGCACCGGGGCGGAGTTCCAGTGCTGGGGCAGTCCGATCAGGCCCTTGCTGGCCAGCCGGATGTCGCGGATCGACTCGATGTCCAGCAGCCCGTCCACGAAGCGCTCCAGCCGCGGCCAGGGCATGTTCGCCAGGTCGCCGCCGGAGACCACCACGTCCCGGATGCCCGGGGTGGCGCGCAGGTGGGCCAGGATCCGGTCGGCCCGGTCGGCCGGCTTGAGCTGGAGCTTGTTCTTGGTGACCTGCGGGGTGGAGTTGCCGACCAGGTCCATCCGGGTGCAGTGCCCGCAGTACTGCGGGCAGGTCGACAGCAGTTCCGCCAGCACCTTGGTGGGGTAGCGGTGGGTCAGCCCCTCCACCACCCACATGTCCTGCTCGTGCAGCGAGTCCCGGCTGGCCATCGGGTGCGAGGGCCACACCGGGTGCCGGTCGGAGAGGACCGGCAGCATGTAGCGCCGTACGGGGTCGTCGTAGAAGGCCTTGGTCAGCTCGCCGGGGCGGGCCGCCGAGGCCTCCGCGGCCATCGTGTTGATCATCTGGGGCGGCAGCAGGACGGACATCGTCGCCCGGTGCAGCCGGTCCTGCTCCCAGTCCTCGTAGAACTCCTCGTCGAGCAGGTCGCCGACGACGGCGCGCAGTCCCTTCGCGTCCTTGACGCAGTGGGCGCGCTGCCACTGCGGATCCGCCCACTCCGCCTCGGTGACCTCTCGCCATCCGGGGAAGCGTCTCCAGTCGGGTTCCACGAGCGGACGGCTCCGGTACTCGTAGACGGCCTCGAGAGCCGCTGATTCCGTCTGGCTGCGTGCTGTGTCCACCAACCCGCCACCCAATCCCGTCGGTTTCGTCCGTATCGCCTGACGTCAACCGATCTTGCAGAGCGCCGGAGTTGTACACGAGGCCAGGTTGTACGGGGCGCAGCTGCCGTACGCCCCTGTACAACCGGCCGGCGGGGGCGAAGGGTTGTACGAGCCCATGTACGGGGCGCCGGACGGGTGCGACCTTGTACAGTCCTGTGCCGGACGACCGAAGCGGAATGTCCGGGGAACGGGCGGTGGCCCGCCGGTTCGACAAGGAGCCGAAATCGGACGACCCGGGCGCGAAGTGGCCGGAACCCTCGACTGATGATTGATCGATTTGTCAGTGGCATGTACCAATGTCCGAGAGATCCGGTGCTGAGGTTTCCGGTAACCCGCGGGGGCCTCCAGCTCGACGCACCACCCCGCCGTGCGCCTCGACCAGGTTGTACGGCCCGGATGGACCATGCGCTTCGTTCAACACCATCGACGAGCAGGGGGAGAAGCATGCCCAGGCCAGAGCGGTTACTGGACCCCACGGCAGGACCGTTGGAGCAATTCGCCCACGACCTGCGCCTTCTGCGCAGGCAAGCCGGGAACCCCTCCTACCGGACCATGGCCAAACGCGCCCACTACTCCGTGGCCACCCTCGCCGAAGCGGCCCGCGGGCTGCACAAACCCTCGCTGAAAGTGACCCTCGCCTACGTGGCCGCCTGCGACGGCGACCCCGAGTCCTGGGCCCGCCGCTGGTACCGGCTCAGCAGCGAACTGGAAGGACCCGACGCCCCCGCCCGCGGACAGCCGCGCGGTTCCGGCCTCGTGCCGCCCCAGCCGTCCGCCGGGCAGCGCCGCCCCGCGGACGAGGGGCCCGCCCCCGCCGGGAGGGCGGCCGCGCCCCGCTCCCCCGCGCCGCCCGAACGCGGGGCCGGCCCCGGCCGGCGCCGGATCGCCGCCGGTTCCCTGACGGCCGACGAGCGGGCCGAACTGCGGCGGCTGCGCAGCGAGGTCAAGGAACTGCGGCACGCCAACGCCGTGCTCAAGGCGGCCTCCGCGATCTTCGCCGCGGACCTCCGCACAAACTCCCAGGTCGTGTACAACCCGGCGGACCGCCAAGATCCGTTGGCATGACCGGAACGCCGGCGGCCTGGGCCCCGGCGCACCCGGCGGACCCGACGACCGACCCTTGGGGACTGACCATGCGTGTGCTCGGAGTCAACGGCTGGCCCGGCGCCAGCCACGACGGTGCTGCCTGCCTCGTCGTGGACGGCGAAGTCATCGCCCTGGCCGAGGAGGAACGCTTCACCCGCAACAAGCACGCCTACGGCGAGGCGCCCTTGAACGCCGCCGCCTACTGCCTCGCGGAGGGCGGTCTCACCCTGGACGACATCGACGTCGTCGCCCACGGGTGGGACCTGCCCACGCTCTTCGCGGACCGCGGCCTGGACTGGTTCGACAGCGACGCCGACGCCCTCGAACACCTCCTGCCCAAGGCCCTCTTCCCCCGCTCCCGCGACCCCCGGCTCACGTTCGTCGACCACCACGTGGCCCACGCCGCCAGCGCCTACCTCCTCTCGGGACGCGACCGGGGCGCCGTCCTCGTCCTGGACGGCCAGGGCGAGAACGCGAGCACCACCCTCGCCGTCGGCATCGACGGCCGGATCAAGACCCTGCGCTCCCACACCCCCGGCTGGTCCCTCGGCTACTTCTACGCCGCCGTCTGCGCCTACGCCGGTCTCGGCGCCGACAACGCCGGCAAGATGATGGGCCTGGCCTCCTACGGCACCCCCGGCGACCTCACCTTCGGCGGTGCCCTCGGCTTCACCGACGAGGACTTCACCGTCGGCGTCGTCCCGCCCGACCTGCGCTCGACCGGCACCACCGACGAGGAGACGGCAACCATCCGGTACTGGCTGGAGCACCTGGAGAAGACCCTCCAGGACGCCCCCAACCGCACCGTGCGCCGCTTCGACCCGCGCAGCGGCCGGTACGCCAAGACCACCGACCGGGACCCGTTCGAGTACCGGGACCTCGCCGCCACCGCGCAGGCCGCGCTGGAGCGGGCGGTGACGGGCCTGGTCCGCGGCCTGCTGCGGGAGACCGGCGAGACCACGCTGATGGTCGCCGGCGGGGTCGGCTTCAACGCCACCCTCAACGGCAAGCTCATGCGGATGCCCGAGGTCCGGGACCTCTTCGTCCAGCCGATAGCGGGCGACGCGGGCGTCTCGCTGGGCGCCGCGGTCTGGGCCGCCGCCGAGGAGGGCGACCGGATCCTGCCCATGACCGGCTCGGTCGCCTGGGGCCCGCAGTGGTCCGCCGGGGAGATACGCGAGGTCCTGGAGGCCACCGGCACCGCGTTCACCGAGCCCGCCGACATCGCCGCGGCCACCGCCGGCGTCCTGGCCTCCGGCGGAGTCGCCGGCTGGTTCCAGGGCCGCGCCGAGGGCGGCCCCCGCGCCCTCGGCCACCGCAGCCTGGTCGCCGTGCCGGACCCGGAGTCCACCCGGGACCGGGTCAACATCCGCATCAAGGACCGCGAGGCGTGGCGCCCGTTCGCCCCCAGCATGCAGGAGGAGGCCGCCGAGGCCCTGATCGGCACCGCCACCCCGCTGCCGTACATGATCGTCACCACCCCGGTGACCGACGCCGGCGCCGCGGCCATGCCGGCCGTGGTCCACAGCGACCGCACCACGCGTCCGCAGACCGTCTCCGCCGCCGTGGACCCGCTCTACCACCGCCTCATCGGCGAGGTCGGCGGGCACACCGGAACCGCCGTCGTCATGAACACCTCCTTCAACGGCCGTGACGAACCCGTCGTGTGCACGCCCCGGGACGCCCTCGCCACCTTCCACCGGCTGCCGCTGGACGCCCTCGCCCTCGGCCCGTTCCTCGTGCGCCGCCCCGCCGGAGCCCTGGGGGAGGCCGGCGCGTGACCGCCCCCGCACACCAGGACGCTCCGCCGGCCGGGACGGGCGCCGCGCCGCCCGTCCCGGCCGGGCCCGCCGCCGAGGAGATCCACGGCCGCCTCACCGGCTGGCTCGCCGAGGCGGTCCTGACCCCCGACACGGACCTCACCGCCCCGCTGCGCGACCTCGGCGTGGACTCCATCGACCTGATCCGCACCGCCCGCCGCATCGAGACCTCGTACGGGGTACGGGTGCAGCTGCGCGAGCTGTTCGCACCCGGACTGACGGCGGCCTCCCTGGCCGCGCTGGTCGCCGAGCGGGCCGCCCGCCGCGGCGGAGCCGAGGCCGCCCCGCCCGGCACCGCACACGACCCGGTCGTCCTCACCCCCTCCCAGGAACAGGCGTGGGAGGAGCAGACGGGCGAACGCGGCCAGTGGAACCAGGCCATGCTCTTCACCACCCGGCCGGGCATCGACGCGGACCTGTTCGCCGAGACCGTGCGGCGGCTGGTCGCCGGCCACGCCTCGCTCCGCCTCGCCGTCGAGGAGCGTCCCGCGCGGCGGCCCCGGCAGCGGACGGCGGCCCTGGCGACCGACGGGCCGCCCGCCGACGCCCTGGGCCCGGTGCTCGACACCGTGGAGATCTCCGAGCTCGCCGACGCCGACCTGTCGGCGGCCGTCACCCTCCGGTGCGAGCTGGAGCAGCGCTCCCTGGACCCGCGGGCGGGCCGCGTGGCCCGCTTCGTCCGGTTCGACGCCGGTCCCTCCCGGCCCGGCCGGCTGCTGATCGTCTTCCACCAGCTCGCGATCGACATGCTGTCGTGGTCGGTGGTGCTGGCCGACCTGGAGGAGACCTACACGGCGCTGGAGGCCGGCCGGGACGACGTCTGGCCGGCCGAGGGCACCTCGTACCCCGAGTGGGCCGAGGCCCTGGCCGCCCATGCCCGCACCCCCGAGGCGGAGGCCGAGGCCGAGTGGTGGACGCAGGTGGCCCGCACCCCCGCCACGCTGCCGCCGGACCTGCCCGCCGCCGGGCAGGGGGCGCCGGCGCAGGCCGACCCGCGGGCCGCGAACACCGCGGCCACCGCCGCCACGCACCTGGAGGAGTTCCCGCCGGACCTCACCGCCCGCCTCCACGCCGCCGCCCGGGCCCACCGGGCCCACCCCGGCGACCTCGTGCTGCACGCGCTCGGGGAGGCCCTCGGCGAGCGGCTCGGCGAGCCGGCCGTACGCGTGGACGTTTTGCGCCACGGCCGCGAGGAGAGCGTCGGGGACACCCATCTGTCCCGCACCACGGGCTGGTTCACCGCCACCGTCCCGGTCCGCCTCGACCTGGCTCCCGGAACCCCGGCCGAACGGCTGGCCCGGACCGTGGGCCACCTCGCGGCCCTCCCCGGCGGCGGGGTCGGCCACGGAGCGCTCGCCCGGTACGGCCGGCCCCGGACGGCCGCCGTCCTGCGGGGCGCCCCGCCCAGCGACGTCTCGTTCGACTACGAGGGCGACGACGGCGACTCCCTGCCGCTGGGCACCCTGCTGACGGATCCGGCCCCGGAACCGGTGGGTGACATCACCGCGCCGCACTGGACCCGTCCGCACGCGGTGGAGGTGATCGCCACCACCGACGACGGGACGCTGCGCGTCGAGTGGTGGTACTCCACCGCCCTGCACAGGGCGGCGACCGTCCGCGCGCTCGCCGCCCGCCACCGGGCCCTGCTCACCGACCTCCTCACCGCACTGTCGCCCACCGCCCCCGAGGCACCCACCCGCTGAACGCCCCACGGACGGACCGGAACCTGCTGCCATGACCCTGCCCAGCGTGCTCGACCCCTTCTTCGCCCTCGCCCGATCCGACCCGGACCGGCCCGCGGTCGTCGACAACGGAGTGACCGTCGGCTACGGCCAACTGGCCGGCTGGGCAGGGTCCGTGGCCGACCTCGTCGCCACCCGCGGCCCGGCGGGCGCGCAGCCGCCGGTGGCCGTCCAGGTCCACCACACGGCCCGCGACATCGCGGCCGTCCTCGGCGTCCTCGCCGCCGGCCGCGCCTACGTCCCCGTGGCCGACGGCCCCGCCGGCCACGCCGACGCGGCCCTGCGCCGGCTCGGCTGCCGGGAGCTGATCGCCACCGCCGGCCCGGGGGAGGTGTCCGCCGTCGACCGGGTGCTGCGGCCCAACTGGGGCCGGACGCAGGCCCCGCCCCGCGAGACCGGGGAACCGGTGCGGGCCGAGGACCCCGCGTACGTGCTGTTCACCTCGGGTTCCACCGGCGCCCCCAAGGCCGCCGCGATCCCGCACGGCGCGCTGCACGCCGTACTGCCCCCGCTGCGGCGGCAGTACGGCGTCGGGCCGGAGACCGTGGCCCTCAACTTCCACCGCATGGACGGTGACACCAGCCTGGAGGAGGTCCTGCCGGTCCTGCTGGCGGGAGGGCTCGTCGTCCTGGAGGAGGACAGCGAGGCCGACCTCGACCGGGTCCTGACCGACCACGAGATCACCCTGGTCAACCTGCCCGTCGACTACTGGCACGTCTGGACCGGCCACCTGCTGGACTCGGGGCGGACCGTGCCGGCCTCGCTCGAGACCGTCGTGATCGGCGGCGAGGCCGTCCGCCCGGACATGCTGGAGCGCTGGCGGCGGCTCGGCGCGGACGAGGTCGTCCTGCTCAACACCTACGGGTCGACCGAGACCGCGCTCGTCACCCACAGCGCGGTCCTCGCCGGGCCGGGCGCGCCCGCCTCCTTCCCCGCCGGGGTGCCGATCGGACGGCCGCTGCCCTCCGTACGGCAGGTGCTCGTACCCCGCCCCGACGCGCCGCACGGGCCGGCCGAACTCCTCCTGGCCGGGCCCCAGCTGGCCCTCGGCTACGTGGACGACCCGGAGCGGACCGCCGAACGGTTCCCGGCAGGCGATCCCGCGCCCGGCGGCGAACGCTGGTACCGCACCGGGGACCTCGTCACGGAGACCGCCGACGGCTCGCTCGTCTTCCACGGCCGCATCGACCACCAGGTAAAGATCCGCGGCCACCGGGTGGACCTCCTCGACGTGGAGGGGGCCCTGGGTCGGCTCCCCGGCGTCACCGCCGTCGCCGCGGCCGGCCACCGCAAGGGCGACCACACGGCGCTGGTGGCGTTCGTCGTCCTGTCCGGCCCGGCCGGAAGCGGGGACGGCACGGCGGACCTGCGCGAGCGGCTGCGGGAGGCGGTGCCCGCTCCCCTGGTCCCCGACCGGATCATCGCCGTGCCCGAACTCGTGCACACCCGCACCGGCAAGGTCGACCGCGCGGGCACCCTGGACCGGTACCTGTGAGCAACCGCCTCTTCGACGCCTCCGTCGACCCCGCCGCCGTCCCCGAGGCGGACTCCCGCGGCCCCTGGGCCTACCTGTGGTGGCTGGTGCGCATCCGGCCCTGGCCGCTCGTGCTCGCCGCCGCGCTCGGCGTGCTCTGGATGATCCCCCTCGCGCTGGTCCCGCTGGTCATCGGCCGGGCGATCGACGCGGCCGGGCAGGACACGGCGCAGACCGGCCTGTACCTGTGGTCGCTGCTCGCCCTCGGCCTCGGCGTCCTGCAGGCCCTCGCCGGCGCCGGCCTGATCCAGGCCGCCGTCGGGGCCGAGGCCCACGCCCTGTCCACCACGCACCGGGTGCTGATGCGTCAGGTGGTCCGCCTCGGCGCCACCCTGCGCGGCAAGGCCCGCGCCGGGGACGTCGCCGCCTCCGCCGCCGCCGACGTGGAGAGCATCGGCAACTCCTTCGAGGTCATCGGCCGCACCGTGGGCGCGGTCGTCGCCGCCGTCCTCGTGGCCGTGGCGCTCACCGTCACCTCGCCCGTCCTCGGACTGGCCGTGCTCGTCGGCGTCCCCGCCGCCGTGCTCAGCATCGGCCCGCTGCTGCGGCCCCTCCAGGAACGCGACGAGGCGCAGCGCGAGCTGATGGGCGTCGCCACCTCCCAGGCCGGCGACATCGTCGCCGGGCTGCGCATCCTGCGGGGCATCGGCGGCGAGGCGGCCTTCGCGGCCCGCTTCCGCCGCACCAGCCAGCAGGTCCGCCGGGCCGGCGAGTCCGCCGGCCGCATGGAGGCCTGGCTCCAGGCCGCCGGGGTCTTCCTGCCGGGGCTGGTCACCGTCGGGATCGTCTGGCTCGGTGCCCGCCTCGCCCTGAACGGCACCATCACCGCCGGGGAACTCGTCGCGTTCTACGGCGCCTCCGCCTTCCTCACCCTGCCCGTGAGCACCGCCACCGAGGCCGCCGAGACCCTCAGCCTCGCCAAGGTCGCCGCCGGCCGGGTCTGCACCCTGCTGCGCCTGACCCCCGACACCGTGCGGCCCGAGCTCCCCGAGCCGCTGCCCGCCGGGGCCCTCGCCCTGACCGACCCCGACAGCGGCATCACCGCCGAGGCCGGCCGGCTCACCGTGCTCACCGGCCCGGCCGACCGCATGGCCGACCTCGCCGACCGGCTCGCCCGCCCCGGGCCCGCCGGCCCCTCGGCCGTCCGGCTGGGCGGCGTACCGCTGGACCGGGTGGACCCCGCCGAGCTGTCCGCGCGGCTGCTGCGCTCCGGACCGGCCGACACCCTCTTCAGCGGCACCGTGCGCGAGGAACTGAGCGCCGGTTCCACGCGGTCCCGGGAGGCGCTGGCCCGGGCCCTGTACGCGGCCGACGCCTCCGACGTCGTCGCGGCCCTGCCCGGCGGACCGGACGCGTGGCTGGACGAGGGCGGCCGCGCCCTGTCCGGCGGCCAGCGCCAGCGCCTCGTCCTCGCCCGCGCCCTACTCGCCGCCCCCGACGTCCTCGTCCTGGAGGACCCCACCGCTTCCGTCGACGCCCACACCGAGGCCCGCATCGTCGACCGGGTCGCCGCGCTGCGCGCCGGACGCACCACCGTGGTGCTCTCCGACAGCCCCCTGTGGCGCGGCGCCGCCGACCGCACGGTCCGCCTCGCCGCGGAACCGGACGCCGCCGCCGACGGCCCCCACCGCTCCGCAGGAGTGCCCTCATGACCACCACCCCCGCCTCCACCCGGGCCCCCGCGGCGGACCCGGACACCGCCGTGGACCCCGCTCCCGCCGGACCGTCCGCCGCCGGGCGCCTGCCCCTCGCGGACCGGGCCGAGGTCCGCGCCTGGACCGGCGCGTTCGTCCGTACCGAGGCGCGCCGGCTGGCCCTCACCTTCGGACTGTTCGCCGCCGCCCTGGTGGCCGGACTGATCGGCCCTCGGCTGCTGGGGCACCTGGTCGAGTCCATCAAGAACGGCACCACCGCCGGCCGGGTCGACGTCCTCGCCCTGACCTTCGTCGCCATCCTCGTCGCCCACGCCCTCCTGGCCCGCGCCGCCCGCACCCAGGCCACCCTGCTCGGCGAACGCGTCCTGGCCCGCACCCGCGAGGGCTTCGTCCGCCGCGTCCTCGGGCTGCCCCTGTCCGAGGTGGAGGCCGTCGGCACCGGCGACCTGCTCAGCCGGGCCACCAACGACGCCGACCGGCTGAACGAGAGCATCCGCCAGGCCGTCCCGCGCATCGCGCTGGCCGCCGTCACCCTGGTGTTCACCTTCGCGGCGATCCTGCTCACCTCGCCGCTGCTCGCCCTCGGCCTGCTGGCGGGCGTGCCCTTCGCCGCCCTGTCCACGTGGTGGTACCGGCCGCGGGCCACCCGCGCGTACGAGCGGCTGCTCGCGCAGGAAGCCGACGTACTGGCCGTCACGCACGAGAGCACCCGCGGCGCCGCCACCATCGAGGCCCTCGGCCTCGGCCCCCGGCAGACCGGCCGCCACGGCGCGGCCGTCGACCGGGTGGTCCGCACCCGGCAGCGCACCACCTGGCTGCAGACCATCTGGTTCCCCAGCCTGGACCTGGCCACCATGGTCCCGATGGCGCTCACCCTCCTGATCGGGGGTCTGGCCTATCAGCGCGGGGAGGTCGGGCTGGCGGAACTGACCGCCGTCGTCCTCTACGTCCAGGCCCTCGGCGAACCCCTCAACGACCTGCTGACCTGGACCGACGAGCTGCAGATCGGGAACGCCGCGCTGCGGCGCATCCTCGGCGTCGAACGGCTGCCCAGGGAGGAACCGCGTCCGCCCGCCGTGCTCGACGGGCACGCCCTGCGCCTGGAGGGCGTCGGCTTCGGCTACGGTCCCGGCCGCGAGGTGCTCAGCGGCATCGACCTGACCATCGCCCCCGGCGAGAAGCTGGTGGTCGTCGGCGCCTCGGGGGCGGGCAAGTCCACTCTGGGCAAGCTGCTCGCCGGGGTGCACCACGCCACCCGGGGGACCGTCAGCATCGGCGGCGCCGACGTGGCCCGGCTGCCGGTGGGCCAGCTGCGGCAGGAGGTCGTCCTGGTCACCCAGGAGCAGCACGTGTTCACGGGCACGCTGCGGGACAACCTGACCCTGGCCGCCCAGGAGGCGGGGGCCGCCGGGGACGCCGAGGGGACCACGGACCCGGCCGGCCCGGCGGACGACCGCCTGTGGGAGGCGCTGGAGACCGTCCTCCTCGCGGACTGGGCCCGCTCCCTGCCCGAGGGCCTGGACAGCGAGATCGGCCCGGGCACCGCCCCGGTCTCCCCCTCCCACGCCCAGCAGCTGGCCCTGGCCCGCCTGCTGCTGTCCGACCCGCACGCGCTGGTCCTGGACGAGGCCACCGCCCTGCTGGACTCGACGGCGTCACGCCGCGTCGAGCGCTCGCTGGCGGCCCTGATCGAGGGCCGCACGGTCATCTCGATCGTGCACCGGCTGGACTCCGTGCACGACGCCGACCGCATCGCGGTGATGGAGGCGGGCCGGATCGTCGAACTCGGCAGCCACACCGAACTCCTGGCGGCCGACGGGGCCTACGCGGCCCTGTGGCGCTCCTGGTCCGGGGCCGGCGCCCCGTCCCGGGGGGAGGGGGCGTCCCCGAAGAAGCCGTGACCGACCCGGCCGTGACCGCCCCCGGCCGGGTCGGGCGGGGGCGGGTCAGGCGGGGGCCGGGTCAGGCGGCGGGCGGGAACCTGTCCCACGCCCGGTGGCCGGCCAGGGCCTCGGTGACCCCTTCGACGGCCGAAGCGCCGTCCTCGCCCAGGGTGACGCCGGGGCCGTCGGCGGCGATGCCCAGGGCGCCGAGGAGCCCGGCGGCGCCGTTCCAGCCGCCGATGGCCTTACCGTGCCGGTAGGCCTCGGTGAGCAGGAGCGCGACCCGCGGGTCGCAGGCCTCGGGCGCGGGTGCCCCGGCCTTCGCGTCCCGTGCGCCGTGGGCGTCGGAGCCCGGTGCGGGCGTGCCCGCGAGCAGCAGGGCGTCGAATTCCACGGACCGGGCGGTGGCGTAGGTGCGCTGGACGGTGATGGGGTCGCCGTCCGCGGCGAGGGTGCCGCCGGTGGGGGCGACGACGAGCGGGACCATGCCGGAGTCCAGGACGGCCTGCCGGGCGGTCCGTACGCCGTCCAGGTCGGACGCCGGGTCGGCGATCAGGCCGACCACGCGGCCGTCCGCCGGCCAGGTGGATCCCAGCTGCGAGAGGGCGGGGCTGGGATCGGGCGTCACGAGGGGGACGGTCGCGGCGGGGGCGGGCAGTCCGAGGCCTTCGGCCACCTGCGCGCAGAGTTCGGGGTCGATGTTCGCCAGGACCCCCAGGGTGCGTTCCCGGACGGCCTGCTCGTGGCACTTGCCCAGCTCGAAGGTGTAGGCGGCGATGATGTGTTCGCGCTCGGGCGGGGTCATGCTGAGCCAGAAGAGCCGGGGCTGGGTGAAGTGGTCCGAGAAGGAGGCGGGCGCCTCGCGGACCTTGCTCGCCGCGGGGACCTCGACGGGGGCTTCCACGAAGGCGGCGGTGTCTGCGCCCGCGAGGAAGGGGCAGCCGCCGTCGAGGCTGTTGGGCCGGTAGGGGGCGACGCCGGTGTGGACGGCGCTCTGGTGCATGCCGTCGCGGAGCATGTCGTTGACGGGCGCGTGCGGCCGGTTGACGGGGATCTGACCGAAGTTGGGGCCGCCCAGCCGGCTGATCTGGGTGTCGAGGTAGGAGAACAGCCGGCCCGCGAGGAGGGGGTCGTCGGTGACGTCGATCCCGGGGACGAGGTGGCCGGGGTGGAAGGCGACCTGTTCGGTCTCGGCGAAGAAGTTCTTGACGTTGGCGTTCAGGGTCATCAGCCCGATGGGCTGGACGGGGGCCAGCTCCTCGGGGACGAGTTTGGTGGGGTCGAGGAGGTCGATGCCCTCGAAGGTCTGCTCCGGGGTGTCGGGGAAGACCTGGATGCAGAGCTCCCACTGCGGGAACGCACCGGCCTCGATGGCGTCGAAGAGGTCCCGGCGGTGGAAGTCGGGGTCGGTGCCGCTGATCAGCTGGGCTTCCTCCCAGACCAGGGAGTGCACCCCGAGCCTCGGCTTCCAGTGGAACTTCGCGAGGGAGGTGTCGCCGGTCGGGCCGACGAGGCGGAAGGTGTGGACGCCGAAGCCCTCCATCATCCGGTAGGAGCGCGGGATGCCCCGGTCGGACATGTTCCAGAGGGTGTGGTGGGTGGCCTCGGTGTGCAGGGACACGAAGTCCCAGAACGTGTCGTGGGCGCTCTGCGCCTGCGGTATCTCCCGGTCGGGGTGCGGCTTGCCGGCGTGGATGACGTCGGGGAACTTGACGGCGTCCTGGATGAAGAACACCGGGATGTTGTTGCCGACCAGGTCGAACGTGCCCTCGTCGGTGTAGAACTTCGTCGCGAAGCCCCGGGTGTCGCGCACCGTGTCGGCGGACCCGCGCGAGCCGAGCACGGTGGAGAACCTGACGAACACGGGGGTCTCCACGCCCTTCGCCAGGAAGGCGGCCCGCGTGACCTCACCGGCCGTGCCGTAGCCCTGGAAGACGCCGTGCGCCGCGGCGCCGCGCGCGTGGACAACGCGCTCGGGGATCCGCTCGTGGTCGAAGTGGGTGATCTTCTCGCGCAGGTGGTGGTCCTGGAGGAGGACCGGCCCGCGGGGTCCTGCCTTCAGGGAGTGGTCGCTCTCGTAGAGCCTCGCGCCCTGGGCGGTGGTGAGGTACGCGCCGCCCTGTGCGACCTGCGACTGGTCCGCCCCGGTGGCCTGGCCGGTGGGGCCGACCGTCTCGGGGCCCTCCTGGTCCGCCTTGGGCGGGAGCGGTGCCGCGGGGTCCACCGGTTCGGCCACGGACGGGGACACCGGTCCGGGCTTGCCCGGCAGACCGGCGTCGTCCGGCCGCGATGCCGCAGGGGTGCGCTTCGTGGTCATGTGTTCTCCCGGATTTCTCGAACGGAAGCCGGGCGGAGCACGCCGTCCCGCCCCTGCTTCCTCGGCCGTTCTCGTCGGCCGCCTACCCGCTCCGCCGGAATGAACCCCGTCGCGTCGGGACCCGGGTGCGCCGGCACGTACCGGGGTAGGCGCCCGGCATGAAGCAGACAGAGCAGTGGAAACCGGGTGAGATCGTCACGCAGAGCGGCATCTACGCCTGTGACTACGGCAGGGAACACCCGTGGAGCAAGAGCACCGACGTGCGCGGGCACCGGTTCCCTCCCCTCCCCTACGACTGCCCGGGGCGGGCGTGGACCCTGCGGACGCAGTCCCACCCCGACGCGGACTGACGGCAGGTGGCCGCGCGGCTGCGGACCAGCGACCCGCACGGCCCGGGGTGGCGCCGGGTGCGGCACGGCCGCGGGTTCCGTTACCTGGGGACGGACGGGCTGCCCCTCTCCCCGGCGGACCGTGAACGGGTGCGCGCCCTCGTGATCCCGCCGGCCTGGCAGGACGTCTGGGTCTGCCCCTGGCCCAACGGCCACGTCCAGGCGGTGGGGACGGACGCCGCCGGTCGGCGCCAGTACCTCTACCACCCGCGCTTCCGGGAGCGGCAGGACGCGGCCAAGCACGCGCACGTCCAGCGGGTGGCCCGCTCGCTGCCCCGACTGAGGAAGCGGGTGGCGAGCGACCTCGACGGGCGCGGACTGACCCGCGTCCGCGTGCTGGCCTGCCTGACCCGCCTCCTCGACCTGGGCTTCCTGCGCGTCGGCGGGGAGCGCTACGCCCGTGACAACGGGAGCTTCGGGCTGACGACCCTGCTGCGGGAGCACGCCTCCTGCCGGGGCGGGGAGATCCGCCTGTGCTTCCCCGCCAAGTCCGGCAAGCAGGTCACCCGGGCCCTCGTCGACGAGCAGGCCCACGCGGTGGTCCGGGCGCTGCTCCGGCGCAGGGAGCCGGGCCCGCGGCTCTTCGCGTACTGGGAGCGCGGGGCGTGGCACGAGCTCCACGCCGAGGACCTCAACGCCTACCTGCGGGACCGGTCGGGGCAGGACGTGACCGCGAAGGACTTCAGGACCTGGTGCGCGACCGTGCTGGCCGCGGTGGCCCTGGCCGTGTCCGAGGGCACCGCCGACGGCTCCCCCGCCCGCCGGAACGGGGTGGTGGCCCGCGCCGTGCGGGAGGTCAGCGGGTACCTGGGGAACACCCCCGCCGTGTGCAGGGCCTCCTACATCCATCCGCGCGTCATCGAGCTCTACGAGGAGGGGGAGACGGTCGCCCCGGCCCTCGGAACGCTCGGCAAGGACGGCGTCTTCGGCCGGCCGGCCACCCACGGACGCGTCGAACGCGCCGTGCTGCGGCTCCTGCGGTCCGGGGACGGAGAAGGGGAGGAGGACGGGGAGGGGTGAGGCTCGCAGGGTGCAGCACGCGGCGCCCGCCGGGTTCTCGGCGGGCGCCCGGCCGGCTCCTCGGCGGGTCAGTCGGACGGCGACCAGACGGCCGCCACGGTCCCGCTGCCCGGGTACAGCCGCTCCCAGCCGCCGGGTACGTCCACCACCACCACGCCCGAGGTCGGGAAGCCCGCCGCCACCCGCTCCAGCAGGTCCGGGGGTCCGCTGCCGCACAGGCCGGCGGCCAGTTCGTGGATGCCCGAGTTGTGGCCGACCAGCAGCAGGGACCCGAGGCCCCGCCCCCGCTCGGCCAGTACGGAGACGAGCACGCTCGGGGCCGCGTTGTAGAGCCGGTCGTCGTACACGGCGGGCGGCGGGTCCGCCAGCGCGGGGGCCGCCAGCTGCCAGGTCTGGCGCGTCCTGCGGGACGGGGAGCAGAGCACCAGGCCGGGCGCGAACCCGCTGTCCGCGAGCCAGCGGCCCGTGCGGGGGGCGTCGGCCCTTCCCCGGTCGCTCAGCGGGCGGTCGAAGTCGTCGGTCGGCTGGCCCTTGGGTACGGCCTTCGCGTGCCGCACCAGCAGCAGCCGGCACGGGCCGGTGGTCCTCGCCTGGTCCATACCGGCCGCCTGCCCACGGGGCGGGTGCGGAAACGCCTGCGGAGATGCCCGCGGATGCCCCTGCGGGTCCGTCACGGGTGGAAGAGGACCTTCACCATGTTGTCCCTCTTCTTCTGGAAGTCCTCGTACGCCCGGGGGGCGTCGTCCAGGGACAGGTGGTGCGTGGCGAAGCCCTCGGCGCCGAGGGGGTCTCCGTCGGTCAGCAGGGGGAGCAGGTCGTCGACCCAGCGGCGGACGTTGGCCTGTCCCATGCGCAGCTGGATCTGCTTGTCGAACATCGTCAGCAGCGGCATCGGGTCGGCGGCTCCGCCGTAGACCCCGGAGATGGAGACGGTGCCGCCGCGGCGTACGAGGTCGACGGCCAGGTACAGGGCGGCCAGGCTGTCCACGCCGGCCTTCTTCATCAGCGCGGCGGCCAGGGCGTCGGGGAGCAGGCCGGTGGCGGTCTGCGCGGCCCTGGCGCCTGCGCCGCCGTGGGCCTCCATGCCGACGGCGTCGATCACGGCGTCCGGGCCGCGGCCGCCGGTGGCGCCGCGGACGGCGTCGACGAGCTGGTCCCCGTACTGGAGCAGGTCGAAGACCTGTACGCCGTTTCCGGCGGCACGGGCGAGCCGTTCGGGCACCAGGTCGATGCCGATCACCCGGCCGGCCCCCCGGTGGGCGGCGATGCGGGTGCACATGTCGCCGATGGGTCCGAGGCCCAGGACGGCGACGCTGCCGCCCGGCGGGACGTCCGCGTAGACGACGGCCTGCCAGGCGGTCGGCAGGACGTCCGACAGGTAGACGAACCGTTCGTCGGGCGGTCCCTCGGGAACACGGATGGGGAGGGTGTCGGCGAAGGGGACGCGCAGGTATTCGGCCTGCCCGCCGGGGACCTGCCCGTAGAGCTTGGTGTACCCGAAGAGGCTCGCGCCGCTGCCGTGTTCGTGGACCTGGGTCGTCTCGCACTGCGAGTGCAGCCCGCGCTCGCACATGAAGCAGGTTCCGCAGGACACGTTGAACGGTACGACGACCCGGTCGCCGGCCTTCAGTTCCCGGACCTGCGGCCCCACCTCGGCGACCACCCCCATCGGTTCGTGTCCCAGGATGTCCCCCGCGTCCAGGAACGGCCCCAGCACCTCGTACAGGTGCAGATCGGATCCGCACAGTCCGGTCGTCGTCACTTCGATCACGGCATCCGTGGGTTCGACGATCCGCGGATCCGGAACGTTCGCCACCTCGATCTTGCGGCGGCCCTGCCAGGTCACGGCCTTCATCACGTCCTCCTCCGCTGCGCACGGCTCCGGTTCCCCGCGGCCCGGGTTCACGGCCGCTAAGCGGCGGCTGTCCACTCACGGCCGACCCATGCCTGCGGGACGTGCCCAATGACCCGTGCGGCGGCTGCTTGGGGGCCCCGGCAGGGGGCAGGCGGGCCGGTAGCGGGCCGCCGGGACCGGCCCCGTGGCCGATCACGCCTCGGGAGGCACACCGTGACCACCGCACGCGAGATCATGACGCCGGACGCGACCTGCGTCGGGGCGGACGACAGCATCCTGGACGCGGCGAAGAAGATGACCGGCCTCGGGGTGGGCGCGCTCCCGATCTGCGGCAGCGACCAGCGGCTGAAGGGCATGCTCACCGACCGCGACATCGTCGTGAAGGTCCTCGGCGCCGGGAAGGACCCCGCCACCTGCAAGGCCGGCGAGTTCGCCCAGGGCGAGGCGGTCACCATCGGGGCCGACGACGACACCGCCGAGATCCTGCGCACGATGACGCAGCACAAGGTCCGCCGCCTGCCCGTGATCGACGGCCACACCCTCGTCGGCATCGTCGCCCAGGCCGACGTCGCCCGCTCCCTGCCCGACCCGCAGGTCGGCCGGCTCCTGGAGGCCCTCTCCAGCTGACGCCCCGGCCGGCCGCCGCCGCTCACTCTCCGAGGAGGCGGCGGGCCTGCGCGAGCAGGCGCAGGAGTTCGGTGCGCGAAGGCCCGTCCGGGGCGTCCTGCGCGTCCCGGAGGTCCGGCGTCCGCGGGGGCCGCCGGGGCGTGCGGGTGGTCAGCACGTGCAGGGCCACGGCGGCCTGCCGGGCGAAGAGGCCCAGCAGGTCGAGTTCCGGCAGGCCGGACCGGGCCTGCGGGGAGGGGTCGAGGACCTCCAGGACGCCGAGGACCCGGTCCCCGCGGACGAGGGGGGCGGCCATCAGCGCGTCCGGGACGTAGCCGGTGGACTCGGCGATGTCCCGGTCGAAGGAGGCGTTGTCGCGCAGGTCGTCGACCACCATCGGCTCCCCCGAGGCGGCGACCCACCCGGCGATCCCCCGGCCCGCCGGGAAGCGGCGGCCCACCAGGAACTCCTGTCCCTGCCCGGAGACGGCCTCGAAGGCGAGTTCGCCGGCCGCGGCGTCCAGGAGCATGACGGAACTCGCCTGCGCGCCGAAGATGGCGCGTGCGGTGTCCACCACCGACTGCAGGAGTTCCGCCACGGCGGGATCCGGGCGGGGTGTCGCGGACGCGGCGGGTGCGATCGTCTGGGCCATGGGGCTTCCCTTCCGGCGCCGGTCGTTACCGGCGTCCGTGCACACGGACGTTGGCTGCGGACAGGTACAGGGCGTTCTTCAGCTGGAACGGTGTCAGCCGGGGGCCGCTCGACAGGATCCGCGCGCACAGCCCCGAGATGAACGGAGTGGCGTAGCTGTTGCCGGAGCTGCTGATCGAGGTGCCGCCGAGCCACGCCACCCGGACCTTCTGGCCGGGGGCGAAGAACTCCACCGGGGGCTCGGGGTTGTAGAGGTGGAGGTCCGGGTCGTCCTCCTGGTGGCTGCCGACCGAGATCACCGAGGAGAAGCGCCAGGGAAAGCTCTCCACGCGCGTGTTGTGCGCGGCGGCGACGATCACGGTCTGCTGGAAGTACGCCTCGTCGGCCAGCCGGCGCAGTTCCTCCACGAAGCGGTCGTGGGTGGTGGACAGGCTGAGGTTGACCACGTCGAAGCGCTGGCGCACGGCCCACCGGATCCCTTCGAGCAGGACGTCCCCGCTGCCGGAGAACCGGTCGCCGAGCACCCGGATGCTGGACAGCTCGCAGTCCGGCGCGGTGCGCCGGATGATCCCGGCGCAGGCGGTTCCGTGGCCGCAGGCGTCCCCCTCCTCCGTCTCCTCGACGTGGACCCCGTCGTCGTCCTTGAAGACCCGCCACGACCGGTCGACCGGGCCGACCATGGGGTGGTCCCGTTCGACGCCCGAGTCGACGACGCAGACGCGTACGCCGTGCCCGGAGCCGCCGACCAGGCCCTGCTCGGGCGGGTCCGGCGGGCCGTCGGCCTCCACGGGCACGTCGGCGGCGCTCCGCCCCCGCAGGCCCCAGGTCAGTGCGGGCCCCGGTTGGGGCGCGGCGGTCATCGTGGTCCTTCCTTTCCGGCTGCGGCGGCCCGTCCGGCGGCGGGTCCGTGCCAGGGCGAGAGGCCGTGGCAGCGGGAGAGCACGGCCTCGGCCCGGCGTACGGCGGGGAGGTGGCCCTTGGCGGCGAAGTGACGGCGGGCGCGCGTCGCGGCGGCGGCCGCGTCGGCGGGGCGGTCCAGTGCGAGGTCCGTACGGGCGAGGTCGAGGGCGGCGGTGCCCTGGACGAGGGGCGAGTCGGTGCGGGCGGCAGTGGCGAGCGCCCGGGCGGCGAGCCGGGTGGCGGCCGCGGCCCGTCCCTGCGCGGCGGCGATGCGGGCGCGCAGGCCGTCGAGGTCCGCCGACTCGGCCCGCGGCCGGGCCGGCCGGGCCCGCTCGGCGTCCAGTTCGGCGAGGGTGCCGCGGGCGGTCCGCCAGTCGCCGAGGTCCAGCCGGATGCGGGCGGTGTCCAGCAGGGCGCTGCGCAGCAGGGCCGTGGCGCCCAGGTCGCGCGCGGCGGTGGCGGCCCGTTCCAGGCTCAGCAGCGCCTCCTCGCGGCGGCCGGCCAGGTCGGCGACGGCCGCGGTGAAGATCGGCAGGAAGGCGTCGGCCTCCGCGTAGCCGAGCCGCTTCGCGAGGTGCCCGGCCTCCGCGAGGCAGGCCGAGGCCCCGTCGCGGTCGTCGTGGAGGGCCAGCACCACCGCCAGCGGGCAGTTGAGCGTCAGCCGGACGGCCCGGCGGCCGGCTCCCTGGCCGGCGAGGAGTTCGCGGCAGCGGGCCACGGCGTCCGGTACCGGCTGGGGGCCGCGCCAGAGCGAGACTCCGGTCGCGCCGAGGGCCGCGGCCCGCTCCGGCTCGGCGTCGGCGCGCACGGCGTGGTCCAGGGCGCCCGCGAGGAGCCGCTCCGCCCTCCGGTGCCGGCCTTCTTCCTGGGCGCGCTGGGCGAGCCGCAGGCAGGCCCGAGCCTGGCCGAGTTCGTCGCCGGCGGCCGCGAAGACGGGCAGGGTGGCGTCGGCGGCCTCCGCCGGCGACTCGTCGGCCGCGGCGGGGCCGGGGCCGCCGGATGCGCCGGGTCCGCCGGCGGACCGGCCGGCGGAGGCCAGGGCGAGGCGGGCGTGCGCGGTCTCCACCGCCTCCCCTCCGCCGGCCCGGGCCTCGGCCAGCACCTCTTCGAGCAGCGCCCTGCCTTCGGGGGCGCGCCCGAGGTCCAGCAGCGTCTGTCCGAGCCGCCTGCGGGCCGCCGTGCTGCCCGGCTCGCCGGGCGCGTACCGGGCCGTGGCCCTGGTGAGCACGTCGGCCGCCCACACCGGGTCGGCGTGGGCCAGTGCCAGGCGGCCGGCCTCGGCGAGGGCGTCGGCGGCGCGCCGGCGCAGCCCGTCGGTGTGCGCGTCCTGGGCGCCGAGCTCGACCCGGTAGCGGTAGGCCTGTTCGAGATGGCCGCCGACCGCCGCGCTGCCCCGGCGGCGGACCGAGTCCAGCCGGGCCGCCCGTTCGTGCCGGTCGGCCCGGTCCTGCTTGGACTGGCTGGCGTAGACGACCTCCTGGATCAGTCCCCCGGCGAAGCGGAACGCCTCGCCGTCCGGCCTGATCAGGCGGTGCCGGACCAGCCGGTGCAGCACGGGCCGCAGCCCGGGCCCGGTCCACTCCGGCGCGGGCCGTCCGGCGAGTTCCGCCAGTTCGCCGGCGGTGAAGTCGCCGCCCAGGACGGACGCCAGGCCCAGGGCCCGGTGCTCGGGCGGGTCGAGCGCGTCGATCCGGGCCCCGATCAGGGCCTGGAGCGGGAGCGGGACGCTGTCCGCGTCGACGGGGTCCCCCGCGACCAGCAGCTGCTCCAGGTGCAGCGGGTTGCCGCCGACCCGTGCCAGGACCCGTTGGCCGAGCGGGCCGCCGTGCGCCGTACCGCCGGTCAGCTCGGCGGCGAGGAGCTGTGCCTCGGCGTCGGAGAGCCCGCCGAGGGGCACGGCTCCCAGGGACAGCGCAGGCCGTGCGTCGAACAGTTGGGGGCGGGTGAGCAGCACGATGAGGACGGCCGCGTCGGTGAGTGCGCGCAGCAGCCGGTCGAGGGCGTCGAAGAGGGGCTGCGCGGCCCAGTGGCAGTCGTCGATCACCAGCACCACGGGTTCGGCCGCGGAGAGGCCGGCGAGGACCTTGGCGAGGGCGGCGCAGGTGTCGGCGGGCGAGGGGTTGGGGGTCCCGTCCAGCAGCAGGCCCTGGCGGAGCAGGTCGAGTTCGGGCGAGGGGGCGGCCGCTCCGGTCCCGAGGAGGTCGGCGACGGCGTCGGCGAGGGGTCCGAGGGTGGGCTGTTCGCCCCGGGCCCGGCAGCGCCCGACGCCGTGGCGCGGGCCGCCGGCCGTGGCCGTGGCCCGGTGGAGCCACTCCCGCAGGAGGCGGGTCTTGCCCTGGCCCGCCTCCCCTCCGACGACCAGGCGGCCGGCCCGGCGGGTGCGGACCACGCGCTCCAGCGCCTCGTCGACGAGGGCGAGTTCGCGGCTCCGGCCGATGAACGCGAGGTCGAACCGGCGCAGCGCCTCCGGGCCCTCCTCCTCGTCCAGGCCGAGCAGGCGGTGGGCGGCGACCCGGTCCTTCTTGCCCTTGAGCAGCAGCGGGCCGGTCCGCGCCGTCCGCACGCCCGGCCCGGCGGCGGCCAGGGTGCCGGGTCCGATGAGGATCTCCCCGGCGGCAGCGTTCTGTTCCAGGCGGGCGGCGACGTTGACCACCTCGCCGGAGACCATCGCCTGCCGCGCTGTCGCCGAACCGGTCACCGCCTGACCGGTGTTGAGGCCGATGCGCATCTCGAGCCGGACGCCGACGCCCTGTTCCAGCCGGAGGTTGAGGCCGGCGAGCGCCTCCCGCATGCCCAGGGCGGCGGCCACCGCGCGGCGGGCGTCGTCCTCCCGTACGGCCGGCACGCCGAAGACGGCCATGACGGCGTCCCCGATGAACTTCTCGACGGTGCCGCCCTGTTCCTCGATCCGCAGCCGCATCAGGTCGAACCAGCGGAGCGTCACCGAGCGCAGGGTCTCCGCGTCGAGCGCTCCGGAGAGCGCCGTGGAGCCCACCAGGTCGCAGAAGAGGACGGTCACCACCTTGCGCCCGGTCGGCCGGGCCGTGACCGGCCCCTCGGCACACGGGCTGCCGCAGGCGGGGCAGAACCGGGCGTCGGGCGGCAGTGCGCTGCGGCACGAGGTGCACGGCATGGGTTCCTCCGGTGGACGCGGGGCGGCGGGGGCGGCAGGGGTCAGAAGAGGGCGCCGCCCGCGACGTCGGCGTGGGCCTGTACTTCGGGGGCCGCCGCGTCGAGCCGCCCCCTGATGTCGACGAGCAGGGCCAGTTCCTCCGGGGCGAGGGCGCGCAGGACCTCCAGCTGGTCCTCGCTCAGGCGGTCGGTGTCGAAGCCCGCGTCGGTCAGCGCCCGCAGGCTGGGCGCCGGCGGGGCGCCGCCGGGCGGGGCGTCGTCGTGGGGCACGGTGTCCTCGGTCACGGGTGTCCTCCGGGGTCTGCGGCGAGCGAGAGGAAGAGCCGGGTCAGCAGGTCCGCCGTGTGCAGCGCGCTGACGGAGACGGCGGTCTGCAGGTCCGGGGGGAGCGCGAGCGCGTCCAGCACCCGGTGGAGGTCGTCAAGGTGGCCGCCGTCGAGCTCGGCGTGTTCCCTGAGGGTGCGGAAGGCGGCGCCGGGGAGGCCGGTGGCCTCGGCGAGGCGGTCGGCGAGCCGGGGGCCGGGGGCGTTGCCCTCCAGGACCGCGACGTAGCCGAGCAGCGTGACGGGGTGCTCGTGCTCGATCCGGTAGTACTGCGCTCCGGCGAGTTCGACGGCGACGGGGTGGGGTACGGCGGCCGGCCGGGCACCGGCGGCGGCGAGGTCGTCGAGCAGCCAGGCGTCGTGGTCGCGCTCCTCCCCGGCGTGGCGCAGGCAGTACGCCGCGAGGGTGCGGGCGGCCGGGCCGTCGAGCTCGGCGCACCGTTCGGCGGCGCGCTCCAGCAGCGGCACGGAGGCCCGTACGAGCGGGTGCATGGCCGCCAGGTAGCGGGGGTAGCGCTGCCGCAGCCCGTCCGGCCGCCACAGGAGCGCGGTCGCGGCCCGCAGGGCGGTGGTGGTGGGCATGAGCTTGGTCCTGAGCGCGAGGGACGCGGTGGCGGTCATCGCCGGCTCTCCCGCGCCGCGGGCGGTACGGGCGGCGGCTCGACCAGGTGCGCCCAGCGGGCGCAGCCCATGCGCCGCACCAGGGCGGCGGGTCCGGCGGCGCGCTGCTGCTGCTCGGCGAGCCGGTCGAGGAGTTCGCCGACCCGGCCCCCGCCGTCGCGGGCCGCGCCCGCGAGGACCTCGGGGCGGTCGGCGAGCGCGTGGCAGCTGCGGCAGTAGCCGGCCGGGGCGGGCGCCGTCCCGTGGCGGGCGTGCAGCCGCCGGGGGCCGACGGCACGCAGCATCCGCAGGACCGGGGAGCCGAGGGAGCGTTCCCGGACGGCCGGCCAGTCGTCTTCGGCGATGTGCCCGAGCCGCAGGTGCGCGGGGACGGGGCGGCGGTCCACCGTCCACTGGTTGCAGCAGGCGGTCACGGTCCCGTCGAAGGCGACCACCGGCCAGGCCGCGAGGGTGCACGGCGCCGCGGTGGAGCCGTCCGGTCCGGCGGGGGCGGCGGGGGCGAGGCCGGTGGCCCGGCCGAGCGGGCGGACCTCGTTGACGAGGAGGGGCACCCGGTCGGCGAAGGCGCGGCGGACGTCGGCGACGACGTCCGCCAGGTACGGGTCGTCGGGGCCGGTGCCGGTGAGGTGGATGCTGGCGGGGATCCCGGCGTCGAGGACGGCCCGCAGGGCGCGCAGCACGTCCGCGCGCGGGACCTCGCGCTCGTGGTGGACGTCCAGGCTCGCCGAGAAGTGGTCGAGGGAGGTGATCGCCCGCATGATCCGGTCGGGGACGCGGCCGCCGCGGGCGAAGAACATCCCGCTGAGCAGTGCCGTGCGGGAGCCCGCGGCGCGGGCGAGGCCGGCCAGGCGGGCGGCGAGTTCCGGCAGCAGCAGCGGTTCGCCGCCGGTCAGCATGACCACCTCGGGGCGGTCCTGCGGGCCGAACGAGCCGATGAAGCGCAGCAGGTGGGCCGGGTCGGGCTGCTCGGTGGCGGCCATGGAGGAGTCGGTGGAGCAGTGCGCGCAGCTCATCGGGCAGCGCCGGGTGAGCGCCACCAGCAGGCCGCCGCAGGGCACCGGCCGCAGGCCGATGAGTTCCGCCAGCTCCACGTCTCCTCCTCGGTGCGCGTGCCGCACGCTCGTGCCGCGCGCGGGTGGTGTCCCGGATCGTGGCCGTGCGCGCCGGATTTCCGGTTCACGAACGCCTGGTGACCGGTTGGTCCGCAGGTCGCGGCGGTCGGCGCCGGGGCGTGGCGGAGCGTACGGCGGCGGTCCGGGGGCGTCGCGCGTCCGTGTGCTCGGTGCATACCGGTGCCGAACCGGCGGCCAGGCGTTCCCGTACCGGGCGTCCGTACGTTTCTTCTCAGCCGGCGGGACGACGCCGACAACCGAAGGAGACGGACATGCCCGAGAACACGAACCCGGAGACCGAGAACGAGGACATCGAGGTCGTCGCCCACAGCGAGGACGAAGAGGCCGAGGCCGGCTGCATCGTCAACCACAGCCACGAGATGTGACGATCCGTCACCGCGTGTGAGCACCGCGCGGGCCCCCCGGCTCCCGGCAGTTGTCGCCGGGGCCGGGGGCCCGCGGCCACTCTGGCACCGGAACCGCTGGGAGCGGCACGACCATGAAGATCCTTCTCTGTCCGCTCAGTGACGGCGGCTACCTCTACCCCGCGGTCGCGGCCGGCCTGGAGCTCCGGCGCCGGGGCCACGACGTCAGCGTGCTGGGCCGGTCCACCGCGGCGGCCGCCGCGGCCGGTGCCGGACTGCCGTTCGCCGCGGCGGAGGAGTACGGCGGCCACCGGGCGTTCTCCGCCACCTGGTGGGGGCCGGGCGGCGCGGCGCAGTACCGGGCGACCGTGCGCGCGGCCCGGGAGACGGGGGCCGACCTGCTGGTCACCTCCGTGCTCTGCAACGGCGCCCTGCTCGCCGCCGAGACGCTGGACGTCCCGGTGGTGGTGATCGGGCTGTCGGTGCACCTGTGGGACTACGCGGCCGGCGGCGACGACGAACCGCACCTGGGCCGGACCCGGCAGAGCCGGACGCGGGACTGCCTGCGGATCCACGCCGACCTGCGGGAGGAGACCGGTCTGGCGGGGCGTGCGCCGCGGTGGGCGGACGAACCGCTGCTCGGCGACGCGTTGCTGCTGCGGGGGGACCCGGAGCTGGAGTATCCGGGCGGGCTGCTGCCCGAGCGGGTCCGGCACGTGGGGCCGCTGTCCTGGGAGCCGACGCCCGACCCGGCGCGGACCGAGGCGATCGGGGAGCACCTGTCGCGGTCGGGCAAGCCCGTCGTGTACGTCCATCTCGGCCGTTCCTTCGAGGGCGGCAGCCTGTGGCCGCGGCTCAACGAGGCCTTCACCGGCGGCCGGTTCCAGGCCGTGGTCGAGCAGGGCCGCTCGACCGACCCGCGGCCCGCCCCGGACGCGGACGTCCTGCTGGTCCGCGAACGGTGGATGGGACCGCTCGTCGACCGCGCCGGCCTCGTGCTGAGCAGCGGCACCTCCGCGCCCGTGCTGGCCGCGCTCCTTCGCGGACTCCCCCTCGCCCTCGCGCCCAACGGCTCCGAGCAGCCCCTGCTGACGGGCGCCTGCGTGCGGGCCGGTGTGGCCGCGCACTTCCCCAAGAGCCCGGCCGTTCCGGCTCAGGCCCTGCTGGAGTCCGCGTGGCGGGACGACGGCCTGCGGGCCCGCGCCCGCGTGCTCGGCGGCCGGCTGGCCGCGATGGACGGCGCGGCGCGCGCGGCCGACGTCGTCGAGCGGGTGGCCGGGGCGTCCCCGGCTCCCCCGGCCGGGGTGTCCGCGGCTCCCCCGGCCGGGCCGTCCGTTCCCACGAAGGAGAAGCATGAGTACGCGATCAGCGGGCCTGGATGAGGCCCTGGCCGGCCTGTCGGCGGGCGCGCGGCGCTGGACGGCGCGGCACGCGCCCTACCTCGACTCCCCGGCCGCCCGTGCCGAACTGCCGGTGGTGCCGCGCGTGAAGGCCCTCCTGCAGCTCGCGATGCTCCGCCGCTCCTGGGAGCGGTGCGCGCCCGCGGACCCCCTGCTGCCCGGGGTGACCGGGGTGGTCGAACGGGCGTGGCGGGACCCGGACTTCCCCCGGCTCCTCACCCTCGAAGGCCGGCACGCCCGGCAGTTCGAGCTGATGTACGGCGCGCTCGACCCGGCCGGCGCCGCCACCGGAGCGCCCCGTGCCGTACTGGACCGGCTGGCGGCCGGGAGCTACCTGACGCCGGGACGCAAGCCGCCGTTCCTGCACCTGGAGGCCCGGTTCTACGCCGATCTCGCGGGCGTCCCGCACCGGTTCGCCCCGTACGAGGAGCTGTACGCGGCGAGTCCGCTCCCCCGCGCCGCCACGCTGCCCGTGGCGGACCTGGACGGCTGCCAGGTCGCGCACACCCTCTGCTACCTCGGGGACTTCGGCCTGCGCGGCCTGCCGCTTCCCGAGGACGAGCGGGAGCGGGCGCTGCGCGTGGTGGAACGGCTGACGGACCACTGCGTGGGGCTCGGCGACTGGGACGTCACGGCGAAGCTGCTGCTCGCCCAGTACTGCCTGGGCGCGGACCCGCTGCGCACCCCCTCCGGCGCGGCCGGCCTGCGGATGCTGCACGCCGCACAGGCCCCGGACGGGGCGGTTCCAGGACGCTGTGCCGCCGAGCGGGCCCCGGCGGACGCCACGCCCGTGGAGTACTTCCGCAAGTCCTACAAAGTGACCCTCGTCGTGGCGCTGATGACGCTCGTCGTCACCGGCGGCCGGACCGGCGAACCCGCCCTGACAGCGGCAACGGCCGTACGGGAGAACCTGTGAGCATCGACCAAGCGGTGAACGTCGGCCTGCCCGTGAACATCGGCCGGGCACCCGGCTCCGGCCCGCAGGCCCCGGCCCCCGAGCCGCTCCCCTCCGGCGCCCGCCTCCTGAAGGGCGAGCGGAACTGGTGGTTCCTGGGCCCGGGCGGGGTGGCCCGGCTCCGCGACCGGCACGTCACCCCCGAAGGGGCCCTGCTCCCCGACGCGGAACGGCGGCTGCACGAGAGCGGCATGTTCGCCCCCGGCCGGATCAGCTCCTACGCGCTGACCGTCCTCACCAGCACCCACTGCAACCTGGGCTGCGGGTACTGCTTCCAGAACACCGCCCAGGACCAGGCGGGCGGCAGCCGGCCGCCCCGGATCGGCCGCTGCCGCCTCACCTCGGACACCATCACCCAGATCCTCGGCTTCACCGAGCGGCAGATGGCCGCCGCCGGCCTGGAGAAGCTCAGGATCCTGCTCTTCGGCGGGGAGCCCCTGCTCAACCCGCGCGGCTGTCTCGAACTGCTGGAGCGCGCCGCGGACATCGCGCCCACCTCGGCCTGGATGATCTCCAACGCCACGCTCCTCACCCCACACCTGGCCCGCCGGCTCGCGGACCTGGGGCTGACCTCCGTCCAGGTCACCTTCGACGGCGACCGCGCCGACCACGACCGCATCCGGGTCGGCCGGGCGGACGGCGGCGCCACCTTCGACAGGATCGTCGGCAACATCGCCGGGGCCTGCGAGGCCACCGCGCTCCAGTGGACGCTGCGGGTGAACGTCTCCCAGGAGACCTTCCACGGCGTGGACGCCCTGATCGACCGGCTGGCCGGCGCCCTCGACCCCGCCCGGTGCACGCTGTACTTCGCCCGGATCGGCGACGTGGGGGTCGGCTACGCCAACAGCCTGCTGCACACGGGCGAACTCCCGGCCGCCTTCGGCCGGTGGCAGCGCCGGGCACTCGACCTCGGCTTCACCGTGAGCCGCCCCGGCGCCCGCAAGACCTGCGTCACCTGCGGCCACACGGACGGCCGCTACGGCGCCGTGGTGAGCGCGGACGGCACCCTGGCCAGCTGCTGGGAGACCGCGGGCAAGCCCGACTGGGAGGTCGGCACGGTCGCCGACGGCTACCAGCCGGCCGAGCGGACCCGCGACCGCTGGATCGCCTGCCAGGACCTCTACCGCTACGACGAGGACGCGCGGACCCTCGCGCGGTTCCGCGACTCCGTCGACACGGCCCTGCTCGACTACCTGCACGAGACGGGGCGCCTGTAGCCATGGCCTCCCCCCTGGAGCGGCTGTCCTCGCGCGCGCTCGGCTGGCTGGCCGCGAACCTGCACCACTTCGACCCGTTCTCCGCGGGCGCCCGGTCCGCGGCGCCCCAGGGCAGGGCGAAGGCGGCGCTGGAGCTGGCGCTGCTGTGCCACTGCGCGGCCCGCCTGGGCCGCCCCGTGGACGGACTGGACGCGGCCACCGCCCTGGTCCGCCGGCTCTGGCAGGACCCGGCCCTGCCGCCGCTGTTCGCCGCCGTCCCCGGGTACGCGTCCGCGTACGGGCTGGCCTGCGCCGCACTGGCCCCGGACGGGATCGACGGCACGCAGGTCCGGGAGGCGCTCGCCGGGGTCGGCCCCGGGTTCCTCTCGCCGCGGGGCAGGACCCCCTACCAGCGCATCGAAGTCCGCCACTACGCGGACAAGGCCGGGGTCCCCCACACCGTCGAGCCGTACGCCGAACTCCTGCCGCACAGCCCGCTCCTCGCGCTCCGCCCCGTCGGCGACGGGGACGCGCCCGGCAGGGACGGGGGCGGGGGCGGGGCTCCGCTCACCGTCCCGCAGGCGTACGCGGTGACGCACACCGCCTTCTACGTGGGCGACTTCGGCCGCACCTCCCCTGGGCTGACCGGGGACGCACCGGCGCACGCCCTGGACCTGGTCGACCGGCTGCTGCTCCACTGCGTCGGGCACGACCTGTGGGACCTGGCCGCGGAACTGGTCCTCACCCGGTTCATCCTGGGGACCGACCCGCTGGACTCGCCCTCGGGAGCCGCGGCCGTCGCCCGCCTGGTGCGGGCCCAGCGGCCCGACGGGGCCCTTCCCGGCCGGTCGGCCGAGCTCGCGGCCCGGCCGGCCGCGCCGGGCCGCGCGTTCTTCCGGAAGGCCTACCACACGACCCTGGTCACCGCCCTGATGGCGCTGGTCGTCTCGTCGCCGAGGCCGTCGTGACCCCGCGGCTGACCCTGATCAACCGCGACTACACCCGGCTGTGGATCGGCCAGGCCGTGTCCTCCGTCGGGGACGCCGTCTTCAGCACGACGCTGGTGCTGTGGGTGGCCACCGTGCTGGCGAAGGACGAGCCGTGGGCGCCGCTCGCGGTCAGCGGCATCGTGATGGCGTCGAGCGTCGCCGTGCTGGTCATCGGCCCGCTCGCGGGCGTGTTCGTCGACCGCTGGGACAAGCGCGCCACGATGCTGCGCTCCGAGGTGCTCCGCGGCGCGCTGGTCGCCGTGCTGACGGCCGTCGCCTTCCTGCCGGCCGACGCCCTCCCGGCCGGCGTCTGGCTCGCCGTGGTCTACGCGACCGTCCTCCTGCTGCACACGGCCGGCCAGTTCTTCTCCCCGGCGCGCTTCGCCGTCCTCGCCGACCTGGTGACCGGGGACGCCGACCGCGCCCGGGCGGCCGGCATCGGGCAGGCCACGGGCGAGACGGCCTGGATCGTCGGGCCGCCGCTCGCCGCACCGCTGCTGTTCGGCGCCGGACTGCAGTGGGCCCTGCTCTTCAACGGCCTGACGTACGCGGTGTCCTACGCCGCCATCCGCTCCATCCGCCTCCCCGGCACCGGCACGAACCCCGCCGGACCGGGCGGCCCGCGGCGGCCCGCCGGACGGCAACGGGCTTCGCTGCGGCGGGAGTTCGCGGACGGCCTGCGGTTCTTCGCGGGCAGCGGCTTCCTGGTGGCGCTGCTCCTGCTCTCCGTCATAGGGCAGTTCGGGATCGGGGCGCTGGGCACCCTCAACGTCTTCTTCGCCACCGACAACCTCCACGCGGACGCCCGCCTCTACGGATACCTCGGCATGGCCATGGGCGCGGGCGGCATCGCGGGGGCGCTGGCCGGGGGCCGGGTGGTGCGGTGGCTCGGGGCCCGCCGGACCACCTGGACCGCCCTGCTGGTCAGCGGTGTGCTGCTGGTCGCCTACTCCCGGCAGACCTCCTTCACCGGCGGCACCGCCCTGCTGTTCGTGTTCACCGTTCCGCTCACCGTGCTGAACACCGCGATGTCGCCGCTGCTGCTGGCGGCGGCGCCCCCGGACTACCGGGGCCGCGTGATGGCCGTGTTCTACCCGGTGACCCGGCTGGCTTCGATGCTCTCCGCGGCCCTGTCCGGCTGGCTCGCCGGATCCGTCCTGCGGGACGCGCACGGCTCGCTCGGCGGGCTCCGGTTCGGCCCCGTCGACACGGTCATCGCCGCGTCGGGGCTGATCGTCCTCCTGGCCGGCTTCTACGCGATGGCCGCCCTGCCCCGTACGGAGGACGCCGCCGGGCGGACCGCCGGGCCAGACGTCCCGAAGGGCCCGCCCGCGCCGCACCCCGTATCCCGGCCCGAACCCAGATGAGGGAGCAGCGAGTGACACCGGAGCCCCGCCGCTATCCGTACGCCGAACGGCAGGACGCCGTCGAGGAGCTGCACGGCGTGCGCGTCCCCGACCCGTACCGGGCGCTGGAGGACGCCGAGGCCCCGGACACGCTGCGCTGGGTCGCGGAGCAGGACGCGCTCTACGAGGCGGAACGGGCGTCCTGGGCGGACCTGGAGCGATGGCGGGCCGAGGTGGCGGCGATCGACGCCGTGGACCGCGTCCGCTCGCCCGAGGTCCGCGGGGACAGGGTGTTCTGGCTGCGGCAGGACGCCGGACGGGAGCATCCCGTGCTGATGGTGGCGGAGGCCGGGGCGCAGCGGGTGCTGCTCGACCCCGTCGGCCTCGACCCGTCCGGACGCACCGTGCTCGATGCCTGGGAGCCCTCCGTGGAGGGCGACCTGCTGGCCTACCAGGTGTCCCGCAACGGTACGGAGGACTCGCTGCTGCGGGTGCTCGACGTGGCGACGGGGAAGGTCGTCGACGGGCCGGTGGACCGGGTGCGCAGGTCCTCGATCGGCTGGCTGCCCGGCGGCGGGGCGTTCTACTACGTCAGGAACCTCGACCCGCGGCTGCACCCCGGCGAGGGGCGCTACCACCGGCGGGTGTGCCTGCACCGGGTCGGCACCGACCCCGCGACGGACGCCGTGGTCTTCGGGGAGGGGCGGGACAAGACCCAGTTCTACAGTGTCCGCGTCACCGCCGACGGCCGCTGGCTGGCCGTCACGGCCACGCTCGGCACCGGCCGCGGCACCGACCTGCACCTGGCCGACCTGTGGGCGGGGCCGCCCGAGCGCCCGCGGCTGCGGGCCGTCCAGGAGGGCATGGACGCCGCCACCCGCCTCTACGCGGTGCCCGGCACCGGTCCCCGGGACCCGGTGTGGCTGCGGACCGACCGCGACGCCGCCCGCGGACGCGTCGTCTCGTGCCGGCCCGCCGAGCTGCACCTGGGCCCCGGCGCCTGGCGCGAGGTGGTCCCCGAACGGCCCGACGCGGTGCTGACCCACCTCACCGTGCTCTCCGGTCCGGAGCTGGAGCATCCGCTCGGCCTGGCCGCCTGGACGCGGAACACGGTGGCCGAGGTGACCGTGCACGACCTGGTCGAGGGCCGGCAGGTCGGTGTGGTCCCGCTGCCCGGGGCCGGCGCGGTCGGCGACTTCCGCGCGGGGCCGCCCGGCGGGCACGAGGCCTACTTCGCCTACACCGACTTCGTCACACCGCCACGGGTGCTGCGCTTCGACGCCCGCACGGGCCGGGTGACGCGCTGGGAGCGCGGCGCCCCGGACGCCCCGGGCACTGGGGGCGCGGTCACCCGCCAGGTGTCCTTCCCCTCGCGCGACGGCACGACGGTGCGGATGTTCGTGATCTCCCCGACCGGCCGCCCCGACGTGCCGCGCCCCGCCCTGCTCACCGGCTACGGCGGCTTCGGCAAGACCATGTCGCCCCGGTACCGCGCCCAGGTCCTCGCCTGGGTCAGGGCGGGCGGGGTGTTCGCCTGGGCGGGCCTGCGCGGCGGCGGCGAGGAGGGCGAGGCCTGGCACCTGGCGGGCAGCGGGAAGAACAAGCCGAACACCTTCGAGGACTTCGCCGCGGCAGGCGACCACCTGATCGCGCAGGGCTGGACCGGGCCGGGCCGGCTCACCGTCATGGGCGGCTCCAACGGCGGGCTGCTGGTGGGCGCCGCCCTCACCCGGGAGCCGGGGAAGTACGCCGGCGTGGTGTGCGCGGCCCCCCTGCTGGACATGGTCCGCTACGAACGGTCCGGCCTCGGGCCCAGCTGGACGCCCGAGTACGGCAGCGCGGACGACCCCGCCCTGCTGCCGGTGCTGTTCGGCTACTCCCCCTACCACCGGGTCACGCCCGGGACGGCCTACCCCGCGGTGCTGCTGGTCGCCGCGGACGGGGACACCCGGACCGATCCGCTGCACGCCCGCAAGATGTGCGCCGCGCTCCAGCACGCCACCTCGGGCACCGGTCCGGTGCTGCTTCGGCTGGAGCGCGGCGTCGGACACGGCGACCGGTCCGCGTCCCGCGCGGTGGCCCTGCAGGCCGAGTGCCTGGCCTTCCTGGCCCGGCAGGCGGGCCTGCCGGCCCCGGGGCGCCCCGGTCGGGACACGGCCTAGGTCAGCGCGGGGGTGCCGAGGCCGGAGCCGCGCGCGTACATGCGTATCAGGTGCGGCAGTTCGTACTGGGCCGCGTGCGCGGTGACCTCCCCGCAGGGCGAGGTCACCATGCCGGCGTCGATGAGCGCCTCCACCACCCGTACGGCGTGCCGCTCGTCGCAGCCGAGGGCCTCGGCCGCCTCGGTCAGGCCGAAGGGTCCCTCCCCGGTGCCGGCGGCGAGCCGTTCCGCGTCCCGGCCCCACTCCCGCGGCAGCGCCGCCCAGCCGTGGGCCAGCCACCGCCGGACGGACACGTCCCCGGAGGTCAGTTCGTCGAGCGCCCCGGCGGGGTCGGTGAGCCGGTCCGCGAACTCCCGCAGCGGCAGGTGGCGCAGGACCGCGAGCCGCATCCCGCTCACCCGGACCGCGAGCGGCGACCCTCCGCAGGCCCGCACGATGCGCAGGGCGGCCTCCCGGTCGGCCCGTACCCGGCCCTGGCCGACGAGCCCCGCGAGCAGCTGCACCGACTCGGCGGTGCCGAGCGGCGGGACGGGGATCCGGTGGACGGGTGCCAGTCCGCCCAGCTGGCCGCGCGCGGTGAGCAGCACCCTGCCCCGCCCGCCGCACGGGAGCAGCGGCCGTACGGCGCGTTCGTCGGGGACGTCGTCCAGGACCACCAGCACGCGGTGCTCCGCCAGCCATTCGCGCCACGCCTCGGGCCCGGACGGGCCCGGCCGGCCGGTGCGTTCACCGAGTTCCGCGAGGACGGCGGACGGCGGGCGGGTGCGGCCCTCCGCGTCCCGCAGGCCGACGCAGATCCGGCCGTCGGGGAACCGGTCTGCGAGGAGGTGGGCGGCCCGCACGGCGAGGGTGGTCTTCCCGGCGCCGGCGGGTCCCGAGAGCAGGGCGACGCGGCCGGCGCCCTCGTCCTCCAGGAATCCGGTGAGCCCGCGCAGTTCCTCGCCGTGCCCGGTGAAGTCGGCGAGGTCCGGCGGCAGGGAGACGGTTGGGCGGACGGGCCGCGGACGGGGGGCCGCGCCGGTCCCGGTCCGGTCGTCGCCGGCGAGGATCGCGCGGTAGCGGGCCGCCATGGCGCCGCCCGGCTCCAGGCCCAGTTCCCGGGCGAGGAGCTGGCGGTAGTCGTCGTACGCGGCGAGCGCCTCGGCCTGCCGGCCGGAGCCGCTGAGCGCGCACATCCAGGCGGAGCGGAGCCGTTCCCGGAGCGGGTGCCGCTCCACGAGTTCGCGCAGCTCCTCGGCCACCGCGGGTGCGCCGCCCAGTTCGAGTTCCGCCTCGGCCCAGCCCTCGTAGGCCGTCAGGCGGTGCAGTTCCAGCCGTTCGGCCTCCTCGGCGAGCCGGGGTGACTGCCGCAGGTCGTCGCCCAGCGGGGGCCCCTGCCACAGGTCGAGTGCCTGGCGCAGCAGCCGGGCGGCGGGGCGGCCCCGCTGCCCCTCGGCGGACCGCACGAGGGCGCGGAACCGCAGGAGGTCGAGCTCGTCCTCGGCCACGCGCAGCACGTACCCCGCTCCCGTGTGGGTGAGCCGCGGCCGGTCGGGGCCGTCGTCTCCGAGCAGGGCGCGCAGGGCGCTCACGTACACCTGGAGGTTCTTGCGGGCGGTGCGCGGGGGCTCCTCCTGCCAGACCGCGTCGGTCAGCGCGTCGACGGACACCGGGCTGTTGGCCGCGCCGAGCAGGGTGGCCAGGACGACCCGCTGCTTCAACGGGCCGAGCGGCAGCGCCCGGTCGTCCCGGTGGACCGTGAGCGGGCCGAGGACGGAGAACCTCAGCGTGCCGGACGGCGCTGGGGGCTGCGCGGACGGACGCGGCATCGGGCGAACCTCCGTGGGTGACGGGAGTCGGTCGGTCCGTCCGATGATCCGGGGGCCGCGCCCGTCACACATCGGTGCCGGGCCCGCACAGTCGTGCGGGCCGTACCTCCGTCATGGGGGACCGGACCCCCATAGAGCCGGCGGCGGCCCCCATCCCGGCAGCGGCCGCACCGGCGGGGGCCGGGCCGTGGCTAGGGGGCGTCCGCGGACTCCGCGGACAGGGCGCACAGGGCCGAGCGGTCGGGGGAGCCGGTCTTGGCCATCAGGCTCGCCATGTGCTTCTCCACCGTGCGGGGCGAGATGCACAGGTTCTGGGCGATCTGCTGGTTGCCGGGGCGTTCGGCGAGCAGGACGAACACCTCGTACTCGCGCGGGGTGACGCCCGCGGTGCGCAGGCCCGCGGGGATCCGCTCGCGGCCGCCGCGGCGTTGCGGGACGCTGACCCCCGCCTGCCGCATGAGGGCCCGGCAGGCTCCGGCCACCGGCGGTACGCCCGCGTCGTGGAAGTACTCCTCGGCGGTCCGCAGCCAGGCGACCGGTTCGCCCCAGGAGTCGGCGAGCGCCGCCTCGGCGGTGAGCCGCAGGGCGAGGTGCCAGGCTTGCGGGAACACGGCCGCCGCGCGGCCGGCCCGTTCCACGGCGCGCCGCGCGCCCTCGGGGTCGCCGTCGCGGCCGCGCAGGACCGCGTCCGCCAGGTCGAGGAACATCCGGTTCCAGGCGAGCTGGCCGCCCGGGGAGGCCAGCGCCTCCCGGTGCGCCTCGCGGCCGGTGTCCTCGCCGTCGAGGACCCGCAGCAGGGGGCCGAGCCCGTAGCGGCCGCTGAGGTAGAAGAAGCTCGGGTGCTCCCGCTCCCAGGCGAGCGCTGCCTCGATCTCGGCCTTCGCCCGGCCCCGGTCCTCCCCCATGAGCGCGCCGACGGCCTGGCACAGTCCGCGCTGGAGGGGCACGAGCATGGAGTCCTCGCCGCCCGCCCGGCGGAACCGGAGCAGGGCCCTGTCCTGGTCCCGGGCGCGTCCCTGGTGGGCGGCGAGCGTGGCGTCGACGAGGAGCAGGTAGCGGTGCGTCGAGAGGTTCTGGAGGCGGGCGCTGGCCTGAACCGACCGTTCGGTGATCTCCCGGGCCTGGTCCCAGCGGCCGCCGAGCACGCCCTGCATGGCGAGGAACCCGTCGACCGCCTGGAGCAGGGCCAGCGAGCCGAGTTCCCGGGCCGCCGTGCGGGCGGTCTCCAGGCGGGTCGCCTCCCCGGTCCGCATGAACGCGTTGGTGCCGAGCCGTACGAGTGCCTCGGCCCGGTACACGGCGAGCCGGTGCTCCTCGGCGACGGCCAGCATCCGTTCCAGGCAGGCGTCGGCCTCGTCGAAGCCGCGCTCCCGGGACAGCATGGCCAGCAGCTGCCACGCCTGGCAGGCCACCACGGGCCGGCCGCGCTGCTCCGCGGTGAGCGCGGCACGACGGGCGGAACGTTCCGCCTCTTCGAGTCGCTCGCGGCCGTCCTTGCCGCCCGGGCCGTCCCGCTGCGGCAGCAGCGCGAGGTGTCCCTCGACCACCGCGAGCGCCGCCTCCTGCTCCGGGCGGGGGTCGGCTCCGAGCAGGGCGCGGGCCGCCCGGATCCGGCGGCGCGCCTCCTCCTTCTGCTCCGCCATGGTCGCGACCCACGCGACCTGCGTGTGCGCCTGGGCCCGTAACTCCGCGGCGAGCGACCCGGCGGGCACGGGCGGGAGGTCGTCGAGCAGTGCGGCCGCCTCGTCGAGCCGCCCGGACTCGGCCTGGGCGATGGCCAGCTGCACCGTGACCTCGTGCCGCTCCCCGTCGGACGCGAGTCCCCGGGCGCGCTCCAGCAGCACGGCGGCCGAGCCCGACGCGCCGGCGTCCAGCATCTGCCGGCCCACCTGGGCGAACTGCCGGGAAGCGGCCTCCCTGTCACCCGCCGCCAGTCGCAGAGTGGCGATCAACTGCCGCTGGTCCCCGTCGAGTCCGTCGACGGAGTCCTCGATGGCCGAGGCCGCCCGGCGGGCCAGCGCGGCCTGCTCGGCGGGCGGCAGCGAGGCCCTGAGCGCGTCCGCCGTCAGAGCGTGGCGGAAGGCGTAGTGGTCGTGGGCGGCCCCGTCCGGGGCGATGATCCCGACCTCGGAGGCCGACCGGAGGTGGGCGAACAGGGCCCGGTCGTCGAGCCCGGTCACCGCCCGGAGGGCTCCGACGGAGAACCGGCCGCCCAGCGTCGCCGCGACGAGCAGCAGTTCGCGCACCGGTTCGTCCAGCCGGTCCAGCCGGCGCGCCCAGCTGCGGACCGCGCCCGCCGGCACCGTCGCCCCGCCCTGCTCCGCGAACCGCCACCCGTCGCCGTCCCGGCTGAGCCGTCCCGTGTCCAGCAGGTCGGCCAGCAGTACCTCCACCAGGTACGGGTTCCCGCCGGCCCACTGCGCGAGGTGCCGGTGCGCGGCCGGGGGCACTTCACCCGGCGCGGCGTCCAGGCACGCGGCCGCCATGTCCCGTACGGCGGCCCCGTCCAGCGGCCCCAGCTCGCGCAGGGCGACGGTGTTGCGCAGCTCGGCGGCGAGGGCGAGGTCCAGCGCCGGGCCGGGGTCGGGGCGCAGGGTGGCGACCAGGAGGACGGGCAGCTCCGCCACGTTGTCGACGAGGTATTCGACGACCGCGATCGTCTCGGTGTCGGAGTCGTGCAGGTCCTCCAGGAGGATCACGCAGCCCCGCTCGCGGCCGAGCACCGCCAGCAGCCTGAGCAGTGCCTCGGCCAGTTCGACCAGCGATATCGCGTATCCGGGCGCCGCCGCGGCGGACCGCCACTCCGGTACGAGGCCGGCCAGCGCGGGCCGGTAGGGCTGGAGTTCGGGATCGTCGGGTGCACCGGCCGCCCGGAACCGCGAGGACAGCGCCTCGGCCAGTGGCCGGAACGGTACGACGAGCCCGGTGGAGGTGGCGCGGCCGCGCAGCACCGGCATGTCCCGGTCGTACGCGCGCAGGGCGGACTCGCCCGCCAGCCGCGACTTGCCGATCCCCGCCTCGCCGACGAGGAACACGGCCCGGCCGGCACCTCTCCCGACGCTCTCCAGGGCCTCGTCCAGCACCCGTATCTCGGCGTCCCGCCCCACGATGACCGACGACGTCGCTCGCATGGGCGCAGGCTACTTGACCTTGTTCGGGCACGGCAAAGGGCCGGGGAACCCCGGCCTCCGCCATCCGGTCACGTCCTCGTCCCGGGCACATAACGTCCCGGGCCCGTCCTCGGCCCGGGCACGCCGCCGGGGCGGCGTGCCCGCCGTCCCGTCAGAACAGCGTGAGGGAGCCCGTGGTCCAGGGCACGTCGACCGAGAAGGCGGCGGCGTCGGAGTCCGCCGACCGGAGCAGCCGGCTGCGCAGTCCCAGCATCCCGCCCGTCCCGAACACGACCTCGCCGACCGGGTTCTCGTGGGCCGCGGTCTCGGTGCCGGCGCTGCCGTCGACGTACCTCACCGAGTCGTTGATCTGCATGGTCATCGTCCGTCCTTCGGGTCCGCGGGAGTGGTGGTCGTGCCGGTCCGTGCGGTGGTGCGGTGTGCCGCGTAGTGCGGTGTGCCGCGCGTGGTGCGGTGTGCCGCGTAGTGCGGTGTGCCGCGCGTGGTGCGGTGTGCCGCGCGTGGTGCGGTGTGCCGCGTGGTGCGGTGTGCCGCGTGGTGCGGCCGTGCGGTGGTGCGGTCGTGGTGTCCGGCGGGGGTCAGGCCGGGCCGGACGTGTGCAGGAGGAGCAGGGAGGGCACGCGGTCCGGGAACCCCGCCCGCAGGAGTCCGTGCCCGATCCCGGCCAGCCCGGTCAGCAGGCCGGGGTGCGCCACCCCGTCGGGGGCGCCGCTGCGGGCACCGGTCTCCTCGACGGAGCCCAGCAGCGCTCCGGCCCGGCGGATCCAGTGCGGGCGCGCCTGCGGGACCGCGCCGTGGCCGAGGAGTTCGCACAGTCCGGCCTCGCCGTGGCAGAGGCTGTCGTCGGCGGCCGGACTGTCCCGGCCCAGCGCTTCGACGGTCCTGCGGGCCCAGGCCGCGAGGTACGGGTCGTCCAGGGCGCCCGGCGCGTCCAGCACCGCGAGCGCGATGCCGGCGCGCCCCCGGCACCAGGCGGGGTCCCCGGCCCCGCCGCCCCCCGCCCCCGGGCCCGCGCCCGGCTCCGGGTCCCCGGCCCCGGCCACGGCCGCCCGCAGCGCGGACAGCCCCGCCACCCGGTACCGCCCGCCGGCCTCGCCCCCCGGGTCGGCGTCGGCCCCGGCCCCGGCGAACCGCAGCAGGGCCCACCCGAGCCCGGCGGCCCCCGTCGTGAAGCCCGGCCCCCCGGCCGTGGGCGTCGCCCCGGTCAGCCGGTCCGCGCAGGCCCGCGCGTCCCGCCAGACCTCCTGCGCCGCGTCACCGGCACCGCCGGCGGCCCGGTGCGCGGCCAGCAGCGCGACGAGCCCGCCCGCGACCCCCGCGCCCACCCCGTACTCCTCCTCGGACCGGGCCGCCGCGCCCGCCAGCCGCAGCGCGGCGGACGCCCACGAGCCGATCTCGGGGTCGTCCAGCAGCCGGCCCGTCTCGGCCAGCGCGTAGGCGATGCCGCCGAGGCCGGAGAACGCCCCCGAGCCCACCGCGCCGAGGTCATCGGGCCGGGCGCGCAGGGCCCCGAGCAGCCCGGGCACCGGCGCCAGGGCGGTCCGGGCCGCCTCCGCGTAGTGCCCGGCCCCGGTGAGCGCCGCCAGCTGCGCCAGGAACAGGGCCGGCCCGGTGTAGCCGCCGGCCAGGTCGGCCGGCATCGGGCCGATCCGCCAGTAGCGGTCGTCCAGCAGCTCCAGGCCGATCCAGTTGCTGCGCGGGCCCGCGCGGTAGGCGAGGGAGACCAGCCGGTCCCCGACGGACCGGGCCGCCGACAGCAGGCGCTCCGGCTCCGGGGCGCGTTCCGCCGTACGGGTGCGCCGGTCCCGGGCGGGCCGGTGCGCGGGCGCGCGGGAGGCCGTCGCCATCGCGGCCCGTACGACCCACTCCTGGTCCTGCCGGTCGACGGTGTCCAGGGCGGCGAGCCGCGCGGCCACCCGGGCGGTCCCGGACCGGTCGGTGCGGCCGCCCGACGGCCCCTCGGGCGCGCCCCGCAGCCCGTCGCCGCCCGGGCGGGCGGTGAACAGCGGGACGTCCCCCGCCCAGAGCTGGGCGATCTCCTCGTCCACCAGACCGGGCGCGAGGACCCTGCCGAGCGCGTCGGTCCGCAGGGTCTCCAGGACCCGCTGCCGCTCGTCCGCGTCCTTCAGCAGGGCCGGGTGCGTGGACTCGTCGAGCATGGTGCTGTACACCCAGGTGGGCCGTACCAGGACCCGCACCTCGTCCTCCGCGAACGCCTTCAACAGGGCCGTCCCGTGCAGCAGTTCCTCCCTGGCCGCGGCGACCGCCGTGTACCCGGCGCGGAATCCGGCGCAGAGCTCCTCGACGTGGGCCGCCGGCTCGACGGGGGCGCCGTCGGCGAGGCGCGGCCGGTTGGCGGACTCGCCGAACCTCCCGGCCCTGCGCACCAGGCGCATCCGGTCGGTGCCCGCGTCGGCCCAGTCCGCCCGGACGACGGGCGACACCGCCGCGCGGCCGCCGCCGACCGCGGACACGTCCAGGGCGCTGTGGTCGCCCACCAGCAGTTGGGGCAGCAGCCCGACGCGGTAGACGGAGTCGTGGAGCGCGCGGGCGGCGGGGTCCTGCGTGGCGGTGCCCGCGAGCGGCGGGTGGAAGAGGGTCTCCACGTCGACCAGGACGGGGTGGGCGCCGACGGCGATCAGGTTCTCGTGGTGCAGGTCGGTCCCGTCGACCAGGTGCAGCAGTGCCAGCAGGGCGCCTTGGCGGCGGTAGAACGCCTCGACCTCGCGGGCGCAGGCGCAGGGCCGCGCGGCGACGAACTCCACCCATCCGTAGTCGCCCCGGTCCAGCAGCCGCAGTGTACGCAGGTCCACGGAGCCGGGCAGCTGGTTGAACCAGGCGACGAGGTCGTTGAAGTGGCGGTGCACGGACAGCGGCCGCGGCTTGTACACCAGCCGGGTCCCGTCGGCGAAGCGCAGCAGCATCACGCTCCGCCCGCCCCGGTGCCCGTCGCCCGCGCCCGGCTCGATGCCGACGAGCGGTCCCGGGTCCCCGCCGGACCGCACCAGCAGGCCGGTGGTCAGGGACCCGTGGTCGTCGGCCAGCCGTTCCAGCGCCTCCGCGACGGCGTCCGCCGCGTCGAGCGCGGCCCGCCCCAGGATCCGCGCCAGCACCGGCCGCCCGGCGAGCAGGGCCGTGAGACCGCGGCGGGACGCGGTGCGCCCCAGGAAGTCCCGGAACCGGGCCCGTGTGTCGTCCCCCACCAGGCGCCCGGCGCTCCGGGCCTCGTACAGCTCCAGCACGAGCGTGCGCGCCGCGGCCCGGGCCAGCCTGCCGCCGAGGTGCCGTTCCAGATCCCGGCGTACGGCGGCCACGTCCACGAGCCCCCGCACCCGCCCCGGCAGGCGCCGCTCCAGCCGCTCCCCCGCGCGGGCGGTGAACGGCCGCAGCACCCACTCGAAGCCGCTCAGCCCCGGGTGGTCCCCCTCGGGCGCCACGGCCTCCCGGGGTGCGCGGGCCGTCGCCCCTTCGGCGAACGCGGCCCAGTCCGGCCGCCCTTCACCGCCTCCACCGCCGACGAGCCCGGCCTCCCACCACCGCCCGACCGCCGACAGCGAGCCCCCGTACCGCCCCTGCCCAGCCACCATCGCCCCTCCTCGGCCCCGCCCCGCCGCACTGCTCCGCGGCACGCACGATCCTGGTACGCGGGGTGCCCCCGCCACATGGGGGCGGGTCCCCCATGTTTTCCACCCCGCCTCGAGCAGGGCTCCGGCGGGACGCGAGCGCCCCGTGCCGCGCCGGGGCTTCCCCGTCCGATACCGGTCGCATGCCGCCGCCGAACCGTTTCCATACCCGCCGCTCCTAGCGTCCGGTACGGCCGCCCCGGCCGCCCCCGACCACCCCCGCGAGGAGACCCCGTGCTCGAAGGCTTCGGCGAAGCGCTCGCGGACCGGGAGTACTACCTGCCGCTGACCCGCGTGGCCGACCCCGGGCCGCGTTACGCCCCCGCGGAGGTGCCGCCGGGCCTGCACGGATCCGACCAGGGCATCTGGACCGTCTGGGGCGTCCCCGGGACCGGGCTCGCCGGACAGGGCTGGAAGATCCACGTGTCGGCGCGGCTGGACCGCGCGCAGCACGTGCTCGACACGGTCGCCGGTGTCTGCTTCCGCGAAGGCGTGCCGTTCAAGCACCTCAGCGCCCGGCTCTTCTTCCTGTTCCTCCATCACAAGCACGCCGGGCGGGCCCAGTCGGGCAAGTTCTGCGCCGTCTACCCGCCGGACACGCCGACCGCCCGCCGGCTGCTGGAGCGGCTGCGCGACGCGCTCGACGGGGAGGAGGGGCCGTACGTCCTCACCGACCGGCGCTTTCGCGACTCGCGGACGGTCCACTACCGCTACGGCTCCTTCGGCGCCCGCAGCCGGCTGCGGGCCGACGGCACCCGGGAGGGGCTGGTCCGTGACGGCTCCGGCCGCGAGGTGGCGGACCTGCGGCTGCCCGCCTTCCACCTGCCCGCGGGGATCACGGACCCCTTCGTCGAGGAGGAGGAGCGGCCGCACGCGGGCCCGATCCTGATCCGCGACTACGAGGTGACCGGCGCGGTGCGCCTGGGCAACGCCGGCGGCGCCTACACGGCCCGGGACCGGCGCACCGGCCGTACCGTCTTCGTGAAAGAGGCCCGCGCCCACAACGGCCTGGTCTTCGACGGGACCGACGCGCAGGCCCGGCTGCGGCACGAGTACCGCGTGCTGAGCGCCCTGCACGCGGCCGCCCCCGGGGTGGGCCCGGAGCCGCTGGAGCACTTCACGGAGTGGGAGCACGACTTCCTCGTCACCGAGTACGTGGCGGGGCAGCCGCTGGTGGCCTGGCTGAGCCGGTCCTCCCCGCTGGCCCGCGCCGACCGCACGGCCGGGTCCGTCGCCGCCTACTACGAGGAGTGCCGGCGCCTGCTGGACGGGCTGGAGGGCGCGCTGGAGCGGCTGCACCGCGCCGGCTACCGCTTCGGCGACCTCAGCCTGGGCAACGTCCTGGTCACCGCGTCGGGCGGGGTCCGGCTGGTGGACTTCGAGGCGGCCTCGGCGCTGTCCGAGCCGCCCTCGCCGATGGGCACCCCGGGGTTCACTCCGCCACCCGGCCTGGTCCGCGGCGAGTCCGATCCGCTGCTGGGGGACCGGTACGGCACGGCGGCGGTCGCGCTGGCGCTCCTGGCGCCGTTCAACGAGACCGCCGGACACGCGCCCGCCAACCTGGAGCTGCTGCGCCGCGACCTGGCGGACGCGGCTCCGCCGCGGGACCTGTGGCGGCGGGCGACCGCCTTCCACCCGCCGCAGGAGCCGGCGCGCGACCGGGCCCAGGACGGTCCCGGCCGGCCGCCCTCCCCGGCCGAGGTGGACGCCGATCCGCGGGGCTGCCTCACCCGGCTGGCCGAGCAGGTCGCGGCGGGGCTGCTGGAGACGGCCGACGCCGGCCGGCCGGACTGGGCCTTCCCGCCCTCGCCCGAGGCGTTCCGCACCAACAACGTGTGCCTGGCCTACGGCACGGCCGGGGTGGTGCACGCCCTGCGGTACGCCGGGGCCGAGGTGCCGCGGGAGATCGGCGAACGGCTGCGCCGCGACGCGCTGGCGCTGCGCGACGCGCTGCCCCCCGGCCTCCTCGTCGGCTCGGCCGGCATCGCCCCGGTGCTGGCGGGCCTGGGCTGGGCGGACGAGGCCGTCGACCTGCTCCGGGACGCCGACCGCCATCCGCTGACCGCCGCCTGCGGCACCCTGGCCGGCGGGCGGGCCGGGGTCGGCCTGGGCTGGCTGGCCCTGCACCGGCTGACCGGCGACGGCGGCCACCTGGAGCGGGCCGCCGCCGCGGGGACGGCCCTGTTGCGCACCCCCGACCTGCCGGCCGTCCTCGGCGAGCACGATGCCCGGGGCCTGCTGCACGGCCGCTCGGGCCTCGCCCTCTTCCTCCACCGCCTGGCCCGTGAGACCGGCGAGGCCCGCTTCCTGGAGGCGGGCCGCCTGCTGCTCCACCAGGAGCTGGAGCGGACCTTCCCGCTGGACGACGGCGCCCTGTCCGTCTCCGACGACGCGCGGCACACCCGCGCCATGCCGTACCTGGCCACGGGCGCGGCCGGGATCGCGGCGGTGCTCACCCGCTACGTGGCCACCGCGCCGGACGAGCGCTGCGCGGCGGCGCTGCCGGGGCTGGTCGCCGGCATCCGGGTCTCCTGCGCCACGAAGGAGGCGGGCCTGTACCGGGGGCTGGCCGGACTGGCCTGGTTCCTGGCCGGGCACGCCGAGCTCACCGGCACGGACACCGCGCGCGGGGACGCCGTGCGCGCCGCGACCGGCCTGCTGAAGTACGCCGTCCCGTACCGGCGCGGCGTCCGCTTCCTCGGCGCGGGCTCCCAGCGCTTCACCGCCGACCTGTCCAGCGGCGGGGCCGGTGTCCTCGTGGCCTTGCGGCGCCTGCTGGCCGGCCCGCTCCTGGCGCCCGCCGGGCGGGATCCGGCGGGGCGCCCCCCTGAACTCCCGGGCACGGCGGCGAGCCGCTCCGCGCCCGGGTACGCGGTCACCGACCGGACCGACCCCGACGACAAGAGGAGAACACCATGAGCCAGATCCTCGCGCTGCAGTCCCTGGACACCGAGCCGGAGGCCCAGTCCCTCCCGCCCTGCTTCAGCGTCGCCTGGAGCATCAGCGACATCTTCCCCGAGCCGATGTAGCGGGCCCGCACCCCCGGAGGGCCGGGGCCGGTGGCCCCGCCACCGGCCCCGGCCCGGCGCGTGCGCGGGACCGCTCCAGAAGCCGAAGAGGCGCATAAGTCCCTTGTGCCGGGTGTTCGCCGTGCAGTGGGCTGTCCCCCATGAAGACGAGAAGCGTCGCGGCACTGACCGCGGCCCTGGCCTTGGCGCCGCTCCTGGCCGCGGGTGGTGGGGGGCAGCGCGCGGTGGCCGCCGAGTCCGGGGCCGCGGCCGGCGCCGAGTCGGTGCTCCTGCACGGCCTCGACCTGGACTCGGCGACGATCCCCGAGTTGCGGGCGCGCATGGAGCGCGGGTCCCTGACCTCCACGGAGCTGACCCGGGCGTACCTCCGGCGGATCAGGGACGTCGACCCGAAGATCAACGCGGTGCTGCGCACCAGCCCGTCGGCCCTGCGGGAGGCGGCAGCCAGTGATGCCCGCCGCCGCCTGGGAAGGGCGCGGGGACCGCTCGACGGCATCCCCGTGCTGCTGAAGGACAACGTGGACACGCGCGACATGCCGACCACGGCCGGCTCGCTGGCGCTCGCCGGAAGCCCGCCGGCCAGGGACGCGGAGCTGGTCGGGAGGCTGCGCGCGGCGGGCGCGGTGGTCCTCGGCAAGGCCAACATGTCGGAGTGGGCCAACTTCCGTGCGGCGAAGCCCACGTCCGGCTGGTCGGCGGTGGGCGGCCAGACGCACAACCCGTACGTCCTGGACCGCAACCCGTGCGGGTCCTCGGCGGGCTCGGCCGCCGCGGTCGCCGCGTCGCTGGCCCAGGTGGCGGTCGGCACCGAGACGGACGGCTCCATCGTGTGCCCGGCCGGGATGAACGGGGTCGTCGGCCACAAGCCCAGCCTCGGGCTGGTCAGCGGGGCCGGCGTCGTGCCGATCTCCGCCGAGCAGGACACGGCCGGTCCGATGGCGCGCAGCGTCGTCGACACCGCCATCGCGTTCTCGGTGCTCAGCGGCCACGGCGCGGCGGGCGCCGACGGCGCCTTCGGCCTCACGGGGGCGCAGGACCCGCGCACCGGCGGTCTGCGCGGCAAGCGGATCGGTCTGTGGCGGCTCCCCTCGCTCGGAGCGGAGGTGGACGCCCTGATGACCCGGACCGCGGAGCGGCTGCGTACCGCCGGCGCGGAGGTCGTCGAGGTGACCCCGCCGTACCAGGAGCGGCTCGCGGAGCTGGAGTTCCCGGCCCTGCTGAGCGAGTTCCACCGGGACCTCGACGCCTACCTCGCCTCCCGCGGCGGGCCGCGCGACCTCGCGGGGCTGATCGCGTTCAACCGGGCGCACCCGGCCGAACGGACCTGCTTCGCCGGCCAGGAGCTGTTCGAGCAGGCCCTGGCCGCCCCGCCGACGACGGACCCCGGCTACCGGGCGATGCGGGCGGAGCTGAAGGACCTGTCGCGGCGGTCCGTCGACGAGACCATGGCGGCCCACGCCCTGGACGCCATCGCCGCCCCGGCGAACCCGCCCGCCTGGACGACGGACTGCGCGCGGGGCGACAACGACGTGATCCCGTCGTCCACCCCGGCCGCCGTCGCCGGCTACCCCTCGTTGTCCGTGCCCGCCGGTTTCGTCGGCGAGCTGCCGGTCGGCCTGCCCTGATGGCCGGGGACCGGCAGGACGCCGGGCTGCTGTCGCTGGGCGCGGCGGTGGAGCGGCACCTGGACGCCCGCCGCGCCCCCCGCTACCTGCCGACGGCAGGCCCGCGCGAGGTGCCCGGCGGGCGTCCTGGGGACAGGCCCTAGAGCGCCCCGGCGGTCTTGTCCGTCGGGGTGCCGCCCTCGTCCTGGGGCTGCGGGACGGCGGGCGGCTCCGGGACGGGAGGGGTGCGGACCAGGAGCGCGACCAGCACGGTCAGCGCGCCGAGCACGGCACCGACGCCGAAGCCCCACCGGACACCGGCCGCCAGCGCGCCGGTGGCGTCGGCGCCGTCGGCTGCCGCCGAGGCGGCGTGTCCCGTCATCACGCTGATGACCAGGGCGGTGCCGGCGGCGGCGGAGACCTGCTGGAGCGAGCCCAGGATGGCGGAGCCGTGGGGGTAGAGGTGCGGTGGCAGGACGGACAGGCCCGAGGTGAAGACGGGGGTGAAGACGAAGGCCATGCCGGCGCTCAGGGCCACGTGCAGGGCGAGCACCAGCCACGGCGAGGTTCCCTCGCCCGTGAGGGCGAACAGGGCGAGGCAGACCGCCGTGAGCACGGCCCCGGGTACGACCAGGCGCGGGGCGCCGAGCCGGTCGTAGAGCTTGCCGACCTGCGGGCCGAGCAGGCCCATGGTGAGACCGCCGGGGATCAGGAGCAGTCCGGTCTGCAGCGAGGTGAGGCCGCACACCTCCTGGAGGTAGATCGGCAGGAGGATGAACGCGCCCATGAGGCCCATGAAGGACAGGCACATCAGGGCGAGCGCCACCGAGAAGTGCCGGAAGGTGAAGGTGCGCAGGTCCAGCAGCGGGGTGGAGGAGCGCTGCAGTGCCAGCTGCCGCCAGGCGAACAGGGCCACCAGCACGGCGCCCACCGCGGTCGTGACCGCCGGGGACACGGGGGCCCGGGAGGCGTCGCCGGCGCCGAGCTCGCTCAGCCCGTAGACCAGGGCGCCGAAACCGGCCGCCGCCAGCGGGACGGACAGCCAGTCGATCGGGCCGGCCTGCGGCTCGCCGATGTTGACCAGGGTGCGCCGGCCGAAGAGGGCCATGGCCGCCGCGATGGGCAGCACGGCCAGGAACAGCAGGCGCCAGCTGCCCAGCTGGAGCAGCACGCCGGAGACGGCGGGGCCGAGGGCGGGCGCGACGGAGATGACGAGGGTGATGTTGCCCATGACGCGGCCGCGGTCCTGCGGCGGCACGAGGGTCATCAGGGTCGTCATGAGCAGCGGCATCATCACGGCGGTGCCGCTCGCCTGGATGACGCGGGCGGCCAGCAGCACGGGGAAGGCGGGCGCGGCCGCTGCCAGGGCCGTGCCGACGAGGAACAGCGTCATGGCGAGGCCGAAGGCGGTCCGGGTCGTCACGCGCTGGAGGAACCACCCCGTCACGGGGATGACGACGGCCATGGTGAGCATGAAGGCCGTGGAGAGCCACCCGGCGGCCGCCGCGGTGACCTCGAACTCGCGCATGAGCCTCGGGATGGCGTTGACCATGATCGTCTCGTTGAGGAACACGACGAACGTGGACAGCACGAGGACCCGCAGCACGGCGGTGACGCGGGCGGGCGGGTGGGCGGGCGGTGCGGGGGGTACGGACATGGTGCCTTCCGTCGGGTGAGCTTCCTGTGCACGGGGCCGGTCACGAGGACAGACCGCGGCGGCGGGAAGAACTCATCGGTGTCACCCGATCCTCTCGGCACGCCGGCCGGAGCTCAAACCATTTTGTCGGTCCGGACGGGGCGCCCGGGCCGGAGCGGGCACCCGGTCCGGCCCGGGCACCCGCTCCGGACCGACCGACATGGACGACGGCCCTGCGGGTAGGCGCGGCTCCGTGGACAGGCATCGGCGAGAAGACCTGACGGGCCCCGTCCTCGGCTGGGTGCTGGAGCGCTCGCACGACGCGTCGGCGCGCCAGATACCGGCCCTGATCGACCAGGCCGCCCGACGGCTGGGCCTGGCCGGGACCCGCCTGTACCTGGCCGACCTGCAACAGGTCCGCCTGCTGGCACTGCCCCAGCTCGCCGCCCCCCGGCCGGACGCGGACGAGGCGACCGAGGCGGACCGGCGGGCGGAGGGGCTCGACGTCGACGGTTCCCTGGCCGGTCTGGCCTACCGCAGCCAGCGCATCCAGGTGTCCCGGGACGGCACCACCGCCTGGGTGCCGGTGATCGACGGGGTCGAGCGCCTCGGCGTCCTGCGGGCCACCGGGCCGGTGACGGACGAGTCCGTGCGGGAGGCCTGCCGGGCCCTGGCCGGGCTGGCGGCGCTGATCGTCGTCTCCAAGTCCACCCACAACGACCTCCTGGTCGAACGGGTCCGCAGCCGGCCCGTGACCCTGCAGGCGGAGCTGCTGTGGGGGTTCCTGCCGCCGCGCACGATCGGCACCAGCCAGGCGACCTCGACGGCCGTGCTGGAGCCGGCGTACGACATCGGCGGGGACGCCTTCGACCACAACTTCGGCGACGGCCTGCTGCACGTCACCCTGCTGGACGCCATGGGCCACGACCTGGCCTCCGGGGGCGCCAGCGCGGCCGGCCTGGCCGCGTGCCGGTCGACCCGCCGCTCCGGCGGCACGCTGTCCGACATCGCCGTCACCATCGAGCGCACCCTCCAGCAGTGGATCCCGGACCGGCTGATGACGGGGATCCTCGCCAACCTGGACACCGAGCACGGGGAGTTCACCTGGGTCAACTGCGGGCATCCGCCGCCCCTGCTGATCCGGGGCGGCCACGTCCTGCCCGAGTTCCTGGAGCGCCCGGCCCAACTGCCGTGGGGCCTGGGGTTCCACGGCCAGGAGCCGCCCCGGCAGGACCGGGTGCGCCTCCAGCCCGGCGACCGGGTCCTGTGCTATAGCGACGGTGTCATCGAGGCGCGGTCGGCCGAGGGCGAGCTGTTCGGCGAGGAGCGGCTGGCCGACACCGTGATCCGCTCCATGGCCTCGGGCGCCACCGCCCCCGAGGCCCTGCGCCGCCTGGTCCTGGACGTCCTCACCTACCAGGACCAGCGGCTGTACGACGACGCCACCATCGTCCTGTCCGAATGGCACCCCACCGCCTGAGCGCCGGTCAGGGGCCGGTCTCGAACGCGGGCGGCTTCAGCCCGTCCAGGCACTTCGTCCGCGGTGCGGCCGGGTCGTCGAAGAAGGAGACGGTGATCTCCTGGGCGCACTTCGACGTCGCGAAGACCACGTGGGGTTCGTAGGGGATCGTGAAGACGTGGGCGTTGCTCAGGTTCCGGGCCACGTACGCCCCGTTGCTCGCCGCGGTCTGGGCGTCGAAGGCGCCCGACAGGACGAGGGTGGGGATGTCGCTCGTCGTGACGTCGCGGATGGAGGCGGGTGCCGCGGGGACCTTCCAGACGTCGCAGTCGGGGCGCAGGAAGGTGAGCCCGGGGGCCTGGGCCTGGACCGGGCGGGGGAAGGACGGGAAGGCCCGCTGACCGGCGCGCAGCGCCTGCGCCTCGGTCTCGAAGGGAGTCCACTCGCTGCAGAAGACGCCGTACACGAGCCCGTGTGACAGGCGGCCGATGGCCTGGGGACTGTACTTGCCGCTCGCCCACTGCTCGGCGATCCGCTGGGGCTTGCCGTTGGCCAGTTCCTCGAGTGCCAGCGGCACCTGCGGGGCCACGTGGGTGGCGGCGGTCATCCAGTTCACCAGGGCGCTGCCGTCCAGGACGACCTTCACCCGCTTGTCGCTGCCGGGGAGCGTGACGGTGGTGGTGACCGGCTTGGCCTCCAGTTCGCGGACGAGGCGTTCGAAGGTCCCGGCCAGGTCGGGGTAGCGGCTGTTGCAGGCCGGCTGTTCGGCGCAGGCCTTGAACAGCCCGCCGAAGCCCTCTTTGGCCGCCTGCCAGGTCACGGCCGAGCCGCCGGTGGAGGGCGGCAGGACCCCGTCGATGCCCACGGACCGGATGCCCTCGGGGTGCAGGCGCATGTAGACGAGCGCCAGTTGCGTGCCGTAGGAGATGCCGAAGACGTTCCACTCCTCGAGCCCGAGCGTCTTGCGCAGGTCCGCGAGGTCGGCGGAGCTCTCGATGTCGTTGTAGGCGCTCAGGTCCGCCCCGGTCGCGGCGAGCCGGTCGCGGCAGGCCTTGGTGGCCGCGACGTGCTCGCGCTCGGTGGACGGCGCGTCGTGGACGAGGCCGGTCGCACGCGCGTTGAACTCGTCGATGTTGCGGCAGGTGAGTGCCGGGTCGGCCGAGTACGTTCCGCGCTGGGACATGAGGATGAGGTCGCGGTCGCGGTTGAGACCGCCGTCGACCGCCATCCTGGCCTCTCCGACGGCGTCGTCGCCGGGCCCGCCGGCGAGCCACACGACCGGGTCGGGGCGGGGTTCGGCGGCCTTGGCCGGGACGACCGCGACGCCGAGGGTGATCTTGCGGCTGTCCGGCTCGGTGCGGTTCTCGGGCACGGTGAGCGTTCCGCAGCGCGCCCCGTCGAGTTCGGCGACCGGGTCGGCGGTCCTGGGACAGGGCCCCGGTTCGAAGCGGGCGTCGCCCACGGTCCGGGCGACCGTCCCGACCGGTGGCGGATCCTCGGCGCCCGGGACGTACCGCGCCTGGGCGGGCGCCGTGAGCAGGCCCGTGACGAGGACGCCGGTCGCGACGGCGGCCGACCGGGCGGGGAGCCGTCGCACGGTGCGCCGGCGACGGGGCGTGGGGTTGAGAGGCATCTGCCCTCCCGGTCACTTCGGGGTGATCGTGAACGGCGCCGGCGCGAGGCCGGCGACGCATCCGGTGTCGGGTGCGGCCGGACGCGCGAGGAACGAGGCCAGCACCTGCTGCGCGCACTTCGACTGCGGGACCACCCAGTGCCCGATCCCGGGGATCAGTACGGAGGTGGAGCGGGAGAGGGTGCGGGAGGCGTCCTTCGCGTAGCTCGCGCCGGTCTTCATGTCGAACGTCCCGGAGATGACGAGGGCCGGGACGGAACTGACGGTGGCCACCCGGTGCCGGGCCGCGTTGTCCGCGACGTTCCAGACCTTGCACACCTCGTACTCGAAGGGCAGTTGCGGGGTCTGTGCGAGGACCGTCCGCGGCCAGCCGGGGAAGGCCTCGCGTCCGGCGGCGAGGACGTCGGGCTCCGAGGTGCCCGGGACCCACTCGGCGCAGGCCACCGACTGGGTCAGGCCGTGGGCGACCAGACCGGTGGGCTGGACCGAGTCCTTGGCGCGGCCCTGCGCGAAGCGCCGCGGGTCGCCGCGGCCCAGTTCCTCCAGCGCTGCCGGGATGTCCACCGGCTTGACGTTGGAGCCGACCATCGTGTTCAGGAGGGTGCCGCCGTCGAGGACGACCTTCACCGGCTTCCCTTCGCCCGGCGGGCGGGCGTCGAGCGTCAGGGGGTTCGCCTCCAGCTCGGCCACCTGTGCGTCCAGGGTCTCGTCGAGGCCGGGGTAGCGGCTCTTGCAGGCGGGCTGGGCCGCGCAGGCGCCGAGGACGGCGTCGAGGCCTTCGCGGGCGCTGCGCCAGCCCCACGGCAGGATCGTGACCTGCGGGGGGCTGAGCGAGTCGACGGCCAGCGCCCGGATCCCCTCGGGGTGCAGGCGCAGGTAGGTGAGGCCCAGGTTGCTGCCGTACGAGTACCCGTAGACGTTCCACTGCGCGATGCCGAGGGCCGTGCGCAGGTCGGCGAAGTCGGCGGCGTTCTCGGTGGTGTTGTAGGCGCTCAGGTCGGTCCCGTCGGCGGTCAGGCGCTCCCGGCACTCCTTGAAGGCCTTCAGCAGGAGCTGCCTGGCCTCCGGGGCGTCCCAGCCGAAGGCGACGGTCTTCTCGTTGGCCCGGTCGACCTCCGGGCAGGCCAGGTTCGGCTGGTCGTGGAGGTTGCCGCGCTGGGCCATGACGATCAGTTCGCGGTCCTTGTTGAGGCCGGATCCGATCAGGAAGGGGATGTCGTCGAAGGTGTCGGCGCCGGGGCCGCCCGCCATGAACACCACCGGGTCCGGGGCGGGGTCCGCCCTGACGGACCTGATCACCGCCACGGCGAGCCTGATGGTCCGGCCGTCAGGGCGGGCCCGGTTCTCGGGGACCTCCAGGTACCCGCAGCGTGCCGTGCTCAGCGCCTCGACCGGCTCGGGCGTCTTCGGGCAGGGGCCGGGCACGAACCGTGCGGACGGCGCCGCCGGGCGGCCCGCCCCGGCGGGCTGCGCGGGCGCCCCGGCGGTGGTGCCCTGGGCCGGGCCGAGGGCCGGCAGACAGGCGAGGGCGGCCGTGGCGGCCGCCGCGTGGAGGGTGTGCTTCGTCATACCGGATCCCGCTCCTCGGCCGGCGGCCCCGAGCTCGGCGGTGCGGACGGAACGCACACCACCGACGCTACCGCCGGGTCGGGGACCCTGCACATCGGCCTCGCGTCACCGGTCCTGGATGCGCCGGAAGGGGTGCTCCGCCTCCAGTTGGAAGGCGATCTCCAGCAGGGTGCGTTCGGCGCCGGGGCGGGCGGAGAACATGACGCCCACGGGCAGGCCGTCCGGCGTGCCGCCCGGCGCGGGGAGTGAGAGCGAGGGGGTGCCGACGACGTTGTCCACCGGCGTGAAGGCCACGTAGGCGAGGATCCGCTCGATCAGCGCCGGGTAGGGAACGGCCGGGCTGAGGTGGCCGATCGGCGGGGTGGTGTGGGCGAGCACGGGGGTGAGGACGAGGTCGAGCCCGCGGAAGGCGGCCGCGTACGCCTCCTTGGTGCGCCGCAGCCTGCGCAGCACCGCGGGGGTGCGCCGCCAGTTCTCCAGGTAGGTCTCGCGCAGCCCCCGGCTGAGGGCGTCCATGCGGTTGCGGTCGAAGTCCGGGCCGAGGGTGCGGCCCGTGACGCCGATGAGGAACGACAGCATGCCCCAGTAGGTGAGGAAGTCGTCGGTGAAGGCGGGGTCGATGGCCATCTCCACCGGCTCGACGGTGTGCCCGAGCCCCTGGAGCAGGGCCGCCGTCCGTTCGACGGCCTGCCGGGTGGCGTCGTCGGAGCGGACGCCGTTCGGCGAGTCCGCGAGGAAGCCGATGCGCAGCCTCTGCCCCGAGGGGCCCTCGGCCAGGCCGACGGGCGGCAGCGCGGGGTTGCGCCAGTACGTCTCCGCGGCGGCGAGGAAGGCGGCGGCGTCGCGTACGGAGCGGCTCACGACTCCGTCGCAGACCAGGTCGAGCGGGAGCCTGCGGCTCTGGTCGTTCGGCACGACCCGGCCGCGGGTCGGCTTGAGGCCGACGAGTCCACAGCAGGCGGCGGGAATCCGGATCGAGCCGCCGCCGTCGTTGGCGTGCGCGAGGGGCACCGCTCCGGCGGCGACGAGGGCCGCCGCGCCGCCCGAGGAGCCGCCGGCGGAGCGGTCCGTGTGCCAGGGGTTGCGGACGGGTTCGGCGTCCTCGTACTCGGTGCTCGGGCTGAAGCCGAACTCGGGCAGCCGGGTCTTGCCGAGCACCGTGACGCCGCTGCTCAGCAGCTGCCGGGCGAAGGGCGCGTGCCGGCGGGCCGGGCCGGGCCGGAAGGCGGTGCTGCCGTGGCCGGTGGGCAGGCCCCGGTAGTCGGTGTTGTCCTTGACGAAGGTGGGCACGCCCGCGAAGGCGCCGGCCGCCGCCGGGGAGGGGTCGGGGGTGTCCGCGTACGCCTGGACCGCGTGGAGCCGGTCCTCGACGGCGCGGACCCGTTCCCGCGCGTCCCGGGCGGCCTCGGCGGCCGAGACCTCTCCCCGGCGGATCGCCGCGGCGAGGCCGACGGCGTCGTGCTCGCCCAGGGCGTCGTCCCGGAACGCGTGCACCCTGGTCCGGTCGTCGAAAGTGGTCACCGCTGATCAGCCCCCGCCCTGTGAGTGGTCGCCCGCCATCATTGCCTACCGAGAAGTAACACGGGAGGGGTTCCACGGGGTTCGGCGCGGGGAACGGCGTGGGATCACCGGTCCGGGTCCTCCTCGGGGGCCGGCAGGTAGGCGATGCACTCGACGTCGATCTGGTCCGCGAAGGCCATCAGGACGCCGGCCAGGCCGAGGGTGGTCTTCGGGTCGAGCGGGACCTCGCCGTGGTAGACGACGTACAGCCACTCCCCCGCGAGGTTCCGCAGCAGGCCGGTGACCTCGTCGGCGGGGATCAGCACCCCGCCGTCCGGTACGGAGACCAGGGGGATGGACGCGTTCACGGCGGCGCCGTCCTCGCTCCGCTGCGGATGGCGGGCCTCAGCTTCCGGGTTCGGCGGCCGCGATGGCGGCGAGGGCGGAGCCGGGATCGCTCTCGACGGCGAGGTCGCCCAGGGTGACGACGCCCACCAGCTCGCCCTCCTCCGTCTGCACGGGCAGCCGGCGCAGCGCGTTGCGGCGCATGAGGGCGACGGCGTGGTGGACGTCGTCGCCGGGCCGGACGGTGAGCGGGTCGGTGGTGCAGACGGCGTGCACGGTCGTCTCGGCCGGGTCCCGGTTCTCGGCCATGCCCCGGATGACCAGGTCCCGGTCGGTCACGATGCCGAGGAGCCGTCCCCCGTCGACGACGAGGACGTCCCCGATGTCCGCGTCCCGCATCACCCGCGCGGCTTCCGCCAGCGAGGTCGGCTTCTCTACGGTCACCGGGTTCGAGGTCATCACCTCGTGGACGCTCCGGGTCATGGGTCCTCCCGCTGTGCGAGCCGCTCCTGCAGACCGCCTACCCGCCACGGCGGCCGGTACGCCCCCGGGGCCGGCGCGCCGCGGCGGGATCCCCTACCGCGAGGGCGACCGGCACGCGCTGATCCCCCGCGGGTCCGGCCGGCGGTTCCACCGCATGCGCGACCACGGCAGGCACAGCTCGCCCGTGGCGGTGACCTCGCGCGGTACGAGGCCGTCGACGGGGACGGCCTCGCGGTGGCGGGCGTAGACGGAGTCCACGTAGCGGTGCCCGGTGTCGGCCGCGACGAAGACGACGGTCCGTTCCGGGGCGCGCCCGCGTTCGTGACGGGCCGCCAGGTAGCCGGCTCCGGTGGACAGCCCCGCGAAGACGGCGTGCCGACGCAGCAGGTCGACCCCGCCGGCGAGGGCCGCGTCGAAGGAGATCCAGTGCAGGGTGTCGTACAGCTCGTGGGCCACGTTGCCGAAGGGGATGGAGCTGCCGATGCCCGCGATGATGATCTCGGGGTCGCCGACGTGCTCCGCGCCGAAGGTGACGCTGCCGTACGGCTGTACGCCGACCAGTTCCACGTCCGCGCTGCCGCCCGGCCCCGCGCGCAGGTAGCGGGCGAGGGCGCCGGTGGAGGCCCCCGAGCCGACCCCGCCGACGAGGGTGAGGGGCCCGTCGCCGACCGCCCCGCGGATCCGGTCGGCGACGGCCCGGTAGCCGAGGTAGTGGACGTCGTCGTGGTACTGGCGCATCCAGTGGTACTCGGGGTGTTCGGCGAGGATCTCGTGGATCCGCTCGACCCGCCGCTTCTGGTCGAGCTTGAGGTCGTCGCACGGCTCCATCCGCTCCAGCGTCGCGCCGAGCACGGCGAGCTGGACGCCGAGCGTGCGGTCCACGGTCGTCGAGCCGACGATGTGGCAGCGCATGCCGTACCGGTGGCAGGCCAGGGCGAGGGCGTACGCGTAGATCCCGCTGGAGCTGTCCAGCAGGGTGTCGCCGCGCCGCACGGCGCCGGTGTCCAGCAGGTGGCGCACCGCCGCGAGGGCGGAGACCGCCTTCATCGTCTCAAAGCGCAGGCAGACGAGCCGGTCGTCGAGCCGTACCAGGTCGGGCCGGCCGACCGCCTCCGCGATGTGCTGGTCCATGGGGGATCTCCTCGGTGGTGGTGAAGGTCCGGGTGGCGGGGATGCCGTGCGCGTCCAGGGCGCGCAGGCAGGAGCGCACGCGGCGGCGCAGGCCGGGCGCGGCCGGGTCGAACAGCAGGCCGGCCACGGCCCCGCTGTGCGCGATCTGCACGCCCGCCGCCCCGACCCGCCGGGCGACGGCGGTGAGGGCGTCGAACTCCGGGTGGGCCAGCACGCGCTGGCCGATCCGGGCGCTGGCGGTGGCGACCTCGCCGAGCAGTCGGACGTCGCCCGTGGCCACCGCCCGTCGCAGCAGGGCGCGCAGCCGCTCGTACGCCCGCACCTCGTCCGCGCCGGCCTCGGCGGGCGGGCGTACGGGCAGGGACAGGGTGTCGACGGGCGCGCCGCCGCCGAGGAGGCAGCCCACCACGACCAGCGGCGGCAGGGCCGGGCCGAGGACCTCCAGGACGCGGCCCTCGCGCTGGGCGAAGAGCACCGGCCGGCCGTCCAGCATCAGCGGGTCGCAGGCCGTCTCGGCGCGGACGGCCAGCCGGGCGACCGTGTCGGGCGGCAGCCGCAGCCCGTACCCGTCGGCGACGGCGCGCACGGCGGCGATCACGTCGCTGGTGGAGCTGCCCATGCCCAGGCCCACCGGGACGCCCCCGCTGAGCCGCAGCTCACCGCCGCAGGGCGGGCGTCCGGTGCGCCGCGCGCACTCGGCGACCGCGAGGGCGGCGGCCCGCGCGGCCTTGGTCCGGCCCGCGGGCACGACGCCGAGCGCCTCGGGGCCGGTGCCGGGCCGGGGCTGGAAGCGGGCGCGGCCGGCGGGGCCGGCCAGGGGGAGGGTGACCAGGCCCGCGCAGCGGCGTCCGGTGCCGTCGAGGAAGACGCCCTGGAGGATCTCGCCGTGGTGGCAGGGGGCGCGCCCGGTGCCGGCGCGGGGACCACCGGGGGCGGCGGCGCGGGCGGGGGCGGTGCGGGCGCCGGGGATCATGCGCGGTCCCCCGTCCGGTAGCGGTACAGGACGGTCTCCCCGGCGCTGAACTGCGAGAAGGGAAACGGTTCTGCGGACAGGGCCGTCACCCCTGCCCCGAGGAAGGCGCGGGCCACCGCGCTGCCGCTCTGCGCGTAGACGACCAGCGGGACGCCGCGGGCCCGGCAGCGTTCCAGGACGGTGTCGAACGAGCCGTTGCCGAGGGTCATCCCGGTGGCGACGACGGCGTCGGCGCGCTCCAGCACCTCGTGCATGTCGTCGGTGACCGGGTCGCCCCACTGGGTCGTCTTCAGGTTGAAGTCGCAGGGCAGCGGTTCGCCCCCGCGCTCGCGGATCGCCGCGACCAGCGGGTTGACCACGCCGATCAGGCCGACCGAAGCGCCCCGCTCGATGCCGAGCAGCCCCGCGATGGCGGCGTCCCGGGCCCGGGCCCGGACCTCCGGGGTGCCGGCGGGCAGGACGACGGGCTCGGCCTCGCCCGCGGCCGCGGCGGCGGTGTGCGGGCGTACGGCGCCGAGGTAGGCGTCGAGCGCGGCGATCCGCAGCGGACGAGGGGCCTCGCGCAGCAGGACGTCGAGCGGGGCGCCGGAGTGGTCGCGGCAGACCGCCGGGTCGATCTGCCCGGCCTCGAAGGCACAGCCGCCGAAGGAGGCGCCGAGGCGGACGAGGACGTACTGGTTGAGGTAGGTGGTGTCGCCGCCGGCCAGCCGGGTGCCGTGGTGGATCCAGAAGACGCTGGTGGCCGTGAGCGCGGAGGGGAGCGGCCCGTGGGCTCCGGCGAGGACGGCCTCGGCGAGGGAGTCGACGGTGCGGGAGGTTCCGGGGGTGCCGGGGGTGCCGGTGGTGGTGCTGTGCACGGGTGTCCTTTCAGGGGGCGGGTCGGGGCGTCGCGGGCAGCGGGCCCCGGTAGCCGACGGCGGGGTGGCCGAGGGCGTCGGTGGTGAGTTCGGCGTCCACCTCGAAGACCTCGGCGAGCCGCTCGCGGGTCAGTACGGCGGCGGGGGTGCCCGAGGCGGTCAGGCGGCCGTGGTGCAGGAGCAGCAGCCGGTCGCAGTAGCGGGCGGCGAGCGAGAGGTCGTGCAGGGCGACCAGGACGGTCCGGCCGGTACCGGTGAGCAGTTGCATCAGTTCCAGCTGGTGGCGCACGTCGAGGTGGTTGGTGGGTTCGTCCAGGAGCAGCCCGTACGGCTGCTGGGCCAGCGCGCGGGCGATGTGGGCGCGTTGCCGTTCGCCGCCCGACAGGGCCCGCCAGGAGCGGCCGGCGAGCGCGGTGAGCCCGACGCGTTCCAGCGCGGCGGCGACCACCGCCCGGTCGTGGGCGCCGGGTCCGCGCCAGCGGTCGCGGAACGGGGTCCGGCCGAGGCCGACCACGTCGGCGACCGTCAGATCGCTGTCGGCGGCCGCGTCCTGGCAGACGAAGGCGACGTGCCGGGCGGTCCGGCGGGCACTCCAGTCCCGTACGCACGCGCCGTCGTAGCGGACGGTTCCGGCGTCGGGCACGCGCAGCCCGGCGAGGCAGCGCAGCAGCGAGGACTTTCCGGAGCCGTTGGGGCCCAGCAGGCCGACCGTCTCGCCGGGTGCGACGTCCAGGCTGACGCCGCGCACGACGGGCGTGCCCGCCACCGACCAGCTCAGCCCTTCGGCGGTGATCCTCACAGCTCCCCCCTCCTGCGCAGGACGAGGAGGAAGAGCGGGACGCCGAGCAGGGCGGTGATCACGCCGACGGGCACCTCGCGGGGCGCGAAGGCGATCCGGGCCAGCGCGTCCGTCCACACCAGGAACACCGCCCCCGCGAGGGCCGCGTACGGCAGCAGCACCCGGTGCCGCGGGCCGGCGAGGAACCGCACCCCGTGGGGGACGATCAGCCCGACGAAGCCGATGGCGCCGACGGTGGCCACGGCCACGGCGGTCAGCGCGGCGGTGACCACGAGCAGCAGCAGGCGGGTGCGCCGTACGGCGATGCCGAGGGAGGCGGCGGTGTCGCCGCCGAAGGCGAGCCCGTCGAGGGCGTGGGAGCACAGCCAGGTGGCGGCCAGGCCCAGCGGGGTGACGAGCGCGCAGACCGCGACGGTGTCCCACCGGGCCGGCGCCATCGAGCCGAGCAGCCAGTGGGTGACGGCCCGTGTGGTGTCCGCGTCCGCCGAGGCCATCAGGACGAGCGAGGTCAGCGCGGTGAAGAGCTGGCCGACGACCACGCCGGTGAGCACGATGCGGACCGAGTCCAGCCCGGTGCGCCGGAGCAGCAGCAGGAGCGCCCCGAAGGCGAGCAGCGCTCCGGCGAGTGCCCCGCCGGTGACGCCGAGCGCGCCCGCGCCCACGCCGAGCACGACGACGGTGACGGCTCCCGCCGAGGCGCCCGAGGAGACGCCCAGCAGGTAGGGGTCGGCCAGGGCGTTGCGGGTGACGGCCTGGAGGACCGCCCCGCAGACGGCGAGCGAGGCGCCCACGAGGGCCGCCATCAGCACGCGCGGCAGCCGCAGGTCCCAGACGAGGGAGTCCAGCAGCGGGGGCAGCGGCTCCACGGCCAGCCCGGTCCGGGCCCCGAACGCCCGGCCGAGGCCGTCCCAGCCGACGTCGGCGGTACCGGTGCGCACGGCCGCCGCCAGCGAGCCGGCCAACAGGGCGGCGGCACCGAGGACGCGGAACACCCGGACCGTACGCCCCCCGCGCCCCGGCGGCCCGGCCCCCCAGCCCCGCAACCGGGTGCCGCCGGACCGGGACCCGGTCCAGGAGCCGGAGCCGCGCTCCGTGCGGGCCCCGGAGCCGGGGCCCGCGCCGGAGGCGTCCGGGGCCGTGCGGTCGCGCGCCGACGGGAGCAGCAGGTCGGTCCCGGGCCCGGGGTTCGCCTCTGCGCCGGGGCCCGCGCCGGAGGCGTCCGGCATCGTGCGGTCGCGCGCCGACGGGAGCAGCAGGTCGGTCCCGGGCCCGGGGTTCGCCTCTGCGCCGGGTTCCGCGCCGGGGGCACCCGGCAGGAGGCGCGCGGGGGCGATGCCGCGCGGGGCGGGGTCAGCGGGCACGGCCGAGGTCCTTCAGCCCGGCGGCCAGCAGCCCGAGGGCGTGCACCGACCGTACGGAGGGGTCCAGTTCGATGCCCGGCACCTCGATGATCCGGCCGTCGCGGACCGCGCCCAGCCGGGACACCACCGGGTGCCGCGCCATCACGGCGCGCTTCTCGGCGGCGCTGTCGCCGGGCCGCCCGCGCTCCGAGAGGTCGCCGATCACGATGAAGTCCGGGTCGCGCTCGGCCACTTCCTCCCAGGACACTTCGGGCCAGTCCCCGTCGACGTCGTCGAAGGCGTTGCGCGCGCCGACGATCCGGCTCATCTCGCTGGGCAGTCCGCTCTTCCCGGCCACGTACGGCATGCCGTTGAAGACGGAGTAGAGGTAGACCACGGTCGGCCGGTCCGCGCCCCGGGAGGCCTCGGCGCCGGTCTCCGCGGCCTTGGCGACGGCGGCGCGCTGCTCGGCGGCCAGCCTGCCCGCGCGCTCCTCGGCGCCGAAGACGCGGCCGAGGTTCTCGTAGTCGGAGAAGAGCAGTTCGAAGGGGGACTTCCCGGCCGGGTTCCGGTCCGGGCAGTCCACGGCGCTGACGAACGCGGGCACCTTGAGGGCCGCCAGCTCCTCGCGGGTTCCGGCGCGGTCCGCGGTGAAGAGGTCGGCGGATCCGGCGACGACGAAGTCGGGCAGGGCGGCGCGCAGTTGCTCGCCGGTGGCGATCTTGGGGGCGATGACCGGGATTCCGGCGTAGGCGGCCTCGTACTGCGGGGGGACCTTCGTCTTGAGGTTGGCGGTCCCCGCCATCCGGTCCTGGAGGCCCAGTTCGAGGAGGGTCTCGGTGGAGGCCTGGTCCAGGGCGACGGCCCGTTTCGGGGGCGCGGTGACGGTCAGCGGCGTGCCGCAGCTGGTGACGGAGGCCGCCGCGGCGGCGCCGGGGGCTGCGGCCGCTCCGGAACCGCCGCCGCCCGCCGTGGAGCAGCCGGCGGTGGCCAGGGCGAGGGTCGCGAGGGTCAGGGCGAGGGCGGATCGGACGGGGTGGCGCATGGGTTCTCCGGTCGGGGAGGCGGGGCGGGCGTTGTCGTGCACCGGGCAGAAGTGCCGCGATGGAAGGGTACTGTAATGGCAATCATTTTCATTAACCACCTCGGGGGCGGTTCGCCGAACCGCCTCCCCACCCGCCAGGAGCACCCTCACCGTGGCCACCACACCCGCCCCGACCGCCGCCAAGTCCCCCTCCCCTCCCCCGCGTTCGATCCTGCGCGACCCCGCCTTCCTGCGCCTGTGGGCGGGCACCACCGCCTCGGGCCTCGCGACCTGGGCCCTGCCCTTCGTCCTCGGCCTCGCCGTGCTCCACCGCGACCTCGGAGCCGCCGGACTCGGCCTGGTCCTCGCCGCGCGCACCGCCGGATTCCTCGCCGCCGTGGCCGTGGGCGGCGTCCTGGCCGACCGGCACGCGCGCCGCGCGGTCGTCCTGTGGTCGGCCCTCGCGGCGGGTGCGGCCGCGCCCCTGCTCGCCGCCGGGCTGGGCCGCTCCCTCGTGCTCATGACGGCCGCCGCCGCCCTCGCCGGTGCCGGACAGGGCGCCTGCCGCCCGGCGTTCCAGGCGCTCGTCGCCGAGACCGTCGAACCGGAGCGGCGGCAGCGGGCCAACGCCGCCATGACCCTCGCGGTACGCGCCTGCACGCTCGCCGGCCCCGCCCTGACGGCACTGCTCGCCGCCTTCCTCGACGTCCGGACACTGCTCCTCGGCATCGGACTGCTCTGGCTGGTCGCCGCGCTCGTCCCCGCCCGGGGCGCGGGTCCGGCCGCACCGGCCGCGGCGGCGGGTCCCGCGCCGCGGGCCGGCTTCCGCGCCGAGTTCCTGGAGGGCATACGCGAGGCGCGCCGGCACCCCTGGTTCCTCGCCGGTCTCGCCGCCCTCGTCTGCGTGATCTCGCTCGGCTACTCCGCGACCAGCGTCGCCCTCCCGCTGATCAGCCGGGACCGCTACGGCACCGAGTGGGTGCTGGCCGCGGCCATGACCGCCTACACGGTCGGCGCGCTCGCCGGTGCGCTGCTCATGGCCCGGTGGCGGCCGCGCTCGCAGGGCTGGGCCGCCTTCGCCGGGCTGGCGGCGTACGGCTTCGCGCCGCTGAGCCTGGTCCTGCCCGTGCACCCGGCGCTCGTCGTCGCCGCGTACGCCGTCGCCGGGACGGGCATAGAGCTGTTCAACGTGCCCTGGTTCACGGCCACCCAGCGCGAGGTGGCCCCGGACAGGCTGGCCCGCGTGTCCTCGCTGGACTTCCTCGTGTCCTACGGCCTGGCCCCCGTCGGCCTGGCCCTGATCGCCCCGGCCGTCACCGCCTTCGGGGTCACCCCCGTCCTGACGGCCTGTGCCGCCGCCTGCTTCCTCGTACCGGCGGCGGCCGCCCTCGTCCCCACCGCCCGCCACTTCGCCCGCACGGCGCCGGCGGCACGGGACTGACCGGAGCGGGCGGTGGCCTGAACCGGGCGCCCGGCGGGGGCGTCGTACCGGCCGCGCTCACGGCCGCCGGCCCCCGGCCGGTACGGTTCCGGCATGGACGTTTCCGCAAAGAGTTCGAATCCCGAACGCACGGGCCGGGCGGCCCGGATCCTGGACGCCGCGCGGGCGCAGCTGGCGAAGGTGGGGGCCGCGGGGCTGTCCCCGGAGGGCGTCGCGCTCGAGGGCGGCCTCGCCGTCACCGACGTGGAAGCGGTCTTCCCGCACCGGGACGACCTGTTGACCGCCCTGGTCATCGACGCGTACGACGCGTCCGGCGCCGCGATGGAGCGGGCCGACGCCGAGGCGGCGGCCGCGGGGGCGCCGGCGGGCGCGCGGCTGCTCGCGGCCGCACGGGCGCTGCGGCGGTGGTCGTTCGAGAACCCGGCCGAGTTCACCCTCATCTACGGTTCGCCCGTGCCCGGGTACCACGCGCCGCAGGACACGGTCCCGCCCGCCTCCCGTACGCCCGCCGTACTCGCCGGGGTCATCCGCTCGGCCCTGGAGGCCGGTGAACTCACCCCGCCCCGGCGGACGCCGCCCGCCCGCCGGCTGCTGCTGCCCGAGGCCGTGGCGGCCTTCGGCGGCGTGCCCGGTGCCCCGTTCTCGGACGTCATCGAGCGCGGCATCGTCCTGTGGAGCAGCCTGATCGGCCTCCTGGTCTTCCAGGTCTTCAGCCGCACCCACGACAGCGTCAGCGACGAGGCCGCCTTCTTCGACTACGCGATCGCGGTGGCGGCCGAGGGCGTCGGACTCGACGTCCCGCTGACCGAGAAGACCGCCTGACCCGTCCGTCCCCTACGCGGCACCCGCAGAAAATCCAGGACGTGAACACCACCAGAACCCTCTGCTTCGTCATAGCGGCGCTGTCGTCGTACGCGGCGCTCGTCTACCGCCTGTGCCAGGCGCGCCGCAGCTGGCGGGACAGCGCCTACCGCGCGCTGATCACCACCCTCCTGCTCCAGTGCCTGACCTTCACGATGGGCGCCGTCGCCATGGGCGGCGGCAGCGTCCTCGGCGTCGGCAACCTCGCCATCCTCCTCATGCACCTGGCGGCGGTGGCCTTCTGCGTCAGCTCGCAGATCATCCTGCTGAAGTGGGCGGACGCCGACGAGGAGGCACTGCGCAGGGCGCGCTGGTGGACCGTCACCGGCTTCGCCCTGAACGTGCTGCTCGTCGCGCTGTTCCTGCTCGCCGACGGCACGAACCGGCCGTCCTCCGACTTCGACACGGGCAGCGGCCAGCCGCTGGTGCTCACGTACCTGCTGGCCTTCATCGTGTCGCAGGCCGTTCCCTGCGTCACGATCTTCCGCCAGTGCGGCCCCTACGCCGAGATGACCGACAACGCCTCGCTGCGGCAGGCACTGCGCATGCTGCGCGTCGCCGCCGTGGTCCTGTTCCTGTACTGCTCGGCGAGGACGGTCAACATCCTGACGTCGGCCGCGGGGATCGACATCGGGGTCTGGAAGCTCGCCTCGAACGTCTTCAGCGCGGCGGGCATCGTGATCCTGTCGCTGAGCCTGACCAACTCCTCCTGGGGCCCCTCGGCCACCCGGCTGCTGGACTGGGCGCGCAGCTACCGGTCCTACCGGGCGCTGTACCCGCTGTGGCGGGACCTGTACGAGTCCTCCCCGGACATCGCGCTGGAGCCGCCGGGCGCCTCGGTCTCCGAGATGGACTACCGGCTGCACCGCCGGGTCGTGGAGATACGCGACGGGTGGCGGGATCTGCGCCCCTACATCGACCGCACCGCCCCCGGTTCCACAGGGCCCGGCAAGGACGCCAGCGAGGAGCTGCGGCAGGCGTTCACGGAAGCGGCGCAGATCAAGCAGGCCCTGCTGGCGAAGCGGAACGGCACCGTCCCTCAGGACAGCAAGGACGACGGCGATTTCGACGACCGCGACACCGACAACTTCACGGCGGAGGTCGCATGGCTCACCAAAGTGGCGGCCGCCTACAGTAAGCTCGGCACCGCGAGTTGAAGCTCCCGCCCGGTTTGCATCCCCCGTCAAACCGGGCGGGCAGCTCCCCCGTTACCCCCCGTCTCCGCACGGGGCGGGACGGGCGGTTCACCGCCCGGACTGGCCCGGCCCATCCCCCGAGGGCCGGGCCAGTCCGTTTTTCACCGGCAAGCCAACCGACAAACCCCCGTGAGTCGAGTTAACTGCCAGCTATCGGCGAGACCCAACGTTGGCGGAGTCCAGCCCAATTGTCAACTGACCGCTAATCTGTGAAACTGACGTATAGCCAAGGGCTATACCGAGGAGGTGACGGGAGGAAGGATCACCATGACCGACACCGAGACCGAGGCCGATGACCGGCCCCTGCTCGCGACGCGCCTCGACGACCTCTTCAAGACCGTCCGCCCCAAGGGCAAGCACTGGACGAACGCCGAGGTGGCGGAGGAACTGAAGCGGGCCAACCCCGAACTCAAGGTCGGCGGTGTCTACCTGTCCCAGCTGCGGACCGGCAAGCGGTCCAACCCCTCCCCCGACCTCCTGGCCGCCCTCGCCCGCTTCTTCGGCGTCTCGGTCGCCTACTTCTTCGACGACAAGGTCGCCGAGTCCGTGCTCAGCCAGGTGGCCGCCATCGAGGCGCTGCGCCAGTCCGGCGTCCGCGCCGTGGCGATGCGGGCGGCCGGCATGAAGAAGGAGAACCTCGCCGCCATCACGGCCATCATGGACCAGTACCGGCAGCTACAGGGCCTTCCCCCGGTCACCGACTCCGGCGACCCCGGCGACCCCGAATGAGGGGCGCCTGGAAGGAGCGGGCCGCCGACCACGACCGCCGCAGCCGGCTGAAGAAGCTGCGCAAGGCCGGGGCACGCAGGCTCGCCGAACTCGACCTCCCCGAGGCCCCCGACGTCGCCGAGCTCTGCCGCCACCTCGGCGAGGTCCGCGACCGCCCGATCATCCTGGTCCCGATGCAGATGCCCTCGTCGCACCCGTGCGGCATGTGGGTCGCCGCCCGCGACGAGGACCTGATCTTCTACGACGCCAACACCACCAGCGCGCATCAGGAGCACATCATCTTGCACGAGCTGGGTCACATCATCTGCTGCCACCGCGGGGCCGGCGGACTGGACGAGGCGGCGGCCCGCCTCCTGTTCCCCGACCTCGACCCCGACATCGTGCGCGACATGCTCCTGCGCGCGACCTACGACGACGTCCAGGAGCAGGAGGCGGAGATCATCGCCTACCTGCTCTCGCAGCGCATGGGCGGCGCCGAACAGCCGCACGGCACCGACCCGGACGCGCAGGAGGGCGACGCCCCCGCCAAGAGCGCCACCCTCAGCCGCATCGAACGCACCCTGATCTGAGATGGGCCTACCCGGCGGCACCTCCCCCGGCGGACGCCACCTCCCCGGCCAGCAGGGCGACGGCACGCCTGATGTCGTCCTCGCGGTGCTCGCTGGTGATGAAGAACCGCAGCCGCGAGAGCCCCTCCTCCACCGCCGGGTGGAAGATGGGGTCGGCGATCACGCCCCGCTCGAAGAGGCCGTGCGCGACCCGCAGGGTCTTCGCCGAGTCCCCGAGGATGCACGGCACGATCGGGGTGCCTCCGCTGGAGCCCGTCGACAGCCCCGCCGCCCTGGCGAGGTCCAGGAAGAGCGCCGAGTTGCGCCGCAACGCCCGCACCCGCTCCGGCTGCGCCGTCATCAAAGCGGTGGCGGCCAGGGCGGCCGCCGCGTTGGCCGGTGTCAGGCCGACGCTGTAGACGAAGCCGGGGAGCGTGTGGCGCAGCCAGCGCACCATCCGGGCCGAGCCGCCGAGGTAACCGCCGCAGCCGGCGAAGGCCTTGGAGAGGGTGCCCATCCACAGGTCCACGTCGCGGCGGTCGACGCCGTGGAACTCGCCGACGCCCCGGCCGCGTTCGCCGACGGTGCCGATGCTGTGCGCCTCGTCCACCATCAGCAGGGCGCCGTAGCGCTTCTTCAGTTCGATCACGGCGGGCAGGTCGACGAGGTCCCCGTCCATGCTGTACGCGCCCTCGACGGCGATCAGGACCCTGCGGAACCGGGACCGGTTGAGCCTCAGCATCCGCTCCAGCTCGGCCGTGTCGTTGTGGGCGAAGGGGCGGCGGGCGGCACCCGAGAGGGCGCAGCCCTGGAGGATGCTGTCGTGGGCGAGCGCGTCGTGGACCACCAGGTCGCCGGGGCCCACGAGGTGGCCTATGGCGGTGACGTTGGTGGCGTGGCCGCTGACCAGGGTGAGGCAGTCCTCCACGCCGAGGAACTCGGCGAGGGCCCGCTCCAGCCGGACGGTCAGGTCGCGTTCGCCGGAGAGCACCCGGCTCGCCGAGACGGAGGTCCCGTACCGGTCCACCGCCTCGTGCACGGCCGCGTTGACCGCCGGATGGCCGGACAGGCCGAGGTAGTTGTAGCTGCCGAAGGACAGGTACGGGCGGCCGCCGATCACGGTGGTGTCGGTGATGGTGCCCTCGTGGACCCGGAAGTACGGGTACCCGGCCGGGCTGCCCGTGACCGCGTCCAGCCGCTCCTCGAAGCGGGCCACCTCGGGGAACTCGTCGACCCGTGCGGAGTCGGGGCTCCACTGCGGCGGTCCGCCCAGAAGTATCGTTTCCGCAGCCCTCGCGGGGACCGCCGGGAGCACCGGCGCGTCCCGGTCCCCCTCTCCGGCCGCGACGGCGATCAGCCGGCCGATGGTGAGGCCCGGCGTGAACAGCTCCTCGGCACGGAAGCCCGGGATCCGCTTGCCGATGCTGACCTCCAGTTCCTGGAGCATGAGGGAGTCGAAGCCGAGGTCGGTGACCAGCGACATGCCCGTGGCCAGGTCGGACAGCGGGAAGACACCGGCCCGCGACACCTCCTCCAGCACGACCGTGGCGACGGACTCCGCGCCCGGGCGGGCCGCCGCGGCCACGGCCGGCCGCTCCGCCGCCCACGCGTCCCCGGGCCCGTCCGGCCCGGCCGCCTCGCGGGCCGCCTCGTCCACGGCCCAGTGCCGGCGCGGGGCGAGCGGGCTCGGCGGCAGCGTGCACGGCGCTCCCCGCGGCCCGGGCACCGCGGGCCGCTCCGCCCCGGGGTCCTGCGTACGCCCCGCCTCCACCCCGGCGGCGGCCTCCGTCAGCCGCGCCACGGCGTCGGCGGCGTCCTCCACCACCACGGTCAGGCGTTCCCCGAGCGGAGCCCGGCGGGCCAGGGTGTCCGCCACCGCGGCCGGCTCCGGCCGGTCCTCGGCGATCACCGCGGCCAGCTCCCGGGCGTGCCGGGCCAGCCCCGCCCGGTCGCGGGCGGTGAGCACCAGCACGTGCGGCCCCTCCCCCCGCGCGGCGGGCACGGCCGGGCCGGGGGCCTGCTCCACCACCATGTGGACGCCGGTACCGCCGAAGCCGAAGGCGCTCACCCCGGCCCGCCGCGGCCCGCCCGTCTCCGGCCAGCGGACCGGAGCCGTCGGGACGGTCAGCCGCGCGGAGTCCAGCAGGGCGGCGTCGGCCGCCTCGAACTCCGGCTGGGGCGGGATCACTCCCCGGTGCACGGCGAGCACCGACTTGACGAGCCCCGCCATGCCGGCGGAGTTCAGCGAGTGGCCGACCACCGCCTTCACCGCCCCGAGACGGGCCGGGCGGGCGTCCGGGCCGCGCAGCTCGCGCAGGACGTCGAGCTCGACGGGGTCGCCGACCGTGGTGCCGGTGCCGTGCGCCTCCAGGTAGTCCACCGCGCCCGGTGCCAGGCCGGCGTCCCGGTAGGCGCGGCGCAGGGCGCGCAGCTGACCGGCGGCCTGGGGGTGCATCCCGCCCTGCACGGTCCCGTCGTTGGCCGTGCCGATGCCCCGGATCACCGCGTACACGCGGTCGCCGGCGGCCAGGGCGTCGGACAGGGGCCGCAGCACCAGGATCCCGGCGCCCTCCCCGAGGACGAACCCGTCGGCCTTCGCCCCGAAGGGCAGGCAGCGGCCGCTGCGCGAGATCGCCCCGATCCGGCACAGGCCCACCAGCAGGTCGGGGGTCAGCACCAGCTGGGCGCCGCCCGCCAGCGCGATGCGGGTGCGGCCGGCGCGCAGCGCGTACACGGCGTTGGCCACGGCCATGAGGCCGCCGGAGCAGGCGGAGTCCAGGGCGTAGCTCTCGCCGTGCAGGTCGAAGACCGAGCTGATGGTGTTCGGCCCCATGTTGAGCAGGAGCCCGGCGGCGGAGGTGCCGTGCAGGCCGTCGACCGCGCGGACCGTCTCCTGCCAGCGCGGGTCGGCCGCCCGCGCCCCGAACTCGCCGCCGGCCAGCTGGCGCATGCGCAGCCGCATGGTGCTGAGCTGGCGGTAGCCGCTTTCGGTGAGGGCGGTGATGACCGAGGTCTCCTCGCGGTCGAAGCCGTCGACCTCCCACCCCGCGTCCTGGACCGCCTCGCGGGCGAGGTCGATCAGCAGCCGGTGCTGGGGGTCCATGGCCCTGGCCCGGCGCGGCGGGATGCCGTAGTGCGCGGCGTCGAACCGGTCCACGTCCGGCAGCAGGGCCATGGTGTCGGTGTAGGCGGCGGAGGTGTCGCGGAAGTCGTCGCTGAGGAAGGCGGCGGCGCGCCACCGCGAGTCGGGTATGCGGGAGAACTGCGGCTGCGGGTCCGTCAGGAGCCGCCAGTACTGGTTGACGTCGCGGGCGCCGGGGAACCGGCACGCCATGCCGACGACGGCGACGTCGTCGCGCGTCACCGGGGCGGCTGGGGCCGCAAAGGGCCGGTCCGGCGGGTTCGGCGGGGTCATCGGCCGGCTGCCAGGCGCTCGCGCCACCACGCCACGGTCGCCTTGACCTGCTCGTCGACCGGGGTGGCCCGGACACCGAACGCGGTCTCCCAGGCGCTCGCGTCGACGACGAAGGGGCGGTCGAACTGGTAGCGGATCTCCTTGAGTTCGCGCAGCAGCGGGGAGAACAGTCCGCCGACGGCCAGGACGGCGGGGGGCAGAGCGCGGACCGCGACCGGTCCGGTGCCCGCCTCGTCGGCCAGCCGGCGGGTCATCTCGCGGACGGAGAGCGCCGGTCCGGTCGGCGCGTGCCAGGCCCGGCCCCAGGCGCGCTCGTCGCCCGCGGCCTCGGCCAGGGCCCGGGCCACGTCGGGGAGGTAGGTCCAGCTGTGCGGGGCGTCCGGGTCGCCGAGGGTGGAGACCGGCTTACCGCGCAGCAGCGGGGGCAGCACGCGGGCGGCCAGGTGCCCGCCGTCGGTGACGCCGGGTCCGAAGAAGTCCGAGGCCCGCACCTCGACGGCCTTGAGGCGGCCCTGTTCGTGCAGGGCGCGCGCCCGCTCCCAGACGGCCGCGCGGACCCGCCCCTTGGGGCCGGTCGCCGCGAGCGGCAGGTCCTCCGTCATGGGGACGTCCACGGGGCCGTACCCGTAGAGGTTGCCGAGCATGACCAGGACGGCACCGGTGGCCTCGGCGGCCGTGCACAACGACGCGGCCAGCGCGGGCCATTCGGCGGCCCAGCGGTGGTAGGGCGGGGACGCGCAGTTGTAGAGGGCGACGGCGTCCCGCGCGACCTCGGTCAGCCGGCCGCTGTCGCGGGCGTCCAGTGCGACGTGCTCGATGCCGGGCTCCGGGGCCCGGCCCGAGGCGGTGACGACCTTGACTGAGTGGCCCCGTTCGGCGAGCAGCCGAGCGGTGGCGGCCCCGGCGGGCCCGAAACCTATGACGACATGAGAGTTCACGTACGCACAGTAGCGCGGGGGGTACCGGTCCCCGGTAAGGCACCCTCGGGTCGCACCGGCCCGTTTGGCTGGAAGACGCCCGGTGGTTTGCGCCGGTCAGGAGGGCTTTGCGCAGTGGAACGGCCGCCGGGCGGCGGGCGGGGCACGGCGGACGGATCAGGATTCGAGAAGCGCCGGACCCCGGACCCCGCATAGCGTGGCTGCCGTACGGGTGCGGTGGTCACGCCGCACGGCCCGGAGCGAGCGATGGAGACACGAAGAGCATGGCCAAGAGGACGGACACGGGGTCGCCCGCGCCCCACATCGCCGACAGCCACGGTCTGATCCGCGTGCACGGCGCGCGCGTGAACAACCTGAAGGACGTCGCGATCGAGATCCCCAAGCGCCGGCTGACGGTGTTCACGGGCGTCTCCGGGTCGGGGAAGAGCTCACTGGTGTTCGACACGATCGCCGCCGAGTCCCAGCGGATGATCAACGAGACCTACAGCGCCTTCGTCCAGGGCTTCATGCCCACGCAGGCACGGCCCGACGCCGACGTGCTCGAAGGGCTGACGACGGCGATCATCGTCGACCAGCAGCGGATGGGCGCCGACCCCCGTTCCACGGTCGGCACCGCGACCGACGCCAACGCGATGCTGCGCATCCTCTTCAGCCGTCTCGGCGACCCGCACGTCGGCCCGCCCGCCGCGTACGCCTTCAACGTGCCCTCCGTGAGGGCGAGCGGGGCGATCACCGTCGAGAAGGGCGCCAAGAAGACGGTGAGGGCGACCTTCAACCGCACCGGCGGCATGTGCCCGCGCTGCGAGGGCCGCGGCAGCGTCTCCGACATCGACCTCACCCAGCTCTACGACGACTCCAAGTCCCTCAACGAGGGCGCCCTCACCATCCCCGGCTACAGCATGGACGGCTGGTACGGGCGGATCTTCGGCGGCTGCGGCTTCTTCGACCCGGACAAGCCGATCCGGGAGTTCACCAAGAGGGAACTGGCCGACCTCCTCCACAAGGAGCCGACCAAGATCAAGGTCGACGGCGTCAACCTCACCTACGAGGGACTGATCCCGAAGATCCAGAAGTCGATGCTGTCCAAGGACCTCGACGCGCTCCAGCCGCACATCCGGGCGTTCGTGGAACGGGCCACGACCTTCGCCACCTGTCCCGAGTGCGCAGGGACCCGGCTCACCGCGGAGGCCCGCTCCTCGAAGATCGGCGGGATCAGCATCGCGGACGCCTGTGCGATGCAGATCAGCGACCTGGCCGCATGGGTGCGCGGCCTGGAGGAGCCCTCGGTGGCGCCGCTGCTGGACAAGCTCCGGCACACCCTGGACTCCTTCGTGGAGATCGGCCTGGGCTACCTCGCGCTCGACCGCCCGGCGGGCACGCTCTCCGGCGGCGAGGCGCAGCGCGTCAAGATGGTCCGCCACCTGGGCTCGGCGCTCACCGACGTCACCTACGTCTTCGACGAGCCGACCACGGGTCTGCACCCCCACGACATCCAGCGGATGAACGGCCTGCTGCTGCGGCTGCGCGACAAGGGCAACACGGTGCTGGTCGTGGAGCACAAGCCGCAGACGATCGCGATCGCCGACCACGTCGTCGACCTCGGCCCCGGGGCGGGCACCGCGGGCGGCACGGTCTGCTTCGAGGGCACGGTGGAGGGGCTGCGGGCCTCCGGCACGGTCACCGGCCGTCACCTGGGCGACCGCACCGGCCTGAAGAAGACCGTACGGACTCCCTCGGGCGCCCTGGAGATCCGCGGGGCGGACGCGCACAACCTGCGGGCGGTCGACGTGGACGTCCCGCTCGGGGTGCTGGTGGTGGTCACCGGGGTCGCCGGCTCCGGCAAGAGCTCGCTGGTGCACGGCTCGATCCCGGCGGAGGAGGGCGTGGTCTCCGTCGGCCAGGGCCCGATCCGCGGCTCGCGCCGCAGCAACCCGGCGACGTACACGGGGCTGCTCGACCCGATCCGTTCGGCGTTCGCCAAGGCCAACGGGGTGAAGCCGGCCCTGTTCAGCGCCAATTCCGAGGGCGCCTGCCCAACCTGCAACGGGGCCGGCGTGGTCTTCACGGACCTCGGGATGATGGCGGGCGTCTCCTCCACCTGCGAGGACTGCGAGGGCAAGCGCTACCAGGCGTCGGTGCTGGACTACCGGTTCGGGGGCCGCGACATCAGCGAGGTGCTGGCGATGCCGGTGCGGGAGGCGCAGGAGTTCTTCGGTTCCGGCGAGGCCCGCGTCCCGGCCGCGCACCGCGTCCTGGACCGGCTCGCCGACGTCGGGCTGGGCTACCTCACCCTCGGCCAGCCGCTCACCACGCTGTCGGGCGGCGAGCGGCAGCGGCTGAAGCTGGCCACGCACATGGCGGACAAGGGCGGGGTCTACGTCCTGGACGAGCCGACGACGGGCCTGCACCTGGCGGACGTGGAGCAGCTGCTCGGGCTGCTGGACCGGCTGGTCGACTCCGGCAAGTCCGTGATCGTCGTCGAGCACCACCCGGCGGTCATGGCGCACGCGGACTGGATCATCGACCTCGGGCCGGGTGCCGGGCACGACGGCGGCCGGATCGTGTTCGAGGGCACGCCGGCCGACCTCGTCGCCGACGGCTCCACGCTCACCGCCGAGCACCTCGCGGCGTACGCCGGCGTCTGAGCGGCTCCCCCGGCGGCGCTTCCCGGACGGAACGCGGGCCGTCCGGGCACCGGTATCCCCACACCGGAGGCCGGACGGCCCGTGCTGTGCGAACGGAGACGGCACGCGCTCGCGTCGCCCGGTCCGTACCCCCACGGTGGGACCGTGCTCCGGTCGGCGTGCCGCCGGCCGTCGTCCGGCTCCGTCGCACCACCAGTCTGTGGCCGTCCGACTCCCCTGGGCGCACTTTCTGACGCGCCCTTTGCACAAGGAGACCGATCTTTGACGCGGGCCTGACGTTCCCGTTCCGGTTCGGTGGGGCTACTGCCAGTCGTCCCAGGGCGGGTCCTCGTCCAGGTCGAACGGCGGTTCGTCCTCGTGGGAGAGCGGGGGTTCCGCTTCGCCGGCGGGCGGGGCCCCGTGGGACGTGGTGGCCGTGGTCCCCGTGGCGGACGTGGTGGCGGTGGCGGCCTTGGTCGCGGTGAAGTCGGCCAGGGCCTCGATGACGCCCTCGCCGTACTTGGCGAGCTTGGCCTCGCCGACGCCTCCCACCCCGGACAGCTCCTCCACCGTGCCGGGCAGCAGCGTCGCGATCTCCCGCAGCGTGGCGTCGTGGAAGACGACGTACGCCGGGACGCCCTGCTCGCGGGCCGTCGCGGCCCGCCAGGCGCGCAGGGCGTCGAAGACCGGCACGGCCTCGGCGGGCAGGTCGACCGGGACCCGGGCGCTCTTGCCGGAGCGCGACCCGGAGTCCTTCTTCCGGGAGGCGGCCGGGGTCTTCTCCTTGCGCATCTGGACGGTGCGGCGCCCGCCCAGCACCTCGCCGCTCGCCTCCGTCAGCACGAGGGTGCCGTAGTCGCCCTCCACCGCCAGCAGTCCCAGCGCCAGCAGCTGGCGGACGACCCCGCGCCACTCGGCGGTGCTCAGGTCGGCGCCGACGCCGAACACCGACAGGGCGTCGTGGTCGAACTGGATGACCTTGGCGGTCTTCTTGCCCTGGAGGATGTCGATGATCTGCCCGGCACCGAACTTCTGGCGCCGCTCCCGCGCGAGGCGCCACACCGTGGACAGCAGCTTCTGCGCGGCGACCGTCCCGTCCCAGGACTCGGCGGGCGTCAGGCAGGTGTCGCAGTTGCCGCAGGGCTCGCCGGACTGCCCGAAGTACGCGAGCAGCCGGACCCGCCGGCAGTCGACGGTCTCGCACAGCGCCAGCATGGCGTCCAGGTGCGCGGCCAGGGAGCGGCGGTGGTTCTCGTCGCCCTCGGAGCCGTCGATGAGCTTGCGCTGCTGGACCACGTCCTGGAGGCCGTACGCGAGCCAGGCGGTGGCCGGCTCGCCGTCGCGGCCGGCGCGGCCGGTCTCCTGGTAGTAGCCCTCGACGGACTTGGGCAGGTCCAGGTGGGCCACGAAGCGGACGTCGGGCTTGTCGATGCCCATGCCGAAGGCGATCGTGGCCACCACCACGACGCCGTCCTCGCGCAGGAAGCGCGCCTGGTTCGCGGCGCGCGTGCGGGCGTCCATCCCGGCGTGGTAGGCCACGGCGTCGATGCCCTGCTCGACCAGGAAGGCCGCCGTCTTCTCCACCGAGGACCGCGACAGGCAGTAGACGACGCCGGCGTCCCCGTCGTGCTCGGCCCGGATCAGCTCCAGCAACTGTGCCAGCGGCTTGTCCTTGGCGACGATGCGGTACTGGATGTTCGGCCGGTCGAAGCTGGCGACGAAGTGCCGGGCGTCCTCCAGGCCCAGCCGTTTCGCGATCTCGGCGTGGGTGGTCTCGGTGGCGGTCGCGGTCAGGGCGATCCGCGGCACCTTCGGCCACCGCTCGTGCAGCATCGACAGGGCCAGGTAGTCCGGGCGGAAGTCGTGGCCCCACTGGGCGACGCAGTGCGCCTCGTCGATCGCGAACAGGGACACCTTGCCGCGGTCGAGCAGCCGCTGGGTGCCCTCGGTGCGCAGCCGCTCGGGGGCCAGGTAGAGCAGGTCCAGTCCGTCGGCGAGGAAGGCCTGCTCGACGGCCTGCCGCTCGTACGGGTCCTGGGTGGAGTTGAGGAACCCGGCCCGCACCCCGAGGGCGGTGAGCGCGTCCACCTGGTCCTGCATCAGCGCGATCAGCGGCGAGATGACGATGCCAGTGCCCTCTCTGACGAGCGCCGGGATCTGGTAGCAGAGCGACTTGCCGCCGCCGGTCGGCATCAGCACGAGGGCGTCGCCGCCCCCGGCGACCTGCTCGATGATCTGCTCCTGCTCGCCGCGGAAGGAGCTGTAGCCGAACACGCGGTGGAGTACCTGCAGGGAGTCCGAGATCTCGGGGGAAGCGTCCGAAAGAGCCATTCGAGAAGCCTAGCGGCCCCCGCCGACACCCCGTCCCGCCTGTGGACGGCCGGCGGCGGCACCCAGCCGCCACAGCGGCGCGGCCCGGCGGTCGCCCAGCGCGGCGAACAGGCGCCGGGCCTCCCCGGGGCCCAGGTCCAGCTCCTCGGTGATCCGGCGGGTGGTGGCGTACGCGATCCCCCGCGCCAGCGTCTCCCGCTCCCAGGCGGCGAAGCGGGCCAGGACGGCGGCGGGGTCCCGGTCCGGGCGCGGTGCGGGCGGGCCGGCGGGCAGGGCCGCGGCGCGGCGGCGTTCGCGTTCGATCTCCGAGAAGCCGCACACCGCGCGGGAGGCCTCCTCGGCCTCCGCCAGTGCGCCGGTGCCGGCCAGGGCGCGGGCGAGGGGGCTGAGGGAGAGGACCCGGTCCAGGGTGAGCCGGTGGACGGCGGCGGCCGAGGCGTCCAGGTGCACCGGCCGCGGGGCGTCCCGGGTGCCGCAGACCCCGCGCACCCCGCGGGCGGCGGCCACCAGCAGGGCGCTGGCCTCGGAGGGGTGCCAGTCGAAGACCCCGGCCACGACCGCGGTGTGCCCGGCGGTGAGGGTGAGGGCTGGTGCGCCGAGCCGGGGCAGCAGGTCGGGCGGGGGCACCTCGTTGTCGAGGCCGGGCCCGGCCACGTACACGCCGGTCGGCAGTCCCGTGGCCGCGCAGGCGGCGACGGCGAGGGCGTCGCCGAGCGGGCTGCGCAGGGTGGGCTCGTCGCCCCGGGCCACGATGTCGCCGCCCACGTCGACGAGGTCGATCCGCTCGGCGCGGCACCAGCGGGCGGCCGCCGCGATCTGGCGGGCGAGGCCGAGGGCGCCGCCGTAGGGGTCCAGCAGTCCCAGCCGCGGCCGCAGTTCGCCGGACAGCCGCGGCAGCAGGGAGCCGGCCGGGGCGACGGGCCGGGTCCCGGGGGTGACCAGGACGAGGTCCGGTGCGGCGGTCTCGGTGCCGTGGAAGTCGCCGGCGCTCCGGGGGCCCGGGACGGGGTCGACGACCAGCCGCTCCCAGGCGTAGGTCAGGACGAGGGCCGGGGTGTCCGCGCCGTGCAGGGCGGCGTGGACCATGGCGGCCGTGATGGCGTCGCCGCCGCCCCCGGCGGCGACGAGAAGTCTCCGTGTGTTCTCCATGGCGGCCACGGATACACCGCCCCCGGGGCGGAATCCCACCTTCCGCAAAAAGTACATATGAAGCTCTACACGCCGAAAGGCGGTTCATGGGAATTGCACTGCTGAAAACGGCCCCGGGGCGAACCTAAGGTGACGCCTGGTCACGAAGAGTGACGCCCTCTTTTGCCGAGAGAGAGTCGATTCCCCTGATGAACGCGCCTGTTCTGCTGCCGAGCCCGTCGTTCCCGGTCCCCTCCGCCGACACCGATCCGGAAACCCCCTACGAGCAGTACGTGTACGCCTACCCGCACCAGAAGGCGTACCGCCTCCTGGAGGACGGTCCGCTGCTCAGCGACCTGTGGTCGAGGGAGCGCCTCGACGCGCTCTCCCTCTACGCGCACATCCCCTTCTGCGAGATGCGCTGCGGCTTCTGCAACCTCTTCACCCGCACCGGCGCCCCCGAGGAGGTCACCGGCGCCTTCCTCGCCACCCTGGAGCGGCAGGCGCGCGTCACCCGCGAGGCGCTGGAGGCCAAGGGCGAGCCGATCCGCTTCACCCTCGCCGCGTTCGGCGGCGGCACCCCGACCTACCTGACCGCCGAGGAGCTCACCCGCCTCTGCGACATCAGCGAGAACATCATGGGAGCCGACCTCAAGGCCGCCTCCTGGTCGGTGGAGACCTCCCCCGCGACCGCGACCGCCGACCGGATCGCCGTACTCGCCGAGCGCGGCGCGACCCGGCTGAGCATCGGCGTCCAGAGCTTCCTCGACGAGGAGGCGCGCGCCGCGGTGCGGCCGCAGAAGCGCGCGGAGGTCGAGGCCTCGCTCGCCCGCCTCAAGGAGGCCGGGTTCCCGATCCTCAACATCGACCTCATCTACGGGATCGACGGCCAGACCGAGCGCACCTTCCGGGTCTCCCTGGACGCCGCCCTCGCCTGGGAGCCGGAGGAGATCTACCTCTACCCGCTGTACGTGCGCCCGCTGACCGGTCTGAGCACCCGCCACGCCAAGACGCTCCAGGACTGGAACGACCAGCGGCTGCGGCTCTACCGCTACGGCCGCGACCACCTCCTGTCCGCGGGCTACGAGCAGACCTCCATGCGGGTCTTCCGGCGGACCGGCACCGCCGCCGTGGAGGACACCGACGGCAGCGGCATCAGCGAGTACAACCAGCAGGCCGGCATGGTCGGGCTGGGCGTCGGCGCCCGCTCGTTCACCACCGACCTGCACTACACCACCGACTACGCCGTCGCGGTGCCCGAGGTGCGGCGGATCATCGACGACTACGTCGCCACCCCGACCGAACGGTTCCGGCGCGCCCAGTGGGCGTTCCGCATGGACGACGCCGAGCGCCGCCGGATGTACGTGCTCCAGCACCTGCTGGAGTCCACGGGCATGCGCGCCGACGCCTACCGGCAGCGGTTCACCACGCGCTTCGAGGACGACTTCGGGCCCCAGCTCGACTTCCTGCTGAAGCGGAACTGGCTGCGGGAGAGCGGCGGCACGCTGGGACTGACCCCGGACGGCATGGCCTGGGCCGACGCGATAGGCCCGATGTTCTTCTCCGACCGCGTCCGCGCGGACATGACCGCCTACCAGGACCGGTAGACGGCCGCTACGGCCGGATGCGGCGCCGCTCCGGGACGGATACGAGGACCAGCCCGAACAGCATCAGCGCCGCTCCGGCCGCCGCCGTCGGACCGGGCCGCTCGCCCAGCACCGCGACCCCGAGCACCGCCGCCACCAGTGGCTCGGTCAGGCTCAGCGTCCCCGTCGTGGCGGCGCTGAGCCGGCCGACGCCGCGCGTGAACAGCAGGTAGCCGAGCGCGGTCGTGCCGAGGCCCAGCCAGCCGATCAGCGCGAGCGCCCGGCCCGTGGCCAGCCCCTCGGGGGCCACCAGCAGGAACGGCGAGACCAGCAGCCCCGCGCACAGCACGCTCACCGGGGCCGCCGCGGCGAGGTCCGCGCCGTGGGCGGCCAGCTGCTTCGACGCGGCGATGTACACGCCGAAGCTCGCCCCGGACACCACCGCGAAGACCAGCCCGAGCAGGTCGGCCCGGGCCCCGCTGCCGGGCAGCAGCAACAGGGCGATGCCGGCCACGGCGCAGCCCGTCCCCCACAGCCAGCGGCGGGTGAGCCGCTCCCCGGCGAGCCACCGGGCGCTCAGCCCGCCCACCACGGGCACGGTCCCGAAGGCGACGGCCGTCGCCAGGGCCGCTCCGCCGCGCTGCACCGCCTGGAGGAAGCAGACCTGGAAGGCGGCCGTCACCAGCACGCTCAGGACGAGCCACCGGCCCGCTCCGGGCTTGCCCAGGGTGCGCAGCCCCGCCGGGCGGACCGTCAGCAGGCTGAGCACGAGCCCGCCGAGCAGCATCCGGCAGGCCCCGAGCGACACCGGGTGCACGCCGGTGTCCGCCCACAGCTGGGCGGGCCCCACCGTCCCCCACAGCACCGCCGCCGCCAGTACGGACGCCACCGCTCCCACGGCTTCCCCTTTCGCCACTTACGGAACGTGGCGAACGTATCCGGCGGGAGCCCCCGGACCCACTGGGGAAAACCATGGGATTCCGGCCGTCCGCGGGGCCCGGTCCGTGGCTTCGCACAAAGGCGCCGCCCGCGCGGGACAGCGGGAGATCAGCCCTTCCGCACCACGCTCGACTTCAGCTGCATGGCGCCGAAGCCGTCGATCTTGCAGTCGATGTCGTGGCCGTCGACTCCGTCGACGAGGCGGATGTTGCGGACCTTGGTGCCCGCCTTGATCCCGGTCGGGTGGCCCTTGACCTTCAGGCCCTTCACCACGGTGACGGTGTCCCCGTCGGCGAGCACGTTGCCGACCGAGTCCTTGACCACCCGCTCCTGGGGGGCGTCGCCGTCCTCGCCGGCCGCGGGAGGCCATTCGTGCCCGCATTCGGGGCAGACCAGCAGGGCGCCCATCTCGTACGCGTACGGGCCGGAGCATTCGGGACAGGGGGGAAGCACGTTCTCGGTCACCGCGGCAGTCTAGGCAGGAAACGCGCGGTGCCCCGCCGACGGCTGTCGGCGGGGCACCGGGTCGGGCGATGCGCGGGATCAGACCTGCGGGACCGGGTAGGTCGGGTACTCCACCCCGGAGACGTGCTGGACGACGCGGATCACCTGGCACGAGTAGCCGAACTCGTTGTCGTACCAGAGGTAGAGGATCGCGTTGTCGCCGTCGACCTTGGTGGCGCCGGCGTCGACGATGGAGGCGTGGCGCGAGCCCACGAAGTCCATGGAGACGGCGTCGGGCGCGGTGGTGAAGTCGATCTGGCGCTTGAGCGGCGAGTGCAGCGACACGCCGCGCAGGTACTCCAGGACCTCTTCGCGGGTCGTCTCGCGGCCCAGGCGCAGGCTCAGGATGGCGATCGAGACGTCCGGGACGGGGACGCGGATCGAGCTGCCGGTGATCGGGGCCTTGAGGTCGGGCAGCGCCTTGGCGACGGCGGAGGCGGCGCCGGTCTCGGTGATGACCATGTTGAGCGGCGCGGAGCGGCCGCGGCGGTCGGCCTTGTGGTAGTTGTCCAGCAGGTTCTGGTCGTTCGTGAACGAGTGGACGGTCTCCACGTGGCCGCGGAGCACACCGTACTCGTCGTCCATCGCCTTCAGCGGCGGGACGATCGCGTTGGTGGTGCAGGAGGCGCAGGACAGGACGCGCTCGTCCGGCTTGATGGTGTCGTGGTTGACGCCGTGGACGATGTTCGGGACGTCGCCCTTGCCGGGGGCCGTCAGGACGACCTTGTCGATGCCCGGGCGCAGGTGCTTGGAGAGGCCCTCGCGGTCGCGCCACTTGCCCGTGTTGTCGATGAGGATGGCGTCGTTGATGCCGTACTCGGTGTAGTCGATCTCGGACGGGTCGTTCGCGTAGATCACCTTGATGGTGTTGCCGTTCGCGACGATCGTGCCCGCGGCCTCGTCCACCGTGATGGTGCCCTGGAACTGGCCGTGGATGGAGTCGCGGCGCAGCAGCGAGGCGCGCTTGACGAGGTCGGCGTCACCGCCGCCGCGCACGACGATGGCGCGCAGGCGCAGGCCGTTGCCGGAGCCGGCCTTCTCGATGAGCAGGCGGGCGACGAGGCGGCCGATGCGGCCGAAGCCGTAGAGGACGACGTCGCGTCCCTCGCGGCGCTCGATCTTGTTCTCGCCGGTGGCGCCGACGACGGCCTCGGCGGTGAAGGCCTCGACCGACAGACCGCGGTCGTCGGTCTTGTAGGTGGCGGCGAGCATGCCGATGTCGATCTGGGACGGGCCCAGGTCGAGGGCGGTGAGGGCCTGGAGGAACGGCATCGTCTCGGTGACCGACAGCTCCTCGCCGTCGATCTGCCGGGCGAAGCGGTGGGCCTTGAGAATGCTCACGACCGACTTGTTCACCAGGGAGCGGCTGTGGAGCAGGATCGTGACGTCCCGTTCCCGGTGCAGCTTCCCGATGAGGGGGATCATCGACTCCGCGATCTCCTCGCGGGTCTTCCAGTTGGCGAACGAGTCCTCGTTGACAGTCACAGACGTTATCTTTCGAGCTAGGCGGCGCTCATATGCTAACCCGCCGCCGGATCGTTCCTTCAAGGGGGACCGCCTGAGCGTCGCCGGCGCCGGCCGCACCGGGCCTGAGCTGCGGCCTCCTCGTTTCAGTCGAGCACCGGCCGGGCCTCCGGGTGGGCGTCCCACCACTTCCGGTGGAAGTCGTTGTTGTCCACGTTCGCCAGGTACGCGGCGACCGCCGCGCGGAAGAGCAGCTCGGCCTGCCGCGCCGGGACCGCCGAGCGGTTCCAGGCGAGGCGGATGCGGCCGGTGACCGGCGTGCCGGCCAGGGGGCGCATCACGGTCCCGGCGACGGGCGGGGCCGTGGGCTGGCAGAGGGCGATGGCGCGGCCCGCGGCGATCAGGTCGTGCCGCATCTGGCGGTCGGTGATCCGGTGGCGCAGCGAGGGGGTGAAGCCCGCCTTCGCGCAGGCCTCGACCAGGGCCTCGGGGCCTCCGTCGTCGTCCTCCACAAGGGTCATCCACTGCTCTCCCGCCAGCTCGGCCAGGTCGAGGGTCGCGCGTCCCGCGAGGCGGTGCCCCGAGGACATCCGGATGCAGAACGGCTCCTGGGGCACCACCGTGCGGGCGGTGACCCCCCGGGGCAGCGGAACCTCGTAGTCGTTCACCTCGCCGTACACGATCACGTCGTACTGGCCGGCGCCGAGCATCCGCACCAGGGCCGTGACGGAGTCCTCCAGGTCCACGGTGACCTCCCGCCCGGACAGGGCCTGGTCGGTCCGGGCGAGCAGGCCGTCCAGGAGCACCAGCAGGATGCAGCCGAGCCTGAGCGGGGCGTCGGCCGCCAGCGCGCGGGCCTCGGCGCCCAGGGCGGCCATCTCGCCCAGCACCCGGCGCGCCCTGGCCAGCACGAAGTGGCCGAGGGCGGTGGGCTCCACGCCGTGGCGGCCCCGGGCGAAGAGCTCCCCGCCGGTGACCGCCTCGATCCGGCGCAGCTGGGCGGAGAGCGCCGGCTGCGAGATCCCCAGCCGCCTGGCCGCCTCCCCCAGACTGCCCGCTTCCGCGATCCGGCAGACGGCTTGCAGATGCCTCAACTCCAGCTGCATCCGGGCAGCTTACGAAGCGGCACGGCAGCGCACCATAACCCGCGCCTTATGCCCGCAGGGATGTCCCAATCTCGCCATGTCCACGCCCATACTCGGCGACGCGTACCGCCACCCACCCCCCACACACGATCGGAGTGGACTCGTGCAGCCCACCAGATGGACGGCGTCCGTGGCAGCCCTCGCGCTGACCGCGAGCCTCGCCGGCGCGCTGGCCGGCACCGCGTCGGCCGCGCAGCCGGATCCCGTACCACCCCGTCAGTCCAAGGCCGAGCGGGCCGTGGCCGCCGCGGACGCGGCCGTCCGCAGCGGCCTCGACACCCTGGTCAACTCCCCCCGCCAGCAGTACGAACGGCGCCTGGTCACCCCCTGGGTTAAGGACCTGTACTCCGTCGCGTACGAGCGCAGCTACCGGGGCCTGCCGGTCGTCGGCGGCGACGCGGTCGTCCTCGCGGACGGCGAGGGCCGGGTCCGCGCCCTCCAGTCGGCCTCCTCGACCGTGATCGACGTGGCGACCACCCCGGACGTCGACGCGAAGGCGGCCGAGGCCTCCTCGCGGCGCGAGCTGGAGAAGGTGGACAAGGTCGAGAGCAGCCGGCTCGTGGTCCGGCTCAAGGACGACAAGCCCGTACTGGCCTGGGAGACCGTGCTCACCGGCCGCACCCGCACGGCGCCCAGCCGGCTGCACGTCTTCGTGGACGCCCGCACCGGGAAGGTCGTCGACCGCTACGACGAGGTCGTGGCCGGCACCGGCAACAGCAAGTGGAACGGCCCCAACCCGCTGACGATCGACACCACCGCCTCCGGTGGCACGTACTCCCTGCGCGACCCGAACCGCCCGGGTCTGAGCTGCGCGGACTACAGCACCGGAACCGTCTTCAGCAAGTCCTCCGACTCCTGGGGCACCGGCAACCCGACCTCCAAGGAGACCGGGTGCACGGACCTGATGTTCGCCGCGCAGAAGCAGTGGGACATGCTCTCCCAGTGGCTCGGCCGCAACGGCGTCAGCGGCAACGGGCGCAGCTTCCCGGGCAAGGTCGGCCTGAGCGACCTCAACGCCTACTGGGACGGCAGCTCGGTCACCATCGGCCGCAACAGCGCCAACGAGTGGATCGCGGGCGTGGACGTGGTGGCCCACGAGTACGGGCACGCCATCGACTCCAACACCCCCGGCGGCACCAGCGGCCAGGAGGCCGGCCTGGGCGAGGCGACCGGCGACATCTTCGGCGCGCTGACCGAGGCGTACATCAACGAACCGGCCCCGTACGACACCCCCGACTACACGGTCGGCGAGGTCATCAACCTCCAGGGCCGCGGCCCGATCCGCAACATGTACGACCCGCCGGCGGTCAACAACGACCCGGCCTGCTACAGCTCCGCGATCCCCGGCACCGAGGTGCACAAGGCCGCCGGGCCGCTCAACCACTGGTTCTACCTGCTGGCCGAGGGCACCAGCCCGGGCGGCGGCAAGCCCAACAGCAGCACCTGCAACCAGACCACGCTGACCGGTGTCGGCGTACAGAACGCCGGCAAGATCTTCTACGGCGGCATGCTCCTCAAGACCAGCAGCATGTCGTACAAGAAGTACCGGACGGCCACGCTCGGCTCGGCCAAGTCCCTCGACGCCACCTGCAACCTGTTCAACCGCACCAAGGCCGCCTGGGACGCCATCAGCGTGCCCGCCCAGAGCGGTGACCCGACCTGCACCCCGAGCGGCCAGAACGACTTCTCGCTCTCCCTGAACCCGGCGTCCGGCACCGTCCAGCAGGGCGGCTCCGTCACCACCACCGTGGCCACCAGCACCACCAGCGGGTCCGCCCAGCAGGTGACGCTCACCGCGACGGGCCTGCCCGCCGGGGTCACCGCCTCCTTCAACCCGGCCACCGTGCAGTCCGGGCAGTCCTCGACGCTGACCCTCTCCGCCTCCTCCAACGCGGCGCCGGGGGCCTCCACCGTCACCGTCAAGGGCCAGGGCGCGTCCCTCGCGCACACCGTCGACTACGCCCTCACCGTGGGCGGCACCCAGCCCGACCCGACCGCGCCCGACATCAGCGTCGCCAACGTCCAGGCACACCTGGCCCAGCTCGGCACGATCGCCTCGCAGAACGGCGGCAACCGCCGGGCCGGCAGCGCCGGGTACACCCAGTCCCTCGCGTACGTGAAGGGCAAGCTCCAGGCCGCCGGCTACACCGTCACCGAGCAGGCCTGCACCTCCTGCACCTACCCGTCCAACAACCTGATCGCCGACTGGCCGGGCGGGCCCGCCGACAAGACCGTGATGTTCGGCGCCCACCTCGACGGCGTCTCGGCCGGACCGGGCATCAACGACAACGGCTCGGGCTCGGCGACCCTGCTGGAGAACGCCCTCGTCCTGGCGCAGAAGAACCCGACGATGACCCAGCACGTGCGGTTCGCCTGGTGGACCGACGAGGAGCAGGGCCTCAACGGCTCGAAGTTCTACGTCAACCAGCTCGGCAGCGCCCAGCGGGCGGCCATCAAGGGCTACTACAACTTCGACATGGTCGGCTCGCCCAACGGCGGCTACTTCATCAACAACGTCAACTCCACCACCGCCGCCCCGCTGAAGGCGTACTGGACCTCCCTGAACCTCGCCCCCGAGGAGAACACCGAGGGCCAGGGCCGCAGTGACGACTACTCCTTCCAGCAGGCCGGCATCCCCACCTCCGGCTACGCCGCCGGCGCCAGCGCCCGCAAGACCTCCGCGCAGGCCGCGAAGTGGGGCGGCACCGCGAACGCGGCGTACGACTCCTGCTACCACAGCGCCTGCGACACCCCGTCCAACATCAGCGCCACCGTCCTCGACCGCAGCGCCGACGGCGTCGCGTACGCCATCTGGAACACGGCCGTCGGCGGCGGCACCCCCGCCTCCGACTTCTCCATCGCCACCAGCCCGGCCGCCGGCTCCGCCAACCCCGGCGGCTCCGTCACCTCGACCGTGAACACCGCCACCGTCAGCGGCAGCGCGCAGACCGTCGCCCTGTCCGTGACCGGCGCCCCCTCCGGCGTGACCGCGACCGTCAGCCCGGCCTCGGTCCAGTCCGGCCAGTCCGCCACCCTCTCGGTGCAGGTCGCCGCGGGCACCCCGGCCGGCACCCACACCCTGACCGTCACCGGCACCGGTTCCGTCACCCACAGCACCACGTACACGCTGACCGTCGGCGGGGGCGGCGGCAGCTGCACCCCGGCCCAGGTCGTCGTCAACGGCGGCTTCGAGAGCGGCTCCGCCCCCTGGTCCACGACCTCCGGGGTGATCACCAACCAGTCCGGCCAGCTCCCGCACGGCGGCTCGTACATGGCCTGGCTGAACGGCTGGGGCAGCTCCCGCACGGACAGCGCCTCACAGTCCCTGACCCTCCCCGCCGGCTGCGCCTCCGGCCGGCTCTCCTTCTACCTGCACATCGACACCGACGAGAACGAGAGCGTCGCCTACGACACCTTCACGGTCTCGGTGGGCGGCCAGACCCTGGCGACCCTGTCCAACCTGGACGCGGGCTCCGGCTACACCCTGAAGAGCTACGACGTCTCCCAGTTCGCCGGGCAGACCGTCGTCCTGCAGTTCAAGGGGGTGGAGGACCAGTCCCTCCAGACCTCCTTCGTGGTGGACGACGTGACCCTCCAGACGAGCTGACCCGACGGCACCACCCCAGGAGCCCGGCCGGCGCCACCGGCCGGGCTCCGCCGCGTGCGCTCAGCCGTCCTGCGCCATCACCTCGACGAGCTCCGGCAGTTCCCGCAGCAGGGCCACGGTCTGGTTCAGCAGGCGTACGGCGGCGTCGGCCCGTCCGCGCCCGATCGGCGCCGGGGCGGAGGGATCACCGGCCCGCTCCTTCAGCTCGGTGAGCAGCCCGCGGACCTCGACGGCTCCCGCGTTGACCTCGCGGATCCGGCCCTCGACGCGGAGCAGGAGGTCGGGGACGGGGAGCGGTGGGCCGGCGGGACCGCCCCCGGTCGTCCCGGCCGTCCCGGCCGCCGGGGGCCGGGCCGCGGGCACGGCGGCCCGGACCGGCACCGCAGCGGCGGGTTCCACCCGGTCCGCGCCGGCCTCGGGGTCGGTGCGCCCGGTCGCGGTCTCCGCCCCCGCCGGTTCCGGTTCCGGCGCCGGCGCCGGCGCCGAGGTTGGGCCGGCGGGGGCGGGGGTCGGGGCCGGGGCGGCCGAAGCGGTGGCCGGCTTGCGCGGTCGCGTACCGGTCTCCTTGGGGAACACCTCGTCCAGCCACAGCGGGGTCATCGGCCTGCCGGGCATCTGCATCCCGGACCCGCTGACGCGCAACGGCTGCCGGTCTCCGTCCTCCATCGCCGCGACGAGGGACTTCAGCAGGCCGACCGCACCCTTCCGGTTGTGCCGCAGCGCCTGGAGGACGTTGGGGACGCCCCGCCGGGCCCTTCGTACGCGTTCACCCGAATCTCCGAGGACCTCCTGACCGTCCAGGGATCCCCGGTCCGCCTCGACGATGCCGAACGAAGCCAGCCAGTGCGCGGCACGGTAGGCGACGAGCTCCTCGAACGCCTGGTCGTCGCCGTCCGCCGAGGACAGCAGGTCGCGCAGGGAACGCCCGGACAGGACGATCCCCTCACGGACCTTGCTGGTGAAGATCTGCCCGATGCGCGGGTTCCACGGCTGCGGGTAGCTCAGTGACGTCAGGGCGGACCAGGCGCGGGCCCGCTGGTTGATCTCGTCGGCCTTCAGCTGGGACGGGGGCCCCTCACTGAGCGCGCGGCGCAGCAGGTGCCGCTTGTGGGGGTCGACCGGGAACAGCTCCTGCAGGAGGGCCATGGAGCGCAGGTCGCGCAGGTCGGCGACCGACATCTCCGGGGTGGCGTCCGGGTGCTCCCGGACCGGCGCGAACCCGGACAGCACTTCGGCGGTCTTCTCGTCCATGAGCCCGCGCGCCACGTACATGCCCAGCACACTGCGCCCCAGCGCCCGTGAGCGGTCGATCGGATCGAACTCCAGAGGGGGGTGGACGTGGTCGCGACGGTTGCTCATCTGCACGATGCGGTACAGGCGCTTCGGCGTCGGAGTGCCGACGACGAGGTGGGCGTCCACCACCGCGATGGCTTCGGCGCGTCGCGCCCTGGGGGCGTCCTTGGGGTCCAGGCCCTCCGTCGACTCCGCGAACTCCCTGTTCAGCAGGGTGGAGAACTCGGACAGCCATTGGTTGGGGTCCCAGACGATCTCGTCGCCGGGCCGCCCCAGCTTCTCCGCCGGGACACCGGCGAGCACCTCACCCGAGGTCAAACGGAAAATCGACTGACGCTTTTGCGTTCGATTGTTTCCGCGTACGGCCATCCAGCCCCAGAAGGCCTCCGGGTGGAGCGGTTCGCCCTTCGCGTCGCGTTCCGGCGGCTCCACGAGCCGCACCTGCTGCGGAACGTACATCCCTGGTTCCTGCTGACCATTGAGGACGAGGTCCTCCTCCAGGTCGTACGGCCTGACCTTGTCCCGCTTCGAGAGCGCGTCAGCCGCGTCCTCGGCGTCCATCAGCAGCGCCTGACGGTTCTGCGCGGTGCTCTGCAGGGCCGCCAGGAACCGTTCGGTTCCCTGGTCGTCGACCTGGCTCCAGGGCTGCACGGAGGACAGGATCCTCTCCGTTCCCCGCCCCACCGTCGGGTCAGCGATTGAGCGCCAGATCGAGCTGATGCGCTCGTTGTGACTCCACTGCACCCCGCCCGCACCGTGCATGCGGACCACCGCCACCACCATGTCGCCCGCGTCGGTGCGCAGGCGCCGCACCGACCCGCCCTTGAGCCTGCGGACACCAGCGGCATCCGGCTCGCCGACGGCCGCCTCCGGGTCCACGATGAACGGCGCCACGTTCTCCAGTGCGGCACGCGGGACGTTGACGCCGTCGGTCGCCAGGACGGCCTCGATCCACGCGGCCTGCCTCTCGGGGGAGGGCGGTAACGGAAAAGGGGCCTGAGCGTTCACGTCTGTCATGGCCGCCACGATGGCATACCCGGCATCACCCGGAAGGCCCAAAGCGAACATCCCGCCCCGAGGGGGTTAAAGGCAGAACGGGCGGTCGAATCGCACGCTTCTCGGAAACAACCTCGCCCCGTAATCGCGAATGATTCACCCTCTCGGGCGATTGACAGATACGCCAGCGTCCAGCCATCAACCCGCCGCCGTGTCGAAAACCGCGGCGGCACCGGCACCGCTGTGGACAGGTGTGGCGACGGAGGCGGGTTGCTACGTTGCATCGGTCCGTCGATCAAGGAGTTGCCGCACATGTCCGACATCAAGGTCCGCGCCGTCACGCCCGGGGACTTCGCCCAGTGGCGTGCCCTGTACCGGGGCTACGCCGACTTCTACCAGGTGGAGCAGACCGAGGAGGCGGCCGCCACCGTATGGGCGTGGGTGAACGACCCCGGGCACGAGGTCGGCGCCCTGGTGGCCGAGGACGCCGGGGGACGACTGCTGGGGCTGGCGCACTACCGCCCCTTCGCCCGGCCGCTGTCCGCGACCGTCGGCTGCTTCCTGGACGACCTGTTCGTGGCCCCCGAGCACCGCGGGTCCGGCGCCGCCGACCTGCTGCTCGAAGCCCTGCGCGAGCTCGCCGCCGCGCGCGGCTGGAGCGTCGTGCGGTGGATCACCGCCGACGACAACCACCGGGCGCGCTCCAAGTACGACCAGGTGGCCACCCGGACCATGTGGGTCACCTACGACATGACACCGGGCCGCCGCTGATCACGCCGCCCGCGCCCGCGTCGGACCCGACGCCCCATCAGGTCATCCGTCCCGGACTCTTGACTCCTTTCGAGCCAGTCGGGATTCTCGTCCCACCTTTGTGCGGGGCATGACAATTCATGCCCGGATCCGATCGCGCCGCATCCGACGACCGAGACATGAGTGATGACCTTGACCCCTCACCCGCCCCCACGGCCGTACCGCGGCGCCGCGCGCCGACGGCGCCGCCTCGCGCTCCTGACACCGCTCGTCGCCGCGCTGGCCATGCTGCTCGGCCCCGCGCCCCTCTCCTCCGCCGAAGCCGGCTCCACCACCGACGCCGGCTGGTGGAACCCCACCGCCCGGCCCCAGCCCGACTCCGCGATCAACGTCACCGGTGAGCCCTTCAAGGGCACCGACGCCCAGGGCAAGGTGCGCGGGTTCGTCGACGCGCACGACCACCTCATGTCCAACGAGGGCTTCGGCGGCCGTCTGATCTGCGGCAAGCCCTTCTCCGAGGCGGGCGTCGCGGACGCCCTCAAGGACTGTCCCGAGCACTACCCCGACGGCACCCTCGCCGTCTTCGACTTCATCACCAAGGGCGGGGACGGCAAGCACGACCCCAACGGCTGGCCCACGTTCAAGGACTGGCCCGCCCACGACTCGCTGACCCACCAGCAGAACTACTACGCCTGGGTCGAGCGCGCCTGGCGCGGCGGGCAGCGCGTCCTCGTCAACGACCTCGTCACCAACGGGGTGATCTGCTCGGTCTACTTCTTCAAGGACCGCGGCTGCGACGAGATGACCGCCATCCGCCTGGAGGCGCAGAAGACGTACGACATGCAGGCCTTCGTCGACAAGATGTACGGCGGCCCCGGCAAGGGCTGGTTCCGCATCGTCACCGACTCCGACCAGGCCCGCGAGGTGATCAAGCAGGGGAAGCTGGCCGTCGTCATGGGGGTCGAGACCTCCGAGCCGTTCGGCTGCAAGCAGATCCTCGACGTCGCCCAGTGCGGCAAGGCCGACGTCGACCGCGGCCTCGACGAGCTGTACAAGCTGGGCGTGCGCAGCATGTTCCTCTGCCACAAGTTCGACAACGCCCTGTGCGGGGTCCGCTTCGACGAGGGCGCCCTCGGCACCGCGATCAACGTCGGCCAGTTCCTGTCGACCGGCACCTTCTGGCAGACCGAGCAGTGCGCCGGCCCGCAGAAGGACAACCCGATCGGCCTCGCGGCGGCTCCGGCGGCGCAGAAGGAGCTCCCGGCCGGCGTCGCGGTCCCCTCGTACTCCGCCGACGCCCGCTGCAACAAGCGCGGTCTCACCGAACTCGGCGAGTACGCCGTCCGCGGCATGATGAAGCGCGGGATGATGCTCGAGGTCGACCACATGAGCGTCAAGGCCGCGGGCCGCGCCTTCGACATCCTGGAGTCCGAGTCCTACCCGGGCGTCATCTCCTCGCACAGCTGGATGGACCTGGGCTGGACCGAGCGGCTCTACAAGCTGGGCGGTTTCGCGGCCCAGTACATGAGCGGCTCCGAAGCCTTCAGCGCGGAGGCCAGGCGTACGGACGCCCTGCGCGACAAGTACAAGGTCGGCTACGGCTACGGCACCGACATGAACGGCGTCGGCGGCTGGCCCGGCCCCCGGGGCGCGAACACCCCGAACCCGGTGAAGTACCCCTTCACCAGCACCGACGGCGGATCCGTCATCGACCGGCAGACCACCGGGCAGCGCACCTGGGACCTCAACACCGACGGCGCCTCGCACTACGGCCTGGTCCCCGACTGGATCGAGGACATCCGGCTCACCGGCGGCCAGGACGTGGTGGACGACCTGTTCAAGGGCGCCGAGTCCTACCTCGGCACCTGGGGGGCCTCCGAGCGGCACCGGTCGGAGGTGAACCTCGCCGCCGGCTCCTCCGCCTCGGCCTCGTCGTCCGAGTGGTGGAACCCCTTCGTCGACTACTCCCCCGGCCGGGCCGTGGACGGCGACTCCGGCTCCCGCTGGGCCAGCGAGTGGAACGACGGCCAGTGGCTGCGCATCGACCTCGGCTCCACGCACCGGATCGGGCGCGTCACCCTCGACTGGGAACGGGCGTACGGGAAGGCGTACCGGCTGGAGACCTCCACGGACGGAACGAACTGGCAGACGGTCTGGTCCACCCCCGACAGCGACGGCGGGCTCGACACCGCCCGGTTCGCCGGGGTGACGGCCCGCTACCTGCGCGTGCAGGGCGTCCAGCGGGCCACCCAGTGGGGGTACTCCCTCCACGAGGTCCGCGTCTACAGCAGCTGACGCCACCGGCGGGGCCGGCCGCAGCGCCCGGCCGGCCCCGCCGCCGTACCCGAAGTCCCCCCACCCCGAGGAGTTCCGTGCCCCGTATGCCGTCGGCCGAGCGGCGCGCCCAGCTGACCGAGGCGGCGATCCGCGCGATGACCCGCGACGGCGTCGCCCGGACCACGACCCGCTCGATCGCCGCCGAGGCCGGCGTGTCCCTGAGCGTCTTCCACTACTGCTTCGACTCCAAGCAGGAGCTGCTGGAATCCGTCCTCGACGCGATCACCGCGCACTACATCTGCGTGGTGCGGGAGGCGATCCGGCCGAAACCCACGCTCCGCGAGACCGTCCGGGCCGGATTCCAGGCGTACTGGGACCACGTGGACGCCCAGCCCGGCGAGCACATGCTCACCTACGAGCTCACCCAGTACGCCCTGCGCCGGCCCGGGTTCGAGCACCTGGCCCGCCGCCAGTACGAGCTGTACTGCCAGACGTACGAGGAGCTGATCGGGCAGCTGTGCCGGGACATGGGGCTCACCCCCAAGGTCCCGGCCCCCGTCCTGGCCCGGTACCTGGCCGCCATGACCGACGGGCTGACCCTGAGCGTGCTGGTCCTCGGCGAGGAGAAGACCGCCGCGGCGGTCCTCGACATGATCACCGAGCACGTCGTGGGACTGATGGAGGGCTGACCGGCCGCCGTCACCCCTGCTCCGCGGCCTCCCAGACGGTGGTGATGTTGCAGAACTCGCGGATGCCGTGCCCGGACAGCTCCCGCCCGTACCCGGACCGCTTGACCCCGCCGAAGGGCAGGGCCGGGTGGGAGGCGGTCATCCCGTTGACGAAGATGCCACCCGCCTCCAGCTCGGCGACGAAGCGCTCGAGGTCGGAGTCGTCCCGGGTCCACACGTTGGAGCTGAGTCCGAAGGGCGTGCGGTTGGCCCGCTCCACGGCCTCGTCGAGGCTGTCCACCCGGTAGAGGGTGGCGACGGGGCCGAAGGTCTCCTCCAGGTCGACGCGCATCCCCGGGGTGACGTCGGCCAGCACCGTCGGCTCGTAGAACCAGCCGTCGGGGCGGCCGGGCGGGCGACGGCCCCCGCACAGGACCGTGGCCCCGTGGCGCACGGCGTCGTCGACCAGCTCCTCCACGTCGGCGCGGCCGCTCTCGGTGGCCAGCGGGCCGACGTCGGTGGACTCCTCCATGGGGTCGCCGACGGTCAGCGCCCGCATGCCCTCGGTGAACAGGCGGGCGAACTCCTCGTAGACGTCGGTGTGCACGATGAACCGCTTGGCGGCGATGCAGGACTGGCCGTTGTTCTGCACCCGCGCGGTCACCGCGGTCTTCGCCGCCCGGGCGACGTCGGCCGAGGGCATCACGATGTACGGGTCGCTGCCGCCCAGCTCCAGCACGGTCTTCTTGACCTCGTCCCCCGCGACGGAGGCCACGGCGCGCCCGGCCGGCTCGCTGCCGGTCAGGGTGGCCGCCGCCACGCGGGGGTCGCGCAGGATGCCCTCGACGGGGCCCGAGCCGATGAGCAGGGTCTGGAAGCAGCCCTGCGGGAAGCCCGCCCGCTGGAAGAGGTCTCCGAGGTACAGGGCCGTCTGGGGGACGTTCGACGAGTGCTTGAGCAGGCCCACGTTGCCGGCCATCAGCGCGGGCGCGGCGAAGCGCACGACCTGCCAGAGGGGGAAGTTCCACGGCATGACGGCGAGCACGACGCCCAGGGGCCGGTAGCGGACGCGGACGGACGAGGCGCCCGCGTCCCGGACGTCGGCGTCGGCGGGGTGCTCGTCGGCGAGGAGGGACTCGGCTCGGGCCGCGTACCAGCGCATCGCCTTGACGCACTTGGCGGCTTCCGCGCGGGCCCCCGCGAGCGGTTTGCCCATCTCGACGGTCATGGTGCGGGCGACGTCCTCGGCCTCCGCCTCCAGCAGGTCCGCGGCACGCTCCAGCAGCGCGGAGCGCTCGGCGAAGGTGGTGCGCCGGTACGTCGCGGCCGTGCGCGCGGCCAGGGCCAGGCAGCGTTCGATGCCGGCGGCGTCGAGGGCGTCGAAGGAGAGCAGCGTCTGGCCCGTCGTGGGATTGACGGTGGCGATGGGCATGCTCCGACCTTGCCCGGCCGACCCCGCCCCCGCAACGCGAGGACCGGCCGTCGTGCGTACCCGGCGCTAGCGCCGCCCGCGCGGCTTGCCGCCCCGCTTGGCGGCGGGCTTGCCGCCCGGCTTGCCGCCGGAGCGGGCGGCGGGTTTGCCGGCCCCGCTCTTCGCGCCGCCCGCCTTGGCACCGCCCGCTTTGCCGCCCGTCTTGCCGCCGGCGCCCGCCACGGCCTTGCGCTGCTTGGGCTGCGGCGGGGTGGGCTGCCGGCCGCGGGTGCTGTTCACGGTCCGGCCGCGGACGATCCCGATGAACTCCTCCACCAGGTCGGTGGTCTTCTCCTCCGGCCAGGACAGCGCGATCCGCGAGGCGGGGGCGTCGGAGACCGTCCGGTAGGTGAGGTCCTTGCGGTGGTGCAGGCGGGCCAGGGACTGCGGGACGACGAGGACGCCGATGCCCGCCGCGACCAGCTCGATGGCGTCGGCCGTGGTGGCCGGCCGCTCGAAGGCGGGGCGGCCGGGCAGGGTCTCCCAGACGAGCACGTCGTCGAGGGGGTGCAGCACGATCTCGTCGGCCAGGTCCTCGGTGGTGATCTCCTCCACGGCGGCCACCAGGTGGTCCTTCGGGACGACCACGACGGTCGTCTCGGTGTAGAGGGGGATCGCGCTGAGGTCCGCCCCGTCCACGGGCATCCGTACGAACCCGGCGTCGGCGTCGCTGGTGCGCAGCGCGGCGAACGCCTCGGCGGCGGGCACGCCGACGAGGGTCAGCGGGACGTCGGGCAGCCGCTCGTTCCAGATCCGCACCCACTTCGTGGGCGTCACTCCCGGGACATAGGCGAGCCGGAACGAAGGGGGTGTATCCGAGCCTGTCACCCCCCAAGGCTACCGGTCGTGGTCGGAGGTAGCGCACATGCTCGATACCCTTGACCCCATGACGTCGCACCAGAGCACCCAGACGATGAAGCCCGCGACCGCGGCGAAGAAGCTGGGTGTGTACCTCGAGGCCACCCCCGCAGAGTTCCAGGAGGGCGTGGTCTCGCGCGCCGAGCTGAACGCACTCCAGGCCGAGCCGCCGGCCTGGCTGGTGGAGCTGCGGCGCAACGGCCCGCACCCGCGTCCGGTGGTCGCCTCGAAGCTGGGCGTCTCCATCGCCGGTCTCGCGCGCGGCGGGATCACCGAGGCGCTCACCACCGAGCAGATCGAGGCGATCAAGCAGGAGAACCCGGAGTGGCTGCAGAAGGAGCGCGCCACCCAGGCCGAGGTCCGCAAGGAAACGGTGCGGATCAAGGAGAAGCAGGCGCAGGACGCGGCCCGGCGTGCCGGGAAGCAGGACTGAGCCCCTTCACCACGGGACACGACGACGGCCGGGCCGGGACCCTTCGGGGTTCCGGCCCGGCCGTTCGCCGTCCAGGGGCCCCGCAATGGTCCGTTTCGTGTGACCACGTGAAACCCGTTCGGCCGTGCGGCGTTAGCAGGACGTACGGACCGGCGTGCGCGCCCGCGCCCGCGCCGCTCCGTGCGACGACGCCGACCCCGGCCTGACGGGCCGCACGAGCACGAGTACGAGGGACACGATGACGGACCCCATGCCGGCCGGATCCGGCCGGCGCAGACTTGCCGCCCGCTGCCGCCGCATCACCGAGGCCCCTTCCTTCGGGATGGGCGTCTTCGCGGTGATCCTGCTCAACGCGGCGCTGATGGGCCTGGAGACGTACAGCGGGCTGGCCGCCGGGCACCGCCAGGTCCTCCAGGCGGCGGAGCAGGCCTGCCTCACCGTCTTCACGCTGGAGATGCTGGTGCGGGCGGGCGCCCACGCCGACCGGCCGAAAGCATTCTTCCGGGACCCCTGGAACATCTTCGACCTGCTGATCGTCACCTCCGCCTTCCTGCCGTTCCTGCGCGAGAACGCCACCGTCCTGCGGCTGCTGCGCCTCGCCCGCGTGCTGCGCACCGCCCGCTTCCTGCCGCACCTGCGGATCCTGCTGCTGGCGGTCGGCCGCAGCCTGCCGGGCACGGCCAGTTTCCTGTTCGTCGGCGCGCTGGTCGTGTACGTGTACGCCATGGTCGGCTGGGTGAGCTTCGCCTCCGCCGACCCGCAGCACTACGGTTCGATCGGGCGGGCCGCGCTCACCCTGTTCCTGCTGACCACCCTGGACGGGCTGACGGACGCGGTCCGGGCGGGGCTGGAGATCTCGCGGTTCAGCATCCTCTACTACGCCTCGTACGCCCTGCTGGCCTCCTTCGTCCTGGTCAACGTCCTGATCGGGGTCGTGCTGAACTCGCTGGACGAGGCGCGGGAGATGGAGGAGGCGGACGCGCGGGCCCGGGAGCGCGCGGCGAACTCCACGGAGCCGGCGGACGAGGTCCGGGACCGGATCGCCGCGACCCGTCTGGCGCTGGACGACCTGGAGGCGAGCCTCGATCTGGCCGGGGCGGTGCCGCCTCCCGCCGCGGGGCCGGAGCTCCTGGCGGAGCGGCGGCTCGAGACCGCCAGGTAGCGGCCCGCGGGCCGGGACCGGCGCCGGGGCCGGGCGGCCGGGTTTCGGCCATCCCCGGCGCACGCGCCCCCTGCCACTGCCCCAACTCCCCCACCCCGTGCGAGAGTTGTCCACAACGCCGAGCCGCTGGGCAACGGGGAGGGTGGACGGTCATGAGTGCCGAGGTGCGTACGGTCGAGGTCCCCCTGGGGGACGGCACCGACGGGGTGCTGCGGGTGCAGATCCGCGAAGTCGACGAGTCGCTGGCGCGGGTCGGGCGCGGCGGCGGCTCCGTCGTCCGGGCGTCGCGCTCCTTCGGGGAGATGGTGGACGGCATCCGGCCGCTGGCCGACAGCTTCGTGGGGCGGCTCAGCGGGCTCGCCCACCGGCCGGACGAGATCACCCTGGAGTTCGGGGTCTCCCTGTCGGCCGAGGCGGACATCGTCATCGCCAGCACCACCACCCAGGCCAACTTCGGCGTGACCCTGACGTGGAACTCCCCGGCCCCGCGGAACGCCCCGCAGAGCGACCCGCAGAACACCCCCTGATGACGGCGGCGGGCGGGGCCGGGCAGGCGGACGCCCTGCTGGGCTCCGCGATCGTCCGGGTCGCGGGCCCGGCCGGACCGGTCGGGGTCGGCTTCCTGGTGGCCCCCGACCTGGCGCTGACCTGCGCGCACGTCGTCGCCGACGCGCTCGGCGCGCCCCGTGCGCAGGTGTCGGCGCCGGCGGGCGTCCTGACCCTGGAACGCCCCCTGTCCGGGGCCTCCCGGCAGGTCCCGGCCGAGGTGGAGCACTGGGTCCCGCTGCGGGCGGACGGCACCGGGGACATCGCGGTCCTGCGCCTGCGGACGCCCGTGGAGGGCGTGGGCGCGCTCGCCATGGCCTCCCCCACGAGCGTCTGGGACCACCTCGTACGGGTGGCCGGCTTCACCGCGGCCTTCCCGGGCGGCGTCTGGCACGCGGGCCGGCTGCGCGGCTGGACCGCCGAGAACTGGGTGCAGCTGTCGGGCTCCGACCAGCAGGGCGTGGCCGTGGACCGGGGGTTCAGCGGCAGCCCCGTCTGGGACGAGGAGGCCGGGGCCGTGGTCGGCATGGTGGTGGCCGCCCAGCTGTCCGGGGACCGGCAGAGCTTCGTGATCCCCACCCGGACCCTGATCGCCGAGGTCCCCGCGCTCGGCCCGCTGCTGAGCCCCGCCTCCCCGTTCCGGGGTCTCGCCGCCTTCCGGGAGGCCGACGCGGAGGTGTACTTCGGCCGGGACCCGGAGGCCGAGGACGTCGCCGGGCTGCTGGACGGCGGCGCGCGCTCCCGCGTGGCCCTGGTCGGTCCGTCCGGCTGCGGGAAGTCCTCGCTGGCCCTGGCCGGGGTGGCGCCCCGGCTGCGCGCCCGGGGGTACGAGGTCCTGGTGGTGCGGGCCGCCGAGGGGCTGCCGGTGCGGACGGCGCTCGCGGCGGAGCTGGCCCGCCTCGGCGGCGGGGCGGCGGGGCCCCGGGAGCTGGAGGAGGACCTGGCCGGGCGCGGCCTCGCCGCCGCGGCCCGGTCGGCCCTCGGGGACCGGGCGGGCCGGCTGCTCGTCGTACTCGACCAGGCGGAGGCGCTGCTCGCGGAGGGCCGGTCCGGCGACGACGGCTCCGCGGCGCTGCTGTTCCCCGAGGCGCACCCCGCCGGGCTGCGGGTGCTGCTCACGCTCCGGGCCGACTTCCTGGAGGCCGCCCTCGCGCACCCCGCCCTCGGCCGGGCGGCGGTCCGGCCGCTGCTGCCGATGACCCGGGCCCAGATGTCCGAGGTCATCCTGCGGCCGCTGGCCCGGATCCCCGCCGTGTCGTACGACCCCGGGCTGGTCTCCCGGATGCTGGACGACGCCGGCGCGGAGCCGGGGGCGCTGCCGCTGCTGGGCTTCGTACTGGCGCGGCTGTGGGACGAGCAGGCCATGGGCCGGCTGCGCTTCGCCTCGTACGAGGAGATCGGCGGCGTCCGCGGCGCCCTGGGCCGGCACGCGGAGGCGGCCTGGCGGGCCTGTGTCGCTGAGGCGGACGAGGAGGAGGCCCTGCGGCTGCTGACGGCGCTGGTCAGGATGGCGCCGGGCGGCGAGGCCCCGCTGCGCGGGGTGCTGAGCCGGGCGGACGCCGGGGAGGAGCGGTGGCGGATCGCCGGCCTGCTCGCCGAGCGGCGGATCCTCGTCGTGGGCGGGGACGCGGAGCGCGGCCAGACCGTCGAACTGGCCCACGAGGCGCTGATCGGAGCCTGGCCCACGCTGGCCCGCCGGGTCGCGCGGGACCGCGAGTTCCTCACCTGGCGGGCCGGCTTCCGGCGCGACCTGGACCGCTGGGAGGAGCTCGGCCGGCCCCGCGACCAGCTGCCGACGGGCGCGCCCCTGGACGCCGCCGTCGCCCAGACGGGGCTGCGCGGCGACGAACTCTCGGTGCGCGAGCGGGAATTCCTCGAAGCGGGCCTGACCCGCCGCGCCGAGGAGGCGGCCCAGGCCCACCGCTCCCGCCGGCTCAGGCAGGCGGGCATCACCCTGCTGGCCATCCTGCTGGCCGTCGCCGTGCTCGCGTCGTGGCAGCTGTACGGGGCGAACGAGAAGCTCGACGAGGACCTCGGGCGCGGCGCCTCCCCCCAACTCGCCCAGCTGGCGTCCCGGCTGGACGACGTCTCACTCACCACCTCGGCCCTGATGAGCGCCGCGGCCTACCGCACGGCCCCCGGGCCCCAGGCGGAAACCTCCCTCTTCGAGCAGTACCTGCGCACCCGCCACGTCGAACGGATCGTGCTGGAGGGCAGCGGGGAGGTGCGCGACGCCGCCCTGAGCGAGGACGGCAGCCGCCTGACGCTGGGCCTGGTGGGGGGCGACATCGTCTCGGCCCATCCGGGCTCGGGTGGACGCGAGCCGGGCGTCATCATGCGCAACGCGCGCCTGGCGACCGCCTCGCCGGACGGCCGCACGTCAGCGGCCTCCTCCTTCCTGGGGCGGCTGACCGCAGGTGTCCTCGCGGAGGACGGGAGCCGCCGCACCATCGAACTGCGCGGTACGGAGCAGTCCCGGGTGAACGCCCGGCCCGCCACCGACCTCCGCTTCGACGCCTTGGGAAAGCGTTTGCTCGCCGCCGTACCGGGCGAGGGGGTTTCCGTCTGGGAAGCGGAGTCCTGGCAGCGCGTCGGCGACCACCTCGCCCCGCCTGACGGCTGGACCGTCTCCCAGGCGTGGTTCGGGCCGGACGGCAGCACCGTGATCGGCCGGATCGTCCCGGACGGCGCCGAGTCGGGCGCGACCGGCCGGCTCGTTCGCTGGAACCTGTCCGACGGGCACCGCGAAGAGGGGCCCTGGGCCGGACAGGACGTGGGCACGGTGACCGTCAGCGGCGACGGCACCACTCTCGTGCGGTGCACCAATGACGGAGTCCTCCAGGTCTGGGACCTGGCCGGACAGCCCAGGGTGCGGAAGCAGTACAACACGGGTCAGCTGGGGCTGGTGTGCCCTCTGTACGTGCCCCGGCTCGACCGGACCGGACGCTTCCTGGTCAATCCCGCGCAGCGGTTCGGCGCCGAGCTCGGCCGGTACCGGTTCCTCGTCCTTGACCTCCAGGAGGGCCTGCCCGCCACCCTCGACCTGCCGGCACCGGCTCAGCAGGACCAGGTCATCGCGGGCAGCGGCCGGCTTCCGGCGATCAGCCTGGCCGGTCCTCCCGGGGCGATGAGGATGGCGGTCAGCTCGGGCTCCACGGTCGTCATCGCCCGGGTGCCCGCGCCCACCGCCTTCGACAGCTCCATGCTCACCAGCCTGATCAGGGCCATCGACGTCGACCACGGGCGCGTCGTCACCGTCGACGGGGACGGGAAGGGCCTGCGCCTGTGGGACCTGAACACCCGGGCACAGCTCGCGGCGGCCCGCCCCTCCGCCCAGCTGGCGAAGCTCTACCCGACCTTCAGCCCGGACGGCAAACGGCTGCTGACGGTGACCGCGGACGGTCTCGGCGTCCTGGTGTGGGACCTGCCGGCGCCAGGAGGCGGCACCGGCCTCACCGAGACCCGCCGGATCACCCCGCCGGGCCCGCCGGGGATCGACCCTGCAGGCGCGGACCCGCGGACCGGCCGCACCCCTGCCTGGGTGAGCGTCTGGTTCGACGGGAACGACCACGCGGTGGTCTCGGCCGTCTCCTACGTCTCCCGGTGGGACCTGAAGACGGGCGCACGGGCGGGCCGGATCTACCAGCCGCCGGCCTCGGAGCTGGTCGACCTGTCGACGGCGGCCTCCACCATCTTCGCCGTGGCCCGCCCAGGGCACCGGCAGGCGGCCGTACGGGCGGTCGGGGAGCAGATCGTCCTGTGGGACTTCGAGACGGGTGAGGCCGAAACGCTCCCCGCCAAGGACGAGGACGGCCGGGTGAGCCAGCTGGCCTTCGACCCGGCCGGGCGGACGCTCGCGGTCCTCACCACGGACGGGCGCCTTCAGATCCGGGACGTGGAGGGCAGGGCGCCGACCAGGACGATCGCCTACCAGGGGATCCAGTGGCTGAACGGCTTCGCCGACGCGTCCACCTTGAGCACGGTCGGCACGGTCAACTCCTTCACCTTCTGGGACGTGGCTCAGGGCGCGGAGAAGTACCACTTCACCCCCGGGTACGGGGCGGCCGGGGACTGGTCGGCGGACGGCAGGCGGCTCGCCTGGTCGGAGGGCTCCACGCTGGACGTGCTGCCCCTCGACCCCGAGCGGTGGCGGGGGCGCGCCTGCGGCCTGGCAGCCCGGGAGCTGTCCAAGAGCGAGCGCAGGCTCATGCCCCCCGGCAGCCGCTCCGACGCCTGCGCCGCGCTGAAGCAATGAGCGGGCCCCCGCCCGGGGTGCGGGCGGGGGCTCGGACACACCGGCGGGGTCAGTCGCCGTCGCGGACCGCGACGATGCCGTTGAACACGCCGACGTACGCCGTGCCGTCGGGGCCGAGGGTGATCGGCGCCCAGTTGTTGTCGTACAGGGGCCCGGTGCCGGTCAGCTGCCGCCAGCGGCGCTCACCGGTGCGGAAGTCGACCGCGGTGAGGTACCAGGAGTCGATGCCCCAGAAGTTGGGCTCCTTCTCGTAGAAGTAGAGCAGCCCGTTCGCGGTGGAGAGCTTGGGGACCACGGAGGGAGCGCGGATGGCGCTCTCCCACACCGTGTCGCAGCCGCTGCCGTCGGCGCGGACGTCGATGCGGCTGACGCCGCCGACGACCGACTTGCCCAGGAGCAGCGAGGTGGGGTTCTCGTAGCCGTAGTTGTTCTCGACGACGATGCTGTTGCCCCAGGTGATCAGGGAGTTGTCGGTGGTCGAGGCGCCGGAGCCGAAGACGGGCACCTTGCACACCAGCCGCCGGTCGGCGGGGACGTCGGCGCCCCGCCGGTAGACCAGGACGTTCATCCGGTCGTCGGCGTTGTCGGTGATGGCGACGTAGCCGTCGCCGAAGAGGTCGGGGGTGGTGCCCGAACCCTGGTTCACGGAGCCGGGCTTGGTCCCGGTCCCGCGGTCGTACGTCTGGCGCCACTGGGCCTCGGGGGTGCCGTCGGCGCGGGTGCGGAAGCCGTAGAGGGCGTGGTCGGTGACGATGGAGACCCCGTCCTCGGCGACGGAGAAGGAGTTCTGGATCTCCTCGCCCGCCAGCCGGACCGACCGGATCTGCCCGTTCGCCGGGTCCACGGTGCCGACGCGGCCCTGGCGGGTGACCCACCAGATGCGGCCGTTCCAGTCGGGCATGACCGAGGTGACGGGGTCGCAGGTGCCGCTGGGCCACAGGTTGGTCCAGCTGACGCAGTCGTGCGGGACCTGGCCGGTGAGGTCCCAGTCGTTCTCGACGGTGAACTTCCAGCTCCCGTCGGGGTTCTGGGAGTGGGCCAGGCGCAGGACGTGCTGGCGGGAGTCGGCGAGCACGGCGCGGTCCTGGTCGTCCAGGTAGAAGTAGGCACCGCCCGAGGTGTCCTTGAAGATCTTCGCGAAGTCGAGCGAGGTGATCGCCTCGACCGTGGAGGAGCGCTGCGGGAGCTGGTGTTCGGCGAGCGTGGCGAGCGTACGGGGCTCCAGGAGCTTGACCTTGAAGCCGGAGAAGGTGCCGCAGACGGTGACGAGGCGGCCTCCGGCGTCGAAGGTGGCGGTGGCGCACTCGCCGCCGAGGGCGGCGACCTTCTCGCTGGTGACCCGGGGGTTCTTCCCCAGGGGGCCGGACCACGGCGAGGTGGCGCTGCCCGCGGCGTCGGAGTGCATGCCGCTGCGGCCGTTGGGCGCGAGGAAGGGGTGCTGCGGCGGAGCCTCGCCGGGCAGCGGGGCGGGGGTCGCGGGTCCGCCCTCGTACTGGCTGACCAGGCGGTGGCCGGGGGCCTTGGGGATCTCGTCGGCCCGGGCGGCGGGGGCGAGCCCGCCGATCACCGTCAGGGCGGCGACGGCTGGGACCGCGGCGCAGTTCAGCGCTCTTCGGAACATCCGGTCATCCTCCTTGCTCCTGGGTCTTGTTGACGTTGCGTCTGACGTCGCGCCGCCGCCAGACGCTAGATCGCACTGCCCGAGGAGTCCATGGACGAGCCGGATGATTCACGCACGCGCAACAGTCGATCAGCCGTCCGCGACGTCGCTCCAGTGCGCCGTGCGGTCGCACCAGCGGCCGAGCAGTACCGGATCGTGTCCGACGGCCAGCAGACCGGCCCCGGTCTCCTCCCGGTACTCCTCGACCACCCCGACCAGAGCGGCGGTGGTGGAGGCGTCGAGCATCGCGGTCATCTCGTCGCAGACCAGCCAGCGCGGCCGCAGCACCAGCGCCCGGGCCAGACAGGCGCGCTGGAGCTGGCCGTCGCTGACCTGGTGGGGGCGCCGGGCGAGGAGGCCGGCGCCCAGGCCGACCCGGTCGGCCAGTTCGGCGACGGCCGCTTCGGCCTCCGCACGCCGGCCCGTGGCGCGGAGCGGTTCCGCGACGAGGTCGTACAGGCTGAGGCGGGGGTCGGCGGAGAGGCGGGGCTGCTGGAAGACGACGCCGACTGCGGTGCGCAGGGAGCGCGGGGCCCGGTACCGGAAGCCGGTCACGGTGCGGCCGTCGAAGACCACGGTCCCCCGGTCGGGCCGGTGCAGCAGGGCGGCGACCCGGGCCAGGGTGGACTTGCCGCAGCCGCTGGGCCCGAGCAGCCCGAGGGCCTCGCCGGGGTGCAGCGCGAGGTGCGCGTCACGCACGACGGGGCCCCGGCGGTCGTAGCCGGCGGTGATGCCCTTGAGCTCAAGCACGGTGGCAGGCCACCCCTTCGGTGAGCGGGGGCCGGGTGGTCCGGCAGGTGGCGTCGGCCAGGGCACAGCGGGCGGCGAAGGCGCAGCCGGGCGGCAGGTCGCCCAGTTCGGGCGGGGTGCCGGGGACCGGGGTGAAGGCCCGCTCGGGCAGGGCGTCGAGCAGGCCCCGGGCGTAGGGGTGGCGGGGGCCGGGCTCGGCGAAGAAGGTGTCGGCGGGGGCGAGTTCCACGATCCGGCCCGCGTACATGACGGCGACGGTGTCGGCGACGCGCTGGGCGGCCGCCAGGTCGTGGGTGATCATCAGCAGGGCGCGGCCGGCGTGGCGGGTGTGGGCGCGCAGTTCGTCGACGGTGCGTTCCACGAGGTCCCGGTCGAGGCCGGTGGTGGGCTCGTCGGCGAGGAGCAGGGGTGCGTCCCCGATGAGTGCGAGGGCGGTGGCGGCGCGCTGGGCGAGGCCGCCGGAGAGCTGGTGGGGGTGGTGGTCGAGGTGGCTCTCGGGGAAGGCGGCGCGGGCGGCCGCGGCTTCGGCGGCCCCGCGCGGGTCGTCGGCGGCGGTGAGTTCCCGGACGGTCTCCTCCAGGTGGGAGCGGACGGTGCGGACGGGGGTGAGGTGGGCGGCGGGGCTCTGCGGGACCAGGGCGACGCGGCGGCCGCGGACGGTGCGGGCGAGGGTCTTCTCGTCGGCGGCGAGCAGGTCGAGGCCGTCGCCGAGGCGGGCCGATCCGGCGGTCTCGGCGTTGCCGGGGAGCAGGCCCAGCAGGGCGGAGGCGAGGACGGACTTGCCGCAGCCGCTCTCGCCGACGAGGGCGAGGCATTCGCCGGGGCCGAGGTGGAACGTGGCGTCGGAGACGGCTTCGACGTGGCGTCCGCCGCCCATCCGGAAGCGGACGGAGAGCCCTGCCACCTGGAGGACGTCACCACCGGCGTTCAGGGGGCCGGGGCGCCCCGCCGTCCCGGCGGACCCGGACCCGGGCGCGGTGCCGGATGCCGATCCGGGCGCGGTCCGGGGCGGGGTCTCGCCTCCCGGCAGGGACGAGGGGGTGGGGTGCGGGGTCACAGGGTCAGCTCCGAGCGGCGGCGGGGGCTCAGGCGGTCGCGCCAGGCGCCCGCGAGGCCGGCGATGGCCAGGGTGGGGACGATGAGCAGCAGGCCGGGGAAGAGGGTGGGCCACCAGTCGCCGGCGAGCAGAGAGCCGCGGCCTGCCTGGACGAGGGTGCCGAGGCTGGCCTGGTGGGCGGGCAGGCCGAGGCCGAGGAAGGAGAGGGCGGACTCGTGCCACATGGCGTGCGGGATCATCAGCACCGCGGCCAGTCCGGCCTGCGGCAGCACTCCGGGGACCAGGTGGCGGACGGTGACCCGCCACCGGGAGGCGCCGCCGGAGACGGCCGCGTCCACGTAGGGGCGGCCGCGCAGCGAGAGCACCTCGGCGCGCACGATGCGGGCGGTGGAGAGCCAGTGCGTGAGCGCGACCGACACCACCACGGGCCAGACGCCCGGCCGGAACAGGGCCACGACGAAGATCCCGAGCAGCAGGTGCGGGATGGCGGAGAGGGCGTCGACGGCCCGCATCAGGAGCCGGTCGGTGCGGCCGCCCAGGGCTCCGGCGGCCGCGCCGACGGCGGTGCCGAGGACGGTGGCGACGAGCGCGGCGACCAGGCCGACCAGCAGGGAGACGCGCAGTCCGTGGACGCAGCGCAGCAGCAGGTCGCGGCCGAGGTCGTCGGTGCCGAAGGGGTGCCGCCAGGAGGGCGGCAGCAGCTTCGCTGGGAGGTCCACGGCCTGCGGGTCGAACGGGACCAGTGGGGGCACCAGCAGGACGGCGAGGACGAGGAGGACGGTGACGGCGGCCGCGGTGCGCACGCGCAGGGCGCGGGTGGAGCGGCGGTCCGGGCCGTGCCGGCGCCAGGCGGTGTCAGCCATCGAAGCCCACCCTCGGGTCGGCCAGCCCGTACAGCAGGTCGGACAGCAGGTTGCCGACGAGTACGGCGGCGGTGGCCAGGACGGTGAGCGCGGCCAGCAGCGGGAAGTCCACGGAGGTGGCGGCGGTGACGGTGGCGGCGGCGATGCCGGGCCAGCTGAAGACGGTCTCGACCAGCAGGGCGCCGGTGATCAGCTCGGGGACGCGGGAGCCGATGAGGGTGAGCACGGGCAGCATGCCGGAGCGCAGCCCGTGGCCCAGCAGGACCCGCCGCTCGGACAGGCCCCGCGCGCGGGCGCCGCGTACGGGGTCCTCGGCGAGGGCGTCGGCCACGCCCTGGCGTACGTAGAGGAAGAACCAGGGCAGCTGGGAGACGCCGAGGACCAGTGCGGGCAGGACGAGGTGGGTGGCGGCCCCGGAGAGGGTGACGGTGTCGTCGGCGGCGTCGGTGAGCCCGCCCGAGGGGAGCAGGCCGAGCCGTACCGAGAAGAACCAGACGGCGAGCAGCCCGAGCCAGAAGGCGGGGGCCGCCTCCAGGGTGTAGGCGAGCCCGGACGCGGCCCGGTCCAGGGCTCCGCCCTGGCGGCGGGCGGCGAGCACCCCGAGCAGCGTGCCCAGCAGGACGGCCACGGCGAAGGCGGATCCGGCCAGGAGCGCGGACCACCCCAGGCGTTCGGCGATGACGTCGGCGACGGGCTGGCGCATCACGGCGGAGTCGCCGAGGTCGCCGGTGAGGGCGGAGGCGAGCCAGTCCCACCACCGGGCGGGGAAGGGCCGGTCCGCGCCCAGGTTGGCGCGCAGCTGGTCGAGTTGGGCCTGGGAGGCGGTGAGTCCGGCGGTGCCGGCGTAGGCCTTGACGGGGTCGAAGGGGGACAGCGCGGCGACGGCGAAGACCCCGAAGGTGACGGCGAGGAGGACGGGGACGGCGGACAGGGTCCGCCGTCCCGCCATCCGCGCCATCGGCCCCCAGGGCGCCTGGCCGGGCCGGCTGCCCGGACGGCGGCCGGGGCGGCTGCCCGGACGGCCTCGCCCCAGGCGTTGGCGAAACGTCACTTCCGCTTCGGCTTCCAGCTCTCGACGTTCCACCAGGGGCCGGAGCCGAGGCCGTGGTCGTGCGGCTCGACCTGGGTGGAGGGACCCTCCCACTTGTCGTTCACCACGTAGAGGTGGTCGATGTGGGTGAGGAACACGTAGCCCGGGTTCTGGACGAGTTCACGCTGCACGGTGTCGTAGGCGGCCTTGCGGGCGGCGGGGTCGCCGTTGGTGCGGCCGTCGGCCACGGCCCGGTCGACGGCCGGGTTGGCGTACTGGGCCATGTTGTTGAAGCCGTCGCCCGCCAGGGAGGAGGTCAGCAGCTGGTACTGGTCGAAGTCGGGGTCGGCCGGGGAGCCGCCGCCGGCGAGGACGGCGTCGGTCTTCATCCGGGGCTCGATGACCTCCCAGGTCCCGGCCTCGGTCTTCACCTCGATGCCGGCCTTCTTCGCGTCGGAGGCGAAGGCCAGCGCGTGGTCCTGGCGGATCTTGTCACCGGAGGTGTACCAGAGGGGGAAGGACGCACGGACCCCGTCCTTGGCGCGGATGCCGTCGTCCGCGGTCTTCCAGCCGGCCTCGTCGAGGATCTGCCCGGCCCGTTCGAGGTCGTACGGGCGCTCCGTGCCGGGGGTGAACCAGCGGCTGTCGGTGGGCACCGGCCCGTAGGCGGCCTTGCCCGCGTCGTCGAGGAGCTTGTCGACCATGGCCTGCCGGTCGACGGCGATGTCCAGGGCCCGGCGCACGGCCACGTCGCCGGTGACGGGGTGGTGCGTCGGCAGGGTCACGTTGCGGTAGTCGAAGGTCTTGGCGGCGTACGTCTTGCGCGCCTTGTCCTGCGCGAAGCCCCGGGCGAGGTTCGGGGGCAGGATGGCGGCGTCCAGTTCCCCGGCGCGCAGCCGGGTCGCGCGGACGTCGTCGTCCTTGACGACGGCCATGGTGAACTTCTTCACGGCGGGTTCGCCGCCCCAGTAGTGGGGGTTGGCCCGGAAGCTGATCTTCTCGCCCTTGGACCAGCCGGTCAGCAGGTACGGGCCGGTACCGACGGGCTTGGTGGTGAACTCGCCGCTGTTGACGTCCTGGCGGCCCGCGACGTGCTCGGGGGCGATGGGCAGTACGGTCCGCTCGGCGAACGGGGCGTAGGGGTACTTGAGGGTGAAGACCACCTTGTCGGCGCCCTGGGCCGTGACGCTCTCGACGGCGTCCAGTTCGGTCCTGGAGGCGTTGTTGGTCTTCGGGTCGAGGATGGTCCGGTAGGTGAACTCGACGTCCTTGGCGGTGAAGGGCTCCCCGTCGCTGAACTTCACACCCCGGCGCAGCCTGTACGTGTACGTGCGGCCGTCCGCGGAGACCTCGGGCAGGGCCTCGGCGAGCGCGGGCTTGAGCTTCATGTCCGCGTCGTGGGTGAGCAGCCCGTCGAAGATCTTGGAGTTGCCGTCCTTGCCGTAGCCGAGCAGGGGGCTGAGGCTCTCCGGCTCGGTCGCGATGCCGACCACCGCGGCGTCCGCCGTCGAGGCGGCCCCCGAGGGGTTCGAGCAGGCCGCCAGGCCCGTGATGAGCGCGGTGGCGAGCGTCGCGCCGGCCGCTCCCCGTACTGTCCGGGCCGTCATGCTGTGCACATCCCTGTTCAAAATCATCCGTTATTGCAAAGAGATCGCAATAATGCCAGACAAGAGCAGATGAAGACGAACCCGCACAGACCGCCACCCCCGGCCGCGCCCGGCGGTCCCGGGGTCTTGTGGGTCCGGCCCCGCCGTGCCATATATGTCTAGACCAATAACGGACCCATGCCGGAAGGGGCATCCCGTGCGCGGCACCACCTCCCCGCGCCGCGCCGGGGCGGCGGCGCTCGCCCTCTGCCTGGCCGCCGCCCTGGCCGCGTGCGGCGCGGACGGCGACACCCGGCCCCCGCCGGCCCCCACCGGGCTCACCGCGCAGGCGGGCAGCGCCACTTCGGTCCACGTGATGTGGCGGGCACCCGCCGCCACCGACGGGGTCGGCGGCTACCAGGTGTTCCAGGGAGGCCGGTTGGTCCGGGAGGTCCCCGCCGACAAGACCATGACCGACATCACCGACCTCGCCCCGGGGACCGCGTACACCTTCACCGTCCGCGCCAAGGACGCCGCCGGGAACCGCTCCCCGTTCAGCGCCCCCGCCGGGGCGACCACCCCGGCCGCCAAGGCGGAGGACCACCAGGCCCCCACCGCCCCGCCCACCGCGGACGGCCGCGCCGAGGGACCCCACGAGGCCCGGCTGAGCTGGGGCGCGGCGACCGACGACACCGGCGTGACCGCGTACGACGTCTACCAGGCCGGCGTCCGCGTCCACACCGCCCCCGGCACGGCCGGCTCCACCACCGTCACCGGGCTGCAGCCGGGCACCGCCTACGTGTTCACCGTCCGCGCCCGCGACGGCTCCGACAACTCCTCCCCGGACGGCCCGCCCGTGGCGGTGACCACCCCCGCCGACCCCGCTCGGGCCCCGGACACGGCCCCCGGCTCCTTCACCGCCGCCGCGTCCCCCGGCGCGGTGGAGCTGACCTGGACCGCCCCCGGCACCGGCCGCACCACGAGCGAGTACCAGCTCTACGTCAACGACCGGCCCGTCACGGTCATCCAGTTCGGCGCCGGGGCCGTGCCGCAGGGCCGGGCCGCCTACCGGCTCACCACGACCGAGCCGGCCGGGACGGTCTGGACCGTGAAACTGCGCGCCCGGCTGCCCGACGGCAACTGGGGCGCCTTCTCCGAGGAACGGCGGATCCTGCTGGCCGGCTGACCGCGGCCGGGCCGGCCGCGGAGCCCATCCGTCCCGAACGGCAGACCCCGCGAAAGAAGATCGCGCACAATACATCCGTGTTCGGTGAGTACTCGGTCAACCACAATCAGGCAGACTCCACGTGCGGCGACCCCGCACCGGACCCGGCCACCCCCCAGCGACACCTGCCGGGCAACCTGCCCCCGGAAACGGCCGGGTTCATCGGCCGCGAGGACGAACTTGACACCCTCGAACGCCTGTTGGGCGAACGAAGACTGGTCACCCTGACCGGGGTCGGCGGCGTCGGCAAGTCCCGGCTCGCCCTGCGCGCCGCCACCCGCCGCAGCCGGTCCCCCCGGCCCGGCGGCCCGGGCCCCGGCCGCGCCTGGCCCGACGGGATCTGGTGGGTGGAACTCTCGCCGCTGCGCGACCCCGCGCTGCTCACCACGACCGTCGCGCACGCCATCGGCCTCGCCGACCACTCCGTGCACCCCCTCGACGAGGAACTGTGCGCGTGGATGGCCGACAAGGCCCTGCTGCTCGTCCTCGACACCTGCGAGCACATGGTCTCCGAGGTCCGCCACCTCGCGGGCGAACTGCTGCAGTCCGCACCCGGACTGACGGTCCTGGCCACCTCCCGCGAACGGCTCGACTCCCCCGGCGAGACGGTGCTCGAAGTCCGGCCGCTGCCCTGCGAGGGGCCCGACAGCGAGGCCCTCGCCCTCTTCCGGGCGAGCGCCCTCGCCGCCAGCCCCACCGCCTCCGCCGTCTTCGCCGACCCCGCCCGGTCCGGCACCGCCGCCGAACTGTGCCGGCGGCTGGACGGCATCCCGCTCGCCCTGGAACTGGCCGGGGCCCGGATGCGGCTGTGGAGCCTGGAGCAGATGGCGCAGCGCCTCGGGACGCGCTTCGAGGTGCTGTCCGGGACCCGCGCCGCGCTCCCGGCCCGGCACCAGACCATGCGGACCGCGATCGGCTGGAGCCACGAGCTGTGCGAGCCGGTGGAGCGGCTGCTGTGGGCCCGCCTCTCCGTGTTCAGCGGGGACTTCGACGTCGCCGCCGCCCGCGCCGTGTGCGCCGGCGGGCCGCTGCCGGCCGCGCGGGTGGAACGGGTACTGGAGGGGCTGGTCGCCAAGTCCGTCGTACGCCGGTCCCGGGAACGCGGGGCCGGCTCCCGCTACCGGATGCTCGACACCATCCGGGAGTTCGGCCACGACTGGCTCGCGGAGCTGGACGAGGTGCGGGCCGTCGCGGATCGTCACGCCCACTGGTACGCGGCGCTCTGCGGGGCCGCCGACCGGGGCTGGCTGGGGCCCGGCCAGCTGGACTGGTACCGCAGGACGAGCGCCGAGCACGCGCAGCTGCGCACCGCCCTGGAGCACCTGCTCGGCACGGACCCCGCGGCGGCCCTGGAGATGGCCGGGGCCCTGTGGTTCTTCTGGTTCTCGTGCGGGCACGTCCACGAGGGCCGGGGCTTCCTGGAGCGGGCCCTGCGCGGGGCGCCCGAACCCGGGGCCGCCCGGGTCCAGGCGCAGTGGGCGCTCGGGCTGACGATGCTGCTCCAGGGCGACATGGACGGGGCCCGGGCGATGGGCGCCGAGTGCGTCCGGGCGGCGGCCCTGCTCGCCGACCCGGAACGGCGGCTGCGCGCCGCCTACCTGCGGGCCGTGTCGATCCTGATGCCGGGCGACCCGGTGGGGGCGCTCGCGCTGGCGGGGCCCCGGGCGCGGGCGGCGCACGAGGGGCGGGCCGACGGGCCGGGGCGGCTGCTGTGCCGGCTGGTGACGGCGTACGCCCTGTGCGACCTCGGGCGCTACGAGGAGGCCGCCGAGGAGGCGTACGGGCTGCGCGAGGCGTGCGCGGACCTGGGCGAGCGCTGGCTGCGGGCGTACGCGGACTACGTGCTGGCCGTCGCGGCGCTGGGGCTCGGCGAGTACGGCGAGGCCGCGCGGCACGTACGGGCCATGCTGTCCGGGAAACGGCTGCTGGGCGACCGCTTCGGCATCGCGCTGGGCCTGGACGTGCTGGCGGCGGCGGTGGCCGGCCTCGGCGACGGGGAGCTGGCGGCGCGCCTGCTCGGCACCGGGCACGCCTGGTGGCGCACGGTGGGCAGGCCGCAGATGGGCTCGCCCTCGCTGACGGCCCTGCGGGACCAAGGCGAGCGGCAGGCCAGGGCGGCGATCGGCGACGCGGCGTACGAGACCGCGTTCCGGGGTGGTGCGGCGGCGCCCACCGGCTAGACACGGCCCAGGGTCCGGCCGGTGGGCGGCGTAATGCCCGGGCTCCCGTCAGTACGGGAGGGGTCTGCCCGACGGTGTGCGCAGGTCCAGGTCTCGGGGGGCGGGCTTGGGGACGGGCTTGCGGATCAGCTGCTGACGCATGCTGCCTCCTCGCTCAGACCAACGCCGGGCGACGGGGTTCCACCGTCCGGCCTTCGGGGAGCAGTTCGCCGGTGTCGTCGAAGATGACCACCCCGTTGCAGAGCAGGCTCCAGCCCTGTTCGGGGTGGGAGGCCACGACGCGCGCGGCCTCGTGGTCGGGACTGTCGGCGGGCGGGCAGGGGGGCTGGTGGGAGCACATGGCGCACCTCCTCGCAGTGTGGGGCGGGAGGGCCGGTGGTCACCCGGTCGAACCCACGATCCACGGTGGCGGTGAGTATTACCGATCGCCACCCTCCGGCGGAAGCCATATTCGACGTCCAGTTCAGGGTGTGTATGCCCGCTTACCATGCGCTCATGCCAGACATCCGGATCATTCGCCGCACGCCCCTCCCGCCGGCCGAGGTGTGGAGGCGGCTCACGGACTGGGAACGCCACGGCGAACAGGTGCCGCTGACCCGGACGACCATCGAGACGGAGCCGCCGACGCGCGCCGGAACGCGCTTCACCGCGCGCACGGGAGTGGGAAGCGTCACGTTCGACGACACCATGGAGGTCGTCGTCTGGGAGCCCCCGCGACTGGTCCGGCTGGAGAAGCGCGGCAGGGCGGTGACGGGCTGGGCCGAGATCGAGCTCCGCCCGGCCCCCGGCGGGGGCACGGAGGTCCACTGGCGCGAGGACGTGCGCCTGCGCCCCCTCCCCCGCGCCCTGGACCCCCTGGTGGCCCGCGCGGGCCACCGCGTCTTCGCCCGGGCCCTGGACCGGCTGCTGCGGCCCTGACCGGCCGGGCTAGGGTGCCGTGATCATCACGCACCCCCGGGAGGGTTCCTTGGCCACACCCCCGCCCGGGTACGGCGCCGGCCCGTACGGCCCGTACCCCCCGCAGCAGGTCCCTCAGCCGGGCCCGTACGCCGCACCGCCCGGCCCGTACGCCGTGCAACCGGGTTCGCACCCCCCGCCGCCGGGCCCGTACGCCCCCGCGTCGGCGTATCCCGCGCAGCCGGGTCCCTCCGCCCCGCAGCCGGCGTACGCCGTGCCGCCGCAGGGGGCCGGGGACGGCTGCCGGGTGTGCGGGTGCCGGCCCGCCGCCCCCGCCACCGTGCGCGGCCACCAGGGCCTGCTCGTGGTGATGCGGTTCCTCAGCCTGCCCGGGCCGTTCTGCCGCGACTGCGGTACGGCCACCTACCGCCGGATGTCCTCGGACACCCTCTGGCAGGGCTGGTGGGGGCCGCTGTCGGTGTTCATCACCCCGTTCACGCTGCTGCTCAACCTCGGACCCCGGGCGGCGTTCCGGCGCCTCGCGGAGCCCGCGGGCGGCTTCCGGCCCCCGCTGGACCCGGGGAAGCCCCTGTGGCGGCGGCCGCCGGCGCTGCTCCTGCTCGTACCGGCCCTGCTGGTCGCCGTCGGCGTCCCGGCGCTCGTCGTGGTGGGCCTGCTGATCCGCGAGGAGGCCCCGCCGGTGCTGGCGGTCGGCCAGTGCGTGCGCAACACGGGTGACTGGAAGGACCAGGACCTGGTGGTCACGGACTGCGGGTCGGCCCGGGCGCAGTTCCGCGTGAGCAAGCGGCTCACCACGGGCGCGGCCTGCGCCGCGGGGGACTTCCTCTCCGACCCGAAGTACGGCGGCGACGGCTGGACCCTGAACTGCCTCACCCCGCTGCGCTGAAGCGGGCCGCCCCGCCCCGGGAGGACCCGGGGCGGGGCGGGGGGGCCGCCGCGGCTAGCGGATCGGCATGCCCGACAGGGTGCGGGCGATCACCAGGCGCTGGATCTCGCTCGTCCCCTCGAAGATCGTGTAGATGGCCGCGTCCCGGTGCATCCGCTCCACCGGGTACTCCCGGGTGAAGCCGTTGCCGCCGAGGATCTGGACCGCCTGGGCGGTGACCTTCTTCGCCACCTCGCTCGCGAAGAGCTTCGACATCGAACCCTCGGCCGAGGTGAACGGCTTGCCGGCGACCGCCATCCAGGACGCCCGCCACACCAGCAGCCGGGCCGCGTCGATCTGCGTGCGCATGTCCGCGAGCTGGAAGGCCACGCCCTGGTTGTCGATGATCGGGCGGCCGAACTGGGTGCGGGTCCTGGCGTAGTCGAGGGCGACCTCGTACGCGGCACGGGCCGTGCCGACGGCCATGGCGCCGACGGCCGGCCGGGAGGCCTCGAAGGTGGCCATCGCGGCGTTCTTGACCCTCTCCCCGCCGCCCGCCGCCGCCCGCTCGCGGGCCCGGGCGAGGCGCTCGTCGAGCTTCTCCTTGCCGCCGAGCAGGCAGGAGCCGGGGATCCGTACGTCCTCCAGGACCACCTCGGCGGTGTGCGAGGCGCGGATGCCGTGCTTCTTGAACTTCTGGCCCTGGGACAGACCGGGGGTGTTCGGCGGCACGATGAAGGAGGCGTGGCCCTTGGTGCCGAGCTCGGGGTCGACCACGGCGACGACGATGTGGACGTTGGCGATGCCGCCGTTGGTGGCCCAGGTCTTGGTGCCGTTCAGCACCCACTCGTCCTTGGCCTGGTCGTAGACGGCCCGGGTGCGCATCGCTCCGACGTCGGAGCCGGCGTCCGGCTCGGAGGAGCAGAAGGCGGCGACCTTGACGTCGTCGGGGGTCCCGTACATCTGCGGGATCCACGTGCCGATCTGCTCCTCGGTGCCGTTGGCGACGACCCCGATGGCCGCGAGGCCGGTTCCGACGATGGACAGGGCGATGCCGGCGTCGCCCCAGAACAGCTCCTCCATGGCCATGGGGATGCCGAGGCCGGTCGGGTCGAAGAACTGCTGGGCGTAGAAGTCCAGCGAGTAGATGCCGACCTTGGCCGCCTCCTGGATGACGGGCCACGGAGTCTCTTCGCGCTCGTCCCATTCGGCGGCCGCGGGCCTGATCACGTCGGCGGCGAAGCCGTGGATCCAGTCCCGGACCTGCCTCTGGTCCTCGTTGAGCTCCATGGTGAACTCCGCCATGTCCCCTCCAGCTGTCTCACACGGTTACCGTTACTGCCGGTAACCCTCATCGTGGCCACAGTCTGTTACCGGCCGGTAAGCACTGTCAAGCGCCGCCGATTCGGTGACGGGGGTACGCGGGGTGTTACGTTGCGTGGGCGTCACGCACCATCGCAAGGGCGGGGAGAGAAACACGTCATGGAGACCAGTCAGCAGCCGGGCGAGCCGGGAGCGGGAGAACGCCGCCGGCGCGAGCTGCTCGAAGCGGCGGACCGCGTCGTGCTCAGGGACGGCCCCAAGGCCTCGATGAACGCCATCGCGGCCGAGGCCGGCATCACCAAGCCGATCCTCTACCGGCACTTCGGCGACAAGGCGGGCCTCTACCAGGCACTCGCCGTACGCCACACCGACGCCCTGCTCGACTCCCTGCGGGCCGCGCTCGACGCCCCGGCCGAACGCCGCAAGCGGGTGGAGTCCACCCTGGACACCTACCTCGCCGCCATCGAGGCCCGCCCGCAGGTCTACCGGTTCCTGATGCACCCCGCCGAGGACTCCCACAGCAACGAGCGCGGCTTCGACGTCGGCCTGCACTCCGCCCCGCTGCTGCGCCGCCTCGGCGAGGAACTGGCGGAGGTGGTCGGCGAACGGGTCGACCTCGGCCCCGGCGGCGAACAGCTCGCCCGGATCTGGGGCCACGGCATCGTCGGCATGATGCACGCCGCCGGCGACTGGTGGCTCGGCGAACGCCCCTGCGAGCGGGCCGCGCTGGTGGCCGGCCTCACCGACCTGCTCTGGGGCCGCCTGGCCACCGCCGGCAACCGCGCGGACGGCCCCGGCTTCTGACCCGCGCCGCCGTTCAGGCCTTGCCGCCGCCCCACGGGGCCCTGGCGATGGCCCGGCGCAGCCGGCGGGCGCGCAGGCCGGTCACCCGGTCCGCGTAGACCGTGCCGTCGAGGTGGTCGCACTCGTGCTGGAGGCACCGGGCGAAGAACCCGGTCCCCTCCACGCGCACCGGGGCCCCGTCGGAGGTGACCCCCTCGACGACCGCCCGGTCGAAGCGGACGGTGCCGGCCTCCAGGCCGGGCAGCGACAGGCAGCCCTCGGGGCCGCGGAACTCGTCGCCGTCCGCCTCGACCAGCCGGGGGTTGACGACGTGTCCCACATGGCGGACGTCCTCGTCGTCGGGGCAGTCGTAGACGAAGACCCGCAGCCCCGTCCCGATCTGGTTCGCGGCCAGCCCGACGCCCTGGGCGGCGTACATCGTGGCGAACATGTCCTCGATGAGCCGGTCGAGTTCGGGCCCGAAGTCGGTGACCTCGGCACAGGGAGAGTGCAGCACCGGGTCGCCCAGCAGGGTCATCGGGCGTACGGAACCGGTGGTACCGGGGAGGGGACGCTGTCGCATGGCGGTAAGGGTACGACGGGCGAATATATGAGGAGATCCGCGGCGACCTGGGGCGCCGCGGTCAAGGCCGCGGCCGGTACTGGATAGGCTGGGGCGACCGACGCTAGGAGGACAAGGGACGATGGCAGGCAACACGGAGCCGCTTTCGCCGCGGGCCAAGCTGGCCGTGACGGCGGGCAAGGCCGCGGCGGCGGTGTCGCGGGCCGCGGGACGCGGAAGCGGATCGGTGATCGGAGGCAAGGTCGCACTCAGGCTGGACCCCGATCTTCTCGGCGCGCTGGCGCAGCATCTCGATGTCGTCCTCGTCTCCGCGACGAACGGCAAGACCACGACGACCCGCCTGATCGCGGAGGCCCTGCGGGCCAGCGGTCCGGTCGTGTCCAACGCGCTGGGCGCGAACATGCCGGCCGGCATCACCTCGGCGCTCGCCGGCGGCTCGGACGCCAAGTACGGCGTCATCGAGGTGGACGAGAAGTACCTGGCCGGGGTGGCCCGGGACGTCACCCCCAAGGTGATCGCCCTGCTGAACCTCTCCCGTGACCAGCTGGACCGCGCTGCCGAGACCCGCATGCTCGCCGAGAAGTGGCGCGAGGGGCTCCAGGGCTCCAAGGCGGTCGTGGTCGCGAACTGCGACGACCCCCTGATCGTGTGGTCGGCGTCCTCGTCGCAGAACGTGGTGTGGGTGGCGGCCGGCCAGGAGTGGAAGGACGACGCCTGGTCGTGCCCCTCCTGCGGTGGCGTCATGCAGCGCCCGGGCGACGACTGGTTCTGCGGCGAGTGCGGCTTCCGCCGCCCCGCACCGAGCTGGGTGCTCTCCGGCGACCACGTGCTCGACCCGCACGGCAGCGCCTGGCCGATCCACCTCCAGCTGCCCGGCCGAGCCAACAAGGCCAACGCCGCCACCTCGGCCGCCGTGGCCGCCGTGTTCGGCGTGCCGCCGCAGGTCGCGCTGGAGCGCATGTACCAGGTGCAGGCCGTGGCCGGCCGCTACGACGTGGTCAGCTTCATGAACCGCGACCTGCGCCTGCTGCTCGCGAAGAACCCGGCGGGCTGGCTCGAAACGTTTTCGCTGATCGACGGGCCCCCGGCGCCGGTGGTCCTCGCGGTCAACGCCCGCGGCGCGGACGGCACCGACACCTCCTGGCTGTGGGACGTGGACTACCCGCGCCTCGCCGGGCACCCGATCTTCGTGATCGGCGACCGCAAGCTCGACCTCGCGGTCCGCCTCGAGGTCGCCGGCCTGGACTTCCGCGTCTGCGAGACCATCGACGAGGCCGTCCAGCTGGCGCCGCCCGGGCAGATCGAGCTCATCGCCAACTACACGGCCTTCCAGGACGTGCGCCGCCGCGTCGGCAACTAGTACCCGTACCTTCGAAGGACAAGAGCATGAGCGACAACAGCCTGCGTCTGGTGTGGGTCTACCCCGACCTGCTCAGCACGTACGGAGACCAGGGCAACTGCCTCGTCGTGGAGCGCCGGGCGCGCCAGCGCGGGCTGGACGTGCAGCGCGTGGACGTGCGCAGCGACCAGCCCATCCCGACCTCGGGCGACATCTACCTGATCGGCGGCGGTGAGGACCGGCCGCAGCGGCTGGCCGCCGAGCGGCTGCTGCGCGACGGCGGCCTGGAGCGCGCCGTCTCGAACGGGGCGATCGTCTTCTCCGTCTGCGCCGGGTACCAGATCCTCGGCAACGAGTTCGTCAACGACATGGGCGAGCGCCAGCCGGGCCTGGGCCTGCTGGACGTGGTGACCGTGCGCGGCGAGGGCGAGCGGTGCGTCGGCGACGTCATCGCCGACATCGACCCGCGCCTGGGCCTGCCGCAGCTGACGGGCTTCGAGAACCACCAGGGCATCACGCACCTCGGCCCGACGGCGCGGCCGTTCGCCCGGGTGACGATGGGCCGCGGCAACGGCACCGGCGACGGCACCGAGGGCGCGTACAACGACACCGTCTTCGGAACGTACATGCACGGCCCCGTGATGGCGCGGAACCCGCTCATCGCGGACCACCTGCTGAAGCTGGCCCTCGACGTGAACGCGCTGCCGGCCATGGACGACCGCTGGTACGACGCGCTGCGCGCGGAGCGCATGGCGGCCGCCACGCAGTCCGCGTAGGGGCGCTCGCGCGCCTGCCGCACGGCCTCCGGCCCGGATCCCCTCGGGGGTCCGGGCCGGTGTGCGTCCGGCTGGTGTGCGTTCGGTCGGTGTGCGTTCGTACGATCTTCTGTTTGTTCCGACCATCCTGTGGAGGATGGTTCAGTCCGGCGGGAAACCGCTTGTAGGGTGACGGGTAGTTCCAACCGGACGACGTGGTCCGGTCGTCGGCCCACGTTGCAAAGGTTCTTCCTGCCATGCGCATTGGTGTGCTCACTTCCGGCGGCGACTGCCCCGGCCTGAACGCCGTCATCCGCTCCGTCGTACACCGCGCCGTCGTCGACCACGGCGACGAGGTCATCGGCTTCCACGACGGCTGGCGCGGCCTCCTGGAGTGCGACTACCGCAAGCTCGACCTGGACTCCGTCGCCGGCATCCTGGCCCGCGGCGGCACCATCCTCGGCTCCTCCCGGGTCCAGCCGGCGCACCTGCGCGACGGCGTGGAGCGGGCCCGCGGGCACGTCGCGGACCTCGGCCTGGACGCCATCATCCCGATCGGCGGCGAGGGCACCCTGAAGGCGGCCAACCTGCTCGCCCAGGGCGGCCTGCCGATCGTGGGCGTGCCGAAGACCATCGACAACGACATCGCCTCCACGGACGTCACCTTCGGCTTCGACACCGCCGTCGGGGTCGCCACCGACGCCCTGGACCGGCTGAAGACCACCGCCGAGTCCCACCAGCGCGTGATGGTCGTCGAGGTCATGGGCCGCCACACCGGCTGGATCGCCCTGCACTCGGGCATGGCGGCCGGCGCGCACGCCATCGTCGTCCCGGAGCGCCCCTTCGACATCGAGGAGCTGACGGCGATCGTCGGCGAGCGCTTCTCGGCGGGCAAGCGGTTCGCGATCGTCGTGGTCGCCGAGGGCGCCAAGCCCCTCCCCGGCACGATGGAGTACCAGGCGGGCGGCAAGGACCAGTACGGGCACGAGCGCTTCGCCGGCATCGGCAACATCCTGGCCGTCGAACTGGAGCGGCGCCTGGGCAAGGAGGCCCGCCCGGTCATCCTGGGCCACGTCCAGCGCGGCGGCACGCCCACCGCCTACGACCGGGTCCTGGCCACCCGCTTCGGCTGGCACGCGGTGGAGGCGGCGCACCGCGGCGAGTTCGGCATGCTGACGGCCCTGCGCGGCACGGACATCGTGATGGTCCCCCTGGCCGAGGCCACCTCGACCCTGAAGACGGTCCCGACGGACCGCTACGACGAGGCCCAGAACGTTCTGTGATGTTTCCCCCCTTCTGAGACCGCCCCCGGACACGATCGCGTCCGGGGGCGGCATTACTGTGGTGGGGCGCCACAGTCAAGGGAGTGAAGGCATGGATCACAGCGGGCACGGCATGGACATGAACATGGACCTGCCGCCGTTCACTCTCGGGCGCGGACTGGAGTTCTCCTTCGACGCCTTCTTCCTGTTCGGCTCCCTGCTGGGGCTCGCCCTGTACGGGTGGGGCGTGTGGCGGCTGCGCGGACGCGGGGACTCCTGGCCGGTGGGCCGGACCCTCGCCTTCGTCGCCGGCGTGCTGACGGTGATGCTGGTGATGTGCACCAAGCTGAACGACTACGGCATGGTCATGTTCAGCGTGCACATGGTCCAGCACATGGTGATCAGCATGGTCACCCCGATCCTGCTGCTGCTCGGGGCGCCGGTGACGCTGGCCCTGCGGGCGCTGCCGCCGGCGGCGCGCGGGCACAAGGGGCCGCGCGAGCTGCTCCTGATGCTGCTGCACAGCCGGTACATGCGGATCGTCACCCACCCGGCCTTCACCATCCCGATGTTCATCGCGAGCCTCTACGCGCTGTACTTCACCCCGCTCTTCGACTTCCTGATGGAGAGCAGGGCCGGCCACATCGGCATGATGGTCCACTTCCTGGCCGTCGGCCTGATCTTCTTCTGGCCGATCATGGGCGTGGACCCGGGCCCGCACCGCCCCGGCTACGTGATGCGCATGCTGGAGCTGTTCGCCGGCATGCCCTTCCACGCCTTCTTCGGCATCGCCCTGATGATGGCGAGCGAGCCGATGATCAAGACGTACGCGAACCCGCCGGCCTCCCTGGACATCGACCCGCTGCTCGACCAGCAGTGGGGCGGCGGCATCGCCTGGGCCTTCAGCGAGATCCCCTCGGTGCTGGTGCTGATCGCCCTGATCTACCAGTGGTACCGCTCCGAGCAGCGGGTGGCGCGGCGCTCGGACCGGGCCGCCGACCGGGACGGCGACAAGGAGCTCGCCGCCTACAACGCGTATCTCGCCTCGCTCCGGCAGCGCGGCCAGTAGCGCGGAACCCGTATCAGGAGCCACCATGGGGCATGACCGGATCCGTTAAGGCGATGGCCGTCACGACCTTCGCCGCTCTGGTGGCCGTCTCCACGTACTCGGTGGCGCTCGGCAGCAACGGCTGGCTGTGGTTCGGCTGGGTGGTGCTGGGGCTGCTCACGATGGGGCTTGCCGCTTCACACAGCGCATGACCCTCCCGGCCCCCCGTTGACCGTCCGTAGGATGGCCGTGACATAGCGGCATCGACGGGAGCGGCCTGGTGTTCTACCACTTGCTCAAACACGTACTGCTCGGTCCGCTGCTGCGGCTGCTGTTCCGGCCGCGGATCGAGGGGCTGGAGAACATCCCCGCGGAGGGCGCGGCGATCGTCGCGGGCAACCACCTGTCCTTCTCGGACCACTTCCTGATGCCCGCGATCCTCTCGCGCCGGATCACCTTCCTCGCCAAGGCCGAGTACTTCACCGGGCCCGGCCTCAAGGGCCGGCTGACCGCCGCCTTCTTCCGCAGCGCCGGGCAGATCCCGGTGGACCGCTCCGGCAAGGACGCCGGGCAGGCGGCCCTGCGCGAGGGGCTCGGCGTGCTGTCCAAGGGCGAGCTGCTCGGGATCTACCCGGAGGGCACCCGCTCCCACGACGGGCGGCTCTACAAGGGCAAGGTCGGCGTGGCGGCCATGGCCCTGGGCGCGGGGGTGCCGGTGGTGCCGTGCGCGATGCTCGGGACCTTCGAGATCCAGCCGCCCGGCCAGAAGCTCCCGAAGATCCGGCGGGTCACGATCCGCTTCGGGGCTCCGCTGGAGTTCTCCCGGTACGCGGGCATGGAGGGCGAGCGGGCCGTGCTGCGCGCGGTCACGGACGAGATCATGTACGCGATCCTGGGCCTCTCCGGCCAGGAGTACGTGGACCGGTACGCGGCCGAGGTCAAGGCCGAGGAGGAGGAGAAGCGGAAGAAGGCCCGGCGCTCCTCGCGCTGAGCCTTCTCCCGCTCTTTCCCACGGGTACCGCCAGGTACCGTCAGGTACTGCCGGGGGGTCCTTAGCGGACGACCGCCGGGAGCTCCTCGTGCTGCGGCAGCGCGGCGGCCGGGGCCTCCGCGAGGGACTTCGCCGCGGCCGGGGCCGGCGGCACCGGGGTGGCGTGCGGGCCGCACTTCACGTCCTGGGCGTCGACCTTGCCGGTGAGCAGGTAGGCGTCCACGCGGGTGTTGATGCAGGGGTTCACCAGGCTGGTGACGCCGTGCGAGCCGGCGTTCTGCTCGGTGATCAGGCGCGAGCCCGCCAGGCGGCGGTGCAGCTCGACGGCGCCCTGGTACGGGGTGGCCGCGTCACGCTCGGACTGGACGATCAGGACCGGGGCGATGCCGCGCTTGGCGCCGACCTCGATCGGGGTGCTCTGCTTGGACTTCCAGGTCGCGCAGGGGAGGTTCATCCACGCGTTCGACCAGGTCAGGAACGGGTACTTCTTGTGCAGCTCGGAGTTGTCCCGGTCCCACTTGGCCCAGCTGGTGGGCCACTTGGCGTCGGCGCACTCCACCGCGGTGTACACGGCGTTGCTGTTCTCGGAAGCGGCATTGCCCTTGGTGTCGGACATGTCCGGGGCGATGGCCTCGATCAGCGGCTTCTCGTCACCGGCGGCCCAGGCGCTGAACGCCTGCGCGACCGGGACCCACGAGGAGTCGTAGTACGGGGCGCCCTGGAAGAAGCCGATCAGCTCGGCCGGGCCGACGACGCCGCCGAGCGGGTTGGCCTTGGCCTTGCCGCGCAGCTCCTGGTACTTGGCCTCGACCTTGGCGCGGGTGTCGCCGAGGTGGAAGACGGCGTCGTTCTTGGCGACCCAGTCCTGCCAGTCGTTCCAGCGCATCTGGAAGGCGACGTCCTGCTCCAGGTTGGCCTGGTACCAGATGTTGTCGGTGGCCGGGTTGACCACGCTGTCGACGATCATGCGGCGCACGTGGCCCGGGAAGAGGGTCGCGTAGACCCCGCCCAGGTAGGTGCCGTAGGAGACGCCGAGGTAGTTCAGCTTCTGCTCGCCGAGGGCGGCCCGGATGACGTCCAGGTCGCGCGCGGTGTTCGGCGTGGTCATGTGCGGCAGCATCTCGCCGCTGCGCTCCTTGCAGCCGTCCGCGTACTCGGCGGCGAGCTTGCGCTGGGCGCGCTTGTCGGCCTCGCTGGACGGGACCGGGTCGGCCTTGGGGGCCTTGACGAACTCCTGCGGGTCGATGCAGGAGATCGGCGCGGAGTGGCCGACGCCGCGGGGGTCGAAGCCCACGAAGTCGTAGGCCTTGGAGGTGTTGACCCACAGCGGGCTCTTGGTGGTGATCCGGCGCGGGAAGCGCATGCCGGAACCGCCCGGGCCGCCCGGGTTGTAGACGAGGGCGCCCTGGCGCTCCTCCTTGGTGCCCGTGCTGACGGCACGGTCGACGGCGAGCTCGATCGTCTTGCCGAAGGGCTTGGTGTAGTCGAGCGGGACCTTGACCCAGCCGCACTGGATCGGCTTCTCGAAGCCCCAGTCGGCAGGACAGTCCTTCCAGTCGATGCCGGCGCGCGCGGCGCGGGCGGCGGCGATCTGGACGCCGATCGCCTCGGCACCGCCGTTGTCCCGGCCGGCCGGAGCGGCCGAGGCCGGCGGCGCGAGCAGCAGGCCCGCGGCCAGCGCGCCGGTGATGAGAGTGGCGGCGCTCCCCAGCGTCGCATTGCGTATCACGTGGTTGATCCCCCTGGTCATGTGCCGCCCGGAGCGGCAGGTTTGGGACAGGGGGATCCTTTCGTCTGACCGGTACCCGGCAACAGAGCGCGGTCCAGTTCTTTGCCAACCCGATAACCGGAAACGTGTGTACCGCTGAGCGGTGTCCCATTACCCCGCTTCTGTCCCCCCGTCACCACCCGTAGGTGCGCAGCGCCCCGTCGAGGAGTTCGCGCAGCCGCAGCGCGTCCGGGGCGAGGGCCGTGACGAGCACGGCCGGTCCGGCCAGCGGGGTGGCCGCGGCGAACTCGCCCAGGACGGCGGCCCGCGGCGGGTCCTGCGCGAAGCGGGGGTCGACGACCAGGAGCTGGCCGAGGGCGCGGTGGCCCGCCGTGACGGCCGGGCCGTCCCAGCCGCCCGGTGCGCCGGGGCCGCAGGACAGCTCCTGGTCCAGCAGGGGCCGGCCGTCCCGGGTGACCGTGAGCCGGCTGCGCAGCAGGCCGGGGGCCTCGGCGCTGCGTCCCAGCACCTGTTCCTCGCGCAGCAGGAGGCGGGCGGTGGGGGCCAGTTCGGCGCGGGTGGTGGCGCGCAGGTCGCTGCCGCGCACGGAGACGAGCGGTTCCGGCAGCCAGCGCACCGCCGCCCCGTCGGCGAGCGAGAGCCGTACGTCGTACTGCGCGGGCTCCGCGGTGCGGCCGGGCAGGGCCAGGGTGGCGGCCGCCGAGCGCAGCGCGAGGCGGGCGCCGGGTCCCGCCTCGGCCTCCACCGTGAGGTGGTCGCCGCCGAGGGGGGCGCTCATCGCGCCGACCAGCATCACTCCCGCCTCGGCGTCCTCGCCGCGGGTGCGGCGCAGGGCGAGCGGCCCCTCCCCGGCCAGCAGGGGCAGGGCGGTGCCGCCGCGCCCGTCGGCGGCGGCGCGGATGCGGGCGGTGGCGCGGAGGGCGGCCGGGTGGAGGGCGGCGGGGGGCGCGCTGGTCACCGTACGGCCCAGGCGGCGATCCGGGCGCGCACCCACTCGGCCACCGGGGCGACGCCCTCGGGGCCGCGCAGGGACTGGAAGGCGACGGGCAGGTCGCCGCGCTGGGCGGCGGCGTCGCGGGCCATGCGTTCCAGGTCGGAGCCGACGTGGGGGGCGAGGTCGGTCTTGTTGACGACCAGGAGGTCGGAGGTGGTGACGCCGGGGCCGCCCTTGCGGGGGATGTCGTCGCCGCCGGCCACGTCGATGACGAAGATCTGGGCGTCGACCAGGCCCCGGGAGAAGGTGGCGGTCAGGTTGTCGCCGCCGGATTCGACGAGGATCAGGTCGAGGGGGGCGCTGCCGAGGAAGGCCTCCTCCAGCTCCTCCACGGCCTCCAGGTTGGCGGAGATGTCGTCGCGGATGGCGGTGTGGGGACAGGCTCCGGTCTCGACGGCGCTGATCCGCTCCGGGGGCAGGACGGCCTCGCGGAGCAGGAACTCGGCGTCCTCCCGGGTGTAGATGTCGTTGGTGACGACGGCCATGGACAGTTCGGTGCGCAGGGCGCGGCAGAGGGCGGCGACGGTGGCGGTCTTGCCGGAGCCGACGGGTCCGCCGAGGCCCACGCGCAGGGCGCGCCGGGTGCCGTCGGCGCGCAGCGGGAGAGCGGCGTGGGTGTGGCGGCGGGGGTAGGTCACGTCGTGGTCGAGGTGCACGGCAGGTCTCCAAAAAGGGGAAGGGGTGGGGGTGCTCGCGCTCAGGAGGCGAAGAGGCGTACCGCCCAGTCGGCATGTACCTCCGCCGCGATCTCCAGCAGCGGTGAGGAGGCCGCCGGCAGCACGTCCGCGCCCTCGGTGCGGGCGAGCAGGGCGGCCTCGGCCGCCCGGGCGGCGACGGCGTCGAGGTCGGGGGCGAGGCGGGCGAGGACGGCGCTGGCCTCGAAGGGATCGAGGCCCAGCAGCCGTACCGTCGCCGTGGCCGGCCCGCTGACGCTCTCGTACGCCGCCACGTGCGCGGCGTCCGGCGCACCGAGCCCGGCGGCCCGGGCGGCGAGGCCGAGCACGACGGGCTGGTGGGCGCCGCGCGGGAAGGCGGCGGCCAGCGCGTCGAGTTCGGCGGCGGGCCAGATGGCGCGGGCGGCCCGCAGCAGCTGCCGGCCGAGCCGCCGCGCGGCGGCGCGCAGCGCGGGCGAGGGGGTGCGGGCGTCGGCGGCGGCGTCGAGTGCGGCCGGGTCGAGGCCGAGGGCGGCGGCCGCGGCCAGCCCGGCGGCGGTGAGCCCGGCGGTGTGCAGCCGGCCCCGGCAGAACTGCTCCAGGGTGGCGGCGTCGTGGATGCGGCCGGCCTTGCAGGCGGCCTCCGCCCCGCCGGAGTGGGCGTGCCCTCCGGCGGGAAAGCGGCCGTCCGCGAGTACGAGCAGCGCGGCGAGGCTCATCGGCGGGGACCCATCGGAGTTCGGGGGCCCATCAGAAGAGGAAGTATCTCTGTGCCATGGGCAGTTCGGCCGCGGGTGCCGGCTCCACCGCCTCGCCGTCGATGGTGACGGTGAAGGTGTCGGGGTCGACCCGTACGTCCGGCATGGCGTCGTTGTTGCGCATGTCCGCCTTGCCGAGCTTGCGGGTGTTCTCGATGGCGGTGAACCTCTTGCCGAGGCCGAGGCGTTCGGGGAGGCCGTCGTCGAGGGCGGCCTGCGAGGTGAAGTTGAAGGAGTTGAGGGCGGGCGCGCGTCCGATGCCGCCGTACATGGGCCGGGGCAGGACCGGCTGCGGGGTGGGGATGGAGGCGTTGGCGTCGCCCATCTGCGCGTACGCGATCTGGCCGCCCTTGACGACGAGCTCGGGCTTGACGCCGAAGAAGGCGGGGGTCCACAGCACCAGGTCGGCGAGCTTGCCGACCTCGACGGAGCCGATCTCCCTGGCGAGGCCCTGGGCCACGGCGGGGTTGATCGTGTACTTGGCGACGTAGCGGCGGGCGCGGTGGTTGTCGGCGGGGCCGTCGCCGGGGAGGAAGCCGCGGCGCTGCTTCATCACGTGGGCGGTCTGCCAGGTGCGCAGCACGACCTCGCCGACGCGGCCCATGGCCTGGGAGTCGGAGGAGATGATGGAGATGGCCCCGAGGTCGTGGAGGACGTCCTCGGCGGCGATGGTGGAGGGCCGGATCCGGGACTCGGCGAAGGCGAGGTCCTCGGGGACGGCGGGGTTGAGGTGGTGGCAGACCATCAGCATGTCGAGGTGTTCCTCGACGGTGTTGAGGGTGTGCGGGCGGGTGGGGTTGGTGGAGCTGGGCAGGACGTTGGGCTCGGAGACCACGGTGATGATGTCGGGTGCGTGGCCGCCGCCCGCGCCCTCGGTGTGGTACGAGTGGATGGTCCGCCCGGCGATGGCCGCGAGGGTGTCGGCGACGAAGCCGGCCTCGTTGAGGGTGTCGGTGTGGATGGCGACCTGGGCGCCGGTCTCGTCGGCGACGCTCAGGCAGGCGTCGATGGCGGCGGGGGTGGCCCCCCAGTCCTCGTGGATCTTGAAGCCGAGTGCTCCGCCGCGCAGCTGGGAGAGCATGCCCTCGCGGGACATGGTGTTGCCCTTGCCGAGCAGGCCGATGTTGACGGGGTAGGCCTCCAGGGCCGCGAACATCCGGGCGAGGTGCCAGGGGCCGGGGGTGACGGTGGTGGCCTTGGAGCCCTCGGCGGGGCCGGTGCCGCCGCCGACGAGGGTGGTGATGCCGGAGGCGAGGGCCTCGTCGACGACGGTCGGGGAGATGAAGTGCACGTGGGCGTCGATGGCGCCGGCGGTGAGGATCTTCCCGTTGCCCGCGATGATCTCGGTTTCGGGGCCGATGACGAGTGCGGGGTCGACGCCGTCCATCGTGTCGGGGTTGCCGGCCTTGCCGATCCCGCAGATGCGGCCGTCCGCGATGCCGACGTCGGCCTTGACGACGCCCCAGTGGTCGAGGACGACCACGCCGGTGATGACCGTGTCGGGGGCGCCCTCGGCGCGCGTGGTGCGGGCCTGTCCCATGGACTCGCGGATGACCTTGCCGCCGCCGAAGACGGCCTCGTCGCCGGAGTTGCCGGGTCCGCCGCTGAGGTCCCGTTCGATCTCGACGAAGAGGGCGGTGTCGGCGAGCCGGATCCGGTCACCGGTGGTCGGCCCGAAGAGGTCGGTGTAGGCCCGGCGGGAGAGTTCAGCCATCGAGCGGCCCTCCGGTCTCGCCGCGCAGTCCGGGCACGGTGCGCCGTCCGCCGATGGGTACGAGTTCCACGGCGACGGGGATGCCCGGCTCGAAGCGGACGGCGGTGCCGGCGGCGATGTTCAGGCGCAGGCCGTGCGCGGCCCGCCGGTCGAAGTCGAGGCCGGGGTTGGCCTCGGCGAAGTGGTAGTGGGAGCCGACCTGTACGGGCCGGTCGGCGGCGTTGAGGACGGTGAGGCGGGTGACGGGGCGGCCTTCGTTGAGGCGCACCGGGCCGTCCCCGTGGACGATCTCGCCGGGGATCATGCTGCGCTCCCGCTCAGACGATCGGGTCGTGGACGGTGACGAGCTTGGTGCCGTCGGGGAAGGTGGCCTCGACCTGGACGTCGTGGATCATCTCGGGGATGCCCTCCATGACCTCCGCCCGGGTGAGCACGGTGCGGCCGGATGCCATCAGCTCGGCCACGGTCCGCCCGTCGCGGGCGCCTTCGAGGAGGTGCGAGGTGATCAGGGCGACGGCCTCGGGGTGGTTGAGGAGCACCCCGCGCGCCCTGCGCCGCGCGGCCACGTCGGCCGCCACGTGGATCAGGAGTCTCTCTTGTTCGTGTGGTGTCAATTGCACCTGTATCACCAAGCTTCCGGGACATGGTCGTCGTCGCGCCGGGGAGTGACCGTACCGGCCGGTCAACTCTTTGTTGACCTGCGCTTATCCGTGCCAAGCGTCTCTTGCCCAACACAGGACGAGGCTTTCCGTCCCGATCACCGCCGCTTTACCGGAGCGTGGGTGATCTTTGGCGGAAGAGCGAGGACCATACCGTAGGGGCCTTACTTTTCCGCCGAGTTAACACACGTTTCGGGAAGGCTCCCGGTTCAATGCCGCCCCGGTCCCGGCGGGGCGGTTCGTATACGGCCGGCGGCCGGGTTCAGCAGCCCCTGAGGGTGCGCGCGGAGGCGTCGGCGGGCCAGGGCAGGGCGATCCACACGGTCTTGCCGCCGTCCTCGGTGGGGGTGACCGAGAGCCGGCCGCCTGCCTCGGCCGCGAGCCAGCGGATGATGACCATGCCGCGGCCGTTGTCCTGCTGGACGGCGGCGGGGAGCCGCTTGGGCCAGCGCGGGTGACTGTCCGTCACTCCCACGCGCAGCCATTCCTCGCGTTCGAGGCGGACGTCGACGGTGAAGGTGGGCGACTGGCCGAAGGTGTGCTGCACGGAGTTGGTGGCGAGTTCGGAGACGATGAGCCGGACGGTGTCCGCGGTGCCCGCGTCCTCGGGCAGTCCCCAGTCGCTCAGTACCCGGGCCACGTAGCGGCGGGCGGCGGCCACCGACACCGGATCGCTCGGCAGAGTGACGGATGCTTCCAGCTGATCTGCCATGGCGACGTCCCTTTCCCACCGGGACGGAGCCGCCCCGGATCTACGCTGAGCGCCAGAGTGCCACCCATCGTGCCGCCGTTTCCGCCGTTCCCCCAAGATATGCATATATCTGTCGCTCAATGCGGTGAACTCTGCTACGGAAGAGCGTATTTGGAGGGCAGACTGGTGCGAGGTGTGCCGGTGGAAGGAGAGCGGGTATGCAGCACGGTCCCGCGGTGCGTCGGCGCAAACTCGGCGAGGAGCTGCGTGCCCTGCGCGACCGCTCCGGGCTCACCAGCGGCGAGGTGGCGCGCATCGTCGGCTGGCACCAGTCGAAGGTCAGCCGGATCGAGACGGGCCGCAGCGGTGTGAAGACGGAGGACATCCGGCTGCTGCTGGACGCCTACGGGGACGTGGTGAGCGCCCAGCAGCGCGCGCTGCTGGAGGCCCTGGGGGCCTCGGCGGCCGGCCCGGCGGCGAGCGGGGACGCGGCGCGGGGGCGGCAGTGGTGGCACGACTACCGGGGCCTGCTCCCGCAGGAGTACCGGGACTTCATCAGCCTGGAGGCCGGGGCCCGATCGGCGCGGACCGTCGAGCTGTCGGTGGTGCCGGGGCTGCTCCAGACGCCGGACTACGCGCGGGCGGTGACCCGGGCCGCGCTGGGCGGGCTGCCGGAGCCGAAGGTGGACGCGCTGGTCGACGTACGGCTGGCGCGGCAGGCGGTGCTGCGGTCCGATCCGCCGCTGGAGCTGAGCGCCGTGCTGGACGAGGCGGTGCTGCGCCGGCAGATCGGCGGGCCGGGGGTGATGGAGGAGCAGCTGCGGCATCTGGTGGAGGTGGGGCGGCTGCCCCAAGTGCGGCTGCAGGTGCTGCCGTTCACCGTGGGGGGCCATCTCGGCCTGACCGGACCGTTCGTAATTTTCTCATTTCCGAACATCGCCGATCTGGATGTGGTGGTGCTCGACCATTTGACGAGTAGCCTCTATCTGGAGCGGAAGGAAGACCTTGAGGCGTACAGCGCCGCGTTCCGCACCATCCAGGCGCACGCCCTCCCGCCCCGTGACTCGTCGGATCTGATCAGCTCTATCGCTGACGACGCGTAGAAGGAGGCACCCCCGTGTCCGCAACCCCCTTATCCACCAGCGGACTTCTGAAAAGCGCGCGGTGGCGGCGGAGCAGCCGCAGCACCGGAATGAACAACTGCGTGGAAGCCGCCGCCCTCAGCGGCGGCCTGCTGGCCGTCCGCGACTCCAAGCGGACGGACGGCCCGGCCGTGCTCTTCACCGGGCCGGCCTGGGACGGCTTCCTCGCTTCCGTAAGGGCGGACGTGCGCGTGTGACGTGACGCCTAGCGGTCCGTGGCCCCGGCCGGAGCGGTCCGCAGGACCGTGCCGACGGCCCGGCTGATCTCGTCCCCCGTGAGATCCGCCCGAGCCGTCAGCCGCAGCCGGGAGATGCCGTCCGGCACCGACGGCGGACGGAAGCACCCCACGGACAGACCTGCCTCGCGGCAGTCGGCGGCCCAGCGCAGTGCCGCCGAAGCCGACGGGGCCCGAACCGACACCACGGCCGCGTCCGGCCGGGCCGCGGTCAGGCCGGACGCGGTGAGCCGCCCGTACAGCTCGGCGGCCACCTCCCGGACCCGGGCCGCCCGCTCCGGCTCCCGCTCCAGCAGGCGCAGGCTCGCCAGCGCCGCACCGGCGGCGGCCGGGGCCAGCCCGGTGTCGAAGATGAAGGCGCGGGCCGTGTTGACCAGGTGCCGGATGACCTTGGCCGGCCCCAGCACGGCGCCGCCCTGGCTGCCCAGTGACTTCGAGAGGGTCACCGTGGCGACCACCCCCGGCGCTCCCGCGAGCCCGGCGGCGTGCAGCGCGCCGCGGCCGCCCTCGCCCAGCACCCCCAGCCCGTGCGCGTCGTCCACGACCAGCGCCGCGCCCTCGGCCCGGCAGGCGGCACGGTAGCCGTCGAGCGGGGCGGCGTCCCCGTCGACGGAGAACACCGAGTCGGTCACCAGCAGCGCCCGGCCCCCGTGCCCGGCCAGGGTCTTGCGGGCCGTCTCCGGGTCGCCGTGCGGGGTGACCGCGACCTCGGCCCGCGAGAGCCGGCAGCCGTCGACGATCGAGGCGTGGTTCCCGGCGTCGGAGACGACGAGCGTGCCGCGGCCGCTGAGCGCGGTGACGGCGGCGAGGTTCGCGGCGTATCCGGACGAAAGCACCAGAGCGGACTCGAACCCCGTGAACGCGGCGAGTTCCCGCTCCAGTTCGGCATGAAGTTCGGTCGAGCCCGTGACCAGGCGCGATCCAGTGGCCCCCGCACCCCAGCGCTCGGCCGCCGCGCAGGCACCCCGCACGGTCTCCGGGTGCCGGGACAGCCCCAGGTAGTCGTTGCTCGCCAGGTCCAGCAGGGGCGAGGAGGCGGGCCTCGGGCGCAGGGTCCGCACCAGCCCGGCCTGCTCTCGGACGCGCTCCGCGCCGTCGATCCAGGCGAAGACGTCCTCGGGTTGCGGGGTGTGCTCGGTCATCGGCGGTCCTCGCGTCGCGTCTCGCGATGTGTCTCGCGTTTTGTCGGCAGTCGACAGATCTGCTCGACCCTATCCGCCGGGACCCGAGGGACTGGTGTGGCGATCCACACACCTCCTTCCGGCCATGTTGTCCGATCTCTCCTTGGCCGGGAGTGGTCGCGTGGGACAGGATCGGGCGCATGGACCTGCTGAACACCCTGGTGGAAAAGGGACTGCGGCGCGAGCTGCCGACCCGCGAGGAGGCGCTCGCCGTACTGGCGACCTCCGACGACGAACTGCTCGACGTGGTGGCCGCTGCCGGCAAGGTGCGCCGCCAGTGGTTCGGGCGCCGCGTCAAGCTGAACTACCTGGTCAACCTGAAGTCGGGGCTCTGCCCCGAGGACTGCTCGTACTGCTCCCAGCGTCTGGGGTCGAAGGCCGAGATCCTCAAGTACACGTGGCTCAAGCCCGACGAGGCCTCCAAGGCGGCCGCGGCCGGCGTCGCCGGCGGCGCCAAGCGGGTCTGCCTCGTGGCCAGCGGCCGCGGTCCGACCGACCGTGACGTGGCCCGCGTCGGCGAGACGATCGCCGCCATCAAGGAGCAGAACGAGGGCGTTGAGGTCTGCGCCTGCCTGGGGCTGCTCGCCGAGGGCCAGGCGGAGAAGCTCCGTGAGGCGGGTGCGGACGCCTACAACCACAACCTGAACACCTCCGAGGCCACGTACGGCCAGATCACCAAGACGCACACCTACGCGGACCGTGTCGACACGGTGCAGAAGGCGCACGCGGCGGGCCTGTCGGCCTGCTCCGGCCTGATCGCCGGCATGGGCGAGAGCGACGAGGACCTGGTCGACGTCGTCTACTCGCTGCGCGAGCTGGACTCGGACTCCGTCCCGGTCAACTTCCTGATCCCCTTCGAGGGCACCCCGCTGGCCAAGGAGTGGAACCTCACCCCGCAGCGCTGCCTGCGGATCCTCGCGATGGTCCGCTTCGTCTGCCCCGACGTGGAGGTCCGGATCGCCGGCGGCCGCGAGGTGCACCTGCGCTCGATGCAGCCGCTGGCGCTGCACATCGCCAACTCCATCTTCCTCGGCGACTACCTCACCAGTGAGGGCCAGGCCGGCCAGGCCGACCTCGACATGATCGCGGACGCCGGTTTCGAGGTCGAGGGCGCCGGTACGACCACCCTGCCCGCACACCGCGCCGACGCCGCGGCCGCCGCCCCCGCGGGCGGCATGTGCGGTTCCTCGGCCGGCGGCTGCGGCCCCGCGGCCGACGCCGACGCGGAGGCCGGCGCCGGGGCCCACGGCTGCGGCTCCGCCTGCGGCGGCTGCTCCGGACACGCCGAGCAGGCGCCGGCGCCCGCCCAGGCGGAGGCCGGAGAGGTGCGTTCGGACCTGGTGGCGGTGCGCCGGCGCGGCGCGGGGACGGACGTCGCCCCCAATGCGTGACCAGTTCCCGCTGCACGACCCGCTCGACCCGGCGTCGGACACGGCGGAGCTGCTCGCCCTGGACCGGCAGCACGTCTGGCACCCGTACGGCCCGATGCCCGGGCGGCAGGAGACCCTCGTGGTCTCCTCCGCCTCGGGGGTCCGGCTGCGGCTCGCCTCCCCCGCCCAGGGGCGGGAGGAGCTGGTCGACGGCATGTCCTCCTGGTGGTCGGCGATCCACGGCTACAACCACCCGGTCCTGAACGAGGCCGCGGCCTCGCAGCTGGGCCGGATGTCGCACGTGATGTTCGGCGGGCTCACCCACGAGCCCGCCGTCCGGCTGGCCGCCCGGCTGGTGGAGATCACCCCGGCCGGGCTGGAACACGTCTTCCTCTCGGACTCCGGGTCGGTGGCCGTCGAGGTCGCCGTCAAGATGTGCCTGCAGTACTGGCGTTCGCTGGGCCGCACCGGCAAGACCCGGCTGCTGACCTGGCGCGGCGGCTACCACGGCGACACCTGGCAGCCGATGGCCGTGTGCGACCCCGACGGCGGCATGCACGAGCTGTGGCAGGGGCACCTGCCCCGGCAGGTCTTCGCCGACGCCCCGCCCGGGGACTTCGACACCCCCGTGGACCCCGGGTACGCGGACCACCTGCGCTCCCTGGTCGCCGCGCACGCCGACGAACTCGCCGCGGTGATCGTGGAGCCGGTGGTGCAGGGCGCGGGCGGCATGCGCTTCCACCACCCCGGTTACCTGCGGCTGCTGCGCGAGCTGTGCGACGAGTACGGGGTCCTGCTGATCCTGGACGAGATCGCGACGGGCTTCGGCCGCACGGGCGCGCTCTTCGCCGCCGACCACGCGGGCATCACCCCGGACGTCATGTGCCTGGGCAAGTCCCTCACCGGCGGCTACCTCACCCTCGCGGCCACCCTGTGCACCGAGCGGGTCGCCGACGGGATCTCGCGGGGCGAGGTCCCGGTGCTGGCGCACGGGCCGACCTTCATGGGCAACCCGCTCGCCACGGCCGTGGCCCTGGCCTCGATCGACCTGCTGCTCGGCCAGGACTGGGCCGGCGATGTCAAGCGGATCGAGGCGGGCCTGCGCGAGGGCCTCGCCGGCGCCCGCGCCGTACCCGGGGTCAAGGACGTACGCGTGCTCGGGGCCATCGGCGTGATCCAGCTCGACCACCCGGTCGACGTGTGGGCGGCCACCCGGGCGGCGGTCCGCGAGGGCGTCTGGCTGCGCCCGTTCCGCGACCTGATCTACACCATGCCCCCGTTCGTCACCGGCGACGCCGACGTGGCCCGGATCTGCCGCGCGGCCGTCGCAGCGGCGCAGGAAGGCTGAGATGTCCGTAGTCGTCGTGTCCGGGACGGGCACGGAGATCGGCAAGACGGTAGTCACCGCGGCCGTCGCGACCGCCGCGCTGGCCGCGGGGCGTTCGGTGGCGGTGCTCAAGCCCGCCCAGACCGGGGTCGGCCCGGACGAGCCCGGGGACGCCGCCGAGGTCGTACGGCTCGCCGGCCCGGCCGTGACGGCGCGGGAACTGGCCCGCTACCCCGAGCCCCTGGCCCCGGACACCGCCGCGCGGCGCTCCGGGCTGGCGACGCTGACCCCTGCGGGGATCGCGGAGGCGGCCGCGCGGCTGGCCGCCGAGCACGACCTGGTGCTCGTGGAGGGCGCGGGCGGGCTGCTCGTGCGCTTCGACGAGGAGGGCCACACCCTGGCGGACGCGGCGCGGCTGCTGGCGGCGCCGGTGCTGGTGGTGGCGTCGGCGGGGCTGGGCACGCTGAACAGCACCGACCTCACGGCGCAGGCCCTGGCGGCCCGGTCCGTGAAGGGGCTCGGGGTGGTGGTCGGCAGCTGGCCCGCGGCTCCCGACCTGGCGTCCCGGTGCAACCTCGCCGACCTCCCCAAGTCCGGGCTCCCGCTGCTGGGGGCCGTGCCGGAGGGGGCCGGCGCCCTGGAGCCCGCCGCCTTCCGCGCGGCCGCGCCGGGCTGGCTGGGGGCCGCGCTGGACGGCACCTGGTCGGCGGAGTCCTTCCTCGCCGAGTGGCCCGCCTGACCTGCGGCGCGGGCGGGGCCGGCGGGGGGTCAGTGGCGGGTCAGTGGCGGGTCAGTGGCCCCCTGCCGGCTCCTTGCAGCCGCCCTCCACGTACACCCCGTGCGCCTCGACGCGGGCGGGGTCCGCGGCCCGCCCCGACACGCAGGGGCCGGTGCCGGGGACCATCAGCGCGAAGCCGGGTCCCTGGCCGGCGCTCCCCTCGTACACGTCGCCGGCGTCGACGGGGTAGCCCAGGCGGCGCAGCAGCGTGGTCAGTGCGGCGGGGTCCGCCGCGTGCGCGGCGGCCAGCTCCGTCCTGATCCGGGCCGCGTGGGCCTCCCCGCGGCAGCGGGCGGCGGGGCTCAGCTCCGTCTGCTGCCGGTACGCGTGGTTCTCCGCGTACTTGCGCGACTCGGGATCCGTCGGCCCGCTGCCGCCGCCGGCGGCAGCGGCCGTCGGCGAGGCGGTGGCGGTGGCACAGCGGGCCGCGACCTCCGCGAGGAACGCGGCGTTCGGATCGGCCGCAGGCGCCTGGGCCCGGGGTGCCGGCGCCGGGCCGGAGGCGCAGCCGGCGAGCAGGAGCGCCGCGGCGAACAGCGCGGCGGCCGTGCCCCGGACAGGTGCGGTGCGGGACGTCAAGGTCGTGCCTTCCTTCTGTGCGGGGCCCCAAGTGCGGTGGCCGGAGTGCCGATTATCGTCCGCGCCCTCCGAGGGAGACGGTTTCGGGGCGGGCCCGGACGGGGAACAGCCCCGAAGGGCACGCGCAGCCGTGTCGTCCGCCGCCCGTCCGCCGCCCGTCCGCCGCCCGTCCGCGCCCGGAGGCCCGTCATGCCCAGCCCGGTCCCCGATCCGGTCCACCACCCGTGCTTCGCCCGGTTCTACGCCCGCGCCAGCACCGCCGCCGAGACCCGTGCCGGCATCGGCGCCCTGCGCGGGGAACTCCTGGCGGGGATCTCCGGCCGGGTCGTCGAGATCGGCGCGGGCAACGGGCTGAACTTCGCCCACTACCCCGCCGCCGTGTCCGAGGTCGTCGCCATCGAGCCGGAGCGCACCCTTCGACGGCTCGCCGCGGCCGCCGCCCTGCGCGCCGAGGTGCCGGTGGACCTCGTTCCGGGTGTCGCCGAGGCGCTCCCGGTCAAGAGCGAGGCCTTCGACGTCGCGGTCGCCTCCCTGGTGCTGTGCACCGTACGCAACCTGCCGCGCGCCCTCGCCGAACTGCACCGGGTGCTGCGCCCGGGGGCCGAACTCCGCTTCCTGGAGCACGGGCTGGCTCCCGGCCCGGGGATGGCAGCCGTCCAGCGGGCGCTCGACCGGACGGTGTGGCCCCGCCTGTTCGGCGGCTGCCACACGGCGCGCGACCCGCTCGCCGCGATCGAGGCGGCCGGCTTCCGGATCGCCTCGCACCGCTCCTTCCGCCTGCCCGAGCGCGGCCCGGCGCTGCCGACCTCGTACTGCGTCATCGGCTCGGCCCGGCGGCTGGACGACTGAGCCGGCGCCCTTTCCCCGTACCCCTTCCGGCGGACTGCCGGTCAGACGCACCCGGCAGGCACCACAATCGGGCCGGGGACGCGCGGTCCGGCGCGGCCCGGCGCTTGTCAGGAGTGGAGCGGAGGGGGAGCGTGGCACACGAGGCGCGGCCGGGGCAGCTGGTCAACCACCGTTACCGGCTGGACCGGACCCTGGGGGCCGGTGGAATGGGGCGGGTCTGGAAGGCGTACGACGTCCAGCTCGACACCCACGTGGCCGTCAAGGAGCTGCTCCTGCCCTCGGGGCCGTCGGCCCCGGATCCGGCCGACCGTCTGGAGCGGGCCATACGGGAGGCCCGCAGCGCGGCCAGGCTGCGCGACCACCCCAACGTGGTCACGGTCCACGACGTCACCCTCGTGGGCGGGGTGCCGTGGATCGTCATGGAGCTCGTCAGGGGCTCGACCCTGCAGGAACGGCTGCGGGAGTCGGGCCCGTTGCCGGTGGAGGAGGTCGCGCGGGTGGCCGCGGCGCTGCTGAAGGCGCTCGGCGCCGCGCACGCGCAGGGCATCGTCCACCGCGACGTCAAGCCGGCCAACGTGATGCTGACCGAGGACGACCGGATCCTGCTGGCCGACTTCGGGATCGCCCTCAACGAGGCGGACGACGGCCTGACCGGGACGGGGGTGGTCATCGGTTCGATGCCGTACCTGTCGCCGGAGCGCGCCCGGGGCGAGAAGGGCGGCGCCCCGGGTGACCTGTTCTCCCTGGGGACGACCCTGTACGAGGCCGTCGAGGGGGTGTCGCCCTTCAAACGGGAGACCAAGGTCGGCTCCCAGTACGCGGTCGCGCACGACCCCGTCCCGCCGCCGCGGCGGGCGGGGCGGCTGCGGCCGCTGATCGAGGGGCTGCTGGAGAAGGAGCCGGACGCGCGGCTGACGGTGGCCGGGGCCCTGGAACTCCTCGCGCCGGCCGCACCTCCGCCACCTCCGCCACCTCCGCCACCCGCGTTCCCGCCTCCCCCGGCCCCCGCCTCCCCGCCGCCCGCGCCGGAGCCGAGACCGCGGCGCGCGTCGGCACCCGCGCCGGGGGGACGGGCCGCCGCGGCGCCTCCGTCCGCCGCGCGGCCGGCGTCCGGCCGGCCCGGCGCCCGCGTCCGGGCCGGGAGCCGGGCCCGGCGGGTGCCGCCCCCGCCGCCGCGCCGGGCCCCGCGCACCCTGGCCCTGTTCGCCGTGGCGGCGGTCCTGCTCGCCGGGGGCTCGTACGCCGCCTACCAGTGGACCCGGACCCAGTACTTCGTCGGCGTGAACGACGGGCACGTGGCGGTGTTCCGGGGCATCAACCAGAAGCTGGGCGGCACTCCCCTGTGGGAGGTGGAGACCGATCACCCCGAGATCGAGCTGCGGTACCTGCCGCTGTACCAGCGCAAGCAGGTGGAGTCGACGATCACGGCCGCCGGTCTCGACGAGGCGCGGGGCCGGGCGGCGCAGCTAGGCCTCCAGGCCTCGGCGTGCGCCAAGAACGCCGGCGAGAACGGGGAGGACTCCGTCCTCACCGAGGAGGAACGGATCCTGACGGACCAGTGCCCGAAGTGAGCCCACCGGCCCGGCGGGCCCGGCCGTTCACCCGGACGGCCGTCCGCGCGGAGGGTCAGCCGGCCAGCGGCTTGACCCAGCGGGTCCAGATGTCCTCGGGGCCGTAGCCGGCCGCCCGCCACGCCCCGTGGGCCTGTTCGTTCCCGTCGAGGACCATCGCGTCGGCGCGCCGGCCGCCCAGTGCCGCGAACCGCTCCTCGGCGGCCGCCAGCAGCGCGGAGCCGATGCCCCGCCGGCGGTGGTCCGGGTGCACGGCGAGCCGGTACAGATGGCAGCGCCAGCCGTCGAAGCCGGCGATGACGGTACCGACCAGCTCGCCGTCACGCCGGGCGAGCAGCAGGGCCTCGGGGTCGCGCGCGTGCAGGCGTCCGACTCCGGCCAGGTCGTCGCTGATGCTCGCGCCCTTGGCGGCCTCCTTCCAGAAGTCCAGGACTGCGGGCAGGTCGGGGGCCGAGGCGGGGGCGATGTGAAGATCGTTCATTCACCGGATCCCACCATCCGCGGCCGCTCGTCCAAAAGGACGACCCATTCCCTTTGCCTTTCCTTTACCATGGGCTGAACGGTTTTCCCGATCCACGACGAAAGGTGTGAGCCTCCGCCCATGGGCGAGCCTCCAAGTCACCGACATCCCGGTACGCGACACCGCGCGGCCCCCCTCCTCCTGACCGAACATGGGACGGAGGTGAACGACCGATGACCGAGGTACTCCTGCTCATCGTGGCGCTGCTGCTCTGCCTTGCCTGTGGAGTGTTCGTCGCCGCCGAGTTCTCGCTGACGACCGTCGAGCGCAGTGAGCTCGAACGGGCCGTCGAGCGCGGCGAGCGCGGAGCGGACAGCGCGCTGGCCGCGGTCCGCAGCCTCACCTTCCAGCTCTCCGGAGCGCAGCTCGGCATCACCGTGACCGGCCTGGTCATCGGCATGATCTCCAAGCCCTCGATCGCCGCCCTGCTCACGGGCCCGTTCGAGGACCTGGGCCTGTCGGCCGGCGCCGCGTCCTCCACCGCCCTGGTCCTCGGCACCGTCCTGTCGACGGTGGTCCTGATGGTCGTCGGCGAACTGGTCCCCAAGAACTGGGCGATCTCCTCTCCGCTGGCCATCGCCAAGCGCGTGGCGACCATGCAGCGGGTCTTCTCGCGCACGTTCAGGCCGCTGATCAGCCACCTGAACACCACCGCCAACCACATGGTCCGGCGCATGGGCATGGAGCCCGCCGAGGAGCTGGCCTCCGCCCGCAGCCCGCAGGAGCTGGTGGCGCTGGCCCGGCACTCCGCCAAGGCCGGCGCGCTGGAGAAGGACACCGCCGAGCTGTTCGTGCGGACCCTGAACCTCGCCGACCTGATCGCGGAGAACGTGATGACCCCGCGCGTCCAGGTCACCGCCCTCGACGTGCACACCACCGCCGAGGACGTGGCCAACGCGACCATGGCCACCGGACTGTCGCGCTTCCCCGTCTACCGGGGCAGCCTCGACACCGTGGTCGGCATCGTCCACATCAAGGACGTACTGGCCCTGCCCGCCGCCGAGCGGCACCGCCACCCGGTCTCCCGGCTGCTGCGCGAGCCGCTCCTGGTGCCGGAGTCCCTGACCGTGGACCGGCTCCTGGACCGGCTGTCGGGCAGGCAGACGATGGCCGTGGTGATCGACGAGTACGGCGGCACGGCCGGTGTGGCCACGCTGGAGGACATCGTCGAGGAGGTCGTCGGCGAGGTGCGCGACGAGCACGACCCGCACGAGACCCCCGACCTGGCCCCGGCCGGTACGGACGAGGCGGGCCGCACCCTGTACTCGGCCGACGGTGCGGCGCGCACCGACCAGCTGCGGCGGATCGGCCTGCGGGCGCCCGAGGGGCCCTACGAGACCCTGGCCGGGCTGATAGCCACCGAACTGGGCCGGATCCCGGCCGTCGGCGACCGCCTGGAGCTGGACGGCTGGCGCCTGGACGTGGTCGACGCCAGCGGACGCCGGGCCGCCCGCGTCCTGCTGCACGAGCCGGCCGGACCCGTCGGCGACGAGACCGCGGAGGAGACCCGATGACCGCGATCCAGCTGCTGATCGGCCTGGCGACCCTGGTCGTCAACGCCTTCTTCGTCGGCGCGGAGTTCGCGCTGATCTCGGTCCGGCGCAGCCAGATCGAGCCGTACGCGGAGCAGGGCGACCGCCGGGCCCGCGCGGTGCTGTGGGGCCTGGAGCACGTGTCGGCCCTGATGGCGGCCGCGCAGCTCGGCATCACCCTGTGCACCCTGGTGCTCGGCGTGGTGGCCGAGCCGGCCATCGCGCACCTGCTGAGCCCGCTGCTCGACGCGGTCGGGGTGCCGTCCGGAGTGACGCACGCGATCTCCTTCGTGATCGCCCTGGCGCTGGCCACCTACCTGCACATGCTGTTCGGCGAGATGGTCCCGAAGAACGTGGCCCTGGCCGAGCCGGTGCGCACCGCGCTGGCACTGGGGCCGCCGCTGGTCGCCCTGGCCCGGGGGCTCAAGCCGGTGATCTTCGCGGTGAACGCCTTCGCCAACGCCCTGCTGCGGCTGCTGCGGGTGGACGTGAAGGACGAGGTCGCGGCGACGTTCTCGGACGACGAGCTGGCCCGGATGGTCAAGGACTCCAGTGACGCGGGGCTCATCGACGACCGGGCGAGCGAGCGGCTGCACGACGCCCTGGAACTTGGCCGGCGCCCCGTCACGGACGTGGTGCTGCCCGTGGACCGGGTCGTCACGGCCCGGCTCGGCATCACCGCGGCCGCGCTGGAGGCCCTGTCCGCCGAGTCGGGGTACTCCCGCTTCCCGGTGGTCGACGCCCGGCAGCGGATCCTGGGGTACCTGCACGTCAAGGACGCCCTGGACGTGCTGGAACGGGACGAGCCGTTCCCGCGTTCCGCGCTGCGCCCGATCGCTCAGGTCCGGGCGGACACCCCGCTGGACGACGTGCTCACCGCCATGCGGCGCAGCCGTACGCACCTGGCGGCGGTCCTCGGGGCGGACGGGGCGCTCGCGGGCCTGGTGACGATGGAGGACGTGCTGCGCGAGCTGTTCGGCCGGCCCGCCTCGGCCTAGGCCGAGGCCTGGGAAGGGAGCCGTACCGCGCGGTAGCATCGCTCCGCCATGGAGATGAATGCGTCGTACACCAGTTTTGTCGCGGTCGGGGACTCCTTCACCGAGGGGATGTCCGACCTGCTGCCGGACGGCTCCTACCGGGGCTGGGCCGACCTGCTGGCCGCCCGGCTCGCCGCGCGCGAGCCGGGCTTCCGCTACGCGAACCTGGCGGTGCGCGGCAAGCTGATCGGCCAGATCGCCCAGGACCAGGCCCCCGCCGCCGCCGCGATGGGCGCGGACGTGGTGACCCTGGTGGGCGGGCTCAACGACGCGCTGCGCCCCAAGGTGGACATGGGCAGGGTCCGGGCACACCTGGAGGGTGCGGTGGAGCTCCTCGCCCCGTCGTGCAAGCACCTGGTGCTGATGCGCTCGCCCGGCCGCAACGGCCCGGTGATGGAACGCTTCCGGCCTCGCATGGAGGAGCTCTTCGGCATCCTCGAGGAACTCGCCGGGCGCCACGGGGCGCTGCTGGTGGACCTGTACGGGGCGCCCGTGCTCGGGGACCCGCGGCTGTGGGACGTGGACCGGCTGCACCTGACCCCGGAGGGTCACCGCAGGGTCGCCGAGGCCGTCTGGCAGACTCTGGGGCTGCCCGCCGAGGAGGACTGGCGGGCGCCACTGCCCCCGGCGGCCGCGCCGGGCTGGCCCGTGCGCCGGGCCGAGGACCTGCGTTTCGCCCGGCAGCACCTGCTGCCCTGGGTGGGGCGCAGGCTGACGGGCCGCTCCTCGGGTGACGGCCGCCCCTCGAAGCGGCCGGAGCTGCTGCCGTACGGGACCCCGCCGCTCTCGTAGCAACCCACAATCCCGAGGGCTGCCCCTACCTGCGCAAACGCACAGCCGCGGCCCAAGTAGAATCCCTACACGTGACTGCCAAGCCCCGCATCCCCAATGTCCTGGCCGGCCGCTACGCCTCCGCGGAGCTCGCCGTCCTGTGGTCCCCCGAGTACAAGGTCACGCTGGAGCGGCGGCTGTGGCTCGCCGTGCTGCGTGCCCAGAAGGACCTCGGCATCGAGGTCCCCGACGCCGCCCTCGCCGACTACGAGCGCGTCCTGGAGACCGTCGACCTCGCCTCCATCGCCGAGCGCGAGAAGGTCACCCGGCACGACGTGAAGGCCCGCATCGAGGAGTTCAACGCCCTCGCCGGTCACGAGCACGTCCACAAGGGCATGACCTCCCGCGACCTCACCGAGAACGTCGAGCAGCTCCAGATCCGGCTCTCGCTGGAGCTGGTGCGCGACCGTACGGTCGCCGTGCTGGCCCGCCTCGGCAAGCTCGCCGGCGAGCACGCCGAGCTGGTCATGGCCGGCCGCTCCCACAACGTGGCCGCTCAGGCGACCACGCTGGGCAAGCGCTTCGCGACCGCCGCCGACGAGCTGCTCGTCGCCTACGACCGCCTGGAGAACCTCCTCCAGCGCTACCCGCTGCGCGGGATCAAGGGCCCGGTGGGCACCGCCCAGGACATGCTGGACCTGCTGGGCGGCGACGCCTCCAAGCTGGCCGACCTGGAGCAGCGGATCGCCGCCCACCTCGGCTTCGCCCAGGCGTTCACCTCGGTCGGCCAGGTCTACCCGCGCTCGCTGGACTACGACGTGGTCTCGGCCCTGGTGCAGCTGGCCGCCGCCCCCTCCTCGATCGCGAAGACGATCCGCCTGATGGCCGGCCACGAGCTGGTCACCGAGGGCTTCAAGCCCGGCCAGGTCGGCTCCTCCGCGATGCCGCACAAGATGAACACCCGCTCCTGCGAGCGCGTGAACGGCCTCATGGTCATCCTGCGCGGCTACGCCTCGATGACGGCCGAGCTGGCCGGCGACCAGTGGAACGAGGGCGACGTCTCCTGCTCGGTCGTCCGCCGGGTGGCCCTGCCCGACGCGTTCTTCGCCTTCGACGGCCTGCTGGAGACCTTCCTGACGGTCCTCGACGAGTTCGGCGCCTTCCCGGCCGTCGTGGCCCGCGAGCTGGACCGCTACCTGCCCTTCCTCGCCACCACCAAGGTGCTGATGGGCGCGGTGCGGGCCGGTGTGGGCCGCGAGGCCGCGCACGAGGTCATCAAGGAGCACGCCGTGGCCTCCGCCCTGGCCATGCGCGAGCAGGGCGCCGAGCGCAACGAGCTCCTGGACAAGCTGGCGGCCGACGAGCGGATGCCGCTGGACCGCGCGCAGCTGGACGCCCTGATGGCCGACAAGCTCTCCTTCACGGGCGCCGCGGGTGACCAGGTCGCCGCCGTGGTCTCCCGTATCGAGGCCATCGCCAAGGAGCACCCGGAGGCCGCCGGTTACGCTCCCGGGTCGATCCTCTGACCCCCGACGAGCTCGAAGCCGCCCGCGGCCGCGTCCTCCCGGACGTGGTCGCGGGCGGTCTGCGTGTGCTGTTCTGCGGGATCAATCCGGGTCTCCTCTCCGCCGCGACGGGCCACCACTTCGCCCGCCCCGGCAACCGCTTCTGGCCGGTCCTGCACCTGTCGGGTTTCACGCCCCGCAGGCTCGCCCCCGAGGAGCAGCGGGAGCTGCTGTCCTACCGCCTGGGCATCACCAACGTCGTCGCCCGGGCCACCGCCCGCGCCGACGAGCTGAGCGCCGAGGAGTTCCGCGAGGGCGGCCGCATCCTGACGGCCAAGGTGGAACGGCTGCGCCCCCAATGGCTCGCCGTGGTCGGCGTCACCGCCTACCGGACGGCCTTCGGTGAGCGCAGGGCCCAGATCGGCCCCCAGGAGCGCACCATCGGCGCCACCCGCATCTGGGCCCTGCCCAACCCGAGCGGCCTGAACGCCCACTGGACCGCCGAGTCGATGGCCGAGGAGTACGCCCGCCTGCGTCGGGCCGCGAGCTCCGACGGCCCCTGAATCCCGCCGCCGGCTACGGCGGGTCGACGACGGTGACCCCCGCCATCAGCATGAAGGGGAACTCCTTGTCCCACTGGGCGACGCAGACCACCAGCCACCGCTCCCCGGCCCGCCACAGGTGCACGTGGTCGGTGATGTTGCACAGCTCGTCCCACGGCGCCGGTATCTCCTCCCCGTCGAACCCCCGCTCCAGCAGCGATCCCAGGGCGAACACCTGAGGCGGCCCCCACCGGTCGGTCGCCGCCTGGGCGAGCGCCGCGTACTCGGCGCTGATCTGGTCCTCGGCCTCCTCCCAACCGGATCCGTCGTCGTCCCAGAAGTCCCGGGTCCGGCTGAGCTGGACCAGGTGGTACCCCGGGCCCGCGCTGTGCTCACCGGACACGGCCGGCCCGGACGGGAACTCCCGCGTTCGCAGCCGGTCGATCGTGTCGAGATGGTCTGCCGTGGTCATGCCGTCAGTATCGGTCGGGCCACTGACAACTGGCCCGGCGTCACGCGTCGCGCCTGCGCACCGCCAGCCAGCCCGCCGCCAGGGCGGCGAGGGCCCACAGCCCGGCCACCGCGAGCCCGCTCCAGGGCCCCAGCGCCCCGTCCGGCTGCGCCCTCATCACCATCTGGCCGGCCCGGTCCGGCATGAACCGCATGGCCCCGCCCGCGACCTGACCCACCACGAAGGGCACGATCAGGAGGAAGGGTATGAGCAGGCTCATCACCAGGGTGCCGCTGCGCACCAGGGCGGTCAGGCCCGCCGACAGCAGGGCGATCAGGGTGAGGTAGGCGCCGCTGCCGAAGACGGCGCGGACCGTCCCGGGGTCGCCGAGGGACAGGGCGCCGTCGCCCATGAACGCCTGCCCGGCGACGAAGGTGACGAGACCGGTGACCTGTCCGACGACGAAGGCGAGTCCGGCCACGGCGGCGGCCTTGGACAGGTACAGCCGGGTCCTGTTGGGCACGGCGGTCAGCGAGACCCGCAGGGCACCGGCCCGGAACTCGCCCGCGAAGGCGGTCGCGCCGAAGGCGATGGCCGCTATCTGGCCGAAGTTGATGCCGAAGAAGGCTGCGAGCAGGCGGTCCTCGCCCATGGCTGCGGGCTCGGAGGTGCCGATGGCGGCGGCGGTGAGGACGGTGACGCCCGCGGTGGCGGCGAAGACGGCCACCAGCGATCCGAGGACCGCGCGGGCGGACCGTATCTTGATCCATTCCGAGCGCAGGACGGGGACGGTGGGCAGGGCTGCGGCGGTCACGGCGGTGGCTCCCATCGGGTTCAGGCGGCGGTGGCGGAGAAGGGGGTGCGGTCGGCGGTGAGGTCGAGGTAGGCCTGCTCCAGCGAGGCCCGCTCGTCGGAGAGTTCGAGCACGGCGATGCCCTCCCGGGCGGCGAGGGCCCCGATCCGTTCGGCCCGTATGCCGTCGACGGTCCAGCGCCCGTCCTCGGCGGCGGCCATGCGCAGACCCTCGCGGGCCAGGGCGGCGGCCAGCCGGTCGGGGTCGGCGGTCCGCAGCCGCACCCTGGGTGTGCTGCGGGCGTCGATGAAGTCGCGGAGCGAGGTGTCGGCGAGCAGTCTGCCCTGTCCGAGGACGACGAGGTGGTCGACGAACGAGGCGGACTCGGCCATCAGGTGGCTGGAGACGAAGACCGTGCGTCCTTCGGCGGCGAGGCTTCGCATCAACTCGCGGATCCAGATGATCCCTTCCGGGTCGAGGCCGTTGGTCGGCTCGTCCAGCAGCAGGACGGCCGGGTCGCCCAGCAGCGCGGCGGCTATGCCCAGGCGCTGGCGCATGCCGAGTGAGAAGGTGCCGATGCGGTGGCGGGCGACCGCCGCGATGCCGGCCTGTTCGAGGACCTCGTCCACCCGGGCGGCCGGGATGCCGTTGCTGACGGCGAGGGCGAGGAGGTGGTCCCGGGCCCTGCGCCCGGCGTGCGGCGCCTGCGGGTCGAGCAGGGCGCCGACTTCACGCAGCGGGGTCCGCAGGTCGGTGAACCGGCGCCCGGCGATGGCGGCGCTGCCGGCGGTGGGCCGGTCCAGGCCGAGGATCAGGCGCATGGTGGTCGACTTGCCGGCCCCGTTGGGCCCCAGGAAGCCGGTGACCCTGCCCGGCAGGACGTCGAAGGTGAGGTGGTCCACGACCCGTCGGGTGCCGTGGTCCTTGGTCAGTTCGCGGATCTCGATGCGGTTCATGGCTCAAGATTCGCCGTCCGGCCCGTGCCCCTTCCTCCCCCGTGCGAGGGTGCCGTCTCCCCCACGTGGGGGAGACGGCACCGGCCCGTCCGCTGCCACGATGGGGACATGATCCGAATGCTCCGTGCCCCGTTCCGGCCGGTGATGTACTCGCGCTGGCTGCACCTGTGCGTCCCGGTGCTGCTGCTCGCGCTGTGGATGTTCATCAACCCGCGCGCCCCGTGGATGCCCCTGCTCATCGTCATACCGTTCGGCTTCGTGCCGTGGGTGCGGCTGGCCGAGGGGCTCCAGGCGCAGTTCCTGCTCACCCCGCAGGACCGGGTCGGTGAGGACGGCCTCATCGGCAGTGCCGCGTCGGCGCGTTGGGCGGACCGGTGGCGGACGGTGCTGTGGCTGGAGATACGCCTCGTCGTCGCCGGCGCGGCGATGTTCGCCACGGTGTGGCTGCCGGTCCAGGCGATCGAGCTGACCACGATCGCCCTCGGGCACCCGCTCAGCGCGGACCTCGCCGTGCCGTTCACGCCACCGCGCTGGGCGGCGGCCCTCCTCGTGCCGGTGCCGCTCCTCCTGCTCCTCGTGATCGTGGTCCTGCTCGGCGAGCTGATCACCACCATCGCCCGGCGCCTGCTGGGGCCGTCGGCCGCCGAGCGGCTGACCGCGCTGGAGGCCCGGACGGAGCAGCTGCTGGAGCGCACCCGGATCGCGCGCGAGCTGCACGACTCCATCGGGCACGCCCTGACGGTGGCGGTGATCCAGGCGGGTGCCGCACGGGCGGCGGCAGACCCCGAGTTCACCGACCGTGCGCTGAGCGCGATCGAGGAGACCGGCCGAGCCGCGCTGGAGGATCTGGAGCGGGTCCTGCTGGTGCTGCGGGAGTCCGCGCAGCCGCCGTCGCAGCGGCCGACCCTGTTGGAAGCGGACCGGCTGCTGGAGTCGGCCCGTGCCTCGGGGGCGGAGGTCGACGCCCGACTGACGGGCCCGCTGGAGAAGTTGCCCGGCCCGGTCACCCGTGAGGGGTACCGGATCCTGCAGGAGGCGCTCACCAACGTGCTGCGCCACTGCGGTCCCGTTCCCGTCCGGGTACGGGTGGACGTGGCCGCGGGCCGGCTGGAGCTGGAGGTGACGAACCCGCTGCCGGAGCGGCCCTCCTTCACGAGGGGCGGCGGGAGCGGTCTGCGGGGCATGAGGGAGCGGGCGGCGCTGCTCGGCGGCAAGGCCGAAACCGGGCTCCACGAGGGGGGTTGGCGGGTGCGCGCGAGGCTTCCGCTGGAGCGAATACCCTGACCGGATGCCGGTTACCGTACTGCTCGTCGACGACGAGCCCCTGGTGCGCGCGGGTCTGCGCGCCGTCCTGGAGGCCCAGCCCGACATCGAGGTGGTGGGCGAGGCCGCCGACGGGGCGTCGGTCATCCCCCTGGTGCGGCAGTTGCGGCCGGACGTGGTGGCGATGGACGTACGGATGCCGCTGCTCGACGGGATCGAGGCGACCAGGGCGGTCCTGCGGTCGGTGGACTCCCCGCCGAAGATCCTCGTGGTCACCACCTTCGAGAACGACGAGTACGTCTACCAGGCGCTGCGCGCCGGAGCCGACGGCTTCCTGCTGAAGCGGGCCCGCCCCTCGGAGATCGTGCACGCGGTACGGCTCGTGGCCGAGGGCGAGACCCTGCTCTTCCCCGCGGCCGTACGGGCCCTCGCCGCCGAGTACGGGAACCGGGAGGCCCGTGCGGTCCTGGAGCGGGCCGCGCTGACGGAGCGGGAGGAGGCGGTGCTGCGGCTCATGGCCCGGGGGCTGACCAACGTGGAGATCGCGCGGGAGCTGATCGTCGGGACGGAGACCGTGAAGTCCCATGTGAGCGCGGTCCTGGGCAAGCTGGGGGCGCGCGACCGGACCCAGGCGGTGATCGCGGCGTACGAGTCGGGCTTCGTCTCGCCGGCCTGAGACGGGAGCCGGTTCCCGCAGGTGGGGGGCCGCTTCTCGCCGCCGTGCCGGGTGCGCAGTACGATCCGCGTGACAAGGTCGTTAGCTGGGAGGACACACGTTGGGGCAGCTGACCGGCGGGGATCCCTCTCTGCTCCGGCGCATCAATTCGGCCGTGGTGCTTCGCGCGCTGCGGGCGGCCGGATCGCCCACCCTGACCGACCTCACACGGGTGACCGGGCTCTCCCGGCCGACCGTCGAGGGGGTCGTGGAGGGGCTGATCGGCACCGGCCTGGTGGTCGAGGCGGTCGCCGAGGAAGGCGCCCGCCGCCAGGGCCGGCCGGCGAGGAGGTTCCGTTTCCGCGCCGAGGCGGGGCACCTGCTCGGCATCGAGATCGGCTCGCACCGGATCGCGGTGCTGCTGTCCGGGCTCGACGGCCGGGTCATCGGGGCCGGCACCAAGGACGTCTCGGAGACCGCTTCGGCCGATGAGCGCCTGGAGCGCGTCAGGACGGCGGTCGCCGATCTGCTGCGCCGGGCCGGGATCCCCCGCGACTCGCTGCGCGCGGTCGGTGTCGGCAGCCCCGGCATCGTCGAGGCGGACGGGACGGTCCGCCTGGGCACGGCGCTGCCGGGCTGGACGGGACTGCCGCTCGGCGAGCGGCTGCGGCGCTCCTTCCGCTGCCCGGTCCAGGTGGAGAACGACGCCAACGCGGCGGCGCTCGCCGAGCACTGGAAGGGCGCGGCGCGCGACATCGACGACATGGTGTTCGTGATGGCCGGCCTCAGCCCGGGTGCCGGTTCGCTGATCGGCGGCCGGCTGCACCGGGGCTTCGGCGGGGCGGCGGGCGAGATCGGCGCGCTGCACCTGCTGGGCCGGGAGGCCACCCCGGAGCGGCTGCTGTCGACGACGGGCGAGCCCCTGCACCCCCTGGACGAGCCGGCGGTCGCCGAGGTGTTCGCGATGGCCAGGCGGGGCGACGAGCGGGCCGTGGCGGCGGTGGACCGGTTCCTCCAGCGGCTGGTGCACGACGTGGCGGCGCTGGTGCTGGCGATGGACCCGGAGCTGGTGGTCGTGGGCGGCTGGGCGGCAGGACTGGACGGGGTCCTGGAGCCCCTGCGCCGGGAGCTGGAGCGGTACTGCCTGCGCCCGCCGCGGGTGGCGCTGTCCATGCTCGGCGAGGCCGCCGTGGCGACGGGCGCGCTGCGCCTGGCCCTGGACCACGTGGAGGAAGAGCTCTTCGCGGTGGAGCGGACGGTCACGGCCCGCCGCTGACCTGGCGGGCGGGACGTCCGGGTACGGAAGACCCCGGGGCCGCGGGGCTCCCGGGGTCCGTGTGCGGGTCGGTCAGGAGGCGGCGCGGGTCTCGGTGATCTCCACGCCCGAGTCGCCGAAGGTGAGGCGGCAGGTGTCGGCGCGGTACGTGGCCACCGAGACGGCGGCGGTGCCGGCGGCGGTGAAGTAGCGGGTGGTCACCAGGAGCACGGGCGCGCCGGGCAGCCGGTCCAGCTCCTTGGCGTCGTCGGCCCGGGCGGAGCCGAGCTCGACCGAGCGGTCCTGCCCCTCCAGCGGGAGCCGCTGGAGTTCGCGCATGACGGCGCGGGCCCGGGCGGGGCCGGCGGGGGCGTCGATGGCGGAGAGCCCGGGCACGGAGGCGGCGGGCACGTACAGCAGCTCGGCGGCGACGGCCTGGCCCTGCGTGACGCGGGTCCGGCGCACGGTGTGCACGGGCTCGTCGGCGGCGGTCCCGAGGACCCCGAGGACGGCGGTGGCGGGGACGGCCTCGACCGCGTCGACGGCCTCCCAGCCGTCGGCGCCCTCGCCGGGCCAGCCCTGCTGCGCGCTGGCGACGGCGACGCCCACGCGCGGCGGGGCCACGGTGGTGCCGACGCCGCGGCGGCGCTGCAGGCGGCCTTCGAGTTCGAGCTGTTCCAGGGCTTGGCGCAGGGTGGCGCGGGCGACTCCGAAGCGCGCGGCGAGCTCGCGCTCGTTCGGCAGGACCTCGCCGACCGCGAAGTCCTGGTCCAGCGCGTCGCTGAGCACGGTCTTCAGGTGCCAGTACTTCGGCTCCGGCACCGATTCGAGCTGCGTCGTCCCCACCCTGACTCCTCCTGCGGTCACCGCTGTCACCGTGGCCGGCGACGCCGTGTTCCAGCGGCGTTTTCGCGCCGCAGTTCCGCGCCCTTGTTTATTAAAGGTTCCTGCACTATCCGCGACGATAGGACGGCACACCCCCTTGGTCAAGACCAATCCTCGCCGCTTTGCCGGGCAGATCGGACATATGCAGCAACCCGTTCACAGGATGTTCTCGCTCGGCACCCGCACGTCGCGCGGACTTCGCAAAGGCTTGTAGCCGGACGCTACTCGGCGGTAATCATGGACGCAGTCGTTACTGACGGCCTGTCTCATACGCGTCCACCCGACGAGGAGCAGCATGACCGCCACGGTCTCGTTCACGATCGATTCGCCGCTGGGCCCCCGCACCGCCACCGTCGCCTACGAGCGCAAGGGCGCCGGCGAACCGCTTCTCCTGCTGCACGGCATCGGCCACCACCTCCAGGCCTGGCATCCGGTGACCCAGGTCCTGGCCGCCGACCACGACGTCATCGCCGTCGACCTGCCCGGCTTCGGCGCCTCCGGCCCCCTGCCCGCAGGCGTCCCGTACGACCTCGCCACCATCACCCCGGCCCTCGGCGCGCTCTGCGCGGCGCTCGGCGTCGAGCGCCCGCACGTCGCGGGCAACTCCCTGGGCGGGCTGCTCGCCCTGGACATGGGGCGCACCGGTCTCGCCCGCTCGGTCACCGCCCTCTCCCCCGCCGGGTTCTGGTCGGAGCCCGAGCGGCGCTACGCGTTCACGGCGCTGCGCGCCATGCGCGCCGGGGCCAGGGCGCTGCCCCTGCCGGCCGTGGACCGGCTCTCGCGCAGCGGACCGGGCCGCGCCGCCCTCACCGGCAGCATCTACGCCCGCCCCGCCCACCGCGCCCCGGAGGCCGTGGTGGCCGAGACCCTCGCCCTGCGCGGGGCCACCGGCTTCGAGGAGACCCTGGCGGCGGGCGGCTCCGTACGCTTCACCCACGACGTGCCCGGCATCCCCGTCACGATCGCCTGGGGCACCCGGGACCGGCTGCTGCCGCGCCGCCAGGGCGTGCGGGCCAAGCACACCGTCCCCGGGGCGCGGCTGGTCCGGCTCCCGGGCTGCGGCCACGTGCCGATGAACGACGACCCGGCACTGGTGGCGCGCGTCGTCCTGGACACGGCCCGGGCGTCGCGGCGGGACGACAGGGGCGAGGGCGTGCCGCACACCACCGGCTGACGGCTGTTCACCCACGGTTCGCGCGGGCGACGCGGTCGGTCCCGTGTGCGAGGGCACACTGGTCCGGCCCGCCCCCGCCGGCCCCTGGAGACGCAAGCCATGGCACCGATGCCGCACACCCGCCGGACCCTGCTCGGCGGTTCCCTCGCCGTCCCGCTGGGCCTGGCCCTGTCCACCGCGCTGGCCTCGCCCGCCCTGGCCTCGCCCCGACGGGCCGCCGCCTTCGTCCGCTCCGGCCGCCCGGCGGCGCTGTGGGGCACCCAGTCGGGCGAGGTCACCTCCCACTCGGCCGCCGTCTGGACCCGTTCCGACCGTCCCGCCCGGATGTACGTGGAGACCTCCCCGAGCGAGTCGTTCCGCTACGGCGTCCGCCGCCACGGCGGCCCCTTCCTCGGCCCCGCCACCGACCACACCGGCACCACGACCCTGCGGGACCTGCCGCCCGGCCGGCGCGTCCACTACCGGGTCGTGCTCACCGACCCCGACGACCCCCGCCGCTCCGGCGATCCGGTGCACGGCAGCTTCCGCACCACTCCCGTCTCCCGCAGCCACGACGTGCGCTTCCTGTGGTCCGGGGACCTGGCGGGCCAGGGCTGGGGCATCAACCCGGAGCTGGGCGGTTACCGCGTCTTCGACGAGATGCGGCTGCGCGACCCCGACTTCTTCCTCTTCAGCGGGGACACGATCTACGCGGACGGGCCGATCAAGGCCGCCGTGCCGCTGCCCGACGGGCGCGTCTGGCACAACGTGACCACGGAGGAGAAGTCCAAGGTCGCGGAGACGCTGGACGAGTTCCGCGGGAACTTCCGGTACAACCTGCTGGACCGCAACCTGCGCGACTTCTACGCCCAGGTCCCCGTGGTCGCCCAGTGGGACGACCACGAGGTGCGCAACAACTGGTACCCCGGGCAGCTGCTCGACGACCCCCGCTACACCGTCAAGGACGTCGACACCCTCGCCGCCCGCGCCCGCCAGGCCTTCGGCGAGTACTTCCCGGTCACGGACCTGCGCGGCGGGCGCACCGAGGGGCGGATGTACCGGGTGCTGCGGCACGGCCCGCTGCTGGACGTGTTCGTGCTGGACATGCGTACGTACCGCAACGCCAACTCCCCCGGCCGCCAGAGCGAGGACCGGGTCGGCATCCTCGGCGCCGAACAGCTGGCCTGGCTCAAGCGGGAGCTCTCCCGCTCCCGCGCCACCTGGAAGGTGATCGCCGCGGACATGCCGCTCGGCATCGTCGTCCCCGACGGCGCGGCGGACTTCGAGGCGGTGGCCCAGTCGGACCCGGGGGCGCCGCTGGGGCGCGAGCTCCAGATCGCCGAACTCCTGCGGCACATCAAGCACCAGCACATCACGGGCACCCTCTGGCTGACCGCCGACGTCCACTACACCGCCGCCAACCACTACGCGCCCGAGCGCGCGGCCTTCTGCGACTTCGCGCCGTTCTGGGAGTTCGTGTCCGGGCCGATCGGCGCCGGCGGCTTCCCCGCGGGGCGGCTCGACGCGACCTTCGGCCCCAAGACGGAGTTCGTCCAGTCGGCGCCGGTCGCCAACATGTCCCCGGCGGAGAACCCCCCGTACTACGGCGAGGTCGAGATCGACGGCGGCAGCGGGGAGCTGACCGTCCGGTTGCGCCGCCAGGGGGGCGGCGTACTCTTCACCCGGGTCCTCCAGCCGGGCCGCGTCGGACAGTCGTGACCACCACCCGGTGACCGGCCGGCGGCTCCCGGCGACTCGTCGGGGCCCGGTCCGGGCCTGAGTCGGGCCCAGTCGGGGCCCAGTCGCCCACCGGCCGGTCGCCAGGGGAAATCCACTGGAAAACCAGGCGAAACCGACCAGATCGACGCTTAACCAGTCGGTCACAGATCGTTCGTGATCACGCAACACCGCTGAGCCAGAGTGGGGTGCATGACTGACCGTAACCCCGCCTCCGCCGCCCAGCGCCCCCACCGCCACCACTGGCGCCGGGACCTCGTCGAACTCGCCGCCCTGTTCTGCGCCGTCGCGGTCGCCGACGGCATCGCCAACCTCGTCGCGCACGGCCCGGACGGCCCCGTCCTGCTGGTCGCCTCGGCCGTCGCGCTCCTGGTCACCGCGGCCTTCCACACCTGGTGGGCACGCCGGCACAGCCATGCGCCGCCCCCGCCGGCGAAGGCCCCCTCCGATACCGTCACCCCCGCCGCGGGGACCGCGCCCGCCAACCCGGCCCTCTGGCGGATGCGGACGACCGTGCGCGACGAGCCCGGCAGCCTCGCCGCGCTGTGCACCGCGCTCGCCCGCGAGGGCGTCGACATCCTGACCCTGCAGACGCACCCCCTCCCCGAGGGCGGCACGGTCGACGAGTTCCTGCTGCGCAGCCCGCGCGAACTGGCGGCCGCCGACCTGACCCGCGCCGTCGCCCAGGCCGGCGGCCGCAGCACCTGGATCGAGCGCGCCGACGCCCATGACCTGGTGGACGCCCCCACCCGGGTCCTGGGCCTGGCCACCCGCACCGCCCTGGACGCCGCCGAACTCCCGCTCGCGCTGCGCCAGCTGCTCGGCCGCTGCACCATCCAGTCGATCCCCGCCACCACCCTCTCCGGCCGCCCCAACACGGGCGCCGACGCCCCCGTCGAGGGCGTCCTGGAGTCCACGGTGATGCGGCTGCGCGACCCCTCGGGCGGTGCGATCACCGTCGAGCGGCCCCACCTGCCCTTCACCCCGACGGAGTTCGCCCGCGCCCGCGCCCTCGTCGAGCTCGACGCGCGCCTCGGGCACCGGATGCCGCGGAGCCAGGACGTGCTGACGCTGCCCGAGGGCAACGAGATCACCGTGCGCCGTGCCGACGGCTCCGACCTGGCGGCCGCCCGCGCCATGCACGAGCGGTGCAGCGAGCGCACCCTGGGCCTGCGCTACCACGGCCCGGTCGCCGACGCCGACCGCTACCTCGGCCACCTGCTCAGCCCCCGCTTCGGCCGCACCCTCACCGCCACCACCGCCTCCGGCAGGCTCGTCGCCCTCGGCCACCTGCTGTGGGACGGCGACGAGACCGAGGTGGCCCTGCTCATCGAGGACGACTGGCAGCGCCGCGGCATCGGTTCGCAGCTGCTGCGCCGGCTCATCGCCATGGCCGTCGAGGCCGGGTGCGACAGCGTGTACGCCGTCACGCAGGCCTCCAACACCGGGATGGTCGCGGCCATGCGCGGCCTCGGCCTGCCCCTCGACTACCAGATCGAGGAGGGCACCCTGGTGATCACCGCCCGCCTCGACGCGACCCCGGTCGTCTCGCGCCTGCCGTACGAACTGCCCCGCGCGCAGGCCCCGTACGGGAACCGGCAGCACCCCGGGCGCTGACCGCGGGCCCCGCACCGCCGGCCGCTCAGCCCGCCCGTCAGGAGGCTGAGCGGCCATGGTGATGACGAAGTCACCCCCCGCGTAAGAAGATGTGCGCATGCCAGACACCCTCCAGACCGACAGCGCAGCGCGTCTGCCCCGCCAGGTCGCCGACGCCTACGTCGACGACCTCATCGCACTCGACCCGATCCAGGGCACCTACCTCGGCGTGGCCGCCAGCTCCGGCCGACTGCCCGACTACTCCCCCGCCGGCCGCGCCGCGGTCGGCGAACTGCTGCGCACCACCCTCGCCCGGCTGGACGCCGCCGAGCGCCTGCCCGGTGCCGGCACGGACGCCGAGCGCCGCTGCGCCCGGCTGCTGCGCGAGCGGCTGAACGCCGAACTCGCGGTGCACGAGGCCGACGAGGACCTGCGGGCCGTCAGCAACATCCACTCCCCCGCGCACTCCGTCCGCGAGGTGTTCACGCTCACCCCCGCCGACACGGAGGAGGAGTGGTCCGCGATCGCCGAGCGGCTGCGCGCCGTACCGGCCTGCTTCGCCGGCTACCGCGAGAGCCTCGCCCTCGGCCTGGAACGCGGACTGCTCGGCAGCCCGCGCCCCGCCGCCACCTTCGTCGAGCAGCTCACCACCTGGGCCGGCCAGGACGGCGACGGCTCCCGCGACTTCTTCGGCGAGTTCGCCTCCGCCGGGCCCGAGTCCCTGCGCGCGGAACTGGACGGGGCGGCGGCCGCCGCGACGGCCGCCGTAGCCGAACTGCGCGACTGGATGCGCGACGTGTACGCCCCGGCCGTCGCCGACGCGCCCGACCCGGTGGGCCGCGAGCGCTACGCCCGCTGGTCGCGCTACTTCAACGGCACGGACCTGGACCTGGACGAGGCGTACGCCTACGGCTGGGCCGAGTACCACCGGCTGCTCGCGGAGATGAAGGCCGAGGCGGCCAAGATCCTGCCCGGCGAGCCGAACCCGTGGGACGCGCTGCGCCACCTGGACGAGCACGGCACCCACATCGAGGGCGTCGACGAGGTCCGCGCGTGGCTGCAGGGGCTGATGGACGAGGCCATCGAGAACCTCGACGGCACCCACTTCGAACTCGCCGAGCGGGTCAAGCGGGTCGAGTCGATGATCGCGCCGCCCGGCGGCGCCGCGGCCCCGTACTACACCAACCCCTCCGAGGACTTCTCCCGGCCGGGCCGCACCTGGCTGCCGACGATGGGCCAGACCCGCTTCCCGGTGTACGACCTGGTCTCCACCTGGTACCACGAGGGCGTTCCGGGCCACCACCTGCAGCTCGCCCAGTGGACGCACGTCGCCGACCAGCTCTCCCGCTACCAGGCGACCGTGGGGCTCGTCAGCGCCAACGCCGAGGGCTGGGCGCTGTACGCGGAGCGCCTGATGGACGAGCTCGGCTACCTCAAGGACGCCGAGCAGCGGCTGGGTTACCTGGACTGCCAGATGATGCGCGCCACGCGCGTGATCGTGGACATCGGCATGCACCTGGGCCTGGAGATCCCGGCCGACTCGCCGTTCCACCCGGGCGAGCGCTGGACCGTCGGCCTGGCGCAGGAGTTCTTCGGTCTGCACAGCGGCCGCCCGGCGGACTTCGTGGAGAGCGAGCTGACCCGCTACCTGTCGATGCCCGGCCAGGCCATCGGGTACAAGCTGGGCGAGCGCGCCTGGCTGCTGGGGCGGGAGAACGCCCGTGCCGCGCACGGTGACTCCTTCGACCTGAAGAAGTGGCACATGGCGGCACTGTCGCAGGGGTCGCTGGGCCTGGACGACCTGCTGGACGAGCTGTCGCGGCTCTGACCGCATGACGCAGGGCCGCCCGCTCCCCCGTGGGGGGGGCGGGCGGCCCCGGGCCGTCGCGCGGGTTCAGCAGCCGCAGTCGTCCGAGTCGGTGGGCGCGGTCAGCGGGTCGGCCTCGGTGCGCTGCTGGGTACCCTGCCAGGTCTCGACCTCGAAGCCCTCGCGGATCCAGTACTCGATGCCGCCGAGCATCTCCTTGACCTGGAAGCCCAGTTCGGCCAGGGCGAGGGCGGAGCGGGTGCCGCCGTTGCAGCCGGGGCCCCAGCAGTAGGTCACCACGGGGACGTCCTTGTCCAGGAGCTTCTCGGCCTGCTCGGGGATCAGCGCGGTGGGCAGGTGGATGGCGCCGGGCACGTGGGCCTGGTCCCAGGACGGCGTGGAGCGCGAGTCGATCAGCTGGAAGCCGAGGTCGGCGCCCTGCTCGCGGTGGGCCTTGAACGCGGCGGCGACGTCCGACACGTCGGCGTGGAAGGCCAGGCTGGCGGCGAAGTAGGCGGCCGCGGCGGCCGGGCTCGCCGGGGGGACCCGGAGCACGGGGTTGACGGTGGCGGGGGTGCTGGTCTGGTTCTGCGTCGTCGTCATGGCTCAGAATCTACGAGCAGTCGATCAAGGCGAGAAGTGGATTTCCCCGGGCTTTCCCTTGAACCTCCGGGGATTCCCCTGCTAGACCTCCCGCATGACCGGTTATTCCCCCGACGCCACCGACTGGCGGATCCTCGCGGCGCTCCAGCAGGACGGCCGCGCCAGCTTCACCGAACTCGCCCGCACCGTCTCGATGTCCGCGAGCGCCGTCACCGAGCGGGTCCGCCGCCTGGAGGAGGCCGGGATCATCACCGGCTACACGGCGGTGGTGGACCACGAGAAGCTGGGCAAGGCGATCCTGGCCCTGGTGCGGCTGCGCTATCCGCACGGCAACTACAAGCCGTTCCACGACTTCCTGGAGGCCACCTCCGAGATCCTGGAGGCCCACCACGTCACCGGGGACGACTGCTTCGTCCTCAAGGTGGCCGCCCGTTCGATGGCCCACCTGGAGGAGGTCACGGGCCGGATCGCCGGGCTGGGCCCGGTGACCACCAGCGTCGTGTACTCCTCCCCGCTCGCCCGTCGCCCGCTCAGTCCGTGATGCCCGCCGTGCGGTGGCGCACCACGGAGCCGCCGCGCTGCTTGACGATCTCCAGCTGCGCCTGGACCCGGGTGCGCAGGTCGCCGACATGGCTGACGATGCCGACGCTGCGGTCCCGCTCGCGCAGCGAGTCCAGTACGTCGAGCACCTCGTCCAGCGCCTGGTCGTCGAGGCTGCCGAAGCCCTCGTCGATGAAGAGGGTGTCCAGGCGCATGCCGCCGGCCTCGTCGGTGACCACGTCGGCCAGGCCCAGGGCGAGGGCGAGGGAGGCGAAGAAGGTCTCGCCGCCCGAGAGGGTGGCGGTGTCCCGCTCGCTGCCGGTCCACGCGTCCAGCACGTGCAGCCCGAGGCCGGAGCGGCCGCGTCCGCCGGACCGGGCGTCGGAGTGGACGAGGGTGTAGCGGCCGCCGGACATCCGCAGCAGCCGTACGGTCGCGGCGGCGGCGACCTGCTCCAGCCGCGCCGCCAGCACGTACGCCTCCAGGCGCATCTTGCGCTCGTTGTCGGCGGAGGTGCCCGCGGTGAGCCCGGCCAGCCGGGCCACCCGCTCGTACGCCTCGCGCAGCGGGCCCAGGGCGCGCAGCTCCTGCTCCGCCTGGCGCGAGAGCCGGTCCAGCTCGGCGCACCGCACCCGGGCGGCGTCCACGGCCGAGGCGGCGGAGCGCAGCCGTGCGGCGGCCCGCTCCTCGGCGGCCGCGGCGGCGGCCGGATCGGCGGGGGGCAGGGCTGCCGCGGCGGTGGTGTCCCGCTCGGCGTGCCGGTCGGCCAGCATCGCCTCCTCGGCCTGCCAGGCGTCGAGGCGGTGCTGGAGGGCGGTGCGCTCGTACTCGGGGAGCACGGCGTCGGCGGCCTGCTCGGTGGTGTCGAACCCGGCCTTGTAGGCGGCGGCGGCGAGCTGGTCGTCGGCCTCCTTCAGCCGGGCGGCGGTGGTCTCGGCCCGGCGCAGCGCGGCGGCGGCCGTGGTGACCATCCGGATCCGGTCCTCCAGGGTGCGGGCGCGGGCGGCGACGCTGGGCGAGTCGGCGCGGACGAGGACCAGTTCGGCTTCGAGGGAGGCCTGCTCCTCGTCGAGGGCCTCGCGCCGGGAGGCCCGGGCGGCGGCCCGGCGCTCGGCGTCGAGCCGCTCGGAGCTGCGCGCCTGGTGCTCCCGTTCGGCGCGGGCGAGCCGTTCGCGGGCGGTGTGGAGCGCGGCGGCGTCCGCGTGGGCGGCGGCGTGGCGGGCACTCAGCTCGGCGGTGAGGTCGAGGAGTTCGGCGGTGGTGGCGTCCCCGGCGGCGGAGGCGGCCTCGGCCTCGGCCTCCCGGACGGCGGCGAGCCGGCGCTCGACGGCGGCCCTGCGCTCCTCGGCCTGCTCGAAGCGGGCGTGGGCGGCGTCCTCGGCGGCGCGGTCGACGTGCCCTGGGGCGGGGCGGGCCGGGGCGGGGTGCTCGGCGGACCCGCACACCGTGCAGGGCTCCCCGGGGGTCAGCGCGGCGGCCAGCTCGGCGGCGATGCCGCGCAGCCGGGCCTCCTTCAGCTCCAGCCAGCTCTCCCGGGCGGCGGACGACTCCTCGCGCGCCCGCAGCAGTTCGCCCGCGGCGGCTTCGGCGTCGGCGGCGAGGGTGTCGCGCCGCCGGGCGGCGGTGAGCTGCATCCGGGCGGGCTCCAGCCGCCCCGCGAGCTGCTCGGCGAGGGTGAGGGCCTGCTGCGCGCAGTCGACCTGCTCCTGGAGGGCGGCCCGGGTGGCCTCCCAGCGGGCGAGCCACTCGGCGGACTCCTGGTGGCGCTCGTCGGCGTCCCGGGACTCCCGCTCCAGCGTGGCCCGCTCCCGGCCGATCTCGGCGCTGCGCTGTTCGGCGCGCTGGGCGGCGCCGGCCGCGCCGAGGTCCTCGCGCAGGCGCTGCTCGACGGCGGCGAGCTGTTCGGTGCCGGCTCCGGCCAGGGCGGGGGGCAGCTCCGCGCGGGCCAGGGTCTCGGCGTGCGCGGCGGTGAGGTGTGCGGCGGCCGCGGCCCCGCGCAGTTCCAGGGCGGGGGCCACGAGGGCGCCCCGGCGGGCCCTGTCCAGCAGGGCCCGTACCCGCTCGCGCTCCGGGGCGGCCTGTGCCAGCAGCTCCGCCCGGCGGGCGGTCTCGGCGTGGCGGTGCTGGAGCCGGGCGAGTTCCCGCGCCTCCTCGGCGTCGCGGCGGGCCGCGGCGTGGCGTCCCTCGACGGCGGCGAGCGCGTACTCGGCGACGGTGAGCCGCTCCCGGGCGGAGCACCGGGCGACGGCGGCCCAGGCGCGGACGGCCTCGGCGAGGCCGGGGTCGCCGGGCTGGTGGCCGGGCAGCGGCCAGGCCCGCAGGTCGGCGCAGTGTCCGGCGGCCTGGGCGAGCCGCTGGGCGGCGGCGAGGACCTTCTCGTCGCCGGCCCGGACCTTGGCCTCGGCGGCGCGGCGCCGTTCGGCGAGCAGGGTCTCGACGGCGGCGAAGCGGCGGGTGTCGAAGAGCCGGCCGAGGAGCCGGCCGCGGGCTTCGGCGCCGGCCCGCAGGAACTGCGCGAACTCCCCCTGGGGGAGCAGGACGACCTGGCAGAACTGCTCCCGGCTCATGCCGAGGAGCTGTTCGACCTCCTCGCCGATCTCCTGGTGGGAGCGGCTGAGCGCGGTCCAGCCGTCGCCGGTGTGCTCGCGGAGCCAGGACTGGGCCTTGTCCTTGGTGGTGCCGGTGCCGCGCTTCTTGGGGCGGTCCTGTTCGGGGCGCCGGGTGATCTCCAGGCGGCGGCCGCCCGCGGTGAGCTCGAGGGTGACCTCGGTGGGGGTGTCGGGGGCGGCGTGGTCGCTGCGCAGGGTGGTGCCGGGGGCCTGGCGGGAGCCGGGGACGGATCCGTAGAGGGCGTAGCAGACGGCGTCGAGGACGGAGGTCTTACCGGCTCCGGTGGGGCCGTGCAGCAGGAAGATCCCGGCGCCGGAGAGGGCGTCGAAGTCGATGGTCTGGGGTTCGGCGAAGGGCCCGAAGGCGGTGATGTGGAGCCGGTGCAGCCTCATCGGCCGGCCTCCTGGCGGACGTCCTCGGCCCGTACGGCCTCGAAGGCGCCGCGCAGCACGGCCCGCTCGGCCTCGTCGGCGCTGCCGCCGCCGCGTACGTGGGCGACGAAGTCCTCGGCGATCTCCTGGTCGCTGCGGCCCTTGAGGCGCTGGGCGTAGGAGGCCGTGCCGTCCTCCTCGCGGCCTTCGGGGTCGAAGGCGAGGCTGAGGGTGTGCGGGAAGCGGCCGGCGAGGCGGGCCATGGGGTCCTCGGGGCGGGCGGGGTCGGTGAGGGTGGCCTCGATCCAGGCGTCCTCGTACGCGGTGTGCGCGGGGTCCTCCAGGAGGTCCTCCAGCCGTCCGCGCAGCCGGGCGAGGGGGCGGGGCACGGGGGTGTCGATCCGCTCGGCGGTGATCTCCCCGGCCGGGCCGAGGTCGATCAGCCACATGGTCTTGCGGTGGGCCGCCTCGGAGAAGGAGTAGGCGAGCGGGGAACCGGAGTAGCGGACCCGTTCGTTGATCGTCTGGCAGCCGTGGAGGTGGCCGAGGGCGGCGTAGTCGACGCCGTCGAAGACGGAGGCGGGTACGGCCTCGACGCCGCCGACGGCGATGTCGCGTTCGCTGTCGCTGGCCTGCCCGCCGGTGACGAAGGCGTGGGCGAGGACCACGGAGCGGGTGCCGGGGGCGCGGCCGGCCAGGTCGGCCCGGATCCGGTCCATGGCGGCGCCGAGCACGGCCTCGTGGCTGACCTTCTCGGCGGCGAAGGTGTCCTTGACCAGTGCCGGTTCGAGGTAGGGCAGCCCGTAGAAGGCCACGTCACCGTGTACGTCGGCCAGCACGACGGGGTCGGCGCAGCCGGCGGGGTCGGTCCTGAGGTGGATCCCGGCCCGGCCGATCAGGCCGGCGCCGACACCGAGGCGGCGGGCCGAGTCGTGGTTCCCGGAGATCATCACCGTCGGGACGCCGAGGTCGGCGAGCCGGTGCAGGGCCCGGTCGTAGAGCTCGACGGCGGGCAGCGGGGGCACGGCCCGGTCGTAGACGTCGCCGGCGACGAGGACGGCGTCGACCTCGTGCTCCCGGACGGCTTCGACGAGGTGGTCGACGAAGGCGGCCTGGGCTCCGAGCATGTTCACGCGGTGGAAGGACCGGCCGAGGTGCCAGTCGGAGGTGTGCAGGAACTTCACTCGACCGCTCCGACCCGCACGCTTGCTCTCCTCTGGTTCCGCACCGACCATCCAGGCTAACCCGTGCGCGGGCGCGTCCCGGCCGGACCGGGGAATCCGCCCTTCCGAGGGGGCGGAGGGGGCCGCGTGTTGCGGGGGCGTGGCGGCGATGCGAAACCTCCGTGGCCGAACTCCGTTGGCGGTTCCGGGCACTTGTGGCCCCCGCGGCCCGCTGGTTGGCTTCGCCGCATGCCGCTCTCCGGACCTCCGCGTCTTCGTCCCGCGCTGCTCGCCGCCGGCTCCGCCGCGCTGCTCGCGCTCAGCACCGCCGTGCCCTCGGCCGCGGCGCCCCCGGCTCCCGGCCCGGCCGCCGGCTCGGTGGTGCTCGACTGGTACGACGCCACCGCGCGGACGGTGGCCGCCGCGGCCGCCCCGGCCCAGATCACCAACAGCCGCACCTGGGCGATCGGCTGGATCGCCGCCGCCCGTGCCGCCCGCGAGGCCCCCGGGGGTCCGGGCCGGGGCCGCTTCCAGGACGCGGCCGTCGCCTCCGCCGTGCACGACGCTCTGGTCGCGCTCGCCCCGTCCCGCAGGGCCGACCTCGACGCGGCCCTGGCCGCCACCCTCGGCGGGATCCCGGACGGGCCCGCCGAGGACCGGGGGGTGGCCGCGGGGGCCCGGCAGGCCGCCGCGGTGCTCGCGGAGCGTGCCGGGGACGGCCTCGACCCGGCCTCGTCCAACGCGCCGTTCAGCGTGCCGCCGGCCGCTCCCGGTGTGTGGCAGCCCACCCCGGACGGCTACGCGCCGGCCGCGCAGTACGGCAACCGCCTCGGCCGGCCCTTCCTGCTGGAGCGGGCCGACCAGTTCCGGCCGGGGCCGCCGCCCGCGCTGGACTCCCGGCGCTACCGGGCCGACCTGGCGGAGGTGCGGGCGTACGGCTCGGCCGACAGCACGGTGCGCACGCCGCGCCAGACCGAGACGGCCACCTTCTGGTACGGCGGTTCGCTGACCCTGTTCACGGAGCCGCTGCGGGTGGCCGTGGCCCGTTCGCACGGCTCGTCCGCCGACCGGGCGTCGCTGGTCGCGCTCTTCCACGCGGCTTCGGTCGACACCCAGATCGCGACCTCCGACGGGAAGTACACGTACGTGCGCTGGCGGCCGGTGACGGCGATCCGGACGGGGGCGGTCGACCCCGACCCGGCCTGGCGGCCCCTGCACCAGACGCCGGCCCATCCGGACTACCCCAGCGGCCACGCCACGTACGCCGGCGCGGCGCAGACCGTGCTGGACGCGCTGGTGGGGCCGGCGACGGCGCCCTTCGAGATCAGCAGCCCGACCGCGCCCGGGGTGCGCCGCACGTACACGGCGTGGAGCGGGCTCACCCGGGACAACGTGGACGCCCGGGTGTGGTCGGGGATCCACACCCGTACCGCCGACGAGGCGGGCGTGCGGCTGGGCGAGGCGGTCGCCCGCCACGCCCTGCGCAACGCCGACCGGCTGCTGGGCGGGCGCGGGGTTCAGCCGTCGCCGTAGGCCTCGCCGCCGAGTTCGAAGCCCGCGGTGCCGGCGGTGGCGTCCGCGAGCCAGGCCTTGAAGGCCTCGACGTCCGCCTCGGGGAGGCCGATCTCGATGGAGACGGCCTCCCCGTAGCGGACGTCCAGTACGGCGCGGCCGGTGGCGCGCAGGTCGTTCTGGGTCTTGCCGGCCCGCTGGTGGTCGACGGTGACGGTGGCCAGCCGGTAGCGGTGGCGGGTGATGGTCCCGAGGGCGTCGAGCGCCTCGCCGACGACGCCGCCGTAGGCCCGGATGAGCCCGCCGGCCCCGAGCTTGACGCCGCCGTAGTAGCGGGTGACGACGGCGACCGCGTAGCGGACGTCGCGCCGGGTCAGCATCTGCAGCATGGGCACCCCGGCGGTGCCGCCGGGCTCGCCGTCGTCGCTGGCCTTCTGGACGGAGGCGTCGGCGCCGATCACGTAGGCGTAGCAGTTGTGCGTGGCGGTGGGGTGCTCCTTGCGGACGCGGGCGATGAACTCCTGCGCCTCCCGCTCGGTCGCGGCGGGCGCGATCGAGCACAGGAACCGGGAGCGGTTGATCTCCGCCTCGTGCGTCCCCTCGCGGGCCACGGTCACGTACTGGTCTGCCTTCACCGCTCCACCCTACGGTGAACCGGAACGGGGAATCGGACGGGTGTCCGCGCCGTTGATCCTGCCGAACGGTCCGGCGGAACGAGTCCGCCGGGCGGCCACGGCAGGAGGCGGCGCACGTGTACGGCGACCAGGCGACCATCCGCAGGATCCTCACCGAGCTCGGTGACACCTGGGCCGTGGTGGGGCTGTCGAACAACCGGGACCGGGCCGCCTACGGGGTGGCGAAGGTGCTCCAGCGTTACGGCAAGCGCGTGGTGCCGGTGCACCCGAAGGCGGAGACGGTGCACGGGGAGCCGGGCTACGCGTCGCTGGACGCGATCCCGTTCAAGGTGGACGTGGTGGACGTCTTCGTGAACAGCGCGCTGGCCGGGCAGGTCGCCGACGACGCGGTGGCCGCCGGTGCCGAGGCCGTCTGGTTCCAGCTGGACGTGGTCGACGAGGCCGCCTTCGCGCGGACGCGTGCGGCGGGGGTGGAGATGGTGATGGACCGCTGCCCCGCGATCGAGATCCCCGCCCTGTAGCCGGTCAGACCGGGTGGCCGCCGGCGCCCTGGACCGGGGGGATCGAGACGGCCATGGTCATCAGCATCGGGACGGTGCCCTCGTTGCGGTAGGCGTGCGGGAGGTTCGCCTCGAAGGAGACGGCGCCGCCGGCCGGGACCACGTAGCGGTCGTCGGCGAGGTCGAGGGTCAGTTCCCCTTCCGTCACGTGCAGCATCTCGAAGGTTCCGGCCGGGTGCGGGTCGGAGGCCGTGCCGTCTCCGGCCTCCAGGCGGTAGGTCCACATCTCCACGGGCCCGCGCCGGTCGTCGCCGAGCAGCATGTGGGCCTCGCTGCCCTCCCCGCTCGACCACATCCGCACCCCCTGCCCCGGCAGCACCACGCGGGCCCGCGGGCCCCGGTCGTGGTCGAGGAGGGTGGTGATGCTGACCCCGAGGGCGTCGGCCAGCTTCACCGTGGTGCCCACGCTGGGGTTCGTACGGGCCTGTTCGATCTGGATGATCATGCCGCGGCTGACGCCCGCGCGGGCGGCCAGGGCGTCGAGCGTGAAGCCGCGTTCGCCGCGCCACCGCTTGAGGTTGCGGGCGAGCGCCTGGGTGAGCTGTTCGAGGTCCGACACCATTCCGTCCAATATTTTGGATGACACAGTCCAACAGACTGAACTAACCTGCGGTGTATTCGATGCTGCACTCCACCGTTCACCGCACTGTACTGCGAGGCCCCCTGCCATGACCGCCCTCTTCGCCCTGGCCACAGCCGTCCTGTGGGGCCTCGCAGACTTCGGCGGCGGGCTGCTGACCCGGCGGATACCGGCGCTCACGGTGCTGGTGGTCTCGCAGGTCGCCGCGGTCGTCGTGCTCGGCGCGATCGTGCTCGGCACCGGCGCCTGGAGCGAGGCGGGCCCGCAGCTGTGGTTCGCGGTGGCCGCGGGCCTGGTCGGGCCGGCCGCGATGCTCGCCTTCTACAAGGCCCTGGCCCTCGGCCCGATGGGCGTGGTCTCCCCGCTCGGCTCCCTCGGGGTGGTCGTGCCGGTCGGCGTGGGGCTGGCCGTGGGCGAGCGGCCGGGACCGGGCCAGTTCGCGGGCATCGCCGTGGCCCTCGTCGGCATCGTCCTGGCCGGCGGCCCCGAGCTGCGCGGCGCCCCCGTGCAGCGGCGGGCGGTGGTGCTGACCCTCGTCGCGGCCTTCGGCTTCGGCGCGGTCATGGCCCTGATCGCCGAGGCCTCCACCACGTTGACCGGGCTCTTCCTCGCCCTGTTCGTCCAGCGGGTCACCAACGTCGCCGTCGGCGGCGTCGCCCTGCTCGCGCAGACCCGGCGCGGCGTCCCGGCCCTGCCGGAGGGCACCGGGCCGCGGGTGCTGTGGAGCATGCTGCCCGCCCTGGCCTTCGTGGGCCTCGCCGACGTCGCGGCCAACGGCACCTACTCCATCGCCGCCCAGAACGGCCCCGTCACCGTGGCCGCCGTACTGTCCTCGCTCTACCCGGTGGTCACCGCGTTCGCCGCGTTCGCGGTGCTCAAGGAGCGCCTGCGCAGCGTCCAGGCGGCGGGCGCGGGCCTGGCCCTGGCGGGTACGGTCCTGCTCGCCGCAGGCTGAAACCACCGGCCGGGACCCCCACCGGCCAGGACCGCGCCCGGCCCGGACCGCCACCGGCGGCACCGCGTACGGCTCAGGGCTGCTCGGCCTGTGCCAGCAGGGCCAGCCCGCGCAGTTGCTCGGGGGTCATCCCGTCGGGGATCGGCACCGGCGCGGGCGTGCGCAGCGGCGGCTGCCAGCCGGTCTCCGGCTCCCACCGCCGTACGATCCTGGCCGGCGCCCCCGCCACCACGGCGTGGTCGGGCACCTCACCCCGTACGACGGCCCCCGCGGCCACGACGACGTTGCGGCCCAGCTTCGCGCCGGGCAGGATCACCGCCCCCGTGCCCAGCCAGCAGCCCGGCCCGATCTCCACCGGGGCGCTGCGGGGCCACTGCCGGCCGACGGGCTCGTCCGGGTCGTCGTAGCTGTGGTTGGTGGAGGTGATGTACACCCCCGGCCCGCAGAAGGTGTCGTTGCCGATGGTGATCCGGGCGTCGGCGATGACGTGGCTGCCCCGGCCGAGGACCACCCCGTCGCCCAGCACCAGTACCGGGTCGGCGCCGAGGTCGAGGTCCGGCATCATCCCGGCGGTCAGGGTGACCTGCTCGGCGATGATGCAGTGCCCGCCGAGCCGGATCCACCGTTCGCCGAACACGGTGCCCTGCGGGAAGGCGAGCCGCGTGCCCTCGCCGATCGCGCCGAAGCGCAGCCGGCCCGGGTGCTCGGCGGTGACCGCACCGGCCCGCTGCATCCAGCGCCAGCCGGCGTGCACCGCGCGGCTGGCGACGCGGCCGCGCAGGGCCGCCAGGGATGAGAACGTGTTCTGGTTCTTCGGCACCCGGCCACGGTAGTGCGCCCCGCGCCGGACGTCGGGACCCGGATCCTGTGATCTTCACCCCATCGCGGGGCGGCGCCGTCCCGTGCCCTACGGTGCACGTGGCGCGGCATCCGGAACCAGCCGGAACCACACGAGGGAAGTGACCATGACCCATCAGCCGAACCAGGCGCACCAGGCACACCAGGGGGCTCTCATCGCGGGCGTCGGGGACCGGAAGCCGTCGGTGGACCCGACGGCCTTCACCGCCCCGACCTCCGTCGTCGTCGGCGACGTCACGCTCGGCGCCGGCGCGAGCGTCTGGTACTCGGCGGTGCTGCGCGCAGACTGCGGCCCGATCACGCTGGGCGCGGACAGCAACGTGCAGGACAACTGCACGGTCCACGTGGACCCCGGCTTCCCGGTGTCCATCGGCGAGCGCGTCTCCATCGGGCACAACGCGGTGGTGCACGGCTGCACGGTCGAGGACGACTGCCTGATCGGGATGGGCGCGACCGTGCTGAACGGCGCCGTGATCGGCGCGGGTTCGCTGGTAGCCGCGCAGGCCCTGGTGCCGCAGGGCATGGTGGTCCCGCCCGGCTCGCTGGTCGCGGGCGTGCCGGCCAAGGTGCGGCGCGAGCTCACCGACGAGGAGCGCGAGGGGATCAGGGTGAACGCCGCGATGTACACGGAGCTGGCGGAGCAGCACCGCGCCTCGGTGGCCCCCGGCGCCTGACCGTCCGGCCGGCCGGGGGCCTCGGCGTCAGTCCGGGGCGCCCGCCGGGGCGGTGGCCGGCTGCGGCGAGGGCTCGGCCGCGCGGGCCTCGGCGGCCGCCTTCTTCATCCGGCTGCGCAGGACCAGGGTCACGGTGAGCCCGATCAGCAGGGCCACGACCAGGGCCAGCCAGGAGAACCGCTTCAGCCAGGGCTCGGCGACGATGCCGACGTAGTAGATGACGGCGGTGGTGCCGCCGGCCCAGAGGATGCCGCCGAGGACGTTGGCGACGAGGAAGCGCCAGTAGGGCATCCGCAGTACGCCGGCCAGCGGGCCGGCGAAGATGCGCAGGAGGGCGACGAAGCGTCCGAAGAAGACGGCCCACATGCCCCAGCGGTCGAAGGAGCGCTCGGCCATGGCCACCTGGTCGGGCCCGAAGTGCTTGGGGAACCGCCTGCCGAGTCTCTCCAGCAGCGGCTTGCCCCCGCGGCGGCCGATGGCGTACCCGATGGAGTCGCCGATGATGGCGCCCGCGATGGCGCACAGGCCGAGGACCACGGGGTCGATCTGCCCGTGCTGCGAGGCGAGCAGCGCCGAGCTGACGAGGATGATCTCGCCGGGGAGCGGGATGCCCAGGCTCTCCAGCCCGATGACCAGTCCCACCAGGAGATAGACACTGATCGCCGGGATCTCCTCCAGCCATTCCTGGATGTGCACCGGTACGTCCTCCCTCGTCGCCTCCGGCGGGCCCCCGAGACACGCCGAACGGGCAGCCTATCCGCTCCCCGGAACGCCCTTCGTCCATGGCGGGCGTTCTCGGGACGAACGACCGGCGAACGCCCGGGGTTCCGGCGACACGCCGATACCGGCCCCGGACAGCACGGCGGGAGCGGCCCGCGCCGGACCGCTCCCGCCCCCACTGTGCCGCTCCCGGCTCCCTTTCGCGGCGTGACGCGCCGCGCGGGACGTCCTACGCGTTCGGGCGCAGCGTCCAGACGACGGTCATCTCACCGGTGACGGCCTCGTCCTCGCGCTGGATGGCGATGGTGACGGGGAACTCGGGGCGGCCGCCCGCGTCGAGCTCGGCCACGACGTCGGCGGCGGGGCGGCCGAGGGTGGCGGTGGCGGTGACGACGCCCTTGGCGAGCTTCTTGTAGCCGATCTCGGCCTTCACGGCGAGCGGCACGGCGCGCGAGAGCTGGTCGCCGAAGGCGGCCAGGACGATGGCGCCGCTGGCGGACTCGGCCAGGGTGAACATGGCGCCGGCGTGCGGGCCGCCGACGTGGTTGTGGAAGTCGGGCTGGTCCGGCAGGCGGACGACGGCGCGCTCCGGGGTGGTCTCCAGGAACTCCAGGTTCAGGGTGCGGGCCATCGGCACCGTCTGGGCGAGCAGTTCGCCCACGTTCATCTGTTCTGCGCTCATGGCACGCGATGTTACCCACGAGTAGATGGAGTTGGCCAGAGCGGGACGGGGGGCGGACGTGGCTCCTGTCAGCCGCTCCCACTATGGTTACCGGCCATGTGGCCAGGACAGCAGCAGCAGCCCGGGGGAGAGCAGAACCCCCAGGACCCGCGTCAGAACCCGTACCAGCAGCAGCCGGGACAGCCGAACCCGTACCAGCAGCAGCCCCAGCCGGGATTCGGTGAGCAGCAGCCCGGCTACGGATACCCGCAGGCGGGCTACCAGACCCCGCCCCCGGTCCAGCCGTGGGGCAACGCCCCCCAGCAGCAGCCCCCGCCGCGGCCGTCCGGCGGGAGCCCCTTCTCCACCCGGACCGTGGCCATCGTCGCGGCCTCCGCGGTCGTGGTGACGGCGGCCGCCACCGCCGCCTTCGTGCTCACCCGGGACGACGAGGGCGCCAACCGCGCCGACGACAAGCCCGCCGCCTCCTCCCCCGCGCCGGTCGCCCCGGTCTCGCCCGCGGCCCCCAGCGGCGCCAACCCGCGCGCGGGCGGCGACGTGAAGCCGGTGATCCCGGGCTGGAAGGTGGTCATCAACCCGAAGCACGGCACCGCCTTCGACGTCCCCCCGGAGTGGAACGCGCTCGGCTCCGGCGTGATCGCCGGCTTCGAGGACGAGGAGAAGAAGGACGGCTCCCCGCTCGTCACGTTCTCCGCACCCGCCTACTTCAAGGAGGACTGGTGCAAGGTGGACTCCAACAAGGACGGGCGCGAGGAGAGCACCTCCCTGGCCGGCACCGGCACCAAGGGCGGCCAGGGCGCCAAGGACACGGCCGGGGCGGCGCACAGCGAGGCGGGCACCTGGGTGTTCGCCGGGTACTCGCAGAAGCTGCCCAAGGAGATGGTCAAGATCTCCGAGTCGAAGGAGTACACCACCCTCTCCGGCCTCAAGGGGCACGTCGCGACGGCGACCGTGAGCGGCGTCCCCAAGGAGAACAAGTGCTCCTCGGACGGCAAGAGCATCGCCTTCAGCTTCAAGAACTCCAAGGGTGACTTCGCCAGCTGGGTCCTCTACGGCGCCGCCGGCGTTCCCGGCGAGGTCGACCAGGCGACCCAGGACAAGATCCTCAGCTCGGTCCGCCTCAGCGGCGGCTGATCCCCCACCCCGCACGACCCCGCACGATCCCCGGGCCGATCATCCTTTTTCCGTTATTTCGTTTGGATTCTCGGCCCGGGGCAGGGGATAGTCCCGGAGTGAGCCCCCACACCGTCCTCCGGACCCCCCGCCGCCGGCCCGCCTGGGCCGGACGCAACTACAGCCTCCTGACGGGCGCCGCGGTCGTCACCAACCTCGGCAGTCACGGGGCGCTCATCGCGGCCTCCTTCGCCGTGCTCGAAGCGGGCGGCAGCGGCGCCGACGTCGGCCTCGTCGCCGCCGCCCGTACGCTGCCCCTCGTCCTCTTCCTGCTCGTCGGCGGGGCGCTCGCCGACCGGCTGCCCCGGCACCGCGTGATGGTCGCGGCCAACGCCCTCAACTGCGTCTCGCAGGCCGCCTTCGCCGTGCTCGTCCTCGCCGGCGACCCGAAGCTGTGGCAGATGATGCTGCTGACCGCGCTCTGCGGCACCGGCACCGCCTTCTTCAACCCCGCCGCCGAGGGCATGCTCCTGTCCAGCGTCTCCGGCGAGCACGCCAACCGGGCCTTCGCCCTCTTCCGCATGGCCATGAACGGCGCCGGCATCGGCGGCGCGGCCCTCGGCGGCGCCCTGATCGCCGCGATCGGCCCCGGCTGGGTACTGGCCGTGGACGCGGCCGCCTTCGCGGTCGCGGGCGCCCTGCGCGCCTTCCTCGACGTGGGCCCCACCACCGGGCGGGCTCCCGGCGGGGGCCTGCTCGCCGACCTGCGCGAGGGCTGGGTGGAGTTCCGGACCCGGCCCTGGCTGTGGAGCATCGTGCTCCAGTTCTCCGTGGTCGTCGCCGTCGTGGGGGCGGCGGAGGCGGTGTACGGGCCCCTCGTCGCCCGCGACCGGCTGGGCGGGCCGGCGCCCTGGGGCGTGGCCCTGGCCTTCTTCGGCGCGGGCACCATCGCCGGAGCGCTCCTGATGATGGTGTGGAAACCGCGCCGCCTGCTGCTGGTGGGCACCCTGTGCGTGTTCCCGCTGGCGCTTCCGTCGGCGGGACTGGCGGTACCGCTGCCGGTCTGGGGGCTGTGCGCGGTGATGTTCTTCAGCGGCGCCGCCATCGAGGTGTTCGGCGTGAACTGGATGACCACGATGCACCAGGAGATACCCGAGGAGAAGTTCTCCCGGGTCTCCGCCTACGACTGGTTCGGCTCGGTGTCCATGCTGCCGCTCGCCACCGCCCTGGCCGGCCCCGCCGAGTCCGCCTTCGGCCGCACCCAGGCCCTGTGGGGCTGCGCGGCGCTGGTGGTCGCCGCCACCGCCCTGGTCCTGCTCGTACCGGAGGTGCGCCGGATCACCCGCAGGCCCCCGCCCGTGAAGGGTTCCGCACCGGCCCCCGCGCCGGCGCAGGCCGCCGGGGCCGTCGGGGTCACCCCAGGCTGAAGGCCCCCTGCGGCGGGGCCGGGGAGGGGACCGCGTCCGCGTCGGCGACCGGACGCGCCCCGCGCATGAACCGGGCGAGCCCCTCCCCCGACTCCACCCGGGCGGGGAAGGCGTCGGCGGCGCACCGCCGGGCCAGCGCGGCCAGCGGCAGCGGGGCGTCCGAGGCGAGCAGCACCGCGTTGCCGAAGCGGCGCCCGCGCAGCACCCCGGGCTCGGCGATCAGGGCCAGCTCCGCGAAGGCGGCCGCGAAGTTGGCCAGCTGGGCCTTGAGGAAGCCGAACGGCGCCCCGTCGGCCAGGTTCGCCGCGTACAGCCCGCCGGGCCTCAGCACGCGCGCAGCCTGCCGCGCGTATTCCGCCGAGGTCAGCTGGGCGGGCACCCGTGAGCCCCCGAAGACGTCGGCGACCAGCACGTCCGCGCTCGCCTCGGGGGCGGCCTCCAGCCAGGCCCGCGCGTCGGCGGCGTGCACGGTCACCCGGGCCCCGGCGGCCAGCGGAAGGTGACGCTCCACCAGCTCCACCAGGGCGGCGTCGAACTCGACCACGTCCTGCCGCGACCCCGGGCGGACGGCCGCGGCGTAGCGCGGGAGGGTGAGCGCGCCCCCGCCCAGGTGCAGCAGGTCCAGGGCGGCCCCCGGCTCCGCCGCGCAGTCCAGGACGTGCGCGAGGCGGCGTACGTACTCGAACTCCAGGTGCTCGGGCTCGTCGAGGTCGACGTAGGACTGCGGAGCCCCGTCGACGGTGAGCAGCCAGGCCCGCTCCCGGTCCACGTCCGGCATCAGCTTGGCGGTGCCCTGGCCCACTTCCCGGACCACCGGGATCTGTTCGTCGCTCACCCCACCATTGTCAGGCCCCCCAGACGGCCGCCGCGTCGGCCGCGTGCCCGGCGGCCTGCGCGAGCCCGGCGCGGGCGGCGGGGTCCCGCCGCGCGGGGTCCAGGACGTTGCGCCCGAAGGCCTTGCGGGCTTCCGGGGAAGGGGTGATCAGCAGCACCCGGGCGCCGGCCGCCCGCAGCCGGGCCGCCTGGGAGGCGGGCGAGGGGACCAGGGCGGATCCGAGCGCGATCGGGGCGAGGATCACCACGCGCGCGTAGCCGGCGGCGAGGTCGGCGTTGGTCGCCGAGCGGACCCCGCCGTCGATGAACCGGCGTCCGCCGACCGTCACCGGGGGCCACACGCCCGGTACGGCGCAGCTCGCGGCGACGGCGTCGACGAGCCCGGCGCCGCTCTCCCGGTCGAAGTCGGCGGGGGCCCCGCTGAGCGCGTCGACGGCGGTGACGACGAGCCGGCGCTCGGGCCAGTCGGGCGACACGAGCCGGGCCGCCAGCACCTCGCGCCGCGCCGCCTCCGCCCCGGTCTGCGCGGCCAGGGCGAAGGCGCCGACGCGGCGGCGGTACGCGGCGGCGTCCCGGGAGCGCACCATCGCCAGGGCGTAGCGGGCGAAGACCCCGGCGCCGAGGCGGGCCGGGCGCTCCCCGGACGCGTCGCCGAGCTGGCGCTCGTACAGTTCGCGGGCGGTGAGGCCCGCGGTGAGCTGGGCGCCGACCACGGAGCCGGCCGAGGTCCCGACGACCAGGTCGGCGGTGGTCAGGTCGACGCCCGCGCGGGCGAGCCCGTACAGGATCCCGGATTCCCAGCCGACGCCGGTCAGTCCTCCGCCGCCGAGCACCAGTGCCGTTCCGCCGCCCATGTCGGCCCCCTCTTCCCTCGCGTCCGCGCCCGCCGGTGGGCGGTGACGGCAGTCTGGCAAAGCCTGACCGCCGCCACCACGGCCGGGGCTACCCGAGGACCTCGGTCACCGTCCCCGCGCCGACCGTGCGGCCGCCCTCGCGGATGGCGAAGCCGAGCCCGGCCTCCAGGGGCACGTCCCGGCCCAGCTCGACGGTCATCTCGACCGTCTCCCCCGGCCGGGCGACGCCCGCCGCGCCCAGGTCCACGTCTCCGACCACGTCGGCGGTCCGGACGTAGAACTGCGGCCGGTAGCCGGTCGAGACGGGGGTCGTCCGGCCGCCCTCGCGGGCGGAGAGGACGTACACCCGCGCCGTGAAGCGCCGGCGGGGCGCCACGCTGCCGGGCGCCGCGACGACGTGCCCGCGGCGCACCCCGTCGCGGTGCACCCCGCGCAGCAGCAGCGCGACGTTGTCGCCCGCCTCGGCGGACTCCATCGGCTTGCCGAAGGTCTCCAGGCCGGTGACCACGGTCTCGACGGGCTCCCCGTCGCCCCCGAGGACGCTGATCCGGTCGCCGAGCCGCACGGTGCCGCGTTCCACGGCGCCGGTGACGACGGTGCCCCGGCCCGTGATGGTCAGGACGTTCTCGACCGGCAGCAGGAACGGCGCGTCGGTGTACCGCACCGGCATGGGCACGTACGTGTCCACCGCGTCGAGCAGCGCCTCGATCGCCCCGGTCCACTGCGGGTGGCCCTCCAGCGCGCCGAGCCCGGAGACCCGTACGACCGGCGCGGAGTCCCCGCCGTAGCCGTGCGCGGAGAGCAGGTCGCGGACCTCCAGCTCGACCAGGTCGGTCAGCTCGGGGTCGCCCGCGTCGGCCTTGTTGAGGGCGACGACGATGTGGTCCACGCCCACCTGGCGGGCCAGCAGGACGTGCTCGGCGGTCTGGGGCATGACCCCGTCGAGGGCGGAGACGACGAGGATCGCCCCGTCGAGCTGGGCCGCGCCGGTGACCATGTTCTTGATGTAGTCGGCGTGGCCGGGCATGTCGACGTGGGCGTAGTGCCGGGTGTCGGTCTCGTACTCGACGTGCGTGAGGTTGATGGTGATGCCGCGGCGGGCCTCCTCGGGGGCCCGGTCGATGCGGTCGAACGGCACGAAGGAGGCGCCGCCGCGCTCGGCGAGGACCTTGGTGATGGCGGCGGTGAGGGTGGTCTTGCCGTGGTCGACGTGGCCCATGGTGCCGATGTTGAGGTGCGGCTTGGTGCGGGTGAAGGCCGTCTTGGCCATGATCTCTTCCCGTGGCTCGAAGCTGGATCGGGACCCCTGGATCCTGCCGACCCTCCCCCTGCGGGGTCCGCCGGACGATCCGGGAAGGGTCAGCTTCGTGCGCCGTCGAACGCGGCGAGTGCCGCTGCGGCGAAGGCCTCTGCGAGGGCGACGGCCGAGGAGGCCGGGACGGCAGCCTTCGGCGCGTCCGCGACTGCGGACGGCGCTGCGGGGAAGGCGTACCGGGACATGCCGCTGATCCTGCCGGAGGGCGCGGCCGACGTCGAACGATTTACCGCGGCGGCCGCGCCCCGGGCAGGCGGCGGGCGCGGGCCTGGCCCTGTCTCCGGGGGCCGCCCCGCCGAGGTCCGGGGACCGCCCCGTCGAGGTCCGGGGACCGCCCCGTCGACGGCCGGATGGACGCCCGGAGCGGGCCGCGGCGAGGCCCGGAGCAGGCCTCGGTGCCGTCCGGATGAGGCCTGGATTACGGCGGGGCGCCATATGTGTCGGTTAGTCTCCCCGGATGTCCCTCCTCCTCGCGCCCATGGCGCGGCTGGCGCTGCTCGTCGTGCTGCTGGTCGCGGCCGGGGCCTGCGTCCTGCTCTACGAGCCCCAGCGGCTGCTGTCGCAGGGCTGGCCGCCGGGACTGCCGGTGGGCACGGGAGTGCTCCTGTTCGCGGGTGCGTACGGCGTGTGCACGGCCGCGTTCGTGCCGCGGCCGCTGCTCAACCTCGCCGCGGGGGCGGTGTTCGGATCCCAGTTCGGGCTGATCGCGGCCGTCGGCGGCACCGTGGTCGGAGCGGGTCTCGCCTTCGGGCTGGGCCGGATCATGGGGCAGGAGGCGTTGCGTCCGTATCTGCGCGGGCGCTGGCTGGAGGCGGCCGACGGCCAGCTCAGCCGGCACGGCTTCCGCTCGGTGCTGGCGGTGCGGATCTTCCCCGGGGTGCCCTTCGCCGCGGCCAACTACCTCGCCGCCGTCTCCCGCTGCGGCTGGCTCCCCTTCCTCCTCGCGACGGCACTCGGTACGGTGCCCAACACCGCCGCCTACGTGATCGCCGGAGCCAGCGCCTCCTCCCCCGGATCGCCCGCGTTCCTGGTCTCGTTCGGCTTCATCGCGCTCTCCGGGACGGCCGCGGCGGCGGTCGCCTGGCGCAAGCGCCACCGCCTCGCACCCGCCGCCGGCGCCGGGCCCGCCCCCGGGCACCCCCCAGTGGTCACGGCCGCTCCCCACGGGCCCTAGCATCGGACCCGAACTGCCCGACGATCACAAGGACGAGCGCACCCCGACATGAGCTGGTTCGAATCCCTAATCCTCGGTCTCGTCCAAGGGCTTACGGAGTTCCTCCCGATCTCCTCCAGCGCCCACCTGCGGCTGACCGCGGCTTTCGCGGGCTGGCACGATCCGGGTGCGGCCTTCACGGCCATCACCCAGATCGGCACCGAGGCCGCCGTGCTGATCTACTTCCGCAAGGACATCGGCCGGATCATCTCCACCTGGTTCCGCTCCCTGTACACCAAGTCGCTGCGCTCCGAGCAGGACGCCAAGATGGGCTGGCTGGTCATCGTCGGCTCGATCCCGATCGGCGTCCTCGGCGTGGCGTTCAAGGACCAGATCACCGGCCCCGCGCGTGACCTGCGGCTGACCGCGACCACCCTGATCGTGATGGGCCTCGTGCTCGGCTTCGCCGACTGGCTGGCCTCGCGCGACGAGGAGGGCGGCCGGCACCGCGTGGTCAAGCAGCGCAAGACGCTGCGGGAACTGGGCGTCAAGGACGGCCTGGTCTTCGGCCTGTGCCAGGCGATGGCGCTGGTCCCGGGCGTCTCCCGGTCCGGTGCGACGATCTCCGGCGGTCTGCTGCTGGGCTTCACCCGCGAGGCGGCGGCGCGCTACTCCTTCCTCCTGGCCATCCCGGCGGTGCTGGCCTCGGGCGCGTTCGAGATCAAGGACGTGGTCGAGAACCCCGGACACATCTACTGGGGGCCGACGGTCTTCGCCACGGTGCTCGCCTTCTTCGTCGGCTACGCGGTCATCGCGTGGTTCATGAAGTTCATCTCCACCAAGAGCTTCATGCCGTTCGTGATCTACCGGATCCTGCTCGGCATCGCGCTGTTCGTGCTCATCGGCATGGACGTGCTCAGCCCGCACGCGGGCGAGTCGGGCTCCTGACCCGGCCGGCCGGACCATGGCCGGAACTCGACGCGGGGGCCGCCCGGGAACGTTCCCGGGCGGCCCCCGCGTCGTTGTCCCCGCAGAGGCCTGGAACCGAACAACAGGGGGTGTCCCATGGGCCGCGTGGTACTGGAGCGTTTCCCGGCGGGGAGTCCGCGGGGGAGCTGGCCCGCGGAGGAGTACGCGGCGCAGCGCACGCGCGAGGGCGTGCCGGCGGAGGTGGTCATGGACCTGGCCACCGACGCGTTCCTGGTCGTGATCCGGCAACGGGAGGCGCATTCCGGTCACTGAGCGGGGGCCGGCGCGAAGCAGTGACCGCACGCCCCTTGGCCTCGCCGCCCCGCAGCCCCAGACTGACCCGATGACGCAGCGTGTGGACCTGGCGACGGTGCTGGACCGCCTCGCCATCGACGAGGTGGTCTCGGGGTACGCGGCGGCCGTCGACGACGGGGACTGGGCCGCCTACCGCGCCCTGTTCACGCCGTCCGGACGGGCCGACTACAGCTCGGCGGGCGGGGTCGAGGGCCCCGCTGCGGAGGTCGCCGACTGGCTCGCGGAGACCATGCGGCTGTTCCCGGTGCGCCAGCACCTGATCGTCAACCGGGTGGTCCGGCTGGAGGACCGGGACGGCTGGCCCGGGGACTCGGCGGAGGTCCGGGCGGACTTCCTGAACCCGATGCGGCTGGCCGGCCCCGACGACACGGGCACGGCCCCCAACTTCGTCGCCGCCGGCCGCTACTCCTTCGCCCTCGCCCGCACCCCGGACGGCTGGCGGCTGACGGGGGTCACGGTCCACGAGAAGTGGCGCCACATGTCGGCCTGACCCGGTCCCGGGCCCCGGGCCGCGCCCGGCCGGGGGCGGCCCCACACTGGAAGCGGAGGCGCGTCATGCTGCTCGCGAAGCGGACCCTGCGGTGGCGTGCGGCGGCCGCGGTCGCCGCCGGGGCGCTGCCCTGCCTGGCCTTCCCCGCGCCGGGGCTGTGGTGGTCCGCGTACGTCGTCCTCGTGCCCTGGATGCTGCTGCTGCGTTCCGCCCCCAGCGGGCGGCGCGCCGCGCTGGAGGGCTGGCTCGGCGGGGCCGGGTTCATCGTGGCGGTGCACCACTGGCTGCTGCCGAGCCTGCACGTGTTCCTGGTCCCCCTCGCCGTGCTGCTGGGGCTGCTCTGGATCCCGTGGGCGCTGCTGGTGCGGGAGTTGCTCGGCGGTGTGCCGGGCCCGCGCCGGGCGGCGGCCGGGCTGGTCCTCGTACCGGCGGGCTGGCTGCTGTCGGAGCTGGCCCGGTCCTGGCAGGGGCTGGGCGGGCCGTGGGGGCTGCTCGGGGCCAGTCAGTGGCAGATGCCGCCGGCGCTGCGGCTGGCCTCGGTGGGCGGGGTGTGGCTGGTGAGCCTGCTGGTGGTGGCGTTGAACTGTGCGGTGGTGCTGCTGGTGGCGGTGCCGCGGGCGCGGGTCCCGGCGGTGGCGTCGGTGGCGGGGTGCGCGGTGCTGACCGGGGTGGTGTGGCTCTGGCTGCCGCGGCCCGAGGTGTCGGGCGTGCTGCGGGTGGCCGTCGTACAGCCCGGCCCGGTGGGCGGGGCGGACGGGGCGGAGCGGCGGTTCGACGTCGAGGAGCGCCTCACGCGGGGCCTGGCCGGGACGCACCCCGACCTGGTGGTGTGGGGCGAGAGCAGCGTCGGCGCGGACCTGGCGGCGCGGCCCGACCTGTCGCGGCGGCTGGCGGCCCTGTCGGCGGAGCTCGGCGCCCCGCTGCTGGTCAACGTGGACGCCCGGCGCTCGGACCGGCCCGGGATCTACAAGAGTTCGGTGCTGGTCGCGCCGGAGGGGCCCACCGGCGACCGGTACGACAAGATGCGGCTGGTCCCCTTCGGCGAGTACGTGCCGGCCCGCGCGGTGCTGGGCTGGGCCACCTCGGTCGGCAGGGCGGCGGGCGAGGACCGGATGCGCGGCGCGGCCCCGGTCCTGATGGACCTGCCCGGCGGGGTGCGGCTGGGCCCGCTGGTGTGCTTCGAGTCGGCCTTCCCCGACATGAGCCGGCACCTGGTCCGCGAGGGGGCCGGGGTGCTGGTCGCGCAGTCGGCGACCTCGACCTTCCAGGACAGCTGGGCACCGGCTCAGCACGCCTCCCTGGCGGCCCTGCGCGCCGCCGAGACGGGCCGCCCGGTGGTGCACGCCACCCTGACCGGTGTGAGCGCGGTGTACGGGCCCTCGGGCGGCCGGGCCGGGCCCGCCCTGCCCACCACGGCGAGCACGGCGTCCGTGTACGAGGTGCCGCTCGCCCGGGGCACGACCCCCTTCGTCCGCTTCGGGAACTGGCCCGCCGGCGCCGCCCTGGCCGCGCTGGGGCTGTACTGCGCGGCCGGCGGGGTGCGGGCGGTCAGGCCCGGGAGGCCTGCTCCAGAGCCGTCAGCACCACCCGCTCGCACAGTTCGTGGGTGAGCAGGGCGTCCCGGGCGCTGAGCACCGTGCCGCTCTCCACGGCCTCCAGGAAGGTGTCCACGGCCTGCTCGATGCCGCGCTGGCGGGCGACGGAGACCCAGTCCCCCCGCCGGCGCACGGTGGGCTGGCCCCGGTGGTCGACGACCTCGGCGAGGTTGGACACCTGGCGCTTGGAGTCCTGGCCGGACACCTCCAGGACCTCCTCGGCGGATCCGGACCGCCGGTTCATGATCCCCAGGGCGGTGAAGCCCTCGCCGGACATCTGGAGCACCACCTGGGACATCAGCCCGTCGCGCACCACGGCCCGTACGTCGACGTGGTCGGCCTCGCCGGGCAGCAGGAAGCGCAGGGTGTCGACGACGTGGATGAAGTCGTCCAGGACCAGGGTGCGGGGGTCCTCGGGCAGACCGACCCGGTTCTTCTGCATGACGATCAGGTCGCGCGGGTGGTCGGCGCACAGGGTGTAGCCGGGCGCGTGGCGGCGGTTGAAGCCGACGAAGAGTCCGACGCCGAGCTCCTCGGCGCGTTCCACCAGGCGCCGCGAGTCGGCCAGCTCGTAGGCCAGCGGCTTGTCCACGTAGGTCGCCACGCCCGCCTCCAGCAGCCGCTCGACGATCACCGGGTGGGTGTCCGTCGGGGCGTGCACGAAGGCGGCGTCGAGGCCTTGGGCGAGCAGGGAGTCCAGCGTGGTGTGGCGGCGCTCGCGCGGTACGCGGTGGGCGTCGCCGATCCGTTCGAGGGTGGCCGGGGTACGGGTCTGCAGGTGCAGCTCGATCCCGGGACGGGTGCCGAGGACGGGCAGGTACGCCTTCTGCGCGATGTCGCCGAGTCCGATGACGCCGACCTTCACCGGGAGCCTCCTGGTATGTGCCGTATGGGACAGCGGCAGCTTAATCCCTGGTGGGAGGGGGCGCGTTCGTCCAGGATGTGGACCATGACCTCCAACGGATCACACCGCCCCGAACCCTCCACCACCGCCGGCGAGCGGGAGATGCTGGACGGCTGGCTCGACTACCACCGTTCCACCCTCGCCTGGAAGTGCGAGGGACTCTCCGAGGAGCAGCTGCGCCTCACTCCGCTCACCCCCTCCACGCTGAGCCTGATGGGCCTGGTGCGGCACATGGCGGAGGTGGAGCGGTACTGGTTCCGGGAGATCGGCCTGGGCGCGGACCTTCCCGACCTGTACAGCACCCGGGAAAACCGGGACGGAGACTTCCACTTCACCGACGCGGACACCTGGGCCGACGCCGAGAAGGTCTGGCGGACCGAGGTCGAACTGGCCAAGCAGGCGGCCGCGGACCGCTCCCTGGACGACCTGTCGGACGCCGGGAGCCACCACCGCGGGGAGGTCTTCAGCCTGCGCTGGATCTACACCCACATGATCGAGGAGTACGCCCGGCACAACGGGCACGCGGACCTGCTGCGCGAGCACGTCGACGGCGCCACCGGCGAGTAGCCGGGCCCGGGCCGGTGTCCGCCGGACACCCCCTCCCCGTCACCCGTGCGGGGTGAATATCGGCCCAGGGTTTTCACAACGGGGTGCTCGCACAGCAGAGTTGCGCGGGTGCACCCAACCCGAACCTCGACGAAGCTGCTCCTCGGCGCCGCCTGTACCGTCTCGGCCGTCTCCGGCTGCGTGAACGTCAACCCCGTCCAGCCGGTCCCGGCGGCGGCCCCCGTCGGCGGGCAACCGCCCCGGCACGAGCCGCGCGGCGGGCCGGGGGCGCTGCCCGTGGCCGTCCAGGCGCCCGCCCTGGAGGCCCTGAAGGCGGTGCCCCGGGAGGGCGTGCGCCCGTCGGCCCCGACGGCGGCGGGCCGGGGCGCCGCGCGCGCGGTGCCCGGGCCGCGCACCGGGGACGGGGAGGCCGCGGGGCCCGCCGCCGGGGTGCCCGACATCCCGGTGCCGGCGGAGCCGGGCGGTCACGGCGAGGGGGTCCCGCGGGGGCGTGCGCACGGCGCGGGGCAGCACGCGGGGCTGCCGCCCGGCCTGGCGCGGGAGCTGCCGGCCCGGCCGGCGGACGTGTGCGCGCTGGGCCGGCGGCACGGTGACTGGGACCCGGACGGCCCGGAGGCCCGCATCTGCGCGGGCGTCGAGGGCGCCGGGGCCGACTGAAGACCGGCAGGGGCCCCTACGAACCCTGGACGCGGCCTACGCCTGCTCGGGGAACGGTCTGGGCCCCGGGCCCGCCTCCGCCGCCAGCCGGCGCTCCAGGCGGGCGATGGCGGCCCGCACCCCGTTGCCGTACCCGTCGTCGGACAGCGCCCCGGTGGCCGCCCGGGCCCGCGCGAGGTGGACCCGGGCCTCGTCGGGCCGGCGCAGCTTGGCGTAGTCGGCGGCGAGGCTGAGGTGCAGCGACGGGTAGAACACCCGCACGGCCGGATGCGGCTCGGCCGGCCCGGGCGGGGCCTCCCCGAGCCGTTCGCCGAGGCAGTCGGCGGCGGTCAGCGCCCGCAGGTCCCAGGCCAGCTCGTCGGCGGGGTCGTCCTGGGCGTCGGCCAGGTAGTGCGCGAGGGTGCAGCGGTGGAGGGAGTCGCCGTCCGCGCCGATCTCGGACCAGATCTCGCCGAGCCGGTTGCGGGCCTCCTCGCGGTCCCCGGCGTGCAGCAGGATGACGGCCTGGCCGATCCTGGTCATGACGGCGTCCTCCGACGCCTCCTGCTGCTGCTCCCTCAACGGGGCCTCCGGCTCGCTCCGCCGGACCCGCTCCGGTCCGGTCATCACGAAGCTAGCCGCAGGCACCGGCTCTGGCGCCGAGGCGCGGGGTGGTGTCAGCCCAGGTCCGGGATCCGCCAGTCGATCGGCTCATGGCCCTGGGCCGCGACGGCCTCGTTGATCTGCGTGAAGGGGCGGGATCCGAAGAACTTCTTCGCCGACAGCGGCGAGGGGTGGGCGCCCTTGACGATCACGTGGCGCTCCTCGTCGATGAGCGGGATCTTCTTCTGCGCGTAGGCGCCCCAGAGCACGAAGACGACCGGGTCGGGGCGCTCGGACACGGCGCGGATCACCGCGTCGGTGAACTTCTCCCAGCCCTTGCCCTTGTGCGAGTTGGGCTCGGCCTCGCGGACGGTGAGGACGGCGTTGAGCAGCAGGACTCCCTGCTCGGCCCACGGCATCAGGTACCCGTTGTCCGGGACCGGCAGGCCGAGCTCCTCCTTCATCTCCTTGTAGATGTTGCGCAGCGAGGGCGGGGTCTTGACCCCGGGCTGCACGGAGAAGCACAGGCCGTGTCCCTGGCCGGCGCCGTGGTAGGGGTCCTGGCCGAGGACCAGGACCTTCACCTTGTCGAACGGCGTGGCCTCCAGGGCCGCGAAGACCTGCTCGCGGGGCGGGTAGACCGGCCCGTTCGCCCGCTCCTTCTCGACGAACTCGGTGAGTTCCCTGAAGTAGGGCTGGTCCAGCTCCCCGCCGAGAACGGGGAGCCAGGACTCGGGCAGCATCTGGGTCACGTCGACAACCTCCGGTACAAGTTCGTGCAACTGATCCGAACCTACCGGGGACCACTGACAACGCCGCCACCCGGGCACCGCCCCGGGGTCACCAGCTGGTCTTGCGGCGCAGCTCCCACATCTGCATGGCGGTCTGCGGGTCCAGGGCCCGCTCGGCGCCGGCGATGTCCTCGCGCGCGCCGACGTACAGCTTGCCCTGCCACAGCGGCAGCAGCCGGACGTCCTGGGCGAAGATCTGCTGGGCCTCCTCGAACTCCCGGACACCGGCGGACCGGTCGCCCTCGCGGCGGGACTTGGGCAGGAGCTCGTTCTGGATCTTCGCCGGCTCGTACGGGGTACCGACCGCGTTCTCCTTGCCGACGAACGGGGCGATGAAGTTGTCGGGGTCCGGGAAGTCGGGGAACCAGCCTCGGCCGAAGACCGGGTACTGGCCGTTCTGGTAGCCCTCCTGGAAGGTCTTCCACGGCTGGCCGCGCAGGTTGATCTTGAAGAGTTCGCTCTCCTCGAGCTGCCGCTTGATCTCGGTGAACTCGTCGGCGGTGGAGGCGCCGTACCGGTCGGTGGTGTACCAGAAGGTCAGCTCGACCTTCTGGGTGATCCCGGCGGCCGTGAGGATCTTCTTGGCCTTGGCGACGTCGGGGTTGCCGTAGATGTCGTAGAAGGGCGTCTTGTGGCCCACGACGCCCTTGGGGACCATCGAGTACAGCGGCTCGGCGGTGCCCTGGTAGACCTTGGAGACGATCGCGCCGCGGTCGATGACCTGGGCGATGGCCTGGCGCACGGCCGGCTTGTTGACCTGCGGGTCGTTCGGGTTGAAGACCAGGTAGCGGATCTCGGCGCCGACGTTCTCCACGACTTGGACGCCCTGGGCGTGCGAGGCGGGGGTCTGGAGGTCCTTGATCTCCGCGGCGGAGAGGCCGCGGTAGGTGGCGTCGATCTCCTTGCCCTTGAGGGCCGCGATCATCTTCTTCGAGTCGGCGAAGTAGCGGATCGTCACGCCGTCGTTCTGGCGGTTGGCGAAGCCGGTGTAGCTCTCGTTGCGGCCGAGGACCGCCTCGCCGCCCTCCGTGTACGAGGTGAGGACGTAGGGGCCGGAGCCGATGACCTTGTTGTCCTGGCGCACCTTGTTGGCCGGGTACTCCTTCGGCGCGACCAGGGAGGCGGCCGGGGAGCCCAGGACGTAGGGGAAGGTCGCGTCGGGGGTCTTCAGGTGGAAGACGACCGTGAGCGCGTCCGGCGCCTCGATCTTGTCCAGGCTGTTGAAGAGGCCGGCCGGACCGGACTTGTGGTTGATCGTCCTGATCCGGTCGAGGGAGTGCTTGACCGCCTTGGCGTCCAGCACCTCGCCGTCGGAGAACTTCAGGCCCTTGCGCAGGACGCAGCGGTAGGCGGTGTTCGCCGCGTCGGTGAACTCGCAGGTCTGGGCCGCGTCCGGCTGCGGCTTGGTGCTGCCCGTGGGGAAGGCCAGCAGGGTCTGGTAGACGTTGCGGTACAGCTCCCAGGAGCCGTCCCAGGCCGCGGCCGGGTCGAGGGTGCTGGGCGCGCTCATGGTGCCGACGGTGATGCGCTTCGCGGCGGCGTCATCGTCGTCCGCGAACAGGCCGCATCCTGCCAGCAGGGATATGGACGCAACGGCCGCAGCGATCTGCAGGCATCTGGTCCGGTTGAACACGTGCACGCTCCTCGATCAGCCAGGGGTGCGGCAGACCCTACCGCAGTGCCTCACAAATCCAATGGGTAGGTTTCGTGAGGCACTTGACCGATTTAGGACCGATTCGATACGCATTTGCCTCCCGTTTGGAGGCAAATGCGTCCGGTTATCGGTCAGTGCACACCGGCATTGAGGAACATTCCCCCGTCGACGACGAGAGTTTGTCCGGTGATCCATTCCGCTTGTGCAGATGTCAGGAATGCGGCGGCCCCGCCGATGTCCTCCGGGACCCCCAGCCGGCCGAGCGGATAGGCCGCCGCGGCCTCCTGCTCGCGGCCCTCGTAGAGCGCCTGCGCGAACCTGGTCTTGACCACCGCCGGGGCGATCGCGTTGACCCGGACCGCCGGCGCCATCTCGTGCGCGAGCTGGAGGGTCAGGTTGATCATCGCGGCCTTGCTCATCCCGTACGCCCCGATGAAGGGCGAGGCGGAGACCCCGGCGATGGAGGCGATGTTCACGATCGCCCCGCCGTGGTCCTTCTGCCAGGCGTGCCAGGTCCGCTGGGCGAAGCCGAGCGCCGAGATCACGTTCGTCTCGAAGACCTTGCGCGCCACCCCGAGGTCCAGGTCGGCGATCGGGCCGAACACCGGATTGGTGCCCGCGTTGTTCACCAGGAAGTCGACGCGGCCGAAGGCCTCCATCGCCCGCTCCACGGCCAGGGCCTGGTGGGCCTCGTCGTGCGCCTTTCCGGCCACGCCGATCACCCGGTCCGCGCCGAGCCGCTCCGCGGCCTCCTTGAGCGCGTCCTCGTTGCGCCCGGTGATCACGACCCGGTCGCCGCGGGCGACGAGCGCCTCGGCGATCCCGTAGCCGATCCCCCGGCTCGCCCCCGTGACCAGGGCGACCTTGCCGCTGCCGGTGCGCCCTTCGCTACCGCTGTCCGTGCCGTTGTCCGTCATGTCGTGCACCCGCCTCTCGTGGGACCGTCAGTTGAGCGGGCCGCCGGCCACGTACAGGACCTGGCCGGAGACGAAGCCGGCGTCCTCGCCCGTGAAGAACGCGATGGCGTTCGCGATGTCGTCGGGGCGGCCCACCCGCTGCACCGGGATCTGGGAGGCGGCGGCCAGCTGGAACTCCTCGAAGCCCATGCCGACGCGGGCGGCGGTCTGCGCGGTCATCTCGGTCACGATGAAGCCCGGGGCGACGGCGTTGGCGGTGATGCCGAACTTGCCGAGTTCGATCGCCAGGGTCTTGGTGAAGCCCTGCAGGCCGGCCTTGGCGGCGGCGTAGTTGGCCTGGCCTCGGTTGCCGAGCGCCGAGCTGCTGGAGAGGTTCACGACGCGGCCGAACTTGGCCTCCACCATGTACTTCTGACAGGCCCTCGCCATCAGGAACGCCCCGCGCAGGTGCACGTTCATGACGGTGTCCCAGTCGGTGTCGCTCATCTTGAAGAGCAGGTTGTCGCGGAGCACGCCCGCGTTGTTGACGAGGACCGTCGGGGCGCCGAGCGTGCTCGCGACCCGCTCCACGGCCGCCTCCACCTGGGCGGCGTCGGAGACGTCGCAGCCGACCGCCAGGGCCCGGCCGCCGGCCGCCGTGATCGCCTCGACGGTGTCCTTGCAGGCGGCCTCGTCGAGGTCGAGCACGGCGACCGCCCGGCCTTCTGCGGCCAGCCGGATCGCGGTGGCCGCGCCGATGCCCCGGGCCGCCCCGGTCACGATGGCGACACGCTGCTCGGTGGTGGACATGCTGTTCTCCTCGCCCTTGAGAGGCGGCCGCCCGGAGGTGAGCAACCGCTTAGTAGCCTCAGCTGAGGAGACGCTAGGAGCCCTGACACCCCGTGTCAACGGCTCCCGGCGGCGGCGGCGCGGACCTGCCCGGAAATCAGCGGACGAGCAGCTCCAGCAGGCGTTCCACCTCGGCGGCGGGATCGGCCGTCAGGCCGGTGTGCACCGGACCGGGCTGCACCACCGTGCTGCGGGGGGCGATCAGCCAGCGGAACCTGCGCCCCGCGTCGTCGCCCGCCGCCTGCCCGGCCTCCTCGCCGCCCGCGCACAGCCCCTCGACCGCGCGCAGCGCGGCCCGTACCCCGGCCACGTCGGCCCCGGGGTCCAGGGCGAGGAGCTTCGCCTCGTCGAGGTGGGTGCGCGCGGCGACGTAGGAGTGCGCCCGGCAGTAGACGATGACTCCGGCGTTGAAGCACTCGCCGCGCTCCATCCGGGGCACCACGCGCACCAGCGCGTATTCGAACACGTCCCGCTTGGTCACTCGTCGCCGCTCTTCTGCTTGTTCTTGTCCGACTGGGGAGGGAGGCGCTCGGCGAGCCAGCCCGGCGGACCGGACCGCTGCCTGACCTCGGCCTCCATGGTGATCCTCTCGTGGATCGTGGCGGCGCGCGGCAGCAGTGCCTCCACGTAGGCGCGGCGCACCGCGTCGGTGGAGCCGAAGCCCGGCTCGTCGACGAGCCACTCGTCGGGGACGTCGGCGGTGACCTCGGTGAGCAGTTCCTCGGTGACCAGCGGGGCCAGCTCGGCGGCCGCCGCCGCGATGTCCGGGCCGACGGGGGCCAGGACGTGGTCCGAGGCGTTGTAGGGCTTGGCGGAGGCGGCCTGGGCGGTGGGCCAGTTGTGGTGCCAGATCATGGTGGCGCCGTGGTCGATGAGCCACAGGTCCCCGTGCCAGACCAGCATGTTCGGGTTGCGCCAGGACCGGTCGACGTTGTTGATCAGCGCGTCGAACCAGACGACGCGTCCCGCCTCGACCGGGTCGGTCCGGTACGCGAGGGGGTCGAAGCCGATCGAGCCGGGCAGGTAGTCCATGCCCAGGTTGAGCCCGCCGCTGGCCTTGAGCAGCTCCTGGACCTCCTGGTCGGGCTCGCCGAGCCCGATGACGGGGTCGAGCTGCATCTGCACCAGCCGCGGGACCCGCAGGCCCAGCCGCTGGGCGAGGCGCCCGCAGACGACTTCGGCGACCAGGGTCTTGCGCCCCTGGCCGGCTCCGGTGAACTTCATGACGTAGGTACCGAGATCGTCGGCCTCGACGATCCCCGGGAGCGAGCCGCCCTCACGCAAGGGCGTGACGTAGCGGGTCGCGATCACTTCGGACAGCATCCGCCCAGGTTACGGGGGTCAGCGCGGCTGAGCCCACCGCACGAGCAGGGCTTCGGCCGTGGTGACGGCCGCCACCAGCGCGAGGGAGTTGCGGATCACCTCGGCGGTGCAGGAGGCGGGCACCCCGGCGATGGCGTCGGAGGGGACCACGACCTCGTAGCCGAGGTTGACGGCGTCGAAGACGGTGTTCGGGATCGCGATGTTCGAGGAGACCCCGGTGACGACGAGCGTGCGGACCCCGAGGTTGCGCAGCAGGGCGTCCAGGCCGGTGCCGGCCATCGGGGAGAGCCCGTGCAGCCGGCGGACCACGAGGTCCCGGCCGTCCACGGTGATGGGGGCGGCGACCCGCACCGCGTCGCTGCCGGTGAGCTGTCGTACGGGCAGCTTCCCGGCGGCCCGGAAGAGCCGTGCGTTGGTGTTCGCCCCGAGCCCGTCGGGCCGCCGTTCGGCGACCGCGTGCACCACCTGTACGCCGGCTCCGCGCGCGGCGTCCACGAGCGCGGCGACCCGGTCCAGCATGCCGGAGTCCCGGGCCTCCTTCGCCAGCTCGGGCAGGGCGCTCTCCTCGCCCACCACACCGTTCTGGCACTCCACGGTGAGCAGCGCGGTGGTGGACGGATCGAGTTCCGGCATGACTCCCCCTGGCGTGGCGACGGAAGAGCACGCATGATTCCTGACACACAGTCAGATGTGAAGGGGTGCGGGACGGATGGACGGGACGGGCGCCGGGGCGGCGCAGCGGCGGGGCCGACGGATCATGATGAGCGGCAAGGAGGTGGACGCGTTCCTGCGGGAGCAGCGCACCTGCCGGGTGGCCACGGTCTCCCCGGACGGGCGCCCGCACGTGGGCGCCCTGTGGTTCGCCTGGGACGGCACCTCGATGTGGCTGTACTCGATCACCCGCAGCCGCCGCTGGGCCGACCTGCGGGCCGACCCGCGGATCTCGGTCGTGGTGGACGCCGGGGAGGAGTACGGGGAGCTGCGCGGGGTCGAGCTGTCCGGCAGCGCGGTCTTCGTGGGGGAGGCGCCGCGCACCGGCGAGCCCTGCCCCGAGCTGCTGGAGCCGGAACGGCTCTTCCCCCTCAAGAACTTCGGGATCGAGGAGATGCCGCACGACGGCCGCCACGCCTGGATCCGCCTCACCCCGGACTCGGTGGTGTCCTGGGACTTCCGCAAGATGTGAGGGCTTCGGACATGACCAGGTGGTGACCGGCGGCTACACCGCCGCGGCCGCCTCCGTCAGGGCGGCGACGGCGGCCCTGACGGAGGGCCGGCGGCCCGCGTCCGTCCGCCAGACGACGTACACGTGGCGGCGGACGGTGTCGACCGCCGGCAGCAGCCGCACGCCGGGCGGCACCGGCCCGCGGCCCAGCCGGGGCGTGACGCAGACGCCCAGCCCGGCCTCCACGAAGGCCAGCTGGGTGTGGTGCTCCTCGGCGATGTGCGCGATGCGCGGTTCGACGCCGATGCCGCGCAGGGTGAACACCAGCCACTCGTGGCAGAACTGCCCCTCGTTCCACGAGATCCAGTCGTCGCCGGCGAGGTCCCCGAGGGAGATCTCGGCGCGCCCGGCCAGCGGGTGCGCCGCGGGGACCGCGATGTCGGCGGCGTCGTCCAGCAGGTGGGCCCGGGACAGTTCGGCCGGCACCGGCATCCGTTTGTTGTGCCAGTCGATGGCCAGCGCCATGTCCAGGTCGCCGCGCACGACGGCCGCCATGCTCTCCTCCGGCTCCCGTTCCCGCACCATGGCCCGCAGTTCGGGATGGGCGGCCCGCAGCGCGCCGAGGGCGCGGGGCAGCAGCCCCCGCATGGCGGTGGGGAAGGCCCCGATCCGCAACTCCCCCACCGCACAGCCCCGCTGGGCCTCCACGTCGGCCTGCGCGAGCTCCACCTGGGAGATGATCCGGGCGGCGTGGTCGGCGAGCAGCCGCCCCGCGTCCGTGAGCCGGACCCCGCGCCCGTTCTTGGCGAGCAGCGGCTGGCCGACCTCCCGCTCGAGCTTGGCCATCTGCTGGGAGACCGCCGATGTGGTCACATGGAGGCCGCCCGCGGCGCCGCTGACCGAGCCGTGGCGGGCGAGGGCGTCGAGGGTGCGCAGGCGCTCCAGGTTCAACATGTAAGCGATGCTACGCCTTCCCTCCAACGAACTCTCGCTTGTCCTACGAGGTCGGGCACAGCAGAGTGAACCGCATGAGCGCACCGACCACCTCCCGCCCCACCGCCCACTCCCCCGTACGGCAGCCGGCCCGCCGGGGCACCGGTGGTGCCGCCCGCCTGGACTGGCGCGTGCGGTTCGCCCTCCTCTCGGTGGTGTGGGGCTTCAGCTTCCTCCTGATCAAGGTCGGCACCGAGGCGTTCGCGCCCTTCCAGGTCGCCCTGGGCCGGGTGTTCTTCGGGGCGCTCGCCCTCCTCGTGGTGCTGCTGGTGCGCCGGGAGCCGCTGCCGCGCGGCCGGCGCACCTGGGCCCACCTCACGGTGGCGGCGCTGCTGCTGAACACCGTCCCGTTCTCGCTCTTCGCCTACGCCGAGCAGAGCATCCCCTCCAGCCTGGCGGGCATCTGCAACGCCACCTCCCCGCTGTGGGGCATGGCGCTCTCGCTGGTGGCGCTGTCCGAGGACCGCCCCACGCGCCGCCGCTTCGCGGGCCTGGGCATCGGCTTCCTGGGCGTCCTGACGGTGCTCGGCGCCTGGCAGGGCTTCGCGGGCGTCGACGCCAGGGGCACCGCGCTGGCCCTGCTGGCCTCGCTCTCCTACCCCATCGGCTGGATCTACGTCCGCCGCACCCTGGCCGGCACCCCCGGCTCCCCGGTGGCGCTCACCGGGGCCCAGCTCATGGTCTCCACGGTCCAGCTGGCCGCCGTCAGCGCGCTGTTCACCCCGGCCCCGGCCGGCTTCCCGCTGTGGCCGACGCTCGCCGTGGTCGCGCTGGGCGCCCTGGGGACCGGAATGGCGCTGCAGACGCAGTACGGGCTGGTGTCGGAGATCGGGCCGACCACGGCGCAGATGGTCACCTATTTCATCCCGGTCATCGCCACCACCGCCGGCGTCCTGGTCCTGGGCGAGCAGCTGCACTGGAACACCCCGGTGGGCGCGGCGGTCATCCTGGCGGGTGCGGCGCTGACCCAGTCCCGCTCCGCCCCGCGCAAGGCCGCCTGACCGGCCCGGACACCACCCGCCCCACGCCCCGCGCCCCGCCCCCGCCGCACGCCGCGGCGGGGGCTGCCGCGCTCAGTCGAAGCGCCCCTGGGCCTCGGGGCGGACCGCCGCGGCCACCGCGTCGGCCAGGCCCCCGACCTCCGCCGGATCCAGCCCGGAGACGGTGATCCTCACCCCGGGGCCCGCCTGGACGCGGTAGCCGGCCCCGGGGCGCACCGCCCAGCCGGCGGCGAGCAGCCGGGTGACCGCGGCCGTCTCGTCGGCGACGGGCACCCACACGTTCATCCCGCTCCGCCCGTGCGCCCGTACGCCCCGCTCCGCGAGCGCGGCGACCAGGCCGTCCCGGCGCAGCCCGTACGAGCGGGCCACGGCCGCCCGGTCCACGGCGCCGGAGGTCCACAGGTCGACCACCGCGTACTGGAGCAGCCGGCTCACCCACCCCGGGCCCAGCCGCTGCCGTCCCCGGACCCGGTCCATCGTCACCGCGTCCCCCGTGAGCACCGCGAGCCGCAGGTCGGGGCCGTACGCCTTCGCCGTCGAGCGGATCAGCGCCCAGTGCCGGGTCACCCCGCCGAGGGGGCACAGCGGCAGGTCGACGATCCCGTGGCCGTGGTCGTCCTCGATGAGCAGCACCTCGGGACGCCCGGCCAGCAGCTCCCTGAGCCCCGCCGCCCGAGCCACGGAGACGGCGGCACCGGTCGGGTTCTGCGCGCGGGCCGTGACCACCAGGGCCCGGGCCCCCGCCTCCAGCGCCCGCGCCACCGACTCCGGCACCGGTCCCTCGTCGTCGACGGCCACCGGGACCACCCGCAGGCCGAGGGCGGGGGCCAGGTCCAGCACGCTCCCCCAGCCCGGGTCCTCGACGGCCACCGCGTCCCCGGCCCGCAGGTGCGCGGCCAGCACGCGCTCGATGCCGTCCAGGGCCCCCGAGGTCACCGCGAGGGCCCCGGCCGGGACCCCGTCGGCCTCGAAGCCGGCGCGGGCGAGCCGGGCGAGGTCCGGGACCACCGGGTCCTGCCCGTACAGGGTCGGGGCTTCGGCGTACCGCCGGGCGGCGGCGGCCAGCGCCCCGTCCAGCGGGGGCAGCAGCGCCAGGTCCGGGTTGCCCTGCGCGACGTCGCGCACGCCCTCGGGCACCGGCACGCGCCGCACGTCGCGCGGGGCGGTCGCGGGCCGGGACCGGACCCGGCTGCCGCGCCGCCCGTCGGTCTCGATGACCCCGCGTTCGCGCAGGGTGCGGTACGCGGCGGCCACGGTGTTGGGGTTCACCCCCAGCGCGGCCGCGAGTTCACGCATCGGCGGGAGCAGCGCCCCCGGGGCGAGCGCGCCCGATCCGACGCCGGTTTCGACACTGGCCGCGATTTCCGATGCGCGGCGCCCACTGATCAGATACTCTCCTAGCACAAACGACATTATGCACTAGTGCAATGGAGTACGCACCATGAGCGCCACCACCGTCGCCGACTACGAGCCCACCGACCGCACCGTCCCGAGCCGCGCCCGCCAGCGGGCGCGCTACGACCGCGAGACGGTGCACTCGATACTCGACCAGGCCTACCTGTGCCACCTCGGGTTCGTCCGCGACGGCGCCCCGGTGGTCCTCCCCACGCTGTACGGCCGGGTGGGCGAGACCCTCTACGTGCACGGCTCCACCGGATCGCGCCCGCTGCTGGCCGCCGGGAAGGCCGACCCGGGCCTGGCGGTCTGCCTCACGGTGACGCACGTGGACGGTCTGGTGCTGGCCAAGTCCGCCTTCCACCACTCGATGAACTACCGCTCGGTGGTCGTGCACGGCACCGCCTACCAGGTCACCGACGAGGAGGAGTGCCGGATCGCGCTGGACGCCCTGGTCGACCAGGTCGTACCCGGCCGCTCGGCGGACTCCCGCCCCGCCAACGCCAGGGAACTGGCCGCCACCGCGGTGATCCGCCTGGACCTGAACGAGGTGTCCGCGAAGGTCCGCACGGGCGGCCCGAACGACGACGCCGAGGACCTGGACCTGCCCTTCTGGTCGGGCGTGGTCCCGGTGGCACCGGCGTACGGGACCCCCGTCCCGGCCGCCGGCCTGGCCCCCGGCATCGCCGTCCCGGATTACATCACCGCACTCTGAGGCTCCTGGGCGGGCCGGTCCTCCGGCCCGCCGCCGGCCACGCGGCGCGCACTGCCACCGGGCCGGCCCGCCTCGGCCGCGATCAGCGCCCCGACCGCCGCCAGCAGCAGTACGGTGCCCAGCACCACGGCGCCGGTCAGCCGCTCCCCGAGCACCGCGACGGCGATCACCGCCGCGCTGACCGGCTCGATCAGCATGACCACCGACACCGTCGCGGCACGCACCGCCGCCGCCCCGGTGAAGTACAGCGCGTACGCCAGCGCCGTCGGCACCACGGCCACGTACACCAGCAGCCAGAGCACCCGCGCCGGCTCGGCGGTGTGCGGCAGCAGCCCCTCCGCCGCCGCGAGCGGCAGCAGGCACACCGCACCCACCGCCACCGACCACGCGGTGGTGACCAGCGGGTCCCCGCCCGCGCCGCGCCGCCCGAGCCACCGCGCCCGCAGCGTCATCGCCGCGTACCCGGCGGCGGACAGCAGCGCCCAGCCGACCCCGAGCGGCCGCACCTCACCGCCCCCGGAGCCCAGCACCAGTACGGCCAGTCCCGCCAGGGCACCGACGACGGCGGCCACCCCGCCCCGGCCCAGCCGCTCGCCCATCCAGTACCGGCCGCCCAGCGCGATCAGCACGGGCCCCGCCCCGAGGGTGACCACGGTGCCGACCGCCAGGCCGGTCTCGCGCACGGCCCCGAAGTAGGCGGCCTGGAAAAGGGTGAACATCAGCCCGGTGGCGATCAGCGAGGCCGCCGACGGCCGGACGGGCCGGGCCGCCCGCGCCGGGCGGCGGCGTACGGCGAGCACCCCGAGGAGCACCGCCAGCCCGCCGGCGCAGCGCCAGAAGGACAGGGCGAGCGGACCGAGGTCACTGGCCAGGAAGAGGAGGGAGGCGGCCGCCCCGGCGGTGCCCCAGGCGGCTCCGGCGACGACGAGGTACAGCAGGCTGCGCCCGGCGGCGGGCGAGTGGTTCGACACGTGTTTCTCCGCGCATGCGTGAAGGACGAGGACAGGAGGTCATCGCTTCGCGGGCAGCGCGTACCGGCCCGGGGGCTCCCCGGGCGGGTTCGTTCGTCGTGCTGGAGGCAGCCGCCCGCGCTAGGCGGCCGGCGGCGGAAGAACCGCGGAGAAAACGGTGGAAGGCATGTCCAGCACCCTACGCGGCCTCCGGCGCCCGGACCACCCCTGACCGGAATCCCAGCCCCCGGCTACGCGCTGCTCGGCTCCCGGTCCTGCACCGGCGGCAGCGGCGCCTCCTGGACGACCACCGGCGCGGGCCGCGAGGACTGCGCGATGAAGGCGCCCCCGAGCACCAGGGCGCCGCCCAGGACCTGCGGTCCGGAGAGCTGCTCGCCGAGCAGCACCCAGGCCAGGACGGTGGCGACGACCGCCTCCAGGCAGGCCACCACGCCCGCGACCTGCGGCGAGAGCCTGCGCACCGAGACCACGCCGGTCAGGTACGCGAACACGGTGGCGACCAGCACCACCCAGCCCAGCAGCGCCAGGGCCGGGACCCGGACGTCGCCCATGGCGGCGTCCCCGCCCAGCACCTGCCAGTCGATCTGCCACGGGCGGGCGATCACGGTCATCACGAGGGCGCCGACGACCATGCCGTGCGCGATCACGCCCAGCGGGTCCGGCGCGTCCTCGGCATCGGCGCCCTGGTCCGCGAAGACGAAGTAGAAGGCCTGGCAGCAGGCGGCCGCGAGGCCGAGGAGCACCCCGAACAGGTCCAGGCGCAGCCCGGCCCAGATCTCGACCACGCAGGCCAGCCCGGCGACGGCCACCGCCGCCCCGGCCGCGGCCGCGCGGGTCACGGGCTTGCGCTGCACGAAGCGTATGTAGCCGAGCAGCAGCGCGGGGCCCAGGTACTCCAGCAGCAGGGCCACGCCCACCGGGATCCGGGACAGGGAGGCGAAGTAGAAGGCCTGCACGCCCGCGACGGCGACCAGCCCGAAGCCGGCCAGCAGCAGGGGCTTGCGCCGCACCAGGGCCCGGTGCCGCCAGGCGAGCGGGGAGAGCACCAGGGCCGCTCCGGCCACCCGGAGCCACACCATGTGCAGCGGGTCCAGACCCGCCTCGATCAGCGGCTTCGCCGCGACACCCGAACCGCCGAACGCGCATGCCGAGACGAGGGCGAGGCCCAGTCCGGCGTTCTTCCCTGACGCTTGCATCGGGCCATCATGGCAGGGCCGGACAGGAGCGTCACCCGCGAGACACCTGTTGAGACACACCCGAGATCATCCGGCCGGGGAACCCCGTACCTGACAGGTCGTCAGTCTTGTATGTTCCGCCCGCCGGGGCTACCTTCCGCCGCACGTACCCGACGAGAAGGGGTGGACGCATGGCTGAAGTCACCGCGGAATCACGCATCGAGGCGCCCGCCGCGAAGCTCTGGGCCCAGCTGACCGACTGGGACGCGTACGGGCAGTGGAGCATGACGCACACCGACTTCCCCAAGGGCGGCCCCCAGACCCTCGCGGTCGGATCCACCTTCAGCGAGAACATGAAGATGATGGGATTCCCCGCCGAGGTCCTGTGGACGGTCTCGGAACTGGAGGAGCAGCGCGTCTTCGCCATCACCGGCAAGGGCCCGATGGGCGTCGCGGTGCTCACCCGCTACACCCTGACCCCCGACGGCGGGGCCACGAAGGTCCGCATCGACGGGGAGTTCACGGGCGCGGCCGTCTCCCTGATGGCGGGCAAACTCAAGGACTCCGCGACGGCCGCGCTGAACGAGTCCCTGCGCAAGCTGGCCGGCCTGGTCGCCTGACCCCTGCCCGGGTCCGGGGCCGGACGCACGACGAGGCGCGCCCCGCGAGCGGACTCGCGGGGCGCGCCCGCGCGTGCCCGGCCGGTACGCGTCCCGGCCGGGCGCGCGTCCCGTCTCAGTGTTCGTCGGCCAGGATCAGGTACAGCTTCTTGCGGGCGTCGTTGATGACCGCGAGGGCCTTCTCCCGCTGCTCGGGCGAGCCGGTCTTGAAGACCTGCCCGAAGGCCTCCATCAGCCCGCCGGCGGCGGCACGGACCTCGTGCACCGCCTCGAAGTCGAAGCCGCGCCCGGCATCCGCCCAGGGGGCGTCGGGGCCCGACTCGGCCTCGGCGCGGCCGGCGTCGGTGAGCGTGAACAGCTTCTTGCCGCCCTCGCTCGCGCTGGTGATCAGCCCCTCGTCCTCGAGCAGCTGCAGGGTCGGGTAGACCGAGCCCGGGCTGGGCTTCCACGCCCCGCCGCTGCGCTCGCCGATCTCCTGGATCATCTCGTAGCCGTGCATCTGCCGGTCGGCGAGCAGCGCGAGGATCGAGGCGCGTACGTCGCCCCGCCTGGCCCGCCCGCGCGGTCCGCCGCGTCCGCCCCGCCCACCGAAGGGCCCGCCCCCGAAGGGCGGCCCGAACGGGCCGAAGGCGGCGCGCAGCCCCCTGAACTCCTCCCGACGGTCCGGCCCGCAGTGGCCGTGGCCCCGTCCGTGGTCATGTCCGTGGTCGTGCTGTCCGCGTGAACGCATCACTGCGCTCCTTTCGTCATCTCTGCCATGTCCGTCATGCCAGTCGTCGTTTCGACTCCCTCACTATCGCTGACCCATCGCGATGCGTCAACGATATATCGGAAACTATCGCCGACGGTCGTCCGAGCATGGCCGTGACCAGGCCAGTCACCCGGAATTGGCCTTTGTCCGTCATCGGAGAACCGCCCTACGGTCGGCCCCATGCGCATCCGAATCGTCGACGCCTTCACCGACCGCCCCTTCCAGGGGAACCCCGCCGGAGTCCTGCTCCTCGACGGCGGCTTCCCCCCGGACGCCTGGCTCCAGCGGGTCGCCGCCGAGGTGAACCTCTCCGAGACCGCCTTCGCCCACCCGCTGCCGCCCGGCGGCGACGCCGAGTGGGCGCTGCGCTGGTTCACCCCGGCCGCGGAGGTGGACATGTGCGGCCACGCGACCCTCGCGACCGCGCACGTCATCGCCGCCGCCGGCCTCGCCCGGGGCCCGGTCCGCTTCGCCGCGCGCTGCGGGGTCCTCACCACCGACGTCGCCGGGGACGGGACCGTCACCATGGACTTCCCGACCTCGTCCCTGACCCCGGTGGAGCCGGTCCCCGCGGTGGAGCGCGCGCTGGGAGCTCGGGCCGAGTCGTTCCACGACACCGCCGAGCACATCGGCGACCTGCTGGTGGAACTGGCCGACGAGCGGACCGTGCGCGAGCTCGCACCCGACCACGCGGCCCTGCGCGCCTACGCGCGGCGCGGGGTCATCGTCACCGCGCCGGCCGAGGACCCCTCCCGCGGCTACGACTTCGTCTCGCGCGGCTTCTTCCCCGCCGTCGGCATCGACGAGGACCCGGTGACGGGCAGCGCCCACACCGCGCTCGCCCCCTTCTGGGCGGCGCGCCTGGGCCGTACCGAGCTGACCGGCCTCCAGGGCGGGAGGCGCACGGGCCTGGTCCGGGTCCGCCTCGCGGGCGACCGCACCCTCCTGACGGGCCGCGCCGTCACGGTCGTCGACGGCGAACTGCTCACCGCCCCCTGACGCGCCCGGACGGCTACGGCGTCGGCAGCCAGCCGACCTTGCCGGCGAGCAGGGCGTACCCGCCGAAGGCCACGATGTCGAGCAGGGCGTGCGCGACGACCAGGGGGCCGACCCGGCCCCAGCGCCGGTAGGCGAGGACGAAGACGACGCCCATCACCATGTTGCCGATGAACCCGCCGATGCCCTGGTAGAGGTGGTACGAGCCGCGCAGCAGGGAGCTGGCGAGCAGCGCGGCCGTCGGCGACCAGCCCAGCTGCCCGAGCCGGCGCAGCAGGTACGCCAGCACGATGACCTCCTCGACCACGGCGTTCTGCACCGCGGAGAGGATCAGCACGGGGAACTTCCACCACACGTCGGGCAGGGCCTCCGGCACCACCGTCAGGTTGAAGCCGGTGGCCCGGGCCGCCAGGTAGAAGGCGAGCCCGGCGCTGCCGATGCCGGCGGCCACGAGCGCGCCCCGGGCCAGGTCCGGTCCGGGGCGGGTGCGGTCGAAGCCCAGCACCCGCAGCCCGGGCGCACCCTCGCGGGTCAGCAGGTGCGCGACGAGGAGCACGGGGACCAGCGCGGACGCGATCCCGAACAGCTGCCAGGCCAGGTCCAGCCACGGCCGCCCGGGCGCGTAGGAGCCGTTGAGGGTGGCGGCCTGGTCCTTGAGGCCGCCCGGCTTGGTGAGCGAGCCGATGAAGCTGATCAGCGCCGAGACCCCGCTCGCGCCCAGCGACAGCGCGAGCACGAGCAGGGTCTCGGTGCGCAGGACCCGGCGCCCGTCCTCGCGCAGTTCCACGACCACCGGCTCCGGCTCGACGCGCACGCCTGACTCCCGTCCCGTTGCGACCACCACCCCATACTGCCTCCTCGGCGGCGGGAGCGGATCAGCGGGCGGGGACCGGCGCGGCCGGCCGGCTCCTCAGCGGCGGGCCGCCCGGGTGGCGTCCACCTCCTGTTCCTCCAGGCCCACGGGCCAGGTGTGCACGGGGTCGCCCTTGTGCATCAGCTCGCTGTAGCGCCGGGTGGTGGCCGCGAGGGCGGCGTCGCGCTCCAGTCCGCCCGCCAGGGCGCGGTGGTACGTCTCCACCTGCCAGGTCGCCCCGTTCACCCGGCGCCGGCACCGCTCCTCGATGATCCCGAGGTAGTGGTCCCGGTCGGCGGGTTCGATGCCCCAGGCGTCCAGCCCGGCCGCGGCCATCGGCAGCAGCTCGTCCAGCACCAGCCGCACCGCGGGCACGCTCACCAGCCCCCCGGCCCGGCCCTTGCGCGGCCAGCGGATCCGCGCGTCGATCCCGTACCGGCAGGCCGCGTCGAAGTTGGCCTCCGCCTCCGCGAAGGACATCCGGGTCCACACGGGGCGCGGCTCGTCCGCGAGGGTCCGTACGAGTCCGTAGTAGAAGGCGGCGTTGGCGACGACGTCGGCCACGGTGGGCCCGGCCGGCAGGACCCGGTTCTCCACCCTCAGGTGCGGCACCCCGTCGGCGACCCCGTAGACGGGCCGGTTCCACCGGTAGACCGTGCCGTTGTGCAGGACCAGCTCCTGCAGGCTCGGCACCCCGCCCTCGGCGAGCACCCGCAGCGGCTCCTCCTCGTCGCAGATCGGCAGCAGGGCGGGGAAGAAGCGGACGTTCTCGGCGAACAGCTCGTACGCCGAGTCCACCCACCGCTCCCCGAACCAGGTCCGCGGCCGCACCCCCTGCGCCTGGAGCTCGGGCGGCCGGGTGTCGGTGGCCTGCGTGAACAGCGGCGGACGCGACTCGCGCCACAGCTCGCGCCCGAACAGGAACGGCGAGTTGGCCCCCACGGCTATCTGGACGGCGGTCACCGCCTGCGCCGCGTTCCACACGTCGGAGAACCGGGCCGGGGTGACCTGGAGGTGCAGCTGTACGGAGGTGCAGGCGGCCTCCGGCACGATCGAGCCCGTGCTCCAGGTCAGCCGCTCCACCCCGTCGATGTCGAGGCGGAAGTCCTCCCCGCGCATCATCAGGATCTGCTCGTTGAGCAGGGAGTAGCGGTCCACCGCCGAGAGGTTGGCCAGGGCCAGGTCCGCGCGGGAGATGGTGGGGAGGATCCCGATCATCACGACGCCCGCGTCGATCTCCGCGGCCTGCCGGTGGGCGTAGTGGAGTCCCGCGCTCAGTTCTTCGGAGAGCTGGTCGAATACCCTCCCGTCGAGCCGGTGCGGGAGTACGTTCACCTCCAGGTTGAACATTCCGAGTTCGGTCTGGAAATCCGGGCTCGCTATCCGCTCCAGCACCTGCGCATTCACCATGCGCGGCAAACCGTCGGCACCCGCGAGATTCAGCTCGATCTCCAGCCCCATCATGTTCTTCGGGCGATCGAACCTCTTCTCCGCCAGAAGCCGCTCCAGCCCCTCCAGGCACTCGTGAAGCTTCCTCCGATACCGATGCCGATCGGACAGGTCGAATCCGCCTGCCACGACCTTCTCCCCCATCGAAGTGTCCCTCCTCGAGTGGGCCAGGCCCGGTCCCCCCGGGCGCACGTCACGGTCGATGATGCCCAGGCACCGTGATCCATAACGCGGGGCGGGCGGCCTTGGCGGGGAGCGCGCGCCGGTACGGCCCGAAGGGCGCTCCGGCACATTCACCTGGCAACCCACGGAACGCAATTTCCCCTTGGCCTTTGCCAATTCCTGATAGCCGAAGGTTTCAAGCCGAGCACCCCTGGGGTAACCTCCGAGGTCAGCGCGGCATGTCCGCGTGCATCCGGCATGAATACCATGGCAGCGGGACCGGAAGACGCCTTGCCGGCAATAGGCGGGACGGCTAGCCGAAACACTGCGTGAACACATGTCGTATAAACTCCGCAAACGAGGCAGAGAGTTGGCGCGCGGCCATTGCCCCAAAGCCCACCTCTGACCCCAGAATGCGACAGCGCCGTCCGCACCTTCCCCCGCACCACAGGTCTCCCAAGTGAGAGGCGACCCACCATGCCGCTGCATGTTCCCCCGGCTCCCGCGCCCGCCCTGCGCAGCGTTCTCGCGGCACTCGGTTCTCCCACCGCCGTCCACGAGGCACACACCCCGGCCCTGCGCTCGGTCCAGGGCCCGCTGACCGCCGAACTCCCGCTCCCGGTCCACGTGCTCGACCGCCTGAGCGTGTCCGGCCACGCGGCCGGCGGCCGCCCGCCCCGCACCCGCCTCACCGGCTGGCGGTTCCTGATCCGCAGCGGCGACCGCTTCGTCGCGGCGGCCGACACCCGGCTGACACCGGACGGCTGGACCTTCTCCCACTTCTTCGAGGGCCCCTACGTCGCCGCGACCGAACGCGCCCTGCGCCAGGCGGAGTCGCTCGGCAAGGGATACCAGCCGAGGCTGCTGTCCGTACCTGAGCTGTACATGTTGACCTTGTGGCTGCACGGGGCGGTGGGCGCCGACGCCGCCGCCGGCCTCCTCGCCGCGGCGGACCTGCTGGTGCCCCTGGCTCCCGCCCCGCCCGGGATCGCGCCCTTCCGGCCGCATCCCGTCTCGGAGCTGCTGCCCGTCATGACCCACCGGCTGACCCCGGCGGCCCCACCGGTCCCGCCGACCCTCGCCGCCCCGGCGGCCTGATCCGGGTGGCCCATTCGGCCTAGTCCACTCGGGTCAATGCGAACCACCCGAAATGACAGGGGAGTTGGCATGAACCGCCCGCACGGGTGATGCGTCCTCCTTCCTAGAGGACAGCTGCCGGGAAATACCTGCGAAGCAGCGGTCCTGGGGGAACACTGAGGACATCCTCCCCGCAGGTGCGGGGACGACCCAGGGGGACGGCCATGAACCACGCATCGAGCCGTAGCGAACAGACCACACCGCAGCGAAAGAACCCATCCATGTGCCAGCACCAGCCCGCCTGCCCGTCATCAGAATCCGCCGACCGGGAGGCCGCGCGCCCGGTGGCCAACCACCCGGAACAGGGCTGGAGCCTGCTGTGCAACGGCGTCCTGCTCTTCGAGGACACCGGTGAGCTGCTGCCGGACGGACAGATCATCGCCCCGCACCGCCCGCTCGCGGCGGCGTGACGGGCGGCGCACGGCAACACCGCACGGACACGGAAGGGGCCGGTCCCGGAGCTCAAAGCTCCGGGACCGGCCCCTTCGGCGTTCCCTCACCGCGTCAGCGGCCCGTCGGCGACGGGCCCGCCGTCCCGGCTCAGTTGTCGTACTCGTCCAGCGGCGGGCAGGAGCAGACCAGGTTCCGGTCGCCGAACGCGCCGTCGATCCGGCGCACCGGCGGCCAGTACTTCTCGGCAGCCACGACCCCGCCCGGGAAGACGGCCTCGTCACGGGTGTACGGGTGGTTCCACTCGCCGCCCAGCGCCGCGGCGGTGTGCGGGGCGTTGGCCAGCGGGTTGTCGTCCACCGGCCACTCGCCGCCGGCGACCCGCTCGATCTCGGCGCGGATGGCGATCATCGCGTCGCAGAAGCGGTCGATCTCGACGAGGTCCTCGGACTCGGTCGGCTCGATCATCAGCGTGCCGGCCACCGGGAAGGACATGGTCGGCGCGTGGAAGCCGTAGTCGATCAGGCGCTTGGCGATGTCGTCCACGCTCACGCCCGTGGCCTTCGACAGCGGGCGCAGGTCGATGATGCACTCGTGCGCGACCAGGTTGCCCGGACCGGTGTAGAGGACCGGGTAGTGCGGCTCCAGGCGCTTGGCGATGTAGTTGGCGCCGAGCACCGCCACCTGGGTGGCGCGCTTGAGGCCCTCGCCGCCCATCAGGCGGACGTACGACCAGGAGATCGGCAGGATGCCCGCCGAGCCCCACGGCGCGGCGGAGATCGGGCCGACGCCCGTCTCGGGGCCGGCGGTGGGCTGGAGCGGGTGGTTCGGCAGGTACGGGGCCAGGTGCGCCCGGACACCGACCGGGCCGACGCCCGGGCCGCCGCCGCCGTGCGGGATGCAGAAGGTCTTGTGCAGGTTCAGGTGCGAGACGTCGCCGCCGAAGTGGCCCGGCTTGGCCAGACCCACCAGGGCGTTCAGGTTGGCGCCGTCCACGTACACCTGGCCGCCGGCCTCGTGCACCTGGGCGCAGATGTCGGCGACGTGCTCCTCGAACACACCGTGCGTCGACGGGTAGGTGATCATGAGGACGGAGAGCTCGTCCCGGTACTGCTCGATCTTGGCGCGCAGGTCGTCCGCGTCCACCTCGCCGTCGTCGGCGGTCTTGACGACGACGACCTTCATGCCGGCCATCACGGCGCTGGCGGCGTTGGTGCCGTGCGCGGAGGACGGGATGAGACAGATGGTGCGCTGCTCGTCGCCGTTCGCGCGGTGGTAGGCGCGGACGGCCAGCAGGCCGGCGAGCTCGCCCTGGGAGCCGGCGTTCGGCTGGATGGAGACCTTGTCGTAGCCGGTCACCTCGCAGAGACGTTCCTCCAGCTCGGTGATGAGCGTGAGGTACCCCTCGGCCTGCTCGACCGGGGCGAACGGGTGGAGCTGGCCGAACTCGGGCCAGGTCACCGGCTCCATCTCGGTGGTCGCGTTGAGCTTCATGGTGCAGGAGCCCAGCGGGATCATGCCGCGGTCCAGCGCGTAGTCCTTGTCCGAGAGCTTGCGCAGGTAGCGCAGCATCGCGGTCTCGGAGCGGTGCTGGTGGAAGACCGGGTGGGTCAGGTACGCGTCCGAGCGCAGCAGGCCCTCGGGCAGCGTGTCCGCGGTGACCGCGTCCAGGGCCTCGACGTCGGCGGTGACGCCGAAGGCGGCCCAGACCGCTTCCAGGTCGGCGCGGGTGGTGGTCTCGTCGCAGGAGACCGACACGTGGTCGGCGTCGGCCCGGTACAGGTTGACCCCGCCCTCACGGGCGGCGGCGACGACCTCGGCGGCCTTGCCGGGGACCTTGGCGGTGACGGTGTCGAAGAAGGAGCCGTGCGCCACCTCGACCCCGCCGGCCGTCAGGCCCGCGGCGAGGACCGCGGCGTAGCGGTGGGTGCGGGCGGCGATCGTCTTCAGGCCGTCCGGGCCGTGGTAGACGGCGTACATGCCGGCCATGACGGCGAGCAGCACCTGCGCGGTGCAGATGTTGCTGGTGGCCTTCTCGCGGCGGATGTGCTGCTCGCGGGTCTGCAGGGCCAGGCGGTACGCCTTGTTGCCGTCCGCGTCCACGGAGACGCCGACGAGGCGGCCGGGGAGGGAGCGGGCGTGCTTGGCCTGGACGGCCATGTAGCCGGCGTGCGGGCCGCCGAAGCCCATCGGGACGCCGAAGCGCTGGGTGGTACCGACGGCGATGTCCGCGCCCAGCTCGCCCGGGGAGGTCAGCAGGGTCAGGGCGAGCAGGTCGGCGGAGACGGTGACGATCGCGCCGAGCTCGTGCGCCTGGTCGATGACCGGCTTGATCTCGCGGACCGCGCCGGAGGCGCCCGGGTACTGGAGCAGCACGCCGAAGACACCGCGCTCGGCGATCTCGGCGGGAATGCCCTCGGAGAGGTCGGCGACGACGACCTCGACGCCCGTGGGCTCGGCGCGGGTCTCGATCACGGCGATGGTCTGCGGCAGCGCGTCGGCGTCGACGAGGAAGACCCCGCCCTTGACCTTGCCCACGCGGCGGGCCAGCGACATGGCCTCGGCCGCCGCGGTGCCCTCGTCCAGCAGGGAGGCGCCGGAGGTCGGCAGGCCGGTCAGGTCGGCGACGAGGGTCTGGAAGTTCAGCAGCGCCTCCAGGCGGCCCTGCGAGATCTCCGGCTGGTACGGGGTGTAGGCCGTGTACCAGGCCGGGTTCTCCATGACGTTGCGCAGGATCACCGGCGGGGTGAAGGTCCCGTAGTAGCCGAGACCGATCATCGAGGAGAGCACCTGGTTGCGGTCGGCCAGCGAGCGCAGCTCGGCCAGCACCTCGGCTTCGGTGCGGGCCTCGGGCAGGTTCAGCGCCTCGGCGGTCTTGATCACATCCGGTACCGCGGCGGCGGTCAGCTCGTCGAGGGAGCCGTAGCCCACCTGGGCGAGCATCTTGGCCTGCGCTTCGGCGTCCGGGCCGATGTGACGCTGCTCGAAGGGGATGCCCCGCTCGAGCTGGGAGAGCGGAATGCGGTTGGCGGTCATAACGGAGGCCTCCTGGTCGTATGACCTGCGAGGGGCACCACGGCGCGGGCACCCGGACGGCCTCCCCCTCTGTCATCTCAACCTGAGAGCTTCACCGGAGTCGCGGGGTTCGCCCGAGAGCTCCGGCTTTCACCGTCGGTGAGGGGAGGGTCCCGGTACTGCGGGCCCGGCACCTGCCCCTGCTTTCCAGAGTGGCCTCGTCACGTGCGGTACGTATGCCTGAGAGATTCCGGGGAGGATTTGCTCCTTCGGCGCCTCCGTCGTACTCACTCGGAGGACTCTCCCGCACAGGGTCAACAGCCGTCACCCAGCCTACCAGCGAGGATCTGGACCCTCCCTCGAGTGGCCCTCACTTCAAATATGCACTTCTGTAGTCATTACGGATGAGCTGTGCATCACCGCGACCGTACGGAGGGACCGTGCAGACCGACATCGATCCCCGCAGCCTGATCGGCCGCAAGGCGTTCGACCGCAACGGCGCCAAGATCGGCACCGTGGACGAGGTCTACCTCGACGACGCCACGGGCGTCCCGGAGTGGGCCGCGGTCCGGACGGGCCTCTTCGGCCGCGACGCCTTCGTCCCCCTGGAACCCAGCGAAGTGGTGGACGACGCCCTGCGCGTGCCCTTCGAACGTTCCCTGATCAAGGACGCCCCCGACTTCGGGGTCGGCCGCCACCTCTCCCCCGAGCAGGAGCTCCAGCTCTACCACCACTACGGCCTGGACGTGGCCCTCCCCTCCGACTTCCAGCGCCCCCACCCCCAGGACGGCTAAACCTCCCCCACCAGGGGCAGGGGGTCGGACGGCTCCAGCTCCGGGTCGTCCAGCAGGAACGTGCGGACCCGGCCCGGGGGCGATCCGGGCCGCTCGAACCGTACGGTCACCCGCCCGACCCCGCTGCCCTGCACCCAGCCCGGCCCGTACACCGCGTGGCGGACGTCGCTGCCCGCCGGCCAGTGCCTCACGGGAGCGGCCCCGGCGCCCTCCAGGGGCTCCGCGGGCGCCCCCGGTACCCCGCCCTCCGGGGCGGCCCCGGCGGCGTCCTCCTCGGGGCCCTGCGGCTCCGCCGCCTCCCCCTCGGCGGCGGCCCGCGCCTGGGCGAAGAGGTCCTCCTGCGTGTAGTCGGCGAGCCCCGTCACGCCCACCCCCAGCAGCCGCACCCCGCCGGTGGTGTCCACGCCCTCCAGCAGCCGCGCGGCCGCCTCCCGCACCACCGCCGGGTCGTCGGTGGGGCCCCGCAGCGTCTCGGAACGGGTCAGGGTCGAGAAGTCGTAGCGGCGCACCTTCAGGACGATGGTCCGCCCCGAGTGGCCTGAGGCGCGCAGCCGGCCCACGCAGCGGTCGGCGAGCCGCTGCACCTCGTACCGGATCCGCACCCGGTCGTGCAGGTCCACGTCGAAGGTGTCCTCCACCGAGACGGACTTCGCGTCCCGCTCGGCGACCACCGGCCGGTCGTCCAGCCCCAGCGCCATCCGGTACAGGCCGACGCCGTGCGCCCGGCCCACCATCCGCACCAGCTCGTCCTCGCCCGCCTCGGCCAGCTCCCCCACGGTGGTGATCCCGGCCCGGCGCAGGTGCTCCCCGGTGGCCGGACCCACCCCGGGCAGGGTGCGCACCGGCATGGGCGCGAGGAGCTCGCGCTCGGTGCCCGGTTCGATCAGCAGCAGTCCGTCGGGCTTGGCCTCCTCGGAGGCGATCTTGGCCAGCATCTTGGACCCGGCCAGGCCCACCGAGCCGCTGAGCCCCGTCAGGGCCGTGATGCCGGCCCGCAGCCGCTCCCCCGTCGCGCGTGCGGTCGCCGCGTCGAAGGCCGCGCCGCCCGCCTCCAGGTCCACGAAGGCCTCGTCCAGGCTGAGCGGCTCCACCAGCGGCGACAGCTCCCGCAGCAGGCTCATGACCAGCTCGCTGACCTCGCGGTACAGGGTGAAGCGGGGGATCAGGTAGGCGCCGTTCGGGCAGAGGCGGCGGGCCTGCGCCGTCGGCATCGCCGAGTGCACCCCGAACCGTCGGGCCTCGTAGGAGGCGGTGGCGACGACCCCGCGCGGGCCGAGCCCTCCGACGATCACGGCCTTCCCCCGCAGGCTGGGCTTCGACGCCTGCTCCACGGAGGCGTAGAAGGCGTCCATGTCCAGGTGCAGGATGGTCGGGGCGGATCTCACAGCACCGATGCTGCCCTACGCCACTGACAACGCGCTGATCACCGGCCCCGGGACCCGCCGCGGGGCTCGGACGGCGGTCCCGCTCCGGTCGGCCGGGTTGGGCCGACCGGGTTCACACGGCCCGGTTCAGACGGCCCGGTTCCGGCGGGCTGCGAGCTCGTCGGTGGGGTTGTGGCCCACCAGGGTCTCCCCGGTGTCCACGCGCTCCCCGTGCAGCTGCGACAGCGCGTTCTCGACGTCGCGCCAGACGACGCCCACCGCGATGCCGAAGACGCCCTGCCCGCCCTGGAGCAGGCTCACGACCTGGTCCGGCGAGGTGCACTCGTACACGGTCGCGCCGTCGCTCATCAGCGTCATGCGCTCCAGGTCGGAAAAGCCCCGGTCCCGCAGGTGCTGCACGGCGGTGCGGATGTTCTGCAGCGCCACCCCGGTGTCCAGGAAGCGCTTGACGATCTTCAGGACGACCACGTCGCGGAAGCTGTACAGCCGCTGGGTGCCCGACCCGTACGCGGGCCGCACGCTCGGCTCGACGAGGCCGGTGCGCGCCCAGTAGTCGAGCTGCCGGTACGTGATCCCCGCGGCGGCGCACGCCGTCGGTCCGCGGTAGCCGACCTGCTCGGACGCCGGGCCTTCGCTCACCGGTCCGACCGGCGCGGCCGCCGGCTGACGGGGCGAGGCGCCCACCGCGCCAGCGTGCACCGGGTACGGCCCACCGTCGCTCCGCGCGGGGGTTCCCCCGGTCGTACCGTCGCCCGTGATCCTCACGCCGACCCTCCGTCCTTGACCTGCCACCTTGAAGGTAGGCAGTGACCAGGGGTGCGTCAACGATCGCCACACTCGGCACGCCGAGTGATAATCACCCTGAGAGTGGTTTCCCGTACCCCGTTGCGGGGAAAGGCTACTCGAATGGGCTGACAGTTCCCGGTGGACGGCACGGCCGCCGGCGCGGCTACCGGGGGCCGTTCACTGGGGGCCCGTCCCGAAGTCCTCCGGCGAGATCTGGTCGAGGAACTCGCGGAACTTCTCCACCTCGTCCTCCTGCTCGTCGGGAATGGCGATTCCGGCGTCGTCCAGCACGCCGTCACTGCCGTAGATCGGCGTTCCCGTGCGCAGGGCGAGCGCTATGGCGTCCGACGGCCGCGCGCTCACCTCGACCCCGCTGGCGAAGACCAGCTCCGCGTAGAAGACGCCCTCCCGCAGATCCGTGATCCGGACCTCGGTGAGCTCCTCACCGACCGCCTCCAGCACGTCCTTGAACAGGTCGTGCGTCAGCGGCCGGGCAGGGGCCATGCCCTGCTGCGCGAAGGCAATGGCGGTCGCCTCCCCAGGACCGATCCAGATGGGGAGGTACCGGTCGCCTCCCACTTCACGCAGGAGCACGATCGGTTGGTTGGAGGGCATTTCCACCCGGACACCCACAACGTCGAGCTCGTTCACACAGCAACCCTAGGACCTGCCCGGCAGGTTTGGGTAGTCGGGGCCCCACCGGGACCTGTCCGTTCAGTGCTGACGGAGCCCGAGGGCGGTCTGCACCAAGGCCTCGTGGAGCCTCACGGAAAGCCCCGCGAGCTCCCTCGTCGTGGCTTCCGCGTGCGCCCTCGTCTGCGGGTTGCGGTGCCTGCGCAGCGGGGCTACGAGCTGCTCCACCAGACCCGCCTCCCGGTCCGCCGCCGCCTTCATCCCCCGGAGGTGGCGCGGTTCGAGGCCGAACCGGCCCAGATCGGCGATCAGCCGGGCCACCTCGAGCGTCCCGGCGTCGAACCCGCCGCCGGGCAGCTCGGAGACGAGCCCGTACGACTCCCACTCGACCAGCTGCGCCTCGTCCGCCTCGGCGGCGGCGATCAGCTCGGCACGGCCCACCCGGGCCGCCGCCGGCGGCTCCCCGGCCGCCTCGGCGTAGCCGCCGCAGGACTGGGCGCCGTCCACGGACTCCCCGTGCGCGGCGGGTGCGGGGATGCGGATCTGCTCACCCCGGTCGAGTGCGTCGAGCTGCTCCCGGATGACCTTCAGCGGGAGGTAGTGGTCGCGCTGCAGGCGCAGGACGCGCGCGAGGCGCTCCACGTCCTGCGTGCTGAACTTGCGGTATCCGGAAGGCGTGCGCCGGGGTTCGACCAGGCCCTCCGCCTCCAGGAAGCGGATCTTGGAGATCGTGACTTCGGGGAACTCGTCCCGCAGCGTGGTCAGCACCGTGCCGATGCTGACCAGCTGCCCGGCAGAGCCGGCGGTGCCGTTCTTGGGGGCACCGCCCGTCGGGGTACGCAGCATGGAACCTTCCCTGGGGTCCCCCCGGAGGGTGTCCGGGGGTGGGGTTCCCCCCCGGACGGTGTCCGAGGGGGTCAGACGCCCCGCAGGCTCGCGTAGAAGACCAGCCGGTACTTGCCGATCTGCACCTCGTCACCGTTGTGCAGGGCGACGGACTCGATCGGCTCCCGGTTCACGTACGTGCCGTTGAGGCTGCCCACGTCGGCGACGGTGAAGCCGCCCTCCGGGCTCCGGCGGAATTCGACATGCAGGCGGGACACGGTGATGTCGTCCAGGAAGATGTCGCTCTGCGGGTGCCGGCCCGCAGTCGTCAGTTCGCCGTCCAGCAGGAACCGGCTGCCGGAGTTCGGGCCGCGACGCACGATCAGCAGCGCGGAACCGGGCGGCAGCGCCTCCACCGCGGCCTGGGCCTCGGGAGAGAGCGAGGACGACACGTGCTGGCCCGACCCCTCGGCCTCGTAGGCCTCCAGGCCCGAGATCGAGATGGTGGACGTGGTCTCCGAAGCGCGCTCCGGCGTCAGGCCCGGCCGCAGCGGCGCCCCGCAGTTGGAGCAGAAACGGCTCGCGGCGTCGCTGCGGTGACCGCACCTGCCGCACGTCTGCTCGGCCGACATGGACGGCTCCTCGCGCCGCGGCTGCCCCGCGGAGGCACTGGTGGCATAGGGGTCAGAGGCAAACCCTCCACCCGCACTAGAGCTTGATGGTTCACCGAAACCTATGCGTCCGGAACCAGCCGGGTCAACGGACGACGCGCCGAGCCCGCCCGAATTGTCACCCGGGCCGGCCACCTCGTCACGGAAGAGCGGCCTGTCGCCCTGCCCTTCCCCTTCCGGCTGCCCCGCGCGATGCCGCGTCGCACCGCTTTCCTCGTTCTTCTTCTTGCCGAACAACTTCTCAAACAACTTCACGGGCGATTCCCCTTGACCGAAACAGACCCGCCCGTGGGGCAGGACGAACTCTGCATGCACACACCTGCCGACCCGGACATTCTGACAACGTCCGTAACCACCAGACAGTTTCCACCACGCACGGCGACTTCCGTGCGCCGACCCCCCGCAGGCGTCGGCCCGCGTGAGCCCGTCCGCGTTCCACTGCGCATCACGGCGATGACGACCGAGCGTAGTCAGGCTGCTTCGCAGCCCGCAAGGCATCCACAACGATCTTCGCCGACCGTGTGACGGCGACCGTGGCCTGTTCCTTCTCCATCGTCTGCACCACACCTCCCGGGATGTTCAGCGCGGGCTCCAGATCCTGCGGCTTGCCGATGACCTTGAACTCGTAGGGCTGTGTGATCTTCTTACCGTCGATCCCGACCCCGCCGCCCTCGTCGGAGAAGTACGAGCCCGCCACGACGCGCACGCCGTTGATCTGGATCGCCTCCGCCCCGGCCGCCCGCAGCTCCTGGAGGGTGTCCAGCAACTGGTCGGACCTCACCTGGCCCTTGGTGTCGGTGATCCGCAGCGTGATCCCCGGGCCCTGTGCGGCCACCGTACCGGCCAGGATGCCCAGTTGGCGCTCCTTCTCAACCGTCTGGCGGCGGGCCTCCTCCGCCTGGTTGGAACTGCTCTGCAACTCCTTGCGCTGGTCGTCCAGCCGCTGCTTCTCGTCCTCCAGGCGCTGCGTGCGCCCGTCCAGCTCGTCGAGGATCCGTACGAGGTCCTCCTGCCGGGCACCGCGCAGCGGGGCACTGGAGTCGCTGTTGGACCGGACCTGGATCGCGAGGCCAAGGCCCAGGACGAACAGCAGCAGCGCGACGATCAGTTGGGCGCGGCTGAGCCTGGGCGGCCACAGTCCGGCGGCCAGGCGCTGGCGCCCGGTCTCCTGCGGCACGGCCGGCCCGGGCTGCCCCGGCGGTTCCGGGGCCTCCGCCGGCTCGGGCTCCGGCCGCGCCGGCGGCTGGGACGGCTGCGGCTTCGGCTTCGGCTTCCCGGGGACGTCAGGCTCCTGCGGCGGGGTGTTCTCCGTGCTCATCGGCGTCACGCCCGGAAGACGTGCCGGCGGATGGCCGCGGCGTTGGAGAAGATCCGGATGCCGAGGACGACGACCACACCCGTCGACAGCTGAGAGCCGACGCCCAGTTTGTCGCCGAGGAAGACGATCAGCGCGGCGACGACCACGTTCGACAGGAACGACACCACGAAGACCTTGTCGACGAAGATCCCGTCCAGCATCGCGCGCAGCCCGCCGAACACCGCGTCGAGGGCGGCCACCACGGCGATCGGCAGATAAGGCTCCACCACGGCCGGCACCTCGGGCCGGACCAGAAGCCCGACCACCACTCCGGCCAAGAGGCCCAGTACCGCGATCACGATGCACCCTTCTTCGGCTCTGCTGCTGTGGCTATGCGGACGGTCAGGCTCGACGCCGCGGGCAGCCGCACCTCGTCCACGGGGGTCAGGCTGTAGCGGATCCCGTAACTCTCCTGGAGGACGTGCAGGTACTGACCGTCCACGGAGTCCTGGAACGTGGTCCCGAGCCGCTTCTTGTCGCCCACCGCGAGGACCTCGTAGGGCGGCACCAGCGGCTTGTTGTCGACCAGTATCGCGTCACCCGCGGCCCTGATCGCGGACAGCGCCGTCAGCCGCTGCCCGTTGATCGAGACGGCCTCGGCGCCGGCCTGCCAGAGCCCGTTGACGATCCGCTGCATGTCCCGGTCACGGACGCGGCCGGTGTTCGAGAACCCGGCGCTCTCGCGCGGACCGCCACCACCGCCCGACGAGGCACCCTTGGCATCGTCCACCACAAGCTTGACGCCGGGACCGTGCGCCTCGGTTGCACCCGCCAGCAGTTCCACCAGCCGACCCCGCTCGCCGACCTGCTGCTTCAGCGCGACGCGCTGCCGGTCGGCGACCTCGGTCCGCAGCCGCTCGGTCTCCCGCTCCAGGGCTTCGGCGTGGTCGTCCGCCCGCCGCACCCGGTCGATCAGCTCCTGGCGCTCCTTGGCCAGCACCGGCGCCGCCACGCGTGCCTGCGCGGCACCCAGAGTGACCACCATCGCGGCGAGCACGAGACCCGCGGCGAGCCCCAGCTTGGCCTTGACGGTACGGGGCAGCCCCGCGGTGCCGTCCGCCTCGCGCCGGGCCGACGCTTCCGCATAGCCCTCGTCGAGGCTGTGGTCCATCACGTGGGTCAGCAGCGACATGGAGGCGTCCGGGCGCGCGGGCGGTGTGGCCGAACTCCGGTTGTTGGGCGGCTGCGACATGCCGCACATCGTTGCATGTCGCCCCCGCCAACACCCAATGCGCCCGTCCGGCGGGCCGGGCCGGGTCACCCACCGCGCCCGGCCCGCCGGAAGGTCAGTGCTGTCCGGCGCCGTCCACGACCGCGCCCCACTCGTCGAGGAGCGCCTGCGCGGAGGCGTCGTCGGGGCCTTCGGCCCACAGGTGGGTGACGGCCTCCGCCGTGTCGGGCAGGACCAGCGCCCACCGCCCGTCGGCCTCGACCACGCGCACCCCGTCGGTGGTGTCCACCTGCCGGTCGCCGGCGGCCTCCACGACCCGCCGCATGACGAGCCCCTTCGCCGCCCACGGCGTGGGCACGTCCCGCTTGAGCACGTGCGCGCGCGGGATGCGGGCGTCGATCTGGCTCAGGGTGAGCTGGGTCCGCGCCACCAGCCCGATCAGCTGGACGAAGGCCGCCGACCCGTCGAAGACGCTGCTGAACTCCGGGACGATGAAGCCGCCCCGGCCGTCCCCGCCGAAGATCGTGGTCTCCTCCCGGCCGACCCGGGTCAGGTCGTCGGGCGAGGTCGTCGTCCACTCCACCTGGGTCCCGTGGTACGCGGCCACCTGCTCGGCGACCCGCGTCGTGGTCACCGGCAGGGCTACCTTGCCGCTGCGCTTCTCGGCGGCGACGAGGTCGAGGAGCACGAGCAGCGCCCGGTCGTCCTCGATGATCCGGCCCCGCTCGTCCACCAGGGAGATCCGCTCGCCCACCGGGTCGAACCGCACGCCGAAGGCGGCCCGGGCCGACGCCACGATCTCCCCGAGCCGCACCAGCCCGGCCCGCCGCGACTCCCGGGTCTCGGTGGGCCTGGACTCGTCGAGACCGGGATTGATCGTCAGCGCGTCGACGCCGAGCCGGCCGAGGAGGCTCGGCAGGACGAGTCCGGCGCTGCCGTTGGAGGCGTCCACGACCACCTTGAGCCCGGCATCGGCGATCCCGGTGATGTCCACGCGCCGGAGCAGCGAGCCCGTATAGGAATCGAACACGCTCGACGGGAACTGCAGGTCGCCGATCTCCCCGGGGAAGGCGCGCCGGTACTCCTGGCGCGCGTACACGCGGTCCAGCTTCCGCTGCTGCGCCTGAGACAGATCGGCTCCCCGCTCGTCGAGGAACATGATGTCCACCGAGTCGGGCACCCCGGGCGAGGTTCTGATCATGATCCCGCCCGCGGCACCGCGGGCCGTCTGCTGACGAGCCACCGGCAGCGGTACGTTCTCCAGGTCGCGCACGTCGATGGCGCTGGCCTGGAGCGCCGAGATCACCGCGCGCTTGAGCGCACGCGCACCTCGGGAGTGGTCTCGGGCCGTGGTGACGATCGCGCCCTTCTTCAGCATCGTCGCGTAGGCGCCGGCCAGCTTGACCACCAGCTCGGGGGTGATCTCCACGTTCAGGATCCCGGAGACGCCGCGGGCACCGAACAGGTGCGCCTGGCCGCGGGACTCCCAGATCACCGAGGTGTTGACGAAGGCGCCCGCCTCGATCGTCTTGAAGGGGTAGACGCGCACGTTGCCCTGGACGATGGATTCCTCGCCGACGAGGCACTCGTCACCGATGACGGCCCCGTCCTCGATCCGGGCGGCCCGCATGATGTCGGTGTTCTTGCCGATGACGCAGCCGCGCAGATTGCTGTGGGGGCCGATGTAGACGTTGTCGTGGACGACGGCCTTGTGGAGGAAGGCCCCGCTCTTGACGACCACGTTCGACCCGACGACCGTGTGTTCGCGCAGTTCCACGCCGGCCTCGACCTTGGCGTAGTCACCGACGTACAGCGGCCCGCGCAGCACCGCGTCCGGGCTGACCTCGGCCCCTTCGGCGATCCACACCCCGGGCGAGATCTCGAAGCCGTCCATGTCGACCTGGACCTTGCCCTCGAGGACGTCGGCCTGCGCCTTGACGTAGCTCTCGTGGGTGCCCACGTCCTCCCAGTAGCCCTCGGCCACGTAGCCGAAGATCGGCCGGCCTTCCTTCATCAGCTGCGGGAAGACGTCACCGGACCAGTCGACCGAGACGTCCGGGTCGACGTAGTCGAAGATCTCCGGCTCCATCACGTAGATGCCGGTGTTGATGGTGTCCGAGAACACCTGTCCCCAGGTCGGCTTCTCGAGGAAGCGCTCGACCTTGCCCTCCTCGTCCACGATGGTGATGCCGAATTCCAGCGGGTTCGGCACCCGGGTCAGGCACACCGTGACCAGTGCGCCCTTCTCCTTGTGGAAATTGATGAGGTCGGTGAGGTCGAAGTCGGTCAGCGCGTCGCCGGAGATGACGAGGAACGTGTCGTCCTTCAGAGCCTCCTCGGCGTTCTTCACGCTGCCGGCGGTTCCGAGAGGCTTTTCCTCGTTGGCGTAGGTGAGCTCCATTCCGAGCTCCTCGCCGTCACCGAAGTAGTTCTTGACCAGTGAGGCCAGGAACTGCACCGTGACCACGGTCTCGCTGAGCCCATGGCGCTTGAGCAGCCTCAGCACGTGCTCCATGATCGGCCGGTTGGCCACCGGCAGGAGCGGCTTGGGCATGCTTGAGGTCATGGGGCGAAGCCGCGTACCTTCGCCACCGGCCATCACGACGGCCTTCATGTCGGAAGAGTCCTCCTAGAGAGATGACGGTCCAGCCGACCTCACCCGCCCCGGACGGATACTCCGCAACTCCTCCGCGTCAGCTCCGGCGCCGAGCGAGCTCAATCGGCCGTGGTAGCCCTGACCAGGCGTCGGACTTGCACCACGTAAAGGATTCCTGCCCACCAATAGAGCGTTGTACCCCATCCCGCGAACGCCCATCCGAAAACGGACGCCATCCAGGCCAACCAGCCGTCCCCGTCACTGAGCAGCAGGAGCGGGAAGGCGTACATCAGGTTGAAGGTCGCGGCCTTGCCGAGGAAGTTGACCTGCGGGGGCGGATAGCCGTGCCGGCGCAGGATCCACACCATGACCAGCAGCATTGCCTCACGGGCGAGGAGGGCCGCGGTGAGCCACAGGGGGAGAATCTCCCGCCAGGTGAGACCGAAGAGCGTCGTCAGGACGTAGAGGCGGTCCGCGGCGGGGTCCAGCAGGCGGCCCAGTTTGCTGATCTGGTTCCAGCGGCGCGCGAGTTTTCCGTCGAGGTAGTCACTGATCCCGCTGAGCATCAGGACGGCCAGCGCCCAACCGTCGTGCCCCTCCAGGATCAGCCAGAGGAACAGCGGTACGCCGACGAGCCGAGCCATGCTCAGGATGTTCGGAATGGTGAAAATTCGGTCGGTCTGAACCCGAGTCTCCTGGACCTCCACCCGGGGGCCTCCCACTGTGACGCTAGAAACGGTCGAACGATGCTCCCTGACCCTACAGGAGTCCCGCCGGAGGCCGGCCGGGCCCTGAACGCAGAAAAGCCCCGCACCAGAAGGTGCGGGGCTTTCCCACAATGATTGTTCGGCGGCGTCCTACTCTCCCACAGGGTCCCCCCTGCAGTACCATCGGCGCTGAAAGGCTTAGCTTCCGGGTTCGGAATGTAACCGGGCGTTTCCCTAACGCTATGACCACCGAAACACTATGAAGTTTGAACTCCAGCCGGCAAGGCGAGTTCGTTACTTCAGAACTAACACAGTGGACGCGAGCAACTGAGGACAAGCCCTCGGCCTATTAGTACCAGTCAGCTCCACCCGTTACCGGGCTTCCACATCTGGCCTATCAACCCAGTCGTCTACTGGGAGCCTTACCCTCTCAAGGAGGTGGGAATACTCATCTTGAAGCAGGCTTCCCGCTTAGATGCTTTCAGCGGTTATCCCTCCCGAACGTAGCCAACCAGCCATGCCCTTGGCAGGACAACTGGCACACCAGAGGTTCGTCCGTCCCGGTCCTCTCGTACTAGGGACAGCCCTTCTCAATATTCCTACGCGCACAGCGGATAGGGACCGAACTGTCTCACGACGTTCTAAACCCAGCTCGCGTACCGCTTTAATGGGCGAACAGCCCAACCCTTGGGACCGACTCCAGCCCCAGGATGCGACGAGCCGACATCGAGGTGCCAAACCATCCCGTCGATATGGACTCTTGGGGAAGATCAGCCTGTTATCCCCGGGGTACCTTTTATCCGTTGAGCGACGGCGCTTCCACAAGCCACCGCCGGATCACTAGTCCCGACTTTCGTCCCTGCTCGACCCGTCGGTCTCACAGTCAAGCTCCCTTGTGCACTTACACTCAACACCTGATTGCCAACCAGGCTGAGGGAACCTTTGGGCGCCTCCGTTACCCTTTGGGAGGCAACCGCCCCAGTTAAACTACCCATCAGACACTGTCCCTGATCCGGATCACGGACCGAGGTTAGACATCCAGCACGACCAGAGTGGTATTTCAACGGCGACTCCACAACCACTGGCGTGGCTGCTTCAAAGTCTCCCACCTATCCTACACAAGCCGAACCGAACACCAATATCAAACTGTAGTAAAGGTCCCGGGGTCTTTCCGTCCTGCTGCGCGAAACGAGCATCTTTACTCGTAGTGCAATTTCACCGGGCCTATGGTTGAGACAGTCGAGAAGTCGTTACGCCATTCGTGCAGGTCGGAACTTACCCGACAAGGAATTTCGCTACCTTAGGATGGTTATAGTTACCACCGCCGTTTACTGGCGCTTAAGTTCTCAGCTTCGCAACCCCGAAAGGTCACTAACCGGTCCCCTTAACGTTCCAGCACCGGGCAGGCGTCAGTCCGTATACATCGCCTTACGGCTTCGCACGGACCTGTGTTTTTAGTAAACAGTCGCTTCTCGCTGGTCTCTGCGGCCACCCCCAGCTCAGAGAGCAAGTCTCATCACCAGGAATGGCCCCCCTTCTCCCGAAGTTACGGGGGCATTTTGCCGAGTTCCTTAACCATAGTTCACCCGAACGCCTCGGTATTCTCTACCTGACCACCTGAGTCGGTTTAGGGTACGGGCCGCCATGAAACTCGCTAGAGGCTTTTCTCGACAGCATAGGATCATCCACTTCACCACAATCGGCTCGGCATCAGGTCTCAGCCTTAACGTGTGACGGATTTGCCTACCACACGGCCTACACCCTTACCCCGGGACAACCACCGCCCGGGCTGGACTACCTTCCTGCGTCACCCCATCGCTTACCTACTACCACCTTGGATCGCCGGCTCCACCACTTTCCATTCCCCGAAGGGTCCGGAACGGCTTCACGGGCTTAGCATCAGAGGATTCGATATTGGGCGTTTCAAAGCGGGTACCGGAATATCAACCGGTTGTCCATCGACTACGCCTGTCGGCCTCGCCTTAGGTCCCGACTTACCCTGGGCAGATCAGCTTGACCCAGGAACCCTTAGTCAATCGGCGCACACGTTTCTCACGTGTGTATCGCTACTCATGCCTGCATTCTCACTCGTGAACCGTCCACAACTAGCTTCCGCTGCTGCTTCACCCGGCACACGACGCTCCCCTACCCATCACAGCGGGCGTTGGCCCTATTGCTGCAATGACACGACTTCGGCGGTACGCTTGAGCCCCGCTACATTGTCGGCGCGGAATCACTTGACCAGTGAGCTATTACGCACTCTTTCAAGGGTGGCTGCTTCTAAGCCAACCTCCTGGTTGTCTCTGCGACTCCACATCCTTTCCCACTTAGCGTACGCTTAGGGGCCTTAGTCGATGCTCTGGGCTGTTTCCCTCTCGACCATGGAGCTTATCCCCCACAGTCTCACTGCCGTGCTCTCACTTACCGGCATTCGGAGTTTGGCTAAGGTCAGTAACCCGGTAGGGCCCATCGCCTATCCAGTGCTCTACCTCCGGCAAGAAACACACGACGCTGCACCTAAATGCATTTCGGGGAGAACCAGCTATCACGGAGTTTGATTGGCCTTTCACCCCTAACCACAGGTCATCCCCCAGGTTTTCAACCCTGGTGGGTTCGGTCCTCCACGAAGTCTTACCTCCGCTTCAACCTGCCCATGGCTAGATCACTCCGCTTCGGGTCTAGAGCGTGCAACTCAATCGCCCTATTCGGACTCGCTTTCGCTACGGCTTCCCCACACGGGTTAACCTCGCTACACACCGCTAACTCGCAGGCTCATTCTTCAAAAGGCACGCAGTCACGAGATGCACAAGTGCATCCGACGCTCCCACGGCTTGTAGGCACACGGTTTCAGGTACTATTTCACTCCGCTCCCGCGGTACTTTTCACCATTCCCTCACGGTACTATCCGCTATCGGTCACCAGGGAATATTTAGGCTTAGCGGGTGGTCCCGCCAGATTCACACGGGATTTCTCGGGCCCCGTGCTACTTGGGAGATGAGCAAGCAAGCCGTACAGATTTCAGCTACGGGGGTCTTACCCTCTACGCCGGACCTTTCGCATGTCCTTCGCCTATCCATACGGTTTCTGACTCGCCTCACAGCCGGCAGACTGTGAAAGCTCATTCCCACAACCCCGCATGCGCAACCCCTGCCGGGTCTCACACGCATACGGTTTGGCCTCATCCGGTTTCGCTCGCCACTACTCCCGGAATCACGGTTGTTTTCTCTTCCTGAGGGTACTGAGATGTTTCACTTCCCCTCGTTCCCTCCACACTGCCTATGTGTTCAGCAGTGGGTGACAGCCCATGACGACTGCCGGGTTTCCCCATTCGGACACCCCCGGATCAAAGCTCAGTTGGCAGCTCCCCGGGGCCTATCGCGGCCTCTCACGTCCTTCATCGGTTCCTGGTGCCAAGGCATCCACCGTGCGCCCTTAAAAACTTGGCCACAGATGCTCGCGTCCACTGTGTAGTTCTCAAATAACGACCAGCCACCCATCACCCCACCAGACAAGCTGGCGAGTTCACTGGGGCCGGCACTGAAGACTGACCAGACGGCCGTGCCTTCAGGACCCAACAACGTGCCAGGCACGATCTCTTTCAGTGACTCACTTTCCACGCCGAAGCAGTACTCGTGATCCATCCAGAAGACCGTGCCAAATAATCAACGTTCCACCCATGAGCTGACCGTGCAGAACGTTTGTCTGCAATCGGTACTGTGCTCCTTAGAAAGGAGGTGATCCAGCCGCACCTTCCGGTACGGCTACCTTGTTACGACTTCGTCCCAATCGCCAGTCCCACCTTCGACAGCTCCCTCCACAAGGGTTGGGCCACCGGCTTCGGGTGTTACCGACTTTCGTGACGTGACGGGCGGTGTGTACAAGGCCCGGGAACGTATTCACCGCAGCAATGCTGATCTGCGATTACTAGCGACTCCGACTTCATGGGGTCGAGTTGCAGACCCCAATCCGAACTGAGACCGGCTTTTTGAGATTCGCTCCACCTCACGGTATCGCAGCTCATTGTACCGGCCATTGTAGCACGTGTGCAGCCCAAGACATAAGGGGCATGATGACTTGACGTCGTCCCCACCTTCCTCCGAGTTGACCCCGGCGGTCTCCTGTGAGTCCCCATCACCCCGAAGGGCATGCTGGCAACACAGGACAAGGGTTGCGCTCGTTGCGGGACTTAACCCAACATCTCACGACACGAGCTGACGACAGCCATGCACCACCTGTATACCGACCACAAGGGGGGCACTATCTCTAATGCTTTCCGGTATATGTCAAGCCTTGGTAAGGTTCTTCGCGTTGCGTCGAATTAAGCCACATGCTCCGCCGCTTGTGCGGGCCCCCGTCAATTCCTTTGAGTTTTAGCCTTGCGGCCGTACTCCCCAGGCGGGGAACTTAATGCGTTAGCTGCGGCACCGACGACGTGGAATGTCGCCAACACCTAGTTCCCAACGTTTACGGCGTGGACTACCAGGGTATCTAATCCTGTTCGCTCCCCACGCTTTCGCTCCTCAGCGTCAGTAATGGCCCAGAGATCCGCCTTCGCCACCGGTGTTCCTCCTGATATCTGCGCATTTCACCGCTACACCAGGAATTCCGATCTCCCCTACCACACTCTAGCTAGCCCGTATCGAATGCAGACCCGAGGTTAAGCCTCGGGCTTTCACATCCGACGTGACAAGCCGCCTACGAGCTCTTTACGCCCAATAATTCCGGACAACGCTTGCGCCCTACGTATTACCGCGGCTGCTGGCACGTAGTTAGCCGGCGCTTCTTCTGCAGGTACCGTCACTTTCGCTTCTTCCCTGCTGAAAGAGGTTTACAACCCGAAGGCCGTCATCCCTCACGCGGCGTCGCTGCATCAGGCTTTCGCCCATTGTGCAATATTCCCCACTGCTGCCTCCCGTAGGAGTCTGGGCCGTGTCTCAGTCCCAGTGTGGCCGGTCGCCCTCTCAGGCCGGCTACCCGTCGTCGCCTTGGTGGGCCATTACCCCACCAACAAGCTGATAGGCCGCGGGCTCATCCTTCACCGCCGGAGCTTTCCACCACAGGAGATGCCTCCCGCAGTCGTATCCGGTATTAGACCCCGTTTCCAGGGCTTGTCCCAGAGTGAAGGGCAGATTGCCCACGTGTTACTCACCCGTTCGCCACTAATCCACCCCGAAGGGCTTCATCGTTCGACTTGCATGTGTTAAGCACGCCGCCAGCGTTCGTCCTGAGCCAGGATCAAACTCTCCATGAATGTTTACCGGTAATCCGGTCCACACCACGAAAGAGCGGGCCAGTCACGGTCGGAATAAGACCGACTGGCCACAACGTCCTCGCTGTGTTCGTTGCCTGCCAGTGCCCGAGGGCCCGACAGGTCTTTTTCAAAGGAACCTCATCCACCGGAGTGGACGGGGTATCAACTTCTGGCGTTGATTTTTGGCACGCTGTTGAGTTCTCAAGGAACGGACGCTTCCTTTGTACTCACCCGCAGTAACAATTACTGGGGCTTTCCTCCGGGCTTTCGTTCTTGCGATTCAGACTCTATCAGAGTCTTTCTCGCTTACTTTCCAGGTCCTGCGCTTTCGCGCTTTCCCTTTCCGGCGGTTCCGACTCTATCAGTGATTTTCCTTCTCTCCGGCCACCCTCCGTTTTGCCGTGAGGCACGCGGAAAGCGATCAAGCGGAGATCTGGAAGATCATTGATTGAGGAGGAGTCCCGGCCACCGACTGTTCGCGAGATGTTCACGCGGCACGTCCTGGCGGGAGTCACGACAGTACAGCTCCCGTGGGAGACAGGCAAATCGGTTCACGCGTATGGTCTAGTCCACCGGTCTAGTCCACTAGTCTCCGTGTCCAAGGGCCGTCCGTATCGGGACCAACATCGGGCGAACCCGTACAAGCTGTGCAATATCCTTCAAACGAGTACGCCGTTCGCGACAGGCAGTGACGGCGGCACGAAGAAGCCCCACCCCTGGGAGGCCCCCATGACCAGCGTCACGTCCCCGCTCGCCGGGCAGGCCATCGGACTCGCGGCAGTGCCCGACCCGGTGTTCTCCGGCGCGATGGTGGGACCGGGCACCGCCATTGATCCCGTGCGCGAGCCCTCCGCGGCGGTGTCTCCCGTCGACGGTGTGGTCGTTTCCCTGCACCCGCACGCGTACGTGGTCGTCGACGGCGAGGGCCACGGCGTCCTGACCCACCTCGGCATCGACACGGTGCAGCTCAACGGCGAGGGCTTCGAGCTCCTCGTGAACAAGGGCGACACCGTGGTCCGCGGCCAGGAGGTCATCCGCTGGGACCCCGCCGCGGTCGAGGCCGCCGGCAAGTCCCCGATCTGCCCCGTCGTGGCACTTGAGGCGACGAACGACTCCCTCTCCGGCGTCGTCGAATCCGGTGACGTCAAGCCGGACGACGTCCTCTTCAGCTGGCAGTAGCCTCCGCCTGCTCCCACAGGCGAGTCGGATATCCATCACGGCGGCTGGAGCCGCCGCTCAATCGGAGACGGGTGTAATGGAGACAACGCTGCGAGGCGTCGGCGTGAGCCACGGTGTGGCTATCGGCGAGGTTCGGCACATGGGTACGGCCGTGCTCGAACCGCCCGCGAAGCAGATCGCCGCGGACGAGGCGGAGCGCGAGCAGGGGCGCGCCCGTCAGGCCGTGGAGGCTGTGTCGGCCGACCTGATCGCACGCGGCCAGCTGGCCGGCGGGGAGGCCCAGCACGTGCTGGAGGCCCAGGCGATGATCGCCACGGACCCCGAGCTGATGTCGGACGTCGACCGGCGGATCGTCGTCGGCAGCACCGCCGAGCGCGCCGTCTACGACGCGTTCGCGTCCTACCGCGACCTGCTCGCGGGGGCCGGCGAGTACATGGCGGGGCGGGTGGCCGACCTGGACGACGTGCGCAACCGGATCGTGGCGCGGCTGCTGGGCGTGCCGATGCCGGGCGTGCCGGACAGCGACGAGCCGTACGTGCTGATCGCCCGGGATCTGGCTCCCGCCGACACGGCGCTGCTGGACCCGGCGCTGGTGCTCGGGTTCGTGACCGAGGAGGGCGGGCCGACCAGCCACAGCGCCATCCTCGCGCGGGCGCTGGGCGTGCCGGCGATCGTGGCGCTGCCGGGTGCGGGTGAGATCGCCGAGGGCACGGTAATCGCCGTCGACGGCAGCACCGGTGACCTGTTCGTGGAGCCGACCGCGCAGAAGCGGGCCGAGCTGGAGGCCGCGGCCGCCGAGCGGAAGGCGGCGCTGGCCGCATCCTCCGGTCCGGGTGCCACGTCCGACGGGCACAAGGTGCCGCTGCTGGCGAACGTCGGCGGGCCGGCTGACGTGCCGGCCGCGGTGGAGGCCGGGGCGGAGGGCGTGGGCCTGTTCCGTACGGAGTTCCTGTTCCTGGACGACAGCAAGAAGGCTCCGTCCGAGGAGAAGCAGATCGAGTCGTACCGCAAGGTGCTGGAGGCGTTCCCCGAGGGGCGCGTCGTCGTGCGGGTGCTGGACGCCGGCGCCGACAAGCCGCTGGACTTCCTGACTCCGGCGGACGAGCCGAACCCGGCGCTGGGCGTGCGCGGTCTGCGGACCCTGCTGGACCACCCGGAGGTGCTGCGCACGCAGCTGACCGCGCTGGCCAAGGCGGCCGAGGGGCTGCCGGTCTACCTGGAGGTGATGGCCCCGATGGTGGCCGACCGCCAGGACGCGAAGGCGTTCGCGGACGCGTGCCGCGAGGCCGGTCTGGTGGCGAAGTTCGGCGCGATGGTGGAGATCCCCTCCGCGGCGCTGCGGGCGCGCTCGATCCTGCAGGAGGTGGAGTTCCTGTCGCTGGGTACGAACGACCTCGCGCAGTACGCCTTCGCCGCCGACCGGCAGGTGGGGGCGGTGTCGCGGCTCCAGGACCCGTGGCAGCCGGCGCTGCTCGACCTGATCGCGATGTCGGCCGAGGCCGCCAGGGCGGAGGGCAAGAGCTGCGGTGTCTGCGGTGAGGCCGCTTCGGATCCGCTGCTGGCCTGTGTGCTGACGGGTCTGGGTGTCACCTCCCTGTCGATGGGTGCGGCGTCGATCCCGTACGTGCGGGCGACGCTCGCCAAGTACACCCTCGCGCAGTGCGAGCGTGCGGCCGCCGCCGCGCGGGCCGCGGACAGCGCCGAGGAGGCGCGGGTGGCCGCGCAGGCGGTGCTGTCCGGCGAGTAGCGGGCGGTACGCGTGGTCGGTTCCGAGGGGCCTTCGCCGGTGGCGGGGGCCCCTCGGGCGTTTCCGGTGCCGGTCCGGCCGCGGGGGCTACTCGTGGTGCGGGCCGGGGACGTCCACCTCGTAGCCGGGGCAGTACTCGACGCCTGGTTCGGGGGCGACGGGGTCGCCGGTGTCGACGTCCGTGCAGTAGGCGTCGAACACGGCGGCGGCGGTGAGGGCGACGAGGCGGCCGCGGTCGAGGCGCCAGCCGTGGACCCGGTCGCGGAAGCCCTCGGTGGTGCTCCGCAGGACCAGTCCGCCGGAGCCGCCGAGGGCGAGTCCGGCGGCCAGGACGGTCACGAAGTCGAGGCCTTCGCGGCCTTGGACGCGGGGCCGGGAGGCGGGCTCGACGGCCGCCTCGGCGTGCAGGACGGCGATGAGCTGCTGCTCCTCGGCGGGGACGCTGCACACGAGGTGGTGGTGACCGGGTCCGGCGCCGGAGACGAGGCGTTCGAGCATGTCGGCGGCGCGCTCGAAGGAGGCCTTGCCGATGTCCTCGCCGCAGTCCGCGCAGGCGCCGACGCCGGCGAGGAGCTCGGTGGCGTACTCCCAGGTGGACTGCCGGACGGCTTCGTCGACGAGGAGCGGTACGAGTTCCTCGACGGGCTGGCCGGCGTAGGGCAGTGTCGGGCCGCCGGCGAGTTCGGCGGTGAAGCGGCTGCGGGTGTGGGGGCTGTCCGGGTCGAGGCCGTGTTCCGCGCAGTAGGCGGCGTACTCCTCGGGGTCGAAGAGGGCGACGGTGGTGTGGATGCCCTGGGCGGCGAGGGAGCGCAGCAGGGCGTCGATCCGGCGGAGGTAGTCGGGGTATTCGTCGTGGTGGCCGAAGGCGAAGGTGCGGTAGTCCCGCATGGCCGCGAAGTCCCCGGGGTCGGTGATGAGGCCGACGGTGCTGGGGACCTCGCGGCGCAGCGAGGCGGTCGTGGATGAGGTGGTGGCGGTGCGTGGTGTGTCGGGTGTGGCGTTCATGGTTCCCCCTGAGCGTGCGATCACTTGCTCACTCACGGTAACCGTCGCCACTGACAGTCACCTCCGGGTGCGGCCGAGCTCCTCGTAGAAGGCGAGCAGTTCCGGGTTGTCGACGGAGCCGGGGTTGACCGCCTTGGCCATCGGGGTGCCCTGGAGGAGGCGCTTGACCGGGACCTCGATGCGCTTGCCGGTCAGGGTGTGCGGGACGGCCGGGATCTCGATGACCTCGTCGGGGACGTGGCGCGGGGAGAGCTGCTCGCGGATGGTGGCGGCGATCTTCTTGCGCAGGGCCTCGTCGAGGACGGCGCCGGGGGCAAGGTGGACGAAGAGCGGCATCCAGTAGCCGCCGCCCGGTTCCTCCAGGCCGATGACCAGGGATTCCTTGATCTCGGGGAGGCGTTCGACGACCTCGTAGATGTCGGCGGAGCCCATGCGGACGCCCTGCCGGTTGAGGGTGGAGTCCGAGCGGCCGTGGATGACGACGGAGCCGTGGTCGGTGATCGTGATCCAGTCGCCGTGGCGCCACGCGCCGGGGAACATCTCGAAGTAGCTGTCGCGGTAGCGGCTGCCGTCGGGGTCGTTCCAGAAGTGGATCGGCATGGAGGGCATGGGGGCGGTGACGACGAGTTCGCCGACCTCGCCGGTGAGGGGCTTGCCGGCCGGGTCCCAGGACTGGAGGTCCGTGCCGAGGCAGGCGGCCTGGAGTTCGCCGATGTGGACGGGGAGGGTGGGGACGGCTCCGGCGAAGCAGCTGCACACGTCGGTGCCGCCGCTGACGGAGGCGATCCACAGGTCTTCGGCGACCTCCTCGTGGAGCCAGCGGAAGCCGTCGGGGGGCAGCGGGGAGCCGGTGGTGGCGACGCACTTGACGGCGGAGAGGTCGAAGTCGCGGGAGGGGTGGACCTCGGCCTTCTTGCAGGCCATCACGTAGGCGGCGGAGGTGCCGTAGAGGGTGGCGCGGGTGCGTTCGGCGATCCGCCACTGGGCGCCGGTGTCGGGGTAGCCGGGGCTGCCGTCGTAGAGGACGACGGTGGTGCCGGTGAGGAGGCCGGAGACGAGGAAGTTCCACATCATCCAGCCGGTGGAGGTGTACCAGAAGAACCGGTCCTCGGGACCGAGGTCGCAGTGCAGGCCGAGCTGCTTGAGGTGTTCGAGGAGGATCCCGCCCTGGGACTGGACGATGGCCTTGGGCGCACCGGTGGTCCCGGAGGAGTAGAGGATCCACAGCGGGTGGTCGAAGGGGACCGGTTCGAAGACCGGGTCCTGCGTGCCGGAGGTCAGGTCGGCCCAGGCGCGGGTGCCCTCGGGGGCCTCGGTGCCCAGGAGCGGGATGTGGACGACGGCGCGCAGGGAGGGCAGTCCTTCGCGCAGCTCGGCGACGGTCTCGCGGCGGTCGTGCTCCTTGCCGCCGTAGCGGTAGCCGTCGATGGTGAAGAGGACGACCGGTTCGACCTGCTCGAAGCGGTCGAGGACGCTGCGGGCGCCGAAGTCGGGGGCGCAGGAGGTCCAGACCCCGCCGACGGCGGCGGTGGCGAGGAAGGCCACCACCGCTTCGGGGATGTTGGGGAGGTAGCCGCTGACGCGGTCGCCGGGGCGCACGCCGAGGGCGCGCAGCTCGGCGGCGAGCGAGCCGACCTGGCGGCGGAGCCCGGCCCAGGTGAGCGGGGCCGGTTCGTGGGTCTCGTCGACGTGGAGGAGGGCGGGGTCGTCGGCGCGGGCGGGGTCCTCGGAGGCGCGCAGGGCGTGCTCGGCGTAGTTGAGGGTGGAGTCCGCGAACCAGCGGGCGCCCGGCATGGAGCGGTCGGCGAGGACCTCCCGGTAGGGGGTGCTGAAGCGGACCTCGAACCATTCGGCGACGGCCTGCCAGAAGGTGTCGAGCTCGTCGACGGACCAGCGGTGGAGGGCCGGGTAGCCGCCGTCGGCGGGGGCGCCGAAGCGTTCGGCCGCCCAGGCCTGGAAGCGGGTGACCTGGGCCCCGGCGATCCTGTCGGCGCTCGGGGACCAGAGGGGTTCCGGCTGGGTGGCAGAGGTCATGGGTCGGCTCCCGGTCAGGTCTGGGCTCTCGCGCTTCGTGTGCGTACGGCTCCGTCGCGGCGTCGGTGTGCGCGCGGCGGCTCACAGGGACCATGCCACGTGATCGACATCCGCACCAGAGCTGTCCTGGGCCGGGCGGGTTGATCGTTTTCCGGGTGAACGGCAGCTGAACGCCGCCCGCGCGGCGGGGTGCCGGTGGCAGGGTGGCCGGCATGGACGGTCGTGATCTGGTGCGTGCGGTGAAGGAGATCGGTACGGCGCGCGGGCGGCGGGCCTGGCGTTCGGCGTGGCGCCACCGGCGTGCGGACGCCGAGGGGCTGCCGCGCCGGGGCGCGGAGCGGGCGCGGGTGCCGGGGCTGCTGGCGGGTACGCAGGCCCGGCCCGGTGGTGGGGTGCTGCGGTTCGCGCGCAGTGAGCTGCTGGTGCGGGTGACCGTGGGCGGCGCGGTGTTCTGGGGGTGGGACGGGGCGGAGCCGGTGCCCTCGTACGCGGTGGTGGGCAGTGGCCCCGCGCCGGATCCGCGGGCGGTGCTGGAGCCGGACACCGGGGGCGGCTGGCGGGTGGTGTCGGAGCGGGTGACGGTGGCGGTGTCCCGGCACGGGGCGGTGGAGGTGCGGACGCCGGGCGGGGCGGTGCTGCGCAGGGAGCTGCCGCCGCGCTGGTGGGATCCGGTGGGGGGTGCGGGAGGTGACGGCGCGGGGGGTGACGGCGCGGGTCCGGTGGCGGGCGGGGGCGGTTCGCGGTGGCTCCAGCGGGCGGAGGTGCCGGCGGACGCGCGGTTCTTCGGGCTGGGCGGGCGGGCGCGGGGGCCGCGGCTGCGGGACGGGGAGTACCGGCTGTGGAACACCGACCCCAAGGGCGGCTTCGGGCCGGACACGGACCCGCTGTACATCACGATGCCGGTGCAGGTGGTGGTGGCGGACGCGGGGACGCACCTGGCCTTCTACGACAACCCCTGGGAGGGGCGGGTCGTGCTGCGCGAGGGCGAGGAGGGGGCCGGTTCGGGGGTGGACCGGCCGGGGACGAGCGAGCTGCGGCTGGAGGGCGGCCCGCCGAGGTGCTGGGTGCTGGTGGGGACGCCGGCGCGGGTGTTGCAGGGGTGGTCGGGGCTGACGGGGGCGGCGGCGGTGCCGCCGGAGTGGGCGCTGGGGTACCAGCACGCACGGTGGGGCTTCGGGAGCGAGGCCGAGGTGCGGCGGGTGGTGGCCGGGTACGAGGAGCGGGGGCTGGCGCTGTCGGCCGTGCACCTGGACATCGACCACTACGACGGGCACCGGGTGTTCACCGTGGACCGGGAGGCGTTCCCCGATCTGCCGGGGCTGGCCCGGGAGGTGGGGGCGCGGGGGGTGCGGCTGGTGTCGATCGTCGACCCGGCGGTGAAGGCGGGGGACGCGGTGCACGCCTCGGGCCGGGCGGTGGGGCCGCGGGGGGCGTTCGTACGGGACGCGCGGGGGCGTGAGGTGCGCGGGGAGGTCTGGCCGGGCGAGTGCGCGTACCCGGACTTCACGGATCCGGCGGCGCGGGAGTGGTGGGGCGGCCTGTACGAGGAGCGGCTGGCGCAGGGCTTCGCGGGGTTCTGGCACGACATGAACGAGCCGGTGTCCTTCGCCCCGTGGGGTGACGCGACGCTCCCCCGGTCGGCGCGGCACGCCCTGGAGGGGGCGGGCGGGGACCACCGGGCCGGGCACAACGTGTACGGGCTGATGATGGCGCGGGCCGGCTGGGAGGGGCTGGTGCGGCTGCGGCCGGCCGAGCGGCCGTTCCTGTTCTCCCGGTCGGGGTGGGCGGGGATGCAGCGGTACGGGGGCACGTGGTCCGGTGACGTGGAGAGCAGCTGGGAGGGGCTGCGGGCGTCGCTGGCGCTGGTGTTGGGGCTGGGGCTGTGCGGGGTGCCGTACTCGGGTCCGGACGTGGGGGGTTTCGGGGGGTCGCCGTCGGCGGAGCTGTACCTGCGGTGGTTCCAGCTGGGGGCGTACCTGCCGTTGTTCCGGACGCATTCGGCGATCTGGGCGGGGCGGCGGGAGCCGTGGGAGTTCGGGCCGCGGGTGGCGGAGCTGGCGGGGGCGGTGCTCGCCGAACGGGAGCGGCTGCGGCCGTACTTCGTGACGCTGGCGCATCTGGCGCGCCGGACGGGGGCGCCGTACGTGCGGCCGGTGTGGTGGGGGGCGCCGGAGGACCGGCGGCTGCGGGACTGCGAGGACGCGTTCCTGCTGGGGGACGCGCTGCTGGTGGCCCCGGTGCTGGAGTGCGGGGCGGACCGGCGTGCGGTGCGGCTGCCGCGGGGGCGCTGGTACGACACGGCGACGGGGGCGGCGTACGAGGGGCCCGGGCAGGTGCTGTTCGAGGCTCCGCCGGGCCGGATGCCGGTGCTGGCGCGGGCGGGGGCCGTGCTGCCGGTGCGGCGGGAGGACGGGTCGGTGGGCCTGGAGGCGTGGGCCCCCGCGCGGGGGCGCACCGGTGGCGGGGTGGTGATCCGTGATCCGGGGCCGGGGTTCGAGGCGGGCGAGGTGGAGCGGTACGCGGTGCGGTGGGCCGGGGACGCGGTGGTGGTCGAGGACGAGGCGGGGGGTGTGGTGAGCGGGGTGGAGGTGCGGGGCCTGGGGAGTGTGCCGGCCGGTGCGTAGCGGGTGCCTCGGGGGTGCGTAGCCGGTGGCTAGGGGGTGGGTAGCCGGTGGCTAGGGGGTGTGTCGGCCACCCCCTATAGGGGTGTAGGTCCCGTGTAGGGAGGAGGAGGATGCTGCGGGCGGCGGCGGGTGTGCCGCCGGTGGTCGGTCGAGCAGGGAGTCTGTGATGGTCTTAACGAGCCCGGCGCGGGCGTACGCGCCGGACCGGTCGGCACCGGGACGGCGGGCGCCGGTCACCGCGCGGCGGTGGGACCGGGTGCCGGGTTCCGAGGTGGTGGGGGCGTGGCAGACGGTCACGGTGTGGGCCCTGTTGCTGGTGACCGGGGTGGTTCCGGCCGGGGGGCCCGGGGAGCTGGGCCTGGCGGCGGTCTCGCTGGCCGCGGCGGGTTTCCTGCACGGGTTGCTGATCGTCAAGCCGCTCGCGGCGCTGGGCCGTTGGACCGCCCGGGTGAGCGCGTGGCCGCGGCCGGTGGCGGTGGCGGTGCTGGCCGCGCCGGTGTCGGCGCCGGCGGTCGTGGTGGTGCGGTGGTGGCTGGGGGCGCAGGGCGCTCCGGTGCCGGGCTTCGGCGTGGTGTGGGCCGGGTGCGTGGCGGGCACGGTGCTGCCGCTGGTGGTCGGGGCGTTGCTGCGGGGCCGGCCGGTGCCGGCGGGGGTGTTGTGGGCGCGGGGGGCGGTGGTCGCCGGGACGGCGGTGGGGGTGGTGGGGTTGGCGTCGCTGGTGATGGACCTGCCCGTGCCCTAGCCGGGCCTGTTGCCGGGGGGCGGGGGCGGCGGCGCTGGGGTGCCGCTGCGCGGGGCTGGGTCCCCTACCCGCCCTTCGCCCGTTCCCCGGGCTTCGCCCGGACCCCTTCTGGGGGCTCCGCCCCCAGACCCCCGCGCCTCAAACGCCGGCGGGGCTGGAGGATCGGCAGGGCTGGGAGGGGCGGTCAGGGGGTGTAGTGGCCCGCGAACCAGGAGGCTGTCGCCTGGGTGTGGAGGGGGAAGGCGAGTTCCGTCGGGGCGTGGAGGACGTGCCAGCCCGTCGTCTCGTCCGTGGGGGCCGAGCGCGGGAGGGCCGAGGCGGGGCGCGGCGGGAGGAGGCCGAAGACGAGGAGGTGGCCTCCCGGGGAGCTGAGGACGTCGGCCAGGGTGACGTCGGCGGCGGGGGCTTCGATGCCCGTCTCCTCGCGGAGTTCGCGGACCACCGCCGTGCGCCAGTCCTCGCCGAAGTCCATGAACCCGCCGGGCAGTGCGACGCCCCCCAGGGCCGGTTCGATGGTGCGGGTGATGACCACCAGGCCGGTGCCGGCCGCGTCCTCCACGGGGAGCAGGGCGACGGCGACCGGGAGCGGGTTGCGGTAGGTGACGGCGCCGCACGCGGCGCACGCCCGGGGCCACCCGTCGGTGTCGAACGTGGCTCCGCAGGTGGAGCAGTGCGAGTCCCTCAGCTGTGCCGGCATGCGGCGATGGTACCGGCCCCCCTGTCGCGGTGGGGCGGCCCGTGGCAGACTTCTGACGCTTCGTCAGATCACGTTGTCCGGGAGGGGTCTTGGAACGCACACGCACGCCCGTGGTGAGCGGGTGGTTCACCGGTGCGGAGGCCGGGGACGGCTTCCGCCTGCTCGGCACCCGGTGCTCCGCCTGCGCCTCGGTGTTCTTCCCGCGCGAGGACGCGTACTGCCGCAACCCGCACTGCCCCGGCGGCGGCGAGCTCGCCGAGGTGCCGCTCTCGCCGCGCGGCCGGGTCTGGTCCTACACCGACGGGCGCTACCGGCCGCCCGCCCCCTACGTCTCCGATCCGGACGCGCCCTGGGAGCCGTACACCCTGGTCGCGGTGGAGCTGGAGGCCGAGCGGATGGTCGTGCTCGGCCAGGCCGCGCCCGGGGTGACGCCGGCCGGCCTGGCGGTCGGGATGGAGGTGGAGGTGGTCGCCGGGGTGCTGGACGAGGGCGCCGGGACCGTGACCACCACCTGGTGGTTCCGGCCGGTGGAGGGGACGCGGTGAGCGGGGACGTGGCCGTCCTGGGGGTCGGCATGCACCCGTGGGGCAAGTGGGGGCGCAGCTTCGTCGAGTACGGGCGGGCCGCCGCCCGGGCCGCGCTCGCCGACGCCGGGCTGGAGTGGACCGACGTGCAGTCCGTCGTCGGCGCCGACACCGTGCGCGGCGGCTACCCGGGCTACGTCGCCGGGGCCACCTTCGCGCGGGCGCTCGGCTGGCAGGGGGCCCGGGTCACCAGTGTGTACGCGGCCTGCGCCTCGGGGGCCCAGGCCATCGGGGCGGCCCGCGCGCAGATCCTCGCCGGGCTGGCGGACGTGGTGCTGGTGGTCGGGGCCGACGCCGCGCCGAAGGGGTTCTTCGCCCCGGCGGGGGGCGAGCGGCCGGACGACCCCGACTGGCTGCGGTTCCGGATCCTGGGCGCGACGAACCCCGCGTACTTCGGGCTGTACGCCCGGCGGCGGATGGCCCTGCACGGGGACACCGCCGAGGACTTCGCGCTGGTCAAGGTGAAGAACTCGGCGGCCGGGGCGCACAACCCGTACGCCCGCTACCGCAAGGCGGTCTCCGCCGGGGAGGTGGCGGCCTCGGCGGTGGTGGCCGACCCGCTGCGGCTGCTGGACATCTGCGCGACGTCCGACGGGGGCGCGGCGCTGGTGCTGTGCGGCATGGACTTCGCGCGGGCGCGCGGGGTGGCGGACCCGGTGCGGATCCGGGCGGTGTCGACGGTGACGCCCACGTATCCGCGTACGGTGCTGGACCTGCCGGACATCGCGACCGACTCGGCGGTCGCCGTGGAGCCGGCGGCCGGGTCCTTCCGGGCCTCGATCGCCCGGGCGGCGTACGAGGAGGCGGGGCTGGGGCCGGAGGACCTCTCGCTGGCCGAGGTGTACGACCTGTCGACCGCGCTGGAGCTGGAGTGGTACGAGGACATCGGGCTGTGCGGGGAGGGCGAGGGCGCCAAGCTGCTCCGGGAGGGCGCGACGGCGCTGGGCGGGCGGGTGCCGGTCAACGCGAGCGGCGGGCTGGCCTCCTTCGGGGAGGCGGTTCCGGCGCAGGCCATCGCCCAGGTGTGCGAGCTGACCTGGCAGCTGCGGGGTACGGCGGGTGCGCGCCAGGTTCCGGGGGCGCGGGCCGGGATCACCGCCAACCAGGGGCTCTTCGGGCACGGTTCGGCGGTGGTGGCGGTGCGGTGAACGCCGCGCACAAGTACTGCCGTCGGGGTGCTTGACGGCCCCGGGCGGCGGGTTCACACTCGCTCCACGGTCCCGCGGCGACGGGGACCCCGCGACCCCCCATGAGAGCTGCGGCCCGTACCCCAGTCGGCGGGGGTACGGGCCGCCTCCCCGGGGGGCGCGCCCGGCACGGCGCTCTCAGGACGAGGCGCGCAGGCCCGCGCGGCGGGCCCGGGCGAGGGACATGGCGTGCTCCACGACCCCCACCAGGACGTCCTTGACGGACTCCCGGTCACGGGCGTCACAGAGCAGCACCGGCACCTCCTGGTCGAGGTCGAGCGCGTCGCGCACGGTCACCACCGGGTGGCGGTCGGCCCCGTCGAAGCAGTTGACCGCGACGAGGAAGGGGATGCCGCGCCGTTCGAAGTAGTCGACAGCGGCGAAGCAGTCGGCGAGCCGGCGGGTGTCGGCCAGCACGACGGCGCCGAGGGCGCCCTGTGCCAGTTCGTCCCACAGGAACCAGAAGCGGTCCTGTCCGGGGGTGCCGAAGAGGTAGAGCACCAGGTCCTCGCGGAGGGTGATGCGGCCGAAGTCCATGGCCACGGTCGTGGTGCTCTTGCCCTCCACTCCCCCGGTGTCGTCGATGCCGACGCCCGGTTCGGAGAGCAGTTCCTCGGTCCGCAGCGGACGTATCTCGCTGACCGCGCTGACCAGGGTGGTCTTGCCCACCCCGAAGCCGCCCGCGACCAGGATCTTCAGGGTCAGCGGCTCGACCGGCGAGACGGCGTGCATCGCACCGGTGCGGCTAGAGCGCCCGAAGGCCATCGATCACCTCACGGAGAATGGATTCATCGGGCAGTTCGGCCGGCGGGACCGGCCTGGTCACGTGGACCAGCTCCTCGTCGACGAGGTCGCCGATCAGGACCCGGACGACGCCGACGGCGAGGTCGAGGTCCGCGGCGAGTTCCGCGACCGACTGGGGGCGTTCCCGGCACAGCCCGAGGATGTGGGCGTGTTCCGGGGAGAGGGTCATGTCCCAGACCGGATCGTCGGCCGCCGGCTCCGCGACGACGAGCGCGATCAGGTCGAGACGGTGCTGGCCGGCGTGGCTGGTCCGGCCGCGGGTCATGGCGTACGGGCGTACGACGGGACCCGCGTCGTCGTCGAACCAGTGGGGGTGGTCGGTCTCGGGCGTCGGACGGTCGGTCGGGGGGTGGTCCTGGCCTGGATCGCTCATGCCGTCCGACTCACCCTCCGGCTGGCTGCCCGGAACGCGGGGCGGTCGCCAGGTGGTCGCCTACGCGCTTGACCATGAGCGTCATCTCGTACGCGACCTGGCCGACGTCGGAATCGGCGTCGGAGAGCACGGCCAGGCAGCTGCCGTCGCCCGCGGCCATGACGAAGAGGAAGGCCTCGTCGAGTTCGACCACGGTCTGGCGGACCCGCCCGGAGTCGAAGTGCCGGCCGACGCCCTTGGCCAGGCTGTGGAAGCCGGAGGCCACGGCGGCCAGGTGCTCGCTGTCCTCGCGGGTGAGGTCCTTCGAGCTGCCCGTGGGCAGGCCGTCGCCGGAGAGGACGACCGCCTTGCGGATGCTGCCGACCTTGTCGACGAGTTCGTCGAGGAGCCAGTTGAGCGGGCCGGAGCCACGGCCCCTGGTGTCGTTTCCGGTCTGCGGTGCGGTCATCGACCGTCCCCTTCGTTCTCGTGCGCGGGACCGGCGCCGGAGCGGCCGGCCTCGGTCTCGGACTGCTGCTGTGCGTGCTGGTCGCGGCCCGCCGTCCAGCCTCGCTGGAGGGCGGACATGCGCGTGCGTACGTCCTCCGCGTCCCGGTCGGTCACCGGGTCCTCGGGGGACTGTGCCGCGGCGGCGGCGGGGGCGTTCTTGAGCTGGGGCGCGAGGTTGGCCTGGCGCACCCGGCGGGGCAGGCCGGCCGGACCGGGCGCGGGCTCCTCGGAGCCCGTGCGCGGCGCGGGGACCGCCTTGACGGCGGCCGGGCGGGGCTCCACCCGGCGACCGTGCTCGGCGACCAGGGTGGGCGTGGGGCGCCGCCGGGGCAGCGGCACGGGCCCGCCGCCGGCGCGGGCGCCGTCGGGGGGCGCGGGCTCCGTGCGGGGGCGCTCCGCGCGGACCGGGCCGGTGGGGGCCAGGGGCTCCCGCCCGCGGTCGCGGTCGCGCTTCCAGGGGCCGCCGCGCTCCGTGTGGCCCGCGCCGTGCGGGTGGCCGCCGAGGGGCCGGTCCGCGGAGCCGAGGAGGGCGCTGCGGGGGATGCCGCCGGGCGGGGTCTCGTCGTCGAGGGTGGCCATGGGCGGGCGGCCGCCGACGCCGGTGAGGCCGACGATGCCGGTGGCCATCTCGTCGAGTCCGGCGGGGTCGTCGAGGCCGTCCAGGCCGAGGAGGCCGATGGGGCCCTCCAGCTCGACCGGCCCGTTGAGGACGCCGGTGGGCAGCGGGCGGGCCGAGGGGGCCCGGTCGATGGCGGTGGGGCCGGGCCGCGCGGAGCTCTTGGCGGGGCCGGTCCCGACTCCCCGGACGCCCTTCACGGCGTCGAGGCGGATGCCGGTGCCGTTGGTGTCGGGGGCCTCGGTGAGGAGGTCGGCGGGGAGGAAGACCACCGCGGTGGTGCCGCCGTAGGGGCTGGGCTGGAGGACGACCTTGACGTTGTGGCGGCGTGCCAGGCGGCTGACCACGAAGAGGCCGAGGCGGTCGGTGTCGGAGAGTTCGAACTCGGGGGTCTCGGCGAGCCGGAGGTTGGCGTCGAGCAGCGCCTCCGGGTTCATGCCGAGGCCGCGGTCGTGGATCTCCAGGGTGAAGCCGTTCGCGACGCGTTCGCCGTGGACCTGGACGGCGGTGTGCGGGGGCGAGAACACCGTGGCGTTCTCCAGGAGTTCGGCGACGAGGTGGGTGACGTCGGCGACGGCCGGGCCCTCGATGCCGATGCGGGGCAGGCGCCGCACCTCGATGCGCTCGTAGTCCTCGACCTCGGCGACGGCGGCCCGTACGACGTCCATCAGCTGGACGGGCTTGCGCCACTGGCGGGAGGGTGCGGCGCCGGAGAGGATCACCAGGCCTTCGGCGTGGCGGCGCATGCGGGTGGTCATGTGGTCGAGGCGGAAGAGGTCGGCGAGTTCCTCGGTGTCCTCGGTGCGCCGTTCCATGGTGTCGAGCAGGGTCAGCTGGCGGTGCAGCAGCACCTGGTTGCGGCGGGCCAGGTTGACGAACACCTCGGAGACCCCGCGACGGAGCTCGGCCTGCTTGACGGCGGCCTCGACGGCGGCGCGCTGGAGGCTGTTGAGGGCGAGGCCGACCTGGCCGACCTCGTCCTTCTCGAACTCCAGGCGGGGGGCTTCGGTCTCGACGTCGACGGTCTCGCCGGCCGCGAGGCGGCGCATCACGCTGGGGAGGCGGACGCCGGAGGCCTCGTGGGCCTCCTTGCGGAGCCGGGACAGGTCGCGGATGAGGTCGCGTCCGATGCGGACGGACATCACGAGGGAGAAGACGAGGGCGATGAAGCCGAGGACGCCCGCCACGGCGGCCTGGACGAGCACGCCGACGGCGACGGGTTCCACGCGCTTCTGGTAGCGGTCGCCTGCGGCGGTGCCCATGGTGGCGAGGTCGCCGAGGACCTTGTTCGCGGCCTCGTTCCACTGGGCGGCGGTGACGCGCGGGTTCTTGCCGGCGCCGCCGGTGATGAACCGTTCCTCCGCATCGCGCAGGGCCTTGGTCTGGGGGCCGTTCCAGTACTGCTCGAAGAGCTTGCGGTCGTCGGGCGGCAGGATCGCGAGGTTGAACTCGTACAGCAGGCCGCGGTTGGCGGCGAAGTCGGAGACGCGGCGCAGGTCGGCGGCCGGGACGTTGCCGGCGGCGAGGGCGGAGGCGATGACCGCGTCCTCGCGGGAGAGGGTCTCGCGGGCGCGGGTGATGCCGACGAGGGCGCGGCCCTGCTTGTCCATCTCCACGTTCTCCAGTGCGTGGAGGTTCATCAGGAACTCGTAGCAGGGGTCGACGAGCCGGCTGTAGAGCTCCAGGGCCTGGCCGGGGCTGACCCCGCCCTGGTCGACGGACCGGCGCAGGGCGCCGATGCCCTGGAGGGCCTCGATGATCGACCTGAGGCGCTGGCGGGCCTGCGGGCTGAGCTCGTCGGAGACCTCGGGGTCGAGGGCGTTCGCGGTGATGGAGCGGACCATCGTGTCGGTCGCGGTGCGGCTCTTGGTGAGTTCCGCGGTGGCGGCCACCTCGCGGGGGTCGCCGAGGACGACCAGGGTCTGGCGGCGTTCCTTCTGGACGACGCGGACGACGTCCTCCATCGGGTAGCCGACCTTCTTGATGACGTACGCGACGTCGAGCAGTTGCAGTGCCTCACGGCCGGTGATGACCGTGGAGAAGCCCCAGAGGGCGGTCAGGGAGACGAGCGGCACCAGGAGCAACGCCACGATCTTCCGGCGGATGGACTTCCCGCGAAAGCGCATGGCCTCCCCAGCCTCCCCCAGCTCAACCCCGTTGTCAGAGGTCGGTGTTCCGTCATTTAAACGGCGTGAGCCTACTACTGCCACGGAGCGGGTTCGCAGACGTGTCCGGACGTTTTCGGCCTGACCCCCGTACGAAGATCACCAGTTGTCCGATGTTTCCGGTCAAGTCAGGCCCGATATGTGGCAGATGACACTTGGTGGGGTGTCAGTTCCGTTGTCCGGATGGATGGCTGGAATTCTGCCTTCCGGGTCCGGTATACGGAACTCCGAGGGGGGTTCCGGTCGTCTGACAGACAGGGCGGGCAGCAGCACGGGAGAAGAGGCGGGGAGTGAGCGGACCATGAGGATGTACGACGAGGACGGCACGTCGGCCGAGGCTCCGGGGCGGGGCCTGTGGGTGGTGGAGCCGGCCCGGCGGCGCCGGATGCCGGACCCGGTGCGGTCGTCGGCGGTCCGGGCGGTGCTGATCGTGGCCGTCACGCTGACGCAGGCCACGATCACGTTCTTCCTCGCGCTGACCGGGTCCTGGCTGGCCTTCCCGATGGTGCTGGCGGGCATAGCGGCGACGGTCGTGGCCACCTGGTCGGTGCTGGACGTGTGGATCACCCGGCAGATGTGGAACCAGCGCCACGGCGTCCTGTCGGAGCCGAGCAGCGCCGCCCGCGAGCCGTGGCGCGCCCGCACACCGGCCCGGGAGGGCCGCCTGGCGGCCGCTCCCCTGGCCGGGGGCATACCGGTCCACCAGCGCTCCGGACGGCGCTGACCGGCCCGGGAGCGGCCGCGGGCCGGTCACCGCCGGGGAGCGGTGACCGGCCCGCGGCCGGGGGCGTCCGGAGCGGCTCAGGCCTGTGCGGCGGGCGCCCGGCGGAACATGCGGGTCGCGGTGATCTCGCCGTGGATCGTCTCGCCCTCCGGGGACTGCTGGGGCAGGCCGGGACGCAGGTGCTCCTCGACGCTGATGTACTTCAGGCCCGCGCGCAGGTCGGCGTCGTTGCGCAGCCGGATGACCAGCGGGAACTCGGCGAGGGCCGTGGTGTCGAAGAGGCCCGTGGTGTACAGCAGCTGGACGCCGAGGGCGTCCGAGACGGCCCGCTGGAGCTCCAGCAGGTACGTGGCGTTCGCGCGCCCGATCGGGTTGTCGAGGAAGAGCGTGCCCGCGTGCCGGTGCTTGTCGCGGCCGCGGTCGTTGCTGCGCAGCGCGGCCATCGTGCAGTACAGGGCGATGGCGGCGGTGAGCAGCTGGCCGCCGGAGAACACGTCGCCCATCTGGCCGACGGGGACCCGCTCGGCGCGCAGCACGGCATCGGGCTTGAGGATCTCCACCGCGATGCCCTTGGGCTCCAGGGCCGCCTGGACGCCGCGCAGGAGCAGGGACATACCGTCGCGGCGGCCCTCGCCGAAGGCGGCGTTCTTCTTCACGGCCGTGCGGGTGGCCTCGTCGATGACCTCGCCGAGCCGCTCGGTGAGGGTGGCCTGGTCGGGCTCCTCGAAGCGGATCCGCAGGAACTCCTGGCCCGACCACTCGCCGAGGCCCTCGGGCAGCTGGGAGAGGCGCTGCGCGGAGCGGAGCGTGGCCAGGGCGGATTCCACCAGGCCGCGCAGCCGGTCGACGATGCTGTCGCGGTTGCGCTCCAGCTGCGCGAGCTCGTCGGTGAGCACGCGCAGGCGCGGGGCGAACGCGGCGGCCCAGGCGGCGGCGTGCTCGGGCAGCGCGGAGGCGGGCAGTTCCCGGATCTGCTGGCGCGCGGGGGTGCGTACCTGCTCGTAGCGGTTGGCGTTGGCGTGCCGGACCAGGACGTCGCTCGCCTCGCGCACCGCCGACTCGGCGGCGGAGAGGTCGGCGGCGCAGCCGCGCAGGGAGCGGCGGGCCTCGGCGGCGGACTGCCGGGCCTCCTCCAGGGTGCCGGGGTGGGCCACCGGCTCCTGCTCGTCCTCCGGATGGGTCTGCTCGCGCAGCAGGTCCCGCAGCAGGGCGGCGGTCTCGTCGAAGCCGCCGGCGCCGTCCTCGGCGGCGCGGTGGGCGCGCAGCAGGTCGGCGTGGGCGGCGCGGGCGGCCTCCACGGCGGCGGAGTGCGCGGCGAGCTGGGCGGTGGCGGTGCGCAGCAGGCCCTGGGCCTGCTCCACGTCGGCCGGGATCAGCTCCTCGGGCAGCTCGGTGTGCGCCTCGCCCTCGACGGGGGCGTGCCGTTCGGCTTCGCCGCGCAGCCGGCCGAGCTGCTCGCTCGCGGTGGAGGCGCGGGACTCCAGCATCTGGACGAGGGCCTCGGCGCGGGCGGCGGCGGCCTGCCGGGAGGGGCCGTCGGCGCCGTCGGTGCCTTCGAGGAGCTGGGCGGCGCGCGTGCGGACCTTGTTGGTGAGGCGGTCGAGTTCGGCGAGGGCGGCGCTCTCGTCGCCCTCGGCGCGGGCCTGTTCGGCGCGCAGGTCGGCGCCGACGCCGACCTTCTCGTAGACCTGGGAGGCGGTGCGGTAGGCCTCGCGGAGGTCGGGCAGCGGCGGCCGGTGCTTGTCGGCGCTGCCGTCGTCCTCGGGCAGGGGCTCGGGGGCGCCGGCGATCTCGGCGCGTTCGGCGCGCAGGGCGCGGGCGGTGCGGCGGGCGTCGTCGGCGGCGCGCTGGGCGGCGCGGCGGTCCTCGTCGGCGGCGCGGGCGCGGGCCAGGCAGGCCTCGGCGCGGGCCTCGGACTCGGCTGCCTCGTCGGCGAGTTCGCGGACCCTGGCCTGCCAGCCGGAGCGTTCGCGCAGGCGGTGGGCGAGGCCGGCGAGGGCGTCGGCGGCGCGGCGGGCGCGCTGGGCGGCGTCCTGGCGCTCGTCGCGGACGCGGGCGGCGTCGGCGGCGGCCTCGTCGGCCTCGGCGCGTACGGTACGGGCCTCCGCGAGTTCGGCGTCGGCCTCCTCGGCGAAGGACCGGGCGGCGGCGGCCTGCCGCGCGAGTTCGTCGAGGCGGCCGGGCGGGCAGCCGGTGCGCCAGGAGGAGAGCCGGGCGGCGAGTTCGCGGTCGCCGGCAAGGCGGGAGGCCAGCTCGCGGATCTCGGTGTCGCGGGCGGTGGCGCGGGCGCGCAGCGCGTGGCGTTCCTCGTCGGCGGCGTGCTCGTCGTGCATGGCCGGGTTCGGCGGGACGAGGAACACCGCGTCGGTGCCGTCGGCCGGCGGGACCGGCGCCAGCAGGGCGGCGGCCGTGCCGACGGCGACGGTGGAGCGGGGCAGCAGGGCGGCGGCGGAGAGGACCTCGCGGGCCCGGCTGTGGGTGTCGGGGTCGGTGATGACGACGCCGTCGACGAGTTCGGGGCGGGCGGCGAGGACGGCCGCGTGGTCGGCGGGGTCCACGGACTGGGCGAGGTAGCGCCAGCCGGGCAGGGCCGGGATGCCGTGCTCGCCCAGGTACTCGACGGTGGCGAGGACGTCGGGGCCGGGCGGGAGCAGGCCGCCGTCGCCGAGCGCGCCGAGGATGCGGGCGTCGTCGGCGGCGGCGGTGCGCAGGTCGAACAGGTGGCGTTCGGCCGAGCCGACGGTGTCGGCCAGGATCCGGACCAGCTCGTCGGAGCCCCGGTCGAGGTCGGCGACGCTCAGGCCGCCGGCGGGGGCGGCGGTCACGGCGCCCGCGGTCGCGGCGGAGCCCTGTACGCCGGAGGGGGCGGTGCCCGCGGCGGCGCCGCCGCCGGCTTCGGCGGCGGGGGCGGATCCCGCCCCGGCCGGCGCACCGGGGTGTGCCCCGCCCCGCGGGCGCGGCAGGAAGGTGTCGGGGGCCTGCGGGAGGCCCAGGAGCTCCGCCAGGCGCGGGGAGGCGGCCAGGGCTTCGGCGGCGCGGTGCTCCGCCGCGTGGGCGGCCTCGGCGGCGTCGGCGGCGTCGGACGCGCGCGCGGCGGTGAGTTCGGCGCGGGATTCCGCGGAGGCGGCCTCGCGGGCGGCCTCGGCGGCGGAGCGGGCGGCTTCGCGGGACTCGTCCCAGGCGGCCACGGCGGCCTTCTCGGCGTCGCTGGCCGCGAGCGCGGCGCGGGCCGGGTCGGCGTCGGGGGCGGTGTCGTCGAGCCAGCCGGCGCGGACGGCGTCGGCGGTCTCCTGCTCGACCTCGGCGAGGCGGGCGCGCAGGTGCTCGGCCTCGCTGCGGGCCCGCTGGGCGGCGGTCGCGGCGGCGGTGGCGTCGCGGTGGGCGCTCTCGCCGAGCGACTGGAGCTCGGCGGAACGCTCCTCCTCCTCGTTGGCTGCGCGTTCGCCCTGTTCGGCGGCGGTGTGCAGGGCGCGTACCAGCTCGGCGGCGGCGGTGGCGCGGGCGGCCAGCGCGGGTGCGGCGTCCCGTTCGGCCTCCAGGATCGCCGCGGCGACGCGGGCGGAGCGGTCGGCGGCGGCGCGGTGGCGCAGCACGGTCTCGGCGGCCTGCCAGGCGGAGTGCAGGGTGCGGGCTTCGAGGAGCTCGCGGCGCTGGGCGGCGGCGGCCTTGTCGGCGACGGTCAGGGCCAGGGAGGCGTGCCGGTAGGCGAGTTCGGCGGAGACGGCGGCGCTGCGGGCGCGCTGGGACTCCGCGGCGGTGACCTCGTGGGCGGCGCCGGTGACCCGCTGGGCGAGGTCGGCGGCGCGGCCGCGTTCCTCGGAGGCGCGGGCGGACAGCCGGCGGGCGAGCGTGCGGGTGCGGCGCTCGGCGCCCGCGTGGACGTCGCGGAGCCGGGAGCGGGTCTCGGCGGCCTCCACGATCCGGTTCAGGAGGTCCACGGAGCCGGCGGTGAAGTCGCGTTCGGCCATCAGCTCGGCGCGGCGGCCGAGCTTGTTGCCGAAGCCGTGGACGAGGTCGGCGAGGCCGTCGGTGTCGCGGGTGTCGGTGACGGCGCGCAGGAGGAGGTCGGTGAAGTCGGAGTCCTTCTTGACCGCGAAGAGGCCGGCGGCCTCGCCCTCGTCGGCGTTCATCTCGCGCTGGTAGCGGAAGAGCTCGGGGTCCAGGCCGAGTTCGGTGAGGTGCTCGTTCCAGCGGTCGTGGATCTCCTCCCAGTACACCTCCAGGTGCGGGTACGCCTTGCCCGCCTCGGTGATCGCGTCGCGGAAGCCCTTCATCGTGCGGCGGCGGCCCTGGGCGCCGGAGGCGCCCTCGACGGGCGGCCGGACGGAGGTGGCCTCGGCGACGGGGAGGTTGTCCAGGCTCAGGCCCGGGCCGGGGCGGAAGGAGTACCAGGCCTCGGCGAACTTGCGGGGGTCGTTGGAGACCTGGCGGCCGCGCCACTCGCTGACCTTGCCGACGACGACGCACTCGCCGGTCTGGGTGTGCTGCCATTCCAGGGCGACGTGGCCGCAGTCGTCGGCGAGGAGGAACTTGCGCAGTACGCCGGAGCTGGCGCCGCCCAGGGTGTTGCGGTGGCCGGGGAGCATCACCGAGAAGATCAGCTTGAGGAGGACGGACTTGCCGCCGCCGTTCTCCAGGAAGAGCACGCCGGCGGGCGCGGGGCGCCGCGGCGGTCCGGTGGGCTCGTCCTCGAAGAACTCCGCCTGGGTGGGCGCCGGGTGGGGCACCGGCTCGCCGACTCCGCGCAGGTCGAGCACGGTGTCGGCGTAGCGTGCGCCGGCGGGCCCGATGGAGTAGAGGCGGATCCGGGACAGCTCGTACATGGCGGCGGACTCTCGTTGCTTCTCGGTGTGTCTCGGTACGGGGGCTCTGGGGCGGGTCAGGCGTGGAACGGCAGGCCGGCGTCGGCCGCGAGTTCCAGGTCGTCGCCCTCGGGCGGCGGCAGGAGGGTGGCGGAGCCGTCGCTGACGGGGACCACGCCCAGTTCCAGGAGTTCGGCCATGGCCGCAGTGCCCGCCATGTCGCGGACCTGGAGCTGGTAGCGGGGGGTGGTCCGGTAGGTGCCGCCGGAGTCGTCGCCGGTGCGCTGGAGGAAGCCGGACTCGGTGAGGAAGGCGGCGGCCTTGCCGACGATGCCGGTGGTGGAGCCGGCCAGGCGGCGGGCGTCCTTGGTGGCGCCGGTCGCGCTGCGGCGGGCGTAGACCCGCCAGGCGGCCTCCAGGCCGGGGGCGTCGGAGGCCGGGTCGGTGTTCTCGCCGAGCTCCTCGGCGCGCTCCTCCAGGCGGCGGCAGGTCTGGCGGACGAAGGCGTCGACGCCGTTGACGGTGATGCGGCCGATGTAGCCGTCGTCGGCGAGGTCCTCCGGGCGGGGGAAGGCGAGGGCGGCGACGGCGAGGTGGGCGAGGCCGTGCAGGAAGCGGTCGCCGCCGTCGGCGGAGGTGCGGCGGGCGTAGTCGCCCATGCGGACGGCGAAGACGGAGTCCTCGCCGGCGGCGACGGCCATCCCGGCGCGCGGGGACACCTCCAGGACGACGAGGCCGAGGCCGGTGGCGACGGCGTCGGCGAGCCGCCCGAAGGCGGGGTCCTCGCGGTAGCGGCGCAGCAGCTCGGCGTACTCGGCGTCGCGGGCGGGGAGCAGCTTGGGCTGGAGCCCGAACCCGACGAGCCGGGCCGCGTCGGCGGCGTCGGCCGGGGTGAGGGACCCTCCGGGGGCGGGGGCGGCCGGTGCGGGCGCGGCGGGGACCGACGGGCCGTCGGGCTCGCTCCACGCGGTGTGCTCGGCGTGGTGGTCGCTCACGGGCGGGTCTCCTCGGTGGTGCGGGTGTTCCGGGTGCGGGTGTTCCGGGTGCGGGTCTGGGTGTTCGGGGTGCCGGCCCGGGACTTCGGGGTGCGGGCCTGGCCGTTCGGGGTGCCGGCCAGGGTGTTCGGGGTCCCGTCCCGGGACTTCGGGGTGCGGGCCCGGATGTCGAGGGTGCACGCCCGAGAGTTCCGGACGCAGGCCCGGGCGATCCGGGTGTGGGCCCGGGACTTCGGGGTCCTGGTCTGGGGGGTCGCGGGCGTGGGGGCCGGCACCGGGAGGGGGGCGGGCTGCGGAACCGGCGGGGTCATACCGACTCCGAGCGGTCCGCCGCCATGCCCGCCGCGTCCAGGAGGGCCGTGCCGACGATCAGGTCGGCGCCGCCGAACTCCGGGTCGTCGAGCCGCGTGCCGTCGTCCACCGCGAACAGCAGCCGCTCCTCGCCCTGCCGGTACGCCGTGCCCACCGCGGGGCTCGCCGCGTGGACGGCGAGCAGGGCGACCAGGTACGGGAGGTCGGGGTCGTCGCGGCGGGCCTCGGCGAGGAGGCCGGAGAGCCGGCGCGGGGCGTCGTGCGGCAGGTCCAGGAGCTGGGTCGCGGCGGCGAGCTGCTCCTCGCTGAAGCGGCTGTCGTCCGGGGTGGCGATGAGGTCCGGCTCGGGCATCTCCGCGCCGAGGTGCTCCCGTTCCACGGGCGGGGTGAGGAGTATGTCCACCAGGTCGGCGACCCGTACCGAGACGGGGGTGCGCAGGCCGGTGCCGGCGGCGAAGAAGGCGTCGGTGACCCGGGTGGCCTGCTCCAGCGGCAGCGGCATCAGGGGTGCCACGAGCTGGCCGTACAGGTCGATCCCGGAGCGCGGGGCGGGTGCGGCGAAGGCCTGGCGGTCCTGCTCGGCGCGGAAGAGCGGGCCGGCGTCCAGCAGCCGCGACTGGAGCTGGGTGTGCCGGCGGATGCAGTCCTTGACGATGTCGACGAGCTCCGCGGCGCGCCGCTTGTTCTCGGGGTCCTCGGCCTCGTCGCGGGCCCTGCGGATGTTGGTGAGGATCGCGTTCTCGTGCCGGTAGCGGTCGGCGACGTGGTCGAGGGCCTCGGCGATCATGTCGGGGACGGCCTGGAGCCAGTCGACCGCGCGGACGTTGCGCCGGGTCGCGTCGAGGGTGCGGCGCAGGGTCTCGGCGTACTGGACGGTGCGGTAGCGGGCCTGTTCGGCGGCGAGCTGGGCGTCGGCCAGCCGGCCCCGGCTGATCAGCACCTCCAGCTTGACCTCGGCGGCGATCTGGGCGCTGGTGACGTCCGTGTCGAGGGCGCCGACCAGGACGTTGACCGCCTCGTCGGTGGTGCGCAGGTAGACCGCGCCGCCGTGGCCGGGGACCTCCTCGATCAGCTTGAAGTCGTAGTCCCGGCGGACGTAGACCCCGTCGGGGCCGAACGTGCCGTAGACCGCGCGGAAGCCGCGGTCCACGCTGCCGACGTTGATCAGGTTCTCCAGGACCCAGCGGGCGACCCGCTCGTGTTCGGCGGCCGGCCGCCGGGGGGCCTGGGCGGCGACGCGCGGCAGCATCCGGAGCACTATCTGCTCGTGGTCGGCGCCGGTGTCGAAGTCCATGTTGAGCGTGACGAGGTCGATCGCGGACAGCGCGACCTCCGCCATCGCGTAGACCCCGTACTCGCCGGCCAGGTTGGCCTTGCGTACGTCGAGGTCGTGCAGCGGGGCGGTGCAGGCCAGGGCGCGGAGCCGCCGGGCGAGGCCCTCGTCGGCGGCCGGGCCCGGCGCCGGGGACGGAAGGGGTTTCGCCGGGGCTGGGAGAGTCACGTCGGAAAGAGTAGGCGGTGTCGCGGACAACAACCCAAACGGCATGGTTTCCGCCGGACCGTCCCCGATGGGTGGGGCGGCGGGGGCTGTTCTACCCTCACCGCATGGCTTCCATGATCACACCTCTGATCGACCTGAACGCCGACCTGGGCGAGGGCTTCGGGCGCTGGACGCTGACCGACGACGCGGCACTGCTGTCGGTGGTCACGAGCGCCAACGTGGCCTGCGGCTTCCACGCGGGCGATCCGTCGATCATGCGCCGGGTCTGCGAGCTGGCCGCCGAGCGGGGCGTACGGATCGGCGCGCAGGTCTCGTACCGGGACCTGGCGGGCTTCGGGCGGCGGTCGATGGACGTGCCGTCCGGAGAGCTGGCGGCGGAGGTGGCCTACCAGATCGGGGCGCTGGAGGTGTTCGCGCGGGCGGCCGGCTCCCGGGTGTCGTACGTGAAGCCTCACGGTGCGCTGTACAACCGCACGGTGCACGACGCCGCCCAGGCCGCCGCGGTGGTCGCCGGGGTCCGGCTGGCCGCCGGGGAGGCCGGGCTGCCGGTGCTGGGCCTGCCCGGGTCGCTGCTGCTGGGGGCGGCCGCGGAGGCGGGGCTGGAGGCCGTGCCGGAGGCCTTCGCGGACCGGGCGTACACCCCGCGGGGGACGCTGGTGCCGCGCGGGGAGCCGGGGGCGGTGCTGCACGATCCGGACGCGGTGACCGGGCGGGCGGTGCGGATGGCCGCCGAGCGGTCGGTGACGGCGTCCGACGGGTCCCCGGTGGCGGTGCCGGCGCGCTCGCTGTGCCTGCACGGGGACACCCCCGGGGCGGCGGGGCTGGCCCGGCGGGTGCGGGAGGCGCTGGAGGCGGCCGGGGTGCGGGTGGAGGCCTTCGCGTGAGGACGCTGGTGGTGGGCAGGGAGGCCCTGCTGGTCGAGGTGGACACCGCCGGGGAGGTCGCCGCGCTCCACGCCGAGCTGCTGCGCCGCCGGGACGCGGGCGAGCTGGGCGGCGTACGGGAGGTCGTGCCGGCCGCGCGGACGGTGCTGCTGGACGGGGTCCGGGAGCCGGGCGCGCTGGCGGCGCGGATCGCGGGCTGGGAGGTGCCGCCGCTCGCGGAGGCGGAGGGGCCGCTGGTCACCGTGCCGGTGCGGTACGACGGGCCCGACCTGGCGGAGGCGGCGGCCGCGTGGGGCGTCGCGGAGCGGGAGGTGGCGGAGCTGGTCGGGGGGATCGTCTTCCGGGTGGCCTTCTGCGGGTTCGCGCCCGGCTTCGGCTACCTGACGGGGCTGCCGGAGCGGCTGTGGCTGCCCCGCCGGGCGACGCCCCGCACGGCGGTCCCGGCGGGGTCGCTGGCGCTGGCCGGGGAGTACGCGGGGGTGTACCCGCGCTCCTCCCCCGGCGGCTGGCAGCTGATCGGCTCCACCGACGCGGTGCTGTGGGACCCCGCCCGGGAGCCGGCGGCGCTGTTCGCGCCCGGGGTGCGGGTGCGGTTCGAGGAGGCGGGGGCGGCGTGAGCGGGCTGCTGGTGCTGCGGGCGGGGGCGCTGACCACCGTCCAGGACGCGGGCCGCCCCGGGTACGCGCACCTGGGCGTGCCCCGCTCGGGGGCGCTGGACACGGGGGCGTACGCGCTGGCCAACCGGCTCGTCGGCAACCCGGCGGGCGCCGCCGCGCTGGAGACCACCCTGGACGGGGTGCGGGTGCGCGCACTGGCCCCGGTGACGGTGGCCGTGACGGGCGCTCCCTGTGCCGTACGCGTCTGCGGGCGCCCGGCGGCCTGGGGTGCGCCGGTGTGGCTGCGCGCGGGGGCGGAGCTGGACGTGGGCCGGGCGGAGCCGGGGCTGCGCAGCTACGTCGCCGTCCGGGGAGGTCTGGCTGCGCCGGCGGTGCTGGGGAGCCGCGCGACGGACCTGCTGTCGGGGCTCGGCCCGCCGGTGCCGGTGGCGGGGTCGGTGCTGGAGGTCGGCCCGCCGGGCCCGGACCCGGTGCCGTCCGCCGACGCGGTGGCCCCTGCGGGGGTGCCGACGGCGGAGCTGGTGCTGCCGCTGCGGCTCGGGCCGCGGGCGGACTGGTTCACGGGGGCTTCGCTGGCGGCGCTGCTGTCCTCGGCGTACCGGGTGTCCCCGGCGTCGAACCGGATCGGCCTGCGCACGGAAGGGGGCCCGGCGCTGGCCCGCGTGCGGGGCGGGGAGCTGCCGAGCGAGGGGATGGTGCTGGGGGCGGTGCAGGTGCCGCCGGACGGGCTGCCGGTGGTCTTCCTGGCCGACCATCCGGTGACGGGCGGCTACCCGGTCGTCGGCGTCGTCCCCGCGGGAGTGGCCCTGGACGCCGCCGCCCAGGCCCGCCCGGGCCTCGGTCTCCGCTTCGTGCCGGCCCGTCCCTGACCGCCGCCACTCGCGCACGCGCCCCTGTCGGGCCCTCCCCGGCCCCCGTCCCGCCGTGCGGGGCCGCCCCACGCGGCTCCGCACCGCCGCACCGCCGCGCGGCCCCGCCGCACCGCCGCGCCGGCACCGCCGCACCGCCGCGCGGCCCCGCCGCACCGCCGGACCGGCCCCGCCGCACCGCCGGACCGGCCCCGCCGCACCGCCGGACCGGCCCCGCCGGACCGCCGGACCGGGCCGCTCCGCGTGGCTTCGCGCCGCCGCGCCGGCCGTCGGGTACGGGGCGGGGCCGGGCGCCGCGGGGTCGTCCGCGGCCGGGTGGCCCGCCGCGCCGGCCTCCGGCCGTCTGGTGTGGGGCGGGGCTGGGCTCCGTGGCCGGGGCCGGTGGGTCGTCCGCGGCCGGGTGGGCCGCTGCGCGGGGCGAGGTCCCCTACCCGCCCTTCCACCGTTCCCAGGGGCGCTGCCCCTGACCCCGCGCCTCAAACGCCGGCGGGGCTGGAAGACCGGGCGCTGCGCGCCCGGTGCGCTCAAACGCCGCGCGGGCTGGAATTTCGCTGCGCGAAATCCAGCCCCGCCGGCTCCTCATAGCCCCGCCGGCGTTTGAGGCGCGGGGGTCTGGGGGCGGAGCCCCCAGGGGGCCCGGGGCGCAGCCCCGGGGAACGGGCGAAGGGCGGGTAGGGGACCAGCCCCGCGCAGCGGACCCCGCCCGCACCCGCGCGCCGCGCTCCCCGTCGGGCCGGGGCCCGGGGCCGGGGCCGGGGTTAGACCGCTGACTCGGGGGTGATGCGGCTGCGGACCGCCGACTGGACGTCTTCCTCCTCCGCCGGGTCCGCCGCCAGGCGGCGCAGCCGGGGGGCCACGCGGGCGTCGGCGGTCTCCGCGTGGCGGGCCGCGACCTCGCGGGTGGTCTCCTCGCAGTCCCAGAGGCATTCGACCGCGAAGCCCGCCGCGAAGGTGGGGTCGGTGGCGGCCAGGGCCCGGGCGGCGCGCCCGCGCAGGTGGGAGGAGGCCGTCTCGCGGTAGACGTGCCGCAGGACGGGGGCGGCGCAGCCGATGGAGAGCCGGCCCGCGCCGTCGACCAGCGCGAAGAGGCGGACGGAGTCCGGGCCGGAGCCGCGGACGGTGTTGCGCAGGGCGCCGAGGACCAGTCCGGCGTCGTCGGCGCCGCCGCGGGCCGCCAGGAGGGCCGCGGCGGCCGCTCCGAGGGCGTCGGGGCGGTGGACCCAGAGCCGGGCCCGGTCGAGGGCGGCGGGGCCGCACATGCGCTCGTAGGCGGCCACGGCGGGCTCGTCCCCGGCGGCTTCGACGAGGTCCAGGACGGCCGGGTTCTCCGGCTCCGCGAGGACCAGGTGGTGCAGGGCGGTGGCCCGGGCGGCCTCGCCGCAGGCTCCGGCGGCGGCCGCGAGGATGGCGGGCCGGTCCTCGGGGGCGGCCACGGCGGCGAGGCAGCGCGCGGCGGGCACGTGGAGCGGGGTGCCCCGGCGCAGCCCGTCGGCGGCCCAGTCGAAGACGGCCTGGACGCCCCAGCCGGGGCGGGGGCCGCTGGGGGTCATCTGGCGCTGCCAGCGGTCGAAGGAGCCCTGCTGGCGGGCCGCGCGCAGGCGTTCCGCGTAGAGGGGCGACTCCTCCCACAGGGCCCACGGGCGGGGCTCGTAGGCGTCGCGGACGGCGGCGGCCAGCCGCGCCTCGCCCTCGGGGGTGGCGGGGAACCGGGCGAGGACGGGTGCGGCGAGGGAGCGCAGTCCCGCGTCGTCGTCGCGCAGGGCGAGCTCGTCGAGCGCCCAGGCCCAGTTGGCCCCGGAGGCGGCGTAGCGGCGCAGCAGCATGAGGGCGTCGTCGCGGCCGTACGAGGCGAGGTGGCCGAGGACGGACAGGGCGAGGCCGGTCCGGTGGTCCTCTTCGTCGAAGAGGTCGTCCGCGCCGAACAGGTGGGCCTCGATCTCGCCGAGGGGGCCGTCGAGGTCCAGGTACAAGCGGGCGTAGTAGAGGGAGCGGTTCTCGACCTGCCAGTCCTGGCGCGGGTCGCGCAGGACGCACTGGTTGAGTGCCGCGAGGGCCTCGGACCTGGGCGCGGCGAGGGCGTGCAGCGTGCCGTCGCCGCGGCCGCGCTGGAGGAGCCCGAGCAGGGTACCGCTCGGCGCTATGACTGGTTCGAACATGGGAGTGGCCTCAAATCAAGCTGGGGACGCGACCGGGAATCGGGATTCACAGAGCCGCGTAACAGCATGTGAGGACGTCCGCCGTCTGGTTCAGCTCGATGTAGACCATTGCCTTCTCACTCTCGTCGGTGCTTCGCGACCACGGCGGCCGGTGCGGCAGGGGTGGGGGTGGGCACCCGTCGTGTCCAGCCCGGTCCTGCCCGTCCGTCATGTCCGCGAATCGAATCCGTCGCCATGATGACCCAGGCGGTTTGTGCGCCGCGACCACATTTAAGGGCGCCGTGACCAAGCCGTGAGGTGGCGGGGCCCGTCGGGGCCGGTCGGCGCCCCGGAAAAAGCGGACTACTTGGCTCCGAAGAGTTCCAGCAGGTCGGCCTTGTTGAACATGCGCGCCGTGTCCACGGCGGAGGGGGTTCCGGCGTGGGGATCGGCCCCGCCGGCGAGCAGCGCGCGGATGACTGCCTCCTCGCCCTTGAAGACGGCGCCGGCGAGGGGGGTCTGGCCCCGGTCGTTGGCGCGGTCCGCCTCGGCGCCGCGCTCCAGCAGGGCCGTGACGGCGTCGGCGTGGCCGTGGTAGGCGGCGAGCATGACGAGGGTGTCGCCGCGGTCGTTGGTGAGATTGGCCGGAACCCCGGCGTCCAGGTAGGCGGCCAGCGTCGCGGCCTCACCCTGACGGGCGAGGTCGAAGATCTTGCCGGCCAGTTCGACGACGTCCTCGTCGGGGGCGTCCTGGTGCTCGCTCATCGGTCGTACCGCCTTTCGTCTCCGGCTTGTCGGCTTGTCCGCCCCCGGAAGGAGTTTCCCCAGGCCGGGAGGGCAGGACGGCGCACGGCACTGCGTCCGTACGGGTGAATCGCCAGGGTAGCGCCCGCTCGGGGACATGACGGGGGCGGTCCGAGGCAAGGATGGCCTGGCGGCTGCGCCTCCCACACCGTGAGCGGCGGCCGCGCCAGTCAGGCGCGGCCGGTCAAGTGAAAAAAGCCAGGATTCACCCGTATGCACCTTTTATCGCATTGATACTTCCTGTGAGCCTGGAACAACTGATGGTGACCGTACCCACCCACCAGGAGCCTCGACTCAACAGGAGAACGTCACATGGTCCTGTCCATCTCAGGTGTCGTCCTGCTCGGCATCATCTGCTTCCTGTTCTTCAAGAAGGACGGGATGAAGCTGACGCACGCGTTCGTCTGCGGGCTGTTCGGCTTCTTCCTGGCCGGCTCCGCCATCGCCCCGAGCATCACGGCCAGTACGGCGAGCCTCGCGAGCCTGCTCGGCGGGATCAAGCTCTAGCCCGCTCGAGCTCCAGGCCCGCTCCGGCTCCGGGCCCGCCCCGGCTCCAGGCCCGCACGGGTGCCGGCCCCGCCGGGGCTCCGGCCCCGCACGGGCCCTTCACGATCAGGCCCGCGGCCTCGGCCGCCTGGGTTCCGCCCAGCCCGCCACCGCCCGGGCCCTGACGCCACCGTCCCGCACCACGACCACTCCAGGAGACGACCGTGGCCCGGCGCCCCCTCCCCCGCATCCTCACCAGCGGCACCGCGTCGCTCACCCGGGGCCGCGACCTCGCCCGCACGGCTGCCGACAACGCCACCGACGTGCTCCACCCGCTCATCGTCATCGGGCGCGGCCTGCGGGTCCTGGCCGCCGCCGGGCGGCGCAGATGGGCGGCGACCCCGAAGGACAAGCGGGGTCCGGCACTGTTCCTCGGGGCTGCCTGCGTCCTCGTGGTCGCGATCGTCCCCTACGGCCCCCTCGGCGCGCTGATCAGCGTCATGGCGGCCGCCGCCTGGCACGGGCGCGACCGGTCCCCGGCCGTCGCCGGACCCGGCGACGCGGAGGCCGAGCGGCTGCGCTCGCTGTACGAGGCGCTGGTGCCGTACTTCTCCGCCCCCGAGGACCCCAGCCCGCTGTTCTCCCACGGCGGGGCCTGGGAGGAGGCCTTCAGCGGCTACGAGTTCGACGGCGCGGGCCGGGTGAGCCGGCTCCGCATCCGCTACCCCGCCTACTTCACCGACGGCGAGACCGCCTCGCGGGCCCGGATCGAGGCCCTGCTGCACGCCAAGGCCGGGCGCGGGCGGGAGTACCTCTTCGACTGGGACGAGGAGGGAAACCAGCTCGACCTGCGGGTGCTGGCCGCGCTGCCCACAGACATCGCGGCCCAGCGCTTCGTGACCTCGCCGGGCGAGACCGTCCTCGGCTTCACCGACCCCGGCGGCGTGCAGCGCACCGTTCCCGTACTGGAGGGGGAAGAGCCGGCCGACGTGCCGCCCGTGATCTGGCGCACCGGACCGCGCTCCGCCGAACCGCACCTGCTGGCCGTCGGCCAGCCCGGCAGCGGCACCTCCACCCTGCTGCGCTCGATCGCTCTCCAGGCGCTGGGCCAGGGCGGTGACGTGATGATCGTCGAGGGCGGCGGCAGCGGCGAGTACGCGTGCCTGGCCGGCCGGGCCGGCGTGCTCGCCGTCGAGTGCGGCCCCGCGGGGGCGCTGGCGTCCGTCGAGTGGGCGGCGCACGAGACCGAGCGGCGGCTGATCGCCACGCACCGGGCGCGGGAGGCGGACCGCCCCGCGCCCGAGGACTCCCGGCGCCCGCTGTGGATCCTGCTGGACCGGCCCAGCGTGCTCGCGCACCTGGCCGCGGCCGACGGGCGCCCGGACCCGCTCGCCCCGTTGCAGGTGCCGCTGCGGCACGGACGCGCCGCGCACGTCACGGTGGTCGTCGCCGAGCACTTCGACCACCTGGAGCTGCTGAACGACGCCGTCTGGCAGCACACCCGCGCCCGGGTCGTCCTGGGGCCCGCCCCGGTCCAGCAGGTCGCCGACGTACTGGGGCTGCCGCCGCACACCACCCCGCCGCCCCAGCTGCCGCCGGGCCGGGGGTACGCCCGGCTCGGCACCGGCCCCGTGCACCGCCTCCAGGTGCCGGCCACGCCGGACCCGTACGACGACGCCGCGCACCCCGCCCACCGGCAGGCGGTGCTGGAACTGCTGCCGGAGCGGCAGGCGCCGGGCCGGGGCGGCGAGGGGCCGCCGGTGCCGTGCAGGCCGCTCCAGGTCCAGCCGCAGCCCTCCTCGATCGACGCCTCGCAGGCCCCGGAGGTCCCGGCCGAGACACCGTAGGGAGGCCCGCTGAGCCCTCCTCCCGGCGGAGACGCCGCAGGAGGCCCGCCGGGGCCTCCCTACGCGACGAAGGTGCGCGGGGGCTCCGCCCCGCCGCCGCCCGCGCCCGTGCCGACCAGCCGGGCCGCGGCGGCCAGGCGGGCGGCGGCCTCCTCGGCCACCGGCCCGCCGACCGTGAACGGCAGCCGGACGTAGCCCTCGAAAGCCCCGTCCACGCCGAACCGGGGCCCCGAGGGGACGCGGACGCCGACCCGCTCCCCCACCTCGGCCAGCCGCGACCCGGACAGGCCGCCGGCCCGGGCCCACAGCGTGAGCCCGCCGCCGGGCACCTCGTACTCCCAGTCCGGCAGCTCCCGGCGCACCGCCCCGACCAGCGCGTCCCGGTTCTCCCGGGCCTGGGCGCGGCGCATCCCGACGGCCTCCTCCCAGCCGCCGGTGCGCATCAGCCAGTTCACCGCGAGCTGTTCCAGCACCGGGGTGCCCAGGTCCGCGTACGCCCGTGCGGCGACCAGGCTGCGGATGACGTCGGGGGCCGCGCGGACCCAGCCGATCCGCATGCCCGCCCAGAAGGCCTTGCTGGCGGAGCCGACGGTGATCACCGTGGAGCCGGCCGGGTCGAAGGAGCAGACCGGGCGGGGCATGACGAGGTCCGGGTCCAGCCGGAGTTCGGCCATGGTCTCGTCGGCGATCAGCACGGTCCCGGCGGAGCGGGCCGCCTCGACCATCGCGCGGCGCCTGTCCTCCGAGGCCAGGGCGCCGGTCGGGTTGTGGAAGTCGGCGACGACGTAGGCCAGGCGGGGGGCCGAGTCGCGCAGCACCTGCCGCCAGACGTCCATGTCCCAGCCGGTCAGCCCCGGCCCCATCGCCACCGGCACGAGGCGGGCCTCGGCGGCGCGCATCAGCTGGAGGATGTTGGCGTAGGAGGGGGACTCCACGGCGATCCGCTCGCCCCGGCCGGCGAAGAGGCTGCAGATGGCGTCTATGGCGCCCATCGCGCCGGTGGTGACCATGATCTGCTCGGGCATGGTGGGGATGCCCCGCTCGGTGTAGCGGTCGGCGAGCATCCGGCGCAGCGCGGGCAGGCCCGCCGGGTAGTCCCCGTGGGTGTGCGCGTAGGGCGGGAGTTCCTCCAGGGCGCCCTGGACGGCCTTGGTCAGCCAGGGCTCGGGGGCCGGGAGGGCGGCGCAGCCCAGGTCGATCATCGAGCCGAGGGACTCGGGGGGCAGCGGCTCCAGGCCGCGGGCCGGCAGCGGGTTCCCGGCCGGTACGGAGGTCCAGCTGCCCGCGCCCCGGCGGGACTCCAGGAAGCCCTCCCCGCGCAGGGCCTCGTACGCGGCGGCGACGGTGGTGCGGCTGAGCGACAGGGCGGCGGCCAGCTCCCGCTCGGCGGGCAGCCGGGCGGCGACGGGCACGCGGCCCTCCAGGACGAGCAGCCGGATGCCGTCGGCGAGGGTGCGGTACGCGGGCGGCTTGCGGGCGCCGGGCGGCGCGGGCCGGTCCTGTTGGGAGCCGATGAGCCGGGCGAGCTGTGCGGCACCGACCGCTGAGGTCCACTGAGCCATGGCGTCCGGTCCACCTTCGTCGGATTGGCCCCCGGACGGGCGTCCCGGGGCCGGTATTGGATTGTTCGCGGGGCCCCAGAGTGTCACGGGCCGGCCCAGGGGGGCCAGGGGGGTGCCGCGCGGGCGCGGGGCCAGGACGCGCCGCTCCCGCGGGGCCGGGCGCATTGGGCATACTGCGGCCGTGACTCACGTACGCCTCCGGCACCCCTACCTGGACCATCCGGCTCCGATCCCCTTCGCCCACCGGGGCGGGGCCGCGGACGGGCTGGAGAACACCGCGGCCGCCTTCCGCAGGGCCGCCGGGGCGGGCTACCGGTACTTCGAGACCGATGTGCACGCGACGGCGGACGGGAAGCTGGTGGCCTTCCACGACGCCAGGCTGGACCGGGTCACCGACATGAGCGGCCGGATCCGGGAGCTGCCCTGGAGCCGGGTGCGCGAGGCCCGGGTGGCGGGGACCGAGCCGCTGGCCCTCTTCGAGGACCTGCTGGAGCAGTTCCCGGACGCCCGCTGGAACGTGGACGTCAAGGACGAGTCGGCCCTGCACCCGCTGGTGAACCTGATCGCGCGGGCCGGGGTCTGGGACCGGGTGTGCGTCGGCTCCTTCTCGGAGAGCCGGGTGGCCCGGGCGCAGAAGATCGCGGGGCCCCGGCTGGCGACCTCGTACGGGGTGCGCGGGGTGGTCGGGCTGCGGCTGCGGTCCTTCGCGATCCCGGCGGCCCTGCGCGTCGGCGCGGTGGCGGCCCAGGTCCCGGAGACCCAGGCGGGCATCCGCGTGGTCGACCGGCGCTTCGTACGGACCGCGCACGCGCGCGGGCTCCAGGTGCACGTGTGGACCGTGAACGAACCGGAACGCATGGAGGCTCTCCTCGACCTGGGCGTCGATGGCATCATGACCGACCGGATCGACATCTTGCGCACGGTGCTGGACCGGCGCGGCGCCTGGGCCTGACACGGCCGCGGCCGCCGCGCGGCGCCCGCGGCCGTGCGGTACGGGGAACAGCGAGGGGGCTCTCGAATGAGCGCGCAGACGACGGACGGGGCGGAGCCCGGGGCCGAGGACGGCAGACCGTCAGCGGAGGCGGCGGCCGCCCGCAAGCGGGAACAGCGGGGCTGGTACTTCTACGACTTCGCCGTGTCCGTGTACTCGGCGAGCGTGCTCACGGTGTTCCTGGGCCCGTACCTGACCTCGGTGGCCAAGGCGGCCGCGGACGCCGAGGGCTACGTGCACCCCCTGGGGATCCCGGTGCGGGCCGGGTCCTACTTCGCGTACTCGGTGTCGGCGTCGGTGATCCTCGCCGTGCTGCTGATGCCGCTGGCCGGCGCGGTCGCCGACCGGACGGGCCGCAAGAAGCCGCTGCTGGCGGTGGCCGCGTACACCGGTGCCACGGCGACGGCGGCGATGTTCTTCCTCGGCGGGGAGCGCTACCTGCTGGGCGGGTTCCTGCTGATCGTGGCGAACGCGGCCCTGTCGGTGTCGATGGTGCTCTACAACGCCTACCTGCCGCAGATCTCCACCCCGGACGAGCGGGACACCGTCTCCTCGCGGGGCTGGGCCTTCGGCTACACGGCGGGCTCGCTGATGCTCGTGGTGAACCTGGTGCTGTACCTGGGCCACGACTCCTTCGGCCTCTCCGAGGGCGACGCGGTACGGGTCTGCCTGGCCTCGGCGGGCCTGTGGTGGGGGGCCTTCGCACTGATCCCGCTGCGCCGGCTGCGGGACCGTGCGGTGGTCCGGGAGGCGGGCGGCGCGCCGGCCGTCAGCGGCTGGAAGCAGCTGGTGGCCACCTTCAAGGACATGCGGCGCTACCCGCTGACCCTGTCGTTCCTGCTCGCGTACCTGATCTACAACGACGGCGTGCAGACCGTGATCTCCCAGGCCTCGGTCTACGGCTCCGAGGAGCTGGAGCTGGAGCAGTCCACGCTGATCGGCGCGGTGCTGCTGGTCCAGGTGCTGGCGGTGGCGGGCGCGCTGGCGATGGGCCGGCTGGCCCGCACGTACGGGGCGAAGCGGACGATTCTGGGCTCGCTGGCCGCGTGGGCGCTGACGCTGGCCGCGGGGTACTTCCTGCCGGCCCGGACCCCGGTGTGGTTCTTCGCGCTCGCGGCGATGATCGGGCTGGTGCTGGGCGGCAGCCAGGCGCTGTCGCGTTCGCTGTTCTCGCACCTGGTTCCGGCGGGCAAGGAGGCCGAGTACTTCTCGGCGTACGAGATGAGCGACCGGGGGCTGAGCTGGGTGGGGCCGCTGGTCTTCGGCCTGACGTACCAGGTGACGGGCAGCTACCGGGACGCGATCATCTCGCTGGTGGTGTTCTTCGCACTGGGTTTCGTGCTGCTCGCGCGGGTGCCGGTGCGGCGCGCGGTGGAGGCGGCGGGCAATCCTGTTCCGGTACGCCTGTGAAGCGCGGATCCGGACCCGGGCGGGCCCGGATCCGACCCCTCCGCCGCCCGCCCGGGATCCGGACTCACGAACGAATCCCGAACGAATTTCGACGTTGTGGCAAAGGGCCGGTAGTGTACGCCTTTGGCCTGCCAGGCGGACCGTTACTGCGCGCACAAGAAGTGTAGACGTTGGGTGACATCTGCTGCCAGATGTGACAAAACGGGCAGTGGTGGGTACAACAAGGGGCGGCACGACGGGCGACGCATTGACCCGGAGCGGGAATCTATACCGCCGACCGGACGTTGACCGGATGACGACGACAGCGACACCTGTCCTGTGGGCGACAAGCCCGGGAGGCACGATTCATGAGTGAGCGAGCTCTCCGCGGTACGCGGCTCGTGGTTACCAGCTACGAGACGGACCGCGGCATCGATCTGGCCCCGCGCCAGGCGGTGGAGTACGCATGCCAGAACGGACATCGATTTGAGATGCCGTTCTCGGTTGAGGCAGAGATTCCGCCGGAGTGGGAGTGCAAGGCGTGCGGCGCCATGGCACTCCTGGTGGACGGGGACGGGCCCGAAGAGAAGAAGGGCAAGCCTGCGCGAACGCACTGGGACATGCTCATGGAGCGGCGCACCCGCGAGGAGCTGGAGGAGGTGCTGGCCGAGCGGCTGGCCGTCCTGCGCTCCGGCGCCATGAACATCGCCGTGCATCCGCGCGACAGCCGCAAGTCCGCCTGACCCGCGGACACCGTGCAGTAGCCGAGGGGCCCCGCCACATCAGTGGCGGGGCCCCTCGGCTTTCGCGTGTGCCGCTCCCGGGCCCGCCGGCGCGGCCGCCCGCTACGGTGCCAGCGGGGGGCGGTAGGCGGCGTCCGGCCCCGGCGAGCGCGGGGGGCCGTCCTCACGGATCACCTCGCCCTGGACGACCTTGCCGTCGGGGTGGTGGATCCGGGCCCGGGTGAAGGCGTCGCCGAAGCCGCCCGGGGCGCCCGCGGCCATCTTCCGCTCCAGGGTGCGCTCGGCCCGGCGGCCCGCGAAGGCCCGTACGGGCGGCAGCAGCAGGAGCAGGCCGGCCAGGTCGGAGAGCAGGCCCGGCATGATCAGCAGCAGGCCGGCCAGCATGGTCATCGCGTTCCCGGAGCCCCTGGGGGGCTGCGGGGCGGTCGGTATGCCGCCCGCCATCGCCTGCTCCTGGGCCTGCTGGAAGCTGCGGGTGAGGTTCTTGAAGGCACGGCGTCCGGCCCGCTTGATGACCACCACGCCGAGCACCAGGCCGCCGGCGAGGAGCGCCGCCACGGTGAACCCGCCGGCCGCCCCGGCGACCAGGCTGAGCAGCCAGATCTCCAAGATCAGCCAGGCGGCGACCGCCAGGGGGATGAAGGTGCGGGCGGGCGAGCGCCGCCGGGGGGCCGTCGGAGTGCCCGTGCTCGAAGGGCCGATGCCGGTCGTCATACACCCAGTGTGCCTGGACCACCGTAAAACCGGGCTCAGCCGGAGGTACCGGGCATCCCCTAGGGGACGCCCGGCGCCCGAGGGGGTCAGCGGCGCTTGCCGGCCAGCTTGGCGGCGCGCTCCTTCAGGCCCCACTGGGTGACCCGCAGGAGGGCCTCGACCACGATGTCCTTGCTCATCTTGCTGTCGCCCAGCTCGCGCTCGACGAAGGTGATGGGCACCTCCACGACCCGGAAGCCCTTGCGGACGGCCCGGCGGGCCAGGTCCACCTGGAAGCAGTAGCCCGCCGAGGCGACCTCGTCGAGGCCGAGCCCCTCCAGGGTCTCGCGGCGGAAGGCCCGGTAGCCGCCCGTCACGTCGCGGATCGGGACGTCCAGCATGAGCCGGGAGTACGTGGACCCGCCGCGGGAGAGGAACTCGCGGCTCTTGGGCCAGTTGACGACGCGGCCGCCCGGCACCCAGCGGGAGCCGAGCACCAGGTCGGCGCCGCCCAGCGCGGTGAGCAGCCGGGGCAGCTCCTCCGGCTGGTGGGAGCCGTCGGCGTCCATCTCGACGATGACGCCGTAGCCGTTCTCCAGGCCCCAGGCGAAGCCCGCGAGGTAGGCGGCGCCAAGGCCTTCCTTGCCCTTGCGGTGCATGACGTGGACGTGGTCGTCGGCGGCCGCCAGCTCGTCCGCGAGCTTGCCGGTCCCGTCGGGACTGTTGTCGTCCGCGACCAGGATGTGGGCCTCGGGGACGGCGGCGCGGACCCGGCCGGTGATCAGGCCGATGTTCTCGGCCTCGTTGTACGTCGGAATGATCACCAAGGTGGTGCCGAGCGGTCCGTACGTCCGCTGCCCGCCGTCGCTCACTTGTACCCCTTGTGTGTTCTTCGTCCGTCCCGTCACGACAGGATGATTTTAGAACAGCCGGCGACCGGGACCGGCGGCCCTTCGGGCCGGACCGGCTCCCGCTGGCTGCGGGCCGCCGTGACCGTTGTCTACTGGGCCGCCGGGCCCGGTCCGGGGCCACCCTCCGGCACGCGCCGGGAGCCGCCCCGGCCGGCGAAACCTTCCCTCGCCCCCGGGGCGCGGGCGCGCGGAGCGGACGGAGCCGTCCGGTGGGGACGTCCCGTGGTGGGCCCGGCCGAACCTATCCGGGCCGGGCCGCCCGTACCGCACCGGTGCCCGGTGGATCACCCCTGTGGCCGTACGAAAACCTCCCGGCCGCCGACCACCGTCGCCAGGCACACCGGCAGGTCCCCGCCGGGGCTCAGGTCGGGCAGGCCGGGGGTGCCGGAGCGGGGGTCGGTGGACCAGCGGGCGACCCGGTCGTCGGGCGCCTGGACGACCAGTTCCCCGGTCCGCCAGACGGCGTAGTCGGCCGGGGCGCCCGGTACGAGGATGCCCGCGTCGTCGCGGCCCAGCGCGCGCCAGCCGCCGCGGGTGTGGGCGGCGAAGGCGGCCCGTACGGAGATCCGGTGCCCGGGCGTGCGGTGGAAGGCGGCCGCGCGGACCGTGCCCCAGGGGTCGAGCGGGGTCACGGGCGCGTCCGAGCCGAAGGCCAGCGGGACGCCGGCCTTGAGCATGGCGGCGAACGGGTTGAGGGTGCGGGCGCGCTCGGCGCCGAGCCGGTCGGCGTACATGCCGTCCTCGCCGCCCCAGGCCGCGTCGAAGGCGGGCTGTACGGAGGCGGTCAGGCCGAGTTCCGCGAACGCCGCGATCGTCTGCGGGGTCATCATCTCGGCGTGCTCGACGCGGTGCCGGGCGGCCCTGATCCGGGCCAGGCCCACCTTCTCGGCGGCCGCGCGGACGCCCTCGACCACGGCGGCGACGGCGGCGTCCCCGATGGCGTGGAACCCGGCCTGCAGGCCCGCCTCGGTGCAGGCGGCGACGTGCTCGGCGACCTCGGCGGCGTCCAGGTAGCCGGTGCCGGTGTGCGGGGCGTCCGCGTACGGGGCGTGCAGGCAGGCGGTGTGCGAGCCGAGGGCGCCGTCCACGAACAGGTCGCCGGCGGCGCCGACCGCGCCGAGCTCCTCGGCCAGGGCGAGGTCCCGGTCCGCCCAGTAGCCGTGGACGCGCGGCCCGGGGTGCTCGGCGGCCAGGGCCAGCAGGCCCGTGAAGTCCTCGGCGGAGGAGATGTCGGGCCCGCCGCACTCGTGCACCGAGCCGATGCCGAGGGAGGCCGCCCGGTCCAGGGCCGCCCGCTGCGCCTCGGCGCGCTGGGCGGGGGTGACGGCGGCGAGCGCGGCCCGGCGGACCGCGTGGTGGTCGTCCTTGGTGAGCGGCACGTCGTCGCCGTGCGGGTGCACCTGGGGGACGAGGTCCAGCAGGGCCGTGGTGACCACCGCGGAGTGGACGTCGACGCGGCTCAGGTAGAGCGGGCGGCCCCCGGTGGCCTCGTCGAGCTCGGAGCGGCGCGGGGCGCGGCGCTCGGGCCAGCGGGCGGCGTCCCAGCCGTGCCCGAGGAGCACCCGGTCGGCGGGCCGCCGGCCGGCGTACGCGCGGACCAGCCCGAGGGCCTCGGAGAGGGAGCGGGCGCCGCTCAGGTCGAGGCCGGTGAGGGCGAGACCGGTGGAGGTGGTGTGGACGTGGGCGTCGGTGAAGGCGGGCGTGACGAGCGCCCCTCCGAGGTCGACGACCTCGTCCACGCCCTGCGCGAAGGCGTCGGCGGCGCCCTCGGAGCCGACCCAGGCGACGTGGCCGCGCTCGACGACCATCGCGGTGGCGAAGGGGTCGGCGGGGCTGTGCACCTCGCCTCCGCGCAGGAGGACGGTTCGGGAGGGCGGGGTGGCTCCGGCGGCTTCGGCGGAGGGGGTGCGGTCGGTCATGGGGACCAGTCTCGCCCCTCCGCTCGCCGCGGATCTCCCCGGGTGGGGTGGGGGTGCCGCTGCGCGGGCCGGTCCCCTACCCGCCCTTCCACCGTTCCCAGGGGCTCCGCCCCAGACCCCGCGCCTCAAACGCCGGCGAGGCCGGAGCGGGGCGGGGGTGGGTGGGGCGCCTCGAGCGCCGGCGGGCTGGATTCGCGGGGCCGGGATCGGCTAGACGCGCGGCGGGCGGGCTTCGTAGGGGGTGCTGAGGACGACCGTGGTGCGGGTCGAGACGTGGGCCAGGGCGCGGAGGCGGCCCAGGAGGTCCTCCAGTTCCAGCGGGCTGGCCACCCGGACCTTGAGGATGTAGTTCTCGTCGCCGGCGACGCTGTGGCAGGCCTCGATCTCGGGCACGCCGGCCAGCCGGTCCGCGATGTCGTCCGGCGCGCTCGGGTCGAACGGCTTGACCGAGATGAAGGCCGTCAGCGGGAGCCCCACGGCCTCGGGGTCCACGACGGCCGCGTACCCGCGGATGACGCCGCGCTGCTCCAGCCTGCGTACTCGCTGGTGGACCGCCGACGTGGACAGGCCCGTGGCCTTGCCCAGGTCCGTGTAGCTCATCCGCCCGTCCCGCACGAGCAGATCCACGATCTGGCGGTCCAGCTCCTCCATTGCGCTCATAGCCGCACAACCTATTGCCCCGAACGGCTTCCGGCACAGCGGTGTCCACGCAGAAGTGGCACCTGCGGCGGGCATGTGACCAAAGCCACAGGCGTGTACGGGCGTACATCCCGCTCTGGTGGTTACTCGTGCCGCGCGGCGGGAAGTGCTTGGTGTGGCCGTGGCCGAAGTACCTGCCCGCCCGGCCCACCCAAGGGGGAGTACATCCATGCTGAACACCAAGCGCGCCGGTCGCACCGAACCGGAGCCCCTGGAATCCGTCGAGACCGGCTACGCGGACGACGGGGAGTACCTCGAACCCGGCGACGCCGAGTACTTCGAGGTCCGCCACGCCGTCTGCCCGGACTGCGGGCAGTCGATCGCCCTCGTCGCGGACGAGGAGCACCTGCCGCAGCACGCGCTGTGCCTGACCCCGTGGAACCCGTTCGGGCTCACGGTGTGCGCCGGCACCGGCCGCCCGGTCTCCGACGCCCTGCCGACGCTGGGCGCGCTCCTGCCGGAGCAGCAGGAGCTTGAGGCCATCGTGCACCTCGCCCTGCCCCAGGGCCTGGACTGGCGGACGCAGCCGTTCTCGCACGTCGGCGGGCCGGGCTCGCGTCCCGTGCGGCCGGCGGCGGCCGCGCCGCCGAGCCGGAGCCAGCACGCGCAGGCCGCCTGATCGGCGGCTACCAGTAGGTGCCCTGCACCATGCCGGCCAGGCTGGCGTGGTGCAGGATCAGCCCGTCGGGGTCGGCGGGGACCTCCACCTCGCCGAAGTGCGCCTGGCGGTAGGCGATGCGCAGCATGACGATCCCGTGCCGCAGGGCCGCGTACAGGGTGTGGAACTCCATGTCCCTCGGGGTGTGCCCGGTGAGTTCGGCGTAGCGGCGTTCCAGGTCCTCGCGGCGCAGGAAGCCGGGCAGGCCCGGCTGGCCGAAGCTCACGGTCAGGTCCTGGAAGAACCGGTGCAGGTAGACGGTCCAGCCGAGGTCGACCTCGCGCGGGGCGTAGGCCGCCATCTCCCAGTCGAGGACGGCCGCCGGCCGGAAGCCGTCGTAGATGACGTTGCCGATGCGGGCGTCGCCCCAGTTGAGGACCGGTTCGCCCTCGTCGGCGGGCCAGAGTTCCTCCAGCCGGTCGAAGGCCCGCTCCAGCAGGGGCGAGCGCGCCAGCCCGGCCACCACCCACTCGTAGTAGGCGCGCTGCGCGTCGACGTGGCGGCGCAGCGGGCTGCCCTCGCCGTCCGGGAGCAGGAACTCGGCCTCCTTCGCGGGGAACCGGTCGTGCAGCCGGGCGAGGAGGGAGATGCTCGCCTCCTGGAGTTCGGCGCGCTCGGCGTCGGTGGCGGAGTGCAGCCAGTTCCCCTCGTAGGTGTAGGGCATGACGTCGGGCGGTACGCGGCCCTCGGCGCGGGCCATCACGAAGAACGGCGCCCCGAGCGGGGCCGGGTCCTCCTCCAGCCACAGCACGCGCGGGACGGGCAGGTCGGTGTGCTCGGCGACCAGGCTCATCACGCGGTGCTGGCGGGGCATGTCGTAGGTGGGGAAGACGGTGTAGGCGGCCGGGTCGGCGGCCAGCCGCAGGGCGCAGGCGCGGACGGGGGCGTCGGGGTGCTCGATGTCGAAGAGCAGGGTCTCGCTGGACATGCCGTTGGAGCCGGGGACGGTGGTGTTGACGACCTTCGCGCCGGGGAGCCGGCCGTCGAGCCAGGCCGCGAGGCGGCGGCCGAGTTCCTCGGGCTCTCGGGTGGAGGTACGGGGGCGGGGTGCCGTGGCCATGGCCGGTCCTTCCTGTCTCGGGGGCGGGTCAGGGGGCGACGGAGGAGTAGTCGGCGAAGCCGCTGGGGTCGTGGCGGCCGAAGCTGCCGTGTTCGAAGATCCCGAAGCCGGTGCGCCCGTCGAGGGTGAACCGGGCGGAGTGGTCGGTGACGCCGAAGGCGGCCATGGGGTGGGCGGCCGGGTCGGAGAGGTCGTAGGTGCGGCGGTCGGTCCAGCCGCGGCCCTGCCAGGTGCCGTGCTGCCAGTCGGCGGCGGGCGGGTAGCCGGCCCCGACGGCGAGCGGGGAGGAGTTCAGGATCTCGACGCCGAGTTCGAGGGGTTTGCGGGAGGGGTCGGCGAGGTGGACGACGGCGCGCTCGGGGTGGCGGGTGCCGGAGCGGTAGCCGATCTCGGTCTGGGGCCAGCCGAGCTGTACGTCGTGGCGGCCGCTGTCCTCGGGGAAGACCTGCACGGCCTCGTTGAGGGTGCGGTGTCCGTCGGCGTCCTCCTGGACGATGACCATCAGGAAGCGGTCCTCGAAGCGCACGGGTACCCAGAGCCAGTGGAAGCCCTCGGGGCGCATCTCCTCGGCGGCCCGGCCGCCGTCCTCGCCGGGTATCGGGCGCACTCCCCAGCTGCGGTCGCGGGTGCCGGTCCACTCCCCCGGCGTGAGGGTGAACTCCTCGCCGCGGGCCCGGACGGTGCCGGTGACGTTCCCCGCCTGGACGAAGCGGCGGCCTTCGAGCATGAGGCGGTCGCCGCGGCGCTGGACGTGGTGGGGTTCCCAGACGGCGGGGAACTCGGCGGTCCAGGTGACGTCGTACGAAAGGCCGTGCGGGTCCGCCGGATCGGGTGCGCAGCGCAGGGTGAGCTTCTCGAGCGGTACGTCGACGGTGATCGACAGGGGGCCGACGGAGAGGTTCATCCGGTCGTCGGTGAGGGCGTCCGAGGCGCGGACGGCGAGGAGGTCGTCGCCCAGGCGCAGGGTGGCGTAGGCGTCGATGACCCCGGCGTTGGGGTAGACGCCGAGGCCGAGGATGAGGACGGCGCGGCCGGCGTGGTCGAAGACGTGGAAGATGCAGCGGTCGTAGGCGTTCCGGTCGCCGCTGACGTGGTGCTTCATCGACAGCGGGGCCTGGTGGACGGGGTATTCGTCGAGGGCGACGGGGCGGTCCGCGGGCACGGCAAACCTCCTGGGGCGCGGGGGCGGTCAGGGCTGCTGAGCGGATATGACGGTACGTCAGAAACCGTGCCGGGTGCCAGGGTTGCGGCACGCCCTGCCACGGCGGCAAGGCGAGCCACCGCCCGGCTGCGCGAGGCCCCGTTCCGCCCCGCGCGAGGAGGTCAGGGGCAGGTCTCGCCGAACTGGACCACGTTCAGCTCCACCGGCCCGCCGTTGAGGGGGTTGCCCGCCTTCGGGAGCTGGGCGCACACCTGCCAGTTCGTCTCCAGCCGGACCGTCCGGCCCTGGAGGGAGTCCTTCACGGTGACGTTCACGCCGGAGGGCAGGGCGTCCCGGGCCGCCTTCACGGACTTGCGGTAGAAGTCCGGGGTCGCGCCGGCCGCCGCCGACGGCAGCCCGGGGTCCGTGGCGGGGCAGGCCTCTTCGACCTTCACCGCGCCGAAGTCGATCCGGGCGTCGGTGGACGCGGAGCCGGGCCCGGGGCTCTGGAAGCACACCTTCCAGTTCCGGTCGAAGGCCTGGGCGCGCCCGCGGCCCAGCCCGTCGTGCGAGGCGAGGCGGTGGAAGCCGGCGGCCTGCGCCTCGTCCTGCGCGGCCTGGAGCCCCTTGCCGACGAGGTCGGGGAGGGTGCCCTGCTTCGCGGCGGGCGGGGACGCGGAAGCGGGGGCCGAGGCCGGGGCGGAACCGTTCGAGGCCCCGCCGGAGGGCTTCGCGTCCTGGCAGCCGGTGAGCGCGAGGAGCGCGGCGGCGGCCACGACCGCCGGCCGGGTGTGATGTGTACGCATCAGCCCATGATCGCCACCATCCGGGCCCGCGGACAGTGGGAAGGGTCGAACAGATGGGCGCGGACCGGGCCGGGTTACCCCCGTGCCGGGTCCGGCGTTGGCGGTGCATGACCACTCTCGAAACGCCGTCGGCGAGAGCGGGGCGCAGGCGGCGTCCCACCGCGCCGGGTTACGAAGAATCGGTTCAGCGGACGGTCCCGGCCCCGGGCGGCCAGCACGGCCGGCCGCGCCACCCCGACCCGCCCATCTACGGCGACCTCCTCGCCCGCTGGGCCGCCGACGGCCGCACCCTGCCGGGACGGCGCGACCCGGAGTGGTCCCGCATCGCGTCCTCCCCGATCTGGCCGAGCGGGCCGCTGTACGAGTCCTGAGCGGGCGCGCGTCCGCGGGTTCACCGGGATGGGGGCATCATCGGGCCTCCTTCGCGCAGCGTCTTCCAGATGGTGGCGAGCGCAAGGAGCTGCGCCAGGCAGAACGCTACCGAGGCGAAGCGCATCTGGTAGACGTACGCGACGAGGCCGGCGCTGGTCTGCCAGTAACGCCGCTCGCTCTGGAAGGTCTGCACGTCCATCACCAGGCCGGTGAACGTCATGACCGAGGCGAAGGCGGCCATGGCCGGGTTCGTCCCCTCCATGCTCTGGCCGATGGTCTGGGCGATCACCTGGTGGGCGAAGACCGGAACGGCGAACGCGACGGCGACTCCGAACGCCTTGCTCGGCCCGTGGCGGCCGGGGAGGTCGCGCCAGAGCGCCCCCAGGAAGAACCCTCCGGCTACCCAGGTGGACTGCCAGAAGAGGATCTCGGCAAGGATCTGGAGGAAACCGCCGCCGTACCGGGTGGTCACGACCCACGATTCGTTCCGGATCATCTCTGTCCAGTACATCAGGGCCGTAGCGGGCAGGCCGACCCAGCATGCGACGAGCGCACCCCGGCAGGCATTGCCCCACCAGGTGACCATGGGCCCGCAGGCGAACGGCAGGTCAACCGGCCGCACCCCCTCCGGCAGACACCGGTCCAGCTCGTCGATCTCGTGCTCGATCGACTCCTGCGTGGGAGTCCGTTCGCCCGACTGCCCGGCGCCCGCGCGCTGCAGCCGCGACTGAAGGTGTCGGAAGCGTCTTGCCAGGCGCAGCAACTCGGAACGGTCGGTCCTCGAGACGGTCTTCCCCAGCGGAGCGTTGTCCGCCGACGGCTGCTCCAGCACGGACCGGGACTGCCCCAAGGCGAGCAGGCCCCAGGCTGCCGCAAGACTGACGATCAGGATGACGATGTCGCCCGAGAAGCCGTAGTACACGGCATAGCTGGGCACCGCCGTGAGGACGAACAGCGCCACCAGCAGGAACTTTTCGGCTTGGTCGGGCGTGAACGCGTCTTCCGCGCGCTGTTCGGAGCGGCAGACCCGGAGCGCCCCCACCAGGGCCAGCGCGTTCAAGTAGGATGCGACAGGCGTCAGGTTGTAGAGAGCGTCCTGGGGAAATTCCCACCAGCGCGCATCGTAGAAGACCGCCCATTGCTTCCTGTACTCCTGCCAGCCGGGGTCGGCGAGCCACGTGACGTGCTCCCAGTACCGCTGAGAAGCGACGAAGGACCACAGGACCGCCGAGGCCGCCACCACGAAGGAGACCGCCACCACCAGCCGGCGCGGCAGGCCTCCGTCACCCATGAGCAGGGCTCGCTGTCCGAACGAGACCAGCCCGAGGACGCATACGAAGACGGCCGCCAGAAGGACCAGCGGCACGATCCAGGAGCCGGGCGGCTGGATCGTGGCGTCGCTGCTGGTCAGCAGCGTGGATTCGGACCATTCGACATAGACACAGGCTGCCGCCAAAAAGAGGGTGAAAGCGGACGCCCCGATGAGGAAGGCCTTCCCCACCCTGCCCAGGAAGCACAGGACGAGCCCGAGCACCAGCAGGGTGAAGAGCCAGACATCCGACTCGTAGTTCTTCGCCCAGGACATCTGTCGGCTGATCAAGCGGAAGGCGTTGTCGCCCAGGTAGACCACGACGACCAGCAGCGCCTGCAGGAGCACCCAGGTCCTCATCAGCTTGAGCGACCCTTCCTCCCTCGGCGTCATATCGTCCCCCAGACTTCGCCGGAGACTTCTGACACTGAGCAGCAGCAGCACGCTCGCCTCCAGGTACCAGACGACACCCGAGGCGCTCTGGAGGCCGAAGGTCTCCCAGAACTCGCCCGTCGTCCAGGTGATGGCGCTCCACTGCTGGGGCGCGGGCGGGCGGAACACCACTCGGAAGGCCTGCTCGCCCTTCAGGTTTCGCCACCGCAGCTCGGTGCCCTTCTCGCCGAAGGCCGGCGCCGGAGTGACCGACATGGCACCGGGGCCACCCAGCCGGACCTGCACGTCTTCCCAGGTGGCCCGGGCGAGGTTAGCGGGCGGCCGCAAGGCGATGGTCCACTCGTTCCTTTCCGCGCCAAGCTGCCAGGGCCCCACGGGAAACGTGCCGAGCGACCCGACCCATGCGACGGCCTCGTAGTGGACGGTTGTCCAGGTGCCATCCGCCGTCACCGTCAGCGGCTTGAGACGCTGTTCCTGGTCGTAGACCTGCTTCTTGTTGACCTTGCCCAGCAAGCAGCGCAGCGCTGAGCGGTAAAGCGGGGAGCGCGGGTCCAGGAGCAGGTCGGGGGCTGGCCCCCAACCGTTTGGGACCCGGATCTCCATCACGCTGGTGAGGAAGGTGTCGTCACGGCCGCGGTGGTCGAAATCCGCCGATGCCGTCACCTTCGCCCCGCCGAGCTGGTCCGCCCGGCAGGGGTCCGCCGCGGCCCGGGCCCCCGGGGCCTGGACGGCCAGGAAGGCGAGCAGCAGCAGTACGTACGGCAGGAGCAGCCCGGAGCGTCTGAGGCGGGTCACCGGCCATGATCTTCTCCGGCGGGCCCGTACGGCTCCCGGCGACACGGCAGAACCCCCGCGGGTTCAGCCCGGCGGCCGAGAGCCTTTCACCCGTCCGGCGTCAGCGGGTCTCGGGGCCGGCCAGGTGGCGGGCGATGACCATGCGCTGGATCTGGTTGGTGCCCTCCACGATCTGGAGGACCTTCGCCTCGCGCATCAGCCGCTCCACCGGGAAGTCCGCGGTGTAGCCGTAGCCGCCGAGGATCTGCACCGCGTCCGTGGTGACGGCCATGGCCGCGTCCGTGCAGAAGAGCTTGGCCATCGCCGCCTGCCGGGAGAAGGGCTTGCCCGCGTCCCGCAGCCGCGCGGCCGCGAGGTAGAGCGCCCGGCCCGCCTCGATCTTGGTGGCCATGTCGGCGAGCATGAAGCGCAGCCCCTGGAAGTCCGCGATGGGGTGTCCGAACTGCCTGCGGCCGAGGGCGTACGAGACGGCCTCGTCCAGAGCCGCCTGGGCCACGCCTATGGCGCAGGCCGCGATCCCGAGCCGGCCGGCGTCCAGGGCCGCCAGGGCGATGGTGAAGCCCTGCCCCTCCTCGCCGATCCGCCGGGAGTCGGGCACGCGGACGCCGTCGAAGTGCAGCTGGGCGGTGGGCGAGCCCTTCATGCCCATCTTCTTCTCGGGGACGGCCGCCGTCAGGCCGGGGGCGTCGCCGGGGACGAGGAAGGCGGTGATGCCCTTGGCGCCCGGGGCTCCGGTGCGCGCGAGGACGGTGTAGAAGTCGGCGACGCCGCCGTGGGTGATCCAGGCCTTGGTGCCCGTGATCACCCAGTCGTCGCCGTCCCGGACCGCCTTCGTGGTCAGCGACGCGGCGTCCGAACCGGCGGCCGGCTCGGAGAGGCAGTACGCGCCGAGCAGTCCGCCACCGAGCATGTCGGGCAGGTGCGCCGACTGCTGCTCCTTGGTGCCGTAACCGGCCAGGCCGTGGCAGGCCAGCGAGTGGACGCTGACGCCGAGGCCGACGGTCAGACGGGCGGCCGCCAGCTCCTCCAGCACCTGGAGGTAGACCTCGTACGGCTGCTCGCCGCCGCCGAACTCTCCGGCGTACGGGAGGCCGAGCAGGCCGGCCTCGGACAGGAGGGTGAAGACCTCGCGGGGGAACCGGCCGGTCTCCTCCTCGTCCGCGGCGTGCGGGCGGATCTCCCTCTGGGCGATCTCGCGTACGAGCGCGAGGAGGTCCCGGGACTCCTCGGTGGGCAGCTGTCGGTCCACCGGCTGCGGGGCGCGGTCGGTCATGGCGGCGCTCTCCTCCCTCGTCGGGCACGGCGGCGACGCGTGAGGTGTGGGACGCGCCGCCGGGTCTCGGTGCTCTCACAGCCGAATGCTGCCCTCCCGGGTTACGGAACGGCTCGCTCAGCGGCTGCGGCGGGTTGAGTATGCCCGATCAGGCGCTTTACGTCACCGGTACATGATTGCCATGATCATTCGAGCCGCTCGCGGCATCCTCGGGGGCCGCTGGAGGAGCCGGACAGTCGGGGACGAACTCCTCGATCACGGTCAGCGTCGCCCGCAGCTGTCGCACGAGCAGGGCGGCGAGGTCCTCCCGCCCGGGGCGCGCCGCGGCCGGCGGAGTGCCGATCCAGTCGAGGGTGGCGCCCTCGACCCCGGAGAGCCAGCCGACGAGGGCGAGCCGGGCCAGGGGCGGGACCTCGCGGCGGCCGTAGGCGCCCTCGGCGATGGTGGCGACGAGCTCTTCGCGGACGGAGTCGCGGATGGCCTGCACCTCGTCGTCGGAGCCGACCCCGCCGGTGACGATGGTGCGGTAGGCGGCGCGGTGGTGCTCGGCGTAGTGGAGGTAGCCGTCGATGGTGCGGCGGGCCCGTTCGGCGGCCGGCAGGCCGGTGTCCCCGCCGGCGCGGGCGACGAGGCCGGCGACGGAGTCCTCGACGATCGCGAGGTAATAGCCGCGCTTGCTCTTGAAGTAGTAGTAGACGAGCCCCTTGGCGACGCCGGCCTGGCGCGCGATGTCGTCCATGGAGAGGGCGTCGTACGGGGTGTCGGCGAACAACTTCCGTCCGATGGCTATGAGTTCGGCCCGTCGAACCTGCGAACGCAGGGCCGCGCCGCGCTGTTGACTATTATTCAAATTCAGCCCTAGCCTCGAACCGCCACAGGATTTGCCCGCAGTATGGCAGACCTGCCTGTCGCGCTCCTTTCGCACCGATCCTCCGGAATCCACACGGGAGGCACATCATGGGCAAGGGCAACAGAGCGGCCGTCGAAGGCCGGGTCGACTGGCGGAAGTCGGCGCTCGTCGCGCTGCCGGCGGCCGCCCTGGCGGGGGTGCTGGGGGTGGTGACGGCGCAGGGGGCGCTCGCCGCTTCCTTCGCCGTCTCGGGGACATCCTTCCAGGTCTCCTCCTCCAAGCTGAGCAGCAAGGGGCTCGCCTCCTACGTGCACACCGACCGCTCCGTCGACGGCAAGGGGCACCCCGTCGCGCTGCTGGGCATCGGGGAGGCCACCCTCAGCGACATCTGCCAGTCCGCCGAGGTGGACACCCCGCTGGGGAAGGTCGTGTTCAAGCTGACCGCCGGCGGGCCGGCCGGGAACGTGACCGCCAGCAACCTGGTCATCGACGGCGAGGACCTGGGCGGGGACGCCACCTTCGGCACGGCGCAGATCGGCCGGGACGCCTCCACCCTCGACCAGGTGGACGGGGTGCGGGGCGAGCCCGGCAAGTTCGGGCTCCAGGCCGGGAACATCGAGGTGGTGGGCGTGAAGTCGCACGCCTGGTCCGCGACCGGCGGCAACTTCCGGCTCAAGGGCCTGAAGCTGGACGTGAGCCTGGACGGCGGGAAGTGCTTCTAGGGCCCCTGGCGCCACCTCCACCGCAGCCGCCCGGCCCGCGGGCGCGGCTGCGGGCGTGGCGGCGGACCAGGCCGTTCTGGGGCGGGCTGCTGCTGGTCCTGGGCGGGGCCGAGCTGCTGCTGGTCCCGCTCTCGCCGCTGACGGTGCTGGTCAGCCTCGGGCTGGGCGGGATCGCGGCGATCGGGATCGGGGCCGCGCTGATCGTGGCGGGGCTGTTCCTGTGGTTCCTGCCGCAGGCGCGGGCGTACGTGTCGGTGCACGCCCTGCTGCTGTCGGTGCTGTCCTTCGTGGCGACCAACCTGGGCGGGTTCCTCGTCGGGATGCTGCTCGGGATCGCGGGCAGCGCCCTGGGCTTCGGCTGGACTCCGCTGCCCGGGGGAGGGGACGGAGAGGGGGCCGGGGAGCAGGCGGCGGGCGGGGAGGCGGCAGGTGGGGCAGCACGGCTGGCGGCCGCCGTGCTGCCCGTCGTACTGCTGGCCGCGCTGGTCTCGGGGACCCCGCAGGCGCGGGCGGAGCCGGTCGCGGCGGGGCCGCCGGCGGCGGCCCGTACTCCCCCGACGGTCACCACCTCGCTGTTCGCGCCGCGGGGCTTCGCGCTGGCCGGCGTCACCGAGCTGCCCACGGCGGACGGGCCCCGCAGGGTGCTGGTGCTGAGGATGGCGGCGGCGTCGCTGCGCGACTACCGGCTGCACACCCGCGACGGGCGCGAGGAGTACGCGCTGGCGGCCGACTCCCTGGAGCTGCGCGGGGACGTGACCCTGTACCTGACGAGGTTCAGCGGGTGCATCGAGGGGCTGCTGTGCGTCACCTTCAGCCCCGACGGACTGCCGGCCCCGCCGGTCATCCCGCCGTTCGTGTTCATGACCCGGGTCAGCGCCGAGCAGGCGCTGGTCACCTCGGACGTGATCGCCACGGAGGGGCTGCGGCTGGGAGCCTCGTGACGGCGCCGGGCCGGGTCAGAGCAGGCCGGGGGTCAGAGCAGGCCGAGCTGGGTGACGAACATGGCCACGACGACCACCAGGGTCCAGCCGAGCACGTGCTCCAGCCAGGCGGAGTCTTCCTTGGGGCCGCCCGTGCCGACGAGGCGGCGGGCGCGGGCGGAGAGGGCGGCGGTGTGTGCGGTCATGCCGTCCAATGTGCCAGCATTCGCGGCATTCACGGTATATGACGAGGGTCACTGGTGGCTCCGGTCACGCCGCCGGGCCCCGGCGCCCTCCGGTACGCGGAGGTGCTGCCGGGGCCCGGCGGCGGGATGGGCTCCCGCTCAGGTCGTCATGCGCCGGCGCCCGCCCATGGAGACCATGGCGAGGCCCAGGCACAGCATGACCGCGCCGGTGATGACGTTGCTGACGACACTGCGGGTGGTGTCCATCTCACCGGCGATGGCCCAGGGGGCCACGATGGTCCAGGCGCCGATCGCGACGGCCGTCCAGGCCATCGCGTGCGTGCGCTCGTACGCCGTCCCCAGTCCGCCCATGCACAGGCAGAAGGCCAGACCGGCGATCAGGTTGTTGACGGCCAGCGGGCCCAGCACGCTGAACCCCGCTATCCAGGGCGAGGCCGCCAGATACAGGCCCGAGATCAGGGCCAGCGCCTCCACGGCCTGCGCGGCGGGAGTGCTCGTCACCCGCTCGAACCGAGTCCGCATCTCGGCAAGGTCCGGGTGACGTTCGATACTTGAATGGGTGGTCATGGCGGGCTGCCTCCTAGAGAAGCCTTACACGCCCTTTATGCCCATATTCCGCCCGTTAAGCCACACGGGCGAGCGGACCTTTCCCGCCGGCCGGTCCGCCCGCGCCTCACAGCACCCCGACCTCCCGCAGGGCCCTGACCTGGTCCGCGCCGGGCCTGGCCGGGGCGTAGAGGTAGCAGACGCCGCCGGTGCCCGAGACGGTCTTCCCGGCGGCGTTGCGGCGCTTGGTGCGCAGCCACGCGTTCTCCCACTCCCGGCGCCGGTAGACGCGGCGGACGGAGTCGTTGTCCGGCGAGTTCGGGTCGTTGGCGATCACGTCCCCGGCGGCGGTGAAGCCGATCACCGTCATCAGGTGCCCCGCGGTGCCGTAGCCCGCCCCGGTGAGCTCCTGCGCGAGGAAGGACTGCGAGGTGATGACCGGGATCCCCGCGCGGACCAGGGTCTCCAGGTCGGTCAGGGAGGTCAGCCGGGTCACGACGCCGGCCAGGTCGCGGTAGGTGGCCGCGTAGGCGGCGTTGAAGGGCCAGTTCCCGCAGCCCTTGTACGCGGCGTCGTAGGTGGAGCGGGCGGCGTGGCAGACCTGCGGGTCGGCGTAGTCGCGGCGGACCCAGCCCAGGGAGGCGGCGCTGGGCCTGCGCCCCCAGTACTCGATGATCATCTGGGAGGAGGTCGGGCTGCACCAGGCCTCGCCGCCGTTGTCGTACTCGGGGTACTGGCCGGCGTGGACCTCCTGGGAGTAGCGCGGGACCTTCAGCTCGTGCGCCCGGCCCGAGGGGGCGGCCGCCGGGACGGTGAAGCGGTCGGGCACGGCGGAGGCCATCGCCCCGGCCAGCCAGACCCTGGGGCCCTGCGCGGCGCCGGGCCTGCGGTGGAGGGTGAGGCGCAGCTGCCAGCCGGTGATGCGCAGGCCGGCGGCCGCGGCGGGGGCGTCCACGGCCAGGGTGTCGGTCCAGACGGTGGTGCGGCCGTCGGTCTGGCCGTCGACGGAGGTGCGGCGGATGTCGCCGTCGCCGGCGGCCCAGCGGCCCATCACGTACCAGCGGCCCGAGGTGCCGTCGCCGTAGGAGGGGCGCAGTTCGGTCTGGATCCAGGTGCCGGCCGGGGTGCGGGCGTTCCAGGACGCGATGGCCTCGGTGGCGGCGACGGTGGTGCGGTGCACGGGGGAGGTCCAGGTGGCGTACTCCCAGGTGGACTTCCGGGCCGTGTGCGGGTCGGTGTACTCGGTGCGGCCGGCCGGGGCCGCCATCTCCAGCCCCGGCCGGGCGCCGGCGACGGCGGTGGTGCCTCGGTGGGTGCCGGCCTGCCAGTGGGCGTACGCGTACCAGAACCGGTTGTCGACCGTCCGGGCCGGGGCCGCGCCGGCGGGAGCTGCCGCGGCGGTGTCCCCGGGGACGCCCTCGGCGGGGCTCCGGCCGGGGGCGGCTGCGGCCGGGTCGGAGGGGGCCGGGCCGGAGGCGGCCGGGCCGGAGGCCGCCGAGGCCCGTCCGCCGGGGACGGTGGCCGCGGTGGCGGCGGCGAGGGCGACGGCCAGCAGGGCCCTGCGTGGCGTGGGTGCGGTCATCGGCTTGTTCCCCCAGGGGGTCGGTCTGGTGGTGCGGCTGCTCCACCCTTCCAGTTCCCGGCCGTGCGGCGGCGAAGCCCGGGGCCCGTGTCGGGGGCCCTTACCCTGGCCGGGTGGAGCCACAGCAGTCACTTGAGTCACTCGCACGGGAGCTCGCCGCCCTGCCGCCCTCGCTCGGCCCGGTGCGGCTGATCGGCATCGACGGGCACGCCGGGTCGGGCAAGAGCACCTTCGCGGAGCGGCTCGCCGAGGCCCTGGGCGGCGCCCCGGTGCTGCACCTGGACGACGTGGCCACCCACGAGGAGCTGTTCGGCTGGACGGGGCGGCTGCGGGAGCAGGTGCTGGAGCCGCTGGCCGCCGGGCGGCCCGCGCACTGGGCCCCGTACGACTGGGTGGAGCGCCGCTTCGGTGCCGAGCGGGTGCTGGAGCCGGCGCCCGTGCTGCTCGTCGAGGGCGTGGGGGCCGGGCGGCGGGCGCTGCGGCCCCGCCTGGCACGGCTGCTGTGGATGGAGACGCCTCGGGAGAGGTCCTGGGGACGCGGGCGGAACAGGGACGGAAAGGATCTTTCCGACTTCTGGGACGGATGGGAGCGCGCGGAGCTCGCGCACTTCTCGCACGACCCTTCACGCCCCTTCGCGCACACCTTGGTACACCAGAGTGGTACGGGATACGAGTGGACTTCCGGGGCTTCTGCGACGCCGGGAACGCCCCCTTCCGTCACCGAGCGTCACGGACTCCCCCAGGCCTGAGCGGTCGCGCGCCGACGGCCGGACGGGGCTTCCCCGACCCGCTTGACCCGGGCCCGGCAACCGCCGTACGTTCTGAATGCGCGGTCCGCAAGGGCCGCCGCGGACACGAAGCCCCCGATTGTTCCCCCGTGATCGGGGGCTTCGTTCTGCCCCGGACCGGTGCGGGACGCGTCGCTCCGCCCACCCTTGTTCACCCTGAGTTACCCTGCGCCTGCGGGGTACGCCCACGACCCGTGCCCACCGCACCCTGGGTAAGGTGCGTCACCGCAGGTACGATGCAGCCCTGATTTCATCGGCGGGGTCGACAACTCTGGTGCGCGACGCGGAGTTTGCCGCGCACCACGGGGCATGCTTGTGGGGGATGTGATGGACTTCGGCATGCCGGGCAGCGCACACGCTCCGGCCGAACTCGCCTGGCTCCGCGGGGTCGACGCCTGCACGATGGGCGCGTACCCGCAGGCCGAGGAGGAGTTCCGCACGGCCGTCGGGCTCGATCCCACCATGGCCGACGCCTGGCTGGGCCTGCACGCGCTGCGCGTGGACACCACCAACGCCTTATTGCGGATGTACGCCCACCGGGACCGCTTCGGCGAGCAGCGCACCCGCCACCGGCGCACCCTCAACTCCTGGTACTGGCTGGGCTGGTGGGTGCAGCCGGTGCTGGAGAGCCGCCGGGACCTGCTGCTGGCCCACGCCTCGCACTGGCTGGACGGCCGCCACGTGCCCGAGCTGGACCAGGCCCTCGCCGCGCTGCCGCCGGTCGACACCGACCCCCAGGTCCGGTTCCTGCACGCCTGCCGGGCCTACCTGGTCAAGGACTGGGAGCAGCTGGTACGGCACACCGAGCCGCTGGTGCTCGACCCGCTGCTCGGGATCGAGGCGGGGCTCTTCGGCGGGATGGCCCGGGTCCGGCTGGAGATGTACGGGCAGGCGGAACCGATGCTGTCGGCCGCGCTGATGAGGTGCCGCAGCGAGCAGCCCCAGCGCAAGGAGCTGCGGTACTGGCTGGCGCGGGCCCGCGAGGGCACCGGGCGCAGCGCGGCGGCGCTGCCGCTGTACCGGGCAGTGCACCGGGTGGACCCGGCGTTCATGGACACCGCGGCCCGGCTGACGGCGATCGAGGACAGCACCGATCCCGACGACATGGCCGGGCTGGCCGACGCCTTCGGGTACGGCGGGTACGGCGGCCACCTGAGCGAGGGCTTCGCCGGACACTACGCGGCGGTCGCCCTGGGCGGCGGGGGCGGGGGCGGCGGGGGCGGCCCGGTCCAGGACATCGCGCCGGACGGGCAGGTGGACGCCGATCCGCCGACGCCCGGGGAGCCGCCGGGAACGGGCCGGCTGGAAGGCGTACGGCACCGGCTGCCGGTGCCCCCGCAAGGCGCCCCGCCCGGACTGCCCACCGGTCCGCCCGATCCGGCGCTGCTCGCCGAAGCGCTGGCGGAGCTGGAGCGGATGGTCGGCCTGGAGCCGGTGAAGCGGCAGGTGAAGGCCCTGTCGGCGCAGCTGCACATGGCCCGGCTGCGGGCCGCGCAGGGCCTTCCGGTGCAGCCGCCGAAGCGGCACTTCGTCTTCTCGGGCCCCTCGGGGACGGGCAAGACCACGGTGGCCCGGATCCTGGGGCGGGTCTTCTACGCGCTGGGGCTGCTGGGCGGGGACCACCTGGTGGAGGCGCAACGGGCCGACCTGGTCGGTGAGTTCCTCGGGCAGACGGCGGTCAAGGCGAACGAGCTGATCGACTCCGCGATCGGCGGGGTGCTGTTCGTGGACGAGGCGTACAGCCTGTCCAACTCGGGCTACAGCAAGGGCGACGCGTACGGCGACGAGGCCCTCCAGGTGCTGCTGAAGCGGGCCGAGGACAACCGCGACCACCTCGTCGTCATCCTGGCCGGCTACCCGGCGGGGATGGACCGGCTGCTGGCCGCCAATCCGGGACTGTCCTCCCGGTTCACGACCCGCGTCGACTTCCCGAGCTACCGGCCGGCGGAACTGACCGCGATCGGCGGGGTGCTGGCCGAGGCGAACGGGGACTGCTGGGACGAGGAGGCGCGGGAGGAACTGCGCAGCATCAGCGGGCACGTGGTGGAGCAGGGCTGGATCGACGAGCTGGGCAACGGGCGGTTCCTGCGCACGCTGTACGAGAAGAGCTGCGCGTACCGGGACCTGCGGCTGGCGGGCTTCGCCGGCGAGCCGTCGCGGGAGGACCTGGCCACGCTGCGGCTGCCGGACCTGATGCAGGCCTACGGGGAGGTCCTCTCGGGGCGGGGGCCGAGCCCGGCCTGACGCTTCGGCTGCCGCCGCGCCCTCCCCGGGGGCCCGGGCCCCCGCGCTCAATAGGCCGGCGAGGCTGGATTTTGCCGGTAGGGTCGGACTGCAACACGACGCGAAGGGGAGCCTCAGTGGCGCGGGTTGCAGTGATAGGCGGGGGTGTCAGCGGGCTGGGAACGGCCCTCTTGCTCGGGCGGCGGGGCCATGCGGTCAGCCTGTACGAGCAGGACGTACGGGGCGTCGGGGAGGACCTCGACCGGGACTTCTTCGACTGGCACCGGCCCCGGGTCCCGCAGGCCGCGCAGCCGCATTCCTTCCTCGCCCCCGTACGGTCCGTGCTGCGCGCCGAGGCCCCCGACGTGTACGCGGACCTGCTGGCGCGCGGCGCCCGGGAGTACCACGACTTCGACTGGTTCGGCGAGCACCCGCCGGCGCGGGACGGGGACGACGAGCTGGTGACCCTGCGGACCCGCCGCATCGTCCTGGAGGCCGCGCTGGCCTCGGCGGTGCGCCGGGAGGCGGCCGTCGAGGTGCGCCAGGGCAGCCGGGTGAGCGGGCTCCGCTTCGCCGAGGGCAGCCCGCCACGGGTCACCGGCGTGCGGGTGGGGGACCGGGAGGAGCCGGCGGATCTGGTCGTCGACGCGTCCGGGCGGCGTTCGCCGGTTCCCGGCTGGCTCACCGCGGCGGGCTGCCGGCCGCCGGTGGTCGACAGCCACCGCACCGGACTGGCGTACTTCTGCCGCTGGTACGCGCTGCGGCCCGACGGCCCCCGGGACCCGGGGAGGGTGAAGACCGGCTCGGCCGCGCCGTTCGCGCTCGCCGGGGTGTTCCCGTCCGACAACGACACCTTCGCGGTGCACCTGGTGCTCTCCACGGCCGACCCGACCCGCAGCGCGGTCACCGACCCGGCCGTCTTCGAGGCCGCCGCCCGCCGCTTCCCCGCCGCCGCGGCCTGGCTCGGACTGGATCCCGAACCGCGGTCGGCCGTGCTGCCCATGGCGGGCCTGCCCAACCGCTGGACCTCCCTGACCGACGGCGCCGGGCCCGTGGTCACCGGCCTGGTCAACACGGGCGACAGCCTCGTCCACACCAACCCGACCCTGGGCCACGGCGTCGCCTTCGGTCTGCTCGCCGCCCGGTACCTGGCCGCCCACGCCGACGAGACGGCCGCGGACCCGGCCGGCTACCACGACTGGACGGCCCGGACCCTGCGCCCGTGGTTCGACGAGCAGGTGGCCGCCGACCGGGTCAACGAGCGGCGTCTGGCCGAGGGCGCCCCGGCCACCGACCGACGGGCGGCAGCCGTGGGCGCCTGCGCCTTCGAGGACCCGGTCGTCATGCGGGCCCGGGCCAAGGTCCGCCACCTGTTGCTGCCCGCCGCCGACGCCTACGGCACCGAGGAGGTGGACCGGCAGGTGACGGCCTGGCTGGAGGCCAACCCGGACTTCGCGCCGGGGCACGACGGGCCGACCCGGGACGAGTGGGAGGCACTCGTCCCGGGCTGAGCCGGATCAGGCGCGGGCGAAGGGCCGGTGGGCGGGGTCGCGGACCTCGCCGACCAGCATTTCGAGGACGTCCTCCAGGGCCACCAGGCCCAGGATCCGGCCCGACGGGTCGGCCACCTGGGCCAGGTGGGTGGCGTCGCGGCGCATGACGCTGAGGGCGTCGTCCAGCGGGAGGGTGGAGCACAGGGTGGTCATCCGGCGCCACACCCGCTGCGGCACCGCCCGCTCGCGGTCCTCCAGGTCCAGGACGTCCTTGACGTGGAGGTACCCCATGAAGGCCCCCGTCTCGGTGCGGACGGGGAAGCGGGAGTAGCCCGTGCGGACCGTCAGCTGCTCGATCTCGCGGGGCGTGACGGCCGGGCCCACCGTGACGAGGCGGTCCCGCCTGAGCAGGACGTCGGTGACCGGGCGGCTGCCCAGCTCCAGGGCGTCCTCCAGGCGCTCCTGCTCGACCGGTTCGAGGAGCCCGGCCTGCCGGGAGTCCTCCACCAGCCGGCCCAGCTGCGCGCTGGTGTAGACGGCCTCGACCTCGTCCTTCGGCTCGACCTTGAACAGCCGCAGGACCAGCGCCGCGCACGCGCCGAGCGCCGTGGTGACGGGGCCGCAGAGGCGGGCGAAGGCGACCAGGCCGGGGCTGAACCACAGGGAGGTCTTCTCGGGCGCGGCCATGGCGAGGTTCTTCGGGACCATCTCGCCGATGACCAGGTGCAGGAAGACCACCGCCGACAGGGCCACCACGTAGCCGAGGGGGTGGATCAGGCCCTCGGGCACGTGCAGGGCGTGGAAGACGGGCTCCAGCAGCCGGGCCACCGTGGGCTCGGCGACGGCGCCGAGGGTCAGCGAGCACATGGTGATGCCGAACTGGGCGGCGGCCATCATGCGCGGCAGGTTCTCCAGGCCGTACAGCACCTGGCGGGCCCGCTTGGAGCCGGCGGCCAGCGGCTCGATCTGGCTGCGGCGTACGGAGACGAGCGCGAACTCGGCGCCGACGAAGAAGCCGTTGGCCAGGACGAGGAGCAGGGCGAAGACGAGCTGCAGCGCGTTCACAGGGCGGCGCCTTCCAGCTCGGCGGCCGGGCGGCCGCTCGCGGGGGCCGGCACGGCCGTGAGGCGTACCAGGCGCACCCGCTCCGCGCGGTTGCGCCGGACCTGGCGGACGGACAGCTTCCAGCCGGGCAGCTCGGCCCGGTCCCCGGGTGAGGGGATCCGGCCGAGGAGGTCGGCCACGAGCCCGGCGACGGTCTCGTAGGGCCCCTCGGGCACGTCGAGGCCTATCCGGCGCAGGGTCTGCACGCGGCAGCTGCCGTCGGCCTCCCAGGAGGGGCGGCCGTCCTCGCCGGGTACGGCGGCCAGTTCGGGGCTGTCGTCCTCGGCGAGGTCGTGCTCGTCGCGGACCTCTCCGACGAGTTCCTCCACGATGTCCTCCAGGGTGACCACGCCGGCGGTGCCGCCGTACTCGTCGACGACCACGGCCATGGGCTGTTCGCTGCGCAGCCGCTCCAGCAGCGGCTGGACCGGCAGGGAGCCGGGGACCAGCAGCGGGGCGACGCAGATCCGGGCGACGGAGGTGCGGGCGCGTTCGGACTCGGGCACGGCGAGGGCGTCCTTGAGGTGGACGACGCCGGTGACCTCGTCGATGCGCTCGCGGTAGACCGGGAAGCGGGACAGGCCGGTGGCGCGGGTCAGGTTCAGCACGTCGGCCGCGGTGGCCGTGTCCTGGAGGGCGCTGACCTTCACGCGGGGGGTCATGACGTGCTGGGCGGTGAGCTCGCCCAGCGACAGGGTCCGTACGAAGAGGTCGGCGGTGTCCTGCTCGAGGGCACCGGCCTGGGCCGAATGGCGGACCAGGGAGACCAGCTCGCCGGGGGTGCGGGCGGAGGCCATCTCCTCGGCGGGCTCCACTCCGAGCGCCCGCACGAGGCGGTTGGCGACGGAGTTGAGGCCGGCGATGACGGGCCGGAAGGCCCGGGAGAAGACCTGCTGCGGGCCGGCCACGAAGCGGGCCACCTGGAGCGGCCGGGAGACCGCCCAGTTCTTCGGGACGAGCTCGCCGACGACCATCTGCACGGCGGAGGCGAGCAGCATGCCGGTGAAGACGGCGATGCCGGAGACGGCTCCGGCGGGCAGGCCGGTGGCGGCGAGCGGCCCGGACAGCAGGGCGGCGAGCGCCGGTTCGGCGAGCATGCCGACGACGAGTGAGGTGATGGTGATGCCGAGCTGGGTGCCGGAGAGCTGGAAGGACAGCTCCCGCAGGGCTTCGACGACCGTGCGGGCACGGCGGTCGCCCTCGGCTGCGGCGCGCTCGGCCTCGGGCTTCTCGACGGTGACGAGGCCGAACTCGGCCGCCACGAAGAAACCGTTGGCGAGGATCAGTGCGAAGGCCGCCACGAGCAGCAGTAGCGGGATGGTCATGCCGCCGCCTCCGTGGGGAGGGCGGCGCGGGTACTACCGGACGATCCGTCCATTGCTGGAGGGAGTCACTCCTCTGGTCGTAGGGTGCCCACGGGCCACGGGGTCCCGGGGCGGTGGGAGGGCACACGGGTGCGCCCCGCCACCAGGGTAGTCATTGAGATCGCCGCCGCAATGGGACGCAGCGACGAGGCCCGGCCGGGTCAGTGGTCGTTTGTGCCGGTTCCGTGGGTTTCGGCGAGGGCGCGCAGGGCGCGGGCGTCGCCGATGGCCCGGGCCTTGGCCACGCCGGGCTGGATGCCGAGGACGGGAAGACTGGTGCCGTCGTTGAGGTCGAGGAAGACCCACGGGTCGCCGGGGCGGAGGTTGACGCGGAGGATCTGCGCCCACTCCAGGCGGCGGGTGGTGGTGAGGTTCACCACGGTGACGCCGTTCTCGTCCGCGACCACCTTGGGGCGGCTGAGCAGGACGAGGACGGAGGCCATCAGGGCGGCGGTGAAGACGAAGCTGACCCGCTCGCCGGGGCCGAGGTTCTCCAGGAGCAGCCCGATCGCCGTGATGGTGGCGAACATGACGGTCCCGACGCTGAGCAGCACCGCCCGGGTGCGGTTCGGCCGGAAGGTGACCGGCAGGGCGGGCGGGGCGGGGCGGGCGGCGGACTCGCTCATGGTGCGCTGGGCCTTCTGGGGTGACGTACGGGAGGACGGCGCGGGGGTGGTGCGCCGTACGGGGGCGTGGGGGCGGGAGGGTCCGGGTGCGGACCCTCCCGTCCGGAGCCGCCCTAGAGGCGGCAGGCGTGGATCGAGGTGGTGAGGATCGCGCGCGCGCCGAGTTCGTACAGGTCGTCCATGATCCGCTGGGCCTCCTTGGCGGGGACCATCGCGCGGACCGCGACCCAGCCCTCGTTGTGGAGCGGGGAGATCGTCGGGGACTCCAGGCCCGGGGTGAGGGCGACGGCGCGCTCCAGGTGCTCGGCGCGGCAGTCGTAGTCCATCATCACGTAGCTGCGGGCCACCAGGACGCCCTGGAGGCGGCGCAGGAACTGCGCGACCTTGGGGTCCTCGACGCCGGCGCCGGTGCGGCGGATGACGGTCGCCTCGGACTGGAGGATCGGCTCGCCGATGACCTCCAGGCCGGCGTTGCGCAGGCTGGTGCCGGTCTCGACGACGTCGGCGATGACCTGCGCGACGCCGAGCTCGATGGCGGTCTCGACGGCGCCGTCCAGGTGGACGACGGAGGCGTCGATGCCCTGGTCGGCGAGGTGCTTGGCGACGATCCCCTCGTACGAGGTGGCGATCGTCATCCCGCCGAAGTCCTCGGGGCCCTTCGCGGTGCCGGGCTTGGTGGCGTAGCGGAAGGTGGACCGGCCGAAGTTCAGCGGCAGGATCTCCTCGGCGTTGGCGCCGGAGTCGAGCAGGAGGTCGCGGCCGGTGATGCCGATGTCCAGCTTGCCCGAGGCGACGTAGATCGCGATGTCCTTCGGGCGGAGGTAGAAGAACTCGACCTCGTTGTCGGGGTCGACCGTGACGAGTTCCTTGGACTCCTTGCGCTGGCGGTAGCCGGCCTCATGGAGCATCGCCGACGCCGGTCCGGAGAGTGAACCCTTGTTGGGGACGGCGATGCGCAGCATGGGCTTCCTTTGGTGCGTGGGTGCGAAGGGTGTGGGCGGGGCGGGGCCCCGGTACTGCGGGCTCCGGTACGGGGCTCCGGCCTAGAGGTGCGCGTAGACGTCGTCGAGGGAGATCCCGCGCGCCACCATCATCACCTGGACGTGGTAGAGCAGCTGGGAGATCTCCTCGGCGGCGGCTTCCTTGCCCTCGTGCTCGGCGGCCATCCAGACCTCGGCGGCCTCCTCGACGATCTTCTTGCCGATGGCATGGACGCCCTTGCCGACGAGCTCGGCGGTGCGGGAGGTGCTGGGGTCGCCGTTGGCGGCCTTGTGCTGGAGCTCCGTGAAGAGCTCTTCGAAGCTCTTGGTGGGTTCGTTCGCCATGATGCCCTTAGAGTACGGGCTCACCCGGGTCCCGCGGTGCCGGGGTTCACTCCTTGGACTACCGCCAGGGTTCGCTGACGGTACGCAGCGTCATCGCGGTGGCGACGGCGGCGGTGACCGCTTCGTGCCCCTTGTCCTCGTTCGACCCCTCAAGGCCCGCGCGGTCCAGCGCCTGCTCGTCGTTGTCGCAGGTCAGGACGCCGAAACCGACGGGGACTCCGGTGTCGATCGACACCTGTACGAGGCCCTGGGTGACGCCCTGGCAGACGTAGTCGAAGTGCGGGGTGCCGCCTCGGATGACCACGCCGAGGGCGACGACGGCGTCGTAGCCGCGGCCGGCCAGGACCTTGGCGACGACCGGGAGTTCGAAGCTGCCGGGGACGCGGAGCAGGGTGGGCTCGTCGATCCCCAGCTCGTGCAGGGCGCGCAGGGCGCCGTCGACCAGACCGTCCATGACCTTCTCGTGCCACTGGGCCGCGACCACGGCCACCCGGAGGTCTCCGCAGTTCTTCACGCTCAGTTCGGGTGCGCCCTTGCCGCTCACAGCTCTGCTCCTCGGTGTTTCGGTTCGTGTGGGTCTGGTGGGTCGGTGGTTACTGGTTGCCGCAGGCGGAGGTCGGTACGGCACCCTCCAGCCAGGGCAGGTCGTGGCCCATCCGGTCCCGCTTGGTGCGCAGGTACCGCAGGTTGTGCTCGCCGGCCTCGACGGGCATGGGTTCCCGGCCGGCGACGGCGATGCCGTGGCGGACGAGGGCGTCCGACTTGTCGGGGTTGTTGGTCAGCAGCCGGACGCTGCGGACGCCGAGGTCGGCGAGCATCTGGGCGCCGGCCCCGTAGTCGCGGGCGTCGGCGGGCAGGCCGAGTTCCAGGTTGGCGTCCAGGGTGTCGCGGCCGCGTTCCTGGAGCTCGTAGGCGCGCAGCTTGGACAGCAGTCCGATGCCGCGGCCCTCGTGCCCGCGCAGGTAGACGACCACGCCGCGGCCCTCGGTCTGGATGCGGGCCATGGCGGCCTGGAGCTGGGGGCCGCAGTCGCAGCGCTGGGACTGGAAGATGTCGCCGGTCAGGCATTCGGAGTGCATCCGGACCAGGACGTCCTCGCCGTCGCCGACCTCGCCGTGGACGAGGGCGACGTGCTCGACGCCGTCGACGGTGGAGCGGTAGCCGTACGCGGTGAAGTCGCCGGCGGCGGTCGGCAGGCTGACCTCGGCCTCGCGGCGGACGGTCGGCTCGGAGGAGCGGCGGTAGGCGATCAGGTCCTCGATGGAGATGATCGTCAAGCCGTGCTTGCGGGCGAAGGGGATCAGCTCGGGCAGCCGCAGCATGACCCCGTCCTCGCCGGCGATCTCCACGATGGCGCCGGCCGGGCGCAGGCCCGCGAGGCGGGCGAGGTCGACGGCGGCCTCGGTGTGGCCGTTGCGGACCAGGACGCCGCCGGGCTTGGCGCGCAGCGGGAAGACGTGGCCGGGGCGGACGAAGTCGCCGGCCTCCGAGGTGCCGTTGGCCAGCAGGCGCAGCGTGGTGGCGCGGTCGGCGGCGGAGATGCCGGTCGTGACGCCGTGCTCGGCGGTGGCGTCGACGGAGACGGTGAAGGCGGTCTTCATCGACTCGGTGTTGTGCTGGACCATCTGCGGGAGCTCCAGGCGCTCCAGCTCGGGGCCCTCCATCGGCGCGCAGATCAGGCCCCGGCACTCGCTCATCATGAACGCGACGATCTCGGGGGTGGCCTTCTCGGCGGCGATGACGAGGTCGCCCTCGTTCTCGCGGTCCTCGTCGTCGACGACGACCACGGGGCGGCCCGCGGCGATGTCGCGGATGGCCTGCTCGACGGGGTCGAGCCGGAAGGTCTCCTGGTCGGCCGCGTCCGGCACGGACTTGAGGATGGTGGTCATGCCGTTGCTCCTTCGAGAACCGTGGCGGGGGTGGTGCGCGAGCGCTGGTACCAGTCGTAGGCGCCCCACAGGACGAGCGCGAAGTAGACGACGTAGACGAGGCCGGAGAAGGCCAGGCCGCTGTTGAAGGCGAGGGGGACGCCGACGAGGTCGACGAGGAGCCAGGCGAACCAGAACTCGACCAGGCCGCGGGCCTGGGCCACCATCGCCACGATCGTGCCGACGAAGATGTAGGCGTCGGCCCACGGGCTCCACGACAGGTTCGGGAAGAGGGTGAACAGGCCGCCCACGGCGAGGGTGCCGGCGGCGGCTCCGGCGAGGAGCAGTCCGCGCTCCTTCCAGGTGGCGGTGCGGACGGCGATGGAGCCGTCCTGCGCCTTCCGGCGGCCGAGCTGCCAGGCGCGCCAGCCCCAGACGGCGACGGAGATCACCAGGAGCTGCTTGCCGACGCCGCCCGCGAGGTGGGCGGAGGCGTAGGCGGCGACCAGGATCAGGCCGGAGAGGAGCTGGGCGGGCCAGGTCCATATGGAGCGGCGCCAGCCGAGGGCGAGGGCGGCCAGGCCCATCAGGTTGCCGATCATGTCGGACCAGATGACCTTCTGCCCGAAGACCTCGAAGGCCTGGGTGTTGAGCCAGGTCAGGGCGGTCACTGCGCCGTCTCCTTCGCGTGGAGGGGGTTCACGCCGGCGGCCAGCAGGCGCTCGACGTACTTCGCGAGGACGTCGACCTCGAGGTTGACCGGGTCGCCGCTCTGCTTGAGGCCGAGGGTGGTCAGCGCGAGGGTGGTGGGGATGAGGCTGATGGTGAAGTAGTCGGCGGCGGCCTCGACCACGGTGAGGCTGACGCCGTCCACAGTGATAGAGCCCTTCTCTACGACGTACCTTGCGAGGTTCTCCGGCAGGGAGACCTTGACGATCTCCCAGTGCTCCGAGGGGGTGCGGGAGATGATCCGGCCGGTGCCGTCGACGTGTCCCTGGACGAGGTGGCCGCCGAGCCGTCCGCCGAGCGCCATGGGGCGCTCCAGGTTGACGCGGGAGCCGGCGGCGAGGGCGCCGAGGCTGGAGCGGTTGAGGGTCTCCTGCATGACGTCGGCGGTGAACTCGCCGCCCTCGGTCTCGACGACGGTCAGGCAGACGCCGTTGACGGCGATCGAGTCTCCGTGCTTGGCGCCCTCGGTGACGACGGGGCCGCGCAGGCGGAAGCGGGAGGCCTCGGCGAGCTGCTCGACGGCGGTGACCTCGCCCAGTTCTTCGACGATTCCGGTGAACACTCAGTGCTCCTTGGGGGCGTTGGCGGGAACGGCGGTGATGCGCAGATCGGGTCCGGTGCGGACGGCCTCGGTGATCTCGAGGCGTACCGCGCCGGCGATGTTGGTGATGCCGGCGCCGGCGAGGGCGGCGGGGCCGGCGCCGAGGAGGGCCGGGGCGAGGTAGCCGACGACGCGGTCGACGGCGCCGGCCTCGAGGAGGGCTCCGGCGAGGGTGGGTCCGCCTTCGAGGAGGACGGAGCGCACGCCGCGCCCGTACAGCTCGGCGAGGAGGAGGTCGAGGGGGAGGCGGCCGTCGCGCAGCGGCAGCCGCAGCACGTCGGTGCCGGGCAGGTGCGCGGTGTCGGCGTCCTCGCCGGTGACGATCAGGGTGGGGGCGGCGTCGTCGAGGATGCGGGCGGTCGCCGGGAGGCCGGCGCGGGTGTCGAGGGCGACGCGCAGCGGCTGGACGGCTCCGTCGACGCCGCGGACGGCGAGGTGGGGGTCGTCGGCGCGCAGGGTGCCGCCGCCCACGAGGACCGCGTCGGCCTCGGCGCGCAGCCGGTGGACGTCGGCGCGGGACTCGGGGGAGGTGATCCAGCGGCTGCTGCCGTCCTCCGCGGCGCTGCGGCCGTCGAGGGTGGCGGCGTACTTCCAGGTGACGTGGGGACGGCCGAGGCGTACGGAGGTCAGCCAGGCGGTGTTGCCCTGTTCGGCCTCGTCGGCCAGCAGGCCGGCCTCGGTGGCGATCCCGGCGGCGCGCAGGGTGGCTCCGCCGCCGCTGGCCTGCGGGTTCGGGTCGGAGACGGCGTAGACCACGCGGGCGATGCCGGCGTCGGCGAGGGCCTGGGCGCAGGGGCCGGTGCGGCCGGTGTGGTTGCAGGGTTCGAGGGTGACGTAGGCGGTGCCGCCGCGGGCGGCGTCCCCCGCCGCGCGCAGGGCGTGGACCTCGGCGTGCGGGCCGCCGGCCCGCTCGTGCCAGCCTTCGCCGACGACGGCGCCCGCGGGGTCGGTGATGACGCAGCCGACGACGGGGTTGGGGCTGGTGGAGCCGAGTCCGCGGGAGGCCAGCTCGATGGCCCGGCGCATCGCGGTGATGCTCGGGTCGGGTGCTGCCTGCGCGGCGTCTGTCGCCACCGGGTCCTCCTGCCTCATCGGGCACGGACTCCGGGGCCTGTCGGGATACGACAGATGAAGCGGGTAGCGCACGCGGGGACGCCGGGGCCGGGAACACGGTCCTCGGGACGCGTATCCGCTGGGATACGCCGATGGACCGCCGACGGCGGCGTACCGGTGACTGGCCCGCCGCGCACTGCCTCCCATCCGGACTTTAACCGTCGGTCCAGGAATTTCACCTGGTCAACCGGCCGCTGGATGCGGACGGGTCGCGGACTATACCGCCGGTTCGGAATTACACCGACCCCGGAGTGCGCTGCTACTGGTACTAGGGCCAGTGTGCCACGGGCGGTCGGGGGCCATGCGGGTGAGGTGCTGTGGCCTGGCTCACAGGAGGGCCGTTCTCGAGCGCCCCTATGGCGCCGGCGGTGCCCCGGCCTCCCCCCGCCCCGCTTTGGTCCAGACCTATTGACGGGTTGGTCTAGTCCTCTTAACGTTCCCTTCATCTTCCCCGGGAGCCGGCCTGTCGACGTGCGCACGTCACGGGCCAACCAGCGCCACTTTCCTGCCTGTTGCCGCACGTTGGCCCCCTGCCATCCTCCCCTCCCCAGGAGGCACCATGCTGTCCCCCACACGTACGAGAGCGATGCTCCTGGCATCCGGCGCCGCGATAGCCGGACTGCTGGTCGGCGGCCTCTCGGCCGGCGTGTCCCACGCCGCGGACAACGAGAGCTGTCGCCCGGACGGGCTCTACAAGACCGCCGGCGTCGACGTCCCGTACTGCTCGGTCTACGACGCCGAAGGCCGCGAGAAGATGGGCGCCGACCACCAGCGGCGCGTCATCGGCTACTTCACCGGCTGGCGCACCGGCAAGGACGGCACGCCCGCCTACCTCGCCAGCAACATCCCGTGGTCCAAGGTCACCCACCTGAACTACGCCTTCGCCCACGTCGGCGCCGACAACAGGATCTCCGTCGGGGCGGACAACGCGAACAACGCCGCCACCGGGATGACCTGGCCCGGCGTCGCGGGGGCCGAGATGGACCCGGCCCTCCCGTACAAGGGCCACTTCAACCTGCTGAACAAGTTCAAGAAGCAGTACCCGAACGTGAAGACCCTGGTCTCGGTCGGCGGCTGGGCCGAGACCGGCGGTTACTTCGGCGACGACGGCAACCGGGTCGCCTCCGGCGGCTTCTACTCGATGGCCACCAACGCCGACGGTTCGGTCAACCAGGCGGGCATCGACACCTTCGCGGACTCCTCGGTGGAGTTCGTCCGCAAGTACGGGTTCAACGGCGTCGACATCGACTACGAGTACCCGACCACCATGAAGGACGCGGGCAACCCGCTGGACTGGCAGCTGTCGAACGCCCGCCGGGCCGGCCTGGTCAAGGGCTACGACGTCCTCATGAAGACGCTGCGCGAGAAGCTCGACCGCGCGGGCGCCGCCGACGGCAAGCACTACCTTCTCTCCGTCGCCGCCCCCTCCTCCGGCTACCTGCTGCGGGGCATGGAGACGTTCCAGATGCAGAAGTACCTGGACTACGTCAACATCATGTCCTACGACCTGCACGGCGCCTGGAACGAGTACGTCGGCCCCAACGCCTCCCTCTTCGACGACGGCAAGGACGCCGAACTGGCGGCCGCCGGCGTCTACGGCAGCGCGCAGTACGGCGGCGTCGGCTACCTCAACACCGACTGGGCCTACCACTACTTCCGCGGCTCGATGCCCTCGGGCCGGATCAACATCGGCCTGCCGTACTACACCCGCGGCTTCAAGAACGTGCAGGGCGGCACGGACGGCCTGTGGGGCAAGGCCCCGGCCACCAGCTGCCCGGCGGGCGCCGGTCTGACCAAGTGCGGTGACGGCGCGGTCGGCATCGACAACCTCTGGCACGACAAGGACGCCAACGGGGTCGAGTCCCCGGCGGGCTCCAACCCGATGTGGCACGCCAAGAACCTGGAGAAGGGCGTCGTCGGCGACTACGTCACCAAGTACGGCTTCCCCGCGAACACCACCCTGACCGGCGCCTACGCCCGCAAGTACGACTCCACGCTGGTGGCGCCGTGGCTGTGGAACGCGCAGAAGAAGGTCTTCCTGTCCACCGAGGACGAGCAGTCCGTCGCGGCCAAGGCCGACTACGTGGTCGACAGGGGCATCGGCGGCACCATGGTCTGGGAGCTGGCCGGCGACTACGCGTACAACGCCGCCAAGGGCCAGTACGAGGCGGGCGACACGCTCACCTCCCTGATGTACGACAAGTTCAAGGCCGCCGCCCCGTACGGCGCGAAGAAGGCGGGCGCCACCGTGCCGCCGGCGTCGGCCGTGGACATCAGGACGGAGTTCACCGAGTTCAAGCTGGGCGACTCCAACTACCCGATCACCCCGAAGCTCAAGATCACCAACAACACGAAGAGCACGCTGCCCGGCGGCACCGAGTTCCAGTTCGACTACGGCACCTCGGCGCCGGCCAATGCCTCGGACCAGTCCGGTTTCGGTACGAAGGTGATCGCCACCGGCCACACCGGCAACAACGTCGGCGGCCTGAAGGGCGACTTCCAGCGGGTCTCCCTGAAGCTCCCGGCCTGGCAGACGCTGGCCCCGGGCGCCTCCGTCGACCTGGCGTTCAACTACTACCTGCCGGTGTCCACGCCCTCCAACTGGACGGTGAACATCTCCGGCACCACCTACGCCCTCGCCGGCGACCTGGCGCGCGGCACCACCACCGGCGAGCCGGGCGGCGGCAGCACCCCGCCGACCACTCCCCCGACCACCCCGCCCACCACTCCCCCGACGACCCCGCCGACCACCCCCGGGACCTGCACCTCCCCGGCGTACGTCGCGGGCACGGTCTACAACTCCGGGAACGTGGTCTCGCACAAGGGCCACACCTGGAAGGCCCAGTGGTGGACGCAGAACGAGGAGCCCGGCACCACCGGCCAGTGGGGCGTCTGGAAGGACCAGGGCGCCTGCTGACCCCCTGCGGACGAGCGTGAACGAGGACCCGGTGGCCCGGCGGCCACCGGGTCCTGTCGCGTCCGGGGCCCGCCTCCGCGCGGGCTGTCACATTCCGCGGCCCCCGGCTGTCTCCTGGGAGAAGGCAGCCCCACGTGGAAGGACGACCCACCATGAGCACGATCCTCGTCACCGGCGGCACCGGGAACCTCGGGGCCCTGGTCGTCGCCCGGCTGCGCGGCCGGGGCCACGAGGTCCGGGCCCTGAGCAGGTCCTCCGCCGAGTACCCGGTCGACCTGCGCAACGGCAGCGGGCTGGACGCGGCGATGGCGGGCGCGGAGGTCGTCGTGCACTGCGCGAGCTCTCCGCGCGGCGGCGACGACGTCGCGGCCCGGCACCTGATCGCGTCGGCCCGGCGCGCCGGGACCGTCACCAACCTCGTCTACATCTCGATCGTCGGGGTGGACGTGGTGCCGCTCGGCTACTACCGGACGAAGCTGCGGGTGGAGCGGATGCTGGAGGGGTCCGGGCTCGGGGTCACCCTCCTGCGGACCACCCAGTTCCACGACCTGGTGGCCCAGGTGACGGCCGCCGCGGCGAAGCTCCCGCTGGTCCCGCTGCCCAAGGGCGTACGGGTGCAGCCCATCGCCGTCGAGGAGGTCGCGGACCGGCTGGCGGAGCTGGCCGGGCCGGCTCCGGCGGGCCGGGTCGCGGACATGGGCGGGCCCGAGATCCGCACCCTCCAGGAGTGGGGGCGGACCTACCTCGCGGCGACGGGGAGCAGGCGGAGGGTGGTCGCGCTGCCGCTCGCGGGGAAGGCGTACGCGGGCTTCCGGCGCGGCGGGAACCTGGCCCCCGCCCAGGCGGTGGGCCGGACCACCTTCGGGGAGTTCCTGGAGCGGCGGGGGTAGAAGGCGCCCGGCGGGCGCCCCGGCCTCGCGGCCTCAGCCCCCGAACAGGTCGTCCTGGGCGGCGGCCCGGGCGGCCAGGCGGGCTCCCTCCAGGACGGCCGGGCCGCCGAGCGCGGTGGCGCGGACCTCCGTCGGGACGGGGGTCAGGGCGGCCAGGCGGTCCGCGACGCGGGCGGCGAGGCCGGGGCCGCCCGCGTGGCCGAGCTCCCCGCCGAGGACCACGCAGCCCGGGTCCAGGACGGCGGCGACGGCCGCCGCCCCGAGGGAGAGCCGCTCGGCGAGGGCGTCGAGGAAGGCCTCCCCCGCCGCGCCGGCCACGGCCTGCTCCACGGGCCCGGTGAAGCCGTGCTCCGCCGCCAGGGCGGCCACCGCCGCGCTCCCGGCCAGGGAGTGGAAGCCGCCGCCGCAGTCGGTGGCGGAGGGCAGCCCTGCGGTCCCGGGGACGGGCAGGAAGCCGATCTCGCCGGCCCCGCCGGAGGCGCCCCGGCGCAGCCGCCCGTCCAGGACGACGGCGGCGCCGACGCCCGCGCCGAGCCACAGCAGCACGAAGGAGTCCAGGTCCCGCGCGGCTCCGGCGCGCTGCTCGGCGACGGCCGCCAGGTTGGTCTCGTTCTCCACGAGCACCCTGGCCGGCAGGGTCTCCTGGAGCGCGGCCACGAGCTCCCGGTGCCAGGCGGGCAGCCCGCCGGTGTCGCGCAGTCCGCCGTCCGCCGGGGCGACCAGTCCGGGCGCGCCGACGACCACGGTGTGCAGCTCCCGGGCGCCGGCCTCCCGGGTCAGCTCCGCCAGCCGGGCCACGGCCTCGCCGACCGCGTCGACGGGCAGGGCGGCGCGGGCCAGGGGGCGGCCGAGGAGATCGGTGACCACGGCGGTCGCGCTGTCGGTCCGTACGTCCAGGGCGGCCAGGTGGGCGCGGCCCGCGACGATCCCGTAGAGACGGGCGTTGGGGCCGCGGCGCTGTTCGCCGGACTCCCCCACGACCTCGATCAGCCCGGCCGCGCCGAGCCGTTCGACGAGGTCGGCGACGGAGGGGCGGGACAGCCCGGTCAGCCGCTTGAGCTGGGGCGCCGTCAGGGGCCCCTCCTCCTGGAGGAGTTCGAGGGCGAGGCGGTCGTTGATGGCCCGGGCCGTGCTCGGCGAGGCGGGGGACGGCGCGGCCGTCGCGGCGGGGGTCAGCACCTTGGCAGGGGTCACGGCGCCCATCTTAGGGAGGCGGAAGGCTCTAACTATCAGGCAGGCTCCCTGATAGTTTACTTCCCATGACCGGGGAACCCGAACTCAGCCCGGCGCGCCTGCGCCACGCCCGCTTCGCGATCGCCGCCGTCTTCTGCGTCCACGGAGGCGTCACCGGCTCCTTCGCCACCCGCATCCCCTGGATCCAGGAGCACGCCCAGCTCGGCGCCGGCACCCTGGGCCTGGCGCTCGCCTTCCCGGCCCTCGGCGCGGCGCTCGCGATGCCGCTGGCCGGGCGGATCAACCACCGCTTCGGCGCCCGCACCGCCCTGCGCGGGCTGCTTTCCCTGTGGACCCTGTCGCTGGTCCTGCCGGGCCTGGCCCCGAACCTGTGGACCCTGTGCGGGGCGCTCTTCGTCTACGGGGCCACCGCCGGGATGTCGGACGTGGCGATGAACGCCCTCGGCGTGGAGACGGAGAACCGGCTGGGCCGGTCGGTCATGTCCTCGCTGCACGGCATGTGGAGCGTCGGGGCGCTGCTCGGTTCGGCCGCCGGTACGGTCGCCGCGCACGCGGGGGCCGACGCCCGGCTGCACCACCTGGTCGCCGCGCTGGCCCTGACCGCCGCCGGGCTGGTCGCCGTACGCGGGGTGCTGGACCTGCGCGCCGCCCGCGAGGAGGAGGCCCCGCCGCGCTTCGCCCGGCCGCCGAGGGCGGCCCTGCTGATCGGCGGGGTGGGCTTCTGCGCGGTCTTCGCGGAGGGGGCGAGCCTGGACTGGTCGGCGGTGTACCTGCGGGACGTGCTGGGCTCGGCGGCCGGGCCGGCCGCGGCCTCCACCACCGCGTTCGCGCTGACCATGGCGCTGGCCCGGCTGGCCGGGGACCGGGTGGTGGACCGGTTCGGGGCGGTGCGGACCGTGCGGGCGGGCGGGGTGCTGGCCGTCGCGGGCGGGCTGCTGGTGGTCGGCGTCCGGGAGCCGGCGGCGGCCATGGCGGGCTTCGGGCTGATCGGGCTCGGCATCGCGGTGGTGGTGCCGCTCGCGTTCGCGGCGGCGGCGCGCAGCGGGCCGGCTCCGGCGCAGGCCATCGCCGGGGTCGCGACGATCACGTACACCTCGGGGCTGGTCGCGCCGTCGGCGATCGGGGCGGTGGCGGACGCCAGCTCGCTGGTGGTGTCGTTCGGGCTGGTGACCCTGCTGGCGTGCGCGCTGACCTTGGGGGCGGGGATGCTGCGGACCGGGCGGGCGCCGGGCGGGGCCACTCCCGCCAATCGGGACGAACCAGCACCTATCCGGCCGTAATATATCCGCTGGCCCGCTGCGGTGATCCCTTGCCGATCTCCTCGGTGATCTTCCTGGTGATCTACCGGCAGGGGCCAGGATCCTTGATCGGCCGACGGAACGGAAGTGGTGGGACATGGGCTTCGGCGTGCGCTGGACCCTGCACGGAGACGGGCGGACGCCCGCTCCCGGCGCGGTGGTGCGGCCCGAGGAGCGGCTGTCGTGGCCGCGCACCGCCGGACTCGGCGCCCAGCACGTCGTGGCGATGTTCGGCGCCAGCTTCGTCGCCCCGGTCCTCATGGGCCTGGACCCGAACCTGGCGATCATGATGTCGGGCATCGCGACGGTGATCTTCCTCCTCGCGACGCGCGGGCGGGTCCCCTCCTACCTGGGCTGCTCCCTCTCCTTCGTGGGCGTCGCGGCGGCGATCCGGGCGGGCGGCGGGGACAGCGCGGTGGTCACGGGCGCGGTCTTCACCGTGGGCGCGGCGCTCTTCCTCGCGGGTCTGGCCGTCCAGCGGTTCGGGGCGCGGATCATCCACGCGGCGATGCCGCCGGTGGTGACGGGCGCGGTCGTGATGCTGATCGGCTTCAACCTGGCGCCGGTCACGGCCTCGACGTACTGGCCCCAGGACCAGTGGACGGCCCTGCTGACCATGCTGTTCACCGGGCTCGCGGTGGTGTGCCTGCGCGGGTTCTGGTCGCGCATCGCGATCTTCCTGGGCCTGGTGTTCGGGTACGCGGTCTCCTGGGTCTTCGACCTGGTCTTCGGCAAGATCCACTCCACGGTGGGCGGGCCCGAGGCCGTGGACCACTGGCGGCTGGACCTCTCCGGCGTGGGCGAGGCCGACTGGATCGGGCTGCCGTCCTTCCACGCGCCGTCCTTCGAGTGGTCGGCCATCCTGATCGCGCTGCCGGTGGTGATCGCGCTGATCGCCGAGAACGCCGGACACATCAAGGCCGTCGGCGAGATGACCGGCGACCCGCTCGACGACAAGCTCGGCACCGCCATCGCCGCCGACGGCGCGGCGTCCATGCTGTCCACCGCCGTCGGCGGCCCGCCGAACACCACGTACTCCGAGAACATCGGCGTCATGGCCGCCACCCGCGTCTACTCCACGGCGGCCTACTGGGCCGCGGCCGGCTTCGCCCTGCTCTTCGGCCTGTGCCCCAAGTTCGGCGCGGTCGTGGCCGCGATCCCCGGCGGCGTGCTGGGCGGCATCACGGTGATCCTGTACGGCATGATCGGCCTGCTCGGCGCGCAGATCTGGCTGAACGGCCGGGTGGACCTGCGCAACCCGCTGAACCTGGTGCCGGCCGCGGCGGGCATCATCATCGGCGTCGGCGGGGTCAAGCTGCACTTCACCGACAGCTTCGAGCTGGGCGGGATCGCACTCGGCACGATCGTGGTGATCACCGGCTACCACGCGCTGCGCTACTTCGCCCCCGCGCACCTGAAGGAGCAGGAGCCGCTGCTGGACTCCGGCACGTCGGACTACGACGCGGACGCCGACGCGGACACCGACGCCGGGGGCGGCAAGCGGGGTTGACGCCCCTTCGCCCGAACCGGCGAAGCGCACGGCCAAGTTCCCCGCGCGGGGCGTCCGGGCTGGGACGCTGCCCTGCATGGAAGCGGTACTCGCGCGGATGCGCGCCCTGGACGAGCGGCTCCCCGCGCAGGACGGTGTCGCCGTCTTCAACCGGGTGTACATGACCGTGACGCAGACCCTGCACCGGCGGATCGGCCAGGGCGAGTTCCCGGCGCCGCGGCGGGCGCAGACGCTGGCCGTGCGGTTCGCGGAGCGGTACCTGACGGCGGTGGAGGCGGACCGGGCGCCGGCCTGCTGGCGCCCGCTGCTCCAGTACCGGCGCCACCCGGGGGTGCGGCCGCTCCAGCACGCGCTGGCCGGGATCAACGCCCACATCGGGCACGACCTGGCCCTGGCGGTGGTGTCCACCTGCCGCGCCCTGGACTGCCCGCCGACGGCCCTCGAAGCCGACTTCCACCGGGTCGGCGACACCCTGGTCTCCCTGGAGGAGCGCATCCGGGAGGACCTGATGCCGGGCCCCGACCTGCTGGAGGTCGCCGACCCGCTCACGCACCTGCTGGGCTCCTGGAGCCTGGAGCGGGCCCGGGCGGGGGCCTGGGCGTCGGCCCGCCTGCTGTGGACGCTGCGGCGCTCCCCCGACCTGGCGGAGGAGTTCGAGGAGTCACTCGACGCCGGGGTCGGCCTGGTCGGGCGGTGCCTCCTCACGCCGACGGCCCGCCGCTCCGCTGCGCGGTGCTGCCCCTGGTGACCCCCCGCTGCGCGGGCCGCGTGACCGGCTGGTGCCGCCGCGGGTGCGGGGGCCGCTGCGCGGGCTGCTCCCCGCCCCGCCCTTCGCCCGTTCCCTGGGGGCTCCGCCCCCAGACCCTCGCGCCTCAAACTCCCCCAGCTACCGCTGGGAGGTGCCCCCAGGCGGGGCTGAGATGTGCTGCGCACGTCCAGCCCGCGCGGCGTTTGAGCGTACCGGGCGCGGAGCGCCCGGTATCGGGGTCAGGGGCGCAGCCCCTGGGAACGGTGGAAGGGCGGGTAGGGGACCTCGCCCCGCGCAGCGGACAACCACCCGCACCCAACCCCACCACCCCGGCCCAAACGAAACCGGCCCCGCCCCGCACACACCGGACGGAGTCCGGTGCAGCGGCGCGAAGCCGGTAAGGCGCCCTGGCGCCGCACCGCGCGAGCGGTGCGTCGGGAAGGGCTAGTCCTCGGGGAGTTCGACCGGGGCGATCTCGTCGAAGACGTCGCCCGGGCCCGGGTTCGCGGCGTCCGTGGACCCGCCGAGGTGGTGCATGACACCCCAGACGGCGTTCAGCGCGGTCTGCACCGCGCCCTCGGCCCAGCCGGCCGTCCAGGAGATGTCGTCGCCCGCGAGGAAGATGCCGCGCTTGTCCTCGGGGAGGCGGTCCTGCATGAAGTGGGTGTACAGGCGCCGCTGGTAGCGGTAGTGGCCCGGCAGGTTGGCCTTGAACGCGCCCATGAAGTAGGGCTCGTTCTCCCAGGACACGGTCACCGGGTTGCCGATGATGTGGCGGCGGATGTCGACCTTGGGGTAGATCTCGCCGAGGGACTTCAGCATGACCTCCATCCGCTCGTTCGCGGACAGCGGCAGCCACTTGAGGCTGTCGTCGCACCAGGTGTACGACAGGCAGATCACGGCCGGCTGGTCCGGGCCGTTGTCCAGCAGGTACGTGCCGCGGGTCATGCGGTCCGTGAGGGTCATCGACATGACGTCGCGGCCCGTCTCCTCGTCCTTGTCGAGCCAGAAGGGGCGGTCGACGGGGATGAAGAGCTTGCTGGACTCCATGTAGTGGGTGCGCTCGATCGCCGTCCAGTGGTCGATCGGGAAGAGCGTGTCGTCGCACGCGATCTTCGACAGCAGCATCCACGACTGGGCCGTGAAGATCGCGGCGCGGTAGGTGCGGATGTCGCCCGACGCGTCGGTGACGGTGATGCGGTTGCCGGCCGTGCGGTGCAGGCGGGTGACCGCCGGGCGCGGGGTGCCGTCGTGCAGGGACGACAGGGACGTGCCCTGGGCCCAGTACAGGATCTTCTCGGGCTCGCGCTCCCACAGGCGCAGCGGCAGCTGCTGCGAGCCGCCGACGATGCCGCGGTGGTGGTCGTCCGCCTCGGTGTAGACGACGCGCAGGATCTCCAGGATGGAGTTCGGGAAGTCGGTGTCCCAGCCGCCGGTGCCGAAGCCGACCTGGCCGAAGATCTCGCGCTTGCGGAAGGACTTGAAGGCCTCGGACTTGCAGAGGAAGCCGTAGAAGGTCTCGTCGTCGAGCTTCTCGACGAGCTTCGCCCAGATCTCGCGGATGCGCGGGACGTCCCGCTCGCGCATCGCGGTGTTCATGTCGGAGAAGTCGGCGCCCTCGTCAAGGCAGGCGTTCCACGCGGCGGCGACGTCGCGGTAGACCTGCGGGAGGTCGGCGATGGTCTCGGCGTAGTGGGTCTCGCCCTTGAGGTCCACGACCGTCGAGGGGGTGGCCTCGGACAGCGGGTTCGGGAAGGGCTGGGTCTGCAGGCCCACGAGGTCGATGTAGTGCTGGAGCGCGGTGGAGGACGGCGGGAAGCGCATGGCGCCCATCTCCGCGGTCAGGCCCTCGGTGCCGGCGCCCTCGAAGCCGACGGTGCGCAGGCGGCCGCCGATCTGGTCGGCCTCGTACACGACGGGCTTGAGGCCCATCTTCATCAGCTCGTAGGCGGAGATGATGCCGGACAGGCCGCCGCCGATGACGGCGACCTCGGTGCCGTGCTCGGTCGCCGGTATCTGGCCCAGGCCCGCCGGGTGGGCGAGGAAGTCGTCGTAGGCGTACGGGAAGTCCGGCCCGAACATGGTGATCGGGGGCTGGCCGTCGCTGTGCGGAACGGCGGTGGTGGGCACCGTGGACGTCATGGGGGTACGTCTCCTTGCGGCAGAACGGGCGGGGCGGGAGGGCTGGGGGCGGAGCTGGGGCTCAGACGAGGGAGGCGTAGAGCCCGGGGCGGCGGTCGCGCAGGTACGGGTTGGTCTCGCGGGAGGCTTCCAGGAGCTCCGGGTCGACCTGGCCGAAGACCATCTCCTCGCCGCGGCCGGCCCGGGTGCGGGTGACCCCGTCGGGGCTGGCGAGGCAGCTGAGGCCGACGAACTCGAACTCGCCCTCGGGGCCGGTCCGGTTGACGTACGCGATGTACATCTGGTTCTCGAAGGCCCGTACGGGGACCAGCTGTTCGGCGACGAACTGGAAGGGGTGCATCTGCGCGGTCGGGACCAGGAGGAGGTCGGTCCCGGCGAGCGCGTGGGCCCGTACGTTCTCGGGGAACTCCACGTCGTAGCAGATCATGATGCCGACGCGGAGGCCGTTCAGGTCCGCCTGGACGACGGCCGTGTCGCCGGGGGTGAAGGCGTCCTGCTCGAAGCAGCCGAAGAGGTGGGTCTTGCGGTAGTTCGCCAGCCGGGCACCGTCGGGGCCGATCAGCTGCGCCGAGTTGTAGACGGTGTCGCCGTCCCGCTCCGGGTAGCCGTACAGGACGGCGATCCCGTGGCGGCGGGCGATGCCCGCGATGGCGTGGGCGGACTCGCCGTCGGCCGGTTCGGCGTACCCCGGCACTTCCTGGAGGTCCAGCGCGTAGCCGGTCAGGTACATCTCCGAGGTCACGAGGAGCCCGGCCCCGCCCTGTGCGGCGCGCGACGCGGCCTCGTCGAGCCGCTTCAGGTTCTCGGCGGTGTCGCCGAGCCGTCCGGAGCTCTGGAGGAGTGCGGTGCGCAGCGGGGGCATGGGCGTACCTCTGTGACAGGTGGGGTGGGGGTCGTAAAACGGTACGTTCGGGCGTTCGACCTGGACAAGCCGTGACCGTTGCGCTGGGCGCATCGATTCGTTGCGCGTTCCGGTGGATGTGCGGTGATTCGTTGCGCGGCGGGTTTCCGGTGGCCCCGGGGCCGGTGCGGGGGCCCGGGCGGGACCTGACATCCGGGGGAAAACCGGCTGCTCAGCCGGGTCCCGGGGGCTTACCCTGCGGCCGACCGGCACGGCACTCCGGAAGGATCCCGCACGACATGTCCGCCGAGAATCCCGTCTCACCGCTCGACAACCCGGTGTGGGCCTCCCTGAACGGCCCGCACCGTGCCTTCGCCGAGTACGCGGGCAGCGGCGCGGCCCGCTACCTGCGGTCCGCCACCCCCTTCGCCGCCCTCGCCGACCCGCGGGACCCGTCGGCCTGGGCGGACCTGGCGGCGCTGGCCGGCCCGGGGCAGGAGGTGTGGCTGACGGGCCTGCTGACGCCGCCGGCGGGCTGGGAGACGGTGGCCGTGATCCCCGGGGTCCAGCTGGACGGCCGGGCGGTGCGGGTCGAGCACGCGCCGGAGGCGGTCCGGCTCGGCCCGGCCGACGTGGAGGAGATGACGGCCCTGGTGGAGCTGACCGAGCCGGGCCCCTTCCTGCCCCGCACGGTCGAGCTGGGCACCTATCTGGGGATCCGGCACGAGGGCCGGCTCGTGGCGATGGCCGGGGAGCGGATGCGGCCGCCGGGCTGGAGCGAGATCAGCGCGGTGTGCACCCATCCGGACTTCCGCGGCCGGGGCCTGGCGGCCCGGCTCGTGCGGGCGGTGGCGGCGGCGATCCGGGACCGCGGCGACCTGCCCTTCCTGCACGCGGCGGCGGGCAACACGGGCGCGGTGCGGCTGTACGAGTCCATGGGCTTCACCCTGCGCCGGGAGCCGGTGTTCATCGGGGTGCGCTCCCCGAAGGAGTAGATGATCTTCCGTAACACGCTTTAACACGGGGTTCATTGAGTGCCGCCGGAGTTGCCCGTAGCGTCGGCGGTACGGGAGCGCGGGCGGCGGGAAGACGGCCGTGGCGATGAACACGCGGGCAGATCAGCGGTCGTCCGGACCGCCTCCGCGCTCCCGTTTTCCCGGCGGGCGGTTTCAGTGGGCTCCCAGCGGTCACACGCGGGGCGAGGCCACTGGAAGGAGCCGACATGACCGACCTCTCACACCTGCCCGGCGCCGCCCTCCACCACTGGCAGTGGCAGTCGCGGGCCGCCTGCCGCGCGCTCGGACCCGGCAGGTTCTTCCACCCCGCCGGTGAGCGAGGGGAGGAACGCGACGACCGGGACCGGGCGGCGAAGGAGGTCTGCGCCCGCTGCCCGGTCCGCGCGGCTTGCCTGGAGCACGCCCTGCGCACCCGTGAGCCCTTCGGTGTCTGGGGCGGGCTAACGGAGGAGGAGCGCCGCGCGCTCACCGGCCGTACGGCCCGCCCGCTGTCCGTGTGACTACCGCTGCCGCTCTGCCCAGGCGCGGGCGAAGAGCTCGTGCGGGGGCAGTGGTGCGAGCAGGCGCAGCAGCGGCGGGTGGAGGGTCGTGCCCGAGGCGGCTGCCAGGTGCGGGGCCAGTTTGGTGTGTTCCACCGGCAGGTGCGGGGCCTTGAGCTCCGTCCACGGCCCCGGGGTGAACAGGCTGCGTCCCGCGCGGGCCCGCTTGCCGCTCTCCACGGCGCCGGTGGCCGCCAGCTCCGCCTGGGCGGCCTTGTGCCGGGCCGCCGTCCAGCCGTTCCAGCGGCGGACGGCGCGGTCCGTCGGGCGGACCAGGGCCAGCAGCTGGAGGTACAGGGCGGCGGCGTCCGCGCCGACCCCCAGGACACCGGCGGCCTCGGCGACCAGCTCGGGGGCGCTCAGCGCCGGGTTCGCCTCGTAGCCGCCCTCGGGCACCGGCGTGTCCGCGGCGCGGGCGGCCAGCCGGGCGAGGCCGTCGAAGAGGTCCCGGTGCCCGCGCACGACGGTCAGCAGGTAGCCGCCCCGGACGCCGGCGGCGATCCGCTCGGCCCGCGCCAGCCGCCGCGGGTCGGCGAGGGCGGCGATCCGCAGGAAGGCGTCCCCGCTGGGCACGGCCACCACGAAGACCCCGTCGTCGAGGGCCGTGGAGGGGCCGGCGGCGCCCTCCCACAGCGGCTCGGGGCAGGGCAGTACGGGCCCCTCGTACGGGGTGAACGCCGGGTCGTCCTGCGCGATGCCGGCCAGCTCACCGAAGAAGCCGCTCAGGGGGACGAGCGCGCCCGGGCCGTCGAACCGGTCCCGCAGCCGCCCGTACAGGGCCAGGGCGCCCCGGGCCCCGGCGTCGCCGACGGGCCGTTCCGTGAGGGCCCAGGCGATCACGGAGGCGGCGGTGTGGTGGGCGGGTTCCCCGTGGATCCAGCTGCCGGCGGTGCCGTCGGGAGCGGCGTGGTGGAGGTCGATCCCGCCCCTGCGGTTGCCGACGAGTACGAGGCCCTCCGCCCCGGAGGGCGTCCCCTCGGGGGTCCGCCCGGCGGGCAGGGCCCGGGCCCAGGGCAGGGGCAGGCCCAGGTCGGCCTCCAGTGCGGCGGCCAGCTCCTCGTCCACGGGCTCCTCGGAGCCCAGCAGGCCGGTCCACACGGCCGCCATCCGCTCGGCGGCCCGGACGGTCCCGCCCGGCTGCCACAGCTCGGCCACGTCCTGCGGCAGGCCGGCGGCGAGGACGGCGCAGCGGCCCGCGTCGCCGAGTTTCCGGGAGAGCCCCCCGTACTCCTCGGCGAGGGACTTGTTGGCCCTGAACGGCGCGGCGGCCAGCAGCTTGAGGTGCTCGCCGTGGTCCTCGCGGGCCGGGAACCCGGCGAGGACCAGGGCCGCGACGGTCTCCCGGACCCCGGTCAGCCGGGCGAAGGCCTCGCGGGCGGCGGGTTCCGCGGGCAGCGGGCCCCGCTCGGCCAGCAGCTCCAGCAGCCGGGGCAGGCGTACGGAGTCCGCGTCCTCGACGGTGGTGGTCCGGCAGTCCTCGGCGCCTTCGGGGGCGGGGTCGGCGGCCCGCTGGAGGAACCAGGCCCGGCCGCCGCGGACGGCCCCGGAGGCCAGGGTGTGCCCGGCGGCGCGGAGGGCGGCGAGGGCCTCCTCCGCCGCCCGGCCGGTGCGCCAGGTGCCGCCGGCTTCGGCGAAGGGCTGCCCGCTCCAGGTGTCCAGCAGCGCGGCCAGGGCCGTCCGCTCCTCCTCGGGGGTGGTCGCGGCGGCGGCCCGCCAGGCGACGGCGCCGATCCGGCCGAGCAGCGGCTCCCAGGGCTCGGGGTCGGCGGGCCGGGCCAGCACGCGCGCCTCGTCGCCGATCTCGCCGCGCAGGTGGCGCCCGTCGGCGGCGACGGCGGTGAGCATGGCGGGCTGCCGGGTGGGCTCGGGGTCGTTGTAGTAACGGCGGCGGAGCGACAGCAGCGGGTGGAGGGCGGGGGCGAGCACGGAGTCGGGCACCTCGGTGCGCAGGGTGACGACCGGTGCGGCCCGCATCAGGGCGGTGCGGCGGGCGAGCGAGCGCAGCCGGCGCAGCACGTCGGCGGCGAGCCGGGCGGCCCGGTCGGCTCCGGCGGCGATGCGCGGTTCGAGGCCGCCGGGCAGGGCGGGGGCGGGGTCGCCGGCGAGGGCGGCGTCGAGGAGGGCGCGTACGGCGGTGTCGTCGAGGGTGCGCAGGGTCGTGGAGGAGGCCTCGCAGCGCGGGGTGAGGAAGTGCCAGTAGGCGGGCGGCGGTACGGGGCCCGCGGCTTCGCCGAAGCCGGGGGTGTGGCGCTCGTCGGAGCCGGGGAAGCCGGGCACCTGCCACAGGAGGGAGTTGTCCTCGGCGGCGTGGCAGCGGATGGACGCCTGGCCGGTGAGCACCCCGTCCTCGCCACCCTGGGGCATCCGGACCACGCCCCAGGGCCTGCGGCCCAGGCGGCGGCTGCGGTAGGAGGCGCGGCGGCCGTCGATGCCCTCCAGGACGAACGAGGTGGGCGAGGGGCCGGCGTAGGGGGTGTGGTTGAGGACGCGGAAGCCGACGAGCCGGCCGTCCTGGCCGAGCGGGGACGCGGGGGCGCCCTCGGGGAGGGCGGCGAGGGACTGGCAGGAGGCGGAGAAGCGCTGCGTGCCGGGCGGCAGTGCGGCGGCGGTGTGGAACTCCGGGGGCGTGGTGTCGGGGAGCACCTCGCCGGTCTCCGGGTGGACGCGGGTCAGGACCTGTCCGGTCCGCGGGCCGACGCCGCCGGAGCTCCAGTAGCGGCGGCCGTCGCTCATCTGGGCGTCGTAGGAGCCGATGCCCTCGCGGCCGCCGGGGCGCAGGACGGAGCCTCCCTCGTGGCGGCCGCCACCGTCGGGGGTCTGGAAGTGGTAGCCGAGGTCCCTGCTGCCGCCGTAGCCGCGCAGGCCGAGCTGCTGCTCGGGCTCGAAGACGTCCTCCGGGCGGTCGGCCCAGAACGCCCGGTCGCCGGAGGAGGCCTTGGGGGTGGTGCCGTAGGCGACCAGGAAGGCGCCGCCGACGTGGTGCACGGTGTGCGCGGTGGCTTCCCCGGGGAGCCGGAAGGTGCAGGAGGCGCGGGGGCCGGCGTGGTCGACGGTGACGGCGCGGTCGGGGCCGTAGACGGTCAGCAGGGGCCAGGTGCAGGTGACTCCGGTGACCGCGTCGGGGCCGCCGAGGGTGGCGACGGCCTCTTCCAGGGCGGGCCAGCCGTACTCCTCGGGGAGGCCTGCGCGCAGGGCGCGGGCGAGCGGGCCGGTGAGGTCCGGTGCGGCGAGGGCTTCGTCGATGCCGTCGAGGGCGCGGGCGGTGGGCCGGTCGAGGAGGGTGGCGAGCTCGTCGACGGCCTCGTCGGCCGCGGCCAGGCCGCCGCCGCGCAGGGCGGCGAGCAGGCCCTCGATCCGGCCGTGGACCTCGGCGGTGATGCCCGCGTTGTGCGGGAGGCGGGTGATGGCGGTGCCGGAGCCGCGCAGGCGGGCGTGGACGGTGCCCTCCAGGCGGGGGCCGAAGACCGGGTCGGCGGCCAGGGCCTTCAGGTCGCGGCGGGAGCGGGCGTCCCAGAACACCAGGCCGACGGCGGGGCCGGGGTCCTGGACGGCGATGCCCTCGGACAGGCAGGCGTCGAGGAGGTCGGCGTCCAGTCCCCGGTGGGTGTGGCGGTCCTCGTGCAGGCGCAGCGGGCTCTGGGCGGCGCGCAGCCGGGGGGCGAAGAGGGTGAGGAGCTCGAAGAGTTCGGCGGGCATGGGCTGGCGCATGAGGCCGCTGCCGCAGCGGCCGTGGGCGTAGCGGCCGGCGTAGCGGGAGAACCATTCGGTGAGGCCGCCCTGGGGGGCGATGCGCCCGGCCGCGGCGGCTTCGGCGACGCCGCAGCCGAGGAGCAGGCGCAGCCAGGAGGAGGCGTCGGTGCGGCTCTCGGGGAAGAGCTCGAGGAGCAGGGCCGCGGTCTCCTGCGCCGGGGGGTGGGCGGTGAGCGGCTTGGCGGCGGCGTCGAACAGCCGGTCGGGGACCTCCTTGCCCTTCGCGGCGCCGAGGACGAGGCCGAGGACGCGGGCCTCCTCGGCGGTGTCGAGGCCCGCGGCGCGCGCGGAGAGGCGGACGCGGCGGGCCAGGTCGGCGGGGAGTTCGCCGGGCGAGGCGGCCCAGGCGCGCAGGACGCGTACGTACTCCTCGTGGGCGGCGGCGGGCTCCAGGGCCTCGGCCAGCCAGGCCTGGTGGCCGCTGAGTTCGGTGGCGGGGAGGGCTCCGGCGCGGGCGAAGAGCAGGACGTTGGCCCGGTGCCAGTCGGGGTCGACGGGGAGGCGGTGGCCGCGTTCGGCCTTGCGGGCCAGGGTGTAGGCGCGGGCGGCGGAGCGCAGGTGCCAGGCGATGAGCTTGTGGCCGATGGTGTCCCAGAACCAGGGCAGGTGGGCGGGGTCCAGGTCCCGGACGCGCCGCTCCAGGCCGTCCACGTAGCGGCCGGGCTTCTCGTAGGCCAGGTGGATCGTGCCGAGGGCCTCGTCGAGCAGCGCGACGGCGGCCGGCGCGGAGCCGGGGTCGTGGGCGCGGGCCCAGTCGGTGTAGGCGGTCGAGAGGTGCGGGTCGGCCGGCGGCTGGATCTGGATCTTCATGCGCCCGATGGTGGCACGCGCCGCTGACAGCCCCGCGTCCCGTCCCCGGGTACGCCGACGCCCCCGCCGGACGGCCGGCGGGGGCGTGGGGGTGCCCGTTACGCGGGTGCTCCCGAGGTGAAGCGGCGCAGGAGCGGGCTGAGGACGAGTACGGACTTGGTCCGTTCGACGAAGGGTTCGCCCGCGATGCGCTCCAGGACGCGCTCGAAGTGCCTCATGTCGGAGGCGAAGACCTGGACGAGGGCGTCCGCGTCGCCGGTGACGGTCGACGCGGACACCACCTCGGGGTACCGCTCCAGCCCCCGCCGGATGTCGTCCGGAGAGGTGTTGTGGCGGCAGTAGATCTCGATGAAGCCCTCGGTCTCCCAGCCCATGGCGGCCGGGTCGACGCGGACGGTGAAGCCGGTGATGGCACCTTCGGCCCGCAGCCGGTCCACGCGCCGCTTGACGGCGGGGGCCGAGAGCCCGACCTCGGAGCCGATGTCCGCGTAGGAGCGGCGGGCATCCTCGGCGAGGGCGTGCACGATGCGTTCGTCGAGATCGTTCAGTCGCACTGCGGGTGGATCACTTCTCTGCTGTGGCCACCTCAGCTTCGGTGGCCAGTCGGGAGCGGCGGACGCCGTACAGGAAGTAGAACACGAGGCCCACGATCATCCAGCCACCGAAGACCATCCACGTGGCCATATCGAGGCTGAACATCATGTAGCCGCAGGCGAGGACACCCAGGATGGGGGTGACGGGGAAGAGCGCCACCTTGAAGGTGCGCGGCATGTCGGGGCGGGTCCGGCGCAGGATGACGACGGCGACGTTGACCAGGCCGAAGGCGAAGAGGGTGCCGATGCTGGTGGCGTCGGCGAGCTTGCCCAGCGGGATGAAGGCGGCGAGGACGCCGCAGAACAGGGAGACGATCACCACGTTGGCGCGGGGGGCGCCGGTCTTCTCGTCGACCTTGGCGAAGACCTTGGGGACGAGGCCGTCGCGGGACATCGCGAAGAGGATGCGGGTCTGGCCGTAGAGGACGGCGAAGACGACGGAGAAGATCGCGACGATGGCACCGCCGGCGAGGACGACGCCCCAGACGCTGGTGCCGGTGACGTCGGTCATGATCTGGGCGAGCGCGGCCTCGGTGCCCTCGAAGTCCTGCCACGGCATGGCGCCGACGGCGACGAAGGCGACGAGGACGTAGAGGACGGTGACGATGGCCAGCGAGAGCATGATCGCCCGCGGCAGGTCCTTCTTGGGGTTCTTGGCTTCCTCACCGGCGGTGGAGGCGGCGTCGAAGCCGATGTAGGAGAAGAAGAGGGTGGAGGCGGCGGCGCTGATGCCGGTGACGCCGAGCGGGGCGAGGGGGGTGTAGTTGCCCGCCTTGATGCCCATGATGCCGATGCCGATGAAGAGCAGCAGGGTGACGATCTTCACCGCGACCATGATCGAGTTGACCGTGGCGCTCTCCTTGGCGCCGCGCATCAGGAAGACCATCGAGAGCAGGACGACGACCAGGGCCGGCAGGTTGATGAAGCCGCCCTCACCCAGCGGTGCGGAGACCGCTTCGGGGATGGTGACGCCGATGGTCCCGTCGAGGAACTCGTTGAGGTACTGGCCCCAGCCGACGGCGACGGCCGCGACGGAGACGGCGTACTCCAGGACCAGGCACCAGCCGCAGATCCAGGCTATGAGCTCGCCCATGGTGGCGTAGGCGTACGAGTACGAGGAGCCGGAGACCGGGACGGAGCCGGCCAGCTCGGCGTAGGAGAGGGCCGAGAACAGGGCGGTCAGGCCCGCGATGACGAAGGAGATCGTCACGGCGGGGCCGGCCTTGGGGGCGGCGGTGCCGAGGACGACGAAGATGCCGGTGCCCAGGGTGGCGCCGATGCTGATCATGGTCAGCTGCCACATGGTGAGCGAGCGGCGCAGCGTGCCGCCCTCGCCCTGGCCGCCCTCGGAGACGAGCCGCTCGACCGGCTTGCGCCGCATGAGCGGGTTCACGGGCTTGCGCGTCTCCGGGGAGAGCGTGGGTGCCTGGCCCTGATCGAGCACGGGGGGACTCCTTTGACACTGCGGATGGGGACGGTTCGGGCGTCGACCGCAGCGGTCCGGAGCAGTTGTCAGACAGGAGTGAGCCCGTCTGGGCATGAGGGGACCGCCGAGCAGGCGGTCCGCGCCACTCCACGTACAGGGGGTGAGCCTACGAGCAGAGTGATACCGCCCGTAATGCACCATCCTTGCACATTGGCGGACGATCGTTGCGCGGATCCGCCCGGCATGGTCGTTTGTTGCGCACGGATGATCGATCGCTGCACAGGGCCCCGCCGCGGGGGGTTCCCGGCCGCGCCACCCTGGCCGCTCAGTGGTGCGGTCCGCCACGGTCGAACCGGGCCCGCGCGGGGTACGGGTGAACGCAGTGGCCCGGGGGGGTGGACCCCGCGGCCGCCGCACCGCTCGGGCCGGGGGGAAGGAGCGCGACGCCGCCGACGCACCGCCGGGCCGGGTCGCCGAGACCGCCGACACCACGCCCGCCCCGCCCTCCCGCCCCGCCGCCGGCCTCGTACGTGAGGGGCCGGCGCGACGTTCCCGTACCCGACGATCGGAGACCGGATTGAGACCACCACTGGGCCCCGACGGCAGCTGGCAGGACCCCGGGCCCTTCCTGCGCGGGGTCGCCTGGCTGGACCGGGGCCGCCCGGTGCGCGCCGACCCGGACGACACCATGCGCCTGCCCTGGGACACCGGCGAGCGGGCCACCCTCCCCATCGGGGTGCGGCTGGAGTTCACCACGCGCACGGCGCACGCGGTGGAGATCCGCTACCGGGCCGCCGTGCCCGGCCCCACCGACGCGCTGCGCGACCTCTCGCACGGCTTCGCCCTGTGGAACCGGCACGGGCTGCTCACCGAGGTCTTCACCGAGCCCGCCGCGGAGTCCGTCGTACGCCTGGACCTGCCGGAGCAGCGGCAGGGCCCGTTCACCCTGCACCCGCCCGAGGGCCAGTCCCCCCTGATCCTGGGGCTGCGCGGCATCGGCGGCGACCTCGCCCCCGCCCCCGGGGCCCCCCGCTGGGTGGTGCACGGCGACTCCATCACCGAGGGCTGGTGGTCCACGCGGCCCGCCCACGGCTGGCCCGCCGTCGCCGGCCGCGCGCTGGGCTTCGACACCGTCAACCTCGGCTACGCCGGCGCCGCGCGCGGCGAACTCGCCACCGCCGAGCAGCTCGCGGCGCTCCCCGCCGACGTCCTCACCCTCGCCTTCGGCACCAACTGCTGGTCCCGCGTCCCCTTCACGGCCCCGCTGCTGTACGAGACCACCCGCGTGTTCCTCGACCTGGTCCGCCAGGGCCACCCCCGCACCCCCCTGCTGCTCCTGTCCCCCGTGCTGCGCCCCGACGCCGAGCGCACCCCCAACCGCCTGGGCGCCACCCTGGGCGCGCTGCGGGACGCGATGGAGCGGGCCGTCCGGGACCGGATCGCCGCCGGGGACGGCCGGCTGGCCCTGCTGCCGGGCCGGGACGTGCTCGGACCCGAACACCTCGCCGACGGGCTGCACCCCAACGACGCCGGACACCAGGTCCTCGGCCTCGCTGTGGTCACGGCCCTGAGGCGGGCCGGGTTCGACGGCGGGTGAGTGAGACAGGCCATACCGCTCCCGCTGAACAGGGCGCCCCCGCGGTGCCGTGTCCCCCACAAGCAGCCGGGTCCCCGGGCCGCGCACGACGCGGCGGACCGGAGCCGGACCCGGCGGACACACAGTGGGAGAGAACACCATGGGCATCAAGCGCGGAACCACCCTGGCCGCCGTAGCGGTCGTCGTCACCCTGGCGGCGACCGCCTGCGGGACGAACGTCAAGGGCGGCGCGACCGGTCCGGCCGGGGCCGCGTCCGCCCAGGCTCCCGCCGCCGACCCCTACGCCGACGGGCAGCAGCCCGCACAGCAGGCCGGTGCCGCGAAGCCCGCCGGACAGCTGGCGATCGCGGCCACCGACCAGCTCGGGTCGGTGCTCACCGACAGCGCCGGCTTCACCCTGTACCGCTTCGACAAGGACACCGCCAAGCCGCCGGCCTCCAACTGCGACGGGGACTGCGCCAAGGCCTGGCCGGTGGTCGCGGCGGGCGAGGTCACGGCAGCCGCCGGCATGGACCCCGCCCTGCTGGGCGAGGTGGTCCGCAAGGACGGCGGCAAGCAGCTGACGGTGGCCGGCTGGCCCGTGTACCGCTTCGCCAAGGACACCAAGGCGGGCGACCTGAACGGGCAGGGCGTCGGCGGCACCTGGTTCGCCTTCGCCCCCGACGGCAAGAAGGCCGCGAAGGCGGCGGCCTCCCCCGCCCCCGCCGGCGCCGGACAGGCCTCGGGCGCGCTGACGGTGGCCAAGGACCCCAAGCTGGGCGACCACATCGTCGACGGCAACGGCATGACGGTCTACCGCTTCAAGCCCGACACCGCCTGGCCCATGGTCTCCAAGTGCACCGGCGACTGCCTGGCCAAGTGGCCGGTGGTGCCGCCGGTGGACAAGGCGAACGCCAAGGGGATCATCGAGAAGAACTACCTGGTCCTGGACCGCCCCGACGGCAAGAAGCAGCAGACGGTGAACTGCTGGCCGGTCTACACCTTCACCGGTGACAAGAAGGCCGGCGACACCAACGGCCAGGGCGTCGGCGGCACCTGGTACGCCGTCGCCCCCGACGGCGGGCTCATCACCGCCCAGTGACCCCCACCCCAAGTCGCGCGGCCCCCGCCCCCTCCCCCCGGCGGGGGCCGCGCACCGTTTGCCGCGGCGGACGCCTTCCCTAGACTCGGCCCCATGCTGCGCGTACTGGCCGTCGACGACGAGAAGCCGCTCCTGGAGGAACTCCTCTACCTGCTGCGCTCCGACCCGCGCGTGCGCAGCGCCGAGGGCGCCTCGGACGCCACGGAGGCCCTGCGCCGGATCACCCGCGCGGTGGAGAGCGGGCCGGACGGGCCCGACGCTATCGACGTGGTCTTCCTGGACATCCAGATGGCCGGGCTGACGGGGCTGGACATCGCCCGGCTGCTGGCCGGGTTCGCCCGGCCGCCGCTGATCGTGTTCGTCACCGCGCACGAGGGCTTCGCGGTGCAGGCCTTCGACCTGAAGGCGGTGGACTACGTACTGAAGCCCGTACGGCCGGAACGGCTGGCCGAGGCGGTCCGGCGGGCCCGCGAACTGCTGGCCCGGCCCGTGCGGGAACCGCGGCCGGAGCCGGAGCGGGCGGCCGTCCCCGCGCCGCGCCGCACGCCGGGCGCGGCGCCGGCCGTGGAGCGGGCGCCGGAGCAGATCGCCGTCGAACTGGGCGGCGTCACCCGGTTCGTGGCCATCGCGGCCATCGCGTACGTGGAGGCCCAGGGAGACTACGCCCGGCTGCACACCGACGAGGGCAGCCACCTCGTGCGGATCCCGCTGTCCACGCTGGAGGAGCGCTGGGCGGCCCGCGGCTTCGTCCGCATCCACCGCCGGCACCTGGTGGCGCTGGCCCGGATCGACGAACTCCGGCTGGACGCGGGCACCACCAGCGTCCGCGTGGGCGCGGCCGAGCTCCAGGTGAGCCGCCGCCACGCGCGCCAGCTGCGGGACCTGCTGATGCGGCAGGCCACCGGCTGACGGGCCGCCACCCGGCCGCGGGCGGACCGGCGTACGACCGCCCGGCGTACCAACGCGCCGTTCGTCGCGCGGGGAAGGGCGTACGGCGATCCGCCGGGCCCGTCGGCCGCAGGGCCGCCCTCCGTGGTCCGTCGCCGGGGCCGCGCCCGCATATCGTGGATTATCCGGCCCGGGAGGAGCGACATGTCCGAGATCCAGGCGCTGTTGGACGCGCTGAGCGGACTGCCCCGCACCCGCCCGTCGGGGCCCGCCGAGGCCGAGCAGCTGCTGGCCCGGCTGCGGAGCGCGGCCGCCCGCTGGGCCGACGTGCTGTTCGAGGCGCAGGAGGACGCCCGCCGCGTCCTGCCCCCGCGTGCGGAGGCGGCCCTGACGCTCGCGTTCCGGCGCGCGGAGGAGTCGTACGTGGAGCTGGAGATCGCCCTGCGCGACTGCGCGGAACACCGCGATCCGGCGGTGTGATCCAGGGGCCGGATCAGGCCTGTCGTCCCGCCGGAGGCGCTGCGTAGACTCCCAGGATCCCCTCCCCCGTCGAAGGACCCTCCGGTGAACCAGACGTACGCGCTGACCGCGGTCACCGCCGTCGTGCTGGTGACGGTGCTGGTCGGCGCGCTGGGGCTGCGGATATCCCGGACCACCTCCGACTTCTACGTGGCTTCGCGGACCGTCGGCCCCCGGCTGAACGCGGCGGCCATCAGCGGGGAGTACCTCTCCGCCGCCTCCTTCCTCGGCGTCGCCGGGCTGGTGCTGCTCCAGGGGCCGGAGATGCTCTGGTACCCCGTCGGCTACACGGCCGGGTACCTGGTGCTGCTGGTGCTGGTCGCGGCGCCGCTGCGGCGCTCGGGCGCGTACACCCTGCCGGACTTCGCGGAGGCCCGGCTCCAGTCGCAGGCCGTGCGGCGGATCGCGGTGGTGTTCGTGCTCGGGGTCGGCTGGCTGTACCTGCTGCCGCAGCTCCAGGGGGCCGGGCTGACGCTGACCGTGCTGACGGGGGCCCCGCACTGGGCGGGCGGCGTGGTCGTCGCCTTCGTGGTGACGGCGGCCGTCGCGGCGGGCGGGATGCGCAGCATCACCTTCGTACAGGCCTTCCAGTACTGGCTCAAGCTGTGCGCCCTGCTGGTGCCCGCCTTCTTCCTGCTGGCCGCGTGGGCCGGGGACGGGGCGCCGCGGGCGTCCTTCGACGCGCGGGCGGTCTTCCGGGAGCACACCGCGGTCACCGTCGGGCAGGACGTCCGGCTGTCGCTGGACGAGCCGCTCACTGTGACGGTGACGGGGCGGGTGGACGGGCTGGACCACGCGGACGCCCCGGTGACCCTGGCGGCCGGCCGGCACACGGTACGGGCGCACACCCGGCTGGAGTTCGCCCGCGGGGCCGTCGTCCCGCAGACCGCGTCCCGGGCGGGCGCGGCGCCGGACTCCCCCGGCTGGGCGAGGCCGCTGTCGGCGGGCGACCGCGAGCACCGGCTGTACGCCACGTACGGGCTGATCCTGGCCACCTTCCTCGGCACGATGGGGCTGCCGCACGTCGCGGTGCGCTTCTACACCAGCCCCGACGGCCGGGCCGCCCGGCGGACCACCCTGGTGGTGCTGGGGCTGCTCGGGGTGTTCTACCTGCTGCCGCAGGTGTACGGGGCGCTGGGCCGGATCTACGCGCCCGAGCTGGCGCTGACGGGGGACGCGGACGCGGCGGTGCTGGTGCTGCCGGAGCGGATGCTGGGCGGGGTCCTCGGGGAGCTGCTGGGGGCGCTGCTGGCGGGGGGCGCGTTCGCGGCGTTCCTGTCGACGGCGTCGGGGCTGACGATGGCGGTGGCGGGGGTGCTGCACCAGGACGTGCTGCCGCGGCGGGGGGTGGGGAGCTTCCGTCTGGCGGTGGTGGTGGCGATGGCCGTGCCGCTGGCGGGCGGGGCGGTGGGCACGCGGGTGCCGGTGGCGGACGCGGTCGGGCTGGCCTTCGCCGTGTCGGCGTCCTCGTTCTGCCCGCTGCTGGTGCTGGGGATCTGGTGGCGGGGTCTGACCCCGCCGGGTGCGGTGGCCGGGCTGCTCACGGGCGGCGGTGCGGCGCTGGGCGCGGTGCTGGCGACGCGGGGCGGGGTGGCGCCGCGGGGGTGGGCGCACGCGCTGCTGGCCTGGCCGGCGGTGTGGTCGGTGCCGCTGGGGTTCCTGACGATGGTGCTGGTGTCGCTGGCCACCCGGTCCCGGGTCCCGGCGGGGACGGCGGCGGCGCTGGCGCGGCTGCACCTGCCCGAGGGCGTGGCCGGGGAGCGGGCGGCGGGGGGCGCCTGGTGAGCGGGGCCGCGCTCGGGGTGCTGGCGGCGGCGGGGGCGGTGCTGCTGCTGGGGCTGGGATGGGCCGGGGGGCGGTGGCAGGCCCGGCGCGGGGAGCGGGCGGCGGGGCTGGAGCTGGGCACGCCGGTCGAGCGGGCCACCTTCCTGACGCTGCACACGGCTTCGCTGGCCGCTCCGCCGCTGCGGGCGGGCCTGACCGAGGACGCCGCCCGCAAGGCGGCGCGGCGGCTGCGGTCGCTGCTCGGCACGGAGGCGCTGTGTCTGACGGACCGGGAGGCGGTGCTGGCCTGGGACGGCCCGGGTGCCGACCACCACGAGAGGCGGGCGATGGCCCGGGTGGCGGTGATGCTGGAGTCGGGGCGCAGCCAGAGCCTGCGGACGGAGTGCCAGCGGCCGGAGTGCCCGCTGAGGTGGGCGGTGTTCGCGCCGCTGACCGGTGAGGACGGGGTGCTGGGGGCGCTGGTCGCGTACGGGTCGCGGGAGTCGGCGGTGCTGGTGCGGGCGGCGACGGAGGTTGCGCGGTGGGTCTCCGTGCAGCTGGAGCTGTCGGAGCTGGACCGGGCGCGGACGCGGCTGATGGAGGCGGAGATCAAGGCGCTGCGGGCGCAGATCTCCCCGCACTTCATCTTCAACTCCCTCGCGGCGATCGCCTCGTTCGTGCGGACGGATCCGGAGCGGGCGCGGGAGCTGCTGCTGGAGTTCGCGGACTTCACGCGCTACTCCTTCCGCCGGCACGGGGAGTTCACCACGCTGGCGGAGGAGCTGCGGTCGATCGAGCGGTACCTGGCGCTGGCCGGGGCCCGGTTCGGGGACCGGCTGAAGGTGACGTTGCAGGTGGCGCCGGAGGTGCTGCCGGTGGCGCTGCCGTTCCTTTGCCTGCAGCCGCTGGTGGAGAACGCGGTCAAGCACGGGGTGGAGGACTCCACGGAGGAGTGCCGGATCACGATCGCGGCGCGGGACGCCGGCGCGGAGGCGGTGCTGACCATCGAGGACAACGGCGTGGGGATGGATCCGGAGCGGCTGCGGCGGATCCTGGCCGGGGAGCGGGCCGGGTCCGCGTCGGGGATCGGGCTGCCGAACGTGGACGAGCGGATGCGTCAGGTGTACGGGGACGCGTACGGGATCGTCGTGGAGACGGGTCTCGGGGCGGGGACGAAGGTCACCGTGCGGATCCCCAAGTACCGTGCGGGCGTGCACAGTTCGGCCCCGGGCCGGCCGGGCGCGCCGCCGGCGTAGGCCGCCGGGGACGCCCGTGGCCCCGGGCCCGCCGCGAGGGCGGGGCCGGGGCCACGGGGACGGCGGGTCAGCTCCAGCTGGCGTGCAGCGGCTTGCCCTCGGCGTAGCCGGCGGCGGACTGGATGCCGACGACGGCCTTCTCCTCGAACTCGGCCAGCGAGCCGGCACCGGCGTAGGTGCAGGAGGAGCGGACGCCCGCGATGATCGAGTCGATGAGGTCCTCGACGCCCGGGCGGGCCGGGTCGAGGAACATCCGCGAGGTGGAGATGCCCTCCTCGAACAGCGCCTTGCGGGCGCGGTCGTAGGCGGACTCCTCCGAGGTGCGGTTGCGCACGGCGCGCGCCGAGGCCATGCCGAAGGACTCCTTGTACAGGCGGCCGTCGGCCGACTGCTGGAGGTCGCCCGGGGACTCGTACGTACCGGCGAACCAGGAGCCGATCATGACGTTGGAGGCGCCGGCGGCGAGGGCCATGGCCACGTCGCGCGGGTGGCGGACGCCGCCGTCGGCCCAGACGTGCTTGCCGTACTTCTTGGCCTCGGCGGCGCACTCCAGCACCGCGGAGAACTGCGGGCGGCCCACGCCGGTCATCATGCGGGTGGTGCACATGGCGCCGGGGCCCACGCCGACCTTGATGATGTCGGCGCCGGCGTCGATGAGGTCCTTGACGCCCTCGGCGGCGACGATGTTGCCTGCGACGATCGGGACCTTCGGGTCCAGGGCGCGGACGGCCTTGATCGCGTTGATCATCGACTCCTGGTGGCCGTGGGCCGTGTCGATGACGAGGGTGTCCACGCCGGCGTCGAGGAGCTGCTTGGCCTTGCCGACGAAGTCGCCGTTGATGCCGACGGCGGCCGCGATGCGGAGCTTGCCGTTGGCGTCGGTGGCGGGGGTGTACAGGGTCGCGCGCAGGGCGCCCTTGCGGGTCAGGATGCCGACGAGCCTGCCGTCCTTGTCCACGGCCGGGGCCAGCTTGCGGTGGCCCGCGTCGAGCTGGTTGAAGGCGTCGCGGGGGTCGATGTCGGCGTCGATGAGCAGGAGCTCCTTCGACATGACCTCGGAGAGCTGGGTGAAGCGGTCCACGCCGGTGAGGTCGTGGTCGGTGACGACGCCGACCGGGCGGTTGTCCGCGTCGACGACCACTCCGGCGCCGTGGGCGCGCTTGGGCAGCAGCGACAGGGCGTCGGCGACGGTCTGGGTGGGCGCCAGCGTGATCGGGGTGTCGAGCACGAGGTGGCGGGTCTTGACCCAGGAGATGACGTCGGTGACGACCTCGATCGGGATGTCCTGGGGGATGACGACGATTCCACCGCGGCGGGCGACGGTCTCGGCCATGCGGCGGCCCGCGATGGCGGTCATGTTGGCCACCACGAGCGGAATGGTGGTGCCGGTGCCGTCGGGCGAAGAGAGGTCCACGCCCTGGCGGGAGCCGACCGCGGAGCGGCTCGGCACCATGAACACATCGTCGTACGTCAGGTCGTACGGCGGCTTCAGGTCATTGAGGAAACGCACGTGCTGAACATCCCAGTCGATCGAAGGATCTTTCTACGGCCTCGACGGGGCAGCCAGCCGAGGAAACGCACGTACTTCATTCTCCCACGACCTGGCGTTCACGCCGCCCCGGCCGATCGTCCAGGACATTCCGGGCCGCATGGTCTGTTCCTACGGGACCTTGGTCCCGGAGGGCGGGATCGCGGCGTGGCGCGGACAGTGGGAGGTGGACGGATCCACCTTTCGGGACGGAACCCTTCGGGACGGAGGAGCGATGGCGAGGACGACGCGGGAATCGGCGCCCGTCGAGATCGAGGGCGGCGGTCTGGAGGTCCGGGTCGAGGAGATCGGGGGTGACCTCAGCGTGGGGTTCTTCCGGCTCCCCGAGGGGACGGACATGACCGAGGCGGTCAGGGGTCTGCCGGGTGACATGTGCCAGTGCCCGCACTGGGGGTACCTGCTCAAGGGCCGCCTCAGGATGCGCACGGCCGACGGGGACGAGGAGTACGAGGCGGGTGACGCCTTCTACTGGGGGCCGGGGCACATCCCCGTGGCGCTCGCGGACACCGAGTACGTGGACTTCTCCCCGACCGCGGAGTTCCGGAAGGTCATCGACCATGTGAAGGGCCTGCCGGGGTAGCGCCGGCCGGTGCGGGGCGGTGGATCGGGGCGCGGCCGCCGGTCAGGGGGGTCGCGGGGGCCCCGTGGCGGGCGGCGGTGAACTCGGCGGCGATGGCCAGGGCCGTCTCCTCGGGGGTGCGGCCGCCCAGGTCCAGGCCGATCGGTGATCTGAGCCGGGCCAGCTCGGCCTCGGTCACCCCCTCGGCCCGCAGCCGGGCGGTCCGGTCCTCGTGGGTGCGGCGGGAGCCCATGGCGCCGACGTACGCCAGCGGCAGCCGCAGCGCCCGGGTGAGGACGGGTACGTCGAACCTGGCGTCGTGGGTCAGGACGCACACGGCCGTACGGGTGTCCAGGCGCCCGGCGGCGGCCTCCGCGGCCAGGTGCCGGTGCGGCCAGTCCACGACCACCTCGTCGGCGCCGGGGAAGCGGTCCGGGGTCGCGAAGACGGCCCGGGCGTCGCAGACCGTGACCCGGTGGCCGAGGAAGGCCCCGATCCGGGCCAGGGCGGCGGCGAAGTCGACGGCCCCGTAGACGATCAGCCGGGGTCGGTCGGCGGCGGATTCCACCAGCAGGGTGAGCGGGTCGCCGCAGAGCCCGCCGGCGGTGCCCAGTTCGGCGGTGCCGGTCCGCCCGGCCAGCAGCAGGGCCCGGACCCGCTCGGCGGCGGCCCGGTCGAGGGCGGCGCCGCCGCCGAGGCCGCCCTGCCAGGAGCCGTCGGCGTGGACGGCCAGGGCCCGCCCGAGCCGCCCGGGCGGCCCGGAGACCACCCGGGCCAGGGCGGCACGGGTCCCGCCGGCGGCGGCGTCCAGCACCGCCCCGATGACGGGCCGCACGGGGTCCCGGCCGCGTACCGGGGTGACCAGCACCTCCAGGGTTCCGCCGCAGGTCAGGCCCACCGCGAAGGCGTCGTCGTCGCTGTGGCCGAAGCGGTGGACGCCGCCGGTCCCGGTGGCGATGGCCTCCAGGCACAGCTCGTGCACGGCGGATTCCACGCAGCCCCCGGAGAGGGAGCCGAGCGCGGTGCCCCCGGCGTCCACCGCCAGCGAGGCCCCGGGTCCTCGGGGCGCGCTGCCGCTGACGGCGACGACGGTGGCCAGGGCGAACTCCCGGCGCTCGGCGTACCAGGCCCGCAGCCCGGCGGTGATGTCGAGCATCAGCGGATGTAGGCGCGGCGCGCCGACTGTTCGGGGATCAGGGGCCGGGGCGGCAGGACGGCCGGCGGCCGGGGGGCGCCGGGGCCCTGGTAGCGGGCGGGGGCGCTGCGGGGCACCGGGTCGGGGGTCCGCCCGCCGGTGCCGAGGAGCCGGGCCGCGTGGGCCACGCTCGCGAGGGTGGCGTGGTGGTGCCAGCCGCGGAAGGAGCGGCCCTCGAAGTCACGGATGCCGACGGGTTCGCAGGTCTCGGTGAAGTCCAGCGCGACCCGGTCGGTGAGTTTGGCCAGCAGGAAGAGCTGGGCGAGCGGCCGGTCGCCGATGTTGGTGATCCAGAACTCGGAGGGCAGCAGGGAGGTCTCGGTCCAGGCGCCCATCAGGAGCAGCGGGGCGGGCGGCGCGGGCGCGGGGCGTTCCTCGCCGGGGGTGGCGAGTATGGCGGCCGAGGTGAGCAGGGTGACCGCTCCCTCGGTGCGGCCGTGCCGGGTCCATTCGACGACCCGCCGCTGGGAGCGCAGCGAGTCGATCAGTTCGCGGGCGGGCGCGGTGTACGGTCCGGGCCGCTGGCGGCCGGCGCCGCCGAAGGAGACGGGCAGGGAGCCGTCGACCTTGAGGACGAAGGGGATGTCCTGGAGGGCGAAGGCCTCGATGGTCTGCGGGAGGTCGGTGTTGGAGACCTCCATGACGACCGGGCGGCGTTGCAGCTGCCAGGTCGCCGCCATGCGCTGTACGGCGTGCACGGCGTCCTGTGCGGGGGTGAGGGACCGTGCGGTGTCGGGGATCCCGGCCCTGCGGCGCAGCAGTTCGCTGGTCCACGGGGCGGGGAGGGTGAGGGTCCATTCGACGGGGAAGCCGGCCTCGCTGGAGGCGAGCCAGATCCCGGAGGCCTGCTGGCAGTTGGCGGTGCGGCCGAGCTGGGGTACGAACTGCCGGCCGACGCCCACGGAGCGGTCGCCGGCCTTCTCGATGACCATGGGCTGCACCACCCAGGCCAGCGGGCGCTGGGCGGTGCGTTCGAGGTGCTGGGCGAGGGACCGGCGTACGGGGGTCCAGTCCCAGGGTGATTTGCTGATGAACTGCTGGAGGCTCTGCTCGACGGAACTCGCCCCTGTTCCGGCGATGTTTCGGATCGTTTTCTTCCCGGTGGTGCGGACGAGCCCGTTCAGATAAACGCGGGCCCAGTTCCGCTGGTCCCGCCGGGGTAAGGACTCGAAGAAAAGCGCGATCAAATCGTCGATCAATTCGGAGATTTCCCTCGTGGAATCCTCCGGCAGCACTGCGCGAACCATCTGGGCCTCCCCCGCGACCAGACTAGATCCTTGACCCTACTTGACCGCGGAGAACGGCCGTAGGCCCGGGCGGCTACTTCCTGAGGTCGCTGGCAGATTCGAGCCGCTCTTCCTCTACCACGAGCGGGATCGGGATTTGGTTCGCAGCGTAGTAGAGCGCGATCAGGAAGTGTGCGACGAGAGTGAGAGGTGCCGAGAAGAAGGACAGAACGACGGTCAAGGGGTAGGCGACCGCGCCGAGCCCGAATCGGACGCGGGTGGCCCGGGCCCCGTCTTTGTCCACGGTTTCGTGGAAGAGGTGCCCGACCTTGGTGACGTACCACCAGAAGGCCAGGAAGGCGAGAGCGTACACGACGGTCCACGCGCTGTAGAGGATTGCGGCCACATTGGCCGATTCCCCGTCGGTGAGGTGCTCGGCGAGCACGTTGGTGGTGTACGGAATCACCGATACCACCATCAGCACCAGGAGATTCAGGAACAACAGCGGCCTGTCGACCCGCTTGAGGTGACTGAAGATCGTGTGGTGGTTCACCCACATGACACCGATGATGAGGAAACTCACGACATAGGCCGCGTAGTGCGGCCATTGCTCCCAGAGCCCGTGCCACAGCTCCGACCCCTGCCCTTCCGGAACCTTCAATTCCAGCACCAGAATGGTGATCACGATGGCGAATACGCCGTCGCTGAACGCCTCTACCCGGTTGGTTTCCTGCTCCATGGCCTCCCCTTCGTGAAATTCATTCACACGTGCGGGGAGGGCGTGGTCCGCGCCCTCCCCGCACACGCTACCCAGGAAAGGGCCGTCAGCCGCCGAAGCCGGCCGTCTGGCGCCAGATCCGGCCATCGCGGACGACGAGCGTCCCGAACGCGTTCTCCGGCTCGCCGTTCAGGTTCATGATCGCCCGGTAGAAGATGGTGTCCTCGGTCTCGACGTACTCCTGCAGTTCGACCAGCGTGGGCTTCAGGGTGAGATAGCCGGTGAACGTCTCGCGAACCGCCTCGATGCCCACCGACGCCCCCTCGAAGCGCAGCAGCACGGCGTCGTCGGTGTAGTTCTTCATCACCGCCTCGATGTCCAGGGCGGCCAGCGCGTCCATCTGGCGGACGAAGACCGGGTGCAGCCTGGCGATGTCGTACTTGGCCATGTTCGACTCCCTTTCAGGGTGTGGAGGTTGGTTCGGCTCCGGCGGGCGGTTCGGCGCAGGCGGCGGCCGCGTTCAGCGGCAGCCGGACGACCATCCGGGTCTCCCCCGGCCTTGAGCGGGCCGTGATCGACCCGCGGTGGCGCTGGGTCACGATGCGGTAGCTCAGGTGCAGGCCGAGGCCCGTCCCCTTGCCCACGTCCTTGGTGGTGTAGAAGGGCTCGAAGATCCGCGGCAGGGAATCCGCGGGGATCCCGCGGCCGGTGTCCGTGATCTCCACGACCAGGCAGGCCCCCTCGGCGCGCACCCGCAGGGTCAGGGTTCCGGAGCCCTCCATGGCCTCGGCCGCGTTGTCGACCAGGTTGGTCCACACCTGGTTCAGCTCGCTGGGGTAGCCGTCCAGTTCGGGCAGCCCCGCCTCGTACTCGCGCACGATGGTGATGCCCGGCAGCTTCGAACGCAGCACGATCAGGGTGTTCTCCAGGCCGTCGGGCACGGAGAACCGCTGCTCGGGGGCGCGGTCGAGGTTGGCGTAGTCCCGGGTGGCCGAGACCAGCTGGGAGATCCGGGGCCCCGCCGCGCGCAGCTCGGCGGCCAGCGAGCGGGCCTCCAGCAGGGCCGCCAGGTGGTCGAGGGCGGCGGGCAGGGTGGCCTCGCCGATGCCCTCCAGCCGCTCCAGCAGCCAGCCCAGCTCCAGCCCGAGGTCGGCGGCGCCGGAGCCGAGCAGCCCGGGGCGCTCCGCGCCGGCCGCCTCCGCCCAGTCGGCGATCTCCTCCTCGGCGTCCGCCTGGGCGAGCGGGTCGGTGGTGTCCGGCGGCGGGAGCTTGTCCAGCTCCTCGGCGAGCCGGTCCAGCACGGGGCGTTCCGCGCCGGTGGCGGCCGCGCCCCACGCGCAGGCGGTGGCGGTGAGCCGGTCCAGGGCGGGCGCCAGCTCCTGCGCGGCGCGGGCGACCGCGGCGGCCGGGTTGTTCAGCTCGTGCGCGAGGCCGGCGGCCAGGGTGCCCAGGGCCTCGACGGTGGCCCGTTTGCGGGCCTGGACCTCGGAGGACTTGATCCGCCAGGCCAGTACGGGGATCAGGACGGCGGCGACCCCGTGGCAGCGGGTCAGCATCTCGAAGAACACCGGCTTGGGATAGGCGACGACGGTGGTGGCGGGCCCGCTCGCGGACGCGGTGGCCACGTACGATCCGTCGGTCAGCAGCGGCAGTTCCCCGGTGAAGCGGTGGGCGGCGGAGGGTTTGCCGTCGTGGTCCTCGGCGGCCGCGCTCTCCTCCTCGGTGGAGTGCCGGGTGAGGACCTCCTCGCGGCCGTCGACGACCTTGGTGACGACCAGTCCGCCGGAGAGCAGGACGTGGAATCCGGTGGCCTCCTCGCCGTCGCGGAAGAGGACCTCCCCGTCGGCGAGGACGCGCGGCTCGGAGACGGAGGCCAACCAGTCCAGCTGGTCCTCGGTGAGCTGCGCGAAGATCTCCAGTCCGCGCAGCGCCGTTCGCAGTTCCGCGGTGCTCATGCGGTGCTCCCCTCGGCCCTGGTGCGCGCGGCCAGCCGCAGGGTCGTCAGCAGGGCCAGCGCGCACACCCCGGCGACGGCCGCCATGAAGCCGACCGAGGTGCGCTGCAACCCGTGGATGTTGGTCAGGAGTCCGGCGAGGACCGCCGGGACGCTCATGGCGAGGTACGCGAAGACGTATACGGCGGCGGTGAGTTCGCCCCGGTGCGCGGGGTCGGCGAGTGCGCTGAGGGCGCGGAAGGAGCCGAGGAAGGCGGCCCCCCAGCCGCTGCCGAGCACGGCGGTGGCGACGAGGAACACGGCCGCCGAGCCGGTGCCCAGCGAGAGGAGCACCAGGGCGAGCCCGGCGAGCAGCCCGAGCAGGCCGAGCACGGCGGTGCGCAGTGCGTCGGTGCGGCCGAGCAGCAGCTGGGCGGCGGTGGCGGCGCCGGCGAGCAGGGCCACCGTGGCCCCGCCCAGCAGGTAGTTGGTGCTGCGGAACAGGGACAGGGCCAGGTGCGGTCCGAGCGAGAGGTAGAAGCCGCCGACGGTCCAGACGGCCACCACGGTCAGCGCGAGCACCGCGAAGCGCCGCCGCACGGCGGCCGGTACCCGGATCCGGTGCGGGACCACCCGCAGGCGCCCGTCCGCCCCGGGCGCGCTCTCGGCCATCCGGCCGACCCCGACCAGCGCGAGGGCGAAGGCCCCGGCCAGCAGGAGGTAGCTGAGTACGGTGGGGGCGGGCGCGTACTGGACGAGCAGTCCCGCCCCGAGGCCGCCCAGGCCGATGCCGACGGTCGGGCCGGCGCTGTTGACCTGGGCGCCCAGCGCGGGCCGGTTGCTCGGGCTGAGCTCCAGCAGGGCGGCGCCCATCGCCCCGGTGGCCAGGCCCACCGCCAGCCCCTGGACGGCGCGGGCGGCGAGCAGCAGGCCGAGCCCGCCGGCCCCGGCGAACAGGCCCATGGAGACGATCGCCAGGACCAGGGCGGCGGCCAGGACCGGTCGCCGGCCCAGGGTGTCCGAGAGGGACCCGAAGAGCAGCAGCCCGGCGAGCACGGTGACGGCGTACACGGCGAACACCACCGTGACGTCTCCGGAGGACAGCCCCCATTCCTGCTGGTAGAGCACGTAGAGGGCGGAGGGCACGGAGGACGACAGCATCAGCAGGACGAGGACCGCGCCCACCACCCGGAAGCCGGAGGCCCTCGCCGTGCGGGCGGTGCCCCCGCTCGCGGTGTCTCCCGTGTCCCTCGTCTCGGTCGGTTCGGCCACTGCGGTCAACTCCCCTCCTCCCGGCCGCCCGGGGCGGTCAGGCGGTGTTCAGGGCCGCCCGGGCCAGCGCGCGGGCGGTGAGCACGCCCGCGAGGTGGCCCAGGTATTCGGCCGAGGTGCCGCGCCCGGGTACGAACAGCTCCCGGGGCTCGGCTCGGAAGGCCGCCAGCACCGCCTCGGTCGTGTACGGTCCCCCGCGCAGCCGGTCCTCGACCCCGCGCAGGCGCAGGGGGCGCGGGGTGGCTCCGGTGACCGCGATCCGCGGCCCGTCGGGGGTGACGCGTACGGCGGCGGCGCACAGCGGGTAGCGGGTGGCCCGGTCGGCGGCCTTCTCGAAGGCGGCAGCGGGGCCCGCGGCGGGCACCAGCAGGGCGGTGACCACCGATCCGGCGGGCACGCCCGAGGCGGCGAACCGCTCGGCGGTGACGGTGGTGCGCCCGGCGGGGCCGGCGAGTTCCACCCGGGCGTCGGCGGCCAGGGCCGCCACGGGCAGGTCGGTGGCGCGTCCGGCGGCGGCCAGGTTGCCGCCGGCGGTGCCGAGGTTGCGGACCTGGGGGTCGCCGTTGGCGCGGGCCGCGGCGGCCAGCTCCGGTGCCTCGGCGAGCACCAGCGGGTGCGCGGCGAGTTCGGCGAGGGTGGTCAGGGCCCCGATGCGCAGGGACCCGCCGGCCCGGCCGACGCCGCGCAGCTCCGCCAGGTGCCGGACGTCCACCAGCAGCCGGGCCCGCTCCGCGCCGGTGCGCAGGCCGGGCAGCAGGCTCTGTCCGCCGGCCAGTACGCGGGCGGCGGGGTCGGCGAGCAGGGCGAGTGCCTCGTCCAGGGCGGCGGGGCGGACGTAGTCGAATTCGGTGAGGATCACGGGGCTTCCCCTCTCAGGCGGCGCCAGACCTTCTCGGGGGTGAGCGGCATGTCGATGTGCCGTACGCCCAGGTTGGACAGGGCGTCGACGACGGCGTTGACGACGGCGGCGGCGGGCGGCACGGTGGCGATCTCCCCGGCGCCCTTGGCGCCGAGCGGGTTGTGCGGGGAGGGGGTGACGGTCCTGCCGAGGGTGAAGAAGGGCGCGTCGGCGGCGCGGGGCAGGGCGTAGCTCTCCAGGTCGGAGCTGACGAGGACGCCGTTCTCGTCGTACTCGGCGGCCTCCATCAGGGCCTGGCCGAGGCCGTGCACGATGCTGCCCTCGATCTGGCCGGCGACCACCTTCGGGTTGCCGATGTTTCCGGCGTCGTCGACGGCGGTGTAGTCGACGACCTCGGTCTCGCCGGTGAGTTCGTCGACCTCGACGACGGCGATGTGCGTGCCGAAGGGGTAGTTGAAGTCCGGCGGGTCGAAGTGGGTGGTCTCGTCGAGGGCCGGCTCGATCTCGGGGGGCAGTCCCCAGCCGTACCACATGGCCATGGCCAGTTCGGCGAAGGTCTTGGCGTTGTCCGGGTTGCCCACCTCGTGGACCCCGCCGTCCGCGTAGACGACCCGGTCCTCGGGGACGCCGAGGAAGACGGCTCCGGCCCGGACCAGTTTGGCCTTGATCTTGCGGGCGGTGAGCGCGATGGCGGGGGCGGCCATGCTGTAGGAACGGGAGCCGTAGGTGCCCTGTCCGTAGGGGGCCTTGAGGGTGTCGCCCTCGTGGACCTGGACCTGGCCGGGGTCGATGCCGAGCTCGTCGGCGGCGACCTGGGCGAAGACGGTGCCGTGGCTCTGGCCGGTGGAGGCGGAGCCGACGGTGACGGTGACCTCGCCGGTGGGGTGCACGCGGATGTTGGCGCTCTCCCAGGTGCCGCCGAGCATGCCCTCCTTGGACATCCGGGTGGAGGGGCCGACGCCGCAGACGGCGACGTAGGTGGCGATGCCGACGCCGAGGCGCTTGCCGCGGGCGCGGGCGGCGGCCTTGCGGGCGGGCATGCCGGCGTAGCCGGAGAGTTCGAGGGCCCGGTCGAGGTTCAGCCGGTAGTCGCCGGAGTCGTAGGTCCAGCCGAGGCCGTTGTCGTACGGGAACTTCTCCTTGGGCACCAGGTTCCGGCGGCGGACCTCCGCCGGGTCCATGCCGATCTCGGCGGCGTAGCGGTCGACGAGCCGTTCCATCAGGAAGGCGGCCTCGGCGCGCCCGCTGCCGCGCTGGGCACCGAGCGGGACGGTGTTGGTGAAGGCCGCGTACACCTCGCAGAAGGCGGCGGGGATGTCGTACATGCCGCTGATGGAGCGTCCCATCAGGGCGGTGGCGACTCCGGGGCCGATGGTGGAGGGGTAGGCGCCGAGGTTGGCGTAGCTGGTGCAGCGCACGGCGGTGATGCGGCCGTCGCGGGTGCCGGCGAGGGTGACGTGCTGGCGGTGGTCGCGGCCCTGGACGGTGGAGTTCATCAGGCCGGTGCGGGTGTCGACCCATTTGACGGGGCGGCCGCCGAGGGCCTTGGACAGCAGCAGGACCAGCGCCATGTCCGGGTAGAGGTAGCCCTTGGTGCCGAAGCTGCCGCCGACGGTCGGGGCGATCACCCGGAGCTTGTTGAAGGGGATGCCGAGGACCAGCGCGGAGAGCAGGAAGCGGTGGTTGTGCGGGCCCTGGGTGGAGGCGTGGAGGGTGTACTCGCCGGTGGCCGGGTCGTACACGCCGACGGCTCCGCGCGGCTCGATGGGGCTGTTGATGGTGCGCTGGTTGACCAGGTCCAGCTCGACGGTGACCTCGGCGGCGGCGACGGCCGCGTCGGTGCGGTCCTTGTCCCCGCAGGTCCAGTACGCGTTCAGGTTGCCGGGGACGGCCTCGTGGAGCTGGGGCGCGCCGTCGGCGAGGGCGTGGTCGGCGCGGGTGACGACGGGCAGCGGCTCGTACTCGACGGAGATCGCGGCGAGCGCGGCGGCGGCCTGGCGCGGGGTCTCGGCGACGACGACGGCGATCGGGTCGCCGACGTGGCGGACGGTGTCGCCGGTGAGCACCGGACGGGCGCCGGGCAGGCCGTAGGGGTGGGGCGGGAAGTGGCTCTCGACCCCGCCCGGTATCCAGATGCAGGGCAGCGGCATCACGTCGGGGAAGTCGGCGGCGGTGGCCGCCTTCAGGACGCCCGGGAGCTGCTCGGCGGCCTTGGTGTCGATGGAGAGGATCCTGGCGTGGGCGACCGGGCTGCCCAGGATGGCCATGTGGACGGTGCCGGGCAGGTCGATGTCCGCGACGTACGTGGCTTCGCCGCGCAGCAGCCCGGGGTCCTCCCGGCTGTCGAGGGGCCGGCCGAGGACGCCGGCCGGCTCCTGGGAGTCCTGTGCGGGGGTGGTGGTGGTCATCGTGGTCACCGCCCCTCGGGTTCGGCGGGGGCGCAGGCGCGCTGCACGCCCCGGACGACGCTGTGGTAACCGGTGCAGCGGCACAGGTTGCCGGTGAGCCATTCGCGGATCTCGGGCTCGGTGGGGGGCGGGCCGCCGGCGGCGCCCTCGGCGCGCGCGGTCTCGACGAGTTCGCCGAGGGCCATCACCATGCCGGGCGTGCAGAACCCGCACTGGGTTCCGTGCTCCTGGCGCAGTGCCTCCTGGAGGCCGGTCAGCTCTCCGCCGGGGGTGGTGACGCCCTCGATGGTGGTGACCTCGGAGCCCGCGGCGGAGGCGGTGAGGATCAGGCAGCTCTTGACGGACCTGCCGTCCAGGCGGACCACGCAGGTCCCGCACTGGCCGGTGTCGCAGCCCACCTTGGTGCCGGTGAGGCCGAGTCCGTCGCGGAGCCGTTCCACGAGGAGTTCGTTCGGCGGGGCCGCGAACTCCTCGGGTCTTCCGTTCACGTGCAGGGTGAGTTCGATGCGCGTCAGATCCATGCGAGCGCCTGCGCTTCCGTGAGCGACCGGTTGAAGAGGGGACCGCCGGGCTGCTGGAGGATTCCTCCGGAGTGCAGCGGGCCGGTGTCGACGGGGGCGTATCCGAGGTCGGTGATGATTCCGGCGACGACGTCCTTCGCCTTGGGGTCGTCGCCCGCCGTGTAGTGGGCGAGGCGTTCCGACGCCGTGCGGCCGGAGGCGGTGCCGGCGACGGCGAGGGTTTCGAAGTGCATGGTGTTCAGGGACTTCACGACCCGGGCGCCGGGGTACCACTCGGCGACGAGTTCGCTGGATCCGCGGCCGCCGAGGTCGGCGGGGGTGCCGGGGCCGCTGAACGCGTTGGTGGCGTCCACCAGCACCTTGTCCTGCACGACGTGCGGGGGCAGCAGCCCGCGCACTCCGGCGAAGGGCACCATCAGCACCAGCAGGTCGGCCTCGGCCGCCGCCTCGACGGGGTGCGCCGCGGTGGCGGCGGGGCCGAGTTCGGCCAGGAGCGGGGCCAGTGAGTCCGGCCCGGTGGCGTTGGCGAGGACGACCGGGTGGCCGGCGGCCACGAGGATCCTCGCGAGGGCCGAGCCGATCCGGCCGGTGCCGATGACGCCTGTCCGCATGAGTGGCTCCTCGATGATGGGGTGTCAGTCCATGCCGATCCAGACCGACTTGGTCTGGGTGTAGCTCTCCAGGGATTCCGGTCCGCACTCGCGCCCGTAGCCGGAGGCCTTGTAGCCGCCGTAGGGCACCGAGGGGTCGTACTGGTTGTAGCAGTTGACCCAGACCGTCCCGGCCTTGATCTGGGAGGCGACCCGGTGGGCCCGCCGCAGGTCCTTGGTGTGGACCCCGGCGGCGAGGCCGTACGCGCTGTCGTTGGCGATGCGGACGGCGTCCTCCTCGGTGTCGAAGGGGATGATCGACAGGACCGGGCCGAAGATCTCCTCCTGGGCGATCCGCATGCCGTTGTCGACGCCGGTGAAGACGGTGGGCAGGAAGTACAGGCCCTGGCTGGAGGCCCCTTCGGGGGTCCAGCCGGTGCCTCCGGTGCGCAGCAGGGCGCCTTCCTTCTCGCCGACCTCGATGTAGGAGCTGACCTTGTCGAACTGGGCGCGGTGGGCGAGCGGGCCGAAGAGGGTCTCGGGGTCGCGCGGGTCGCCGGGCTTGAGGGCGGCGGCCCGGCGGACCAGGCGTTCGACCAGCTCGTCGTGGACGGGGCGCTGGAGCAGGAGGCGGGAGCCGGCGGTGCAGATCTCGCCCTTGTTGTAGTAGATGCCGAAGAAGGCGAGCTCCTCGGCGGCGTCGAGGTCGGCGTCGGCGAAGACGATGTTGGCGGACTTGCCGCCGAGTTCCATCGTGACCTTCTTCAGGGTGCCCGCGGACTTGCGGATGATCGACTGGCCGACCGCGGTGGAGCCGGTGAAGGCGATCTTGTCGATGCCGGGGTGGCCGGTGAGGGTTTCCCCCAGCTCGACTCCGGGACCGGTGACGACGTTGAGGACGCCGTCGGGGATCTCCGCTTCCTGGAAGAGCTCGGCGATCTTCAGGGCGGTGAGCGGGGTGGCCGGGGAGGGTTTGTGGACGACCGTGTTCCCGGCCGCGAGGGCCGGGGCGATCTTGGTCATGGAGAGCAGGAGCGGGAAGTTGAAGGGGGTGATGGCGCAGACCACGCCGAGGGGTTCGCGCAGGGTGTAGGCGAGCTGTCCGCCGGCGGGTGCCCGGGAGGAGCCGTCGACCCGGGTGACCGCGCCGGCGTAGTAGTGCATCAGCTGGGCGGCCATGGGTGCGTCGACGGTGCTGGAGAAGGCGAACGGCTTGCCCATGTCCACCGTCTCCAGCAGGGCTATCTCCTCCAGGTCCCGTTCGATCAGCTCACCGACGCGGTTCAGCCGCAGCGCGCGCTCCTGGGCGGACAGCCGGCTCCACGGGCCTTCCTCGTAGGCCGCGCGGGCGGCCGCGACGGCGGCGTCCGCGTCGGTCGCGGCGGCCTGGGCGACCGGCACGACCTCCTGGCCGTCGATCGGGCTGATGTCCGGTTCCGTACGGCCGTCCCGGGCGGGGACCCATTGGCCGCCGATGAACAGCTTCCCGGGGTTGGCCAGGGGGTGGTCGCTGAGCACGCGCTTGGTCATGGCTGCACCTTCCGGTGTGGCGGGGGCTAGCCCTCGGCGAGCTGCCGCAAGAAGGTCTCGGCGAGGGCCTTGGAGGAGTAGGGGTTCTGACCGGTCGTGAGCCTGCGGTCCACGACGACGTGCGAGTCCCAGATCGCGTCGGCCTTCTCGTACCGGGCGCCGAGTCTGGTCAGCTCGGCCTCCAGGATCAGCGGGAGCCGGCCGGCCATGTTGGTGACCAGTTCCTCGTCGTGCGAGAAGGCCGTCATGCGGTATCCCTCGAAGGGCCAGTGGCCCTCGCCGTCCCGCAGGGACAGCAGTGCGGTGTGCCCGTGGCAGACGGTGGCGATCGGCTTGTCCTGGCCGATGGCCCAGCGCAGCAGCTGCGCCAGTTCGTCGGACTTGGGCAGGTCGCCGATGGCTCCGTGGCCGCCGCTGATGTAGATGCCGTCGTACTCGGCGACGTCCTTCTCGCCGAGGGACTCGACCGCGAGGGGGTTCTTCAGCTGGGGGGCCTGCTCGATGACGCGGACGTACTCGGCGGCGTTGGCCGCGTCCTCGTCCGGGGAGCCCTCGGGGCGGACCCACCTCAGGAAGTCGGGGTCGATGCTGGTCTGGTCGACCGTGGGGACCCGGCCGCCGATCGTCGCCACGTCGACGGTGTGTCCGGCCGATCGGAAGAGGGTGTAGGGAACGGCGAATTCCTCGGCCCAGAATCCCGAGGGGTGCTGTTCCCCGTCCAGCAGGTGGAGGGTGGCCTTCGCCGTCACGACGACGAGAATCCTCATGATTCTCTCCTTGTTCTGGATCGCTGCCGATTCAACACGCCCCTTCGCGAGGGGCGTAAGAGGACTGCGTCAGGCCCGCGATACTTCGTCACGTGCGCCCAACGCGGTGAGGATCGTGCGGAATTCACCGACCAGGGGGTGGTCGGGAAGGGCTTCCGCGAATATGCGCTCTCCGTAGAGGGCCGCCATTTCCGGAACGTACGGGAGAATTCCGGCCAGGGGGGCGCCGTATACCTCCTCGGCCCTGCGGGCCACTTCCCGCCGGTCCACGCCCTCGGGTGCCATGCTCAGCACCAGGGCCCGCCGGCAGGCCAGCCGCCCGGCCAGGGCGATGGTCTCCTCCGCTCCGGAGAGGTCGACCCGGTCGGCCCTTGCCATGATCATTACGATGTCGGCGCTGCCCATGGCGGTCACCGACTCGTTGTTGAGCCCGGCGTGCGTGTCGAGCAGCAGGAAGTCGAGCGCGTGGCTCTCCGCCAGCCGGTCGAACCCCTCCGGGAGCAGTCCCACGTCGTACCCTGTGGTCATGAGCTCCCGCAGGGCCGCCGTCCCGGTCCGGGCCGGTACGACGTACAGCCCGGGCACGGCGGTGTCCCGGGCCGCGGTCTCGATCTCGCAGCGGCCGAGCAGGTAGTCGGCCAGCGAGCCGGTGCCGGGACCCAGCCGGAACAGCTGGTCCAGGGTGGGTGACTGGAGGTCGGTGTCGACCATCCCCACCCGGCGCCCCGCGGCCGCCAGCAGCAGCGCGAGGTTCGCCAGCACCGCGGACTTGCCGGTGCCGCCGCGGTGCGAGTGCACCACGATGGTCCGGGTCATCACGCCACCACCCGGTAGCCGGTGTCGTCCGCGTGCGGCCCCCGCGCCGCACGCGGCCGGTGCACGGCCAGCATGGTGACGTCGTCGTGCTGTTCGGCGGTGCCGGTGTGCTCGCGCACCGCCCGGTCCATCAGGTCGACCGCGTCCCGGCCGCTCGCCGGGGGGCCGGCGAGCAGTTCCAGCATCCTCTCGTCACCGAGGAAGCTGCCGTCGGGGCAGCGGGCCTCGGGTACTCCGTCGGTGAACACGAAGAGGGTGTCGCCCGGGTTCAACTGGGCGTAGCCGAGGGTGTAGACGCAGTCGGGCAGCACCCCGACCGCGGGTCCCGTGACGTCCAGGGCCCGGGGCACGGAGCCGTCGCCGGAGAGGAGCAGGGGCGGGTTGTGGCCGCCGTTGATGTAGACGAGGCTGCCGGTCAGCGGGTCCAGGACGCCGAAGAACAGGGTGGCGAAGTAGCCCTGCCGCAGGTGGTTGCGGGTGAGGTAGCCGTTGGTGGCGGTGACCGCGTTGAGCAGCGGGGTGGCGCCGACGACCGGGGTGCGGCGGCTGCCGCCGGTGCGGCCGGCGGCCATCAGGTGCTGGAGTCCGCTGTTCTCGGCGGTGTGGCGCAGCAGGGAGCGGATGAGGGCCATGAACAGGGCGGCGCCGACTCCCTTGTCGCAGACGTCGGCGACGACCACGGCGAGGCGCCGGCCCCGGGACAGCTCGAAGACGTCGTAGAAGTCCCCGGCGACCTGCCGGGCCGGCCGGAAGCGGACGTCGATCTCCCAGCCGTCGGGTACGGGCAGGGCCTCGGGCAGGAAGCCGGCCTGGATCTCGCGGCCGATCTCCAGCTCCTTCTCGTACCCCATGAGTTCGGCGCGGGCGTCGGCCTCGCGCAGGGTGCGGCCGAGTCCGGCCCGTTCGGTGCAGCTGTGCACCCGGGCTCCGACGAGGGCGGGCAGGAAGGGGGGGACGAGGTAGTCGTGACCGAGGCGGACGTGCCGCTCCAGGGCGGCGAAGTCCCGGACGGTCCAGACGACGACGATGGGCGCGCCGGCCCAGCGCCGCAGCCGGCGCACCGCGCTGCGTACGGCCTCCCCGTCGGCTTCGGCCGGGGCGAGCAGCACGTCCGCGGCGGGCAGCAGTTCGAGGCGGCCGCGCAGGAGTTCCCCCAGGGTGCGGGGGACGAGCTCGGCGTCCATCCGCCGCAGCGCGTCCAGCAGTTCGATGGGCGGCGGCGGGTACACGTCCAGGATGATCACGGTCGTGGAGGGCATGCGTCCGTCCCCTCATCGGCCTTCACGGTCAGCGTGCTGATGTTGCGGCCGTCCCTGCGGGCATAGGCGTACGAGTCCACGCTGGTCAGGGCCAGGTGGATGCCGAGGCCTCCGACCCGCCGCCGTTCCGGGGGGATCCCGGGGGCGGGGGGCAGGCGGCCGGCGACGGGGTCGAACGCGGGGGCGGTGTCCTCGATGACGATCCGCACCCCGTCGGGGCCGGCGCGGCCGCGGACGGTGATCCGTCCGCCGCCGCCCCGGTACCCGTGCATCACGATGTTGGTGGCCAGCTCGTCCACGGCCAGCCGGATCCGGTAGGTGGCCCCCTTGCCGAGGCCCGCCCGGCCGGCCAGCCTCAGGACGAACGCGGCGATCTCGCCCAGTGCCCCCACCGTCGCGGGCACGTCCAGCACAGCGGGCTTCCTCGCCAGTTCCACCATCTCAGTCACCGTTCCGCAGGTCGTGCTCAGTCATCGGAGAGGACGATGCTGCGGTCGAGCCCCGCCGTACGGATGGTCCGGGCGACGGGCTCGATGGCGCCGGTCACCTTGATGGTGACCTCGCCCCCGACCTTCTGCTGGGCGAAGACCAGGGAGCGCAGGCCGGCGCTGGCCATGTAGCCGACCCCGGCCATCCGGATCTCCACGGTGGCGGTGCCGTGCCCGGCGGCCTTCTCGATCGTCTGGTGGAACTCGGGGGCGGTCTTGGCGTCCAGCTCGCCCGTCAGTTCGATCACGGTGGTGTCGCCCTCGATGCTCAGGGACACGGAAAGCGGCATGTCAGTCTCCTTCGGTCTGGGCGGTTCAGTCGTCCCCGGGTTCGGGTCCGGTCGCGCGGCCGACCAGGATCACGACCGAGCGCGGGCCGATCAGGTACTTGCCGGCGTTGTCGAGCTCCTGTTCCGCGCCCGGCGTGCGGATGTCGTGCGGTGCCTCGGCGCCGGTGTCGGCGAACAGGTGCCAGCTGCGGCCGCCGGGCAGGGCGGGCAGTTCCAGGTCGTGCGCCTCCCAGTGGGAGTTCATGGCCACGTACACCACGTCCTGGTCGCCGGTGCCGCAGCGGGCCACCGCCAGGAGCCGGCCGTCCGCCGACCAGTCGGGCTGCCAGGCCCGCTCCCCGTGCCAGCTGATGTCGGGCAGGCCGAGGCCGTCCCGGAGCCGTCCGGTGGGGTGCGAGGTGGAGCGCAGCTCGCGGTGGTGTTTGCGGAAGGCGATCAACTGGCGCGTGAAGCGCAGCAGTTCGGCGTTCTGGTCGACCTGGTCCCAGTCGAACCAGGACAGTTCGTTGTCCTGGCAGTACGTGTTGTTGTTGCCCTGCTGGGTCCGCGCGACCTCGTCCCCGGACAGCAGCATCGGGATGCCCTGGCTGGTGAGGAGGATCGCGAGGGCGTTCTTCATCTGGCGCAGCCGCAGCGCGTTGACCTCGGGGTCGTCCGTTGGCCCCTCCACCCCGCAGTTCCAGCTGTTGTTGTCGTTGGCGCCGTCGGCGTTGCCCTCGCCGTTGGCCTCGTTGTGCTTGTCGTTGTACGAGACCAGGTCGGCCAGGCTGAAGCCGTCGTGCGCCGTCAGGAAGTTGACGGAGGCCGACGTCCCCCGGCTGGAGTAGAGGTCGGGCGAGCCCGCGATCCGGGTGGCCAGCTCGCCCGTGACACCGGGGTCGCCCTTGAGGAAGCGGCGGACGGTGTCGCGGTACTTCCCGTTCCACTCGGCCCAGCGCCCGTACGCCGGGAAGTTGCCGACCTCGTAGAGGCCGCCGGCGTCCCAGGCCTCGGCGATGAGCTTGGTGTGCCGCAGCACCGGGTCGAAGGCGAGCATCTCCAGCAGCGGCGGGTTGGGCAGCGGGGTGCCGTCCAGGTCCCGGCCGAGGATCGCCGCGAGGTCGAAGCGGAAGCCGTCGATGTGGTAGTCGGCGACCCAGTGGCGCAGGCAGTCTAGGACGTAGTTGCGGACCACGGGGTGGTTGCAGTTGACCGTGTTGCCGGTGCCGCTGAAGTTGAAGTAGTACCCCTCGGGCGTGAGCATGTAGTACGTGGCGTTGTCCAGGCCCTTGAAGGAGATGGTGGGGCCCTGCTCGTTGCCCTCGGCGGTGTGGTTGAAGACGACGTCGAGGATGACCTCGATGCCGGCCGCGTGCAGGTCCTTGATCAGGGTGCGGAACTCGTCGCCCTGCATCCCGTAGCGTCCGGTGGCCGCGTAGCCGGCCTTCGGCGCGAAGAAGGAGACGGTATTGTAGCCCCAGTAGTCGTAGAGCTTCTCGCCGGTCTCCGGGTTGCTGCGCGGGTTGTCGCTCTCGTCGAACTCGAAGACGGGCAGCAGCTCGATGCAGTTGATCCCGAGCTCCTTCAGGTACGGGATCTTCTCCCGCAGCCCCGCGAACGTGCCGGGGGCCGTGACCTGCGAGGAGGGGTGCCGGGTGAAGCCGCGCACGTGGGTCTCGTACACGACGAGGTCCTCGGCGGGGATCCGCAGCGGGGTGTCGTCGCCCCAGTCGAAGTCCTGGAGGCAGACCCGCGAGCGGTACTGGTAGCCGCGGCTGCGGTCCGGTTCCACGCCCCACACGTCACGGCCGGCGATCAGCCGGGCGTAGGGGTCGGAGAGGACCTGCCGGGCGTCGAAGCGGTGGCCGCTGGCCGGGTCGTAGGGGCCGTCGGCCCGGTACCCGTACTCGATGTTCTCGTGGTCGAGGCCGAAGACCGTCATGGCGAAGACGCTGCCGGTGCGGAACTCCTCGGGGAATTCCAGCTCGGCCATCGGCTCGGGCTCTCCGCGCTTGTAGATGACCAGCGTCATGGAGGTCGCCTGGTCGGAGAAGACGGAGAAACTGACCCCGCCGGGGACCACGTTGGCCCCGAAGGGGAACGGCTTGCCCGCGCGGACGCGGTACCCGCCCACCTCGTGGGTCGGGTACGCGTCCACGCGCAGCACCTGATCGGAACGGGCCTCGCTCATCGCGCTGCCCTGGCCCTGGTCGCGGCCGCCTCGCCGGTCTCGAAGAAGTCGAGGAACCCGGTGGCCGACATGACGAACCGGACTTCCTCGCTCACCCCGTACAGGGTGACCGCGACCCCGGCGTGCTGCGCCTCGCGGTAGACGACGAGCAGCGTGCGCAGCCCGGCGCTGGAGACGTAGGTGACGGCGGTCAGGTCGATCCGCAGCGGCCGGCCCTCGCGGACCAGCGGCAGCAGGGACTCCAGCAGGGTGCCGGAGGTCTCGCTGTTGATCTCTCCGGTCGCGACGAGCACGGTGGCCGTCTTGTTCCGGCGTTCCTTCACGTTCAGACTCATTGCCTGCTTTCCCCTCTTGTTGGGGCGCCCCCCGTGGGCACTACTGCTTCACCGGCCGGAGCCGGACCTTGACCTTGACCCGGCCCTGGACGTCGGGGAGGTGGACGGTCAGCGCCTCGGCGTCGAACTCCTCGTAGGGCTTCTCGTCGATCTCCACGGACGCGATCCGCACCGAGCCCGCGGGCAGCAGGTCGGGCGAGACGCGCAGGATCCGGTCGGGCAGGTCGGTCGGGTCGGGCTGGAAGTGGAAGTCCATCTCCCGGCCGTTGATGAGAAGGTTGTTGTAGACGGCGGCCAGGTAGCAGAGCTCCGCCGAGTGGTACATGGACATCGAGTGGCTGCCCTTGAGCCGCTCCGTGCCGAGCAGGTACGGCGTACCGCTGGCGAGCACGTTGAAGTAGACCGCTCCCTCGTCGTGGTCGAGGAAGAAGGTGTTGTAGAAGGCCTGGGCCTGCCGCGCCTCGCGCAGGTTCGCGTCGCCGCCGACCGTGCCGTTCAGGATGAGGTAGGCGAGGATCGCCTGCTCCTGCTGCCACCACGCCTTGCGGTCGTGCCAGGCGAACCGGTACGCCTCCTGGTCGCCCTCCTTCACCCGCTCCACGACGTCGTACCAGCCGCCGCGCTGCCGGTCGCTGCCCACGGCCGGCATGATCTCGCCGATCTTCCGGGCGAGCTGCTCGTAGGCGGGCTTGGCCTTCAGCGAGTTCATCCGCATCAGGTTCCAGGCGATCTTCAGGTTGTGGCCGACGACCGCGCGGTTCTGCTGCCAGCTGTGCGCGGTGTCGTGCGACCAGTCGCGGAAGAAGCGCTCCTGGACGAACGGGCTGTTCTTGTAGTCCGGGAAGCGGTCCGCGATGGTGTCGAAGGTGTACTCCAGGAAGTCGGCGTACCTCTGCTCGCCGGTCGCCAGGTACAGGTTGATGAGGTACGCGGGCGCGTGGTCGCCGACCGAGTTCCAGTTCTTGCGCTCGGCGTTCTCGCCGAGGGACTCGTGGTCGGCGCTGAACAGGATCGGGTCGATGTGCGAGTAGTAGCCGCCCTGCTCCTCGTCCTTGAAGAACTTGTCGAAGAGCCGGATGGTGGCGTCCGCGTCGTTCTTGATCCGGACGTCGCCGGTGATCCGGTAGGTCTGGACGGGGCCGGCCAGCGCGTAGATCTGCTCGTACATCGGGATCGCGTCGTAGTCGTCGGAGAACTCCGAGGTGAAGAGCTTGCGCTCGCTGTCACCGTCGACGCTGATGCCGTGGTACCAGAAGACCACGTCCTCCTCGCTGTCGACGACCCGCATGTGCTTGCGCAGGTACTCGGTGCCGCGCTCGGCGATCTCCAGGTACTCGTCCTTGCCGGTGAGCAGGTAGGCCGAGGCCATGCCGTAGACCAGGCGGGAGATGGTGTCGGTCTCCTGGACGTGGCTGGCGGTCTTGTCGCCGCCGAGGCGGACCTCGGTGCGGTACTCGGTGAAGTCCACCGGTCCGTCGCCGAACTGCGCGCGCTTGTAGAAGTCGGCCAGCGACTCGATCTGCCGGATCCACCAGCCGGCCTCCTCGAAGCGGTAGTCCTCGGCGCCGCGGCCCAGGAACACCAGCCGCTTGGCGTCGAAGCGCCCTCCCTGCTCGGGGTAGTGGACGCCGTAGGCGAAGAGGAACCGGCCCGGGGAGAGCATCTCGTCGACGTGCCCGGAGGCGTCGACGTACGGCTCGTCCAGGTTGCGGACCAGCTCGGCGCTGGGGCCGGAGGCGAGGGAGACCTCGAACTCGCGGTCGTCGGTGGTCTTCAGCCGCAGCAGCCGGGACGAGGAGTCGAAGCGGACGACGTAGCCCGCGATCGTGTCGGAGAAGGAGAAGGTCAGCGAGCCCGCCATGTCATGCACCGTCCTTGTCGTGTGAGCGGTCGTCCTCGTACCCCTGGCTGACCTCGACGATCACCCCGTCGGGGTCGCGCACCCAGACGGTCCGCCAGCCGCAGATGAAGTCGTCGAAGTCCAGCGGTCCCAGCGTCACCTCGGCCGCGTCGCCCAGTTCCGCGAGGAACGCGTCGACGCTGTCGGTCTGGAAGGCCAGGTGGCGTATCCGGCCCGGGGCCGGCGGACCGTCTTCGTGCGCGGTCCGGGCGGGCTCGGTGGCCGCCGCGAAGAGCTCCAGGTACGCGTCCCCCTTGCGCAGGAACACGATCCGCGACTCCCCGAGGTCGACGACCCGGGCCCGGGTGAAGCCGAAGTACCGGGTGTAGAACTCCTCGGTGGTCTTCTGGTCGGCGCAGTTGAGGCCGACGTGGGACCAGACCAGGTTCCCCATCAGGTGCTCCCCCGGCCCCGGCCCGCGGCGAGCAGTTCGATGATCCGGCGGGCGAAGAGGTGGTGGTGGGCGCCGGTGCGGCCGGTGACGAGGTCGCCGTCGACCACCACGTCCTCGTCGACGTACTGGGCGCCCATGTTGCGGACGTCGCCGATGAGGTTGTTGTGGCAGACGACCTTGCGGCCGCGGACCTTGGCCGGGATCGAGGAGGCCAGCCACATGCCGTGGCAGATGATCCCCTTGAGGACGGCCGGCTCCTCGAAGGCCCGGCGCAGGAACTCGGTCGCCGGGGCGAGGACGTCCACGTCCTCGGTGTAGCGCAGCCGGTCGGCGACCATCCCCGAGGGCACGATCAGCGCGGCGTAGCGGCGCAGCTCCTCGTCGTCCAGCCCCTCCAGGGACTTGGTCGCGGTGAAGGGCGCCCGGTACTCGTGCCCGGTGAAGGTGATGGAGTCGTTGCCCCACAGCCGGGTCAGGAAGTCGACCTCGGCCCCTTCCTCGGCGAACCGCCGCTGGTAGTAGAAGATCTCCGGTTCGTAGAAGTCGCTCTCGACCAGGACCGCGATCCTGGTCCCGGTCAGCGCCCCCTCGCGCAGGACCACGTCAGGCACGGGAGATCCCCCTCAGGAAGTCCGCCGCGCGCTCGGCGATCATCGCGATGGCGGTGTGGCAGTTGCCCGACGGGACGGCGGGCATCACGCTGGCGTCGACGACGCGCAGGTTCCGTACGCCGTGCACCCGCAGTTCGGGGTCGACGACGGCGAGGTCGTCGACGCCCATGCGGCAGGAGCCGGCCTGGTGGTGGTAGCTCTCGGACTTCTGCCGGACGAAGGTCCGCAGCTCCTCGTCGGAGACGAAGCCCGGTCCGGGCTGGAGCTCCTGCTTGTACCAGGGCGAGAAGGCGGAGGTGGCGAAGAGCTCCCGGGCGAGTTTGACGCCCTGCACCATCCGTTCCAGGTCCCAGCGGTCGCCCAGGTAGTTCGGGTGGATCAGCGGGTGGGCCAGCGGGTCGGCGCTCGCGAGCCTGATCCAGCCGCGCGAGACCGGGCGTACGACGCCGGGCAGGATGGAGACGGTGTTCGGGTGGTCCTTGCCGACGATCACGTCGAACGGGACGTGGACGAAGGCGATCTGGAGGTCCGGGGCGGGCAGTCCGGGCCGGGAGGACAGGAACAGGGCGCTCTCGGAGAGGTTCTGCGCGGGAGGCGGGAGTTCCTGGGTGACCTCGGCCATCAGCCCGGTCAGGACGTGGTTGTGGAAGTTCTCCCCGACCCCGGGGACGGCTGCCGTGACGGCGATGCCGTGCTCGCGCAGCCGCTCGGGGTGCCCGATGCCGGAGAGCAGCAGCAGCTTCGGGGACTCGATGGCCCCGGCGGCGACGATCACCTCGCGCCGGGCCCGTACGGTGTGGAGTCCGGGGGCCGCGGCGGTGCTGTGGCCGTCGCGGACGGTGCGGCCAGGGACGTCGGCGGGGGCCTGGAGCTGGGCGTACTCGACGCCCGTGCAGGTGTCCCCCTCGAAGAGCAGCCGGGTGGACTGGGCGCTGGTGCGCAGGGTCAGGTTGGGGCGGCCGAGCGCCGGCTCCAGGTAGGCGGCCAGGGTGCCCTGGCGGCGGCCGTCGGCGACGTCGATGTGGTGCCAGCCGGTGCCGAAGAGGCCGCGCCGGGGGCCGTCGGTGTTGAAGTCGGCTATCTCCTGGTGGCCCAGTTCGACGGCGGCGTCGATGAAGGCGCGGGAGACCGGGTTGGGCCCGTGCCGTCCGGCGTGGGTGATCCGCTGCGGCCCGGTCGTGCCGGTGGTGGCCGCGGTGGCGTCCTCCTGGCCCTCCAGCAGGGCGAAGTAGGGCAGGACGTCCTCGTACGCCCAGCCGGCCGCGCCCTGGTAGGCCCAGTTGTCGAAGTCCGAGGCGTGGCCCCGGATGTGCATCATGATGTAGAGGTTGCTGCTGCCGCCGGGGGCCTTGCCGCGCGGTTCGTACGTGCGGCGGCCGCCGAGGCCCGGCTGCGGGACGCTGGTGTAGCCCCAGTCGACGGGCCCGCCGAGCAGCTTGTACCAGGAGGACGGGTCGTCCACCTCGGGCGGGATGCGGGGACCGCCGGCCTCCAGGACCAGGACGGAGACGTCCGGGTCCTCGGAGAGGCGGTTCGCGAGGACGCTGCCGGCGGTGCCGGAGCCGACGATCACGTAGTCGTACTGTTCCGTGGCCACTATTCCGGTCCCCTCAGCCCTGGCTCAGCACCTGGAAGGGGGCGGTGTCGTGGTAGTTCGCCATGTAGGCGATCCGTCCGTCCACGATCTCGAAGTAGTTCATCACCTCGGCCTCGATGGCCTCGCCGGAGGCGCTGACGGCGCTGAGGTGGGAGACGGCCGCGGCCTTGGTCCCGTCGACCAGGAAGTGCACGGGCTCGTTGCGGAAGACCCGGTACATGGTCCCCATGCCCTTCATCATCGAGCGCAGGGTCTCCAGGCCCTCGATGTGTCCGGCGAGCTGCTCGTCCATGACCTGGTCGTCGGCGAACAGGTCGCACCAGCGGTCCCAGTCCCCGGCGTTGGCGTACTGGTAGTACTTGGTCAGGATCTCTCGGGCGTCCATCGCGTCTCTCATCCCCCTATCGGTCCCTGCGGGTGCCGTCCGGCGCGAACGGTGCCCAGAACTGGCTGAAGGCGGCCGCCGTGTCCCCGAAGAGCCCGTCGCGGCCCTCGGTGATCCGGCCGTCCCGCCACCGCATGAAGTGGAAGACCTGGTAGTCCATCCGCTCGTACGGGGAGGCGCTCGCCGGGTCGGCGCCGTCGCGCAGGGCCACGTTGCGGCACACGTCGGCGCTGCAGTCCTCCCCGACGAGGACCGCCTCCAGGTCCATCCGGAAGGTGCCGCCGGTGAGCTTGTGGGTCTGGCCCATCAGCTCCAGGAAGGCGTCCAGGCCCTCGTACCAGCCGGCCAGCGGGTGGTTGCCCGGCACCAGCCAGCGCAGGTCCTCGGAGTAGTGCTCCAGGATCCGCGCGCGGTCGCCGGAACCCAGGGCCCGGTAGGCGGACTCGACCTGCTCCCGTGTCACTCCCGTCATCGCCGCCGCCCCTCAGAGCGAGCCCGAACCGGGCATCGGCGCCAGTTCGTTGACGGTGTACTGCTTGATCAGCGGGCCGTCGTCGCCGGCGACGAGCGTCCAGGTCTGGTCGGCGTCGAAGCCCAGCCACTGGCTGCGGGCGGTCGGCGGGTCCCAGATCTTGGCCTGCCAGTTGACGAGGACCCGGACGATGGCGCGGTCGCCCTCGATGACGGGCTCCACCTTGGTGACCGTGTGCACCTCGTCGAAGAACCGGTGGGTGACGGCGTCGTACCAGCGGCCGAAGCCCTGGTGCCCGAGGAAGGTGTCCTCGGGGACCTTGAACTCCAGGTCCTCGGTGATGAGGGCGAGGACCTGCTCCAGCGGGAGGTGCCGGTCCAGGGCCACGTACCAGTTCTCGGCGAAGGCGCGGATCGCGTCCTCGGTCAGCCGCTCGGCGGGCATGCGGTCTCCTCCTGTCCGTCGGTGTGTCGCGTGGTGTGCCCGGCCGGGCCGGGTGCGGGCACTGCTCAGACCTGGACGTCGACCAGGTACGGGCCGGGGTGGGCCAGCATCCGGGTGACCGCGGCCGCGGCCTCGTCGGGCTTCTCCACCCGGGTCCCCTCGGCGCCCAGTGCCCGGGCCAGCCCGGCGAAGTCGATCTCTGGGTGGGAGAGGTCGAAGGAGCCCGGGAAGGCGTGCTCCGCGATGTCCCGCTCCCGCCAGTACTGGGCGATGTTGTCGTCGAGCAGCCGGTACTTGCGGTTGTTGCAGACCACGAACTTGGCGGCGATGCCGTGCCGGACGGCCGTCCACAGCGCCTGGTAGGTGTACATCGAGCCGCCGTCGCCCGCGAAGCCGACGACGAGCCGGTCCGGGTGGGCGAGCTTGGCGCCGACCGCCCCCGGGAAGCCGACGCCGAGGGATCCGCCGCGGGTGAGGTGGTAGTCGCCGGGGCGTTCGGGCGGCAGGTGGCGGGTGACCAGCGGGGAGGTGGTGAGCGCTTCGTCGAAGACGATCAGGTCCCCGCGGGTGCGTTCGGCGAGCGTCCGCAGGAAGACGGCCATCGGCGTGTCGTCGTCCGTCCGCTCCAGCGCGGCCCGGGCCCGCTCGCGGGTCCGCACCTCCAGCCGTGCGGCGGCCGCCGCCCGCCGGGCCGGGGTCAGCCGCTGTTCCAGTACGCCGGCCAGGGCGCGCAGCGCGTGCCGCGGGTCGGCGGCCAGGCCCAGGTCCACGGGGTGGTTCTTGGCGATCTCGTAGGCGTTGAGGTCGATGTGGACGACCTTGGCGCCGGGCCGGAAGGGGTTCTCCAGTTCGGGGAACACCTCGGGGAAGACGTAGGTGCCGACGATCAGCACCCCGTCCGCCCGCCCGATGAGCTCCTTGCTGTGCGGGCCGAACATGTGGCCGGTCTGGCCGCGGCGCAGCGGGTGCGAGGCGGCGATGTTCACCTCGGACGAGTCGACCTCGTACACGTCGGCGCCCAGCAGCTCGGCGACGGCGGCGAGTTCGGCCTGCGCCCCGGAGAGCGTGACCCCGTCCCCGACGAGGACCACCGGGTGCTCGGCCCCGGCGAGCAGCTCGGCCGCCCGTCCGACGGAGGCCGGGGAGGGCGCCACGTCGGTGAGCGGCACCGTGGCGGGCAGGACGGGCTCGGAGTTGAGCTCGTCCAGCACGTCCATCGGCAGGGCCACGAACACCGGCCCGCGCGGCGGGGTCAGGGCGATCTTGACGGCCCGCCGGATCGTGCGGAGCACGGACCGGGGGTCGGTGACGCGGGTCGCGTACTTGGTGACGGGTTTGGCCATGGCGACCAGGTCGCAGGCCATCTGCGCGTCCATGGCGTCGTAGCGCACCCCGGCGTCGCCGGCGACCACGACGAGCGGGGTGTGGCCGCGCAGCGACTGGTAGAGCATGCCGATGCCGTTGCCCAGCCCCACACCGGAGTGCAGCTGGAGCAGGGCCGCACCGCCGGTGGCGCGGGCATAGCCGTCGGCGATGCCCGCGGCCACGGTTTCCTGGAGGGCGAGGACGTACTGGAAGTCCGCCGCCGCGTCCACCGCGTCGAGGAATCCCTGTTCCACCGTTCCCGGATTTCCGAACATGACGTTCAGACCGTCGGCCTTGAACTGTTCGATGAGCCTTTCCCGTCCGGGAGTGGCTTCGGTATTCATCGGACTCCCCCTTTTTCCGCTACCACCCGTAACGGGTGAGACCTTCCTCCAGGACTTCCACGATCTTCTGCCCCGTGAGGTACGAGTCGGGGGTGGAGCGGCCGGTCACGAAGGGATAGTCGACTATCACCGAGAGCGGGTGGCCGAAATTCCCGTGGTAGGCACCGCGCGGGCCGGTCGCGTCGCGCAGGATGTACTCCAGCGGATACGGGGGCGGACCCATGTTGAAGTCGGTGCCGAGGAATCCGGTGCCGTCCTTGTAGTCGTACTCCTTGCAGTGGCCGGTGACGTGCTTGCCCCAGATGATGCTCTTGCGGTCGCCCCAGTCACGGGCGAAGGCGAGGCAGGCGACGCCGTAGCACTCGGCGGCGACGACCTTGCCGGCCTTCTCGAAGGCCAGGATCAGGGCGTGCACCCGCTCGTTGTTGGCGAGGTCGGCGATCGGACCGCTGCCGCCGACGATGAGGATCGCGTCGTAATCCGCGATGTCGGCGTCGAGCTTGTCCAGATCGCGGTGGTACTGCTCCAGCTTGCGCAGGTATTCCCCGTCGCTCGTGTACGGGCGTTCGGGGACCCACGCCTCGATGTCCAGCGGTGAGTCGAGCCGGTTCGACTGCTCGAACTCGCGGCCCAGCCGGGCGTTCTCCTCGGTGGTCACCGAGCGGCCCAGCGGGGGGTCGACGTAGTTCGCGTCGAGACTCGGCGGAAGTGCGTGCGCGCGCTTTCCGGTCGGCGTGGCGAATACGATCTCGTAGCCCCGCTCGTCGAACTTGGAAACGGGACCGATGAGTTCCTCGGACCAGTAGCCGTGTTCGGAGACAATGACCAGAATCTTTCTGCTCACAGATTCCTCCAGGCGCCGCCTGTTGTCGTTTGCGTTCCCCACACTGCGTGCGGCCGGGGCCCTCGTCAAAGGGCGTGAATGCGACTTCGTGAGGTAGCGGGCAAGGTCGTGGCACCACCTCACGTAGTCGCCCGGCGAGGTCAGGAAGTACCCGCCGGACTTCCTGACCTCGGCCGGATCGGTGAACCGTTCGGGGGTCGCCGACTTATGGTCTGGACGCGCCGTGATGGACGGGCGCGACGGGGCGTACGAATGCGCGAGGAGAGGGACGGGGACGATGACGACGGATTTGCTGTGCACACACGTCGACCAGATACGTCCGGTGAAGCCATCCGCGGAGGGCTGCGAGGAGTGCCTGCGGCTGGGCGACGGCTGGGTGCACCTGCGGATGTGCCTGAGCTGCGGCCACGTCGGATGCTGCGACTCGTCGAAGAACCGCCACGCCACCCGGCACTACAAGTCGACCGCGCACCCGGTCGCGGCCTCGCACGAGCCCGGCGAGGACTGGGCCTGGTGCTACGCCGACCAGCTGATGCTGGACCCGGCGTGAACGCGGCCCCGGAGGGCGCCGCCCCCGCCACGACCGCCGCCGCCACCGCCGGCGCGGGCACCGCCGAGCGCGCCGAGAGCCGCAAGCCCGTCATCCTGGCCGTGGACGACGACCCGCAGGTGCTGCGGGCCGTCCGCCGCGATCTGCGCAGCGCCTACGGCGACCGCTACCGGGTGCTCGGCGCCTCCTCGGCCGCCGACGCGCTGAAGATCCTGGACTCGCTCGACGAGCGCGGCCACGACCCCGCGCTGTTCCTCGTCGACCAGCGGATGCCCGACGTCACCGGGGTGGAGTTCCTGCTGGAGGCGGTCAGCCGGTTCCCGGACGCCCGCCGGGTCCTGCTCACCGCGTACGCGGAGACCGACGCGGCCATCACCGCCATCAACCGGGTACGGCTGGACTACTACCTGCTCAAGCCGTGGGACCCGCCGCACGAGCGGCTCTTCCCGGTGCTGGACGACCTGCTCTCCGACTGGCTGGCCACCTACCGGCCGGCCTACGACGGCATCATCGTCGCGGGCCACCTGGTCTCCCCCGGCACCCACGCCGTCCGGGACTTCTTCACCCGCAACGGGCAGCCGTTCCGCTTCCTGAACGTCGAGCGGGACCCCGAGGCGCTGACGGTGATCGCCGCCGCGCAGGCCGACGCGGCGCTCCCGCTGGTCCGCTTCCCGGACGGCTCGGTGCTGGCCGCCCCGACGGACACGGAACTCGCCCAGCGGCTGGGCCTGGCCACCACCGCCTCCCGCCCCCACTACGAGTGCGTCATCGTCGGCGCCGGCCCGGCCGGGCTGGCCGCCGGCGTGTACTCGGCCTCCGAGGGCCTGTCCACGCTGATGCTGGACTCCCGCGCCCCCGGCGGCCAGGCCGGCACCTCCAGCCTGATCGAGAACTACCTGGGCTTCCCCTCGGGCCTCTCCGGCGGGGACCTGACCCGCCGGGCCACCATCCAGGCCTCCCGGTTCGGCGCGGAGATCCTGCACCCCGTCGAGGTGGTCTCCCTGACCCGCGACGACCCGGCGAAGATCCTGACCCTGGCCGACGGTACGGAGATCAGCGCGGAGACGGTGCTGCTGGCCACCGGGGTCTCGTACAACCGGCTGGAGGCCCCCGGCGCGGACCGCTTCGAGGGCGCCGGCCTGTACTACGGCGCGGCGACCACCGAGAGCTCGGCCTGCATCTCCCAGCACGTGTTCATCGTGGGCGGGGCCAACTCGGCCGGGCAGGCGGCCGTCCACTTCGCCAAGTACGCGGCCCGGGTGACGATCCTGGTGCGCGCGGCCTCCCTGGACGCGAGCATGTCCCGCTACCTGATCGACGAGATCGACCGCACGCCCAACATCGAGGTGAAGGTCCGCACCACGGTCACCGCCCTGCACGGCGGGGAGCACCTGGAGCGGATCACCCTGCACGACGCCGACACGGGCGGGGACCGGGAGGTCCCGGCGCGGTTCATGTTCACCTTCATCGGCGCCCGCCCGCACACGGACTGGCTGGCCGGGGTGGTCGAGCGGGACGAGTACGGCTTCGTCCTCACGGGGTCCGACCTGATCGCCAACGGCGGTGAGCTCCCGGCGGAGTGGAGCCTGGAGCGCGCCCCCTACCCGCTGGAGACCAGCGTCCCCGGCGTCTTCGCGGCGGGCGACGTGCGCGCGCACTCGGTCAAGCGGGTCGCCTCGGGCGTGGGCGAGGGCGCGATGGCGGTCTCCCTGATCCACCGCTACCGCTCGATGGGCTGAGAGCGAACGCCCGGGGGCTTGCGATCACGAGGAGAGCGGATGCAACGTTGATTACATGATTACAGCCGAACAGAGCGAGAAGCTCCGCGCGTGGTTCGCCGAGCGCCTGCCGGTGGACGTCTACGAGTCACTCGTCTCGGTCACCGTCGACCGGGAGGAGATCACGGTCGTCGGAAAGGTCCCGGCGTCCGAGTCGGTCAAGGAGTTCCGCGAGCGCACCCGCGAGCAGCGGATGGAGGTGGCGCGCGAGGCGGAGGAGCTCTACCGCCGCAAGGTCGCCTGGGGCGTGCGGTCGGGTGAGGAGACGGTCCTCTTCACCCACCTCGCCGTGCCCGTCATGACCCGGCTGCGCCAGTCCGAGCGGCAGGTGCTCGACACCCTGGTCGCCGGCGGCGTGGCGCGCAGCCGGGCGGACGCCCTGGCGTGGTGCGTACGCCTCGTCGGCGACAACACCGACGCCTGGCTCACCGAGCTGCGGGACTCCCTCGACAAGGTGCGTCAGGTGCGTGCCCAGGGCCCGGACCTCCAGAAGTCTGGGTCCGAGTGACGGAAAACCTGTCCGGGTACGCATGATCCCGGAAAGGTAGCCGGGACGACCTGACACCAGGGAGAGGCACGCAACCCATGACCACCACCGTCGAGTACATCCGCTACCGGATCGCCTCGCAGGACCAGCAGGCGTTCGAGGACGCGTACGCGAGGGCCGCCGAGGCCCTGGCCGCGTCGCCCGAGTGCATCGACTACGAGCTGGCCCACAACACGGACGACAGCGAGCGGTACATCCTCCGCATCCGCTGGACCTCGGTCGACGCCCACCTCAACGGCTTCCGCAAGGGCGAGCACTTCCCGGCGTTCTTCAGCGCGATCCGCCCGTACGTGACGAACATCGAGGAGATGCAGCACTACTCCGTCACCGGCGTGGTGGGTCCGGGAAAGGCCGCCGGACAGTCATGAGCACGACTCCCACGATCTACGAGTGGATGGGCGGGGCCGAGGCCCTGGAGAGGCTCACCGACGCCTTCTACGCCCATGCGCTGCGCGACGAGGTCCTCGCCCCCGTCTTCGAGGGCATGGACTCGGAACACCCCCGGCACGTCGCGGTCTGGCTGGCCGAGGTCTTCGGCGGCCCGGCCGGCTACTCGGCGCACCACGGCGGCCACCAGCACATGGCCACCAAGCACCTGGGGCGCGGCATCACCGAGCGGCAGCGCCGCCGCTGGGTGGACCTGCTGCTGGACACGGCGGACGAGGTCGGCCTGCCCACGGACCCGGAGTTCCGGGCGGTGTTCGTCTACTACATCGAGTGGGGCACCCGGATGGCGCTGATCTACTCGGGCCCCAACCCGCCGCCGGTGGACGCGGCGAAGATCCCGGTCTGGTCCTGGGGCCAGACCCCGCCCTGGCAGCCGCAGGCGGCGAAGGCGGAGTGAGACCCGCTCGGGGGCCGGCCCGGACCGGCCCCCGAGCGGACTCGCCACGGCCACTTGGGCGGAACGGTGACGTCCCGTCATGAGTCGGCAACAGTGCGCCGGGAGCGGGACTCCGGCGACTTCGCAGGGGCATATCCGGGAGGTCGGCACCACCTCCCCACCCATGCGAAGCACACGGGGGCCCACCATGAGCACCGCCCGCAACAGATGGCAGACCTACGCCCTGGGAGCGGCGGCCGTCGCCGCGCTCCTCACCTCCACCGCCTGTGACTCCGGCAAGGACGACGGCAAGAACCCCACCGCCACCCCGTCGGCGTCCGCCTCCGCGCCCGCATCCCCCGGCGCGAGCGCCGCGCCGGGCACGGGCCCCTCGGTCTCCGCGAGCCCCTCGGGCGGGAAGGCCGGTCCTTCGCCGAGCGGCTCGGCCGCCCCCACGACCGGAGGGCAGTCGGCCGCCAGGGCGTGCAGCCACGACGACCTGTCGATCACGCCGTCCCTGTGGAAGTCGGACTCCGGCCAGAACCTCCTGATCACCGCCGCCAACATCAGCGGCACGGCCTGCACCCTCTACCACCACCCGTACGTCGGCTTCGGCACGGTGGTCGCGGGCCCGCTCCCGCCGATGGGCTCCGCGCCGCGGTCGGCCGCCGCCCTCCAGCCGAAGGAGAGGGCGTACGCGGGCGTGTACATGTTCCGCGGGGGCGAGCGGACGGTCGCCGTCACGGCGCTGTCCATGGGCTACCAGGACCGCGCGCCCGGCAGCAACAAGGAATCGGCGTGGCTCGAACAGGGCCTGGCCGCCTGGACCGGGGACCTGAACGTCGGCCGCGACGCCAAGGTGACGTACTGGGACAAGGACCTCCGCGCGGTGGAGGACCAGCTGTTCCGGCCGGGCAAGGGTTAGGCCGACAGCAGTACCGTCAGCGGGGGCGCCCCGTCGTCGTGCTCCCGCTGCTCCCGCCAGAAGTCCACGGCCCCCTCCAGGACCTCCGTCAGGGTGGCCCAGTCCTGCGGGCGCTCGGCCGCGTAGCCGCGCCAGGAGGTCACCGCCAGCAGCCGCGCGGGGGCCTCGGGGAGCCAGGACAGGTCGGCCAGCACGTCGGCCAGCGCGTCCCAGTTCCCGCCGAACCACTCCGGTGCCGCGAGGGCCCGCGCGCACCGCCGCATCAGCGCCGCCTTGCTCCGTACGCCGTTCAGGTCCAGCCGTACGACGTGCCAGCCGGCCTCCTCGGCTGCGGCCAGTGCGGGGGCGAGCGGCTGCGGGTCGAGGGTCATCGGAGAACCGCCCTGAAGGTGTCGTAGTGGTCGTCCGTGTAGTAGAACTCCCCGCCCCCGCCCGTCACGATCCGCCGGGCGCCGCGGTCGCGCTCGCCCGGGGTGCGCACGGTGAACTCGTGGTAGTAGCCGCGCTTCTGCTGCGGCAGGACCTTCTCGAAGTTCCCGAAGACGGTGCCGTCCTGCCGGTACGGGTACGGCCCGCCCTTGTCGATCAGGGCGAGCACCTCGCGCGCCTGCGGGGGCAGCTCGTCGGCCCGTACGGTGGGCATCCCCTTCGCCCACGCGGGAGCGGGCGCGGCGGTGCTCGCCGCGGACGAGGGCCGCGCCGGGGCGGCCCCGCCACCGCAGCCCGTCAGGGCGGCGGTCAGCGCGGCGCACAGGAACAGGGCCCCGAGCACGCGTGACAACGACCGGGGCACGTTCCTGAGGATCATGCCCCGATCGTGCCAAATATCCGATTCCGTGGCGAATCGCCCGGCGGGGTCAGAGGACGGACATCTTGCCGTAGGGGCTCAGGACGCGCATCCGCACGGAACCGAAGTCGACGAGGACGGCCTCTTCCTCGACACCGATGACCCGGCCGAGGCCGTGCTGGTCATGGCTGACCCGGTCGCCCACCTCGAACCGCCTCACGGGTGGCTCAACGGGGGCCCTGAACGGGCTGGACGGCAAATGACGGCGAGGTACTGCTGATTTGGTCATTAGCGTCAGTATGCGCCCGCGGAGCCGCTCGGGGGCAGAATCCGACGGTCTCGATTGCAGCACCATTCGCCACGCGCACCGCGGGGGCTCCCCCGCGGTGCGCGGGCTTGGGCCGGTCAGTCGTCCGGGTCGGCCCGGTCCAGCGCCGGCCGCAGACCGGGCTCGGACTCGGTCAGCAGGTAGTCGGCCACCGCCGTGTCCGTCACCAGGCTGGTCACCAGCCCGGAGCGGAGCACCGCGCCGATCGCCGAGGCCTTGCGCAGCCCGCCCGCGATCGCCACGACCTCGGGGATCCGGCGCAGCCGGTCGGCCTCGACGGTGATGCAGCGCTCGCCCAGGTCCCGGCCGACCCGGCGGCCGTCCCGGTCGAAGAGGTGGGCGGACATCTCCGCCGCGACGCCGAGCGAGGCGTAGTGCGCCCGCTCCTCGTCGGTCAGCATGTCGTGGACGGTCGAGATGCCCGGCTCCCAGGAGCCGATGGAGACGGCGGCGACGGTGACCTTGTCGAAGTACTCGAAGGCCCGCGCGATGCCGGTCTGGCTGCGCAGCGCGGCCGCGGTCGCCGGGTCCGGGAGCAGCATCGGGGCGTAGATCGGGTGCGCGTCCCCGCCGGAGACCTGCGCGGCCCGGCGTACGGCCTCCACGGAGCCGCGCTCGGCGGTCCCCGCGTCGTACACGCCGGTCAGCTGCACGACGGTGCACGGCGGCAGCCGGTGCAGGGACGCGGCCATGTGGATGGTCGACCGCCCCCAGGCCAGGCCGAGCACGTCGCCCTCGTTGACCAGCTCGCCGAGCAGGTCGGCCGCGACCGCTCCGAGGTTCTCCGGGTCCGGGGCGTCCTCGCTGGCGTCGGCCGGGGACTCCACCACGACGGCGTGCCGCAGCCCGTAGCGGGCGCGGAGCGCGTCGGAGCGCTCCGCGTCCAGTTCGGCCGGCACCCGGATCTCGATGCGGACGAGGTCCCGTTCGAGGGCGGTCTCCAGTACCCGGGCCACCTTGAAGCGGCTCACGCCGAACTCCTCGGCGATCTGGATCTTGGACTTGCCCTCCAGGTAGAAGCGGCGCGCCATGGCCGCCGCCTGCACCAGCTCCGCGGGTCCCATCCGCAGGGCTGACCGTCCCGCCGACATTGCAGACACCGCGCTCTCCTCACTGCTGTTCACACTGTCGTGTTCACACTCTCGACTCGCCGTTCATCCTGTCAGATCCAACGGCCATTGATCAGCCTGGACGGCTTCCGTTCACCGAGCCGTCCCCTGGCGCCCGCCTCAGTGGTCGCAGGCCCAGGGCGCGGCGGCGATGGCCGCACCCGCCTGGTCGCGCAGCGTGCGCACCGCGGCGGCCGGGTCGACCGCCCCGTAAACGGCGCTGCCGGCCACGAAGACGTCGGCGCCGGCCTCCGCCACCCGCTCGATCGTCGTGGCCGAGACCCCGCCGTCGACCTGGAGCCAGAGGTCCAGCCCGTGCTTGGCGATCAGCTCCCGGGTCCGGCGGACCTTGGGCAGCATGATGTCCAGGAAGGACTGGCCGCCGAAGCCGGGCTCGACCGTCATGATCAGCACCATGTCGAGCTCGGGCAGGATGTCCTCGTACTGCTCGATCGGGGTGCCCGGCTTGAGGGCCATGGCCGCCCGGGCGCCCTTGGCCCGGATCTCCCGCGCCAGGCGCACCGGCGCCGCCGCGGCCTCGGCGTGGAAGGTGACCGATCCGGCCCCGGCCTCCACGTACTGCGGAGCCCAGCGGTCCGGGTCCTCGATCATCAGGTGCAGGTCCAGGGGGATGTCCGTGGCCCGGCTGAGGGATTCGACGACCGGCACACCGAGGGTGAGGTTCGGGACGAAGTGGTTGTCCATGACGTCGACGTGCAGCCAGTCGGCCCCCTCGACGGCCTTCGCCTCCTCGGCGAGACGGGCGAAGTCGGCGGACAGGATGCTGGGATTGATCTGAACGGCCATGCCCCAAGCCTGCCATGCCTGCGGGCACTTCCGGCCACGGCCCCGGAACCCGGCGTTCTCGTAGCGGAGCTTAATTGATCTTGGCGCGAACCGTCGCCCGCCCTTCGCGGTGGGGCTGCGCGGAGCCCGTCGGCCCCGGTCCGCCCCTCCCGGCGGGTGCGGCCGTCCGGCTCACGTTCGCGCCGGCCCTGGTGCCGCCGGTCCGGACCCGGCGCTCCACGGGACAATGACCGTCCCCACGGCCTTCCGGAGGACTGCGTGAAGACGGCTCTGACCAACGCCCGGGTCTTCGACGGCCGCCGGCTCCTCTCCCCCGCCACGGTGGTCATCGAGGGCCCCTGATCGGAACCGATCCCCGCGGGGCCCGGGTCGTCGACGCCGCCGGTGCCGCCCTGCTGCCGGGGCTGATCGACGCCCACGTCCACCTGCACGGCGTCCAGGACATGGAGCGGCTGCGCGACCACGGCGTCACCACCGCCCTCGACATGGCCACCTGGCCGCCGTCGCTGGTCGACTCCCTGCGCGGCACCGCCGGGCTCACGGACATCCGCAGCCCCGGCACGCTCGCCATCGCGGCGGGCGGACTGCACTCCGCGATGCCCGGGGTCCCCGAGGACAGCGTCGTCACCGGCCCCGGCGACGCGGAGCGCTTCGTCGCGGCCAGGGTGGCGGAGGGCGCCGACTACATCAAGATCGTGGCGGAGCGGCCCGGCCCCGGGGCCCTGGAACAGCCCGTGCTCGACGCCCTGGTGACCGCGGCCCGCGCGCACGGCAGGCTCGTCGTCGCCCACGCGGCGGCCGGAGAGGCCTACGCCATGGCACAGCGGGCCGGGGCCGACGTGATCACCCACGTCCCGGCGGAGCGGGCCCTCGACGGGGCCGAGGCGGCCCGCATGCGCGCCGGCGGACGGGCCGCCGTACCCACCCTGACGATGATGGAGGGCCTCGCCGCGGCGGGGGTCCTGGGCGTGGACTACGGACACGCCCGGGCGAGCGTCGCCACCCTGCACCGGGCGGGCGTCCCGGTCCTCGCGGGCACGGACTCCCACACCACCCCGGGCGTCCCCTTCGCCCCGGCGCACGGCAGCAGCCTGCACCACGAGCTGGAACTGCTCGTGGACGCCGGGCTTCCCCCGCTGCACGCCCTGCGCGCCGCCACGTCCCTGACCGCCCGCCACTTCGGCCTCACCGACCGGGGAGCCGTCGTACCGGGCCGCCGCGCCGACCTCGTGCTCGTCGACGGCGACCCGCTGGCGGACGTCCGGGCGACGCGCCGGATCCTGCGCGTCTGGTGCGGCGGCGTGGAGCACGCCGCCGCCTGACCGCCTACGCGGTGCGGCGCAGCAGGGCCAGGTACATGGCGTCCGTACCGTGCAGGTGCGGCCACAGCTGGACGTCCGGGCCGTCGCCCAGCGCCGGCACGCCCGCCATGTACGGGCGCGCGTCGATCAGTTCCGCCGCCACCGGGGAGTTGCCCGCGCCCCGGCCGCGGAGCACGTCCTCGACGACCACGCGGGTCTCCGCCAGGTGCGGGGAACAGGTGGCGTACCCCACGACACCGCCCACGCGCACCGCGGACAGCGCCTCGCGCAGCAGCGCCCGCTGGAGCGGCGCGAAGCCCTCCAGGTCCTCGGGGCGACGCCGCCAGCGGGCCTCCGGACGGCGCCGCAGCGCTCCCAGACCCGAGCAGGGGACGTCCATCAGGACCCGGTCGAAGGAGCCCGGCAGCCACGCCGGCCGGGTGCCGTCGGCCGCGATCACCTGGTACGGGCCCGGGTTCCCGGACAGCGCCTTCTCGACCAGGCGCGCCCGGTGCGGCTGCTTCTCGGAGGCCAGCAGGAACGCCCCGCGCTCCGCCGCCAGCGCGCCCAGCAGCGCCGCCTTGCCGCCGGGGCCCGCGCAGCCGTCCAGCCACCGCTCGTCGCGGCCCTCGACCGGGGCCGCCGCCAGGGCCATCGCCACCAGCTGGCTGCCCTCGTCCTGCACGCCGGCGCGCCCCTCGCGGACCGCCTCCAGCGCGCCCGGCTCGCCGCCCTCCGCCATCCGGACCGCGTACGGGGACCAGCGCCCCGGCAGCGCCGACTCCTCGCCGAGCGCCTCGACCAGCTCCTCGGGCGTGGACCGGCCGGGACGGGCCACCAGCGTCACCTCGGGCCGCTCGTTGTCGGCCTCCAGGAGGTCCTCGATGCCGGCCCGGCCGCCGCCCAGCGCGTCCCACAGGGCGCTGACGACCCAGCGCGGGTGCGAGTGGTAGACCGCCAGGTGCTCCTCGGCGTCCTCCTCGTACGGCGGCGCGACCCGCTCCAGCCAGCCGTCCAGGTCGTGCGCGGCGATCTTGCGCAGCACGGCGTTGACGAACTTCGCCCGCCCGTCGCCGAGCACCACGCGCGCCAGCTCCACGCTGGCGGACACCGCCGCGTGGGTGGGGATGCGGGTGCCCAGGAGCTGGTGCGCGCCGAGCGAGAGCACGTCCAGGACCGGCGGGTCCACCTCCCGCAGCGGCCGGTCCACGCAGGCGGCGATGACCGCGTCGTACGTGCCCTGCCGGCGCAGCGTCCCGTAGACCAGCTCGGTCGCCAGGGCCGCGTCCCGCGCCTGGAACTTCTCGTCCTGCCGGGCCTTCTTCAGCAGCGGGGGCAGGACGAGGTTCGCGTACGCGTCGCGCTCGTCCACCGCCCGCAGCGCCTCGAAGGCCAGCATCCGGACGGGGTCCTTCTGCGGCCGGCGGTAGGGCTTGGCCTGCTTGCCGGTGCCGGACTTGGGGGCGGGACGACGACGGGGCTGTTCGCTCACGTGAAAGGTGCTCCGGAGGTACGAGGTGCGATGCGGTGCGGTGCTGTGCGGTTGCGTGGGGCCGCTCGGGATCAGCCTACGTCGGCGGCGCCCAGGCGCTCGCCGGGAGCGATGCGCACCCCGCGGGCCCAGTCGGCGCCCTTCATCGGCTTCTTGCCCTGCGGCTGCACCCAGAGCAGCTCGACGGCGTGCGAGCCGGTGCCGACGTACACGTTGTTCTTGCCCGGGGCCAGCACGCCCGGGGCGAGGTCCGTGCGGTCGGGGACCAGCCCGACGGAGATCAGCTTGAGGCGCTCGCCGCGGAAGACGGTCCAGGCGCCCGGCGCGGGGGTGCAGCCGCGCACCACGCGGTCGGCGCGCAGCGCGGGGGCGTTCCAGTCGACGCGGGCGTCCTCGACGGTGATCTTCGGCGCGAGGGAGACGCCGTCGGCGGGCTGCTCCATGGCACGCAGGCTGCCGTCCTCGATCCCGTCGACGGTCGCGGACAGCAGCCCGGCCCCGGCGAAGGCCAGGCGGGTCAGCAGGTCGCCGCTGGTGTCGGTCGGGCGGATCTCCTCGGTGAGGACCCCGAAGACCGGGCCGGTGTCCAGGCCCTCCTCGATGCGGAAGGTGGAGGCGCCGGTCACCTGGTCGCCCGCCATGATGGAGTGCTGCACGGGGGCCGCGCCGCGCCAGGACGGCAGCAGCGAGAAGTGCAGGTTGACCCATCCGTGGCGGGGGATGTCCAGCGCACTCTTGGGGATCAGCGCCCCGTACGCGACGACGGGGCAGCAGTCCGGGGCGATCTCCCGCAGCCGGGCCTGGAACTCCGGGTCGCGGGGCCGGACGGGCTTGAGGACCTCGATCCCGGCCTCCTCCGCGCGCTCGGCGACGGGGCTGGCGACCAGCCGGCGGCCCCGCCCGGCGGGGGCGTCGGGCCGGGTGACGACGGCGGCGACCTCGTGGCGCCCGGAGGCGATCAGGGCGTCCAGGGCGGGTACGGCGACCTCGGGGGTGCCTGCGAAGACCAGCTTCACTGGGTCCTACCTCGCTATCTCGGCTGTCAGCAGCACACCAGTCTATGGGACGGACACCCGGGCCCACCTGCGGTATCGGGGGGCGTACGCACACACACGCGCCTCTCGCATATGCCGACACGCCCCCAGTGCGTGACCTGGGCGCCCGCTGGCGCGTTGGTCAAGAGAGATTGACCGAAACGGGCCGCGATCAAGACGGTGACTGCGGCCCGATCCGCTCTCCAGCACCGGTTCGAGAGGCTTCTCCATGGCCGACCACGCCACCCATGACGCCCAAGCACGGGCCAGCCTGCACCTCCTGGTGCGGGACATCGAGCGGGTTCGCCGACAGGTGGACGCACTGCGTACGCTCACGGCCCAGCTCGGCAACGTGTACCGCCCGCGCCGCTCCGGGCCCTCCACGGGCTTCGTCGTCTACGGCAGGGCCCCCGCCCCCACCGTCCGGCTCGCCCAGGAACTGAGGGACAGCGTCGAGACGCTGGTCACCGCGGCGGTGGACTTCGACCGCTCGCTCGGCTTCTCCTGGGACGCCGTCGGTTCGGCGCTCGGCGTCACCAAGCAGGCCGTGCACCGCCGCTACGGGGCACGGCGCGCGCAGGCCGCCGAGGCGGCGGAGCCGCTGGCCGAGGGCACCACGACGCGGACGCTGGGCCCGCTGCCCACCATCCCGGCGGCGCGCTCGGTGCCGCCGCAGCCCGTCCGCGAGGAAGCCCAGGCCTCCGCGGCCCGCCAGTCGGCCTTCCCCGGCCCCCGCAACGGCTGACCCCACCCCGCCGCCGGGCCGCCGACCCCCGACGGCATCCAGGGGCATGCATGCCGGGCCCGTCACCCCGTTCCCCAGGGGTGGCGGGCTCCCGCCTGCCCGCCGCCCCGCCTCGGGGGTGGCGGGCGCCCTGCGGGGCTGTCCCCTACCCGCCCTTCAACCGTTCTCGCCTCAAACGCCGGCGGGGCTGAAAGAGCCGGGCGCTGCGCGCCCGGTGCGCTCGGACGCCGCGCGGGCTGGATGTGCGCAGCACATCCCAGCCTCGCCGGCGTTTGAGGCGCGGGGGTCTGGGGGCGGAGCCCCCAGGGGGTCCGGGGCGCAGCCCCGGGGAACGGGCGAAGGGCGGGGCGGGGAGCAGCCCGCGCAGCGGCAGCGCGCCCGCAGACGACCCACCGGCCCCGGCCACCCGAACCGCCCCCGCTCACGGGCCGGCGGACGGAGTCCGGCGCAGCGACGCGAAGCCGGGGAGGCCCCCTGGGGCCGAGCCGCGCGAGCGGCGTGAAGAAGGGGTCAGCCGATGTCCGGCGGGTCGATCCGGATGCGGATCGGGTCCCCCGCCTGCGCGCCCCGCGCCATCCGCACGGCCTGCGCCGACTTCAGCGCGGCCGCCAGCGCCGCCCCGCTGCCGGGCGGCACCCGGATCAGCGCCCGCTCCCCCGCCGACGGCTCCCCCCGCCGCCCCGGCAACGGCACGGGCCCCAGCACCTCCGCGTCCGCCGGCAGGGCGGCGCTCTCCAGGAAGGCCTCCAGGGCCTCGGCCCGCCCCGCCACCGCCGCCATCCGGGACACCGGCGGGAACCCCAGCTGCGCCCGCTCCGCGAGCTCCCGCACCGCGTGCCCCACGGGATCCCACCGCACCAGCGCCTGCACCGGCCGCAGCGTCGGTTCGGCGACCACCACCACCTGCCCGTCGGCCCGGACCAGCGAGGCGGCGGCGATCCAGCGGCGCAGGGCGTCCTCCCCCGCCCGCAGGTCGGGCCGGGTCAGCATCGCCCAGCCGTCCAGCAGCAGCGCCGCCGCGTACCCGGCGCCCGCCGCGACCGGCTCGGCGCCCGGGGTGCACACCACCAGCGCGGGCCGGTCGGGCACCTCGTCCAGCACGTGGTCCCGCCCGGAGGTGCGCACCGGCACGGCCGGGAAGGCCCTGCCCAGCTCCTCGGCGGTCCGCCGCGCGCCCACCACCTGGGCCCGCAGCCGGAACGAGCCGCACTCCTCGCAGTGCCAGGCGTTCTCGGCGCGCCCGCACCACCCGCAGTGCAGCTCCCGCTCGTCGGGGGCCTCCAGCGGCCCGGCGCACACCCGGCAGCGGGCCGGCGTCCGGCAGCGCTCGCACGCCAGCCGGGGCGCGTACCCGCGCCGGGGCACCTGGACCAGGACGGGCCCGCTCTTGAGGCCCTCGCGCACGGTCTCCCAGGCCAGGCTCGGCAGCCGCGCCGCGCGGGCCGCCCCGTCCCGGGCCAGCTGTTCGTCCCCGACGGTGCGGATGCGGGGCGCGGCGGCCCGTACGGTCTCCCGGTCGGCGACGATCGGCCGGGCCCAGCCGGTCTCCACCAGCTGGGCGGCCTCCACGGTGCAGCTGGTGCTCCCGGCCAGGAAGCCACAGCCTTCGCTGACCGCGCGCAGCTCCAGCACCTCGCGCACGTGCGGGAAGGGGGCGTGGATGTCGCCGTGGCTGGAGTCGCCGTCGTCCCACACCGCCACCAGCCCGAGGTCCCGTACGGGCGCGAACATGGCCGCGCGGGTGCCGACCACGGCGCGGACCGAGCCCCGGCTCACCGCGAGCCACTGCCGGTAGCGCTTCTCGGGGCCGGAGTCGGCGGTCAGCAGGGCGTGCCGGCCCTCGCCCAGCAGGGCGGTGAGGGCCGCGTCGACCCGGGCGGCGGTGCGCCCGTCGGGCACCACCGCGAGGGCCCCGCGCCCGGAGGCGAGGGTGGCGGTTATGGCCCGGGCCAGCTCGTCCGCCCAGCCGGGCCCGGGCAGGGCCGTCCACACCGCGCGGGGGGTGCCGCCGGTGGCGAGGGCGCGCAGGAAGGCGGGCCCGGCCCCGTAGCGCGTCCAGCCACCCGGCTCGGGCACGGCCGGCGGCGGCAGCGGTTCGGGCGAGGGCTTGGCCTCGGCGCGGGCGCTGCGCGGCGGCAGGGCCAGCTGGAGCACGTCGGCGAGGCTGCCGGCGTACCGGTCGGCGACGGCCCGGGCCAGGGCCAGCAGGCGGGGCCCGAGGACCACCTCGGGCGAGACGACCTGGGCGAGGGCGGCCAGGGCGCCGTTGTAGTCGGACTCGGCGCGCCTTTCCACGATGAAGCCGTCGATGAGCCCGCCGCCCTCGCGGCGCCCGCCGTGCACCCGGTGCCCGCCCGCGCCGAAGCGGACCCGGACGCGCACGCCGGGCTGGGCGGCCTCGGACAGCTCGGCGGGTACGGCGTAGTCGAAGAGCCGGTCGAGGTGGAGGACGCCCTTGTTCACCAGGACCCGGGCGACGGGCAGTTCCTCGGCCACGGCGGCCCCGCGCCAGGTGCGCGGCTTGGCCTTGGGCGCCTTGGCCTTGGCCTCGGCGACCATCTCCCGGATCAGGGCGAGCTGTTCCGGCTGGGACTCGTTGGCGCTGCTCACAGAGGCATTCTGGCAAACCCCACTGACAGCGAACGGCCCCGGACCGTCGTGGTCCGGGGCCGTTCGCGTTCGTCCGGTGCTACAGGCCGGCGGCGGCTACTACAGGCCGGCGGCGGCGCGCAGCGCGTCGACGCGGTCGGTGCGCTCCCAGGTGAAGTCCGGCAGCTCGCGGCCGAAGTGGCCGTAGGCGGCGGTCTGGGCGTAGATCGGGCGCAGCAGGTCGAGGTCGCGGATGATCGCGGCCGGGCGGAGGTCGAAGACCTCGGCGATGGCGTCCTCGATCTTCTGGACGTCGACCTTCGCGGTGCCGAAGGTCTCGACGAAGAGGCCGACGGGCTCGGCCTTGCCGATGGCGTAGGCGACCTGGACCTCGCAGCGCGCGGCCAGGCCGGCGGCGACCACGTTCTTGGCGACCCAGCGCATTGCGTAGGCGGCCGAGCGGTCCACCTTCGACGGGTCCTTGCCGGAGAAGGCGCCGCCGCCGTGGCGGGCCATGCCGCCGTACGTGTCGATGATGATCTTGCGGCCGGTCAGGCCGGCGTCGCCCATCGGGCCGCCGATCTCGAAGCGGCCGGTCGGGTTCACCAGCAGCCGGTAGCCCTCGGTGTCCAGCTTGATGCCGTCCTCGACGAGCTGCGCGAGCACGTGCTCGACGACGAACTCGCGGATGTCGGGCGCGAGCAGCGAGTCGAGGTCGATGTCGGCGGCGTGCTGCGAGGACACGACGACCGTGTCGAGGCGGACCGGCTTGTCGCCGTCGTACTCGATGGTGACCTGGGTCTTGCCGTCGGGGCGCAGGTACGGGATGGTGCCGTTCTTGCGGACCTCGGACAGGCGGCGCGAGAGGCGGTGCGCGATGTGGATCGGCAGCGGCATCAGCTCGGGCGTCTCGTCCGTGGCGTAGCCGAACATCAGGCCCTGGTCGCCGGCACCCTGCTTGTCGAGCTCGTCCTCGTCGCCCTCGACGCGGGACTCGTAGGCCGTGTCGACACCCTGGGCGATGTCGGGCGACTGGGCGCCGATGGACACCGACACGCCGCAGGAGGCGCCGTCGAAGCCCTTCTTGGACGAGTCGTAGCCGATCTCGAGGATCTTCTCGCGGACGAGCTGGGCGATCGGCGCGTACGCCTTGGTCGTCACCTCGCCCGCGATGTGCACGAGACCGGTCGTGATGAGAGTCTCCACGGCCACACGCGAGGTCGGGTCCTCGGTGAGGAGCGCGTCGAGGATCGTGTCGCTGATCTGGTCAGCGATCTTGTCGGGGTGACCCTCGGTCACGGACTCCGAGGTGAACAGGCGACGGGACACAACGCTCCCTGGGGTTGCAGCGGCTGCTGGCTGATCATTTGGCGGAACCACACCGGGGGCTGCGCCCGATCACGTTCCAAGTGCAGTTTATCGGTCGCCACCGTCCGCAGGACCACCCGTCTCGCCCAATGGGAGCCGTGTGACCTGCGGCACTCCATTCTTGCGCACGGATGTACCCACGAGAAGGAAAACGCTCAGGCGCGGCGAAGATCACGTCGGGGGGCGAGTCGCGGGGCGACCTGGTCCCAGATGACATCCGCCAGAGCTTCCTTCGGACCATAGGGTACGGGAGTCTCTGACCCGTCCGAAGCGAGGATGACGGCCTCGTTCTCCTCGGAACCGAAGGTCTTATCCGCGCCGACCTCATTGACCACGAGGAGGTCGCACCCCTTGCGCCGGAGCTTGGCCCGGCCGTTGGCGAGCACGTCGTCCGTCTCGGCGGCGAAGCCGACGACGATCTGGCCCTCCGGGGCCCGCTCGGCGGAGACCTCCGCGAGGACGTCGGGGTTGCGCACGAGGGCCACCGGCTCGGGGTCCCGGCCGTCCTTCTTCTTGATCTTGCCGTCGGCGTACACGGCCGGGCGGAAGTCGGCCACCGCCGCGGCCATCACCACCGCGTCGGCATCCGCGGCGGCCTTGAGCACGGCCTCGCGCAGCTGGAGGGCCGTCCCCACCCGTACGACGTCCACCCCGGCCGGGTCGGGCAGCGCGGTGTTGGCGGCGACCAGGGTGACCCGGGCCCCGCGCGCGGCGGCGGTGCGGGCGAGGGCGTAGCCCTGCTTGCCGGAGGAGCGGTTGCCGAGGAAGCGGACCGGGTCCAGCGGCTCGCGGGTGCCGCCGGCGCTGACCACCACGTGCCGACCGGCGAGGTCGGGCTCCGCGCCGCCCCGGGCCAGCACCCTGCGGCAGACCTCGAAGATCTCCTCGGGGTCGGGCAGCCGGCCCTTGCCGGTGTCCTTGCCGGTCAGCCGCCCGACGGCGGGCTCGATGACGACGGCGCCGCGGCGGCGCAGCACGGCCACGTTCTCCTGGGTGGCGGGGTGCTCCCACATCTCGGTGTGCATCGCGGGCGCGAAGACCACCGGGCAGCGGGCCGTGAGCAGGGTGTTCGTGAGGAGGTCGTCGGCCAGCCCGTGGGCGGCCTTGGCCAGCATGTCGGCGGTGGCCGGGGCGACGACGACGAGGTCGGCCGCCTGGCCGATGCGGACGTGGGGCACCTCGTGGACGGTCTCCCAGACCTCGGTGGAGGCCGGGTTCCCGGAGAGCGCGGCCCAGGTGGCCTCGCCGACGAAGTTCAGGGAGGCCGCCGTGGGCACCACCCGTACGTCGTGCCCCGACTCGGTCAGCCGGCGCAGGAGCTCGCACGCCTTGTACGCGGCGATCCCGCCGCTGACCCCCAGCACGACCTTCGGCTTGTCCACTGCTTCTCCCGTGATCGGTTGCATCGGTACCTATGACACACCACAGGCCCGGCAGCGGTGCTGCCGGGCCTGTGGTGGCGATGTCGCGCCCTACTGGGCCGGGGCCTCGATGGCCTCGGAGGTCAGCAGACCCGCGTTGATCTCGCGCAGGGCGATCGAGAGCGGCTTCTCGTGGACGTGGGTGTCCACCAGCGGGCCGACGTACTCCAGCAGGCCCTCACCGAGCTGCGAGTAGTACGCGTTGATCTGACGCGCACGCTTGGCCGCGTAGATCACGAGGCTGTACTTCGAGTCAGTGGCCTCGAGCAGCTCGTCGATCGGCGGGTTGATGATGCCCTCGGGCGCGGTGATGGAAGAGGACACGCTCTACCTTCCGAAGATGGATAAAAGATCAGACAACTGCCATCAAGGCTAGCAGCTCACGGGCTACGTCCTCGACGGAGGTGTTGACGAGGGTGGTGTCGAACTCCGACTCGGCAGCGAGTTCGGTCTTGGCGGCGTCGAGCCTGCGCTCGATGACCTCGGCGGACTCGGTGCCCCGGCCGGTGAGCCGGCGGACCAGCTCGTCCCAGCTCGGCGGGGCCAGGAAGACCAGCCGGGCCTCGGGCATCGACCCGCGGACGAGCCGGGCGCCCTGGAGGTCGATCTCCAGCAGTACCGGCTCGCCGTTGTCCAGGCGTTCCAGTACCGCGCCGCGCGGTGTGCCGTAGCGGTTGCCCGCGAACTCGGCCCACTCCAGCAGCTCGCCGTTGGCGATCAGCTTGTCGAACTCGTCGTCGTTGACGAAGAAGTAGTGGATGCCGTGTCGCTCACCGGGCCGCGGCTTGCGGGTGGTGGCCGACACCGAGAGCCATACCTCGGGGTGGACCTTGCGCATATGCGCGACGACCGTGCTCTTGCCGACCCCCGAGGGGCCGGAGAGCACGGTCAGCCGCGGACGAACCTCTGCTGCCATAGAGCGATTATCCAGGTTCTCGGGACTGCCTGAGAACGCCGGGAGAACTTCGGGCGACGCCTCAGGCGCCGCTACCGCCGAACTCGCGCTCCAGAGAGGCGATCTGGTTGGAGCCGAGACCTCGGACACGCCGGGACTCGGAGATGCCGAGGCGCTCCATGATCTGCTTGGCGCGGACCTTGCCGACGCCGGGCAGCGACTCGAGAAGGGCGGAGACCTTCATCTTGCCGATGACGTCGTTCTCCTGTCCCGTCTTGATGACGTCGTGGAGGGAGGCGCCGGAGTGCTTGAGTCGATTCTTCACCTCGGCCCGCTCCCGGCGAGCCGCGGCGGCCTTTTCGAGCGCTGCTGCGCGCTGTTCAGGGGTAAGGGGCGGAAGAGCCACGCCTACGTCACCTCGGATGTCGAACTGTCGGATACGGACCGGCGGGGAGCCCGTGGGCACCACGCCGGGCGAGGTCCCGAACAGCGATGGAATTCGCTCGCTGCTCGTTCACTCTGGTCGGAGACTAGCGGCCAAGGCCGCTCCAGTCAGCGAGAACGGACGAAAAGTCCTGGTCAGCCTCCACTGAACCGTACATCACAGACATATCACCCCGGTTTTGTCCGGGGAAAGACGTTCGATTTTCGAGATCCCGTGTGCACGCGCCGCTCCGGCGCTCTCCGGATCAGCCCGCGACGGCCTCGCGCACCTCGTCCGCGAAGTGCTTCGCGGAGGCCCGCAGGGCGGCGGCGTCCGGACCGTGCTTGAGGACTCCCCGGGAGACGTTCGGGACCACGTTGGCGACCGCCGCGCCGAAGACCGCCGGGAGGTCGGCCGCCGTCGCGCCCTGGGCCCCGATGCCCGGGGCCAGCAGCGGGCCGTTGATGTCCAGGTCGAAGGAGGACAGGTCGCCCAGCGTGGCGCCGACCACCGCGCCGAAGGAGCCCATCGGCTCGGCGCCCGCGTTCTCCGCCGCCAGGTGGGCCAGCATGGTCGCGCCGATCGAGCGGCCGTCCTCGCGGACCGCGCGCTGGACCTCCGCGCCCTCCGGGTTGGAGGTCAGGGCCAGCACGAAGAGGCCGGCGCCCGATTCCCTGGCCAGTTCCACGGCCGGGGCGAGGGAGCCGTAGCCCAGGTACGGGGAGACCGTCAGGGCGTCCGAGAACAGCGGGGAGGACGGGTCGAGGAAGGCCGAGGCGTACGCGGCCATCGTGGAGCCGATGTCGCCCCGCTTGGCGTCCATGACCACCAGGGTCCCGGCGGCGCGGGCGTCCGCGACGGTCCGCTCCAGGACCGCGACGCCCTTGGAGCCGAACCGCTCGAAGAAGGCGGCCTGCGGCTTGAAGACGGCGACGGAGTCGGCCAGGGCCTCGACCACCGTGCGGGAGAACCGCTCCAGGCCGGCGATGTCGTCCGCCAGGCCCCAGGAGGCCAGCAGCGCGGCGTGCGGGTCGATCCCCACGCACAGCGGGCCCCGGGCGTCCATGGCGGCGCGCAGACGGGCTCCGAAGGGGGTCACAGGGCTCACGGCGCGGCCTTTCGGGTCTCGGCGCCCACGGCCTCGGCCAGGGTCGCGTAGGGGCTGGCGGCCAGGCGCGCGGCCAGGCCCTTGTGGATGGCGCGGGCGTAGAACGGGCCCTCGTAGATGAAGGCGCTGTAGCCCTGGATCAGCGTGGCACCCGCCAGGATGCGCTGCCAGGCGTCCTCGGCGTTCTCGATGCCGCCGACGCCCACCAGGACGAGGCGGTCGCCCACGCGCCCGTACAGGCGGCGCAGGACCTCCAGGGAGCGCTCCTTGACCGGGGCGCCGGAGAGTCCGCCGGTCTCCTCGACCAGGGCCGGGTCGGACTTCAGGCCCAGGCCCTCGCGGGCGATGGTGGTGTTGGTGGCGATGATGCCGTCCAGGCCCAGTTCGAGGGCGAGGTCGGCGACCGCGTCGACGTCCTCGTCCGCGAGGTCGGGGGCGATCTTGACCAGCAGCGGGACCCGGCGGCCGGTGACGGAGCGGTCCGCGGCCTCGCGCACGGCGGTCAGCAGCGGCCGCAGGGACTCCGTGGCCTGGAGGTTGCGCAGGCCCGGGGTGTTCGGCGAGGAGACGTTGACGACGAGGTAGTCGGCGTGGCGGGCCAGGCGCTCGGTGGAGACCACGTAGTCGGCGGCGGCCTCGGCCTCCGGGACCACCTTGGTCTTGCCGATGTTGACGCCCACGACCGTCCGGAAGACGGGGTTGCGGGCGGCCAGGCGGGCGGCGACGGCGGCCGAGCCCTCGTTGTTGAAGCCCATGCGGTTGATCAGCGCCCGGTCGGCGACCAGGCGGAAGAGCCGCTTCTTCGGGTTGCCGGGCTGCGCCTGCCCGGTGACGGTGCCGATCTCGACGTGGTCGAAGCCGAGCATCGACATGCCGTCGATGGCGACGGCGTTCTTGTCGAAGCCGGCCGCGAGCCCGAAGGGGCCGTGCATCCGCAGGCCGAGGGCCTCCGTGCGCAGGGAGTCGTACCGGGGCGCCAGGGCGGCCGCGACGAAGGTGCGCAGCACCGGGATGCGGGCGGCGAGGCGGATCCACCGGAAGGCCGCGTAGTGGGCCCGCTCGGGGTCCATCCGCTTGAAGACCAGGTTGAAGAACAGTTTGTACATCGTCCGAAAAGTCCCTTCTGCGCTCACGAAGAGGGGGACACCCGGCGCGGATCGCGCGTCCGGTGTCCCCCTCTCGCTCACGGGCTGCTAGTCGCGGGCGGCGTTGAGGTGCTCCGCGTGCTCCTGGAGGGAGCGCACGCCGACGTCCCCGCGGTTGAGCGCGTCGATGCCCTGGACGGCGGCGGCGAGCGCCTGGACCGTGGTCAGGCACGGGACGCTGCGCGCCACGGCCGCCGTACGGATCTCGTAGCCGTCGAGGCGGCCGCCGGTGCCGTACGGGGTGTTGACGATCAGGTCGACCTGGCCGTCGTGGATGAGCTGGACGATGGTCTTCTCGCCGTCCGGGCCCTCGCCCTCGCTGAGCTTGCGCACGACGGTGGCGTTGATGCCGTTGCGGCGCAGCACCTCGGCGGTGCCGGAGGTGGCGAGCAGCTCGAAGCCGTGGGCGACGAGCTCACGGGCCGGGAAGATCATCGAGCGCTTGTCGCGGTTGGCGACGGAGATGAACGCGCGGCCCTTGGTCGGCAGCGGGCCGTAGGCGCCGGCCTGCGACTTGGCGTACGCCGTGCCGAAGACCGTGTCGATGCCCATGACCTCGCCCGTGGAGCGCATCTCCGGGCCGAGGACGGTGTCCACGCCGCGGCCGTGGATGTCGCGGAAGCGCGACCACGGCATGACGGCCTCCTTGACGGAGATCGGCGCGTCCAGCGGCAGGGTGCCGCCGTCGCCGGCCTTGGGCAGCATGCCCTCGGCGCGCAGCTCGGCGATGGTGGCGCCGAGCGAGATGCGGGCGGCGGCCTTCGCGAGCGGGACGGCGGTCGCCTTCGAGGTGAAGGGGACGGTCCGGGAGGCGCGCGGGTTGGCCTCCAGGACGTAGAGGATGTCGCCCGCCATCGCGAACTGGATGTTGATCAGGCCGCGGACGCCCACGCCCTTGGCGATGGCCTCGGTGGAGGCGCGCAGGCGCTTGATGTCGAAGCCGCCGAGGGTGATCGGGGGCAGGGCGCAGGCCGAGTCGCCGGAGTGGATGCCGGCCTCCTCGATGTGCTCCATGACGCCGCCGAGGTAGAGCTCCTCGCCGTCGTAGAGGGCGTCGACGTCGATCTCGATCGCGTCGTCGAGGAAGCGGTCGACCAGCACGGGGCGGGTCGGGGAGATCTCCGTGGACTCCGCGATGTACGACTCCAGGCGGGTCTCGTCGTAGACGATCTCCATGCCGCGGCCGCCGAGCACGTAGGACGGGCGGACGAGGACCGGGTAGCCGATCTCGTCGGCGATCGCCTTCGCGCCGGCGAAGGTGGTGGCGGTGCCGTGCTTGGGCGCGGGCAGGCCGGCGTCGGCGAGGACCTGGCCGAAGGCGCCGCGGTCCTCGGCGGCGTGGATGGCCTCCGGGGAGGTGCCGACCACGGGGACGCCGTTGTCCTTGAGCGCCTGGGCGAGACCGAGGGGGGTCTGGCCGCCGAGCTGGACGACGACACCGGCGATGGGGCCGGCCAGCGACTCGGCGTGGACGATCTCCAGCACGTCTTCCAGCGTCAGCGGCTCGAAGTACAGGCGGTCGGAGGTGTCGTAGTCCGTCGAGACGGTCTCGGGGTTGCAGTTGACCATCACGGTCTCGTAGCCGGCGTCGCTGAGGGCGAAGGAGGCGTGGACGCAGGAGTAGTCGAACTCGATGCCCTGGCCGATGCGGTTCGGGCCGGAGCCCAGGATGATCACCGCCGGCTTGGTGCGCGGCGCGACCTCGGACTCCTCGTCGTAGGACGAGTAGAAGTACGGGGTCTTCGCGGCGAACTCGGCGGCGCAGGTGTCGACCGTCTTGTAGACCGGGCGGACGCCGAGGGCGTGGCGGACCTCGCGGACGACGTCCTCGCGCAGGCCGCGGATCTCGGCGATCTGGGCGTCGGAGAAGCCGTGGCGCTTGGCCTCGGCGAGCAGCTCGGGGTGGAGCTTCTCGGCGGCGGCGAGCTCGTCCGCGATCTCCTTGATCAGGAAGAGCTGGTCGACGAACCAGGGGTCGATCTTCGTGGACTCGAAGACCTCCTCCTGGGTGGCGCCGGCGCGGATGGCCTGCATGACGGTGTTGATGCGGCCGTCGGTCGGGCGGACCGCGGTGGCCAGCAGTTCTTCCTTGTCGCCGGGCTCGCCGACGAAGGTGAACTGGGAGCCCTTCTTCTCCAGGGAGCGCAGGGCCTTCTGGAGGGCCTCGGTGAAGTTGCGGCCGATGGCCATGGCCTCGCCCACCGACTTCATGGTGGTGGTGAGGGTGGCGTCGGCGGCCGGGAACTTCTCGAAGGCGAAGCGCGGGGCCTTGACGACGACGTAGTCGAGGGTCGGCTCGAAGGAGGCCGGGGTCTTCTCGGTGATGTCGTTCGGGACCTCGTCCAGCGTGTAGCCGATGGCCAGCTTGGCGGCGATCTTGGCGATCGGGAAGCCGGTGGCCTTCGAGGCGAGCGCGGAGGAGCGGGAGACGCGCGGGTTCATCTCGATGACGATGACGCGGCCGTCGTCCGGGTTGATCGCGAACTGGATGTTGCAGCCGCCGGTGTCGACGCCGACCTCGCGGATGATCGCGATGCCGATGTCGCGCAGGCGCTGGTACTCGCGGTCGGTGAGGGTCATCGCCGGCGCGACGGTGATCGAGTCGCCGGTGTGGACGCCCATCGGGTCGAAGTTCTCGATGGAGCAGACGACGACCACGTTGTCCTTGGTGTCGCGCATCAGCTCCAGCTCGTACTCCTTCCAGCCGAGGATGGACTCCTCCAGGAGCACCTCGGTGGTCGGGGAGAGCGTGAGGCCCTGGCCGGCGATGCGGCGCAGCTCCTCCTCGTCGTGGGCGAAGCCGGAGCCGGCGCCGCCCATGGTGAAGGAGGGGCGCACGACGACGGGGTAGCCGCCGAGGGTGTCGACGCCCTTGATGACGTCGTCCATCGAGTGGCAGATGACCGAGCGGGCGGACTCGCCGTAGCCGATCTTGCCCTTGACGGCCTCGACGACGCCCTTGAAGAGGTCGCGGTCCTCGCCCTTGTTGATGGCCTCGACGTTGGCGCCGATGAGCTCGACGCCGTACTTCTCCAGCACGCCCTGCTCGTGCATGGAGATGGCGGTGTTGAGCGCGGTCTGGCCGCCGAGGGTCGGGAGCAGCGCGTCGGGGCGCTCCTTGGCGATGATCTTCTCGACGAACTCGGGGGTGATCGGCTCGACGTACGTGGCGTCGGCGATCTCCGGGTCGGTCATGATCGTCGCCGGGTTGGAGTTCACCAGGATGACCCGCAGGCCCTCGGCCTTGAGGATGCGGCAGGCCTGGGTGCCGGAGTAGTCGAACTCCGCGGCCTGGCCGATGACGATCGGGCCGGAGCCGATGACCAGGACGGACTGGATATCGGTGCGCTTAGGCACGCTCGGCCTCCATCAGGGCGGTGAAGCGGTCGAAGAGGTACGCGGCGTCGTGCGGGCCCGCGGCGGCCTCGGGGTGGTACTGGACGGAGAAGGCCGGCTGGTCGAGCAGCTGGAGGCCCTCCACGACGTTGTCGTTCAGGCAGACGTGCGAGACCTCGGCGCGGCCGTAGGGGGTCTCGGACACCTTGTCGAGCGGCGCGTCGACGGCGAAGCCGTGGTTGTGCGCGGTGACCTCGACCTTGCCGGTGGTGCGGTCCTGGACCGGCTGGTTGATGCCGCGGTGGCCGTACTTCAGCTTGTAGGTGCCGAAGCCGAGCGCGCGGCCCAGGATCTGGTTGCCGAAGCAGATGCCGAAGAGCGGGGTCTTGCGCTCCAGGACGCCCTGCATGACGGAGACGGGGCCGTCGGCGGTGGCCGGGTCGCCCGGGCCGTTGGAGAAGAACACGCCGTCGGGGTTGACCGCGTACACGTCCTCGACGGTGGCGGTGGCGGGCAGCACGTGCACCTCGATGCCGCGCTCGGCCATCCGGTGCGGGGTCATGCCCTTGATGCCGAGGTCCACGGCGGCGACGGTGAAGCGCTTCTCGCCGATCGCGGGGACGACGTACGCCTCCTTGGTGGCGACCTCGGCGGAGAGGTTGGCGCCCTTCATCTGGGGGGCCTCCTGGACGCGGGCCAGCAGGGCCGCGTCGTCGGCGATGGCCTCGCCCGAGAAGATGCCGACGCGCATGGCGCCGCGCTCGCGCAGGTGGCGGGTCAGGGCGCGGGTGTCGACGCCGCTGATGCCGACGACGCCCTGCTTGACGAGCTCCTCGTCCAGCGAGCGCTGCGAGCGCCAGTTGGAGGGGATGCGGGCGGGGTCGCGGACGACGTAGCCGGAGACCCAGATGCGGGAGGACTCGGGGTCCTCGTCGTTGACGCCGGTGTTGCCCACGTGCGGGGCGGTCATCACGACGACCTGGCGGTGGTACGACGGGTCGGTGAGGGTCTCCTGGTAGCCGGTCATGCCGGTGGAGAACACGGCTTCGCCGAAGGTCTCCCCCACTGCGCCGTAGGCGCGGCCGCGGAAGATGCGGCCGTCCTCCAGGACGAGTACGGCGGGAGCTTTGGCTGCTCCCCTGGTGGAGGTCGTCATCGTTCGGCGCCTTCCGTCGTGATGGATTGGTTCATGGAGTTGATGGCCTCGACCCAGGCCGCGTGTTCGGCGGCCCGGTCGGAGCGGAATCCGGAGTCGATCAGCTTGTCGCCGTGCGCCCATGTGACGACGAGCAGACCGCCCTCGGTGAGTACCTTGCCCGCGATTCCCTTGTCGAGGCGGGCGCCGCGCAGCTGCGCGGCCGGTACGAAGAAGTCGGTTGCCCCCGGACGGACCACGTCGAGGCCCGCGTCGGTGAGGGTGAGCTCGACCCGGCTGCGGACTCCGAGCCCGTGGGCGACGATCCGGTCGAGCCACTGCCCGGCGGTGGTGGACCCGTGGTACCGGCCGGTCAGGGCCAGCCGGTGCTCGGGGAGACCGTCGGGGGCGGCGGGCAGCTCGGGCAGATCACTCTGCAGAGCGCCGCGCCATTTCCAGCCCTGCCGCATCAGCCAGTACACGAACGCGATGAAGACGAGCAGACCGATCACCCACGCGATGCGGGCGCCCCAGTCCGTCACCTCCGCCGACTGTCGTTCGGCGGCCTCGGCGGCCAGTTGGATCACTGCAGGTGTCACGCCAGTTTCCCGTCCACGACCGTTGCCCGGCCCCGCAGGAAGGTGTGAGTGACGCGACCCGGCAGCTCGCGGCCCTCGTAGGGCGTGTTGCGGCTGCGGGAGGCGAAGTGTGCGGGGTCCACGACACCACGGTACGAGGTCTCGACCAAGGTCAGGTTCGCGGGTTCACCTGCCGAGACGGGCCGGCCGTGCCCCGCGAGGCTTCCGATGCGCGCCGGGGCGTGCGACATGCGCTCCGCGACGCCCGCCCAGTCGAGCAGTCCGGTCTCCACCATCGTCTGCTGGACGACGGAGAGCGCGGTCTCCAGGCCCACCATGCCCATGGCGGCGGCGGCCCACTCGCAGTCCTTGTCCTCGTGCGGGTGCGGGGCGTGGTCGGTGGCGACGATGTCGATCGTGCCGTCGGCGAGCGCCTCGCGCAGGGCCATCACGTCGCGCTCGGTGCGCAGCGGCGGGTTGACCTTGTAGACCGGGTCGTACGAGCGCACGAGCTCGTCGGTGAGGAGCAGGTGGTGCGGGGTGACCTCGGCGGTGACGTCGATGCCGCGGGACTTGGCCCAGCGGACGATCTCGACGGAGCCGGCGGTGGAGAGGTGGCAGATGTGCACGCGGGAGCCGACGTGCTCGGCGAGCAGGACGTCGCGGGCGATGATCGACTCCTCGGCGACGGCCGGCCAGCCGCCCAGGCCCAGCTCGGCCGAAACGACGCCCTCGTTCATCTGGGCGCCCTCGGTGAGGCGGGGCTCCTGGGCGTGCTGGGCGACGACGCCGCCGAAGGCCTTCACGTACTCCAGGGCGCGGCGCATGATCACGGCGTCGTCCACGCACTTGCCGTCGTCGGAGAAGACGGTGACGCGGGCGGCGGACTCGTGCATGGCGCCCAGCTCGGAGAGCTTCTTGCCCTCCAGGCCGACGGTGACGGCGCCGATGGGCTGCACGTCGCAGTAGCCGGACTCCTTGCCCAGGCGCCAGACCTGCTCGACGACGCCGGCGGTGTCGGCGACCGGGAAGGTGTTGGCCATGGCGAAGACGGCCGTGTAGCCGCCGGAGGCCGCGGCGCGGGTGCCGGTGAGGACCGTCTCGGAGTCCTCGCGGCCGGGCTCGCGCAGGTGGGTGTGGAGGTCGACGAGGCCGGGGAGGAGGACCTGGCCCTCGGCCTCGATGACGGTCGCGCCCTCGGCGGACAGGTTCTGGCCGACCTCGGCGATGGTCTCGCCGTCGATCAGGACGTCCTGCGCCTCGCCGCCGAGGACCTTCGCACCGCGGATAAGGATCTTGCTCATGGTTACTTGTTCTCCTCGGTACGGGCGGCGGCGGGGGTGGTGACGGCGGGCTCGGAGCCTCCGAGCAGCAGGTAGAGGACGGCCATGCGGATCGAGACGCCGTTGGCGACCTGCTCGACGACCGTGCAGCGGTCGGAGTCGGCGACCTCGGCGGTGATCTCCATGCCGCGGACCATGGGGCCGGGGTGCATCACGATGGCGTGCTCGGGCATCTTGGCCATGCGGGCGGCGTCCAGGCCGTAGCGGCGGGAGTACTCGCGCTCGGTCGGGAAGAAGGCGGCGTTCATCCGCTCGCGCTGCACACGCAGCATCATCACCGCGTCGGACTTCGGCAGCACCTCGTCGAGGCCGTACGAGATCTCGCAGGGCCAGTTCTCGACGCCGACCGGCACCAGGGTGGGCGGGGCCACCAGGGTGACCTCGGCGCCGAGGGTGTGCAGCAGCTGGACGTTGGAGCGGGCGACCCGGCTGTGCAGGACGTCGCCGACGAGGGTGATGCGGCGGCCGTTCAGGTCCTTGCCCAGCCCGGCGTCCCGGCCGACCAGCCGGCGGCGCATGGTGAAGGCGTCGAGCAGCGCCTGCGTGGGGTGCTCGTGGGTGCCGTCGCCGGCGTTGATCACCGGGGCGTCGATCCAGCCGGAGGTGGCGAGCCGGTAGGGGGCGCCGGAGGCGTGGTGGCGGATGACCACGGCGTCCACGCCCATGGCCTCCAGGGTCTGGGCGGTGTCCTTGAGGGACTCGCCCTTGGAGACGCTGGAGCCCTTGGCGGCGAAGTTGATGACGTCGGCGGAGAGGCGCTTCTCGGCGGCTTCGAAGGAGATCCGGGTACGGGTCGAGTCCTCGAAGAACAGGTTGCAGATGGTGAGGCCGCGCAGGGTGGGCAGCTTCTTTATCGGCCGGTCGGCGACCCGGGCCATCTCCTCGGCGGTGTCGAGGATCAGGACGGCGTCGTCGCGCGTGAGGTCGGCGGCCGAGATGAGGTGGCGCTTCATCTGGGTGCTCCGTAAGTCTGGAGGGCAGGCAGGCGGGGCTGACGGGTGTGCGGGCAGGGCAGGCCTCGGCACGGGCTCCCGCGAGGGGTCCCGTACGCGCGGCGGTTACTGCCCTGCTGCCTGGGCGGTCCGCTGGCCGAGCAGCACGGCGTCGCGGCCGTCCTCCTCCTGGAGCTGGACCTTGACGGTCTCGCGCAGCGAGGTGGGCAGGTTCTTGCCCACGTAGTCGGCACGGATCGGGAGTTCGCGGTGGCCGCGGTCGACGAGGACCGCGAGCTGGACGGCGCGGGGGCGGCCGATGTCGCCGAGCGCGTCGAGGGCGGCACGGATGGTGCGGCCGGAGAAGAGGACGTCGTCGAGGAGGACCACCAGGCGGCCGTCGATGCCGTCGCCGGGGATCTCGGTGCGGCCGATCGCCCGGGCGGGCTTCAGGCGCAGGTCGTCGCGGTACATGGTGATGTCGAGGGAGCCGACCGGGATCTTCGTCCCGGTGATCTCCTCCAGCTTGGCGGCCAGCCGGCGGGCCAGGTACACACCGCGGGTGGGAATGCCGAGGAGCACCACGTCGTCGGCGCCCTTGGCGCGCTCGACGATCTCGTGGGCGATGCGGGTCAGGACCCGGGCGATGTCCTGCGCCTCCAGAACGGGGCGCATTTCCTCGTCGGCCGAGACCTGGGAAGTCGTGCTGTCCATGAAAAGGACCTCCTTCTCCGCCTCACGGGACGGACCTTAAAGGACGTCTGATGTACGCCGTCCACGGTACCAGGGACGGGCGGGGGTCCTCGCACCGGGGGCCGGCGGCACCCCTCGTAAGAGGGCGTGGAAGAGCATTCGGCTTGACGCATCCAAGTAACGCTGCGTAACCTCACAGTGAGTTACCAGCCGCGCGGCGGAGCCGCATGGTCTCCATGTAGTCACAGCGTCACAGCGTCCGGGAGCGTTATGTCCAGCGAATACGCCAAACAGCTCGGGGCCAAGCTCCGCGCCATCCGCACCCAGCAGGGCCTCTCCCTCCACGGTGTCGAGGAGAAGTCCCAGGGCCGTTGGAAGGCCGTGGTGGTCGGTTCCTACGAGCGCGGGGACCGCGCCGTGACCGTCCAGCGCCTCGCCGAGCTGGCGGACTTCTACGGGGTTCCGGTCCAGGAACTGCTGCCGGGCACGACCCCCGGCGGTGCGGCCGAGCCGCCGCCGAAGCTGCGCCTCGACCTGGAGCGCCTGGCGGGCGTCCCCGCCGAGAAGGCCGGCCCCCTCCAGCGCTACGCGGCGACGATCCAGAGCCAGCGCGGCGACTACAACGGCAAGGTGCTGTCGATCCGCCAGGACGACCTGCGCACCCTGGCCGTCATCTACGACCAGTCCCCCTCGGTCCTGACCGAGCAGCTCATCAGCTGGGGCGTCCTGGACGCCGACGCGCGTCGCGCGGTGGCCCACGAGGACATCTAGGCCCCGCAGAGCCGTCCCGGCTCAGCAGAAACGTTACCGGCGGGTGCCGGCGCCCCAGGGCGCCGGCACCCGCCGGTTTTTTCGTCGGTCGACCGGCACAACGGCGGAGGGCCCGTGGCGCGCATGCGCCGCGGGCCCTCCGCTCAGCCGTCCGGCTCCGGGCTATTCGCCCCGGCGCAGGCTCGGCTTCAGGTCCTTGAAGCGGGCCAGCAGGCCGTTCACGAACGCCGGCGAGTCGTCCGTGGAGAACTCCTTGGCCAGCTGCACGGCCTCGTCGATCGCCACGACGTCCGGGGTCTCGTCGACCCAGATCAGCTCATAGGCACCAAGCCGCAGGATGTTCCGGTCGGCGACCGGCATGCGGTCGAGCTCCCAGTCCACGGCGTAGGTGACGATCAGGTCGTCGATGCGCTTCACCTTGTCGGCGTAGCCCTCGACGAGGTCCATCGTGAAGGCGCTGACCGGCGGCTGCCGGTCGTCCGACCGCGAGTGGCGGATCCAGTCCGCGAGGACCTCGCGCACGGGCACGCCGCGCTGGTCGGCCTCGAAGAGGATCTGGAAGGCGCGCTTGCGCGCGTTGCTCCGGGCAGCCACGGTTAGCTGTTCACCCGGCCGAGGTAGGCGCTGGTGCGGGTGTCGACCTTGATCTTCTCGCCGGTGGTGACGAAGAGCGGGACCTGGATCTCGTGGCCGGTCTCCAGCTTGGCGGGCTTGGTGCCGCCGGTGGAGCGGTCGCCCTGGACGCCCGGGTCGGTGTGCTCGATGGTCAGCTCGACGGCGGCCGGGAGCTCGACGTAGAGCACCTCGCCCTCGTGCTGGGCCACGGAGGCGGTGAAGCCCTCGATGAGGAAGTTGGCGGCGTCGCCGACGGCCTTGCGGTCGACCATCAGCTGGTCGTAGGTGCTCATGTCCATGAAGACGAAGTAGTCGCCGTCCATGTACGAGAACTGCATGTCACGGCGGTCGATCGTGGCGGTGTCGACCTTCGTGCCGGCGTTGAAGGTCTTGTCGACGACCTTGCCGGAGAGCACGTGCTTGAGCTTGGTGCGCACGAAGGCCGGGCCCTTGCCGGGCTTGACGTGCTGGAACTCGACGACGGACCAGAGCTGGTCACCGTCGAGCTTGAGCACCATGCCGTTCTTGAGGTCGTTCGTGGAAGCCACGGTTGCGGAATCTCCTGCACTGGAAGACCAGGGGTGCGCGCACGGTCCGGCGGTGCGGACTAGAGCGCGAGCAGTTCCTTGGTCGTAATGGTGAGTAGCTCGGGACCGCCGTCCGCCTCGGGGCGCACGACGAGCGTGTCATCGATCCGGACACCTCCCCGGCCCGGGAGGTGAACCCCCGGCTCGACGGTGACCGGCACGCAAGCGTCCAGTTTACCCATTGCCGTGGGTGCAAGCTGCGGGTCCTCGTCGATTTCGAGGCCCACCCCGTGTCCCATCCACCCCGCGAGGGCTTCACCGTGCCCTGCGGAGTCCAGTACGGAACGTGCCGCGTGGTCCACTTCCCGGTACGCGGCACCGGGCACCAGGGCCTGCCGGCCGGCCCGCTGGGCGGCGAAGACCAGGTCGTACAGCTCGATCTGCCAGTCGGCCGGCGTGGTCCCGATCACGAAGGTGCGGCCGATCTCGCAGCGGTAGCCCCGGTAGTTGGCGCCGAGGCAGACGGAGAGGAAGTCCCCCTCCTCCACCCGCCGGTCGGAGGGCCGGTGGCGGGAGCGGCCCGAGTGCGGGCCGGTGCCCACGGAGGTCGGGAACGCCGGACCGTCCGCGCCGTGGTCCACGAGCCGGCGCTCCAGCTCCAGGGCCAGGTGGCGTTCGGTACGGCCGACGAGGATCGACTCCAGCAGCTCGCCGAGGGCCTGGTCGGCGATCTCGGCGGCGATCCGCAGACAGGCGATCTCCTCCTCGTCCTTGACCACCCGTTGCTGTTCCACCGCCGTGCCGAGGTCGGCCAGCCGCAGCCGGGGCGCGACCGAGTGCACGGCCCGGTGCCGGCCGACGGTGAGGTGGTGCTCCTCGACGGCGAGGGAGTCGGCCCGGTTCGCCGCGGCCAGGTCGGCTGCGGCCACGGCCGGGTCGGCGCCGGGTGCGGGCAGCACGGAGACCCGCAGCCCCTCGTCGAGCCGCCCCTCCTCCGCCTCGCCGGTGGGCGCCCCGGGGCAGAACAGCACGTCGTCGGCGGGTCCGACCAGCAGGACGGCGCCCAGCGGGGACGCCCCGGCGAGGTAGCGGACGTTCGCCGGACGCGTGACCAGGGCTGCCGAGTTGCCCGCGGCGGCGCAGCGCTCGCGGAGCAGGCCCCTGCGGGCCTCGTACACGTCTGACATGTATTCGAGCCTACGAGCGCCCCGCGCATCCGGCCCGGCGAGCGCGTCCGGACGGGGCCGGGACCACGCCCGTCCACAGCCGCGCGAGCCCTACCAGCGGGGCGGGCTCGCCAGCGCCCGGGCGAGGGCCTCGTCCAGGGCCCGCGCGGTGCCCTCGACGTCGAGGTGGGTGTTGTCGATGATCGGCAGCCCGGATCCGTACCAGCCCGCCATCCTGCCGTGGATGCGGGCGACCTCCTCGTCGGAGAGCCGGCGGTTGCCGGAGCGGGCCGCGTTGCGGTCGAGGACCACGTCCAGGCCGGGCAGCAGCACCACCGGCAGCAGGGCCGGCCCCACGTGCCGCTTCCAGCCGCCGAGGCCCACCACGGGCCGGTCCGGGAAGACGGCGTCGTCGAGGATGCAGGAGATCCCGTTCGCCAGGAAGTTGCGGGCGGCGAAGCCGCAGGTGCGGCGGGCCAGGCGGTACTGGGCCTCGGAGTGCTCGTTCCAGCCGGCCTGCGGGTCCGCGAAGCCCGAACAGACCCATTCGCGGACGTCGTCCAGGCTGATGTGCGCCGTCGGCACCGGGCGGGTGCGCGCCCAGTGCCGGGCCACGGTCGTCTTGCCCGCTCCCGCTGGGCCGATCAGCAGGACGGCGAGCACCGTCGCGCCGGTGCCGGGCGCGGCAGGGCCGGACGCGGGGGCCGCGGCGGGAGGCAGCGGGATGTGCCCCGTCGCGTCGGGGACCGGTGTCACCGGCCAGCCCTGCGCAGGGGGTATCGGCGGCTGCGGGGGAACCGCCGGGTGCTGTCCCGGCGGCCCCCAGCCCCCCACTCCGTGCTGCATCCGCGCCACTCCGTCTCGTTCAGGCGACTGATGCGAGAACGTTATCTCAGGCCGTGACCTCTTCCGCCAGCGCACGCAGCGCCAGGCGGTAGGAGCCCAGCCCGAAGCCCGCGACGGTGCCGGTCGCCACGGCCGCGATGACCGAGGTGTGCCGGAACTCCTCCCGGGCGTACGGGTTGGAGATGTGCACCTCGATCAGCGGCGCGGTGCGCTGCGCGGCCGCGTCCCGCATCGCGTACGAGTAGTGCGTGAAGGCGCCCGGGTTGATGACGACCGGGATCCTGCCGTCGGCCGCCTCGTGCAGCCAGCGCACGAGCTCGCCCTCGTCGTTGGTCTCGCGGACCTCCACGTCGAAGCCGAGCTCGGCGCCCAGGGTGCGGCAGCTCTCCACGAGGCCCGCGTACGAGGTGGCCCCGTACACGTCGGGCTCGCGGGACCCGAGCCGGCCCAGGTTCGGGCCGTTCAGGACCAGCACCCGGCGGCTCACGCGGAGACCTCGCCGTAGGCGGCGACCAGGTGCGCCGGGTCCGGGCCCTCCAGCACGGTGGGCTTGGCCAGGCCGTCCAGGACGATGAAGCGCAGCAGGTTGCCGCGGGACTTCTTGTCGACCTGCATGGTCTGGAGCAGCTTGGTCCACTGGTCGCCGCGGTAGGTCAGCGGGAGGCCCACCGAGGCCAGCACCGCCTTGTGCCGGTCGGCGGTGGCGTCGTCGAGCCGCCCGGCCAGCCGGCCGAGCTCGGCCGCGAAGACCATGCCGACGGAGACCGCCGCGCCGTGCCGCCACTTGTAGCGCTCGTTCTTCTCGATGGCGTGCGCGAGGGTGTGGCCGTAGTTGAGGATCTCCCGCAGGCCCGACTCCTTGAGGTCGCTGGAGACCACGTCGGCCTTGACCTGGATGGAGCGGACGATCAGCTCGGCGGTGTGCGGGCCGGCGGGCGTGCGGGCCGCCGCCGGGTCCTCCTCGATCAGGTCGAGGATCACCGGGTCGGCGATGAAGCCGGCCTTGATGATCTCGGCGAGGCCGCTGACGTAGTCGTTGACCGGCAGCGACTCCAGCGCGGCCAGGTCGCAGAGCACCCCGGCCGGCGGGTGGAAGGCGCCGACGAGGTTCTTGCCCTCGGCGGTGTTGATGCCGGTCTTGCCGCCGACGGCCGCGTCCACCATGGCCAGCACGGTGGTCGGGACGGCGATCCAGCGCACCCCGCGCAGCCAGCTGGCCGCGACGAAGCCGGCCAGGTCGGTGGTGGCGCCGCCGCCCACGCCGACGATGACGTCGGTGCGGGTGAAGTTGGACTGGCCGAGCGCCTTCCAGCAGTACGCGGCCACCTCGACGGTCTTGGCCTCCTCGGCGTTCGGCACATGGATGGCGACCGCCTCGTAGCCCTGCTCCGCCAGGTCCGCGCGCAGCGCCTCGCCGGTCTCGGCCAGCGCCTCGGGGTGGATCACGGCGACCCGCTGGGCCTTGGGGCCGATCAGGCCGCCCAGCTCGCCGAGCAGCTGCCGGCCGACCAGCACGTCGTACGCGTCGTGTCCGGCGCTGGCGCCGACGTTGATCCGCGTCACCTGGTCTGTCATACGTCCTTCAACTCCAGAGCGTCGAGGACCGCCTGGGCGACCTCTTCGGGGGTGCGGTCGTCGGTGGCCACGACGACGCGCGCGACTTCGGTGTACAGGTGGCGCCGGGCGTCCATCAGCTCGCGCCACTGGCGGCGCGGGTTGACGGCGAGCAGCGGCCGGGCGGCGCCGAGCCCGACGCGGCGCACGGCCTCCTCGACGTCCATCGACAGGTAGGCGACGGGAAGCCCGGCCAGCAGGGCACGGGTGCCCTCGTCGAGGACGGCGCCGCCGCCGAGGGCGAGGACTCCGGTGTGCTCGGCGACGGCGGCCGCGACGGCCGCCCGCTCCAGCTCACGGAAGTACGGCTCGCCCTCGTCGACGAAGATGTCGGAGATCTCGCGGCCCTGGGCCGCGACGATGTCCGCGTCGGTGTCCCGGTAGGGGACCCCGAGCCGGCGGGCGAGCACGCCGCCCACCGTGGACTTGCCGGAACCCATGGGTCCGACGAGTACGACCAGGGGGCCGCCCGTCACCGGATCTGCAGGTTGTCGAGGTAGGACCGCACGTTGCGGCGGGTCTCGGCGACCGAGTCGCCGCCGAACTTCTCGACCACGGCGTCGGCGAGGACCAGCGCGACCATGGCCTCGGCGACGATGCCCGCGGCGGGCACGGCGCAGACGTCGGAGCGCTGGTGGTGGGCCACGGCGGCCTCGCCGGTGGCCACGTCGACGGTGGCCAGGGCGCGCGGCACGGTCGCGATGGGCTTCATCGCGGCGCGGACGCGCAGCAGCTCGCCGGTGGTCAGGCCGCCCTCGGTACCGCCGGAGCGGCCGGAGGTGCGCCTGATGCCCTCGGGGGTGGAGACGATCTCGTCGTGGGCCTGGGAGCCGGGCACGCGGGCCAGCTCGAAGCCGTCGCCGACCTCGACGCCCTTGATGGCCTGGATGCCCATGAGCGCCGCGGCGAGGCGGGCGTCGAGGCGGCGGTCCCAGTGGACGTGGGAGCCGAGACCGACGGGCACGCCGTACGCGAGGACCTCGACGACGCCGCCGAGGGTGTCGCCGTCCTTGTGGGCCTGGTCGATCTCCGCGACCATCGCCTTCGACGCGTCGGCGTCGAGGCAGCGGACCGGGTCGGCGTCGAGCTTCTCGACGTCGGCGGGGGTCGGGTAGACGCCGTAGGGGGCCCGGGCCGAGGCCAGCTCCACCACGTGCGAGACGATCTCGATGCCCGCGACCTCCTTGATGAAGGAGCGGGCGACGGCGCCGAGGGCGACGCGGGCGGCGGTCTCACGGGCGCTGGCGCGCTCCAGGATCGGCCGGGCCTCGTCGAAGCCGTACTTCTGCATGCCCGCGAGGTCGGCGTGGCCGGGGCGGGGGCGGGTCAGCGGCGCGTTGCGGCCGGTTTCCTTGAGCAGCGAGGGGTCCACCGGGTCGGCCGACATGACCGTCTCCCACTTGGGCCACTCGGTGTTGCCGACCATGATCGCGACCGGGGAGCCCTGGGACAGACCGTGGCGGACGCCGCCGAGGAAGGTGATCTCGTCCTGCTCGAACTTCATGCGGGCACCGCGGCCATAGCCGAGCCGGCGCCTCGCCAGGTGGTCGGCCACCAGCTCGGTGGTGACCGGGACGCCGGCGGGAAGGCCCTCCAGCGTCGCGACCAGTGCCGGTCCGTGCGACTCTCCTGCGGTCAGCCAACGCAACCTGCTCAACGATGCTCCTCATGCTCGCGCCTGGCACTGCGACGACCCGTCCGGATGCGCGGACCGGACGGCCGTACCCGAATCCTCCCACGTCCGGACCGTCCCGCGGATCTCGGTCCAGCTGACGGACGGCCCGGAAGGCCGGACGTGTGCCATGGTGCCCGGTGCGGCTATCGGCTCCCTACGTACGGGGCCTCAGTGGCGGGCGCGCAGGGCCGCCTCGCCGGCGGCGCGCATGGCGGCCAGGGGGCCGGGGGTGCGGCCGGTCATCTGCTCGACCTGGAGCACGGCCTGGTGGACGAGCAGGTCCAGGCCGCCGAGGAGGGTGCCGCCGCGCCCGGACCAGGCGGCGGCCAGGGCGGTGGGCCAGGGGTCGTAGAGGACGTCGAAGAGGGTGCCGGGCGCGTCGGGGACGGCGGCGGCGAGCTCGTCGGTGGCTCCGGCCGGTGTGGTGGCGATGACCAGCGGCGCCTCCAGCGCGCGGGCCGCGTCCGACCAGTCGGCCGTACGGACGTCGACGCCGAGCCGCTCGCCCCACCGGCGCATCTCGTCGGCGCGGGCGGCCGAGCGGACGTACGCGGTCACCTCGCCGGTGCAGATCCGGGCGAGGGCGGCGAGCGCCGAGGAGGCGGTGGCCCCCGCCCCGAGGACGGCGGCGGCGGGCACCTTCTCGACGCCGCGCTCGTGCAGGGCGGCGATCAGGCCCGGGACGTCGGTGTTGTCGCCGAGGCGGCGGCCGTCATCGGTGAACACCACCGTGTTGACGGCCTCCACCGAGGCGGCGGTGTCGCTGATCCCGTCGAGCAGCGGGATGACCGCCCGCTTGAGCGGCATGGTCAGCGACAGCCCGGCCCACTCGGGGCCGAGGTCCGCCACGAACCCGGGCAGGGCGGCCTCGTCGATCTCGAACCGGTCGTAGGACCAGTCGTCGAGGCCGAGCTCCCGGTACGCGGCGCGGTGCAGCACCGGTGAGAGGGAGTGCTCGATGGGCGAACCCAGCACCGCGGCCCGTATCCGTGACATGTCCTGCCTACCCGCCGTTCTTCTTCTGCGCCTGGCGCTCCTGGAACTCCGCGACGAGCTTCAGGTGCTCGTCGTAGGTCTTGGTGAAGGTCGTCTTGTTGCCGTCGACCGACACGAAGAACATCCAGCCGCCGTGGTCGGGGTTGAGCGTAGCGCTCACGGCGTCCGTGCCCGGGTTCCCGATCGGGCCGGGCGGCAGCCCCTTCACGAAGTGCGTGTTGTAGGGGTTGTCGAACTTCTGGGCTTCCTTGAGGTTGAAGTTGATCTCGCTCTGGTTCTTGACGTAGTTGTACGTCGAGTCGAACTCGATCTTCTGGTTCGTGACGTCGTTGGTCTTCTTGAGGCGGTTGTAGACCACCTCGGACATCTTGCGGAAGTCGTCGTGGTTCTTGCCCTCGGCGTTGACGAGGCTGGCGACGGTGATCACCTGGAGCGGGTTCTCCAGGTTCAGCTCCTTGGCCTTGGCCTCGACGCCCATCTCCGCGTACTTGTCCGCCGCGTTCTTGACCATCTGGCGGAGCAGCGACTCGGGCGTGCTCTCCTTCTTCAGGTCGTAGCGCGCGGGGAGCAGGAAGCCTTCCAGCGGGTCGATGATCTTGGGGTTGTTGCCGGCCCAGGCCGGCAGGCCGAGGTTCTTGGACTCGCGCAGGGCGATGTCCTTGGTGGTGCCCTCCGGCTTGCCGAGCTTCTTGTCGATCGCCTCGTAGATCTTGGTGTTGCGCCAGCCCTCGCCGATGGTGATGACGTTCAGCTTGGTGGGGTCGATCATCACCGCGACGGCGGCGGCCGCCGACATCTTCTTCTTCAGCGGGTAGACGCCGGGCTGGATCGACTGGCCGCCGGGCTTGGCCTTGGCCGCGTCGACGAACGCCTGCGCACTGGCGACGACGCCGGCCTGCTTGAGGATGCGGCCCATGGCGCCGAGGCCGGCGTCCTTGGGGATCTCGACCTCGACGATCTCCTCGGTGCCCTCGCCGGCGAAGTCCTCGGCCGGGGCGAAGCGGTCGTGGAGGTAGTTGTAGCCGTAGTAGCCGCCACCGCCGACCACACCGATGATCACGACGGCGGCGACCAGGCACGCGGTGCCGCCGCGTTTCTTCTGTTTGCCGCCCTTGCCGCCCTTGGCGCGGCCGCCGGCCCGGCGCCCGCGCGGCTCGTCGCCGTCGTCGGAGCCGCCGCCGGCGGGCAGGAGCGCCTCCTCGGGCTCCTGCTCGTCGAGCGGCTCCTCGACCGGTTCCGGTTCCAGGTGGCGCAGGCCGGGCGGCTGCGGCGGCGGGTAGGCCTCGGCCGTGGTGTACAGGTCGGGGGCCTCGCCGGGGTAGGCCCCGGCGGTCTGCTGCGCGTACGGGTCGGCGCCGGCGTACGGGTCGACCTGTACGGCCGCGGCCGCGTACTGGCCCTGGCCGGTGTCCCAGCCCTGGCCGTTGCTCCCGCCGTCGTACACGGGCTGCGGGGCCATCTGCTGGGCGGCCATCTGCTGGGCCATCTGCTGCTCGGCCATCTGCTGGTACTGGAGCTGCTGCGCGTAGGCGGCCTGCTCGTCGTACTGCTGCGGATACTGGCCCGTGAACTGCTGCTGGTACTGCGGCTCCTGCGGGTACTGCTGCTGAACGTCCCCGCCGTAGGGCACCTGCGCCTGCTGCGTCTGGTGCGCGGTCCACCCCTGGTCCCCGTAGAGGGGGTCCTGGGGGTTCCACGGTTCGGAGCCGTGGCCCCGGCCATAGTCAGTCATGGGTCCCCTAGAGCCGCGAGACGAAGGCCGCGGCTTCTGTCGGCCGCGGCACCCGGTTCCGCCTCTTTGGTGGTGAGCGACGGCTGTTCGAATGCCGTCTCATCGCGCGGAACGTTACCGTATCGCGATCAGACAACCACTTCGACGCACTCACCGGGCGGATTACCTGATACCCGTTCGGTCTCAAGAGCGTTCTGGAGGATAACCACAGCGGCCGCCTGGTCGATGACCGACCTGCCCTTCTTGGCGTTCCGGCCGGAGGCCCGCAGGCCCTGGGCGGCGGTGACCGTGGTCATCCGCTCGTCCACCAGCCTGACCGTCACCGGCTTGATGCCCTTGGCCAGTTCGTTCGCGAATGCGCGCACCTTGGCCGCGGCCGGCCCCTCCCGCCCGCTGAGCGAGCGGGGGAGGCCGACCACCACTTCGAGGGGCTCGTACTCCTCGACGAGCTGCCGCAGCCGCCGGTGGGCGAAGGGGATGTCCCGGCCCGGGACGGTCTCCACCGGCGTGGCGAGCACCCCGTCGGGGTCGCAGGACGCGACCCCGATCCGGGCGTCTCCGACGTCGATGGCCAGTCGGCGGCCTCGGCGCAGGGTCATCGTCAGGCCGTCTCTGCCACGAGGCGCTCGACGGCGGCGATGGCCTCGGGCACGGCGCCCGGGTTCTGGCCGCCGCCCTGGGCCACGTCCGGCTTGCCGCCACCGCCGCCGCCGAGGGTCTTGGCGGCGGTGCGGACCAGGTCACCGGCCTTGAGGCCGCGCTCGCGGGCCGCCTCGTTGGTGGCGATGACGGTCAGCGGGCGGTCGTTCGCCACGGTGAACAGCGCGACGACGGCCGGGCGGTCGCCCTGGATGCGGCCGCGGACGTCGAGGACCAGCTTGCGCAGGTCGTCGGCGCCCGTGCCGTCCGGCACCTGGCCGACGACGAGGGCGACGCCGCGGATGTCCTGGGCGTTCGAGGCGAGACCGGCGGCGGCCTGGAGGACCTTCTCCGCGCGGAACTTCTCGATCTCCTTCTCGGCGTCCTTCAGCTTGCCGAGCATGGTGGAGATCTTCTCCGGCAGCTCCTCCGGACGGCCCTTGACCAGCTCCTGGAGCTGGGCGACGACCGTGTGCTCCTTGGCGAGGAAGTTGTACGCGTCGACGCCCACCAGGGCCTCGACGCGGCGCACGCCGGAGCCGATGGAGGACTCGCCGAGCAGCTTCACCAGACCCAGCTGGGCGGTGTTGCCGACGTGCGTGCCGCCGCACAGCTCCTTGGAGAAGTCGCCGATGGTGACGACGCGGACCCGCTCGCCGTACTTCTCGCCGAACTCGGCGATGGCGCCCTGCTTCTTCGCCTCGTCGATGCTCATGATCTCGGCGGTGACGTCGAGCTCGCGGGAGAGCACGTCGTTGATCTTCTGCTCGACGTCGGTGAGGACCGAACCGGGGACGGCGTTCGGCGAGCCGAAGTCGAAGCGGAAGCGGCCGGGGCTGTTCTCGGAACCGGCCTGGGCGGCCGTCGGGCCGAGGGCGTCGCGCAGCGCCTGGTGGGTCAGGTGCGTGGCCGAGTGGGCGCGGGCGATGGCCCGGCGGCGGTTGACGTCGATGGCGGCGTACGCGGAGGCGCCCACCGTCACCTCGCCGACCTGCACGGAACCCTTGTGCACGGAGACGCCCGGGACGGGCTGCTGCACGTCGCGGACGACGATGACGGCGCCCGAGTCGAGCTTGATCCGGCCCTGGTCGGCGAGCTGGCCGCCGCCCTCGGCGTAGAAGGGGGTGCGGTCGAGGACGACCTCGACGTCGTCGCCCTCGGAGGCGGCGGGCGCGGAGACGCCGTTGACCAGGAGGCCGACGATGGTGGACTCGCCCTGGGTGGTCGCGTAGCCGGTGAACTCGGTGGCGCCGGAGCCGTCGGCGATCTCCCGGTAGGCCGACATGTCGGCGTGGCCGGTCTTCTTGGCCTTGGCGTCGGCCTTGGCGCGGTCGCGCTGCTCCTGCATCAGGCGGCGGAAGCCGGGCTCGTCCACGGTCAGGCCCTGCTCGGCGGCCATCTCCAGGGTGAGGTCGATCGGGAAGCCCCAGGTGTCGTGGAGCAGGAACGCCTTGTCGCCGGAGAGGACCGTGCCGCCGGTGGCCTTGGTCTCGGTCACGGCGGTGTCGAGGATGTTGGTGCCGCCCTTGATGGCCTTCAGGAAGGCGGCCTCTTCGGCGAGGGCGACGGTCTCGATGCGCTTGCGGTCGGTGACCAGCTCCGGGTACTGCTGCCCCATCGTGTTGATCACGACGTCCACCAGGTCCTGGACGACCGGGCCGGTGGCGCCCATGAGGCGCATGTTGCGGATGGCGCGGCGCATGATGCGGCGCAGCACGTAGCCGCGGCCCTCGTTGCCGGGGGTGACGCCGTCACCGATGAGCATGACCGAGGTGCGGATGTGGTCGGCGACCACGCGCATCGAGACGTCGGTGTTCTGGGCGGCGCCGTACCGCACGCCGGTCAGCTCGGTGGCCTTGTCCATGACCACGCGCAGGGTGTCGGTCTCGTACATGTTCTGCACGCCCTGCAGGATCATCGCGAGGCGTTCGAGGCCGAGACCGGTGTCGATGTTCTTCGACGGCAGGTCGCCGAGGATCGGGAAGTCTTCCTTCCCGTCGCCGGCGCCGCGCTCGTACTGCATGAAGACCAGGTTCCAGATCTCCACGTAGCGCTCGTCGTTGACGGCGGGGCCGCCCTCGACGCCGAACTCGGGGCCGCGGTCGTAGTTGATCTCCGAGCACGGGCCGCAGGGGCCCGGGACGCCCATGGACCAGAAGTTGTCCTTCTTGCCCAGGCGCTGGATGCGCTCGGCGGGGACGCCGATGACGTCACGCCAGATCGTCTCGGCCTCGTCGTCGTCGAGGTAGACGGTGATCCAGAGCTTCTCCGGCTCCAGGCCGTAGCCGCCGTCCGCCACGGAGCTGGTGAGCAGCTCCCAGGCGTACTTGATGGCGCCTTCCTTGAAGTAGTCGCCGAAGGAGAAGTTGCCGCACATCTGGAAGAACGTGCCGTGGCGGGTGGTCTTGCCGACCTCTTCGATGTCCGGCGTACGGACGCACTTCTGCACGCTGGTGGCCCGGGGGGCCGGCGGCTTGGTCTCGCCGAGGAAGTACGGCTTGAACGGGACCATGCCCGCGTTGACCAGCAGCAGAGTCGGGTCGTCCGCGATGAGCGACGCCGAAGGGACAACGGTGTGACCGCGCTCCTCGAAGAAGCTCAGCCAGCGGCGGCGGATTTCAGCCGACTCCATCAGTGGTCCTCATTCCGGTTGTACGAAAGGTTCGAACGGTGGGTGTTCTGGTGGTGCTCGATGGCCCGCAGCCGCCGCGGCCCGGGGAGGGCGGTGACGTTGTCGGGCCGGTCGGGGTCCTGGTGCAACCCCAGTGCGTCGTTCAGCTCGTCCTCGCGCTGCGTCATTCCCGCCTTGACGTCGAGGGCGAAATCCTTGAGGCGGTGCCCCGCTTCCACGGCCTTGTCGGCGGCCTGGGCGGCGAGGCTCTCCGGGGTCAGCTTCTTCAGCTGGCGGTTGACCTTGGTGGTGGCCCACACGCCGGCGGCGGCGCCTGCGGTGAACCAGAAGGCTCGGCGGAACATCGGCGGTCTCAGCCCTTCTGCTTCCGGCGCCGGGCCGGCGGCACCGTACGGCCGACGATCACGGTTCGCCGGGTGGTCTTCTGCGGGGCGTCCTCGGTGCGGCCCAGCGCCTTGCGCACGCCGTAGCCGAAGGCCGCGACCTTGACCAGGGGTCCGCCGAAGGTGGAGGCCACGGTGGAGGACAGCGCGGAGGCGTTGGAGGTGACCTCCTGGACGTCGCTCGCGATGGCGTCGACCCGGTCGAGCTGGGTGCGCGCGGAGCGGACGGTCGTGGAGGCGTCCGCCAGCAGCGGGACGGCCTGCTCGGTGACGTCGGCCACGAGCTTGGTGGTCGCGCGGAGCACCTGCGCGAGCCGTACCAGCACCACGGCGAGGAAGGACACCAGGATGGCCCAGAAAACGGCCACGAGGATGCCGGCCACCTCTCCACCGGACACGTTGCACCGCTCCCTGATCTGCTTGCCTACGGTTTCTCTACGGATCTACTGCGGAGAAAAGTCTCCCCCCGACCCTATCGCGCCGGAGATCCGCCGCAGTACCGGAATTCCGGGTCCGGTGCGGTGGGTGCCCGGTCCGCGCCCGGCAACGCGAAGGCCCGCCGCCCCCCGGAGGGGACGGCGGGCCGATGCCAGCCTGTGAGGGCTACGGCCGCTGGATCAGCGGGCGTAGTACTCGACGACGAGCTGCTCGTCGCAGATGACCGGGATCTCCTTGCGGTTCGGGTCGCGGTCGAGGCGGAAGGCCAGGGCCTTCAGGTTGACCTGCAGGTAACGCGGGGTCTCACCCTCACCGGCGTAGCCACCCTCGCGGGCGACCTGGAAGGGGTGCTTCTCGCGGCTGCGCTCGCGGACCGTGATGACGTCGTCGGGACGCACGCGGAACGACGGCTTGTCGACCTTGCCACCGTTGACCTCGATGTGGCCGTGGACGACCATCTGGCGGGCCTGGTAGATGGTGCGGGCGATGCCGGCACGCAGGACCAGGGCGTCCAGACGACGCTCGAGCTCGACGACCAGCGCCTCGCCCGTCTTGCCCTCGGCCTTCTTCGCGCGGTCGTACGCGCGGGCCATCTGGCGCTCGGAGATGTCGTACTGGGCGCGCAGACGCTGCTTCTCGAGCAGACGGACCTTGTAGTCCGAGTTCTGCTTGCGGCCACGGCCGTGCTCGCCCGGCGGGTAGGGGCGGGCCTCGAAGTACTTGACGGCCTTCGGCGTCAGGGCGATGCCGAGAGCGCGAGACTTCTTGACCTTGGGTCGCTTCTGGTTCACGGGGAACCTACCTCCATGTAAGTTAGGTGAGGCTTACCTTATCGAGGAGGACGTAATGTCTCGACCACATGGGATCCCCCTGCCCAGTGCGCAGCGCAGTTCGGATTCAGACGTAACAGAATCCGCTTGCGCCGACGATAAGCAAGGTCAGCCGCGTCCCAGGGAAGGCGTTCGGCAGCTCACCGGAGCCGAACGCGTACGAACCCTCGTAGAGTCCAACGCCTCAGTATCCCTCACGCTGCCGGGTGCTCATGACCAGGCCGAGTGGTGGACAGGGGTGCCGGCCGCGCGGACCGTCACCCCGGACGGGGACGTGATCCTCCTGGTATCAGGGGAATCCGCGGCTGCCAGGGCAGCCGCTCACGCCCAGGACGACGACCTCACCGCCGTGATCGAGATCACGGATGTGGCGCCGGTGTCCGTGCCCCATCGTATCCGAGGCCGCGCCCGCCTCACCGGGTGGCTGACCCCGGTCCGCGGCGACGACCGCGCGGGGTGCGCGGCGCTGCTCGCGGAGCGGCAGCCGGTCGGCGAGCTGCTGGCCCTGACCGAGTCGCAGGACCCGCCGTACACCGGGCGCCCCGCCTGGATGATGCTGCGCCTGGAGGTCGGCGAGGTCGCGCTGGACGACCTCTGGGGCGCCGAGCAGGTCGACCCCGACGAGCTGGCGGGGGCCGAGCCCGACCCGCTCGCCGCCCACGAGACGGAGCTGCTCCAGCACCTCGCCTCCGCCCACGCCGACCGCGTCGCCGACCTGTGCGGGCTGCTCGGCTCCCGGGAGGCGGCCGGCCTGACCGCCGTCCCGCTGGCCCTGGACCGCCTGGGACTGCGCGTGCGCTTCACCGCGGGCCCGGGCCGGCCCTCCCCCGCCCCCTCCTTCGACGCACGCTTCGACTTCCCGGAGCCGGTGGCGGACGTCTGCGGGCTGCGCCGTGCCATGCGTGCCCTGTTCGCCGCCGCCGCTCACTGAGGGCAGGGTCAGGCGCCGCCGCGCAGCCTCTCGCGGACCTTGTCCACCACGTCCGCGTACCGCGCCTCCGCCCCGTACCGCGTCGGCTCGTAGTACCGCTTGCCGTGGATCTCGTCCGGCGCGTACTGCTGCGCGGCGATCGCGCCCGGCACGTCGTGCGGGTAGACGTACCCCACCGCGTGCCCCAGCTTCGCCGCCCCCTTGTAGTGCCCGTCCCTCAGGTGCGCCGGCACCGCGCCCGCGAGCCCCGCGCGGACGTCGGCCAGCGCCGCGCCGATCGCGGTCGTGGCGGTGTTCGACTTCGGGGCCAGCGCCAGTGCGATGGTCGCGTGCGACAGGGTCAGCGCGGCCTCCGGGAAGCCGATCATCGCCACCGCCTGGGCGGCCGCCACGGCCAGCGGCAGGGCCGTCGGGTCCGCCAGGCCGATGTCCTCGCTCGCGGAGATCATCAGGCGCCGCGCGATGAACCGGGGGTCCTCGCCCGCGTCGATCATCCGGGCCAGGTAGTGCAGCGCGGCGTCCACGTCCGAGCCCCGGATCGACTTGATCAGGGCGCTGGCCACGTCGTAGTGCTGGTCGCCGTCCTTGTCGTAGCGGACCGCCGCCCGGTCGACGGCCTCCTCCAGCGTCTGGAGGGTGATCTCCTCCTCGCCCTTGGCGATGGCCGAGCCGGCCCCCGCCTCCAGCGCGGTCAGCGCGCGCCGGGCGTCACCGCCGGCGATGCGCAGCAGGTGCGCCTCGGCGTCGGCGGGCAGGGTCACCGCCCCGCCCAGGCCCCGTTCCTCCGTGAGGGCGCGCCGCAGCAGGGCGCGCAGGTCCTCGTCGGTCAGCGGCTCCAGGGTGAGGAGCAGCGAGCGCGACAGCAGCGGGGAGATGATCGAGAAGTACGGGTTCTCGGTGGTCGCCGCGATCAGGGTGACCCAGCGGTTCTCCACGGCGGGCAGCAGCGAGTCCTGCTGCGCCTTGCTGAAGCGGTGGATCTCGTCGAGGAAGAGGACGGTCTCCTTGCCGTAGCCGCCGGCGGCGCGCTTGGCGCCCTCGATGACGGCCCGGACCTCCTTGACGCCCGCGGTGATCGCGGAGAGCTCGACGAACCGCTTCCGGGTGGCCTGGCTGACGACGTACGCGAGGGTGGTCTTGCCGATGCCGGGCGGTCCCCAGAGGATCACCGAGGAGGCTCCGGCCGGTCCGCCGGCGCCCTCCCCCACCAGCCGTCGCAGCGGCGAGCCCGGCTTCAGCAGGTGCTGCTGGCCGACGACCTCGTCCAGGTTGCGCGGGCGCATGCGGACGGCGAGCGGGGAGCTCGCGGGGTCCTTTTCCCGGCGGTCCTCGGCTGCGGCGGTGAAGAGATCTGGTTCCACACAGGAAGCCTATGCGAGGCCACTGACAGCGCGACGGCGCTCAGGTCCGGCTCAGGAGGTCCAGAAGTCCCACCAGCGCGTCAGGATCAGCATGCCGATGATCCCGATGTGCAGGACCGGCAGCACCCAGGTGAACTCGTCCAGGAAGCCGCGAAGCCACGCGGGGGCGGGCAGCAGGCCCTGGCGCACGTTGTGCGAGGTGACGTACCAGAACATCAGGATGGTGGCGACCCAGGCCAGGCAGCACCACAGGCAGAGCGAGTTGATGTTGTACAGGGACTGGTACGTCAGCCAGGCGCAGAACCCGACGCCGAAGAGGGTGCCCGCGTTCAGCGTCAGCCAGTACCAGCGGGCGAACCGGGCCCCGGCCAGCAGGCTCATGCCGACGCAGATCACGATCCCGTAGGCGACCAGGCCGAGCATCGGGTTGGGGAAGCCGAAGACGGCCGCCTGCTCGCTCTTCATGATGTTGCCGCAGGAGACGACCGGGTTCAGGGAACAGCCCGGGACGAAGTTCGGGTCCTCGAGCAGCTTGAACTTGTCGATGGTGATCACCCACGCGGCCAGCAGGCCCGCCGCTCCGGTGATGACCAGCAGCAGGGCGAGCGCCCGGCTCCCGCCGAAGGTCCGCGGAGCGGTGTCCGCGCCTGCGCCTGTTGTCGTCATCCCGATCCCGCCCGCTCCGCTTCCGCAAGGTCATCAAGCAGGGGCCATTGTGCCGTACGGCGGCGGGCGCCATCCGTTCGCGGAGGATAAGGACGGCCGGGAAACACCCCGGTTCCCGGCCCGGAAAAGCGCCGGGGGCGGAGCGGGGAGGACTCCCCCGCCCCGCCCCCGGCGGGCGGTCCGGACGTCAGGCCAGACGGGCCCGCACCTCGGCGACCAGGTCGGAGACGGCCACGGCGGCCTGCTCGCCGGACTCCATGTCCTTGAGCTGGACGACGCCCTCGGCGAGGTCGCGGTCACCCGCGACGATCGCGAGGCGCGCGCCGCTGCGGTTGGCGTCCTTCATGGCGCCCTTGAGGCCCTTTCCACCGTAGGACATGTCGGCCGCGACCCCGGCCCGGCGCAGCTCGGTCACCAGTGCGAAGACGGCCGGCTTGGCCTCGCCCAGCGCGACCGCGAACACCGCCGTCGACGCCGGGATGTCGAGCTGCACGCCTTCCGCCTCCAGGGCGAGGACGGTGCGGTCCACGCCGAGCGCCCAGCCGACGGACGGCAGCGCCGGCCCGCCGATCATCTCGGACAGGCCGTCGTAGCGGCCGCCGCCGCCGACGGCGGACTGCGAGCCCAGGCCGTCGTGGACGAACTCGAAGGTGGTGCGGGTGTAGTAGTCGAGGCCGCGCACGAGCTTCTCGTCGTCCTCGAAGGCGACGCCGGCGGCCGTGACCAGGGCCCGGACCTCCTCGTGGTACGCCTTGCACGCGTCGCACAGGTAGTCGCGCAGCACGGGCGCGCCGGCCAGCTGCTTCTGCACCTCGGGCCGCTTGTCGTCGAGGACGCGCAGCGGGTTGATCTCGGCCCGGCGGACGGTCTCCTCGTCGAGGTCGAGACCGCCCAGGAAGGTCTGGAGGGCCTCCCGGTAGACCGGGCGGCACTCCTTGTCGCCGAGCGAGTTCAGCAGGATGCGGAAGTTGCGCAGGCCGAGCGAGCGGTACGCCTGGTCGGCGAGGATGATCAGCTCGGCGTCCAGGGCCGGGTCCTCGGCGCCGATGGCCTCGGCGCCGACCTGCGAGAAGTGGCGGTAGCGGCCCTTCTGCGGCTTCTCGTAGCGGTAGTACGAGCCCGAGTACCAGAGCTTAACCGGCAGGTTGCCCTTCTTGTGCAGGCTCGACTCCAGGGCCGCGCGCAGCACGGAGGCCGTGCCCTCGGGGCGCAGGGCGAGCTGGTCGCCGCCCTTGGTGGTGAAGGCGTACATCTCCTTGGAGACGATGTCGGTGGACTCGCCGACGCCGCGGGCGAAGAGGCCGACGTCCTCGAAGCCCGGGGTCTCGATGTAGCCGTAGCCGGAGTTCCGCAGGGGCGCGGAGATGGCCTCGCGCACCGCCAGGTACGTCACGGAGACCGGCGGGATCAGGTCGTACGTGCCCTTGGGGGCCTGAAAAGTAGCCACGAAACTCTCGTCACATTCCTCGTCGTGGGGCGGCGGTGCCGTCCCCCAGGCCGGCGGCGACTTCCCGCAGGTACGGGTTGGTCGCGCGCTCGCGGCCGATGGTGGTCTGGGGACCGTGGCCGGACAGCACCACGGTCGAGTCGTCCAGCGGCAGGCACACGCGGGCCAGCGACTGGAGCATCTCGGCGTGGGAGCCGCCGGGCAGGTCGGTGCGTCCGATGGAGCCGGCGAACAGCAGGTCGCCCAAGAAGAAGACGGGCGGGACGTCCGCCTGCTCGGGCATCCGGAAGGTCACCGACCCCTTGGTATGCCCGGGCGCGTGCGCCACGGAGAACTCCATCCCGGCCAGCTTCAGGGCGGCGCCGTCGGTGAGCTCGCGGACGTCGTCCGGCTCGCCCACGGTCAGCTCCCCCATGAGCGGCATGCCGATGGAGCGGCCGAGCGCCTTCTCCGGGTCGCTCATCATGTAGCGGTCCTGGGGGTGGATCCAGGCCGGTACGTCGTGTGCTCCGCACACCGGGACCACCGAGGCCACATGGTCGATGTGGCCGTGGGTGAGGACGACGGCGACGGGCTTGAGGCGGTGCTTCTTCAACGTCTCCTCGACGCCCTGGGCGGCCTGGTGGCCCGGGTCGATGATCACGCACTCCTCACCGGCGGCGGGGGCGACCAGGTAGCAGTTGGTGCCCCAGGCCCCGGCGGGGAATCCGGCAATCAGCACGTTCGTCCTCAATCGTCGTCCGGTGGGCGGCACCGGATCGGAATCTGCTGCTCAGAGCGTACCGGCGCCCCTCATCACACAGCGAACCCATATACGGTACGGCCTAACCCAGCCCGGACAGCGGTACCAGAGACGCACAAGGAGACGACCCGGTGGTCACGAGCGATCAGCGTCGGCGACAGCTCGCCAGGGAGAAGTACGAGCGCCAGCAGAAGCGACGCGCGGAGGCCCGGCGCAGGTCGCGGCAGCGCCTGGCGGTCATCGGCGCGGCCTCGGCCGTGGTGATCGCCACGCTGGTCGGCCTCGTCGTGGGCGGTGTGTTCGACAGCGGGGACACGAAGGACTCGGCGGCCGACCCCTCGTCGTCCCCGTCGGCGCCGACGCCGAAGAAGTCGCCCTCGCCCGCCATGGCGATCGACGACAAGGCGAAGTACACCTTCGACCTGAAGACCAGCGCGGGCGACGTGAAGTTCGAGATGGACGCGGCGAAGACCCCGCAGACGGTCAACTCGTTCAAGTCGCTCGCCGACAAGGGCTTCTTCGACAAGACCAAGTGCCACCGCCTGGTCACCGGCGGGATCTTCGTCCTCCAGTGCGGCGACCCGGAGGGCACCGGCATGGGCGGTCCCGGCTACAACGTCCCGGACGAGAACCTGGACTCCCTGGGCAAGCCCAACGAGCAGGGGCAGGTGGTCTACCCGGCCGGCACGGTCGCGATGGCCAACACCGGCCGTCCCGGCACCGGCGGCAGCCAGTTCTTCCTCGTCTACAAGGACAGCCCGCTCGCCCCGTCGTACACCCCCTTCGGGAAGATCGACGCGGCCGGTCTGAAGGTGCTGGAGGAGGTGGCCAAGGCCGGGACCGCGGACGGCGCCCAGGACGGGGCCCCCAAGACCCCCGTGACCATCGAGAAGGGCACCGTCACCAAGAACTGACCGGGCCGCGCGGCCCCGGGCCCGGCCGGCCCGCCGCCCGTACGTCGATATTCCGTCGTGCGGGATGCGGACAGCCGGCCCGGCGGTCGCCTATGTTGGCGTTGTGCAGGGCGGGCGCTGCCCGCCCCAGGAAACTGTGGACGATGCCCGGGGGTCCACCCCCGGCGGGCATCAGGTGGAGGAGGCGCTGTGAGCAGCGACCCGTGGGGCCGAGTCGACGAGACCGGCACCGTGTACGTGCGTACTTCCGAGGGCGAGCAGGTCGTCGGCTCGTGGCAGGCGGGCACCCCTGAGGAGGCCCTGGCCTACTTCGAGCGCAAGTACGAGGGCCTGGTGGTCGAGATCGGCCTCCTCGAACGGCGGGTTCGGACCACTGATCTGTCCGCCAAGGACGCCCAGACGGCGATCGAGCACCTGCGTACCCAGGTCGACGAGCACCACGCCGTCGGCGACCTGGAGGCGCTCCGCGTCCGGCTCGACAAGCTGGTGGCGACGGTGGACTCGCGGCGCGAGGAGCGCAAGGTCCAGAAGGCCAAGCAGGCCGACGAGGCCCGTACGGCCAAGGAGGCCCTGGTCACCGAGGCGGAGCAGCTGGCGCAGAGCGACCAGTGGCGCAGCGCCGGTGAGCGGCTGCGCGCGCTGGTGGACATCTGGAAGGGTCTGCCCAGGCTCGACCGCAAGTCGGACGACGAGCTGTGGCACCGCTTCTCGCACGCCCGCTCGGCCTTCTCCAAGCGCCGCAAGGCGCACTTCGCGGCGCTGGACGCGCAGCGCGAGGACGCCCGCAAGGCCAAGGAGAAGCTGGTCGCCGAGGCCGAGTCGCTGTCGGGGTCGACGGACTGGGGTCCGACGGCCGCCCGCTACCGCGAGCTGATGGACAGCTGGAAGGCGGCCGGCCGGGCGCAGCGCGAGGCCGAGGACGACCTGTGGAACCGCTTCCGCGGAGCCCAGGACGTGTTCTTCGCGGCGCGCGGCGAGGTCTTCGCGGAGCGCGACGCCGAGCAGGTCGAGAACCTGAAGCTGAAGGAGGAGCTGGCCGTCGAGGCGGAGAAGCTCCTGCCGGTGACGGACCTGAAGGCGGCGCGGGCCGCGTTCCGCTCCATCAACGAGCGCTGGGAGGGCATCGGCCACGTGCCGCGCGACGCCCGTCCGAAGGTAGAGGGCCGGATGCACGCCGTGGAGCGGGCCATCCAGGAGGCCGAGGAGGGCGAGTGGCGGCGTACGAACCCGGAGGCGCGGGCCCGTGCGGCCGGTCTGACGGGTCAGCTGCAGGCGGCCGTCGACAAGCTGCGTGAACAGATCGACGCGGCGCGCGCGGCCGGCAACAACGCGAAGGCGGACAAGCTGGCCCGGGAGCTGGAGGGCCGGCAGGCCCTGCTGGACCAGGCGCTGAAGGGCCTGGAGGAGTTCGGCGGCTGACGCCGCGCGCTCCCGCTCCCTGGGCTTTCCGACGGACGGGCACCACCGGTTTTCGGCCGGGTGGTGCCCGTCCGTCGTTCCGGGCGTACGGCGTCCCCACCCGCCCCGCCGGGTGCGGCCCTCCGTTATCAGGTCGACGCAGCCTGCGGGTCTGTCGCACCTCGATCATGTGTACCGTTGTACGGTGCCGCCTCGGCGGACCCCCAGCCGGGCGAGGACCAGGATCGAAAGTGACGCATACCCACATACGCGCGGATGTCCCAGAGACCCGTCCCGTCGCGCGGCACGCCGCCGACAAGAGGACACCGGGACGCCCGGGGGTCGGGCGGCGCGTACTCGCCAGTCTGCGGCGGGCCCGGAAGGCGCTGCTGATCCACATCGGGCTGCGGGCCGTCGGGCTGGCCGTGATGGCCGTCTGGGCCCGCCGCGAGGGCGTGGGGCCGCTGGAGGTCCTGGGCGGGCGCTGGGACTCCGACTTCTACCTCCACATGGCCGAGCACGGCCTGACGACGGAGATGCCCGCCTCCTGCGGCCCGGTGGGGCCGGGGTGCCAGATGGCGTTCTTCCCCGTCTACCCCCTGGTGGTGCGGTGGACGGTGAACGTCACGCACCTGCCCGTGAACTGGGCGGCGATCGGGGTGGCGCTGCTCGCGTCGGTGATCGCCGCGTGGGGCGTCTTCGCCGTCACCGACAAGATCTACGGGCGCCGGGTCGCCCTCTTCACCTGTGCCCTGTTCGCGATCGTTCCGGCGGCGCTGGTCCAGTCGATGGCGTACACCGAGCCGGTGTTCCTCGCCCTGTCGGCGTGGGCGATGTACGCGGTGCTGACGAAGTCCTGGCTGACGGCCGGTGTGCTGGCCTTCCTCGCCGGTGCCACGCGTCCCTCGGGGTCGGCGATCGTCGCGGCCGTGGTGCTGGCGGGCGTCTGGGAGATCGTGCAGTGGCGCCGTAGGCGGCGCGTGCAGCGTCCGCCCGTGGGGCGGATCCTGGCGGCCTCGCTGATCGCGCCGCTGGGCTGGTTCGGCTACGTGGGCTTCGTGGGCCTGCACTTCGGCCGCTGGGACGGCTACTTCGAGCTCCAGGACCGCTGGGGTTCGAAGTACGACGGCGGCATCGACACGCTGCGGTCGCTGAAGAAGACCTTCACGGACACGCACCTCACCCTCAACCACGTCGTGGTGTCGCTGACGGTGGTCGCGGCCGTGGTGCTGTTCGTCATGATCACGCGCAAGCGCCGGCCCCCGGCGGTCGTGTGGGTCTTCACGGCCATGATCATGCTGGTGGCGCTGGGCGGCGCGGGCTTCTACTACTCGAAGATGCGCTTCATCATGCCCGCCTTCCCGCTGCTGTTCCCCTTCGCGCTGGCCCTGGCCAGGGCCCGGCGGAGCACGGTGATGTGGGTCGTCGGGGCGGCCACGGTGGTGTCCGCGCTCTTCGGCGGCAACCTCAACTTCGTCTGGTGGGCCAACCCCTGATCCGCCGGCCGCCCGTGACGGCAGTGGGCGCCACCCCCTCGGGGGTGGCGCCCACTCGCGCTTGCGGCTTCCGGCTTCCGCTTCGGGTTCCGCTCGCCGTTCCCGTTTCCCGTTCCGCTACGGCCTGCGGGCCGAGGTGACGCGGTACACGTCGTAGACGCCCTCGACACCGCGTACGGCCTTCAGGACGTGCCCCAGGTGCTTGGGGTCGCCCATCTCGAAGGTGAACCGCGAGGTCGCCACCCGGTCGCGGGAGGTCTGCACGGCCGCCGAGAGGATGTTCACGTGCTGGTCCGACAGGACCCGGGTGACGTCCGACAGCAGCCGGGACCGGTCCAGCGCCTCGACCTGGATGGCCACCAGGAAGACGGAGGACTGGGTCGGCGCCCACTCCACCTCCAGCATCCGCTCGGGCTGCTGGGAGAGGGAGTCGACGTTGACGCAGTCGGCCCGGTGAACCGATACGCCACTGCCGCGGGTGACGAAGCCGATGATCGGGTCGCCCGGCACCGGGGTGCAGCAGCGGGCCAGCTTCACCCACACGTCCTCGACGCCCTTGACGACCACGCCGGGGTCGGCGTTGCCGCGCCGCTTGGTGCGGGCGCGCGACGGCGGGACGCTCTCCTCGATGTCCTCGTTGGCGGCCTCCTCGCCGCCGAGGGCCTGCACCAGCTTCTGCACGACGCCCTGCGCGGCCACGTGGCCCTCGCCGATCGCCGCGTAGAGGGAGGAGATGTCCGGGTAGCGCATCTCGTGCGCCAGGGTGACGAGGGAGTCGCCCGTCAGGATGCGCTGGATGGGCAGGTTCTGCTTGCGCATGGCCCGGGCGATGGCGTCCTTGCCGTGCTCGATGGCCTCGTCGCGGCGCTCCTTGGAGAACCAGGCGCGGATCTTGTTGCGGGCCCGCGGGGACTTGACGAAGCCGAGCCAGTCGCGGGACGGGCCCGCGCCCTCGGCCTTCGAGGTGAACACCTCGACGAGGTCGCCGTTGTCCAGGGTCGATTCGAGCGGCACGAGCCGGCCGTTGACCCGTGCCCCTATGGTGCGGTGGCCGACCTCGGTGTGGACCGCGTACGCGAAGTCCACGGAGGTCGCGCCGGCGGGCAGCGCGATGACGTCGCCCTTGGGGGTGAAGACGAAGACCTCGTTGCGGGAGAGGTCGAAGCGCAGCGAGTCGAGGAACTCGCCCGGGTCCTCCGTCTCCTTCTGCCAGTCGAGCAGCTGGCGCAGCCAGGCCATGTCGTTGACGGTGTCCTGGCCGGCACTGCCCTTGGCGGCCTGCGGGACGTCCGTGCGGACCTTGGAGGCGCCGGCGACGGTCTGCTGCTTGTACTTCCAGTGCGCGGCGATGCCGTACTCGGCGCGGCGGTGCATGTCGAAGGTGCGGATCTGGAGTTCGACCGGCTTGCCGTTGGGCCCGATGACCGTCGTGTGGAGCGACTGGTACATGTTGAACTTGGGCATCGCGATGTAGTCCTTGAACCGGCCGGGGACCGGGTTCCAGCGCGCGTGCACGGTGCCGAGGGCCGCGTAGCAGTCCCGGACGGTGTCCACGAGGACTCGGATGCCCACCAGGTCGTAGATCTCCGCGAAGTCACGGCCGCGGACGATCATCTTCTGGTAGACGCTGTAGTAGTGCTTGGGTCTGCCCGTGACGGTGGCCTTGATCCGGGCCGCCCGCAGGTCGACCATCACCTCGTCCGTGACGAGGGCGAGGTACTCGTCGCGCTTGGGCGCCCGCTCGGCGACGAGGCGCACGATCTCGTCGTACATCTTGGGGTAGAGGATCGCGAAGGCGAGGTCCTCCAGTTCCCACTTGATCGTGTTCATGCCGAGGCGGTGGGCCAGGGGCGCGTAGATCTCGAGGGTCTCGCGGGCCTTCTTCTCCTGCTTCTCCCGCTTGAGGTAGCGCATGGTGCGCATGTTGTGCAGGCGGTCGGCGAGCTTGATGACCAGGACGCGCGGGTCCTTCGCCATGGCGACGACCATCTTGCGGACGGTCTCGGCCTGGGCGGCCTCGCCGAACTTGACCCGGTCGAGCTTGGTGACGCCGTCGACGAGGAGGGCCACGGCGTCGCCGAAGTCGCGGCGCAGCTGCTCCAGGCCGTACTCGGTGTCCTCGACGGTGTCGTGCAGCAGGCCGGCCATCAGGGTGGCCGGGTCCATGCCGAGCTCGGCGAGGATGGTGGTCACCGCGAGCGGGTGGGTGATGTACGGGTCGCCGCTCTTGCGCTTCTGACCGCGGTGCCAGCGTTCGGCGACCTGGTAGGCCTGCTCGATCTGGCGCAGCGTCGCCGTCTCGATCTTCGGGTCGTTGCTGCGGACTATGCGGAGCAGGGGTTCCAGTACCGGGTTGTACGGGTTGGAACGCTGCACACCGAGGCGCGCCAGCCGGGCGCGCACCCGGTTGGAGGACCCGCCCGGCCTGGCCGGAACGGGCTTGACCGGCGGGGCCGGCGGGGGCGTGGCTGCGGCCGCCGCGGCCGGGTCGGCCTTCGGGTCGGGCTGTGCGGCGGAGAGTGGCTGGACCTCGTCTGGCAAGAGCGCTCCTCTGGGATCCGGGGCCCCGGTCAGGTCCGGATAACCCATGGTAGCGAGGGTTCCGCCGCCCCGTTCTCCTCGGCCGCCCACTGGGACACGGCCCCAGGCCCACTCCGGCCCGCCTGTATGGCGACCCCGCCGCCCGGCATCCGGCCCCACGCAAGTCCAGCCCCGCCGGCGTTCGAGGCGCGGGGGTCCGGGGGCAGAGCCCCCGGCAGCGGCGCCGCACACGAAAACGGCGGGCACCCGGAGCATCCCGGGCACCCGCCGCATCGGCGGAGCGGACGTCAGACCACGAGCAGCGCGTCCAGGGGTACGTCGCCCAGGGCCGGAGCCAGCTTCTCCCGGCCCGGGAGGAACGACAGCTCCATCAGGACGGCCACCCCGGCGACCTCGGCACCGGCCCGCCGGATCAGCTCCAGCGAAGCCTCGGCGGTACCGCCGGTCGCGAGGACGTCGTCGATGACCATGACCTTGTCACCGGCCGCCAGGTCCTCCGCGTGGACCTCGATCTCGGCGGTGCCGTACTCCAGCTCGTACGACTGCGCGAGCGTGGCGCCGGGCAGCTTGCCGGCCTTGCGCACCGGGATGAAGCCGATGCCCGCCTGGACGGCGACCGGGGCGGCGAGGATGAACCCGCGCGCCTCCAGGCCGACGATCTTGGTGGCGCCGTACCGGACGGCCAGCTCCACCAGCGCCTCCGTCAGCGCCGCGAAGGCCTTCGGGTCGGCGAGCAGCGGGGTGATGTCCTTGAACACCACGCCCGGCTTCGGGTAGTCCGGGACGTCCTTGATCCGGCCGAGCAGCAGCTCGCGGAGTTCGGGGGTGGAAGAGGGCGCGGTCACCGGCGCCGCCTCCCCTGGCCGCCCTGGGCCACGACCTGCGGGACGTCGTCCCCGTCGGCGCCCTCGGCGTCCTCGCCCTTGGCGGCCGCGGATGCGCGCTTGGCGAGGACCCGCTTGGTCAGCGCCTTCATCGCCGGCTCGCGCTCCTTCAGGTCCACGACCAGCGGGGTCGCGATGAAGATCGAGGAGTACGCACCGGCCGCGAGGCCGACGAACAGCGACAGCGAGATGTCGTTGAGCATGCCCGCGCCGAGGAAACCGCCGCCGATGAAGAGCAGGCCCGCGACCGGGAGCAGCGCGACGACGGTGGTGTTGATCGAGCGGACCAGCGTGCCGTTGATGCTGCGGTTGGCGATCTCGCTGAAGGTGTAGCGGGTCTGCTTGGTGATGTCCTTCGAGCCCTCCTTCAGACCGTCGAAGACGACGACGGTGTCGTAGAGGGAGTAGCCGAGGATGGTGAGCAGACCGATCACGGTGCCCGGGGTGACCTCGAAGCCGACCAGCGCGTACACGCCGACGGTGATGGTGAGGTCGTGGATCAGCGCGATCAGCGCGGCGACGGCCATCCGCCATTCGAAGGCGATGGCGAGGTAGATCACCACGAGGACCATGAAGACGCCGAGGCCGGTCCAGGCCTTGTTGGCGATCTCCTCGCCCCAGCTCGGGCCGACCAGGTCGGCGTTGATCTGGGCCGCGTCGACCTTGAGGTCGGTGCCGAGCTGCTTCTTCACGGACGCGGCGTCGTCGGTGTCCAGACCGGAGATCTGGATCCTCAGTCCGCCGTTGCCGAGCTGCTGGACGATGGCGTCGTGACCCGAGGCCTTCTCCGCGCTCTCGGTCGCGTGGGCGACGGAGACGGTCGTCTTCGGGGTGGTGAAGACGGCACCGCCCTTGAACTCGATGCCCATGTTGAGGCCCTGAACGGCCAGGGCCACGATCGCCGTGATGGTGATCAGGATGGAAACGCCGTACCAGAGAAAGCGCTTGCCGACGAAGTCGTAGCCGACCTCACCGCGGTACAGCTTGGCGCCGAGATCTCCCAGCTTCGACATCTCTCACGCCTCCTTTGCGTCGACGGGGGCGGGAACGGGCGCGCCGCGGCGGGACCGGCGCAGCGGCGGCTTGGCGCCCAGCCGCTTCGGGTCCAGCCCGGACCACGGGTGTCCGCTGGAGAAGAACTTCGTACGGGCCAGCAGGGTCATGACCGGCTTGGTGAAGAGGAACACCACGGCCACGTCGAGCAGGGTCGTCAGACCCAGCGTGAAGGCGAAGCCCCGCACCTTGCCGACGGTGACGACGAAGAGCACCGCGGCCGCCAGGAACGACACGAAGTCGGAGACCAGGATGGTGCGGCGGGCACGCGGCCAGGCGCGCTCGACGGCCGGACGCAGGGTGCGGCCCTCGCGGATCTCGTCGCGGATGCGCTCGAAGTACACGATGAACGAGTCGGCGGTGATGCCGATCGCGACGATCGCGCCGCAGACGGCCGGCAGGTTCAGGGCGAATCCGATGCCCTTGCCCAGCAGGGCCATGATCGTGTACGTGAGGATCGCGGACACCAGGAGGCTGACGATGGCGATGAAGGCCAGGCCGCGGTAGTAGACCAGCAGGTAGATCACGACGAGCGCGAGGCCGATGGCGCCGGCGATGAGGCCGGCCTTCAGCTGCTCGCCGCCGAGCGCGGCGGTGACGGTGGTGACGCTGTCCTCCTGGAAGGACAGCGGCAGCGCGCCGTACGAGAGCATGTTGCCCAGGTCCTGCGCGGACTGCTGGGTGAAGCCGCCGGAGATCTCGGCGTTGCCGCCGGTCAGCGCCTGGCTGACGGACGGGTCGGAGATGACCTCGCCGTCGAGCACGATCGCGAACTGGTTCTGCGGGGACTGCTTGGTGGCGAGCTCACCGGTGATCTTGGCGAACTTGTCGGCGCCCTTGTCGGTGAACTGCATGGTGACGATCCACTGACCGCGCTGCTGGTCGATGACGCCCTTGGCGTCCTTCACGTCCGTACCGGCGACCTGGGCCGGACCGAGGATCCACTTGCCCCACTGGTTGCCGCGCTGACCGCAGGCGACCATCGGGTCCTCGGGCTTGACGCCCTGGCCCGCGGCGGCGCGCTGGTCCTCCTTGGTGCAGTCCAGCGTGGCGAACTTCGTCTGCAGGTTCGCGAGGGCCGGGTCGGCCGACGGGGTCGGCGCGGGGGCCGGGGCCGAGGCGGAGGGCGTGGCCTTGCTGTCGTCTGCCTTCTTCGACTCGCTCGCCGAGGGCGAGGGAGTGGGGGTGCCCGGGGCCTTGAGGGCCTCGCTGAGCACACGGCCCTGGGAAGTGGCGCTGGACGACGGGGTGGCCGACGCGGAGGGCTTGGAGCTGCCCTCGGGCTTCGGGGCACCGGAGCCGCTCGCGGAGGGGCTCGGGGACGCGCCCGTGGACGTGCTCGGCTTCGGCTCGGGAGCGGCGGGGGCACCGTCGGCGAAGGCCAGCACGGGGCGGAAGTACAGCTGGGCGGTGGTGCCGACCTGATCGCGGGCCTGCTGCTCGTTCGTCCCCTTGGGGATGTTCACGATGATGTGGTCGCGGCCCTGCGTCTGGACCTCGGCCTCCGAGACGCCGAGACCGTTGACGCGGCGCTCGATGATGCCGACCGCCGTGTTCATGTTGGTCTCGTTGACGGCGTCCGGCTTGCCGGGCTCGCTCTTGGCCTTGAGCGTGATGCTCGTACCGCCGGCGAGGTCGATGCCCAGGCGGGGCGTCGTCTGCTTCGTGAGGAACATCCCCGCGGTGAGCGCCACCATCGCGATCAGGATGATGGCCAGGGCGCGCCCCGGCCTCCCCTGAGCCCCCGTGGGCCGCCGGCCCTTCTTCGGTGCTGCCACCTTGTCGTTTCTCCCTGTCCAACCGTCCCGCGCCGGGTCAGCGCGCGGACGGCCACGAAATGTGTGGTGGGGACCCCTGCCCCCCGCAGAAGTTCACTGCGGGAACCGCGGCGGATGCCGGTCGGACACCACCGCGGTCCCTGCCGGCCGCTACTTGGCGCCGGGCTCGCCGTCGGTCTTGCCGTCCTTCGGCTCGTCGTCGCCCTTGGGCTCGTCCTTCTTGCCCAGGTCGAGCTTGGGGGCGTCGCCCTCGGTCAGCGAGGAGGCGTCGTCGGGGACGACCGGCGCGTCCTCCTCCGTGGTCTCGGAGAAGCCGTGGACGATCCGGTTGTACTCGGCGTCCTCCAGCACGGCGCCGATGGCGTTCTTCGCGTAGACCGCGTGGACACCGGGGGCCACCTCCAGGGTGACGGTGTCCTCGCCGATCTCCTTGACCGTGGCGTACATGCCGCCGATGGTGCGCACGCCGGTGCCGGTCGTCATCTGGTCGCGCATCGAAGCGGCCTGGGCCTGCTTCTTCTTGGCGGACCGGGTCATCAGGAACATCGCCCCGATGAGCACGATGAACGGGAGCAAGAAGCTGATGTTGTTCACGGGACGAGGATCCTTCGCACGGCCGCGCCGGGGAGCGGCCATTTCTACGGGGGTGGGCACGCCGACCCGAAGGGTCGGCATCGGCGGAGTCTAGGCGAGTCCGCACCGATGGAACAACGCCCAGCATGGCACCGCAGTTCCTGACCGGTCGAACCTCCGCGCCGTCAGGCCCCGAAGAGGCCCTGTTGTCCGCTTGTTCCGCCGCCGCCCTGCTGGGGCGGGACGAGCCCCAGGTGGGCCCATGCGGCGGGGGTCGCGATCCGGCCGCGCGGGGTACGGGCGAGCAGCCCCTCCCTGACGAGGAAGGGCTCGGCGACCTCCTCGACCGTCTCGCGCTCCTCTCCCACGGCGACGGCGAGGGTGGACAGCCCGACGGGCCCGCCGCCGAACAGCTTGAGCAGCGCCTCCAGCACGGCCCGGTCGAGCCGGTCGAGCCCGCGCGCGTCCACCTCGTACACCTGGAGGGCGGTGGCGGCGATCTCACGGGTGATCACCCCGTCGGCCTTCACCTGGGCGTAGTCGCGCACGCGGCGCAGGAGCCGGTTGGCGATGCGCGGGGTGCCGCGGGAGCGGCCGGCGATCTCGGCGGCCCCGGCGGTGTCGATCTCGACGTCGAGCAGGCCGGCGGAGCGGCGGACGACCCGTTCCAGCTCGGCGGGGGCGTAGAACTCCATGTGCCCGGTGAAGCCGAAGCGGTCCCGCAGGGGCGGGGGCAGCAGGCCCGCCCGGGTCGTCGCCCCGACGAGGGTGAACGGCGGCAGCTCCAGCGGGATGGCGGTGGCACCGGGGCCCTTGCCGACGATCACGTCGACGCGGAAGTCCTCCATGGCCATGTACAGCATCTCCTCGGCGGGCCGGGACATGCGGTGGATCTCGTCGAGGAAGAGGACCTCCCCCTCCTGGAGGGAGGACAGGATCGCGGCGAGGTCCCCGGCGTGCTGGATGGCGGGGCCGGAGGTGATCCGGATGGGCGCGCCCATCTCGGCGGCGATGATCATGGAGAGGGTGGTCTTGCCGAGGCCGGGCGCGCCGGACAGCAGCACGTGGTCGGCGGTGGCGCCGCGCTGGCGGGCGGCCTTCAGCACGAGGTCCAGCTGCTGGCGGACCTTCTCCTGGCCGACGAACTCGCCGAGGTCCTTGGGACGCAGCGCCGCCTCGACGGCGGTGTCCTCCCCGTCGGCGGCGGCCGCCACGATCCGGTCGTCGCTCTCGTCGTCCCAGTTCACGGTGTTCAGTCTGCCTTCTACGTCGTTGCGGTGGTGGTCGGGGGGGTCCCGTGCCGGGGGCCTTGCCGTTCCGGGTGCGGGGGCTGCGCGTGTACCGCTGCGCGGGGCGGTCCCCTACCCGCCCTTCCCCCGTTCCCAGGGGCTCCGCCCCTGACCCCGCGCCTCAATCGCCGGCGGGGCTGGGAGAACCGGGGCTCCGTCCCCGGACCCCGGTGCGCTCAAGCGCCGCGCGGGCTGGATTTCGCGCAGCGAAACTCCAGCCCCGCCGGCGCTTGAGGCGCGGGGGTCTGGGGGCGGAGCCCCCGGAAGGGGGTCCGGGCGCAGCCCGGGGAACGGGCGAAGGGCGGGTAGGGGACCCCGGCCCCGCGCAGCGGCACGGCACGGCACGGCGCGGCGGGAGCCCGTCAGCGGGCCCGGTTCAGGGACTGGAGCGCGGCCCGCAGCAGCTGCGGCACGGGCGCCGACCCGCCGGAGGCAATGGCCGCCTCGGCCTGCGGCGTCACCGCCGACACCGCCTCCTCCGCGTCCCGCGACGCGTACCCCAGCCCGATCAGCGCGGCCGTGAGCTGCTCCGTCCACGGCGCCGGCCCCGCCGCGGCGGGCGCGCGCTGGGCACCGACCGCCACGCCACCCGGCGCGCCCAGCTTCCCCTTCAGCTCCAGCAGCAGCTTCTGCGCCCCCTTCGGCCCGATCCCCGGCACCGCCGTCAGCGCCTTCGCGTCGCCCGCGGCGAACGCCACCCGCAGCGCGTCCGGGGTGTGCACGCCGAGCATCGCCTGGGCCACCCGGGGGCCGACCCCGCTCGCGGTCTGGAGGAGCTCGAAGACCTGGCGTTCGTCGTCGTCGGCGAAGCCGTACAGGGTGAGGGAGTCCTCGCGTACGACGAGGGAGGTGGCCAGTCTCGCCTGCTCGCCCACCCGGAGCCCCGCGATGGTGTTCGGCGTGCACTGGACGGCCATGCCCACCCCGCCGACCTCGATCACGGCCAGGGTGGGGGCGAGCGCGGCGACCTGGCCGCTGACGAAGGCGATCATCGGGTACGGCCTTTCAAGGCTGAGGCGGCGTGTTGCACCACCGCCCGCTGGAGGCGGTTCTGGGCGGGGGCCCGCCAGATGTGGCAGATGGCGAGGGCGAGCGCGTCGGCGGCGTCGGCCGGCTTCGGCGGCTCGGCGAGCCGCAGCAGCCGGGTCACCATCGCACCGACCTGCGCCTTGTCGGCGCGGCCGCTGCCGGTGACGGCGGCCTTGACCTCGCTCGGGGTGTGCAGGGCGACCGGTATCCCGCGGCGCGCGGCGCACAGCATGGCGACGGCGCTGGCCTGGGCGGTTCCCATCACGGTGCGCACGTTGTGCTGGCTGAAAACCCGCTCCACGGCGACGAACTCGGGACGGTGCTCATCGAGCCATTCCTCGATGCCCGCCTCGATCGCGACGAGCCGTTGCCCCAGCTCGGCGTCGGCGGGCGTCCGCACGACCCCGACGCCGATCATGGTCAGGGGCCGTCCGGCGACTCCCTCGACCACGCCGACACCGCACCTGGTCAGCCCCGGGTCCACACCCAGTACGCGCACTCCGCCCCCCTCTTCCGACACCTGTGCGTGCAGGCTATCGGCCCGCACCGACAATGCGACGGCGGGCCGACAGGGTGTGTCCTGTCGGCCCGCCGGGAAGAGCGGAGGGTGCGGCGCCGGTCAGGCGTCGACCTTCTCCATGACCTCGTCCGAGACGTCGAAGTTGGCGAAGACGTTCTGCACGTCGTCGCTGTCCTCGAGCGCGTCGATCAGCTTGAAGATCTTGCGCGCGCCCTCTTCGTCGAGCTCGACCTGCATGGTCGGGACGAAGCTGGAGTCGGCGGAGTCGTAGTCGATGCCGGCTTCCTGGAGCGCGGTGCGGACCGCGACCAGGTCGGTGGCCTCGCTGATGATCTCCCAGGTCTCGCCGTTGTCGTTGACCTCTTCGGCGCCGGCTTCCAGGACCGCGTCCAGGACGTCGTCCTCGGAGAGCCCGGCCTTGGGCAGCAGGATGACGCCCTTGCGGTTGAACAGGTACGAGACCGAGCCCGGGTCGGCCATGGAGCCGCCGTTGCGGGTCATGGCGACGCGGACGTCGGAGGCGGCACGGTTGCGGTTGTCGGTGAGGCACTCGATGAGCACCGCGACACCGTTGGGGCCGTAGCCCTCGTACATGATCGTCTCGTAGTCGGCGCCGCCGGCCTCGAGGCCGCCGCCGCGCTTGACCGCGGAGTCGATGTTCTTGTTCGGGACCGACTGCTTCTTGGCCTTCTGAACGGCGTCGAAGAGCGTCGGGTTGCCGTCGATGTCGGCACCGCCCATACGGGCCGCGACCTCGATGTTCTTGATCAGCTTCGCGAAGAGCTTGCCGCGCTTGGCATCGATCACGGCCTTCTTGTGCTTCGTCGTAGCCCATTTAGAGTGGCCGGACATCCGCCTGTCTCCTTCGCGTAACCAACAGTGTTCGTCTCCGATCCTACCGGGAGCGCGTCACAGCCCCGCGCGCACCATGTCGACGAAGTACGCGTGCACGCGATCGTCGCCGGTGAGTTCGGGGTGGAACGAGGTCGCCAGGACGTTGCCCTGGCGCACGGCGACCGTGTGGCCGTCGTACGTGGCGAGCACGTCGGCGTCGGCGCCGACCGACTCGACCCAGGGGGCGCGGATGAAGACGCCCTCGACCGGGCCGCCCTCTATGCCCGCGAAGTCGATCCGCGCCTCGAAGGACTCGTTCTGGCGGCCGAAGGCGTTGCGGCGCACGATCATGTCGATGCCGCCGAGCGTCTCCTGGTCCTCACGGCCGTCGAGCAGCTTGTCGGCGAGCATGATCATGCCGGCGCAGGTGCCGTAGACCGGCATGCCGGCGCGCACGCGCTCGCGCAGCGGCTCCAGCATGCCGAAGAGCACGGCGAGCTTCGACATGGTCGTGGACTCGCCGCCGGGGATCACCAGCGCGTCGACCTCGGCGAGCTCCTCGGGACGCCGGACCGGCCTGGCCACGGCGTCAGCCGCGGCCAGGGCGATCAGGTGCTCCCGTACGTCGCCCTGGAGGGCCAGGACACCAATAACGGGTGTGGTCATGGCAGTGACTACCAGCCGCGGTTGGCGTAGCGCTCGGCCTCGGGGAGGGTGTCGCAGTTGATGCCGACCATGGCCTCGCCCAGGTTGCGGGACGCGTCCGCGATGACCTTCGGGTCGTCGAAGAAGGTGGTGGCCTTCACGATGGCTGCGGCGCGCTTGGCCGGGTCGCCGGACTTGAAGATGCCGGAGCCGACGAAGACGCCCTCGGCACCGAGCTGACGCATCAGGGCGGCGTCGGCGGGGGTGGCGACACCACCGGCGGAGAACAGCACGACCGGGAGCTTGCCGAGCTCGGCGACCTCCTTGACGAGCTCGTACGGGGCGCGCAGCTCCTTGGCGGCGGCGTACAGCTCGTTGTTGTCGTAGCCGCGCAGCTGGGCGATCTCGTTCTTGATCTGGCGCAGGTGGCGGACGGCCTCGACGACGTTGCCGGTGCCGGCCTCGCCCTTGGAGCGGATCATGGCCGCGCCCTCGGCGATGCGGCGCAGGGCCTCGCCCAGGTTGGTGGCGCCACAGACGAAGGGGGTGGTGAAGGCCCACTTGTCGGAGTGGTTGATCTCGTCGGCCGGGGTCAGGACCTCGGACTCGTCGATGTAGTCGACGCCGAGGGACTGGAGGACCTGGGCCTCGACGAAGTGGCCGATGCGGGACTTGGCCATGACCGGGATGGAGACGGCCTCGATGATCTCTTCGATCATGTTCGGGTCGGACATGCGGGCCACGCCGCCGTCCTTGCGGATGTCGGCGGGGACCCGCTCCAGGGCCATGACGGCCACGGCGCCGGCGTCCTCGGCGATCTTCGCCTGCTCGGCGTTGACCACGTCCATGATCACGCCGCCCTTGAGCTGCTCGGCCATGCCGCGCTTGACGCGGGAGGTGCCGATCGCCGACTCAGCGGACTGGGAAGAGGTGGGAAGCGTGCTCACGGGTTGACCTCACTCGAAACGAACGCGAAGGGAAGACGGGTGGTACTTCGCTGAGAAAACCCCACCGACCAGTCCACTACAAGGGCCAATGTGGAGCCGGTGGCTCTTTCATTTGTCCCCCGCGGCCCTATGAACTCAGGCGGGGCGGTCCGCGAGGTCCACCGGAGGCTCATCGTCCATCTCGAAGGCCAACGGGAACGGCGCGTGTCCCGCCAGTCTGAACCATCGGACCTTGCGGTGGCGGCGCAGCGCGCGGGCGGCCCGTACGGCGTCGTTGAGGAACCGGCGCGCCATGGGCACCCGGCGCACCGCCGCGGCCAGCTCCTCGGCCGCCTCCACCCCGCCCGGGGCGGCCTTGAGCACCTCCACCTGGTCCGCGTCGGCGAACACCGCCCGCAAGGCCTGGCTGAGCTCGCTCTCGGCGACCTCCCGGTACTCCTCCTCGGCCTGCCGCGCGGCGTGCGCGGCCTCGTACAGCACGAGCGAGGACGCGGGGTCGAGCGCCCCGGAGGTGGCCACCTCCAGCACCACCGAAGCCCGCCGCACGAGCTGCGCGTCGAGTGCGGCCCGGGCGGCGTCCATCCGCGTGTGCAACCGGTCCAGCCGCCCGGCGGTCCAGCTGAGGTAGACCCCGACGACGGCGAGCGCCACCGCGATCCAGACAAGGTTTTCGATCACGGGCGGCGACACTACCCGCTACGGGCCCCTACGTGTCCCGCGTGAAGCCCAGGCGGGTGCGGAGGGGGACGCGTTCGTCGGTGGCGACGGCCGCCGCGCCCGCGGTGACCGTTTCGTAGACCGCCAGGATGTCCGCGCCGACCGTCGACCAGTCGAAGCGGCGCACGTGCGCCGAGCCGCGGGCGCTCAGTTCCGCGCGGCGGGCCGGGTCGCGCAGGAGGGCGGTCGCCGCCGCGGCCAGGGAGGCCGCGTCCTCGTTGGCGAACAGTTCGCCCGCCGCGCCCTGGTCCAGTACCTGGGCGAAGGCGTCGAGGTCCGAGGCCAGGACGGCCGCGCCCGCCGAGAGGGCCTCGACGAGGATGATGCCGAAGCTCTCGCCGCCCGTGTTGGGGGCCACGTAGACGTCCACGCTGCGCAGCAGGCGGGCCTTGTCCTCGTCGGAGACCATGCCGAGGAACTCCACCCGGGAGCGCAGGTGTTGCGGGAGGGAGGCCACCGCCTCCTCCTCGTCGCCGCGGCCGGCCACGAGCAGGCGTACGTCGGGGCAGGCCTCGGCGATGGCGGGGAAGGCGGCCATCAGGACCGGGAGGCCCTTGCGGGGTTCGTCGATGCGGCCGATGAAGCCCAGGGTCTGCCCGGACCATTCGGGGTTGGGGTCCGCCTTGGCGAAGAAGTCGACGTCGACGCCGTTCGGGATGACCACCGCGTCCCCGCCCAGGTGTTCGACGAGGGTGCGGCGGGCGTACTCGCTCACCGCGATCCGGGCGCTGATCTTCTCCAGCGCCGGCTGGAGGATCGGGTACGCGGCGATCATCGCGCGCGAGCGGGGGTTGGAGGTGTGGAACGTCGCCACGATCGGCCCCTGGGCCGCCCAGCAGGACAGCAGGCCCAGCGAGGGCGAGGCCGGCTCGTGGATGTGGATGACGTCGAAGACGCCCTCGTGCAGCCAGCGGCGTACCCGGGCGGCGGAGAGGAAGCCGAAGTTCAGCCGGGCGACGGACCCGTTGTAGGGCACCGGCACCGCCCGTCCCGCCGAGACCACGTACGGGGGCAGCGGGGTCTCGTCGTCCGCCGGGGCCAGCACCGACACCTCGTGGCCCTGGCGGATCAGGTGCTCGGCCAGGTCGCGGATGTGGAACTGGACGCCCCCGGGCACGTCCCACGAGTACGGGCACACGATGCCGATCTTCACTACGGCCGCTCCTCCAGGTCGTCGAGCCACAGCCGTTGCAGCATGTGCCAGTCCTGCGGGTGCTCCGCGATGCCCGACGCGAAGGCGTCCGCCACCGCCTGGGTCATGGCGGCGGTCTTCTCGGCCCGCGTGCCCTGCTCGGGCACCTCCACCGCGGGGTGGAAGCGGCCGTACATCTTCGGGGTGTCGCCGTAGTACAGGGTGGCCGGCAGCAGCACCGCGCCGGTCTGCTGCGCCAGCAGTGCGGGACCCGCGGGCATCCGGGCCCGGGAGCCGAAGAAGTCCACCTCGACCCCGGAGGCCGACAGGTCCCGGTCGGCGACCAGGCAGACCAGCCCGCCGGAGCGCAGCCGGCGGGCGAGGGTGCCGAAGGAGGCGCCGCCGTTGTGCGGCAGGACCTCCATGCCCAGGCTCTCGCGGTAGGCGACGAAGCGGTCGTAGAGGGACTCGGGCTTGAGCCGCTCGGCGACGGTGGTGAAGGGCAGGCCGAGGTGGCCGGTGACCCACGCGCCGGCGAGGTCCCAGTTGGCCAGGTGCGGCAGGGCGGCGATGACCCCGCGGCCGGAGGCGAGGGCCTCGCGCAGGAGGTGGTCGTCCTTCAGCTGGACGTCCTCGCCGAAGCGCGCGGGGTCCATGGCCGGCAGCCGGAAGGACTCCATCCAGTAGCGCATGTACGAACGCATGCCCGCGTGCGACAGCTCGCGCAGCCGCTCGGGGGTCGCGTCGGGCACCACGCGGGCCAGGTTGGACTCCAGCCGCAGCACGCTCTTGCCGCGCCGCTTCCAGGCCACGTCCGCGATCTTGCGGCCGAGGGCCACCGCCGCCGGCTCGGGCAGCTTCTTCACGCCCGCCCAGCCGAGCCCGTACAGCCCGTCGACCAGCTTGTCCTGCGCCTTCCCCATCAGAGGGCACCGCCTTCGGCGCGGGCGGCGGCCGCGTCGGCCTCGGCCGCCTCACGGCGGACGGTGACCACCCGCTGGACCAGCGTGACCAGCGAGCCCGCCGCCACGACCCAGAGCGCGACCGGCAGCAGCACCCCGAGCCACGAGGGCGCCCCGAAGGTCTGCAGCCCGGACAGGCCCGCCGCGACCAGGGAGATCACCAGGCGCTCGGCGCGCTCGACGAGCCCGTTGACGGCGACCGGCAGCCCGATCGCCTCGCCGCGGGCCTTCGTGTACGAGACCACCTGCCCGCTGGCCAGGCAGAAGATCGCCACCGCGCAGAGCACGTTGTCGTCGCCCAGGCCCGCGTACCAGAGCGCGAGGCCGCCGAAGATCGCCGCGTCGGCCACCCGGTCGAGCGTGGAGTCGAGGAACGCGCCCCACCGGCTGGAGCTGCCGGCCTGGCGGGCCATGTTGCCGTCCACCAGGTCGGAGAAGACGAAGAGGGTGATGGTGATCGTTCCCCAGAAGAGCTCGCCCCGGGGGAAGAAGACCAGCGCTCCGGCCACCACTCCGGCGGTGCCGATGAGGGTGACGGCGTCCGGGCTCACCCCCCGGCGCAGGAGAAACGCGGCGAACGGCGTGAGAACACGCGTGAAGAAAGCACGCGCGTACTTGTTCAGCATGGCCTTCCCAGAGGGTCGCTGGGCCGAGGGGCCACCACGGCCTCCGGCTGGCCCATCGTAGCCAGGGCCCCGCGCCCGCAGTGCCCCGCACCCACCGGTTCGCTCCGGTTCGGTCCCGCTCCCCGCCCGCCACGGCCCCCGTCACCCTCCCGTCGCGCAGCCGACCGTGGCCGGTACCACGTATGGACGCAGTGTGACGGCAGTGCAAAGCTCGAAGGACCCCGATCACCCTCCTCACCGCGACACCAGGAGGCACGAGAAGCATGGGAGCCACATCACACCAAGCCGGAGCCGCCGGCAGGGCACTGACGGCCGACCGCCCCGATTCCGTACGGAACGTCGTGCTGGTCGGCCACAGCGGGGCCGGGAAGACCACGCTGGTCGAAGCCCTGGCCCTCACCGCGGGGGCCGTGAACCGGGCCGGACGGGTCGAGGACGGGGGCACGGTCTCGGACTACGACGAGATCGAGCACCGCCGCCAGCGCTCCGTCCAGCTGTCCCTGGTCCCCGTCGAATGGGCCGGAATCAAGATCAACATCCTGGACACCCCCGGATACGCCGACTTCGTCGGGGAACTCAGGGCCGGTCTGCGCGCCGCGGACGCGGCCCTCTTCGTCGTCTCCGCCTCCGACGGGATCGACGGAGCCACCCGGATGGTCTGGGACGAATGCGAGGCGGTCGGCATGCCGCGCGCCATCGTCGTCACCCATTTGGAGGCAGCCCGCGCCGATTACTCCCAGATGACCGCCGTCTGCGGAGAGATCTTCGGCGCCGACGACCCGGACGCCGTCATCCCGCTCTACCTCCCGCTGCACGGACCGGCCGGACCCGACGGCCACGCCCCCGTCAACGGCCTGCTGGGCCTGCTCTCCCGCCGCGTGTACGACTACGCCTCCGGCGAGCGCGCCGAACGCGACCCGGACCCGGCCGAGCTCGCCCTCATCGACGACGCCCGCTCCCGCCTCATCGAGGGGATCATCGCCGAGAGCGAGGACGAGACCCTCATGGACCGCTACCTCGGCGGTGAGGACATCGACGTCAAGACGCTGATCGACGACCTGGAGCGGGCCGTCGCCCGGGGCACCTTCCACCCCGTCCTGATGGCCGCCCCCGCCGCCGACGGCGCCCGCCAGGGCCTGGGCACCGTGGAACTCCTCGAACTGATCACCGGCGGCTTCCCCACCCCCGCCGAACGCGCCCCCGTCGCCGTCACCGCCCCCGACGGCTCCCCCCGCCCCGCCGTCACCTGCGACCCGGCCGGGCCGCTCCTCGCCGAGGTCGTCAAGACCTCCTCCGACCCCTACGTCGGGCGCGTCTCCCTCGTCCGCGTCTTCTCCGGCACCCTGCGGCCCGAGGAGACCGTCCACGTGTCCGGACACGGCCTCGAGGACCGGGGGCACGAGGACCACGACGTCGACGAACGGATCGGCACCCTCACCTCCCCCTTCGGCAAACAGCAGCGCACCCTCGCCTCCTGCATCGCCGGCGACCTCGCCTGCGTGGCCAAGCTCACCCGGGCCGAGACCGGCGACACCCTCTCCGCCAAGGACGCCCCGCTCCTCATGGAGCCCTGGCCTATGCCCGAGCCGCTGCTCCCCCTCGCCGTCGAGGCCCACAGCAAGGCCGACGAGGACAAGCTCTCCCAGGGCCTGGCCCGCCTCGTCGCCGAGGACCCCACCCTGCGCCTGGAACAGAACCCGCACACCCACCAACTCGTCCTGTGGTGCCTCGGCGAGGCCCACCAGGACCTCGTCCTCGAGCGGCTCAAAACCCGCTACGGCGTCCATGTCGACCCCGTTCCCCACAAGGTCAGCCTCCGCGAGACCTTCGGCGCCAAGGCCGCCGGACGCGGACGGCACGTCAAGCAGTCCGGCGGCCACGGCCAGTACGCCATCTGCGAGATCGAGGTCGAACCCCTCCCGCCCGGCAGCGGCATCGAGTTCGTCGACAAGGTCGTCGGCGGCGCCGTCCCGCGCCAGTTCATCCCGTCCGTCGAGAAGGGCGTACGGGCCCAGGCCGCCCGGGGCATCGCGGCCGGCTATCCGCTGGTCGACGTACGCGTCACCCTGCGCGACGGCAAGGCGCACTCGGTGGACTCCTCCGACGCCGCCTTCCAGACGGCCGGCGCCCTCGCCCTGCGCGAGGCCGCCGCCGACACCCCGATCCACCTGCTGGAGCCCGTCGCCGAACTCGACGTCGAGGTCCCCGACGAGTACGTCGGGCCGGTCATGAGCGACCTCGCGGGCCGCCGCGGCCGCGTCGTCGGCACCGAACAGGCCGGTCCCGGCCGGTCCCGGGTGCGCGCCGAGATCCCCGAGATCGAGATCGGCCGCTACGCCGTGGACCTGCGCTCCGTCTCCCACGGCACGGGCCGCTTCAGCCGCACGTACGCCCGGCACGAGCCCATGCCGCCGCACCTCGCGGACAAGATGCGCGAACAGACCGAGAAGGGAAGCCAGTTGACATAGCACCCCGGTTACCGCCCACCCAACCGGCTTGCGGTGGGCGGTATTTCCCTGTCCCATGAGCATGGGGACGGGTACGCATATAGGCTCTTCGCCGCGACGGAGAGCACAACGGACCACAACGGAGCGCGACACGGGCGGGAAACGACCGGGCGCGACACGCCGCCGGCGACGGCGGCACGACTAGCACGACGGCACCACGGGCAAAGAGCACAGTGGCACGGCGATGGGGGCAGCGGTGGCGGACGACGGTTTCGACTTCAGGCCCGGAGCACAGATTCCTCTCCAGGGGGGCGGCGGCCAGACCGCGGCGACCAACGCCCTCGCCTCCGCCGCGTACCGCGACGGCGGCAGGGACACCAAGCTGGAGACCCTTCTCACGGCGAACAGCGAGAACCACCCGGCCTCGGTCAAGGCCCCGAAGATCTCCCTCCTCGAACCCAGCCTCGGCGAGGCGTTCTGCCGCGCCGTCGAGGCCCGCACCCTCGGCGCCGGCCGCAAGCCGCTCATCCAGTCCTTCGGCGCCGACCCGCAGACGGTCGTCGAGCACTGCCTGGCCGCCTCCCGCATCCGCAAGGAACGCGACCGCAAGCTGCGCCTGATCATGCTGGTCGCCGGAGTGGTGTTCCTGCCCGGACTGCTGCTCTGGCTCGGCCTCTTCCAGCTGCGCAAGACCCTGTCCAAGGGCGGGGGCAGGAAGAGCACCTGGATCGGCACCGCCCTGCTCGTCGGCGTCGTCCTCGTCGGCGCCGTGCTGCTCTACCGGGTCGTCTACCGCCAGCCGGGCAGCGGCCTGCTGGAGCTGTACCTGCTCGGCGCGCTCGTCGCCCCCGTCCTCGGCTGGTACCTGGCCCGCCGGATCTGCGAGAACACCGCCGCCGACCTGCGCTCCCGCTGGGACGGCCTGCTCGGCGGCGGCGCCCCCGTCGCCGCCAAGATCCCCGAGGCGGTCCCCGTCAACCCCGACGAGAAGGCCCGCGAGGACCTGCGCCACCAGCTGGCCAAGCTGACCGCCGAGAACCGCAGCAACTCCGTCTTCTACGCCGGCCCCAAGGGCATCCTCGGCATGGGCACCCGCTGGGGCAGCTGGCAGATGGCCGAGGAGCTGAACCCCAAGAGGGACGGGCACGAGATCCACCCGTTCCGCAGCTGGGACGTCATACGCGCGATCGACGCGCAGCTGCGCAAGCTGGAGCGCGGCCCCCTGCACACCGGCGGCTTCCCGCCCGCCTCCCTCCAGCACTGGATCGTCACCCCCGTCGGCGAGGGCGCCGCCGAGGTGGCCCGCCCCAGCGGCGACAGCGTCGACACCTTCCTGGTCAAGCCGCACGAGATCACCCGGATCTGCAACGAGCAGCAGTTCAGCGCCGGCAACCGGCACTACCTCGGCATCCAGTACCCGCTCTGGGACGGCCAGCTCGTCATCACGATGCTGGTCACCGTCACGGTCCTCTACAAGACCCTGCGCGTGGACGTCACCGCCCACGCCCTCGGCCCGGTGCACGGCCTGTTCACCACCAAGTCCAAGGCGCCGGTGATCGAGGTCCCCAAGTCCATCCGCTTCTGGGAGACGGTGGAGCGCCCGCTGCCGCTGGTGGACACCATGGAGGTGGTGCGCCTCGCCGCGCGCGCCCCGCTGACCTGGTACCCGCCGCTGCTGGAGTACTTCGGCGGCAAGCTGGTCCTGCCCGAGCCCTTCGGGCTGCGGCACGTCTGGGCGGGGTCCATGTGGCGCCACCGCTTCATGGCGGACGACGCGCTGCGCACCGTGGCCCCCGTGCTGCGGTCGGTGCACGCGGCCACGTTCAAGGTGCTGGAGGAGAACGGCGTGGACACCGCGGCCTTCACCAACCGGTCCTCGATCATGAACGGCCTCATCCAGGAGCCCGCCCCGCGCAAGGCGGACGTCTACGACGCGTAGGCGGCCGGGCCCCGCGGGCTGACGCGGGGCCCGGGCCGGTCAGTCGTTCGGCCAGGCGTCGGCGAGCATCTGGCGGGTGTCCGCGAGCAGTTGCGGCAGGACCTTGGTGTGACCGACGACCGGCATGAAGTTCGTGTCGCCGCCCCAGCGGGGCACGATGTGCTGGTGCAGGTGCGCGGCGATGCCGGCGCCGGCGGCGCTGCCCTGGTTGAGTCCGATGTTGAAGCCGTGCGCGCCCGAGGCCTTCCGCAGCGCGACCATGGCCCGCTTGGTCAGGTCCGCCAGCTCCGCCGTCTCGGGGCCGTCGAGCTCCGTGTAGTCGGCGACGTGCCGGTACGGGACGACCATCAGGTGGCCGCCGTTGTAGGGGTAGAGGTTCAGCACCGCGAAGACGTGCTTGCCCCGCGCCACGATCAGGCCGTCCTGGTCGGACATCTCCGGGATCCCGCAGAAGGGGCAGCCGTCCCCGGCTTCCGGGCCGGTCGGCTTGTTCTCGCCCTGGATGTAGGCCATCCGATGGGGGGTCCACAGTCGCTGGAACCCGTCGTGCGTGCCCACACCGTTCTGCCGCTCCGGCTCAATCGTCATGCCATGCAGCATATGACCTCGTCCGGAGGAACGAGCGGGGCCCCCGGAAAGTGATCGCTTTCCGGGGGCCCCGCTCGTGGGTGCGGCCTGGATCAGACCTGGACGCGGTCGGCGACGACCTTGGCCAGCTTCGCCAGCGCCTCGTCCTTCGGGATGCCGTTCTCCTGCGAACCGTCGCGGTAGCGGAAGGAGACTGTGCCCGCGGCCATGTCCTCGTCACCGACGATGATCATGAAGGGGACCTTGAGCTTCTGGTGGTTGCGGATCTTCTTCTGCATCCGGTCGGAGGACGCGTCCACCTCGACCCGCAGGCCCTGCTTCTTCGCCTCGGCGGCGAACTCCCGCAGGTAGTCCACGTGCCCGTCGCCGATCGGGATGCCGACCGCCTGGACCGGGGCCAGCCACGGCGGCATGGCGCCCGCGTAGTGCTCCAGCAGCACGGCGAAGAACCGCTCGATGGAGCCGAACAGCGCACGGTGGATCATGACGGGGCGCTGGCGGGAGCCGTCCGGGCCGGTGTACTCCAGGTCGAAGCGCTCCGGCAGGTTGAAGTCCAGCTGGACGGTCGACATCTGCCAGGTGCGGCCGATGGCGTCGCGCGCCTGCACGGAGATCTTCGGGCCGTAGAAGGCCGCGCCGCCCGGGTCGGGGGTCAGCGGGAGGCCCTGCTTCTCGGCGACCTGCTGGAGGACCGCGGTGGCCTCCTCCCAGACCTCGTCCGAGCCGACGAACTTCTCCGGGTCCTTGGTGGACAGCTCGAGGTAGAAGTCGGTCAGACCGTAGTCGCGCAGCAGGTTCAGCACGAAGGTGAGCGTGCGGTCGAGCTCCTCGGCCATCTGCTCACGGGTGCAGTAGATGTGCGCGTCGTCCTGGGTGAAGCCGCGGGCCCGGGTCAGGCCGTGGACCACGCCCGACTTCTCGTACCGGTACACGGTGCCGAACTCGAACAGGCGCAGCGGGAGCTCACGGTAGGAGCGGCCGCGCGCGTCGAAGATCAGGTTGTGCATCGGGCAGTTCATGGGCTTGAGGTAGTAGTCGGTACCACCGTCGAGCTGCATGGGGGGGTACATGCCCTCCGCGTACCAGTCCAGGTGGCCGCTCTTCTCGAAGAGGGCGCCCTTGGTGGCGTGCGGGGAGTAGACGAACTCGTAGCCCTCCTCCTCGTGCCGACGGCGCGAGTAGTCCTCCATCACCCGGCGGATGATGCCGCCGCGCGGGTGGAAGACGGCGAGGCCGGAGCCGATCTCGTCCGGGATGGAGAAGAGGTCGAGCTCGTTGCCGAGCTTGCGGTGGTCGCGCTTCTCGGCCTCGGCGAGGAAGTCGAGGTGCGCCTTCAGCTCCTCCTTCGAGGGCCAGGCGGTGCCGTAGATGCGCTGGAGCATCGGGTTCTTCTCGCTGCCGCGCCAGTAGGCGGCCGCGTTGCGCATCAGCTTGAACGCCGGGATGTTGCGGGTGGTGGGCAGGTGGGGACCGCGGCAGAGGTCCTTCCAGCACAGCTCGCCGGTCTTGGCGTCCAGGTTGTCGTAGATGGTCAGCTCGCCGCCGCCCACCTCGACGTCGGCGCCGTCGTCGCTCGACGCGGAGCCCTTGATGCCGATGAGTTCCAGCTTGTACGGCTCGTCCGCGAGCTCCTCGCGGGCCGCCTCGTCGGAGACCACGCGGCGGGCGAACTTCTGCCCGCGCTTCTGGATCTCCTGCATCTTCTTCTCGATGGTCTTCAGGTCATCGGGGGTGAAGGGCTTGGCGACGTCGAAGTCGTAGTAGAAGCCGTCGCGGACCGGCGGGCCGATGCCCAGCTTGGCCTCGGGGAACAGCTCCTGCACGGCCTGCGCCATGACGTGCGCGGTCGAGTGGCGCAGGATGTTGAGGCCGTCCTCGGAGGAGATCTCCACCGGCTCGACGGTCTCGCCGTCCTTCACCTCGTACGAGAGGTCCTTCAGCTCACCGGCGATGCGCGCGGCGACGATGGTGCGCTCGCCGGCGAAGAGCTCCGCCGCCGTAGTGCCCGTGGCCACCACGCGCTCGTCCCGCTCGGAATCGCGTTGGATGATCACACGGACGTCTGACACCGGTCTCTCCTGACTCAGGGGGCACGCGAGCGAACGCTGCGCGCCTGAATCGTACCGAGCCGAGTGGCCGCGCCGCGAAACGGTTACCGGCGGCGCACCCGAGCCCGGCCGCGGGGCCCGCCGGCGGGCACCGGCCCGGCCCCCGCCCCGCGGCGGGCCGGGAAATTCCCGCGGCCCGCCGCCGCGGCGCGGGTAGCGTGGCCGTTCCCGCCCGACCCCCGAAAGGAGCGGCCGCGATGCCGCAGCCCCGCCCGCTGGACCTCGCCGACGACGCGACGGCCGCCGCCGTGCACCGGATCGGCCGGGCCGCGTACGCGGTCGAGGCGGAGCTGATCGGCTTCGACGGCATCCCGGCGCTCGCCGAGGGCCTGGAGGAGATGCGGAGGCGGCCGCTGCGCTGGCTGGGCGCGGTGACGGACGCGGGCGCCGTCGCGGGGTTCCTGGCCTGGGAGGAGACGGGGGACGGGGTGTCGGTCGACCGGCTGTGCGTGGACCCGGCCTGGTTCCGCCGGGGCGTCGCCTCGCTGCTGGTGCGCCACGCCCTGGCGGAGCTCTTCCCGGGCCGCCGCGTCGAGGTCACCACGGGCGCGGCCAACGCCCCGGCGGTCGCCCTGTACGAGCGCCTCGGCTTCACCCGGGGCGCGGACTTCTCCCCCGTCCCGGACCTGCGGATGGCCTCCTTCACGCTGGCCGGGACCAGGTAGCCGCCGCGCGGGGGAACCGGTCGGAGGGCGGGTACGTCCCAGGGGCGCCCGAAGCACAGGGGACCCAGGGGGAACGAGGAACCATGCGCCGTACCGCAGTCACGCTGACCTGTATCGCCGCCGCGCTGCTCACCGGCTGCGGGGCCGCCGGTGGTTCCGGCGCCGGGGCCGAGCCGCCGGCGCCGCCCGCGCCGGTGTCCGTACCGCCCTCGGCAGCGCCGTCCGCGGGCGGGGCGCCGCCCTGCCCGGGGGCCGGCCGCTCCGAGCCGGGCGCGCCGCCCACCACCATCGACGGGACCCCCGCGAACACCCCGGAGGCCCTGAGCCTGTCGCAGGCCGTCGGCGCCCAGGGCTACGGGGCCTTCGCGGACGTGTACGGCACGCACACCACCGACCGGCCCGCCGGCCGGGTCGCGGTGTGCGTGACCGACCTCGCCCGGGGCCGTCTGCTCCTGGAGGCCGCCCGCAAGGCCGACCCGTCCGTGGACCCGGGCCGCGCCGACCTCTACCTGAGCCGCTACACGCACCGCGAACTCAGGGCCGCCGTCGGCCGGCTCACGGCCGACCAGGGCCGGCCGGCCTTCCCGCTGTACACCTTCTCGGCGGCCCGGGACGCGTCCGGGGTCGTGGTGACGAGCACCGAGGCGGGCGCCGCGTCGAAGGACCTGAAGGCCCGGCTGGAGCAGATCACCGGCGGCGTCCCGGTCACGGTCGAACGCGGCGACCCCGCGACCACCCTGGAGGGCGGCAAGCCCCCCAAGAGCCCCGACACCGCCGCCCCGGTGGCGCCCTAGTCGTCCGACGGCAGCACGTCCTCGGCGTCGTAGGCCGCTTCCAGGGACTTCATCAGCCGCTCCCGCTCCATCTCGTCGAGCGGGACCGGCGTCACGTCCGTGGCCCCCGCGAGCCGGCGGAAGCCGCCCCGGCGCGAAAGCCGGCCGCTGACCCGGACCGGCATGCCGGCCAGGTGGGCGTGAACGGCGATCCGGTAGCCCTCCTCGTCGAGCGCGGCCCGTACGTACGGGACGTCCGCGCCCGACAGCACCCGCAGCCGGACCGTGCCCCCGCCGCCCGACGCCGAGCGCCGCATCCGGACCACGGCCCCCGCGAGCCGCACGGCGACGGCCGGCTCGGCCCGGGTGTAGCGGGCGGCGGCCTCGCGCAGCACCGGCAGGTCGCCCGGCGAGAACTCCACCGGCTCGGGCCGGGCCGCGCACCCGGCCGGAACCCCGGCGGCCGGTGCCCAGGCCAGCGTGATCCGGGCGCCTTCGGAGCCCCGGACCAGGGAGACCAGCGCCTCGGCGAGCTCCCGGCTGACGCCCGCCGCCACCGCGGCGTCGAAGGCCTCCATGCCGCCGGTCGCCCTCCGGTAGTCCACCGCCTCCCGCGCCGCGTGCAGCGCGTGGTGCAGCCGCGTCACCACCCCGCGCCCCCCGGCCACGGGTACGTACGCGGCAAGCCGGCGGCCGCCCGGGGCGGGCCCCACCAGGACGCCGTCCAGGAACCGCTCGGCCTGTGCGCGGTGGCGGGCGCCGTAGTACCCGGCGCGGGCGCGGTCGGCGAGGGCACCGGCCAGCAGCAGCCGTCGGGCGGCCGAGCGCAGCCGTTCCTGCGCGGGCCAGGCGGCCTCGCCCTGGAAGCCGTACGGCCCCTGCGGCACCTCCCGCTCCCAGCGGACCTCGTCGCTGGGCACGCTCAGCCCGAGGAGCACCTCCCGCGCGGACGGCACCCCGCTGCGGGACAGCGCGGTGAGCGCCTCCTCCACCAGGTCGGCGCAGTCGGGGAAGCCCCGGTTCTCGGGGACGAGCAGGCTGGTCCCGGTCCGGTCGGGCGGGGTCCAGCGCCCGTAGCGGCCCGCCGCCCCGCCCCGGCGCAGCCAGCCGTGCCGGTGCAGCAGCGCGCCGAGGACCTGCGGGTCGACCTGCCCGGGATCGGGTGTGCCGGGGGCGGGTCCGGGGCGGGGCAGCGGTTCGAGGTGCGCGGGGTACCGGTCCATCAGGGTGTCCCTCCCGACCCGACCCGGGTCATGATCTCGCACAGCGCCCGGTCGTCGAAGATCCGCTCGGTGGGGATCCGTACGGTGGTGCGGCGCCGGCCGGTCACGGGGTGACCGGCGAGGTTGGTCCAGTAGCAGCAGTGCCGCAGGTCGAGCCGGTCGTGGCCGGCGCTCAGCCACTGGTCCCGCTGACGCGGTACGAGCATCACCACGAGGATCTTGTGGACGGCGACGGGTGTCCGCGCCAGCTTCACCAGGTGCTCGTTGTCCAGGGTGAAGCCGAAGCTGGCCCCGGCGGGGCGGGGCGGTGTCTGGTAGGTCGCCTTCAGCTGCACCTTGATGGTCACCTCGTCGTCGACGACGTGCTCGGGTGCGCCGTGGCTGACGTGCCAGTCGACGCCGTTGTCGGGGAAGGGCTGGGAGAGCGAGCAGCCGGCCGCGGCCGCTACGGCGTGCAGGTAGCCCACCTGGAGGGTCTCCATGCAGGCGGTGGTGGCGAGTGTGCCGCGCAGCGGTCCGGTCGGCGGATCGCCCTGTCCGTGCAGCACCCCGCCCGGTTCGGGCTGTGTGAGCGCCATGGCCGGCTCCCCATGCCTTCCGGGCCCTGCCGTGAACGGTGAACGGGAGTGGCGGGGTGACGACCGGTCATGCGTGCGACCCCCCGAGGGAGTTGTCTCCGCACCCGGCTGCCGCCAAACGGCGTACGGGGCAAACGGCACGGGTATCAGGGACTCGGCGGGGGTCGGCGCGTCATGGGGCGGAGGTGCCCGGTGCGGCCCATCCGCCGACCGGGGACAGGGAGTTCGCCATGACACGCTGGTACGAGGGGCCGCTGGCCGCTTTCGACACGGAGACCACCGGGGTGGACGTCGAGCAGGACCGGATCGTGTCCGCCGCGCTCGTCGTGCAGGAGTGTGCGGGCGGCCGGGTCCGCTCCACGCGGTGGCTGGTCAATCCCGGCGTCCCGGTGCCGCCGGGCGCCACGGAAGTGCACGGTCTGACCGACGAGCACCTCCAGCGCAACGGCCGGTGGCCGGCGCCGGTGGTGGAGGAGATAGCCCGGGCGCTGGGCGAGCAGCAGATGGCGGGGCGGCCGGTGGTGGTGATGAACGCGCCGTTCGACCTGACGCTGCTGGACCGGGAGTTGCGCCGGCACCGGGCGTCGTCGCTGGCGCGGTACCTGGACAACAGGCCGCTGACGGTGCTGGATCCGCGGGTGCTGGACAAGCACCTGGACCGCTACCGCAAGGGCCGCCGCACGCTGACGGACCTGTGCGCGCACTACGGGATAGAGCTGGAGGGGGCGCACGACGCCTCGGCGGACGCGCAGGCGGCGCTGGAGGTCGTACGGGCGGTCGGCCGCCGGTTCGCGGCGCGGCTGGAGCGGCTGACCCCGGCGGAGCTGCACACGCTCCAGGCGGTGTGGCACGCGGCCCAGGCGCGGGGGCTCCAGGCGTGGTTCGCCCGGCAGGGCACTCCGGAGGCGGTCGATCCGCACTGGCCGCTGCGCCCGGAGCTGCCGCAGGCCGCCTGACCGGCCGGGTCCGGACCCGGGGAGCGGTGCCGGAAAATGCGGAAGGCCGGTCCGTCATCAGACGGACCGGCCTGTCCCGGTGGGCGATACTGGGATCGAACCAGTGACCCCTTCGGTGTGAACGAAGTGCTCTCCCGCTGAGCTAATCGCCCGGGAACGCACTGAACAATACAAGAGCCTCGGGGCCGGATCAAACCGCTTCGGGCGGGGCGGCCAGCAGGGCCCGCAGGCCGCGCCGCCCGGCCCGCATCATCAGCGCGTGGTTGAGCCGGAACAGCGGCCGGCCGACGAGCGCGAACCTCCGCAGCAGGGCGGCCCGCACCTCGACCTCCTGCTCGTAGACCGCCCGCGTGCGGCCGGCGCCGGCCGCGCCCCGGGGGCGTACGGTCCAGCGCGCCCAGCCCTCGATGTCACCGCTCAGGGCCGCTTCGAGGACCCCGCGCGCCGGGTCGCGGAGCAGGTCGGTGACGGTGACGCGGATCCCGTACGGGAGGACCGAGCGGATCAGCACGGTCCCGGTGCGCCCGTCGATCCGCTCGGCCCGGCGGACCTGGGGCCACCAGTGCGGGTAGCGGGCGGCGTCGGCGAGCAGGGAGTAGACGAGCGCGGGCGGGGCGTCGAGGTCCCACACGCTGCGGAACCGGTAGTGCGTCCAGCGCGGCATGGTTCCAGTCTGGCCCGCCGGGGCCCTTCGACGGGGGCGGTCTCCCGAGTAGGTACTCACCGTTCATCTGAGTACGCACGCCCATGTCCTGATGGCGTGACGGGCGCCACACTCCGGCTATGGACTCCCCCCTTCCGCCGGCTCACGAGCTGGCGCTCATCGACGGCGAGCTGGCGCGACTGGAGGCCCGGCGCGGCTACTTGCTGGCCCGCCGGGACTGGCTGCTGCGGCTCCTGGCGGCGCAGCCGGTGCCGTCGGGGCGGTTCGGGCCGGCCGCGCCGTTCGGGCCGCCCGTGCCCGTGGCCCCGGCAGCGAAGCCGAGCGCCCAGAACGTGCTGCTGACGCTGGGCGCGGTCCTGCTGGCGGTGGCCGCGCTGGCGTTCACCCTGGTCAGCTGGGGCTCCCTGGGGGTCGGCGGGCGCTCGGCGGTGCTGGCGGTGCTGACGGCCGCGGGACTGGCGGCGCCCGCCGCGCTGCTGCGGCGCGGGCTGCGGTCGACGGCCGAGGCGGTCGCGGGGGTGGGGCTGCTGCTGACGGTGCTGGACGCGTACGCGGTGCGCGCGGCCGGGCTGTCCGGTGCCGACGGGGTGGCGTACGCGGCGGGGGCGTCGGCGGTGCTGGCGGCGGGCTGGGCCGGGTACGGGGCGGCCCTGGGCCGGCTGCGGCTGCCGGTGCTCGCCGCGGTGGGGGCCGCGCAGCTGCCGTTGCCGCTGGCGGCGGCCGCTGCGGGGGCCGGCCCGCTGGGGGCCGGCGCGGCGCTGCTCGCGACGGCGGCGCTGGACGCGGCCCTGGCGGTGGCGGTGGCGCGCCGGGCGGTACGGGTGCCCGCGTGGGTGTGCTCGGGGGTGCTGGGCGGGGCGGCGCTGGCGGTGGGGCTGGCGTGGTCCCTCGCGGAGCCGGGCGCGGCCGGGCCGGCGCTGCTGCTGGCGGCGGGGGGCCTGCTGGGCGTGGCGGTGGCCTGGCGCGAGCCGCGGGCTTCGGCGGCCGCCCTGGCCGGGGGCCTGGCGGCGGTGTCGGCGGCCGGGGCGCTGGTCCCGGCCGGGGCGGGCTCCGCGTGGTGGGCGGTGGCGGCGCGGGTGGCGGCGGCGCTCGCGCTGTCGGCGGCTGCGGTGCGGGCGGGCTCGGGCGCGGGTGCCGTCCCGGGGGCGGTGCGGCGCGGGCTGCTGCGGGCGGGGGTGGCGGTGGCCGCCGTCGGGGCGCTCGCGGGGCTGACGGCGGTGGCGGTGGCGCTCGTGGCCCGGGCCGCGGTGCTGCGCGAGGTGTGGGCGGCGACGGCCCCGCAGCAGGCCGGGCCGGGTGCCGGGCCGGCGGCGGCGCTGCTGCTCGCGGCGGGCGCGCTGTGGCTGGCGGGCGGCGGCCCGGCGGGCGGCGCGCTGCCGGCCGGTGCGCTGCCGCGGCCGGTGGCGGGGGCGGCGGCGGTGGTGTGCGGCGGGGCGGCGCTGTTCGCGGCCCCGGTGCGCCCGGGCGTTCCGGTTTGGGCGGTGTTCGCGGCGCAGCTCGGGGTGGTGCTGGCGGCCGGGGTGGCGGCGGTGCGGGCTCCGGCGCGGGAGGTGGCATTCGCAGCCGGGGGGTGCGCGGCCGTGGGGGCCCTCAGCGTGTCCCTGGCGGCGCTGGACGGCCGGGCGGCCACCTTCGCGGTGTTCGGGCTGCTGGGCGCCTGCTGCGCGCTGGGAGCCGCCCACAGGGCCGCGGCGGCGGCATTGCGGGCGGGCTGCGCGGTGGCCGCCGTCGGGTACGCGGTGGCGCTGGTGGTGGCGCTGGGCGCGGTGGCGGGGCTGCCCTGGTCCTGGCGGGCGGTGGCGGTGCTGGTGGTCCCGGCGCTGGTGGCGGGGTCGGCGCCCCGGCTGGGTCCGGTGCGGGTGGCCGCGGAGGCGGCGGCGGCCGGAGCGGGGGCCCTGGCGGTGGCGGTGGCTCTGGCGGCGGGTGACGCGCCGGTGCTGGCGCTGGTGCTCGGGCTGGCGGGGGCGGTGTGCGCGGGGGCGGCGTTGCGGCCGGAGCGGCGCGCGCTGGGCTGGGCGGCCGGGGTGCTGTTCACGGCGGCGGCCTGGGTGCGGCTGGCGGCGTGGGGGGTGGCGGTGCCGGAGGCGTACGCGCTGCCGGTGGCGGTGCCGGCGCTCGTGGTGGGGCTGCTGCGCCGCCGCCGGGATCCGGGGGCCTCGTCCTGGTCCGCGTACGGCCCAGGGCTGGGGGCGGCGCTGCTGCCGAGCCTGGTGGCCGCCTGGGGCGACGCGTACTGGCAGCGGCCGCTGCTGCTGGGGACGGCGGCGCTGGCCGTCACCCTGGCGGGGGCGCACCGCCGGCTCCGGGCGCCGCTGCTGCTGGGCGGTGCGGTGCTGGCGGCGGTGACGCTGCACGAGCTGGCCCCGTACGTGGTGCAGGTGGTGGGCGTGCTGCCGCGCTGGCTGCCGCCGGCGCTGGCGGGCCTGCTGCTGCTGGTGGTGGGCGCGACGTACGAGAAGCGGCTGCGGGACGCGCGCCGGCTGCGGGCGGCGATCGGGCGGCTGCGCTGAGGGCCGCTACGGGGAGGGCCGCTGCCCCGAGGACTCCTGGGCCGAGGGCCCGGGGCCGGCGCGGGGAGGGCGTACGACAGAGGCCCGGAGACTCTTCCGAGTCTCCGGGCCTCTGCTCCGGGTGGGCGATACTGGGTTCGAACCAGTGACCCCTTCGGTGTGAACGAAGTGCTCTCCCACTGAGCTAATCGCCCGGACGCACCGCAAACATTACCGCATGTCAGCGGTGCTCCGTGACCACCCCTGAGCGGGGGACCGGCCGGTCACTGGTCCTTGATGTCCCACGGCAGGGTGAGGCCGTACTTCCACAGGTAGAACCCGATCAGCACGGCCGCTATGGCGAGGCCGACGCTGGTGAGGATGATGTTGCGGCGCCGCACCTTCGGGTCGAGGGCCTTCTGCGCGGCCTCGGTGACCTTGCGCTTGGTCCAGCGCAGGGCGAGGGACGCCCAGGCGAACTCGGTGGCCCAGATCGCGAGGCCGGCGAAGATCGCGACCCAGCCGGGGCCGGGCAGGACGAGCATGGCGACGCCGGCGCCGATGACGGCGAGGCCGACGACGAAGACGCCGACCTGCCAGCTCAGGTGCAGGCTGCGGTTGGCCTTGATGAAGGCGGGTGCCTTCGACTCGTGCTGCGGCGCCTCTTCGGCGGTCGGCTCGCTGTTGGCGGATTCGTTGGTTCCGCGGTCACTCCCCGTATTCATGGCGCCGAATCTACCGGAGTCGGAAGCACACGTGAATGCGGGTTTGGATCCGCCGTCCGAGGGACCCAGAGGTCCGCAAAACGGTCAGAGGGGTTTACAACGGCACCGTAGGTGGCATGTCGATTTCGCCGACGTGCGAATCCCCGAGCGCACACTGAGCGAAAGGCCCTGGCGCTTATGAACACCACGGTCAGCTGCGAGCTGCACCTGCGCCTCGTTGTGTCGAGCGAGTCTTCACTGCCTGTTCCCGCGGGCCTGCGGTATGACACGGCCGATCCCTACGCCGTGCACGCCACCTTCCACACCGGCGCCGAGGAAACGGTCGAATGGGTGTTCGCCCGCGACCTCCTCGCCGAGGGCCTCCACCGGCCCACCGGTACCGGCGACGTCCGCGTCTGGCCGTCCCGCAGCCACGGTCAGGGCGTCGTCTGCATCGCCCTGAGCTCACCGGAGGGAGAAGCGCTGCTCGAAGCACCCGCCCGAGCCCTCGAGTCGTTCCTCAAGCGGACGGACGCCGCGGTCCCACCCGGGACCGAGCACCGGCACTTCGACCTCGACAAGGAGCTGTCCCACATCCTGGCCGAAAGCTGAGCCAGGCCCCCGGCCCGCCACCGTCCGACTCGGGGCGACGGTGCGCGGCGGACAACCACATACGGCAGTGCCGGCGCTGTCTCCGCGGAAGCCACCCGCGGGGGCGGCGCCGGTGTGCTCGGGTACCTTTCCCGCGGTAAGCGCTATTGTCGGCCCCCAGCGGGCGGCAGCGGCCCGCCGCCGCAAGGCCCGGCCCCCAGGGAGCGACCCCGTGCAGATCCCCCACGACACCCGTCGCGCGCTCGACGTCGTCGTCGCGCTGGTGAACACCGCGGCCGAACCGGGGCAGCCGGACGCCCTCTCGGACCTCAAGGCGCTGCGCGGCTTCGTCGAGGAGCACGCGATCAGCGACGTCGGCGAGCTGAGCGCCCGCGACCTCGCCGGGGTGCGGACGGTCCGGGGCAAGTTCGCCCAGGTCTTCGCGGCACCGAACTCCCGTGCGGCCGCCGCACTGATCAACGAGCTGGTCGCCACGGCCGGCACCACCCCGCAGCTCACCGACCACGACGGCTACGACTGGCACGTGCACTACTTCGCGCCGGGTGCCTCGGTGGGCGACCACCTCGCGGCGGACGGCGGCATGGCGCTGGCCTTCATCGTGGTCTCCGGGGAGCAGGAGCGGCTGCGCCGCTGCGAGGCCCCCGACTGCCGGCGGGCCTTCGTGGACCTGTCCCGGAACCGCTCGCGCCGCTACTGCGACAGCCGGACCTGCGGAAACCGGCTGCACGTGGCCGCGTACCGGGCCCGCCGCAAGGAGGCGGACGTCCGGCCCGAGGGCTCAGAGCAGGTAGAGGTCGTGCAGGGCGGCGAGCAGCAGCAGGGTCCCGACCACCGCTAGGAAGATCATCAGGGGCGGCTGGGAGAGCGCGTAGAGGCACCCGCGCCCTTCGGCCGCGACGGGCGGGGAGGCCTCGGGGGCCAGAGCGGCGGCGGCCCGGGCGATGGGGGCCTCGGAGACGGGAGCCGTCGGCTCACCCTGCGATGTGTCGGGCATGTCGGGGCGATGATCGCGCAGGGCACCCCCGCCCCGCCCCCAACACGCCATGACCGGCGCGGCAGTTCGCCGTCTCTCCCCGGATCAGGTGGTTCGGCGCGGATTCCCGCCCGCACCGGCCGCGCTTGCGCTACGAGGACCCGGTCGGCCGTGTGTCGGTCGCGGGCCCGGCCGCCGGGGTGCGGGACGGTGGGCGCGGTGGGCGGCCGTCCGCGCCGGGCGGCCCGGGCGCACGCGCGAGAGGCTCCGCATGACCGACAAGGGCATTACCCCGACCAGCCGGCGGGCCCTCCTGCTGACCGCCGGATCCGCCGGGCTCGCCGCGCTGACGGCATCCTGCGCCCGCCCGGCCGCACCGGGCCGGGCCGCACCGGCGCCGTCGGGCGCCGCCCCGGGCTGCGTCCTGGCCGTGGCCTCCGGCGCCGGCCCGAACTACTCCGGCCGCGGCCGGACCCGCGCGGACGTCACCGAGGGCCGCGAGGGCGTGCCGCTGCGGCTGGAGCTGACGGTGGTGCGCGTGAAGGACGGCTGCCGGCCGCTGGCGGGCGCCGCCGTCGACATCTGGCAGGCCGACGCGTCGGGCGCGTACTCGGAGGGCAGGCAGACCTGGCTGCGCGGGGTCCAGGTCACCGACGCCGCCGGCCGCTGCGTCTTCGAGACGATCGTGCCGGGCTGGTACGCGGGGCTGGCGCCGCACATCCACTTCAAGGTCCGGCCCGACGAGCGCTCCGAGACGACCTCGCAGTTCTTCCTGCCCGACGCCTTCCTGAAGGAGGTCTACGGGCGGCAGCCGTACGCGCGCCGCAAGGCCCCCCGCGACCCGAACGGCAACGACGACCGCTACCGGGCCGCCGACGGGAAGATGACCCTGACCCCCGCCCCGGACGGCACCGGCTACCGCGCGGCGTTCACCGTGGGCCTCGCGTAGGCCGTCGCGCGGATCAGATCCCGTGCTTCTTGAGGATCGCCTCGATGTCGGAGAAGTCGTCCTCCGGGGCCGCCGCCGGGGCGGAACCCGCGTTCCGGCGGTCGCCCGTGCCCAGGGAGGGAACGGAGGCGTCCGGGGCGACGGCCTCCCGGCCCGGGTCCGCCCCGGCCACCTTCGGGGCCTTCCCGGCCCGGCCCGGGCCGCGGCGCTCCACGGCCCGGGTGGTCATGAACAGCACCCACGCCAGGCCCAGCAGGCCGAAGCCGATCCAGACGGTCGGCTCGAAGACCATCCCGGACACCCACTCCACCATGCCGGTCAGCACCAGGCCCACCGGCACCAGGGAGTACGCCGTGATCCGCGTCGCGGCGAGGAAGCGCTTGCGGTACGCGGTCACTGCGGCGATGCCCAGGCCCGCCGCGGACACCGCGCAGCAGATGGTCTCGGCGAGCATGCGGTCCTCCGGCGGTCGGCGACGGGCGGTCTGTCCCTTCCATCCTGCACCGGCCCCCACCGCGGCGGCCATGCCCACGGGCCCGCGCGCCCGGATCTCCGGGAGATCTCGGGGTCGGATCTCCTCCTCAGGGGGTCTGGGAGACTGTCCGCATGACCGATTCCGTGATCCTCGAAGTCTGGTGCGAACTCCAGTGCCCGGACTGCCACAGCGCCCTGGACGACGTGCGCGCCCTGCGGGCCCGCTACGGCGACCGGCTGGACGTCCGGCTGCGGCACTTCCCGCTGGAGAAGCACAAGCACGCCTTCGCCGCCGCGCAGGCGGCCGAGGAGGCCGCGGAACAGGGCCAGGCCTGGCCGTACGCGGAGGCCGTGCTCGCCCGCACCGCCGAGCTGGGCGAGCGCGGCGAGGCCGTGCTGCTCGACGTGGCGCGTGAACTGGGCCTGGACGTGGAGGAGTTCGACACCGCTCTGATCGACGGCCGGCACATCCTGATCGTCGACGCCGACCAGGCCGAGGGCAAGGCCATCGGCGTGAGCGGCACCCCGACGTACGTCATCGGCGGCGAGCGCCTGGACGGCGGCAAGAGCCAGGAGGGCCTGCGCGCCCGCATCGAGGAGATCGCGGACCGGCTGCTCGCGGGCGAGAGCGCCTAGGAGGCACCCGGGGTCACGGCGGGCGGGCGCGCTTCCGCCGTGGCCGGGTACGGCCGGCCCGCGAGCCAGGCCGCGATCCGCCGCCGGAACTCGGGGTTGCCGTACGGGTTGTCCCAGCCCGCGATCCACTCCAGGTGGCCCAGGACCTCCGCCGAGCGGTGCGGGTGGGCCACCGCGACCACGTCGACGCCCCTCTCCCCCGTCGAGCAGATGACGTACACGCTGCCGTCGAGCGCCATCATGCCGAAGCCCGGGTGGCCCGCGCGCACGCCGAGGAACGCCGACCCCGCACCCCGGCCCATGACGTCCCAGCGCTCCAGGAGCCGTACCCGCGTCCAGAGCGCGGGCGGCATCACCCGGGGGCCCTCGTGCATGTTCCGCAGGGCGGCCGCGTGCGTCCGGGTGCCCTGCGGGAGCATGACGAGGAACTCCCGGCGGTGGTCGAAGAGGCCCGTGGAGACGGCGAGCCCGTACCAGTCCTCGTTGAGCCGCTCCACCAGCCGCGGGGTGTCGTACGGGTGGGAGAAGTACCCGGCGACGTCCTCGGCCCCGTACGAGCCGACGAACGGCACCACACCGTCCGGCACGGCGTCCGGGATCACTTCCAGGCCGGCCCGCCGCAGCGGCCGGTACACCTTGCGCTCGCGCTCCTCGGCACCCATCGGGCACCAGGCTAGATGAGGTCCTTGCCGTAGTTGAGGCCGGTCGGCCGGTAGCCGAGGGACTCGTACAGGCGCAGGGCCGGGGTGTTGGCGGTGAACACGTGCAGCGCCAGCACCCGGTGGCCGGCGGCGATGGCCGTGCGTTCCGCGAGCAGCATCAGGTCGCGGCCGTACCCGTGCCCGCGGTGCTCCTCGGCGACGGCGACGTCGTAGACGTACGAGCCCTCCCCGGCCGCCGCCACCCACAGGTGGCCGACGGGGGTGCCCGCCGCCTCCAGGACGGCGAAGGTGACGCCGGGGGTGGCGAGCCCCCGCGGGAGCTGCGTGTCGTGGTCGGCCCGCGCCTTGGCGCGGGCGGCCTCCTCCGGCATCCCCCGGGCGACCCAGCTCGCCGCGTAGTCGGTGCGGGCCCGTGCGTCCCAGGCCGCGTACTCGTCCGCGGTCATGGGCCGGCCCAGGACCCCCTCGGAGAGCGCGGGAGGCACGGCGGGGAGCTCCTTGGCCATGGTGCGGCCGGTCTCGGTGTACCCGAGGGCGGCGGCGAGCCGGAGCCCGCCCGGGGAGCCGGCCGGGACGCAGATGCTCACCCGGCGGCAGCCCCAGCCGCGCAGTACCTCCTCGGCGGCGAGGGCCGCGACGGTGGCCCGGCCGCGACGGCGGTCCGGCTCGTCGATGGCCAGGTCCCGGATCTCCCCCACCGTCGGCCCGAAGGGCGTGTCGGCGGCGATCAGCAGCGCCCCGACGCGCCTGCTGTTGACGCGGACCTCGTACGGACGCGAGCGCGCGCCGGAGTCGCTCTGCTGAAGCGGCCCGCTCGGCCGCAGGGTGGTGGTCATCGTCGAGTTCTACCCGCCCGGCGCCGCCGTGACCACGGGGCGTGGGGCGCCCCGGGGGAGGCTCAGGGGTCGATGTCGGAGGCGGCGCGCTCGTCGAAGACGCGCATGGCCTTGGCCGTGACGGGGCCGGGGGTGCCGGTCAGGAGGCGCCCGTCGACGCGGTGGACGGCCTGTACGTCGCGCAGGGTGGAGGTCAGGAAGACCTCCTCGGCGCGTTCCAGGACGTCGAAGGGGAGGTCGGTCTCCTTCGCCCCGGTCCATGCGACGGCCAGTGCGCGGGTGATGCCCGCGAGGCAGCCCGAGGCGACAGGCGGGGTGTGGATCTCGCCGTCGAGGACGACGAAGACGTTGGAGCCGGTGCCCTCGCAGAGCTGTCCGACGGTGTTGGCGAAGAGGGCCTCGGAGGCTCCCGCCCGGGCGGCCCGGTCGAGGGCGACGACGTTCTCTGCGTACGAGGTGGTCTTCAGGCCGGTCAGCGCGGAGCGCTCGTTGCGGACCCAGGGGACGGTGATCACGGCGGTGGTGTCGGGCCGGCGGGTGGTCTCGCCGACGGCGACGACCAGGGTGGGTCCGGCGTCGCCGCGGTCGGAGCCCAGCGGGGAGAGCCCGCCGGTGTAGGTGATCCGGAGCCGGCCGAGCGGGACGGGGTTGGCCTCCAGTACGGCGGCACAGGCGCGGCGGACCTCGTCGAGGTCGGGGTCCGGCAGGCCCAGGCCGCGCGCGGAGCGGGTCAGCCGCTCCAGGTGGCGGGTGAGGGCGAAGAGGGTGCCGTCCTGGGCCTTGACCGTTTCGAAGACGCCGTCGCCCACGGTCAGCCCGTGGTCCAGTACGGACACCTTCGCGTCATCGGCGTCGCGCAGCGTGCCGTCGAGCCAGATCCTCACCGTACGGTTCCTCCACTCAGGTCGTGCGTCGTCTCGTGTACGCCGGGCAGGGGCTCGCCGGAGGCCAGTGCGACCAGCCGGGCGGCCTTCAGCTCGGTCTCGGCCCATTCCCGTTCGGGGTCGGAGCCCCAGGTGATCCCGGCGCCCGTGCCGAAGCTCAGGCGGGGGCCGCCGGGTGCCTCGCGGTCGATCCAGAAGGTGCGGATGCCCACGGCGAGCGCGGCGGTGCCGCGGTCGGCGTCGACCCAGCCGATGCCCCCACAGTAGGGGCCGCGGGGGGCGGTCTCCAGCTCTTCGATGATCCGCAGGGCGGAGGACTTGGGGGCGCCGGTGACCGAGCCGGGCGGGAAGGTGGCGGCGAGCAGCTCGGGCCAGCCGCTGCCCTCGGCGAGTTCGCCGCTGACGGTGGAGACGAGGTGGACGAGGCCGGGGTGCTCCTCCAGGGCGCACAGTTCGGGGACGGTGACGGAGCCGGTGGAGCAGACGCGTCCGAGGTCGTTGCGGACGAGGTCCACGATCATCACGTTCTCGGCGTGGTCCTTGGGCAGCAGGTCGGCGGCGGTGCGCCCGGTCCCCTTGATGGGTCCGGACTCGACCTGGCGGCCGTGGCGGCTGAGGTAGAGCTCGGGGGAGGCGGTGGCGATCTCGACGCCGTGGGCCCTGAGCCGAATCGTTCCTGCGTAGGGGGCGGGGTTGCCGCGCGCGAGGAGCGAGGTCAGGGCGTCCACGTCGGCGGAGGCCGGGTCCGGCAGGGGCGCGGACATCACGCGGCAGAGATTGGCCTGGTAGACCTCCCCGGCCGCGATGTACTCGCGGATCCGCCGGACGCCGGCCACGTACGCGGAGCGGTCCAGCGAGGAGGACCAGCGTTCGGCGGCCGGGCCGCGCCAGGCCCCCGGCACGGGCGCGGGCACGGGGTCGGGGCGTATGTCTCCGAAGCGCGCGCAGACCAGCCGGCCTTCGAAGTCTGCGGTCACCGCCCAGAACCCGGTGGAGTCGAGGGCCGAGGGGTCGCTGGTGACGTCTCGGAGGTCGGTCGCGAGAAGGCCGCCGAAGCGGGCCAGGGGAGGCAGGTCGTGCACGGCTGCGAGTCTATGACCGGTGGCGGGATGGCGCCGGTGAGGTGACCGACGGGTGACCTTTGGTGATCGGGTGGCAGCACGCTGCGGAAACGCGTTTTTGAGCTGGCCCGGGAATCCGCTAGAGTTCAACACGTCGCCAGGGAGCGCCGGGGAAAAACCCGGAGCGAACACGGTGACACTGCGGACGTAGCTCAGTTGGTAGAGCACCACCTTGCCAAGGTGGATGTCGCGAGTTCGAGTCTCGTCGTCCGCTCTGAGTGGGGGATCTTCCCGAGAACCCCTGCACACTCCGAGGTGGAGTGGCCGAGAGGCGAGGCAACGGCCTGCAAAGCCGTCTACACGGGTTCAAATCCCGTCTCCACCTCCATGGACGATTAGCTCAGCGGGAGAGCGCTTCCCTGACACGGAAGAGGTCACTGGTTCAATCCCAGTATCGTCCACTTGGTTCCTCACGGATCCACCCGCGCGATTAGCTCAGCGGGAGAGCGCTTCCCTGACACGGAAGAGGTCACTGGTTCAATCCCAGTATCGCGCACGCAACACCGCCCGACCTGCGGCTTCGCATCACGCGAAGAAGGTCCCCGCGCGATTAGCTCAGCGGGAGAGCGCTTCCCTGACACGGAAGAGGTCACTGGTTCAATCCCAGTATCGCGCACCGCACCGGAAGCCCCGGCCGTCATGACGGCCGGGGCTTCCGCGTTGCCGGACAGGCGGACAGGCGGACAGCCGGGCACGTGGACGTCCGGGCACGGGTGCGTCCGGGCACGCGAAAAAGGGTGCTGCCCGTCCGACTCCCCAGTCGTACGGGCAGCACCCTTCACCTGCCGTCCGCCGCTCCCCCGTCCCCACGGGGTGCGACAGGCCGATGTCCCGGCCCGGACCGCTCTTCCGGGCCCGGGGCGCCGCTCAGCGCCCCAGCATCACGCCCACGGACGACGCCTGCGCCGCCACCTGCTCGAAGCCCCCGAAGAGGAAGAGCAGGAGGGCGGCCAGGGGGAGGACCATGGCCGCGGCCACCAGCGGGTGCCGCGTGCCGGACTCATGGCCGTTGAACGCGAATGCCTTGCGTCCCTGCCGTGCGATGTCCGCCATGGTCCTCTCCCTGTCGTCTGGCAGCGGCGGGCCCGTGACCTCGGGGGACGAGTGCGCCACCCGCCGCTTGTCTTCAACACTAGGCGGCCGGAAGGCTCCTGGCCTCATGCCCTCGTACCCCTTGGCGGGCCTCCAGGAGGATGACGGGGCCGGCCCCCGCGTACTCCCCTGGGTGGAGATCCCTCCCCCGTGATGGGGGTCTTCCCGGAGGGGGCTATCGGAGCGTAGTGACTTCGCTCACTTCCGTCACTCCCCGCACACGCATGTCTTCGTACGGGGCGTTGACGACCCCGCCCGCCGCGGCGGCCCGGTCCCCCTCGGATCCGGCCCGCCGCGGAGCCGGTGTGGGCGCCAATCCCCTTGGCCCGAGGGCCGTTTGGACCGGAGTGCCGGTGGCGGGCCGCAGTGGGGTGCGGGAGCCGACGCACCCTCAAGTGGCCTGCCCCGCACTGAGAATCGAATCCCTCCGGGAGGGCGCGGCCTCTGAGCGCCCGTGCCGGATGGTCCGTAAGCTGTGCCAGATCAGCAGGACGACCGTCAGCGGGGTGGACATGGCGATGATGCGGCTCCGGCGCGAGGACCCGCGTGTCGTCGGCTCGTTCAGACTGCACCGGCGGCTCGGTGCCGGCGGCATGGGCGTGGTCTACCTGGGGTCGGACCGGCGCGGCCAGCGCGTGGCCCTCAAGGTGATCCGGCCCGACCTGGCCGAGGACCAGGAGTTCCGCTCCCGGTTCGCCCGCGAGGTGTCCGCGGCCCGGCGGATCCGCGGCGGCTGCACGGCCCGGCTGGTCGCCGCCGACCTGGACGCGGAACGCCCCTGGTTCGCCACCCAGTACGTGCCCGGCCCCTCGCTGCACGACAAGGTCGCCGAGGAAGGGCCCCTGACGGCCGCGCAGATCGCCGCGATCGGTGCCGCGCTCTCCGAGGGCCTGGTCGCCGTGCACGAGGCGGGGGTGGTCCACCGGGACCTGAAGCCCTCGAACATCCTGCTCTCCCCCAAGGGCCCCCGCATCATCGACTTCGGCATCGCCTGGGCGACCGGGGCCAGCACCCTGACCCACGTGGGCACCGCGGTCGGCTCCCCCGGCTTCCTCGCGCCCGAGCAGGTGCGCGGCGCCGCCGTCACCCCGGCCACGGACGTGTTCGCGCTGGGTGCCACGCTCGCCTACGCGGCCACCGCCGACTCGCCCTTCGGACACGGCAGTTCCGAGGTGATGCTGTACCGCGTGGTGCACGAGGAACCGCACCTGGCCGGCGTCCCGGACGCGCTCGCGCCGCTGGTACGGGCCTGCCTGGCCAAGGACCCCGAGGAGCGGCCCACCACGCTCCAGCTGTCGATGCGGCTCAAGGAGATCGCCGCCCGCGAGGCGCAGGGGCTGGGCGACGGACGCCCGCCGGCGCAGCGGGCCCGCGTGGAGCGGCCCGCGGCACGGCCCGACGGGCGGGGCCCGGGCCACGCGGACCGCGGCACGGAGCGGCGTACCGGGGGCCCGACCCCCGTCGCCAGGCCGCAGGGCCCCCACAGCGGGCCCCAGTCGCGGCCCTCCTCGCCCCGCAACCCCGGATCCACCGCCGGGCGCACCGGCGGCCGCACGGGCCCGCGTACGACCGGCACGGGGCGCCGCCCCTCGCGGCCGGACCCGAAGCTGCTACGGCAGCGGCTGATCGTGTTCGTCGTGGTGACCCTGATCGTGGCCCTGGGCATCGCCCTCGCGCAGAAACTCTGAAGGGGTGCCCCGCCGGCCGGCGGGGCACCCCTTCGTGCGGGACTACGGCCGCGGCTACGCGCGGCCGCTGCCCGCCACCGCGTAGAAGGCGACGGCCGCGGCCGCGCCCACGTTCAGCGAGTCCACGCCGTGCGCCATCGGGATGCGCACCCACTCGTCGGCGGCGACCAGCGCCTGCGTCGAGAGCCCATCGCCCTCCGCGCCCAGCATCAGCGCGACCCGGTCCAGGGTCTGCGGGGCCGCCACGTCGATCGGCGAGGCCTTCTCGTGCGGGGTGAGGGCGAGGAGCTTGAAGCCCGCCTCCCGCACCGTGTCCAGGCTCTTGGGCCATGCCTCCAGGCGGGCGTACGGGACGGAGAACACCGCGCCCATCGACACCTTGACCGAGCGCCGGTACAGCGGGTCCGCGCAGTCCGGCGACAGCAGCACGGCGTCCATGCCGAGGGCGGCGGCGCTGCGGAAGATGGCCCCGATGTTGGTGTGGTCGTTGACCGCCTCCATGACGGCCACCCGGCGCGCCGACGCCAGCAGCTCCTGCGCCGTGGGCAGCGGCTTGCGCTGCATCGAGGCGAGCGCGCCGCGGTGCACGTGGTAGCCGGTGACCCGCTCGGCGAGGTCGGGGCTGACGGCGTAGACGGGGGCGGGGAGCTCGTCGATGACGTCGCGCATGACGTCGACCCACTTGGCCGAGAGCAGCATCGACCGCATCTCGTACCCGGCGTCCTTGGCCCGCCGGATGACCTTCTCGCCCTCGGCGATGAACAGGCCCTCGGCGGGCTCGCGGCGGCGCCGGAGTTCGACGTCGGTCAGGCCCGTGTAGTCGCGCAGGCGCGGGTCGTCGGGGTCTTCGATGGTGATGAGATCAGCCACAGGGTGATACTGCCTTGTCCTGGGTGCGGTGCCAACGGCCTGTCAGGCGTCGGTGAGGGGGGCGTTGACGCGTACGACGTCACCGATGACGATGACGGCCGGCGGGCGGACCTCCTGCGCCTTGACGGTCTCGCCGACCGTGGCGAGGGTGGCGTCCACCCGGCGCTGGGCGGCGGTGGTGCCCTCCTGGACGACCGCGACGGGCGTGTCGGCGGAGCGGCCGTGGCGGACCAGGGCCTCCGCGATCAGGCCGATCTTGTCGACGCCCATGAGGATGACGATCGTGCCGGTGAGCTTGGCGAGGGCCGCCCAGTCGACCAGGGAGCGCGGGTCGTCCGGTCCGACGTGCCCGCTGACCACGGTGAACTCGTGCGCGACCCCGCGGTGGGTGACGGGGATCCCGGCGGCGCTCGGCACCGAGATGGAGCTGGAGATGCCGGGCACGACGGTGCACGCGATCCCCTCGGCGGCGAGCGCCTGGAGCTCCTCCATGCCGCGGCCGAAGACGTACGGGTCGCCGCCCTTGAGCCGGACCACGGCCTTGCCGGCCTTGGCGTGCTCGATCAGGGCGTTGTTGATGGCCTCCTGGGCCATGAAACGGCCGTACGGGATCTTCGCGGCGTCGATGACCTCGACGTGCGGCGGGAGCTCGTCCAGCAGGTCGCGGGGGCCGAGCCGGTCGGCGATGACCACGTCGGCCTCGGCGAGCAGGCGCCGGCCGCGCACGGTGATCAGGTCCGGGTCGCCGGGCCCGCCGCCGACGAGGGCGACACCGGGGACGCGGGGCCGGGCGGCGCTCAGGGAACCGTCGCGCAGCCCCTCGACGACCGCGTCGCGCACGGCGGCGGAGCGGCGCGGGTCGTTGCCGCTGAGCACGGCGACGGTGACGCCCTCCACCCGGCCGGTGGCCGGGGTCCAGGCGGTGGCGGCATCGGCGTCGTCGGCGCGCACGCACCAGACGCGGCGGGCCTCGGCCTCGGCGGAGGCGGCGTCGTTGGCGGCCCGGTCCCGGGTCGCGATCAGCGCGTACCAGGCACCTTCGAGGTCACCGTCCTGGTAGCGGCGCCGCTCCCAGCGGATCTCGCCGGTCGCCGCCATCACGTCCACGGAGGGGGTCGCGGAGGGGGAGACCAGCAGCACGTCGGCCCCTGCCGCGACGAGCGCGGGAAGCCGGCGCTGGGCGACCTGCCCGCCGCCGATGACGACGACGCGGCGCCCTGCCAGACGGAGTCCTACGGGGTAGGCGGGGTGTGCCGGGTTTGCCATGGCGGTTGCGGCTCCTGATGCGGCGGGGTGTGGACGGCGGCTGCCGCTGCTGCGCTGGAGCGGCTGGTCGGGCACACGGTGCGGGGCACCCGCCCGGGACCACGATACGACCCATCGCCGCCGGGGGAACCTGCGGGGCCGAAGTTCGCGGAGGAGGTTTCGCCTGGTCGGGGTGGTGATGGCGGGATCCCGGCGGCCCGGATCGGAGCGGGCGGGGGCTTTCCCGTCAGTCCCATCGTCCTTCCGGTCCGGGCCGGTCCCTCAAGGGCGCTCCTTCGTCGCGTCGCTACGCGATGGCCTTCGGCCACCCTTGACCGACCGGCCCGAACCGGAAAGCCGAAAGACTGCCGGGAAACCCCCAAGAAACGGCACGGACGATCCTTGGAGGAGCGGGTCCCTCAGCGATGAGGCGAGGGGCCGGGCGCCGGCCCGCCCGACATCCGGCCCCCACATCTGCGATTCCGGGCCAGGGGCGCGACAACCCGCACGAGAAGACGACCAGAGCAGCCCAGGAAGCCGACAGGCGCGACAGATCGCTACACGCTCCCCATTTCTCAGCGTCCGACGACCGTCCGGGGCCGATACCCGCACGAGAGGCCGACGAGGCCGTCCTCCGGCTCCGAGGGACGCACCGGATCGCTACGCGCGTCCCTCATCCCGGCGCCTGCGGGCCGTCTGGGGCTGGTCTTGGGCGGGCTGGACGTTGTCCACGGCGGTCGTGAGCTCTCGGCCGGAAGCGCCCCGGATGTACGCCAGCTCCATCCAGCGCTCGATGCCGGTGTCGGAGACGTTCTCGTTGACCACGGCCATCAGCACGCCCTCGGTCCCAGAGGCGATGTCGCGCACCCGGCGGCGGAGCAAGCGGTGCGGAACGTACTCGTACTGCTCACTCATGGGCCGGCTCCTCGAAGGAGTCGAGGAAGCGCTCCCAGCCCCGCAGTGCCCGGTCGAGCAAGTCCTGGCTGGGCACGGACACCGTCTGCGCCCCGCAGACGGGGGTTTCGGGATCGAGCGGATCACTGGCGCTACCGGAAAGGGTCCTGCTAGGACCATTGCGTTTCTGTGGGGGCACTGCATCTCTCCACGGTCTCGGTCAGGCAGCTGTGACCAGTGAACTGCCCCAGGCGTTTGGACGGATGGGCCAGGAGGCATGGCCATTCCAGAGACATGGCCACGTTTCATGGCCGGGGGACGACGATGACGAACAAGGCCGAAAGGCACGACGGCGTGGAGCCCATCGGGCAACTGCTTCGCCGCCTGCGTATGGCGAGCGGACGAACCCAGGAAGGTCTTGCGGCAGACCTCTCGAAGCGGCGGGGATATCCGCTGGAGCAGGCCACAGTGTCGAGATGGGAGAACCAGGAGCGTCTTCCGGACCCTGCGTCGCGGGCGCTGTTGGCTGCAGAGTTCGGCGTGCCTGAAGAGGAACTGTGCCGCGCCGTCGCCTTCGCCCGACGGCTTCGCCGGCTGGAGCAGCAGACCGATCAGGAGAACGATGTGAATCGCCGAGGATTCATGGCAGGCGCTGGGGTCGCCGTCATACAACCGTCGTCATTGCTGGCATCGGGGCGAAGGATCGGCGCCGACGTGGCGGACCAGCTGGGTCAGAAAACGGCCCGGCTCAGGCGACTGGACGACTTCGTGGGCGGTGGTGACACCTACCGTATGTACGTCCGTGAGCTGGCGGGCACGACCCGGCTGACGGATGAAGGCGTCTACTCCGAGGGCACGGGGCGTGCCCTGCGGGGAATCGTCGCCGAACAGGCCCAGCTCGCAGGCTGGGCAGCGTACGACGCCGGCCACTACCCGGAGGCTCGTAGCCACTACATGACCGCTTTGGCCGCGTCCCGAGCAGCGGAGGACTCGGCACTGGAAGGCAACTCGCTGGCGTTTCTCGCATACCTGGAATGGACTGTCGGCGGGAGCGCCGGGGTCAAGTTCGCAACGGCCGCGTACGAGGCACTCGGCACGGACGCCGCACCGGCGGTGCGGGCGCTACTGGCGGACAGGCTGGCATGGCAGCACGCGACTTCCGGCGGCGCCCGCGAAGCGGACTACTTCCTGAAGGCCGCGGAGGAAGCCGTCCACCGCGAGAGTGATGTAACGACGCCCGACTGGGCCTACTGGGTTGACCGCGACGAGATCGCGATCATGACGGGGCGGTGCTGGGCGGAACTGCACCGCCCATTGCGCGCCATCCCGGCACTGGAGGACGCCCTCAGCAGGTACGACGACACCCGGGCACGAGACAAAGCGTTGTACCTCTCCTGGCTCGCGTCGGCCTACCTCGACGCCGGCGAGGTCGAGCACGCAACCTCGATCACAAGTCGAGTACTCGACCTCTCCGAGGGACTCTCGTCGGTCAGACCGGCGGCGCGGGCACGAGCCATGGTCAAGCGGCTGGAGCCCCACCGCGCTCTCGCCCCGGTCGGCGCGCTGCTGGAGCGTGTGCATTCCTAGCGTGTGGCCCTGGTGATCCAGTCCAGGTACTCGGAGCGACCCGCATCGATGCCGAACGCGATGACCTCGGGCGAGTCGTACGGATGGTTGTCCACGAGGTGGCCCTCCAGGTCCTCCCGCCGATCTTCTGCCGTCCGGAAGGCCACCTGGTACTCGGTCCCCTCGGACACCTCGCCGAGATGCCGATACGTGGTCTCGATCGGTCCGGTCACCTGCCCGGAGGCCGCCAACCCCGCCTCCACCGCCGACCGTGACAGCTTCCGCGCAGCGTCGTGAGTGTCCACGGTCGTGATCACAATCAAGAAGTCAGCCATGCCGACAACGTATCTCCCGCACAAACCCATCGGGCCGGGTTACGAGTACGCGGCCTCGATGACCGGCTATCGGGCCGGCCAGTTCGGTGAGGCTGTCGCCCCACAAGGTCGGCAGCTCCACGGCATCAGGCGTCTCCCGCTTGGATGGTGGCCCACGGCCCCCGCCGGAGGAGGGCACTCTGCATACCCGCCGCCGAAGCAGGCCGCAGGTCAGATCTGGCAGACACAGGTCATCGGCCGAATCACCGAATTCCTGTCCGCTGAGACGCTGCCAACGCCTGCCAGCAGTGGGCGGATACAGTGCGCTGGGGCATCGCGGGATGCCGGTCATGGGGGGACGGCATGGGACGCAGCAAGCTGCCCGTGGAGAACGTCGGCAAGAGCGACTTCTGTCTCTTCGTCGAGCCGTACGGCGAGGACTACTACCTGAAGCCGGGCGAGGTCTTCACGGTTGCGCCGGCAGACGAGGGGATCGACGTCTGGTTCACCACCCTCGTCTGGGAGGGCGGCATCACCGTCTGGCTCTACGAGGACGGCGACCCGACCAGGATCGTCTTCGAATGCACGGTCACCGACGCCAACGGAACGGTGCTGGAGTGCGGTCACCAGAGGCCGCCCGCGCCGACCGGCTCCGACCGGGCTTCGTAGGGACCCCAGACGGGCCGCAGGCGCCGAGACGCGAGGAGCGCGTAGCGATCTGTCGCGCCTGACGGAGCCCTTCGCTGTCCTGATCGCCGTCTCATGACAGCAGCGGCCCCGGACGGTCGACGGCCGCCAAGCAAGGAGGAGCACGTAGCGATCTGCTGCGCCGTGGGGGCTCCGCCGGTGGACTTGGTCAACCTCTCGTGCGGGTAGTCGCGCCCCTGGCCCGGAATCGCGGATGTGAGGCCCCGGATGCCCGGCGGGGCCGGCGCCCGGCCGCTCGTCTCAGCACTGAGATGCCCGCTCCTCCAAGGATCGTCCGTCCCGTTTCTTTGGGGGCTTCCCGTCAGTCTTTCGGCATTCCGGGGCGGGTCGGTCTGTCAAGGGTGGCCGAAGGCCATCGCGAAGCGACGCGACGAAGGAGCGCCCTTGACAGGCCGGCCCGAACCGGAAGGACGATGGGACTGACGGGAAACCCCCAAACCGGCTCTGATCCCGCCCGAGGGGATACCGCTCCCCGGCCACCGGCCCGCAGACGGGGAGGCGGGTGGGCAGCCGCCGACCGGCCCCCACCCCCTCGAGGGGGAGATAGCAGGCCCGAACCCCGAAAAGCCCCGGGGCCGGACACCCTCTGGTGTCCGGCCCCGGCGCGCAGGAAGGTGCGTACCCGCTACTTCTCCGTCACGCCCGCCGAGTCGAACGTGGCCACCTCGTGCATCGCGCGGGCCGCGCTCTGGACCAGGGGGAGGGCCAGGAGGGCGCCGGTGCCTTCGCCGAGGCGGAGGTCCAGGTCGACCAGGGGGCGCAGGCCGAGCTTGTTGAGGGCGGCCACGTGGCCCGGTTCCGCGCTGCGGTGGCCCGCGATGCAGGCCGACAGGGCTTCGGGGGCGATGGCGCGGGCCACCAGGGCGGCCGCGCCGGCGCTCACGCCGTCCAGGATGACCGGGGTGCGCAGGGAGGCGCCGCCGAGGAGGAGGCCGACGATCGCGGCGTGCTCCAGGCCGCCGATGGCCGCCAGGACGCCGATCGGGTCGTTCGGGTCGGGCTGGTGGAGCTCCAGGGCGCGGCGTACGACCTCGACCTTCCGGGCGTGCGTCTCGTCGTTGATGCCGGTGCCGCGTCCGGTGACCTCCGCCGGGTCGACTCCGGTGAAGACGGAGATGAGGGCGGCCGACACCGTGGTGTTGGCGATGCCCATCTCGCCCGTCAGGAGCGCCTTGTTGCCGGCCGCGACGAGGTCGCGCGCGGTCTCGATGCCGACCTCGATGGCCGCGATGGCCTCCTCGCGGGACATCGCGGGGCCGACGGACAGGTCGTCGGTGCCGGGGCGGACCTTGCGCGGGAGCAGGCCCGGGGTGGCGGGGAGGTCCCCGGCCACGCCGACGTCGATGACGCAGACCTCGGCGCCGACCTGGTTGGCGAAGGCGTTGCAGACGGCCCCGCCGCCCAGGAAGTTGGCCACCATCTGCGTGGTGACCTCCTGGGGCCACGGGGTGACGCCCTGGGCGTGGACGCCGTGGTCACCGGCGAAGATCGCGACGGCGGCGGGCTCCGGGATCGGCGGCGGGCAGACCCGCGACAGGCCGGACAGCTGCGCGGAGATGATCTCCAGCATGCCGAGCGCGCCCGCCGGCTTCGTCATGCGCTTCTGCCGCTCCCAGGCCTCGCCGAGTGCCTTCGCGTCGAGCGGCCGGATGGAGGCCACGGTCTCGGAGAGCAGGTCGTGCGGGGCCTCGCCGGGCAGCGCGCGGCGCCCGTACGTCTCCTCGTGGACGACCCAGGCCAGCGGACGCCGCTGCGACCAGCCCGCCTGCATCAGCTCCGGCTCCTCGGGGAACTCGTCGACGTACCCGACGCACAGGTACGCGACGACCTCCAGGTGCTCGGGGAGCCCCAGCGCGCGGACCATCTCCCGCTCGTCGAAGAAGCTGACCCAGCCGACGCCGAGGCCTTCGGCGCGTGCGGCGAGCCAGAGGTTCTCGACGGCGAGGGCGGAGGAGTACGGGGCCATCTGCGGCTGGGTGTGCCGGCCGAGGGTGTGGCGGCCGCCGCGGGTGGGGTCGGCGGTGACGACGATGTTCACCGGGGTGTCGAGGATGGCCTCGATCTTCAGTTCCTTGAACTGCTTGGCCCGGCCCTTGGGCAGCGACTTGGCGTAGGCCTCGCGCTGCTTCTGGGCGAGCTCGTGCATCGTCCGGCGGGTCTCGGCGGAGCGGATGACGACGAAGTCCCAGGGCTGCGAGTGGCCGACGCTGGGCGCGGTGTGGGCCGCCTCCAGGACGCGGAGCAGCACCTCGTGCGGGATGGGGTCGGTGCGGAAGCCCTTGCGGATGTCGCGGCGCTCGCGCATCACGCGCAGGACGGCTTCGCGCTCCGCGTCGGCGTATCCCGGGGCCGGCTCGCCGACGGGGCCCGCGGGGGCCGGCTCGGCGGCTTCGGCTTCGGCTTCGGCGGCCTCGGCCGGGGCGGGCTCGGTGGCCTCGGCGGCCTGTACGGGCTGGGGCTGCGGCTCGGCGACGGGCTCCGGCCCGGCTTCGGCGGCGGCTTCGGCGGGCGCCTCGGCCTGGACCACCGCTTCCGCGGGGCCCGCCTCGGCGGCGACCGCCGTCACGGCGACGGGAGCCGCGTCGGGCTCGGCGGCCTGCGCGGGCTCGGCCGGGGTCTCCGGCGCGTCGGGCGCGGCTGCGGCGGCGGGAGCGGCCTCGGCCGGGGCGCCGGCGGCGGGAGCGGGGGCCTCGGGGGCCGTCGGGGCCTCTTCGGCGGCGGGAGCGGCCTCGGCAGCGGCCTCCGGCGCGGGCTGGGCGGCGGCGTCGGCCGCGACGGGGGCGGCGGCGACGGGCTCGGCCGTCCACGGGGCACCGGCCTGCGGCGGGACCTCGCCGGGCTGGGGCGCGGCGGGAGCGAGGTCGAGGTACTCGGGGCCGGGGGCGGCGGCCGGCTCGGCCTCGGGGGCCTGGGCGGCGGCTTCGGAAGCCTGGGCGGCGGCCTCGGCGGCGGCGGCCTCGGCGGCGATGGCGGCGGCCACCTGGGGGGCCAGCACCACGACGGGCTCCGCGGGGGCGGGCTCCGCAGGGGCGGGCTCCGTGACCACGGGCTCCGCGGCAGCGGACTCCACGGCGACGGGCTCCGACGCGACGGCCACGGCTTCGGCGGGCACGGCTTCGGCGGGATCGGCTTCGACGCCCGCGGCTTCGACGGCTTCGGCGGCCACGGCAGGCTCCCCGACGACGGGCTCCCCCACCACGGCCTCCGCCACGACGGCCTCCGCCTGCGCGGCGGGAACGCCCTGCTCAGCCGCAACACCCTGCGTGGCGGGAACACCCTGCTCGACGACCGGCGCTGCCTGCTCAGCCGCGGCAGCCTGCTCGGCCGCCACGCCCTGCTCGGCCGGCGCAGCCTGCTCAGCGGGAACGGCCTGCGCCACACTGGACGCCGCCTCCACACCGGACGCCGCCTCCACGCCGGGCGCAGCCTGCGCATCAGGCGCCGCCTCCACACCGGGCGCCACCTGCGCGTCAGCCGCCACCTGCACCCCGGGAGCCACCTGCACCCCGCCAGCCGCCTGGACACCCGGCGCGACCTGCACCCCGCCAGCCGCCTGGACACCCGGCGCCACCTGCACACCCGGCGTCATCGTCGCGGCCGACGGTGCCGGCGCGGCCGCCGGCCCCCGGTCGGCGAGGGAGCGTACGACTCCCCCGGTGGCGTCGGGCACGGGCGGGCCCATGTGCAGCGGGCGGCGCGGCGGCATCACGGCGGCCGCGGGCGGGACCTGCCCGGCGGCGGGGGCCGCGGGCGGGACCACGAGGCCGCCGAGGTCGAGGGAGCCGGAGTCGCGGCCGCCGGTCTCGTGGGCGCCGGCGCTGTACGCGGCGGGGTCGGCGAAGGTGCCGGGGGCGGGGTAGCCCGCCTCGGGGAAGCCGGGTGCGGGCTGTCCCGGCGCGGCGGGGGCGGGGAAGGCTTCGGGGTAGCCGGGCTCCGGGAAGCCGAGTGGGCCGGGCTCGGGGTATCCGGCGGCGGGGGCCTGCGGGTACTCGGTGTAGACGGGTTCCGCCGGGAAGTCGCCGGGGAAGGACGGGACCGGGGGGACGACCTGCGGGTCGCTCCAGGAGCCCTGCCCGTGGCCGCTCGGCATCAGCAGCAGTTCCTCGTCCTCGGCCTCGGACGGGTCGTCCACGAGGTCCTGGAAGGCGTAGCCGGCCGGGGCCTGGGGCGGCATGGGGGGCAGCGGCGGCATCTGGGGGACCTGCGCGGGACTGCCCTGCTGATCCACCATGCCCGTGTTGTCCGGGTGACCCTCGCCCGGGACCTGGCCGGTGTCAGTCATGCGTACCCCTCGCCCATCGGTGTTGCCTCTTCGATCGCCCGGCCGCCCAGCGGGCCCTCCGTGCGGACTTTGCCGTGCGGGGTCGTCGCGCGGTGCGCCGTCTCTCGTGCGCACGCACAACAACTCCTGAGCATTGTCGCGCTCGTCGGCCTCCGTGTCGGCCAGAAACCGGCACGGTCCGCTGTGGACTGCGCCACGTCGCGCGTCCACCAGGGCGGTACGACGATCGGCCAGCCTACCCCGGGCTCCGCGTCAGCGGTTCACGGGGCGTTCGCCTGCCAGCAGGAACACCACGGAACGCTCCTGTTCCGCCCAGGTCCGGGGGGCGAGGCCGACGGACTGGAGGAGCGCGCACTCGACGGCGTACCCGTGTTCGGTGAGGGTGCGTCCGATCGCCTCGGCCTCGTCGCGCGTCGAGGCGTGGCTGACGATGCGTTCGGGGCGTCGTTCGGCGACGGCGGCGATGACGGGGGGTCCGCCGCCGCCGACGCGGACGACGTCGGGTTCCGGGAGGCTCTCCAGTACGTGTGGAGCGCGGCCCGAGACCACCTGGATCTGGACACCGCGCTTGCGGGCGGCGGCGGTTACGCGTTCGCAGGCGCGGGGGTCGGCGTCGACGGCGATGACGGCGGCGCCGTGGGCGGCGGCGTCCACGGCGAGGGCTCCGGTGCCGGCGCCGATGTCCCAGAGGAGGTCTCCGGTGCGGGGTCCGAGCCGGGCGAGCTGGGCGGCGCGCAGCTGGACGGACTCCCCTTCACCGGGCCGGGGTCCGTCCGCGGCGGGCTGCGGGCGGGCCCAGCCGCGTACGGGGGCGGGTCCGGGGCCGCGGCCGAGCAGCCAGCCGGGGTCGGCGGCGGTGGGGGCGTGGCCGGCGCCGCCGATGACGATGACGACGTTGGGGTCGCGCCAGCTGTGGTCGGCGGCGGCGTCGGAGGTGAGGACGGTGACGCGTTCGCGGTCGGTGCCGAGTTCCTCGCAGATGACGAAGGTGCGGTGGATCCCTTCGAGGAGCAGGGCGAGTTCGGCGGGGCCGGCGCCGGGTGAGGTGAGGACGGCGACCTTGGTGTGGGCGCGGCAGACGTTGACGGCGCGGCGCAGGGTTCGGGGGTGGGCGACGACGACCTGGGCGTCGTCCCAGGGCATTCCGGCGCGGGCGAAGGCGGCGGCGACGGCGGAGACGGCCGGGACGACTTCGACTTCGAGGCCGTGTTCGGGGGCGCGGAGGGTGCGGACGACGCCGAAGAAGCCGGGGTCGCCGTCGGCGAGGACGACGGCGGTGCCGCGGTGGCCGGCGATGCGGCGGGCGGCGAGGCCGAGACTGCCGAGGCGGATGCGTTCCGCGCCGGGCGGGATCTCGGGGAGCGCGAGGTGGTGGGCGGCTCCGGCCACGAGGGTGGCGGCGGAGAGCGCGGAGCGGGCGGCCGCGGTCAGGGGGGAGCCGTCCCATCCGATCACCGTGACCCGGTCGGCCATCGTCGTCGGTCTCCTGGAGTGGGGGGTGGGAGAAACCGCCTTCGGCGCCTTCGGCCTCGTGAGGTGGTTTCAGGGGTTTTCAGGGGGTCACGGTGAGACTACCCGGTCATCGGGCCGGTCCCGGTCGGCTTGCGGCCCGGTCCCGGTCGGCCATCGCGCCGGCGCCGGCCGGCCCGCGGTCAGCGGCGGTCGGCGCCGACGGCGTAGCCGTGTGCGCCGGCGCGGCGGCGCAGGGGGTAGCCGTCGTCGTGGCCGGGGCGGCCGGCGGGGCCGGGGCGGGCGTGGCGGCTCTCGTACACGTCGTACTCGTCGGTGTCGTCGAGGTCCTCGGGGACCAGGCTCCAGACGATGAGGTCGGTGCGGGTGTCGGTCCAGCTGCCGTCCGCGGCCTGGGTGCGCACTATCGCCACGTTGCGCAGGACGCCTTCGCTGATGCAGCCGATCTTCTGGGCGACCTGCTGGGAGGCGGTGTTGTCGGCGGCGGTGCGCAGTTCGAGTCTTTCGAAGCGCTGGTCGCGCAGGAGCCACTGGGCGACGGCGAGGACGGATTCGCTGGCGTAGCCCTCGCCCCGGGCCCAGGGGGCGGTGACGTAGCAGGCTTCGGTGGTGCGGGTACGCCAGTCGGTGTTCTGGAGGTGGACGACGCCCACGAGGCGCTGGGTGAGGAACTCGGTGACGGCGAGGACGATGCCGCGGCCTTCGGTGCGCTCGGCGTGGGAGAGGGCGGTGGCCCAGGCGCGGGCGTGGGCGGGGGTGTAGGGGTGCGGTACGGAGGTCCAGGCGGTGACCTGCTCGTCGTTCATCATCTCGGCGAGCGCGGTGACGTCGTCCTCCTCGAAGGGGCGCAGCACCAGCCGGTCCGTGCTGATGGTGACGTCCGGGAAGGTGGTAGTCATGCGCAGCTCCATGCCTGGGACCGTGGGGCGGGACCGTTCGTGCCGGCCCGTTCGTACGGGACCGCCGTGCGGGACCGTTTGTGCGGGTCGTAGGCCACAGCATGCAGCATCGGCCGGGGGATGTGCAGGGCCGGGCTGCCCGGAAGCGGGCAGGGCCCGACAAGCCCGCGGCCCCGCGCGCCCGGGTGGGTGCGCGGGGCCGGGAATCCGGCGTCTACCAGGCGGTCTTGGGTCAGGCGGCGGGGGTGCCGAAGGCCGGGATGACCGAGCCCTGGTACTTCTCCTCGATGAACTTCTTGACCTCGTCGGTGTTCAGGAGCTTGGCGAGCTTCTGGATGCGCGGGTCGTTCTGCTTGCCTTCCTTGACCGCGAGGAAGTTGGCGTACGGGTTGCCCTCGGCCTTCTCCAGGGCCAGGGCGTCCTTGGCGGGCGAGAGCTTGGCCTCGAGGGCGTAGTTGCCGTTGATGACGGCGGCGTCGACGTCGTTCAGGGCGCGCGGGACCGTGGCGGCCTCCAGCTCCTTGAACTCCAGGCCCTTCTTGTCGGTGATGTCGGACAGCTTGGCGCTGGTGCCGACCCCGTCCTTGAGGGTGATCAGCTTGTTGGCGGCGAGCAGCTGGAGCGCGCGGCCCTCGTTGGTGGTGTCGTTGGGGACGGCGACGGTCTGGCCGGGCTTGAGGTCGGTGAGGGCCTTGAGCTTCTTGGAGTAGAGGCCGAGGGGTTCCAGGTGGACGTTCACGACGGGCACGATGTGCGTGCCGTTCTTCTTGTTGAAGTCGTCGAGGTACGGCTTGTGCTGGAAGAAGTTGCCGTCGACCTGGCCCTGCTCGGTGGCGGTGTTGGGCAGGACGTAGTCCGTGAACTCCTTCACCTCCAGCTTGAGGCCGTCCTTGGCCGCGAGCTTGTCCTTGACGAAGTTCAGGATGTCGGCGTGCGGGCTCGGGGAGGCGGCGATGACCAGGGGCTTGGTCTCGTCGACCTTGCCGCCGTCGGTCTTGGCGGCCGTGGACGGGTCCGAGGAGCTGCCGCAGGCGGTGAGGCCGAGGGCGAGCGCTGCGGAGGCGGCGGCGATGGCGGTGAGCTTGGTGTTCTTGCGCACGAAGAGTGCCTTTCTTGCTTTTCGCGGGTGTTCGCGGGGTGGTGGCCCAAGCACGACAAGTGCGGGCTTTCCTTTGTGGGGAAGTCTGGGGTGGGGCTGTCAGGCGGTCCGGCCGCGGCGCGCGAGGACGCGTACCACGCCGTCGCCGATCAGCTGGATCACCGTGACGAGGGCGATGAGGACGGCGACGGTGGCGAACATGAAGCCGGTCTCGAAGCGCTGGAAGCCGTAGGTGATGGCCTTGGAGCCGAGTCCTTCGCCGCCGACGGCGCCCGCCATGGCGGAGTAGCCGACGAGGGTGATCACGGTGGTGGTGACGGCGGCGACCAGGGAGGGCAGGGCCTGCGGGAGCAGGACCTTGCCGACGAGGGTGGGGATGCCGCCGCCCATGGACTCGACGGCCTCGATGAGGCCGTGGTCGACCTCGCGGACGGCGGTCTCGACGAGCCGGGCGAAGAAGGGGACGGCACCGATGGCGAGCGGGACGATCATGGCGGTGGGGCCGATGAAGGTGCCGACGACGGCGGTGGTGACCGGGATCAGGAAGATCAGCAGGATGATGAACGGCAGCGAGCGGCCTATGTTCACGATCACGCCGAGGACCTTGTTGAGCGGCTGGTTCTGCAGGAGGCCGCCCTTGTCGGTGAGGACGAGGAGGATGCCGATGGGCAGTCCGCCGAGGACGGTCACCAGGGTGGACCACAGCACCATGTAGAGGGTGTCGTACGTGCCCTGGGTGAGCAGGGGCTGCATCTCGGACCAGGTCACTTGGCACCTTCCTTGACCAGTGCGGCGATCTCGGAGTCGAGGTCGGAGTCCTCGTCGACGATGTCGACCTGGAGGCCCTGCTCGCGCAGGAAGCCGACGGGCACCACGTTGTCCTCGTAGCGGCCGGGGAGTTCGATGCGCATGCGGCCGATCTGGCGGCCGGCGACGGTGTCCATCGCGGCGCCGAGGATCGAGATGTCGATGTTGTACGTGCGCGAGAGCTGGGAGATGACCGGCTGGGTGGCGGCCTCGCCGTGGAAGGTGACGTCGACGACGGTGCGGTCGGGGCCGGTGGCGCTGCCGCTGACCGGGAAGAGTTCGGCCGCGAGCTCGGAGCCGGGGGTGGCGAGCAGTTCGGCGACGGTGCCGGACTCGATGATCCGGCCCTTCTTCATGAGGGCGGCGGAGTCGCAGACGGCCTTGACGACGTCCATCTCGTGGGTGATGAGGAGGACGGTGAGGCCGAGCTGGCGGTTGAGGTCGCGCAGCAGCTGGAGGATGGAGCGGGTGGTCTCGGGGTCGAGGGCGCTGGTGGCCTCGTCGGAGAGGAGCACCTTGGGGTCGCCGGCCAGGGCGCGGGCGATGCCGACGCGCTGCTTCTGGCCGCCGGAGAGCTGGGTGGGGTAGGCCTTGGCCTTGTCGGAGAGGCCGACGAGGTCGAGGAGTTCCAGGGCCTTGCGGGAGCGTTCGCGGCCGGAGACGCCGAGGATCTCCAGGGGGAGCTCGATGTTGGCCTGGACGGTGCGCGAGGACAGCAGGTTGAAGTGCTGGAAGACCATGCCGATGCGGCTGCGGGCCTCGCGGAGTTCCTTGCCGGCGCGGCGGCCGCGGCCGGCGAGGGCGGTGAGCTCGACGCCGTCCACGGTGACGGTGCCGCTGGTGGGGCGTTCCAGCAGGTTCACGCAGCGGATGAGGGAGGACTTGCCGGCGCCGCTCTGGCCGATGACTCCGTATACCTCGCCCTCGCGGACGTGCAGGTCGACGCCGTCCAGGGCGGTGACCTCGCGGCCACGGGACTGGTAGACCTTCGTGAGGCCCGATGTGGTGATCACAGGATTTCCGTCGCTGTCGAGTGCACGGGGTGCGGGTTGCCGTGCACGGGGCAAACATCTGGGGACGCGATACGGGTCTAACCGTCACAAAACGATGGTGTCGACGCGTGCGCGGGGCAGGAGCGGTCCGTACCGGGGATCAGTCGGCGGTGTGGTGCGACTGGGGCGCGGAGCTGCCCGGCCGGTCTCGCTTCGGGGCGCGAGACTGCGTGAAAGGGGCCCTCAGAAGGCGCACATTCGACACATACAACGAGCACCGGGCGTCATCGTCGCCTCGGTCGCAAGGGTGCGGCTGCTCGTCGTGGTCATGTGCCCCAGTAAAGCAGACATGGCGACTCACCGATCAATGCTGTCCGGATAGCGGACGGAAACCGGTCGCCATCCGGACAGGAGTGGACTGGACCAGCCAGTCGGCGGGGTCCGTCTCCAGCGTGATCCCATCCGCGCTGACCAGCGCGGACACGGCCGACAGGGGCCGGGACGAACACGTCCGCGTGGAGCTCGAGGGCCTGGTGCGTTGTGGTCAAGGCCACGGTCCGCCACGGTCCGCATGCCGGCCGGGCGTCCGCCCGTACGTGCCGAGCGTCCGCCCGTACGTCCCGCGACAGCGGCCCGGCGATGCCGCGAGGGGCGGGCGCGTCGGGCCTCGAGGCCCGTAATACCCTCGCTGCATGCTCGTCGCCCTGACGGTCGCCATCGGCGCGGCCGCACTCGCCCTCGCCGCCTGGTGCGGCCACGCCGCATGGCGGGACCAGCCGACCAAGGACTGGCACTTCATCGGCATGGCCGTGGTGACCGCGCTGGTCCTGGCCCAGCTGGTGATCGGCCTGGTCCAGCTGGGCCGGGGCGAGAAGCCCGAACAGGGCACGGTGATCTTCGTGGCCTACCTGCTGGGTGCCTTCGCGGCGGTTCCGGCGGCCGGGATGCTCTCGCTGACCGAGCGCACCAAGTGGGGCTCGGTGACGGTGGCCGCGGGCGCGGTCGTCCTCGCCGTGCTGGAAGTACGGCTCTACGACATCTGGGGATCCGGTGCCTGACACGACGACCGCCCCGCCCGCCGGGCGCAAGCGACTGGTCTCCGGTCCCGGGCTGCTGCTGGTGTGGCTCTACGGGGTGATGGTGGTCGGCGCGCTCTCGCGCTCGGTCTACCAGATCTCCACCGAGTTCGACCGGGCGCCGCTGGCGTACTCGCTGTCGGCCGCGGCGGCCGTGGCGTACGCGTTCATCACGTACTCGCTGGTGCGCGGCGGGGAGACGGCCCGCCGGGCGGCGCTGGTGTGCTGCGGCGTCGAGCTCGCGGGCGTGCTGGCCGTCGGGACCTGGACGCTGGTGCGGCCCGACTCCTTCCCGGACGCCACCGTGTGGTCGGACTTCGGGATGGGCTACCTCTTCATCCCCGTGATCCTGCCGGTGACCGGGATGCTCTGGCTCCGCTCGAAGCGCTGAGCCCGCGGGCGCCCTGGGCGGTGCCCGGAACCGGTCCGGGGGCGTCCCGCCGTCGCTGCGGAACGCCCCCGGACCGGATGGCCGCTACGCGCTGACGGCGTAGTCGGTGTCCTTGGCGTCCTTCTCCAGGATGACCAGGCGCACGCCGTCGGAGGCCGTGCGGTTGCCGACCTGCGCGTACCCGGCCTTGCGGTAGAGCCGCAGGTTGGACTCGCTCTTGTGGCCCGTGTGCAGGCGGAAGCGGGTCGTTCCGGCGTGCCCGGCGAGGGCTTCCTCGACCCCGCGCAGCAGCCGGGCGCCGAGGCCGTGGCCCTGCAGCCGCGGGTGCACGCACAGCTTGGCGATGCTCGCCGTGCCGTCCTCGCCGACGCTGCCGCGCACCGCGCCCACCACCTCGTCGCCGAGCCGGGCGACCAGGACGGTGTCCGAGGCGAGTTCCGCCTTCAGGGAGTCCAGGGACTGGGTCAGGGGCTGGATGAGGTAGTTGCCGTACAGCTCGGCCTCCCGCTGGAACGCCAGATACTGCAGCTTGAAAATCTGCTCGGCGTCTTCGGCGGCCGCCGCCGAAATGGTCACGCTCATGCCCATGTGCGCATGCCTCCCGCTCACCTGGTAGCTCTCCGGTCTACCGCTCCTTTCCCCACGGGTCAGGAGCCGCAACCTCGACAGCGAGCATTCTGCGCAGACATCCCAGGCAACGGGAACGTACCGGTCCCAAACTTCCTTGTGAGATACCCAACTCTCCTGCGATTTCACGGTAAGTCATGTCTCTGGGCGACAGAAGTGCGGCCATCAGCTCCGGACAGCGTCCCGGCAATCGGGCGACCGCCGATCGGAGGGCCCGGTTCGCCTCGCCGTGCAGCAGCGCGTCCTCGGGCTCGCCGGCCGCGTCCACCGCCGGGGTGGTGCCGTACGGGACCTCCCGGTGCGCCCGCCGCCGGGCACGGCGGGCCTCGGCGCGCACCGCCCGCCGCAGCCAGCGGGCGCGGCCGGCGGGGAAGGGGGCGCGGGGGCCTCGTTCCAGCAACCGCACCCAGACGGCTTGTTCCAGGTCGGCGGCCTCCACCCCGGCGGCCGGTGCTTCCGCGGCCGCCTCGGCGGAGAGCAGCGGGCCCAGCTCCGTGAGCAGGTCGGGTTCCCGTATCAGGTCCATGCCGGGCGGGACGCGGGTGCCGGGCCGGGCGGTTTCCCCGCCGGGCCCGGCCCACCCGTTCGGGGGCTGGGGGCTAGCGGTTGACGCCACGTCCGGGGCGGAAGGCCTCCGCGGCCAGGAGTCCGGTGTCCGGGTTGTCGGTGAAGATGCCGTCGACACCCAGTTCGAAGTACCTCTTGAAGGCGCCGAGCGCGTCGCCGTAGGCCGCCGGGTCGGTGCCCTTGCGGTATTCGGCCGGCAGGAAGCTGTTCTCGTTGCGGGCGGTGTAGGGGTGCAGCACCAGTCCCTTGGCGTGGGCGTCGCGCACGAGGGTGGTGGGGGTGCCGAGCCTGCCGGCCGCGTCGCGCGGCACGATCAGGTCGAGGGTGGGGCCGATGCCCTGGGCGAAGCCGGCGATCCACTTGAGGCCCTCGGGCTTGACCAGGTCGGCGACGGTGCGGGGGTCCTTGGCCGTCTCGAAGTCCCAGGGGCGGGTGTTGGCCGCGGAGAGCAGCACCACGCGCGGGGCGGAGACCAGGCGGGAGAGCCGCTGGATGCTGGAGGGCTCGAAGGACTGGAGGAACACGGCGGCGTCGCGGCCGTCGCGCCCGTAGCGGCGCAGCAGCTTGGCGAGGGGCTCCTCCAGGCCGAGGCCGAGGCCGCGGAAATAGGTGGGGTGCTTGGTCTCGACGTGCAGCCAGACCCGCTTGTCGCGCAGCCGGCCCTCGCGGTTGGCCCAGCGCAGCACCTCTTCGAAGGTGGGGACCGCCCACTGGCCGTCGTAGAGGGTGTTGCGCTGGCGCACGGCGGGGATGCGTTCCTTCGCGCGCAGGGTCTTCAGTTCGGCGAGGGTGAAGTCCTCGGTGAACCAGCCGGTGACGGAGACCCCGTCGACGGTCTTGGTGGTGCGGCGGCCGGTGAACTCGGGGTGGTCGGCGACGTCGGTGGTGCCGCCGATCTCGTTCTCGTGGCGGCAGACGAGGTGGCCGTCCTTGGTGGGGACGAGGTCCTGCTCGATGACGTCGGCGCCGAGGTCGAGGGCCAGCTGGTAGGAGCCGAGGGTGTGCTCGGGGCGGTAGCCGCTGGCGCCGCGGTGGCCGATGACCAGGGGGACGGGCAGGTCGCGGTAGCCGCCGCCGTCGCCGTGGCCGCTGCCGGAGCGGTCGTCCGCAGCGTCGGCGGTTCCCGCCGTGAGTCCGGTGATGCCGGTTCCGGCCGCCAGTACGGCCGCTCCGAGCACCGTGCGCCGTGCTGCCCCACCCTGTGTCATCTGTGCCACTCCTCGTCCTGGACCGGGCCCGCGGCCCCGGGATCTCCGGGGGGCGTGAAGGCCCCGGTCGGCGTGGCGATGGTAGGCAAGGCAGGGTGGCGTGGGGGTGGGCTCCGGCGGAACATGGCGCAAACGCGTGTCAACACTGCGTATCCACCTCGTGAACCCGATGTGCCAACAGGGGCGGGCCGCGAGTATCGTCCTCACCTGCACTACCGCCGTGTGGTGCGAAAGCCGCTTTTCGATGCCGGAGGGCTCACGTTGTTCCGTACCGCGCTCATCAAAGCCACTGTCGGACCGGTCATGCGCCTGATGTTCCGCACCAAGGTGGAGGGGCTCGACAACATCCCGGGCACGGGTCCGGTGATCCTGGCGGGCAACCACCTGACTTTCATCGACTCGATGATCCTGCCGCTGGTGTGCGACCGCACGGTCCACTTCATCGGCAAGGACGAGTACGTGACGGGCAAGGGCCTCAAGGGCCGCCTGATGGCGTGGTTCTTCACGGGCTCCGGCATGATCCCGGTGGACCGCGACGGTGCGAACGGCGGCGTGGCCGCGCTGATGACGGGCCGCCGGATCCTGGAGGAGGGCAAGATCTTCGGGATCTACCCCGAGGGCACCCGCTCCCCCGACGGCCGGCTCTACCGCGGCCGCACCGGCATCGCCCGCCTGACCCTGATGACGGGCGCCCCGGTGGTCCCGTTCGCGGTGATCGGCACGGACAAGCTGCAGCCCGGAGGCGCGGGCATGCCGCGCCCGGGCCGGGTGACGATCCGCTTCGGCGAGCCGATGGAGTTCTCCCGCTACGAGGGCATGGACCGCGACCGCTACGTGCTGCGCGCCGTGACCGACTCGGTGATGGCCGAGGTCATGCGGCTGTCCGGCCAGGAGTACGTGGACATGTACGCGACGAAGGCGAAGGCGGCCTGAGTCCGGCGGCCGCGGAGTCCGGGATCCGGGGAAGCCGGGAACCGGGGAATCCGGGCCTCACTGCCGCTGGAGTGACCGGCTGACGCCCGCCGCCGTGGTGGTGGCGAGGACCCAGCCGGTCACGATCAGCAGGTATGACAGCCACTGGTACCAGCCGGCCGGCGCGAAGGCGCCCTCCTGCCCGAAGCCGATGATCGGCAGCATCAGGTCGAGGGTGTAGAAGAGCGGGTTGAACTCCGGAGCCTCCCCGGCCTTCAGCGCCCGGGGCGGGGTGATCCCGTACGCGACGGTCCCGGTGAGCGTCAGTGCCAGCAGCCAGGCCGCCGCGCGCATCGGCCGGAAGCCGTAGCCGACGGTGGCGTCCTGGAGCAGGCCCCAGAGCCGGGTGCGGCGGGGCTGGGTGCGCCGGTGGCGGCGCAGTTTGGCCAGCTGGGCGGTGCGTGCGGCCGCCTCGTCGCCGACGGTGCGGTAGGCGGCGGCCAGCTGCTCGTACGCGTACGGCAGGTAGCCGTCCTCCTCGCGCTCCAGCAGCGGCAGCCGCTCCTCGGCGGGCAGGTGGGGGTGGAGCAGCCGGTAGCTGAGCCCGTCGGTGCGGACCGTGGCCGGCCAGACGGACGGTTCGGCCCAGAGCATGTCGAACTGGCTGCGGCGCAGGTTGACGATGCCGTCGATGGTGGGGCACTTGCGCAGCCAGAACTCCCCCATCACGGCGGAGCTGGCGCGCAGGGCCACGCCCCCGGGGTTGGACAGGCTGGCGCGGGTCAGTATGGCCTGGCCGGGGATGCGGGCGCCGGTGAGGTTGACCATGCCCTCGGCGTGCAGCCGGTGGCCGCGCAGGTCGGTGCCGACCACGAGGGTCTCGGCGTGCAGGGCGATGCCGCCGGGGTTGACGAGCCTGGCGCCGTCGAGGCTGATCTGGCCGGCGATGCCGGCGCCGTTGATGCGGAACTGGCCGTGGACGGTGAGGCCGTCGGCCATGATGTCCGTTCCTATTTCCGCGTGGTTGAGCTGGAGCGGCGGCTCGTCGACCTCGTCGGCCTCGCTGCCCTGCCGGATGACGGCGCCCTGGAGGAAGAGCCCGCCGGCGATCCTGGCGCCCGCGAGGCGGACGGGGCCGTCGATGCGGCAGCCGGAGAGCCTGAGCACGATCTCGACGCGCACGGTGGCGGCGGTCAGGCCCGGGAGGGTGGAGTCGCCGAGGACGAGGGCGCGCAGCTGGGCGCCGTACATCATGGGCTTGCGTTCGAACCAGCAGGACCGCATCCGGATGGGGTGGTCCACGACCGCGTACTTCAGGTCGAGCTTGCCGGTGATCCTGGCGCCGTAGAGCTTGATCCCCGCGACGTGCCCCTCGTCGGCGGCGCCCCCGACGAGGAGGTTGCGCAGCACCTCGGCGCGGACGCTGCGTGCGGCGCCCCAGGAGGCTCCGTCGTGGGAGCTCTCGTGGGGGCTCTCGCGGAAGTCGACCGCCTCGCCGCGCGGGAAGGCGTCGACGACGCGGCGCTCGGCCGGGGTCAGGTCGTTGATCTCCATCGCCGGGATGGTGTCCCGGGGCCCGACGGACTGTCAATTCCGTTCGGGCCGCCGGGACACCGCGTCGCGGCGCGGTGCGTCAGTGCTCGACGCCGTCCTGGAGTTCCTGGCCCCTGAGCAGGAACCAGGCGGCCGCCGCGGTGGCCAGCAGGACGGCGGCGCCGACGCCCGAGGCGAGCCGCAGGCCGTCCACGAAGGCGTCCTGGGCCGCGCCGACCATGGTGTGGGCGGTGGCCGGGTCCAGGGTGCGGGCGGCCTCCACGGCGCCGCCGAGCGATTCGTGTGCGGCGTCGGCGACCGGGGCGGGGACCGAGGCCGGGGCGGTGAAGCCCTGGTAGACGCCGGTGACGACGGAGCCGAGCAGGGCGATGCCGAGGGCGGCGCCGAGTTCGTACGCGGTCTCGGAGACGGCGGAGGCCGAGCCGGCCTGCTCCTTCGGGACGCTGGAGAGAATGACGTCGGCGGTGACGGTGAAGGAGAAGCCGGCGCCGAGGCCGACGACGAGCAGGGCGGCGCCGAGCAGCGGGTAGCCGGTCTCGCGGTGGATGACGGTGAGGGCCGCGAGGGCCAGCCCTATGGCGGCGAGGCCGCCGGTGACGATGACGCGTACGGAGTGCTTGCGGGCGTACCTGCCGGCGACCAGGCCGGTGGCCACCGCGCCGATGGCGGCGGGCAGTTCGGCGAGTCCGGCTTCGAGCGGGTCGCGGCCCTGGACCAGCTGGAAGAACTGGGAGAGGAAGAAGACGAGTCCGGAGAGGCCGAAGACGGTCAGCAGGTCGGCGAGGACCGCGCCGGAGAAGCCGCGGTGCTTGAAGAGCCGCATGTCGAGCAGCGGGGAGGCGAGGGCGAACTGGCGGCGGACGAAGGCGTAGAGGCATGCGGCGCCGACGGCGGCGGCGATCCAGACGCCGGCGGTGGCGCCGTGGGTGGCCGCTTCCTTGACGGCGTAGACGACGCCGATGACACCGACGAGGGACAGGGCGACGCTGATCAGGTCCCAGGGGCCCGCGACGGGGTTCTTGGACTCGGGCAGCAGCCGGATGCCGACGAGGACCAGGGCGATCATCACCGGGAGGTTGATGAGGAAGACCGAGCCCCACCAGAAGTGCTGGAGCAGGGCGCCGCCGACGACGGGGCCGATGGCCGCGCCGGCGGAGGCGGTGGCGCCCCAGATGCCGATGGCGAGGCTGCGTTCGCGCGGGTCGTGGAAGATGTTGCGGATCAGCGCGAGGGTGGACGGCATCAGGGTGGCGCCGGCCACGCCGAGCAGGGCGCGGGCGGCGATCATCATCTCGGGGCTGGTCGCGTAGGCGTTCAGGACCGAGACGGCGCCGAAGGCGGTGGCGCCGGTGAGGAGGAGCTTCTTGCGGCCGATGCGGTCACCGAGGGAGCCCATGGAGACGAGCAGGCCGGCGATGACGAAGGAGTAGATGTCGCCGATCCACAGCAGCTGGGTGCCGGACGGCTTGAGGTCCTCGCTGAGGGACGGGGTGGCGAGGCCGAGTACGGTGGCGTCGACCGCGACCAGCAGGACGGCCAGGACGAGCACGGAGAGGGCGAGCCAGCGCCCCCCGCTCTTCTCCTCCGCCCCCGTCCCCCGCTGCAGCTGTTCGGTTCGGATCATCACTCCACGCTCCGTCGTGCGCCACCGAGCAGCAGCTCGGTGATCATGTACTGGAAGTCCTTGGCCGCGACCCGGCCGTCCATGACGGCCCAGGCGCAGCTGCCGACGAGCCCGTAGAGGGCCTCGGTGAGCCAGGCGGGGCTCAGGTCGATGCGGATGTCGCCCTCCTGCTGTCCGCGCTTGAAGAGCGCGTTGACGCGGGTGTCGAGGCGGGCCCAGCCCTCGTTGACCTGGTCGCCCTCGAAGAGCTGGTTCTCAGTGACGAGGAAGGCCAGCAGCTGGGCGTTGGGCTCGGTCTCGGCGATCAGCCGCCTGATGGCGTCCACGGCCGTCCCCTCGTCGAGGCGGGCGCGGTCGAAGGCGCCCTCGAACTCGCGGATGCCGAGGTCTTCGAGGGCGCGTACGAGGGCGTCGCGGCCGGCGAAGTGCCGGTGGAGGGTGGCGCGGCCGATGCCGGCGGCGCGGGCGACCTCGTCCATCGTGGCGGTCGACTTGCGGGAAAGCAGGGCCGCCGCGTCGCGGAGCACCTGGTCACGATCCATGGCCATGAGACAAGCATAACCCGAATGAGACGTGGCTGTCTCATTCGTTGATCCGGATCAAGAAAACGGGTCGCCACGAGGGCGGCCCGGCGAGAAGGGTGGAGCCATGAAGCCCCTGCTGCTGATCGACGTCGACGGTCCCCTGAACCCCTACGCCGCCCAGGCCCAGCGCCGCCCGGAGGGCTACACCACGCACCGGATGCAGCCCACCGGCTTCACCGACGGCAAGCCGCTGCGGGTCTGGCTGAACCCGGGCCACGGCGCGGAACTGCTCGCGCTGGCGGACGCGTACGACCTGGTCTGGGCCACCACCTGGAAGGACGAGGCGAACGACTGGATAGGGCCGCACCTGGGGCTGCCGCCGCTCCCCTTCATCGACTGGCCGGCGATGCACGGCCGGGCGCCGCGCGGCACCTTCTGGAAGACGCAGTACGTCCTGGAGTACGCGGGCGGGCGGCCCTTCGCCTGGATCGACGACGACATCACCGCCATGGACCACGAGTACGTGGACCAGCACCACCCGGCGCACGCCCTCCTGAGGTACGTGGACGAGCGGATCGGCCTGACCCGCGCGGATTTCGACGCGCTGGCGGACTGGGCGGCCGGACGGTGACAGGAGGTGATTCAATCATCACTCCCCGCAATCGGGGGTTTGATGCGCATCTTGATCATTTGGAGTGACCGTCACCGCAGGGCCTTCTCCCGGCGGCCGCCGAGGGAGGAGAGTCCTCCCCGGTGAGCCCTTTCCCGGGGTGGGCCACCTGCACGGATTCCTCCACATGCAGGGAGACAGTCATGAACGCATCCAGGAAGCTCACCCTCACGGCGGCGGCGCTGGCGCTGACGGTCGGCGGCGCGCTCGCCGTGTCCTCGGCCTCGGCCGAGCCGGCGGTCGCCTCCCACTCCATGGCCACGACCACGGCGTGGGCCAAGGTCGCCGCGAACGGCCAGGTCCTCGGTGGCCAGGGCATCACCGGCATCAACAAGTTCGGCATCGGCCGCTACAACATCACCACGTCCTCCGGCCTGAACGGCTGCGCCCTGCTCGGCACCGTCAACACCAACGGCGGGAACGACCCCGGTCCGGGCAGCTCGTCCATCCTGGTCGGCCAGGTGAACGGCAACACCCTCTTCATCCGCACCGCCACCCCGTCCGCCGGCGGCACGGCGGCCGTGGACAGCGACCGGCCGTTCTCCGTCACCGTCGTCTGCTGACACCCGGACACGCCGGAGGGGCGGCGGGGGCCGTGTGGGCCCCCGCCGCCCCTCCGGGCGCCACGGCTACTGCTTGTGGACCGCCCAGGCGTGCTGGATGACCAGGTCCGCCTTCAGCTCGGTGAGCTGGACCGCGACCGCCGAGGGGGCGGTGCCGCCCCGGCCGTTGCGGGAGGCGAGGGCACCGGGCACGTTGAGGACGGTGCGGACCTGCGGGGTCAGGTGCTCCGAGATCTTCGCGAACTGCTCGTCCGTGAGCTCGTCCAGCTCGATGCCGAGCGCCTCGCACTCCTTGACGCACTCGCCGGCGACCTCGTGCGCGACCCGGAAGGGCACGCCCTGCTTGACCAGCCACTCGGCGATGTCGGTGGCGAGGGAGAAGCCCGCCGGCGCCAGCTCCTCCATCCGCTCCCGGTTGACCGTGAGGGTGGCCATCATCCCGGTGAAGGCCGGCAGCAGCACCTCCAGGGTGTCGCAGGAGTCGAAGACCGGCTCCTTGTCCTCCTGGAGGTCCCGGTTGTAGGCCAGCGGCAGCGCCTTGAGGGTGGCCAGCAGGCCGGTCAGGTTGCCGATGAGGCGGCCCGACTTGCCGCGCGCCAGCTCCGCGATGTCCGGGTTCTTCTTCTGCGGCATGATCGAGGAGCCGGTGGAGAAGGCGTCGTGGAGGGTGACGAAGGAGAACTCCTTCGTGTTCCACAGGATGATCTCCTCCGCGATCCGGGACAGGTTGATCCCGATCATCGCGGTGACGAACGCGAACTCGGCGACGAAGTCCCGCGAGGCCGTGCCGTCGATCGAGTTGCCGACCGAGCCCCGCTCGAAGCCCAGGTCGGCCGCGACCGCCTCCGGGTCCAGGCCGAGCGAGGAGCCCGCGAGGGCGCCCGACCCGTACGGGGAGACCGCCGTGCGGGTGTCCCACTGCCGCAGCCGCTCCGCGTCCCGGGACAGGGACTGGACGTGGGCCAGGACGTGGTGGGCGAACAGGACGGGCTGCGCGTGCTGGAGGTGCGTACGGCCCGGCATCGCCGTGTCCGGGTGCGCCTCGGCGAGGCCGACCAGCGCGTCCTGGAGGTCGGCGAGCAGTCCGCCGATGATCCGCGCGTGGTCGCGCAGGTACATCCGGAAGAGGGTGGCCACCTGGTCGTTGCGGGAGCGGCCGGCGCGCAGCTTGCCGCCGAGGTCGGGGCCGAGCCGCTCCAGCAGGCCGCGCTCCAGGGCGGTGTGGACGTCCTCGTCGGCGACGGTGCCGGTGAAGGAGCCGTCGGCGACGTCCGCCTCAAGCCGGTCGAGGCCCGCGATCATGCGGTCGAGCTCCTCGGCCGTGAGCAGGCCCGCCTTGGCGAGCACCCGGGCGTGGGCGCGCGAGCCGGCGATGTCGTACGGCGCGAGGCGCCAGTCGAAGTGGACCGACGCGGACAGCTTCGCGAGGGCCTCGGACGGGCCGTCGGCGAACCGGCCGCCCCAGAGCCGGACGTCACCGTTGTTGCTGCTCACAGCTACTGCTCCTCTGAGGGTGGTGGTGCGGCGGTCTCCCCGCCGCGCAGGAAGCGGGGAGGCCGTCTCGGTACAGCGTCAAACGATTCACGGCGCGATGCGACGCGCGACCGGCCGGGGTGTAGGCATAACTATGCATTGCTCCGTATGTTTCGTCAATCGAGGTCCGGTGCCCCACCGCTGACCAGCCCGTATATCGAGGGCGTGAACCGGCTGCCGCCGTCTACGATCACGCGAGCGGAACGACCCTGGGGAGGGCACATGTGGAGCGCCGCCGAGGACGAGTCATGGGGGCGCAACGCGGCCGCCGGTCTGCTGGAGGGGCACGAGTCCCCGGCGGCCGCCCTGCTCGCCGGGAACGGCCCGGACGCCTGGACCGGCTTCGACCGGGAGGTGCGCCGCCTCCTGCGCTGCCGCCCCACCCCCGAGGGCGGCGGCCGGCTGGAGGCCCGGCTGTGCCACCCCGACGGACGGGTACGCATGGCCGCGCTCGCCGCGTGGCGCAACCCGCCCCTGGAGCTCCTGGTGATCCGGTGCGCCGACTGGGTCCCCCAGGTCCGCGACCGCGCCCGCAGGGTGCTCGGCCGGGCGGTGGCCCGACACCCCGTCCGCAATCGGGACCGGGCCCGCCGGGCGCTGAACCGGCCGGTGGCGGACGACCCCGCCCGGGTGCTGACGGCACTCGTCCCGCTCGCCCTGCGGCTGGCCGGACGCGAGCACGGAGGCTGGGCCGTGGAGCAGCTGGAGGCCGCCCTGAGCGGCCGGTACTCCCTCCTCGCGGCGTGGTGGCGCCCCGGGCTGCCCTCGACGACCTGGAGCCGGAACTCGCTGACCGCCGCGCAGCGCGAGGCCATGCTCGAGCGCCTGGCGGGCAGCGCCGACCGGCCGACGCGCCGCTTCGCCGCCCGCGTCGCCGTGGCCTGCGGGCAGTACGGAACGCGGGAGCTGGCCCGGCGGGCCGCCGCCGAGGGCGATCCGGTGACCGCCCGGACGTGGACCGACGCCGCCCTGGCGGCGATGGCCGCCGGCGGGCCGGACGACCGGGCCGTCGACATCCTGCTCGGCTCCCGCTCCGCGCCCGTCCGGGCCGCCGGGGTGACCGCCCTGCGCCGGGCCGGGCGGGCGGCCGAGGCGGCGGACCACCTCGCGGACCGGGCCGGCCAGGTGCGGGCCTGCGCCCGCTGGCTGCTGCGCCAGGACGGCGGTGACCCGTACGCGCACTACCGCGGGCTCGTCACGGACCGGCAGCGGGTGACCCGGTACGCGGTGGCCGGCTTCCGGGAGGTGGCCGGGCGGGCCGACGGGCCGCTGCTGCGCGCCCTGCTGGACCACCCCGAGGGGCCGGTGCGGGCCACCGCCCTGGCGGGGCTGCGCGGGCTGGGCCTGGTGGTCGAGGACGCGGTGCTGCTCGGGATGCTGGAGGACCCGTCCGCCTCGGTGTCCCGCGAGGCCGCGCTCGGCCTGCTGGGCGTGGCCGAGCGGCTGGACTCCGCCGCGCTGGCGGACCGGACCGGCCCCGAGTGGCCGCCGCACACCCGCAGGGCGGCGTTCCGGCTGCTGCGCGGCCGGGGCGGGAGCGCCGAACTGCGGGCCTGTGTCGCCATGATGACGGACCCGGACCCGGTGCTGGGCCTGTACGCGCGCAGCACCGTGCTCGACTGGAACTGGCTCAGCACCCTGGGCGAAGGGGAGGCGCACCAGGCGGAGCTCGGCGCCCTGCTGGCGCGGGCGGCCCAGGTCCTGGACGTCCGCCGGCTGCGGCTGCTGTGACACCCCGCCACGGCCTGCCTGCGCGGCGGCCGCGCCCGTCGGCCGTACCGTCTGGGGTGTGCTGCGTACCGCCCTGCTCACGGGCTCGCTGATCCTCGCCGGCCTCTTCCCCTACGGTCCGGACCCGCTGCCGGCCCGGCTCGCCGACACCGGCGGCGGGAGCCAGCTGATCACCGCCGTCGCCCCGGCGCCCGGGTCCACGACCGGGGTGCTGACCTGGTGGGACCGGCGTGCGGGCCGCTGGTTCGAGGCGGGCAGCGCCCCGGCCCGCTTCGGGGCGAACGGCCTGACCGAGGGCACGACCCGGATCCAGGGCACCGACACCACCCCGGCGGGCCTGTACGACCTGCCGTACGCCTTCGGCATCGCGCACGCCCCGGTCGGAACGGCGTACCGGTACCGCAGGGTGACGGACCGTTCGTGGTGGTGCCAGGACAACGCCTCGGCCGCCTACAACCGGTGGACGGAGCCGCTGCCCGCCGACTGCGCGCCGGGCGAGTCCGAGCACCTGGTGACGTACGCGCGGCAGTACGCGCACGCCCTGGTCATCGGCTTCAACTACGACGAGCCGGTGCGCGGCCGCGGCGCGGGCATCTTCCTGCACGTGGACGGCAGGGGCGCCACGGCCGGCTGCGTCTCCGTCCCCCGTGGCGCCATGCGCGAGCTGCTGCGCTGGGCCGATCCCCGCCGCCGCCCGCACATCGCGATCGGCACGGAGACCGGCCCGCTGGCCGTGACCCGGTACTGAGGGGGCGCGGCGGAGGAGGGCCTAGCCCTCCTTCTGCGCCAGCCGCAGGAGGTGGTCGGCCAGGGCCTGGCCGCCGGCCGGGTCGCGGCTGATGAGCATCAGGGTGTCGTCGCCCGCGATGGTGCCGAGGATGGCGTGGAGTTCGGCCTGGTCGATCGCCGAGGCGAGGAACTGGGCCGCGCCGGGCGGGGTGCGCAGGACCACGAGGTTCGCGGAGGCCTCCGCCGAGATCAGCAGTTCGCCGGAGAGGCGCCGCATGCGCTCCTCCTTGGCCGACTCGCCGAGCGGGGCCTGCGGGGTGCGGAAGCCGCCCTCGCTGGGGACCGCGTAGATCAGCTCGCCGCCGGTGTTGCGGATCTTGACCGCGCCCAGCTCGTCGAGGTCGCGGGAGAGCGTCGCCTGGGTGACGCTCAGCCCGTCGTCCGCGAGCAGTTTGGCCAGCTGGCTCTGGGAGCGGACCGGCTGCCGGTTGAGGATGTCCACGATCCGGCGGTGGCGGGCGGTGCGGGTCTGCGGGACGGAGGGGCCGCCGTTCTGCTCGGGTTCCTGCGCCTGGCTCATCGTCGTCTCATTCTCCGGATCGTCCCGCTTCGTCGAGGATGCCGGGAAGTGCCCGGACGAACGCGTCCACCTCTGCCTCGGCGATGACGAACGGCGGCATCAGCCGTACCACGTCGGGGGCGGGCGCGTTGACCAGGAATCCGGCCTGCTGGGCCGCGAGCTGCACCTTCGGCGCGAGCGGCTCCGTCAGCACGATACCCAGCAACAGGCCGGACCCGCGGACGTGGGAGACCAGCCGGTGACCGGAGGATTCGATTCCGGAGCGCAGGCGCTCGCCCCGGGCCTTGACCCGGTCGAGGAGTCCCTCGGCCGCGATGGTGTCGATCACGGCGAGGCCGGCGGCGCAGGCGACGGGGTTGCCGCCGAAGGTGGTGCCGTGCTGGCCAGGCTGGAGCAGGTCCGCGGCCGGGCCGAAGGCGGCCACCGCGCCGAGGGGCAGGCCGCCGCCGAGGCCCTTCGCGAGCGTGACGAGGTCGGGCTCGACGCCCTCGTGCTGCTGGTACTCGAACCAGCTGCCGCAGCGGCCGATGCCGGTCTGCACCTCGTCGAGGGCGAGCAGCGTCCCGGTGGCGCGGGTGATCTCGCGGGCGGCCGTCAGGTAGCCGGCCGGCGGGACGACCACGCCGTTCTCGCCCTGGACGGGCTCGATGAGGACGAAGGCGGTCTCCTCGGTGACGGCGGCGCGCAGGGCCTCCACGTCGCCGTAGGGGACGTGCGTCACCTCGCCGGGCAGCGGAAGGAAGGGCTCCTGCTTGCCGGGCTGGCCGGTGAGGGCCAGGGCTCCCATGGTCCGGCCGTGGAAGCCGCCGGTGGTGGCGACCATGTGGGTCCGCCCGGTGAGCCGACCGATCTTGTACACGGCCTCGACCGCTTCGGCACCGGAGTTGCAGAAGAACACGCGCCCCTCGCGGCCGAAGAGCTGGAGCAGCCGCTCGCCGAGCGCGAGGACGGGCTCGGAGGCGTAGAGGTTGGAGACGTGGCCGAGGGTGGTGATCTGCTCGGTCACGGCGGAGACGACCGCCGGGTGGGCGTGGCCGAGGGCGTTGACCGCGATGCCGCCGACGAAGTCGGTGTACCGCTTGCCGTCCGCGTCCCAGACCTGCGCGCCCTCACCGCGTACGAGGGCCAGCGCGGGGGTGCCGTAGTTGTTGGCCAGCGCCCCCTTCCAGCGGGCGGCGTAGCGCTCGTTGCCGGTCTCCTGACCGGCCGTCCCCTGGTTGGCGCTCACGTACCGTCCCCTCCCTGTCCGTCGGGCACGACCATCGTGCCGATTCCCTCGTCGGTGAAGATCTCCAGCAGGATCGAGTGCTGGACCCGCCCGTCGATCACCCGGGCCGTGCTGACGCCGCCGCGCACGGCGTGCAGGCAGCCCTCCATCTTCGGCACCATGCCGCTGGACAGCTCGGGCAGCAGCTTCTCCAGCTCGCTGACGGTGAGCCGGCTGATGACCTCGTCGCTGTTGGGCCAGTCCGCGTAGAGACCCTCGACGTCGGTGAGGACCATCAGCGTCTCCGCGCCGAGCGCGGCGGCCAGCGCGGCGGCGGCCGTGTCGGCGTTCACGTTGTACACGTGGCCGTCGTCGGCGCTGCGCGCGATGGAGGAGATGACCGGGATCCGGCCGTCGGCGAGCAGGGCCTCGATCGCGCCGGTGTCGATGGCGGTGATCTCGCCGACCCGGCCGATGTCGACGGCTTCGCCGCCGATCCGCGGGGTGTGCTTGGTGGCGGTGATGGTGTGGGCGTCCTCGCCGGTCATGCCGACGGCGAGCGGCCCGTGCTGGTTGAGCAGGCCGACCAGCTCGCGCTGGACCTGGCCCGCCAGGACCATGCGTACGACGTCCATGGCCTCCGGGGTGGTGACCCGCAGGCCGGCCTTGAACTCGCTGACCAGGCCCTGCTTGTCGAGCTGGGCGTTGATCTGCGGGCCGCCGCCGTGGACGACGACGGGCCGCAGGCCGGCCTGGCGCAGGAAGACGACGTCCTGGGCGAAGGCCGCCTTCAGGTCCTCGTCGATCATGGCGTTGCCGCCGAACTTGATGACGACGATCTTGCCGTTGTGGCGGGTGAGCCAGGGCAGCGCCTCGATGAGGATCTCGGCCTTGGGGAGCGCGGTGTGGCGCCTCGCGGTGCTCATGAGCTGTAGGCGCTGTTCTCGTGGACGTACTCGGCCGTCAGGTCGTTGGCCCAGATGACCGCCGACTCGGAGCCGGTGGACAGGTCAGCGGTGATGTGGACCTCGCGGTCCTTCATGCTCACCAGGTCGCGGTCCTCGCCGACGGAGCCGTTCTTGCAGACCCAGACGCCGTTGATGGCGACGTTCAGCCGGTCCGGGTCGAAGGCCGCCCCGGTGGTGCCGATGGCGGACAGGACGCGGCCCCAGTTGGGGTCCTCGCCGTGGATGGCGCACTTGAGCAGGTTGTTGCGGGCGATGGACCGGCCGACCTCGACCGCGTCCTGCTCGCTGGCCGCGCCGATGACCTCGATGCGGATGTCCTTGCTGGCCCCCTCGGCGTCGCCGATCAACTGGCGGGCGAGGTCGTCGCAGACCGTCCGTACGGCGTCGGCGAAGGCCTCGTACGCGGGTACCTGGCCACTGGCGCCGGAGGCGAGCAGCAGCACGGTGTCGTTGGTGGACATGCAGCCGTCGGAGTCGACCCGGTCGAAGGTGGTGCGGGTGGCGTCGCGCAGCGCCTTGTCGAGGGTGGCGCTGTCGAGGTCGGCGTCGGTGGTGAGGACGACGAGCATGGTGGCCAGGCCCGGGGCGAGCATGCCCGCGCCCTTGGCCATGCCGCCGACCGTCCAGCCTCCCCCACCCTCCGGGCGGGGGGACCCCCCGGAGACGGTGGCGGTCTTGTGGACGGTGTCGGTGGTCTTGATGGCGATGGCCGCGTCCTCGCCGCCGTCGGCGGAGAGGGCGGCGGCGGCCGTCTCGATGCCGGGGAGCAGCTTGTCCATGGGGAGCAGGACGCCGATCAGGCCGGTGGAGGCGACGGCGATCTCGCCGGCGTTGTGCTCGCCGCCGGGATCCTGCTCGTTGAGGGTGGCCGCGACCTTCTCGGCGGTGGCGTGGGTGTCCTGGAAGCCCTTGGGGCCGGTGCAGGCGTTGGCGCCGCCGGAGTTGAGGACGACGGCGCTGACGGTCCCGCCGCGCAGGACCTGCTCGGACCAGCGCACGGGGGCGGCCTTGACGCGGTTGGAGGTGAAGACGCCCGCGGCGGCCAGTCGCGGCCCGTTGTTGACCACGAGGGCCAGGTCGGGGTTGCCGTTCGCCTTGATCCCGGCGGCGATGCCCGCCGCCGTGAATCCCTGTGCAGCCGTCACGCTCACGGCGCCACTCCCATCGTGGAAAGACCCAGCGCCTCGGGGAGCCCGAGGGCGATGTTCATGCTCTGCACCGCACCGCCGGCGGTGCCCTTGGTGAGGTTGTCGATCGCGCTGATGGCGATGATCCGCTGGGCGGAGCCGTCGTACGCGACCTGGACGTGGACGGCGTTGGAGCCGTACACCGCCTTGGTGGTGGGCCACTGGCCCTCGGGCAGGAGCCGGACGAAGGGCTCGTCGGCGTAGGCCTTCTCGTACGCGGCGCGCAGCGACTCGGCCGTGGTGCCGGGCAGGGCCCTGGCGGAGCAGGTCGCGAGGATGCCGCGCGCCATGGGCACGAGGTGCGGGGTGAAGGAGACCGAGACGCGCTCCCCGGCGAGCGGGGAGAGGTTCTGCACCATCTCGGGGGTGTGCCGGTGGCCGCCGCCGACGCCGTAGGGGGTCACGGTGCCCATGACCTCGGAGCCGAGCAGGTTCGCCTTGAGGGCCTTGCCGGCGCCGGAGGTGCCGGTGGCGGCGACGATCACGGCCTCGGGTCCGGCGAGCCGCGCCTGGTAGGCGGGGTAGAGAGCGAGGGAGACGGCGGTCGGGAAGCAGCCGGGGACGGCGATGCGCCGGGTGCCGGCGAGGGCGGCGCGGCCGCCGGGGAGCTCGGGGAGCCCGTAGGGCCAGGTGCCGGCGTGCGGGGCGCCGTAGAACCGGTCCCAGTCGGCGGAGTCCTTCAGCCGGTGGTCGGCGCCCATGTCGACGACGAGGACGTCGTCGCCGAGCCGGGCGGCGACGGCTGCGGACTGGCCGTGCGGCAGGGCGAGGAACACCACGTCGTGGCCGGCGAGGACCTCGGGCGTGGTCGCCTCCAGGGTCCGTCCGGCGAGCGGGAGAAGGTGCGGCTGAAGCGGGCCGAAGGCCTGTCCGGCGTTGGAGTGGCCGGTCAGCGCGCCGATCTCGACCTCGGGGTGCGAGAGCAGCAGGCGCAGGACTTCACCGCCCGCGTATCCGCTCGCTCCGGCCACCGCTACACGTACCACCATCGGACCCTCCTCCTCGATGGCATGACTATACGTACCTATGCAGTTTTATGCAAAGCCTTCCCGGTCGCCGCCGCCCTGTCCGAAAGGGGTCCTGACTCAACACTCCCGCTCGTACTCGACCTGCTCAAGCGGGTGGCCGTCGCCGAAGTCCGTGGCCCGCACCTGTCCGGTCCCGGCGAAGCCGCACTTGGCGTAGAAGCGGCGGGAGCGCGGAGTGTCCCGCAGGGTCCACAGGTGGGCGCGGGGGAAGCCGTCCGCGCTCAGCCGGGCCAGCGTCGCCTCCATCAGGGCCGGGGCGACGCCGGTGCCCCAGCCGTCGGGGTGGGCGTAGAAGCTGAGGATCTCGGCGAGGCCCGGCCGGGTCCCGGAGGCGCGGGACCAGGACATGGCCAGGGGCCGGCCGTCCGCCTCGGCCAGCAGCAGCGTCCGGGGGTCCTCGGCGAGGCGCGCGTGCCAGCGGGTGCGGCGGCTGCGGACGCCCTCGGCGGCGAACTCCGGCGCGAAGAAGGGCGCGTACGCGGCCTCCCAGGCGGCGGCGTGGATCTCGCCGAGGGCGTCGCCGTCGCCCGGGCCGGCGGCGCGGACCGCGATCACGCGGAGACCGCCGGGGCGGCGGCGAGCGGGTGGCGGACCCAGACGTTCGGCTCCACGTAGACCGCGCGGTCGTGCTCCGGGTCGCAGTGGACGGTGCTGAGCGCCCCGGGGACGTGGACCGGGCCCGGGGTGTCGAAGGGGAGTCCGGTCCACCGGCGCCACTCGTCGAGGGTGCCGCTGATGGTCATCGACACCGGGGCCACGGAGTCGATCACCGCCCCCGCCCGGACGTGGACCCGCAGCCACGGGTCGTACGGCAGGCCGTCCTCGCGGGTGCGGTACGCGTACTCCGCCATCGGGGTCTGCGGCTCGGCGGGCTTCCCGCTCGGCCGGACCGGCGCCACGACCTCGGTGAACCCGGCCGCGCGGGCTCCTTCGCGCATGGCGGTGAGCATCCGGCCGGAAAGGCCCTCGCCCTGCCGGCCGCGGGCGACCGAGATCTCCAGGGCGCTGACCGTGTCCGGCCGGACGCCCCGCCGCCGGTCGGAGAAGGCCCACATCAGGACCCGGTCCCAGCCCTGGCCGGGCAGCTGCCCGCCGCGCTCGGGGGTGTGCAGCGCGAAGGGGACGCTGAAGGCCCGGGACACGACCTCGTCGCCGTCGGTGGCGATGAAGACGTACTCGGGGAACTCGGCCACCAGGCGCGGGTAGAGCAGCCAGGCGATCGGGTCGTGCTGGGAGAACTCGGGCCAGGAGTCCTCCATGTCCCAGAGGCGGGGGGCCAGTTCGGGGCGGACGGCCAGGGAGGTGATCTCGATCTCGGTCATACCCGCAGGCTAGGGCGGCTCCCCCGGCGCCTCAACGGGGTTTACGCGCCCCCGCCCGGCCCCCCTCCCGGCCCTCCGGCCCGGCCGCCGGCCCGGCCCCCGAGCAGTTCCCCGGGCAGCCCGCCCCGCAGCCGCTGCACGGCCTCCACCAGCTCCCCCGGCCCCGACACCCCGGCGAAGCTCAACCGGACGTGCGCGGCGGGCGGTTCGGCGCAGAAGTACGGGCGGCCCGGGGTGACCGCCACTCCGGCGCGCAGGGCGGCCGCCGTGAACGCGGCGTCGTCGCCGTCCCCGCCGGGGCGCACCCAGAGCTGGAAGCCGCCCGTGGGCAGGTGGGTGAGTTCGGCGCCGGGCAGCTCCCGCCGCAGGGCGCCGGCGAGGACCTCGCGGCGGTGGCGCAGCTCGGCGGCGACGGCCCGCAGGTGGCGCGGCCAGGCGGGGGCTCCGACGAGTTCGAGGGCGGCCTCCTGGAGGGGGCGGGGCACGAAGAAGCTGTCGACGACCTGGATGGCCCGCAGCCGGTCCAGGACCGGGCCCCGGGCGGCGAGCGCGCCGACGCGCAGGCTGGCCGAGGTGGCCTTGGTCAGGGACCGGACGTGGACGACGACCCCGTCGCAGTCCTGGGCGGCGAGCGTCGCGGGCAGCGGGCCGGCGTCCTCGTGGGCGAGGTTGCGCGCGTAGTCGTCCTCGATGACGAAGGCCCCGGCGGCCCGCGCGATGCGCAGCACCTCGGTGCGGCGCGCGGCGGACAGCACGGCGCCGGTCGGGTTCTGGAACAGCGGCTGGCATACGAAGACCCGTGCGCCGGTGGCTTCGAAGGCGGCGGCCAGCAGCTCCGGCCGGACCCCGTCGGCGTCGACCGGGACGGGTACCGGCCGGCAGCCGGAGGCGCGGGCGATGGCCAGCAGCCCGGGGTAGGTGGGCGATTCGACCAGGATCGGCGCGCCGGGTGGGGCGAGCGCCCGTACGGCGGTGGTCAGGGCGCTCTGCCCGCCGGCGGTGATCAGCACGTCGGCGGCGCCGACCGAGCCGACGGCGCCGCCGATCTCGCGGGCGAACCAGTCGCGCAGCTCGGGCAGCCCCTCCATGGGCGGCCGCCCCCAGGCCCCGGGCCGGCGTCCGGCGCGGGCCAGGGCCGCCGCCATGGCCCGCTCGGGCTGGAGGGTGGGGTGCAGGTAGCCGCCGTTGAGCTCGATGACCCCGGCGGGCGGTACGGCGAGGGAGTTCGCGACGCCGCTGGCGTCCACGGAGCGGGGGACGACGTCCCCGGCGCCCTCGGCGCTGAGGGCGACCTCCTGCCAGGAGGTGTCACCGGGCGCGGGGCCGCTCGTCCGCGGGCGGGCGCGGAAGGCGCCCGCGCCGGGCCGGGTGACGACGAGCCCCTCGGCGGCGAGCTGCGCGAGGGCCCTGGAGACGGTGACGGGGCTGACCCGGTAGCGCTCGACCATGGCCCGGCTCGACGGGAGCTTTCCACCTGCCGGGTAGCGGTCGAGTTCCGATCGAAGGGATTCTGCCAGTTCTGCCACGCTGCTACGCTCGTACATGACAGCACAGAATAGCGCTACTCGCCCGGCCTCGATAGCGGTGCAGCCGGTGGGCCACCGGACCGCCGCGCGCAGCGGCACCGCCCTCGCCCTGCTCGGGGTGGTCGCCTTCTCGCTGACCTTCCCCGCCACCGCCTGGGGTCTGGAGAGCTTCGGCCCCTGGTCCCTCGTCGCGCTGCGCAGCGTCCTGGCGGCCGCCGTCGCGGGCGCCTTCCTGCTGGCCGGGCGGGTGCCGCTGCCGGCCCGGGAGCACTGGGCCGGGCTCGCCGTGGTGGCGGGCGGCGTGGTGGTGGGCTTCCCGCTGCTGACCACGCTGGCCCTGCGGACCTCCACCACCTCGCACGCCGCCGTCGTGGTGGGGCTGCTGCCGCTGACCACCGCCGCCTTCTCGGCCCTGCGCACGGGCAACCGCCCCTCGGGCCGCTTCTGGGCCGCCGCCGTCGCCGGGGCCGTGGTGATCCTGGCCTTCACCCTGGCGCAGAGCGGCGGCACCCCCTCCGCCGGCGACGCCTACCTCTTCGGGGCCCTGCTGGTGTGCGCGGCCGGCTACACCGAGGGCGGCCGGCTGGCCCGCTCGGTGCCCGGCTGGCAGGTGATCGGCTGGGCGCTGGTGCTGTGCCTGCCCCTGAGCCTGGCCGGCGCCGCGTTCGCGCTGGCGTCCGAGCCGGTGCACCTCACCTGGCACGGGGTGACCGGTCTGGTGTGGGTGGCGGCGGGCTCGAACTTCTTCGGCCTCTACGTCTGGTACCGGGGCATGGCCGAGATCGGCACCGCGCGCGCCAGCCAGCTCCAGCTCGCCCAGCCGCTGCTGACCCTGGTGTGGTCGGTGGCGCTGCTCGGGGAGCACCTGTCACCGGCCACACCGCTGGCCGCCTGCGCGGTCCTCGTCTGCATCACCGTGACCCAACGGGTCAAATAGCCTCGGAACGGCCTAAACTACTGGCACCGGATCGGACCGGTTCCGAGGAGGTCAGCAGATGCGCGCGACCGAGGGCGACCAGCTGGTGCAGCACGGCAGGATCGTGGGCCAGCACGACAGGGTGGGCGAGATCGTCGAGGTCCTGGGCGAGAACGGCGCCCCCCCGTACCGGGTCCACTTCCCGGACGGGCACGACGCCGTCATGTCCCCCGGCCCCGACTGCGTCGTCCGCCACCCGGACGAGCCCGAGGGCAAGTCCCCCACCTGGCACTGAGTCAGCGCGGCGGCACGGCCGTCGGATAGTGGTCGGCGACGACCCTGGCCAGCGCACCATTGGGGTCCGCGACCACGTACTTCCCCGAGAAGTACGCGTGGCCGCGGACCTCCGCGTACCGCGCGGCGAGGGTCAGGTGCCGCGACAGCTCGGCGGGGTCGCGCCAGGCCGCGGTGGAGCTGCGGGCGTCGCAGCGGTACAGCGCCTCGCCCACGTACAGGTCCACCCCGGTGCCGGCGACCGTCTTCGCCCACCAGCGCACGACCTCCGCGTAGTCGGCCGCCGCGTACCCGATGTGCCAGTACGCCTGCGGGACGACGTAGTCGACCCAGCCCCGCAGGACCCACTTGCGGGTGTCCGCGTAGAGGTCGTCGTACGTCTGCAGGGCCCGGGTCGCAGAGCCGAGCCGGTCGGTGCCCTGGTTGCGCCACACCGCGAACGGGCTGATGCCGAAGCGGACCGCCGGGCTGCGCCCCCGCAGCTTCTGCGACATCTCGCGCACGAGGGTGTCGGTGTTGTCGCGGCGCCAGGCGGCACGGGAGGTGAAGGCGCCGCCGTGCTCCGCGAAGGCGTCGTCGTCGTCGAAGTACTCGCCCGCGACGGGGTACGGATAGAAGTAGTCGTCCCAGTGCACCGCGTCGACCGGGTAGCGGTTGACGGCGTCGAGCATCGCCTCCTGGACGAAGGCCCGCACCTCGGGCACCCCCGGGTTGTAGTACAGCTTCCCGCCGTAGGCGACGGTCCAGTCCGGATTGCGGCGGGCCGGGTGCGAGGCCGCGAGCCGGGAGCGGTCCGTGTGGTTGGCCACCCGGTACGGGTTGAACCAGGCGTGCAGCTCCAGCCCGCGCGCGTGCGCCTCGGTGACGGCCGTGCCCAGCGGGTCCCAGCCCGGGTCCTTGCCCTGCGTCCCGGTCAGCCACTGCGACCAGGGCTCCCGCGTCGACGGCCAGAACGCGTCGGCGGCCGGGCGGACCTGGAGGATGACCGTGTTGAGGCGGCGCGCCACCGCCGTGTCGAGGAGCCCGACCAGCTCCGCCCGCTGTTCCCGCGCGGACAGTCCGCTCTCGGAGGGCCAGTCGACGTTCTGTACGGTCGCGATCCACATCCCCCGGAACTCCGCGGCCCCCGCGCGGCCGCCGGCGGGCGTCCGCGCCGGGCGCACCCCCGGTGGCCCGGCCGGCTCCCGTACCGCCGCTGCCGCCCCGGGCTCCGCGGCCCCCGCCGCCGCCGGGCCCGCGGCCGTCGTGGCCAGCACTCCCGCCGCCCCCGCCAGCAGTCCCCGCCGTCCGATGTGCGCCATGTGACGACTCCGTTCCTCTCCGTGACAATCCTCTGCGTGGGCACAGCATGCCCCGCCCCGGGCCGCCGACGGGGGCAACGCGGGAGTAACGTCGGGGGGCGTGGCGGGCGCCGGGATGCAGTTACCACTGCCGAACACGGGGGACCCGCGATGGATGAGCAGCGAAAGGCACGATGTGACGGACCTCTCTACCCTCCCGACCGACATCACCAGGGTCGGCGTGGTGGGCTGTGGCCAGATGGGCGCGGGCATCGCGGAGGTGTGCGCCCGCAGCGGTCTTGAGGTGAAGGTCGCCGAGACCACCGGGGAGGCCCTGGAGATCGGGCGCACCCGGCTGCACAACTCGCTGACCAAGGCCGCCGAACGCGGCAAGATCAGCGAGGAGGAGCGGGACGCCACCCTGGGCCGGCTCACCTTCACCACCGACCTCGGCGAGTTCGCCGACCGCGACCTCGTCATCGAGGCCGTCGTCGAGAACGAGCAGGTCAAGACGGAGATCTTCCAGGTCCTGGACCAGGTGATCACGCGCCCGGACGCGATCCTCGCCTCCAACACCTCCTCGATCCCGCTGGTCAAGCTGGCCGTGGCGACCTCGCGGCCCGACCAGGTCATCGGCATCCACTTCTTCAACCCGGCGCCCGTGCAGCGGCTCGTCGAGCTGATCCCGGCGCTGACGACGAGCGAGGACACCGTCAAGCGGTCCGAGGCCCTGGTGCGGGACGTGCTGAACAAGCACGCCGTCCGCGCCCAGGACCGGTCCGGCTTCGTCGTCAACGCGCTGCTGGTGCCGTACCTGCTGTCCGCGATCCGGATGTTCGAGTCGGGCATCGCGAGCCGCGAGGACATCGACAACGGCATGGAGCTGGGCTGCGCCCACCCGATGGGCCCGCTCAAGCTGTCCGACCTGATCGGCCTGGACACCATCGTGTCGATCGCCGAATCGATGTACGCGGAGTACAAGGAGCCCCTGTACGCCGCTCCCCCGCTGCTCCAGCGCATGGTCGACGCGGGCCGCCTGGGCCGCAAGACGGGCTCGGGCTTCTACCCGTACGGCTGAGGCCGGGAACGCCTAGGGGCGGTTCAGCCTCAGGTGGTGCAGCAGGAGGAGCCCGGCCGCCATGTTGGCGGCCGGGACCTCCCCGCGCGCGATCATGTCCGGCACCAGCTTCAGCGGGACCCACTCCCGGCGCGAGGACTCGAAGGCGTCCTCGGGTTCGCCCACGTAGGAGGCCCCGTCCGCCCAGTAGAGGTGGTGGCGGGCGTCGGTCAGGCCGTTGGAGGGCTCCACGGTCATCAGGTGGTGGAGCGGGCCGGGCCGCCAGCCCGACTCCTCCTCCATCTCCCGCGCGGCCGCCGCCTCCACCGTCTCCCCGTCCTCGACCACCCCGGCGGGCAGCTCCCAGCCCCAGCTGCCGGTGATGAACCGGTGCCGCCACAGCAGCAGCACCTCGTCGGCCTCGTTGACGGCCGTGGCGACGGCGACCGGCCGCAGCCGGATGACGAAGTGGTCCAGGTGCCGGCCGTCGGGGAGTTCCACGTCCGCGAGGTTCACATCGAACCAGCGGTTCTTGTACACGGTCTGCTCACTCAGGTTCGTCCACTGCACGGTAATGCCACCTTCCGCATCCGTTGGTGGCAACATGGCAGCAGCAGACGCCCTCACAGGGGAACGCGCAGCGCCCCGTCGATGAGGTACGCGGTCTCCTGCGCACCGGAGCACCCGCTGCTCAGCAGCTGCTCCCGGACGGCTCGCAGCCGGTCCCGCAGGCGCAGCGACTCCATCCCCTTGGCCCGCTCGGCCATTTCGGCCGCCGAGGCCACCGCCCGGTCGGCCTCCCCCTGCCGCAGCTGGATCTCGCACAGCATCGCGAGGCGGTGCACCCGCCCCCGGTCGTGCGCCGGCGTCCCCACCGCCTCGGCCGCCTGCTCGTGCGCCCCCGCCAGGTCCCCGAGGCTCAACAGGGCCTCCGCCACCTGTACGTTGACCAGCCCAGGCTGGACGTAGCCGGTCTCGGCGGGCTCGGTGCCGGGTCTGATCCGCTCGGCGGCCGCCTCGGCGCGCCGGATGCACGCCAACGCGGCTGCGGCGTCGCCGAGTTGCGCGTAGGCCTTGGCCTGCATCGCGTACAGGTCGGCGCCCAGCGCCGGCGTGGTGTCCGGGCCGGCGGCGCGCAGCGCGGCCTCCGCGAAGGCCACGGCCTGGCGGTACTCCTTCAGGTGCAGCGACTGGTTGACGAGCAGGGCGATCACGTACGCCCCGAGCCCCCGGTCCCCGCTGGCCTTGGCGAGCCGCAGCGCCTGGTGGAAGTAGCGCTGGGCCAGGCCGTGGGCGTCGGAGTCGTACGCGCAGATCCCCGCGACCGCCACCAGGGAGCCGGTCGCCCGGTGCAGCGGGCGGCCGATCTCGTCGGAGTAGGTCCCGCGCAGCATCGGGGCGGTCTCACTGCCGAGGAAGCGCACGATCCGCGCCCGGGTGGCCATCCCGCCGGCCCGGCGGTACATCAGCTCGTAGTGCACCCGGGCGGCCCGCAGGACCTCGATGTGCTCGGGCCCGATCCGCTGCCGCCCCACCCGGGACACGTCCGCGTCCTCGGGCGGGTTCTCCCACTCCCACACCGGGATCACGGCCGGGGTGCCGGTGAGGGCCTGCGCCGTGAGCTGTGCGGGCCGGCCCAGCTCGTCGGAGCGCCACAGGGCCGTGGCACGGTCGACGAAGCCGCTGAGCCGGGTGCCGTGCGGGCTCTGCCGGCCGGGGATCCCGAGCCCGATGTCGTCGAGCCCGACGGGGCGTCGCAGCCGCCCGCCCAGCACCTCGCAGATCAGGTCGGGCACCTGGCCGCGGGGGCGCTGCCCCTTCAGCCAGCGGGAGACCGCCGTGTGTTCGTAGCGCAGCGCGAGTCCGCGGGACCGGCCCGCCTGGTTGACATGCGCGGCGAGTCCGGCGTGGGAGATGCCCGCCTCGGCGAGGAGGGCGTCGAGCAGTGCATTGGGCTGCATGGGCCCCTCCAAGGGCTCGTCCGCTTCAGGCTAGTGGCTGAGCGGTGCGCGCGGGGGCGTTCCGGGTTTCCTTCACACGGGGTGTGAACCGAGTGCGCGCATAAATGCGTTGCGCACCCTGCCGCTCGGGGGGCCCGGGGCGGTTCACTTAAGAGCCTCGCCAAGGAGGCCGCCCGGTCGTCGGCTCCCCCTCGTACAGTGCGACGACCCGGCACCCGCGCCGCCCGCCCCCGCTGTCTGCCCGACACTCCATGGCGGGCGCGGGCGGCGCACCACGGCTCCGCCGCGGTCCGGTTGGTCGCCGGGCCGCGCCGGGGCCGGGCCGGTTCCGTACCGGGTCCGTCCACCGGCCCGGTCCGGAACGGCTCCGCCGGTGACACGGGTCCGCCCGGGCCGTACCACTCCCCCCGGCCGGGCGGACCCGCACCGGTCGCCGCGCGGCCGTGGGACACCGCGCCTGCGGCGGGGCCGCCCTACCGGTGCGCCCGCACCCAGCCGCGCGGGCGTACCGCTGCGCGGGGCTGGTCCCCTACCCGCCCTTCACCCGTTCTCGCCTCACACGCCGGCGGGGCTGATTTCAGCCCCGCCGGCGTGTGAGGCGCGGGGGTCTGGGGGCGGAGCCCCCAGGGAACGGGCGAAGGGCGGGTAGGGGACAGCCCCGCAGGGCAGCCTGCCGGGCGGCGGCCGCGCGGGGTCCGGGGCGGAGCCCCGGCAGGGCACCCCGGCCCACCCGAACGGGTGAGGGGCGCGCCCGGGATCCCGGACGCGCCCCTCGGTACAGCCCAGCGGCAGCGCTACGCGCCCCGCAGCACCGCCCCGGTCCGCTCGCCGGCCAGCGCCACCGCGGCATCGCGCGCCGCCGTCGACTCCTCGGCGGTCAGCGTGCGGTCGGCCGCGCGGAAGCGCAGCGCGTACGCGAGGGACTTCTTGCCCTCGCCGACCTGCTCACCGGTGAAGACGTCGAACAGCCGCAGCGACTCGAGCAGTTCGCCGGCGCCCTTGCGCAGCGCGTCCTCCACCGCCGAGGCGGGGACGGACGAGTCGACGATCAGCGCGACGTCCTGGGTCGCCACCGGGAAGGTGGAGATCCGGGGCGCCTGCACGACCTCGCCGCCGGCCGCTGCGAGGCGGTCCAGGTCGAGCTCCATGGCGCTGGTGCGGGCCGGCAGGCCGAGCGCCTTGACCACGCGCGGGTGCAGCTCGCCGGCGTGGCCGATGACCTGCTCGACACCGTCGAGGGTGACGACCAGCTCGGCGCAGCGGCCCGGGTGCCAGGGGCCGTACTGGCCCTGGCGGACGACCAGCTCGGCGCCGGCCTCGACGGCCAGCACGCGGGCGGCCTGGACGGCGTCCGCCCAGTCGGCCGGACGACCCTTGCCCCACCAGCCGGCCTGCTCGCGCGCACCGGCCAGCACGACCGCGGCGTACCGCGGCTGCGCGGGCAGGGCCGCGTCGAGGGTGGCGACCTCCTCGTCCGTGGGGCGCCGGTCGACGGGCAGGCGTACGGCGACGCCCGGCTCGGCGGCGGCGCGGAAGACCGAGCCGGTCTCGAAGAGCGCGAGGTCGTGGCTGCCCCGGCTGTCGTTGCGGCGCAGCGCGCCCAGCAGGCCCGGCAGCAGCGTCGTGCGCAGCGCCGGCTCCTCGTCGGACAGCGGGTTGACCAGCTTGACGACCTGGCGGCTCGCGTCGTGCGCGGGCAGCTGGAGCTGGTCGAAGACGGCCTCGCCGATGAACGGGTAGCTCAGCGCCTCGACGTAGCCGGCGCCGGCCAGGGCGCGGCCGACCCGGCGGTGGAGCTGCTGGCGCGCGGTCAGGCCGCGGCCGGAGGGCACCTGCGGGAGGGTGGACGGGAGGTTCCCGTAGCCCTCCAGCCGGATGACCTCCTCGGCGAGGTCGTTGGGTTCGGCGAGGTCGGGCCGCCACGAGGGGACGGTGACGACGAGCTCGTCCTGGCCGTAGACGTCGCAGCCGATCTCCTGGAGGCGGCGCACGACGGTCTCGCGGCCGTAGTCCATGCCCGCGACCCGGTCCGGGTGGTCGGCGCTCATCGCGATGGTGCGCGGCGCGCCCGGGGCGGTGAGCTCGGTGACCCCGGCCTCCGCGGTGCCGCCGGCGAGCAGCACGAGGAGGTCGACGGTCCGCTGCGCGGCCGCGGCGGCGGCCTGCGGGTCGACGCCCCGCTCGAAGCGCTTGGAGGCCTCGGAGGAGAGCTTCAGGCGGCGGGCGGTGCGCGAGATCGACACGGAGTCGAAGTGCGCGGCCTCGATGACCACGTCGGTGGTGCCGGTGACGACGCCCGTCTCGGGGTCCGTGACGGAGTCGGCGATCTCGGTGTTGGCGCCGCCCATGACACCGGCGAGCCCGATCGGGCCGCTGCTGTCGGTGATCACCAGGTCCTCGGCGTCGAGGGTGCGCTTGACCCCGTCGAGGGTGGTGAACTTCTCGCCCTGCTCGGCACGGCGGACGCCGATCGCGCCGTCGAGGCGCGCGCGGTCGTAGGCGTGCAGCGGCTGGCCGAGCTCGAGCATCACGTAGTTGGTGACGTCGACGGCCAGCGAGATCGGGCGCATGCCCGCCTTCTGGAGGCGGCGCGTGAGCCAGATCGGGGACCGCGCCTCGGGGTCGAGGCCGGTCACCGTGCGGGCGGTGAAGCGGTCGCAGCCGGCCGGGTCGGAGATCTGCACGGCGTAGCCGTACGAGTTCGGCGCGGGCACGTCGAGCAGCGCCGGGTCGCGCAGCGGCAGGCCGTACGCGGTGGCGGCCTCGCGGGCCACACCGCGCATGGACATGCAGTAGCCGCGGTCCGGGGTGATGTCGATGTCGAGGACCTCGTCGACGAGCTGGAGCAGCTCGATCGCGTCGGTGCCGGGCTCGTACTCCGGCGGCAGCACGATGATGCCGTGCGTGCCGTCGTCGCCCATGCCGAGCTCCTCGCCGGAGCAGATCATGCCGTGGGAGGTCTTGCCGTACGTCTTGCGCGAGGCGATGGCGAAGTCGCCGGGCAGGACGGCGCCGGGCAGGACCACGACGACCTTGTCGCCGACGGAGAAGTTCCGGGCGCCGCAGACGATCTCCTGCGGTTCGCCGGTGCCGTTGGCGGTGCCGACGTCGACCGTGCAGAAGCGGATCGGCTTGCGGAAGCCCTCGAGCTCCTCGATGGTCAGCACCTGGCCGACGACGAGGGGGCCCTTGAGGCCGGCGCCGAGCGTCTCGACGGTCTCGACCTCGAGGCCGGCGTCGACCAGCTTGGCGGCCACGTCACGGCCGGTCTCGCCCGCGGGGAGGTCGACGTACTCCCGCAGCCAGGAAAGCGGGACGCGCATCAGATCTCACTCCCGAACGGCCGGGTGAAGCGCACGTCACCCTCGACCATGTCTCGCATGTCTTCAACGTTGTGACGGAACATCAGCATCCGCTCGATGCCGAAGCCGAAGGCGAACCCGCTGTACTTCTCCGGGTCCACGCCGCAGGCGGTGAGCACCTTCGGGTTCACCATGCCGCAGCCGCCGAGCTCGATCCAGCCCTCGCTGGAGCAGGTGCGGCAGGGGCGGTCGGGGTTGCCCACCGACTCGCCGCGGCAGACGTAGCACTGCATGTCCATCTCGGCGGACGGCTCGGTGAACGGGAAGAAGTGCGGGCGCAGCCGGGTGGTGGTCTGCTCCCCGAAGAGCTCCTTGACCATGTGGTCGATGGTGCCCTTGAGGTCGGCCATGGTCAGGCCCTCGTCGACGGCGAGCAGCTCGACCTGGTGGAAGACCGGGGTGTGCGTCGCGTCGAGCTCGTCGGTGCGGTACACGCGGCCGGGGCAGACGATGTAGACGGGGGGCTTGCGCTCCAGCAGCGAGCGCGCCTGCACCGGGGAGGTGTGGGTGCGCAGCACGACGCCGGACTCGTCGCCCTCGGTGCCCTTGGGGCCCTGGACGAAGAAGGTGTCCTGCATCTGGCGCGCCGGGTGGTCGGGCGTGAAGTTGAGGGCGTCGAAGTTGAACCACTCCGCCTCGACCTCGGGTCCTTCCGCGACCTCGTAGCCCATGCCGACGAAGATGTCCGCGATGCGGTCCATCAGCGTGGTCAGGGGGTGGCGGGCGCCGGCGGGCACGCGGTCGTAGGGCAGCGTGACGTCCACCGCCTCCTCGACCAGCACCCGCTCGTCGCGCTCGGCCTCCAGCTGGACCGTGCGGGCCCCGAAGGCCTTGTTCACGGCGCCGCGGGCCTGTCCGACGCGCTTGCCCGCGTCGGCCTTGGCCTGGGGCGGCAGGGCGCCGATCTCGCGGTTGGCGAGCGCGAGGGGCGAGCGGTCGCCCATGTGCGCGGTCTTCGCCTCGCGGAGCTCGTCGAGGTCGCCGGCGGACGCGAAGGCGGCGAGCGCCTCGTCCCGCATGCGCTCGATCTCTTCCGGTTTCAGTGCCTCGACCTCGACAGGGTCGTACGACTTGTTCGGTGCCGACATCTCTTCCCGTACTTCCGATGGCTGGCTGGTGGGTCCCCGCACGACTTGATCGAAACGCCTCGGGCTCGATCGGCACAAGGACACAAAGGTGCCAAAGGACGAGTCTAAGGGCCGCCGGGGGTGGAGGAGCCCGTGGGCCGCCCGGTGGGACTCTCCGCAGGGTTACTGGGTGAGGTAGGCCGGGGCGCTCACGGGCAGGATAAATCGGAACTCGGCGCCGCCTCCGGGGCCGCGGCCGACCGTGATGGTGCCGCCGTGCGCCTCCACGATGCCCTTGACGATGTACAGGCCCAGGCCGGTGCCGCCGCGCTTGCTCCCCCGCCAGAAGCGGGTGAAGACGCGGGCCATCGACTCCTCGGGGATCCCGGGGCCTTCGTCGGTCACGGTGACGGCTGTTCCCTTCTCGTGCGGTGCCACGTCGATGGTGACCGTTCCGTCGCCGTGGCGCACCGCATTTTCGAGGAGGTTGCCGAGGATCTGGTCGATCTTGTCCGGGTCGGCCCAGCAGTCGGGCAGCGGGCTGCTGACCCGTACGAGGAACCGCTCGGGCGCCTGGCCGTTCGCGGTGAGGGCCTGGACGTGCCGGCCGACGGCGGCGGCGAGGTCGACGGGCTGGCGGCGGACCTCCAGGCGGCCCGAGTCGATGCGGGAGATGTCGAGGAGCTCGGCGATCAGCCGGGTGACGCGGTTGGCGTCGGCGTCGACGGTCTCCAGCATCAGCCGCTTCTGGTCGTCGGTGAACCGCTCCCACTTGGCGAGCAGCGTGGCGGTGAAGCCCTTCACGGAGGTCAGCGGGGAGCGCAGCTCGTGCGCGACGGTGGCGATCAGCTCGGCGTGGCTGCGTTCGGTGCGGCGGCGGGCCTCGGTGCCGCGCAGGGTGACGACGAGGCGGCTGAGGGGGCCGGTCGGGTGGGTGCGCACGTAGCGGGCGGAGACGAGCACCTCGCGCCCGCCGGGCAGCAGCAGGTTCCGCTCGGGCTGGCCGCGCCGGGTGGCGAGCCCCCCGTACGGGTCGGTCAGCGTCCACCAGCGGCGGCCTTCGAGGTCCTCCAGGGGCAGCGCGCGTTCGATGCGGGCGCCGAGGGCCTGGCCGGCGGGGATGGCGGTGATCCGGGAGGCGGCCCGGTTGAAGCAGACGACGTGCCCGGTGTGGTCGGCGACGACGAGCCCGTCGGGCAGCTCGTCGGGGTCGATGACGGGGTCCGGGGCGGTCGCGCCCGGCCGGGCGGGGGCCTCGCGGTCCGCGGCGCGCGCGGCGGGGCCCGCCTGTGGCGGTACGAAGCCCAGGGTGTCCGGGGCCGCGGCCGGCGGCACTGCGGGGCCCGCCGCGCCGGACCCGGCGGCGGACTCGCCGGGGCGGCCGGCGGCCGGCTGCCCGGCGGCGTACCGGAACCGCTCCTCGGCCTCGCCGCCGGCCTCCGGCGCGCTGTTCGTACCGACGGTCATGTCCCCGTACCCCACATCTCCGGGTAGCGCAGTGAGCCCCCGGACGGCCACACTACTAGCTGGGGGTCACGGAGCGGCACCCTCCGGGTGCCCGCTGTGCACGGGCGGACGCGTAGAGGCACACGGCGGCGGCCGTCGCGAGGTTCAGGCTCTCGGCCCTGCCGTGGATCGGGACCCGGACGACGGCGTCCGCGAGCGCCCGGGTCTCCTCGGGCAGGCCCCAGGCCTCGTTGCCGAAGACCCAGGCGGAGGGCCCGCCCATGGTGCCCGCGTCCAGCTCGGCGTCCAGGTCGTCCTGCCCGGCCCCGTCGGCGGCGAGGATCCGCACCCCGGCGGCCCGCAACCCCTCCACGGCCTGCTCCACCGGCACGCCGACGGCGACGGGGAGGTGGAAGAGGGAGCCCACGGAGGCGCGTACGGACTTCGGGTTGTACAGGTCGACGGAGGCGTCGGTGAGCACCACGGCGTCGGCGCCGGCCGCGTCCGCGCAGCGCAGCACCGTGCCGGCGTTGCCGGGGTCGCGGACGTGGGCGAGGACGGCGACCAGGCGGGGCCCGGCCTTGAGGATGTCCTCGAACGGGGAGTCCAGGAAGTGGCAGACGCCGACCAGGCCCTGCGGGGTCACGGTCTGCGAGACGTCGGCGAGCACCTCGTCGGAGGCGTAGTGGACCCGGGCCCCGGCCAGCAGCGCGGCCTCGACGATGTCGGCGTAGCGCTCGGCGGCCTCGACGGTGGCGAACAGCTCGACCAGGGTCGCGCCGTGGGCCCCGCGGTGCTCGACCGCCTCGCGGACGGCCTGCGGGCCCTCGGCGATGAACCGGCGCTCCTTCGTGCGGAAGTTGCGCCGCGCCAGCCGGCGGGCGGCGGCCACGCGCGGGGATCGGGGGGAGATCAGCTCGTGGTGACCCAGGTCGGCCATGGTCTCTGCGGTCTCTCTCGGGGTGCGGGCCGCGCGGGGCGCGAGCGGTGCGGGCACGGGCGGCGGTGCGGGGGCGCGTGCGCCCGTGCGGGGAAAACACTCGGACCCGCAGGCGCATCGCCTGCGGGTCCGAGGATGCCGACTGCTGACGCGGCCGGCCAGGCCTTAGGCAGCGGCCTTCGGCGCGTTGACGTCGGCCGGGAGGGCCTTCTGCGCGACCTCGACCAGCGCGGCGAACGCGTTGGCGTCGTTGACGGCCAGCTCGGCGAGGATCTTGCGGTCCACCTCGATGTTGGCGGCCTTCAGACCCTGGATGAGGCGGTTGTACGTCATGCCGTTCTGGCGGGCAGCGGCGTTGATGCGCTGGATCCACAGCTGACGGAAGTCGCCCTTGCGCTTCTTGCGGTCGTTGAAGTTGTAGACCAGCGAGTGGGTGACCTGCTCCTTGGCCTTGCGGTACAGGCGCGAACGCTGACCGCGGTAGCCGGAGGCCGCCTCGAGGATCGCCCGGCGCTTCTTGTGGGCGTTTACTGCCCGCTTGACGCGTGCCACTTTTTACTCCTTGTAGCGGGGCCGTGGATGTCGTCACACGACCCGGAATTCGATGGGGTCCCGGTGCTGACGTCCCGCTCCCTCAGGGGGAGCGGAGGACATCAGATGCCGAGAAGCTTCTTGATCTTCGCGGCGTCGCCGGGAGCCATCTCCGCGTTGCCGGTCAGGCGACGGGTCAGGCGGGACGACTTGTGCTCGAGCAGGTGGCGCTTGCCGGCGCGCTCACGGAGCACCTTGCCGGAGCCGGTGACCTTGAAGCGCTTCTTGGTACCGCTGTGCGTCTTGTTCTTCGGCATGGCGCCGTTATCTCCTCGTCGGTGGCGCCCCCGCCGGTCCGGGGACCGGCTCGCGGGAGCGTCATGTTGTTGGGTGATCCGGGACGGTGTGTACCGGGATCAGGCCTCGGTGTCGGCCTCGGCGGAGGCGTCGGCCTCGGGGGAGGCGTCTGCCTCGACCTCGGCGGCCGGGGCGTCCTCCGTCTCGGCCGGAGCCTCGGCGGCGGTACCACCCTGGCGCTCGGCCTTGCGGGCGGCCTGCGCCTCGCGGGCTTCGGCCATCGCCTCGGTCTTCTTCTTGTGCGGACCGAGAACCATGATCATGTTTCGGCCGTCCTGCTTCGGGTTCGACTCGATGAAGCCGAGCTCCTCGACGTCCGAAGCGAGACGCTGCAGCAGTCGGTAGCCGAGTTCCGGCCGGGACTGCTCGCGACCACGGAACATGATCGTGATCTTGACCTTGTCGCCCTGCTTGAGGAACCGAACGACGTGACCCTTCTTGGTGTCATAGTCGTGCGGGTCGATCTTCGGCCGGAGCTTCATCTCCTTGATGACCGTGTGCGCCTGGTTCTTGCGCGCCTCACGGGCCTTCATGGCCGACTCGTACTTGAACTTGCCGTAGTCCATGAGCTTGCAGACGGGCGGACGCGCGGACGCGGCGACCTCGACCAGGTCCAGGTCGTATTCCTGCGCGAGCTCAAGCGCCTTCGCAAGCGGAACAATGCCCACCTGTTCGCCGCTGGGACCGACGAGTCGCACCTCAGGGACGCGAATCCGATCGTTGATGCGGGGCTCGGTGCTGATGGATCCTCCTCGGTAGCACCACACGGCTGCCTGGCAGGCAACCGCTGACGTCTTTTGTCGTCAGACCTCAACCGCGGCGGAGAATGAAAAATGCCCCGCCGGGCACAGGCAGGGGCTCCAAAACAACCGGAGCACCGCCGCGTGCGAACCGCGGGGCGCAACTCGACGGCTTCCCATCGTCCGTACGGAACGATGGACACCGCCTGACCGGAAGACCCGCCTCCCCGGAGGGTGGTCGGGTGGGAGATCGGAGCCTCCACTTGTGGGCCGGGCACACAGGTGTCCGGCCGGTCGATGTCCATAGTACCCCACGCATTGCAAGGCCGCCGCACGACCTATCGTGGAGCGCATGACTGACGCGACGCCCTCCGATTCCACCCCTCCCGACTACGACGAGATGACCCGCGACATCGCGGACGTCCCGGCCGTCGAGGTCATCACCACGGTGGCCGTCCACCTGCTGAGCGCCGCGGCGGTCAACCTGGGCCTGGACAAGCCCGACTCCGAGCACAAGGACCTCGACGAGGCCCGCAAGCTGATCACCGCCCTGGCCGGCCTGGTCACCGCCAGCGCCACCGAGATCAGCTCCTTCCACGCGGCCCCGCTGCGCGACGGCCTGAAGTCGCTCCAGCTCGCCTTCCGCGAGGCCTCGATCGTCCCGGACGAGCCGGGCCAGGGCCCGGGCGAGAAGTTCACGGGTCCCGTCTACGCCTGATCCTTCTTCCGGTTCCGTTTCGCACCTCGGAGGGCCGCCCGCGCGTCGCGCGGGCGGCCCTCCGGCGTGTGTACGGGGTCTTCAGCGCGTGAAGAGCGGCTCGCCCGGCGGGACCGGGCCGCCGGGCGGGAGCAGGGCCAGGTCCAGGCCGCGTACGAGCCGGCCGCGCAGGGTCTCGTCCGCCGCCAGGGCCTCGGCCACCCGGCGGGCCGCCGGGGCCGGCTCGGCGTCGGCGCTGAGCACGACGGCCAAGGTGCCGTCCGCGTCGGCGCCGCCCCGGCCCAGGTGGGCGCGGAGCACGGCGGGCTCGGCGGCCACGGCCGCGCGTACCGCCTCGCGCACGGCGGGGTCCGCCAGCGGGTCGGCGTCCGTGCGGCCCTCGGCCAGCGCGAGCAGCGCCGGGCCGGTCAGCTGGTACGGGACGGGGCCCGCCAGGTCGATCACGACCGTGTCGGCCTTCTCGTGCGCGGCGGCGGCGAGCGCCTGGTGCAGCGGGACCGCCACCGGCCGGGCCGCCGGGTCCCACAGGGCGAGCGAGGCGATCGAGGTGAAGGCCGGCAGCGCCCGCCGGTTCCCCGCCGTCAGCGTCGGCACGGCCATGTCGCTGGTCTTCTCGCGCTTGAGGCCGGTCTCCGGGTCCGTCTCGACCTCGCCGAGCATCGCCACGACGGGCACCAGCAGCCGGGCGTCCTTCAGCGCCGCCAGCAGCTGCGGTTCGGCCGCCCGGTCGGCCGCCCAGGCCGCGAGGGCGGCGCTCAGCCGGGGGTCGGCGGTGCCGTCGTCGTCGGAGAAACCGGGGTCTGGAATGTTCTTGGTCGCCACAATCAACCGACCCTATCCCGACGTGTCCCACCGTGCGGCGCGCGGGCGGCGGGCCAGTACGGCGGCCAGCACCAGCAGCACCGCTCCCCCGGCCGCGGCCGCGGGCACCCCCGGCACCTTCCGGCGCCCGGCCGGGCGGGCGTGGTCGGGTCCGGGGCCGAAGTAGCGCCGCCCGGCGGCGACGGCCGCGGGGACGGGCGGCTCGGGGCGCAGCGCTGCGCCCGCCTGGAGCGCGGCGACGGGGTCGACCGTGCCGTGGCCCCGGGCGTCGTCGCGGCCGCCGGCCGGGCGCTCGGCGGCGGTGTCCTCCAGCAGCTTCTTGACCTGGGCCGGGGACAGCCCCGGGTGGGCGGCCTTGACGAGGGCCACGGCGCCGGAGACGAAGGCCGCGGCGGCGCTGGTGCCCCAGCCCTCGTAGTAGGAGCGGTCGGGGTCGGCGATGACCACGTCGACGCCGGGGGCGCTGACGGTGGCGTACCAGTGGCGGGTGGAGAACGGCGCCTTGCGGCCCTGGCGGTCGACGGCCGCGACCGCGATGACGCCGGGGTAGGCGGCGGGGTAGGAGGTGTGGTCGCCGCGTTCGCCGCCGTTGCCCGCGGAGGCGACGACGACCACGCCCTTGCCGAGCGCGTACTGGACGGCCTCGTCCTCGGCGGCCTCGTGGTGCGCGGAGTCGCTGTCGTCGCCGAGCGACAGGTTGATCACGTCGGCGCCGTGGTCGGCGGCCCAGCGGATGCCCTCGGCGAGGGCGCCGGACTTGCTGTCGCGGGCCTTGTCCCGGCCGGGGTCGCCCTCTTCGAGGATCACCCGGACCGGGAGGATCTTCGCGTGGGGCGCGATCCCGAGGACGCCTTGGGAGCGGTCGGGGCCGTGGCCACGCCCCGCGATGATGCTGGCCATCGCGGTGCCGTGGCGGGCCCAGGCGCGGTCGCCGCGGCCGGCGCCCATGCCGACGAGGTCGGCGCCGTCGAGGACCTGGCCGCCGAGGTCCGGGTGGGTGGCGTCCACACCGGTGTCGAGGACCGCGACGGTGACCCCGTCGCCCTGGGTGGTGCCCCAGGCCTCCTCGGCGCGCAGGGCGAGCAGGCCCCACTGACGGTCGCGGATGGTGTCGGCGGCGGCGGGGTGGGCGGCGGTCACGGCGAGGAGGGCGGCGGCGAGGCCGGTGGCGGCCGCCGCGCGCAGGGGGAGGGGGGTCATCGGGCGGCCCCCTTCGAGGGTGCCGCGCCCGGCGCGGCGTCCGGCACCGTGTCCGGGGCGGCGAGGGCGCTGAGGGCCTGTCCCACGCGGTCGGCGGCGGCCTTCGCGTCGTGGCCGAGCCCGGCTTCGGCGACGGTCCCGGTCGCGCCCTCGCGGAGCGCCTCCTCGGCGGGGACGGGCGCGGCGACGGTGCGGCCGTCGGCGAAGGCGGAGACGGTGTAGACGACGGCCGGGGCCTCGGCGGAGACCGTCGCGGTCCAGGCGGCGCGGCGCGCGTCGGCGTACTCGTAGGCGGGCGGGACGGTGAGGCGGCCCCGGAGGGCGGCCATGGCGCCGGCGTCGGCGGGGGTGAAGACCAGGCCGACGGTGACGAGGGAGCTGCGGGTGGCGTCGGTGTAGGTGGCGCGGAGCACGCGGGTGCAGCCGGTGGCGGCGAGGGCGGTCCGCCAGTCGGCGGGGAGGGCGGCCGCGCAGTCGGCGTCGGGCGCGAGGGCGATCCGGGTCCAGCGTCGGTCGGCTCCGCCGGGGCCGGCGTCGGGGGCGTCCAGGACGGGCGGCAGCAGGCTGTCCGCGGGGGCCGACCGCCACAGCGAGGCGGCCCGGCGGTAGGCGGCGTCGGGGGGCAGGGGGCGGTGCGCGGCGCGGTGGTCGCTCCAGGCGGTGGCGGCGGCGCCGGCGAGGAGGGCACTGCCGAGGAGGGCGCACGTGATGGCCGTGACGACCCGTACGGGGTGGCGGCGGGGGCGGTGCGGCGGGGGCGGCGGCGGCTCGGGGGCGTCCAGGACCTCGGTCCGTGGTGTCGTCGTGGTCATGCGGCGGCTCCGCCCCCCGGTTCCGTACGGCTGCCTGCCCGTACTTTACGTGCCCGCCGGCGCACCCCCACCCGCCCTTGCCCTGGCCGGGCCCTTGCCCTGGCCGGGCCCTTGCCCTGGCCGGGCTTCACCGGGGGCCGGGCCCTTGCCTTGGCCGGGCCGTCGCCGGGGGCCGGGCCCTTGCCCTGGCCGGGCCGTCGCCGGGGGCCGGGCCGTTGCCCTGGTGGGTGCCGGCCTGGCAGGGCGGGCCGCTGCGCGGGGCGGAGGTCCCCTACCCGCCCTTCCACCGTTCCCAGGGGCTCCGCCCCTGACCCCGCGCCTCAAACGCCGGCGGGGCTGAAGTACCGGGGCTCCGCCCCTGTCCCCGTTGCGCTCAAACGCCGCGCGGGCTGGATGTGCGCAGCACATCTCAGCCCCGCCGGCGTTTGAGGCGCGGGGGTCTGGGGGCGGAGCCCCCAGGAGGGGTCCGGGCGCAGCCCGGGGAACGGGCGAAGGGCGGGGCGGGGAGCAGCCCGCGCAGCGGAACCCGGCCAACGCCCGGCCAGGGCAGGGGCCTACCCACCGGTACAAGCGTCTGGCAAGCTGCGCCCCATGACTTCGGACCGGACCCGGTACGACCGGGCGACCGCGCATCTGGACGCGCCCCTGGCCATCGTGGACCTGGCCGCCTTCGACGCCAACGCCGACGACCTCGTCCGCCGGGCCGGCGGGAAGCCGGTGCGGGTCGCGAGCAAGTCGGTGCGGTGCCGGGCACTGCTCGAACGGGTGCTGGCCCGGCCCGGGTTCGCCGGCGTGATGTCGTACACCCTCTCCGAGTCGCTGTGGCTCGCGCGCTCCGGGTTCGAGGACGTGCTGCTGGCCTATCCGTCGGCCGACCGGGCCGGCTTCGCGGAGCTGGCCGGTGACGCGAAGCTGGCGTCCGCGGTGACGGTGATGGTGGACGATCCGGCACAGCTGGAGCTGATCGATCGGGCGCGGGACGGCGGGGCCGAGGAGATCCGGGTCTGCCTGGAACTGGACACCGCCCTGCGGTTGTTCGGGGGCCGGGTGCGGGTCGGGGCGCGGCGGTCGCCGCTGCGGGAGCCGGGGCAGCTGGCGGACCTGGCGCGGGCGGTGGCGTCGCGTCCGGGGTTCCGGGTGGTCGGCCTGATGGGTTACGAGGGGCACGTCGCCGGGGTCGGGGACGCGCTGGCCGGGCGGCCGGTGCGGTCGCGGATGATCCGGCTGATGCAGAGCACGGCCCGCAAGGAGCTGGCCGTCCGGCGGGCGGAGGCGGTGCGCGCGGTCCGGGCGGTGGTGCCGGACCTGGAGTTCGTCAACGGCGGCGGTACGGGCAGCGTGGCGGAGACGGCCGCGGAGGAGGCGGTGACGGAGATCGCCGCCGGGTCGGGGCTGTACGTGCCGCGGCTGTTCGACAACTACACGACGTTCCGGGGGCGTCCGGCCGCGCTGTTCGCGCAGCCGGTGGTGCGGCGGCCCGGGGTGGGGGTGGTGACCGTGCTGGGCGGGGGCTATCCGGCCTCGGGGGCGGCGGGCGCCGACCGGCTGCCGGTGCCGTACCTGCCGGCGGGGCTGCGTTACGACCCGCAGGAGGGTGCGGGCGAGGTGCAGACGCCGCTGCTGGGGAGCCCGGCCGACGACCTGCTGATCGGCGACCGGGTGTGGTTCCGGCACGCGAAGGCCGGGGAGCTGTGCGAGCGGTTCGACACCCTGCACCTGGTGGAGGGGGACCGGGTGGTGGACTCGGTCCCGACCTACCGGGGCGAGGGGCGCACCTTCCTGTAACCCTCCCTCCAGCCCTCGCCGTCAGAAGACGGTGTCCGTCTGGTCGGGGATGACGCTCGCGTCGCCCCGGCGGACGGGGCCCGCGGTGCCGTCGTGGTCGACGTAGCCGGTGGTGGAGCAGGGGTAGGGGCCGGTCTTCTGCTTCTTCGGTTCGATGAACATCGGGTTCACGATCCACTTGCCGTCGCCGTTGTCGTAGGCCCGGCACATGAGTTCGTTCTTGTTGCGGTTGAGGACCAGGCGCAGGCCGGTGGCGTCGCGCAGGAACGAGATGTCGGTGTCGGAGTCGCCCGCGGCGAAGACCTGGCGGCGGGCGGCCGGCTGGACCTTCTCGGCGGCCCTGCCGCGGACGCCGAAGACCTCCTTGTTGATCCAGCAGCGCTTGCCGTCGATGTAGGTGGTCATGGTGTCGGCGCCGTCGGGGACGGATCCGCAGCCCTGGAGGTGGGCGGTGAGCCTGCCGTCGCGGGTGGTGGTGTTGCGGATGCCGATGACGTGGGCGGCGTCGATGCCGACGCCCCGGGCCCAGACCTCGACGACGGGCTGCGGGGAGGCGGAGCTGATCCAGACGTCGAAGCCGGCGCGCTGGAGTTTCCCGACGAGGTCGCGCTGCTGGTCGTAGTAGCGGACCCAGCCGGTAGCGGTGCCGGTGCCGACCTGCTGCTTGGTGCCGATGGGCGCGGCGAGGTTCTCGGTGCGGGCGGCGGCCGCGAAGGCGCGTACCTGCTTCGCGGTCCAGCCCTGGGTCAGCTGGGCCAGCCAGGCGTAGCCGGGTTCGGTCGTGCGGCGGTCCCAGCCGGCGAAGGCGGCGGCGCCGGTGCGGGTGGCGGCGGTGCCGTAGACGGCGTTGATCTCGTCGGCGCAGGCGGCGCCGGCGGGGGTGCCGGTGGGCAGGGGGGTGCCGGGGCGGGCGAGGGGGCCGCAGGCGGCGGCGAGGGCCTGGGCGGCGGCCGGGGTGAGGTGGCGGCTGGTGGTGGTCCAGTCTCCGTCGGCGGGCTGGCGGATCCTGCCGTTGCGCAGGAGCCAGAACATGGTGGCGTCGCCGACGTCGTTCTTGACGACGGTGTTGTCCCAGTCGAAGACGGCTACGGGCTTGGCGCGGGCCGGCCGGTGCGGGGCGCAGCTGCCGTACTGGTCGATGAGCTGCTGGAGGCGGGCCTGGTTGTCGCCGTACCAGCCGGCGGCGAGTTCCGGGGTGGTGCAGGCGGGTTGCGCGGCGCGGGCGGGGCCGGCGGCGGTGAGGCAGCCGGCGGCCATGAGGGCCGCGGCGCCGGCGGCCAGGAGCCGGCGTCTGGTGGTGGGTCGGGTCACGGGCACTCCTCGTGGGGATCGTGGCGGGCCGGTGGAGCACGACAGCCGGGCGTCGTGCGACGCCCGGCTGTCGGGTGGGGGGTTCGGTGTGTGCGGGGTTTACAGGGGGGTGACGTACGCGCCGGAGATGCCGCCGTCGACCAGGAAGTCGGTGGCGTTGATGAAGGAGGAGTCGTCGCTGGCGAGGAAGGCGACGGCGGCGGCGATCTCGGTGGGTTCGGCGAACCGGCCGAGCGGGATGTGCACGAGGCGGCGGGCGGCGCGCTCGGGGTCCTTGGCGAAGAGCTCCTGGAGCAGCGGGGTGTTCACGGGCCCGGGGCAGAGGGCGTTGACGCGGATGCCCTCGCGGGCGAACTGGACGCCGAGTTCGCGGGACATGGCGAGGACGCCGCCCTTGGAGGCGGTGTAGGAGATCTGGGAGGTGGCGGCGCCCATGATGGCGACGAAGGAGGCGGTGTTGATGATGGAGCCGCGGCCCTGGCGCTGCATGTAGGGGAGGGCGGCCTTGCAGCAGAGGTAGACGGAGGTGAGGTTGACGTCCTGGACGCGGCGCCAGGCGTCGAGCTCGGTGGTGAGGATGGAGTCGTCGTCCGGGGGCGAGATGCCGGCGTTGTTGAAGGCGATGTCGACGGAGCCGTAGGTGTCGTAGGCCGTCTTGAAGAGGGCGTCGACCTGCTCCTTGTCGGTGACGTCGACCTGGACGAAGGTGCCGCCGACTTCTTCGGCGGCGGCCTTGCCCGCGGCGGGGTCGATGTCGGCGCAGACGACGTTGGCGCCTTCGGAGGCGAGGCGGCGGGCGGTGGCGAGGCCGATGCCGCTGCCGGCTCCGGTGATGACGGCGGTGCGGCCGACCAGGCGGCGGCAGACGATCTCTTCGGTGCGGTCGGTCATGGGGTTCAGGCCTCCGTGCTGATGAAGACGTTCTTGGTCTCGGTGAAAGCGGTGAGGGCGTCGGGTCCGAGCTCGCGGCCGAGCCCGGACTGCTTGTATCCGCCGAAGGGGGTCCAGTAGCGGACGCTGCTGTGGGAGTTGACGGACAGGTTCCCGGCGCGGACGGCGCGGGAGACGCGCAGGGCGCGGCCGACGTCGCGGGTCCAGAGGGAGCCGGAGAGGCCGTACTCGGTCGCGTTGGCCAGGCGTACGGCGTCCTCCTCGTCCTCGAAGGGGAGGATGACGGCGACGGGTCCGAAGACCTCCTCGGCGGCGACGGGCGCGGTGGGGTCGACGTCCGTGACGAGGGTGGGCGGGTACCAGAAGCCGGGGCCCTCGGGGGCCTTGCCGCGGATGGCGCTGAGGTCGTCGGTGACGTAGGAGCGGACGCGGTCGAGCTGGGCGCGGGAGATGAGCGGGCCCATCTGGGTCTTCTCGTCGAGCGGGTCGCCGACGGCCACGGACTCGATGCCGGGGGCGACGAGTTCGAGGAAGCGGTCGTAGGCGGTGCGCTGTACGAGGATCCGGGTGCGGGCGCAGCAGTCCTGGCCGGTGTTGTCGAGGAAGGCCATGGGGGCGGCCGCGGCCGCGGCTTCGAGGTCGGCGTCGGCGAAGACGATGTTGGGGCTCTTGCCGCCGAGTTCGAGGGTGACGCGCTTCACCCGGTCGGCGCACTTGGCCATGATCTGCTTGCCGGTGCGGGTGGAACCGGTGAAGACGATCTTGGCGACGCCGGGGTGTTCGACGAGCGCGTCGCCGGTGACCGCTCCGTGGCCGGGGAGCACCTGGAAGAGGTGTTCGGGGATCCCGGCTTCGAGGGCGAGTTCGGCGAGGCGCAGGGCGGTGAGGGGGGTGGTCTCGGCGGGCTTGAGGATGACGGCGTTGCCCGCGGCGAGGGCGGGTGCCAGGCCCCAGGCGGCGATCGGCATGGGGAAGTTCCAGGGCGCGATCACGCCGATGACGCCGAGGGGTTCGAGGAAGGTGACGTCGATGCCGCCGGCGACGGGGATCTGGCGGCCGGAGAGGCGTTCCACTCCCCCGGCGGCGAAGTCGAGGAGGTCGCGGACGTTGCCGGCTTCCCAGCGGGCGTTGCCGATGGTGTGGCCGGCCTCGCGGACCTCGAGCCGTGCCAGTTCCTCGATGTGGCCGTCGACGACGGCGGCGAAGCGGCGCAGGAGTCTGGCCCGGTCGCCGGGGGGTGCCGCCGCCCAGGCGCGCTGGGCCCTGGTGGCCCGGGCGACGGCGGTGTCGACGTCGTCCCGTGTGGCGGCCGGGACGACGGCGACGGTTTCCTCGGTGGCCGGATTCAGTACTTCCAGCGCATCGGACACGTGGGGGCCTCTCTGGGGTCGGTTCGGGGGTACCGGGCTTCCGGGGTCTTACAGGCGTTCGAAGGAGCGGCGCAGCTCCCAGTCGGTGACCGCGGAGTCGTAGGCGTCGAGTTCGACGCGGGCCATGTTGCGGTAGTGGGCGACGACCTCGGGGCCGAAGGCGGCCTTGGCGATCTCGCTGTTCTCCCAGAGCTCGGCGGCTTCGCGGAGGGTGGCGGGGACGTGGGCGTAGTCGGCGGTGTAGGCGTTGCCGGTGCAGGCCTCGGGCAGCTCCAGGCGGTTCTCGATGCCGTACAGGCCCGCCGCGACCAGGCCGGCGACGGCCAGGTAGGGGTTGACGTCGCCGCCGGGGAGGCGGTTCTCGAAGCGGGTGGAGCGGCCGTGGCCGACGACGCGCAGGGCGCAGGTGCGGTTGTCGAAGCCCCAGGCGACGGCGGTGGGGGCGAAGGATCCCGGGCGGAAACGCTTGTACGAGTTGATGTTCGGGGCGTAGAGAAGGGAGAAGTCGCGCAGCGCGGCCAGCTGACCGGCCAGGAAGTGCCGCATCACCGGTGACATTCCGTCCGGTCCGTCCCCGGCCATCACGTTGCGTCCGTCGGCGTCGGTGAGCGAGAGGTGGATGTGACAGGAGTTGCCCTCGCGCTCGTCGTACTTGGCCATGAAGGTGAGCGAGACGCCCTCCTGGGCGGCGATCTCCTTGGCGCCGGTCTTGTAGACGGCGTGCTGGTCGCAGGTGGTGAGCGCCTCGTCGTAGCGGAAGGCGATCTCGTGCTGTCCGAGGTTGCACTCGCCCTTGGCGGACTCGACGACCAGGCCGGCGGCCTGCATCTCGTTGCGGATGCGGCGCAGGAGGGGCTCGACGCGGCCGGTGCCGAGGACGGAGTAGTCGATGTTGTACTGGTTGGCGGGGGTCAGGCCCCGGTAGTTGGCGTTCCAGGCCTGTTCGTAGGTGTCCTGGAAGACCATGAACTCCAGCTCGGTGCCGACCATGGCGGTGTAGCCGAGTTCGCCGAGGCGGTCCAGCTGGCGGCGCAGGATCTGGCGGGGAGCGGCGAGGACCGGCGAGCGGTCGTTCCAGGCCAGGTCGGCCATGATGAAGGCGCTGCCGGGGTTCCAGGGGATGCGGCGCAGGGTGGCGGTGTCGGGGTGCATGGCGAAGTCGCCGTAGCCCCGGTCCCAGGAGGACATCTCGTAGCCGTCGACGGTGTTCATGTCGGTGTCGACGGCGAGGAGGTAGTTGCAGCCCTCGGTGCCGTGGGCGAGTACCTCGTCGAGGAAGAACTGTGCGGCGAACCGCTTGCCCTGGAGCCGTCCCTGCATGTCGGGGAAGGCCAGGACGACTGTGTCGATCTCACCGCTCGCGACGAGGGCCCGGAGCTCCTCGGGTGCGAGCGGCGGCATGCGGTCTACCACTGGAATCTCTCCTTCGGTGAGCCGAGGAGGCCTAAGGTATTGAATAGAACCATTGCTTGGGAAGGGGAGGAACCGAGATGACCGACACGGAGAGCGGCGCTGGCGCGATCGCGCGGCTGAATCCCGTGCTGCGGCAGGTGCGGGCGGGCAACGGTTTCGAGGAGGCCCTGGAGCAGATCCTCCAGGTGGTCCGGCTGGGTCTGGTGCCGGGCGGGGAACGTCTGCCACCCGAGCGCGAGTTGGCGGAGCGGATGGGGATCAGCCGGGTCACCCTGCGCGAGGTGCTCAAGGTGCTCCAGGACCAGGGCCTGGTGGAGGCCCGGCGCGGCCGGTACGGCGGGACGTTCGTGCTGGCCCGCCCCGACACCCCGGCCGGCGGCGCCGAGGAGGAGCTGCGCCGGCGCGTGGCCGGGGTGGACATCGAGGACGTGCTGCGCTTCCGCGAGGTGCTGGAGGTGGGCGCCGCCGGGCTGTGCGCCTCGCAGGGACTGTCGCAGGAGCAGGCCGAGCGGCTGCTCGCGGCGCTCGCGGCGACCCACGACGCCCCGCTGGCCGAGTACCGCCGCCAGGACACCCTCTTCCACCTCGCCCTGTGCGAACTCGCCGGCTCCGCCACGCTGACGGCCCAGTACGCGGCCGTCCGGGCGACCGTGAACGAGCTGCTGGACTGCATCCCGCTGCTGGTGCGCAACCTGGAGCACTCGCAGCAGCAGCACACGGTCCTGGTGGAGGCGGTGCTGGAGCGGGACGCCGAGGCGGCCCGGGCGGTGATGCGCGAGCACTGCTGCGGGACGGCGGCCCTGCTGCGCGGGTTCCTGACCTGAGGCGCCGGGGACGTACGGGGGTCCGGTGGCCGGTGGCCACCGCGGGCGCGGGGAGGTTTTCGTAACCGCTGTTTAACGCAGGGGTCTTGCGCGCTCCACACCCTTGACGCAAAGGTACGCCTCACAACCATTGCCCTAGGCAGGAGCGCACATGGCCGACGACATCGCACCCGTGCCCGTATCCGCACCACCCGCCGCGAAGGGCGACGCCGACGCGGAGTACCTGGAGCGCCGGACCCTGCGCCGCGGCAGCGCCGGCTGGCTGCTGCTGACCGGGCTCGGCGTCGCGTACGTCGTCTCCGGCGACTTCTCCGGCTGGAACGTGGGCCTGGACAAGGGCGGCTTCGGCGGCCTGGCCATCGCCACCGTCCTGATGGGCGCCATGTACGCCTGCCTGGTCTTCTCCCTCGCCGAGCTGTCCACGATCCTGCCGACGGCCGGCGGCGGCTACGGATTCGCCCGCCGCGCCCTGGGCCCCTGGGGCGGCTTCCTCACCGGCACCGCCATCCTCATCGAGTACATCCTGGCCCCGGCGGCGATCGTCATCTTCATCGGCGACTACGTCGAATCGCTGGGCCTGTTCGGGCTGACGTCCAGCTGGCCCGTCTACCTCGGCTGTTTCGTCGTCTTCATCGGCGTGCACCTGTGGGGCGTGGGCGAGGCGCTGCGCTTCAGCCTCGTGGTCACCGCCGTCGCGGTCGCCGCACTGCTGATCTTCGCGCTCGGCGCCCTCACCGAGTTCGACGCGGGCTCGCTCGACAACATCGCCGTGGACACCGACGCCTTCGGCTCCAGCTCCTGGCTGCCCTTCGGCGTCCTCGGCATCTGGGCCGCCTTCCCCTTCGGCATGTGGTTCTTCCTCGGTGTGGAGGGCGTCCCGCTGGCCGCCGAGGAGGCCAAGGACCCGGTCCGCTCGATGCCGAAGGCCCTCGCCATCTCCATGGGCATCCTCGCCCTGCTCGCCCTGATCACCTTCTTCGCCGCAACCGGCGCCCAGGGCGCCGACGCCGTGAAGACCGCCGGCAACCCCCTGGTCGTCGCCCTGGAGGGGGACGGCGGACCGACCGCGCTCAGCCGCTTCGTCAACTACGCCGGACTCGCCGGGCTGGTGGCCTCCTTCTTCTCCCTCATCTACGCCGGCTCCCGCCAGCTCTTCGCCCTCTCCCGGGCCGGCTACCTGCCGCGCTTCCTCTCCCTCACCTCCAAGCGCAAGGCCCCGTACCTCGGACTGGTGATTCCCGGCGCCATCGGATTCGCCCTCGCGGCGGCCACCGGCAACGGGGCGCGGATGCTGAACATCGCGGTGTTCGGCGCGACCATCTCGTACGCCCTGATGGCCCTGTCCCACATCGTGCTGCGCCGCCGCGAGCCCGGCCTGGACCGGCCGTACCGCACCCCCGGAGGGGTGCTGACCTCCTCGGTCGCCTTCGTACTGGCCCTTTCGGCCCTCGTCGCCACCTTCCTGGTGGACAAGGACGCGGCACTCATCGCACTCGCCGTGTACGCCGTCGCCCTCGCCTACTTCGCGATCTACAGTCGGCACCACCTGGTGGCCTCGGCACCCGAGGAGGAGTTCGCCGCGCTTGCGGAAGCCGAGGCGGAGTTGACCCGCGACTGAGAACCTTGTCCCGCCCCTTGATACGGCACCAACCTGGAGGTAATACCGTGCCCAGGCCGCTCATCGGCATCACCGCCTATGTGGAGGAATCCACCCGCTACAACGTGTGGGACCTCCCGACGTCCCTCGTCCCCTCCGGCTACTACGAGCTGGTCCAGGCGGCGGGCGGCGCGGCCGTGCTGCTGCCGCCGGACGAACCGGAGCGGGCGGCGGAGGTGCTGGGCCGGCTCGACGGCCTGATCGTCTCGGGCGGCCCGGACGTCGACCCCGCCCGCTACGGTGCCGCGCGCGACCCCCGTACGGGTCCGCCCGCGCGGGTCCGCGACGAGTGGGAACTGGCCCTGCTCGCGGCCGCCCTGGACTCCGACCTGCCCGTGCTGGGCATCTGCCGCGGCATGCAGGCCCTGAACGTGGCCCTGGGCGGAACGCTGGTCCAGCACATCGACGGCCACGTCCACACCCCGGGCGTCACCTCCTGGCACCCCGTCAACCCCGTGGCGGGCACCCGCTACGCGGAGCTGGTCCCGGAGAAGGCGGAGGTCCCGACCTACCACCACCAGGCGGTGGACGTCGTCGGGCGCGGCCTGGTCGTCTCGGCGTACGCCGACGACGGCACGGTGGAGGCCATCGAGGACCCGGACCGCTCCCGCTACGTCCTGGGCGTCCAGTGGCACCCGGAGCGGGACAAGGACACCCGGGTGATGGCCTCCTTCGTCGAGGCGGCGGGCGCCCGCCGGACGCTGCCGGAGCCGGTGGGGGTCTCCGTCTCCTGACGCCCGACGTCCACCCGCGGGCCGCACGGATTCCCCACCGTGCGGCCCGCGGGCACGAATGGCCCCTTCGGCGGGCGGCGCGCACGCTGGAAGGATGCGGACCGAGGCCAACGGCACGGCCACCGGACCGGTGTCCGGGTTCCTGCAGAACCCGGTCGTCGGGATGGCGCCGTGGATCGTCTTCTCCCTGCTGGTCGGCCCGGGACGGTTCGAGATCGCGGTCGGGGTCGCCCTGGCCTCGGCCGTCGTCCTGGTGGTGCTGGGCCGGGTGGTGCACCGGGGCAGCTCGTGGAAGCTGCTGGAGGTCGCCGACGTGGTGTTCTTCGCCGCGCTCGCCGTCATCGGCGCGCTCGCGAGCGACGGCACCCTGCGCTGGCTGGAGACGTACGCGGGCGAGATCGCGAACCTGACCCTGACGGTGATCGCCTTCGGCTCGATGGCCGTCCGGATGCCCTTCACCCTCCAGTACGCCCGCGAGCAAGTCGATCCGTCGCTGTGGCACGCGCCGGCCTTCCTCCGCACCAACTACGTGATCACCGGCGTGTGGGGGCTGGCCTTCCTGGTGGCGGCCCTGGCGGGCGCTTTCGGGGACCTGGTGCTGCGCGACCCCGACAACATCTGGACCGGCTGGATCATCCAGGTCCTGGCGATCGTCGCGGCCCTGCGGTTCACCGTCTGGTACCCGGAGGTCGTACGCGCCCGGGCGCGGGGCGAGGCCGCGCCGGGCGGGGCCTCGCTGCTGCTGCCGGTGGCGGGGCTGCTCGTACCGGTCGGCATCGCGGTGCTGGTGTTCGACGGCGGGGCCTGGTGGCTGGGCGTGGCCCTGATCGTCGCGGGCGGACTGCTGACGAAGGCACTCCGCGCGCGCGCCGCGTCCGGGCCGCGCCCGGCCGACCGGATCAGCTGAAGACGACCGAACGGAGCTTCAGCCGCTCGCTGCCGCGGCCCACGATCGGGCGCAGCGAGAAGAAGTCGCCCTCGCACTCGGGCTCCGTGAACACGGTCGCCGTGGCGTTGGTCCGGTTGCGCGGGGAGTGCGCGGGCTCACTGGCGTTGGGGTCCGCCACCTCGGGAAGGGTGATGCACTCACGGCTCTCGGGCTCGAGCAGGATCCGGATGTGCGGCCGGCCGTCCAGGCCGATGAAGGTGTACTGGAATTCGCCGACCGCGGCGGAGGCGGACTGCGGGACGGCCAGCAGGAGCGTGAGGGCGCCGAGGGCGGCGATGGAGGCACGGCGGAGTCGCATGGGGAATCCCCTCGTTCGGAATGGCAACAAACTTGCGGCAGCGACCTTTCCGGGGGGCCTGGCGGAGGTCACCGCCCGCCACGCGCCGAAACGATTCCCCGTCACCCGTACGGCCCCCGCCGTCCCGGGGTACGCCGCTGCGCGGAGCGGTCCCCTACCCGCCCTTCCACCGTTCCCGCCTCAAACGCCGGCGAGGCTGGAGTGCGCGCAGCGCGCTTCCAGCCTCGCCGGCGTTTGAGGCGCGGGGGTATGGGGGCGGAGCCCCCAGGGGGTCCGGGGCGCAGCCCCGGGGAACGGAGGAAGGGCGGGGCGGGGAGCAGCGCCGCAGGCACCCGCACCCGGCACCGCGCCGCGACACGCACCCACACCGCCGGACGGCTAGCGGCGCCGGGTCAGCGAGAGCAGGTCCCGCGCCGGCCCCGCCGGCCGGGTCCCGGTCGGCCAGACGGCGCGCAGGGCGCGGGCCAGGGCAGTCCCCGGCACGGGGACGGACACCAGCCGCCGCGCCGCCAGCTCGTCCACCAGCGCGAGTTCCGACAGCACGCAGGGCCCGGCTCCGCTCAGCGCCGCCGCCTTGACGGCGGTCGTGGAGGCCAGCTCCAGCAGCGGCTGGGCCAGCCCCCCGGACGGCGCCAGCGCCGCGTCCAGCACCTGCCTGGTGCCCGAGCCGCGCTCGCGCAGGATCAGCGGGCTGCCGGCCAGCTCGGCCGGCTCCACCCCCTTCGAGCGCCGCGCCCACGGGTGCGTCGGGGCCACCGCCACCACCAGGCGGTCCTGGGCGATGACGGCCGAGTCCAGCCCGTCGGGGACGCTGAGCCCCTCCACGAAGCCGAGGTCGGCCTCGTGCGCCAGGACCCGCTGGGCGACGTCGGCGGAGTTCCCGGCGTGCAGGGACACGGCCGTGTCGGGGCGTTCCCCGCGCAGGGCGATCAGCCAGCCGGGCAGCAGGTACTCGGCGATGGTCATGCTGGCGGCCACCCGCAGCCGCGAGTCACGCCGCCCGCGCAGCGCCTGCGCGCCCACGTCGAAGGCCTCGGCGGCCTCCACCACCCGCCGGGCCCAGTCGGTGACGAGCGCGCCCTCCGCCGTGAGCGTCGAGCCGCGCGGGGAGCGGTCCACCAGCGCGACCCCGAGCCGCGCCTCCATCGCCCGGATGCGGCTGCTCGCGGCCGGCTGCGTGATGCCCAGCCGGCGTGCGGCGCCGCTCAGGCTGCCGACCCGGGCCACCGCGAGCAGCAGTTCCAGCGCGCCCAGGTCCGGCACGCGGTGCGCGAGCGGGACCGACTCCTCGTTACCCATAACATCAGTTTATGGCCTCATAGGCGTGCGGCCTCTGCCGTCCGGCCCGGCCCGACGGGACGCTGGACCCATGGCCACCACCGCCCTGCACCCCCGCACCACCGCCGCACCCGTCCTGCGGACCCACAAGGTCCCGCGGCTGCGCCACCTCGCCCCCAACTGGTACGCCTCCGTCATGGGCACGGCGATCATCGCCAACGCCGGCGCGACCCTCCCGTACCAGCTCCCCGGCCAGCGCGTGGCCTGCCAGCTCCTGTGGGCGCTGTCCGCCGTGGCCCTCGCCGTGCTGCTGACCGCCCGCGCCGGGCACTGGCTGCACCACCGCGACCAGGCCCGCGCCCATCTCCTCGACCCCGCCGTCGCCCCCTTCTACGGCTGCCTCGCGATGGCCCTGCTGGCCGTCGGCGCCGGCACCCTGACCGTCGGCAAGGACCTGATCGGGGCCGGCGCCGCCGTCGCCGCGGACACCGTGCTCTTCACCGCCGGCACCGCGACCGGGCTGGTCATGGCCGTCGTCGTGCCCTACCTGATGGTGGTGCGGCACAAGGTGGAGGCCTCCCAGGCCACCCCCGTGTGGCTGCTGCCCGTGGTCTCCCCCATGGTCTCCGCCGCCGTCGGGCCCCTGCTGGTCCCCCACCTGCCCGCCGGGCAGGCCCGCGAGGCGCTGCTGCTCGCCTGCTACGCCATGTTCGGCATCAGCCTGCTGGCCACCCTGCTGCTCCTCCCCCTGGTCTTCGGCCGGCTGATCGTGAGCGGGCCCCTGCCCCTGGCGCTGACCCCGACCCTGTTCCTGGTCCTGGGCCCCCTCGGCCAGTCCACCACCGCCGTCAACCAGCTCGCCGACGTGGCCCCCGGCGCCGTCGACGCCCCCTACGCCGGTGCCCTCGGCGCGTTCGCCGTGGTCTACGGGGTCCCCGTGATGGGCTTCGCTCTGCTGTGGCTGGCCCTGGCCGCCTCGATGCTGGTGCGGGCCGCCCGCGACGGCATGGGCTTCGCGATGACCTGGTGGGCGCTGACCTTCCCCGTCGGCACCTGCGTCACCGGCGCCGCCGGGCTGGCCCGCCACACCGGGCTGGACGCCTTCGCCTGGCTGGCCGCCGCCCTCTTCCTCGGCCTGGTCACCGCCTGGCTGCTCGCCGCCGCCCACACCCTGCGCGGCCTGTTCGCCGGCCGCCTGCTCCCCGCCACACAGGCGGCCTAATCCCGAAGGGCCGCCGCCAGCACCCGGGGGGCCTCCGCCAGGGAGGGCCCGTACCAGGTGAGGTGGCGGCCGCTGACCAGTGCGGCCCGGAGGCCCGGAAAGGCCTCCGGGCCGTCGTGCGCGGTGAAGGCGTACGGCTCGTCGGGGAGCACGACCAGGTCGCAGCCGCTCGCGGCGAGCTCCTGCGCGGGCACCCTCGGGTACCGCTCGGGGTGGCCGGCGTACGCGTTGCGCACCCCCAGCCGGGCGAGCAGGTCGCCCGCGAAGGTGTCGCGGCCGAGCACCATCCAGGGCCGCCGCCAGACCGGGACGAAGGCGGTGAGGTCCCCGACGGGTTCCACGGCCGCCCAGGCCTCCTCGGCCCGGTCCAGCCACTGCGGGCGCTCCAGCCCCAGCGCCCCCACCAGTACGCGGTCCAGCTCGGCGAGGGCCTGCGGCAGGTCCCGGATCTCGGTGACCAGCACCTCCAGCCCGGCCGCGCGCAGCGCCTCCAGGTCGGGGGCCCGGTTCTCCTCCTCGTTGGCGATCACCAGGTCGGGGCGCAGCTCCACGACGGCGCGTACGTCGGGGTTCTTCGTGCCCCCGACGCGCACCGCGTCCCCGAGGTCCGCCGGGTGCGTGCACCAGTCGGTGGCGCCCGCCAGCACGCCGGGCGCGCTGACCGCCACCGCCTCGGTCAGGGAGGGCACGAGCGAGACGACGCGCACCGGCTCAGTGCTCCGGCGAGGGCGGCTCGGCGGTGGCGTGGATGTGGTCGCCGACCGCGACGACCAGCAGCCGGGTGTCCTCGGTGACCGCGCGCCAGCGGTGGCGCACTCCGCCGGACAGGAACAGGGCGTCCCCGCTCTCCAGCCGGTAGGCCCGCCCCTCGGCCTCCACCTGGCAGGCGCCGGAGACCACGTACATGAGTTCGTCGTTGCGGTGCTGGTACTCGCGGCCGGCGTCCTGGTCGCCGGTGAACTCCAGCGCGTGCAGCTGGTGGTGGCCGCGCACGAGGGGGCGTACGCCCATCACCGGGGTGAGTCCGGACTCGTCGCCGGCCCGTACGAGGTCCACGGTGCGCGCGGTGTCGGAGGCGGCCAGCAGGTCCACGGCCGTGGTCTCCAGGGCGTCGGCGACCCGCTCCAGCGAACGCATGCTGGGGCGGGCGCGCTCGTTCTCTATCTGGCTCAGGAAGGGGACGGACAGGCCGCTGCGCGCCGACACCGCGGCGAGGGTCAGGTGCAGCGCGCGGCGCCGCTTGCGGACGGCGACACCCACCCGCAGCGGCTCCTTGGAGTCCTTCTCCTTGTCGTTGGCGTCGGTCGCGCCCGCCCGCGCGGGCGCGTACTCCCTGCCGTCGTCGGCGTCCGCGATGCTTCCGTCGTCCTTGCCGTTCATGGGGGCTGCCCTCCCCTGATCCTCGTCGCACATGGATGTGCTGTAAGCACCTTACGCAGCAACCGCCCCCGGATTCGCGCGCAAGAGCCCACCGGGCCCCGACCCGGTGGATTCCCGTCGTCGCCACGTCACCCTACGTGGCCCCCGCCGGCGTGCCACAGCGCACGGTCGCCGTCGAGGACCACCACGTCACCGGCGGGGCGGACCAGCATGCGGGCGCCGGGGTGGCCGGCGGTGCCGCTGCTCCACAGGTTCGTGCCCGAGGCGCCGCGTACGGTCAGCTCGCCGTCGGCGGAGAAGACGGCCTCGTTGCCGGTGCCCTCCGTGCCGGCGCTCCACAGGAGTGAGCCGGCCTGGTCGAGCAGGACGAGGTCGCCGTCGGCCTTGAGGGTCAGGCGCACGCTGCCCGCGTCGAGGACGTCGCCGGCGCGCAGGACGGTGCCGCGGTGGACCTCCAGGGAGCGGTCGAGCTTCCCCTGGGCCAGGGCGCGCAGGGTCGGCAGGGAGGGCGTGAAGGCGTAGAGGGCGCCCTCGGTGCGGACGAACCGGCCGAAGCCCAGGGTGGTGGCGCGGCTTCCGGTCGCGGACTCGGTCTCGAAGGTGACGGGGGACTCCGGGCCGAGGACCGGGTCGGCCCCCACGCGGGGGTTGCGGGCGGGCGGGAAGTCGACGTCGTTGATCCACCGCTTGGTGAGGAACTCGAACTGCTGCACGAGGTCGGCCTGGTAGCCGACGAAGACCAGGCCGCGCGGGGCCTCCTGCTCGCCGGCGGGCCGGTCGAAGTCGTAGGCCGGGCCGAAGGGGATGCCGCGCCGGATGATCCGCCGTCCGTCCAGGTCGGCTGCGGCCAGCGGGGGCCGGCCGGGGACGAGGACGAGGCCGTCGCGCGGGTTGCCCTTGCGGATGTGCGCGAACAGCGGGGTGTGCCAGCCGTCGGGGTCGTCCGCGTACTTCAGGGCGGCGTCCGGGTCGGTGCCGAGGGGGGCTGGCTGCTCGGCGAGCGGGCAGCCGGCGATGGGGGTGCCGCCGGGCCAGCGGCCGACGAGGCGGGCCGCGACCCAGGTCGCGGTGGCCTCCGGCGGCGCGGCCCCGGACTTCTTCAGGCCGGCCAGCCGCTCCCGGGCCTGGGCCCACCAGCCGGGGACGTCCTGGGCGAGCCGGCGGACCACCTGGAAGGAGCCGCCGGTGGCCCAGGCGGGCAGCCCGGCGGGCCGCCGCCCGACCTTCTCCTGTCCCACGAGGAACTCCCCGGGCGGCACCAGCCGGGTGCCGGGCTTGCCCTTCACGGTGGTCCCGTCCGCCGGGTCGGGTGCGTGGAAGCCGCGTACGCCGGGCTGGCTGATCCCGTCGGAGAAGCCGAAGTGCTCGTGCCCCTTCAGCGCCCCCGGGAGCTTGCCCGCGTCCTGCCGGAAGACGACCTCACCACCGGCCGGACCGAGGGCCTTGGTGTGGCGGGCGACCGCCGCGGCGAGCTTGGCGGGGTCGTCGGCGGACAGGCCGAGCACGGCGTGGACCGCGTGCTCGGGCCCCTCGGCGCCGAACAGCCAGGAGCCGGGCGCGCTGTCGCCGGTGTCTCCGAGCTGCTCCGCCCGCACGGCGGGGCCCTGGGCGAACGCCTCCGCGGTGCTGCCGGCGGGCAGGGCCGGGAAGGGCTCGCGGCCGGCGAGCAGGCGCAGCCCGGCGTGGGTGAGGGACAGCCCGGTCCACTGGGCGGAGAGCCCGGCCGGGTCGGCTCCGCCCGCCTTGAGCCGGGCCGCGCTGAAGGCGGCGTTGAAGCGGGCCATCTCCTCGGTGGTGGAGAGCTCCGGCACCAGCCGGCCCAGCCAGGTCCGGGCCCGTGCGGCGTCGCGGAAGTGCAGGAGCAGCAGGCAGGCGTGGTCCTTGCGGGAGCCCGCGAGGATGTCGCCCTGGGTCGTGCGGTCGGAGCGCAGGGGCAGGGCGGCGGCCCGGCCGGGGGCCGCGGCGGGCCGGGCCGGCGCCCCCGGGGGTGCCGCCGTCGCCGCCGTCGCCGTGCTGGCGGCGTACGGGCAGACGGTGAGCGCGGCGGCGGCCGCCGCCCCGGCCCTGATGACGGTCCTGCGGGCGGGGGGCTGGGGCTGCACGTCGTCCATCGGGTCTCCTGGGTGTGGGGCGGGCGGAAGAGGTCGGGCGGGGCGGTCGGCGGGGCGGTTCACCGAGGGCTGGGCCGGTTCAGGTCAGCCGGATCCAGCGCGCGACGCTGGGTACGCCCTTCGCGTCGAGGAGGAAGAGCATGTGGTGGCCGGGGGCCGCGGCCGCGGACGCCGGCGGGGCCTGGAGGGTGAGGAGCCCGCCCTCCCGCCGTTCGATGCGCAGCTCGGTCCGTCCGCGGACGGCGGCCCCGGCGGCGTGCGGAGCTCCGGCCGGGGCCAGCAGCACGGCCCGCCGTACCCGGTCCGGGGTGCCGGTGCGCACCAGGAAGCGGTCCCCGGGGGCGAGGGGGGCGGCCGGCACCTCGTCCAGGGCGGGCCGGGGCCCCTGGTACAGGTAGGCGGGCTCGTAGATCTCGATGGTGCCGTGCATGTCGTCGCGGAGGTCGGCGTCGTGGGCGGTCTGCTGCAGTTCGTCGCCGGTGAGGGCGACACGGCCGTCGGGCAGCACCAGCGCGCTGGAGTGGTGGCCGCGCGGCAGGCGCTGCACCGGGCCGAGCCGCCAGCCGCCCCGGGGGTCGCGCAGCTCCAGCTGGCGGTACCTCAGGTCGGGGGCGGGGCTGAGCAGGCCGCTGGCGTAGTCGTGGATGTCGTAGGCGCCGCTCGCGGTGAGCAGGGTCCCGTCGGGCATCAGGACGGTGTTGTCGCCGGGGCGGCCGGCGGCGGGCGCGTACGAGGGACCGGCGGCCGCGACGGGGTGCCCGAGGACGGGGAAGCGTTCCACCGCCGGGGGCCTGGTCCCCCACAAGGGCCCCGTCCCGCTGCCGGTGAAGGCCGTCCGGCGGGCGGCGGCCGTCTCCTGCTCGCGGCTCCAGGTCTCGCTCCAGGGGTCGAAGACCAGCGAGAGCCCGCTGCCGGCGGTGCCGCCGAAGACGCCGAGCCGGCCGCTGGGCAGCAGGGCGTGGCCGGTGCGGAAGAAGGGGGCGGTCGTGGGCGGGGTGACCTTGGTGAACGATCCGGCTCCGGTGCCCTTGGCGGGGTCCCACAGGAAGGCGCGGCCGGCACCGGTGTGCTCGAAGGAGAACAGCAGCACCTTGCCGGTGGGCAGCAGGGCGGTGTGCGCGCCGAAGTCCGGGGAGTCGAAGTACGCGGTGAAGGCGCCGTACACCGCCGGGCGGAAGCCCGCGTTCGCCCTGGCTTGAGACTCCGTCAGGGACGCGAGGCGGGCCGCCCTGGCCCCGTCCGGGCGGTCGGCCTCGTCGCGGATCGCGAGGCGGGTCCGGGCCTGCGCCTCGGCGTGCTCAGGACCCAGGCCCCGCGACTCGGCCGGCGAGACCTCCCGGCGGACGCGCTCGCGCAGCTCGCCGGGGCTCTGCCGGGCGGGCGCGGCCGGGTCCGGCGGCGGCGCGTCACGGGCCGCGGCGGGGCCGGCGGGGAGCAGGGACAGCACGGTGCTCGCGACGAGGGCGCGGGCGACTCCGCGACGGGGCATGCGGAACCCTCACAGGACGGGGAAGGGGCACGGCCGGACGGGCGGAGCGCCCTGCCGGTGATCCACACCTTCCGCGAGGGTCCGCGAACGCGCGCGCCGGGCGAACTGTTTGAGTGACGATCAGGTCACCCGGGGTGACGCGGAGACCCGTGCCGGCGTTGCGGCATCATCGTCTGCGTGACGACACGACGCCTGATGCTCCTGGACACCGCCTCCCTCTACTACCGCGCCTACTTCGGCGTGCCGGACTCCGTGAAGGCCCCCGACGGCACGCCCGTCAACGCGGTGCGCGGGCTGCTCGACATGATCGGGCGGCTGGTGCAGGACCACCGCCCGGACGACCTGGTGGCCTGCATGGACGCCGACTGGAGGCCGCACTGGCGGGTGGAGCTGATCCCCTCCTACAAGGCGCACCGGGTCGCGCAGGAGACCGAGACCGGCCCGGACGTGGAGGAGACCCCGGACACCCTGCTCCCGCAGGTGCCGATCATCGAAGCGGCCCTGGACGCGTTCGGCATCGCCCGGGTGGGGGCCGCCGGGTACGAGGCGGACGACGTGATCGGCACCCTGACCGGCCGCGCCATCGGCCCGGTGGACATCGTCACCGGCGACCGGGACCTCTTCCAGCTGGTGGACGACGCCCGGCAGCGCCGCGTGCTCTACCCGATCAAGGGCGTGGGGACGCTCCAGGTGACGGACGAGGCGTGGCTGCGCGAGAAGTACGGGGTGGACGGCCCCGGGTACGCGGACCTCGCGCTGCTGCGCGGCGACCCGAGCGACGGCCTGCCGGGCGTGCCGGGGATCGGCGAGAAGACTGCGGCGAAGCTGCTGGACGCGTACGGGGACCTGGCCGGGATCCTCGCGGCCGCCGGCGACCCGAAGTCGAAGCTGACCCCCACCCAGCGCAAGCGCCTGGACGAGTCCCGCCCGTACCTCGCCGTCGCCCCGAAGGTCGTCCGGGTGGCCGCGGACGTCCCGCTGCCGGCCTTCGACCCGGCCCTTCCCTCGTCTCCCGCTCGCCCCGAGATGGTGGAGGCGCTCGCCCATCGGTGGGGTCTGGGAGGAGCGATGTCACGTCTGAGCAGCGCGCTGCGGCGATGAGGTGCTAAGTTAGGTAATCCTAAGCTTCGTAAGGCGTAAGGGGAGACACCGTGGCAGAAGGACGCGCCCGCACCGTCGGCACCGCAGTCGTGGTACGCACCGAACGACTGACGCCGCACATGGTCCGCCTCGTGCTGGGCGGCGACGGGCTGGCGGGCTTCGACGCGGGTGCCCACACGGACCACTACGTCAAACTCCTCTTCGAACCCGAGGGCGTGCGCTACGCCGAGCCGTGGGACCTGGACGTCATCCGCGCGACGCAGCGCCGCGAGGCCTGGCCCCGCCAGCGCGCGTACACCGTCCGGGCCTGGGACCCCGCCCGGCTGGAACTGACCCTCGACTTCGTCGTCCACGGCGACGAGGGCCTCGCCGGCCCCTGGGCGGCCCGGGTCCAGCCCGGCGAGCTCGTCCACTTCCTCGGCCCCGGCGGCGGCTACTGCCCGGACCCCCGGGCGGACTGGCACCTCCTCGTCGGCGATGAGAGCGCGCTGCCGGCCATCGCGGCGTCGATGGAGCGGATGCCGGCGGGCGCGCGGGTGCAGGCCTTCATCGAGGTCGAGGGCCCGGCGGACGAGCAGGACATCCGCACCCCGGACGGCATCACCCCGGTGTGGCTGCACCGCGGCGACCGCCCGGTGGGCGCGGCCCTGCTGGAAGCCGTCACCACCCTGCACTTCCCCTCCGCCGACGTCCACGCCTTCGTCCACGGCGAGGCGGGCTTCGTGAAGGAACTCCGCCGCCACCTGCGGCTGGAACGCGGCGTGCCGCGCGAGCGGCTGTCGATCTCGGGCTACTGGCGCCTGGGCGAGACGGACGAGGGCTGGCGGGCGATGAAGCGCGACTGGAACGCCACGGTCGAAGCCGAGCAGGACCTCCCGGCCGCGGCCGCCGCGTAGGGCGTTCCCGCCTGGCCGTCGGCCGCCGCGCGGGGCGATCTCCCCGCCCCACCCTCCGCCCGTTCCCAGGGGCTCCGCCCCAGACCCCGCGCCTCAGACGCCGGCGAGGCTGAAAGAGCCGGGCGCTCCGCGCCCGTCGCGCTCGCGCGGAGCGCCAGACCCACCCTCCAGCCCCGCCGGCGTGTGAGGCGAGAACGGTTGAAGGGCGGGGAGGGGCAAGCCCCGCGCAGCGGACAACCACCCGCGGGCGGACAATGGCGGCATGCGTACGCTCCGCGCAGTCGGACTGGCCGGGGCCGCGATGCTGCTCGGCGTCGCGGCCGCGCCCGCGGGCCCCGCTCCCCCGCCCCCGCCCGAGCCCCGCATCACCGACGCCGCCGTCACCGCCGCCGTGAACCGGCTCGACGCGACCATCACCGACGGCATGCGCCGCACCGGCGTCCCGGGGGTCTCGGTGGCCGTCGTCCACGACGACAAGGTCGTCTACCTCAAGGGCTTCGGCCTCCGCCGCACCGGCGACACCGCCAAGGTCGGCCCCGACACCGTCTTCCAGCTGGCCTCCGTGTCCAAGCCGGTCACCACCACCGTCATCGCCGGCGCCCTCCCCTCCCCCGACGCCTGGGACCGGCCCCTCGCCGCCACCCTCCCCGGCTTCGCCCTCAAGGACCCCTGGGTCACCTCCCACGTCACCCCCGCCGACCTCCTCTCGCACCGCAGCGGCCTCCCCGACCACGCCGGGGACCTCCTGGAGGACCTCGGCTACGACCAGGCGTACATCCTCGGCCACCTCCACGAGGAGCCGCTGACCCCGTTCCGCGCGAGCTACGCCTACACCAACTTCGGGTTCACCGCCGCCGCCGAGGCCGTCGCCCGCGACCGCGGCGTGAGCTGGCAGAAGCTCAGCGAGGACACCCTGTTCAAGCCCGCCGGGATGACCCGCACCAGCACCGAGTTCGCCGCCTACGCCAACGCCCCCGACCGGGCGTCGGGCCACGTGAAGAACCCCGACGGCACCTGGAGCCCCCGCTACGTCCGCGACGCCGACGCGCAGACCCCCGCCGGCGGGACCAGCTCGACCGCCCGCGACATGTCCCGCTGGCTGCGGCTCCAGCTGAACACCGGCACCCTCGACGGCCGGCGCGTCATCCCCGCCGACACCCTCACCCGGACCCGAGTCCCCGAGATCGTCTCCCAGGCCCAGACCCCCCGCGGCACCCCGCAGTTCTACGGGCTCGGCTGGAACGTCAGCTACGACGACGCCGGCCGGCTGCGCCTGAGCCACTCCGGGGCCTTCGAGCTCGGCGCCAACACCCACGTCACCCTGCTCCCCCTGGAACGCCTCGGCATCGTCGTCCTGACCAACGGCTCCCCCGTCGGCCTGGCCGACTCCATCGCGCTCGACTTCTTCGACGTCGCCGAGCACGGCAAGCCCACCGCCGACTGGCTGCCGCTCCTCGCCGCCACGTACGAGCAGCTCGACTTCGCGCTCCGGTCCCCGACCGACTACGCCCACCCGCCCGCCGGCGCCAAGCCCGCCCGCGACGCCGCCGCCTACACCGGGACCTACGACAACCCCTACTACGGCCCCCTCACCGTCACCGCCGACGCCAAGGGCGGCCTGACCCTGTCCCTCGGCCCGAAGCCCCTGCGCTTCGCCCTGACCCACTACGACGGCGACACCTTCAGCTTCGAGACCACCGGCGAGAACGCCGTCGGCCGCACCGGGGTGTTCTTCTCCGAAGACGAGGACGGCGAGGACGGCAAGGTCCGCGTCGAGTACCTCGACCAGAACCACCTCGGCACCTTCACCCGCAGGTAGCGGCCTACCCTGGTCCCGATGACCCGCAGATCCCACATCCCGCCCGCGCCCCTCCCCCAGCAGGCCGGTATCGACCCGGTCCGGATGCGCCTGCCCCCCGACCACGAGGGCCGCTGGCCCACCCTCGGCGCCTACCTGACCGAGCGGTACGCCGGCACGCGCGGCTCCGAGTCCATGGCCCGGCTGCTCTCCGGCGGCCGGGTGCTCGGCGAGGGCGGGCGGGTGCTGCGGCACGAGGACCCGTACGAGCCGGGCGGCTGGCTCTGGTTCCACCGGGACATGCCGCCCGAGCCGGCCGTGCCCTTCCCGATCCGTGTGGTCCACCGCGACCGGCACCTCCTGGTGGTGGACAAGCCGCACTTCCTGGCGACCACCCCGCGCGGCACCCACGTCACCGAGACCGCCCTGGCCCGGCTGCGCCGGGAGCTGGACCTGCCGGCGCTGAGCCCCGCCCACCGCCTGGACCGGATGACGGCCGGGCTGGTGATGTTCAGCATCCGGCCCGAGGACCGCGGCGCCTACCAGCTGCTGTTCCAGCAGCGCCGGGTGCGCAAGGAGTACGAGGCCCTCGCGCCCCACGACCCCGCGCTGGAGCTGCCCCGGCTGGTCCGCAGCCACATCGAGAAGACCCGCGGGGTGATGGCGGCGGTCGAGGTGCCCGGCGCCGAGCCGAACGCCGAGAGCCTGGTCGAGCTCACCGGCGTAGGGGACGGGCTGGGCCGCTACCGGCTGACCCCGCACACCGGCCGCACCCACCAGCTGCGGGTGCACATGAACTCCCTGGGCCTGCCCATCCTGGGCGATCCCGTCTACCCGGTGGTCGCCGAGGCGGCGGACCCGGCGGACTACCGGCGCCCGCTCCAGCTGCTGGCGCGCACCCTGGCGTTCACCGACCCCGTCACCGGCGTCGAGCACCGGCTGGAGACCGGGCTCACCCTCCAGGCGTGGGAGGACCGGGCGGGCTGGGAGGCGGGCCCGGCGGCGTGAGCCCGGCGATCCGCAGGGCCGCGTCGGCCGCGGCCTCCGCGAAGACCGCGACCGGGCGGCCGGGATCGGAGCGGCGGACCAGCATGACGCCCTCGATCAGGCCGAAGACCAGGTCGTTGCGCAGGGCCAGCCCGCCCCGCTCCCGCGCCAGTTCGGCACCGGCGGGGGTGGCGGCGAGCAACGCCCGGTAGCCGTCGCGCAGTTCCCCGCGCATCCGGCGGAACCGTGCCAGCCGCGGCTGCCTCAGCTCGGGCAGCAGGTAGAGGGCGCCCAGGTCGTACGGGCCGCCGCACAGCAGCAGCACGTCCGAGCGGCACAGCTCCCACAGCCGCAGGGCGGCCGGCCGGGCGTTGTCGGCCAGCAGCCTGCGCACCAGGGCCAGCGAGGGCGCGACCGTGGACTCCAGGAGTTCGGCGAGGAGTTCCTCCTTGGCGCCGAAGTAGTGGTACATCGTGGCCTGGCGCATTCCGGCCCGTTCGGCCACCGCCCGGGTGGTGGTGGCCGCGTACCCCCGGACGGTGAACAGTTCGGCCGCCGCGCAGAGGATCTCCTCGCGCGGCGGCCGGCCGCTGTCCCGTCTCAGCCGGTCGGCGCGCGGCCGGCCGACCCGTCTCGGGCCTTCGCCCGTTCCCCCGCTCATACGCCCGATCGTCGCACAGCACACCGGCGAGGGATCATGGCAAGAGGTCAGATCCGGCCGTCGGGGGCTTCGGACGAAGCCCCAAAACCGCCTAGCCGACCGAGCTGTAGGCCACTACGCCCCGCAGCAGGGCGTCGACGGCCTTGCGGGCGTTGCGCGCGACCGTGCTCCCGCCCGCCGAGGACGGCGGGGCCGTCGAGGCGGGGGCCGCCTGCGCGATCTGCCCGAGGACGTCGATGACCTGCTTGCACCAGCGCACGAAGTCACCGGCCGGCATCTCCGCCTCGCGCAGCACCTCGTCCAGGCTCTTGTCGGAGGCCCACTGGTAGGCCGCCCACGCGAAGCCGAGGTCCGGCTCGCGCTGGCCCACGCCCTCCGCCTGGTTGATGCGGTGCTCCTCCTCCAGCGCGTCGAGCCGGCCCCAGATGCGGACCATCTCGCCCAGCGCCGCCTTCGCCGCGCCGCCCGGCACCTTGGGCGGTGCCGCGTCGTCGGACTGCCGGGCCTCGAAGACCAACGCCGAGACGCAGGCGGCCAGTTCCGCCGGGTTCAGGCCCTCCCAGACGCCCTCGCGCAGGCACTCCGAGGCCAGCAGGTCCAGCTCGCCGTAGAGCCGGGCCAGGCGCTTGCCGTGCACGGTGACCTCGTCCTCGCGCAGGTAGTCCAGCTCGGTGAGCAGCGCGTGGATGCGGTCGAAGGTGCGGGCGATGGTGTTCGTCCGGCCCTCGATGCGCCGCTCCAGCTGCTGCGTGTCCCGCTTGAGCCGGTGGTAGCGCTCCGCCCAGCGGGCGTGGTCCTCGCGCTCGTCGCAGCCGTGGCAGGGGTGCGCCCGCAGTTCGGCGCGCAGCCGGGCGATCTCGCGGTCGTCGGCCGCGGCGGCCCGGCCCGGCCGGTGCCGCTTCGGGTCGATGTGGCCGGCCTTGTTGCGCAGCGCCGTCGCCAGGTCCCTGCGGGACTGCGGGGAGCGCGGGTTGAAGGTCTTGGGGATCCGCATCCGGTCGATGGCCTCGACCGGGACCGGGAAGTCGATCGACGCGAGCCGCTTGACCTGCCGCTCGGCGGTGAGCACCAGCGGGCGCGGGCCCTCGTGGTACTCGTACCCGCGGTGCCCGTTGCTGCGGCCGCCGGGCACGCCCGGGTCCAGGACCAGTGCGAGGCCGGCGAACTTGCCGGTGGGGACGTGGATGACGTCGCCCGGCTTGAGCTTCTCCAGCGAACTGGCCGCCTGGGCCCGGCGCTGGGCCGCGCCCTGCTTGGCGAGGTCGGTCTCGCGGTCCTTGAGGTCGCGGCGCAGCCGCGCGTACTCCTCGAAGTCGCCGAGGTGGCAGGTCATGCCCTCCTGGTAGCCCTCCAGGCCCTCCTCGTTGCGCTGGACCTGCCGGGAGATCCCGACGACCGAGCGGTCGGCCTGGAACTGCGCGAAGGAGGTCTCCAGCAGTTCGCGGGAGCGGTGCCGGCCGAACTGGGAGACCAGGTTGACGGCCATGTTGTACGAGGGCTTGAAGCTGGAGCGCAGCGGATAGGTGCGGGTGCCGGCGAGGCCGGCGAGCTGCACCGGGTCCATGCCGCGCTGCCACAGCACCACCGCGTGGCCCTCGACGTCGATGCCGCGCCGTCCGGCCCGGCCGGTGAGCTGGGTGTACTCGCCGGGGGTGATGTCGGCGTGCTGCTCGCCGTTCCACTTGACGAGCTTTTCCAGGATGACCGTGCGCGCGGGCATGTTGATGCCGAGCGCGAGGGTCTCGGTGGCGAAGACGGCCTTGACGAGGCCGCGTACGAACAGCTCCTCCACGACCTCCTTGAAGGTGGGCAGCATGCCCGCGTGGTGCGCGGCGATGCCCCGCTCCAGGCCTTCGAGCCACTCGTAGTAGCCGAGGACGTGCAGGTCCTCGGTGGGGATGGAGGCGGTCCGCTCCTCGACGATCTCGCGGACCCGCAGGCGCGCCGTGTCGTCGTTGAGCCGCAGGCCCGCGTACAGGCACTGCTGGACGGCGGCCTCGCAGCCGGCCCTGCTGAAGATGAAGTTGATGGCGGGCAGCAGGCCGTCGTTGTCGAGGCGGGCGATGACCTCGGGGCGGCCCGGGGTCCAGATCCGGCCGCGGGAGCGGCGTTCGCGCTCGCGGTCGGCCTCGCGGACCATCTTGCCGCGGCGCCGGTCCTTGGGGCTGTAGCCGCGGCTGTTCTCCTCGCGGGCCATGCGCAGCAGGTCGGGGTTGACCTCGCGGCGGGCGGAACCGCGGCCTCCGTGGTCGGACTCCTCCTCGAAGAGGTCGTAGATCCGCCGGCCGGCCATCACGTGCTGCCACAGCGGTACGGGGCGCTCCTCGGAGACGATGACCTCGGTGTCGCCGCGGACGGTGTCGAGCCAGTCGCCGAACTCCTCCGCGTTGGAGACGGTCGCGGAGAGCGAGACGAGGGTCACCGACTCGGGGAGGTGGATGATCACTTCCTCCCAGACGGCGCCCCGGAACCGGTCGGAGAGGTAGTGCACCTCGTCCATCACGACGTAGCCGAGGCCGCCGAGCGCCTGGGAGCCCGCGTAGAGCATGTTGCGGAGCACCTCGGTGGTCATCACGACCACGGGGGCGTCGCCGTTGACGCTGTTGTCGCCGGTCAGCAGGCCCACCTTGGCGGCGCCGTAGCGCTTGACGAGGTCGGCGTACTTCTGGTTGGACAGGGCCTTGATGGGCGTCGTGTAGAAGCACTTGCGGCCCTGCTGGAGGGCGAGGTGCACGGCGAACTCGCCCACGATGGTCTTGCCCGAGCCGGTCGGGGCGGCCACCAGGACGCCCTTGCCGGCCTCCAGTGCCTTACAGGCTTCGATCTGGTACGGGTCCAGGTCGAATGCGTACATCTCGCGGAAGGGGGCCAGGGCGGAGGCCTCTTCGGCGGCGCGGATCCGGGCAGCGGCGTACCGCTCGGCGGGTGAGAGTTCTTCGGTCATCTTGTCTTCGAGACTACCCGTCGCCTCTGACAACAGTCGCGATCATTTATGTGAGGAGCCGGACCGCCCCGGGAACGCACTCGGCGGTCACCGGGAGGGCGCCCAGCGGCTCCCCGTCGGCGTAGGCGGTCAGGTCCGGGGCTTCGAGGGTGACCTTGGCGGCGCGGTGGACGGTGACCTTGGGGTGGGACAGGTGCGTCCCCTTGTAGACCTGCGGGAACACCGTGAGCAGGGTGCCGCGGCCGCAGTCGCCGACCACGGTGACGTCGAAGAGCCCGTCGTCGGGCAGAGCGTCGGCGCATATGCGCATCCCGCCGCCGTACGAGGTGCCGTTGCCCACCGCGACGAGGGTGGCCTCGGTCTCGATGACCGGGCCGTCGTCGAGGGTGATCCGGTAGGGGAAGGGCCGGAAGGCGGCCAGCTCCAGGGCGATGGCCAGGTCGTACTTGAAGCGCCCCAGCGGCAGCCGCATCCGGTTGCCGCGGTCGTTGACCCGCGAGTCGAAGCCGGAGCACAGCACGGTCCCGTACCAGCTGCCGGCCGCCCGGCCGAGGTCGATCTCCCGGATGCGGCTCTCCTTGAGGGCCTCGGCGGCCAGCCGCCCGGCGCCCGCGGGGTCGCCCACGGGCAGCCCGAGGGAGCGGGCGAAGTCGTTGCCGGTGCCGGCCGCGACCACGCCGAGCGGGACCAGCGTCCCGGCGAGGGCCTGGAGGGCGAGGGAGACCACCCCGTCGCCGCCCACCGCGATCACCGCTCCGGTGCCCCCGCGGACGGCGGCGCGCAGCCGGTCCAGGGCGTCGGAGGCGTCCGTGCCGACGACGGTCCGTACGCAGAAGCCGGCGGCCCGGAGCGCGGAAGCGGCCGGCCGCGCGGCGTGCGCGCCCCGGCCGCGTCCCGCGGTGGGATTGACGAAGAGGGTGATCTCAGCGGTCACCCACCGGAACCTACCTGTCAGGTGGCGTCGTCGTAACCGTTGATCTGGCGGCGTCCGCCGTCGTCCTGGCCGGGCAGCGAGGAAGCGGACGGGGCGGCTTCCGCGGCACCGATCGGGGCCGGGGTCAGGTCCAGCTCGGATGCCTCGTCGTCGTCGAGCCCGGCGTCGGGGTCGTCGCGCCGGCGCCTGCGGTCGTTCAGCAGGCAGATGCCCAGGGCGATGAAGTAGAGGGCGACGATCGGGGAGGCGAGCGTGAGCATGGTGAGCGGGTCGCCGGTGGGCGTCGCGAAGGCCGAGAAGACCGTGATGCCGAGCACCATGGCGCGCCACCAGCTGCCCAGCCGCTTCGCGGTGAGGACGCCGGTGAAGTTCAGCAGCACCAGCATCAGCGGCAGCTCGAAGGCGAGGCCGAAGACCACGACCATGCGCGTGACCAGGTCGAGGTAGTCGTCGACCGGGAGCAGGTTCTTGACGTGGTCGGGGGTGAACCCGAGGAGGATCTCCGCGGTCTGCGGCAGGATCTTGTACGCGAGGACCGCGCCGGCGACGAAGAGCGGCGCGCCGACGGCGACGAAGCTCAGCGCGTACTTCTTCTCGTTCCTGTGCAGGCCGGGGGCGGCGAACGCCCACAGCTGGTACAGCCAGACCGGGGCGGAGAAGACGATGCCCGCGGACAGGCCGACCTTCAGCGCGATGGAGAAGGGCGCGGTCAGGCCGTTGGTGGTCATCTCGGCGCAGGGGGCGCCGTTGCGCTGGTGCGTGGCGCCGTTGGTGCAGCCCACGGACGACAGCATCGGCTCCAGCAGGAAGTCGATGATCGGCCGGTAGTAGTAGGCCGCGACCACCGTGATCACGACGATCGCCAGAACCGACTTCAGCAGCCGGTTCCTCAGCTCACGCAGGTGCTCGACGAGCGGCATCCGCCCTTCGGCGTCCTTCGCCTGCCGGTCCTTCTTCCCCTGCTTGCGGGCAGACTTGAGCAACCCACGTCCCTTGTCTCGTTGCAGTGACTGGCGTGACGGGCGACCGCCGCGCGTCAGCCCTGGGTGGTGCGGTTGGTCTCGTTCACCGGCCGGGCGCTGGTGACGTCACCGGGCGAGGCCTGGATGGTCCGGGGGGCCACGGGCTGCTGCGCGGCCTGGTCGGCGGCGGGAGCGGCGTCGGCGTCGGCCTCGCCGTCCTTCTTCATGGCCTTGGCCTCGCTCTTGAGGATGCGGGCCGACTTGCCGAGCGAGCGGGCCATCTCGGGGAGCTTCTTGGCGCCGAACAGCAGCACGATGACAGCGATGATCAGAAGGATCTCAAGGGGCTTCAGATTGCCGATCATGTGTGTCTTCCTTCTCACCGAAACGGCTGGTTGTGGTGGCCTTGGGCGATACCGGACAAAGATCCGGTACCGCTCTGACATGGATCGTAACCCCCGAGGGTTAACGCCCGGCAATCCCCGGGGGTACCCGCGAGTGCCTGCCGCACCGACGGTACGGGTCCGGCTCCGCGGTTTCCATATCCAGAGGACTACATGCTCGTGGCGCGACCGCTACGGGGCCGCCGCCCGCCCGGCCCGGGCGAGGTCGGCGGCGGCCCGTTCCAGGTCGCCCGAGGCCTCGGTGATCCGGCGGCTGGCCAGCGCGACCTGCCCGGCCAGCCGCCGCACCTCCAGGAAGACCCGCAGGGCGAGGACGGACAGGACGGCGAGCCCGAGGAACCCCAGGACGATCGCGAGCATCGGCCACAGCATGCCCAGAGCCTAGCGCGCCCCCCTCACACGCTGCGCAGGGTGCTCACTCCCCCGCCCGTCAGGAGCTCCACGATGCGCTCACCGGCGGGTTTGCGGACGGCCGCCGCGCACTCGGGGCAGGTGAAGGAGTAGAAGGTGGCGCGCCGGCTGCCGCCGATCGCCAGCCGCAGCGCGTCCGCCGCGAGCTCGAAGCGCGCCCGGCACTCGGGACATGCCGCCTTGAACGTGACCGGTACGAGACCTGCTGACCGCGACATCGCTCCCGCTCCCCCTAGACCTGTTCCCCGTACCCCGCGAGTGCCTCTCCAGCGGCCTTCCGGGCGCTGTCCGCCAGCTCCGGAGGCGACACGATCCGACCGTCGCGGCCCAGGCGCAGCGCGAGCCGGCGCAGCGAGGCCGGGTCGGGGCTGCGCAGCGTGATCCGCAGGCCGCCGTCGGTGAGCTCCTCGGCGCTGTCGTGCGGGTAGTACTCGGCGACCCAGCGGCCGCCGGGGCCCACCTCGACCACCACCTCCGGGTCCTCGGCGGCCGGCTGCACCAGGCCCACCGACAGGTCGCGGGGCTCGATGGCGGGCGGCTCGGCCCGCTCGTCGAGGAGGCGGATCTCGGCGACCCGGTCGAGCCGGAAGGTGCGCCGGGCCTCGGACAGGTGGCACCACCCCTCCAGGTAGGTGTGCCCGACGGCGAAGAGGCGGATCGGGTCGACGGTGCGCTCGGTGAGCTCGTCGCGGGCGGGCGAGTAGTAGCGCAGCCAGAGCCGGCGCCGCTCGGAGATGGCCCGGTCGACGTCCGCGAAGACGCCGCCCTCGGACTCGAAGGTCACCGACAGCCGGGAGCTGGCCCCGGCGGCCTCGCCGGCGGCGGCCTCCAGCTTGGCGGTGGCCCGCAGGAGCGCGTCCCGGTCGCTCTCCCGCAGCCCCGGCAGGGTCGCGACCGCCCGGGCGGCGACCAGCAGGGAGGTGGCCTCGTCGGCGGCGAGCCGCAGCGGCTCGGCGGTGGACTCCCCCGAGGCGTCGGCGTTGTGCCACCAGATGCGGTCGCCGTCGGTGTCGATGTCGAGCAGGTCCCCGCCGCGGAAGCTGGTGCCGCACATGGGCAGCACGTCGAGGTCCGAGATCAGCTCGTCCTCGGTGATCCCGAAGGCGCGGGCGACGTCCGCGACGTGCGCGCCGGGGCGCTCGCGCAGGTAGGTCACCAGGGACAGCATCCGGCGGGTCTGGTCGATGGCGTTGGCGGCCATGCTGCTACGTCTCCCCCTCAGGGCGTTGCTGCTGTTGTTGTTCGGGCGGGTTCAGCCCCGGGCGACGGCGCGGAGCCGGTCCACCACGTCGGCCCGCAGGTCGGCCGGCCCCACCACGACGACGTCGGGGCCGAACTCCACGAGCCAGGCGTCCAGCCCGTGCCCGTAGGGGATCTCCAGCTCGTCCCAGCCGTCGCCGCCCTCACGCACGGCCGTGGCCTTGGCCCGCAGCGGGTAGCCCGCCCCGGCGCGCAGCCGGATCAGCGCCGAACGCTCGGCGCCCTCACCGGCCCAGGCCGCCACGGTCTCCCGCACGGTCACCACGTCCGGTACGTCGGCGGTGTACTTCCCGGCCCGGGAGCGGACCTTGCCGGTGATCCGGGAGAGCCGGAAGACCCGCTCCGCCCCGCGGTCGCGGTCGTAGCCGGCCAGGTACCAGTGCCCGCGCCAGCACTCCAGGGCCCACGGCTCCACCTGCCGGGGCTCGGGCCGGGCGGCGTTGGACTTGCGGTACTCGAACACCACCGGCCGCCGGTCGCGGCAGGCCAGCATCAGCGGCTCGAAGGCCGCCTCGTGGACCGGGATCCGCGGTTCGATGGCGCTGTGCTGGCCCTCGTACGGGTCGCCCGCCTCCGGCATCCCGCCCGCGCGGAGCTTCTGCAGCGCGCCGCTGGCCGCCCCGGCCAGGCGCGCCTGCTGCCACACCTTGGCCGCCAGCCCCAGGGCGGCGGCCTCCTCGGCATCCAGGGAGACGGGCGGCAGCCGGTTGCTGTCCCGGCGGGCCAGGTAGCCGGTCTCGCCCTCCAGGTTCTCCACGGTCTCGATCACCAGACCGAGCTCGCGCAGATCGTCCTTGTCCCGCTCGAACATCCGGTTGAAGGACTCGTCGTTCCCTGCTTCGAGGTAGGCCTCGATGGAACCGCGCAGCTCACGCTTGCTGAGGGGACGGCGCGTCCCCAGCAGGCACAGCGCCAGGTTCATCAGCCGCTCGGCCTTGGCGATCGCCATCGACGCCCTTCCCCCCACTCTTCGGCACACACTCGTGACCGTTGACCGTACCGCCCCCACGGTCCCCGGCAAAAGCGAGGGCCCCCGCCTCACGGCGGGGGCCCTCGGTGATCACAGCGGGTGAGATCAGACGCGCATCAGGTCGCAGACGAAGATCAGCGTCTCGTTCGGCTTGATGGCGCCGCCGGCACCGCGCTCGCCGTAGGCGAGGTGGGCCGGGATGGTCAGCTTGCGACGGCCGCCGACCTTCATGCCCTGGACACCCTGGTCCCAGCCCGGGATGACCTGGCCGATGCCCAGGATGAACTCCAGCGGGGCGCCGCGGTTCCAGGAGGCGTCGAACTCCTCACCGGAGGAGAAGGCCACGCCCACGTAGTGGACCGAGACCTTCTTGCCGGCCTCGGCCACCGGGCCGTCGCCCTCCCAGATGTCCTCGATGACCAGGTCGGCCGGGGCCGGACCCTCGGGGAAGTCGATCTCGGGCTTCTCGAGCTCGCGCACGGAACTGCTCCTCATACGTACGAAACGATGTACAACCGGAACAGTCTTACACTGCTCCGACGATGTCGACGACGAAGACGAGGGTGGAGTTGGCCGGCAGGTCCTCACCCTTGGCCTGGTCCTTGTACGCCATCTCCGGCGGGATCACCAGCAGCACGCGGCTGCCGACCTTCTTGCCCACCAGGCCCTTGTCCCAGCCCTCGATGACCTGACCCTGGCCGATCTTCGTCGAGAACGGCTGACCCGTCTTCCACGAGGTGTCGAACAGCTTCGCCGAGTCCTTGCCCTGGTTCGGGGCCCACGCCGCACCGCTGTACTGCATGTAGACGGTCTGGCCGTTCTTGACCTCGGGACCCTTGCCCTCGATCAGGACCTTGTCGACCAGCTCCTTCGGCGGGTCGTTCTTCGGGATCGTGATCGTCGCGGCCTTGTCCTCGTCGGCCTTCACCTGCGGGAGGTCGGACGCGATCGGCGCCTGGGTCCCCTCGGCCTTGTTCGGCAGCACGGAGTCCACGTCGAGGACGAACACCAGGTTGTCCTTCGGGCCGACGCCCAGCTGCGGCTGGCCCTGCTCACCGAAGGCCGCCGCCGGCGGGGCCACGACCAGCAGACGGCTGCCGACCTTCTTGCCCAGCACCGCGTCACTGAACAGCGGCAGGATCTGCGGCGAACCCGCCGGGACGACGAGCGGCTGGCCGTTCTCGTCGTAGGAGCCGCTCAGCTCCTTGCCGCTCTTCCAGACCTTGCCCGTGTACTTCGTGACCACGAGATCGTCCTTCTTGATCTCCGGCCCGCTGCCCTCCTTGACGGTGTTCACCACGAACTTGCCGCTCGGCTCGCCCTTGGGGACGGTGATCTCCGCCTTCTTGCCGGCCTCACCGGCGACCGTCGGCATCGGGTCGGCCGACGCCACCGCCTTCGGCACCTCGGTCTTGCCGGCACTGGCCGACGGGGACGCCGAGGAGTCCTTCTTCTCGTCGTCGCCCCCTCCGCAGGCCGCGGTGAGCATCAGAGCCGGCACGATGAGCGCGGCAGCAAGTCGGCGTCGCACAATGGTCCTCAGGGTCGCTGGAATGGTCCGTCGTAGCGGCCCACTCTACGGGCTGACCCCTGCGCGACAAGGCGGTGGCGTGCGGGAACCCCGCACGCCACCGCGTACGGGGTTCCCGGCCGGACCGCGTCACATCCCGGCGATCAGCTTCTCCACCCGGTCGTCCACCGACCGGAACGGGTCCTTGCACAGAACCGTCCGCTGCGCCTGGTCATTGAGCTTCAGGTGCACCCAGTCGACCGTGAAGTCCCGCCGCTGCTCCTGCGCCCGGCGGATGAAGTCGCCGCGCAACCTGGCCCGGGTGGTCTGCGGGGGCACCGACTTGCCCTCGAAGATCTTCAGGTCGTTGCACACCCGCGCCGCCTGCCCCTTGCGCTCCAGCAGGTAGTACAGGCCCCGGCGACGGTGGATGTCGTGGTACGCGAGGTCTATCTGGGCGACCCGCGGGTTGGACATCGTCATGTTGTGCTTGGCCCGGTACCGCTCGATCAGCTGGTACTTCATCACCCAGTCGATCTCGGTGCCGATCCGGTCCAGGTCCTGCGCCTCGACGGCCTCCAGCGTGCGGCCCCACAGCTCCAGCACCTGCGCCACGACGCCCGTGTTGATGCCCCGCCGGTCGGCGAAGTCGAGCGCCTTGTCGAAGTACTCCCGCTGGATCTCCAGCGCCGAGGCCTCCCGGCCGGAAGCCAGGCGCACCTTGCGCTGGCCCGTGATGTCGTGGCTGACCTCCCGGATCGCCCGGATCGGGTTCTCCAGGGTCAGGTCCCGCATCACCGTCCCCGCCTCGATCATGCGCAGGACGAGATCGGTGGCACCCACCTTGAGCAGCATCGTCGTCTCGGACATGTTCGAGTCACCGACGATGACGTGCAGCCTGCGGTAGCGCTCCGCGTCGGCGTGCGGCTCGTCGCGGGTGTTGATGATCGGACGGGAACGGGTCGTGGCGGAACTGACGCCCTCCCAGATGTGCTCGGCCCGCTGGCTGACGCAGTAGACCGCGCCCCTGGGCGTCTGCAGCACCTTGCCCGCGCCGCAGATCAGCTGCCGCGTGACGAGGAACGGAATCAGGATGTCCGCGAGGCGGGAGAATTCTCCGTGCCGGGCCACGAGATAGTTCTCATGACAGCCGTACGAATTGCCCGCCGAGTCGGTGTTGTTCTTGAAGAGGTAGACGTCGCCCGCGATTCCCTCCTCGTGCAGGCGGCGTTCGGCGTCGACGAGCAGGCCCTCGAGAATGCGCTCGCCCGCCTTGTCGTGAGTGACCAGTTCGGTCAGGTTGTCGCATTCGGGTGTTGCATATTCCGGATGCGAACCCACGTCGAGGTAGAGGCGGGCGCCGTTCCGCAGGAAGACATTGCTGCTGCGGCCCCATGACACAACACGGCGGAAGAGGTAGCGCGCCACTTCGTCAGGAGACAGTCGGCGCTGTCCCCTGAACGTGCACGTGACGCCGTACTCGTTCTCCAGCCCGAAAATGCGGCGGTCCATGACTGAACATTACGCCTTCCGCACACTTCTGAAACCGAGTTCGAGAACGGCGTTCCGGTCAGTTCTTGATCAACGGCTCCCGGACGGCCTCCGCCGCACCCTCCGCCGACCCCGCCACCGCACGGCTGCGCCCCGCACCGGCCATCGCCCGCTGAGTCAGCATCAGCACCAGCAGCGCCGCCGCGCCACCACCACAGGCCACCGCGAAACCGGCCGGCACACCACCCCGTTCCAGCGCCGGACCCGCCGCCGCCGTACCGATCGCCGCACCGACCCCGAAGAAGGTCACCAGCCAGGAGAAGGCCTCCGTCACCGTGCCCGCCGGCGCGTGCCGGTCCACCACGATGAACGCACACGCCAGCGAAGGCGCCAGGAACACGCCCGCCAGCGCCGCCAGCGCCGTCATCGCCACCGGACCCACGTCCAGCAGCAGCGGCAGGTAGCAGACGGCCAGCAACGCCACCAGCAGCCGCAGCCGCCGCTCCGGCGCCCCGGCCCACTGCCGCGCCCCGTAGAACACCCCGCCGACCAGCGCGCCCAGGCCCACCGCCGCCATCAGCCAGCCGTACACCGCCTGCCCGCCGTTCTCGTCCGCGTACGCCACCGCCGCCACCGCGATCGAGCCCAGCGCCATGCCGATGAAGAAGAACGCCCCCAGCAGCGCCAGCAGCCCGCGCGAGCGCAGCGCGCCCAGCCAGTGCGCCTCGCGCGGCGCCGAACGCCAGGTCCGCGAAGGCTTCGAGAGCACCACCACCAGCACGCCGACCAGACCGACGCCGTTCAGCACCAGCAGCGCCACCGCCGGGGACCACAGGGCCACGCACAGGGTGACCAGCAGCGGCCCGACCGTGTACATGATCTCCTGGGCCACCGCGTCCATCGCGTACGCCGCGTGCACCCGCTCCTCACGGCCGCCCAGCACCCCCGGCCACAGCGCCCGCAGGCCGCCCTCCAGCGGCGGGGTGAACAGACCGGCGACCACCATCGCGGCGTACGCGGCCGCCACCGAGCCCGTACCGGCCAGCGCGAGCCAGACCATCCCCGCCGCCGACACCAGGGCCGCCGGCAGCTGCACGCGCGGCTGCCCGTACAGGTCCACCGCCCGGCCCAGCAGCGGCTGGCCGACGGCGTTGGCGACCCCGTACACGGCCGCCAGCGCGCCCGCCAGGCTGTAGCTGCCGCCCTGGTCCCGGACGAAGAGGACGATCGCGATCGCCGCCGTGGCGTTCGGCAGCCGGCCTATCAAGGTGCCCGCCAGCAGCCTCGCGGCATACCTGGTCCTGAGCAGCTCCGCGTAACCCGCGGCCATGACCGCCCCCTTCTGCCCGGACCCACGCCCGGGGTAATACGTATAACGAGACACGTCATACGTACCATGGCGGCAGACCCGGGGTCCACCCGGCGAACCCCCCACACCCGCCCCACCTCGCATTCCAGGAGCTACCTGTGACGAGACCCACCAGCCGCGACGTCGCCACCGCCGCCGGGGTCTCCCAGGCCACCGTCTCCCTCGTCCTCGGCGACAAATGGCGCGGCCGCGTCTCCGAACGCACCGCCGCCCTCGTCCGCGAAGCCGCCACCACCCTCGGCTACCGCCCCAACCTCGCCGCCCGCAACCTCCGCCTCGGCAGCACCCGCACCGCACTCCTCGTCGTCCCCGCCCTCACCAACGAGTTCTTCGCCCGCGTCTACACCGGCGCCGCCCGCGTCGCCGCCGAACACGGCTTCGGCGTCGTCCTCTACCCCTCCCCCGAAGGCACCGGCCCCGCCCGCGACCCCTTCGCCTCCGCCCGCGCCGCCCTCGACGGCGTCATCGCCTCCTCCATGGCCACCGACGCCCTCGACGCCCTCGGCGGCGACGGCCTCCCCCTCGTCATGCTCGACAGCGACCCCGCCTCCGGCCGCGCCGCCGCCCACGTCAACCTCGCCATCACCGACGGCATGCACCAGGTCACCCACCACCTCCTCGGCCTCGGCCACCGCCACTTCCTCCACCTCGCCGCCGACGTCGACACCTGGACCTTCGACATCCGCGCCCAGGCCCTCGCCACCCTCCTGCGCCCCCACGCCACCCTGCGCACCGCCCGGGCCGCACTCACCGTCGAGGCCGCCCGGGAGGTCGCCGGGACCGCCCTCGCCGACCCCGCCGACCGGCCCACCGCCGTCATCTGCGACGACGACATCCTCGCCGCCGGCGTCTGCAAGGCCGCCCGGCGCCTGGGCCTGCGCGTCCCCGAGGACCTCTCCGTCACCGGCGTCGACGACCTCGCCCTCGCCACCGCCGTCGAACCCGAGCTCACCACCGTCGCCCTCCCCGCCGAACGCGTCGGCGAACAGGGCATGACCGCCCTCCTCGCCGTCCTCGACGGCACCCCCTGGACCGCCCCCGAGATCCCCGTCCGCCTCACCGTCCGCGACTCCACCGGCCCCGCCCCCGCCGCCTGAGGCCCCGGACACGCGAAAGCCCCGGCCCACCCCTCACGGGGCGGGCCGGGGCCCACGCACCACCGCCTACTCGGCGTCGTCCTCCGACGCCTCGTCGTTCGAGACGGCATCCGCCTGCACCGCCGCCGGGACGTCCGCCTCCAGCAGCCGCGCCAGCTGACGGCCCCGGATCCGCTTGAACTTGCGCTGCTGCGACCGCGTACGGTCCAGTACCGCGACCTCCAGCCGCTCCGCCGGAATGGCCTTGTCCGCACCGTTCGCCTGACTCGACAGCGCCTGCACCGCCAGCTTCAGCGCGTCCGGCAGGCTCATCCCGTCCTGGTGCCGCTGGTCCAGGTAGGTGCTGATCTGCTCGGCGTTCCCGCCGACCGCGACCGAACCGTGCTCGTCCACGATCGAGCCGTCGTGCGGCAGCCGGTAGATCTGGTCACCCGCGGCCGTCGCACCGACCTCGGCCACGACCAGCTCCACCTCGTACGGCTTCTCGCCGGCCGAGGAGAAGATCGTGCCGAGCGTCTGCGCGTACACGTTGGCCAGACCGCGCGCCGTCACGTCGTCACGGTCGTAGGTGTACCCGCGCAGATCGGCGTAGCGCACGCCGCCGATCCGCAGGTTCTCGTACTCGTTGTACTTGCCGGCGGCCGCGAAGCCGATCCGGTCGTAGATCTCGCTGAACTTGTGCAGCGCACGGGACGGGTTCTCGCCGACGAACACGATGCCGTCGGCGTACTGCAGCACGACGAGGCTGCGGCCGCGGGCGATGCCCTTCCGGGCGTATTCCGCCCGGTCGGCCATGGCCTGCTGGGGTGACACATAGAACGGAGTCGACACCGGTTATCCGTCCCTTTCTTCTGGGCGCCTGGGCGCGAGACGAGGATGGTCAGAGCAGGGCGGCGCGCGGTCCGTCGGGCTCCTGGAGCCGACGGTCCGTCACCTTGCGGGCGAGCTCCTGCGACTCGTCCTCGTCCAGCCTGCGGAAGCCCTCGTCGGTGATGACGGTGACGATGGGGTAGATGTGGCGGTACAGGTCCGGCCCGCCGGTCGCCGAGTCGTCGTCGGCGGCGTCGTACAGCGCCTGCACGACCAGCGTGGTGGCCTGCTCCTCCGACAGGTCGGGGCGGTACAGCTTCTTCATCGAACCCCGGGCGAAGATCGAACCGGAACCGGTGGCGGCGTAGCCGTGCTCCTCGGAGCGGCCGCCGGTCACGTCGTAGGAGAAGATCCGGCCCTTCTCCTTGGCCTCGTCGTAGCCCGCGAACAGCGGCACGACGGCGAGCCCCTGCATGGCCATGCCCAGGTTGCTCCGGATCATGGTCGAGAGCCGGTTGGCCTTGCCCTCGAGCGACAGAGTCGCCCCCTCGACCTTCTCGAAGTGCTCCAGCTCCAGCTGGAACAGCTTGACCATCTCCACGGCCAGGCCGGCCGTACCGGCGATGCCGACCGCGGAGTACTCGTCGGCCGGGAACACCTTCTCGATGTCCCGCTGCGCGATCATGTTCCCCATCGTCGCCCGCCGGTCACCGGCGAGCACGACCCCGCCGGGGAAGGTCACGGCGACGATGGTCGTCCCGTGCGGCGCCTCGACGATCCCCTCGGGCAGCCGCCGGTTCCCCGGCAGCATCTCGGGCGCGTGCGCACCCAGGAAGTCCATGAAGGACGACGACCCCGGCGTCAGGAAGGCTGCCGGTAGACGCCCTGTGCTACGAGTGTTGGGTTCCACAGGTTTCCTTCCACGTAAGCGGCTGCACGCCTCATGACGTCCGGCCGATCCTTGTACCGCCCCATGGCTGCGCGGCAGCCGGACAGTGCGCCTCGGACCATACCCGTCTGATGATCACTAAGGCAGTCAGACCTTCGAATCGAAGGCAAAAGGGGCCTACTGGCCACCCTTCTGAACGAACGACCGCACGAAGTCCTCAGCATTCTCCTCGAGTACATCGTCAATCTCGTCAAGAACCGAGTCGACGTCGTCGGAGAGCTTCTCCTGCCGCTCCTTGAGGTCGGACTGCGCTTCCGCGGCCTGCTCCTCGACCTCTTCGGTCGAGCGAGTGGCCTTCTGCTGTCCGCCGCCGGTGTCCTTGGTCGCCATGTCTACCTCACCCCGCTCGGTTCGCACGCTCACACGGAGAGACCCCGGGATTCGGGACCTCTCAAGATCAGACCCTACGTCGGACCCTACAAGGAGGGCCCGGCGTTCGTCCCCGTACTTTCACAACGTCCGGGTGCCTTCATGATTCCCGGGCCGGGGCCCTTTCAGGCCCCGAAGGCGGCATTCACTGTCCGGAAAGCACCCGGACCAGGTCCTCCGCCGTGCGGCAGCGGTCCAGGAGCTCCTTGACGTGGTTGCGGGTCCCCCGGAGGGGCTCCAGGGTGGGGACCCGCTGGAGGGAGTCGCGGCCCGGGAGGTCGAAGATCACCGAGTCCCAGGACGCCGCCGCCACGTCGTCCGCGTACTGCTCCAGACACCGGCCGCGGAAGTACGCCCGGGTGTCCTCCGGCGGCTTGCTCTCGGCCCGCTCCACCGCCGGCTCGTCCAGCAGCCGCTTCATCTTGCCGCGGGCGGCCAGGCGGTTGTACAGGCCCTTCTCGGGCCGTACGTCCGAGTACTGGAGGTCCACCAGGTGGAGGCGGGCCGCGTCCCAGTCGAGACCGTCACGGCGCCGGTAGCCCTCCAGGATCTCCCGCTTGGCGATCCAGTCCAGCTCCCCGGCCAGGCTCATCGGGTCGGTCTCCAGCCGGCCCAGTACGTCCTCCCAGCGTCCCAGGACGTCCTTGGTCTGCTCGTCCGCGTCCGTCCCGAACCGCTCGTCCACGTACTTCCTGGCCAGCTCGAAGTACTCCATCTGGAGCTGTACGGCGGTCAGGGTGCGCCCGCTGCGCAGCGTGATGAGGTGCTGGAGGGAGGGGTCGTGGGAGACCTGGTGGAGGGTGCGGACGGGCTGGTCCACGGCGAGGTCGACGTTGATGAAGCCGTCCTCGATCATGGACAGGACGAGCGCGGTCGTGCCCAGCTTGAGGTACGTGGAGATCTCGGAGAGGTTCGCGTCGCCGATGATCACGTGGAGACGGCGGTACTTCTCGGCGTCCGAGTGGGGTTCGTCGCGGGTGTTGATGATGGGCCGCTTGAGGGTGGTCTCCAGCCCGACCTCGACCTCGAAGTAGTCGGCCCGCTGGCTGATCTGGAAGCCGTGCTCGCGGCCGTCCTGGCCGATGCCGATGCGGCCGGCCCCGGTGACGACCTGGCGGGAGACGAAGAAGGGGGTCAGGTGGCGCACGATGTCCGAGAAGGGGGTCTCCCGCTTCATCAGGTAGTTCTCGTGCGTGCCGTAGGAGGCGCCCTTGTTGTCGGTGTTGTTCTTGTAGAGGTGGATCGGCTGGGCGCCGGGCAGCTGGGCGGCCCGCTCGGCGGCCTCGGCCATGATCCGTTCGCCGGCCTTGTCCCAGAGGACGGCGTCGAGGGGGTTGGTAACCTCGGGCGAGCTGTACTCGGGGTGGGCGTGGTCGACGTAGAGGCGCGCGCCGTTCGTGAGGATGACGTTGGCGAGGCCGATGTCCTCGTCGGTCAGCTGGCTGCTGTCGGCGGCCTCGCGGGCGAGGTCGAAGCCGCGGGCGTCCCGCAGCGGATTCTCCTCCTCGAAATCCCAGCGGGCGCGTCGCGCCCGGTGCATCGCCGCCGCGTAGGCGTTGACGATCTGGGACGAGGTGAGCATGGCATTGGCGTTCGGGTGCCCCGGAACGGAGATCCCGTACTCCGTTTCGATCCCCATTACTCGCCGTACGGTCATGCGGCCCTCCTTGCCCGGCGGCGCTCCCGTTCGGGAGCGGCGCTCAAGTACCGCTGGTGCTCCGGTGCGTCGTGTGCGGTGCCCGTCCCCGCGCTGCGCGACCGGCGGTACGGAAGAGCCTAGAACCACTCCGCGCTGGTGGGGAGATCATTTCAGTCATTGAATTCGCCTTGTCACCGGCTGAAAAGGGCGGGGCCAAGGCCGGCCGTGAATGCGGGGCGGTAAAGCAGTCGGCCGCGGGTGCCATGTGAGGCACCCGCGGCCGCCTCGCTCCGTCAGAGGTACTGACCTGTGTTCGCCACCGTGTCGATGGAGCGTCCGGTGTCCGCGCCCTGCTTTCCGGTGACGAGCGTGCGGATGAATACGATCCGCTCGCCCTTCTTTCCGGAGATGCGGGCCCAGTCGTCCGGGTTGGTGGTGTTGGGCAGGTCCTCGTTCTCCTTGAACTCGTCCACGCAGGCCTGGAGGAGGTGGGAGACCCTCAGGCCCTTCTGGTTGTGTTCGAGGAAGGCCTTGATGGCCATCTTCTTGGCCCGGTCCACGATGTTCTGGATCATGGCGCCGGAGTTGAAGTCCTTGAAGTACAGGACTTCCTTGTCGCCGTTGGCGTACGTGACCTCGAGGAAGCGGTTCTCCTCGGATTCGGCGTACATCTGCTCGACCACGGTCTGGATCATGCTGTGGACGGCCACCTGGGGCGAGCCGGAGTGTTCGCTGAGGTCGTCCGTGTGGAGCGGGAGCGAGGCCTTGAGGTACTTGGCGAAGATGTCCTTCGCCGCCTCGGCGTCCGGGCGCTCGATCTTGATCTTCACGTCGAGGCGGCCGGGGCGCAGGATGGCCGGGTCGATCATGTCCTCGCGGTTGGAGGCGCCGATGACGATGACGTTCTCCAGGCCTTCCACGCCGTCGATCTCGGCGAGCAGCTGGGGGACGATGGTGTTCTCCACGTCCGAGCTGACGCCGGATCCGCGGGTGCGGAAGAGGGATTCCATCTCGTCGAAGAAGACGATGACGGGGGTGCCCTCGCTCGCCTTCTCCCTCGCACGCTGGAAGACGAGGCGGATGTGCCGCTCGGTCTCGCCGACGTACTTGTTGAGGAGCTCGGGTCCCTTGATGTTCAGGAAGTACGACTTGCCGGCCGCCTGCCCGGTCACTTCCGCGACCTTCTTGGCAAGGGAGTTGGCGACGGCCTTGGCGATGAGCGTCTTGCCGCAGCCGGGCGGGCCGTAGAGCAGGATGCCCTTCGGGGGCCGCAGTTCGTGCTCCTTGAAGAGGTCGGGGTAGAGGTACGGGAGCTCGACGGCGTCGCGGATCAGCTCGATCTGGTCGCCCAGGCCGCCGATCTTGTCGTAGTCGATGTCCGGGACCTCTTCGAGGACCAGGTCCTCGACCTCGCTCTTGGGGACGACCTCGTAGACGTAGCCGGAGCGGGGTTCGAGCAGGAGGGCGTCGCCGGGGCGGATGGTGATGTCCAGGAGCGGCTCGGCGAGCCTCACCACCCTCTCCTCGTCGGTGTGCCCGACCACCAGGGCGCGCTCGCCGTCCTCGAGGATTTCCTTGAGGGTGACGATGTCCCCGGCCCGCTCGAATTCCATGGCCTCGACCACGTTGAGCGCTTCGTTGAGCATGACCTCCTGGCCGCGCCGGAGGTCTTCCGGGTCGACGCTGGGGCTCACGTTCACGCGGAGCTTGCGCCCGCCGGTGAAGATGTCGACGGTGCCGTCCTCGTTCGCCTGAAGGAAGACACCGAAGCCGGCCGGCGGCTGTGCGAGCCGGTCGACTTCTTCCTTGAGGGCCACGATCTGGTCGCGGGCCTCACGGAGGGTGTTCGCCAGGCGTTCGTTCTGCGCGGAGACGCCTGCCAGATTCGTCTGGAGCTCGACGATCCGCTCTTCGAGAATCCTCGTGTGCCGCGGAGAGTCGGCGAGCTTGCGTCGCAGGACGGCGATTTCCTGCTCGAGATAGGCAACCTGGCCAGCGGGGTCCTCAGACCCTCGCCCGGGCCGGATGCCGCGGTTGATGTCGTCGTCGTGGGCTGCCACGGTCCTCACCTCCTCCAAGGGGAGCTGGACGCTTCCTGACCCTACCTGGGCTGGTGGTGATTGAAACCCCTAGATCACAAAGACGGTAGAGGTGTGTCCGATCTTCACCCTTGCGTACTCCCTCACGCCAGGGAAATACCCACCGTTCAACATCGGAAAGCAGCCGGTTGTAAGGTCGAAGCGTTCAACACCCGCCAGGGCTGGCGCGACTTGCCGCGAGTCGTGTTCGGGGCGGATCACTCAGAGCAGGAAACGGCAGGAGATATGACCGTGCAGCAGGAGGCCCCGACAGGTGGTTCCGACGGGGCCGGGGAGCCGCTGGAGGTCTGGATCGACCAGGACCTGTGCACCGGGGACGGCATCTGCGTGCAGTACGCCCCGGAGGTGTTCGAGCTGGACATCGATGGTCTGGCGTACGTGAAGAGCGCCGACGACGAACTGCTGCAGGAGGCGGGGGCGACCACTCCGGTTCCTCTGGTGCTCCTGCAGGACGTGGTCGATTCGGCCAAGGAATGTCCGGGGGACTGCATCCACGTGCGCCGCGTTTCGGACAGGGTCGAGGTGTACGGCCCGGACGCGGAGTGACGCTTCAAACACGTCCCGCGGCTGAATCCGTCAGCTCCTGGCGGAATTTCCCGACGGCCCAGCGCCAGGTGGCGAGCTCCTTCACATCGGGTTCGTAGCGCGGCACGGAGGGTGAGGAGTAGCCGAGCAGGCGTGCGGTGACGGTGCCGTCGCCGATGGTGAGGTCCGTCACGGTGCGTCGGCGTCCGGCGTCGAGGAGGGTGGCGACGACCCGGGGGGCGGAGCCCTCCTGCGGGCCCTGGGCCAGTACGTAGAGGGCGTGGGGCGGGGTGCCGGTGCCGGCGTCGCAGCGGACGGCCGCGACGGTCTCGGGGCGGCCGTCGCCGTCGAGGTCGCCCTGGGCGGTTTCGGTGACGGTGTGCGGGGTGCCCTTGCAGTCGAGGGGGTACGCGGCCGCGTGCGCGTCGGGGGCCGTCGCTGACGGGGCGGCGTCCGGGCCGGGCGCGGGGGTGGCTCCGGTGGCCCGGCCTGGCTGGAGCAGTCCGGCGCCGGCTATGACGGCGGCGAGGGCGGTGGCCGTGGCGAGCCAGTGGAGGGGCCTGGTGCGACGGTGCGCCAGGTCGGTGGGGCTGTGCAGCACGCCGGGTGTCTCCTGTGCGAAGGGTGACGGGGAGCCAGCATCGTGCCACACGTCACACGGGAGTGGAACGGCCGGGTCCGACCCGCACGAGGCCGCCTCCCGGCAACGAGAAGGCGCTGTGGCGCAGTTCCCGGTTCACAGGGGGAACTGCGCCACAGCGCCTTCGTGTTGGCGGGGTGCGCTACGCGGAGCGGTCGCTGCCGGGGCCCTCGTAGTCCTCGCCGTAGGCGCCCTTGGAGGGGCGGCGGCGGCGCATGGGGGGCTCGACGCCGTCGGCGAGGCGGCGGGCGGTGACGAGGAAGCCGGTGTGGCCGATCATCCGGTGGTCGGGGCGGACGGCGAGGCCTTCGACGTGCCAGTTGCGGATCATCGATTCCCACGGCTGCGGCTCGGCGTAGCAGCCGAACTCGCGGATGGACTCGACGGTGCGCGAGAGCTGGGTGGTGGTGGCCACGTAGCAGCAGAGGATGCCGCCGGGGACGAGGGCCTTGGAGACGGCCTCCAGGCACTCCCAGGGGGCGAGCATGTCGAGGATGACGCGGTCGACGTCGGTGTCGGACAGATTGTCCTGGAGGTCGCCGACGGTCAGCTGCCACGCGGGGTGGGGGCCGCCGAAGTAGCGCTCGACGTTGGCCGTGGCGATCTCTGCGAAGTCCGCGCGGCGCTCGTAGCTGTGGAGCATGCCCTGGTCACCGATGGCGCGCAGCAGGAAGCTGCTGAGGGAGCCGGAGCCCACTCCTGCCTCCACGACGCGGGCGCCGGGGAAGATGTCGGCGAAGGCCAGGATCTGGCCCGCGTCCTTGGGGTAGACCACGGCGGCGCCGCGGGGCATGGACAGGACATAGTCGGGGAGCAGGGGGCGCAGCGCGAGGTACGCGACGTTCCCCGTGGTACGGACAACACTGCCCTCGGGAGCACCGATCAGCTCGTCGTGGGGGAAGGAACCCTTGTGGGTGTGGAAATTCTTCCCGGCTTCGAGCGTGAACGTGTAGTGGCGGCCCTTGGGGTCGGTGAGCTGAACCTGGTCCCCGACCTCGAAGGGCCCGCGTCGGCGGGCGGCACCGGTCGGTTCGGACATGTGACCAGTGTATTGGCTTCAGGACTGGGGCCGCGCCATGGCCTTCACGAAGGCCTTCTCGACGTCGAGGGTGGACAGGACGCCGTAGATCTCGCCGGTGGGTTCGAGGACGAGGTATTCGGTGGCGGGGGTGGCGCGGAGGTGGTCGAGGAGTTCTTCGCCGGTGAGGTCCGCGGAAACCTTCATGCCGTCGGTGAGGTCCTGGGCGAGGGTGCTGACGGCGACCCAGGGGCGGCGGTGTTCGGGGACGGAGGCGATGGCTGTCTCGCGGACGATGGCGGTGGGGTCGCCCTGGCCGTCGACGACGACGAGGGCGCGGGCTCCGGCTTCGTTGGCGCGGCGGAGGGCTTCGGAGAGGGGGGTGGCGGTCTGGACGGGGATGGCGCGGCGGGTGAGGGCGCGGGCGCGGAGTTCGGGGAGGTGTTCGCGCAGGCGGGCCATGCGGAGGCTGTTGCCGGCGCCGGTCCAGATGATGGCGGCCAGGATCGCGGCGAGGAGGGCGTCCATGACGGTGTCCATGCCGCCGATTTCCCGGGTGGGGTTGCCGAGGACCCCGGTCTGGGTGAGGAGGGGCAGTCCGATGAGGACGGTGACGGCGAGGGCGCGGCCGACCCAGGCGGCGGCGACGGTGCCGGTCATGGGTTTGCCGGTGATGCCCCAGATGACGGCGCGGAGCATGCGGCCGCCGTCGAGGGGGAGGCCGGGCAGGAGGTTGAAGGCGGCGACGAGGAGGTTGGAGATCATCAGGCCGGCGAGGAGGACGCCGGGGACGGTGGCGGGGTGGACGGCCTTCATGCCGAGGTAGAAGGCTCCGGCGAGGGCGAGGGAGAGGAGGGGGCCGACGAAGGCGAGGGCGAATTCGCGGCCGGGGGTCTCAGACTCCTTCTCGATCTCGGAGACGCCGCCGAAGAACTGGAGCTGGATGCGGCGCACGGGGAGTTTGTAGCGGAGCGCGGCGATGGTGTGTGCCAGTTCGTGGACGAGGACGGAGGCGTAGAAGGCGACGGCGAAGAAGAGGGAGACGAGGTAGCGGGCGGGGCCGAGGTCGGGCAGGACCCGGTCGAGCTGGTCTCCGAAGACCCAGGTGATGAGCGCGGCGACGAGGAACCAGCTGGGCGAGACGTAGACGGGCACGCCGAAGGGGCGGCCCATGAGGATGCCGCCGCCCGGGTCGGAGCGCTTGGACCTGCGCTCGCCGGATTCGTCGGTGTCTGCCACGGTTTTCCTTCGTTCGTGCGGTGCTTGCGGGGGGTCGCGTCGCGTCGGTGGCGCGGTGCGCTGTTGCGCGGTGTGATGCTCCGATCATGCAGGGCGAGGGGCCCGTAGTCGATGGTATGCGCGTGCTGTCTGTCCCGGGTCGTAGGGTTTTACGCATGACGACGACCCCCGGTGCCGGTTCCGCAGATGCTTCTACGGGTGTTTCCCGGCCGACCTCGCTGTCCCCGTCGCGGGCCGGTGACTTCATGCAGTGCCCGTTGCTGTACCGGTTCCGGGTGATCGACCGGCTTCCGGAGAAGCCGAGTGCGGCGGCGACGCGGGGGACGCTGGTGCACGCGGTGCTGGAGCGGCTCTTCGATCATCCGGCGCACGAGCGGACGGTGCCGCGGGCGAAGGAGCTGCTGCCGGGGCAGTGGGAGCGGCTGCTGGAGGCGAAGCCGGAGCTGGCGGACCTGTTCCCGGAGGGGGACGAGGGGGCGGGGCTGGCGCGCTGGCTGTCGGAGGCGGAGGCGCTGGTGGAGCGCTGGTTCACGTTGGAGGACCCGACGCGGCTGGAGCCGGTGGAGCGGGAGTTCTTCGTGGAGGCGGAGCTGGAGTCGGGGCTGCGGCTGCGCGGGATCATCGACCGGGTGGACGTGGCGGCGACGGGTGAGGTGCGGATCGTCGACTACAAGACGGGCAAGGCGCCGCGGCCGGAGTACGCGGAGGGTGCGCTGTTCCAGATGAAGTTCTACGCGCTGGTGGTGTGGCGGCTGCGGCAGGTGGTGCCGCGGCGGCTGCAGCTGGTGTATCTGGGGAGCGGGGACGTGCTGACGTACGACCCGGTGCCGGCGGACCTGGAGCGGGTGGAGCGGAAGCTGCACGCGCTGTGGGAGGCGATCCGGGAGGCGACGGAGACGGGTGACTGGCGGCCGCGGCCGACGAAGCTGTGCGGGTGGTGTGACCATCGGTCGGTGTGTCCGGAGTTCGGGGGCACTCCCCCGGTGTATCCGCTGGTGGTGCGGCCTCGGGACGGGGCGGATCGCCCGGCCGGTTCCTGATCGGCCGGCCAGGGCAGAATGGGCGGCGTCCGCCGTTGCCGCCCGATGAATACGAGGTACCCCGTGGCGATCCGCGTCCTGCTGGTCGACGACCAGCCACTGCTGCGCACCGGCTTCCGGATGATTCTGGAGGCGGAGGGGGACCTGGTGGTGGTGGGTGAGGCCGGGGACGGTCTGCAGGCGTTGGAGCAGGTGCGGGCGCTGCAGCCGGACGTGGTGCTGATGGACATCCGGATGCCACGGATGGACGGGGTGGAGGCGACCCGGCAGATCACCGGGCCGGAGCGGAACGGGCCGGCGAAGGTGCTGGTGCTGACCACGTTCGATCTGGACGAGTACGTGGTGGAGGCGCTGCGGGCGGGGGCGAGCGGGTTCCTGTTGAAGGACGCGCCGGCGACGGAGCTGGTGCAGGCGATCCGGGTGGTCGCGGCGGGTGAGGCGATGCTGGCGCCGAGCATCACGCGGCGGTTGCTGGACAAGTACGCCGGTCATCTGCCGTCGGGTGAGCAGGGTCTGCCGGACACGCTGGGGACGCTGACCGAGCGTGAGGTGGAGGTGTTGAGGCTGGTGGCCCGGGGGCTGTCGAACGCGGAGATCGCGGCGGACCTGTTCGTCAGCGAGACGACGGTGAAGACGCACGTGGGGCACGTGCTGACGAAGCTGGGTCTGCGCGACCGGGTGCAGGCGGCGGTGTACGCGTACGAGAGCGGTCTGGTGCGGCCGGGGGCGCAGTAGGGCGTACGGCCCCGCGGGTACGGCTGCGCCCCGGCTCCCTTCTCGGGTGCCGGGGCGCAGGTGTGTCCGGGGCCGGGTCAGCCCTTGCTGATCTCCCAGAAGCGGAAGACCGTGGAGGCGTCCAGGGACCACTGGAGGCCGGTCACGTTCTGGCGGGCGACGGCGTACTGCTTGCTCTGCCAGAGCGGGAGGATCGGGAGCTCGTCGGCGACGATGTCCTGGAGGCGGGTGTAGTCCGTGTTGGCCGCGGTGCGGTCGGACTTGGTGGAGGTGGCGGGGATGATGGTCCCGCTGATCTCCTTGTTGTCGTAGTTGTTGCGCAGGACGTTGTCCGGGCCGAAGAACGGCTGGGTGAAGTTGTCGGCGTCGGGGTAGTCGGGGACCCAGCCCTTGACGTAGACGCCGTACTTGCCGGCGTCGATGTCCTTCTCGTACTGCTCGAACTCGACGGACTTGACGTCGGCGTCGAAGAGGCCGCTGTCGTTGAGCTGCTTGGCGATGACCTGGAACTGGTGGTCGGTGGAGGGGCCGTAGCGGGACGGCGTGGACCACAGGGTCAGCTTGATCTTGCCGGTGATGTTGGCGGCCTTGAGGACCGCCTTGGCCTTCTCCAGCTGCGGCGAGCCGCCGTAGCGGTCGAAGTAGGGGGTGGTGTGTCCGGCGATGCCGGCCGGGACGATCGAGTAGAGCGGGGCGGCGGTGCCCGCGTACACGTCCTTGACGAGCGCTTCGCGGTCGACGAGGTAGGCGATGGCCTTGCGGACGGGGAGCTTGCCGACGACGGGGTCGTTCACGTTGAAGACCATGTGCTCGACTTCTGCGCCGGTGCCCTGGACGACGTCGACCTTGTTGTCGCCGGTCTTGGTGGCGGCGAGGCCGGCGATGTCCTTGGCGGCGAGGCCGCGGAAGGCGAAGTCGACGTCGCCGCTCTCCAGGACGGTCTTGAGGCCGGCCTGGTCGCCGTTGAAGAACTTCAGCGTGACGCCGGTGTTCTTGGCCTTGGCCTTGCCGCTGTAGGAGTCGTTGACGGAGAAGTTGGCGCTCTTCTCGCTGAAGGCGTCCAGCTTGTAGACGCCGGACCCGACGGCCTTGTTGTCGGTGCGGAGCTTGTCGGCCGGGTATTCCTTGTGGTCGACGATGGCGCCCGCGCCCGACGCGATCTTGCTGGGGAAGGTGGCGTCGGAGGACTTCAGCCTGAAGACGACGGTCTTCTCGTCGGGGGCCTCGATGCTCGCGATCGACGACAGCATGACGGCGGGGCCGTTGGCGTCGTTGATCTTCAGCGTGCGTTCGAAGGAGAACTTGACGTCCTTCGAGGTGAGGCTGTTGCCGTTGCTGAACTTCAGGCCGCTGCGCAGGGTGCACTTGTACACCTTGCTGTCGCCGCCCTCGAAGTTGCAGGCCTGGGCGGCGTCGGGCTCGGGGGTGGTGCCGCCCTTGGGGAACGTCAGCAGGGACTGGAAGACGTTGTTGAAGAGCAGCCAGGAGCCCGGGTCGTAGCCCGATGCGGGGTCGACGGACTTCACCTTGTCGGATATGCCCATGACCACGCCCTTGCCGTTGCCGGCGGCGGAGCCGTCCTGCGAACCGCAACCGCTGAGCAGCGCTGCGGCAGTGGCCGCGCCGAGCGGGGCTGCCAACCACTGGTTACGTCTCTTCACGCGAATTCCTTCACAGTCTTGTCTGTCGTTGCGCCGGCCTGCGACGTCCGCCGCCGGTCCTGCCGGTCTCAGCCGCTGACACCCCGGCCGAGTTCCCACAGCTGGAGGTCGGAGATGGCGTTGACCGACCATTCCACTCCGGTGATCCCGTCGCGTGCGGCGACGTACTGCTTGCCCTGCCACAGGGGCAGGACGGGGACGTCGTCGGCGACGATGTCCTGCATCTCCGTGATCGCGGGCACGGCGACGTTGCGGTCGGCCGCGCGGCGGGATTCGGGGATGAGCCTGGTGCGCACCGCGGTGTTGGCGTACGGCGTGCCCAGGAAGTTGTCCTGCTCCAGGAACGGGGCGAGGAAGTTGTCGGGGTCCGGGTAGTCGGGGAACCAGCCGAGCCCGTAGGCGGCGTAGTCGCCCTTCTTCTGGGCGGGGCGGAAGGTGCCCCACTCGTTGCCCTGGACGGTGATGTCGAACAGCTGGGTGGAGTTCAGCTGGGCCTTGAGGGCGTCGAACTCGGCGGCGGTGCCGTCGCCGTAGTGGTCCGTGGTGTAGTTCAGGGTGAGCTTGACGGGGGGCTTGACCCCGGCGGCCTTGAGGATGTCGGCGGCCTTGGCGGTGTTGGCCTCGCCGTACTTGTTGTAGAACGAGTTGACGTGGCCGGGCACGGCGGTGGGGACGAGCGAGTACAGGGGCTGCGCGGACTTGCCGTAGACCTTGGAGATGACGTTGTTGCGGTCGACGGCGGCGGCGAGGGCCTGGCGCACGGCCTTGTTGCTGACGGTCGGGGCGTCGGTGTTGAAGCCGATGTAGCGGATTTCGAGGCCGGGCATCGGGGTGAGCTTGACGCCCTTGGGGGGAGTCTTGGCGAACTCGGCGATCTGGGCGGGCGACAGGGTGCGGGAGACCACGTGGATCTTCCCGTCGGTGAGCGCCTTGCCCATGGTGGCGGAGTCGTCGAAGGTGCGCAGTTCGACCTTGTCGTTCTGCGGCTTGATGTCGCCCTTGTAGTTCGGGTTCTTGGTGAAGACGGCGCGGACGAGGTGGTTGTCCTTGACTTCGGCCTTCATCGTGTAGGGGCCGGAGCCGTCGACGGTGAAGCCGGGGCGGAGCTTCTTGGCCTCGTAGTTCTTCTCGCTGACGATGCCCGCGGCGGGGGTGGCGAGCTTGTACGGGAAGGTCGCGTCGGCGGTCTTGAGGTGGAAGACGACGGTGTCGGTGCCCTTGGTCTCGACGGTGTCGAGGGTGGAGAGGAGGGCGGAGGGGCCGTTCTCGTCCTTGATCGCGCGGACGCGGTCGATGGAGAACTTGACGTCCTTGGCGGTGACCGGGTCGCCACTGGCGAACTTCAGGCCGGGCCGCAGGGTGCAGCGGTAGCTCTCGTTGCCGGTGTCGGTGAAGCGGCAGTCGGAGGCGGCTTCGGGGACGGGCTGGCCGCCGCCGCGCGGGGTGTGCACGAGCGTCTGGACGGTCTGGCGCAGGATGTTCCAGGCGCCGGCGTCGTAGGCGTAGGCGGGGTCGAAGGGGGCGGGAGCGTAGTCGGCGGCCTCGAACCGGTCGGTGGTGCCGACGACGATCGCTCCGGACGCTGCTCCTCCGCCGCTCGCGCTGCCGCATGCGGACAGCGCGGGGGTGAGCAGGCCGATCGCGGCCGTCAGCACCATGGTCTTGCGGTTCATGCTGGAAGTACTCCCTCACCCGGCACTTGTTCAAAGCGGCGTAGAGGGCACTTCGCGGCGGTCGCCCGTTCAGGGCGGAACGATCGGGCCGGTGTTTGACGATCGGTCCACGCGCGTACCGGCGCAAGGGTGCGCGGCCGGTGCGGCAAGGGTGCGTGCGGAGTGCCCGCGTCGACATTAGTGGGCTGGGGCGGGATGGCTGGAACTGGCAGGAGTTGGGGTGTAATCGCACCGTGATGGGTGCGGACTTACCGCTTATGCCGGAGTCCTCGCAGATGCGGTCAGGAGATGATCAATCCGGACACAAGGGAAGCCCCCGGAGCCGGTGTGGGAGCTCGGCGGGGGCTTCCCGGGTGACCAAGGTCACCTGAAATGTCGCGTACGGAGAGGATGGAATTTCGGCCTCCGGGGTTAAGAGCGGAAGATCCTCTCGTCGGACCTCCAGCTCGCCCCCGTTCTGTTCGGTACGGAGCGTGCGCGCTCAGTTCATCGTAGTGATGAGCGAGCGCAGGAAGGGGAGGTCCACGTCCTCGAGCGAGCGCACGATGGTCCGGCCGGGCGCGGGCGCGATGACGCCGACGGAGGGGACGGCCACGACGCGGCAGCCGGCCGCCTCGGCGGCGGCGACCCCGGTGGCGGTGTCCTCGATGACGGCGCAGCGCGAGGGGTGCGCGCCGAGGGTGCCGGCCGCGAGCAGGTACGGGTCGGGGTGGGGCTTCGTACGGGGTACCTCGTCGCCGGCGACCGTCAGCGTGAAGCGGTCGCGGCCGAGGGTGAGCAGCACCTGGTCGATGACGCGGCGGTGCGAGGCGGAGACCAGGGCGGTGGGCACGTTGTGCCGGGCCAGCTCGCTCAGCAGGCGCTCGGCGCCGGGCATCAGGGGGACCCGGTCGGCGATGCGGGCCTCGAACCGCTCGTTGAGCAGGACGCTCAGCTCGGCGAGGCCGATGGCGGCCCCGGTCCGCTCGATGAGGAAGGACGCGCTGCGGCTCATGGGACCGCCGACGACCACGTCCCGCCAGGACTCCTCCAGGCGGTGGCCTAGCTCCAGGAAGATCTGTTCCTCGATCTCCCACCAGAAGCCCTCGGTGTCGACGAGGGTGCCGTCCATGTCCAGCAGCACCGCCTGCAGGGCGTGCCCGTCGGCCGTGCGGGCGACGGGTGCGGGAACGGTGCTGGTCATGCGTACGCCTCTCGTGGGGACGACAAGGCCGGTCACCTCGCCCCGCAGGGGACATCCCCTGGGGAACAGGTGACCGGCCTGTTTGGGACCGACCAGTGTACGCCGGTCCGCGTCAGCGTGCGTTGAAATACTTCGCTTCGGGGTGGTGAATCACCAGAGCGTCGGTGGACTGCTCGGGGTGGAGCTGGAACTCCTCCGAGAGGTGGACGCCGATCCGCTCCGGCTGGAGGAGGTCGGCGATCTTGGCACGGTCCTCCAGGTCGGGGCAGGCGCCGTAGCCGAGGGAGAAGCGGGCACCGCGGTACTTGAGGTCGAACATGTCCTCGACCTTGTCGGGGTCCTCGCCGCCGAAGCCGAGCTCGGCGCGGACGCGGGCGTGCCAGTACTCGGCGAGGGCCTCGGCGAGCTGGACGGAGAGGCCGTGGAGCTCCAGGTACTCGCGGTAGGAGTCGGACTCGAACAGCTTGGCCGTGGCCTCGCCGATCCTGGAGCCGACGGTGACCACCTGGAGGCCGATGACGTCGGTCTCGCCGGAGTCCTCCGGGCGGAAGAAGTCGGCGAGGCACAGGCGGCGGCCGCGGCGCTGGCGCGGGAAGGTGAAGCGGGTCCGCTCGTTGCCCTGCTCGTCGAGGATGATCAGGTCGTCGCCCTTGGAGACGCACGGGAAGTAGCCGTAGACCACGGCCGCTTCCAGGAGGTTCTCGGTGTGCAGCTTCTCCAGGAGGCCGCGCAGACGCGGACGGCCCTCGCTCTCGACGAGCTCCTCGTACGTGGCCCCGCCGGCGCGGGCCTGCTTGAGGCCCCACTGGCCCTTGAACAGGGCGCCCTCGTCCAGCCAGGAGGCGTAGTCCTTGAGCGGGATGCCCTTGATGACGCGGGTGCCCCAGAAGGGCGGGGTGGGCACCGGGTTGTCGACGGCGACGTCGGAGCGGGCGCCGGACTCCTCCGGCTCCTCCACCGGGAGGGCGGGGGTGTCCCGCTTGGCCACGCGGCGCTGCTTGAGCTCGGGCAGGGCGGCGCCGGGGACGCCGCGCTTGACGGCGATCAGCGCGTCCATCAGCCGCAGGCCTTCGAACGCGTCCCGGGCGTAGCGGACCTCGCCCTCGTAGATCTCGTGGAGGTCCTGTTCGACGTAGGCGCGGGTGAGGGCGGCGCCGCCGAGGATCACCGGGTAGTCGGCCGCCAGCTTGCGCTGGTTGAGCTCCTCCAGGTTCTCCTTCATGATCACCGTGGACTTCACCAGCAGCCCGGACATGCCGATCACGTCGGCCTTGTGCTCCTGCGCGGCCTCCAGGATCGCCGAGACCGGCTGCTTGATGCCGATGTTCACCACGTTGTAGCCGTTGTTGGTCAAGATGATGTCGACCAGGTTCTTGCCGATGTCATGGACATCCCCGCGGACCGTGGCCAGCACGATCGTGCCCTTGCCCTCGTCGTCCGTCTTCTCCATGTGCGGCTCGAGGTAGGCGACCGCCGTCTTCATCACCTCCGCCGACTGCAGGACGAACGGCAGCTGCATCTGCCCGGAACCGAACAGCTCACCGACGACCTTCATGCCCTCCAGCAGGGTGTCGTTGACGATGTCCAGCGCCGGCCGGGACTGCAGGGCCTCGTCCAGGTCCGCCTCCAGGCCGTTCTTCTCGCCGTCGATGATCCGCCGCTGGAGCCGCTCCTCCAGCGGCAGCGCCAGGAGCTCCTCCGCACGGCCGGCCTTCAGCGACTTCGTGTTCACCCCCTCGAAGAGGGCCATCAGCTTCTGCAGCGGGTCGTAGTCACCCTCACGCCGGTCGTAGATCAGGTCGAGGGCGGTGCTGACCTGCTCCTCGTCGAACCGGGCGATCGGCAGGATCTTCGACGCGTGCACGATCGCCGAGTCCAGACCCGCCTTGACGCACTCGTCCAGGAACACCGAGTTCAGCAGCACCCGGGCCGCCGGATTCAGACCGAAGGAGATGTTCGACAGACCCAGCGTCGTCTGCACGTCCGGATGACGGCGCTTGAGCTCACGGATCGACTCGATCGTCGCGATCCCGTCCTTGCGCGACTCCTCCTGCCCCGTGCAGATCGTGAACGTCAGCGTGTCGATCAGGATGTCCGACTCCCGGATCCCCCAGTTCGACGTCAAATCCTCGATCAGGCGTTCGGCGATGGCGACCTTGTGCTCGACCGTACGGGCCTGGCCCTCCTCGTCGATCGTCAGCGCGATCAACGCAGCACCATGCTCCCGCGCCAGACGCGTCACCTTCGCGAACCGCGACTCGGGCCCGTCACCGTCCTCGTAGTTGACCGAGTTGATGACCGCACGCCCGCCCAGCTTCTCCAGCCCCGCCTGGATCACCGGCACCTCGGTCGAGTCCAGGACGATGGGCAGGGTGGAGGCGGTGGCGAAACGCCCCGCCAGCTCCCGCATGTCCGCGACACCGTCACGGCCCACGTAGTCCACGCACAAATCCAGCATGTGCGCGCCCTCACGGATCTGGTCCCGCGCCATCTCCACACAGTCGTCCCAGCGGCCCTCCAGCATCGCCTCACGGAACTTCTTCGACCCGTTCGCGTTCGTCCGCTCACCGATCGCCATGTACGAGGTGTCCTGCCGGAACGGCACCGTCTGATAGAGCGACGCCGCACCCGCCTCCGGCTGCGGACTGCGCTCGGTCACCGCCGTGCCCCGCACCCGCTCCACCACCTGCCGCAGATGCTCCGGCGTCGTACCACAGCAGCCGCCCACCAGCGACAGCCCGTACTCACGGACGAAGGTCTCCTGCGCGTCCGCCAGCTCGGAGGCCGACAGCGGATAGTGCGCGCCCTGCTTCGTCAGCACCGGCAGGCCCGCGTTCGGCATGCACGACAGCGGGATCCGCGCGTTGCGGGCGAGGTAGCGCAGGTGCTCGCTCATCTCCGCCGGACCCGTCGCACAGTTCAGACCGATCATGTCGATCCCCAGCGGCTCCAACGCCGTCAGCGCCGCACCGATCTCCGACCCCAGCAGCATCGTGCCGGTGGTCTCGACGGTGACGGAGCAGATGAGCGGGACGGTGACGCCGAGGGCCTCCATGGCGCGGCGGGCGCCGATGATGGAGGACTTGGTCTGGAGGAGGTCCTGGGTGGTCTCCACGAGCAGCGCGTCCGCGCCGCCGGAGATGAGGCCCTCGGCGTTGATCTGGTAGGCGTCGCGGATCTGGGCGTAGGTGATGTGGCCCAGGGTGGGCAGCTTGGTGCCGGGGCCGATGGAGCCGAGGACCCAGCGCTGCTGTCCGGTGGAGGCGGTGAACTCGTCGGCCACCTGACGGGCGATGCGTGCGCCGGCCTCGGACAGCTCGAAGTTGCGGTCGGGGATGTCGTACTCGGCGAGGGCCGCGTAGTTCGCGCCGAAGGTGTTGGTCTCGACGCAGTCCACGCCCACGGAGAAGTAGGCCTCGTGGACCGAGCGGACGATGTCCGGGCGGGTGACGTTGAGTACCTCGTTGCAGCCTTCCAGCTGCTGGAAGTCCTCCATCGAGGGGTCCTGTGCCTGGAGCATGGTTCCCATGGCTCCGTCGGCGACGACCACCCGGGTCGCGAGCGCCTCTCGGAGGGCATCGGCCCGTGTCTGGGTGTCTGCGGGCGGGTTCGGCAACGAGGCCATGGTTGAGCTCCCTGGGCTGCGACGGCTGTCGGCTTTGCACCCTCTGTGTCAAGGGTGCACGCGGTCAGGGTAACCGCGCGGCGGCGGCCCCGGTGAGGGCGTCCCACGTGGCGGACTGCATCCTGTGGCCGGGAGCCGCGTGGGAGGGTGCCCCGGTCGCGCCGCACCGGGAATCACCCAACCATGCACGAGGTCGACATCGACCGATAGTGTTCAGCATTGTCGAACTACGTCAGCAGGAGGCTGCGCGATGGCACGGAACATCCAGTCGCTCGAACGAGCCGCTGCGATGCTGCGGCTCCTGGCCGGCGGGGAACGCCGGCTGGGTCTCTCGGACGTGGCGTCCTCCCTTGGCCTGGCCAAGGGCACGGCGCACGGGATCCTGCGCACGTTGCAGGCCGAGGGTTTCGTGGAGCAGGACCCGGCTTCGGGGCGCTACCAGCTGGGCGCGGAGCTGCTGCGGCTGGGGAACAGCTACCTGGACGTGCACGAGCTGCGCGCCCGCGCGCTGGTGTGGACGGACGACCTGGCGCGGGCCAGCGGCGAGAGCGTGTACGTGGGGGTGCTGCACCAGAGCGGGGTGCTGATCATGCACCACGTGTTCCGGCCGGACGACAGCCGTCAGGTGCTGGAGGTGGGGGCGATGCAGCCGCTGCACTCCACGGCCCTGGGCAAGGTGCTGTCCGCCTACGACCCGGTGGCGCACACGGAGGCCCTGGACGGGGAGCGGGAGGCCTTCACGCCCCGCACGGTGACCGACGCGGCGGGTTTCGAGGGCGTGCTGGACCTGACCCGGGCGCGGGGCTGGGCGTCGGACGTCGAGGAGACCTGGGAGGGGGTCGCCTCGGTGGCCGCCCCCATCCACGACCGGCGCCGGATGCCGGTGGGCGCGGTTGCCGTCGCGGGCGCCGTGGAGCGGGTCTGCGGGGAGTCCGGGGAGCCCCGGCCGGCCCTGGTGGCCTCCGTACGGGACTGCGCGCGGTCGGTTTCGCGCGATCTCGGCGCGGGCCGGTTCTGAGCTTGACCTGACGCCTTCGGTCCACCCCATGGCCGCCTTCACGGGCCATTCGGGTGGACTTTGGCGTTTTCCGACCAGCCAGTGGCTGGATTTGGTCGATCGTACCGAGTGGTAACGATCCGGTTCTTTGACCTGGTCAGCCCTTGACGCGTTCTTCACCCAGGCGGAAAACTGCCGTTCATCGGTCGGCATTGTCGAACAGCTACCGGCAATACGCGTTAGGCTGTGGCGAGGCCATGGACCGGTGAAGCACTCACCGAGTGTGTGGACCACCGGAGGGACCCGGTGTCCGCCCACCCCTGGACGTAAGACAAAGGAGTCGCGGGTGTCCAGCTCCGACATCTTCATCGGCGAGACCATCGGTACCGCCCTGCTCACACTGCTCGGCGGCGGCGTGTGCGCCGCCCTCACGCTCAAGAGCTCCAAGGCCCGCGGCGCGGGCTGGCTCGCGATCACCTTCGGCTGGGGCTTCGCGGTCCTGATCGCCGCCTACGTCTCCGCGCCGCTCTCCGGCGCGCACCTCAACCCGGCGGTCACCGTCGGCATCGCCGTGAAGACCGGCGAGTGGGGTGACGTCCCCGTCTACTTCGCGGGCCAGCTGCTGGGCGCCATGCTCGGCGCGGTCCTGATGTGGGTCACGTACTACGGCCAGTTCGCCGCGCACCTGGCGGACCCCGAGAACATCAGGGACGCCAAGCTCGGCCCCGAGGACCCGCACCCGCACGACCAGGCCGGCCCGGTGCTCGGCATCTTCTCGACCGGCCCCGAGATCCGCAACGTGGTCCAGAACCTCGCCACGGAGATCATCGGCACCTTCGTCCTGGTCATCGCGATCCTGACGCAGGGCCTCCAGGACGGCGGCAAGGGCCTCGGCGTCGTCGGCGTCCTGATCACCTCCTTCGTTGTCGTCGGCATCGGCCTCTCCCTCGGCGGTCCGACCGGCTACGCCATCAACCCGGTCCGCGACCTCGGTCCCCGCATAGTCCACGCCCTGCTCCCGCTGCCCAACAAGGGCGGCTCGGACTGGGGGTACTCCTGGATCCCGGTGGTCGGCCCGCTCGTCGGTGCCGCGCTCGCCGGCGGTCTGTACAACATCGCGTTCGCCTGATCAGCATCGGCCCGCGTTCGTAAGATCCGCACCGCATCCTGATTCCGCCTACTCATAGACCTGCCAGGAGCAGCCACATGACCAGCAGCACCGGCCCCTTCATCGCCGCGATCGACCAGGGCACCACCTCCTCCCGCTGCATCGTCTTCGACCGCGACGGCCGCATCGTGGCCGTCGACCAGAAGGAGCACGAGCAGATCTTCCCGAAGCCGGGCTGGGTCGAGCACGACGCCGTCGAGATCTGGACCAACGTCCAGGAGGTCGTCGCCGGGGCCATCGCCAAGGCCGAGATCACCGCCGCCGACGTCAAGGCGGTCGGCATCACCAACCAGCGCGAGACCACCGTCCTGTGGGACAAGAACACCGGCGAGCCGGTGCACAACGCACTGGTCTGGCAGGACACCCGCACCGACGCCCTGTGCAAGGAGCTCGGCCGCAACGTCGGCCAGGACCGCTTCCGCCGCGAGACCGGCCTGCCGCTGGCGAGCTACTTCGCCGGTCCGAAGGTCCGCTGGCTGCTCGACAACGTCGAGGGCCTGCGCGAGCGCGCCGAGGCCGGCGACATCCTCTTCGGCACCATGGACTCCTGGGTCATCTGGAACCTCACCGGTGGCGCCGAGGGCGGTGCGCACGTCACGGACGTCACCAACGCCTCGCGCACCATGCTGATGAACCTGCACACCCTGGCCTGGGACGAGAAGATCGCGGAGTCGATGGGCGTCCCGCTCAACGTGCTCCCCGAGATCAAGTCCTCCGCCGAGGTCTACGGCCACGTCAAGGACGGCGTCCTGGCCGGCGTCCCGGTCGCCTCGGCGCTCGGTGACCAGCAGGCCGCCCTCTTCGGGCAGACCTGTTTCGCCGAGGGCGAGGCGAAGTCCACCTACGGCACCGGCACGTTCATGCTGATGAACACCGGCGACAAGATCATCAACTCCTACAGCGGCCTGCTGACCACGGTCGGCTACCAGATCGGCGACCAGAAGCCGGTCTACGCCCTGGAGGGCTCCATCGCCGTCACCGGCTCGCTCGTCCAGTGGATGCGCGACCAGATGGGCATGATCAAGACCGCCGCCGAGATCGAGACCCTCGCGCTCTCGGTCGAGGACAACGGCGGCGCCTACTTCGTGCCGGCCTTCTCCGGCCTGTTCGCCCCGTACTGGCGCTCCGACGCCCGCGGTGTGATCGCCGGCCTCACCCGGTACGTCACCAAGGCGCACATCGCCCGTGCCGTCCTGGAGGCCACCGCCTGGCAGACCCGCGAGATCACCGACGCCATGACCAAGGACTCCGGCGTCGAGCTGTCGGCCCTCAAGGTCGACGGCGGCATGACCTCCAACAACCTGCTGATGCAGACGCTCTCGGACTTCCTGGACGCCCCCGTGGTGCGCCCGATGGTCGCCGAGACCACCTGCCTCGGCGCCGCCTACGCCGCCGGCCTGGCCGTCGGCTTCTGGCCCGACACCGACGCCCTGCGCGCCAACTGGCGCCGCGCGGCGGAATGGACCCCGCGGATGCCCGCCGACCAGCGGGACCGCGAGTACAAGAACTGGCTCAAGGCCGTCGAGCGGTCCATGGGCTGGATCGACGACGAAGACGCCAGCTGACGCACCGGCTGAGCCGATCGACGAGGAGCTGAAAGAAATATGAGCACCCTGCAGAGCGTTCCCGCCCTGGGCACGCACCCGACTTCCGGTGCCAACGCGAGCCGCGCGGAGACCCGTGAGCAGCTCTCGAAGGCCACGTACGACCTGCTGGTCATCGGCGGTGGGATCCTGGGCACCTCGGTGGCCTGGCACGCCGCCCAGTCGGGTCTGCGGGTTGCGATGGTGGACGCCGGCGACTTCGCCGGCGCCACCTCCTCGGCCTCCTCGAAGCTGGTCCACGGCGGTCTGCGCTACCTGCAGACCGGCGCGGTCAAGCTGGTGGCGGAGAACCACCACGAGCGGCGGGTGCTGGCCAAGGACGTGGCCCCGCACCTGGTCAACCCGCTCACCTTCTACCTGCCGGTCTACAAGGGCGGTCCGGTGGGTGCGGCCAAGCTGGGCGCGGGCGTCTTCGCCTACTCCGCCCTCTCGGCCTTCGGCGACGGCATGGGCAAGGTCATATCGCCGGCCCGTGCCGTCGCCGACAACCCCGGCCTCAAGACGGACAACCTCAAGGCCGTCGCGGTCTACTACGACCACCAGATGAACGACTCCCGCGTCGCCGTGATGACGGTCCGCGCGGCCGTCGAGTCCGGCGCGGTCGTCCTCAACCACGCCGAGGTCACCGGCCTGCGCATGACGCGCGGCCGGGTCAGCGGCGCCGAGCTCAAGGACCGCCTGGACGGCACCGAGTTCGGGGTCGACGCGCGCGTCGTGCTCAACGCCACCGGCCCGTGGGTGGACCACCTGCGGCGCATGGAAGACAAGCACGCGATGCCGTCGATCCGCCTCTCCAAGGGGGCGCACATCGTCATGAAGCGCAAGTCGCCGTGGAAGGCCGCCATGGCCACCCCGATCGACAAGTACCGCATCACCTTCGCCCTCCCGTGGGAGGACCAGCTGCTCCTCGGCACCACCGACGAGGTGTACGAGGGCGACCCGGCGGACGTGCGCGCCACCGAGAAGGACATCGAGCAGATCCTGGACGAGGCCGCGTTCTCCATCAAGGACGCCGACCTCGACCGCTCGCTGATGACGTACGCCTTCGCCGGCCTGCGCGTGCTCCCCGGCGGCCCCGGCGGCGTCGAGAAGGCCAAGCGCGAGACGGTCGTCTCCGAGGGCGCGGGCGGCATGCTGTCCGTGGCCGGCGGCAAGTGGACCACGTACCGGCACATCGGCCGCGTGGTCATGGACAAGCTCGCCAAGCTCCCGGGCAGCCCGCTGACCGACGACATGGAGCCGGTGAAGTCCCTCGTGCGCCGCGTCCCGCTGCCCGGTGTCGCCAACCCGAACGCGGTGGCGCACCGCCTGCTCGTGGACCGCGAGCCCGGCGCCCGCATGGACCCGCTGACCGCCCGCCACCTGGCCTCGCACTACGGCTCGCTCGCCTTCGACATCGCCCGCCTGGCGAACGAGGACCCGGCGCTGGCCGAGCGCATCCACCCGGACGGTCCGGAGATCTGGGCGCAGGTCGCCTACGCCCGTGACAACGAGTGGGCCGAGACGGTCGACGACGTGCTGCGCCGCCGTACGACGGTGACCGTCCGCGGCCTGGACGACGAGGCCGTACGGGCCCGCGTCGAGGAGATGCTGGGCCGCAAGGCATAGCTCGTACGCGGGTGGGGAAGAGGGGCGGTTCCGAGGGGAACCGCCCCTCTGTCGTGGGCTGTGGCCGACGTACCCCGAAGGCTTAGGCTGGCCCACGTACGCAAGGAACTTCGGAAGGAGACCTGGGTGATCGAGCTTGAGGGCGTGCCCGAGCTGATCGACCCGGTCATGGTGGCCGCGTTCGAGGGCTGGAACGACGCGGGAGACGCCGCCTCCGGTGCGGTGGCGCACCTGGACCGGGAGTGGAAGGGCGAGGTCTTCGCGGCGCTGGACGCCGAGGACTACTACGACTTCCAGGTCAACCGGCCGACGGTGTGGCTGGACAACGGGGTCAGGAAGATCACCTGGCCCACGACGCGGCTCTCGGTGGTCCGCATCGGCGGCACGAAGCCGCGCGACCTGGTGCTCGTACGGGGCATCGAGCCGTCCATGCGGTGGCGGTCGTTCTGCAACGAGCTGCTCGGGTTCGCGCACGAGCTGGGCGTCGAGATGGTCGTCATCCTGGGCGCGCTGCTGGGCGACACCCCGCACACGCGGCCGGTGCCGGTGAGCGGGGTGACCTCGGACGCGGACCTGGCGCGGACGATGGACCTGGAGGAGACGAAGTACGAGGGCCCCACGGGGATCGTGGGCGTCCTCCAGGAGGCCTGTACGCATGCGGGGGTCCCGGCGGTGTCGCTGTGGGCGGCGGTGCCGCACTACGTGTCCCAGCCGCCGAACCCGAAGGCGACGCTGGCGCTGCTGAACCGGCTGGAGGACCTGATCGACATCCGGATCCCGCTCGGGGAGCTCCCGGAGGACGCGCGGGCGTGGCAGCTGGGCGTGGACCAACTGGCCGCCGAGGACAGCGAGGTGGCGGAGTACGTCCAGACGCTGGAGGAGGCGCGGGACACGGCCGATCTGCCGGAGGCGTCGGGGGACGCCATCGCGCGGGAGTTCGAGCGGTACCTGCGGCGGCGGGACCCTTCCGCTGCCGCGGAGCAGCCGGGTGACGGCTCGTACCTGCGGGACACCTCCAGCGGCCTGACGCGGCCGGCCCGCCGCCGTGACCCCTCCGGGGAGGACCCGCAGCCCCCGGTCACGCCGCCGGACCCGGAGGAACCGGGGGACACCCCCGAGCCGTAACCCCGCGGGGCGGGCTGTGGGCGCCGCTGCGCGGAGCGGTCCCCTACCCGCCCTTCGCCCGTTCCCCGGGCTCCGCCCTACCCGCGCCCCAAGCGCCGGCGGGGCTGAAATCAGCCCCGCCGACGATTGAGGCGACGGGCGCGCAGCGCCCGTACCGGGGTCAGGGGCAGCACCCCTGGGAACGGTGGAAGGGCGGGTAGGGGACCGCTCCGCGCAGCGGCCCACCCACCCGCACACGACCAGGCTCCGGGTACGGCGATGCCCCCGAGCTCGGGCGGAGCCGGGGGCATGGCAGCCGGTGCTACAGGGCCACGCCCAGCAGGGCGTCGACCGTGCGCGAGACCAGGCCCGGGGCCGACTCGTCGTCGCCGTCGGAGGCGTTCTGGGCGTCCACCCACGCGTCCACGGCCGCCAGCGCCGCCGGCGCGTTCAGGTCGTCGGCCAGGGCCGCGCGGACCTCCTCCACCAGTGCCTCGGCCGGCAGGCCGTCCGGCCGGGACACGGCCGCGCGCCAGCGCGCCAGACGGGCCTGCGCCTGCGCGAGGACGTCGTCGGTCCACTCCCAGTCCGCGCGGTAGTGGTGCGCGAGCAGGGCCAGGCGGATGGCCGCGGGGTCCACCCCGGCCCGCCGCAGGGCGGAGACGAAGACGAGGTTGCCCTTGGACTTCGACATCTTCTCGCCGTGCAGCGCGACCATGCCCGCGTGGACGTACGCCTTGGCCATCGGGAACTCGCCCGTCAGGGCCTGCGCGTGCGAGGCGCCCATCTCGTGGTGCGGGAACGCCAGGTCGGACCCGCCGCCCTGGATGTCGAAGCCCATGCCCAGGTGCTCCAGGGCGATGGCCACGCACTCGATGTGCCAGCCCGGCCGGCCGCGGCCCAGGGAGCCGCCGTCCCAGCTCGGCTCGCCCTCGCGGGCGGCCATCCACAGCATCGGGTCGAGCGGGTTCTTCTTGCCCGGGCGGTCGGGGTCGCCGCCGCGCTCGGCGGACAGGGCCCGCATCGCTGCGGCGTCGAGGTGGGAGACACCGCCGAAGTTCGGGTCGGCCTCCACCGAGAAGTAGACGTCGCCTTCGAGCTCGTACGCGGCGCCCGCGTCCCGGAGCCGCTCCACCAGCGGCACGATGCCCGGTATGGCCTCGACGGCGCCGATGTAGTGCCGCGGCGGCAGCATGCGCAGGGCGGTCATGTCCTCGCGGAAGAGGGCCGTCTCGCGTTCGGCGAGCTCGGTCCAGTCGTGCCCGTCGCGCAGCGCCCGCTCCAGCAGCGGATCGTCCACGTCCGTGACGTTCTGGACGTAGTGGACCTGCCGCTTGTTGTCGAGCCACACGCGCTGCACGAGGTCGAACGCGTTGTAGGTCGCCGCGTGACCGATGTGGGTCGCGTCGTACGGGGTGATACCGCAGACGTAGAGGCGTGCGACGGGACCGGGGTCGAGGGTGATCGTCCCCTGGGTCGCGGTGTCGTGGATCTGGAGGTCGCGGCCCTTGCCGGGCAGGGCGGGGACCTCAGAAGCGGGCCAGGCATGCATGGCTCGAGCCTAACCGGACGAGTGTTCCGGAAACGAATGGGACCAGCACTGTTGGCTTGATCGGCGCTCTTGCGGTCTGGCCGGTTCTGTGCGTCCGCGATCATCCGCGGACGTCCCTGCTCAGACGGGCGGCCAGGGGATCGAGGGCCACTGACCGGACGGCTGCGGATGCCTCCCGTCCCGCAGCAACTGCGCCACGCGGGCCCGTACGGCGGCCAGCTCGACGGGGGTGATCAGTTCGCCCAGCCGGGTGGCGAGCGGCGCCCCGTCGGCCAGCTGTTCCTCCAGCGACCCCAGGACCTCGCGGGCCTCCTCCGTGAGCGGCTCCCCCGCCCAGCCCCAGAGCAGGGTGCGGAGCTTGTCCTCCGTGTGGAAGCTCACGCCGTGGTCGATCCCGTAGAGCCGGCCGTCCGGCGCGGGCAGCAGGTGGCCGCCCTTGCGGTCGCCGTTGTTGATCACGGCGTCCAGTACGGCGAGGCGGCGCAGCCTGGGGTCGTCGGCGTGCACGAGGAGGGCGGTGCGGCCCTCCCCGACCTCGGCGAGGGCGACCGGCTTCCAGCCCTCCCCCGCCTCCTCGCCCTCGACCAGGGCCAGCAGTGCGGATTCCGGCTGTTCTCCGGCCTCGATCCAGTGCTGGACCATGCCCTCTCCGTACGGGCCGTCGCGCAGCACGGTGGTGGGCACCAGCCCCCACCCGGTGGCCTCGGAGACCAGATAGGCGGCGCGCTCGCGCCGGGCGAGGTTCCCGTCGGGGAAGTCCCACAGCGGCCGCTCGCCCTTGACGGGCTTGTAGACGCACTCGGCGCTGCGCCCCTCGTGGGCGACGGTGCACAGCAGGACCGCGTTGGAGGCCTCGGTGATGCGGCCGCGGACGGTGAGCTCACCGCGGGTGAGCAGCTCCTCTATCGGGGTCACCTCGCTCACGCCTGGCGCCGGTACCCGTTCTGGCGGGGGCAGACGTGCCCTTCGGGGTCGAGGGGCAGGCTGCACAGCGGGCACGGCGGCCGGCCCGCGTTGACCACGTCGAGGGCCCGCTTGGCGAAGGCCCGGGCCTGGGCGCCGGAGAGGCGGACCCGCAGCATCGGCGGGCCGTTCTCCTCGTCCTGGAGCAGGCGTTCCTCCGCCTCGGCGAGGTCCTCCTCGGATTCCGCCTCCAGTTCGACGAGCGCCTGCGCCTCGACGATCATCCGCTGTTCCTCGCCGTCCCAGGCGAGGGCCATGGTGCCGACGCGGAACTCCTCCTCGACGGGGACGTCCAGCGGTGCGGTGTCGGCGGCCTCGGCGGGGGCCACGGCCGGGACGGGCGCGTTGCCGCCGGTGCGCCGCACGACCTCGTCGAGCAGTTCGTCCATCCGCTCGGCCAGCGCCGCGACCTGGGTCTTCTCCAGGGACACGCTGGTGACGCGGGCGCCCGAGGAGGCCTGGAGGAAGAAGGTCCGGCGTCCAGGCAGACCGACCGTGCCGGCCACGAAGCGGTCCGGGGGGTCGTAAAGGAACACCTGACGGGGCACGTCCAGTCTCCAAGTCTGAGGCAGGGGCAGGGCTGCTCGTGTGCTGTTGGCCCTGCCACCCTACTGCTCCGTTCGATCAGGCCGCGCCCGCGCCGCCCCCCACGACGGCGTTGCCGCCGCCCTCGGTCTCGGAGTCGGCGGAGGCGGCCGGGCGCGGGATCAGCGGGGCCAGGTCGCCGGTGTCGCCGAGGCGCAGCAGGAAGGGACGGGTGGGGGTGTAGCGGATCGCGGTGACCGAGCAGGGGTCGACGTGGATCCGCTGGAAGAGGTCGAGGTGCATGCCGAGGGCGTCGGCGACGAGGGACTTGATGATGTCGCCGTGGGAGCACATGAGGAAGGCGGCGCCGGGGCCGTGCTCCTCCTCGATCCGCGCGTTCCATTCGCGTACGGCGTCCACGGCGCGGGCCTGCATGGCGCGCATGGACTCGCCGCCGGGGAAGGCCGCGGCCGAGGGGTGCTGCTGGACGATCTTCATCAGGGGTTCGTCGGCGAGTTCGGAGAGCTTGCGGCCCGACCAGTCGCCGTAGTGGCACTCGCCGATCCGCTCGTCGGTGTGCAGGGGCAGGTCGGGGCGGGCCGCGAGCAGCGGGGCCAGGGTTTCCCGGCAGCGCTGGAGCGGGCTGGAGACGGCGGCGGCGAGGGGGATCCCGTCGAGCCTTGCGGGCAGGGCGGCGGCCTGCCCGGCGCCGTGTTCGTCGAGGGCCACTCCCGGGGTCCATCCGGCGAGCAGACCTGCGGTGTTGGCGGTGGACCGCCCGTGTCGTACGAGGATCAGCGTGGCCATGCATGCAGGGTATGCGGTGACGTCGGCGTGCGGGCGGGCGCGGGTCGGGGAAGAATGCCCGGCGTGATTGTCGACTGCGCGATGTACCGGGACGGCCGCCGCTCGCGGGCTCCGGAGGACTTCTCCGCCGCGCTGGAGGAGGCCCGGGCGCACGGTGACGCCTTCCTGTGGGTGGGGATGCACGAGCCGACGCCCGCGGAGTTCGAACGGGTGAGCCGTGAGTTCGGGCTGCACAAGCTGGCGGTGGAGGACGCGCTGACGGCGCACCAGCGGCCGAAGCTGGAGGTGTACGACGACTCGCTGTTCGTGGTGCTCAAGCCGGTGCTGTACGACGACGACGAGGACACGGTGACCACGGGCGAGCTGATGGTGTTCATCGGTGACTCCTTCGTGGTCACGGTGCGGCACGGCGAGGGGGCCGCGCTGGCGGCCGTGCGCCACCGGCTGGAGCAGGAGCCGGACGTGCTGCGGCACGGCCCGACGGCGGTGCTGTACGCGGTGTCCGACGCGGTGGTGGACCACTACATCGAGGTGGCGGCCGAGCTCCAGGCGGACCTGGAGGAGCTGGAGGCCGAGGTGTTCGCGCCGAACGCCCCGGACTCGTCCAAGGGCACCGCGGCCCGGATCTACGGCTTCAAGCGGCAGGTGCTGGAGTTCCGCCGGGCGACGAGCCCGCTGCTCCAGCCGATGGACCGGCTCGCCTTCGGGAACGTGCCCTTCGTGCACGACCACGCCCGGCCGTTCTTCCGGGACGTGGCCGACCACCTGACGAAGGCGAACGAGTACATCGAGGGCCTGGACCGGCTGCTGTCGGACGCCCTGTCCGCGCACCTGGCGCAGATGGGCGTCCGGCAGAACGACGACATGCGCAAGATCTCCGCCTGGGCGGCGATGGCGGCCGTGCCGACGATGGTGGCGGGGATCTACGGGATGAACTTCGACCACATGCCGGAGCTGCGCCAGCCCTGGGGCTATCCGGCTGTGGTGGTGCTCATGGCGGGGCTGTGCCTGGCCCTGCACAGGATGTTCAAGCGGCGCGGCTGGCTGTGAGCCCTCCCGCGTTCCGCGGCGGGGTTCAGGCGAACTCGTGGGTGGTCCTCGGTACGCCGCCGCCCAGCGGGTCGCGCCGCTCCGGCGGGCGCAGGCCGACCATGCGGTGCCAGCCGCTGAACCGCTCGTACGCGTACACCGCGCGGATGCCCGCGGCGAGGGCGGCGGCCTTGGGCGCGGGCCAGCGCAGGAGCCGGCCCATGTGGTCCATGACGGCGAGGCTGACGTCCCGGTAGACGCCGATCTCGGCGAGGGCGCTCTCGCGCAGCACGCGCTGGATGGTCCGGCCGTGCCCCTGGCGGGCGAGGCGGAGCAGTTCCTCGTGGCAGTACGCGAGGTGGTTGTCCTCGTCGTTGCTGATGACGCGGACGGCCTTGCCGACCTCGGGGTGGTCGCCGAAGTGGCGCAGCAGCATCACCATCTGCTCGGAGGCGCGCTGTTCGGTGACCCGGCTGTGGGCGAGGTAGACGACGATGTCCTCCTCGCTGAGGGGCTCGTCGCGGCGCAGCTTGTCGTGCGCGAGGCCGATGCCGCGGCGTTCCAGCAGCATGGTGTAGTCGGTCTCGGGCGGGACGGGGACGGCGGGCAGGCCGCGCTTGCGCAGCAGGGCCCGGAAGATCCGGCCGTGCTTGTCCTCGTCGGCGCCGTGCCGGGTGATCTTGGGGGCCAGTTCGCGCATGCCGTCGGGGACGAGGGCGGCGATGCGGGCGTTCTCCCAGCCGCCCTGGGACTCCCCGCTGGCGGCGATGGAGCAGAACAGCTGGAAGGAGTCGTCGTGGTCGACGATCTCGTGGAACAGGCTGCGGGCTGAGAGCATGCAACGAGTCAAATGCGGATCGACCGGGCGGGCAACCGATGCGTGGCCGCACTCGGCCGAATGAACGAAACCGGCGGGCGCCCGGCGGGGCGTAACCCCGGGGGCGGGCCGGGCGTTGTTCGCTGTGTCGGCCGTGGCGGGGAAGACCCCCCGAGCCCCCACCACGGCCGCTGACTCCTTCTGGACGCCGTCCCCGCACTGCTGCGCAGGCTGCGGGCGGCCGCGTCGGACTCGGTCCGACGACGGCCCCCCGGTCAGGCCAGGCCGGCGAGTTCCAGGGCCTCGGTGCCCGCCCGCAGGGCGGCGAGGCGCTCGTCGAGGGTGAAGCCTGCCGGGGCCAGCGTGAGGGTGGTGACCCCGGCGTCGGCGTAGGCCCGCATCCCGTCCGCGATGCGCTCCACGGAGCCGAGCAGGGTGGTCGAGTCGATCAGCGAGTGCGGGACCGCGGCGGCCGCCCCGGCCTTGTCGCCGCCCAGGTACTTGGCCTGGATCTCGGCGGCCTCCTTCTCGTAGCCCATGCGCTGGGCGAGCTGGTTGTAGAAGTTCTGCTTCGGGCTGCCCATGCCGCCGACGTAGAGCGCGGTGTAGGGGCGGAACACGTCCGCGAGGGCGTTCACGTCGTCGCCGAGGGCCAGCGGGACGGTCGGGCAGACGTCGAAGCCGTCCATCGTCAGCCCGGCCTTCTCGCGGCCCGCGCGGATGTGCCGCAGGGCGGTCTCCTCCAGGTGCTCGGCGGCCGGGAAGATCAGCAGGGCGCCGTCCGCGATCTCGCCGGTCTGCTCCAGGTTCTTGGGGCCGATGGCGGCGATGTAGAGCGGGATGTGGGGACGTTCGGGGTGCACGGTCAGCTTGAGCGGCTTGCCGGGGCCGCCGGGCAGCGGGAGGGTCCAGTGCTCGCCGTCGAAGCTCAGCCGTTCGCGGGACATGGCCTTGCGGACGATCTCCACGTACTCGCGGGTGCGGGCGAGCGGCTTGTCGAACTTCACGCCGTACCAGCCCTCGGAGACCTGCGGGCCGGAGACGCCGAGGCCGAGCCGGAAGCGGCCCTTGGTGAGGGAGTCCAGGGTGGCGGCGGTCATGGCCGTCATCGCGGGCTGGCGGGCCGGGATCTGGAAGATGGCCGAGCCGACGTCGATCCGCTCCGTCTGGGCGGCCACCCAGGCGAGCACGGTCGCGGCGTCGGAGCCGTAGGCCTCGGCCGCCCAGCAGACGTCGTAGCCGAGCCGGTCGGCCTCCTGGGCGACGGCCAGGTTGTCGGCGTCCATGCCCGCACCCCAGTAGCCGAGATTGATGCCGAGCCGCATGTGTCGTCCCCTAACGGATGTACCGGTTTACCGATCAGTAACGTGGGTCTGCGGGGGACTGTAGCGCGCCAAACGGCCCCGCGTCAGTGCCCCAGTAGTCTCAGCGCTCATGGAGCAGAGGCATCTCGGCCGCACCGGACTGCGCGTCTCCCGGATCGGCCTCGGCACCCTGACCTGGGGCCGTGACACCGGCGAGGAAACCGCCGCCGAGCAGTTGAAGACGTTCTGGGAGGCGGGCGGCACGCTCGTCGACACGGCCGACGTGTACGGCGCCGGAGAGGCCGAGTACCTGCTCGGGCAGCTGGTGGGCTCCGTGCTGCCGCGCCGGGACGTCGTCATCGCGACGAAGTCGGGCAGCGTCCCGGACCCCGACCGCCGCTTCAACGGCTCGCGCGGACACCTCCTGGCCGCCCTGGACGACTCCCTGGACCGCCTCGGCACCGACTACGTGGACCTGTGGCAGGTCCACGCCTTCGACCCGCACACCCCGCTGGAGGAGACCCTCCAGGCCCTGGACCTGGCCGTGTCCAGCGGGCGGGCCCGGTACGCGGGCGTGTCGAACTTCAGCGGCTGGCAGCTGGCGAAGGCCGCGACGTGGCAGCTCGGCGCGCCCGGGACGCGGACCCGGCTGGCCTCCACCCAGATGGAGTACTCGCTGCTCCAGCGGGGCGTGGAACGCGAGGTGCTCCCGGCGGCGCTGGATCTGGGGGTGGGTCTGCTGCCCTCCTCCCCGCTGGGCCGCGGGGTGCTGACGGCCAAGTACCGCGACGGGACGCCGGCCGACTCCCGGGGCGCGTCGCCGGCGCTGGCCGCGCTGGTGGAGCCGTACCTGGACGAGGCGGCGGGCCTGATCGTGGACGCCGTGGTCACGGCCGCGCAGGGGCTGGCGGTCACCCCGCTCCAGGTGGCGCTGGCCTGGATCCGTGACCGGCCGGGGGTGGCCGCCCCGATCGTCGGCGCCCGGACGGCCGCGCAGCTCGGGGCGGCACTGTCGGTGGAGGCCCTTACCCTTCCGGAGGAGATCCGCCGGGCGCTGGACGACGTGTCGGCGCCCGTGCACCGCTACCCGGATCAGGACTGGAGCACGCTGTGAGCACGGCCCCCGACCCCGCCAACCCCGCTGCCGCGGAGGACCCGTACGAAGCCGCCGCCGGGCCGGAGGCCCCTGAGCGCGCCGCCGGGGCCGGGACCGGGGAGCCCTCCCCCACCGGGGCCGCTGCCGGCCCGGCGGACGCCGAGGTCCGTGACGGCGGTACCGACCCCGCGGACGCCGAGGTCCGTGACGGCGGTACCGACCCGGCGGACGCCGAGGGGCGTGACGGCGGCACCGACCCGGCTCCGGCCGGCGCGGCGGACACCGCCGGGCCGGCGGACGCGGCCGACGAGCTGGGGTCCGGCGCGGCGGAGACCGACTCTGGCGACGGCGTGACCGATCCCGCGGGCCCGGGCCACGGCCCGGACGCCGACGAGCCGCAGACCGATGAAGCGGACGCCCACAGGCCGCAGGCCGGCGAACCGGATGCCCACGAGCCCCAGGCCGGCGAACAGGACGCCGACGGGACCCAGTCCAGGGAACCGGACGCCGACCGGCCGCAGGCCGGTGGGGGTCCAGGGGCGGAGCCCCTGGTTTCGGGAAGGGGCGGGGTGGGGGAAAGCCCCGCAGGGCCCGACGCTGACCCCGACGCGGAACAGGACGACGCCGGGGAGCCGACCGGGGCCGAGCACGGGCGGGACGGCGCCGGGACGGGAACCGCAGGGGCCGAGCACGGGCAGGACGGCGCCGGGGCGGAGGCGGCGGCGCAGGTGAGCGAGGCGCAGGCCGAGTTGGCCGCGCAGAAGGTCGAGCGGGAGCGGATCGCCCGGCGGAAGGCGGAGCGCGAGGGGCCCGTCGACGCCGGCGCCAAGCTCAGCGGCAGGGCCGCCGACCTGCTGGCCGCCGTACGGGCCGTGGAGAGCGGCGCCAAGCCGCCCGCCCCCCTCTACTTCGACGAGGCCCCCGCCGCCCCCCGCAAGGCGGCCCCCGCTCCCCCGCAGCCCCGCCCGGCCGCGGCGCCCCCCACACCCGCCCCCGCCGTCGCGGACATCGGTGCCGTCCGCGCCGTCCTCGCCCGCGGCGGGGCCCCCGAGGCGCTGGCCGGCCAGACCGCCGCCGTCCTCGGCGAGGGCGCGGCCGAGCAGCTCACCGAGGACCCCTGGCGGCTGCTCGCCGTCTCCGGGGTGCGCCCGACGCAGGCGGACGGCTTCGCGCAGGCCCTGCTCGGCCCCGCCGCCGGTCCCGCCGACGAGCGCCGCGGCGCCGCCCTGCTGGGCTGGCTGCTGGACCAGGCCGCCGCCAAGGGGCACACCGCCCTGGAGGCCCCGGTCCTGGAGAAGGCCCTCGCCCAGTACGGGGTACCGGCCCCCGCCGAGACCCTGGAGGCGGCCATCGGCGACGGCGCGGTCCTGGTGTTCCACGAGCCGCTGGGCCCGCCCGCCGCCGAGGACGAGGAGCCGCCCGTACGGCTCCTCGTGGGCCTGGAGGCGCACGCCCTGGCCGAGGAGGCCCTCGCGGACGGCCTGGCCCGTCTCGCGGGCACCTTCGCCGGGCCGGCGGACTGGTCGGCGGTGGCCGACGGCCCCGCGGCCGAGCTGGTGCGGGCCGTCGCGGGCCACGGCCTGGTCACCCACACCGGCGGCGAGGCCGCCCGCGCCGAACCGGCGGCCCTGCTGGCGGCCGCCCGGCGGCTCGGCCTGCGCGCCGTCCTCGCCGCGCACGCCCCCGCGCCGGACGCCGTCACCGTGGCCGGCCTGCTCGCCGGCACGGAGGGCCCCGGGCGGGACTCCGACGGCCGCTTCGACCTGGACCTGCTGATCGTCCTGGACGCCCCGCAGCTGGACGTGGAGCAGGCCGCCGCGCTGGTGGAGTCCGTGCCCGACGGGGCCCGCCTGGTGCTCTCCGGCGACCCCGGGGTGCTCGGATCGGCCGGGCCCGGCCGGGTGTTCGCCGACGTGCTGGCCGCCCGCGCCTTCCCGCAGGTGGTGTCCCGCACCCCGGACCCCGGCCCGATCGGCGAGCTGGTCTCGGGGATCGGCGTCGGGGAGCTGAACCGGGTCGACGCCCCCGGCAAGGAGGTCGTCATCGTCCCCGTGCGGGACGCCGGCGAGGCCGTGCACCGCACCGTGCAGCTGGTGGCCGAGTCGGTGCCGCGCGCCTTCGGGATCCCGGCCGAGGAGGTGCAGGTCATCGTCCCGGGCCACGGCGGCCCGGCGGGGACCCGGGCGCTGAACGCGGCCCTCAAGGAGCGGCTGAACCCCGGCCCGGGCCGGTTCGCCGGCTTCGACCCGGGCGACCGGGTGGTCCACGTGCCGTCGCCCGGGCGGGCGCTGCCGGCCCGGGTGGTGTCGGCCGACGCGCAGGGGCTGCACCTGGACGCGGGGGGCGCGCGGGTCGTCGTACCGCAGGACCGGGTGGAGGCCCAGGTCCGGCACGGCTGGGCGGTGACGGCGCACCAGGCGGTCGGCCGGCGCTGGCCGGCGGTGGTCGCCGTACTGCCGGGGGACGCGGCGCAGGCCCTGTCCCGGGACTGGGTGTACACGGCGTTCGGGCGGGCCGAGCGGCACCTGTCCGTGGTCCACGGGGTGGAGGAGGCGCTGCCGCGCGCGGTGGCGCAGGGGCTGCCGAAGCCGCGTACGACCCGGCTGACGGGTCTCCTGCGGGCCCTGGCGGCCGCGCAGGAGGAGCAGCCGTAGCGGTTCGGGGACGAAGACCGCGCCCCGCCGGCCGGTGTCGGCGGGCGGGGCGCGGGGTGGGCGGCGTCGGAGGAGGGGGTCAGGCCGGGGCGAGACCGGACTCGGCGGGGCTCTCCTCGTCGTCGGCGTCGTCGTCGAAGTCGGCCTCCTCGTCGAAGACGGAGCTCACTTCGAAGCGGTGCAGCACGTCCTGGGGATCGGCCTGCCCGAACGGCGAGTTGAGCCAGTCCCCCGGTTCCGCGACCTCCTCCAGGGCGGCGATCCAGAGGGTGGAATCGCCCTCCTCCAGGCCGAACTCCTTGTAGCGGGAGGCGATCTCGTCGGGCTCGTACTCCCCGAAGAGCACGCCGAGCGCTCCGGCGGTCCCGCCGTCGTCGAGGAGTTCGGCGTCCCGGTCGTGCGCGGCGACCCGTTCGGCCTGGGCGATCAGCCGCGCCGGTTCGACGACGGCGTAGTCACGGCGGATGAGCACGCTGAACGCGGCGGGCTCGGCGGGGCCGGTGTACGGGGCACCGGTCTCGGGTGTGGGGATCTCGAAGGGGGTCACCTCGTCGTAGCGGTCGTAGAGGAGTTCGTCGTACTCCTCGGCCGCGGCGGCGAGTTCGTTGAAGGCGGCGTAGACGGCCGGGTCCTCGTCCCCGATCCTGCTCTCGACCGCGGCGAGGTGACGGTCGAGTGCGGCCTTGACCGCCTCGGCGGCGGCGCGTACCTCGGCAACAGTGGGCAGAGCGGCATCAGACATAGTGCAGACGCTATCCGTAGCGGGCCGGTGCCCGCACAATAGATGCGATGCCGGAATACGAATTCGTCGACGTGTACGTGCCCCGAGGTACGCCCCGCAAGGAGGCGACCCGCCTGCTGACCGATCATGCGGAATACGGAAATTGGGAGCTGGACCGCCTGACCCTGTACCGGGACGGCAGCCGCCGGGCCCGGTTGCGCCGCCGGATCATCCGCCAGCTGCGCGCGACCTGGTGACGCGGGCCCCGGGAAGGGGGCCCGCGTCGTGAGGGCCCGTCAGGCGGAGTTGCGGGCGCGCCGGTAGAGCACGGCGCCGGCCAGCAGCAGCCCGCCGGCCAGCGGTACGCCGGCCGTCAGGGCGTCACCCGCGCCCGTGGCGGCGAGGCCGGCCCCGGCCCTCGGGCCGGGCGTCTGCGCGCCGGTCGGCTGGCCGCCGGGGTTGCCGGGGGTATGCGCGCCGGGGTGGCCCGGAGTCTGCCCGCCGGGGCTTCCCGGAGTGTGGCTGCCAGGGTTGCCGGGGGTCTGGCCGCCCGGGTTGCCCGGCGTGTGCCCGCCCGGGTTGCCCGGCGTGTGCCCGCCCGGGTTGCCCGGGGTGTGCCCGCCCGGGGTACCCGGATTGCCCGGGGTTCCGGGGTGGCCCGGGGTTCCGGGGTGGCCCGGGGTTCCGGGGTGGCCCGGAGTACCGGGGTGACCCGGGGTTCCGGGGTGGCCCGGGGTACCCGGATTGCCCGGGTTTCCGGGGTGGCCCGGGTGATCGTCGTCGTCGCACGGCTCGTCGTGCCCGCCGCCGGGGTGGCCCGGGTTACCGGGGTGTCCCGGGTGCTGCGGCTTGGCCGACTCGTTGGCGCAGCGGTTGCCGAAGGCCGGGTTCAGGCCCCCCACCACCGTCACCGTGTTGCCGCACACGTTCACCGGCGCGTCCACCGGTGCCTGCACGTTGTTCCCGGACAGGAGGCCCGGAGAGTTCGCGGCGTGCCCCGACGCGCCCGAGTCCGCCTGGGCCTGACCACCGGCGAACGCGAGGACACCTCCCGCGGCCGCCATCGTGATCAGCGTCTTCCTCGTGACCTGAACCGGTCGTCGCATCTGTACTCGTCCCCTGGTGTGTACGTTCCGTCCGGCGCGCGGGCCGTACGGGCTCCCCCGCCCGTCACGCCGAAGAAGTGAGCTTCCGGGCCGTAAAAGCCCGGTGGCCCCGGAGCGCTGGATTGCGCTCCGGGGCCAGAACTTCAGAAGCGTCAGGCGTTGACGCAGGTGTTGCCGAAGGCCGGGTTCAGCAGGCCGATGACGTTCACGGTGTTGCCGCAGACGTTGACCGGGACGTGAACCGGAACCTGGACGACGTTGCCGGACAGGACACCGGGGGAGCCGATGGCCGCGCCCTGGGCGCCCGCGTCGGCGGCGGCCATGCCCGCACCCGCGAGAACCAGACCACCGGTGGCAGCCGCAGCGGCGACAACCTTCTTGAGCATTGTTCCTCCTAGTAGGCAAGTGCGGTCCCAGCCGCGGACCGCACCACCTGTAACGAGGAGGGATCACCAGGGCTACGAGCGTATGAGCGCATTCACTCTTCTCAGTGGAATCCGCACACCTTCCCGATTCTCCGGCGTTATGGGGCGACGAGCCCGCCTCAGGCGTTGTCGATGAACCGGTCCAGGACCCGGACGCCGAACTTCAGCCCGTCGACCGGCACCCGCTCGTCGACGCCGTGGAACATGCCGGCGAAGTCCAGCTCCGGCGGCAGCTGGAGCGGCGCGAAGCCGAAGCAGCGGATGCCGAGGTCGTCGAAGGACTTCGCGTCCGTCCCGCCGGAGAGCATGTACGGGACCGCCCGCGCGATCGGGTCCTCGGCCCGCAGGGCGCCCTGCATGGCGTCCACGAGCCGCCCGTCGAAGTCCGTCTCCAGCGCCTTGTCGGCGTGGACGTCCTCGCGCTTCACGCGCGGGCCGAGGATCCGGTCGAGGTCGGCGAAGAACTCGTCCTCGTAGCCCGGCAGGAAGCGGCCGTCGACGTGGGCCGTGGCCTGGCCGGGGATGACGTTGACCTTGTAGCCGGCGCCGAGCATCGTCGGAGCGGCCGAGTTGCGCAGGGTCGCGCCGACCATCTTGGCGATCCCGCCGAGCTTGGCGAGCGTGGCGTCCATGTCGTCGGGGTCGAGCGGGGTTCCGAGGGCGTCCGAGAGCTCGTCGAGGAAGTGCCTGACGGTCTTCGTGACGCGCACCGGCCACTGGTGGCGGCCGAGGCGGCCGACGGCCTCGCACAGCTCGGTGATCGCGTTGTCGTTGTTGGTCATGGAGCCGTGCCCCGCGGTGCCCTCGACCGTGAGGCGCATCCAGTGCATGCCCTTCTGGGCGGTCTCCACGAGGTACAGCCGCAGGTTCTCGTTGACCGTGAAGGAGAAGCCGCCGACCTCGCCGATGGCCTCGGTGACGCCCTCGAAGAGCCCGGGGTGCTTGTCCACGAGGTGCCGGGCGCCGTACGTGCCGCCCGCCTCCTCGTCCGCGAGGAAGGCCAGCACGATGTCCCGCGGGGGCTTGCGCCCGCTGCGCATGCGGTCGCGTACGACGGCCAGCGTCATCGCGTCCATGTCCTTCATGTCGACCGCGCCCCGGCCCCAGACGCAGCCGTCGGCGATCTCGCCCGAGAAGGGGTCGTAGGTCCAGTCGGCCGCGTTGGCGGGGACGACGTCGGTGTGCCCGTGGATCAGCAGGGCCGGCCGTGAGGGGTCCTCGCCCTCGATGCGGGCGACGGTCGACGCGCGCCCCTTGTGCGACTCGAAGATCTGCGGCTCCAGCCCGACCTCGGCCAGCTTCTCGGCGACCCACTCGGCCGCCTTGCGCTCACCGGGGCCCGAGTGGTCCCCGTAGTTGCTGGTGTCGATCCGGATGAGGTCCCGGCAGAGGTCGACGACCTCGTCCTCGCCGGAGACGGCCTTGCCCGCGCCCGATGCGCTCACGCTGTTCCTCCCACTGATCAGTACCGGCTACCCCCACCATCCTCGCGCCCCCGGGCGCTGTGCCCAAGGGCGTTCCGAGCCCGTCCGGGGGGTGTGATCGGGGGCCTCCGGCGTTTGGTAATGTTTTCCACGTCGAGGCGGCCCGCGAGGGACGCCGGACGCACACCTTGTCCGGGTGGCGGAATGGCAGACGCGCTAGCTTGAGGTGCTAGTGCCCTTTATCGGGCGTGGGGGTTCAAGTCCCCCCTCGGACACCAACAGAAGGACCCCGCTCAGGCGGGGTCCTTCTTCGTTCCCCGGGGGTCCCCGGGAGCGGAGCAGGGCGTGGATCAGGGCGTGGACCGGCCACCCCGGAATGTTTGGTAATGTTTTCCATGTCGCAACGGGCCGCGAGGAACGTGAGACGCACACCCTGTCCGGGTGGCGGAATGGCAGACGCGCTAGCTTGAGGTGCTAGTGCCCTTTATCGGGCGTGGGGGTTCAAGTCCCCCCTCGGACACCAACAGAAGGACCCCGCTTCGGCGGGGTCCTTCTTCGTTCCCCGCGGGCGCGGAACACGGAGAGGGCCCCCGGGCCGGGATCTCGGATCCCGGCCCGGGGGCCCTCTCGTACGGGCGGACCGGGTCAGTCGGCGGCGTTGGCGGACGCGAGCTCGGTGACGCGGCGGCGGACCAGGAACCAGCCGCCGACGAGGGCGGCGGCGATCGCCGGGAGGAACATGACCGTGGTGCGGCCGACGCCGCCGTCGCTCCACATCAGGACCAGGACCGCGACCAGGAAGACCAGGGTCACGATCTGGGTGTACGGGGCCCAGGGCAGGCGGTAGGACGGGCGCTCGACCAGGCCGTTCTTGGAGCGGTGCCAGAAGAACAGCGAACAGAGCATGACCATGGCCCAGGTGCCGAGGATGCCGATGGAGGCCAGGTTGAGGACGATCTCGAAGGCCTCGCCCGGCATCCAGTAGTTCAGGCCGACGCCCGCGACGCCGAAGCCGGCGGTGAAGAGCACGCCGCCGTAGGGGACCTTGCCCTTGTTCATGACGCCGGTGAACTTGGGGGCGGAGCCCGACATGGCCATCGAGCGCAGGATCCGGCCGGTGGAGTAGAGGCCGGAGTTCAGGCTGGACAGGGCGGCGGTCAGGACGACCAGGTTCATGATGCCGGCGGCGCCGGGGACGCCGAGCTTGTCGAAGACGGTGACGAAGGGGCTCTGGTCGGCCGAGTACGCGGTGTACGGGAGGAGCAGGGCCAGCAGGACCACGGAGCCGACGTAGAAGAGGCCCACGCGCCACATGATCGAGTTGATCGCCTTCGGCATGATCTTCTCGGGGTTCTCGGTCTCGCCGGCGGCGACGCCGCAGAGCTCGACGGAGGCGTACGCGAAGACCACGCCCTGGACCACCAGGAGCATCGGCAGGACGCCGGAGGGGAAGATGCCGCCGTTGTCGGTGATGTTGGCCAGGCCCGGGGTGTTGCCGCCGATGTCGTGGCTGGTGGCGACGAGGTAGATGCCGACGATCAGGAAGACCACCAGGGCGGCGACCTTGACCAGGGAGAACCAGAACTCCATCTCGCCGAAGTACTTCACCGAGATCAGGTTCGCGGTGAGGACGACGGCCAGGGCGATGAAGGCGAGCAGCCACTGGGGGACGTCGGTGAACATCGACCAGAAGTGGGCGTAGGTCGCGGCGGCCGTGATGTCGGCCACGGTGGTCGTGGACCAGTTGAGGAAGTACAGCCAGCCGGCCGTGTAGGCGCCCTTCTCCCCCATGAACTCGCGCGCGTACGAGACGAACGCGCCGGAGGACGGGCGGTAGAGGACGAGCTCGCCGAGGGCCCGGACCACGAAGAAGGCGAAGACGCCGCACACCGCGTAGGCGATGGCCAGGGAGGGGCCGGCGCCGGCGAGGCGGCCTCCGGCACCGAGGAAGAGGCCGGTGCCTATCGCGCCGCCGATGGCGATCATGTTGATGTGGCGGGACTTGAGGTCCTTGCTGTAGCCCTCGTCACCGGCGTCGACGGGACGGCGGGACGGCTCGGCGGGGGCCTCGGCCAAGGTGCGATCACTCATGTGGGACTTCGCCTTCGTGGTTCGGTCAGGCAGGTCCGGCGTCCGCGCGCGGGGGAGCTGGGTGGTTTCCCCCGTATCGCGGTTCCGGTGATTTTGTCGCCATAGGAGACCACGTGCCTCCGCCACCCGCCAAAATCGGCCACCGGACGCGGAAGCCCCCGGCGACCATGGAAACGGTCTCCGGGGGCTCCCCAGGGGTGCGAATACGAGGCCTGCGGGCGGTCAGGCGCCCGGTCCGGCGTCGGCGGCCTGGTCGAGGCGGAAGGCCTCGTTGCCCAGGCCGATCCGGGCGTGGGCCTCGGGACGGCGGGACTTCAGGACCAGTCCGTGGACCAGTCCGCCCAGGGCGGCGACGGCGATGATCGCGGGCAGGGTCCAGCTCAGCGCGGAGCCCTGCTCGGCTCCGACCAGGACGGCGAAGTCCTTGACGGTGTAGACGACGATGCCGACCAGGGCGAGGCCGGCCAGGCCCGCGGCGGCGAGGCGCCACACCTGGGCGCCGGCGGTGCCGCGGCGGACGAAGAAGGCGATGACGGCGAAGGAGGCGGCGGCCATCAGGGCGGTCACGCCGAGGGCGCCGACGCTGCCCATCCAGGTGAACAGGTGCAGGACGGGGGCGGTGGGGTCGCCCGTCGGCGCGGAGTCGGTGACGGCGAAGACGAGGACGACCACGGCGGCGACGACGGTCTGCAGGAGGGAGCCGGTGGCGGGGGCGCCGGTGCCCGGGTTGGTGCGGCCGAAGCGGGCCGGGAGCAGGCCCTCGCGGCCCATCGCGAAGGCGTAGCGGGCGACGACGTTGTGGAAGCTGAGCATGGCGGCGAACATGCCGGTCACGAAGAGCACGTGCAGGACGTCGGTGAAGGCGGCTCCGAGGCGGCTCTGCGTGAGCTCGAAGAGCAGGCCGGGGCCGGCCTCGGCGGAGGCCTTCACGATGCCGGCGGGGCCGGTGGCGACGGAGAGGGCCCAGGCGCTGAGGGCGAAGAAGAGGGCGACGAAGCCGATGGCGAGGAACATCACGCGGGAGACGACGATGTGCGGCTTGCTGGTCTCCTCGGCGTAGACCGGGGACTGCTCGAAGCCGACGAAGGCGGCGATGCAGAAGCACAGCGCGGTGCCGAGGCCGGCGCCGCCGAGGGTGCCCGGGTCGAAGGCGTCCAGGGAGAGGCCCTCGGGGCCGGGCTTGCCGAGGGCGGCGGCGTCGAAGACGACGACGAGGGCGCACTCGACGAGGAGCAGGACGCCGAGCACCTTGGCGTTCAGGTCGATCTTGAGCCAGCCGAGCGCGCCGGTGGCGGCGACCGCGATCAGGGCCGGGATCCACCAGGCGACCTGGGTGTCGAGGTAGGTGGCGAAGAGGCCGGAGATCTCGAAGCCGAGGATGCCGTAGACGCCGACCTGCATGGCGCTGTAGGCGACGAGGGCGACGAGGGAGGCGGAGGCGCCGGCGGTGGGTCCGAGGCCGCGGGCGATGTAGGCGTAGAAGGCGCCGGCGTTGTGGACGTGCCGGCTCATCTCCGCGTATCCGATGCCGAACAGGGCGAGGACGACGCCGAGGATGACGAAGAGCAGCGGCTGGCCGACGATGCCCATGACCCCGAAGATCGTGGGCATGACACCTGCGACGACCATCAGGGGCGCGCTGGCTGCGAGGACGGAGAGCAGCAGTCCGGCGGTGCCGAGCCGGTCCGCGCGCAGGGCGCGGTCCTGGCCCTTGTACGTGCGTATCTCGGCCGCGGAGTCGGCTGGGAGCGTGGTGGATCTGCCCGTCGGCATGGCAGGGTCCTTTCGGGGGTGACTGGTCAAGCGGTGCCGAGCGCGGCACTGCGCGCGGCGAGGAAGGCCTTGTGCGGATCGCGGTCCGGGTAGGACCAGGGGGCGCGGGTGGCATGGCTGCCGATGCGGTGGAAGAGGGCGGCCGCTTCGGCGGGGCGGCCTTCGCAGAGCTTGGCGTGGGCGAGGAAGTTGAGGTCGACCCGGTTGCGGGGGTGGTCCTCCCGCTCCCACTCCAGCCACCAGTCGAAGGCGGAGCGCAGTACCTGGCGGGCGCGGCGTCCGGTCCAGTGCTCTTCGGCGGCGGTGGCGGTGGCGCTGCCGCGGGCGGCGGCGAGGACGCGGAAGCGCTCGGCGTGGGCGATCACGGGCAGGACGGCGAGGGGCGAGTCGGCCGGGGACTCCTCGGCGGCCCAGGCGGCGAAGTCGTAGACCTCGTGGAGCGGGTCGTGGCCGGAGGCGGGGGCGCGTTCGGCGAGCTTGGCGACCATGAGGTGGTGGGCGTGGTGGTGCTCGCGGTGGCGGGCCCGGACCTGGTCGAAGTGGCGGCTGAACTCCTCTTCGGTGCCGAAGGCGCGGGCGAGCATGAGGAGGCCGAGCCAGGGGGTGGGGTCGGCGGGGAGCAGCGCGGCGGCGTGGCGGCAGGCCGCGTCGGCGGCTTCGGGGCTGCCCTTGCCACGCAGGGCGGTGGAGACGGCGGCGCAGGCGAGGAGGGTGGCGGCGTCGGCGCTGCCGGGTTCGGCGAGCAGCCATTCGCGGGCCCAGGCGGTGGCCGCGGGGGTCTCCGCGAGGACGACGAGGCGGTGGCCGCGGCGGTCCCAGTCGTCGCCGGTGGCGACGAGGAGGGCGCGGGCCTTGGCCCAGCGGCCCTGGGTGAACTGGCTGCGGACGCCGACGAGCTCGGTGTCGCACAGGGCGGGGTCGAAGAGCTGGGCGTCCCGCTTGCGGGCGCGGCCGAGGGGCGGCGGCGGAGGCGGGGACATCCGCGGGTTCCCTCCAGGACGCGGGCGCGGGTGGACTGCGTACGCGGGTGCGCGCACGGGGGCACGGGTGGGGCGGGGCGGTTCGGTGGTACGCGTGGGGTGCCGGCGGCGCGGCTCGATCGTGCCGGTGGTCAGTCCGGATGATCACGCACAGCAAACCGGTAGGCACAGCTCCGCGTCAAGGTCCGGTCCACTGGGTGGCGCGTTTCAACTGGTGAGCAGAAGGGGCGAGTTGGGACGCAAGTGACGGTTCGAAATGCGGGTGCGACCTGGGAGGACGGTTCGTAGGGTGGCCGCATGACGAACCACGGCGGTCTGCCGCCCTTCGAGCTGGGCTTCCCGGGAGAACTGCGCGACCGGCTGGTGGCCGCCGTGCTGAGCGGGGCGAAGACCACGACGACGGCCCTGCTCGAGCAGTACCGGGCCGCGGACGAGGCGCTGCCCCGGCCGGGCGAGCGCAGGGCGCTGGTGGACTCCGACGAGCGGCCACTGGCCGTCGTGGAGGTGACGGACGTACGGGTGCTGCGGCTGGCCGAGGTCGATCTGCGCCATGCGCTGGACGAGGGCGAGGGTTACGCCTCGGTGGCCGAATGGCGCTCCGCGCACGAGGGGTTCTGGCACGGCGAGCCGTCGCGCGCGGAGCTGGGCGACCCGGCGTTCACGGTGGACGACGACACCCTGGTGGTCACGGAGCGCTTCAGGGTCGTCCTCACGGCCTAGCCGACCGCGCGGGCCGCGGCGCGGCCCGCGGCGCGGCCCGAGAAGACGCAGCCGCCGAGGAAGGTGCCCTCCAGCGCGCGGTAGCCGTGGACGCCGCCGCCGCCGAAGCCGGCCGCCTCGCCGGCCGCGTAGACGCCGGGCAGGGGGTCGCCGGAGGGGGTCAGGACGCGGGAGGACAGGTCGGTCTCCAGGCCGCCCAGGGACTTGCGGGTCAGGATCGAGAGCCGGACGGCGATCAGCGGGCCGGCGGCGGGGTCGAGGATGCGGTGCGGGGCGGCGGTGCGGATCAGCTTGTCGCCGAGGTACCTGCGCGCGCCGTGGATGGCCGTCACCTGGAGGTCCTTGGTGAAGGGGTTGGCGATCTCCCGGTCGCGGGCGGTGATCTCGCGGCGGACGGCGTCCTCGTCGAGCAGGTCCTCCTTGGTGAGCTCGTTCATCCGGCGGACCATCGCCGACAGGTCCCGCTCCACGATGAAGTCCGCGCCGCGGTCCATGAAGGCCTTGACCGGTCCGGGGACCGCCTGCCGGGCCCGGTTGATCACCTCGCGGACGGACCTGCCCGTCAGGTCGGGGTTCTGCTCGGAGCCGGAGAGGCCGAACTCCTTGCCGATGATGCGCTGGTTGAGCACGAACCAGGTGTGGTCGTGGCCGGTCCGCATGATGTGGTCGAGGGTGCCGAGGGTGTCGAAGCCGGGGAAGAGCGGTACGGGCAGCCGCTTGCCGGTGGCGTCGAGCCAGAGCGAGGAGGGGCCGGGCAGGATGCGGATGCCGTGCCGGGACCAGATGGGGTTCCAGTTCTCGATGCCCTCGGTGTAGTGCCACATCCGGTCCTTGTTGATGTGGCTGGCCCCGGCGGCCTCGGTGATGCCCAGCATCAGGCCGTCGACGTGCGCGGGGACGCCGGAGAGCATCCGCGCGGGCGGGGTGCCGAGCCGCTGCGGCCACTGGGCGCGCACGAGGTCGTGGTTGCCGCCGATGCCTCCGCTGGTCACGATCACCGCCTGGGCCCGCAGGCTGAACGCCCCGACCGTCTCGCGGCTGCTCGCGGTGCCACGTTCGGCGTCCGAGGGGGCCAGGACCTCGCCGGTGACGGTGTCCACGGCGCCGGCGGTGGCCGACAGGCCGGTGACGCGGTGGCGGAAGGCGAACCGGACCAGCCCGCGGTCCGCGCCGGCGCGGACCTTGCGGACGAAGGGCTCCAGCAGGCCGGGGCCGGTGCCCCAGGTGATGTGGAAGCGGGGCACGGAGTTGCCGTGGCCGTTCGCGTCGTAGCCGCCGCGTTCGGCCCAGCCGACCACCGGGAAGAAGCGCACCCCGCGGGAGTGCAGCCAGGACCGCTTTTCGCCGGCCGCGAAGTCCACGTACGCCTCGGCCCAGCGGCGCGGCCAGGCGTCCTCGTCCCGGTCGAACCCGGCGGTGCCGAGCCAGTCCTGGAGGGCGAGCTCGCGGCTGTCCTTGATCCGCATGCGGCGCTGCTCGGGCGAGTCCACGAAGAACAGCCCGCCGAAGGACCAGTGCGCCTGGCCGCCGATGGACTGCTCCGGCTCCTGGTCGAGGAGGATCACCCTGCGGCCCGCGTCGACGAGCTCGGCGGTGGCCACGAGGCCCGCGAGGCCCGCTCCGATCACGATCACGTCAGCGTCGTACGTCATGCCTGCCGGTCCTCCGGTCGGTCGGTGGTGGGGCAGATCCTTGGCTACGGAGCGGTAACCAGTCAACAGCGGTGGTTGGATGGCTTCGTGGATCCCGCTGACGAGGTACTGGACGTGGTGGACCGGGACGACCGGGTCGTGGGGCGGGCGCGCCGGGGCGAGGTGTACCGGCGGGGGCTGCTGCACCGGTGCGTGTTCGTCCTGGCCAGGGACGCGCAGGGGCGGGTCTTCGTGCACCGCCGGACCGCGTCGAAGCTGGTCTTCCCCTCGTACTACGACATGTTCGTGGGCGGGGTGCTGGGCGCCGGGGAGGAGTACGCGGACGCCGCGCTGCGGGAGGCCGGGGAGGAGCTCGGGGTGAGCGGGCTGCCGAGACCGCGGCCGCTGTTCAAGTTCCTCTACGAGGGCCCGGGCGGCGGCTGGTGGTCGTACGTGCACGAGGTGCGGTGCACCCTGCCGGTGGCCCCGCAGGCCTCGGAGGTGGACTGGCACACCTGGCTGCCGCAGGAGGAGCTGGACCGGCGGGTCGCGGGCGGGGACTGGGCGTGGGTGCCGGACGGGCTGGAGGCCTACCGGCGGCTGCGCGCGTTCCGGGAGGGCGGGGGCGGGGGCCCGTCCGGGGGCGGGCATGTGCCCGGGGGCGGTACCCAGCCCGCGCCGGGTTCGTGACGGGGACGTAAATTGGCCGTGTGATCGACTTCGTCAAGGACGTGCGCCTCTGGTTCGCACCAGGGCGTCTGCGGGACGAGGGCGAGACGCCGGACTACCGCTTCTCCCTCGCCAACGAGCGGACCTTCCTCGCCTGGATCCGCACCTCGCTGGCGCTGGTCGGCGGCGGGTTCGCGGTGGACCAGTTCCTGCCGGACCTGCGGTGGGGGGTGCGGGTCGGGATGGCCCTCACGCTGCTGGCGGTGGGGGCGGCCTGCGCGCTGCGGGCCGTGAACCACTGGGTGCGGTGCGAGCGGGCGATGCGGCGGGGCGAGGACCTGCCGGTGTCCCGGTTCCCGGTGGCGCTGAGCCTGGGCGTGGGGCTGGTGGCGGCGGCGATGGTGGTGGTCGTGCTGCTGGGCTGGACGGCCGGGCGGTGACCCGTCCCGGTACGGCGGCCCGTGACGCGGGGCTCCAGCCCGAGCGGACGCGGCTGGCGTGGCGGCGTACGACGCTGGCCTGCTCGGTCACGGCGGTGCTGGCGCTGCGGCAGGCCCTGCACGGGACGGGCTCGCGGGTCGAGGTGGCCGCGACGGCGGTGATCGCGCTGATCTGGGTGGCCTTCCTGTGGGTGGCGCACCGGCGGGTGCGGGAGCTGGCCGCGGCCCGGCCGCCGGGGCTCTCGCCGCGGGTGGCGCTGGCGGCGGTGCTGTGTTCGGTGGGCCTGGCGGTGTTCGCGATGGCGCTCATCGTCTGAGGCGGTCGTCCGGACGATCAGATGGCCCTACGGTCCCACTAGTGCCGCGCCACGGGGACACAACGGGCGACCCGGGAGGTCGCGCACTAGCCTCGGCCGCATGACGACCCTGCACCAGGAACACCCCACGCACGCCCACGAGCACGGCCCCGGCTGCGGGCACACGGCGGTCCGGCACGGCGACCACCTGGACTACGCGCACGACGGCCACCTGCACCGGCAGCACTCGGGGCACTGGGACGAGTGCGAGACCTCCGAGCACGCCCCGCACGAGGAGCACGACCACCGGCACGGCGAGGGCTGCGGGCACGACGCGGTCCCGCACGGCGACCACCTCGACTACCTGCACGACGGGCACCGGCACGCCCCGCACGACGGCCACTACGACGACCACTGACGTCCCCGGCCGGCCCCCGGCCGCCCCCGCTCTCCCCGGCCCGGCCCCCGGCTGACAGGATGCCGACGGTCCGTCACAGCGATCCGGGGAGAGCGTCCATGACCGTCGAAGAGCCGTACGTCGTCCAGCCCGCGGCCGGAGTGCACGCCTACGTCCAGCCGGACGGGGGCTGGTGCCTGAACAACGCCGGCTGGATCAGCGACGGCGGCCGCACCCTGCTCGTCGACACCGCCGCCACCGAACGGCGCGCACGGGCCCTGCGCGATGCCGTCACGGCCTCCGGGGCGCCGCTGCCCCGGACCGTGGTCAACACCCACCACCACGGCGACCACACCTACGGCAACGCCACGTTCGCCCCCGAGGCCGTGATCGTCGGCCACGACCAGGCGCGCGCCGAGCAGCTCGCCGCCGGGCACCAGCTGGAGCTGATCTGGCCCGCGACCGACTTCGGGGCGATAGAGATCACCGCCCCCGACCTCACCTACAGCGACCGGCTGACCCTGCACGTCGGCGACACAGAGGTGCGGGTGATCCACCCGGGCGTGGCGCACACCACCGGCGACTCGGTCGTGTGGCTGCCCCGGCAGCGGGTGGTGTTCACCGGTGACCTGGTCTTCGCCGGCGGCACCCCGTTCCTGGCGATGGGCTCCCTCGCCGGTTCGCTGCGCGCGCTGGAGCTGCTGCGCTCGCTGGACGCGGAGACGGTCGTACCGGGGCACGGGCCGCTGACCGACGCCTCGGCGTACGACGCGACCGAGCGCTACCTGCGGTTCGTGGCGGAGCTGGCCCGGCAGGGCCGGGAGAAGGGGCTGACCCCGCTGGAGCTGGCGCAGGGGGCGGACCTGGGCGAGTTCGCGGCCTGGCGGGAGAGCGAGCGGCTGGTGGCGAACCTCCACCGGGCCTACGCCGAGCTGGGCGGGGAGCCGGAGGGAGTGCCGCTGGACATCCTGGCGGTGCTGCGGGACATGACGGTGATGAACGGCGGGACGCCGATCCTGTGCCACGCGTGAGCTGAGCGCGGCCGGCCGGGGGGATTCTTCCGGCCACCCCCTGGACGGCATACCGACTGGTCGGCATGATGGCCCCGGACCGAGAATCCCGTCGTCGACCCGTACGGAGGCGCGCGCCATGACCCCAGCCGATCCCCGAGGCCTCGATCTGCGGAGGCTGCGCGGCCATCTGGACGCCGCGCGGCCCGGGCTCACGGCGGGGCCGCTGAGCGGCCGGCTGATCGAGGGCGGCCGGTCGAACCTGACGTACGCGGTCACCGACGGCACCTCCCGCTGGGTGGTGCGGCGCCCGCCGCTGGGGCACGTCCTGGCCACCGCGCACGACATGCGCCGCGAGCACCGGGTGATCTCGGCCCTGCACGGGACCGCCGTACCGGTGCCCGAGGCGCTGCTGCTGTGCGAGGACGAGGAGGTGCTGGGGGCGCCGTTCTACGTCATGGAGCACGTGGACGGGACCCCGTACCGCACCGCCGGGCAGCTCGCGGAGCTCGGCCCCGAGCGCACCCGGCGGGCGGTGCTGGGCCTGGTGGACACCCTGGTCGACCTGCACGCGGTGGACCCGGACGCGGTGGGACTGGGCGACTTCGGCCGGCCCGAGGGCTTCCTGGACCGGCAGCTGCGCCGCTGGGGCAAGCAGCTCGCGGCCTCCCGGGGCCGGGAGCTCGCCGGGATCGACGAGCTGCACGGGGCGCTGGGGCGGGCCCTGCCCCGCTCCCCCGCGCCGACCGTGGTGCACGGGGACTTCCGGCTGGACAACGTCCTGATCGGCGGGCCGGACGACGCGGTCCGGGCGGTGCTGGACTGGGAGATGTCCACGCTCGGCGATCCGCTGACGGACCTCGGCCTGCTGGTGATGTACAGCTCCGACCTGGGCCTGGCCGACTCCCCGGTCAGCACGACGAGCGGGGCGCCCGGCCATCCGGCGCCCGCCGAGCTGGTCGAGCGGTACGCCGCCCGCTCGGGGCGGGACACCGCGTCGATCGCCTGGTACACGGCCTTCGCCTGGTTCAAGCTCGCCGTGATCCTCGAAGGCATCCACTACCGGTACGTGCTCGGGCAGACGGTCGGCGCGGGCTTCGACCGGATCGGCGAGCTGGTCCCGGTCTTCATCGAGCACGGACTGACCACCCTCCAGGAAGGCTGAGGAGCCGCACCGCATGGACTTCGCATTCGACACCCGGACCGAGGAACTCCGCGAACGGCTGCTCGCGTTCATGGAGGAGTACGTCCACCCGGCGGAAGCCGTCGCCGCCGAGCAGCGCGCACGGCTGGCCTCGCCCTGGGACACCCCGGCCGTCTTCGGCGAACTGAAGGCCGAGGCGCGCCGCCAGGGGCTGTGGAACCTCTTCCTTCCCGACGCCGAGTACGGCGCCGGGCTGACCAACCTCCAGTACGCCCCGCTGGCGGAGATCACCGGCCGCAGCCCCCACCTGGCGCCGATGGCGACCAACTGCGCGGCCCCGGACACCGGGAACATGGAGCTGCTCGCGCAGTTCGGCGACGAGGCGCAGAAGAAGCAGTGGCTGGAGCCGCTGCTGGCCGGGGAGATCCGCTCCGCCTTCGCGATGACCGAGCCCGAGGTGGCCTCCTCGGACGCGTCGAACATCGAGACGCGCATCGAGCGCGACGGTGACTCGTACGTGGTCACGGGGCGCAAGTGGTACATCTCGGGGGCGATGAACCCGGACTGCAAGGTCTTCATCGTGATGGGCAAGACCGACCCGGAGGGCGAGGATCCGCGCCGCCGGCAGTCGATGGTCCTGGTCCCGCGCGACACCCCGGGCGTGGAGGTGCGCCGGGCGATGACGGTGTACGGGTACGCGGACCACGACCACGGCGGCCACGCCGAGGTGGTCTTCGACGGGGCCCGGGTCCCGGCGGGGAACCTGATCGGCGGGGAGGGCGCCGGCTTCGCCATCGCCCAGGCCCGGCTGGGTCCGGGCCGGATCCACCACTGCATGCGGCTGATCGGGATGGCGGAGCGGGCCGTCGAGCTGATGTGCCGGCGCGCGGTGGGGCGTACGGCCTTCGGGAAGGAACTGGCCGCGCAGGGCGTCGTGCAGAACTGGATCGCGGACGCCCGGGTCACCATCGAGCAGCTGCGGCTGCTGGTGCTGAAGACGGCCTGGCTGATGGACACGGTCGGCAACCGGGGCGCGCACACCGAGATCCAGGCCATCAAGATCGCGACCCCGCGCGCGGTCGTGGGGATCCTGGACCAGGCGGTGCAGCTGCACGGCGCGGGCGGGGTCAGCCAGGACTTCCCGCTGGCCGAACTGTGGGCGGCGGCCCGGACCCTGCGGCTGGCGGACGGGCCGGACGAGGTGCACCAGCGTTCGCTCGCGCACCGCGAGCTGAGGCGGTACCGGGCCTGAGCGGGCCTTCCGCGGCGGGGCCGGCGGGTGGGGCGCCTCCGGTGGCCCCGGCGAACCGGCCGCGCCGACGGCTCACGCGCCGACGGAGCCCCCGGACGCCGGGGCGGGGCCGGACGCCGGGGCGGGGCCGGACGCCGGGGCGGGGCCGGACGCCGGGGCGGGGCCGGACGCCGGGGCGGGGCCGGACGCCGCCGCGATGACCTCGTCTAGGACCTCGCGGGAGCGCAGGAGGTCGCCGATCATCCGGTCGATCCGGTCGCGTTCGCCGGACAGCTCGGCCACCAGGGCCGGGGTGGCGCGCACCGAGGGGCCGCCGTCCTCGTCCCGCATGCAGGGCAGGATCTGCCTGATCCGGGAGCTGTTCAGGCCGGCCGCGTAGAGTTCCTGGATCCGGATGACCCGGTCGACGGCCCGCTCGGGGAAGTCCCGGTGGCCGCCGGGCGTCCGGTCGGACGCCAGCAGGCCCTGCTGCTCGTAGTAGCGCAGCGAACGCTCACCGACCCCGGTGCGCGCCGCCAGTTCACCGATCCGCACGGCCACCTCCCGGGCTCCCGCCCTTGAACTTGACACCGGTGTCAGGTTCTACGGTACCGGCATGACGCAGACACGACAGACCCCCGCCGCATCCCGCCTCTTCGAACCCGCCCGCCTCGGCGGCCTGGAACTGTCCAGCCGTCTGGTGATGGCCCCGCTGACCCGCAATCGCGCCGGGGCCGACGGGGTGCCCGGCGAACTCATGGCCGTCCACTACGCGCAGCGCGCCTCGGCCGGCCTGATCATCGCCGAGGGCACCACCCCGAACGCGGTCGGACAGACCTACCCGAACATCCCCGGCATCCACACCCCGGCCCAGATCGCCGGGTGGCGCCGGGTCACCGACGCCGTGCGCGCGGCGGGCGGGCGGATGTTCCTCCAGCTCCAGCACGGCGGCCGGGTCGGGCACCCCGACACCAGCGGGCTCGTACCGCTCGCGCCGTCCGCCGTGCGCTTCCCCGAGCCGCTGCAGACCCCGGGCGGGCCGCGGGAGGGCGTCACGCCCCGCGTGATGAGCGAGGAGGACGTCCGCTCCACCATCGCCGACTTCGCGAGCGCCGCCCGCAATGCCGTCGAGGCGGGCTTCGACGGGGTCGAGGTGCACTCGGCCAACGGCCACCTGCTCCACCAGTTCCTCGCCGGGAACACCAACCTGCGCACCGACGCGTGGGGCGGGTCCGTCGAGAACCGGATCCGGTTCCCCGTGGAGGTGGTCCGGGCCGTCGCCGAGGCCGTCGGGCCGGAGCGGGTCGGCGTGCGCGTCTCCCCCGGGACGAACGTCAACGGCGTACGGGAGGACGACACCGAGCTCCTGTACCCGGCGCTCGTCGCGGCCCTCGCGCACGTGGGGCCGGCCTACCTGCACCAGGTCCACTCCGACCCGGACCGGCCCCTCTTCGCGGAGATCCGCGCGGCCTGGCCCGGCACCCTGATCGCCAACCCCCGGCTCTCCCACGAGGAACTCGCCGCCGACGCGGGCCTGCTCAAGGGCGAGCGGCTGCTGGCCGCGGGCGCCGACCTGGTCGCGCTGGGCCGGGGCTTCCTGGCCAACCCCGACCTGGTGGAACGCCTGCGCACGGGCGCGCCGCTCAACGCGCTCCGCCCCGAGTTCCTGATGCACGTACACGGCCCCGAGGGCTACAACGACTACCCCGCTCTGGCCCCGGCCCCCGCCTAGGGACGCAGGGAGCGCAGCAGCAGGTCGGCGAGGTGGTCGGCGACCTGGTGCGGGGTGAGCGGGCCGTCCGTGCGGTACCAGGTGGAGAGGTGGTGCACGGAACCGAAGTAGTAGTCGACCACCAGGTCGGCGGGCGTGGCCGTGGCGAAGACACCGCCGCGCATGCCCTCCTCGACCAGCGCCCGGAACCGCTCGTGGTAGCGCCGGCGCTCGGCCCGTACCTGCTTGTACTGCTCCGGGCCGAGCTGGTGCATCGACCGGAAGAAGATCATCGCGTCGTCGAGGTTCTCGATGGTGGTGACCACGACGTCGGCCGCGGCCGCGCGGAGCCGCTCCTCGACGGGGGCGTCGGAGTCGGCCACGGCGTCGAGCCGCTGCTGCTGGAGGCGCAGCATCCGCGCGTACACCTCGTGCAGCAGGTCGTCCTTGGAGCCGAAGTAGTGATAGAGGGCGCCCTTGGTCACCCCGGCCGCCTCGACGATCTCCTGGACGGAGGTGCGGTCGTAGCCGCGTTCGGCGAAGAGCCGCGTGGCGACGGCCAGCAGCCGCTGCGGCACCGGGGTCTCCCGGTTTCCGTCCTCGGGGCCCTCGGTGGTCCTGGCGGCCATGGCGCTCGCCTTCCTCTCCTGATCCTCCGACTGTTTTCAGCCGCGGTCGCGCAATTCTCGTCGCAGGATCTTGCCACTGGTGGTCTGCGGAAGGACAGGCAGGATCTCGACCCGGCGCGGGTACTTGTACGCGGCCAGGCGGTCGGCGCAGTACGCGGCGAGTTCCGCCGGTCCGGCCGAGGCGCCCGGCCGCAGGCTCACGTACGCCTTCACCGTCTCCCCGCGGTAGGGGTCGGGCACGCCGACCACGGCCGCCTCGCGCACGGCGGGGTGGGTGTAGAGCACGTCCTCCACCTCCCGGGGCCAGACCTTGAACCCGGAGGTGTTGATCATGTCCTTCTTGCGGTCGACGACGTAGAGCCAGCCGTCGGGGTCCATGAACCCGATGTCCCCCGTGCGCAGTTCGCCGTCCGGGAAGGCGGCGGCGGTGGCGTCGGGCAGCCCCCAGTAGCCGGGGACGACCTGCGGCCCGCGCACGGCTATCTCCCCGGCCTCCCCGAGCGGGAGCTCGGCGCCGTGCTCGTCGAGGATCCGTACGAGGGTCTGCGCGCCCGGGACCCCGACGGAGAGGGTGCCGGTGGCGGGGTCGACGGGCGCTTCGAGGTGGGCGGGGACCGAGGCGCAGGGGGCGGTGCACTCGGTGAGGCCGTAGCCGTTGCGCAGGTAGAACCCGAAGTCGGCGCGGAGGCGTTCGACGAGGGCGGGCGGGAGCGGTGCGCCGCCGGAGGAGAGCACCTGGAAGGAGGCGAAGTGGTCCCGGGTGGCGTCGGGGTGCGCGGCGAGCGCCGTGAAGGCCGTGGCGGGGCCGATGGCGTAGGCGGGCCGGTGTTCGAGGAAGGCGTCGAGGACGGCCCCGGGGTGGAAGCGGTGCGCCAGGACGAGGGTGCCGGCGTTGACGAAGCAGGCGGCGAGCTCGCAGACGAGGCCGGTGATGTGGAAGAGCGGGGCGAGCGCGAAGTACCCGGCGCCCTCGGCGAGGGGGTGGCCGGTGACCTGCCGGGTGGCGTTGTAGGTGATGGCCCCGTGCGGGTTCATGGCCCCCTTGGGGGTGCCGGAGGTGCCGGAGGTGTAGCTGATCAGGGCGGTGTCGGCGGCGGTGAGGCGGGGGTCGTCCGGAGCGGGGTGCCCCTGGCGGGCCACGAGGACCAGATCAACGGCATCCACCCCCGCGGCCGCGGGCCGGGCCGGGGCCGAGCCCGAGGCCGAGGCCGCGGGCCGGGCCGAGGCCGGGGGCCGGGCCGGGGCCGCGGGCCGGGCCGAGGCCGGGGGCCGGGCCGAGGCCGGGGGCCGGGCCGGGGGCGGGGCCGAGCCCGAGGCCGAGGGCGGGGCCGAGGGCGGGGTCGAGGGCGGGGTCGAGGGCGGGGTCGAGGGCGACGGCGACGGCGGGGCCGGGGGCGGGAAGACGCGGGGGTCGTTGCGGGTCTGGAGGTCCGTGCTGCGGGTCGTCAGGACGGTGCGGACGGCCGAGCCGGCCACCGCCTCCCCCAGGTACTCCCCCCACGGACCCGCCTCGCACACCAGCGCGACCGCCCCGGAGTCCCGCAGGACGTGCCCCGCCTCCCCCGCCTTGTACATGGGGTTCACCGGCACGACCACCGCCCCGGCCTTCCACGCGCCCAGCACCGCGAGCACGAAGTGCGGGGTGTTCTGGAGCATGACCGCCACCCGGTCGCCCCGCCCGACCCCCCGCCCGGCGAGGTACCCGGCGACGGAGTCGGACAGCGCGTCGGCCTCGGCGTAGGTGATCCGGCCGTCGAAGTACGCGAGGGCCGTGCGCTGCGGCGCCCGGGCCGCGGCGGCCCGGAAGGCGTCGGGCACGCTCGCCGGGGGCGTCACCGGCGCCAGCTGGGCGGGGCTCAGCCGGCCCAGCCACGGCCGGGCGGCGTACGGGGACCCGGAGGGACCCGTCACGACCCCTCCCACGTGCGCTGGAGGCGGTTCATGCCGCGCAGCCACCGCTCGGGGTCGCTCGCGCGGGCGGCGTGGAAGCGCGCCACCTCGGGGTGCGGGAGGATCAAGAACCGGCCCTTCTCCATGCCGTCGAACAGTGCTTCGGCGACCGTCTCCGGCTCGATCGCGGTCGGCGCCAGGACCAGTTCCCCCGCCGAGCCGGAGGCGGTCAGCATGTCGGTGCGCACCCCCTGCGGGCAGATGGCGTGGACCTGTACGCCCCGGTGGCGGTAGGTCAGCGACAGCCATTCCGCGAAGGCGAGGGCTCCGTGCTTGGTGACACTGTACGGGGCCGCTCCGATCATGGTCAGCAGCCCGGCGGCGGAGACCGTGGACACGAAGCGGCCGCTGCCGCGCTCCAGCCAGCCGGGCAGCAGGGCCCGCGCGGCCCGTACGTGCGCCATGACGTTGGTGTCCCAGGCGGCCTCCCAGACGGCCTCCTCCGCGAAGGCGTCGCCGCCCGCGGCGAGTCCGGCGTTGGCGCAGTACACGTCGACCGTGCCGCCGAGGGCCTCGCGGGCCTCCCCGACGACCGCCGAGGCGTCGCCGGGGACGGCGATGGCCCGTGCGCCGGTCGCGGCGATGGCTCCGGCCACGGCGGCCGCCTTGGCGGCGTCGAGGTCGTTGACGACGACGGTGGCCCCCTCGGCGGCGAAGCGGTGGGCGAGGGCCGCGCCGATGCCGCCGCCCGCGCCGGTGACGACGACTCGCTGGTCCTGGTACGCGCTCACGCTCACGGGTTCACCTTTCGTCGCTGCCGACGGCCGACGGCCGACGGCCATCGACCGGCCGGACCGGCCGGATCCCGGCAGACTAACCAGTCGGTATGTGACGGCGGAAGGGGCGCGGGCCCTAGCGTGGCGGGATGACGCTGTCGCGACGCGGGGTGCTGGGGATGGCGGGGGCCGTGGGCGCCGCGGGGGCCCTGGGGGGTGCGGCGGCGGGGCCGGCGGCCGCCGACGGGCGGGTGCGCACCGGCTTCGAGCGGCTCGCCGCCGACGGGTACGCGGAGCTCGCCGGGCAGCGGGTCGGGGTGGTCACCAACCCCACCGGGATCACCGCCGACGCCCGCCACCTGGTCGACGTACTGCACGCCGACGAACGGGTGGACCTGGTCGCGGTGTTCGGGCCGGAGCACGGTTTCCGCGGTACGGCACAGGCCGGCGGCTCCGAGGGGGCCGGCCGCGATCCGGCGACGGGGCTGCCGGTGTACGACACGTACGGCAGGAGCGGGCAGCAGCTCGCGGACGTGTTCACGGCGGCGGGCGTCGACACGGTCGTCTTCGACATCCAGGACGTCGGGGCGCGCTTCTACACCTACATCTGGACCCTGTACGACTGCATGCGCGCGGCCGCGCTGGCCCGCAAGGCGGTGGTGGTGCTGGACCGGCCCAACCCGGTGGGCGGGCGGCGGGCGGCCGGGCCGGTGCTGGATCGGGCGTACGCGAGCTTCGTGGGCCGGGAGCCGATCGCGCTGGCGCACGGGATGACGGCGGGCGAGCTGGCCCTGCTGTTCAACGGCGAGTTCCTGAAGGGCGCCGGCCCCCGGCTGCGGGTGGTGCCGGTGTCGGGGTGGCGGCGGGACTCCTTCTTCGGGGAGACCGGCCTTCCGTGGCTGCCGCCGAGCCCGAACGTGCCGACCCCGGACACGGCCCTCGCGTACGCGGGGACCTGCCTCTTCGAGGGGACCAACCTGTCCGAGGGCCGGGGCACGACCACGCCCTTCGAGGTGGTGGGCGCGGAGGGCGTCGACCGGCGCTGGGCGGAGGCGGCGAACGGGCTGGGACTGCCCGGGGTGTGGTTCCGGGAGACCTGGTTCACGCCCGCCTTCTCCAAGCACGCGGGCAAGGTCTGCGGCGGGGTCCGGCTGGTCGTGCACGATCGGGAGGCCTTCGATCCGGTCCGGGCGGGCATCGGGCTGCTGGTGACGGCGCGGCGGGCGTGGAGCGGCTTCGTGTGGCGGGCCGACCACTGGATCGACCGGCTGGCCGGCTCGGACCGGGTGCGGACGATGGTGGACGCGGGCGCGGGGGTGGACGAGATCGCGGCCGCCTGGGCCGGCGGCCTGGCCGGGTTCTCCGCGGTGAGGGCGGGGTATCTCCTCTACCCGTGACCCCGGGCGGGGGCCGCCCCTCCTCTCCTCAGGCCTGTGGCGGGCCTCCCGCGGACCGGTGCCGTCACGGGTCTGGCCGACGCCGCCCGGCGGCGGGATGCTGCGAGCACCGGAGGCGGCGCGCGGGAAGGGGGAGGCCATGGTGGACAGCGGTGGTGCGGCGGCGTTCGGAGCCGGGATCGGGGTGGGTCCGTACCAGGAGCTGACCTTCGACGCCCAGGGCGACGTGGACCCGGCCACCCGGGCGGCGGTGGCCCGGATCGAGGCGACGGACCTGCTGGTCTTCGCGCACGGCTGGAACAGCGACCGGCCCACCTCCACCCGGCTGTTCGACCGCTTCTTCGCCCCCTTCCCGGGGCTGGTGGGGGCCGGGGTGCGGCTGGGGTACGTGGGGGTGGTGTGGCCTTCGATCCGCTTCCCGGACGAACCGATCCCGGACTTCGACCCGCCCGGCATCCTGGCGGACGCGGGGGCCGGGACCGCTCTCGACGACGCCACGCGCGCGGCCCTCGGGGCGTTCTGGCCGGGGCGGGAGGCGGACCTCGACCGGGTCGCCGCGCTGCTGGCGGAGCAGCCCGAACCGCTCGCCGCGCTCCCCGGGTTCGGGGCGTCGGTACGCCGGCTCGTGGACGCCGACCCGGTGGGCGCGGCCGTCGCCCCGGAGGTGCCGGCCGTCTTCGTACGGGACACCGTCGAGGTGTGCCGGGCGCTGGCGGAGGCCCTGGCCGGTGCCGGGGGCGCTCCGTCGGTCGCGCTCGGCGACGGGGCGCGCGCCCTGTGGGGCGGGGCCAAGGAGCTGCTGCGCCAGGCCACGTACTACGAGATGAAGAAGCGGGCCGGGGTGGTCGGCGAGCACGGGCTCGGGCCGGTCCTCACCGACCTCGCCGGACGCCGGCCGGCCCTGCGCGTGCACCTGGTCGGGCACAGCTTCGGCGCCCGGGTGGTGTCCTTCTCGCTGCGGGCCGTGCCGGACGGGGCGCGGCACGTGAAGTCGCTGACGCTGCTCCAGGGGGCCTTCTCCCACTACGCGTTCAGCGAGCGGCTGCCGCACGACCGGCGGCGCGGCGGGGCCCTGGGCGGGCTCCAGCGCCGGGTGGACGGACCGGTGGTGGCCTGCCATTCCGCGCACGACTCCGCGCTGCGCGTGTTCTACCCGCTGGCTTCCCGGATGGCGGGGGATTCGGCCGGTCTGCTCGGCTTCGACGAGCGGTGGGGCGCGGTCGGGCACGACGGGGTGCAGGCGGTGCCCGGTGCGCCGCGGCTGAGCCTGGAGGCGGCCCTGCGGGGCGGCCTGCCGGCGGCCGGTTGCGTCAGCGTGGACGCGGGCTCCGTGGTCCGCCGCGGCGGTGCTCCGTCGGGGGCGCACAGCGACATCTGCCATGAGGAACTGGCCCGGATCGTGGTCGGGGCGGGGCGCATGGGGCGCTGAGTTCCGGCCATGTGCCACCCGCACGCCTCGACCGCCCCCGCATGCGCCCACATCCTGCCGGGCATGTTGGGCACGTCGCGGGGGGTCGCTTCGTTCGACGGAGTGACGCGGGCAGTGGTGTGGGCATGGCACGGCGGAGGTGAAGGTACGGTGGCAGGTTTTCGGAGTCTCGCCTATCAGGTGCGCGACGCGCGCAACGACCGGGCATTGCGGCGCCATTCGCTGCGCCGCTGCCTGGAGCGGTTCGCGCCGTACGGGCACCGGGCGACGTGGTGGCACCTGTGCGACCGGCACGGGATCGCGCCGGAGGACCGGGGCGCGGACCCGCTGCGGCTGGTCGCGGCGCTGGAGGAGCTGGAGGAGGCGCGGGCGGTCTGGCTGGAGTACGAGAGGCAGTTCGCGGAGCGGCGCAGACGTGAGAAGCACGACGGGGTGCGGCGGCCAGAGTGGGCCTGGGGCGGCAGTGGGGACGCCGTGGTGCGGTGCGCCGACCCGGGTGTGCGGCCGGACGGGACGCTGGGTGAGGTGCTGCGGCGGCTGATCGCCGCCCTGGAGTCGGAGCCGGGGACCGTGTGCCCGGTCTGCGGCGAGGAGGAGCTGCGCTGGCCGGCCGCGCTGTCGGGGCCGTCGGCGTGGGCCGGTGCGTGGTCGTGGGACGGGCCGGTGTGCGGCGGCTGCGGGATCGTGGTGCCCCGGCCGGCGCTGGCGGGGGCGGCGGTGGGACACCAGGCGGCGGGCGCGGCGTGAGCCGGGCGGACGGCGGCGGCGTGAGCCGGGCGGACGGCGGCGGCGTGAGCCGGGCGGACGGCGGCGGCGTGAGCCGGGCGGACGGCGGCGGCGTGAGCCGGGCGGACGGCGGCGGCGTGAGCCGGGCGGACGGGCCGGGCGGGTGCGGCCGGGCGGGCGCGGGGGTGCTCCAGGTCGCGCTGAACGGCTCGCGGGACGCGGCCGACGGGGCGGCGGTGCCGCTGTCACCGGGGGATCTGGCCCGGTCGGCGCTGGAGGCGGTGGCTGCCGGGGCGGGCGAGGTGCTGGTGCACCCTCGGACCCCGTGCGGGCGGGAGAGCCTCTCGCCCCGCGTGGTGGGGCCGCTGCTGGAGGAGATGCGCGGCGCGGGGGTCCGCGTACCTCTGACGGTGCCGGCGGGGGTCACGGCCGAGCCCGATCCGGCGGGGCGGCTGGAGCGGGTGCGGTCCTGGACGGTGCTGCCGGACCGGGCGGCGGTGCCGTTCGCGGAGCCCGGGGCCCGGGAGCTGGCGGCGGCCCTGCTGGAGCGCGGGGTGGCGGTGGACGCGGTGGTCCCGCTGGGCGGCGGAGCCGGGCCGGAGCCGCTGGCCCGGTTCCTGGAGTGGGCCGTGCCGGAGCCGGCCCGGGTCCGGCTGGTGGCGGAGCTGGCGGAGGCCGACCCGGCGCTGGTGGCGGGTCTGGGGTGGCTGCCGCCGGTGCCGGTGGTGCTGTACGGGCGGGAGGACGCCGCCTGGCCGGTGCTGCGGCTGGCCGCGCGGTGCGGGGCGGGCGCGCGGATCGGCGTGGCGCAGGTGCTGCGGCTTCCGGACGGGCGGGCGGCGCGTTCGAACGCCGAACTGGTGGCGGCCGCCGTCGGCTTGGGTGCCGCGGCCGCCACGGGGACGGCTACTGGGACAGCCGGGAGCCGATGAGGCGCTCGCCGAAGACGTCGTCCGGGTTGGACAGCGCGCAGCTCTTCAGCGAGAGGCAGCCGCAGCCGATGCAGTCGTCCAAGTGGTCGCGCAGGCTGCTCAGTTGCCTGATCCGCTGGTCCAGTACGGTGCGCCAGTTCTCGGACAGCCGCGCCCAGTCCTCGCGCGTGGGGGTGCGCTCCTCCGGCAGCTGGGACAGCGCCTCGCGGATGCTGGCGAGCGAGATGCCCACGCGCTGGGCGGCCCGCACGAAGGCGACCCGGCGCAGCACCTCACGGCTGTAGCGGCGCTGGTTGCCGGAGGTGCGGCGGCTGCTGATCAGCCCCTTGGCCTCGTAGAAGTGCAGGGCGGAGACGGCCGCTCCGCTGCGCGCGGACAGCTGACCGACGGTGAGTTCGTGGACCTTCTCGGGAATCTGCGGCACGCGGCCGAGCCTAGTCGGACGTCCGTTGACAGACGTACCGGGACCCCAGCATGCTGAGCAAGCGCTTATTCGACTGAGGGGCCGGAAACGGCTGTGGGCAGCGGGAGACAGGGGCAGGGCATGGCCGGACCGAGGATCTTCACATCAGCCGAGGAGCTGCGCGCGGGGATCGGCGAGCCGCTCGGACCGAGCGGGTGGCTGGAGGTGGACCAGAAACGGATCGACCTCTTCGCGGATGCGACCGGCGACCACCAGTGGATCCACGTGGACCCGGAGCGCGCCGCCTCCGGCCCCTTCGGCTCCACCATCGCGCACGGCTATCTGACGCTGTCCCTGCTGCCGAGCCTGGTCCCGCAGATCATGCGGGTCGAGGGCATGCGGATGGGCATCAACTACGGCACGGACAAGGTGCGTTTCCCCGCGACGGTCCCGGTCGGCTCGCGGCTGCGCGCCACCGCCGTGATCACCTCGGTCACCGAGGCGGGCGGCGGCGTACAGGTCGCGGCGACGGTGACCGTGGAGCGCGAGGGCGGCGAGAAGCCGGTGTGCGTCGCGGAGTCGGTGTCCCGCTACTACTTCTGAGCCGCCGCGGCGGCCGGGCGCGCGCCCACCATGCGGAGCACGAGGTCGGCGTACAGCGCGCCGACCTCGTCGGGCGTGCGCTCTCCGGCGGTGCTGAACCAGCGGGCGACGTCGATGCACAGCGACAGCACGGCGAGCGTGGTCCCGGGGACGTCGGGAACGTCGAACTCCCCGGCCCGCACGCCGTCGGCGAGGATCCGGCGCACGGCGGCGTCGCTCAGCCGGCGCAGGGCGACGATCTCGGTGCGGTGCTCCGGGGCGAGCGCGTCGAGCTCGTACTGGACGACGCGCGCGGTGGTGTGGTGCGCGGCGTGCCAGCGCACGAAGGACCGCACGGCCGCGTCCAGCCGGTCGGCGGCGGCCCCCGGGCCGGAGGCGGCGGTCTCCAGGATCTCCAGCGCCTTGTCGTGGCCTATCCGGCTGATCCGGTGGAGCAGTTCTTCCTTGGTCTTGTAGTGGATGTAGAGCGCGGCCGGGCTCATGCCGGCGCGGCCGGCGATGTCGCGGGTGGTGGTCGCGTGGTACCCGCGCTCGGCGAAGGCGTCGACGGCCGCCACGAGCAGCCGCCGCGCGGCGTCGGGGGTGACCTCCGACCACGGCACGTAGCCGCCGCTCGTCTCCGCCGCGCTGTCCATCGCTCGCCCACCCTCTTCGTCCTGTAGGAAGGCACCAGCTTACCGGAGGGTGAGCAAGCGCTTAGGGGAGTCGGCGCCGCGGGGCTACTTCGGCGAGAAGGGGTCGTACTCCGCCATGATCTTCTCCATCCGTGCCTGGTCGACCCGGCTGACGATCTGCGTCGCCTCCTGCCGGTCGCGGACCACCTTGGCCAGGGTGAAGGCGGAGGTGGTCAGGTAGAGGACGGCGATCCCGAGGAAGGCCCGGACCCAGCCGTCGACGTCCATGGTGTAGATCCCCACGGCGACGGCGGCCAGGGCGATGCCGAAGGAGGCGACGGCCTGGCCGTAGTAGGCGCCCGTGTGCTGCTGCTTGACCGGTGTCTCGTTCATGGGCCCAGCATCGGGCGCCGTGACGCGGGCCACATCCGCGCGGGTACTCAGACGCGTACTCATGAGCACGGGTCTCAGAAGGCGGAGACCCCGGTACGGGCCCGGCCGATGAGCAGCTTCTGGATCTGGCTGGTGCCCTCGTAGAGGGTCATGACGCGGGCGTCGCGCAGCAGCTTGCCGGCCGGGTACTCGTCGACGTAGCCGTAGCCGCCGTGCACCTGGAGGGCGTTGCTCGCGGCGCGCACCGCGGCTTCCGAGGCGAAGAGCTTGGCGGTGGAGGACTCGGTGGCGAAGGGCTGCCCGCGGTCGATCAGGTCGGCGACCCGCCAGGTCAGCAGGCGGGCCGCGTCGACGTCGACCGAGATGTCGGCGATCAGCTCCTGCACCAGCTGGTGCTGGGCGATCGGCTTGCCGAACTGCTCGCGCCGGGCCGCGTACGAGACCGCCGCGTCCAACGCCGCCTGGGCGATGCCGACGCAGCCGGCGGCCACCGACATCCGGCCCTTGGCCAGCGCCGACATCGCCACGGAGAAGCCCTTCCCCTCGGGGCCGAGCATCGCGGAGGCGGGGACGCGGACCGCGTCCAGGGTGAGTTCGGCGGTGGCCTGGCCGCGCAGGCCGAGCTTGCCGTGCACCTCGCGACGGGTCAGGCCGGGGCTGCCGGCGGGGACCAGGAAGGCGGAGATCCCCCGGTGGCCGGGGATCGCCGGGTCGGTCCGGGCGAAGAGGAGGACCACGTCGGCCCAGGTGCCGTTGGTGATGAACATCTTGCTGCCGCTGACGACGTACGCGTCCCCCTCGCGCACCGCGCGGGTGGTGAGGGCGGCCGCGTCGGAGCCGGTGCCGGGCTCGGTCAGGCCGAAGCAACCGAGCGCCTCGCCGGAGCACAGGCGGGGCAGCCAGCTCCGCTTCTGCTCCTCGGTGCCCCAGGCGGCGACGGTCTTGGCGACCAGGCCGAGGGAGACGGAGACGATGCCGCGCACGGCGGAGTCCCCGCGGCCGAGTTCCTCGGTGACGAGGACGTAGGAGAGGTGGTCGCCGCCGGAGCCGCCGTACTCCTCGGGGACGGTGAGGCCGAGGAAGCCGAGGTCGCCCAGCTTCTTCACGAGGGAGCGGTCCACGCTCTCGGCGCGGTCCCACTCGGCGGCGTACGGGGCGATCTCGCGGTCGGTGAACGCGCGGGCCAGGCGGCGTACGGCCTCCTGCTCCTCGCTCAGCTCCAGGTTCACGGGGCCCTCCGGGGCGTGGTCCGGCCGCTCGCGGGGCTCTTAAACTAGCGGCGGTAGTTTATGGCGGGGCAGGGCCTACTATGTGGCGCATGGCCAGACCGCGCAAGCCCCTCCTCAGCAGAGACCGCATCGTCGAGGCGGCGGGCGCGCTCGTGGACGAGGAAGGCCTGGAGGCGGTCTCGACGCGGCGGCTGGCCGCCGCCCTCGGGGTGAGCGGGCCCTCGCTCTACAACCACTTCAGGACCAAGGACGCGATCCTGGAGGCCGTCGCGGACGCGGTGAGCGCGAAGGTCGACCTGTCGATGTTCGAGGGCGGGTCGGGCGGCGGGACCGGCGGCGGGTCGGGCGGCGGCAAGGACTGGCGGGGGGCTCTGTACGACTGGGCGCACTCGTACCGGGAAGCCCTGTCGGACCACCCGAACATCGTGCCCGTGCTGGCCCGCGGCCCGGGCCGGCGCCCAGCGGGGCTGCGGCTGGCCGACGCCGTGTTCGGGGCCATGACCGCGGCGGGATGGCCCCCGGCCCAGGCGACCCGGATCGGCGCGCTGATGCGGTACTTCATCCTGGGCTCGGCGGTGGCCTCGTTCGCCGGCGGCTTCGTGGATGACGAGACGGCGTACGACCCGGCGGACTACCCGCACCTGGGCCAGGCCCACCTGCTGGCGGAGCGGCGGCGGGAGGTGGACGAGGGCGCCTTCGAGACGGGCCTGACGGCCCTCCTGGACGGCCTGACCCTCCAGTACGAGGCCCTGCGGGCGGGCGCGCCCGGGGCGTAGGCCCCGGGGCGGCGCGCCCTCCTGCCCCCGGGTGTCAGAAGACCACCAGCGACCGGCCGCCCTTGCCCGCGACCATCGCGTCGAAGGCGGCCGGGATGCCGTCCAGGGTGATGCGGTCGGTGACCAGGGAGCCGAGGTCGAGGCGGCCGGCCCGGACGTGCTCGGCGATCACCGGGAGGTCGCGGGCCGGGTCGCTGTTGCCGTACACGCAGCCGCCGAGGGTGCGGGCGAAGTGGAAGATCTCCAGCGCGTGGAAGGCCACCTGCTGGTCCTTGCCCCCGATGCCGACGACCGTGGTGCGCCCGCCCCGGCGGGTGGACTCCCAGGCCGTGCGGATGGTCGCGGCGCGGCCCACGCACTCCACGGCCACGTCGGCGCCCTGCCCGCCGGTGAGCCCGCGGATCTGCTTGGCGGTGGTGTCGGAGGCGAGGACGAACTCGGTGGCCCCGGCGGCGCGGGCCAGCTCCTCCTTGGCCGGGGAGACGTCCACGGCCACGATCGGCCCGGCCCCGGCGATCCGGGCGGCCTGGAGCGCCGCGAGGCCGACCCCGCCGACGCCGAACACCGCGACCGACTCGCCCGGGCGGACCCGGGCGTTGTGGTGCACGGCGCCGTAGCCGGTCAGGACGGCGCAGCCGAGGAGGGCTGCCTCGGCCAGCGGGATCCCGGCGGGCGCGGGCAGCACGCAGTTCGCCGCGACGACGGTCTCCTCCGCGAAGGCGGCGACGTTGAGCCCGGGGTGCAGCTCGTTGCCGTCGGCGTCATGGGCGTGGACCGCGCCGACCCCGGTCAGAGCCTTGGCGCAGAGCCAGACCTCGCCGATCCGGCAGTGGTGGCACTCCCCGCAGGACGGCGCCCAGTTGAGCACCACGCCGTCGCCCGGGGAGACGTGGCTGACGCCCTCGCCGACGGCGAGGACCGTCCCCGCGCCCTCGTGGCCGAGGACGGCGGGGACGGGCACCCGCATGGTGCCGTCCGTGAGGGACAGGTCGGAGTGGCAGACCCCGGCGGCGGCGAGCCGCACCCGGACCTGCCCGGGTCCGGGCTCGGGCAGCACGATGTCCCGTATCTCCAGCGGGGCTCCGACGGCGGGCAGGATGGCGGCGCGGACCATGGTCGTCGTCTCCGTGTCTTCGGGGCTGCGTGGGCTGCGGATCTTCGGGAGCCGCAGGTCTTCGGCAGGGGCTGCGGCGGGGCTTCGGCGGTCAGAACTGCAGGGACTTGGTCTGGAGGTACTCCCCCAGGCCGTGCGCGCCCAGCTCGCGGCCGACGCCCGACTGCTTGTAGCCGCCGAAGGGTGCGAGCACGTTGAAGCGGCCGCCGTTGATGTCCACCTGGCCGGTGTCCATCCGGCGGGCGAACGCCACGGCCGTCTCCTCGTCCGCCGCCCACACCGCGCCGCCCAGGCCGTAGACGGTGCCGTTGGCGATGCGCAGGGCGTCGTCGTGGTCCTCGTAGGGGAGGATCGCCAGCACGGGGCCGAAGATCTCCTCCTGGGCGATGGTCATCTCGGGGGTGACGTCCGCAAAGACCGTCGGCGCGATGAAGTACCCGCGCTCGTGGGGCGCGTCGGGCCCGCCCGCGACGAGGCGCGCGCCCTCCGCGACGCCCTTGTGGATGTAGGAGCGCACGCGGTCGCGCTGGGTGGCGTTGACGACCGGCCCCAGGCGCGTGGCCCGGTCGCGGGGGTCGCCCGACGGGTAGCCGGCGACGGCGGTGGCCGCGAGGGCGACGGCCTCCTCGTGCTGGTCCCGGTGGACGAGCATGCGGGTGAGCGCGTTGCAGCTCTGGCCGGTGTTGTTCATGACGTGTCCGACGCCCGCCGCGACGGCCTTGGCCAGGTCGGCCCCGGGCAGGATGACGTTCGCCGACTTGCCGCCCAGTTCGAGGGCGACGCGCTTGACGGCGGCGCCGGCGATGGCGCCGATCTTCCTGCCGACGGCGGTCGAGCCGGTGAAGGAGACGAGGTCGACCCCCTCGTGCTCGGCCAGCGCCTGGCCGGCGACCGGGCCGGTACCGGTCACCAGGTTGAAGACTCCGGCCGGGACGCCCGCCTCGTGCACGGCTTCGGCGAAGAGCTGTGCGGTCAGCGGGGTGTCCTCGGCCGGCTTGAGGACGACGGTGCAGCCGGCGGCGAGAGCGGGTGCCACCTTGGCAACGACCTGGTGCAGGGGATAGTTCCAGGGCGTGATGGCCCCGACCACGCCGACCGGCTCCATGAAGACGGTGGAGTTCCCGACCCGCTCCTCGAAGGCGTAGGAGCCCGCGAGTTCGGCGTACGAGGAGGCCACCGCGATCGGGGCGCCCACGTGCACCGCCTCCGCGAAGCCGAGCGGGGAGCCCAGCTCGGCGGTGATGGTCTCGGTGAACTCGCCCTTGCGGGCCACGAGCACGTCGCGCAGGGCCGCGATGAGCGCGGCGCGTTCGGCGGGAGCCGTGGCCGCCCAGCCGGGAAAGGCCGCGCGGGCCGCGCGTACCGCCGCGTCCACGTCCTCGGCCGACCCGGCCGGAACGGCGCCGATGACCTGCTCGTCGGCCGGGTTGACCACCTCGATCCGGCCCGTTCCGGCGGCGGGCCGCCATTCCCCGCCGATGTACATCCCGTCGTGGGCCTTCATGGCATTCCTCCCGAGCACCTACGAGCGCGTGGACCTGACCTCGCCGACAACACCCTACAAACTAGCGCCGGTAGTTTTCTGCCCGCCAGGGGGCCGGGGGCTCAGATGATGCCGAAAACCATCCCCGCGGCCAGGACCACGACGGAGGTGAGGGCCGCCCATTTCACGGTGAAGCGGGTGTGGTCGCCGAATTCGACCCTGGCCATGCCGACGAGGACGTAGACGGCCGGAACCAGCGGGCTGGACATGTGCAGGGCCTGCCCGACGAGGGAGGCGCGGGCGATCTCCAGCGGGGAGACGCCGTGCGCGGCGCCCGCTTCGGCCAGTACCGGCAGGACACCGAAGTAGAAGCCGTCGTTCGACATGAAGTAGGTGAGGGGCAGGCTCAGCAGGCCGGTGACCAGGGCCATGTGCGGGCCCATCCCCTCGGGGATGGCGCCGACGAGCCAGTCGGCCATGTGCTTGACCATGCCGGTGCCGGTGAGGACGCCGGTGAAGACGGCGGCGGCGAAGACCATGCCGGCGACGTTGAGGACGTTGTCCGCGTGGGCGGCGATCCGGGCCTTCTGGTCCGGCATGTGGGGGAAGTTCACGGTGAGGGCGAGGGCCGCGCCGAGCAGGAACAGCACGGGGATGGGCAGCAGCTCCATGATCATCGCGGCGAGCAGGGCGACGGTGAGGCCCGCGTTGAACCAGTAGAGGTGCGGACGCAGCGTCGCGCGCCGGGGGTCCAGCCCCTGGAAGCCGTCACCGTCGGCCGGAACGCCATCGGCCGGCGCGGCATCCGAGGCCCCGGCGGCGGGGGGTCCGGCGGGGGCTTCCGCGACGGGGGCGCCGGCGGCGGGGGCTTCCGCGGCGGGGGCGGAGCCGGCGGTACGGGTGTCACGGGCGGTCTCCCCGGCGCCGGGACCGGCGGCCACCAGGGACTCCTCCGCGGTCTCCGCGCCGGGCATCACGAGGGAGCCGACCCGGCGGCGCTCCCGGACGCCGAGGACGTAGGCCAGGGCGAAGACGAACAGCAGGCCGACCGCGAGGGCCGGGATCATCGGGACGAAGATGTCCGCGGCGTCGAGCTTGAGGGCCGTGGCCGCACGGGCCGTGGGGCCGCCCCAGGGCAGGGTGTTCATCACGCCGTTGGCGGTCGCGGCGACACCGGTCATGACCACGAGGCTCAGCCCGAGCCGCTTGTACAGCGGGTACATGGCCGAGACCGTGATCATGAACGTGGTCGACCCGTCCCCGTCGAGCGAGACGATCGCGGCGAGGACGGCCGTGCCGACCACCACCCGCACGGGATCCGCCTTGCAGAAGCGCAGGATGCCCCGGACGATCGGGTCGAAGAGGCCGACGTCGATCATCACGCCGAAGTAGACGATGGCGAACATCAGCATGGCGGCGGTCGGGGCGAGCTTGCCGACGCCGTCGATGACGTAGTCCCCCAGGTGCGCGCCCTTTCCGGCGAACACGCAGAAGAGCGCGGGGATGAGGACGAGCGCCGCGATGGGCGACATTTTCTTCAGCATGATCAGGACCAGGAAGGTCGCGATCATGGCGAAGCCGAGGAAGGTCAGCATGCAGGGAAGGTAGGTGCCGCCTCCTTGGGCCAACAAGACGTCCACGCGTGAGCAATACGAGCAAAACCCCAGCTCAGGGCAGGGGTGTCAGGGTGACGGGGAAGCCGTTGAGCACCGCCGTGCCCGACAGCGGATCGAGGCGGGTGCCGTCGAGCAGCTGGTTGACGTTGACCCCCGGGTCGGCTCCGGCCACCGAGAGCCGGGTGCCGTCACGGTCGTGGCCCCAGCCGTGCGGGAGGCTGACCACCCCCGTGCGGACGGCGTCGGTGACCTCCACCGGCGCCTCCAGGCTGCCCCCGTCGGCGGTGATCCGGGCGCGGCCGCCGTCGGCCAGGCCGAGCCGGTCCGCGTCGGCGGGGTGGACCTGGAGGGTGCACCGGTTGGAACCTCCGGTGAGGGCCGGGACGTTGTGCAGCCAGCTGTTGTTGGAGCGCAGGTGGCGGCGGCCCACGAGCACCAGGGCGGCGGGGCGGGCGGCGAGCGCCGCGCGCAGCCCGGGGAGCTCGGCCGCGATCGGCTCGGGGAGCAGCTCGATCCTGCCGCTGCGGGTCCGGAGCAGGCCCGGCAGCCGGGGCCGCAGCGGGCCCAGGTCGATGCCGTGCGGGTGGGCGAGGAGCCGCTGCAGGCTGAGCCCGTCCGGGTGGTCGGCGGCGCCGAACAGGTCTCCGTACGGGCCCAGCCGCAGCATCAGGTCGAGCCTGCGCTCCGGGCCGGACTCGCCGGTGAGGAGACCGGCCAGGGCGGCCGGGTCCGCTCCGTGGAGCGGGGAGCGGGGGTCGGCGGTCTCCTTGGCGAGGGCGGCCCGGATCGCCGTGTCGTCGACGGCGGACGGCTGGGCGGTGCCGTGCGCGCCGGAGACGGCCAGGACGAGTCGCGCGTGGATCTCGCACTCGTCGAGCCGGTCCGCTTCGAGGGGGACGGCGGGCCGGGTGTAGCGGACCTGGTTGCGGACGGCGAACCCGTTGAAGGCGAAGTCGTGGTGGGCGCTCTGCGAGGGCGGCGGCGGGGGCAGGACGACGTGGGCGTGGCGCGAGGTCTCGTTGAGGTACGGGTCGACGCTGACCATGAAGTCGAGCCCGGCGAGGGCCGCGTCGAGCCGCCGCCCGTCGGGGGCGGACAGCACGGGGTTGGCCGCGATGGCGATCAGGGCGCGGATGCGCCCCTCCCCCGGGGTCTCGATCTCCTCGGCCAGGGCGGCGGTGGGCAGTTCGCTCTTGACCTCGGGGTGTCCGCTGACCCGGCTGTGCCAGCGGCCGAGGGCGAACCCCCTGCCGGGCCCGGCGGGCCGGGGGCGCGGACCGGCCGCCGGGAGCGGGAAGAGGGCTCCGCCGGGGCGGTCGAGGTTGCCCGTGAGGATGTTCAGTACGTCCACCAGCCAGCTCGCGAGCGTCCCGTGCTCGACGGTGCAGCTGCCGATCCGCCCGTAGACGGCGGCGGTCGGTGCGGCCGCCAGCTCCCGGGCGAGGGCGCGGATCCGGTCGGCCGGCAGGTCGCAGGCGGGGGCGACCGCCTCAGGAGTGAAACTCCCCAGGGCTTCGGCGAGTTCCCGGAGTCCCTCGGTGTGTTCCGTGAGCGCTCCGGGGTCGGCGAGCTTCTCGGCGAGGAGGGTGTGGGCGAGCGCGGCGAGCAGCAGGGCGTCGCTGCCGGGGCGCGGCGCGAGGTGCGTGTCGGCGAGCTTGGCGGTGCGCGTGCGGCGCGGGTCGACGACGACGAGCGTGCCGCCGCGGGCCCGGAGCGCCTTGAGCTTGCCGGGGAAGTCGGGGGCGGTGCACAGGGAGCCGTTGGATTCGACCGGGTTGGCGCCGATGAGCAGGAGGAAGTCGGTGTGGTCGAGGTCGGGCACGGGGATGGCGAGGGGGTCGCCGAAGAGGAGCCCGCTGGAGACGTGCTTGGGCATCTGGTCGAGGGTGCTGGCGGTGAAGAGGTTGCGGGTGCCGAGGGTGTTGACGAGGAGCGGCGGGTAGAGGGCGCCGGCCATGGTGTGGACGTTGGGGTTGCCGAGCACGACGCCGACGGACTGGGGGCCGTGGTCGCGGACGAGGGCGGGGACGGCGACGGCGACGGCGTCGTAGGCCTCGTCCCAGGTGGCCTCGCGAAGCCGTCCGGCGCGGCGGACGAGGGGGGTGCGGAGCCGGTCGGGGTCGGCGTCGAGGGCGCCGAAGGCGGCCCCCTTGGGGCAGATGAAGCCGCGGCTGAAGACGTCGTCGCGGTCACCTCGGGCTCCGGTGACGGTCGTGCCCTCGATGGTGAGGGTGAGGCCGCAGGTGGCCTCGCAGAGGGGGCAGATGCGCGGGGCGGTGCGGGGCATGGGGCCCTCCTGGGGGCGGCAGGCTGCGGCGCGGGGCACGGCGGGGCCCGAGCATACCGACCGGTAGGCACGGCGGGGAGGGGGTTGCGGCACCCGGTTGCGCCCGGGCGGGATCCGGCCCGGGCGGGATCCGGCCCGGGCGGGATCCGGCCCGGGCGGGATCCGGCCCGGGCGGGATCCGGCGGGGCGGACCACGGGGAAGCCGGAGGGACCCGGTCCCGCGGGTCAGTCCAGGACGCGGGCCAGGTAGGCGTGCATCATCGCCCGGGTCTCGGCGACGATGCCGGGGTCGCCGGCCGGGTCGGCACGGAAGGCCAGCTGGACCAGCGCGTCGGTCGCCTCGACGGCGACGAGGACCGCCCGGGACAGTCCGGGGTCCGGGGTGAGACCGAGGTGGGCGCACAGCAGCCCGGTCAGGCGTGCGGCGACCAGGTGGTTGGGGTCGGAGGCGGGGCCTTCGGAGGGCGGGGCGGGCACCCCGAAGTCCACGAGGGCGAAGCCGGGGACGCTGCGCTTCATGGCCAGGTACTCGTCCAGCACGGCGTCCACGACGGGCCGCCAGTGCGTGCCCGGCAGCAGGGCGAGCCGCCGCTCGATGCCCTCGGCGTACTGCTCCAGGTTGCGCTGGGCGAGGGCGACGGCCATGGCGCGCTTGTTCCCGAAGAAGCGGTAGACCGAGCCGATGGGCACGCCGGCCCGCAGGGCGACGGCGCGGGTGCTGAGGTTTTCGTAACCGCTCTCGTCGAGGAGTTCGGCGCAGGCGTCGAGGATCCGGGCGAGGCGGTCGGCGCTGCGCTGCTGGACCGGGGTCCTGCGCAGGGGGTGGGCGGGAGGCACGGGGTCCATCATGCCGCTCCTGGCTCCTGGGTCCAGTGGCGCGGGTGCCCGCTCCTCAGTTCAGGAGCAGGGTCAGCCCGCCGATCGTGTACGTGATCATCAGCGCGAGCAGCGGCAGTTGGCCCGCCACCGCCTTCGCCGGGGGGAAGAGGCGTACGGAACGGTCGTGCGCGGCGATCACACCGAGTACGTGGCCGGCCACGACGGCGATCACCTGGAGGGCGGCGAGAGCCCCCGGACCCAAGGGGGGACTGGGATCGGGGGCGTTGTCAGTGCCGAGTGCCATGCTTACCGTACGTGGTCCTTCGGTGACGAGGAGGGAGAAGTAATGGGCGGTGAGATAGCCGAGGGCGATCGGCACGAGTGAGTGCGCGAAGGCGGTCAGCGGCCGGGGGTGCGGGCCGCTGACGAGGCGGGTGGCCGCCGCGCACAGGCAGTACAGGGTGGCGACGAGGGCGACGGAGGCGAGCAGTCCGAGCGTGGCCGTGGGGGTGCGGCCGAGGGGGGAGGTCTGAAGGGTGTTGATCCAGGCGGGGTTGTCGCAGTAGCCGTCGTAGGCGGTGGAGCCGAGCAGGACGCAGACGGTGGCGAGGAGTCCGGGCCGCTCGGGCGTCGCGTCGAGTCCGTGGAAGGGGTTGCGCAGGACCAGGCGGCCGTCGCCGCGGCGGCCGAGGGGGGAGAGCCTGGCCAGGAGGTCGGAGTAGACCTCGAAGGCGTCGGCTCCGGCGAACCAGCTCTCGCCGAAGCGGGCGGCGAGCAGCAGGTGGCCGGCGGTGTAGGCGGTGAGGGCACACAGGAGGGTGGTGGTCGATGCGGGATCGGGAGCGACGAGTTCGAGCCAGGTGAAGCCGAACAGTCCGGCGGCGGCGGGCCATTGGCCGGCCCGGGGCGGCAGGGGGCGGCCGGCCCCGGGCGGGCGGTGGCGGGCCCGGGCGAGGAGGCGGTGCAGGGTGCGCAGCGGGTTGAGGAGGCGCCAGACGGGGCCGAGGAGGAGGGAGGCGGGCACGATCCCGACCCACAGCAGGACGTAGACGGCGCCGGGAGCGGGGTTGCGGCCGGGGTCGTCGGGACCGAGGAGGAGGTGGAGGAGCACGGTGAGGGCCGCGGCGAGGCCCAGTCCGCGCAGGGTGGTGCGGGTGGCCGGCGCGTCGGCCGCCCGTTGGAGCCCGGCGGGCAGGGCGAGGCCGGAGCGGTCGCCGCGGAAGCGGGAGGCGGACCAGAGGAGGCCGAGTGCGAGGAAGGAGACGAAGAGAGCGGTGAAGGCGCCGGCGAAGGCGTAGAAGGGGGAGACCGGCAGGTCGTGCTGGGAGCCGATGCCGTGCGCGAGCAGGCCCGATGGGCGGGGCGGGAGAAGGACCACGGGTTCCGTCGGGCTCATCGGACGAGGAGCTGGGTCAGGACGAGCCGGGACTCGTGGGTCTCGACCTCGAAGAGGCCCGTGCGGTCGGCCGTCAGGACCAGGGTGGCCTCCTGGCCGGCGGGCAGGGCGAGTTCCTCGTCGTAGCCGTGGACGTGCAGGGTGTCGGCGCGGTCGCTGGTGACGCGCAGGGCCAGGCGCTCGCCGCGCCTCAGTTCGGTGCGGCCGGTGGTCGGCACCACCTTTCCGTCCTGGACGGCGAGGGTGACGGTCCGGTCGGCCGGCGGGGCGGGCGGGGCCGTCCGTGTCGCCGGGGAACCGGTCGGGGCGGGTGCGGGGTGGCTGTGGGTTCCCTGGCCCGGGGGGCCCGCGGTCAGCTCGACGGCCGCTTCGACCGGCTTGCCGGCGACGGCCCAGGCGGTGTGGTCGTCGGCGTACAGGCGGACGGTCAGGGTGTGCACGCCCTCGGGAACCTGTGCCGCGGGCAGGTGGAACCAGGGGCCGTACACCCGGGCCAGCTTGCGGCCGTCGAGCTCCAGGTGGGCGTGGCCGGTGCCGGTCAGCGCCGCGCCGCCGACGCTGTCGGGGGTGAAGCGGAAGCCGGTCACGGCCAGTTGGAGGTTCCAGCCGTCCTCGGGGTCGGGGCGGGCGGTGAGCTTCACCTGGGGTGCGCCCTGGGCCGGGACCTCGCGCAGGCGGTGGCCACCGGCGTCCTGGGCGTCGAGCAGGGTGCCGGCGCCGCCGGTGGCCTGTTCGTGGGTGGTGCCGGGTTTGTGGTGGGTGGTGGCCCGGCCGCCGCAGGCCGTGGCCGCGCCGCCCGCGAGCAGCAGGAGCAGGGCCACCAGCGCCGCCGTGCGGGCGGAGCGGCGGTGGGGGCGGGTCCGGGCCCCGGGGGTCCGGCACGCGTCGCACCGGACGCGGGTCTGTGCGGGCACGTTCACGGCGGGCACGTTCACTGCGGGCCTCCGGGGCGGGGCGGGGTCAGGGGGTGGTGCCGTCGGGGCGGGGGGCCGGGGGGTCGGCGGTGGCGCTCGGGGCGGGGGCCGGGCCCGCCGGGACGGGGGTGCGGTCGCCGGCGCCGTCGTCGCCCGGGCCGGCGGGCCGGGCGGGGGCGGCCGGGCCGGGGCGGGCCGAGGCGACGACCGCCCACAGCACCCACACCACCGCGACCAGGGCCCGCACCCAGGCGGGGCTGAGCGGGATCCACGGGATCATCAGCACCGCCTTGTCGAAGGCGTCCAGCAGGGTCAGGGCGCCCAGGAGCAGGGTGAGGCGGGCCAGCCAGGGGCGTCCGCGGCGCAGGGCCAGGCCTGCGCCGGTCCACCACAGGCCGAGCAGGAGCAGGGCCAGTGCCGGGACGGGGGTGCCGGTCAGGGGCGTCGTGGAGCCGGCCACGTCCAGGGCCAGCCCGGCCAGGCCGGACAGGGAGGCCGCGGTGCCCAGCCGGGAGCCGCGCAGGCGCCGCCACCACAGGGTGCCGCCGACCAGCAGCAGTACCGCCGCGACCGCCAGCGCGATCTGCGTCTCCACGCGCTCCAGGCCCCGGGCGCCGTACCAGTCGCAGCCCGCCGGGAGCTTGCGGGCCTGGACGTTGTAGTCGGCGCAGACCATCAGCTGGGTCAGCTTCACCGGTTCGCCCACCAGCCGGGCCGAGGAGCCGCTGACCTGTCCGCGTTCCTTCCCGCACCGCGGGAGCGTGCCCGGGGTGGAGCCGTCGGGGCCGTCCTGCCAGCAGTTCCCGCGGCCCTGGCCGTCCCACCACACGTCGGTGCCGTTCGGGCGGGAGGCGCCGGACCGGTCCTTGCCGAGCACGTTGCCCGCGTACCGGTTGTGGTGGGAGGTGTCGGTCTGCTTGGACCACTTCTCCTCGCCCCGGATGAAGGCGGGGACGGCGCTGAGGAAGAAGCCGGCGCGCCGGTGGCCGTACACCCAGTTGCCCTCGTAGAGGTTCCAGTTGCCGCCGGCGGTGATGATGCCGGTGCCGGGCGGCATGGAGATCTGCGGGCAGACCACCCCCTGCTCGTAGCCGCGTTCGGCGGGCGGCTTGGCGCAGGTGCCGTCGGCGACGTAGGGGTAGTAGTCGGCGTTGTTGTCGTGGATGAGGTTGCGTTCGAAGCGGGCGTGGTTCTGCGGGAGTCCGGGGTGTCCGGGGAAGGCGCTGTCCATGGAGGCGCCGCCCATGTTCTGGTCGAACTCGTTGTCGTGGACCCACACGGAGTCCCCGGCGGTGCCGGAGTAGCCGACCATGTTGTGGTGGCTGCGGCAGCCGGTGATCTCGATGGAGTAGCGGGGCACGTCGTAGCCGCGGCCGTCGTTGATGTCGGAGGCGCTGCCGGGGTAGATCCCGGAGTCGCCGTTGCCGTAGGACTCGCAGTTCTTGTAGAGGCCGTGGTCGCTGGCGAAGGTCAGGAAGCCGTACTCGTCGTTCCAGCGGGTCAGGACGTCGTCGATGACGAAGCCGTCGCCGGCGAGCACGTACAGCGAGTTGAAGGTGGTGCGCTGCGCGGTGAAGTTCCGGAAGTAGATGCCGTTGGACCGGTCGGCGCGGATGGCGTTCAGCTTCTGGTACCGGGCGTCGACGACCACGTCCGTGCGGGCCGCGCCGGTGCCCTCGATCTGCAGGTTCGTCTTGCCGAGGATGGCCACGAGGTTCTGGTTGTGGCGGCACTTCTCCTGCTGCTCGTAGGACAGGATCTGGTAGCCCAGTGAGGAGTTGGGGGCCTTGAGGTTCGCGCACTCGCCCGTGGGTGCGGGCAGGGAGGGCTCCTCCTCGTAGAGGCCGGGCAGGATCGCGATGTTCATCCCCGGCCGGTCGACGGCGTCCACGGCCTGCTGGAGGTGGCGGTAGCCGCTCTTCTCGCAGCGCTCGTAGAGGTCGAGGTTGCGCTGCCGCAGCTGCGGCGGGAAGGCGGCCACGCGGCGTTCGAAGTCGGGCCGGTCGGTCTTGCAGACCAGCAGGTCGGGCTCGGCCGCCGCCCGGTAGACGGGGACGGATCCGCTGCCGTCGGGGAGGGCGACGGGGCGCTCCTCGTGCGCGCGGGCGGCGGGCGCGGCCACGAGGAGGGACAGGAGGGCGAGGAGGGCGGCGAGGAGCGCCGCCGGCACGGCAGGGAACCTGCGGGTCCACGACATGCGCGAGAGAGTAGAGCAATGTTCATCTTTTGGGATCCCCCCGCGCGAAATCCCTCCGGCGGCGACCGGATCGTGGCCGATCGCCGCAAGACGGCGTTGACGGGGAGGGGCCCGGAATCCTACTGTCGACCATAGGATTCCTTCGAGGGAGCGGGAGCAGCCCATGAGTGAGCAGGCCAGGAAGACGGCGGAGGCGCTGGAGTACCTCACCGGCTTCGGGAACGAGCACAGCTCGGAGGCCGTGCCCGGCGCGCTCCCGCTCGGCCGCAACTCCCCCCAGCGCGCCGCCCTCGGCCTCTACGCCGAGCAGCTCAGCGGCAGCGCCTTCACCGAGCCGCGCCGCCACAACCGCCGGTCGTGGCTCTACCGGATCCGCCCCTCCGCGGCCCACCCGGCCTTCACCCGCGTGGACAACGGCGCCCTGCGCACGGCCCCCTTCACCGACGCCGTCCCGGACCCCAACCGGCTGCGCTGGAACCCGCTGCCCGACCCGGCCCCCGGCACCGACTTCCTGGCCGGCCTGTGGACCCTCGGCGGCAACGGCGACGCCACCCAGCGCACCGGCATGGCCGTCCACCTCTACTCGGCCAACGCCGACATGACCGACCGGGTCTTCAGCGACTCCGACGGCGAGCTGCTGATCGTCCCCGAGCGCGGCGGCCTGCTGCTGCGCACCGAGCTCGGTCTGCTGAGCGCCCGCCCCGGCGAGGTGGCGCTGATCCCGCGCGGCGTCCGCTTCCGCGTCGAACTGCTGGACGACGACGCCCGCGGCTACGTCTGCGAGAACTACGGGCAGCCCTTCGAGCTGCCGGACCTCGGCCCGATCGGCGCCAACGGCCTGGCGGCGGCACGGGACTTCCGGGCGCCGGTGGCCGCGTACGAGGACGTGGAGCGCCCGACCGAGGTGGTCAACAAGTTCTGCGGCAACCTCTGGTCCGCGACCTGCGGGCACTCGCCGCTCGACGTCGTCGCCTGGCACGGCACGCACGTCCCGTACGTCTACGACCTGCGCAGGTTCAACGTGATCGGGTCCATCAGCTACGACCACCCCGACCCGTCGATCTTCACCGTGCTGACCTCGCCCTCCGACACCCCGGGACTGGCGGGCGTGGACTTCGTGGTGTTCGCCCCGCGCTGGCTGGTCGGCGAGGACACCTTCCGGCCGCCGTACTTCCACCGCAACGTGATGAGCGAGTACATGGGCCTGATCGAGGGCGCCTACGACGCCAAGGCCGAGGGGTTCGTACCCGGCGGCGGCTCGCTGCACAACATGATGTCCGCGCACGGTCCGGACCGGGAGACCTTCGACAGGGCCAGCGCCGCCGAGCTGAAGCCGCAGAAGATCGACGACGGCCTGGCCTTCATGTTCGAGACCCGCTGGCCGATCACCGCCACCCCCCAGGCGGCGGGGGCGGAGCACCTCCAGCGCGGTTACGACGGCGTATGGGAGGGTCTCCAGCGGCACTTCCGCGCCTAACATGCCGGTGTCCCCCTGCGCACCGCCCCGCCCCGTCGTCCTATGACGGCCGGCCCGTACGGAGAACGACCCGTGACCGCCTTCGCCCCCGACTCCCTGGTACTCAACCGGAAGCTGCCGCTCTGGTACCAGGTGTCCCAGTCCCTGCGCGCCTCGATACTGGGGCGCACTCCGGACGCCCCGCTGCGGCTGCCGACCGAGGAGCGGCTCGCCGAGCACTACGGGGTGAGCGTGCTGACCATGCGCCAGGCGCTCAAGGAGCTGGAGGGAGAGGGCCTGATCAGCCGGCACCGGCGGCGCGGGACCTTCATCGAGCCGGGTGCGATGCGCAGCGCCCCGGTGCGGCTGCTCGGCTCGGTGGACGCGATCGTGGCCCAGCAGTCGGGTGACCTGACGACGGTGCTGGGCCGTGAGCGGACGCCCGTGGCCGGGGAGCTGCTGGAGCACTTCCCGGACACGGCGGAGGTGGTCACGTACCGCAGGCTCCGGCGCGACGGGGGGAGCGGGGAGCCCACCAACTGGGCCGAGAACGCGGTCCGTCCGGAGCTCGCCGACGCCGTGGACCTGGCCGACCTGGAGCGCTGGCCGATGACGAAGGTGCTGCGCGACGTGGTCGGCGTACGGATCAGCCGGATCACGGACACCGTGGAGGCGCGGCTCGCCGACCCGGTCACGGCCGAGCTGCTGGAGGTCCCGCTGCTCAGCCCGATCCTGCACTACACGGGCGTGACCTACGACGAGGACGGGCGGGTCGTGGACGTGGCCCGGATCCGCTACCGGGGCGACCGGTTCTCCTTCACGGTGACGGTCGAGGCGCCCTGATCCCGGCGGCCCGGCCGCGTCCCCGGCCGGGCACGGGCACTACTTCTGCTGCTCGTTCTCCTCGGCGAGGCGTTCGCCCTCGGCCTGCGAAGGCGTGGTGCGCATCGCCTGGGGGTGGTGGCGCTGCTCCCGCTCCCGGTCGTCCATGTCCTCGTCGAGCCGCTCGCCCTCGGCCTGCGACGGGGTCGAATACTCGTCGTACATGCTCATCGCCGGCTCCTCGGTCGGTACGGGTGCGTACACCGGTCGGTACGGATCCGTACGTACACGGCGTATGCCCACATAAGGAGCGTAACGCTTCGGCCGGGACACGGCCCCGCCCCGGCGGGCCGTCGCTACCATCGGCCGGGTGAGCGCTGACGTACCGCTGCTGGACGATCTGATGCCCTGGGCCGTGGACGGCCTGCGCCTGGGCCGGGACTGGGTGGCGGCGCCCGACCCCGCCGTCCTGCGCGCCCGCTGGACGGCCCTGACCGACGCCGAAGGGGCGGAGCGGGAGCGGCTGTTCCGCCCGAGCCGGACCCGTACGCCCTCCGCCGGGGCGGCCGCGCTGCCCGGCCAGCGCTCGGCCACCGCCCGGTTCGCCGACGCGCCGGGCGCCTTCCCGGACCCCGTACGGGTGCTCCGCGCGCCCTTCGACGAGCAGTGGCTGCTGCCCGACCAGCGGCTCATCGACTCCGCCCGCCCCGAGCTGTGGCGGGTGCGCGACGCGCAGCAGGTGTTCCTGCTGGAGGCCCCCGGCCTGCTGGCCACCGCCCACCTCCCGGCGGGCCGGCTGGGCCGGATCCGGCCGCTGCACCGGCGGCCCGGCGGGGCCGAGCCGAACCTCGCGCCGGGCCTCCTGGCCCTGCTGGGCGGGCGCCACGGCGGCTGGGTCACCCCGGAGGACGTGCTGTGCTGGATCCTCGCCGCCGGCCGGCCGGGGCCCCGGGGGTACGAGGTCCCGCTGGCGGCCGACCCGGAGCGCTGGAGGGCCGGCCTGGAGCTGGGACACCGCCTGCTGACGGTCCAGCTGCGCGGGGCGCGCGGCGGGGAGCCGCCCCGGCTGCCGGGCGGGCGGCGGCCGTACGTCCGGGCGGCGGTCACGGGCTGGCCGGCCGGGCTCGGCCACGACGCGGAGTCCGAGACGCTGACCCTCGGGGACGGGGCCGTCTCCCCCGTCCCGGTGGAGGCCTGGGAGTACGAGGTGCAGGGGGTCCGGGTGCTGGAGGCGTGGTTCGCCGCCCGCTGCGCGCACCGGGATCCGCAGGCCGGCGGCCTGGAGGGGCTGGGGCCCGCGGAGTGGCCCCAGTCCTGGACCTCGGAGCTGCTGGCCCTGGTGACGACGCTGGCGCTGCTGGCCGCGCTGGCGCCGGAGCGGGAGGCGTTCACCCCCGGGCCGCTGCTGCCCGCCGCGGAGCTGGAGGCCGCCGGGGTGCTGCCCCCGCCGCGCTGGGCCCGGCGTCCGGCCTCGGTGCTGGACCACCAGGAGGAGGGGCCGGGCGGGCAGTTCGCGCTGCTCTGACAGGCGCGGGGGCCCGGGCGGGCAGCGCCCCGGCGGGCGGCACGGGCGGGCGAGTTCGCGCCGCCCCGACACGGGCGGCGGCCCGGGCCGGCGGCACCCCGGCGGCCCGGGCCGGCGGTTCACGCCGCTCCCGCACGCGCGGCGGGCACGGGCCGGCTGTTCACGCCCGTCCGGCAGGCGCAGGGCCCGGGCCGGCTGTTCACGCCCGTCCGGCAGGCGCAGGGCCCGGGCCGGCGGTTCGCGCCGTCCTGACCGCCGGCCGGGGACCCCTCAGGACCACCCCGCCAGCAGCCGGGACACGGCGCGGTCGAAGACGTCCGTCATGTCCGTGCCGGCGGCGGTGACCGGGGTGCCCTCGGTGAGGGCCGCCGTGAGCCTGGGGTACTCCCCCGTCGCCAGCCGGGAGCCGAGCCAGGCCGTCCGTACGCCTTCCTCGGCGGCCTCGCTCCAGGGGAGCGAGCGGGCCCGTTCGGCCAGGGCCAGTTCCCCCGCCACGAAGGTGGCCACCATGCCGTTGACGGACGCGATGAGCTCCAGTTTCTCGCCCCCGGACGCCTCCAGCGGCTCCAGGCAGGCCAGGCTGTGCTCCAGATACCGCAGGGCGTTGGGGCCGAAGCCGTAGACCGGGCTCAGCAGCCGGGGCAGCCAGGGGTGGCGGCGCATCAGGGCGCGGGTCTGCCGGGCCAGGGCGAGCAGGTCGTCCCGCCAGCGGCCGCTCGGCGGGGTGAGGTCGTACTCGCCGCTGACCGCGTCGACCATCAGCTCGTACAGGTCCTCCTTGCGGGGGACGTAGTTGTACAGGGACATCGTCCCGGCGCCGATCCCGGCCGCCACCCGCCGCATGGAAACGGCCTCGATCCCCTCCGCGTCGGCGATCCGTACGGCCTCGGCGGCGATCGAGTCGCGGCTGTGCGCGGGCCGGGGCCCGCGGCCGGCCCGCTGCGGGCGGGCCCAGATCACTTCTGGTTCAGCGGGGCGCCCGCCGGCTGTCATCGGTCACATCACCTCGTCGTTGGTCTCCGCCCCCATCTTAGTTACGTACACCGTACGTAGTGCGGTAGGGTGCGACGCATGACGACTACGTACGCTGTACTTAGTGAGGGTCTGGAGAAGCACTACGGCGAGGTGCACGCCCTGCGCGGGCTCGACCTGGCCGTGCCGGAGGGCACCGTCTGCGGACTGCTGGGCCCCAACGGCGCGGGCAAGACCACCGCCGTGCGGATCCTGACCACGCTCACCGCCCCCACCGCCGGACGCGCCCTGGTCGCCGGCCACGAGGTCACCGCCGACCCGGCCGCCGTCCGCCGCGCCATCGGCGCCACCGGCCAGTACGCCTCCGTCGACGGGGACCTGACCGGCCGGGAGAACCTCCGGCTGTTCGCCCGCCTCGCCGGACTGCGGGGCCGGGCCGGGCGCGGGCGCGCGGACGAGCTGCTGGAGCGCTTCGGCCTCGGGGAGGCCGCCGACCGGGTGGCCGCCGGCTGGTCGGGCGGCATGAGGAGGCGTCTGGACCTGGCCGCGGGCCTGGTCACCCGCCCCCGCGTGCTCTTCCTCGACGAGCCCACCACCGGACTGGACCCGGCGGCCCGGGAACAGATCTGGACGGCGGTGCGCGGCCTGGCCGACGAAGGGACCACGGTGCTGCTGACCACCCAGTACCTGGAGGAGGCCGACCGGCTCGCCGACGACATCGTGGTCGTGGACCGGGGCCGGACCGTCGCCACCGGCACCCCGGCCGCCCTCAAGGCCCGGATCGGCGCCCGCGCCGAGGTCACCGTCGAGGGGCCTGCCGCCCTCGCGGGCGCCGCCGCGGTCCTCGACCAGCTCACCGGGGGCCGCCCCGCCCTGGACGAGGAGCGGCTCACGGTCGGCGTGACCGTGCTCGACGGCGCGCTCACCCTGCCCCGGATCATCCGCGAGCTCGACACCGCCGGGATCCCGGTGACCGACGCGAGCCTGCGCCCGCCCACCCTCGACGAGGTGTTCCTGCGCCTCACCCGGACCCCCACCACCCCCGCCGACGAGAAGGAGCACGCGGCATGACCACTCTGCTGTCGGACGGCGGCGCCGTCCTCACCCGCCAGCTCCAGAAGGCCCGGCACGCCCCGGCCCTGCTGGTGCTGACCCAGACCATGCCGATCGCGATGCTGCTCTTCTTCGGCTACGTCTTCGGCAGCGCGCTCGCCATGCCGGGCGCCGAGTACCGCGAGTTCCTGGTGCCCGGCCTGCTCGCCGCGACCGCCGCCAACGGCCTCATGACCGGCATGTTCACGGCCGCGCAGGACGCCCACCGGGGCGTCATGGACCGTTTCCGGACACTGCCGATGAGCCGGGCCGCGGTCCCGCTGGGGCAGACCGCCGCCGACCTGCTGACCACGGCGGTGTCGATGGTGCCGCTGATGCTGGTGGGGCTGGCGATGGGCTGGCGGGTGGAGAACGGGCTGCCCGGTGCCCTGGGGGCGCTCGGCGTGCTGCTGCTGTTCCGGTTCGCCGCCGCCTGGGTGGGCACGTACCTGGGGCTGGTGAGCCGCAGCGAGGAGGCCGCGGGCCAGCTCGGCAGCGCCACCTTCGTGCTGCCGATGCTGTCCAGCGCGTACCTGCCGACGGCCGGACTGCCCGGCTGGCTGCGGACGGTCGCGGAGTGGAACCCGATCAGCGCCGTCGCCACCGCCGTACGGGAACTGTGCGGGAACGCGGGCGGCGCGGCCACGGCGCCGGGCGCGGCCTGGCCCGCGTCGCATCCGGTGGCGGGCGCCGTGCTGTGGTCGCTGCTGCTCCTGCTCCTGTTCGTGCCGGCGGCCACGCGCCGGTTCGCGCGCGGCCGGGGCTGAGGACGGGTCAGGACCCCTCCCCGTGGCGGACGTCAGGGCAGCGGTGCGATCGGGACCTGCACGCTCACCGGGACCGTCTCGGCGTGCTGGTTGCCGTCGAGCGCGTCCGTCAGGGACGTCTGGGTGTCGGCCGTGAAGCGGCAGCCGACGACGGCGATGCCGCACACCCGGTAGCGGACGACCACGGAGGCGGTGGCGCCGGAGCGGATCGAGCCGACGGTCTGCGGCACCGGGCCGAGCCGGGTGATCCCGGGGCCCGTGGGCGGGGCGTCGAGCAGCTTGACGTTGAAGGCGTCACCGGAGCCCGTGTTCCGGATCCGGTACTCGACGCTCAGCGTGCGGGAGAGGTAGTTGCCGAGGCCGCCCCAGTAGGCGCGGTGGGTCACGGCCACCTGGGGCTGGAGGAGCGAGACGGGGCCCGTGAGGTTGAGGCTCCACGGCTTGCCGGTGCCGGGGGTGGCGTCGGCCGTCACCGTGAACGATCCCGTGCCGGTGGCGCCCCGGTAGGCGTTCGCCGGGGTGGAGTCCGGGACGACGGTCCAGGTGCCGGACCCCGTCACCGTGGTGCCGTTGTACGAGAGGGTCGGGGAGGAGCAGGTCCCGGCCTCCAGGGCCAGCGTCAGGGTGCCCCTGGCGTTGGACAGGGCGACCCGGGCGTCGTCCCCGGGGAGCGCGGCCTGGGTGGCTCCGACCCGGAACGGCAGGCTGACGCCGAGCTGGGAGGGGAGCGAGGAGAAGGCGCCCGGGTTCAGCGAGGCGCTGCCGGTGAGCAGCCGGCCGTCGGTGAGCGGGCCCGAGGGGCAGGCGGGGGCGCCCGTGACGACGCCAGCCGCACTGGAGGCGCTCACGTTCAGCGGGTCCGGGACGCGGCCCGCCGCACCGGCCGGTGCCGTGGTCACCGCCACCCCCGCCAGCAGCGCTGTCACCACGACCGCCGTACGCCGGACTGCGGAGCGGGCGGGGGATGCGGCGGCGGTCGGGGCTCTCATGGGCGACCCTTCGGTACGGCGCGAGGACGGACGCCCGCACCTTACGCATACAATCCGGTCATTTCGCCGGACCTGTGTTCCGGACACGGGTGACAGACCCGGCTTCCACCCGGTAGGCAGACCCCATGGCTACCGACCCCACGGCTACAGACCCTTCAGACCCTTTGGCCACAGACCCCCGGGCCACCGAGCCCCTCCCCCTCGCCGGCCTCACCGTCGTCGCCGTCGAACAGGCCGTCTCGGCCCCCTTCGCCACCCGCCAGCTCGCCGACCTCGGAGCCAGGGTGATCAAGGTCGAGCGGCCGGACGGCGGCGATTTCGCGCGCGCCTACGACACCGCCGCCCAGGGTCTGGCCTCGCACTTCGTGTGGGCCAACCGCGGCAAGGAGTCCCTCGCCCTCGACCTGAAGGACCCCCGCGGGCTGGAGGTGCTCCACGGCCTGCTGGAGGACGCCGACGTCTTCGTGCAGAACCTCGCGCACGGGGCGGCCGCCCGGCTCGGCATCGACGCGGCCTCCCTGTGCGCCCGTTACCCGCGCCTGGTCGCCGTGGACGTCTCCGGCTACGGCCCCGAGGGCCCGTACGCCCACAAGCGCGCCTACGACATGCTCGTGCAGTGCGAGGCGGGGCTGGTCTCGGTGACCGGCACCCCCGAGCGGCCGGTGAAGGCGGGCATCCCGGCCGCGGACATCGCGGCCGCCATGTACGCCTTCTCGGGCGTGCTGGCCGCCCTGCTGCGCCGTGGCGTCACCGGGCGCGGCGGCCCGGTGGAGGTGTCGATGCTGGACGCGCTCGCGGAGTGGATGGGGCATCCGCTGCACCACACCATGCACGGCGGGGAGCAGCCCGTACGGACCGGCCTCGCGCACGCGGTGATCGCGCCGTACGACGCCTACGCGACGGCCGACGGGGACCGGGTGCTGCTGTCGGTGCAGAACGACCGGGAGTGGCGGCGCCTCGCGGCCGGGGTGCTGGACCGGCCGGACCTGGCGCAGGACCCGGCGTACGCGACGAACGCGGCCCGCACGCGCGGTCGGGAGAAGACGGACGCGGTGGTGGCACAGGCCCTCGGCCGGCTCGGCGCGGACGAGGCCGTGGCGCGGCTGGAGGCGGCCGGGATCGCCTGTGCGCGGCTCAACTCGGTGGCGCAGCTGGCCGGGCACCCGCAGCTGGCGGCGCGGGACCGCTGGCGGGAGGTGGATTCGCCGTCGGGCCCGCTGCGGGCGCTGCTGCCGCCGATCGGGCTGCCGGGCGGCGCGGAACCGCGGATGGGTGCGGTGCCCGCGCTCGGCGAACACACCGACGCGCTGCTGCGCGCCCTGGGGATGACGGGCGCGCAGATCACGGCATTGCGCCGGGACGGTGTGGTCGCCTGAGGCCGGGGTGGCGCCGGGGGTTCCCGGAAGACGCCGGACGGGAGGACGGGGCCGGGTCGCAGCCGGACGGGGGACCGGCTGCGCTGACGGTCAGGTGCGGCGGCTGCCGAAGAGCGTGCGCCGCAGCCTGCGCAGCGGTGCGAAGAGCGCGACGCGCGCGCTCCGGCTCCGCTGGACGTGGGTGTGGTCGCGCGAGGTGAGCTCGCGCATCAGCAGGGTCGCCTCGGCCACCTCGTGGCGCGGGGCGGCGGGACCGCCCAGCACGGCGAGGTGGCGGTCGAGGCGCGAGCTGACCGCGCTGCTGCCGCAGGTGATGGCAGGCACGCGGGGCGGCCTGCTGCGCATCGTTATCTGTTCCATGTCTCTCCCCACCCGTACGAGGGCACCCGGCCCGGGCAGGGTAACCCTATCGCCCCCGCAACGCCCGCGGGTATCCCGGTGGTGTGAATTACCCCTGTAATTACGGGTAGTTGACGATTACTCAGCGGAGTCGACCGTCACTCTCCGTGCCAATGGGCCGACTTGGAGGGCCCTGTACAGCAGTCGGTGACAGTGTCGTCACGACGGGGGCCACCCGGCCCGCACTGCGCTAACTTGGAGTGATCACCCGGTGACGCAGGGGGGCTCGCGTGAACGGTAGCGAAAGCGGGGACGCCGGGCGTGTCATCGCCGGCCGGTACCGGCTGCTCGGCCGGTTGGGGCGCGGCGGCATGGGCGTGGTGTGGCGGGCCCGGGACGAGGTGCTGGGCCGCGAGGTCGCCGTCAAGGAGGTGCGGGCCCCCGCGGGGCTGGACGCGGCCGAGGTCGAGCGGATGTACCGGCGGCTGGAGCGGGAGGCGTGGGCGGCCGCCCGCGTCTCGCACCGCGGGGTGGTCACGGTCTACGACGTCGCGAGCGAGGACGGCCGCCCGTGGATCGTGATGGAGCTGGTGCGCGGGCTCTCCCTGGCGGAGGTGCTGGAGGGCGAGGGCCCGATGACCCCGCAGCGCGCCGCGCACATCGGCGAACAGGTCCTGGCCGCGCTGCGGGCCGCGCACGGCGCCGGGGTGCTGCACCGGGACGTGAAGCCGGCCAACGTGCTGGTCGCCAATGACGGCAGGGTGGTGCTGAGCGACTTCGGGATCGCCCGTCTGGAGGGCACGGCCGCGCTCACCATGACCGGCGAGGTGGTCGGGTCCCCCGAGTTCCTGGCCCCGGAGCGGGCGTTGGGGAACGAGCCCGGCCCGGAGTCGGACCTGTGGTCGCTGGGGGTGATGCTCTACGCGGCCGTGGAGGGGGTCTCGCCCTTCCGCAAGGACACCCCGCTGTCCACCCTGCGGGCGGTCGTGGAATCGGAGTTGCCCCCGCCGCGCCGGGCCGGGCCGCTGGAGCCGGTGCTGGAGGGGCTGCTGCGCAAGGACCCGGCCGAGCGGCTGTCCGCCGCGGAGGCCGCCCGGATGCTGCGGATCGTCGGCGCGGGCGGGGCGGTACGGGACCCCGGCGGGCCGGTGTCGGGGGCGGACGCGCCGACGGTCGCCGCACGGGCCGGGGCCGGGGCGGGGCACGGGTACGGGCGGACCCCGCCGGTGCCGGTGCCGCTGCCGGCACCCGCGGCGGAATCCGGGGGCGGCTCCCGCGGGCCCGCGGGGGCGGTGCTGACCCTCGGGATCGTGGTGCTGCTGCTGGGGCTGGTCCTGCTGGGGTGGCTGCTGCTGCGGGACACCTGGGGCGAGGAGGAACCGGGGGACACCCCCTCGCCCTCGGCGGCCCCCTCGGCTTCGGCCTCGGCCTCGGCGTCCGCTTCGGCATCGGCATCGGCCTCGGCCTCGGCATCCGCCGGTGCCACCGCCGCGCAGAGCGTCACCCTGTACGCCCACGCCACGCGCCCCGAGTACCGCGGGAGCTGCCCGCCGGCCGAGGTGGCCGCGCCCGCCTTCACCGGGACCATCGAGGTGGCCCGGATCCCGGCGGTGGTGGAGTACCGCTGGGTCAGGCGCGGTGCGGGCGGCGGGCCGGCCTCCGACTGGCAGAGCATCGTGTACGAGGAGGGCGGTGCGCGTACCCGCCAGCTGAACCACACCGAGCCGGGCGATCCGGCCGGCGCGAGTTTCCGCGACGCGGTCCGGCTGGAGGTCCGGGCACCGGCGCAGACGGCTTCCGCGTGGCTGGAGTACTCCCTGACGTGCGTGAAGGAGACCCCGACGGGCGGGGCCTCCTCCCCCGGTTCCCCCGGCCCCTCCGGTTCCCCGGCCGGGACGCCGACGCCCGCGCCCACACCGAGCGCGGGCGTCAGCCCCTAGGGACGGGTCCCGCGGATCAGACCTTGCCGGAGAAGACGGGCAGGTAGCCGCCGGACTGCCCGGCGGCCGTGGGGTGGTACGACTCGCCGATGTTGGTCCAGTTGACGCTGTGCAGCCAGGCACTGCCGGAGCAGATCTCGTGGCCGGTGAAGGCTCCGACGACCGAGGCGAAGGTGTAGCCGTGGTCGGCGGCGCGCTTGGCGATGGCGGCGTTGAGGTGGTCCGCCGCGCCGTTGATGGCGGAGCGTTCGCCCTCCGTCAGGCCGGCGACGCAGGTGCCGCTCAGCTTGTAGAAGCGGGGATAGCCGAGGACGACGACCTTGGCCGAGGGGGCGCGGCCGCGGATCGCGTCGTAGACCTGGTCGAGCTGGCCGGGGAGGGTGGTGTCGACGTACCGCTTGGCCTCGTTGGCCCGGTTGACGCAGGTGGATTCGGACTGCAGGACGCAGGTCGTCATCACGTCCGAGAACCCGGCGTCGTTGCCGCCGACGGTGATGCTGACGAGGTCGGTGCCGGAGTTGAGGGGGCCGAGCTGACCCGAGAGCACGTCACCGGTACGGGCGCCCGAGCACGCGGTGAAGGAGAAGGTCTGCGGGGAATGGGCGGCGGCCCACAGGGCCGGGTAGGCGCGGGTGGTGCGCTTGCAACTGCCACTGGAACTGTCGTAGTTGCCGGCGCCGACGCCGGAGGAGTACGAGTCGCCGAGGGCGACGTAGCCGAAGTCGGCCTGCGCGGCGGAGGCCTGGCCGGCGCCGAACAGGGCGGCGCCCGCGGCGAGTAACAGGGAGGAGGTCAGGGCGGCGAAACGCGACATTCTCTTGCTCATGTGTGTGCGGCTCCTCGTGGGGGGGGTTACCACTGAGTCCGTGGTACAAGCAGCCGGGCCTGGCCGGAAGTGTTCATGCCAAGAATGTTCGGGGCGGGAATCTTCACCCCGGCCGCGTTTGAAGAGGGAACCCGTCCACCCGATCCGGCGAAACACAGGTGCACGGGGGCACTTCGTGCCGGATCATGGGCGCCATGCCAGCAGACCCGCATGACGCGCTGCCGATCCGGCTCCATGTCGACGACAGCGACTCACCGTCGGATGTCGTCGACGCGCTGTTCCTCGGCCGGTTCGCGACCGGCGAGCAGCCGTACGCGCAGAGCGTCACGATCGAGCGGGTGAAGGCGGAAGCCACCCTGCTGCCCCCGCGCGCCACCGTGCTCCGCGCGGCCCGCGACACCGACCGCAGCGCCACGCTCGCCGAGGGCGAGGGCTGGACGGTCCTGGTCTCCCGCTGGAGCCGGGGGGCGGACGTGACCGTGACGGCGGTCAGCGACGAACTCGCGGAGAAGGTGCTGGGCGAGGCCACCGAGGGGGCGCGGGACGAGCCCGAACCGCAGCCGGAGAACGTCACGATGGGGTTCTGGTACGTCTCCCCGCGCCGCGGCCCGTACCGCACGACCCGGCAGATCTCCGCGGGCACGTGGGAGGACGTCCGGCCGAACTACACGGCGCCGGTGGCGCTGGCGATGGACCGGCTGATGAAGGTCACCCCGGACGACATCGCCGGCCGGCTGCTCCTGCTGCACGGGCCGCCGGGCACCGGCAAGACCTCGGCGCTGCGCACGCTGGCGCGGTCGTGGCGGGACTGGTGCCAGGTGGACTGCGTCCTGGACCCGGAGCGGCTGTTCAACGACGTGGGCTATCTGATGGACATCGCCATCGGGGAGGACGAGGGCACCGCGAAGGGCCGGTGGCGGCTGCTGCTGCTGGAGGACTGCGACGAGCTGATCCGCGGCGAGGCCCGGCACACGGCGGGCCAGGCGCTGTCCCGGCTGCTGAACCTGACGGACGGGCTGCTGGGGCAGGGCCGCAACGTCCTGGTCGGCGTCACGACGAACGAGGACCTCGAACGCCTCCACCCGGCGGTGGTCCGCCCGGGGCGGTGCCTGGCCCGCATCGAGGTCGGCCGGCTGACCCATCCGGAGGCGGTGGACTGGCTCGGCACGGACGAGGGCGTCTCCCGCGAGGGCGCCACCCTGGCCGAACTCTTCGCCCTCCGGCGGGGGACGGGGCCGGCGGCCGTGCCGGCGCAGCCGGCGCGGGAGGCGGGCCTGTACCTGTGACTCCGTCCGGCGGTTTACGGGGCCGGGGCCGGCCGGCCGGGGGCGCGTGTGCCGGTCGGTCGGGGCGGGGGCGCCGCTGCGCGGGGCGGAGTCCCCTACCCACCCTTCGCCCGTTCCCCGGGCTGCGCCCGGACCCCTCCTGGGGGCTCCGCCCGCAGACCCCCGCGCCTCAAACGCCGGCGGGGCTGGATGTATCCAGCCCCGCCGGCGTTTGAGCGCACCGGGCGCGCAGCGTCCGGTACCGGGGTCAGGGGCGGAGCCCCTGGGAACGGTGGAAGGGCGGGTAGGGGACCCAGCCCCGCGCAGCGGCACACCCACCCGCACACGCCCACCGGCACCAGCAACGCGAACCGGCCCCGCCCCGCCCCGACAGCCGGAGGCTGTCGCAGCGGCGCGAAGCCGGGGAGGCCCCCCAGGGGCCGAGCCGTGCGAGCGGCGCGTCAAGAAGGAGTGCGGCGCGTCAAGAAGGAGTGGCGTAGCGGGCGCGGACGGCCTCGGCGGCGGCCGCCACGGCTTCCGCCTCCGTGAGGCCCAGCCGGTGGGCCCGGTCCGCGAACGCCTGCGCGGCGGCGGCCGCCTCCCGCGAGGAGCCCTCCGCCGCCGCGACGAACGTCCCGTGCCGCCCGCGCGTCTCGATCAGCCCGTCGGCCTCCAACGCCCGGTACGCCTTGGCGACGGTGTTCGCGGCCAGCCCCAGTTCCTCCGCCAGCCCCCGCACGGTCGGCAGCTTGTAGCCCGCCGGCAGTGCTCCCGACCGGGCCCGGTCCGCGATCTGCGCGCGCAGCTGTTCGTACGGGGCGGCCGAGCCGGCCGAGCCGTCGATCCTGATCCTGAGGTTGGTCGAGGTCACGGGCCGATTCTCCCCCATCCGGCGCGTAATTCGCAGGCGCCGCAGGGTTCTCCGCCCGTAACGTCCGCCCCATGACCATCCACGTCCGCGACGTCCGCCCCGAGGACCTCCCGTCCGCCGAGGCCGTCGTACGGATCCGCCGTGCGGCCCTGCCCTTCATGATCAGCACCCCCTCCGCCGTCGCCCACGAACTCACCTCCGCCCGCCCGGAGAAGCACTACCGTCTGCTCCTGGCCGAGACCCCCGACGGACGTCCCGTCGGCACCGCGCAGGCGGGGGTGTCCTTCGTGAACGTCCACGTCGACCCCGCGCACCAGGGCCTCGGCGCCGGGACCGCGCTGCTGCGCGCCGCCGAGGAGCACCTCGCGGCGAGCGGCGCGGTGGACGTGTACGCCTGGGTGCTGGACGGGCCCGCGCACCGCGGCTTCGCCGAGCGGCACGGCTACCGCGCCGGCCGCAGCGCGCACTTCCTGCGGCTGGACCTGGCGGCGGGCGGCCTGCCTCCCCTGCCCGGGGAGCTGCCCGCCGGGGTGGAGCTGCGGCCCGGGTCGGCCTTCGCCGCCGATCCGCGCCCGCTGTACGAGGCCGACGCCGAGGTGACGGCCGACGAGCCGGGGGACGTGCCGATCGAGCTGGACGACTACGAGGACTGGCTGGACACCGTCTGGCGCCAGCCGACCCTGGACCACGAGCTGACGACGGTCGTCCTCGTCGACGGGGCGGTCGCGGCCTTCACCGCGGCGCGCACGGACGGCGCGACCCGCTACGGCACGGCGATGACCGGCACCCGGCGCGCCTTCCGCGGCCGCGGGCTGGCCAAGCTCGCCAAGACCGACTCGCTGCACCGGGCCCGCGCGGCCGGGTACACCGAGGCTTTCACCGGCAACGACGCCGGAAACGACCCGATGCTCGCGATCAACGCGTGGCTGGGGTACGAGACCTGCGCGACCGAGACGCGCTTCGCCAAACAGCTGGGAGCAGCCCGATGACCGTGTCCTGGACCGTGACCCTGACCAAGGCCGGCCGCACCAAGATCAGCTATCCGGCGGCGCAGGTCGCCGACGACGGGGACCGGATCTCGGTGCGCGCCCCCTGGGCCGCGGAGGGGGTGAAGGACTTCGGGTTCGTCCGCTTCGAGCCCGGTGACGTGTTCGTGGAGCACTTCTGGAGGACGCGCTGGTACGCGGTCAAGGAGGTGTGGACCGGTGAGGGCGTCCTCAAGGGCTGGTACTGCGACGTGACGCGGCCCGCCGTGGTCCGCGGCGGCGAGATCGTGGTCGACGACCTGGACCTCGACCTGTGGGTGTCCGCGGACGGGAAGTCCGTGCTGCGGCTGGACGAGGACGAGTTCGCGGCGAGCGGGCTGGCGGAGAGGGACCCGGAGGCGGCCGCCCGGGCCGTACGGGCGCTGGACTCCCTGGAGGAGCGGGCGCACACACCGGAGGGGCTCGCCGGCCTCCTCGGGTAGGCGCCGGTCGGGGGGTTCCTGTCGGCCCGCTTAGGCCTTCCTTAAACGAACCCTAAGGATCCCCTCGCGGGGCCCCGTCGGGGCCGAACGGGCTTGTCCGCGGGCTAGCTTGGCGGGGCCAGGGAGGGCCGCCGGCCGGTTCCGCTGGCGCTTCCCCGCCTTGCGCCCGAAGGAGATCCACCCATGCCCGCACGCCGTTCCCGCACCGCCGCCCGTTTCGCCGCCGCCGGTCTGGCCCCGCTCGCGGTGGCCGCGTACGCCGCCGGGCCGGCGGCCGCCCACGGATCGATGACGGACCCGGTCAGCCGGGTGGCGGCGTGCTACGCGGAGGGTCCCGAGGCCCCGAAGTCGGCGGCGTGCAAGGCGGCCGTCGCGGCGGGCGGGCCGCAGGCGTTCTACGACTGGAACGGCGTGAACATCGCCAACGCGGCCGGGCAGCACAGGTCGCTGATCCCGGACGGGCAGCTGTGCTCGGCGGGCAACGCCAAGTACAAGGGGCTGGACCTGGCCCGCGCCGACTGGCCGGCCTCCCCGATGACGGCCGGCGCGCACACCTTCCGCTACAAGGGGACCGCCCCGCACAAGGGCTCCTTCGAGCTGTACGTGACGAAGGACGGCTACGACCCGTCGAAGCCGCTGAAGTGGTCCGACCTGGAGCCGGCGCCGTTCGCGAAGGCCACCGACCCGGGCATGAAGAACGGCGACTACGTCTTCGGCGGCACGGTCCCGAAGAAGACCGGCCGCCACCTGATCTTCAGCATCTGGCAGCGCTCGGACAGCCCGGAGGCGTTCTACACCTGCTCGGACGTGGTCTTCGGCAAGGACGGCGGCGGCAGCGGTACGGCGCCCGGTACGGGAACCGCCCCGAGCGCGAAGCCGTCGGCCGGCTCCTCCTCCGCCAAGCCCGTGGAGCCGCCCAAGGCGCCGACGGACCAGCAGATCTCCGACGGCGCGGGCAAGTCGACGATCGAGCACAACGGCCACGGGGACAACGACCCGAAGACGAACGGCAGCGCGGCCGCCACCCCGATCGCCGCCGCCCCGGCCCCCGGCGGGGACTCCGCCGCGCCCTCGCCGGCCGGCACAGGCGCCGGCACCGGCGCCGGCACCGGCGGGGACCTGGCCGCGACCGGCGGCAGCTCCGCGACCCCGCTGATCGCGGTCGCCGGGGCCGGGGCGCTCGCGGCCGGTGCGGCCGTACTGTTCGCCATGGCCCGCCGCCGCCGCGCGACGGCGACGGCCGGCCGGGACGTCCGCTAGCGGACGGGCGCCCGGCCCGCGCCGGGCACGCACCGGGCGGGCCGCCCGCGCCCCGGTCTCAGTCGAAGACCGAGGCGCAGGTGGTGCGTTCGGCGTGGGCCGGGTCGAGGGCGTTGAGGGCCTCGTGCCAGGCGATGCGGTCGGTCAGGCCGATGGCCACGTGTTCCGAGAGGTCCAGCGGGCACAGGTCCTGGAGCACGACGTTGCGGACGTCCGGCCCTTCGAGGAAGGCGCTCCGGTACGGGGTGACCACCTCGTCGTACCTGGTGGCGATGACCGTGTACTTCACCCCGGGGACGGTGTCGCCGCCCGCGTTCAGCTTCTGCTGGAAGGCGGAGCCGGCGATCTGGTCGGCGAGTCCGGGGGTGGCGGTGCTGATCAGGTCCTCGGCTCCGGGGAAGTACGGGAGCAGCTGGGCGAGTCCGGACAGGGTGGTGCCGTGGTTGTCGGGGGCGAGGCCGACGAGGGCGTTGACCTTGGCGGCACCGCCGAGGAACTTGAGGTAGTAGCGGGGCATCATGCCGCCCTGGGAGTGGCCGACCAGGTCCGCCTCGGGGGCGCCGGTGGAGGCGAGGACCTTGTCGACGAAGGCGTCGAGCTGGCCGGCGGACTTCTCGATGGGCCCGAGGCCGTTGAAGAAGGGGACGCCGGGCAGCTGGCCGTAGTCGAGGGAGTAGACGCAGTAGCCGCGGTGGACCAGGTAGGGGGCGAACCCGAGCCAGTTGTCGACGGAGTTCCCGAAGGTGCCGTGGACCAGGACGACGGGCCGGGGATGGGCGGCGGACGGCTTGCAGGACCAGTTGTTCCAGCCGCTGCTGGGGGCCGAAGCGGCCTGGGCGGCGCCGGTGGGGGCGACGAGGGCGGCTGTGGCGAGGGCGAGGACGGCCAGCGGGCGGAGCAGGCGTCTCCAGGGCAGCATCGTGTGATCTCCTTGCGGGTCAAGGGGAATGCGTGGGGGTTCGTCCCGTGATCCGGATCACAAGGGGGGCTGCTGCGGCTAAATTACGGTCCAGTAGCAAAACTTGGAAGTTACGCGGCGGTAAAAACTGGCGTGTCGAGCCTGCCTCCAGTGCCGCACGGGAACAATGGACGCCCCTGGACCCGGACTTGAGGTGAGCGCCCGCCATGCAGACGGCCCCCGGAGCCGGCACCGCCCTGGCCACCCCGCCCCGGCTGGCGACCGATCCGCTGGTCGCCGCCGTCACGGAGGCCGCCATACGCGTACTGGCGCCGGAGGCCGAGCGGACCGCCGTCGACGGGGTGCCGCGCACCCACCTGGACGCACTCGCCGCCGCCGGCGCGTACGGGCTGGTCGGATACGAACCGGACCCGGCCGAGGGGCTGACGGCCCGCCAGGTGTTCCGGGAGGTGCACGAGGTACTGGCGGCGGTGGACCCCTCGACCTGGTTCGTGTGGACCCAGCACGTCCCGCTGGCCAAGGCCCTGCTCCAGGCGGCCGGCCCGGCGGGGGACGCCCTGCGCCGGAGCAGGCTGGCGGACCTCGCCTCCGGGAAGACGCGCGCCACCGCCGGCTTCGCCTTCCTGCGCCATCCGCGCCCGCCCGTCACCGCCCGGCGGGTCCCGGGCGGATGGCGGCTCGACGGGCGGATGCCCTGGGTGACGGGGTGGGACCTGGCCGACACCCTGTTCGCCGGCGCGGTCGGCCCGTCGGACGAGGCGGTCCTGGCCCTGGTCGACCGCACCGACAGCGGCCTGGGCTCCGCCGCGGGGGCCCCGCTGTGGGCGATGGGCGGTACGCACACCGCCACCGTCGAGCTGCGCGACGTCCGCGTGCCCGACGAGCGGGTGGCCGGGGTGCTGCCGCGGACCGACTGGATCCGCGCCTACGACCTGGAGAACGCCGACGCGCAGCCCGCCGTCTTCGGCCAGCTCCGCGCCACCGCCGCCTTCCTCCTCCAGTCACCGCCGTACGAGGACCTCGGCCTGCGCCTCGCCGAGCGCACCGCCCGGCTGCGCGCCGAGGCCTACGCCCTGCGCGACGAGGTCCCGCGCGGGGAGCGCACCGGGGACCGCCTCACCCTGCGGGCCGCCGCCCTGGACCTGGCCGTCCGGGCGGCGGCGACCTGCGTGGCGGTGGCGGGCGGCCGGGCCGTCCAGTACGGGCACACCGCCGGCCGGCTCTCCCGCGAGGCCCAGTTCCACCTGATCCAGGCCCAGACCACCCCGCTGCGCGCGGAGACGGCCCGGCTGATGCTCGACGGGGTCTGAGCGCCGCCGCACCGGGCCCGCCACCGACGCGGGGCGGACCGTGCCGGGGCCGAACCGGGCGTTGGCGCGGTCAATGGCGGCCTCCACCGTCAGCCGGGACTCGCGGACCGGGTCCAGCGTGAGCTGGCGGGTCACGTCCTCCGCGGCCGTGAGGTCCTCCGCGCGCAGCACCATCCCGGTCAGCCGGGCCCGTTGCAGGCCGGCCGCGTCCATCAGCCGGTACGCGAGGGTGCGCAGGTCCTCGTCGTGGGCCGAGGGCTCCGCCAGCCGCCGGGACCTCTCCCACCGGGTGCCGCCCGCGAAGCGCAGGGTCAGCGACAGGGACCGGGCGGCCTGGCGGCGTCCGCGCAGCTGTGCGCCGAGCCGGACCACGAGGCCGAGCAGCTCGGCCCGGGCGTGCGGGCCGTCCAACTCCTGGCGGGTGAACCCGGTGCGGACGGCGGCGGAGGAGGGCAGGTCGCGCGGGGTGACCGGGCGCGGGTCGATCCCGCGGGCCCGCTCGGCCGCGAGCCGGCCGGCCCGTTTGCCGAGGATCCGCTCGACGACCCCGGGCGGGACGTGGGTGAGCGCCCCGACGGTGTGCAGCCCGTACCGGCGCAGCGCCTCGGCCTGCCGGGAGCCGAGCCCGTACAGCTCCTCCACCGGGAGCGGGTCCAGGAAGCCCGCCACCGCCTCCGCGGGCACGGCCAGCACCCCGCCGGGCCCCTGGATCCGGGCGGATGCCATGGACGCCACCGCCCAGGTGGCGGCGACCCCGATCCGGACGTCGGTGCCCAGCCGGGCCACCGCGCGCAGCCGGACCACCTCGGCGATGCGGGCGGCGTCGGCGCCGAAGTACCGCTGGGCGCCGCGGACCTGGACCAGCGCGGCGCGCGGCGGCAGGGCCTGGACGAGCGGGGAGAACTCGCGCAGCAGCTCCAGCACCTCGCGGTAGCCCTCCCCGGGCAGGGTGGGGGCGCAGCGGACGTGCAGCACGCCGGCCGCTGTGGCGGCGCTCATCCCGCGCTCCCCGGGCTGGAGTGCCACAGCTTGCGGCCGGTGGCGGCGCGTTCCCCGGGCGGCTGGAGGTCGGCCCAGGGGTTCATCTCGTAGCCGGTGGGGAGGTGGATGCGGCGGCCGTTGCCGGTGCCGCCTCCGTCGCCCTCGCCCTCCCCGGGGAGGGGTTCGGCGAGGCGGGCCGTGACCGCCTCCAGGCCGCTGTGGGCGCGCAGTTCGGCCAGCTCGGCGAGGTTCCAGGCGGCGGACCCGACCACGCTCAGGCTCTGCGGGCCGCGGCGCTGCACGACTCCCCGTACGAGCAGCAGGAAGGAGTGGAAGACGGTGTGCGCGCAGGCCTCCTGGCTGTCGTCGAAGAAGGCCAGGTCGACCAGGCCGGTGCCGTCGTCGAGGGTGGTGAAGATGACGCGGCGGCCGGAGCGGATCGGCGGGGTCTGGGTGGCCGCCTTGGCGCCCGCGACGAGGACGGTCCGCCCGTGTCCGGTGTCCCGCAGGCGGGCGGCCGGGGTCACGCCCAGCTCGGCGAGGAAGGCGTGGTGGTCGTTCATCAGGTGGCGGGAGGCGTCCATGCCGAGGACGCCGAGTTCGGCGCTGAGCCGTTCGGCGTCGCTCAGGTCGGGCAGGCCGACGGGAGCGGTGGACCGGCCGCCGCCGAGGGGCAGTTGGGCCGCGCCGCTGGTGCCGGCGGCGCGCTGGGCGCCGTGCAGTTCCGTCACGTGCAGGAGCAGGTCGCGGCGGTTGGCGCCGAACGCGTCCAACGCGCCGACCTGGGCGAGCCGTTCGGCGACCGGTCGGCCCGGGTGGGCGCGGTCCCAGAAGTCGCGCAGGGAGGCGTACGGCTGTCCGGCCTCGATCCGGCGGGCCTCGGCTTCGCTGATGCCGTGGACGTCGGAGAGGGCGAGCCGCAGCCCCCACCGTTCCGGCCCCCTCCCCTCCTGGGCATCGGACACCAGTTCGATGCGGTGGGCGGCCGCCGAGCGGTTCACGTCGAGCGGCAGCACCGGCACGCCCCGCCGCCGGGCGTCCGCCAGCAGCAGCCGCTTCGGGTACATCCCGGGGTCGTGGGTGAGCAGCCCCGCGTAGAAGGCCGCCGGGTGGTGGGCCTTGAGCCACGCCGACTGGTAGGTGGGCACGGCGAAGGCCACGGCGTGGGCCTTGCAGAAGCCGTAGCTGCCGAAGGCCTCGACGATCTCCCAGGTCCGGGCGACCACCTCGGGCGCGTAGCCGCGCCCGGCGGCCGTCGCCGCGAACCAGGCCTTGATCCGGCCCTGGGAGTCCGGGTCGGAGAGCCCGCGCCGCACCCGGTCGGCCTCGTCGCGGCCGCAGCCGGTCATGACGTGCACGATCTCGATGATCTGCTCGTGGAAGACCACCACCCCGTACGTCTCGCTCAGTGCGTCGGCCAGGTCCGGGTGCGGGAAGCGGACCGGGGCCCGCCCGTGCCGGGCCTCGATGAAGGGGCGCACCATGTCGGCGGCGACGGGGCCGGGCCGGAAGAGGGAGATGTCGACGACCAGGTCGTGGAAGGAGTCGGGCTGGAGCCGGCCCACCAGGTCGCGCTGTCCGGGGGACTCGATCTGGAAGCAGCCCAGCGTCTCGGCGGAGCGGATCAGTTCGTACGTCGGCCCGTCGCCCGGGGGGACCTGCGCGGGGTCGTCGAGGTCGAGGTCGAGGCCCGTGGCCCGCTTGAGCTCGGTGACCGCGTGCGCCATCGCGGACTGCATGCGCACGCCCAGCACGTCGAGTTTGAGCAGCCCGAGGTCCTCCACGTCGTCCTTGTCGAACTGGGACATGGGGAAGCCCTCGCCGCTGGTGGGCACCACCGGGGTGCGGGCGAGCAGCGAGGCGTCGGAGAGCAGCACCCCGCACGGGTGCATGGCGGTCCCGCGCGGCAGCGCGTCGAGCGCCTCGACGAGGTCCCACAGCCGCTCGTGCTCCTGTGCCCGCCCCTCGCGCAGCTCGCGGAGTTCGGGCAGTTCGGCCAGGGCCGCGCGGGCGTCGCGGGCCCGGATGTGCGGGAAGGCCTTGGCGAGCCGGTCGACGGCGGCCGGGTCCATGGACAGGGCGGCGCCGACGTCGCGGACGGCGTGGCGGACCCGGTAGGTCTCGGGCATGGCGACGGTGGCGACGCGTTCGGCGCCGAAACGGCCGATGATCCGGCGGTAGACCTCCAGCCGGCGGGCGGATTCCACGTCGATGTCGATGTCGGGCAGCACGCGGCGGCGCTTGGACAGGAAGCGCTCCATCAGCAGGCCGTGCTCGACGGGGTCGGCGTGCGCGATGCCGAGGAGGTGGTTGACGAGGGAGCCCGCGCCGGAGCCGCGCGCGGCCACCCGGATGCCCGTCTCCCGTACGTCGTCCACGACCTGGGCGACCGTCAGGAAGTACGAGGCGTAGCCGTGGTGGGCGATGACGTCGAGCTCCTCCTCCATCCGGTCCCAGTACGCGCGCCGCCCGGCGTAGCCGCGCAGCACCATGCCGGCGGAGGCGCGGGAGGCGAGCACCCGCTGGGCGGTGCGGCGGTCGGCGCCGACGAGGCGGGCCTCGGGGAAGTGCACGGAGCCGATGCCGAGGTCGTCCTCGGGGTCCACGGAGCAGGCCTCGGCGGTCTCCCGGGTCCGGGCGAGCAGCCGGCGGGCGTCGGCGGCGCGCAGTCCGGCCGCCTCGGCGATCCGTTCGGCGGCCTCGGCCATGGCGGCGGGGTCCTTGAGCCACCGCTCGCCGCTGTCGCGGGTGGTGCGGGGGCCGAGGGGGACGAGCCTGCGGGCGGCGTCGAGGACGTCGGCCACGGAGCCCTGGCCGGGGTCGGCGTACCGGACGGCGTTGGTCAGCACGGCCGTGACGCCCTGCTCGGCGGCGAAGCCGACGGTACGGGCGGCCAGGCGCAGCGAGCCGGGGCCGGTGCCGGTGCGGCCGTGGTGGACGGCCTCCAGGCGCAGGGCGTCGCCGTAGACCTCCCGCCAGGGCGCGAGCAGCCGCGCGGCCCGGTCGGGTCGTCCGGCGGCGAGCGCCCGGCCCACCTCGGAGCCGGGCCCGAGCAGCACGAACACCCCTTCCCCGCGCAACGCCTCCCACGACAGCCCGCGGCCCGCGGCGGAGCCCGCCCCCGCGAACCGGCCGTCGGCGTCGAAGCCCCCCGGCACCACGAGCCCGTCGCCGGAGCCGCCACCGGCCCCGTCGGCCCACCCGGCCGGGCCGGAGCCGGGGACCGGGACGGGGCCCGCGGCCCCGGCTCCCTCTCCCCGGCCGGCCGGGGCGAAGGCGGTCGTGACCATCCGGCACAGTTCCGCCCAGCCGGCGGCCCCGTCCCGGGCCAGGAAGAGCGCGCGCGGGGCGGACTCGTCCACGAAGGCGCCGCCCCTGACGGGGGTGCGCCTGCGGTACGAGGCCTCGCCGGCCGGGCCGGAGCCGCCCGGCCGGTCGGCGGGCGATCCCCCGGGGGGCACGGCCAGATCCACGCCGAACAGCGGCCGGATCCCGGCCGCGGCGGCCGCCTTCGCGAACCGCACCGCGCCCGCGAGGCTGTCGCGGTCGGTGAGGGCGAGGGCGTCCATGCCGCGCTCGGCGGCTCGCCGCGCCAGCCGCTCCGGGTGTGAGGCCCCGTACCGCACGGAGAACCCCGAAACGGTGTGCAGATGCGTAAAACCAGGCACCCGCGGCCCTCCTGCTTCGCTCGACCTTCGACCTCCCCCTTCTCCACCATAGAGCAATTCGAATACCCGTGCGAAACACTTGTTCGATCATCCATTCGGGCCTCCCCTGCTGCGCGGGAACCCCGGCGCGCCGAGCGTGGCACCATGACCCACCCCACCAAGAGCAGCGGCTTCCTCGCCGAGATCAAGGACGCCGTGACCGCCCGGGCAGCCCTGCTGGTCGTGGGGGTGCTGGCCCTCCAGCTGGCGTTCATCACCTCCTACATCGGGGCCTTCCACCACCCGAAGCCCAGCGAGATCCCGATCGCGGTGGCCGCCCCCGCCGAGGCCCTCGCCGCGCAGACGGTGAAGGCCCTCGACGCCCTGCCCGGCGGTCCGCTCGACCCGCGCGCGGTCGAGGACGAGGCGGCGGCGCTCGCGCAGGTCCGGAACCGGGACGTGGACGGCGCCCTGGTCGTCGACCCGGCCGGCACCACCGACCGGCTGCTGGTCGCGAGCGGTGCCGGGGCCTCGCTCTCGCAGGCCCTGGAGCAGGTCGTCGGCGCGGCCGAGAAGGCGCGGGGCCGCACGGTCCGGGTCGTCGACGTGGCCCCCGCCGACCGGGGCGACAGCCGCGGCCTGAGCTCCTTCTACCTGGTGATCGGCTGGTGCGTGGGCGGCTACCTGTGCGCGGCGATCCTGGCGATCAGCGCCGGCGCCCGGCCCGCCAACATGCACCGCGCGGTCATCCGGCTCGGCGCGCTGCTGCTGTACTCGATCGCCGCCGGGCTGCTCGGCACGGTCATCGCCGGCCCGGTGCTGGGCGCGCTGCCCGGTCCGCTCATGGCCCTGTGGGGGCTGGGCACCCTGGTGGTCTTCGCCGTCGGCGCCCTCACCCTGGCCCTCCAGGGGGTCGCCGGCGTGGTCGGCATCGGCCTGGCCATCCTGGTGGTCGTGGTGTTCGGCAACCCGAGCGCCGGCGGTGCCTACCCGTACCCGCTGCTGCCGCCGTTCTGGCGGGCGATCGGTCCGGCCCTGCCGCCGGGCGCCGGTACGTACGCCGCGCGTTCCCTCACGTACTTCAAGGGCAACGGGGCGGGCGGCCCCATGCTGGTGCTGGCCGCCTGGGCGGTGGCCGGCTCCGTGATCACCCTGGTCTGCGCCGTCACGCGCCGCGGCCGCCCCGGGGCGGCGGTGGGCAGCGGCCTCCCCGGCGACGCCCCGTCCGTCCCCCGCTTCACCGGGACGTGATCACCGCCCCGGGCGCTCAGCCCGCCGCCCGGTGGACGATCCCGCCCGCCACCACCACCGTCTCGGCCACCGTGCCGGGGATGGACTCCGGGGCGATCCGCAGGATGTCGCGGGACAGCACCACGAAGTCGGCGGCCTTGCCGACCGTGAGGGAACCCCGCTCCTCCTCCAGGAAGTTGGCGTGGGCGGAGCCCATCGTGTAGCCGTACACCGCCGTCTCCACGTCCACCGTCTCCTGCGGCCGCCAGGGTTCGCCGCCGTCCAGGGGGCGGCGGGTGACGGCGGTGTAGATGCCGATCATCGGGTCCATCTCGGCGACGTTCCAGTCGCTGGAGAAGGCCAGCACCGCCCCCGCCGCGTGCAGGCTCCGCATCGGCCAGGCCTTGTGCCAGCGCTCCTCGCCCACGTTCCGGGCCCAGTCCTGGCCCGGGCCGGCGATCTCGGGCGCGCAGTGCCTGGGCTGCATGCAGGCGACCACGCCCAGCTCCGCGAAGCGGGGCACGTCCTCGGGGTCCAGGCATTCCACGTGGACGACCTGGTGGCGGGCGTCGCGCGGGCCGTTCACCGCCCGGGCGTGCGCGACGGCGTCGAGGACGGTGCGGATGCCCCGGTCGCCGGTGGCGTGCACGAAGCACTGGAAGCCCCGCGCGTCCAGCTTCGCCAGCAGCTCCGCGAACTCCTCCGCCGGGTAGAAGGTCTCGCCGCGGTGGTGCCCGCAGCCGGTGTACGGCTCCAGCAGCGCGGCCGTACGGGGTTCCACCACGTCGTCGATGTACAGCTTGAGCGGGCCGACCCGCAGCCGGTCGTCCGCGAAGCGCCGGGCCGCGTCGGCGAACTCGTCGAGGTCGGCGTCGCCGGTGCCGCGCGGGTGGAACAGCGCCGCCACGATCCGGGAGCGCAGCCGCCCCTCCGCCCGCGCCCGTTCGAAGAGTTCGAGGTCGTCGAGGGAGTTCTGCGGCTCGACCACCGTGGTGATGCCGAAGCCGATGGCGTCGTCGAGGCTCTTGGCGAGCCGCCCGTACTGCCGGTCCGGTGACGCCCACGGCACGCCGAGCTCGCGCAGGGCCCGGTGGCCCGCGCGGGAGAGGCCCTTGACGGCGAAGTCCGTGACGAAGCCGGTGGGCTCGCCGGTCTCCGGGTCGGTGGCGGCCGTGCCGAAGGGCAGGTCGGTGCGGTCGCGGCCGACGCCGAGCCGGCGCAGGGCGGCCGTGTTCAGCCAGGCGGTGTGGACGTCGTACGAGAGCACGATCGCCGGTACGTCCCCGGTGACCGGGTCGAGGTCGGCGGCGCACGGCATCCGCCCGCCGGGGACGGCGGAGTAGTCGAAGCCCTCGGCCTCGATCCACTCGGCGTCCGGGTGCTCGGACCGCCAGGCCCGGATCCGGTCGTGGATGCCCTCCAGGGTGCGCGCCCCGGCGAGCTGGACGCAGGCGTCGTCGGAGCCGAGCCGGACGTGGTTGTGGGCGTCGATGAAGCCGGGCAGGACCAGCTTCCCGGCGGCGTCGATCCGCTCCGTGTCCGGCCCGGCCCAGGCGGCGGCCCCGTGGTCGGGGCCGATCCACACGATGCGGCCGTCACGCACGGCGAGGGCCTCGGCCTCGGGCAGGTCCGGGTCCACGGTGTGGATGCGGGCTCCGGTGAGCAGCAGGTCGGCGGGGTGGTTCACGGGTGGTGCTCCTGTCGCGGGGGTGGAGGGGTCAGGCGGCGGCGGGGACGGCGGCGGGGGTCCGGCGGTACAGGGCCGTGTAGGCGAGGCCGGAGACGACGGCGCCGAGGAGGGTGAGGTCGGCTCCGCCGAGGGGTGCCACGAGCGGTCCGGTCCACAGCTCGGAGTCGCAGGTCAGGGCGGCGAAGGCGATGCCGGCGAGGAGGGCGGCCAGGCCGGCCGGGTGGTAGCCGGAGCGGTACCAGTAGGCGCCGCCGGGGCCGGTGGTGTGCAGGGCGTGGCCGTCGTAGCGGCAGCGGCGCAGCAGCATGTCGGCGAGGAAGACCCCGCCCCAGGGCGCGAAGACGATGATCAGGAGCGAGAGGAAGGAGGTCAGCGCGCTGGTGAAGTCGGTGAGGAAGAGCGCGGCGAGGGAGCCGGCCCCGGTGATGGCGGCGCTGACGACGATGGCCTTGGCGCGGGTCCACGGGATGCCCAGGACCTGGAGGTTCAGGCTGGACGAGTAGAGGGTGATGATCGAGTTGGTGACGGAGCCGCCCAGGACGAGCGCCAGGAACAGCGGCTGGAACCAGACGGGCAGCAGGCTTTCGGTGCCGGCGACGGCGTCGGTCATGTCGGTGCGGGTGGCGGCGGCGACGCCCGCGACGCCGAGGGCGACGGAGGAGAGGAAGCCGCCGAGGGCCCCGTACCAGGTGATCGACTTCAGAGAGGTGGTGCGGGGCAGGTAGCGGGTGTAGTCGGCGGGCATCGGCAGGTAGGAGAAGGGGGCCGCCAGCATGATGACGAAGGCCAGGCTCCAGCCGGAGGCGCCGGGCACGGTGGCCGCGGGGGCGGAGGTGTCGGCGCCCGGGAGCAGGAAGGCGAGCAGGGCGGCGAAGCCGGCGGCGAGGACGTAGGCCATCCAGCGTTCGGCGAACTGGACGGTGGCGTGGCCCCACATGGCCACGACGAAGGTCAGGGCGAGGGTGACGAAGAGGGCGGTGGCGCGGGCGGGGGTGCCGTGGAGCAGGCCCAGGTCCTCCAGGAAGACCTCCAGGGCGAGGGTGCCGACGACGGTGTTGAGGATGGTGTAGCCGATGCCGACGAGCCAGTTGAGGACTCCGGCGGGGAGGTTGCCCCGGACGCCGAAGGCGGCGCGGGAGATGACCAGGGTGGCGGTGCCGGTGCGGATGCCGGACAGTCCGGCGGCGCTGATGGCGAAGAAGGCCAGTCCGCCGGTCACGACCACGGCGGTGGCCTGCCAGAAGGTGAGGCCGAAGGCGACGGCCAGGGCCCCGTTGATCACGTAGGTGAAGGTCAGGTTGGAGCCGAACCAGAGCCAGAAGAGGTCACGCGCGCTGCCGTGCCGTTCGGCGTCCGGGATCGGATCGATGCCGCGCGTCTCGACTCTGAAGATCTCGTCACTCATCGTGCACGCACCTTGATCTTGAATGGCGTTCTAAGTTCTTGAATGGCATTCAAGATGAGGGGTGCGTCCGACCCCCGTCAAGACCCTGTCCGGGATAAGGTCGGTCCACGAAGATCGGGAGGCGGCAGCGGTGGCAGGAGCGGCACGGCGGCGCGACGGGCAGATCGCCCAGGAGCGGATGCTGGAAGAGGCCATGACGGCGATCGCCGAGGACGGGCTCGCGTCGCTCACCATGTCCAAGCTCGCCGACCGCCTCGGCACCAGCGGCGGCCACATCCTGTACTACTACGGCAGCAAGGACCGGCTGCTGCTGGAGGCGCTGCGCTGGAGCGAGGAACAGCTCGCGGCCGAACGCGCGGCCCTGCTGCGCCGCCGGGTCACGGCCGCCCGCAAGCTGGAGCTCTTCCTGGAGCTGTACCTGCCCCGGGGCCCCCGCGACCCGCGCTGGACGCTGTGGATCGAACTGTGGGCCCGTACGCCGTCCAACGAGGACCTGCGCACCGCCCAGGAGGAGATCGACGCGGGCTGGCACGCGGACCTGGGGGCGCTGCTGGCCAAGGGCGTGGAGCAGGGCCGCTTCGCCCCGACCGACACGGCCGCCCGGGCCTCGGAGCTGCTCGCGCTGCTCGACGGGCTGAGCACGCGGGTGGTGCTGGGCCAGCGGGACGCCGACCGGGCGCGGGCCCTGGAGCGGGCGCGCTCGGCGGCCGCCCTGCTGGTCGAGCACCGCTGAACCCCCCGACGGGGTACGGGGGTTCGGCGGTGCCGCGCGCGGGGGCGGGCCGTGGCGGGGGCGCGCGGGAACACCGCAGGACCGGGGCCTCCAGCACGCCCGTGACGGCCTTCACCGGAATTTCCCTCCCAGTGCGCCCTACCGCGCTCCCCCACCGGGGAGCACAATCGGCCTGACTGCCCGAGCCGGACGTGAGGGGGGAGCGCGTGCGCAAAGAGGTGCGCACCGCGGACGGCCGCGTTCTGACGGCCGAGCGGTGGGGCGACCCGGACGGCAGACCCGTCTTCCTCCTCCACGGGATGCCCGGCAGCCGGCTCGGCCCGGCCCCCCGCGGCATGGTCCTCTACCAGCGGCGGACGCAGCTCATCGCCTACGACCGGCCCGGCTACGGCGGCTCCGGACGCCACCCGGGCCGCTCCGTCGCCGACGTGGCCCACGACGTCGCCGCCGTCGCCGACGCCTTCGGGCTGGACACCTTCGCCGTGGCCGGCCGCTCGGGCGGCGCCCCCGGCGCCCTGGCCTGCGCCGCCCTGCTGCCGGAGCGGGTGACCCGGACCGCGGCCCTGGTGCCGCTGGCCCCCCGGGACGCGGAGGACCTGGACTGGTTCGCCGGAATGGCCGCCTCGAACGTACGGGAGTACACCGCCGCCACCGACGACCCGGAGGAGCTCGCGGCCCGGCTCATCCCGCGCGCCGCCGGCATCGCCCGCGACCCCGGCCGGCTCCTGGACGAGCTGCGCCGGGAGCTGACCGCGAGCGACCGCATGATCGTCTCGGACGCGGGACTGCGGTCGATGCTGCTGCGCAACTACCGTGAGGGGGTGCGCGCTTCGGCGTACGGCTGGATCGACGACATCCTCGCCTTCAGCAGCCCCTGGGGCTTCGACCCCGCCGGCATCCGCTGCCCCGTCCTGATCTGGCACGGGGAGCTCGACGTCTTCTCCCCCGTGGGCCACGCCCGCTGGCTGGGCCGCCGCATCCCCGGCGCCACCACCGCCATCGACCCGGACGCCGCGCACTTCGCGGCCCTGCGCGCCCTGCCCGACGTACTCACCTGGCTGCTGCGCGAGCCACTGGGGGAACAGCAGCCCGCCTAGGGCGCCGACCTGCGGCGATGCGGTCCGAGGCGGGCGGACGGAAAACGGGGGGACACGGCTGGGCCAACGGCCGGGCGCGGGTTCTCGATAAATGAGTCACGCTTTCTATAGAACGCTTGACCAGGCGTCATGCCTCGGTTGCCAATGGGGTGTGGACGAGTAAAGTCCACGCTTGACAGCAGCGACGCGCTGGTTGTCTTTCCCGCCCATTTCACATGGCCTTCCCCGAGGACGGTGTCGTGAACACTTCCGCAACCCCCCCGACCAGCACGGTCAAGGACCGCCGCGTTCCGCTCGCGAAGATCGACGTGCGCAGCGCTTCCGCCGCCGCGGTCCTCGAGCGCGTCCTTCCGTCGGAATCCGGTCGTCGCGTTCAGGCACCGGTCTTCAACTCCGCGCTCTGACGATCAGTTATGCGCTCTAGACTGGTGGAATGACCCGCACGATCGCTTTCCGCGAGATCGTCCTGAAGGTTCACAGCAGATGCGATCTCGCTTGTGATCACTGCTATGTCTACGAACACGCAGACCAGAGCTGGCGAGCCCGGCCGAAAGTGATCTCCCCCCAGGTCATTTCCCAGACCGCGTCGCGGCTCGCCGAACATGCCCGTGACCATGCACTCCCCTCCGTCACGGTGATCCTCCACGGAGGGGAACCCCTGCTGGCCGGCCCCGACCGACTGCGCCTCGTGTGCGCGGAGTTCACCCGCGCACTCTCCGGCGCCGCCGAGCTCGACCTGCGGATCCACACCAACGGGCTCCAGCTCAGCCGCCGTTACCTGGACCTCTTCGCCGAGTACGGCGTCCGGGTCGGCGTCTCCCTCGACGGGGACCGCGCGGCCAACGACCGCCACCGCCGCTTCGCCGACGGCCGCACCAGCCACCCGCTGGTCCTGGCCGCCCTGGAACTGCTGCGCTCCGCGCCCTACCGGCACCTCTACCAGGGCCTGTTGTGCACCGTGGACGTGGCCAACGACCCGGTCGCCGTGCTCGACGCGCTCGTCGCGCTGGAGCCGCCGCGGGTGGACTTCCTGCTCCCCCACGCCACCTGGCAGACCCCGCCGGAACGGCCCGACGGCGCGCCCGACGCGTACGCGCGCTGGCTGCTGCGCGTCTTCGACCGCTGGGAGCGGCTGGAACGGCCGGTGCCCGTCAGGCTCTTCGAGTCCCTGGAGTCCACGCTGCGCGGCGGGCCCAGCCTGACGGAGTCCCTGGGGCTGGCCCCGACCGACCTGGTCGTGGTGGAGACGGACGGGACGCTGGAGCAGGTCGACTCCCTCAAGAGCGCCTTCGAGGGCGCCGCCGCCACCGGGTTCGACGTCTTCCGCCACGCCTTCGACGAGGTCGCCGCGCACCCCGGGGTCCGCGCCCGGCAGCTCGGGCTCGCCGGCGTCAGCGGCACGTGCCGCCGCTGCCCTGTCGTACGTTCGTGCGGCGGCGGCCTGTACACGCACCGCTACCGGGAGGACAACGGCTTCGACAACCCCTCCGTGTACTGCTCCGACCTGCGCGAGCTGGTGGACGGCGTCGAGGGGCGCACCGCCGCCCGGCAGACCGCGCCCGAGCTGGCCGACCCGGCCGTACTGGCCCGGTCCCAGGAGGAGCTGACCCGGATCCTGCTGGCCCGGCTGCACGGAGACCTCGCGGGGGACCCCGCCTGGGCGCGGGCCTGGGAGCTGCTGGCCGAGGTGGAGGGGGCCGGGGAGGCGGGCGCGGACGCGCTGGACGCCGTACTGGCGCACCCGTTCACCCGGACCTGGGTGCTGGAGGCCCTGGACGCCGTGCGGGAGGGGCGCCCGGACGGCCCGGCCGCGGCCGGCCGGCTCGCCGCGCTGACGGCCGCCGCCGTGCTGCGGGGCGGGCTGGAGCTGCCGGCCGAGGTGGCCTACCGGGACGGGGAGGTGTACCTGCCGACGCTGGGCCTGCTGCGGCTCGGGGAGCCGGGCACCCGGGGCCGCGCCCTGCTGCACGCCACCGGCGAGGGGTACGCGGTCGTCCGGGCGGGGCGCACCGAGCACCGCTTCGGCCCGGCGGCGGGGGACGCGCGCTGGCTGCCCGTACGGACCTGGTCGCCCGGGCCCGGGGAGCCGGAGGTGGCGCTGGAGGACCTGGACCCGTACCGCAACTGCTTCGCCCGCCCGCCCCGGCTCCGGCTCGGCGCCGGGGAGGCCGAGGAGTGGCGGGGCCGGCTCGGCGCGGCCCGGGCACTGCTGCTGCGCACCGTCCCCGGGTTCGCGCGGGCGGCCGTCGCCGGGCTGGGCACCCTCACCCCCCTCGCCGGCGGCCCGCGGGCCGGGGGCTGGGGCGAGGCCGGGCGGCACGGGCCGGGCGCGCTCGGGGTGCCGTACGCGGCCGGGGTCCGGGAGACCGCGCTGGCCCTGCTGACCGGGCGGCGCCGGGCCCGGCTGCGGGAGCTGACCGAGGTGGCCGACCTCTACGCGCTGGACGGCGCCTGGCAGCACCCCTCGCCCTGGCGGACCCGCCCCGTGCCGGTGTCGCGGCTGCTGGCCGACGTGCACGAGCGGGTCGCGGTGGAGGCGTACCGCCGGGCGACGGGCACCCAGGAGCCGGGCGGCTCGGACCGGATCCACCGGGCGCTGGACCGGCTGGCGGGGGCGGCGGAGCTGACGGTGAGCGGCAAACGGCTGGTGGAGGAGCTGCGCTGGGAAGTGAAGGCGGTCGACGCGTGAGCGCCCCGGTCGGCCGCTACCGGCTCGCCGCCCAGCTGCGGCTGCTCGGCGTGCGCCCCGGGCAGAGCCTGCTGGTGCACGCCGCCCTCGGAGCGACCGGCCTGCGCGCCGGGACGCTGCGCGACGCCCTGCTGGGGGTCCTCGGCCCCCGGGGCACGCTGGTCGTCCCGGCCTTCACCGCGGAGAACTCCCTCACCTCCACCGCCCACCTGGCCCGCGTCGCCGGTCTGGACGAGGCCGGGGCGGCGGCCTTCCGGGCCCGGATGGAGCCCTTCGACCCCGAGCGCACCCCGAGCCAGGGCGTGGGCGTCTTCGCCGAGGTGGTCCGCACCACCCCCGGCGCGGCCCGCAGCGGTCATCCGCAGACCTCCTTCGCCGCGCTCGGCGCGGACGCGCACCGGCTGTGCGCGGGGCACCGCACCGAAAGCCACCTGGGTGAGGATTCCCCGCTGGGAAAGCTGTGCTGGGAGGGAGGAAAGGTGCTCATGATCAATGTGGGATTTTCGGCCTGTACCGCTTTCCATCTCGCGGAGTACCGAATTCCGAAGCCCCCCTTGCGGATGTACGACTGCGTGGTGAAGGTGAACCTTCCGGGCGGGCACGGGGGGCGGGGAGGGCGCTCCGACGCGGGTGAGTGGACGACGTACGAGGACGTCGCGCTGGACGACGGGGATTTCGAGGAGATCGGCCGGGCGTTCCCGGATTCCCTGGTGCGCGGGGGGCGGGTGGGAGGGACTTCCGCGGTGTTGTTCTCGATTCCGGACGCCGTTGACCACGCCCAGGCCTGGATGACCGAAAACAGACGCTGATTGACTGAACCATGAGGGGATGTGGCGAAGCAGCTCCGGAATGATGTTTCTTCGCTCGCAGCTTCGGGACGGGGGTCGTGTGCCCGCATCAGTACAGCCGTACTTCTTCCTCAGTTATGCGCATACACCGAGGTTCGGGCCGGGAGGACCCGATCCCGACATGTGGGTGGAGCGTCTCTTCCGTGACCTGTGCAGCCACATCATGGCGCTCACGGACCTGCCCGCCGGGTCCGAGGCCGGCTTCATGGACCGGGAGATACGCAGCGGCGAGGGCTGGTCGGAACGGCTCGGGGCGGCGCTCGCCACCTGCCGGGTCTTCGTCCCCCTGTTCTCGCCGCGCTACTTCGCCAGCGAGATGTGCGGGAAGGAGTGGTTCGCCTTCGCGCAGCGCACCATCCAGCACGGTGCGGTCAGCAACCAGCCGGCCGCCGAGGCCATCGTCCCCGCCCTGTGGGTACCGGTACCGCCCTCCCAACTGCCCGGCCCGGCCGAGCGGTTGCAGTTCAACCACAACACCTTCGGCGAGCGCTACGTCACCGACGGGCTGTACGGCCTGATCAAGCTGCGCGGGTACGCCGAGCAGTACGAGCAGGCCGTCTACGAACTGGCCCGGCGGATCGTCCGGGTGGCCGAGACCGTGCGCCTGCACCCGGTGCGCCCGCTGGACTACCGGGTGGTGCCCAGCGCGTTCGGGCACAGCGGCGGCCAGGGCCCCGTTCCCGGCGGCAGTCCCTCTCGCACCCTCCACGTGACCGTGGCCGCCGCTTCCCGGCACGACCTGCCGGACGGCCGCAGCCCCGAGTACTACGGGGAGAGCGCACTCGACTGGAACCCGTACCACCCGACCTCGCAGCGGCCCGTCGCATACGTCGCCGAGGACCTGGTCCGGAACCTCAACTACCAGACCACCATGTCCTCCTTCGACGACGAGGCCGGCCACTTCGACAGCAAACAGCCGCCCACCCGCCCCGAGATCCTGATCGTCGACCGCTGGGCGGTGGAGGACGAACAGCGCCGCCAGCGGCTGGCCGCCTTCGACCAGGAGCACCGCCCGTGGATCAACGTGGTCGTGCCGTGGAACCGGTACGACCACCAGAGCCGGGCCAAGGAGGCCGAGCTCGCCCGCCGGCTGGAGGAGACCCTGCCCGTCAAGATGAGCCAGGGCCGGGCCGCCTGCCGGGCCGCGGCCAACGGCGTGGCCAGCATGGAGACGCTCGGGCAGATCCTGCCGCAGGTGGTGGAGGCGGCCGCCCAGCAGTACCTCAGACACGCGCAGGTCTACCTGCCGGCCGGGAACACCTCCACCGAACGACCGCGGCTGCTGGGCCCGATGGGGATGGGCGGGCCGCCTCCGTTACCACCGCCGGCCCCCTTCCCGCCCGCACGGCGGCACGACGGCGCGAGCGGCCCGGACGGCGAGACCGACGAGCACGGCGAAGACACCGACACAGACCCGGGGGGACGCGGATGACAGCCAGTCGTGACAGCCGAGACGGACGCATCGTCACCTTCTACTCGTACAAGGGCGGCACCGGCCGCACGATGGCCCTCGCCAACACCGCCTGGATCCTCGCCGCCAACGGCAAACGGGTCCTCGCCGTGGACTGGGACCTGGAGGCCCCGGGCCTGCACCGCTTCTTCCACCCCTTCCTGGACCCCTCCACCCTGGGGGCCACCACCGGCGTCATCGACCTGATCAGCGAGTACGCCTGGGCCGCCACCAGCCCCGTGCAGCGCGCCGCCGACTGGCACAAGGAGTACGCGCGGATCCAGCCGCACGCCGTCTCCCTCACCCCGGAGACCCACGGCTGGGAGTTCCCGGACGGCGGCACCCTCGACTTCGTCTCGGCGGGCCGGCAGAACCGCGAGTACTCGGCGACCGTGTCCACCTTCGACTGGGACAACTTCTACGACCGGCTCGGGGGCGGCCTCTTCTTCGACGCCCTGCGCGCCGACATGAAGGCCAACTACGACTACGTCCTGATCGACAGCCGCACCGGCCTGTCCGACATCGCCGACATCTGCACCGTCCACCTCCCCGACGTCCTGGTGGACTGCTTCACCCTGTCCGACCAGTCCATCGACGGCGCCGCCTCGGTGGCCCGGCAGATCGACGAGCGGTTCAACGACCGCGGCATCAAGATCTACCCGGTGCCCATGCGCATCGACGAGGGCGAGAAGGAGAAGGCGGACGCCGGCCGCGCCCTGGCCCGCCTGAAGTTCGACCGCTTCCCCAACGGCCTCGTCGGGGACGAGCTGACCTCCTACTGGGGCGCGGTGGAGATCCCGTACCGCCCCTACTACGCCTACGAGGAGACGCTGGCCACCTTCGGCGACGAGGCCGGGCTGACCAACTCCCTGCTCTCCGCCTTCGAACGGCTCACCACGGTGGTCACCGGCGGCGAGATCACCTCGATGCCGGTGATCGGCGAGGAGGTGCGGCTGCGGATCCGCGACGCCTTCACCCGCCGCCGCCCGGCGCTGCCCGCCGACCTGTTCCTCTCCTACGTCGCCGAGAACCGGATGTGGGCCGACTGGATCGAGTCGGTGCTCACGCGGGCCGGGTTCCGGGTGGTCCCCAAGGACGTGTCCGCCGAGCGCGCGCCCGACGCCGCCGCCGGCGACACCCTGGGCGGGACGGGGCTCAGCGTGGACACCGCCGCCCGGACCGTGGTGCTGCTCTCCAGCGCCTACCTCAAGTCGGCCCGGGCGGTGGACGTGTGGAACCGGGCCGCCGCCGAGGACCCGACCGGAGGCCGGCGCCACCTGATACCGCTGCGGGTGGGCGACGTACGCCTGGCCACGCCCTACATCGACCGGAACCCGGTGGACCTGTTCCGGCTCGACGAGGTGCACGCGACCGCCGCCCTGCTGCGCGCGGTGGAGCGGCCCATGGCGCTGCCGGACACCGTGTCCAGCGCCTCGCACCCCGGCCCCCGCTTCCCGGGCACGGTCCCGAAGATCTGGAACGCGCCGCCCCGCAACCCCGGCTTCACCGGCCGCTCCATCGTGCTGGAGCGGATGCGCGACCAGCTCGGCGGCGGCATGGCCGTGGTGCTGCCGCAGCCGCAGACCCTGTACGGGCTCGGCGGCGTGGGCAAGACCCAGGTGGCGCAGGAGTACGTGCACCGTTTCATGGCCGACTACGACCTGGTGTGGTGGATCTCCTCGGAGCAGCCCGACGACGTGCGCGCCTCCCTCGCGGAGCTGGCCGTACGGCTGGGCGCGCAGGCCGGCGAGGACATCGAGGCCGCCTCCAAGGAGGCGATCGACCTGCTGCGGCGCGGGGTGCCGACCTCGCGCTGGCTGCTGGTGTTCGACAACGCCGACGATCCCGAGACGCTGAAGCGGTTCTTCCCGCCGGGCGGCCCGGGGCACGTGCTGGTGACCTCGCGCAACCAGTCGTGGTCCCAGTACGGGGACGCGCTGCCGGTGGACGTGTTCCTGCGCGAGGAGTCCATCGAGCACCTCCAGCGCCGGGCCCCGGGCCTGAGCAAGGAGGACGCCGAGCAGGTGGCCGTGGCCGTGGGCGACCTGCCGCTGGCCGTCGAGCAGGCGGGCGCCTGGATCTCGGAGACCGCGACGCCGGTGTCGGTGTACCTGGAGCAGCTCGCCGAGCAGACGGCGCGGGTGCTGAGCCTGAACCAGCCGGAGGGCTACCCGCAGCCGGTGGCGGCGACGTGGAACGTGTCGATCGAGCGGCTCCAGTCCCGCTCCCCGGCCGCGGTGCGGCTGCTCCAGCTGTGCGCGTTCTTCGCGCCGGAGCCGATCTCCGCGAACCTGCTCTACAGCAAGGAGATGATCGACGCGCTCAAGCCGTACGACCCATCGCTCCAGGAGAAGCTGGTGCTGGGCCGGGTGATCCGGGAGATCGGCCGGTTCGCGATGGCCAAGGTCGACCAGGTCGGCAACAGCATCCAGGTGCACCGGCTGGTGCAGGCGGTGATCCGGGCGCAGCTGTCGCAGGAGGAGCAGCTCGAGGCGCGGCACGCCGTGCACCGGATCCTGGCGGGGGCCCGCCCCGACGACGACGAGCCGATAGACAACCCGGAGACCTGGCCGAGGTTCAACACGATCTGGCCGCACCTGAACCCGTCCGAGGCACGGTTCTGCTCGGAGCCGGAGACCCGCCGGCTGCTGATCGACCGGGTGCGGTACCTGTGGAAGCGCGGTGACTTCAAGGCGGCGTACGCGCTGGGCGAGGAGCTGCGCGAGGCCTGGCGGGAGATGCTGGGCAGCGACGACCTCCAGTACCTGTACCTGCGGTTCCACCTGTCGAACATCCTGCGCTCCCGGGGCCGGTTCGTTGAGGCGAAGGAGCTGGACGAGGTGACGCTGGAGCGGCAGCGGGCCGCGCTGGGCCCCTCCCACCCGCACACGTACATGACCACCAGCGGTCTGGCGATGGACCTGGGCGCGCTGGGGCAGTACGGGAAGGCGATGGAGCTGGCGACGGCCGCGCACGAGGGCTTCGGGCAGATCTTCCACGAGGCGCACCCGCGCACCCTGGCGGCGGCGAACAACCTGGCGCTGAACCTGCGCATGGTCGGGCAGTACGCGCGGGCCCGGGAGATCGACCAGGAGGTCTTCGACCGGCGCACGGAGGTGCTGGGCCCGGACCACCCGTACACGCTGTCCTCGGCGCAGAACCTGGCCCGGGACCTGCGCGAGGTGGGCCGGTACGAGGACTCGGTGCAGCTGCTGAGCCGGACGTACGAGATCTACAAGCGGACGCTGGGCCGGGCCTTCCCGGGCACGCTGTCGGCGGCGAAGAACCTGGCGGTGTCGCTGCGGCGGGCCGGGGAGCTGGAGAACGCGCTGCGGCTGACGACGGCGACCCGCAACCGGTACCGGGCCAAGTACACCTCGGTCAATCCGGACCTGCTGGCCTGTGAGCTGAACCTGGCCTCGGACCTGTTCGCGACGGGTGATCCGGGCGCGGCCCGGGACCTGGCGCAGGAGGTGGTGGACGAGTACATGAAGGTGCCGGGCGAGAAGCACCCGTACACCCTGGCGGCCGTGAACAACCTGGCGGTATTCCACTGGGGCACGGGCGCCGCGGAGACGGCGGAGCCGCTGCTGCGGCAGACGATCCGCAGCATGCGGGAGGTGCTGGGCGACGACCACCCGCACACGATCTTCGCGCACCTGAACCTGGCGAACGCGCGGGCGGACCTGGGCGACCCGGACGGGGCCCTGGAGCTGGAGCGGATCGCGGTGGTGCGGCTGCGCGAGGCGCTGGGGGCGCACCATCCGGAGACCCTGGCGAGCGCGTCGAACATGGCGGTCAGCCTGGACATGGTGGGCCGCAAGGAGGAGGCGGCCCGGGTGCGGGCGGAGGCGGTGTCCGAGCTGACGCGGCTGCTCGGGGAGGACCACGGTCTGACCCGGTACGCCCGTGACGAGCGGCGGGTCCACCGGGACCTGGAGCCGCTCGCGGTGTGATCCGACGGCGGGCGGCGGGGCCTCGCGGCTCCGCCGCCCGGGAGCGAGCGCAGGGGGCGCCGTGACCGACAGCATGACCTTTCGCAACGAGGACCTGCCGGTCCTCTTCCACCACACCGATCAGGCGGCGGTCTCCCGGCAGCGGGAGTCGACGCACGCCACGCGCGCGCAGCTGCTGCTGCTGGTCGCGGCCGCGGGGGCCGCGGCCCTGCCGGCCGGGCCGGCGGTGGGCGGGCTGCACGTGTTCGCGGCGGTGAGCGCGCTCGCGTACGCGGGGGTGCTGGCCGTGGGCGTACGGGCGGGCAGTCGGCGGGCCCGTCCGCAGTGGCAGCTCAACCGCAGCGCGGCCGAGTTCATCAAGTCCCTGGCGTGGCGGTACGCCGTGCACGGGGCGCCGTTCGGGTCCGAGGCCGCCGGGCCGGAGGAGGTGTACCGGGCGCGGCTGGAGAAGGGGCTGGACGAGCTGCGCAAGATGGGCTGGGAGGATCCGCGGGCGGCGGGGCTGGTGCCGCAGGGTGCCGAGATCACCGGTGCGATGCGGCGGCTGCGCGGGCTGGACTACCAGGTGCGCAGGGAGACCTACGTCCGGGACCGGCTGATCGAGCAGCGCAACTGGTACCGGCGCAGGACGGAGGGGTCGCGGCGGGCGACGGCGCTGTGGTCGTGGACGATCGTGCTGCTGACGTGTCTGGCGCTGCTGCTGGCGGTGCTGGGCGCCTTCGGCTCGGGGCCCGGGGCGGGGCCGGCGGGGTTGCTGAGCGCGGCCGCGGCGGCGGGGATCGCCTGGAACGAGGTGCGCCGCCACCATCCGCTGATCGAGGCGCACACGCTGATCGAGCAGGACCTGGCGGCGATGATGGTGGTGATGCAGACGACCATCACGGAGTCGCAGTGGCCGTCCGCCGTGTACGAGACGGAGCGGTACGTGTCGCCGCAGCACACGGACTGGCTTGCGCGGCACAGCAGTTGACCCCGGCGGCGGGGCGTGGCTCAGTCGCGGGCCACGCCCTCGCGCCAGATGACGGTGACGGGTTTGCCGAGGGCGCGGGCGTAGGCGACGATCTCGGCGGTGCCGCCGTGCCCGCGCGCGGGGAGGCCGTCCCAGACGGCGACGAGCCGGTCGCAGCAGTCGGCGATGTAGGTGCCGGCGGCGTAGTAGGCCTCGTCGGTGGAGCGGGCGAAGTCCAGCCGGACCTCCTGGGCGGCGCGGCGCCTGAGCCGGCGGTAGCCGGCGAGGGCGTCGGGGTCCTCGAAGGTGTCCTCGTAGTCCTCGCTGGGGATGACGACGGTGAGGTCGGCGCCGTGTTCCAGGGCGATGTCCGCGAAGAGCTGGTCGGCTCCGTCGGCGAGGCTGGAGAAGGCCTCCAGCGGGCCCGGGTGGCCCGCGAGCACGGCCCGCAGGCATTCCTGCACGTGGCCGAGCACCTCATCGGGAATCGACCGGTGGCCGGTCACTCCGATGCGCTTCATACGAGCTCCTCCCCCGCGGGTGCCCAGGACATCCTGGACATCCTCCCAGAAGGAGGGAGGACGTCCAGGGGGCCTGCGGCGGGAGGCGGAGGTCAGTAGACGCTGACGCCGTAGGCGTTCAGGGCCTCCACGACGGGCTGGAAGAAGGTGGTCCCGCCGGAGGAGCAGTTGCCGCTGCCGCCGGAGGTGAGGCCGACGGCGCGGCTGCCGGAGTAGAGGGGGCCGCCGCTGTCGCCGGGTTCGGCGCAGACGTTGGTCCTGATCATCCCGTAGACGACGTCGCCGCCGCCGTAGTTCACGGTGGCGTTGAGGCCGGTGACGGAGCCGCTGTGGATGCCGGTGGTGGAGCCGCGCCGGGTGACGGACATGCCGGTGGTGGCGTTGACGGCGCTGGTGATGTCCTGGCTGCCGACGGTGCCGGGCGGGACCGGGCTGTTGCTGGCGTACTTGATGAGCCCGTAGTCGTTGGTGGGGAAGCTGGATCCGGCGGTGCTGCCGACGACGGTGGTGTGGGAGGAGTTGCTCCACCAGGTGCCGGCGCCCTCGGTGCAGTGGCCGGCGGTGAGGATGTAGTAGTTGCTGCCGCTGCGGACGTTGAAGCCGAGCGAACAGCGCCAGCTGCTGGCGTAGATGGCGTCGCCGCCGGAGAGCAGCTTGGTCAGCTTGCCGGGGGTGCGTTCGACGCGGAGCGCGGCCGCGTCGGGGCCGGCCTCGCGGCGGATTCTGGCGATGTCGGCGGCGGTGACGGTGGAGTCGGCTGTGACGACGAGGGTGCCGGTGGCGGGGTCGGTGTGCCATGCGGTGCCGGCGACGTCGGCGCGCAGGACGGAGGCTCCGGCGGCGGCGAGGCGGGCTGCGCTGAAGCCGTTGCCGTTGTCGTCCGCGGTGGCGGCGGTGGGGGCTGCGAGGGCCGCCGTCGCGGCCAGGCCTGCGGCCAGCGCGAGCAGGCGGAGGCGGGTACTGCTGTTGGTCCTCACTTCACGTCCTCCCGGGTGGGGGTCGGGGGCCCGGCTGGGGTGGGGGTGCCGGAGCCCGTGAGCGGCGGTGGGGGGACACTGCGGGGGCGCGGCCGGGAAGCCGCACTCTCGTCGTGACCCTGACAAGTCCGCCGGGTGACGCTGAACGGGAGTGTCCTGGCGTCAGTTACCGGCGGCAAGGGCGCCTTTCAGCCGTCGCTCGCCGGCGGCGACCGCGAAGGGCAGGGTGTTCCCGGGCGGCGGGAACGGGCAGATGAAGTGGTCGGCGAAGGCGCAGGGCGGGAGTTGGGCCCGGTTGAAGTCGACCGTGAGGGACCCGTCCGGGGCGGGAGTGCCGGGGTGCAGGAAGCGGAAGCGGTAGCTCGAGCCGCCGCTGGTGGCGTCCGCGAAGACGGCCCAGAGGCTGCCGTCGGCTTCGTCCACGGCCACCTGGAGGGCGTGCACGACGCCCGCGCGGACGAAGGTCAGCTCGCCGCCGAGGCCGAGGCCCCGGGCGTGCCCGTCGGCGTTCTCCACCTCGACGGTCCTGCGCTCGGGGTACGGGCGGAAGTGCCCCGGCAGCGCGAGGGCGGGGTCGTACGGGGTGGCCTCGACGCCGGCGAAGGCGCGCCGGGCCGGGGCGGCGGGGTCGTAGACGCGGACCGCCCACTGCCCCTCACGCCGGATCACCACGAGCCGTACCTCCCCGGCCGCGAGCCGGGAGTGCGCGGGCCGGCCCTCGTCCGCGGCGAGGGCGGCCTCCCCTATGAGGGGCCGCCCGTCGAGCTCGACGCCCTCCTCGGCGCGGGCCGTCAGCAGGACCCCGCCGTCGTGGGCGCGCCAGTGCCCCGGAACGGCCGGAAGTCGACCTTCCGGGTAGTCGGCGAGCCAGTGCGTGCCCGTCAGGGCGAGGGGTCCGTACGGGGCGGAGACGGTGGCCGTCCGGTGCTCGTGCCACTCCCGCCAGGCCTTGGTTTCCGCGTCGTCGCTCATGCCGCTCAGCCCTTCCCCCGCGGACCGGGCGGGAACCTTCCGGTAACCCGTCCGGACCTGGGGGAATTGACGCCGCCTCAGCAGTCGCAGCCGCACCCGTCGCAGCAGCAGCCGTCGCAGTTGCAGCAATCACAGCAGTTGCTGCAGGAGTCGCAGTTCTCGCAGCACTCGCAGGCGTCGCACCAGGGGTCGCGCTTCTGCCGGGACCAGGGGCCCTCGTGCTCCGTGCAGCAGAGCTGGCAGGTGCAGAAGAGGCCGATGGCCACCGCGCAGCCGGCCAGCAGGCCGCGGCGCGGCCTCTGCGGGGGGAGCCCGCCGAATCCGCCGCCACCGCCACCGCCGGGGCCGCCCGGGCCCATCGGCGGCGGCATCCCGGGCCCGCCGGGGGCGTACGGGTTCGCCTGGCCGCCGGCGTACGGACCGCCCTGGCCGTACCCGGCCGCGTATCCCTGCGGGGGCTGCCCGTACCCCTGCTGCCCGTACCCCTGGGGAGGCTGCCCGTACCCCTGGCCCGCCGAGTTCGTCGCCGTGTGCCCGCACGAGGAGCTGCCGAACGCCCGGTCCACGGAGGTGCGCAGCTCGTGCACCAGCAGCCGGTGGGCGAGCCCCGCGTCGGCGAACTCCACCTCGCGCAGGGACAGCCGTATCCCGTGCAGCGCGTCGTCGCACAGCCGGCGGGCCTCGGCGAGGGAGGTGCCGGTGGCGGTGAGCGGGTTCCAGGCGCCCGTCCGCGCGTCGGCGGCCTGGTCCTCGACGGCGTCCAGCAGGTGCGCGAGCCGCCCGAAGTACCGGCCGGCCTCGGCCAGGGCCGCGCCGTTGCCTGGCCGTCCCGCCAGGACCGCGGTATGCGCGAAGGCGGCCGCGGTCGCGGTCTCCGTCGGCTCGGTGACCACCAGCACGGAGGTGCCGGGGCCGGCCAGGCTCTCGATGCCGCCCTGGCGGTCCACGGCGTCCACGAGCACCGCCGTGTCGAAGCCGAGCGAGGCGCCGGTGCGGGCGCCGGCCCGGTCCCAGCCCCGGGCCACCTTGCGCGCGGCGGCGGCGATCGGCGCGCGGGCCAACAGGCCGTCCCGGTCGGCCACGTGGTCCCGCACCTTCGCCGAGGCCAGCACGAGCGACACGGCGGCGGCGAGCCGGGCGCCCTCGCCGTTGGCGACCGGAGCGGTGCGCATGCCGCGCAGCGGGCAGGGTCCTGCGGTGCGCCGGGCGCCGGGCAGCGGACCGGCCTGAGCCTCCGTCAGGACGGAGACCAGCAGCCCGTCGTAATTGGTGACGATCCGGGCGAACTGCCCGTGGTCACCGCGAAGTGCCAGGCAGAGGCCGCACAGATGGGCCATCCACTCCGTTTTGAAGCGCTCGCCCAGCCGGTGCGCGCAAGGTCTGACGATGCCGAACAACCGCTTCCCCCGTGTGTCATACGCAAGATTCCGGGGCATCGTATCCAGCCGGGCCGATCACTCGTACGCCCCAGTGCCTCACCCGGACGGCGGCAGTGGTCGTATTTTCACTCAGTCAGCAGCGGTAGCGTCCGGGAAGCTCGTCCGTGCAACGGATGTTCTGCACCAGTCCCGTCACGAAACATCTGCGCGGCGGCTATCCACTTGGCGCGTTGTCAGCATCATGGACGACCATAGGGGCAGCGGAGAAGAAGACAGACTGGCCACGGTGAAAGGAGGCGTCCATGGGTTCGGTACGCAAGGCGAGTGCGTGGTTGGGTCTCGTAGAGGACAGCGACGACGAGCGGTACTACGACGACGACTACGCGGAGGCGGTGGAACGCCAGCAGGGCTCGGTCTCCGGCCCCGGCGACCAGTGGGTCACCGACCCCCGGGTGAAGGTGGCCTCGGATTCCGCGGTCGAGCGCGGGCGCCGCATCGCGACCGTGACCCCCGACGGCTTCCGCGACGCGCGCGGCATCGGCGAGCTGTTCCGCGAGGGCGTCCCGGTCATCGTGAACCTGTCGTCGATGGACCCCACCGACGCCAAGCGCGTCGTCGACTTCGCGGCCGGCCTGACCTTCGGGCTGCGCGGGTCGATCGAACGGGTGGCGACCAGGGTCTTCCTCCTGACCCCGGCCGACACCCAGATCGTCAGCGGTGAGGCGGGCGGCCGCTCCCGCGACTTCTTCAACCAGAGCTGAGCCCGGGGGTACCTCCCAGCGGTAGGCGGGGGATCCTCACCGGCCTACCGGAAGGCGTCGAGCCCGGTGAGCGCCTTGCCCAGGACCAGCTGGTGCATCTCGACGGTGCCCTCGTAGGTGAGGACCGACTCCAGGTTGGTCGCGTGCCGCATGACGGGGTACTCCAGGGAGATCCCGTTGGCCCCGAGGATGGTCCGCGCGGTGCGGCAGATGTCGATGGCCTCGCGGACGTTGTTGAGCTTGCCGAAGCTGATCTGCTCCGGCCGCAGGGTGCCCGCGTCCATGCGCCGGCCCAGGTGGTGGGCGAGCAGGATGCCCTTGTGGAGTTCCAGCGCCATGTCCGAGAGCTTGGCCTGGGTGAGCTGGAAGCCGCCGATCGGCCGGCCGAACTGCTCCCGCGTCCTCGCGTAGTCGAGCGCCGCCTCGAAGCTGGCGCGCGCCGCGCCCATCGACCCCCAGATGATCCCGTACCGGGCGTGGCTCAGGCAGCCCAGCGGACCCTTGAGCCCCGTGACCTCCGGAAGCACCGCGTCCGCGGGCAGCCGTACGTCGTCCAGCACCAGCTCGCTCGTCACCGACGCGCGCAGCGACCACTTGTGCTTGATCTCCGGCGCCGAGAAGCCCGCGCTGTCCGTGGGGACGGCGAAGCCGCGGATCCCCTCGTCCGTCTGGGCCCAGACGACGGCCACGGCGGCCACCGAGCCGTTGGTGATCCACATCTTGCGGCCGTTCAGCACCCAGTCGGAGCCGTCGCGCTTGGCGTACGTGCGCATGGCGGCCGGGTCGGAGCCGATGTCGGGCTCGGTCAGCGCGAAGCAGCCGATCAGCTCGCCGGCCGCCATGCCGGGCAGCCACCGCTGCTTCTGCTCCTCCGAGCCGTACTTCCAGATCGCGTACATGGCGAGGGAGCCCTGGACGGAGACCAGCGAGCGGATCCCGGAGTCGGCGGCCTCCAGTTCCAGGCAGGCCAGGCCGTACTGGACGGCGCTCGCGCCGGCGCAGCCGTAGCCGGTCAGGGACATGCCGAGCGCGCCGATGGAGCCGAGCTCGCGGGCCAGCTCGCGGATCTGCGGGAGCTCGCCGTCCTCGTACCACTGGGCGATGTGCGGCAGGACCCGGTCGGCGGCCCAGGAGCGGACGGTGTCGCGGACGGCGAGGTCCTCGGGGCCGAGCAGCTCGTCGAGTCCGAGCGGGTCGGTGGGGGCGAACGGGGTCTTCGGCGCGGACAAAGGGGCCTCCCGGCGGCCACGTGGGGCGAAACCTAGCGGTGCAAGTTTGTCGCCGACCGGGCCCCGGGTCCACCCCCGGCTCCGGCAGGGGGGAGCGGCTCAGCCCTGGCGGCCGGGCCTGCCGCCGACCGCGGGATCGCGCTCGTGCTGCGCCGGGGCGGGGATCCGCGCCCCGGGGGCCGGCCGGGAGGGGGCCGCGGGCTGCGCGGGCAGGCGTACGGCGGCCCCGGCATCGGCGTCCGCGTCCACGGCGGTCGCACCGCACCCGGCGCCCCCGTCCGGCTCGGCGTTCTCCATGGTGCGCGGCAGCTTCAGCGCCATCACGGCCCCCGCGAACAGCAGGCAGGCGCTCACGACGAGGGTGACGTGCAGCCCGTGCACGAAGGAGTTCCGGGCGGCCGTGTGCAGGGACTCCCCCGCCGCTCCGCCGAGGTGGGCGGCGATCTTGTAGGCCTCGCCGAGGGAGTTCGCGGCGCCGGCCGAGTCCGCGGCGGGCACGCCGGGGACGTCGAGCAGGCCGGGCCGGTAGGCGGCGTTCATCACGCTGCCCAGCAGGGCGATGCCCATGCCCGCGCCGAGCTGGTAGGAGGTCTCGCCTATGGAGGCGGCGCCGCCGGCGGCGTCCACCGGGGCCTCGCTCAGCATGGACTCGTACGCGGCGAAGAGGGTGGTCTGGAGCCCGAAGCCGAGCAGGATGAAGCCGGTGGTCAGCAGGACGGGCCGGTCGTCGTGGCCCATCAGCGTCAGCAGCAGCACCGCGCCGGCGGTGAGCACGAAGCCCAGCGAGACCATCGTGCGCGGGCCGACCCGCTGGAGGGTGTAGGAGCCGGTGGCACCGGCGGCCATGGCGGCGAAGGTCAGCGGCAGCAGCCGCAGACCGGTCTCCAGCGGGCTGAGCTCCAGCACCAGCTGGAGGTACTGGACGGCGAGCAGCTCCAGCCCGACCAGCGCCAGCATGGCGAGCACGATGCAGCCGACGGAGGTGGAGAACGCGGCCCGGGAGAACATCCGCATGTCGATCAGCGGGTGCTCGCGCCGCTTCTGGCGGCGTACGAAGAGGACCAGCAGGAGCACTCCGAGCAGCAGCGGGACCAGTGCCCCGGGATCGGAGAGCTGCCGTTCCGCGCCGATCCGCTTGATGCCGAGCACCGCGCCGAGGACGCCGGCGGCGGCCATCAGCGCGCCGAGCACGTCCCAGGGCCCGTCGGCCGAGCCCCTCGACTCGGGCAGCAGCCAGCGGCCGAGCGGGAGGATCAGGGCCATCAGCGGGATGTTGATGAGGAAGACCGAGCCCCACCAGAAGTGCTGGACGAGGAAGCCGCCGAGCACGGGGCCACTGGCCGCGCCGACCGCGGCGACGGCGGTCCATATGCCGATGGCGAGGGCGCGCTCGCGCCGGTCGGGGAAGACCTGGCGCAGGATCGACAGGGTGGCCGGCATGATCATCGCCCCGCCGACGCCGAGCAGGGCGCGGGCGGCGATCAGGACCTGGGCGTTGTCGGCGAGTGCGGCGATGGCGGAGGCGACGCCGAAGAGGGTGTAGCCGAGGAGCAGGATCCGGCGGCGGCCGACGCGGTCGCCGAGGGTGCCGAAGAGGATCAGGAGCGCGGCGCAGACCAGCGGGTACGCGTCGACGATCCACAGGAGTTCCTGGGAGCCGGGGCGCAGGTCCTCGGTGACGGAGGGGACGGCCACGTGCAGGATGGTCGCGTCGAGCGCGACGAGCACGAGGCTGACGCACAGGACCGCCAGGACCACCCAGCGGTTGGCCCCGCCGGAGGCGGCGGCGACCCGCTGCCGGAGGGAGGGCTTCCTGTCGCCGGCCGTGTTCGTCCCCGACATGCTCGTACCTCCCAGGTGGTCCCTCGCACTCGGCGGACAGCGTCGTGGACCGCCGCGGGGTGGTGCGCTGTGCGGCGTCCTACGGGGTCCGGCATCGACACGCGAGTGAAGGGTCAGCGTACGCGAGTTCGCGTGCCCGCCACGTGGCCAAGCTCTCATCCCGGCGGCGGCCGACGTGTGGTGTGCGCCACGCGCCCCGGCCCGCCCTCCCCCCGCGCGCACGCCCGCTCACGCTCCGTGTCCACGGTTTTCGTCTTCGCCGGTCGCGGCGCCGATACTCGTCCCCGTGACCACTGTGCCCGTTGACGCCGCCCCCGCGAAGTACCCCGGACTCCGCCGTGCCGCCCCCGCGCTCGCGGCCTTCGCCGCGGTGCGGCTGCTGGGGCTGGCGGTGCTCGCGCTGTGGTGCGCGGCGGCCGGCAGCAGCCCGCACACCCTGCTCTCGGCCCGCTGGGACTCCCTCTGGTACGCGCGGATCGCCGCCGAGGGGTACGGGTACGAGGTGGTCCTGCCGAGCGGGGCCGTCCACTCGAACCTGGCGTTCTTCCCGCTGCTGCCGTGGCTGGAGCGGCTGGTGGCGGCGCCGACGGGGCTGTCGTACGGGTCGGCGGGCCTGGTGGTCTCGGCGGTGGCGGGGCTCGCCGCCGCGTGGGGCGTCTTCGCCGTCGCCGACCTGCTGCACGGGCGGCGTGCCGGGGTGCTCGCGGTGGCGCTGTGGGCGGCGCTGCCGGTGGGGATCGTGCAGTCCATGGCGTACAGCGAGTCCTTGTTCACCGCCCTGGCCGCCTGGGCGCTGTACGCGGTGCTGCGCGGGCGGTGGGTCGTGGCGGGCCTGCTCGCGGCGGGGGCGGGGCTGACCCGGCCGGTCGGGGCGGCGGTGGTCGCGGCGGTGTGGGTGGCGGCGGCCCTGGCCTGGCGGCGCGGGGAGCGCTCGTGGCGGATGGCGGCCGGGGTGCTGCTGGCCCCGCTCGGGGCGGCGGCGTACGCGCTGTGGGTGGGGGCCCGGACCGGCGGCGGGCCGACGGGCTACCTGGACGTGCAGGCGGGCTGGGGCAACGGCTTCGACGGGGGCTGGGCCTTCGCGCGGTTCGTCGGGGCGCGGCTGGCCTCCCCCGCCTTCGCCGCCGGGGCGGGGCTGATCGCCGGGGTGCTGCTGGTGCTGTGGCTGTACCGGCTGTGCGTGCGCGACCGGCAGCCGGCCGCGCTGCTGGTGTACTGCGGGATCGTGGTGGCGCTGGCCCTGTGCGCCTCCGGGTACTTCGGCTCCAAGCCCCGGCTGCTGCTGCCGGCGTTCCCGCTGATGCTGCCCCCGGCGGTGGCCCTGGCGCGGTGGCGGACGGGGCGGGCGGCGGCCGTGCCGGTCGTGCTGGCGCTGGCCTCGGCGGTGTACGGGGCGTTCTGGCTGAACGGTTCGGGCCCCCCGTAGGACGGGCCGGGGCGATCACGGAATGGATCATTCCAATCCATGGTTGTGCAAAGGAATTGAGCCGCCGCGATAAATACCGTGTAAGTATGCCGATAATTGCGGCGGCAGTACTCCCGGAGTTGAATCCGGGGAGTTCCAACAAGTGCCGGAACAAGGCGAATTAAGTCCCCCGTGAGACGCACTCCACATCACATGGTCATCACAAAGCGCGCGATTCGCCCGGGGTGCGCTTCGACGCGCGGTAACGTCGATTGAGTGCGTACTGACCAAATGCTTGCCCGTCTGGAGCCGGTGTTCGCCCGGCTCGACCGGGAACCAGAGCGACCGGCTCATCTGCAAACTCCGCAGATGAGCCGGCACCGCATCGTGCTCCTCTCCGCGACGCTCGCCTTCTACCTGGTGATCGTCGTGCTCGTGCTGACGACCTCCTGGCTCGTCCGCCTGGACTGGCAGATCATGTTCTTCCGGCCCTACGAGCAGTGGCCGCAGGTGCACGCCTTCCTCGACTACCTCGTCGTACTCGGCCAGCGCGGACCCACCGCGGTGATGGTCGCGGCCTGGCTCGGCTGGCGCTCCTGGCGCCAGCACACCCTCCGCCCGCTGATCGCACTCGGCGTGGCGCTGCTGCTCCTGAACATCACCGTCGGCTCCGTCAAGCTCGGCCTCGGCCGGCTCGGCCCGCACTACGCCACCCAGATCGGCTCCGCCGAGCTCTTCGCCGGCGGCGATATATTCCCTTCCGGCCACACCGCCAACGCCGTCGTGACCTGGGGGATCCTGGCCTACCTGGCCTCCACCACCGTCACCCGGCGGGTGCTGTCCATCCTCTCCGGCGTCCTCTCGCTGAGCGTCGGCGCCACCACCGTGTACCTCGGCACCCACTGGGTGAGCGACGTGCTCCTCGGCTGGACCGCCGGGCTCCTCATCATGCTGGCGCTGCCCTGGTTCGAGCCGCTCATCGCCCGCACCGAGGCCTACGTCTTCGGACTGCGCGAGCAGTGGCGCCGCCGGCTGGAGGAGGGCCGGGTCTCCGAACCGGTCGCCGCCGCGCTCACCCCGCTGCTCTCCGCGGGCGGGAAGTGGCAGCGCGGACGCACCCCCGCCGCCGAGGACGGGGTCCCGGCGGCCGCCGCCGCCCAGGCCCCCGCCGGGCACTCCCCCGCGCTGCGCCCCGCCGCGCACACGCACCAGGTCGCCCGGCAGCACGTCATCCGCTCCGAGCGCACCCCGATCACCCCGGGCGGCAGCCGCCGGCCGGCGCACACCGAGCGGGCCTCCGCCCGGGGGGCCTCGGCCCGCCCGGCCACCGGGGGCTGACCCGACGCGGGGCCGGTACGCACAGCCCCACCCCGCACCGCGAGAACGGCGGGCCGGTCCGACGGACCGGCCCGCCGTCGGCGTTCATATACCCGGACGCGTCAGCCCGCTGAGCGGATGTTCCTCCGTACCGGGTCACGCTTGTGTCACGGGTTGTCGACGGTCGCCCGCGGTAATCCCCGCTTTACGGGCCCCCTTTCGAATTCCGCCGCGCAACCCGAATTCCCCGCCCCGGACTTACTCCCGCGGGGCTTCGACGGCCCGCCCGAGAAGGTCCCGCAGAGCCCGGATCCGGTCCGTCAGCTCGGGCGGCTCCACCACCTCGAACTCACAGCCGATCAGCATGACGTGAATCACCAGGACGTCGAGGCTCACCGCCCCGGTGCGCAGCAGGCAGCTCTCCGCGTCGACCGGCTCCAGCACCCCGTCCGAGGGCCCGACGATCCGCGCCGCCTCCTGCGCCGGGACGCGCAGCCGCACCACGGCCCGGGCCGCGTACGCGCGGTGCGACACGCCCTGGGACACGTACGCGGCGAGGTCCTCGGCGGGGGCCGGGCGCGGGACGAAGCGCGGGCCGTGCGGCGGGCGGGGCTCGATCCGGTCCGCGCGGAAGGTCCGCCAGTCCTCCCGGTCGAGGTCCCAGGCGACGAGGTACCAGCGGCGCTCGGAGCACACCAGCCGGTGCGGCTCGACGGTGCGGCGGCTGACGCTGCCGCCGTGGTCCCGGTAGCCGAACCGGAGCCGCTCGCCGTCCCGGCAGACGGCGGCGAGGTCGGTGAGCACGGCCGGGTCGACGGTGTCGCGGCCCGGCCCGCGCAGCATGGGCACCGTGAACTCGTTGAGCGCGGAGACCCGTCGGCGCAGCCGCGACGGCAGCACCTGCTCCAGCTTGGCCAGGGCCCGTACGGAGGCCTCCCCGATCCCCTCGACGCCGTTGCCGGCGGCCGTGCGCAGGCCGACGGCGACCGCGACGGCCTCGTCGTCGTCCAGCAGCAGCGGCGGCAGCTCGGCCCCCGCCCCGAGCTGGTACCCGCCGCCGGTGCCGGGGCTGGCGTTCACGGGGTACCCGAGCTCCCGGAGCCTGTCGACGTCCCGCCGCACGGTCCGGGGGGTCACCCCGAGCCGGTCGGCGAGGTCGGCACCGGTCCATTCCCGGTGGGCCTGCAACAGGGACAGCAGGCGCAGCAGTCGCGCGGAGGTCTCAAGCACCCCGCCATTCTCCTCGCGGCCCCGTCACCCCGTCCCCCGGCCCCGTGGCGGCGCCGACGACGGCCGGGGCGGGGCAGCGCCGACGACGGCTGGGGCGGGGCCGGCGCCGACGACGGCTGGGGCGCGGGCGGCCCGGGCCGGGGCGGGGCCGACGGCAGCTGGGGCGCGCGCGGTGCGGGCCGCTGCGCGGGGCTGGGTCCCCTACCCGCCCTTCGCCCGTTCCCCGGGCTCCGCCCGGACCCGCGCCTCAAGCGCCGGCGGGGCTGACTTCAGCCCCGCCGGCGATTGAGGCGACGGGCGCGCAGCGCCCGTACCGGGGTCAGGGGCAGCGCCCCTGGGAACGGTGGAAGGGCGGGTAGGGGACCCAGCCCCGCGCAGCGGCCCACCCGCAGACAGCGGACGACCTCAGCTCCCCGGCGCGCGGGCCGGCTTGGGAACCGCCGCCCCGGCGGGCGACGGCTTCCCCGCCGGGGCCGCCGGGGCCGGCTTCGACAGGGCCGGACCGGAAGGGGTCGGCTTCGACGGGGCAGAACCGGCAGGGGTCGGTTTCGGTGGGGCCGGACCGGAAGGGGTCGGCTTCGACAGGGCCGGACCGGCAGGGGTCGGTTTCGGTGGGGGGAGGGTGAGGAGGGTGCCCGGGGTCAGGCGGGCGGGGTCCGGGCCGATCAGGGGGCGGTTGGCTTCGTACAGGGGGCGCCACCCGCCGAGGATCCGGCGGCGGTGCGCGATGCCCTCGAGGGTGTCCCCCGCCCGCACCACGTGCATCCGCCCCGCCAGCCCGTACCGCTTCGCGCACACCGGCCACGCCTCCCACCCCTGCACCGCCAGCAGCTCCTCCGCGATCCGGATCTGCTGGTCCCGGGTGGCAAGGTCCGCCCGCGCCGCGTACGCCAGCCCCCCGTGCTCCTCCCAGGTCGGCTGCCAGAACTGCAGGCCCCCGTAGAAGCCGTTGCCCGTGTTCACCGCCCAGCGCCCGCTGCTCTCGCAGTCCGCGACGCAGTCCCAGGGCCACTCCCCGCCCGGCCCGCAGTCCCCCGGCCCCGTCCCGATCACGCCCGGCGAGCCCGGGTGCGCGGCCCCCGCGGGGCCCGGTGCCGGCGGTGGGGGCGCGGCGGCCGCGCCGGCACCCGACGGGAGAACGAGCACCAGCGCGGCGACCGCCGCGGCCACCACCGCGGCCGCCGCCCTCCGCGTACACAGATCGGGCATCGGCACACGCTACGGAGCCCCCCGCCGCCGCTCCCGCCCCGCCACGCGGCACTCCCCCGCGCTCCACCCGGACGGCTGACGCACCGGACGACCCACACACCCCCGAGACGTTCGGAAAGCGGCTCCAACTGCACATGGAAGAACAACAGTTGACACGAAAGGAAAGCCGCGGTCGGACGGTTCACTCTTCCGGGTGGCCGGTTCGATTCCGTTCCCTCAAACGGCGTGACCCCGGCCGCCGCCGATCCGTTGATCCCGGCGAGCCGGGAACCCCCCGGCCTCCGCACGAATGAGGAGCCACCCCGTGCCGCGCATGCTCGACGTCAGTGATGAGGTACGTGCCGAGATCGGTGACGAAGAAGCCGACAGGCTGCTCACCGGCGACGACGCCCCGGGCAGTTACGACTGCACCTCCTGCCGCACCCCCGGCGACCCGGAGACGGTCCGCACCAGCACCGTGCTGTTCGTGGGCGAGGAGACCGCCGTCCTCGCCTTCGCCCACGCCGACTGCATCCCCTCCCAGGTCGTGCCCGTCTCCGAGGAGCAGCTCCAGGGTGCGGTGCGCAGCATCACCGGCGACAGCCCGGCCCCCGCCCCCGAGCAGGCCGGCGCGGAGTCCCCGCAGTCCGTCCCCGGAGGCCAGGCCGTCCTCGGCATCACCAGCGGCCTCGTCCTGATCGCCGGGGAGCTGCACCCGGCGCTGGTCGTCGAGCCGACCGCGCCCATCGCCCGCCCCGGCACCACCGGCCCCGGCGACGACTTCCTCCCCCTCCTCATCGAGCAGGGCTTCATCCCGGTCACCGACACCAACGAGGTCCCCTCCCCCCTGGCCGGCTGGTCGGTCCTGCTGGCCGCCGGGCAGCTGCACGCCGTGCTCCAGCCCGGCACCGACGGCGGGCCGCAGGTGGCCTGGTGGCAGGCCCACCAGGCGCTGGGCGTCACCGACGGCTGGCGGGCCGCCGTCAACAAGACGCAGCGCGTGCTCATCTACGCCGCCCCGGTCGGCTCCATCGGCCAGCAGCCGCGCGAGGACCTGCTCCGCGACGCCCTGGACAAGGCCGCGAGCAACGGCAAGCTGGTCGGCGCCTCGATGCCGCTGGCCGGTACGCCGGGCGCCTGAGCCCCACCCCTTCCCGCCGGAACGGCCGTCCGCCCCTGCCGAGGGGGCCGGACGGCATGCGCCGGGGGTGCGCGGTCCGTCCCGCGCACCCCCGGCGATCTGCGTTTTCCGCCCCGTCACCCCGCATCCGCAGGCCGCCGGTTTCGTTGGCTGATACGTGCATTCATACGACCCCTCCCGCGCCCCGTTCCGTGCGAGCAGCGCCTCGCACACCCCGATCTACGACAGCCTGTACTCGGAGTACCTGCGCGCCTTCCGGGCGCTGCCGGGCGACCGTACGGGCGAGGAGGACCTCGGCTTCACCGCGTTCTCGTACGGCACCGGGTACGGCGGAACCCCGTACGGCGGCGGCACGGCCGGTACGGTCGGCTCCTACGGCGGCGGCGCCGGTAGCGGCTGGAGCGGTTCCCCGTGGCAGCAGGCCGACGGCTGGCAGCCCTCGTACGTCCCGCAGCAGGTGGTCCAGCCGCTGTACTCGTACGCGGGCGCCGGCTCCGGATACGGCGGCGGGCGGCAGCACCAGACCGGGATGCAGCACATCCCGGCGGCCCTGCCGCCCGCTCCGCGCCGGGGCTACTGACCCCGGAGCGCCGCTACTTCTTCTTCTTGTACTGCGCGCCGCGCTTCTCGCGCACCCGCACCGAGATGTGCAGCGGGGTTCCCTCGAAGCCGAACTCCTCGCGCAGGCGGCGCTCGATGAAGCGCCGGTAGCCGTGCTCCAGGAAGCCGGAGGCGAAGAGGACGAACCGCGGCGGCTTGCTGCCCGCCTGGGTACCGAACAGGATGCGGGGCTGCTTGCCGCCGCGGATCGGGTGCGGGTGGGCCGCGACGATCTCGCCGAGGAAGGCGTTCAGCCGGCCGGTGGGGACGCGCGTCTCCCAGCCCGCGAGGGCGGCCTCGATCGCCGGGACCAGCTTCTCCATGTGGCGGCCGGTCTTCGCGGAGACGTTGACGCGGGGCGCCCAGGAGACCTGCTGCATCTCGGTCTCGATCTCGCGTTCGAGGTAGTAGCGGCGCTCCTCGTCCAGCTCGTCCCACTTGTTGTAGGCGATGACGATCGCACGGCCGGCCTCGACGGCCATGGTGATGATGCGCTGGTCCTGGACGCTGATGTTCTCGGTGGTGTCGATCAGGATGACCGCCACCTCCGCCTTCTCCACGGCGGCGGCCGTGCGCAGCGAGGCGTAGTAGTCGGCGCCCTGCTGGAGGTGGACCTTCTTGCGGATGCCCGCGGTGTCCACGAACTTCCAGGTGACGCCGCCGAGCTCGATCAGCTCGTCGACCGGGTCGCGGGTGGTGCCGGCCAACTCGTTGACGACGACGCGGTCCTCGCGGGCGACCTTGTTCAGCAGGGAGGACTTGCCGACGTTCGGGCGGCCGATGAGGGCGATGCGGCGCGGTCCGCCGATGGCCGTGCCGCCGAAGGTCTGCGCGGGGGCCTCGGGCAGGACCTCGAGGACGGCGTCCAGCATGTCGCCCGTGCCGCGGCCGTGCAGCGAGGAGACCGGGTATGGCATGCCGAGGCCCAGGGACCACAGGTAGGCCGCGTCGGCCTCGCCGCTCTGGCCGTCGACCTTGTTGGCGCACAGGACGACGGGCTTGCCGGCGCGGCGCAGCAGCTTGACGACGGCCTCGTCGCTGTCGGTGGCGCCGACCTTGGCGTCCACGACGAAGACGACGGCGTCCGCGGTCTCGATGGCGTACTCGGCCTGGGCGGCGACGGAGGCGTCGATGCCGAGGACGTCCTGCTCCCAGCCGCCGGTGTCGACGACCTTGAAGCGGCGGCCGGCCCACTCGGCCTCGTACGTGACGCGGTCGCGGGTGACGCCCGGCTTGTCCTCGACGACCGCTTCGCGGCGGCCGATGATGCGGTTCACCAGGGTCGACTTGCCCACGTTCGGGCGGCCGACGACGGCGAGGACGGGGAGCGGGCCGTGTCCGGCCTCCTCGATCGCGCCTTCGACCTCTTCGAGGTCGAAGCCTTCCTCCGCGGCGAGCTCCATGAACTCCGCGTACTCGGCATCGCCAAGTGCTCCGTGGTCGTACTGGTCGTTCATGAAGTCCGTTCCTCGTCGTTCGTGGTGATCGGTGGCACCCGCGCAGCGCGGTTCCACTACTGGGTTCAAGTCTCGCTCAGCGCCCGGTGAGGCGCTTGGCGTCGGCCAGGTGGGCGGTCAGCCGTCCCTGGATGCGTGCGGTGGCCTCGTCCAGCGCGGTGCGCGTACGACGGCCCGTGCCGTCGCCGGCGTCGAAGGCGGAGCCGAAGACCACGTCGACCCGGCTGCGCAGCGGCGGCAGGCCCTTGACGATGCGGCCCTTGGCCTCGGTGCTGCCCAGGACGGCCACGGGGACGACCGGGGCACCGCTGCGGACGGCGAAGTAGGCGAGCCCGGCGCGCAGGGACGCGAAGTTCCCCTCGCCCCGGGTGCCCTCGGGGAATATCCCCAGGGCGCCGCCGTTCTCCAGCACGCCCAGGGCGCGGCTGATCGCGGTGCGGTCGGTGCCGGCGCGGTCCACCTTCACCTGCCCGATCCCCTCCAGGAACGGGCCGAGCGGGCCGACGTACGCCTCCTTCTTGATCAGGAAGTGCAGCGGCCTCGGCGCGGTGCCCATGACCATGGGTCCGTCGATGTTGTGCGCGTGGTTCACGGCCAGGATGACGGGGCCGGAGGCGGGCACCTTCCAGGCGCCCAGCACGCGCGGCTTCCACAGCCCATACATGAGGCCGATGCCGATGCGCCTGCCGACCGCCGCACCCCTGGGGGAGGGCGTACCGCTCACTTGGCGCGCCGCTCTTCGACCAGGGTCACGACGCATTCGATGACCTGGTCGAGGGTGAGTTCGGTGGTGTCGACCTCGACGGCGTCGCCGGCCTTGGCCAGCGGGGAGGTCTTGCGGCCGGAGTCGGCTGCGTCCCGCTTGATCAGCGCTTCCCTGGTGGCCGCGAGGTCGGTGGCCTCCTTGCCGCGCAGTTCGCCGCTGCGGCGGGCGGCGCGGGCCTCGGGCGAGGCCGTCAGGAAGACCTTGAGGTCGGCGTCGGGCAGGACGGTGGTGCCGATGTCCCGGCCCTCGACGACGATCCCGTCGGCCTCCTGGGCCGCCTCGGCGGCGATGGAGCGCTGGAGGTCGGTGATCAGGGCGCGCACCTCGGGGACGGCGCTGACGGCGCTGACCTTGGAGGTGACCTCCTGGGTGCGGATCGGGCCGGAGGCGTCCAGGCCGTCCACCGTGATGGTGGGGGCGGCCGGGTCCGTGCCGGAGACGATGGCCGGCTTGCCGGCGGCGAGGGCGATGGCCTGCGGGTCGTCGGTGTCGACGCCGTTGGTGATCATCCACCAGGTGATGGCCCGGTACTGGGCACCGGTGTCCAGGTAGCGCAGCCCGAGCTTGGCGGCCACGGCCTTGGAGGTGCTGGACTTGCCCGTGCCGGAGGGACCGTCGATGGCGACGATCACGGCGGACGGAGCGGCGGTTTCCACGGTGCGGGCACCTTCCTGGTTGCGCGTACGTGTGCGGGCGCGCCAAAGGCGCCCCCGCACCAGGTTACCGGCCCCGGGGGCCCGCCGTTCCCGGCCGGTCGCGCCCGGCTGCGGGGACCCGCCGCCGGGGACCCGCCGCCGGGGACGACCGCCGGGGCACGGCTACTGCTGCCGCAGCGCCCAGCCCCGCTCGCGCAGCTCGGCGGTCAGGGCGGCGACCGCCCGGGGTTCCACCATGAGCTGCACCAGGCCGGCCTGCTGGCCGGTGGCGTGCTCGATCCGCACGTCCTCGACGTTGACGCCGGCGCGGCCGGCGTCCGCGAAGATCCGCGCCAGCTCACCCGGCTTGTCGCTGATGAACACGCCCACGGTCTCGTACGCCATGGGCGCCGCGCCGTGCTTGCCGGGGACCCGGACCCGGCCGGCGTTGCCGCGCCTGAGGACGTCCTCGATGCCGGCCGCGCCGCCCTTGCGCGCGGCCTCGTCGGCGGACTGGAGGCCGCGCAGCGCCTCGACGGTCTCCGCCAGGTCGGCGGCGATGCCCGCGAGGACGTCGGCCACCGGTCCCGGGTTGGCCGAGAGGATCTCCACCCACATCCGGGGGTCGGAGGCGGCGATGCGGGTCACGTCGCGGATGCCCTGCCCGCACAGCCGGACGGCCGTCTCGTCCGCCTCCTCCAGGCGGGCGGCGACCATGCTGGAGACCAGCTGCGGGGTGTGCGAGACGAGGGCCACCGCCCGGTCGTGGGCGTCGGCGTCCATCACGACGGGGACGGCCCGGCACAGCGCGACGAGTTCCAGGGCCAGGTTGAGGACCTCGTGGTCGGTCTCCCGGGTCGGGGTCAGCACCCAGGGCCGGCCCTCGAACAGATCGGCCGTCGCGGCCAGCGGGCCGGAGCGCTCCTTGCCGGCCATGGGGTGGGTGCCGATGTAGGCGGAGGTGTCGGCGCCCAGCGCCGCGAGCTCGCGGCGCGGGCCGCCCTTGACGCTGGCCACGTCCACGTAGGCGCGGGCGAGGCCGCGTCCGATGGCGTCGGCCAGGGCGGCGGCGACGTGGGCCGGCGGTACGGCGACGATCGCGAGGTCCACCTGGCCCTCGGGGGCGTCGTCGGTGCCGGCGCCCAGGGCGGCGGCCGTGCGGGCCTGCGCCGGGTCGTGGTCGGCGAGGTGGACGCTGATGCCCCGGGCGGTCAGGGCGAGCGCCGCGGAGGTGCCGATCAGTCCGGTTCCGATGACGACGGCGGTTCTCACGGGGTGCTCCAAGGGTGATCACGTAACGACGGGGCCGGGCCTGACTCAGGGTAGCCACTCGGTACCGCGAGAGGACCCGGCGGTCCGCCCTGTGGACGGTGCCGGGTCCTCGTGGACGATCTCGCCGGATCAGAGGTTCTGCTTCCGGATGATCTCCTCCAGCGACTCGGTCGGGACCTGTCCGTTCGGGGTCAGCTTGTCGACGGCCTGCGGGAGCGTCCGCGCCAGCTGGTCGGCGGCCTCGTCGGGGCTGACGCCGGCCTGCTGGGCAGCCTGCCGGAGGGCGTCGTCCGGGAGCGCCTCCTTGATCTGGGAGCCGCTCACGGGCTGGTTCTCGCCGGTGCCGATCCAGGACTGCGCCTGGTCGGCGAGCCCGGACCTGGTCAGCATGTCCAGCAGCCCGCCGAGGGGGTTGTCCGCCCCGCCCCGGGCGCCCGCGGCCGGGGCGCCCGCGGCACCGCCGCCGCCCAGCAGGGCGCCGAGGAGCGCGCCGAGGACGTCGCCCCCGCCGGCCGCCGAGCCGCCGCCGGCGCTGCCGCCGCCCTGGCCGCCGCCGAGGAGTCCGCCGAGGAGTGAACCGAGGTCATTGCCCGCCATGTCCTGTGTGCCTTTCGAAGGGGGACCGGGCGCACGCGCGTCAGCGACGGGCCCGGCTGCGAGACACGGACAATGTCACCCGGATCACCCCGTACCGCCACCTGGCGCACGGCCGTCCGGCAGGGTGCGGTAGAACCACCGGCATGATCTTCCACATCGTTCCGCTCGCCGACTGGAGCGCGGCTCCCGGCTCCCCGTACGCCCCCGGCTCGCTCGCCGCCGAGGGCTTCGTGCACTGTTCGGCGGACCGGGCCACCATGCTGGCCATCGCGGACTCCCACTACCGCGGGGTGGCCGGCGTGCTGCTCGCCGTGGAGCTGGACGAGGCCGCCCTGACGGCGGAGGTCCGCCGGACGGGGCCCGGGGACCCGTACCCCCACGTCCACGGACCGCTGAACCGCGACGCCGTGTCCCGCGTGTGGGAGGTCGTACGCACTTCCGGCGGCCCGGCGGACCTGGTCCCCTGGCTCGCGGAGTGAGACGGACGGTGTGGCGGGCTTCTCCTGGGGCCCGGCGCACGCCAGGATGCACCTCGCATCCCGGCCATCCAGCAAGGAGCCCCGCATGACCGACTCGAACACCGCCCGGCGCACCGTACTGGCGGCCGGAGCCGCCGTCCTGGCGGGCGGCACCCTCGCCGCCTGCGGGTCCGACACGGACAAGCCCGGCACCGGCGCCGGCAACGCGTCCGCCGGGCAGACGGGCGGCGCGTCCCCCGGGGCCTCCGCGCCGGGCGCGGGCGCGGAGCCGCTGGTGAAGGCCGCCGCGGTACCGGTCGGCGGCGGCACCGTCATCAAGGAGCAGAAGGTGGTGGTCACCCAGCCGACGGCCGGCTCCTTCCGCTGCTTCACGGCCGTCTGCCCGCACCAGGGCTGCCTGGTGGACAAGGTCGAGAACGGCACGATCGACTGCCCCTGCCACGGCAGCAAGTTCAAGGTCGCCGACGGGGCCGTGGTCCACGGGCCCGCGGTCAAGCCGCTCGCGGAGAAGAAGATCACCGTGTCGCCGGAGGGGGAAATCTCGCTCGCCTAGCGGGCGCCGCCCCGCCTACCCTCCCGGGATGGACGACCTCACCCTGGTCCGGGACCACACGATCTACGCCTGCGTGATGGGCTCCCGCGCCTTCGGACTGGCCACGGAGGCGAGCGACACCGACCGGCGCGGTGTCTACCTCGCCCCCACGCCGCTCTTCTGGCGGTTCGAGAAGCCCCCGACCCATGTCGAGGGGCCCCGGGAGGAGGAGTTCTCCTGGGAGCTGGAACGCTTCTGCGAGCTGGCCCTGCGCGCCAACCCGAACATCCTGGAGTGCCTGCACTCCCCGCTGGTGGAGCGGCTCACCCCGGTCGGCGAGGAACTGCTGTCCCTGCGCGGGGCCTTCCTCTCCCGCCGGGCCCACACCACCTTCAGCCGGTACGCGGTCTCCCAGCACCGCAAGCTCCTCGCGGACGTCCGCGTCCACGGCGCCCCGCGCTGGAAGCACGCCATGCACCTGCTGCGCCTGCTGGCCTCCTGCCGCGACCTGCTGCGCACCGGCCGCCTCACGATCGCGGCGGGCCCCGACCGCGAGCGGTTCCTCGCGGTCAAGCGGGGCGAGGTCGGCTGGGACGAGGTCGACGCCTGGATGGCCCGCCTCGCCGAGGAGTCCGAGGCGGCCCTCTCCACCAGCCCGCTCCCCGACGGCCCGGACGAGGCCCGCGTCGCGGACTTCCTCCACCGCACCCGCCGCGCCTCGGCCCTCTAGAGCCCCGCGCGGTGGCGCACGACGAACTCGTCGAGCTCCTCGTACGCGCTCACGTACTCCGGCAGCGCCGTGCCGGCCTGCGCCGCGTCCAGCACCGCGTGCAGCGCGTCCAGGTCCCGCGCGACCGCCTCGGCCGAGGGCCCTTCGTACCCGCCGTGCTCGGCGGCCGCCTTGGCCTCGATCAGCCCGGCCAGGTATGCGGGCGCCTCCGGAACCTCCCCGAGCAGGGTGGGCAGGTGCGCCTGCACCTCGGCGGAGCGCATGAGGTGGATGCCGGTGAGCAGCGCGCGGAAGGCGTAGAGCAGGGGTTTCAGCTCGGTCGTCTTCTCGAAGAGCCGCCACTGGGTGGTGGCGAAGCCCCGGTAGTGGTGGGCGTGGTGGTTGGTGAGCACGCCCGGGGCCAGCGCGGCCAGCTCCGCGTGCGCCTCGGTCGTGTGGACCACGAGCGGGGACAGCAGCTGTTCCAGCACGTAGCCGTTGCGCCGCAGCATGAGGCGGACGAACTTGCGCAGGTCGTGCGTGACGAGGTCCAGCTCGACCCCGTCGTCCTGCCACATGCGGGTCCGGGTCTCCTCCGGGTCGCGCAGGCCGAGCAGGGCGCGCGGCGGCAGCAGGTGGGCGCCGCGCAGGTCGATGTCGGAGTCCCGGGAGGGGAAGCCGTACAGGTGGGCCCCGGAGACGGTGGCGAAGAGCAGCGGGTCGGGCTGCTCCGCGACCACGGGGGCGAGGTCGATGCCCGTGGCGTCCAGCACGGGTCACGCGTCCCAGAGGGTGCCGAAGGCGAGGAGTTCCTCGCGGTACTCGATGCGGCCCTCCCAGTCGCGGGGCCAGACGTCGGCGCCGAGGTGGGCGCCGGCGAAGGCTCCGGCCAGGCAGGCGATGGAGTCGGAGTCGCCGGCGGTGCAGGCGGCGCGGCGCAGCGCGAGGAGCGGTTCGTCCGGGAAGAGCAGGAAGCACTGGAGGGCGGTGGCCAGGGCCTCCTCGGCGATCCAGCCCTCGCCGGTGGTCAGGCAGGGGTCGGTCTCCGGGGAGGGGGTGCGCAGGGCGGCCGCGAGCCGGTCCAGGACCGCCAGGCACTCGTCCCAGCCCCGGGCGATGAAGGACTCCGGGGAGGCGTCGGCGCCGGTGCGCGTCCACAGGTCGCCGAGCCAGCGCTCGTGGTAGCGGGTGCGGTTCTCCAGGGCGTACGAGCGCAGCTGCCCGACCAGGCCGGTGACCTCGGCGCCCTGCGCGAGGAGGTGCACGGCGCGGGCGGTCAGGTCGGAGGCGGCCAGGGCGGTGGGGTGGCCGTGGGTGAGGGCCGACTGGAGCTGGGCGGCGCCGGCCCGCTCCTCGTCGCTCCAGCCGGGGACGAGGCCCACCGGGGCCACGCGCATGTTGGCGCCGCAGCCCTTGGAGCCGGTCTGGCTGGCCTCCCGCCAGTCGCGCCCGGGGTCCTTGAGCAGGGCGCAGGCGCGCAGGCAGGTGTTGCCGGGCGCACGGTTGTTCTCCGGGGACCGGTACCACTCGACGAACTCCTCGCGGACCGGCCGGGCCAGTCGCAGCGGGCCGACGCTGCCGCGCTCGGCGGCGGTCCGTATGCCGCGCGCCAGGGCCAGGGTCATCTGGGTGTCGTCGGTGACGATCGCGGGCCGGGGCAGCCGCATCTGGCGCCACGGGCCGGTCTTGGCGAGGATCGAGGGGACGTCGTTGAACTCCGTCGGGAAGCCGAGGGCGTCGCCGAGGGCCAGGCCTACGAGGGCGCCCGTCGCGGCACGCTTGGTGGCGGTCACTGGGTGGGTCCTTCCGAGGGGCGGAGCAGGGGCGGGTGGAGGGTGGTCGCCGGGCCGGCCCGGTACAGCGCGGCGGGTTTGCCGCGGCCTCCGGTCAGCCGGGCGGCGCCGGGCACGGCCTGCACGAAGCCGGGCGTGGCGAGCACCTTGCGGCGGAAGTTGGGGCGGTCCAGGGAGGTGTCCCAGACGGTCTCGTAGACGGCCTGGAGCTCCCCGAGGGTGAACTCGGGCGGGCAGAAGGCGGTGGCCAGGCAGGTGTACTCCAGCTTGGAGCCCACCCGCCGCCGGGCGTCCGCCAGGATCAGCCCGTGGTCGAAGGCGAGGTCCGAGGCCCCGGCCACAGGCACCCACCGGGCCCGGTCGGCGTCGCCGCCGCCCTCCGCGGCCGGTTCGGGCATGTCGGGGACGAGGGCGGTGAAGGCGACCGACACGACCCGCATGCGGGGGTCGCGGTCCGGTTCGCTGTAGGTGCGCAGCTGTTCCAGGTGCAGGGCGGCGACCAGCGCGGGCGGCAGGCCGGTCTCCTCTTCGAGCTCCCGGCGGGCGGCCGTCTCGGCGGACTCCCGGGGCAGGACGAAGCCGCCGGGGAGCGCCCAGGCGCCCGCGTACGGTTCCTGGCCGCGCCGGATCAGCAGGACGTGCAGGGCGCCGCCGCGCACGGTGAGGACGGCGAGGTCGACGGTCACCGCGAAGGGCTCGAAGGCGTACGGGTCGTAGTTCACCGGCGCTCCGGGAGGGGCGCGGCGAAGTGCCAGCCTTCGCGGAGCAGGCCGTCGACCGCTGCCACGGCCGCGTCGAGCCGGGTCCGCCGGTCCCCGCTCACGACCGCGAAACGCCTGCCGGTGCGGGTGAGCTCCCGGCGGAAGCGGGCGGTCATCCAGGGTCTGAGCTGCGGTCCGTCGCGCAGCCCGTCGTCCTCGAAGGGCACTCCCTCGTGGTCGGTGAGCAGGTACAGGTCGCGGGGGCGGCGGGCGGCGATCCTCTCGACCTCGGCGTTGCGGCCGCCGAGGTAGCGCGCGTGCCAGATGCCGGTGGCGAAGGAGTCGGTGTCGCAGAACAGCACCGGAGAGCCGAGCCGGGCGGCCCGCTCCTCCTCCTCGTCCTGGCGGCGGGCGATCACCGGGAACTCCGCCGAGGTGAAGGTCACGTCCTCCCAGGAGGCCGCCGGGTCGACGGCGCGTGCGGCGGCGAGCTTCTCCTCGCTGTACCGCCGTCCGTACTCGGCGACCCAGCCGGTCTTGGCCCACACCCCGCCGCGGCGGCGGTAGTGCGCGGCCAGCTCCCGCGAGAGGGTGGTGGTGCCGGTGGACTCGGCGCCCAGGACGACGACCCTGCGGGTGAGGGCGGCCCGTACGCCGGGTCCGAGGAACTCCCAGGTGGCGGCCGGGTCCTCGCGCACGGCGGTCCCGGACACCGGGAACAGGCTGCGCGCCGGGTCCACGCAGACCTCCTCGGCGCCGAAGCGGCGGGCGAGTTCGCTCCCGTACTCCTCGGAGGTGAAGACGGCGTCCACGCGCCGGCGCACCGCGCCGCGGAAGATCGCCATGTGCGCCTCCCAGATGCCGGGGTCGTGCAGGTCGACGGGGACGTCGTCGACCGCGCCGACCACCTCCGCGCCGGGGTGCTCCTCGCGCATCCAGGCGACCCGGTCGGCGAGCGGTACCGACTCGACGGAGGCGGCGCAGACCAGCACGGTCAGCCGCTCGCACTGGTCCTGGGCGGTGCGCACCAGGTGGTGGTGGCCGGCGTGCGGCGGGTAGAACTTGCCCAGCACCAGCCCGTGGCCGTAGCGCTTCGGCCCGCTCATGCGGTCGCCTCCAGGGCCGTACGGGCGCCGCGCGCCGGGAGCGTGCGGTGCCAGCCGACGAGGCCGGCCACGCACAGGGCGAGGAAGCCCGCGTAGAGGACCGAGGTCAGGTACAGCCCCTTGTACGCGTAGAGCGGGATGTAGACGAGGTCGGCGGCGATCCACAGCCACCAGGACTCCAGGAGCTTGCGGCACTGCCCGTAGGTGGCCATGAGGGAGAGCCCGGTGGTGAGGGCGTCCCAGAAGGGGACGGTGGAGTCGCTGACCCGGCCGAGCAGCAGGGTCAGGGCGGCGGTCCCCACCGCCCCCGCCACCAGCAGCCAGGCCCATTCGGCGCGCGTGGTGCGGCGCACCGGCAGGGCACCGGCGGTTCCTGGTCCACCCCCGTGGGTCCAGGACCACCAGCCGTAGGCGGCGAGGGCGATGAAGACGATCTGGAGCCCGGCGTCGGCGTAGAGGCCCGCCCGGGTGAACAGCACGATGAAGAAGAGGTTGTTGGCGATCCCGACCGGCCAGTTGGCGATGTGCTGCCGGGCCACCAGCCAGACGCACACGGCGCCCGTGGCGAAGCCGAGGATCTCGGTCCAGCTCGTGTTCCAGCCCATACGGCCCACCCGCTCCCTTTAATAGTCACCCTGACTATAAACACGGGTGGCAGCCCCGGGCAAGGCGCCGCGGGGCAGTCGCGGGGACAGTGGCCCGGACACGCGGAAGCCCGCGGTGCCGGGGGGCACTGCGGGCTTCGACGGGGCGGGGGCGCGGACTACAGACCGACCTCGCGCATGAGCATGCCGACCTCGGTGTTGGTCAGGCGGCGCAGCCAGCCCGACTTCTGGTCGCCCAGCTCGATCGGGCCGAAGGAGGTCCGCACGAGCTTGTCGACCGGGAAGCCGGCCTCGGCCAGCATGCGGCGGACGATGTGCTTGCGGCCCTCGTGGAGGGTCACCTCGACCAGGTAGTTCTTGCCGACCTGGTCGACGACGCGGAAGTTGTCGGCGCGGGCGTACCCGTCCTCCAGCTCGATGCCCTCCTTGAGGCGCTTGCCGATGTCGCGCGGCAGGCTGCCGGTGATCGCCGCGACGTACGTCTTCTGCACGCCGTACTTGGGGTGCGTCAGGCGGTGGGCCAGCTCACCGTGGTTGGTGAGGAGGATGATGCCCTCGGTCTCGGTGTCGAGCCGGCCGACGTGGAAGAGGCGGGTCTCGCGGTTGGTGACGTAGTCGCCCAGGCACTGGCGGCCGTCCGGGTCCTCCATGGTGGAGACGACGCCGGCGGGCTTGTTCAGCGCGAAGAACAGGAACGACTGGGTGGCGACCGTCAGGCCGTCCACCTTGATCTCGTCCTTCGGCTGGACGCGCTTGCCCTGCTCGGTCACGATCTCGCCGTTGACCTCGACGCGGGCCTGCTCGATCAGCTCCTCGCAGGCACGCCGCGAGCCCATGCCGGCCCGGGCCAGCACCTTCTGCAGGCGCTCGCCCTCCAGCTCGGCGCCGGGGAAGGTCTTCGGGGTCTTGATCACCGGCTTGTCGGCGTACCGGTCGCGCACGCGCTCCTCGATCCGCGCGTCCAGCTCGCGGGGGCGGGACTGGCCGCTGCGGCTGCCCGGACCGCTGCGCGGGCCGCCGGCGCCGCCGATGCCGGGGGTACGGGAGGGGGTGCGGGGTCCGCCCTTGGCACCGCCGCGCGCCGACGCGCCGCGGGCACCGCCGCCGCCGGCGCGGGGGCCGCTGCGACCGCTGCGCTCGCCCTCGGGGCCCACGTCGTAGCGGCGCTCCTCGGGGCGCGGGTTGCGGATGCGGGGGGCCGGCTGGTCGCGGTCGCGCGAGTCGGAGCCGCCCTGGTAGCCGCCACCGCCCTGGTAGCCGCCGCGGGAGCCGCCGGAGCTGCCGCCCCGGTAGCCGCCGCCGGAGCTGCCACCGCGGGAGCCGCCGGAGCCGCTGCCACCGCCGGAGCCGCTCCCGCGGTAGCCGCCACCGCCGCCGGAGCCGCCGCCGCGGGCGTTACCGCGCCCGCCGCCGCCGCTGCCGCCGCTGTTCCTGTTGCCGCCACCGTTGCCGTTGCCGCTGCTTCGCATCAAAGTTCCGTCGTCTTGTCGTCGTCTACGTCAGTGTCCGGTGCGTCCGGATCGAACGACGGCACACCTTCTTGCGTCTCGGCTTCGATCGCGTCCGCCTCGGGAAGGAAGGGCGCGAGCTCCGGGAGCTCGTCCAGGCCGCGCAGGCCCATCCGCTCCAGAAAGTAGTTCGTCGTCCTGTACAGGATCGCACCTGTTTCGGGTTCCGTGCCCGCCTCGGTCACCAGACCCCGCTGGAGCAGGGTCCGCATGACCCCGTCGCAGTTCACCCCGCGGACCGCCGAGACCCGCGAACGGCTCACCGGCTGGCGGTACGCGACCACCGCCAGGGTCTCCAGGGCCGCCTGGGTGAGCCGGGCCTGCTGCCCGTCCAGGACGAAGGCCTCCACGGCCGCCGCGTACTCGGGCCGGGTGTAGAACCGCCAGCCTCCGGCGACCAGCCGCAGCTCGAAGCCGCGCCGCTGGGCGGTGTACTCGTCGGCGAGCGCGCTCAGGGCGTCCGCGACCTCGCGCGGGGTGCGGTCGAGCACCTTGGCGAGGTGCTCGGTGGTCGCCGGCTCGTCCACGACCATCAGCACGGCCTCCAGCGCGCCCTTCAGCTCCAGCCGCTCCCGCACCCCGTTCGTTCCGCTCATTCCGCCACCTCCACGACTCGGTCGAACTCGTCCGTCACCCTCGGCATCCCGTCGCCGTCCCCGCCGCACCAGCGCACGGTGAGCCGCAGCAGCGCCTCGGGCTGGTCCAGGGTGACGGCCCTCTCCCGGTACAGCTCCAGCAGCGCCAGGAACCGGGCGACGACGGTGAGGGTGTCCGGGGCGTCCTCGGTCAGCTCCTGGAACGTCGCCTCGCCGCGCGCCTTGAGCAGGCGTACGACGTGCCCGGCCTGCTCCCGCACGCTGACGAGGGGGGCGTGGATGTGGTCCACGTACACCTGCGGCGCGGCCTTGGGCTGCATGGCCCGCACCGCGAGCCGGGCGAGGCCGTCGGCCCCGATGCCGATGACCACCTCGGGCAGCAGGTCGGCGTGGTGCGGCTCCAGCCCGACGGTGCGCGGGTGGCGCCTGCCCTCCGCCTCGGCGCGGTCCTGGAAGATCGCGGCGATCTGCTTGTACGCCTTGTACTGGAGCAGCCGCGCGAACAGCAGGTCCCGCGCCTCCAGCAGGGCGAGGTCGGCCTCGTCCTCGACCTCGGCGGCGGGCAGCAGGCGGGCGGTCTTGAGGTCGAGCAGGGTGGCGGCGACCACCAGGAACTCGGTGGTCTGGTCGAGGTCCCAGTCGGGGCCCATGGCGCGGATGTGGGCCATGAACTCGTCGGTGACCTTGGAGAGGGCGACCTCGGTGACGTCGAGCTTGTGCCGGGAGATCAGCTGGAGCAGGAGGTCGAAGGGCCCCTCGAAGTTGTCGAGCCGCAACGTGAACCGCCCGTCGCCGGCGGCGCCCGGCCGGTCGGGGACGGGCCCGGGGGCCTCGGCGCCCGGCCGGTCGGGGACGGGCCCGGGGGCCTCGGCGGCCTCGGCGGCCTCGGCGGCCTCGGCGGCCTCGGCGGCCGACGATACGGGCCCTGCGGCCCCGGCCGAGCGGTCGGCGGACCGGTCGGTGTCTTGCGCGCAGCCCGCGCCGCCGTCAGGCGGAGCGTCAGGGGCCTGCGGAACGGCGCCGGCCTCCTGGCTACCCCCGAGCGGTTCGCGGGCCGCAGCGGGGGCCTCAGCGGCCTCCTGGGCCGCCCCGGGGCCACGGCCCAGGCTCCGGCGGGCCGGGCGGGGGGCGGTGTCTTCGTTCGGGGGCATCGCGGTCCAGGGTGGTACGGGTTTCGGCCGAGCGGCCACGGGTGCAGCCTAGGCCCTGGCCGGGCGGAACCCCGTCTCCCGCTGCGCGGGGCCGTCCCCTACCCGCCCTTCGCCCGTTCCCCGGGCTCCGCCCGGACCCGCGCCTCAAACGCCGGCGGGGCTGAAGAACCGGGGCTCCGCCCCGGTGCGCTCAAACGCCGCGCGGGCTGGATTTCGCGCAGCGAAATTCCAGCCCCGCCGGCGTTTGAGGCGCGGGGGTCTGGGGGCGGAGCCCCCAGGGGGGCCGGGGCGCAGCCCCGGGGAACGGGCGAAGGGCGGGGCGGGGAGCAGCACCGCGCAGCGGCGCGCCCGCCCGCACACGCTCACCGGCACCAGCCACCCGAACCGCCCCCGGGCCCAACGGCCGGAGGCCGGGCGGCGGCGCGCCGAAGAAGGGGGCTAGCGGCCCCGGAGGCGGCGGACCAGGATGCTGGCGTCGCCCCGCGACTCGAGGTCGGCCAGGACCACCGCGACCGCCTCCCGCACGATGCGGCCCCGGTCGACCGCGAGCCCGTGCTCCCCGCGGAGCACCAGGCGGGCGTGCTCCAGGTCCATGAGCTCCTCCGCGGAGACGTAGACCGTGATCTTCTCGTCGTGCCGCTCGCGTCCGCTCGGACGCCGGTTCGCGCCCCGGCTCGGGCCCTTGCCCTGCCGGGGGCCGCCGCCGGCAGAACCTTCCTGCGGCCTGCGCTGCGCGCCCACCGAACCCGCCCCCGGCACCCCGGGCACCCCGGCCTCCGCGGCCTCGCGCCCCCGGGCCTCCCCCGTGCCCCGCGTCGTGCCGTCCACCGGTGCTGCCGCGTGCTCCGCTCCCGTACCGCTGCCCGGCGCCTCCTCGGCGCCCCGCCGCGGCGAGGACGACTGGAGGGCCATCCCCCCGGTCGTGCGGAACAGTTCGTCGGCTCCGGGCAGACTCACTCGGCGGGACACCGGGCGAGCACCTCCCTGGCCAGCTGGCGGTAGGCGGCGGCGCCGACGGAGTTGGACGCGTACGTGGTGATCGGCTCGCCGGCGACCGTGGTCTCCGGGAAGCGCACCGTGCGGCCGATGACCGTGTGGTAGACGTGGTCGTCGAAGGCCTCGACCACGCGCGCGAGCACCTCGCGGCTGTGCACCGTGCGCGAGTCGTACATCGTGGCGAGGATGCCGTCGAGTTCCAGCTCGGGGTTGAGCCGCTCCTGGACCTTCTCGATGGTCTCCGTCAGCAGCGCGACACCGCGCAGCGCGAAGAACTCGCATTCCAGCGGCACGATGACCTTGTGAGCCGCCGTCAGGGCGTTCACCGTCAGCAGGCCGAGCGAGGGCTGACAGTCGATCACGATGTAGTCGTAGTCCGCCATCAGGGGCTTCAGCGCCCGCTGGAGCGTCGACTCGCGCGCGACCTCGCTGACCAACTGCACTTCGGCGGCGGACAGGTCGATGTTGCTCGGCAGCAGGTCCATGTTGGGGACCGCGGTCTTGAGCAGCACCTCGTCGGCCGACATGCCCCGCTCCATGAGCAGGTTGTAGACCGTCAGGTCGAGTTCCATCGGGTTCACGCCGAGGCCCACGGACAGCGCGCCCTGCGGGTCGAAGTCGACGAGCAGCACGCGGCGCCCGTACTCGGCGAGGGCGGCACCCAGGTTGATGGTCGACGTGGTCTTGCCCACGCCGCCCTTCTGGTTGCACATCGCGATGATCTTCGCGGGACCGTGGTCGGTCAGCGGACCCGGGATCGGGAAGTACGGCAGCGGCCGTCCGGTCGGGCCGATCCGCTCGCGGCGCTGGCGGGCAGCGTCGGGGGCGAGGGTGGCCGCGTACTCGGGGTCGGGCTCGTATTCCGCGTCGGGGTCGTAGAAGTGCCCCTCGGGCACCTGGTCGTAGTCGGCGAAACCAATGGGCGTATCGCCACCGTGGTCGCCGGCCGTGGAGTTCACGTCTAGGCCGTCCATGCTCTTTTGGGGCGTCGTCATGTGCTGGTGGTTTGCGAAGGTGCGGACCGCGACGGAGCCGACAGCTTCGAGCCCGGCAGGACCCTGTCCCCGCTCAGGCGTCCCTGCTCGACCACCTCCAGGAGCAAATGTCGACTCATTCACAAGTCGTCTTACCTCCTCGGACGTGACCAGGACACTTATCGATAGGTCAGCGTTGCACCATGCCGACGGTTGGCGACTCTATGGCGTGTCACCGCCCAGCGGCAACACAATCCGCCGGACCCGGCACGATGTGTCGGCAACCGAACACCACTCTGTCAAGGGCGTGCGCGCTGTCACTGCGAAGTTTCGCGGGTGTGCGAAAGGGTTAAAGGGTTACGTTCGAGGCGAGTTGAGCGGGCTCCGCGGGGCCGCCGCAAACGCGTCCGGCCGGACCTTGCGGGCAAGGTCCGGCCGGATACGTGAGATTGACGTCAGTCGTTGACGGTTCAGCCGAGCAGCGTGCTGAGCTCGAGGGTCTCGAGGCCGTGGGCCTCGGCGACCGGGCCGTAAACGACCTTGCCGTCATGGGTGTTGAGGCCCAGGGCCAGCGCCGGGTCACGGCGCAGCGCCTCGGCCCAGCCGAGGTTCGCGAGCTGCACGATGTACGGCAGGGTCGCGTTCGTCAGGGCGTAGGTGGAGGTGTTCGGAACCGCGCCCGGCATGTTGGCGACGCAGTAGAAGACCGAGTTGTGGACCTGGAAGGTCGGCTCGGCGTGGGTGGTCGGACGGGAGTCCTCGAAGCAGCCGCCCTGGTCGATCGCAATGTCGACAAGGACACTTCCGGGCTTCATCTTGGCGACGAGCTCGTTGGTGACCAGCTTCGGGGCCTTCGCACCCGGGATCAGCACGGCGCCGATGACGAGGTCGGCCTCGACGACGGCCTTCTCCAGCTCGTAGGCGTTGGAGACGATCGTCTTGATCTTCGTGCCGAAGATCTTGTCGGCCTCGCGGAGCTTGTTGATGTCGCGGTCGAGCAGGGTCACGTGGAAGCCCATGCCGATGGCGATCTGCGCCGCGTTCCAGCCGGAGACGCCGCCGCCGATGACCACGCACTCGCCGGCGTGGGTGCCGGGGACACCGCCGGGGAGGACGCCGCGGCCGCCGGCCGAGCGCATCAGGTGGTAGGCGCCGACCTGCGGGGCCAGGCGGCCCGCGACCTCGGACATCGGGGCGAGCAGCGGCAGCGCGCGGTTGGCGAGCTCGACCGTCTCGTAGGCGATGGCGGTGGTGCCGGACTCCAGCAGGGCGTCCGTGCACTCGCGCGAGGCCGCGAGGTGCAGGTAGGTGAAGAGGGTCTGGTCCTTGCGGAGGCGGTGGTACTCCTCCGCGATGGGCTCCTTGACCTTCAGCAGGAGGTCCGCGGTCTCCCAGACCTCGTCGGCGGTGCCGAGGATCTCGGCACCGGCGGCGACGTACTCGGCGTCCGTGATCGAGGAGCCGACACCGGCGTTCTGCTCGATGAAGACCTGGTGGCCGTTGCGGACCAGCTCATGCACGCCGGCGGGCGTGATGGCGACCCGGAACTCGTTGTTCTTGACCTCGCGGGGGATGCCGACCTTCATCGTCGATCACGGTCCTTGACTCAGGGGATATTACGGGGCACTTCCATACATACCCGCCCACAAGAACGCGCAACGGGATGCACCACTGATGTCGTGGTGAAGCCAGTCTAATGAAGGATGAGGCGCTGTCTAGCCTTGCAAACCAATAATTTCAGTCGGACACACTACGGATTTCGCAGGCCGCGGGGTCGTCTCCCAGCAATCTGTCTGCTGCGGAGCGGTGCAGCCTCGCCGCCGCCGGGTCGCCCAGACGGTCCAGCGTGTCGGCCAGCCGGACCTGCAGTGCGGCCTGGAGCCGCTGGTCCCCCGCCCGGCGCGCCAGCTCGACGGCCTCGCGGCAGGTGTGCAGCGATTCCTCGGGCCGGCCGGCGTATTCCTGGACCCGCGCCATCTCGCTCAACGCCTTTGCCTGGCCCGGGACATCGGCCAGCCGGCGGTAGCCCGCGGCGGCCGCCCGCCAGCTGCGCAGGGCCTCCCCGTAGCGGCCCGCGTAGGTGTGCACGTTGCCGAGCCGGCCGTAGAGCCTGGCCTCGTCCGCGCGCTCGCCGCGGGCCAGGGCGTGGGCGAGGGCGCGGCCGAACCAGTCGGAGGCCCGGGGCCAGTCCGCCAGCTCCTGGTACGCCCCGCCTACGGATTCCATCGCGCGGCCCGTCGCGTACGGGTCCTTCGCGGCCTTCCCGGCGCCCAGCGCGGCCCGGTACCGCGCCAGCGCCTCCTGGGTCCGGCCGGTCTCGGCGTCCAGATCGGCCAGGTTCAGCAGGGCGGCGGCCCGCTCCCGGTGCAGGCCGCGCCGCTCGGCCACGTCCAGGACGAGGCGGTGCAGCCCGTACAGCTCGGGGGCGGCCGCGTCGGTGCCCCGGTGCCCGGCCAGGGCCCGGACCAGGGCGGAGACGAGCCGGCGGGCCAGGGTGTCCAGGCCGCCGTCCGCCACGGCCAGGTGCGCGGACGCGGTCAGCGCGGGCAGCCGGGTCTCGAGCCAGGTGGCGGCCGCCCGGCGGTCGGGGAAGCGCAGGGCCCGGGGCGTCCCGTCCAGGTGCTCGCGCAGCAGCCCGTCGTCGTCCTCGTCGGTGTCGGCCATGGCCCGGCAGGAGGTGAGCAGCCGTACGGTCCGCTCCAGCATCCGGGCCCGCGCCAGCTGCACCTCGGCGGGACGCTCCTTGGTCTCCAGCAGGGCCTGGAGGAAGGGCGCGAGGCAGCCGGGCAGCAGGAAGAGGCCGTCCGGGGCGTGGCGTACGAGGCCCAGCGCGGCGAAGTCCTCCAGGGTGGACTGGGCCGCGGCGACCGAGCAGCCGGCCAGGGCCGAGGCGGTGTGCGAGTCGAGGTGGCCGGCCGGGGCGAGCGGCAGCAGGTGCAGGGTACGGCGGGCGGGCTGCGGCAGGGACTCGTACACCAGCCGGAAGGCCCGGCCCAGCGGGCCGGTGGTGCCGGGCGGCATCTCGTGGAGCTGCTTGGCGAGGTCGGCGACGGCGGCCTTGGGGTGGGCGGCGAGCCAGCCGCCGGCCAGGGTGAGCGCCGCGGGCAGCCCCCCGCACTCCTCGGCGAGGGTCTCGGCGGCACGGGGGTCGACGGCTACGCGGGTGTCGCCGATGATCCGGGCGAGCAGGCCGACGGCGGAGGCGGGGTCGAGGCCGCCGAGGGTGCAGGGGCGGACGTCGGGGATCCCGGTGAGCGGCCCCTCGGCGGTGACCACGACCAGGCACTCGGGGGTGTCCGGGAGCAGGGCGTCGACCTGCTGCGGGTCGGCGGCGTCGTCGACGAGCAGGATGGCGCGGCGGTCCTTGAGGGCCTCCCGCAGGGCGGCGCTGAGGTCGTCCTCGCCGGCCCCCGGCGGGGTGCGTTCCCCGAGCGCCTCCAGCAGGGTCCGGGCGGCCCGCTCGGTGGCGACGGTCTCCCCGCCGGGCTCGGTGAGCCGGACCCGGAGCAGGCCGTCGGGGTACTGGGGGGCCACCTCGCGTACGAACGCCTCGGCGAGGGCGGTCCGCCCGGACCCGGGCCGCCCGGCGACGAGCAGCACCCGCGCGCGGGGCGCCTTCGCCTTGCGGCCCGAGAGGGTGTCGAGCCCGGTCCGCGCGATGTCCTCGCGCAGCTCCTTGAGCTCACGCCGCCGCCCGACGAAATCCGCCACGGATCCGCTCCTCTCCCTGCCTTCGGGTTGCTGAGCGTAGTTCACGCAGAGCGACGGGCTGCGGGGAGCGCGGCCCGTAGATCGCCCGATCGGATCAGCCGATGTCCCTATTTCTGAACGCGCCACTCGCGCGGCTCGGCCGCAGGCGGCCACTCCCTCTTAACGCGCCAGACTCCGTCCGGCGGCCTGCCGGGCGGGGCCGGTTCGGGTGGCGGGGCCGGTGGGTCGTCTGCGGGTCCGCTGCCGCTGCGCGGGGCCGTCCCCTACCCGCCCTTCGCCCGTTCCCCGGGCTCCGCCCGGACCCGCGCCTCAAACGCCGGCGGGGCTGAAGAACCGGGGCTCCGCCCCGGTGCGCTCAAACGCCGCGCGGGCTGGATGTGCGCAGCACATCCCAGCCCCGCCGGCGTTTGAGGCGCGGGGGTCTGGGGGCGGAGCCCCCAGGGGGGCCGGGGCGCAGCCCCGGGGAACGGGCGAAGGGCGGGGCGGGGAGCAGCGCCGCGCAGCGGGACACGCAGCTGCCCCGGCGCACCCCGGCCCGCGCAACGGCTACGGCTACGCCTCGTACGGCCGGGCAGGCCAAGGGGCGTCGGCCGGGCGGAGCGCCGCCAGGCCGCCCTCGGAGGCCAGCGCGGCGGTGAGGGCCAGGACGCCGGTGACCAGCGCCGGGTTGCCCAGCTCGCCCGCCAGGATCCCGCGGACCAGCCGCTCCCGCGCGACCCACTCCACCTGCATGTCGGCCTCCTCGGAGGAGGCCTCCGCGTACCGCTCCCCCTCCGCGTCCGCCACGTCCCGCGCGAGGAAGACCCGGATCGCCTCGTCGGAGCCGCCCGGGGAGGCGAAGAAGTCGGCCAGCACCCGCCAGTCCCCCGCCTTGACGTACGCCTCCTCGTACAGCTCCCGCTGCGCCGCGTGCAGCGGGTTCTCCCCGGGCACGTCCAGCAGCCCGGCGGGCAGTTCCCACAGCCGGTGCCGGACGGGGTGGCGGTACTGCCGGATCACCAGCACGCGGTCGTCCTCGTCCAGGGCGAGCACGCACACCGACCCCGGGTGCACCTGGTAGTCGCGGCGGGACACCGAGCCGTCCGGCATCCGCACCTCGTCGGAGCCCACCGCCGTCTTGGCGCCCTGGAAGGGGCGGCTGGTCGACACCGTCTCCCAGGTCTCCGACATGTCCTTGATGGCGATCCCCATGGCCAGTGCCCTCCACAACGCGCGACAGCCGGGTACGGATGATCCGTACCCGGCTGCCTACGTTACCGAGCGTCAGCTACCGCGCGTCAGCCCTGCTGCTGGCGCTCCACGGCGGCCTTGACCAGGCCCGCGAAGAGCGGGTGCGGCCGGGTCGGGCGGGAGCGGAGCTCCGGGTGGGCCTGGGTGGCCACCAGGTAGGGGTGGACCTCGCGCGGGTACTCGACGTACTCGACGAGCTTGTTGTCCGGGGAGGTGCCGGAGAAGACCAGGCCGGCCTTCTTCTCCAGCTCGCCGCGGTAGGCGTTGTTGACCTCGTAGCGGTGGCGGTGGCGCTCGTCGACGTACGCGTCGCCGTAGACCTCGCGGACGATCGAGCCCTCGGCCAGCTTGGCCGTGTACATGCCCAGACGCATGGTGCCGCCCAGGTCGCCCGCGCCCTCGACGAAGGCCAGCTGCTCCTCCATGGTCGAGATGACCGGGTGCGGGGTCGAGGCGTCGAACTCGGTGGAGTTCGCGTCCTCGATGCCCGCCAGGCTGCGCGCGGCCTCGATGACCACGCACTGCAGGCCCAGGCACAGGCCCAGCAGCGGGATCTTGTTCTCGCGGGCGTAGGTGATCGCGCCGACCTTGCCGTTGACACCGCGGTCGCCGAAGCCGCCGGGCACGCAGATCGCGTCCACGTCGCCGAGCTGCGCCGCGGCACCGGCCGGGGTCTTGCAGTCGTCGGAGGTGACCCACTTGATCTGGACGCGGGCCTTGTTGGCGAAGCCGCCGGCGCGCAGCGCCTCGGTCACCGACAGGTAGGCGTCCGGCAGGTCGATGTACTTGCCGACGAGCGCGACCTTGACCTCGTGGTCGGGGTTGTGGACGCGGTCCAGCAGGTCCTCCCACACCGTCCAGTCGACGTCGCGGAAGGGCAGGTCGAGCTTGCGCACGACGTACGCGTCCAGGCCCTCGGTGTGCAGCACCTTCGGGATGTCGTAGATCGACTTGGCGTCGATCGCCGCGACCACGGCCGCCTCGTCCACGTCGCACATCAGCGAGATCTTGCGCTTGATGGAGGTGGGGACGTCGCGGTCGGCGCGCAGCACGATCGCGTCGGGCTGGATGCCGATGTTGCGCAGGGCCGCGACGGAGTGCTGGGTGGGCTTGGTCTTCAGCTCGCCGGAGGGGCCGATGTAGGGGAGCAGCGAGATGTGCACGACGAAGACGTTGTCGCGGCCGACCTCGTGGCGGACCTGGCGGACGGTCTCCAGGAACGGCAGCGACTCGATGTCGCCGACCGTGCCGCCGACCTCGGTGATGACGACGTCGACGTCCTCGGTCGCCATGCGGCGGATGCGGTGCTTGATCTCGTTGGTGATGTGCGGGATGACCTGCACGGTGTCACCGAGGTACTCGCCGCGGCGCTCCTTGGCGATGACCGTGTTGTAGACCTGGCCGGTGGTGACGTTGGCCGAGCCGTCGAGGTCGACGTCGAGGAAGCGCTCGTAGTGGCCGATGTCCAGGTCGGTCTCGGCGCCGTCGTTGGTGACGAACACCTCGCCGTGCTGGAAGGGGTTCATGGTGCCGGGGTCGACGTTCAGGTACGGGTCGAGCTTCTGCATCGTGACCCGCAGGCCGCGCGCCTTCAGCAGCGCACCCAGGCTGGAGGCCGTCAGGCCCTTGCCGAGGGACGAAGCGACACCCCCGGTGACGAAGATGTGCTTGGTCGTCATGGATTTGGGCGGCATCGCCAAGAGGGGGCTCCCGTGGTCGCGAGGTGAGGTGCGTCCGGCGACTTCTCCCGTTTCCGGGGGTGCCGAAGCTGCGGTTTCGGGGCCCCTGATTCGCACAGGCAGACCACCGGTCCACGGGGTACCAGCCTATCAGCGCCCGGGACGGTCCGCCTCCGGGCGCGCTGCGCGACGCCGGGCGCCGCTCCCCCGGTCGGCCGTTACCGCAGGTCACCCGTTTGGCCGAGTGACATTGTCCCGATACTTAAGGAGATCACTAGGGTTCGCTCATAACGTGCTCGCACACCGCTGCACATCGTCGCCGAGCAGTCCGGCAGACGGCGTAACAACGCCGGTTCCGGCAATCTAGGACTCGACGCGGGGATCCCTGCGCACAGGAGACCGCGCGACAGCGCATTGCAAGCGCCCTTCGGGGCGGACGTGGCCGTTCGACTGGAGACCAACGTGTCCGGGCGCATCGAGGATTACGCACTGATCGGGGACATGCAGACCGCGGCGCTGGTCTGCCGGGACGGCTCGGTGGACTGGTTGTGTCTGCCACGTTTCGACTCCCATGCCGTCTTCGCGAGCCTTCTGGGCACCGAGGAACACGGGTTCTGGCGCATCGGCCCGGCGTTCCCCTCGGGTGCGGAGCCGCCGCGGGCCGCCCGCCGGCGCTACCGGGGGGACTCCCTGGTGCTGGAGTCGGAGTGGGACACCCCGCGCGGGACCGTCCGCGTCGTCGACTTCATGCCGCCGCGCGAGGACCACGCGCCGCAGCTGATCCGCATCGTGGAGGGCGTCAGCGGGCGCGTCCCGATGCGCTCGGCGCTGCGGATGCGCTTCAGCTACGGGCGGGTCGTGCCGTGGGTGCACAAGGTGGACGGGCGCACCGTGGCCGTCGCCGGCCCGGACTCGGTCTGGCTGGACTCCGACGCGCAGACGTACGGCAAGGACCTGACGACGTACTCCGACTTCACGGTCGGGCCCGGCGACCGCGTGGCCTTCGCGATCAGCTGGCAGCCCTCCCACAAGGGCGCCCCGGAGACCCCGGACGCGGCGGCGGCGCTGGAGGCGACCAGCGAGTTCTGGCGCGAGTGGGTGGACCTGTGTACGTACCACGGGCCCTACCGGGAGGCGGTGATCCGTTCGCTGATCACCCTCAAGGCGCTCACGTACGCGCCCACGGGCGGGATCGTCGCCGCGCCGACGACCTCCCTCCCCGAGGAGATCGGCGGCGTCCGCAACTGGGACTACCGCTACACGTGGCTGCGCGACGCCGCCATCACCCTGTCCTCGCTGCTGCGCACCGGCTACCGCGGCGAGGCCGCCGCCTGGCGGGACTGGCTGCTGCGCGCGGTGGCCGGCGACCCGGAGAACCTGCAGATCATGTACGGGATCGCCGGCGAGCGCGAGCTGGGCGAGACCGAGCTGGACTGGCTGCCCGGCTACGAGAACTCGGCGCCGGTGCGCGTCGGCAACGGCGCCGCCCACCAGCTCCAGCTCGACGTGTACGGCGAGGTCACCGAGGCCCTGCACCTGGGCCACATGACGGGCCTGGCCCGCAACGACTACGCCTCGGTGCTCCAGCTGAAGCTGATCCGCTACCTGGAGACCCACTGGATGGAGCCGGACGAGGGCATCTGGGAGGTGCGCGGTCCCCGCCGCCACTTCGTGCACTCGAAGGTGATGGCGTGGGTGGCCGTGGACCGCACGATCAAGCTGATCGAGAGCGGGGACGCGGACGGCCCGCTGGAGCGCTGGCGCGAGATGCGCGACGCGATCCACGCGGACGTGTGCGAGAAGGGCTACGACCCGGAGCGCAACACCTTCACCCAGTCCTACGGGTCGCGGGAGCTGGACGCCTCCCTGCTGCTGATCCCGCAGATGGGCTTCCTGCCGCCCGACGACAAGCGGGTCATCGGCACCATCGAGGCGATCCAGCGCGAGCTGTCGACCCCGGACGGTTTCATCCTGCGCTACCCGACGGCCGGCGAGGAGGCCGGGGTGGACGGGCTGGAGGGCGACGAGGGGGCCTTCCTGGCGTGCTCGTTCTGGATGGCCGACGACCTCGCCATGATCGGCCGGGTCGACGAGGCCCGCCGGCTCTTCGAGAAGCTGCTGGCGCTCCGCAACGACCTGGGGCTGCTGGCGGAGGAGTGGGACCCCAAGCTCCAGCGTCAGGTGGGCAACTTCCCGCAGGCCTTCAGCCACGTTCCGCTGATCGACACGGCGCTGCGGCTGACGGCGAGCGGGGCCTACGGCGGCTGACGCGCGGGTCCGGGGCCGCCCACCTAGCCTGTAAGGGTCCTTTGCCCTCCACGGGAAAGGGGGGTGGCCATGGCGCCCCTCTCGAAGGCGGGCGCGGCCCTCGCCGCGCTCCGCGAGGATCTGGCCGGTGACGTCTTCGCCCCGGACGACCCGGGGTACGACGGGGCCCGGACCCTGTTCAACGCGATGATCGACCGCAGGCCGGCGGTGATCGCCCAGTGCGAGGGCGCCTCGGACGTGGTGACGGCGGTGCGCTTCGCCCGCGAGCTGGACCTGCCGATCGCGGTGCGCGGCGGCGGGCACAGCGTGGCGGGGATGTCCCTCAACGACGGCGGCCTGGTCGTGGACCTGCGCCGGATGCACGCGGTGACCGTCCATCCGGCGGCGCGGGCCGCGCACATCGGGGGCGGTGCCGTGATGAGCCACCTGGACCGGGCCTGCGAGCCGTACGGGCTGGCGACCACCGGGGGCCGCGTCTCCACCACCGGCGTGGGCGGCTTCGTCCTGGGCGGCGGCACGGGCTGGCTCGACCGGAAGTTCGGCCTGGCGGTGGACAACCTGCTGGGCGTGGACCTGGTCACCGCCGACGGCGAGCTGCTGCACGTCACGGCCGACGACCACCCGGACCTGTTCTGGGGGCTGCACGGCGGCGGCGGGAACTTCGGCGTCGCGACCTCGCTGACGCTGCGGCTGCACGAGCTGCCGCAGATGTCGATCGCGTTCCTGCTGTACCTGCCGGAGCGCGGCCCGGACGTGGTGCGCACCTTCCGGGACGTCATCGAGTCGGGTCCGCCGGAGGCGGGCGGCGGCGCGATCTACATGACGGCGCCGCCCGAGGAGTTCGTCCCGCCGCACCTGGTGGGGCTGCTGGTGGCAGGCGTACTGCTCACGTACGCGGGCCCGGAGGAGGGGCTGCGCAAGCTGGCCGAGCCGCTGCTGGCGATCCCGCACGAGGTGGAGATGGTCACGCCCATCCCGTACGCCGACCTCCAGTGCATGATCGACGACCCGCCGGGCCTTCGTAACTACTGGTCGGCCGAGTACCTGACCGGTGCGCCGGACGCGTTCGTGGACGCGTTCTGCGCGCGGGCCGGCTCGATGCCGGTGCCGACGGGCACCCAGCACGTGCTGTTCCCGCAGGGCGGGGCCATCGCCTCCGGCCCGGCCGGCTACCCGGTCCCCTACCGTGACGCGCCCTGGGCGGTGCACCCGTTCGGGATGTGGGAGGACCCGGCCGACGACGACCGGGTCCGGGAGTGGGTCAGGGAGGTCCGCGCCGACGCCCGCCCGTGGAGCACCGGCGCGGTGTACCTCAACTTCACCGGGGACGAGGGCGCGGACCGGGTCGCGGCCGGCATGGGCGCCGAGAACATGCGGCGCCTGGGCGAGCTGAAGCGGCGTCACGACCCGGACAACGTCTTCCGCTTCAACCACAACATCAAGCCCCTGTGAGGCGCCCCCGCGCGCGTCCGGGGCGAGGGCGTCAGGTGAGGGCGGCGATCACCTCCCGGGCGGCCCGCTCGCCCTCGGTGGCGCCGCCCTCCATGAAGCCCTGGAAGTCGTAGCTGCAGTGCTCGCCGCCGATGTGGATCCGGCCCTGCGCGGTGCCCTCGTACTTGGCGTAGCGGTGCAGGTAGCCGGTCGGCCAGTACGAGTACGCGCCGAGCGAGTACGGGTTGCGGTGCCAGGCGGAGAGCTGGGCGCGGCCGGTCCAGGCCGCCTTGGTGCCGGGGTAGAAGGAGTCGATGCCGGTGAGCATCCGGCCCGCGAGGGCGCGTACGTAGGGGTCGGAATCGGTGGCGAAGGGGCTGCCGGGGGTGAGCGAGCCGGCCAGGGTGCCGCCGCCGTACTGGAGCAGGATGCCCCCGTTGCCCGGCTGGACCTTGGTGGTGTCCCAGGTCTGCTGGACGTCCAGGTCGGTGAAGCAGTCGCCGGCCGACACCCCCGGCCAGGGGCCGCGGCCGCGCCAGGGGCGGCTGGTGAACTGCATGTTGAGCTTGGTGCAGTAGCCCATGCGGGCGTCCCGCAGGAGGTTCCTCATCAGCGGGTCGAAGCCCGCCTGGGAGGTGTCGATGCGCTGGAGGACCGGCAGGGGCAGGCACAGGACGGTGTGGTCGGCGACGGCCGTGCGGGTGGCGCCGGAGTCGTCGAAGGTGAGGGTCTGGGTGCCGTCGGCGTTGGCGCGTACGGCGAGCAGCGAGCGGCCCATGACGAGCGTGCCCGGGGTGAGGGCGGCGGCGATGGCGTTCGGGAGGCGGTCGTTGCCGCCGACGACGTGGTAGCGCTCGTTGGACAGGCCCCAGACGTTGAAGTTGCCGGGGTTCGGCTGGTAGCCCATCAGCAGGACCAGGGCGAGGGCGGACTGCTGGTCCGTGTCGGCCCCGTACTCGACGTTGTACGCCACGTCGATGAACCGGCCCAGCTGCGAGGTGTGGCCGCCCGGGATACGGGTCTCGATCCACTCGTACAGGGTCATGTCGTCGAGGGCGGTCCCGGCCGGGGTGGAGCTGTTCCAGCTGACCTCGCCGGCTTCCTGGAGGTCGCGGCGCAGCGCCTGGTAGACGGCCTTGAAGTCCTCGTCGGCCTGGGTGCGCGGGTAGTAGGTCCCGTTGAACCACAGGACTTCCTCGGCTCCGTTCGGGCCGCCGCCGAGGAAGTCCTCGACGGGCAGGTCGAAGCGGCGGCACAGTTCCAGGATCTTCTTGTGGCTGGTGTCGATCAGCTCGCCGCCGATCTCGGAGGTCTGTCCGTACGCCCACAGGGAGCGCTGGGTCCACATGCGGCCGCCGACGCGGGCCGGGTTGGCCTCGTAGAGGGTGCAGGGGACGCCCGCATCCTGGAGGGTGAGCGCGGCGGTGAGGCCGGAGATCCCGGCGCCGACGACGGCGACGCGGGCCGGGGCGGCGGGCTTCTTCGCGGGGGCGCCGTCCACGGCGTACGCGGTGGCGGCCGTCGCCGAGGTGGCGAGGGCGGTGCCGAGGCCGAGCGCGGCGGCTCTGGAGAGGAGTTCGCGGCGGGTGGAGCCGCGTACCTCGGCGACGGGAAGCCGCAGCCGGCGGGCGGCGGAGTGCTCGGCGGCGAGTCGCTGGAGCGCGTTCATCAGTGGCGTACGGGCCATGGCGGTGGCTCCTTCTCAGACGTTCGCGGCGGAGGGGCTGGAGTCGTCGGCGGGCTCGCCGGCGGGCTCGTCGGTGCGTTCGGCGGAGTCCTCCAGGACCACCCGCCCGATCACCTCGTAGCGTGCGGGGGCCTTGAACTTCAGCCAGAGGCCGAGTCCGAGCCCGCCGAAGAAGACGGACCCGACGATCCACGGGATCAGCGTGAAGAAGAACGAGTCGGCGGCGAGCCCGGCCGCCGTCCTCATGTTGACCAGCAGCAGGACGACCACGGCGGCCATGGCGACGCCCCCGGCCAGCGGTGCCGTGAAGGTGCGGAACCAGTGCCGGTCCTCGGGGTGGTTCTTGCGGAAGTAGCCGATCACCGCGAAGGAGCAGAGGGTCTGAACGATGAGGATCGCCATCGTGCCGAGGATCGCGAGCAGCGTGTACAGGTGGACGTACGGGTCCTGACCGGTCAGCCAGAACAGCCCGACCAGGCCGGTGGCGATGGCCGTCTGCACCAGGGAGGAGACGTACGGCGACCCGTGCTCGGCGTGCGTACGGCCGAGGGCCGGGTGCAGGAAGCCCTCGCGGCCGATCGCGTAGAGGTAGCGGGCGGCGCACTGGTGGAAGGCCATCCCGCAGGCGAAGGAGCCGGTGAGCAGCAGCCACTGGAAGGCGTCGACGGCCCAGGCGCCGATGAAGGCGTGGGTGGGGGCGAAGAAGAGGTCGAGGGGGCTGGTGGAGGCGGAGAGCTCCACGGACCGGGAGAGGCCGTTGCCGGCGATGGTCATCCAGGAGACGTAGATGTAGAAGAGGCCCACTCCGACGACGGAGATGATGGTGGCCTTGGGGATGACCCGCTTGGGGTCGCGGGACTCCTCTCCGTACATCGCGGTGGACTCGAAGCCGACCCAGGACCAGAAGGCGAAGAAGAGGCCGAGTCCGGCGGAGGTGCCGGTGAAGGCGTTCTTCGGGTTGACGGGCTCCAGCGGGATGCCGTCGGGACCGCCGCCCGCGATCAGTACGGCGGTGGCCACGGCGAAGAGCACCGCGATCTCGGCGACGAGCATCACGCCCAGCGCCTTGGCGGTGAGGTTGATGTCGAAGTGGGCGAGGACGGCGGTGACGGCGAGCATGGCGGCCGCGTAGAGGATCCACGGCAGGTCCACGCCGAGCTGGTCGTGGACGGTCGTCTTGGCGAAGTAGGAGAAGACGCCGACGATGGAGGCCTCGAAGACGATGTACGCGAGGACGGCGAGCATCCCGGAGGCCATGCCGGCGATCCGGCCGAGGCCGTGCGAGATGTACCCGTAGAAGGCGCCGGCGGCGGTGATCCGCTTGGCCATGGCCACGTAGCCGACCGCGAAGACGGTGAGGACGACGGTCGCGAAGAGGTATCCGGCGGGGGCGCCGGTGCCGTTGCCGAAGCCGACCGCGATGGGGAGGTTGCCGGTCATGGCGGTGATCGGCGCGGCGGTGGCGACCGCCATGAAGACGACGCCGACGAGGCCGACGGAGTTGGCCTTCAGGCGCTGGACCGGGGGTGCGGCCCCGGCGGCGGCGGGCGGAGGCGTGGCGCTGGCTCTGCTCATGGGTCCTCGTTCCTGCTTGCTGGTCTGTCGTGCCGGCCTGTTTTCCTGCTCTGTCCGAGGGCCGACACTCTCCACCGGCGTGACGCACGCCACAATCGGCACGGGGTCCGATAATCTTCTTGCCGGAGCGACGAGTTGTCGGTCCGGACGGGGGGCATATCGGACTCCGTAACCGCCCGGTGATGTGCGCGGAACAAGGCGGCCGGTAGCGTCCGCGATATGGACAACCAGGGCGGAATCACGGTTCAGCGGGCACTTGAGCTGCCGGGGCTGCGCGGCGGGCTCCCGGAGGTCGTCGCCTGCGCCGACCGGCTGGGACGGACCGTCCGCTGGGTGCACGCGGGCGAGGTGCCGAACATCGCCTCACTGCTCAAGGGCGGCGAACTGCTGCTGACCACCGGACTCGGGCTGGGCACCCGCCCGGCCGAGCAGCGCGCCTTCGTACGCCGCCTCGCGGACCGGGGCATCGCCGCGCTGGTCGTGGAACTGGGCCCGCGCTTCAGCCGGCTGCCCGCCACGATCGTCGAGACGGCCAAGGCCGCCGGGCTGCCGCTCGTCCAACTCCACCGCGAGGTCCCCTTCGTGACGGTGACGGAGGAGGTCCACACCGAGATCGTCAACGGCCACTACGCCCTGCTCCAGCGCGCCGAGGAGGTCCACCGGCGCTGCACGGAGGCCCTGCTGGGCGGCGGCGGCATCCCCCAGGTACTGCGCATCCTGGCCGACTTCACCGGCAACCCCGTGTTCCTGGAGACCCCCGACGGCCAACTCCTCTACGCGGCCGGACCGGTGGCCGGGGAGGCGGCGGCCGACCCCCTCCAGGTGTGGGAGGGGCTGCGCGGGCAGCGCGCGGCCGAGCCGTCGGCCAACGCGGTCGTGGTCGACGTACCCGGCGGCGGCCACGGCACCGGGTCGGTCCGGGCGCGGGTCGTCCTGGTCGGGGTGGCGGCGCCGCTGCTGCCCGTGCACCGGATGGCGGCCGAGCGCACGGCGGGGGTCCTCGCGGTGGTGCTGATGCAGGCCCGGCAGGAGGAGGAGCTTGCCGCGCGCGGCCGGGGGGACTTCCTCACCGACCTGGCGGAGGGCCGCATCTCGGCGGAGGACGCCCCGGCGCAGGCCCGGGTCCTGGGCTTCCGGCCGGGGACGGGGCCGCTGCTGCCGATCGTGATGCGGCTCTCCACCGACCTGGGGGTCTCGGGGAACTGGGCGGTGCTGGCCCGGGCGGTCCTGGAGGAGCTCTCCTCGGTCGGGGTACCGGTGCTGCTCGGCGTCCGCCCGGTCGAGGGCCGGGTACCGCTGCTGGTCTCCCTGCGCACCGAGTCGGAACGCACGGCCGTCGCCGACCGGGTCGCCGCCGCACTGCGGGCAGGCGTCGAACGGGCCGGCCTCGACCGGGCCTCCGCCCCGCCGGCCGTGGTCGTCGGCGTCGCGGGCGGCTGGGCGGCCGCCTCCTCGGGCCTGCGGCACGCCGCCGAGACCGCCACCGCCGCCCACGGCCTGCCGGCCCGGCCCTGGTACGACGCCCGCCGCCTGGACATCGACCTGCTGCTGTGGCGGCTGCGCGAACACCCCGACCTGGCGGCGTTCGTGGACCGCGCGATCGGCGCCCTACGGGTCCACGACGCCACGTCCCGCCCCCCGCTGCTCCCCACCCTGGAGACGTACCTGGCCCACGCGGGCCGCAAGGCCGAGACCGCGCGCGAGCTCCACCTGAACCGCCAGACCCTGTACAACCGCCTGGCCCGCATCTCGGAACTCCTGGGCACGGACCTGGACGACCCCGAAACGGTCCTCTCCCTCAGCCTGGCCCTCCGCGCACGACGGCACACGGCGTCCTGAGGGGGGTGGGGGGTGCGGGCTCGGGCGCGCTATCTCCCCCTCGACCCCGTGGGGTGGGGCGGGGGTTGCCCACCCACCTCCCTGGGTGCGGGGGGGGGTGGCCGGGGGCGGTATCCCCACGGACCGGATCAGAGCTCGTTGGGGGCTTCCCGTCAGTCCCATCGTCCTTCCGTGCCGTGCCGGCCTGTCAAGGGCGCTCCTTCGTCGCGTCGCTTCGCGATGGCCTTCGGCCACCCTTGACAGGCCGACCCGCCCCGGAAAGCCGAAAGACTGCCGGGAAACCCCCAAAGAAACGGCACGGTCCAGAGAAGGGCGGACGGGTCCCTCAGCGATGCGCGAGGGGCCAGTGGCCGGCCCGCCGGGCATCCGAGCCCCCAGATGTCCAGTTTCCGGGCCAGGGGCGCGACTACCCGCACGAGAGGTCGATCAGAGCGACCTACGGAGCCTCCAGGCGCAGCAGATCGCTACGCGCTCCTCATCTCTCAGCGTCCGACGACCGTCCTGGGCTGATACCCGCACCAAAGGACGAACAGATCGACCTGGGGATCCGGCAGGCGCGACAGATCGCTACGCGCTCCTCTGATCTCGGCGGCCGGCGGCCGTCTTGGGCTGGTCATGTCGTCGGGGGTCAGGGCTGCTCGCCCATGGCTTCGCGGAGCCAGTCCAGGGTGCCTTGGGCGAGGAGTTCGTCGGCGAGGCGCTGGGCGGATTCGGTGGTCAGGCGGCCGCGGCTGTTGTCGATCCAGCGCTGTGCGTTCGCGTAGCCCTGGGCCTTGTACTCGATGCCCTGGAGCATGCACTCCAGCTTGTCGGCGTCCCGGGCGCAGATCGATTCGGGTGTTTCCTTGGCCTCGTACTCCGCCACGAGATCCTGGATGGTTGCGGCGAGGAGGTCCGGCATGCCGGCCGTCTGGTCGGCCGTGATCGCGGTGGGGTCGGCGGAGGGCGAGTACTTCTTGCCCAAGTGGTTCACATCGCCGCTGCGGGTTTCCTGGGTGTCGTGCCACACGGCGAGGAAGGCTGCGCGAGCCGGGTCGGCGCCCTCCAGCTTGGCGATGACGGAGGCGATCAGGGACGTGCGCCAGGAGTGTTCGGCCACGCTCTCGGGGTTGTTGACGCCGGCCATCCACCAGCCCGTGCGGCGGGCGTTCTTGAGCGTTCCGGCTTCGTAGAGGAAGTGGGCCACCGCGGACAGGTCGTCAGCCACATCTGTCTCCTTCTCACGCCTCGGCGAGGCGGATCGCGTACCGAATGCCTTCGAGCTCCCGACGCGCTCCGGTCGAGGGCTCGGTGCCATCCAACAGCACGGGCATCCGAACCCGCAGGTCTCGGGCAGTGGAAACGGCTGTCTTCAGGAGGCTGGGACGGGCCGCCAGGAGTGCCCAGAGGGTGTGCACGTTCAGGTCGAAGTAGCCGTGGTGCGGCCTGAGCCCCTTCACCAAGTGCCGGAAGAGCTTGTGTCCTTGCCAGGAGGTGGGATCGGTCTCCACGATGAAATCGTCGGAGAGCTGAGGGTGCGCGGCCTCTCCGATCCAGTACGCCCAGTAGTTGAGGTTGGCGGTTTCGCCCAAGTCGTCGTCTTCGAGCGTGGTGGAGATGAAGTGCCCCATGCGCTCCCGATCACCTTGACGGGCCGCGACGGTGGCCACGGAACGGGCAGTGAGCCAACGGGTGAGCCAGTCGTCGGGTCGCTCCGCCTTCTGCTTCTGCATCAGCCAGTCGACGGTGTCTGCCGACTGGTCGTAGCCCGCGAGGTAGAGGGCTTGGCGGCGCAGCAGAAACTGATCGGCAGCACGGGCTTCTTCGGCTGTCTTGCGCAGGTGTTGGAAGAACTGGGCCCGTTCTGCCGCACCCAACGCGGGCCCGCTTGGCACGGGGCCGCGCCGGGAACGCGACGAAGGAGGCAGCGCACGCATGGACTCCGGCGCTTCACCGTTCAGCGGCCAGGCCAGGACTTCCACCAGGTCGCGTTGCATGACCCACGAGCCGAGAGGGCTGACGCTGCGCGGCCCATCCCCTTCCAGGGCACTCAGCAACAGGACATCTGCCTCCATGGCCCTTTCCAAGGCCGCGAGCAACGCTGCCGGAGTCCCCATGCGCATGAGCCGATGACGGTGTCCGAGCATCTGACCGACGGAGAGAGCCGTGAGCGGCCGTCTGCCGGATTCCCATCCCGCGACGGCGTCCGTCGAGAGCTGAAATGCCTCCGCGAGGCTCTCCTGCGTGTGGCCGAGCTGCTCCCGGATGATCCGGAAGACATACCCGGAAACCGTTCCGAAACGGCTGGGCCGTCGACTTCCCGGACTGGTGGTCAGGGTGGAGCGTCCCTTGCCGACCACAGCACCTCCCCGCCCTCGGATCTTTCTCCAAGTACCCGTACCGGCAGTCACTTCGACCGGCAGGACTACGCACCTACTCTCGTAAGCGCAGTGACAAGCAAACCACTCAGCGTAACGACATGGGGCCGTCTTGAACACAGCAGAAAAGGACGCCGAACAGGCAGGGCCTCCGGGCAACAAGCGTCCCTTCGCAGCCTGGCCGGAGCCAAGGGGCGTTTCCGCACCCAGTCCGGGGCTTCTCTTCCGAGCGCGCGCCGGGTGGGAACGATTCGTCGACTCCATGGAGGAGGACATGGATGAGTGACTGCTACGAGTACGTCCCCCACCACCTCCTCCACCGCCGTGTCCGAGACATCGCCTCAGGCACTGAGGGCATCCTCATGGCAGTGATCAACGAGAACGTCTCCGACACCGGCCTCGAACGCTGGATGGAGCTCGCCTACATCCGGGGCGCCTGCGGCCGCGAATTCACCACCGCAGTCACGAACGTCGAACCCGCCCCGGACCAGCCCAAGACGGCGGCCGGCCACCGAGATCAGAGAAGCGCGTAGCGATCTGTCGCGCCTGTCGGATGCCTAGGTGGATCTGTTCGTCCTTTGGTGCGGGTATCAGCCCGGGACGGTCGTCGGACGCTGAGATTCGAGGAGCGCGTAGCGATCTGACGCGTCTGGGGGGTCTGGAGGCCGCTCTGATCAACCTCTCGTGCGGGTAGTCGCGCACCCGGCCCGGAATCGCGGACGTAGGGGCCGTATGCCTGGCGGGCCGGCGCCCGGCCCCTCGCCTGGTCCCTGACGCACCCGCTCCTTCAAGGATCGTCCGTCCCGTTTCTTTGGGGGTTTCCCGGCAGTCTTTCGGCTTTCCGGTTCGGGTCGGTCTGTCAAGGGTCGCCGAAGGCGATCACGAAGTGACGCGACGAAGGAGCGCCCTTGACAGGCCGGCCCGAACCGGAAGGACGATGGGACTGACGGGAAGCCCCCAACCATCGATGAGACCGCCCCAGGGGATCCCGCCCCCGGCCCCCGCCCCGCCCCCACCCCTCGAGGGGGAGATAGCGGGCCCGCGCGGCGCCTCACGGGATCGGGCGGTCCATCAGTTCGTCGTAGACCGCCAGGACCTGCGCCACCGTGTCGTCCTCCGACGGCCACGTCGCCGCCTGGGCGCGGCCCGCCACCGCGAGGGCGGCGCGGCGGTCCGGGTCGTCCAGGAGGGCGGCGACCGCACCCGCCAGGGCGCCCGAGTCGCCGTACGGGACCAGGACGGCCGCGTCGCCGACCAGTTCCGGGACCGCGCCGACCTCGGTGGCCACCAGGGCCACCCCCGCGCGCAGGGCCTCCTGCGCCAGCAGGGAGCGGCCCTCCCAGCGGCTGGGGAGGACGGCGACGTCCGCCGCCGCCAGCAGGCGGTCCGCGTCGCGGCGGCGGCCCAGGAGCCGTACCGGGAGGCCCTCCTCCTCGATGCGCCGGGTCAGTTCGGGCCGCAGCGGCCCCTCCCCCGCGATCACCAGCAGCGGCTGCGGCTCCATCACCCGCCACGCCCGTGCCGCGTCCAGCAGGACGGAGTACCCGCGCCGCGCGACCAGGCTGCCGACCGTGATGATCAGCGGGCGTTCCACCGCGCCGAGCTCCGCCCGGGTCTTGCCGGCGTCGGGCAGCGCCGCCGCGGGCGGTACGGCCACCGCCGCCAGCCGCGCGTCCCGCGCCCCGCGCCGCCGCGCGAGGTCGACCTGGTCGGAGGAGGAACCGAGCACCACCGCCGCGGCCCGGGCCACGTGCCGCTCCAGGAGCCGGCTCAGCCGCCCGAGCGCCCCTTCGGGCTCCGGCACGCTGCCGTGCCAGGTCACCACCAGCGGCACCCGCCGCCCCCGCCCGAGGCCGTGGCGCAGCGCCAGGGCGGCCCGCATCCCGGCCCGGATCCCGTGGGCGTGCACCACGTCGGCGCCGGCGCAGGCGGCCCGCAGGGCGCTCACGGCGTCGGGGGTGAACTCGGCCCCGGCGCCGGTGAAGTCGTACTCCCCCTCGGCCGCGACGGGGGCGCACACGGTGACGCGTACGCCCCGCGCCGCCAGTCCCGTCGTCAGGGACCGCACATGGGCGCTGCTGCCCGCGCCCGCACCGCCGAGGACCTGGACGGCACGCAGCGGGGGCCGCCCGTACGGCTGTGCGGGAGGCGGGAAGGAGGCCGGGGAGCTGCTCACGGGCCGTAGCTCCAGGGTGAGGAGTCAGAGACGTCGCCCAGGATGCCAGTCCGCACGCGCGTTCCGGGACCATACGGGTGCGGATCCCGTACGAGATACCGCAGTGCGCCCCCCAGCCTCACCCACACGGGCTAACGGGTCCGGCGGTCACGCGTCCGCGCGCGCCGCCTCCAGCAGTTCCTCGGCGTGGGCCCGGGCGGTCTGGGAGTCCTCCTGGCCGGCCAGCATCCGCGAGAGTTCCCGGATCCGGTCCTCGCCCTCCAGGACCGTCACGCCGGAGCGGGTCACCGAGCCGTCGACGGTCTTCTCCACCAGCAGCTGGCGGTCCGCGAAGGCCGCCACCTGCGGCAGGTGGGTGACGACGACGACCTGCGCGGACTTGGCGAGCTTCGCGAGCCGCCGACCGATCTCGACGGCCGCCTTGCCGCCGACGCCCGCGTCGACCTCGTCGAAGAGGTACGTGGGCACGGGGGTGGTGCCGGCGAAGACGACCTCGACGGCCAGCATGACGCGGGACAGTTCGCCGCCGGAGGCGCCCTTGGCGATCGGGCGGGGCTGGGCGCCGGGGTGCGGGGCGAGCAGCAGCTCGACCTCGTCCGCGCCCGTGGGCCCGTACGCGACCGGCCGCCCGTCGACCTCGACGCCCTCGGCGTCCTCGGTCTGGCGGATGTCGATGGTCACCCGGGCGTGCGGCATGGCCAGGGAGGCCAGCTCGGCGGTGACCGCGGCGGCGAAGCGTTCGGCGGCCTCCGTCCGGGCGTCCGTCAGGGCCTGCGCCAGCAGCGACAGCTCCTCGCGCAGGGCGTCCCGCTCGGCGGTGAGTTCGGTGATCCGCTCGTCGTCGCCGTCGAGTTCCAGCAGCCGTGCCGAGCCCTTCTGGGCCCAGTCGAGCACCGCGTCGACGGACTCGCCGTACTTGCGGGTCAGCTGGGTCAGGGCGGCCCGGCGCTCCTCGACCGCGGCCAGCCGCAGGGGATCGGCGTCCAGGTCGTCGGCGTACCCGGCGAGTTCCCCGGCGACGTCGGCGAGCAGGATGCCCAGCTCCCCGATCCGGTCGGCGAGCCCGCCGAGCACCGGGTCGTGGGAGCGTACGGACTCCAGCGCGCGGTGGGCGCCGGCGACGAGGGTGTTGGCGTCGACGCCCTCGGGGTCCTCGACGTCGCCGGCCAGCGCCCCGTGCGCGGCCTGCGCGGCGGACGCCAGGGATTCGGCGTGGCCGAGCCGTTCGGCCTCGGCCGCGAGCTCGGCGTCCTCGCCGGGCAGCGGTTCGACGGCGGCGATCTCGTCCAGCCCGAAGCGCAGCAGGTCCGCCTCCTGCGCCCGTTCGCGGGCGCGGGTGGTGATGGCGTCCAGCTCGGCGGTGGCGGCGCGCAGCCGGCGGTACGCGCCGGCGTACTTCTCCAGGGGGACGGCGACGGCGTCGCCCGCGTACCGGTCGAGGGCCTGGCGCTGGCGGGCCGGGCGCAGCAGGCCCTGCTGGTCGGTCTGGCCGTGGACGGCGACGAGTTCGTCGGCGAGTTCGGACAGGAGGCCGACGGGCACGGAGCGGCCGCCTACGTGGGCGCGGGAGCGCCCCTCGGCGGACACGGTCCGGCTGATCAGCAGGGCGCCCTCGTCGAGCTCGGCCCCGGCCTCCTCGGCGCGTACGGCGGCGGGTGCGTCCGGGGGCATGACGACGCGGCCCTCGACCACGGCGGCCTTGGCCCCGATCCGTACGAGGGCCGGGTCGGCGCGGCCGCCGAGCAGCAGCCCGAGGCTGGTGACGACCATCGTCTTGCCCGCGCCGGTCTCGCCGGTCACCGCGGTGAAACCGGGCGACAGCTCGACCACCGCGTCGTCGATGACCCCGAGCGACCGTATCCGCATCTCCTCAAGCACGGGACGACCATACCGAGGTTTCACGGGTGCCATGTGACCTCACCCGCCCGAAGCCTCTCGCACGAATGTGCTATTAGCGGTTCCGGGTGCCCTAGTGCGGGGCTCCGCGCCAGCCCGAGACCGGCAGGGCGAACTTCGCCACCAGCCGGTCCGTGAACGACGCGTGGTGCAGCCGGGCGAGCCGCACCGGCACCGTCCCCCGGCGCACCTCCACGCGCGCGCCGGCGGGCAGCTCCAGCGTCCTGCGCCCGTCGCACCACAGGGCACCGTGCGGGGTCCCGTTCTGCACCTCCACCGCCAGCACCGACGTCGGCGAGGTCACCAGCGGCTTCGCGAACAGCGCGTGGGCGCTGATCGGCACCATCAGCAGCGCCTCCACCTCCGGCCAGACCACCGGCCCGCCCGCGGAGAACGCGTACGCCGTGGAACCCGTCGGCGTCGCGCAGACGATCCCGTCGCAGCCGAAGCCCGTCACCGGGCGCCCGTCGATCTCCAGGACCACCTCCAGCATCCGCTCGGCGGACACCTTCTGGACGGCGGCCTCGTTCAGCGCCCAGTCCCGGTGCACGATGTCGCCGTTGGTCCGTACGAGGACGTCGAGGGTCATCCGCTCCTCGACCTCGTACGACCGGGTCACCACCCGGTCCACGACCTTGTCCAGGTCGTCGCGCTCGGCCTCGGCGAGGAACCCCACCCGGCCCAGGTTGACGCCCAGCATCGGCACCCCCGACCCGCGCGCGAACTCCGCCCCGCGCAGCAGGGTCCCGTCCCCGCCCAGCACGATCAGCAGCTCGCACCCGCCGAGCACCTTGGGCGTGCACTCCGGTACGAGCTCCACCTCGGGCGGCAGCGGCAGGTCCCGCGCCTCGTCCTCCAGGACCCGCACCCCGATCCCCGACTTCAGCAGCCCCTGCACCACCAGTTCGGCGCTGCGGATCGCCGCGGGCCGGCCGGTGTGCGCGACCAGGAAGACGGTCCTCGGCCCCGCCTGCACGACGGCCTCCCCCGGGCCCGCCCCCTCCGATTCCACCCGACGTGCTGAACCTGCTGAACCTGCTGACACATCCGTCACTGCGGCCCCTCCGCCACTGCACGATCGACATCCCCCGGGTCGAGTGCCGGTGCCCCCGCCCGAAGCCACAGAAAGTACTCGACGTTCCCCGACGGCCCCGGCAGCGGGCTCGCCGTCACACCGAGCACACCCAGCCCCAGCTTCCAGGCCTGCGCCGCGACGTCCTTCACGGCCTCGGCCCGCAGCTCGGCGCTGCGCACCACGCCCCCGCTGCCCAGGCGCTCCTTGCCCACCTCGAACTGCGGCTTCACCATCAGCACCAGGTCGGCGTCCGGCGCCGTGCACCGCACCAGCGCGGGCAGCACCAGGCCGATGGAGATGAAGGACAGGTCCCCCACGACCAGGTCGACCGGCACGCCGTCGATCAGCTCCGGCGTCAGCTCGCGCACGTTCGTACGGTCCTTGACGGTGACCCGCTCGTCGCTCTGCAGCGACCAGGCCAGCTGCCCGTAGCCGACGTCTACGGCGACCACGTGGGCCACGCCCGCGCGCAGCAGCACGTCGGTGAACCCGCCCGTCGAGGCGCCCGCGTCCAGCGCCCGGCGGCCCTCGACCGCCAGCCCCAGCGGCCGGAACGCCGCGAGCGCGCCGGCCAGCTTGTGGCCGCCCCGGGAGACGTAGTCGGGGTCGCTGTCGTCCTTGAGGACGACGAGCGCCGCGCTGGTCTCGACCTGGGTGGCCGGTTTGGTGGCGGTGGTACCGCCCACGGTGACCCGGCCCGCGGCGATCAGCTGGGCCGCGTGCTCGCGCGAGCGGGCCATGCTGCGGCGTACCAGTTCGGCGTCCAGGCGGCGGCGTGCCACTCCTGCCACGTTCGGTTCAGCTCCTGTTTTCGTAAGGTCCGGGGACGGGCGTCGCGTCCAGCGCGTCCAGCGCCTCGCGCAGTCCCCTGTGCACATCCTCGTACACCTCGACGTGCCCGTCCGCCGCCAGGTCGTCCGCGTCCGCCAGCCGCTCCAGGTGCGCGTCAACCTCGGCGTGGCCGGTGGGGGTGCGTACGAGGCCCAGCGGAGCGGGCCCGGCGGCCGGCCCGGCCGCCGGCTCGGCGGCGGGGGCCGCGGGCTCGGCGGCGGGGGCCGCGGGCTCCCGGGGGTCGTCCGGAACGCTCCCGGACTGTGCGTCGGTCATGCCACGACGCTACCCCGAAGCGCGGCCGCCACCACCCGCGGCTCTGCGGTACGGTCGTGATCACCATGGCTACGATCCAGGAGTGCCGCACGGCACTCGACCGACTCTCCGACAACCTGGCCGCGGCGGACGGCGACGTCCGCGGCGCCGCCGCCCTCGACCGGTCCCTGAGCTGCCACATCACGGACCTCGACCAGACCTTCTCCGGCCGCCTGGCCGGCGGCCGGATCCGGGTGGACGGGGTCACGCCCGGACCGCCCCGGTCCAAGGCCGAGATCCGGCTGGCGATGACCGGCGACGACCTGGTGGCGATGGTCGCCGGCGAGCTGAAGTTCGCCAAGGCCTGGGCCTCGGGCCGGGTCCGCCTGGAGGCGGGCTTCCGCGACCTCCTCCGCCTCAAGAGCCTGCTGTAGCCCTTGACGCGCCTCAGACGGAGGCCCTCGCACGGGCGTGCCGCGCGGCCGGGACCACCAGCGGCGTACCGGTCTCCGGGTCGTCGATGACCTGGCAGCGCACCCCGAACACCTCCTCCACCAGCCCGGCGGTGACCACCTCGGCCGGCGGGCCCTCGGCGACGACCACGCCCCCGCGCAGGGCGATCAGGTGCGTGGCGTAGCGCGCCGCGTGGTTGAGGTCGTGCAGCACCGCGACCAGGGTCCGGCCCTGGCTCTCGTGGAGTTCCGCGCACAGGTCGAGCACGTCCAGCTGGTGCTGGATGTCCAGGTAGGTCGTCGGCTCGTCCAGCAGCAGCAGCGGCGTCTGCTGGGCCAGGGCCATCGCGATCCACACCCGCTGGCGCTGGCCGCCCGACAGCTCGTCCACGGCCCGGTCGGCGAGCTCGGCGACGCCGGTCGAGGTCATCGACTCGACGACGATCCGCTCGTCCTCCGCAGACCACTGGCGCAGCAGCCCCTGGTGCGGGTAGCGCCCCCGCGAGACCAGGTCGGCGACCGTGATGCCGTCCGGGGCGACCGAGGACTGCGGGAGCAGCCCCAGCGTCTTCGCGACCTTCTTCGCCGGCAGCGAGGAGATCGCCTGCCCGTCGAGCAGCACCCGCCCGGCCGCCGGCTTCAGCATCCGCGACAGGGCCCGCAGCAGCGTGGACTTGCCGCAGGCGTTGGGGCCCACGATCACCGTGAAGGAGTTGTCGGGGATCTCCACCGACAGGTCCTCCGCGATGACCCGCTGGTCGTAGCCGAGGGTCACGTTCTCCGCGCTCAGCCTCTGCACTTGCCCACTCCTCGTTTCGACCCGCTCGTTCATATACGTCCCGCCTTGCGCTCGGTGACGAGCAGCCAGAGCAGGTAGACACCGCCGACCAGCCCCGTGACCACGCCCACCGGCAGCTGGTCGGAGCCGAAGGCCCGCTGCGAGGCCAGGTCCGAGGCCAGCAGCAGCACGGCGCCCATCAGCGCGCCGGTCACCAGGTTCGACCCGGGTGACCGCGACAGCCGCCGGGCCAGCTGCGGCGCGGCCAGCGCGACGAAGCTGATCGGACCGGCCGCGGCGGCGGCCGCGGTGGTCAGCAGGACCGCCGCCAGCATCAGCAGCATCCGGGTCCGCTCCACGGGCACGCCCAGCGCGTACGCGGCGTCGTCACCCATCTCGATCATCCGCAGCGCCCGGCTCTGCCCGAGGACCAGCGGGAACAGCACCGCGCAGACCGCCAGCAGCGGCCACACCTGCGCCCAGTCCCGCCCGGCCAGCGAACCGGTCAGCCACACCATCGCCCGCGTGGCCTCGACGATCTGCGCCCTGGCGATCAGGTACTGGATGAGCGCCACGAGGACGGCGGACGCCCCGATGCCGACGAGCACCAGCCGGTAGCCGTGGATCCCCTGTTTGTACGCGAGGAGGTAGATGACCGCGCCGGTCACCAGGCCGCCGACGACCGCGCCCAGCGCGACCTCGGTGGCGCCGCCCTTGAACAGGACGATGACGACGAGCGCGCCGACGGCCGACCCGTACCCGAAGCCGAGCATGTCCGGGGAGCCGAGCGGATTGCGCGAGACGGACTGGAAGACCGCCCCGGACATCCCGAAGGCCGTGCCCACCAGCACCGCGACCAGGACCCGCGGCAGCCGCAGGTCGTTGACGATGAAGTCGTCGGCCGGCGTCCCGTTGCCGAGCAGGGTCTGCACGACGTCCCAGGGCGCGATCTCGAAGTCGCCGGTTCCGATCAGCACGACGGCCAGCACCAGCGTCGCCGCGGCCAGCAGCAGGCCGGTCGCCAGCGCCCGCGGCTCGACCCGCAGCGAGGTGCCGCCGGGTCCGCGCAGGGCCCGGAGCCGCGCGACCGGGGCGGCGGGCTTCGGTGCGGCCGGGTCCGCGGTCGGGTTCGCGTCGGCGGGGGTCGCGGTCACAGCTGGGCCATCCTCTTGCGCCGAACCAGGTGGATGAAGACGGGGCCGCCGATGAGCGCCGTCACGATGCCGACCTGGAGCTCGGACGGCCGCGTGACGACCCGTCCGATCACGTCGGCGCCGAGCAGCAGCACGGGCGACAGGACGGCCGAGTACGCGAGCACCCAGCGCATGTCGGGCCCGGTCACCAGGCGGGCCAGGTGCGGGATCATCAGCCCGATGAAGATGATCGGCCCGCACGCGGCCGTCGCGGCCCCGCAGAGCAGGGTGATGGCGGCCATCGCCAGGATCCGGGTCCGCGTCAGGTGCGCGCCGAGCGCCCGCGCGGTGTCGTCGCCCATCGCCATCGCGTTGAGGGGGCGGCCCAGCGTCAGCGCGAGCACGGCGCCGGCCAGCAGGAAGGGGGCCACCTGCCGGACGGTGTCCATATTGGCCGAGGCCAGCGAGCCCACCGTCCAGAAGCGCAGCTTGTCCAGCGCCTTGGTGTCCGTCAGCTGCACGGCGTTGATGTAGCCGACGAGGGCCGCGCTGGCCGCCGTACCGGCGAGCGCCAGGCGCACCGGGGTCGCGCTGCGGCTGCCGCCGAGGACGTAGACGACGACCGAGACGACCGCGGCACCGAGGAAGGCCCACCAGATGAACTCGTTCAGCGTGGCGGCCCCGAGGAAGCTGATGGCCGAGACGACGGCCGCCGCGGCGCCCGCGTTCACCCCGAGGATGCCGGGCTCGGCCAGCGGGTTGCGGGTCAGCGCCTGCATCACCGCGCCGGACAGGCCGAGCCCGAGCCCGACCAGCAGCCCGAGGACCGTGCGCGGGACCCGCAGGTCCCGTACGACCACGTCGTTCGTGCTGCCGGAGTAGTGGAACAGGCCGTGCCAGACCTCGTCGAGCGGTATCGGCTTGGCGCCCACGGCGATGCTCGCCACCGCGACCAGGGCCAGCACGGCGAGGGCGATCAGCAGGCCGGCCACGCGCGCCGCGTGCCGCGGGCGGGCCGCGGGCGGCGGCGCGCCCTGCTCGGTTCGGGGGGGACTCTCAGCCAACACGAAGGTTAGGTTAGCCTACCCTGCACCATTTCCGATCACCCGGACGGCCGACCCCGCGAGCCCGAACCCGCCGCGCCCGCCGAGCCGCCGAGCCCGCCGAGCCGCCGAACCCGCGCCCGCCGAGCCCGCCGCGCTCAGAACCCCAGCTTCGCCAGGGCCTTCTCCACGTCGCCCCCGTACACCCCGTCCCCGGCCCGCGACCAGGCCGCCGCACACAGCGCCCGCAGCCCGTCGACCGGATCGCCCGGATCGCCCGCACCCCCGGCACCGCCCGCCGGCTCCACGTCCAGGCCGCCGTCCACGTGCACCGCGGTCCAGCCGCCGCACCGCCGCCCACCCGCGGGCTGCTCCACCACCTCCGGCTGACCGGTCAGCAGCCCCCGCAGGTCCCGGTCCACATAGGTCGGCCGGTGCCTCGGCTCGGCCCGCAGCAGCTGCACCGCGTCCGTCACCCCGGTCAGCACCAGCAGCGAGTCCACGTCCCCGTTGAACGCGCCCTCGATGTCGGTGTCCAGCCGGTCCCCCACCACCAGCGGCCGCTCCGCCCCGGTCCGCAGCACCGTCTCCCGGTGCATCGGCGGCAGCGGCTTCCCCGCCACCTGCGGCTCCGCGCCCGTGGCGATCCGTACGACCTCCACGGCCGCCCCGTTGCCCGGCGCGATGCCCCGCGCACCCGGAATCGTCAGGTCGGTGTTCGACGCGAACCACGGCACCCCGCGGTTGACCGCGTACGCGGCCTCCGCGAACCGCCCCCACGCCAGGTCCGGGCCGCCGTACCCCTGCACCACCGCCGCCAGCCCCTCCTCGTCGGCGGACTCCACCGGCACCAGCCCGCGCTCGCGCAGCGCCACCCGCAGCCCCTCGCCGCCGACCACCAGCACCTTCGACCCCGGCTCCACCTGGTCCGCGATCAGCCGGGCCACCGCCTGCGCCGAGGTGATCACCTCACCCGCCTCGGTGGGGATCCCCAGCTCCGTCAGGTGCTCCGCGACCGCGTCCGGGGTCCGCAGCGCGTTGTTGGTGACGTACGCCAGGTGCATCCCGCCCTCCCGGGCCACGGCCAGGGACTCCACCGCGTGCGCGATGGCGTGCCCGCCCGCGTACACCACCCCGTCCAGGTCCAGCAGTGCCGTGTCGTACGCCTGGTGCAGACTCCGCTCACTGCCCGCGGGGCCGGTCCTGCTCTGCCGGGTCATCTGGCCACTCCTCCTGAACCGTTCCAACGCCGCTCGAGACATCGGGATTCTTACGATCGATCTTGTCCGATTTTGCGCTACCCCGTGACTGCCCCGCTCATCCCGCATCGCGAGACGGGTCTTACCATGCACCAATGACCACACCTGGCAACGCGGAGCACGGGCTGCGCCTGATCCCCTTCAACGGACTGAGGTACGTCCCGGAGCGCGTCGGCAGCCTGGCGGCAGTGACCTCGCCGCCGTACGACGTGGTCGTACGCCCCGACGGAGTCGACTACCTCGAGTCCGCCGACCCGCACAACATCGTCCGGCTGATCCTGCCGCAGGCCGGAACCCCGGCCGCACGCAACGAGCAGGCCGCCCGCACCCTGCACGACTGGCTCGCCGAGGGCGTCCTCAGCGCCGACCCGCGGCCCGCGCTCTACGTGTACGAGCAGCGCAAGCCCGGCCTCCTCCAGCGCGGCGTCATCGGCGCCCTGGCCCTCTCCCCCGCCGAGGCGGGCGTGGTCCTGCCGCACGAGGACGTCATGCCGGACGTGGTCACCGACCGGGCGGGCCTGATGCGCGCCACCTCGGCCAACCTGGAGCCCCTCCTCCTCACCTACCGGGGCGACGGCCCCGGCACCGGAGCGGCCGGCGTCGTGGAGGAGACCGCCGCGCGCGAGCCGCTGCTGTCCACCGTCACCGAGGACGGCTTCCGCCACAGCCTCTGGGCCATCACCGACCCGGACGAACTGGCCGTCGTCACCGCCGACCTCGCCCACCGCCAGGCCCTCATCGCCGACGGCCACCACCGCTGGGCGACGTACCTGCGCCTCCAGGAGGAGCACGGCCCCGCCACCCCCTGGGACTTCGGCCTGGTCCTCCTCGTCGACACCGCCCGCTACCCGCTCCAGGTCCGGGCCATCCACCGGATGCTGCGCCGGCTCCCCCTCTCCGAGGCACTGGCCAAGGTCGAGGGCTCCTTCCGGGTCCGCCCCGTCGAGGGCCCGCTGCCGCTGGCCCTGGAGGCCCTCGCGGACGCCTCGGAGCGCGGCAACGCCTTCCTCCTCACCGGTGACGGCTCCTACCACCTGGTCACCGACCCGGATCCGGCCCTCATCGAGCGCACCGTCCGGCCGGACCGCCCCGAGGCCTGGCGCCGGCTGGACGCGACCGTGCTGCACGCTTCCCTGCTCGACGCCCTGTGGCAGATCCCGGACGCCCCCGAGCACATCTCGTACATCCACGACGCCGCCGCGACCGTCGCGATGGCCGAGCGGCACGGCGGCACCGCGGTCCTCCTGCACCCCGTACGGGAGGAGGTCGTCCGGGACCTGGCCCGGCAGGGCGTCACGATGCCCCGCAAGTCCACCTCGTTCGGCCCGAAGCCGGCCACCGGCCTGGTGCTCCGCAGCCTGGGCTGACGGCCCCGCCGGGCGTCCCGGAACGACGGAAGGGCGGCACCCCCGAGGGGGTGCCGCCCTTCTTCTCGTCGTCCGAGCGCCGCGGTTACGCCTTGCCGCGCTCGTCGTCCTCGACGACCACGAGCTCGTCCGCCAGGTCGACGTCGGCGTCGTCGGCGGGCTCGTACTCCTCGTCGTCCTCGTCGTAGTACTCGGCCTGGTCGGCGGCGCGCTCGGCGGCGGCAACCTCGGCCGGGTCCTCGTCCTCGTCGTCCTCGTCGTCGAGGTCGGCGTCGTCGAGGTCCGCCTCGGCCGCGGCGGCGTCCACGAACTCCACGCCGTCGATCTCGGCGAGCCGGTCGGAGGCGTCGGTCGCGCCGTCCTTGTCGGCCTCGAGGGTCTTGGCGAACCACTCGCGGGCCTCGTCCTCACGGCCCGCCGCGAGGAGGGCGTCGGCGTAGGCGTACCGCAGGCGCGCGGTCCACGGCTGCACGGAGCTGGAGGCCAGCTCGGGGCTCTGCAGGGTCACGATGGCGGCGTCGATTTCGCCCATGTCCCGGCGGGCACCGGCCGCGACGAGACGCATCTCGACCTGGCCGGCCTTGTCCAGCTTCTGCACCTCGGGCTCGCCGGCCATAGCCAGGGCCCGCTCCGGACGGCCCAGGCCGCGCTCGCAGTCGGCCATGACGGGCCACAGCTCGACGGAACCGGTCATCCGCTTGGCGGCACGGAACTCGGCGAGCGCCTCGCTGTACTTCTGCGTCGCGTACGCGGCGAAGCCGGCGGCCTCGCGCACGGCGGCGACGCGGGAGGCCAGCCGCAGGGCGATGCGGGAGTACGCGTACGCCTGCTCGGGGTCCTCGTCGATCAGCCGGGCGACCATGACCAGGTTCCGCGAGACCTCCTCGGCCAGCCCCTTGGGCAGGCTCAGGAGCTCCTGGCGCACATCGGCGTCGATCTCGTTGCCGGTGACGTCGTCGTCGATCGGAAGCCGCTTGACCGGGTCGCGGTCGGAGCGGAAGTCGCGGTCACCGCGGTCGTCACGGCGGAAGCCGCCACGGTCGCCACCACGGTCATCGCGGCCACCACGGTACCCACCACGGTCGCCCCGGTCATCGCGACGGAAGCCGCCACGGTCGCCGCCGCGGTCGTCACGACGGGGGTACGAGGGACGGTCCCCACCACGGGACCCACCGCGCTCGTCGTCGCGACGCGGGTACGAGGGGCGCTCGCCCCGGTCGTCGCGACGGAAGGACGGACGGTCCCCGCCACGGTCGTCGCGGCGCGGGTACGAGGGACGGTCGCCGCCACGGTCGTCACGACCGCCGCGGAAGCCCCCACGGTCGTCATCACGACGCGGGTACGAGGGACGGTCCCCCCGGTCGTCACGGCGGGGGTACGAGGGACGGTCCCCGCCGCGGTCGTCGCGGCGCGGGTACGAGGGACGGTCGCCGCCACGGTCGTCACGACCGCCGCGGAAGCCACCACGGTCGTCGTCACGACGCGGGTAGGACGGACGCCCACCACGGTCGTCATCACGACGCGGGTACGAGGGACGCTCGCCCCGGTCGTCACGGCGGAAGGACGGACGGTCCCCGCCGCGGTCGTCGCGGCGCGGGTAGGACGGGCGGTCGCCGCCACGGTCGTCACGACCGCCGCGGAAGCCACCACGGTCGTCATCACGACGCGGGTACGACGGACGGTCGCCACCACGGTCGTCACGACGCGGGTAGGACGGACGGTCGCCACCGCCGGCGGGACGCCCGCCGCGGTCGTCACGGCGGAAGGACGGACGGTCCCCGCCGCGGTCGTCGCGGCGCGGGTACGAGGGACGGTCGCCGCCACGGTCGTCACGACCGCCACGGAAGCCACCACGGTCGTCATCACGACGCGGGTACGAGGGACGCTCGCCACCACGGTCGTCACGACGCGGGTACGAGGGGCGGTCCCCCCGGTCGTCACGACGGAACGACGGACGGTCCCCACCACGGTCATCGCGGCGCGGGAAGGACGGACGGTCCCCACCACGGTCGTCACGACGCGGGTAGGACGGGCGGTCGCCGCCACGGTCGTCACGACCGCCGCGGAAGCCACCACGGTCGTCATCACGACGCGGGTACGACGGACGGTCGCCACCACGGTCGTCACGACGCGGGTAGGACGGACGGTCGCCACCGCCGGCGGGACGTCCACCACGGTCGTCACGACGGAAGCCGCCACCGGCGGGCCGGCCGCCGCGGTCGTCGCGACGGAAGCCACCGCGGTCACCGCCGCGGTCGTCACGGCCCCCTCGGTAGCCGCCCCTGTCACCGCCGTCGCTGCGCCGAGGCTCGCGCTCCGGACGATCGTCGGAGTAGTTGGACATGGGTGTGACTCCTGTCTTCGGGGTACCGCTAGTCATTCTCGCGCAGCCAGCCCATGGCCGCGCTTCGACGTAAAGATGGGAAAAACAAAAAGGACCCTTGGTCCAGCGTTGAACGCTGGACCAAGGGTCCTTTGAAAGATTGTTCGGCGGCGTCCTACTCTCCCACAGGGTCCCCCCTGCAGTACCATCGGCGCTGAAAGGCTTAGCTTCCGGGTTCGGAATGTAACCGGGCGTTTCCCTAACGCTATGACCACCGAAACCCTATCGGTTTCGAGCGAACAAGCACACTCTGTAGTTGTGTTCCAGCTCTAGAAACCAGCAACCGTTCGTTGCTTCAGAACTAACACAGTGGACGCGAGCAACTGAGGACAAGCCCTCGGCCTATTAGTACCAGTCAGCTCCACCCGTTACCGGGCTTCCACATCTGGCCTATCAACCCAGTCGTCTACTGGGAGCCTTACCCTCTCAAGGAGGTGGGAATACTCATCTTGAAGCAGGCTTCCCGCTTAGATGCTTTCAGCGGTTATCCCTCCCGAACGTAGCCAACCAGCCATGCCCTTGGCAGGACAACTGGCACACCAGAGGTTCGTCCGTCCCGGTCCTCTCGTACTAGGGACAGCCCTTCTCAATATTCCTACGCGCACAGCGGATAGGGACCGAACTGTCTCACGACGTTCTAAACCCAGCTCGCGTACCGCTTTAATGGGCGAACAGCCCAACCCTTGGGACCGACTCCAGCCCCAGGATGCGACGAGCCGACATCGAGGTGCCAAACCATCCCGTCGATATGGACTCTTGGGGAAGATCAGCCTGTTATCCCCGGGGTACCTTTTATCCGTTGAGCGACGGCGCTTCCACAAGCCACCGCCGGATCACTAGTCCCGACTTTCGTCCCTGCTCGACCCGTCGGTCTCACAGTCAAGCTCCCTTGTGCACTTACACTCAACACCTGATTGCCAACCAGGCTGAGGGAACCTTTGGGCGCCTCCGTTACCCTTTGGGAGGCAACCGCCCCAGTTAAACTACCCATCAGACACTGTCCCTGATCCGGATCACGGACCGAGGTTAGACATCCAGCACGACCAGAGTGGTATTTCAACGGCGACTCCACAACCACTGGCGTGGCTGCTTCAAAGTCTCCCACCTATCCTACACAAGCCGAACCGAACACCAATATCAAACTGTAGTAAAGGTCCCGGGGTCTTTCCGTCCTGCTGCGCGAAACGAGCATCTTTACTCGTAGTGCAATTTCACCGGGCCTATGGTTGAGACAGTCGAGAAGTCGTTACGCCATTCGTGCAGGTCGGAACTTACCCGACAAGGAATTTCGCTACCTTAGGATGGTTATAGTTACCACCGCCGTTTACTGGCGCTTAAGTTCTCAGCTTCGCAACCCCGAAAGGTCACTAACCGGTCCCCTTAACGTTCCAGCACCGGGCAGGCGTCAGTCCGTATACATCGCCTTACGGCTTCGCACGGACCTGTGTTTTTAGTAAACAGTCGCTTCTCGCTGGTCTCTGCGGCCACCCCCAGCTCAGAGAGCAAGTCTCATCACCAGGAATGGCCCCCCTTCTCCCGAAGTTACGGGGGCATTTTGCCGAGTTCCTTAACCATAGTTCACCCGAACGCCTCGGTATTCTCTACCTGACCACCTGAGTCGGTTTAGGGTACGGGCCGCCATGAAACTCGCTAGAGGCTTTTCTCGACAGCATAGGATCATCCACTTCACCACAATCGGCTCGGCATCAGGTCTCAGCCTTAACGTGTGACGGATTTGCCTACCACACGGCCTACACCCTTACCCCGGGACAACCACCGCCCGGGCTGGACTACCTTCCTGCGTCACCCCATCGCTTACCTACTACCACCTTGGATCGCCGGCTCCACCACTTTCCATTCCCGAAGGGTCCGGAACGGCTTCACGGGCTTAGCATCAGAGGATTCGATATTGGGCGTTTCAAAGCGGGTACCGGAATATCAACCGGTTGTCCATCGACTACGCCTGTCGGCCTCGCCTTAGGCCCCGACTTACCCTGGGCAGATCAGCTTGACCCAGGAACCCTTAGTCAATCGGCGCACACGTTTCTCACGTGTGTATCGCTACTCATGCCTGCATTCTCACTCGTGAACCGTCCACAACTAGCTTCCGCTGCTGCTTCACCCGGCACACGACGCTCCCCTACCCATCACAGCGGGCGTTGGCCCTATTGCTGCAATGACACGACTTCGGCGGTACGCTTGAGCCCCGCTACATTGTCGGCGCGGAATCACTTGACCAGTGAGCTATTACGCACTCTTTCAAGGGTGGCTGCTTCTAAGCCAACCTCCTGGTTGTCTCTGCGACTCCACATCCTTTCCCACTTAGCGTACGCTTAGGGGCCTTAGTCGATGCTCTGGGCTGTTTCCCTCTCGACCATGGAGCTTATCCCCCACAGTCTCACTGCCGTGCTCTCACTTACCGGCATTCGGAGTTTGGCTAAGGTCAGTAACCCGGTAGGGCCCATCGCCTATCCAGTGCTCTACCTCCGGCAAGAAACACACGACGCTGCACCTAAATGCATTTCGGGGAGAACCAGCTATCACGGAGTTTGATTGGCCTTTCACCCCTAACCACAGGTCATCCCCCAGGTTTTCAACCCTGGTGGGTTCGGTCCTCCACGAAGTCTTACCTCCGCTTCAACCTGCCCATGGCTAGATCACTCCGCTTCGGGTCTAGAGCGTGCAACTCAATCGCCCTATTCGGACTCGCTTTCGCTACGGCTTCCCCACACGGGTTAACCTCGCTACACACCGCTAACTCGCAGGCTCATTCTTCAAAAGGCACGCAGTCACGAGGATCCGAAGATCCCGACGCTCCCACGGCTTGTAGGCACACGGTTTCAGGTACTATTTCACTCCGCTCCCGCGGTACTTTTCACCATTCCCTCACGGTACTATCCGCTATCGGTCACCAGGGAATATTTAGGCTTAGCGGGTGGTCCCGCCAGATTCACACGGGATTTCTCGGGCCCCGTGCTACTTGGGAGATGAGCAAGCAAGCCGTACAGATTTCAGCTACGGGGGTCTTACCCTCTACGCCGGACCTTTCGCATGTCCTTCGCCTATCCATACGGTTTCTGACTCGCCTCACAGCCGGCAGACTGTGAAAGCTCATTCCCACAACCCCGCATGCGCAACCCCTGCCGGGTCTCACACGCATACGGTTTGGCCTCATCCGGTTTCGCTCGCCACTACTCCCGGAATCACGGTTGTTTTCTCTTCCTGAGGGTACTGAGATGTTTCACTTCCCCTCGTTCCCTCCACACTGCCTATGTGTTCAGCAGTGGGTGACAGCCCATGACGACTGCCGGGTTTCCCCATTCGGACACCCCCGGATCAAAGCTCAGTTGGCAGCTCCCCGGGGCCTATCGCGGCCTCTCACGTCCTTCATCGGTTCCTGGTGCCAAGGCATCCACCGTGCGCCCTTAAAAACTTGGCCACAGATGCTCGCGTCCACTGTGTAGTTCTCAAGCAACGACCAGCCACCCATCACCCCACCAGACAAGCTGGCGAGTTCACTGGGGCCGGCGCTGAAGACCAGCCATACGGCCGTGCCTTCAGGACCCAACAACGTGCCAGGCACGATCTCTTTCAGTGACTCACTTTCCACGCCGAAGCAGTACTCGTGATCCATCCAGAAGACCGTGCCAAATAATCAACGTTCCACCCATGAGCTGACCGTGCAGAACGTTTGTCTGCAATCGGTACTGTGCTCCTTAGAAAGGAGGTGATCCAGCCGCACCTTCCGGTACGGCTACCTTGTTACGACTTCGTCCCAATCGCCAGTCCCACCTTCGACAGCTCCCTCCACAAGGGTTGGGCCACCGGCTTCGGGTGTTACCGACTTTCGTGACGTGACGGGCGGTGTGTACAAGGCCCGGGAACGTATTCACCGCAGCAATGCTGATCTGCGATTACTAGCGACTCCGACTTCATGGGGTCGAGTTGCAGACCCCAATCCGAACTGAGACCGGCTTTTTGAGATTCGCTCCACCTCACGGTATCGCAGCTCATTGTACCGGCCATTGTAGCACGTGTGCAGCCCAAGACATAAGGGGCATGATGACTTGACGTCGTCCCCACCTTCCTCCGAGTTGACCCCGGCGGTCTCCTGTGAGTCCCCATCACCCCGAAGGGCATGCTGGCAACACAGGACAAGGGTTGCGCTCGTTGCGGGACTTAACCCAACATCTCACGACACGAGCTGACGACAGCCATGCACCACCTGTATACCGACCACAAGGGGGGCACTATCTCTAATGCTTTCCGGTATATGTCAAGCCTTGGTAAGGTTCTTCGCGTTGCGTCGAATTAAGCCACATGCTCCGCCGCTTGTGCGGGCCCCCGTCAATTCCTTTGAGTTTTAGCCTTGCGGCCGTACTCCCCAGGCGGGGAACTTAATGCGTTAGCTGCGGCACCGACGACGTGGAATGTCGCCAACACCTAGTTCCCAACGTTTACGGCGTGGACTACCAGGGTATCTAATCCTGTTCGCTCCCCACGCTTTCGCTCCTCAGCGTCAGTAATGGCCCAGAGATCCGCCTTCGCCACCGGTGTTCCTCCTGATATCTGCGCATTTCACCGCTACACCAGGAATTCCGATCTCCCCTACCACACTCTAGCTAGCCCGTATCGAATGCAGACCCGAGGTTAAGCCTCGGGCTTTCACATCCGACGTGACAAGCCGCCTACGAGCTCTTTACGCCCAATAATTCCGGACAACGCTTGCGCCCTACGTATTACCGCGGCTGCTGGCACGTAGTTAGCCGGCGCTTCTTCTGCAGGTACCGTCACTTTCGCTTCTTCCCTGCTGAAAGAGGTTTACAACCCGAAGGCCGTCATCCCTCACGCGGCGTCGCTGCATCAGGCTTTCGCCCATTGTGCAATATTCCCCACTGCTGCCTCCCGTAGGAGTCTGGGCCGTGTCTCAGTCCCAGTGTGGCCGGTCGCCCTCTCAGGCCGGCTACCCGTCGTCGCCTTGGTGGGCCATTACCCCACCAACAAGCTGATAGGCCGCGGGCTCATCCTTCACCGCCGGAGCTTTCCACCACAGGAGATGCCTCCCGCAGTCGTATCCGGTATTAGACCCCGTTTCCAGGGCTTGTCCCAGAGTGAAGGGCAGATTGCCCACGTGTTACTCACCCGTTCGCCACTAATCCACCCCGAAGGGCTTCATCGTTCGACTTGCATGTGTTAAGCACGCCGCCAGCGTTCGTCCTGAGCCAGGATCAAACTCTCCATGAATGTTTACCGGTAATCCGGTCCACACCACGAAAGAGCGGGCCAGTCACGGTCGGAATAAGACCGACTGACCACAACGTCCTCGCTGTGTTCGTTGCCTGCAAGCATCACCCGAAGGCGACCTCACAGGTCTTTTTCAAAGGAACCTCATCCACCGGAGTGGACGGGGTATCAACTTCTGGCGTTGATTTTTGGCACGCTGTTGAGTTCTCAAGGAACGGACGCTTCCTTTGTACTCACCCGCAGTAACACTTACTGGGGCTTTCCTCCGGGCTTTCGTTCTTGCGATTCAGACTCTATCAGAGTCTTTCTCGCTTGCTTTCCAGGTCCTGCGCTTTCGCGCTTTCCCTTTCGGCGTGGTCACTACGTTAACGCTTTTCCCTGCCGACTCATAATCGAGCCGGTCGGCAGGGAATTCGGGCATGCCGAATAGGACCCCGCCAGGGGTACGTCGTAGGTAGTGGTTTGGCCGCTCCGGGGGGCTGCTGAAGACAGCGACCCGTTCAAGCGGCTCGGGCTACGTTAGGCGTCTCCCAAGATCGAGTCAAGTTGCGCGGCGGCGCGGCGCGTGGGCCCGGTAGGGGCTCACGGTGGGGTCGCCGGTGATCCAGTAGCGGTAGGGGTGGGCCGCGCCGGCTCCGCCGACGCCCGTGCGGGGGCCGTTGCCGACCTGGTCGGACGGGGTGTGGGTGCCGGCGAGCAGGGACAGGGGGGAATCGGGGCCCGCGCAGAGGTCCGTCCCGTCCAGGGAGCGGTCGATGCCCAGGGCGGTGGCCAGGCGGGCCGGCCCCTTGGCGAATTCACGCGGGTATCTGGCTGAAAGGCGGCGTTTGGCGGCCAGGTCGGCGCCCACCGTCACCTCCCCGGCGCGCAGCAGTACACCGCTCGCGTGGCCCGGCGGGCCGCAGACGAGGTTGAGGCTGAACCACATGCCGTAGATGAAGTAGACGTACGCGTGTCCGGGCGGGCCGAACATCGACGCGTTGCGGGCGGTACGGCCGCGGTAGGCGTGGGAGCCGGGGTCGGCCTCGCCCTCGTACGCCTCCACCTCCGTGATGCGCAGTTCCATGGGGCCGTCCGGGGTGCGGCGGACCAGGATCCTGCCGAGCAGGTCGGGGGCCACGGTGAGGACCGGGCGGTCGAAGAAGGACCGGGACAGGGGCGTACGGTCGGGGCGCGCGCTCATCCGGTCGAGGGTAGTGGAACGCGCGCCGCTGCAACCGGGCCCTATGGTTCCGCAGTGGTAAGGGGTCAGTGGATCCGTATATCTGTGTAGGGGAGAGAGCATGGGCTTCAGGAAGCTGTTCGCGAGCCTGGGTGCCGGCGGTGCGTCGGTGGACACGATCATCACCGAGCCGAACGTGGTGCCGGGCGGGATCGTCCAGGGCGAGGTGCGGATCCAGGGTGGGTCCGTCGAGCAGCAGATCGAGGGTCTGTCGGTGGGGCTCCAGGCGCGGGTGGAGGTGGAGGGCGGCGACGGCGAGTACAAGCAGGACGTCGTCTTCACCAAGCAGCGCCTCGGCGGTGCCTTCAAGGTGCAGCCCGGTGCGCTGCACGTGGTGCCCTTCGGGCTGGAGATCCCGGCGGAGACGCCGGTGACCCACTTCGGCGGCCGGCACCTGCACGGGATGAACATCGGGGTCAGCACGGAGCTGGAGATCGCGCGTGCGGTGGACGCGGGTGACCTGGACCCGATCAACGTGCACCCGGTGCCGGCGCAGCAGGCGATCCTGGACGCCTTCGGGCAGCTGGGCTTCACGTTCCGCAGCGCGGACATGGAGCGCGGGCACATCCGGGGGACCCGGCAGACGCTGCCGTTCTACCAGGAGATCGAGTTCCTGCCGCCGTCGCAGTACCGGGGTCTGAACCAGGTCGAGCTGACCTTCGTCTCGGACGGCCACGAGATGGACGTCGTGCTGGAGATGGACAAGAAGCCGGGGCTGTTCAGCGAGGGCAGCGACACCTACCGCTGCTTCCAGGTGGGTCTGCAGTCGTACCAGGGGACCGACTGGGCGGCGTACCTGAACCAGTGGATCGCCTCGGTCGGTTCGCAGCGCAACTGGTTCTAGGCTCGGGCGGGTACCCCTCATCCGATCCAGGAGGACAGCAGTGGCCGAACAGAAAAGGGCTCCCCTTCCGCACGACTTCCACCCCGAGGTGGCGTCCTTCACGGTGACCAGCGAGGATGTCTCGCCCGGTGCCGATCTGCACGCGGCCCAGGTCCTGACGGGCAAGAACCTCTCCCCGCAGCTGAGCTGGGAGGGCTTCCCCGAGGGGACGAAGAGCTTCGCGGTGACCTGCTTCGACCCGGACGCGCCGACGGGCAGCGGGTTCTGGCACTGGGTGCTGTTCGACATCCCGGCTTCGGTGACCTCGCTGCCGGCCGGCGCGGGCAGCGGGGACTTCGAGGGGCTGCCCGAGGGGGCGGTGCACGTGCGCAACGACTACGGCACGCGCGACTTCGGCGGTGCCGCCCCGCCGCGCGGGGAGCGGCACCGGTACGTGTTCACCGTGTACGCGGTGGACCGGGAGGAGCTGGGTCCGGACGAGGACTCCTCGCCGGCGGTGGTCGGTTTCCACCTCCGGTTCCACGCGCTCGGCCGTGCCCAGCTGATCGGTGAGTACGAGTCGCCCGCGGCGCGTTGATCGTTCTCCCGCTGTTCGCCCGGTCCTGGTCTAAAGAAGGCCAGGACCGGGCATTTTTATTGCGTTGTCCCGCGTGGCGCGCGCGGCCAGAGTGGTTGCGGGCCTTGCCGCCAGGGTGGTCGCGGGCCTGCACACGGGAGGTGGGCGAGATGCGGGACACGCTGGTACTGAACGCGAGCTTCGAGCCGCTGTCGACGGTGACGCTGAACCGGGCGGTCGTGCTGGTTCTGCAGGACAAGGCCGTCGTCGAACAGTCGCATCCCGAGCTGCGTGTGCGTGCGGCCACCATGGAGCTTCCGATGCCGCGGGTGATCCGGTTGTGCCGGTACGTGCGGGTGCCCTTCCGAAGACATGCTCCCTGGTCACGGCGGGGGGTGCTGGTCAGGGACCAGCACCGGTGCGCGTACTGCGGGAAGCGCGCGACGACCGTGGACCACGTGCTGCCGCGGGCCCAGGGGGGTGGTGACACGTGGCTGAACACGGTGGCCTCCTGTGCCGAGGACAACCACCGCAAGGCGGCGCGGACGCCGGAGGAGGCGGGGATGCCGTTGCTGCGGAAGCCCTTCGTGCCTTCTCCGGCGGACGCGATGCTGCTGGCTCTGGGGGTGGGCGGGGAGGACGCGCTGCCGGAGTGGCTGGCGCGCACCGCGTAGTCCGGCGTCCCCGCGGGCCCGTGGGGCGGCGTATTTCTTCTACGTCGCTCAGCGGAGCAGCAGTTGGACGATGGCGAGGATCCCGACCGTCACGATGACTCCGCGCAGGGCGGTCGGGGGGAGCCGGCGGCCGACCTTGGCGCCGATCTGGCCGCCGATGGTGGAGCCGACGGCGATGAGGAGGACGGCCGTCCAGTCGAAGTCGGCGACGAAGAGGAAGAAGACGGCGGCGATGCCGTTGACGAGCGCGGCGACCACGTTCTTGACGGCGTTGATCCGTTGCAGGTCCTCGTGGAGCAGCAGGCCCATCAGTCCGACGTAGAGGACTCCCTGGGCGGCGCCGAAGTAGCCCCCGTAGGCACTGGAGAGCAGCATGCCGGCCAGGAGCGGTGTGCCGCCGTCCGATCCGCCCGGATCGCGTCCCGCCGCTTCCTGGCGGCGGCGCAGGGCCGCGGCGAGCCGGGGCTGGAGGACGACGAGGACGAGGGCCAGGCCGATGAGGACGGGCACGATCGTGTCGAAGGAGTCCGACGGCAGGGTCAGGAGCAGGATGGCGCCGGCGAGTCCGCCGACGAGGGAGACGGAGCCGAGGCGGACGATGCGGGCGCGCTGGCCCTGGAGTTCCTTGCGGTAGCCGATGGCTCCGCTGATGGAGCCGGGCACCAGGCCGAGGGTGTTGGAGACGTTGGCGGTGACCGGGGGCAGGCCGGTGGCGAGGAGTACCGGGAAGGTGATCAGGGTGCCGGAGCCGACGATGGTGTTGATGGTCCCGGCGCCGATTCCGGCGCCGAAGACCGCGAGGGATTCCCAGATGGACATGGACATGGACGGAGCCATCCCCTTTGCGTGAGTGAGTCGCCTCCCCGCCGTGAAGGTCGAGGGGCCTCACTGATCATGCACGAGGGGTGGTCTCGTCAGTCGATGGGGGGCTGCTCGCGCCGCTCGGCGGGGGTGTCCTGGGCGGGAATGCCCTTGCCGGGGTTCTGCGGGTTGAAGCCCGTCGAACCGCCTCCGAGGGGGCCGAAGTTACCCATGGCGCCCGAGAGGCCCTTGAGTGCGTCCCCGATCTCGCTGGGCACGATCCAGAGCTTGTTGGCGTCGCCTTCGGCGATCTTCGGGAGCATCTGCAGGTACTGGTAGGCGAGGAGCTTCTGGTCGGCGTCGCCGGCGTGGATGGACTCGAAGACGGTGCGGATGGCCTGGGCCTCGCCCTCGGCCTTGAGGGCGGCGGCCTTGGCCTCACCTTCGGCGCGGAGGATGGAGGACTGCTTCTCGCCCTCGGCTCGCAGGATCTCCGACTGGCGGACGCCCTCGGCCTGGAGGATCGCGGCGCGCTTGTCGCGGTCGGCGCGCATCTGCTTCTCCATCGAGTCCTGGATGGAGGTCGGCGGCTCGATGGCCTTCAGCTCGACGCGGTTGACGCGGATGCCCCACTTGCCGGTGGCCTCGTCGAGGACCCCGCGCAGGGCTGCGTTGATCTCCTCGCGGGAGGTGAGGGTCCGCTCCAGGTCCATGCCGCCGATGATGTTGCGCAGGGTGGTGACGGTGAGCTGCTCGATGGCCTGGATGTAGCTGGCCACTTCGTACGTGGCGGCGCGGGCGTCGGTCACCTGGTAGTAGATGACGGTGTCGATGTTGACGACCAGGTTGTCCTGGGTGATGACCGGCTGCGGCGGGAAGGGGACGACCTGTTCGCGGAGGTCGATCCGGTTGCGGATGGAGTCGATGAACGGGACGACGATGTTGAGGCCCGCGTTGAGGGTGCGGGTGTAGCGGCCGAACCGCTCGACGATGGCGGCGCTGGCCTGCGGGATCACCTGGATCGTCTTGACCAGGGCGATGAAGACCAGTACCACCAGGATGATCAGGACGATGATGATCGGTTGCATGTGGTTCCCCGTGCCCTTCCGGCTGTCTGTGCTGCCCCGTTGCTCGGAGTCTCGCAGACCCCGGGGCCGCGGGTGGGCTGCTTGTCACATGACGACCGCGGTCGCTCCGTCGATGTCGACGACGTCGACGGACTGGCCGGGTTCGAAACTGGTGTCCGAGTCGAGGGTACGGGCGGACCAGATCTCGCCGGCCAGCTTGATGCGGCCGCCGCTGCCGTCGACCCGTTCGAGGACGACGGCGGATCTTCCCTTCAACGCCTCGATTCCGCTGCGGTGTTGGGGCCGCTGGTCGCGGTGGCGGTTGGCGATGGGCCGTACGACGGCGATCAGCGCGACCGACACGATGACGAAGACCAGGACCTGGGCCACCGCTCCCCCGCCGACGGCCGCGGTGACGGCCGCGGCGACCGCGCCGACGGCGAACATGCCGAACTCCGGCAGGGCGGTCAGGACCAGGGGGATGCCCAGTCCGACCGCGCCGATGAGCCACCACACCCATGCGTCGATGTCCACATGGTCATGGTAGGTCGGGCGGGCGCGGCCGGACAGGGCGCGAACGTCGGGGCCTGACGCCGGGCCTAGCGCAGGGGCAGGCCCTGGGCGCTCCAGCGGTCGTGCTCGTTGCGGTCGACGATGAGCGGGAGGCCGAAGCAGAGGGAGAGGTTGCGGGAGGTCAGCTCCAGGTCGATGGGGCCGGCGGCGACGACCTTGCCCTGCCGGATCATCAGGACGTGCGTGAAGCCGGGGGCGATCTCCTCGACGTGGTGCGTGACCATGACCATGGACGGGGCCATGGGATCGCGGGCGAGGCGGCCGAGGCGGCGGACGAGGTCCTCGCGGCCGCCGAGGTCGAGGCCGGCGGCGGGCTCGTCGAGGAGGAGCAGCTCGGGGTCGGTCATCAGGGCGCGGGCGATCAGGGTGCGCTTGCGCTCGCCCTCGGAGAGGGTGCCGAACTTGCGGTCGAGGTAGTCGGTCATGCCGAGGCGGTCGAGGAACGCGCGGGCGCGCTGCTCGTCGATGTCCTCGTACTCCTCCTGCCAGGTCGCGGTCATGCCGTAGGCGGCGGTGAGCACGGTCTGCAGGACGGTCTGCCGCTTCGGGAGCTTGTCGGCGAGCGCGATGCCGGCGACGCCGATGCGCGGGCGCAGCTCGAAGACGTCACTGCCGGGCTTGCCGAGGGTGCTGCCGAGGATCGTGGCGGTGCCCTTGGTGGGGAAGAGGTAGCTGGAGGCGAGGTTCAGCAGCGTGGTCTTGCCGGCGCCGTTGGGGCCGAGGATGACCCAGCGCTCCCCCTCCTTGACCGACCAGGAGACCTGGTCCACCAGAGCCCGGCCCTCGCGGACCACGGATACGTCCACCAGCTCCAGAACATCGCTCATGAGCGTGTTGTCACCCCTTGCAGTCACGGTTCTCTGTGCGCGCCTGTAGGCGCGGCCCCAGGGGAAAACCTACGCCACTCCGAGCGGGCTCCGGGCGCCAGGCCGGGTCGGGGGGCGGATCCGTAGAGTGGGGGGATGCTTTTCGAACCACGTTCAGGGCGGTTGGCCGCCTGGGGGAACGCTCTGCTGGCAGGTCTGGTCTCGCCCGACGAGGCGGCGCTGTCGATCGTGGGCGAGGACGCCGTGCACCGGGTCGCCGGGCTGCCGGGTGAGGCGGGGCCGGTGGGGCTCACGCTGGCGCTGGGGCGGCTGCGGGCGCTGGGGGTGACCGGGCTGCGGGTGGCGCTGCCGGTGGCGGGGCATCCGCTGGGGCTGAGCGGGCCGCCGGAGTTCAACGCGCGGGCGCTGGAGGCCGAGGAGGCGGTGGTGTGCGCGGGGGCCGCGCTGGGGCTGGTGCCGGAGGTCACGGAGGCGGGCCCGGCGGGTGACGTGCACGTCTCGGTGGTGTGGCACTGCCTGGCGGTGCGGGAGGCCCCGCCGGCGGACGTGCCGTCGCTGGGCGAGGCGGAGCGGGAGCTGGCCGAGGCGCTGCGGGAGGCGACGGTGGTGCTGACCCGGCTGGACGTGGCGGCGTCGGGGCCGGTGGCCCAGGCGGCGCTGTCTGCGTACCGGGCGCGGGCGGAGGCGGGGCGGGACGCGCTGGCGCCCGGGTACCCGGCGCGGGCGGTGCGGGTGCTGGCGCTGGCGCAGCGGGTGGACCTGATGGTGTCGCTGGCGTACGAGCGCGGGCACGGGGGCGCGGTGGCGGCCTCGGAGATGGCGGCGCGGGCGGAGGCGCTGCGGCCGGTGGAGCGGGTCGCCCGGCGGGCGCTGGTGGCGGCGTACAACTCGGCGGTGGAGGCGCTCTAGCCGTCCGGGTGCGGATGTGCCGCGGCCCCGCTTCCCGGGGAGAGGTGGAAGCGGGGCCGTTTTCTGGGGCCGGGGGTCAGGCGTTGACGCCGGTGTTGCCCCAGGCGCCGTTGAGCAGGCCGATCACGCTGACGGTGTTGCCGACCACGTTCACGGGGACGTGCACGGGGACCTGGAGCAGGTTCCCGGAGGCCACGCCGGGCGAGTTCAGGGCCTCGCCCTCCGCGGACGCACCGCCGTGCGCCGAGGAGACACCGGCGCCGGCGGCGACGAGGCCGCCCGCGATCATGGTGACGGCTGCGGCCTTCTTGAAGTTCTTCACGTTCTCGTCCTCCAGTACGTCTGCCGCGACCAGCCGTCGCGGCACGCCATGGAGAACGGCGTCCTCCGGCCCGGGATACGCCATGTGGGCTACATACACCCGACCGTATGAATCTCGGATCGGCCCATTACTCGGATCGGCCCACTATTCGGATCGGCCCGTCACTCCGCGATGCCGTGCCGTACGGCCCACAGCGCGGCCTGGGTGCGGTCGGAGAGGTCCAGCTTCATCAGGATGTTCGAGACGTGCGTCTTGACCGTCTTCTCGGACAGCACGAGCGTCCTGGCGATCTCCCGGTTGGAGCGGCCGTCGGCGATGAGGCCGAGGACCTCGCGTTCGCGGTCGGTCAGCGAGCCGGGGCGGCCGCCGGGGCCGCTCTGGTCGTCCTGGGCGGCCAGCAGGGCCTCGGCGACCTCCGGCTGGAGCAGGACGTGTCCCGCGTGCACGGAGCGGATGGCTCCGGCCAGGGCGTCGGGGTCGATGTCCTTGTAGAGGTATCCGGCGGCGCCGGCCCGCAGTGCGGGGACGACGGTCCGCTGTTCGGTGAAGCTGGTGACGATCAGGACCCGGGCCGGGTTCTCCAGGTCGCGCAGCCGCCGCAGGGCCTCGATGCCGTCGGTGCCGGGCATCTTGACGTCCATGAGGATCACGTCGGGCCGCAGTTCCTCGGCGCGGGCGGTGCCCTCCGCCCCGTCGGCGGCCTCTCCGACCACCTCGATGTCCTCCTGTACCTCCAGGAAGGTGCGCAGGCCGCGGCGGACCACCTGGTGGTCGTCGACGAGCAGGACGCGGATCCGGCCGCGGCCGGGGGTGTCAGCCACCGGGGACCTCCATCTCGATCGTGGTGCCCTCACCGGGCTCCGAGCGGACCTCCAGCCGTCCTCCGGCGCCGCCGGCCCGGTCGCGCATGGAGACGAGCCCGAGGTGGCGGCCGGCCGTGCGGACGGTGGAAGGGGAGAAGCCCCGGCCCCAGTCCCGTACGCGCAGGACGGCGCCGCCCGCGGGGGTGCGGGCCAGGGTGACCTCGACGCGGTCCGCGCCGGAGTGCCGCAGGGCGTTGTGGAGGGCCTCCTGGGCGACCCGCAGCAGTGCCTCCTCCTGGGCGGCGGGCAGGGCCCGTACGCCGTCACAGGTGAAGGTGACGCGCGCGGTGTGGGCGCGGTCGAGTACGCGGACGTGGTCGCGCAGGGTGTGGACGAGGCCGTCCTCGTCCAGGGCGGCGGGCCGCAGCTCGGTCACGGCGGCGCGGAGCTCGTCGGCGGCCTCGGCGGCGAGCGCGGCGACCTGCTGGAGCTCCCCCTTGGCCCGGGCCGGGTCGCGGTCGACGAGGGCGGCTGCGGCCTGGGCGGTCAGGCGCAGGGAGAACAGCTTCTGGCTGACGGCGTCGTGCAGCTCGTGGGCGAGCCTGGAGCGCTCCTCGGCGATGGTCAGCTCGCGGCTGCGCTCGTAGAGGCGGGCGTTGGTGAGGGCTATGGCCGCGTGCTGGGCGAGGAGGGACAGGAGCGCCTCGTCCTCGTCGGTGAAGCCGCCGGGGCCGTTCTTGTTGGCGAGGAAGAGGGCGCCGAGGTTCTCCTCCCCGTCCCTGATGGGCAGGCCGAGGAAGCCGGACATCTCGGGGTGGGCGGCGGGCCAGCCCCCGAAGCGCGGGTCGTCGCGCACGTCGGCGAGCCGCTCGGGGGTCTCCTCGTGGAGCATGGCGGCGAGGATGCCGTGCTGGCGGGGCAGCGGGCCGATGCGGCGCCACTGCTCCTCGCTGATGCCGTCCACGACGAACTGGGCGAAGCCCCCGTGGTCGTCCGGGACGCCGAGGGCGGCGTACTCGGCGTCGAGCAGTTCGCGGGCGGAGGCGACGATCGTGCGCAGGACGTCGTGGACCTCCAGCCGCCGGCTCATGGCGAGCAGCGCGGTGCTGACGGCCGCCAGTCCTCCCGTAGCGGGTCCGTTGTGCATGGGGTCACCGTACCGGCGGCCCTGACCTGCGGGATCGGGCGTCGGACGTAGGTCCCGCGTCCCGGGGGCGTACGGCTTCGGGAGGGGGTCCGGGGGCCGCTCCTCTGCCCTGGGTATGAGGGGGCGGACGCTCGCCTCGTCCGTAAGGCGGAGTTCGCTCACGCATTGAATTGCGGTCGCAACTCAGGGTGAGGCAGCCGCCCGGCCGGTGTGAGCCCCGGCATAGGACGCACGTCACTTACGAAGCCGCGTAGTGGACGGATAAAGACTCCGTGAGTGCTGCTGCGCCTAGCGGCGGGGGTGGAAATCCCGCGTCGGCGGGAGGCCCTGATCCACTAACGGGGATCGTACGTCACACCTTTGCCAGGCGATTTTGCCGCCGCTAAGAATGGCTGCCGTCGCACAGCGCCGCGGATCCCGGATCCGAGCGGCGCTTTCCTGCGGCCCCGGCTATTCGAAGAGGTTGCCCCGCATGTCTGCTTCCAGCACTCCCGGTCACTATCGTCTGACGAAGGCACACAAGCTGTCGATCGCCGGTGTCGCCACCCTCGGTGCCGCCGCCCTCGCCTTCTCCCTCGTCCCCGCCGGTACCGAGACCGCTCAGGCCCAGACGTTCGAGGCCGCTCCGGTCGCCTGGACCGAGTCCGTGCAGAAGCACGTCGGCGCGCAGCAGGCCGTCGCCGACCAGAAGGCCAAGGACGCGGCGAAGGCCGCGGCCGAGGCGCAGGCGAAGAAGGACCGCGAGGCCAAGGAAGCCGCCAGCCGTTCCGCGGCCCGTACGCCGGTCTTCGCGAACAACCTCGACGGCTGGATCAAGGAAGCGCTCTTCATCATGAAGCGCGAGGGCATTCCGGGCAGCTACTCCGGCATCCACCGCAACATCATGCGCGAGTCGAGCGGCAACCCCCGCGCGATCAACCTGTGGGACATCAACGCGAAGAACGGCATCCCGTCGAAGGGCCTGCTCCAGGTCATCCAGCCGACCTTCAACACGTACCACGTCAAGGGCACCAAGTTCGACCTGTACGACCCGGTCGCGAACATCGTCGCCGCGTGCAACTACGCCGCCGACCGCTACGGCTCGATGGACAACGTGAACAGCGCCTACTAGGCACCGCACGCCCCCCATGCGCCTCAGGGCGGCCCCCGGACTTCCGGGGGCCGCCCTGAGGCGTTCGTGCGCGTGCGCGGTCCTGGCGGACCCGCCCGCTACTTGCGCATGACCTCGGGCTCGTGGCGGCGCAGCAGGCGCGCCACGGCGAAGCCGCAGATCACACCGAGCGCCAGCAGGACGAAGACGTCCAGGAACCACTGGCCGGCGGTGTGGTCCCACAGCGGGTCGGTGTTGGTGGGGTTCTGCGGGTCCCAGGGCGCCATGAGCTTGCCCAGGTTCAGGGTGGTGCCGGCGGCGCCGATGGCCCAGCGGGACGGCATCAGGTAGGCGAACTGCTCCAGGCCGATCTTGTCGTACAGCTGGAACAGGATGCCGGTGAAGACGACCTGGACGATGGCGAACATGACGAGCAGCGGCATGGTCTTCTCGGCGGTCTTCACCAGCGAGGAGATGACGAGGCCGAACATCATGGCGGTGAAGCCGAGCGCGGTGACCGAGATGCAGAGTTCGACGGCCGGGTTCATGAAGAGGCCCTCGGCGGGCAGCTTGCGCGGGGTGAAGGCGATGGCGCAGATGATCACGCCCTGGAGGGCGGTGATCACGCCGAGGACGATCACCTTCGACATGAGGTACGCGGACCGGGACAGGCCGGTCGCGCGCTCCCGCTCGTAGATGACCCGTTCCTTGATCAGCTCGCGGACCGAGTTGGCCGCTCCCGAGAAGCACATGCCGACCGCGAGGATCAGCATGATCGTGCCCGCGTCGCCGTTGAAGCGCGACGGCGGGGTCGGCGGGGCGAGGCCGAACTTCGCGGGGATCACGATGGACACCACGCCCAGGACGGCGGGCATCAGCACCATCAGGGCGAGGAAGCCGACGTCGGAGGCGATCACCGAGACGTAGCGGCGCATCAGCGTCCACAGCTGCGATCCCCAGCCCTGCGGCTTCGGCGGGATCATCTGCTGCGGGGCCATCGCGACCTGCTGCGGGGCGACCGCGTCGAGGTCGGCGGCGTACAGCTGGTAGTGCTGCGAGCCCTTCCAGCGGCCGGCCCAGTCGTATTCGCGGTAGTTCTCGAAGGCGGAGAACACGTCGGCCCAGGTGGTGTAGCCGAAGAAGTTCAGCGCCTCGTCCGGCGGGCCGAAGTAGGCGACGGACCCGCCCGGGGCCATGACGAGCAGCTTGTCGCACAGCCCCAGCTCCGCCACGGAGTGGGTGACGACGAGGACCGTGCGGCCGTCGTTGGCGAGGGTGCGCAGCAGCTGCATGACGTCGCGGTCCATGCCCGGGTCGAGGCCGGAGGTGGGCTCGTCCAGGAAGATCAGCGACGGCTTGGTGAGCAGCTCCAGGGCCACGGACACGCGCTTGCGCTGACCACCCGAGAGCGAGGTGATCTTCTTGTCCTTGTGGATGTCGAGCTTGAGCTCGCGCAGCACCTCGTCGACGCGGGCGGCGCGCTCGGACTCGGCGGTGTCGCCCGGGAAGCGGAGCTTGGCCGCGTACTTCAGGGCGGTCGAGACCTTCAGCTCCTTGTGCAGGATGTCGTCCTGCGGGACCAGGCCGATGCGCTGGCGGAGCTCCGCGAACTGCTTGTACAGGTTGCGGTTGTCGTAGAGGACGTCGCCCTGGTCGGCGGGCCGGTAGCCGGTGAGCGCCTTCAGGAGCGTCGACTTGCCGGAGCCGGAGGGGCCGATGACGCCGATGAGCGACTTCTCCGGGACGCCGAAGGTGACGTCCTTGAGGATCTGCTTGCCGCCGTCGACGGTGACCGTGAGGTGGCGGGCCGAGAAGGAGACCTCACCGGTGTCGACGAACTCCTCGAGCCGGTCGCCGACGATCTTGAACGTCGAGTGGCCGACGCCGACGATGTCGTTCGGGCCGAGGAGCGCGGTGCCGGACTTGGGCAGCGGCTGGCCGTTGACGTAGGTGCCGTTGTGGCTGCCGAGGTCGTGGATCTCGAAGCGGCCGCCGGTGGAGCGGAACTCCGCGTGGTGGCGCGAGACCTGGAGGTCGGAGACGACGAGCTCGTTCTCCAGGGCGCGGCCGATGCGCATGACGCGGCCGACGGCGATCTGGTGGAACGTCGTCGGGCTGCGGTGGTCCCCGGCGTACCCGGGGGCCGCGGCCCCCTGCTGCGCGGGAATGCCGCCACCGGCGCCGCCGCCCTGCTGCTGCGGCACGTACGGCTGCTGCTGCGGCTGCTGGTCCCAGGCGGGCTGCTGCCGCGGCTGCTGCTGGGCCGGGGCCTGGCCCTGGGCCTGGTACGCCTGCTGCTGCGCCGGGGCCTGATAGGCCGGCTGCTGCGCCTGGGCGGCGCTCGGATTCAGCCGCGGGCCGTCGGTGGCGTTGCCCAGGTGCACCGGCGTGCCGGGCACGAGTTCCGTCTGCTGGACCCGCGCGCCGTGCACGTACGTGCCGTTGGTGCTGCCGTGGTCCTCAAGGGCCCAACCCCGGCCGTTCCAGCTGATGGTGGCGTGCCGCCACGACACCCTGGCGTCATCGATCACCACGTCTCCCTGGGGATCGCGCCCCAGCGAGTACGACCTGGACGGATCGAGCGTCCAGGTCCTTCCGTTCAATTCCAGTACGAGTTCCGGCACTCCAGCCCCACTTAAGGTCCCCCGAGAATCCCCCTGGCGTCCAGGGAGAACGACGTCAGGGAGTCTAGGGATGGCGAACATCCGGTGGAACTATTTCAGGCCTGCGGCCACATGTGGAATCGGGGCCTTCCGCGGGCGGCCGTGGGCGGCCGCCGGCAGGGGTGAAAGGCACCCGGAGAGTGCGATACGGGACTTCTCGCCCGGGCGATCCTTCACAGGGTTCTCGCACGGCGCGCACGCCTTCCTCCGAGGCGGGCCGGCGTGGGGGGCGACGCGTTCAGAACATGGGACGGGGATCCGGGAGAGGCGGGCGGGAAGATACGGTGTGGGCACCATGAGCGCTTCGCAGACCTCCGACGTCCCCACCCTCCTCGTCAAGATCTTCGGCAAGGACCGTCCCGGGATCACCGCCGGGCTGTTCGACACCCTCGCCGCCTACTCCGTCGATGTCGTCGACATCGAGCAGGTCGTCACCCGCGGCCGCATCGTCCTGTGCGCCCTCGTCACCAAGCCCGCCGCCGGCTCCGAGGGCGAGCTGCGCGCCACCGTGCACAGCTGGGCCGAGTCGCTCAGACTGCAGGCGGAGATCATCTCGGGTACCGGTGACAACCGGCCGCGCGGCAGCGGCCGCTCCCACGTCACGGTCCTCGGGCACCCGCTCACCGCCGAGTCCACCGCCACCATCGCCGCCCGGATCACCGCGACCGGCGGAAACATCGACCGCATCTTCCGGCTCGCCAAGTACCCGGTGACGGCGGTCGAGTTCGCCGTCTCCGGCGTCGAGACCGAGCCGCTGCGCACGGCACTGGCCACCACCGCCGCGCAGATCGGGGTGGACGTGGCCGTGGTCTCGGCCGGGCTGCACCGCCGGGCGCAGCGGCTGGTGGTCATGGACGTGGACTCGACCCTGATCCAGGACGAGGTCATCGAGCTCTTCGCCGCGCACGCCGGCTGCGAGGCCGAGGTCGCCGAGGTGACCGAGCGGGCCATGCGCGGCGAGCTGGACTTCGAGCAGTCCCTGCACGCCCGGGTGGCGCTGCTGGCGGGGCTGGACGTGTCGGTGGTGGACAAGGTCCGTTCCGAGGTGCGGCTGACGCCGGGCGCGCGGACCCTGATCCGGACGCTGAAGACGCTGGGCTACCAGGTGGGCGTGGTCTCCGGCGGGTTCACGCAGGTCACGGATGACCTGCGGGAGCGGCTGGGGCTGGACTTCGCCTCGGCGAACACCCTGGAGATCGTCGACGGGAAGCTGACCGGCAGGGTCACCGGGGAGATCGTGGACCGGGCGGGCAAGGCCCGGCTGCTGCGCCGTTTCGCCGGGGAAGCCGGGGTGCCGCTGTCGCAGACGGTGGCGATCGGTGACGGCGCCAACGACCTGGACATGCTGAACGCGGCCGGGCTGGGTGTGGCCTTCAACGCCAAGCCGGTGGTCCGCGAGGCCGCGCACACCGCCGTGAACGTCCCCTTCCTGGACGCCGTGCTGTACCTGCTCGGCGTCACGCGGGAGGAAGTGGAAGCGGCCGACCTGGCCTGACCCCGTACGGACGTACGCACGTACCGCGCCCGGCCGGGTCCTTCCGGCCGGGCGCGCGTCGTGGCGGGCTCAGTGCTCTTTGGGCGTCCAGTAGTCCAGCAGGGTGCAGGCGCCCGGTTCGAGGGACTTCCAGGTGCCGGTGAAGGAGACGATGGCCAGCGCGGCGGTCGGGAAGCCCGTACGGGTCATCCGGGCCAGGGCGTCGCCCTCGGAGCGTCCGGACAGGACGTCGGCGAGGGCGTGCATGCCGGGGTTGTGGCCGATGACGAGGAGGTCGGACACCTCGTCGGGGGTCTCGTTCAGCAGGGCGATGAGCTCGCCGGGCGACGCCTCGTAGATCCGCTCCTCGTACGAGGTCTTCGGCCGGGACGGGAGCTCCTGGACGGCGAGCTTCCAGGTCTCGCGGGTGCGGGCGGCGGTGGAGCAGAGGGCCAGGTCGAAGGGGATGCCGGTTTCGGCCAGCTTCAGTCCGACGGCGGGCGCGTCCTTGCGGCCGCGTTCCGCCAGCGGGCGTTCGTGGTCGGACACCTGCGGCCAGTCGGCCTTGGCGTGCCGGAGGAGGGCGATCCTGCGGGGTGTGTCGGCGCTCATGGCCCCCAGCTTCGCACGAAACGAGCCACCGGGCGCAGGGTGTTGGAGGGCCTCCGCGCCCCGGTGGGGCGTGCCCGGCGCACGCGGCTCAGCCGACGGCGCGCAGCAGCTGGTGGGTGACCTGGACGAGGGCGGAGCCCCCGTCGGTGGCGGCGTGCGCCTGGCCGGAGCCGGCGAGGAGGAGCAGGAGGAGGCCGAAGGCGAGCGCGGGCAGGGCCAGCGTCCACCAGTGCAGCCGGGTGTCGGGGGCGGTGGTGCGGGGGGCGGGAAGGTGCGCGGGGGCCGACATGGCCGCCTCCGTGGGTGTGCGGGTGGGACGGGCTCGCTCTCCTTCGAATCTATGGATCCGAAGGGCGGGTTCCCATCCGGGGCACACCCCAGGCGACCCTGAACCTGGCCCCCTAGGGGATGGTGGGGTTATCCCCACCCTCCCCCGGGCCGTGGTGTCAGGGGGAGGCGACGGTCGCGACGACCGCGATGACGATGGTCACCAGCAGCATCGCGCCGAGCACGAGGCCGAGCTTCTTGTGGCCGTTTGGGGGGTTGGGTTCGAGTACGGGCGACATGCCGTTCAGTCTCCCATGCCGCATTCGTCCTCGATCGTGCGGTCCCGGCCGGCGAGGACGCCGAGGGCGATCTGGGGGACGAGGAGGGCCGCCATCAGGGCCAGCGGGATGTCCCAGCCGCCGCTGTGCTGGTAGAGGGTGCCGATGACCAGGGGTCCGGGGATGGAGATGAGGTATCCGGTGCTCTGGGCGAAGGCGGAGAGCTTGACGACCCCGGCCGGGGACTTGGCGCGCAGCCCGATCATGGTGATGACGAGGGGGAAGGCGCAGTTGGAGATCCCGAGCAGCAGGGCCCAGGCCCAGGCTCCGGCGGCGGGGGCGAGGTAGAGCCCGAGGTAGCCGGCGAGGCCGAAGAGGCCGAGGACGGCGGCGATGGCGCCCTGGTTGCGCATCCGTCCGGCGAGGCCGGGGATGACGAAGGCCAGGGGGACGCCCATGACCATGGTGACGGCGAGCAGGACTCCGGCGGTGGAGGCCGAGACGCCCGCGTCGCGGAAGATCTGCGGGAGCCAGCCCATGGTGACGTAGGCGCCGGTGGCCTGGAGGCCGAAGTAGCAGGCCAGGGCCCAGGCGGTGCGGCTGCGGACGACGGAGGGGCCGGTGGCCCCGGCCGCGGCGGCGGGGGCGGCGGCCTTCTCGCGGCGGCCCGCGGCGGCGATCGGCAGCCAGGGCAGTACGGCGGCGACGGCGAGGACGGCCCAGATCAGCAGGCCGGTGCGCCAGCTGCCGCCGAGGGCGCCGGTGAGGGGGACGGTCGCGGCGGCGGCGAGGGAGGTGCCGGCGGCCAGGGCCATGGAGTAGAGGCCGGTCATGGTGCCGACCCGGTCCGGGAAGTAGCGCTTGACGATCACCGGGAGCAGCACGTTGGTCAGGGCTATGCCGGCCAGGGACAGGGCGCTGGCGGCGAGGAACCCGGCGGCGGCGTGGGTGAAGGGGCGGATCAGCAGGCCGGCGGCGACGGCGGCCATGCCGGCGCAGACGACGGCGGCCGGGCCGAAGCGGCGCGAGAGCCGGGGGGCGGTGACGCCGAAGACGGCGAAGCAGAGGGCGGGGACCGAGGTGATGAGCCCGGCGACGGCGCCGCTCATGTGGAGGCCGGTGCGGGCCTCTTCGAAGAGGGCTCCGAGGCTGGTGATGGCGGGCCGCAGGTTGAGGGCGGCCAGCACGATTCCGACGACGAGCACCGGGCCCAGCCACCGGGGGGCGGCGTCGGCGGGTGCGGGCAGGGCGGTGGAGGCGCCGTTCGCGACCGCGGGGCGGTTCATGGTCTGGATGTCTTCGTCGTGCATCCAGCCATCATAGAATCATGGGATGATTGGTTGTCCAGTCCGGAACCGTTCCGCACGGCTCCGTCCGTCGCCGCTCCGGCCGACCCCGAGGGGATTCCACCCGCCATGCCGCTGACCTCGCCCCGGCGATCCGCGCTCGTCGACCAGGTGATCGCCCAGCTGAGGAACCAGATCACCTCCGGCGAGTGGCCGGTCGGGAGCCGGATCCCCACCGAGCCCGAGCTGGTGGAGCTGCTGGGCGTCGCACGCAACACCGTGCGGGAGGCGGTCCGGGCCCTCGCGCACAACGGGCTCCTGGACATCCGCCAGGGTTCGGGTACGTACGTGCTCGCCACCAGCGAGCTGGCCGGGGTGATGCACCGGCGCTTCGCCGGGGCCGACCCGCGGCACATCGCGGAGCTGCGCTCGACGCTGGAGTCCTCGGCGGCCCGGCTGGCGGCGGAGCGGCGGACCGGCCGGGACCTCGTCCAGCTGGACGCGCTGCTGGCGCGGCGCGAGGAGGCGTGGGCGAGCGGGGACGCGGAGCTGTTCGTGGCGGCGGACGTGAGCCTGCACATGGCGGTGGTGACGGCCTCGCACAACGACGTGCTGATCGAGCTGTACGCGGACCTCGGCGATCTGGTCGCGGACTGGCTGCGGACGGACGTCGGCACCGAGCTGAACCCTGCGGACCACCTGGACCACGCCCGGCTGATCGAGGCGATCCGGCGCGGGGACGGGGACACGGCCGCGGCGGAGGCCGCGGGCTACCCCTTCGTCTGCCTGGGCAAGGCCCCGGCCTGATCCCGGCCCGACCCGGGCCCGGTCCGAAGGGCGCGGCCTACGGGCCTTCGGGGGTGCGCTGGTGGCTCACCCAGGCCGTGCGGACCTCCTTCCAGCAGCGGCCGGTGAGCCGGGTGCGGCCGGCCGGGTCCAGGGGGACGAGAGCGGCGTCCGCGTCGACGTCCCACCAGCGCTCGCACTCGACGTGCAGGCGGAGCAGGTCGGTCTCGGGGTAGCCGTTGTGGCAGGACGCGACCACCGTGGAGCCGGTGATCCGCGTGTCGCAGTCGGCGCCGAACAGCTCCAGGACGGGGGGCCGCGCGGGCCGTACGGGTGGCTCGGCGGGGATGTCGTCGAGGTGCACGACGGCCCGGCCGGCCGCTTCGGGGCCGGGGGCGGGTTCCCGTACGCCGGGCTGGGCGAGGGCTCCGGGGCCCAGGAGGCCGGTCAGGAACACTGAGGTGACCAGCAGCGATACCGCTCGGCTCGGCCTCGCGCGCACCCGTACCTCCTCCCCGGACACACCGGGAAGATCCCGGCATGGTCATTTTGCAGGTATCTGTCCCGGTTTTCGACTCGGGTGGATCCACCCCGGGCTCGGACATCCGGTCGAACACGACGGAAAACGGCGATGGCCGCGCCCTCCGGAAGGAGGGCGCGGCCATCGCCGCGGTACGGGAGGGCGGTCCTGGGATCAGGCACCCATCGCGTGCAGGCCGCCGTCCACGTGGACGATCTCGCCGGTGGTCTTCGGGAACCAGTCCGAGAGCAGCGCGACGACACCGCGGCCCGTGGGCTCCGGGTCGCTCATGTCCCACTCCAGCATGGAGCGGTGGTTCCAGGTGTCCGCCAGGTCGGAGAAGCCCGGGATGGACTTCGCGGCCATCGAGCCGAGCGGGCCGGCCGAGACCAGGTTGCAGCGGATGTTCTCCTTGCCCAGGTCGCGGGCCAGGTAGCGGCTGGTGGCCTCCAGGGCGGCCTTGGCCGGGCCCATCCAGTCGTACTGCGGCCAGGCGAACTGCGCGTCGAAGGTCAGGCCGACGACGGCCGCGCCCTCCGCCGGGAAGAGCGGCTTGCAGGCCATGGTCAGCGACTTCAGCGAGAACGCCGAGACGTGCATGGCGGTGGCGACCGACTCGAACGGGGTGTTCAGGAAGTTGCCGCCGAGGGCGTCCTGCGGGGCGAAGCCGATGGAGTGCACGACGCCGTCGAGGCCGCCGAGCTCGTCGCGGACGAGGCCCTCCAGGCGGGCGAGGTGCTCGTCGTTGGTGACGTCGAGCTCGATCACCTTGACCGGCTTGGGCAGCTTCTTGGCGATGCGCTCGGTCAGCGACGGCCGCGGCCACGCGGTGAGGATGACCTCGGCGCCCTGCTCCTGGGCCAGCCGGGCGGTGTGGAAAGCGATGGAGGACTCCATCAGCACACCCGTGATGAGGATGCGCTTGCCCTCGAGAATTCCGCTCATGGTGATCAGTGACCCATGCCCAATCCGCCGTCAACGGGAATGACGGCTCCGGTGATGTACGCGGCGTCGTCGGACGCCAGGAAGCTGACGGCTGCCGCGATCTCCTCGGGCTGCGCGTAGCGGGCGAGCGGCACGCTCGCCACGATGCCCGCACGCTGCTCGTCGGTGAGCACCTTCGTCATGTCGGTGTCCACGAAGCCGGGGGCGACCACGTTGAAGGTGATGTTGCGGGAGCCCAGCTCACGGGCGAGCGAGCGGGCGAAGCCCACCAGCGCGGCCTTGGAGGCGGCGTAGTTGGCCTGGCCGGCCGAGCCCAGCAGGCCCACGACCGAGGAGATCAGGACGACGCGGCCCTTCTTGGCGCGGAGCATGCCGCGGTTCGCGCGCTTGACCACGCGGAAGGTGCCGGTGAGGTTGGTGTCGACGACGGACGCGAAGTCCTCCTCCGACATCCGCATCAGCAGCGTGTCCTTGGTGATGCCGGCGTTGGCCACCAGCACCTCGACGTTGCCGTGCTTCTCCTCGATCTCCTTGTAGGCCTGCTCCACCTGCTCGGAGTCGGTGATGTCACAGCGCACCGCCAGCACACCGAGCGAGGTGAGCTCCTGCGGGGGCTCGCCCGAGCGGTACGTGATGGCGACCTTGTCGCCGGCCTCTGCGAAGGCTCGGGCGATGGCGAGGCCGATGCCCCGGTTTCCTCCGGTGACGAGAACCGAGCGGCTCAACGGATCACCCTTTCGCTAGCGGTCTGATGAGCAAAAACCTATAGGCCGCGCCGGTAATCCGGAGAATCGGGCTCCGACAGGGCCTCGCGATCCGCTCTGTCGAGTCCCTACAGAAAGATGTAGGCACAGCCGCCCCGGGCGCGACATGATCGGGGCGACCGGCCCCGACCCCGGGAGGACTTCCGTGGCCCATTCCATCGACGCGGCTTTCACCGCGCTGCCCCTGCGGGCGCTCGCCGACGCGGCACTCGCCCGGGCCCGCGCGCTGGGCGCCGACCATGCCGACTTCCGGCTGGAGCGGATCCGCAGCGCCTCCTGGCGGCTGCGCGACGCCAAGCCCTCCGGCGGCTCCGACACCACCGACCTCGGTTACGCGGTCCGGGTGGTGCACGGCGGCAGCTGGGGCTTCGCCTCCGGCGTGGACCTGACCATGGACGGCGCCGCCCGGGTGGCCTCGCAGGCCGTGGCCATGGCGAAGCTGTCCGCCCAGGTGATCAAGGCGGCCGGTTCGGACGAGCGGGTGGAGCTGGCCGAGGAGCCGGTGCACGCCGACAGGACCTGGATCTCCGCCTACGACGTCGACCCCTTCGAGGTGCCGGACGCCGAGAAGTCGGCGCTGCTCGCCGACTGGAGCGCGCGGCTGCTGGCGGCCGAGGGCGTGGCGCACGTGGACGCGTCGCTGCTCGCCGTCCACGAGAACAAGTTCTACGCCGACACCGCGGGCACCTCGACCACCCAGCAGCGGGTGCGCGTCCACCCCCAGCTCACCGCGGTCGCCGTCAACGGGACCACCGGCGAGTTCGACTCGATGCGCACCATCGCCCCGCCCACCGGGCGCGGCTGGGAGTACCTGACCGGCACCGGCTGGGACTGGGACGCCGAGCTGGAGCAGATCCCGGCGCTGCTCGCCGAGAAGATGCGGGCCCCCGGCGTGCGGGCCGGGCGCTACGACCTGGTCGTGGACCCGTCCAACCTGTGGCTCACCATCCACGAGTCCATCGGCCACGCCACCGAGCTCGACCGGGCGCTGGGCTACGAGGCCGCGTACGCGGGGACCTCCTTCGCCACCTTCGACCAGCTCGGCAAGCTCAAGTACGGCTCCTCGATCATGAACGTGACCGGTGACCGCACCGCCGAACACGGCCTGGCCACCATCGGCTACGACGACGAGGGCGTCGAGGCGCAGAGCTGGGACCTGGTCAAGGACGGCACCCTGGCCGGCTACCAGACCGACCGGCGGATCGCCCGGCTGACCGGGCTCGGCCGCTCCAACGGCTGCGCGTACGCCGACTCCCCCGGGCACGTGCCCGTGCAGCGGATGGCGAACGTCTCGCTCCAGCCGGATCCGGGCGGGCTCTCCACGCAGGACCTGATCGGCGGGGTGGAGCGCGGGATCTACGTGGTCGGCGACCGGTCCTGGTCGATCGACATGCAGCGCTACAACTTCCAGTTCACCGGGCAGCGCTTCTTCCGGATCGAGAACGGCAGGCTGGCCGGACAGCTGCGCGACGTCGCGTACCAGGCCACGACCACCGAGTTCTGGGGCTCCATGGAGAAGGTCGGCGGGCCGCAGACCTACGTCCTGGGCGGGGCCTTCAACTGCGGCAAGGCCCAGCCGGGACAGGTCGCGGCGGTCTCGCACGGCTGCCCGTCGGCCCTGTTCCGCGACGTGAACATCTTGAACACCACCCAGGAGGCCGGACGCTGATGTCGCCGAACCGCACGAAGCCCCACGAGATCGTCGAGCGGGCCCTGGAGCTGTCCACCGCCGACGGCTGCGTCGTCATCGCGGACGAGGAGTCCAGCGCCAACCTGCGCTGGGCCGGGAACGCGCTCACCACCAACGGCGTGACCCGCGGCCGGACGCTGACGGTCATCGCCACGGTCGACGGCGCTCAGGGCACGGCCTCGGGGGTCGTCTCGCGCTCCGCCGTCACCGCCGCCGACCTGGAGCCCCTGGTCCGGGCCGCCGAGGCGGCCGCGCGGGCGGGCGGCCCCGCCGAGGACGCCCAGCCGCTGGTGACCGGCACCCCGGCCTCCCCGGACTTCACCGACGCGCCGGACGAGACCTCCTCGGCGGTGTTCGCGGACTTCGCCCCCGCCCTCGGCGAGGCCTTCGCCCGGGCCCGGGCGGGCGGCCGCGAGCTGTACGGCTTCGCGAACCACGAGCTGACCTCGACGTACGTCGGCACCTCGACGGGGCTGCGGCTGCGCCACGACCAGCCCAACGGCACCCTGGAACTCAACGCCAAGTCGCCCGACCGGCTGCGTTCGGCCTGGGCCGGCCGGGCCACCCGGGACTTCAAGGACGTGGACCCCACGGCCCTGGACGCGGAGCTGGCCGTGCGCCTGGGCTGGGCCGAGCGGAAGGTCGAGCTGCCGGCGGGCCGGTACGAGACCCTGCTGCCGCCGACCGCGGTGGCCGACCTGCTGATCTACCAGATGTGGTCGGCGACGGCCCGGGACGCGACGGAAGGCCGGACGGTCTTCTCCAAGCCCGGCGGCGGCACCCGCATCGGGGAACGGCTGTCGCGGCTGCCGCTGACCCTGCGCAGCGACCCGAACGCGCCGGGCCTGGAGTCCTCGCCGTTCGTGATCGCGCACAGCTCGGGCGACGACGCGTCGGTCTTCGACAACGGCCTGCCGGTCCCGGCGACGGAGTGGATCAAGGAGGGCGAGCTGGCCCGGCTGACCACGACCCGGCACACCGCGGCGCTGACCGGGCTGCCGCTCGCGCCGGCGTTCGGGAACCTGATCCTGGACGGGGGCGGCGAGAAGTCCCTGGACGAGATGGTGGCGGGCACCGAGCGGGGTCTGCTGCTGACCTGCCTGTGGTACATCCGCGAGGTGGACCCGGCCACGCTGCTGCTCACCGGCCTGACCCGGGACGGGGTCTACCTGGTGGAGAACGGGCAGGTCACGGGCGAGGTGAACAACTTCCGGTTCAACGAGTCGCCGGTGGACCTGCTGTCGCGGGCCTCGGAGGCGGGGCGTACCGAGAAGACCCTTCCGCGCGAGTGGGGCGACTGGTTCACGCGGGCCGCGATGCCGCCCGTCCGCATCCCGGACTTCAACATGAGTTCGGTCAGCAAGGGCGTCTGATCCACCTAGACTGAGCTCGGCATTTCCACAATTCGTAAGGAGTCGAGAGACCGTGACGGACATCGTCGACGAACTGAAGTGGCGCGGGCTGTTCGCCCAGTCCACGGACGAAGAAGCGCTGCGCAAGGCCTTCGCGGACGGTCCCGTCACGTTCTATTGCGGCTTCGACCCGACCGCGGCCTCGCTGCACGTGGGACACCTCGTGCAGGTGCTCACCGTGCGCCGGCTCCAGCAGGCCGGCCACCGGCCGCTGGCGCTGGTCGGCGGGGCAACCGGCCAGATCGGTGACCCGCGTCCGACGGCGGAGCGCACCCTGAACGACCCGGAGACGGTCGCGAACTGGGTGAACCGGCTGCGCACGCAGATCGAGCCGTTCCTGTCCTTCGAGGGCGAGAACGCGGCGGTCATGGTGAACAACCTGGACTGGACGGCGGGGCTGTCCGCCATCGAGTTCCTGCGGGACATCGGCAAGCACTTCCGCGTCAACAAGATGCTGACGAAGGACTCGGTCGCCAAGCGGCTGGACTCCGAGCAGGGCATCAGCTACACGGAGTTCAGCTACCAGCTGCTCCAGGGCATGGACTTCCTGGAGCTGTACCGCCGCTACGGCTGCACCCTCCAGCAGGGCGGCTCCGACCAGTGGGGCAACCTGACGGCGGGCCTCGACCTGATCCACCGGGTCGAGCCGGGGGCGCACGTGCACGCGATGGCGACCCCGCTGATGGTCAAGGCGGACGGCACCAAGTTCGGCAAGTCCGAGAGCGGCGCCGTGTGGCTGGACCCGGAGATGACCACCCCGTACGCGTTCTACCAGTTCTGGCTGAACGTGGACGACCGGGACATCTCCACCTACATGCGGATCCTGTCCTTCAGGTCCCGTGAGGAGCTGGAGGAGCTGGAGGCGCAGACCGCGGAGCGTCCGCAGATGCGGGCCGCCCAGCGCGCGCTGGCGGAGGAGCTGACCACGCTGGTGCACGGTGCGGACCAGTGCGCCGCCGTGATCGCCGCGTCGAAGGCGCTGTTCGGCCAGGGCGAGCTGGCGGAGCTGGACGAGGCCACGCTGGCCGCGGCCCTCTCCGAGCTGCCGCACGCCCGCGTCACCGAGCTCGCGCAGGTCGTGGACCTGTTCGCGGAGACCGGCCTGGTCGCCAGCAAGTCCGCGGGCCGCCGGACCGTGAAGGAGGGCGGTGCCTACGTGAACAACGTGAAGGTCACCGCCGAGGACGCGGTCCCCGCGCCGGAGGACCTGCTGCACGGGCGCTGGCTGGTGCTGCGCCGCGGCAAGAAGAACCTGGCCGCGGTGGAGGTCACCGGCGCCTGACGCGCAGGGAGCACGGCGAAGGGGCCGGCGCGGACTTCACCGTCCGCGTCGGCCCCTTTCGCCGTGCCCGGGTCAGACCGTGTGGCGTCTGCCGCCCCGCAGGGCCATGTAGACCATGTCGCCGAGGCCGACGATGACCACGGCCCCGATGAGCTGGAAGAGGTGCCGGAGCCAGTCGATGCCCTTGGTGTCCTCGACGCCGACCCAGTGCGCGACCGCGTTGCCGAGGATGGCGCCGACGATGCCGAAGAGGGTGGTCAGCCACAGCGGCTGGTGTTGCTTGCCCGGCAGGATGGCCCGGGCTATGAGGCCCAGCACGAAACCGACGATGATCGCCCACAACCATTGCATGTCGAGCCTCCTCGTGGCGCGTTGTGCGCATGTGGGCCCAGTCTCGGCCCATCAGGCGTACAGCGCATTTCGGACACTCCCGTTCGGGGGACACCCCCTCTCCTGGTCCCGGCGGGCGCGGCGTACCGTGGAGTGGTCCGGACCGGGAGTGTCCGGCGGGCTGATCGGGCGGTGGAGTATGCAGCGGACGAAGCGGAACGGAGCCGAGGTCTTCCGGATCACGGGGGCCCGGATGGGCCTCGCCGAGGACGTACGGGGGCGCCAGCGCCGGTACGTCATCTCGATGGGGATCCGGACCCTGTCGGTGGTCGCCACGGTGGTCCTGTGGAACGTGGAGCGCCATGTGGCCGTGGTGACGCTGGCCGCCGGCCTGCTGCTGCCGTACATCGCCGTCGTCATCGCCAACGCGGGGCGCGAGTCGACGCCCAATCTGCCGTCGAACTTCATCCCCGCCCCTGTGCGCCCGGCACTGGACGCGGGAAACCTCAATAAAAGCTCAGATCAATCATGAAGTTCCGGTGCACCCCACGGGGTCGTGCGTGACATACTGCCTACGCGCTCCGCATCCCCCGTCGGAGCGACGGACCGACGCCGGGCAGCTCCCCCCGTGGCTGCCCGGCGTCGCCCTTCCGTTTGTAGGGTTGGGGCCGTGACTTCTCCCGAAACCCCCACCTGCTCCGCCAAGGGCTGCCGCGACGCGGCCGTCTGGGTCCTGGCGTGGAACAACCCGAAACTGCACACGCCGGAGCGGCGCAAGACCTGGCTGGCGTGCGCGGAACACCGCGAACACCTCTCCCAGTTCCTGGGGGTCCGCGGTTTCCTCAAGGACGTCGTGAGGCTGGAGGAGTGGGTCCAGCCCGAAGGCTCCGAGCGCCCGTGACCGCGGCCCGGGGCACCCGGGGTGTCAGCCGCCGATCGCCGACATGGGGCGGTCGGGCTGCAGGAAGGACGGGTCGTCGAGTCCGGACCCGGCCTTCTTGCCCCACATCGCCACCTTCCACAGGCGGGCGATCTCCTCGTCCGGGGCGCCCGAGCGCAGCGCGGAGCGCAGGTCCGACTCCTCGGTGGCGAACAGGCACGTACGCACCTGGCCGTCGGCCGTGAGCCGGGTGCGGTCGCAGGCTCCGCAGAAGGGGCGGGTGACGGAGGCGATGACGCCGACGGTGGCCGGGCCGCCGTCGACCAGCCAGCGCTCGGCCGGGGCCGAGCCGCGCTCCTCGGCGCCTTCCTCGGTGAGGGTGAAGCGGGTGCGCAGGGAGGCCAGGATGTCCCCGGCGGTGATCATGCCCTCGCGCTTCCAGCCGTGCTGGGCGTCCAGGGGCATCTGCTCGATGAAGCGGAGTTCGTACTCGTTCTCCACGGCCCAGGCGAGCAGGTCGGGCGCCTCGTCGTCGTTCAGGCCCGGCATCAGGACGGCGTTGACCTTGACGGGGGTGAGGCCGGCCTCGCGGGCGGCGGCCATACCGTCGATCACGTCGTGGTGGCGGTCGCGGCGGGTGAGGGTCTTGAAGACCTCGGGCCGCAGGGTGTCGAGGGAAACGTTCACCCTGTCCAGGCCGGCGGCCTTGAGGGCCTGGGCGGTGCGCTTGAGGCCGATGCCGTTGGTGGTCAGCGACATCCTGGGGCGGGGCTCCAGGGCCGCGCACTGCTCCACGATGCCGACCAGGCCGGGCCGCAGCAGCGGCTCCCCGCCGGTGAAGCGGACCTCGGTGACACCGAGGCTGGTCACGGCGATGCGGATCAGCCGGACGATCTCGTCGTCACTCAGCAGATCGGACTTTCCCAGCCACTGCAGGCCCTCCTCGGGCATGCAGTAGGTACACCGCAGGTTGCACCGGTCGGTGAGTGAGACGCGCAGGTCAGTGGCCACGCGGCCGTACGTGTCGAGAAGCACTGTGGGCCCCCTCCCCTGTCCGGATCTAGAGGTTTCGTCAGTTCGAGCGTACGCGACCGGTGTGTCGCACAGGGATGCCCGAATGAACGATACGTAACGCGGCCGCGTCGTAGGGAAGTACGACGCGGCCACGCACGGTGTTCGTACGGTTTCGGGCAGCCCCTGCCGAGGCGCCCTCAGTGGGCTCCGGTGCCGGTGAGGGAGCGCACCTCCAGCTCGGCGAACTTCTGCGGGTCGGCCTCTTCCTTCGACAGGACCGTCCCCAGCCACCCCAGGAGGAAGCCGAGGGGGATGGAGATGATCCCCGGGTTCTCCAGCGGGAACCAGTAGAAGTCGGCGTCCTTGAACATCGAGGTGGGCTTGCCGGAGACGACGGGCGAGAAGAGGACGAGCCCGACCGCCGCGATCAGCCCGCCGTAGATCGACCACAGCGCGCCCTGCGTGGTGAAGCGCTTCCAGAAGAGGCTGTAGAGGATCGTCGGGAGGTTCGCGGAGGCGGCGACCGCGAAGGCGAGGGCGACCAGGCCGGCCACGTTCATGTCGCGGGCGAGGGCCCCGAGGAAGATGGCGACGGCGCCGATGACCACGGTGGACCAGCGGGCGGCGCGCACCTCCTCCTTCTCGGTGGCCTCTCCCTTGCGGATGACGTTCACGTAGATGTCGTGCGCGAAGGAAGAGGAGGAGGCCAGGGTCAGGCCCGCGACCACGGCGAGGATGGTGGCGAAGGCCACCGCCGAGATCACCGCGAGCAGGACGGCGCCGCCGGTGGAGTCCGGTCCGCCGCCGATCTCCTGGGCGAGGAGCGGTGCGGCGGTGTTGCCGGCCTTGTTGGAGGCCAGGATGTCGGCGCGCTTGAGCAGGGCCGCGGCGCCGAAGCCGAGGGCGATGGTCATCAGGTAGAAGGCGCCGATGATGCCGATGGCCCAGTTCACGGACTTGCGGGCGGCCTTGGCCGTGGGGACGGTGTAGAAGCGGATCAGGATGTGCGGCAGGCCGGCGGTGCCGAGGACCAGGGCGAGGCCGAGGGAGATGAAGTCGAGCTTGGTGAGCCCGTCCTTGCCGTACTTGAGCCCGGGTTCGAGGAACTTGGTGCCCTGGCCGCTGTTCTCCGCGGCCTGGCCCAGCAGGGCGGAGATGTTGAAGTCGAACTTCAGCAGCACCAGGAAGGTGATCAGCAGGGCGCCGGCGATGAGCAGGACGGCCTTGACCATCTGGACCCAGGTGGTGCCCTTCATCCCGCCGATCGTGACGTAGACGATCATCAGCAGGCCGACCAGGGCGACGACGGCGACCTTCCCGCCGTCGCTGGTGATGCCGAGGAGCAGCGAGACGAGCACGCCGGCGCCGGCCATCTGGGCGAGCAGGTAGAAGATCGAGACCACGATGGTGGAGGTGCCGGCGGCGGTGCGGACGGGCCGCTGGCGCATCCGGTAGGCGAGGACGTCGCCCATCGTGTAGCGGCCGGAGTTGCGCAGCGGCTCGGCGACCAGCAGCAGGGCCACCAGCCAGGCGACGAGGAAGCCGATGGAGTAGAGGAAGCCGTCGTAGCCGAAGAGGGCGATGGCTCCGGCGATGCCGAGGAAGGACGCGGCGGACATGTAGTCGCCGGAGATGGCGAGGCCGTTCTGGAAGCCGGTGAACTGGCGGCCGCCTGCGTAGAAGTCGGCGGCGTCCTTGGTCTGGCGGCCGGCCCAGACGGTGATGACGAGGGTGGCGACGACGAAGAGCCCGAAGAGGGTGATGATCAGCGGGCGGTGCTCGCTCGCCCCGGCGGCGGACGTCAGGCCGGGGAGGGTGTGGGCGCTCGGGGTCATGCTCCGGCCTCCATGCGCTTCTTGATGGCCGCGGCCTTGGGGTCGAGCTCGGCGGCGGCGTGCCGCGAGTAGAGCCAGGCGATCAGGAAGGTCGTCAGGAACTGGGCGACGCCGAGGACCAGGGCGACGTTGATGTTGCCGAAGAGCTTGGTCCCCATGAAGCCGCCCGCGTAGCTGGACAGCAGGACGTAGAGCAGGTACCAGGCGATGAAGGCCACGGTGAGCGGGAAGGCGAAGGACCGGTAGGAACCGCGCAGTTCGGCGAATTCGGGGCTCTGCTGGACGCGCGTGAACTCTTCGGCCGACGGGAGTGCCGGGGCCGGTCCCGCGCCGCCCGGCGGCGGCGCTGCTTCGGTGGTCACGGGGGGTTCTCCTTGTGACGCGGGTGCGGTGGGGACGACGGACAAAACAACCTCCGTGTGGGGGGACGGTGGTGCTGATCCCCCCTGTCAACGGCACGGCCGGCGTGTCGGGACGGTTCAACACCCGCTGATTCTTTGAGAACTTCTTTCTCGAACTGATGGCGCAAACGGGAACGTCAGCGCTAGGTTCGCGTGTCATGAACCCGTCCGACGCGACCGCGTGCGGACGGCTTTTTCACGGATGATGTGGAGAACCCATGGCTCATCTGGGACACGGCCGCCGGCGAGCCCTCGCCGTACCGGTCGGCCTGGCGCTCACTGCCTCGCTCGCCTTCCTGCCCTCGGTGGCGGCCTCGGCCGCCCCGCTGGGCAACACGGCGGACTCGGTGACGGCCGCGAAGCCCGCCGCCACCGGCCCGAAGCTGTCCTACGTGGCGAACCTGAACGTGTACGCCACGGCGACGGCGGCGAAGAAGGCCATCGAGCGGGCCGGTGGGACGGTCGTGGTCGCACACGAGCAGATCGGGGTCATCGTCGCGCACTCCGAGAACCCGGACTTCGCCAAGCAGCTGCGGGCGCAGCGCGGCCTGTTCGCGTCGGTCGGCGCCACCCGCACGACCGCCCTGAAGGCGGTGCAGACCACCGAGGAGGGCACGACCCAGACGCTGAGCGCGGCCGACGCCGCGAAGGCGGCGGCGCAGGCCGAGCCGGGCCAGGAGCCCCTGGAGTCCAACCAGTGGGACCTGCGGGCTATCAAGGCCGACGCGGCGCACAAGATCAACGATGGCAGCCCCGACGTCACCGTGGGCGTCATCGACACGGGTGTCGACGACACTCACCCCGACTTGGCCCCCAACTTCTCCAAGGAGCAGTCGGCCAACTGTGTCGGCGGTGTCGCCGACACCACCGACGGGGCGTGGCGCCCGTACCCCAACGGCAGCGACCACGGCACCCACGTCGCCGGCACCATAGCCGCCGCCCGCAACGGGATCGGAGTCAGCGGTGTCGCGCCGGGCTCGAAGGTCGCCGGCATCAAGGTGAGCGAGCCCGGGACCAGCCTCTTCTACACCGAGGCGGTCGTCTGCGGCTTCATGTTCGCCGCCGAGAAGGGGATCGAGGTGACCAACAACAGCTACTACGTCGACCCGTGGAACTACACCTGCAAGAACGACGACGACCAGAAGGCGCTGGTGGAGGCCCTCACCCGGGCCACCAAGTACGCCGAGCGCAAGGGCGTCCTCAGCGTGGCCTCGGCCGGCAACTCCAACCACGACCTGGCGGCGGACTCGATCGAGGACACCACCAGCCCGAACGACAGCACCCCGGTGCCGCGCACCATCGACCCGAAGGTCTGCCTGGACCTGCCCACCCAGCTGCCGGGCGTGGTCACGGTGAGCGCGACGGGCGACAAGGGCCTCAAGTCGTACTACTCCAGCTACGGCCTGGGCGTCGTCGACGTCGCGGCCCCCGGCGGCGACAAGTGGCAGGTCCCGGCCACCCCGGACGCCAACGGCCGCGTGCTGTCGACCGTCCCGGGCGGCGGCTACGGCTACAAGCAGGGCACCTCGATGGCCGGCCCGCACGTCGCGGGCGTCGCGGCGCTCCTCAAGAGCGCCCACCCGAACGCCACGCCCTCGCAGCTCCAGGCCATGCTGAAGGCCCAGGCCACGAAGGTCGCCTGCCCGGAGAAGATCTACGACGCCACCGGCAACCTCGTCAACGCCACCACCTGCACCGCCAAGTGGGGCCAGACGGCGTACTACGGCTCGGGCGTGGTGGACGCGCTCAAGGCCGTCCAGTAGCAGCCACGGCCGTACCGCACGCGTGAACGCCCGAGGGCCGGGCGGGGTGCTCCCCCGCCCGGCCCTCGCGCGTGCGCCGCCCGGTCAGGGCTTGATCAGGACCTTCAGCGCGCTGCGGTCGTCCATCGCGCGGTAGCCGTCCGGGACCTCGTCCAGGCGGACGGCCCGGTCGAAGACGGGGGCCGGGTCGATCGCGCCGCTCAGCACGTCCTCCAGCAGCTCCGGAATGTAGGCCCGGACCGGGGCCACGCCGCCGCGCAGGGTGATGTTCCGGTCGAACATCACGCCGAGGTCGAGGCCGGTGCCGCTGCCGTGCGGTACGCCGACGTAGCCGATGGCCCCGCCGTCGCGGGTGATGTTCACGGCGGTCCGCATGGACTGCTCGGTGCCGACGGCCTCGATGACGGCGTGCGCGCCCTGGCCCCGGGTCAGCTCGCGGACGGCGGCCTCGGCGGCCTCCCCGCGCTCGGCGACGACGTCGGTGGCCCCGAAGAGCTTGGCGATGTCCGTGCGGGCGCTGTGCCGGCCGAGCGCGATGATCCGCTCGGCGCCGAGCCGCTTGGCCGCGAGGACCCCGCACAGCCCGACCGCGCCGTCGCCGACGACGGCGACGGTGGAGCCCGCCCGGACGCCCGCGCCCAGGGCGGCGTGGTGGCCGGTGCCCATGACGTCGGACAGCGCGAGCAGCCCGGTCAGCAGGTGGTCGTCGGAGGCGGCCGCGGCGGGCAGCTTCACCAGGGTGCCGTCGGCGTGCGGGACCCGGACGGCCTCGCCCTGGCCGCCGTCGGAGCCGACCGAGCCCCAGAAGCCGCCGTGCACGCAGGAGGTGTACAGGCCCTCGGAGCAGTAGTCGCAGGTGCCGTCGGACCACATGAAGGGGGCGACGACCAGGTCCCCCGCCTTGAGGCCCGAGACGGCGGAGCCGGTCTCCTCGACGACGCCGAGGAACTCGTGCCCGATCCGCTGGCCCGGCTGGCGGGCGGCCTCGCCGCGGTAGGCCCACAGGTCGCTGCCGCAGATGCAGGCGCGCAGGACGCGGACGACGGCGTCCTCGGGGCGCTGGATCGCAGCGTCGGGCACCTCCTCCACGCGGATGTCGTGCGGGGCGTGGATGACGGTGGCGCGCATGGTGGTGCAGCCCTCCGGATCAAGTGGTTCAGTCTTGTATGACTTCCCTACCGTACGCCTGCCCGCGGGTGATCGCGCCCGTGGCCAGCAGGTACTGGGCCGCCAGGTAGGTGGCCATGATCCAGAAGTCGGGGCGCGGCAGCTGCGGCCACTCGGCGACCCCGGTCGCGATGAGGGTGTCGGAGAGCAGGAACAGCGCCCCTCCGGCGCCCGCCGCGCGCCCCAGCGCGCTGGAGCGGTAGGCCATGGCGGTGAGCAGCAGGCTGTACCCGGCGACCGGGACGCGCAGGCCGGCCGGCAGGTCGGGCCACAGCAGCGCGACGGTCCCGACGAGTGCGAGGGCGTACGCGCCCCCGAGCGCGGGGCTCGTCCGTGCCCGCCCGAAGAGCGCGAGGTAGCAGACGTGCCCGGCGGCGAAGGAGCCCATGCCGACGAGGAAGGCGGGCTCGGCGTCGAAGAGCAGCGCGAGGTCCCCGCCCCAGCCGAAGAGCAGGGCGGCGACCAGCAGCCGGGGCGCGCCGCGGGTGATCACGTACGCCACCAGCAGCGGCATCAGCAGCGGCTTGGCGAGGACGTGCCCGAGGTGCCAGCCGGCCAGCAGCGAGGCGAGGTCGGCGGCGGTGGCCGCCGCGAAGCCGGCGAGCAGCACGCGCCCGGCCCGCCCGGCGGCCGCGGGCCGCACGGCCCAGGAGGGCGTACGGGTGCCCGCGGCGCTCACGCGGCGCGCTCCGGCGCCGTCGCGGCGGCGGGGGTGGCGGATGCGGCGGCCGCGGCCTGCGCCGCTTCGGCCCGCTGGGCGGCGGGCTGCCAGCCCGGGCCCCGGAAGACCCGCCCCGCGCGCTCGCGCCAGCTGTCGGCGGCGCGTACGTCGCGGGCGATGGCGGCGTACTCGTGGGTGGCGACGCGCAGCGGGTTGTGGGTGCCGATGTTCTTGGTCAGGCCGTAGACGGGCCGCTCCGTCTCCCCGACCCAGGAGCCGAACATCCGGTCCCAGACGATCAGGATCCCGCCGAAGTTGCGGTCCAGGTAGCCGCCCTGGGAGGCGTGGTGGACGCGGTGGTGGGAGGGGGTGTTGAAGACGTACTCGTAGGGCCGCGGGAGTTTGCCGATCCGCTCGGTGTGCACCCAGAACTGGTAGAGCAGGTTGATGCCGTAGCAGAAGGGGATCGCGGCCGGGTGCACGCCGAGGGCGACCATCGGCAGGTAGAACCACCAGGTGGTCGCGCTGGTCCAGGGCTGGCGCAGGGCGGTGGTGAGGTTGAACCTGCGGCTGCTGTGGTGGACGACGTGGCAGGCCCACAGGATCCGGATGACGTGGTGGAGCCGGTGCTGCCAGTAGTAGAGGAAGTCCTGGACGAGCAGCATGAGCAGGGCGGTCCACCACAGGAACGGCACCCGCAGCGGGGTGAGTTCGTAGACGGCGGTGAAGACAGCGACGACCGGGATCTTCCAGAGCAGGTCGAAGCCGATGCTGCCGATCCCCATGGTGACGCTCGTCACCGCGTCCTTGGTGTCGTAGCCGGCCGCGTCCTCGTCGGGATGGAGCCGGTAGCTGACCACCTCGATGACGGTGAGCAGCACGAAGGCGGGTATGGACCACAGCACGACATCGGGCAGGTTCGGCATGCCCGCACCATAGAGGCGCTTTCGGGGGTGCCGCTAGAGGTTGTTACCGATCGGTATCCGACGAAGTTACCGGCGGTACCCGCGATACTGGCGACCGGATCGGGGAGGTCCTGTGACGGGTGTGGAAAGCGTTCTCCTACGGGTGGCGGGCACCGCCGCGAGCGCCGTGGTCAAGTCCTTCCTGGCGCGGGCCCCCGGCGCGGGCCTGGCCCCCGCCCCGGTCCCCCTCGGCCGTCGCTGGTTCAAGCCCCCGGCGGAACTGCGCGACCCGGAGATCAGCCGGCTCACCGAGACGCTGGCCGGACGGCTCGATGCGGCCTCGGCCGCCCTGCCGGAGAACGAGCGGCTGGCCGCGGTGGACGCCGTCGGGGACGCCTTCGCCGCCCTCGGCACCCTGGACATGGACGACCTGCTCGCCCTGGACCTCTCACCCGAGGCCCTCGCGGAGCGCGTCCTGGCCCACACCCCGCCGGCCGGCCTCAGCGAGGCCGCACAGGCCCTGTACCGGGAACTGGTCGCCCAGAGCTGCCGGCACGCGGTGGAGCACATGACGGGCCTGCCGGCCTTCGCCCCACGGGCCGCCGTCGAGAACATCCGGCGCACCGGCGAACTGGCCAGGGCCGTCGAGGAGCTGAAGGAGCGGGCCGACGGCGCCGCCCACACCTTCGAGCAGCAGTACGCCGACTACGTCGCCGACACCCACGGCCGGCTCCAGCTCTTCGGCATCACGCTCAGCCGCTCCCCGCAGGAATGGCCGCTGGACGTGGCCTACTTAGGCCTCGCGGTGAGCGGGGAGCAGCTGCTCCCCGGGAACCCCGCCTCCCACCGCACGGTCCGCAGGGCGGACGACGCCCTGGCCTGCGCCGAACGCACGCTGCTGCGCGGCCCCGCGGGTTCGGGCAAGAGCACCCTCGTGCAGTGGCTGGCCGTCAACGCGGCCCGGCGCTCCTTCACCGGCGCCCTCGCCCCGTGGAACGCCTGTGTGCCGTTCGTCCTGCGGCTGCGTTCCTTCACCGCCGCCGAACGCCTGCCCGTCCCCGCCGAGTTCCTGCTCGAATCCGGGGTTCCGCTGACCCCTCCCCCGGGCTGGACCGAGGACGTCATGCGCGAGGGACGCGCCCTGGTCCTGGTCGACGGGGTGGACGAGGTACCGCTGCGCCTGCGGGGGCGCACGCAGATGTGGCTGCGCGGCCTGATCTCCGCCTTTCCCCACGCCCGGTACGTGGTGACCACCCGCCCGTCGGCGGTCCCCGAGGACTGGCTCGCCGGCCAGTCCTTCACGGCCCACTCCCTGCTGCCCATGGAACGGGAGGACATCGGCTCCTTCATCGGGCACTGGCACGCCGCCGCGCGCGCCGAGTGCTCCGACGACGCCCAGCGCGCGACCGTCGGCCAGTACGAGGCCTCGCTGCGGCTGGCCGTCAGCACCCGCCGTGACCTGGGCAAGCTCGCCGCCAACCCGCTGATGTGCGCCCTGCTCTGCGCGCTCAACCGGGACCGCCGCATGCAGCTGCCCCGGGCCCGCAAGGAGCTGTACGACGCCGCGCTGGAGATGCTGCTCGTACGGCGGGACGCCGAGCGGGAGATCACCGACGTGGAGGGGGTCCGGCTCACCCGTGACGAGCAGACCGTGCTGCTCCAGCGGCTGGCGTACTGGCTCATCCGCAACGGGCAGGCCGAGGCCGACTGCGGCGAGGTCGTGGAGCTGGTGGAGGAGTGGCTGGACTCCATGGCGCAGGTCCGGTCGCAGGGCACCGCGGTCGAGGTCTTCAACCACCTGCTGATCCGCAGCGGGCTGCTGCGCGAACCCGTCCCGGGCACCGTGCACTTCGTCCACCGGACCTTCCAGGACTACCTCGGCGCGAAGGCCGCGGTCGAGGCCCGCGACCTGGGCGTGCTGGTGAGCAACGCCCACGACGACACCTGGGACGACGTGGTGCGCATGGCCGTGGGGCACGCGCGTCCCGACGAGCGCGCCACGCTGCTGCGCCGGATCCTGGCCCGGGCGGACAGGACGAAGAAGTACCGGGGCCGGCTGGTCCTGCTGGCCGCCGCCTGCCTGGAACACGCGCCGGAACTCGACCCGGCGGTACGCCACGAAGTCGAGCGCCGCACGGCCGAACTCCTGCCGCCGCGCACCCCCGCACAGGCGGAGGAGCTGGCGAAGGCGGGGCCGCTGGTGCTGGAGCTGCTGACGGAGCCGCTGTTCCTGGAGGAGGACGCGGCGGCGGCCACGGTGCGGACGGCCACGCTGATCGGCGGGGACCAGGCGGTGGAACTGCTGGCGCGGTTCCGCCCCGACGACCGGTACAAGGTGCGGTGCGAACTGGCCGACGGCTGGGACCGCTTCGAGCAGGTGGAGGAGTACGCGGACGCCGTGCTCGCGCGCACCCGGCTCGACGACGTCCAGCTGTGGGCGCGCACCCCGGCGCAGCTGGCGGTGCTCCCCCGGCTGACCGGGCTCCGGCGGATCGCCCTGTCCGGGGGCGGGGGCCTGCCGCCGCAGGTGCGGGGCCTCGCACGGCTGGAGAACCTCGTGCTCCTGCAGAGTTCGCTGACGGACCTGTCCGCCCTCTCGGTGTTCGGGGAACTGCGGTACCTGGGCCTGTACGACTGCCGGCGGATCGCGTTCCTCGACCCGCTGACCGAGCTGCGGTCCCTGGAGAGCCTCACCCTCGTCAACGCCTCGGAGCGGCTGGGCCTCGCCCCGCTGGCCCGCATGGAGGCGCTGGCGTACCTGTTCCTCAACTACGCGGTGCCCGGCGTCGACCGGGTCTCCGACCTGCCCGCGCCCGAAGGGCTCAGGCACCTGCACCTGCACCCGCGGGCCGCGCACCTGGCCCTCGACGGGATCGAGCGCTGGCCGGGACTGAGCTGGCTGACCTTCTCCGGGCCCGCGCGGACGGCCGACTTCCTGGCCCTGCCCGATCCGTCCGCCCTCAAGGGGCTGCAGGTCATCGGCGCGGAGGTCGGCCCCGAGGTACCGCTGCGCTGTCCCGGGCTCGAGATGCTGGCCCTGAGCGACTGCACCGTCCCGCAGGGGCTGTCCGCCCTGCTGGACCTCCCGGAGCTGACCCGGCTGACCCTTCTGAACGGGGGCGAGTACGACCTGGCGCCCCTGGCCCGGGCGCCCGGAATCGGCGTCCACGTGGGAGCCGGCGTCCGCGTGCTCGGGGCCGAAGCGCTCTCCCCCGGGCAGATCACCCACCTGCCCTGACCCGCCGGGGCCGCCCCCACGGACCGGGGCCGCCCCGGCGGGAGCCGGAGGGCTACCAGACGCGGACCGACGCCCCCCGGGCGAAGGCCGGGCTGGTGGCCTCCGGGGGGATCCGGGTCAGGGGCTCGGCGATCTCCGAGACCAGCGGGCCGTGCTTCGCCGCGAGCGGGTCCAGCAGGGCCAGGTCGAAGCCGTACACGCGGGCCGCGTTGCCGCCGGCCATCGCCGCGACCTCCTCCCGCGGCAGGCCCGCGTACGCGATCCGCAGGCCTTCGCGGGAGAAGGGGGCGGTGCCCTCGTCGTGGGGGAAGTCGCTGCCCCACATGATCTTGTCCAGGCCGATCCGCTCCCGCAGCGGGACCTCGTGGGGGCGCATGAAGCTGGCACCGACGAAGCAGTTGTCCCGCCAGACCTCGCTCGGCCCCCGGCCCATGGACTCGGCCAGGCCCGCGCCGAACTTGGCCTCGGCGGTGGAGGACGCCGCGACCAGGCGGCCGTGGTAGTAGTCCAGCATCTCCAGCACGCCCGGGATCCAGCCGGAGCCCTGCTCCGTCAGGACCAGCTTGAGGTCCGGGTGGCGCCGGAAGGCGCCGCCGAAGATCAGGTGCCACAGGGCGCGGTGCGAGAACCAGGTGGTCTCCACCATGAAGACGGCCCGCGCGGCCGGTTCGTCACCGAGCGGCGGCGACGCCGAACCGCCGTGGTGGTTGACCGGGACGTCCAGCTCCGCGCACACCGCCCAGATCGGGTCGTACGCGGCCGAGTACAGCTCGGGGACGGGTGAACCGGGCGGGACGCCGGGCAGCAGGATCCCGCCGGTCAGGCCGTCGTCCCGGGTGCGGCGGATCTCGGCGACGGCCGCGTCCACGTCGTTGAGGAGGATCTGCGCGACGCCCGCCCGCCGCCCCGGGGCGTCCGCGCAGAAGTCCGCCAGCCACCGGTTGTGCGCCTGGAGGCCGGCCCACCTCAGCTCGTACTCCTCGGCCGTCGGCGGCTGGGCCATCAGCGAGGCCTTGGGGAAGAAGGGCGGGATGGTGTTCGGGAAGATGACTTCGGCGACGATGCCGTCCGCTTCGAGCTCGGCCAGGCGCCGGGCCGAGTTCCAGTTGAGGTCGGCCGAGTCGGCGAGGAGGTCCTCGTACGGGTTGACGTACGCGGCGGCCCAGGCGTCGAAGGCCTCGTGGTGGCGCTTGGCCAGGTACGGCCTGTAGTCGAGCAGGTCGGCGCCCGCGTGGCAGTCCGCCGAGATCACCGTGTAGCGGTCCTCCGTCATGACCACACCCCCGTGACCGGGAAGTCGTGGTCCGTGAGCCAGTGCCGGCCCACCTCGCGGGAGCGGGCCCAGGAGGCCTCCACCGCCGCCTGGTCGGGGCTCTGGCCCAGCTCGGCCGGGGTGGGGCCGATGCGGCGGGCGATCGGGGCGAGTGCCCCGGTGTCGAAGCCGAAGACCTCGGCGGCGGCCAGGCCGAGCATCCGGCGGGTCTCGGAGACCGGGATGTCGTGGAAGGTGTTCCTCAGCCAGTTGCGGGTGTCGGGCCAGGTGCCCTCGGGGTGCGGGAAGTCCGAGCCCCACAGGATGTTGTCCACGCCGATCTCGTAGCGCTGGGCCAGCTCCCGCCGCTTGGTGTTGGTCGCGCAGACGAACACCTGCCGGTCCAGGTACTCGCTCGGCGGGCGCTTCAGCTCCGAGAAGGGCGAGAGCTTCTTGCCGCCGTGCGCGCCGAGGTAGAGGCGGTCCATGAACCACAGCAGGTTCGGCAGCCACCAGCAGCCCGACTCGGCCACCCCGAACCTGAGGCCGGGGTGGCGTTCGAAGACCCCGGACCAGAGCAGGAACCACAGCGGGCGGGCCGGCCACCAGGTGACCTCGGAGACGTAGATGCCCAGGTGGTCGCCGTACTCCTGGCGGGGCGCGGCACCCGAGTGGGTGACGATCGGCATCCCCGTCTCGGCGGCGGCCGCCCACACGGGGTCGTAGCGGCGGTCGTGGTAGGGCTCCCGGTCCACCCACATGGAGGGGATCATCAGGGCGCCGAGGCCGGACTCCTTGGCCCGGTGGATCTCGGCGACCACCCTGGCCGGCTCGCCGGTGATGGGCAGCAGGGCGACACCGCAGTGCCGTTCGGGGTTCCGCCCGACGAACTCGGCCAGCCAGCGGTTGTGGGCCTGCGCGCCGGCCATGCCGAGCTCGGGGTCCTGGTCGCCGGACAGGCCCAGGCCCACCCCGAAGGGGGCGGCGGTCTGGCTGTCGACGGCGTCCGCGTCGGGGAAGACGACTTCGGCGGCCACCCCGTCGCCGTCGAGCTCCTTGAGGCGCTGGGTGCTGTCCCAGCCGCCCTTGAGGCCTTCCTCGTGGTCGTGGAACCACTTCTCGGCGAAGGCCTCGTTGCGCACGCCGAGCCGGGTGGCCTCCTCGCGGCGGGCGTCGCGCTGGCCGAGGAACTCGTCGAACTGCCGGTGGAAGCGGGAGTCGAGGTAGGGGCGGTACTGCTCGGTGGGCAGCCCCGCGTGGCAGTCGGAGGAGATGATCAGGTACGGGTCTTCGTACGTCTCGTCAGGCACGGCGGTCCCCTCAGTCGAGGATGAAGCTCTCCAGGTAGGCGGGATTGGCGCGGTCGAGCATGGACTGCGACCGGGCGCGGATCTGGCGGTCGCTGTGCTCGCCGGCCGGCAGCATCCAGAAGCGGTCGGCGCGGATGCCGTCGACGACCTGCTCGGCGACCTCCTCGACCGGCGTGAAGCGCACCTCGTGCCCGGCCTCCCTCATCGCGGCCTCGTACTGGTCGAGGCTGCGGTACGGGGACCTGCGCGGCCGTTCCTTCGCGAAGCGCTCGGGCCGGTTGCGGTGGGACTCCCACAGGCCGGTGCGCAGCATGTGGGGGCCGGGGAAGAGGACGGAGGCCCCGACGGAGGCGCCCTCGGCCTTGAGGTGGGCGTAGAGGGACTCGGTCATGGTGACCACGGCCGCCTTGGTGACGGCGTACACGGAGGCGGTGGGCAGGGGCGCGATGCCGCCGTCGCCGGAGGAGGTGTTGACGACGTGGCCGGGGCCGCCGGAGGCGATCATGCGGGGGACGAAGGCCTGGATGCCGTGGAAGACGCCCCAGACGTTGACGGAGAAGGCCCACTTCCAGTCGTTGGGCTCGTGTTCCCACATGCGGCCCTCGGCGCCGGAGCCGACGCCCGCGTTGTTGCAGAGGACGTGGACGGCGCCGAAGGTCTCGTAGGCGGCGTCGGCCAGGGCGGTGACGGAGTCGCGTTCACTGACGTCGACGGGCCGGGCGAGGACCTCGGCGCCTTCGCCGGCGAGTTCGCCGGCGGCCTTGCGCAGGGCGGCCTCCTCCACGTCGGCGAGGACCACCTTGAGTCCCTCGGCGGCGAAGCGGCGGGCCATGGCGAGGCCGATGCCGCTGGCGGCGCCGGTGACGACGGCGACCTGTCCGGGTTCGAGCCTCATCTCACACGCTCCCCTCGGGCGGGCCGTCGAGGATCTGGAGGGGGTCGTCGTAGCGCTGGTGGAGGTACGGCAGGAGGGCCTGGGCGCTGACCCGCTCGACGACCCGGCCCTTCTGGTCGGTGGTCTTCTCGCCGACGGTGAGTTCCACGAGGCGGCGTACGGGGAGGTCGGCGACGGGGTCGTACATCGACTCGCGCAGGACGACGTCACCGGTGACGTGCTCCAGCTTGCGGACCTTCTCGTTGCGCGTGCAGTGCACGAGGACCGGGTCGCCGTCCAGGCCGGAGCCGTCGACCGCCGGGAGGAACTTGAAGTAGAAGTCCGTCTTCACCGTCGGCTCGGGCAGCGGCAGCTCGCGGTCCACGGCCCCGCGCACCTCGACGAAGGCGATCCCGTGCCGGGCGAGGGCGGCCCGTACGACGAGCCCCTCGCGCTCGACGGTGACCTCGCCCAGCTTCTTCGGCTCGCCGAACACCTCGCGGCCGCCGGTCAGGGCGCGCTCGTGGGTCATCGGCATGACCAGCGGGTACCAGCCCTCGACCCCGCCGTGCCGGGCGGCCACGGCCACCGAGCCGGCGCCGAGGGGGTAGCCGGGCAGGTCGACCTTGCTGATGTTGGCCCGTACGAGGGGCCGTTCGGCGGGCTTGAGCGGCGGCGGCAGGACCGCCGCCACCACGTCGGGGTCGGTCTCCCAGACGGCGACCACGCCCGTGGACCAGATGTCGGGGAGCTTGGCGCTCTTCTCGCGCGACGCCGCGATCTCGGCCTCGGTCCGCGCTCCGTACCGTATGCGTGCCATGTCTCGCACCACCCTTCCGAGGGTCCCCCCGGCGGGGGCCGGAGGCGGTTCTGTAACACAGTTACACCGCTGCCGATGAAGGGTAAAGACCCCTGCACGAACAGAACTGACGTACCGACAGATTGGCGGCCACGGTCCCATGGCGAGAAGCGCACTGACCCGCGAGGAGGTGCTGGAGGCCGCCGCGGCCCTGGTCAGGCGGCACGGTCCGGCGGCCCTGACCATGCGGGGACTCGCCGCCGAGCTGGGCACGGCCGTGACCTCCATCTACTGGCACGTCGGCAACCGCGAGCGGCTGCTCGACGCCCTCGTGGAACGGACCGTCCAGGAGATGGGCGCCCTCCGGCCCGCCGGCCGCACCCCGGCCGAGCGGATCGTCTCGGTGGCCAGGACCCTGCGGCGCGAGATCCGGGCGCGCCCGCACCTGATCGCGATGGTCCACGAGCGCGGGCTCACCGAGCGGATGTTCCTGCCGGCGCAGCGGGCGCTGGTCGACGAGGTGCACGCCGCCGGGCTGCGCGGGGCGCGGGCCGCCGACGCCGTGCGCGCCGTGCAGTTCCAGGTCGTCGGCTTCCTGCTCGTCGAGCGCAACCGTGAGCGCTCCCCCGCCCAGTCGCCGGGCGAGGGCGAACTCTGGGACCCCGGGGCCGCCCCGGGCGACCCGGCGCTCGCCCGCGCCCTGGCCCGCCCGGCGGACCCGGAGCGGCTGTTCCTGCTGTCGGTGCGGGCGCTCACCGAGGCCCTGCTCACGGGGCCCGACGGTCGGCGGATCGCCCCCTCGGGACCGTGACCGGGCCGGAGGACGGCCCGGGCTGAGGGGGCATCGGGCCACGGGTGTCAGTCCGTGCCGATATCCTCTGTGACCATGCTCGACGACCGTACGACCGCAGAGGCGGAATGGCCGACCGCGTACCCCCAGGGGTACGCGGTCGTCGACGTGGAGACCACCGGACTCGCTCGCGACGACCGGATAGTCTCGGCGGCCGTCTACCGGCTCGACGCCCGGGGCAACGTGGAGGACCACTGGTACACCCTGGTCAACCCGCGCCGTGACCCGGGACCCACCTGGATCCACGGGCTCACCACCGCGATGCTCCAGGACGCCCCCCTCTTCGAGGACATCGCCGAGGAGTTCGCGGGCCGGCTCGCCGACCGGGTCCTCGTCGCGCACAACGCCATCTTCGACTGGCAGATGATCTCCCGGGAGTACGCGCGGGCCTCCGCGGCCGCGCCCGTACGGCAGCGGCTGTGCACCATCGCCCTGTCGAAGGAGCTGAACCTCCCGCTGCCCAACCACAAGCTGGAGTCCCTCGCCGCGCACTACGGCGTGGTCCAGCAGCGCGCCCACCACGCGCTCGACGACGCCCGGGTGCTGGCGGAGGCGTTCCGTCCCTCGCTGCACGCGGCCGCGCGGGACGGCGTACGGCTGCCCCTGCTGGAGTGCCGCCCGCTGACGGAGTGGTCGGACTCCCCCGCGGCGCCGCGGGTGGGCTACCAGTCCTCGTACGGGAACGGCGGCAGCTGGCGGGCCTCGCGCAAGCGGCCCCCGTGCCCGTACCCGAACCCGGGGCGCTTCGAGGACGGCAAGCCGCTCAGGCAGGGCATGCGGATCGCCTTCTCCGGTGACACCTCCGTGGACCGGGAGCTGCTGGAGGACCGGGCGGTGGAGGCCGGGCTGCACGTCGCGACGAGCGTGTCCCGGCTCACCAGCCTGCTCGTCACCAACGACCCCGACTCCTCGACCTCGAAGACGGTCAGGGCGAAGTCGTACGGCACCCCGATCGTGGACGAGGCGGCCTTCACCCAGCTGCTGCGTGACGTGGCGGCCGCCGAGGAGAAGTAGCGGGCGCGTTGCTCCGGCCGGGTGCAGGCGCGGCGACTCACCCCGGTGGATCTTGTTCCGTCCGCCCGCCCCGCACAGCATGCGGCGCATGGCACGTTGCGAGGTCTGCGGAAACGATTACGGCATGTCCTTCGAGGTGCACGCGCAGGGCGCGGTGCACGTCTTCGACTGCTTCTCCTGCGCCATCCACCGCATGGCGCCCATCTGCGAGCACTGCCGGGTCCAGATCATCGGGCAGGGCGTCGAGGTCGAGGGCCAGTGGTACTGCGGCGGGCACTGCGCCCGCGCGGAGGGGAAGGTGGGCATCGTCGACCGCGTCTGACCGCCCGCACGTCCCTCCCCGTCCTCTCCCCGGCCCCCTCCCCGGACCCCGGAAGGCCACCCGGCCGCCGGGGTCCTCGTCGTGGGGGGTACCGTCGTGGGCGTGTACCGCTTTGTGCTGACCCGGCAGTGGGTGTCCCTCACCTTCGTCGCCCTCGTCCTCATCCCCGTGATGATCAAGCTGGGGTTCTGGCAGTTCCACCGCCACGAGCACCGGGTCGCCCAGAACGAGCTGATCGCGAAGAACCTGTACGGGAAGCCGGTGCCGGTGACCGAGGTCACCTCCCCCGGCCACACCGTCCCGAGGGCCGACTACTGGCGTGCCGTCACCGCCACCGGCACGTACGACCCCGCGCACGAGGTCGTCGTACGGATGCGCACCTCGAACGGCGACAAGGTCGGCTTCCACGTGGTGACGCCGCTGGTGCTGGGCGACGGCCGGGCGGTGCTCGTCAACCGGGGCTGGGTGGCCGGCGGCGACGACCCGCGCGCCTACCCGCCGGTGCCGGCCGCGCCCTCGGGCGAGGTCACGGTGACCGGCCGGCTCAAGGCCGACGAGACCAGCGGTGGCAGCGGGATCAAGGACCGCAAGGGCCTGCCCGACCGCCAGGTGATGCTGATCAACAGCGAGCAGCAGGCGGCTGCCCTGGGCAAGCCGGTGCTCGGCGGCTACCTCGAACTGACGGGTCCCGAGCCGGCCGGCGGCAGCCCCGAGATGGTGGCCGAGCCCGACCACGACTCGATCGGCGCGCACATGGCGTACGCGATCCAGTGGTGGCTGTTCGCGTCGGCGGTGCCGGTGGGGTGGCTGGTGCTGGTGCGGCGGGAGAAGCGCGACCGCGAGGAGGCGGCGGCCAAGGCCGTGTCGCCGGAGCCCGCTTCGGCGTAGGTTGTCCCGCATGGATCTTGGACTGAAGGACCGTGTCTACGTCGTCACCGGTGCCACGCGGGGCCTCGGCTTCGCCTCCGCGCGCGAGCTCACCGCCGACGGGGCGAAGGTCGTACTGACGGGCCGGGACGAGAAGCGGGTGGCGGACGCCGCCGCCGAACTCGGCCCGAACGCGGTGGGCGTGGTGGCGGACAACTCCGACCCGGACGCGGCCGCCCGGCTGGTGGCCACCGCGCGGGAGCGCTTCGGCCGCTTCGACGGCATCCTCATCAGCGTCGGCGGCCCACCGCCGGGCCTGGCGGCGGACAACACCGACGAGCAGTGGGCGGCGGCGTTCGACACCGTCTTCCTGGGCGCGGTCCGCCTCGCGCGGACGGCCGCGGCCGAGCTGGGCGAGGGCGGGGTCATCGGCTTCGTGCTGTCGGGGTCGGTGCACGAGCCGATCCAGGGGCTGACCATCTCGAACGGCTTGCGGCCGGGGCTGGCGGGCTTCGCCAAGTCCCTGTCGGTGGACCTGGGGCCGCGGGGGATCCGCGTGGTGGGGCTGCTGCCGGCGCGGATCGACACGGACCGGGTGCGGGAGCTGGACGCGCTGTCCGGCGACTCGGACGCGGCCCGCGCGGCCAACGAGTCCCGCATCCCGCTGCGGCGCTACGGCACCCCGCAGGAGTTCGGCCGCACGGCGGCGTTCTTCCTGTCCCCGGCGGCGTCGTACCTCACGGGCGTGATGCTCCCGGTGGACGGCGGATCCCGCCACGGCTTCTGATCTCTTGCGCGCCGCGCGCCCGGAGGGCCGGGACGGGGTTCCCGTTCCGGCCCTCCGGGCGCGCGCGCGGGGCCTCAGTCGGACAGGCCCGCGAGGTCGCGCAGCCGGCGGGCCTGGGCGGCGCGCTCGGCGGCGCGCTGGTCGTCGTACGTACGGGAGGTGGCCGCGGCCAGCAGGGCCTTGGTCTCGATGACGGCGTCGCGGGGTGCGGCCAGCAGGGCGGTGGTGAGGTCCTGGACGGCGTCCTCCAGCTCGGAGGCCCGGACGACCAGGTTGGCCAGGCCGACCCGCTCGGCCTCCTCGGCCTGCACGGAGCGGCCCGTGGCACAGATCTCCAGCGCGCGGGCGTAGCCGACCAGGGCGGTCAGCGGCTGGGTGCCGGCCAGGTCGGGGACCAGGCCCAGGCTGGTCTCGCGCATGGCGAACTGCACGTCGTCCGCGACGACGCGCAGGTCGCAGGCGAGCGCGAGCTGGAAGCCGGCGCCGATCGCGTGCCCCTGTACGGCGGCGATGGAGACGATGTCATTGCGTCGCCACCAGGTGAACGCCTCCTGGTACTCGGCGATGGTGGAGTCGAGCAGTTCGTCGGAACCGCGCGCCAGATCGAGGAAGGACGGCTCGCCCTCGAAACCCTCGGGGGTGAACGCCTGCCGGTCGAGCCCGGCGGAGAAGGACTTGCCCTCGCCGCGCAGCACGACGACCCGGACGGTGCCGGGCAGCGACCGTCCGGCCTCCGCCAACGCCCGCCAGAGCGCGGGGGATTGGGCGTTTCGCTTGGCCGGATTGGTCAGTGTCACCGTGGCGACCGTGTCGTCGATGGTGAGCCGTACGCCATCCTTGTCGAGCAGAGCCATCTGGTGCCTCCGGTGTGCAGTCGCGGCCGTGTGCCCGGCCTAAGTGACTGCACAGTAACCACCCAGCCGGCCGCGGGGCCGACCGGGGGTCACCGAAAGTACCGTGCGTGGATCGGAACGAAACCGACAGCATGGATCAGACAGCATGAAAGAGAACGGAGCTGTCGGGCGGTCGACGGCACCGGCCCCGGCCTGACGGCCAGGGTCAGGCCGCGGCCGCCTTCTTGCCGCGTGTCGCGCCACCGCGACCACGCAGCGTGACTCCGGACTCGCTGAGCATCCGATGGACGAATCCGTAGGACCGGCCGGTCTCTTCGGCCAGCGCCCGGATACTCGCACCGGAGTCGTACTTCTTCTTCAGGTCTGCCGCGAGCTTGTCGCGCGCGGCGCCGGTCACCCGGCTGCCCTTCTTCAGAGTCTCGGCCACCCGTGCCTCCTCATGGGAAGTGCGCTCTGGACTTCTCATGATCACCCCTCCCCGGCTTCCTGGCCACCCATTCAGCAAGGTCGGTACGACGGCATTTCCCGGTCCGTGGACACACGAGCAGAACGGAATCTCCTCTTCCGCCGCATGACCTCCGTCACATTCCCCCGGCGCCGGGGGGAATCACCAGGTCAGGGGGCCGGAAGGGGAAAGCAGTCGACCCCGGACGCGCGTCCACGAGGGCGCGGCCGGGGCCGGTGTACAGGGCGCGGGGGTACGAGACCGTCTCACTCAGATGATGGATCACGTCTGAGCCGAATGATCCATAAGGAACTGGATCACCCCCGCGGGGCGTCGGGCGGGGCCGCCCGCGGCGGTCAGGCGAGGGCGACCAGGTCCCGGTAGTCCGGGCCCCACAGGTCCTCGACCCCGTCCGGGAGCAGGATGATCCGCTCCGGCTCCAGGGCCTCCACGGCGCCCTCGTCGTGCGTGACGAGGATGACCGCGCCCTTGTAGGTGCGCAGCGCGCCCAGGATCTCCTCGCGGCTGGCCGGGTCGAGGTTGTTGGTGGGCTCGTCGAGGAGCAGCACGTTCGCCGAGGAGACGACCAGGGTGGCCAGGGCCAGACGGGTCTTCTCGCCGCCGGAGAGCACGCCCGCGGGCTTGTCCACGTCGTCGCCGGAGAACAGGAAGGAGCCGAGCGTCTTGCGCACGTCGACGAGGTCCAGGTCGGGCGCGGAGGAGCGCATGTTCTCCAGGACCGTGCGCTCGGGGTCGAGCGTCTCGTGCTCCTGGGCGTAGTAGCCCAGCTTGAGGCCGTGCCCGGGCACGACCGTGCCGGTGTCGGGCTTCTCGGTGCCCGACAGCAGGCGCAGCAGGGTGGTCTTGCCGGCGCCGTTGAGGCCGAGGATGACCACGCGGGAGCCCTTGTCGATGGCCAGGTCGACGTCGGTGAAGATCTCCAGCGAGCCGTAGGACTTCGACAGGCCCTCGGCGGTCAGCGGGGTCTTGCCGCAGGGCGCCGGGTCCGGGAAGCGCAGCTTGGCGACCTTGTCGGAGGCGCGGACGGCCTCCAGGCCGGAGAGCAGGCGGTCGGCGCGCTTGGCCATGTTCTGGGCGGCGACGGTCTTGGTGGCCTTGGCGCGCATCTTGTCGGCCTGGGCGTTGAGGGCCGCGGCCTTCTTCTCGGCGTTCTGGCGCTCGCGCTTGCGGCGCTTCTCGTCGGCCTCGCGCTGCTGCTGGTAGAGCTTCCAGCCCATGTTGTAGACGTCGATCTGGGACCGGTTGGCGTCGAGGTAGAAGACCTTGTTGACCACGGTCTCGACGAGGTCGACGTCGTGGGAGATCACGATGAAGCCGCCGCGGTAGTTCTTCAGGTAGTCGCGCAGCCAGACGATCGAGTCGGCGTCGAGGTGGTTGGTGGGCTCGTCGAGGAGCAGGGTGTCGGCGTCCGAGAAGAGGATCCGGGCGAGCTCGACGCGGCGGCGCTGGCCGCCGGAGAGGGTGTGCAGGGGCTGGCCGAGGACCCGGTCGGGGAGGCTGAGGGCGGCCGAGATGGTCGCGGCCTCGGACTCGGCGGCGTAGCCGCCCTTGGTCAGGAACTCGGTCTCCTGGCGCTCGTACTGCTTGAGGGCCTTGTCGCGGGTCGCGCCGGAGCCGGTGGCGATGCGCTCCTCGTTGGCGCGCATCTTCTTGATCAGTACGTCGAGGCCGCGCGCGGAGAGGATCCGGTCGCGGGCGAGCACGTCGAGGTCGCCGGTGCGCGGGTCCTGCGGGAGGTAGCCGACCTCACCGGAGCGGGTGATGGTGCCGCCGGCGGGCTGGCCCTCGCCCGCGAGGCACTTGGTGAGGGTGGTCTTGCCCGCTCCGTTGCGGCCGACGAGCCCGATGCGGTCGCCCTTGGCGACACGGAAGGACGCGTTCTCGATGAGGATGCGGGCGCCGGCGCGCAGCTCGATGCCGGTGGCGGTGATCACGGAAATACTCCAGGGCGGTGGGGACGGCGGAAGTGGGGGCAGGACGCGCGATGCTTCGACGCCGCTAATCCGCGAGGAGATTTGCCATGGGATTCATTCTACCGGGGGTGCGCAACCACTTTTCTGGGCCTCCCGTCCCCCGTTCGGCGTACGGGCCACGCCGGGCCGCCCGGCCACGTATCAGGATGAAGGGGCCGACACTCGCCGCAGGGGAGGGTGGCGGCCCCTGGGGTCTCACCGATACGGGCGGTGCGGGATGCAGTTCGACGACAACGCCAATCTGGACACGTCCGAGGTCAAGGACGTGCGCGGCAGCCGTGTCCCGGGCGGGAGGGCCACGATCGGCGGCGGCCTCGTCGGCCTGATCGCGCTGGTGCTGGGGCTGCTCTTCGGGGTGGGCCCGGAGCAGCTGGGCCTGTCGGACGGCAGTCCGGAGCCGGTGTCGACCGCCTCGTCGGCCGCGCAGGTGCAGCAGTCCTGCAGGACCGGGCAGGACGCGAACCAGCGCGAGGACTGCCGGCTGGTCGCGGTGGTCAACAGCACCCAGGACTTCTGGAGGCAGGAGTTCCAGAGGCGCGGCGGCGCCTACCGCCCGGCGTCGACGGTCTTCTTCACCGGCCGGGTGAACACCGCCTGCGGGGCGGCCACCGCGGCGGTCGGGCCCTTCTACTGCCCCGGCGACCGGCAGGTCTACCTGGACCTGGGCTTCTTCGACGAGCTGCGGACGAAGTTCGGGGCGAGCGGCGGCCCCTTCGCCCAGGCCTACGTGGTGGCCCACGAGTACGGGCACCACATCCAGAACCTGACCGGCACGCTCCAGCGGGCCCAGGACGGGCGGCAGGGCGCGAACAGCAACGCGGTGAAGGTCGAGCTCCAGGCCGACTGCTACGCGGGGGTGTGGGCGCACAACGCGACGAGGACCCCGGACGAGTCCACGGGGCGGCCGCTGATCACCAGCCTCACCGACCAGGACATCCAGGACGGGCTGGACGCGGCGGCGGCGGTCGGCGACGACCGGATCCAGGAGAAGTTCCAGGGCCGCGTCACCCCGGAGTCCTGGACCCACGGCTCGGCCGAACAGCGCCAGCAGTGGTTCTACCAGGGCTACCGCACGGGCGACATGGCCCAGTGCAACACCTTCCGCTGACGGCCGGTGCCGCCTGCCATGCTGTGACGTGGGTCACTTGAGCCGTCGTCACAAGAGGGAGTGATCGTCATGGCAGGCGTTCCGTCCATCTACCCCACGCTGCTCTACCGCGACGCGAAGGCGGCGGTCCAGCAGCTCACCGAGGCGTTCGGGTTCACCCAGGTCGCGGTCTACGAGGGCGACGACGGCTCGGTGATGCACGCGGAGCTGGCGTACGGGAGCGGCGCGGTGATGCTCGGCAGCAAGGGCCGCGGCGGCGCCTTCGACAAGGCCATGGAGGCGGCGGGCCCGGCCGGGGTCTACGTCGTGGTCGACGACGTGGACGCCCATCACCGGCGGGCGGCCGAGCACGGCGTGGAGATCCTGATGGAGCCCACCGACCAGGACTACGGGTCCCGGGACTACATGGCCCGGGACGCCGAGGGCAACGTCTGGAGCTTCGGGACGTACGCGCCCCAGCTGTGACGCCGTCCCCGCGCCCCGCCGGGGGCGTCGCGGGGAGCCGCGCGAGGCGGCCACGGACGGGCCGCGGGCGCGCGCCGGGCCGGACGCGGCCGTGCCGGGGGCGTGGCTCCCGGCGGGCGGTCCGCAATCCGCCCGGCCAGGGCTCAGGCGCCGCCGGTGTGGACCTGGAAGGCGGCCCGGCGGACCGCCTTGGCGAGGGCCGGGTCGGGGTGGGCGGCGGCCAGCGCGACCAGCACCTGCACCGTGCGGGGGTGGCCGACCGCACGGACCTCGTCCAGCAGCCGGGGCACGGTGGTGCGGACGGCGGAGTCGAGGTGCCGGGCGAGCAGGTCGGCCTCGCCGTGGTCGGCGATGGCGGCGGCGGTGTCCACCCACAGCCAGGTCGACTCCTCGGGGGTGAGCACGTCCTGGGCGTCGTCGGGGTCCACCCCGTCGTGCTCGGCCAGCCAGAGCAGGGCGTACGGCCGCAGCGCGGGCTCGCGCAGGGCCGTGCGCACCTCGCGCTCGGCGGGGGCCCCGACCACCCGCAGGGCCTCGAAGGCCAGGCCGCGCAGCAGGGCGTCCTCGCCGCGGGCGGCGTGCAGCAGCTCGCTGACGGCGTGGCCGACGGGCCGGGCGGCGAGCCAGGCCCGGTACTCGGCGCGGGCCGGGCCGGGGGTGAGCCGGGCGCAGCCGTGCAGCATGGCGGCGGCGGACTGCTCGATGTTCCCGGCCGGGCTCTGGGCGGCGACGCAGATCTGCTCCAGCTTCACCCACACGGCCCAGCTGCCGAGGGGGGTGAGGGTGGCGCGGGCGGGGCCGAGGGTGAGGGCGTCCACGGCGGCGAGTCCGCCCAGGGCCCAGCGCAGCAGCCGGGCGAGCGGCAGCGGCCGGGGTTCGGCGGGGGTGGTGGAGCCGGCGGCGGGCTCGGGGCCGTAGGGGACCTCGCAGCGCTCGTCGCGCAGCTCGGTGACCCGCTGGCCGAGCAGGTCCAGGAGGTCGGGGACGGTCACCGGGCCGGCGGACAGCTGGAGCAGCGACAGCAGCTGCGGCATGGCCTCGACCACCTCGGCGACGGCCGAGGGGGCGATGTCCGCGGGGGCGGGGTGGACGAGCGACCAGGCGTCGAAGAGGGCGACCCAGCCGCGCAGTACGGCGGTGTCGTCGCGGTCCCAGGCGTGCAGCCGCCAGCCGGGGCGGGCGTGGCCGCCGTGGACCTCGACGAGGCCGGAGAGGCGGGCGCGGTCCCAGCCGACCCGGATCTGCCCGTGCGTCAGGCCCAGTTCCGCGGCGGCCCGTTCGACGTCGACGGCGGGCAGGGCGCCCGAGGGCGCGGGGCGGCCGCCGTCGCCCGCGCCGAGGTTCAGCTCGGCCCAGCGGGCCAGCCGTACGGCGTCCACGAGCGAGGCGCGGGCGCGGTTCGCCAGGTCCGCCGTGGCGGGGGTGCCCGCCGGGGGCCTGGCGGCCGGCCGGGTTCGCCGGTCGGTCACCGCCTTGCGCGCCGTGGCGACGGAGCGCTGGGAGACGAGTCGGAGTCTGGAGTCGCGAGCCAACTGCTCATCAGGCTTTCGGGACGTCACGGAAGCAGTCTCGCCCGTCACTGGCCGAAAGCCCAAACGGAACGGGTCATTTCCACAGGTCACAGGGTGGATGAACCGGGAGGAATCCCCCACGGCGCCCCGTCCGCCACAGGCCCTTCACCCAGGCGCCACATCACACGTCACATGAGGGGGGTCAGGAAGCGCCGCAGCGCCTCCTCGTAGCGCAGCGGGTCGGCGTTCCACATCGCCCCGTGCCCCGCGTCCATCACGGTGTGCAGGGTGACCAGGTCGGGCCGGGCGGCGGCGAGCCGGCGGGAAGGCTCCCAGGGGGCGATCGTGTCGGCGGGCCCGTGGAAGAGCAGGACGGGCACGCGCAGTGCGCCGGGGTCGGCCCCCGGCGGGAGGTGGTCGGCGCGCAGCCCGGCGCGGCCCTCGGCGGCCCGGACGGCGAGCGGGAGCAGCGGGGCCGGGGTGCCGCGGGCGGCGGCCAGGGCGCGCAGGGTGGTGTGCCAGTCCATGACGGGCGAGTCCAGCACCAGCCCGGAGACCCGGCCGGCCAGGGCGGAGCGCTCCAGGACGCGCAGGGCCATGGCGGCCCCGGTGGACCAGCCGTACAGGACCACGCGGCGGGCCCCGTAGCGCAGGGCGTAGCGGATGGCGGCGTCCAGGTCCCGCCACTCCGACTCGCCGAGGTGGCCGAGGCCGTCCGGGGAGGCGGGGGCGCCGAGGTCGCCCCGGTAGCCGAGGTCGAGCACCGGCAGGCGGTGGCGGTGCAGGAAGGGCATGACCGTCATCGGGTGCTCCCGGCCGGTGCCGAGCCCGTGGACGGTGATCACCCAGGTGCCCCGGGCGCCGGGCAGGAACCAGGCCGGGAGCGGGCCGAGCTCGCCGGGGACGTCCACGTCGGCGTGGTCGAGCCCGAGCGCGGAGCGCGGGTCGCCCCGGTGCACCTGGGGGGTGAGGGCGACCCGGGTGCCGGGGGTCAGCTCGCCGTGGCTGACGGACAGGAGGCGGCGTACGACGGTGTCCGGGCCGTGCGGGACGCCGGTGAGGACGGAGCCGACCACGGCGTGCACCCCCGGCGCCTCCAGGGCGTGGACGCCGGGGCGCAGGGAGGCCAGGGAGCGGGTGAGGAACACCCGGCCGGGTCCGGTGGCGTGCACGCTCAGGCGGGGGCCGCCGGGCAGCGGGCGGCCCGGTTCGGGCCGCAGGGCCGCGTCGGCGGCGTACCGGCCGGCCGCGACCGCGGCCGCTCCGGCGCCGATCAGGGTCGTGGTGACGGCCGCTGCCGTCGCTGTGGCGGTACGCACCGTTCCAGTCTGTGCGCGCGGGGACGGAGGGGCCACCGGAGCGGATCGCTCCGAACGGAGTGATCTAGCTCTCTTTCCGGGGTCCGGGGAGGGGTGCCCACCGGCCCCGGAACCTACCCGGAGGGGTCCGTTCACCCTGCTTTGACGTGCAGGAATCGGGACGGCTACGGCAGAATCAGGACGAATGGTCCGATCGTGTGGCGCGTGGGGACACCGTGTCGCCCGAGTCAGTTCATCTTCCGTTCACCCAGGTTGCTTACGTTCGCCGAGCCACTGACGCCAAACAGAAGCCTGGGTAAATGGAGCACATAACGCTTCTCCTCGGGATCGTGATCATCACCGCTCTCGTGTTCGACTTCACGAACGGTTTCCACGACACAGCCAACGCGATGGCCACCACCATCTCGACCGGCGCCCTCAAGCCCAAGACGGCGGTGGCCATGTCCGCCGTGCTCAACCTCGTCGGCGCGTTCATGTCCGTGGAGGTCGCCAAGACGATCTCCAAGGGCCTGGTCAACGAGGAGGGCATCCAGCCCGAGGTGATCTTCGCGGCCCTGGTCGGCGCGATCCTCTGGAACCTCGTCACCTGGCTGGTCGGCCTCCCCTCCAGCTCCTCCCACGCCCTGATGGGCGGCCTGGTCGGTGCGGCCGTCGCCTCCGCCGGCCTCGGCGCCGTCAACGGCGACACGCTCGTCACCAAGGTGCTGCTCCCCGCCGTCGCCGCGCCGATCGTGGCCGGTGTGGCCGCGATGCTGGCCACGAAGGTCACGTACAAGCTGAACGGCAAGATCGGCGAGAAGACCTCGGCCAAGGGCTACAAGGCCGGCCAGATCGCCTCCGCCGGTCTCGTCTCCCTCGCGCACGGCACCAACGACGCGCAGAAGACGATGGGCATCATCACCCTGGCCCTGGTCGCCGGCGGTGCGCTCGCGCCCGGCTCCAACCCCCCGGTCTGGGTCATCGTCTCCGCCGGCATGGCCATCGCGCTCGGCACCTACCTGGGCGGCTGGCGCATCATCCGCACCATGGGCTCCGGCCTGACCGACCTGCAGCCGCAGCAGGGCTTCGCCGCCCAGACCTCGGCCGCCAGCGTCATCCTGGCCTCCTCCAACCTCGGCTTCTCCCTCTCCACCACGCACGCCTGCTCCGGCGCCGTCATGGGTGCGGGCCTCGGCCGCAAGGGCGGTGTGGTCCGCTGGTCCACCGCCACCCGCATGTTCGTCGCGTGGGGCCTGACCCTGCCGGCCGCCGCCCTCGTCGCCTCCGGCGCCGAGCTGGTCATGCGCACCGGTGACATCGGCGTCATCGCCGTCACCGTCTTCCTGGTCGGCTCCTGCGTGGCCATCTGGCTGATCTCCCGCCGCCAGGTCGTCGACCACACCAACGTCAACGAGAACGGCACCGCCTCCACCGAGGCCGAGGAGCCGGGCGTGGTCACCACGGCCATGGCCGCCGTCGCGGTCCCGCCGCTGGCGGGCACCACCGCCGCCGTCACCGACGAGGACCTCAAGGCCACCATCCCGGCCGCGACGGCCGCCCCGACGACCCCCACGGCCCCGGCCGCGGCGGTCTGACCCCGAGAACGACAGAGGAAACGGCAGTATGAAGATCGACTGGGCAGCACTCGGCTCCGTCTTCGGGGTCAGCCTCTCCGCCACCGTCGCCCTCGTGGCCCTCTTCACCCTGGGCCTGGTGGGCCTCTCCAAGCACGAGGCCGCCACCGAGCAGGGCGGGGCCGCCACCCTGGCCCGCAGCGGCGCATACGCCTGCTTCGCCCTCTGCGCGGCGGCCGTGGCCTACGGCATCTACCTGATCGTCAGCTGACACCGCCGCACCGCGTACGAGGCTCCCTCCGGTATCCACCGGAGGGAGCTTTCGCGTACCCGCGCCCCTCCACCGCCCTCCGTCCCACCAGGTCAACGGCAAGTTGACGGGCGTTCGCGGGGCGTGGTGGACTGCCCGAGCCAACACGGCGGCATGGAGAGGAAGTCCGGTGCGAATCCGGCGCGGTCCCGCCACTGTCACCGGGAGACGCACGCCACGCGTGCGCCCCGGGAGCCAGGAACTCTCGCCGCCGGACACGTCGAACCAGGGCGCGGACCCTGAGTGAGGACATACCTGCCACCATGCGTGCCGACCGCGTCTTCGCGTACGGCGCCACGGCGGGGCTGATCGGCGACCGGATCCTCGGGGATCCGCGCCGGGGGCACCCCGTGGCCGCCTTCGGACGAGCCGCCGCCGCCGTCGAGGGCGCCCTGTGGCGCGACGACCGCGCCCGCGGCCTCCTGCACACCCTCCTCTGCGCGGGCGGAGCCGCCGCCGTCGGCGCGCTGGGCGCACGCGCCGTGCGCTCCCGGCACGCGGCCGTTCGTATCGCCCTGACCGCCGCGGCCACCTGGGCCGTCGTCGGCGGCACATCCCTCGGCCGGGAGGCCCGCGCCATCGGCGGGGCGCTCGCCGCCGGGGACGCGGAGGTCGCCCGGGAGCGGCTCCCGCACCTGTGCGGGCGCGACCCCCAGGCGCTGGACGAGCAGCAGATGGCCCGGGCCGTCGTGGAATCCGTCGCCGAGAACACCTCCGACGCGGTCGTCGGGGCCCTGGTGTGGGGCGCCCTCGCCGGAGTCCCCGGACTGCTGGCCTTCCGCGCCGTGAACACCCTGGACGCGATGGTCGGCCACAAGTCGCCCCGTTACCTGCGCTACGGCTGGGCCTCCGCCCGCCTCGACGACCTGGCCGGCTGGCCCGGCGCCCGCCTCACCGCCCTCGCCGCCGTGGCCGCCGGCCCCGACCGGCGCGGAGCCGTACGGGCCTGGCGCGCCGACGCCGCCGCCCACCCCAGCCCCAACGCCGGCCCGGTCGAGGCCTCCTTCGCCGGAGCGCTCGGCGTCCGGCTCGGCGGGACCCTCTCCTACGGCGGCCGGATCGAACACCGGGCGGTGCTCAACGGGGAGCGGGGGCGGCCCGTGGAGGTCGCGGACATCGAACGGGCCGTACGGCTGTCGCGACGGGTGACCTGGCTGGCGCTCGGCGCCTGCGTGGCCGTGCGCTCGGCCGTGGCGATGACGAGAAGGGGACGGGCATGAGCGGGACCGGGAGGGGGCGCGGCGGCGGACTGCTGGTCGCCGGTACGACCTCCGACGCGGGCAAGAGCGTGGTCACGGCCGGCATCTGCCGCTGGCTGGCCCGCCAGGGCGTGAAGGTGGCCCCGTTCAAGGCCCAGAACATGTCGCTGAACTCGTTCGTCACGCGGGAGGGCGCCGAGATCGGCCGCGCCCAGGCCATGCAGGCCCAGGCCGCCCGGGTCGAGCCGACGGCGCTGATGAACCCGGTCCTGCTCAAGCCGGGCAGCGACCGCAGCAGCCAGGTGGTGCTGCTGGGCAAGCCGGTCGGCGAGATGAGCGCACGCGGCTACCACGGCGGCCGCCAGGAGCAGCTCCTCGGCATCGTCACGGACTGCCTGAAGCAGCTGCGGGGCACGTATGACGCCGTGATCTGCGAGGGGGCGGGCAGTCCGGCCGAGATCAACCTGCGCCGGACCGACATCGTGAACATGGGCATCGCGCGGGCCGCGCGGTTCCCGGTGGTCGTGGTCGGCGACATCGACCGGGGCGGGGTCTTCGCCTCCTTCTTCGGGACCACGGCCCTGCTGTCGGCGCAGGACCAGTCGCTGATCGCCGGGTACATGGTCAACAAGTTCCGCGGGGACGTGTCCCTCCTGGAGCCGGGCATGGAGATGCTGCGCGGCCTGACGGGCCGGGCGACGTACGGGGTGCTGCCGTTCCGGCACGGGCTGGGCATCGACGAGGAGGACGGCCTGCGGGTCTCCCTGCGGGGCGCGGTACGCGAGTCCGTGGTCGCCCCGCCCGTCGGCCAGGACGTGCTGCGGGTCGCGGTGTGCGCGGTGCCGCTGATGTCGAACTTCACCGACGTCGACGCGCTGGCGGCCGAGCCGGGCGTGGTCGTGCGGTTCGTGGACCGGGCCGAGGAACTGGCCGACGCCGACCTGGTCGTCGTACCGGGCACGCGCGGCACGGTGAAGGCGCTGGAGTGGCTCCGGGAGCGCGGCCTCGCCGACGCGCTGGCCCGGCGGGCCGCGGAGGGGCGGCCGGTGCTCGGCATCTGCGGCGGCTTCCAGGCCCTGGGCGAGCACATCGAGGACGAGGTCGAGTCGAAGGCCGGCTCGGTGGCGGGGCTGGGGCTGCTGCCCGTACGGGTGCGCTTCGCGGTGGAGAAGACCCTGGCCCGGCCGGAGGGCCGGGCGCTGGGCGAGGAGGTCACCGGCTACGAGATCCACCACGGGGTGGCCGAGGTGCTGGGCGGGGAGCCCTTCCTCGACGGCTGCCGGGTCGGATCGGTGTGGGGCACCCACTGGCACGGCTCGCTGGAGTCGGACGGCTTCCGCCGGGCGTTCCTCCGGGAGGTCGCCTCGGCCGCCGGGCGCCGCTTCGTGCCGTCGCCGTCCACCTCCTTCTCCTCCCTGCGGGAGGAACAGCTGGACCTGCTGGGCGACCTGATCGCCGAGCACGCGGACACGGATGCGCTGCTGCGGCTGATCGAGAACGGCGCCCCGGCGGGCCTCCCGTTCCTCCCCCCGGGCGCGCCGTGACGGCCCCGCCCCTGCGGGGCTGCTCCCCTACCCGCCCTTCGCCCGTTCCCAGGGGCGCTGCCCCTGACCCCGTTGCGCTCAAACGCCGCGCGGGCTGGACGTATCCAGCCCCGCCGGCGTTTGAGGCGCGGGGGTCCGGGGCGCAGCCCCGGGGAACGGGCGAAGGGCGGGTAGGGGACCCAGCCCCGCGCAGCGGCACCGGCCCCGGCCTGCCCGACCGCACGGCAAGCCCCTGCACCGCGCCCCCCGACAGCCCGCGCACGCGTACCCGTACAGGAGGAGTGAGCAACCCATGAGCACGCCCTACCCGTTCACCGCAGTGGTCGGCCAGACCGACCTGCGGCTGGCGCTCCTGCTCAACGCCGTGAGCCCGGCGGTCGGCGGTGTGCTCGTGCGCGGCGAGAAGGGGACCGCCAAGTCCACCGCCGTGCGCGCGCTGTCCGCGCTGCTGCCGCACGTGGACGTCGTCCCCGGCTGCCGGTTCTCGTGCGCGCCCACCGCGCCCGACCCGGCCTGCCCGGACGGCCCGCACGAGCCCGGCCCCGGCGCCGGCCGCCCCGCGCGCATGGTCGAGCTGCCCGTCGGCGCCTCCGAGGACCGCCTCGTCGGCGCCCTCGACATCGAACGCGCCCTCGCCGAGGGCGTGAAGGCCTTCGAGCCCGGCCTGCTCGCCGACGCGCACCGCGGGATCCTGTACGTCGACGAGGTCAACCTGCTCCACGACCACCTCATCGACCTCCTCCTCGACGCCGCCGCCATGGGCGCCTCGTACGTGGAGCGCGAGGGCGTCTCCGTACGCCACGCCGCCCGGTTCCTGCTCGTCGGGACGATGAACCCCGAGGAGGGCGAGCTGCGCCCGCAGCTGCTCGACCGGTTCGGGCTGACCGTCGAGGTCGCCGCCTCCCGGGAGCCCCGGCAGCGCGTCGAGGTGGTGCGCCGCCGGCTCGCGTACGAGGACGACCCCGCGGGCTTCGCCGCCCGCTGGGCCGGGGACGAGAGCGAGGTGCGGGCGCGGGTCGTGGCCGCGCGGGCGCTGCTCCCGCAGGTCCGGCTCGGGGACACCGCGCTGCTGCAGATCGCCGCCACCTGCGCCGGGTTCGAGGTCGACGGCATGCGCGCCGACATCGTGATGGCCCGTACCGCGACCGCGCTGGCCGCCTGGGCGGGACGGACCTCGGTGCTGAAGGAGGACGTCCGGCAGGCCGCCCTGCTGGCCCTCCCCCACCGGCGCCGGCGCAACCCGTTCGACGCGCCCGGCCTGGACGAGGACAAGCTCGACGAGATCCTCGACGGCTTCCCCGACGAGGAGCCGGAGCCCGAGCCCGACCCGGAGCCCGGGGGCCCGGACGACGGCGGCCCCGGCGACGGCGGCGGCCCCGGCGGGGACGGCGGCGGTGTGCCGCCGCAGGACGCCGGCCCCGAGAGCGGGCACGCGCCCGAGGAGACCGCCCCACCGCAGGAGGCTCCCGAGCCGCAGCCCTCCACTCCCCGGCAGGGCGCCGGCGGCGCCGAGCAGGCCGCCGTGGGCGCCGCCGAACCGTTCCGCACCAAGACGCTCAGCGTGCCCGGCCTCGGCGAGGGCGCGGCCGGCCGGCGTTCGCGCGCCCGTACCGCGCACGGCCGCACCACCGGCGCCCAGCGCCCCCGGGGGCAGCTGACGAAGCTGCACCTGGCGGCCACCGTGCACGCCGCCGCCCCGCACCAGAAGGCGCGCGGGCGCACCGGCCGCGGCCTCGTCGTGCGCCGGGACGACCTGCGCCAGGCCACCCGGGAGGGCCGCGAGGGCAACCTCGTGCTGTTCTGCGTCGACGCCTCGGGCTCGATGGCCGCCCGGCAGCGGATGAGCGCCGTCAAGGGCGCGGTGCTGTCCCTGCTGCTGGACGCCTACCAGCGCCGGGACAAGGTCGGCCTGATCACCTTCCGCGGGGCCGACGCCGAGCTGGCCCTGCCGCCCACCTCCTCGGTGGACGCGGCCGCCACCCGGCTGGAGAAGCTGCCCACCGGCGGCCGCACCCCCCTCGGCCCGGGCCTGCTCAAGGCCCGTGAAGTGCTGCGGATCGAGCGGCTGCGGGACCCCTCGCGCCGCCCGCTGCTGGTGGTCGTCACCGACGGCCGGGCCACCTCGGCCGGGTCCGTCGGCGGCGACCCGCGCGAGCTGTCGGGCCGCAGCGCCCGGCTGCTGGCCGCCGAGGGCATCGCGTCGGTGGTGGTGGACTGCGAGTCCGGGCCGGTCCGGCTGGGGCTCGCGGGGGCGCTGGCCGCCGATCTGGGCGCGCCCGCAGTGACCCTCGACGGGCTGCGGGCCGACTCGCTGGCCGGGCTCGTGAAGAACGTACGTACCGCGGTGACCCACACCGCGTCACCCGACAGCATCCCCAGGAGGGCCGCGTAATGCCGCAGGGACAGCCGACCGTCGTTCCGGACGACGGTCTCACGACGCGTCAGCGCCGCAACCGTCCGCTCGTCTTCGTCCACACCGGGCCCGGCAAGGGCAAGTCGACGGCCGCGTTCGGCCTGGCGCTGCGCGCCTGGAACCAGGGCTGGCCGATCGGGGTGTTCCAGTTCGTCAAGTCGGCGAAGTGGAAGGTCGGCGAGGAGAACGCGCTGAAGGTGCTGGGCGCCTCCGGCGAGGGCGGGTCCGTCGTCTGGCACAAGATGGGCGAGGGCTGGTCCTGGGTCCAGCGGGACGCGCAGCTCGACAACGAGCAGGCCGCCAAGGAGGGCTGGGAGCAGGTCAAGCGCGACCTGGCCGCCGAGACGCACAAGCTGTACGTGCTCGACGAGTTCGCGTACCCCCTGCACTGGGGCTGGATCGACGTGGACGAGGTGATCGAGGTGCTGCGGGACCGCCCCGGCACCCAGCACGTGGTCATCACCGGGCGCAACGCCCCGGAGAAGCTGCTGGAGTTCGCGGACCTGGTCACCGAGATGACCAAGGTCAAGCACCCCATGGACGCCGGCCAGAAGGGCCAGAAGGGCATCGAGTGGTGACGTCCGTGAACGTGCCCCGGCTGGTCATCGCCGCGCCGTCCTCCGGCAGCGGCAAGACCACCGTGGCGACGGGCCTGATGGCGGCCTTCGCGGAGCGCGGCCTCGCCGTGTCCCCGCACAAGGCCGGGCCCGACTACATCGACCCCGGCTACCACGCGCTGGCCACCGGCCGACCGGGCCGCAACCTCGACGCCTTCATGTGCGGGCCGGAGCTGGTCGCGCCGCTGTTCGCGCACGGGGCGGCCGGCTGCGACCTGGCCGTGGTCGAGGGCGTGATGGGGCTGTACGACGGCGCCGCCGGGCGGGGTGAGCTGGCCTCGACGGCGCAGGTGGCGAAGCTGCTGCGGGCGCCGGTGGTGCTCGTGGTGGACGCCTCCTCGCAGTCCCGGTCGGTGGCGGCACTGGTGCACGGCTTCGCCTCGTTCGACCCCCAGGTGCGCCTGGGCGGGGTGATCCTCAACAAGGTGGGCTCCGACCGGCACGAGGCGATGCTGCGCGAGGCGCTGGAGGAGGCCGGCACGCCGGTCCTCGGCGTCCTGCGGCGGGCCCCGCAGGTGGCGACGCCGTCCCGGCACCTGGGCCTGGTCCCGGTCGCCGAGCGGCGGGCCGACGCGGTCGCCGCCGTCGCGGCGCTGGCCGAGCAGGTACGGGCCGGCTGCGACCTGGACGCGCTGATGGCGCTGGCGCGCACGGCTCCGGCGCTGGAGTGCGAGCCGTGGTCCGCGCGGGAGGCCGTCAGCCCCCTCGGGGGGCCGCGTCCCGTCGTCGCCGTCGCCGGCGGCCCCGCGTTCACGTTCTCGTACGCCGAGCACGCGGAACTGCTGCGCGCCGCCGGTGCGGAGGTGGTCACCTTCGACCCCCTCCACGACGAGGCGCTCCCCGAGGGCACGAGCGGGCTCGTGATCGGCGGCGGCTTCCCCGAGGTGTACGCCCCCGAGCTGTCCGCGAACGAGCCCCTGCGGGGGGCGGTCGCGGACTTCGCGGCGGCCGGCGGGCCGGTGGCCGCCGAGTGCGCCGGACTGCTGTACCTGGCGCGTTCCCTCGACGGGAAGCCGATGTGCGGGGTCCTCGACGCCGACGCCCGGATGTCGGAGCGGCTGACCCTCGGCTACCGCGAGGCCGTCGCGGTGTCGGACAGCTCGCTCGCCGCCGCCGGGACGCGGCTGCGCGGGCACGAGTTCCACCGGACGGTGGTCGAGCCGGGTGCCGGGGCGGCGCCCGCGTGGGGGTTCACGCATCCCGAACGCCGCGTCGAGGGCTTCGTACGGCAGGGCGTGCACGCCAGCTACCTGCACACCCACTGGGCGGCGCAGCCGTCGGTCGCCCGGCGCTTCGCGGAAGCCGCGGCAGCGCACCGGTGACCGGCCTCCCCGGCCGGGGGTCAGTCCGCGATGCCGACCACGAGCCAGATCCCGGCCACCCCGCCCACCGTGCACATCAGCGTGGACAGGGCGGGGTGTTCGTGGTGCGCCTCGGGCAGGATCTCGGCGGCGGCCAGGTACAGCAGGGCCCCGCCGAAGAACCCGAGGTACGCCCCGAGGAGTTCCCCCGGAAGGGTGAACAGCAGGGTGGACGCGGCGCCGACGACCGGGGCGACGGCGTCCGCGAAGAGCATCAGCAGGGCCTTGCGGCGCTCGTTCCCGTAGAGGCGGGTGAGCGTGTAGGTGTTGAACCCGTCGGCGAAGTCGTGGGTGATGACGGCCAGCGCCACGGCCACGCCCATGCCGCCGCCGACCTGGAAGGCGGCCCCGAGGGCCACTCCGTCGGCGACGCTGTGGCCGACCATCGCGGCGGCCGCGGTCAGGCCGACCTGCGGGACGCGTCCGCCGCCGTGGCCGTGCCCGTCATGGCCGCCGGTGCCGCCGTTGTCCGCGGCGCCGTGTGCGGCCTGGCGTACGGCGAGCACCCGCTCCACCACGTGGGCGACAAGGAAGCCGCCGACGAAGAGCAGCAGGGCCAGCGGGACTCCGAACACCTCCTGCCCGGCGGCGTGCACGGCCTCCGGGAGCAGGTCGAGGCCGACCACGCCGAGCATCAGCCCGCCGGCCAGGCCCAGCACCAGGTGGCGGCGGTCGGTGACGCGTTGCGCCGTCCAGCCGCCCGCCAGCGTCATGAGGAACGCGCCCAACGCCACGATCACCGCCATGCGCCCCTGCATACCGACTGGCGGCCGGGTGCGCACTTCCGCACGCGGGTGGCGGGCGGCAGCGTGTTGACGAAGACAGACGGACGAGGGACGGAGGAGGTATCCCGGTGGGCGAGTACGTGACGCGGCTGGTGGTCGGGGTCGGCGGGCGTGCGGGGGTCTCCGTCGAGGAGGTCTGCGCGCTGGTCGAGGAGACGCTGCGGGGGGCCGGACTGGCCACCGGGGCGGTGACGGCGCTGGCGACGGTGGAGTCGAAGACCGGCGAGCCGGGCATCGCGGGGGCGGCGGAACGTTTCGGCGTCCCGCTGGTCGGCTATCCGGCGGAGCGGCTCGCGCTGATCCCGGTACCGCACCCCTCCGCGTCGGTACGGGCCGCCTCCGGCACGGCCTCGGTGGCGGAGGCGGCGGCCCTGGCGGGCGGCGGGGAACTCCTCGTGCCGAAGCGGCGGTCGGTGGCGGCGACGTGCGCGGTGGCCACCGCCGAGGAGCACGACCTGCGCCACCACGGCGACGCGGAGGTCGCGGACGCGGGCGGGACCCTGGTCGACCTCGCGGTGAACGTACGCTCCGACACGCCGCCGGCGTGGCTCAAGGAGCGGATCGCCGCCTGCCTGGGCGACCTGTCGGCCTACCCCGACGGACGGGCGGCGCGCGCCGCGGTGGCGGCCCGGCACGGGCTCCCCGTCGAACGGGTGCTGCTGACGGCCGGGGCGGCGGAGGCGTTTGTACTGATCGCGCGGGCCCTGGGAGCCGTACGGCCGGTCGTGGTGCACCCGCAGTTCACCGAGCCGGAGGCGGCCCTCCGCGACGCCGGGCACCGCGTGGAACGGGTCCTGCTGCGCCCCGAGGACGGCTTCCGGCTGGACCCGGCGGCGGTGCCGGAGGAAGCCGACCTGGTGGTGGTCGGCAACCCCACCAACCCGACGTCGGTCCTGCACCCGGCCGGTGCCCTGGCGGCGCTGGCCCGGCCCGGGCGGACCTTGGTGGTGGACGAGGCGTTCATGGACGCCGTCCCGGGCGAGCGGGAGGCGCTGGCCGGGCGGATGGACGTGCCCGGACTGGTCGTCCTGCGCAGCCTGACCAAGACGTGGGGGCTGGCGGGGCTGCGCATCGGGTACGTGCTGGCCGAGCCGGAGGTCATCGCGAAGCTGGCCGCCGCGCAGCCGCTGTGGCCGGTGTCGACGCCGGCCCTGGTGGCGGCGGAGGCCTGCGTCTCGCCGCCGGCGCTGGCGGAGGCGGAGGCCGCCGCACGGCGGATCGCGGTGGACCGGGAGCACCTGCTGGCGGGGCTCGCGGAGTTCGAGGAGGTCACGGTGTCGGGCGTCGCCGAGGGCCCGTTCGTCCTGGTCCGCATCCCGGGCGCGGCGGACGTACGCACCCGCCTGCGCGCCCTCGGCTTCGCGGTACGCCGGGGCGACACCTTCCCGGGCCTGGACCCCGACTGGCTCCGCCTGGCGGTCCGCGACCGAGCGACAACGGGCCGCCTCCTCCAGGCCCTGGACCACGCGTTGGCGTTGGGGGGGCGGTAGGGGGCTCGCGGTGGGGGCCGGCTATCTCCCCCTCGAGGGGGCGGGGCGGGGCGGTGGTTGCCCACCCGCCTCCCTGTCTGCGGGTCCGGGGGCCGGGGGGCGGTATCCCCACGGACCGGATCAGAGCAGGTTGGGGGCTTCCCGTCAGTCCCATCGTCCTTCCGGTTCGGGTCGGTCCCTCAAGGGCGCTCCTTCGTCGCGTCACTTCGTGATCGCCTTCGGCGACCCTTGACCGACCGACCCGAACCGGAAAGCCGAAAGACTGCCGGGAAACCCCCAAAGAAACGGGACGGACGATCCTTGGAGGAGCGGGTTTCTCAGTGCTGAGACGACGGGCCGGTGGCCGGCCCGCCGGGCATCCGGGCCCTCAGGAGGCGTGCTTCCGGGGCCCGTGCGCGGCTACCCGCACGAGAGGTTGATCGGAGCGACCTGGGAACCCCCCACGCGCGTCAGATCGCTACGCGCTCCTCATTTCCCAGCGTCCGACGACCGCCTTGGGCTGATACCCGCACGAGAGGACGAACAGAGCAGCCCAGGAATCCGACGGGCGCGACAGATCGCTACGCGCTCCTCTGGTCTCGGCGGCCGGCGGCCGTCCTGGGCTGATACCCCTGCGGAGGATGGTGTTTCACTGCCCGCGCCAGGCTCCCAATCCTCGGCTTTGCCTGCCGAGTTCCGAGAAGTCGTCACTAGGCTTCACGCATGACGATTCGCGCAGTGGTCTTCGATGTCGGCGAGTGCCTGGTGGACGAGACGCGGGAGTACGGCACATGGGCCGACTGGCTCGGCGTGCCCCGGCACACGTTCGCCGCGATGTTCGGGGCCGTGATCGCTCAGGGCCGCGACTACCGCGATACCTTCCAGGTCTTCCAGCCCGGCTTCGACCTGTACGAGCAGCGCGAGGCCCGGGCTGCGGCCGGGCATCCCGAGCACTTCGATGAAGGAGACCTGTACGGGGACGTTCGCCCCACTCTCGCGCAGCTGCGCGAGGGCGGGCTGTGGCTGGGCATCGCAGGGAATCAGACGGTTCGTGCCGGCAAGATCCTTCGCGAGCTCTTCGCCACGGACGTCGATCTGATCGGGACCTCTGACGACTGGGGGGCGAGCAAGCCCGATCCCGAGTTCTTCGTCCGTGTCGCCAAGGCCGTTCCGTTTGCGCCCGACGAGATCCTCTACGTGGGCGACCGTGTCGACAACGACCTGCGGCCCGCTGTGGCCGCCGGCATGCACAGCGCCCTGATCCGGCGCGGCCCCTGGGCCACCGTCCAGTGGGAATCGGAGGAGGCCAAGGCGCTGCCGACCTTCAGGGTCGGCAGCCTCCTCGACCTCCCGCGCCGGATCGACGAGTTCAACGCGTCAACGCGCTGAGGGTCGTCGCCCAGCCGTACAGCCGGTCGTCGAGTTCGCGTACGCACTGCTCGTGCTGCCACGGCGCGAGCGCGCGGCGCGTCTCGCGGACCCTCTCCATCCCGGTCGCGTACCAGTGCGTCTCCAACTGCTCCAGTGCCCGAACCGCAAAGGCGCACGCAGCCTCGGGGGCCCCGGCAGCGGCCTCCACGGCCCCCAGGTCGGCGAGGACCACTGTCCGCTGCTTGTCGGCATCGGGCGGCAGGGTTTCGAGGACTCCCACGAGCGTCTCCCTGGCCTGCGGGAGATGGCCGGCTGCGAGCTGGGTGTTCCCCTTGAACGCGGCCAGCCGGACGGGGCTGAACCAGTCCATCCAGTCAGGGGAGGCGTGCTCTGTACCCGCCGCCAGCAGGTCCTCGCCATGGGTGATGAGGTTCAGGGCTGTCCGCGTCTGCCCGCCCCTCGTCTCGCATTCGGCCTCGACCGCGTCGAGCCACGCCAGGAATTCTGCGGAAGCCGGCCCCCTGCGGGCATAGGTCCGGGCCATCACCATCCGCTCGGCGGCGCCCGCGCGATCTCCGGCCCACCCCGGGATGAAGGCCATGTGAGCCAGCACAGCGGCGCCGAGCAGGGAATCGTCCGCTTCTCCCGCAGCCTGAAGGCCACGCAGCCACGTGTCGCCCGCTTGCTCGGGCTCTCGGAGGTCGAAGAACTCGATGCGGCCCGCAAGGAGGAACGACTCGGCCAGTGCTGCGGCGACGGCCTGTCGCGTGGCGCCCGCCGTTGCGGGGAGCAGAGCCTCGCCGAGTACGGCGTGGGCGCTGACCGGTGGATGAAGGACCGCCGGTGCCACGGTCCAGTAGAGCCGCCGGTGGGCCCGAGTCACGGCGAGGTAGTCGGCGGCCGCACTCGCGGGCTGCGCCGTGGCCGGATGCTGCACCGGGAGCCGCAACGTCGGCGCGACGGGTACGCGTCTGACCGTCAGCGTGCGATCGTGCCCGGCGGGTGGGGTGAAGCCGAGGGCCTCGATGTCCTGCCCGAGCAACTCCGTCAGCGCCTGCTGGGCCGCAGCGTAGGGCCAGGGAGGTGCATCCGACTCCCACCGCCGGACTTGCCGCACGTCGATGGAAACACCTCGACCGGAGAGAGCCTCAACAAGCGCCTGCTGCGACAGATATCCAGCAGCCACACGGGCGGCTTTGAATCGGACGTTCCCGGGTGACCTTGCCACGCTCAACCTCCGCATGTGTGTCAGATGGACGACCACTCTCCCAACAAGTCCCCACCAGGGCCACGTTTTACCCCGCTGGAGGAACAGAGGTCCTCAAATAGGGAGCCAGAAGGCCGCGATAAGTCCTAGCTGGGCCGTCCCTCAAGGGCGAACCTCGAACCCCGAACAGGAGCAGGGCGATCCGCCCACTGACCACGGCAGGAAGTGACATGACCAGTCGCACCCGAGACGTGCCTAGCGTCGACAGTTGGGATGAGCCCTCGCCGAGGGTGAGGGTCACAGAGCAACCGAGTCTCGAACTCCTCGACCGGGCGTTGGCCGGCTGGGAGCGCTTCCTCGACACCTTCGAGGGAGCATTCGATGAGTGAGTGCTACGAGTACGTCCCCCACCGCCTCCTCCGCCGCCGCGTCCGTGACATCGCCTCCGGCGTCGAGGGCGTCCTCATGGCCGTGATCAACTAGAACGTCTCCGACACCGGCATCGAACGCTGGATGGAACTCGCCTACATCCGGGGCGCCTCCGGCCGCGAATTCACCACCGCCGCCACCAACGTCGAACCCGCCCCTGACCAGCCCCAGACGGCCGCCGGCCGCCGAGATCAGAGAAGCGCGTAGCGATCCGTCGCGCCCGTCGGCTTCCTGGGCTGCTCTGTTCGTCCTCTCGTGCGGGTACCAGCCCATGACGGCCGCCGGACGCCGAGGAAGGAGGAGCGCGTAGCGATCTGACGCGCCTGTCGGCTTCCCCGGGGGCTCTGGTCAACCTCTCGTGCGGGTAGCCGCGCCCCTGGCCCGGAATCTCGACTCCTGAGGGCCCGAATGCCCGGCGGGCCGGCGCCCGGCTCCGCCGTCTCATCGCTGAGGGAGCCGCTCCTCCAACGTTGGACCGTGCCGTTTCTTTGGGGGTTTCCCGGCAGTCTTTCGGCTTTCCGGTTCGGGTCGGTCGGTCAAGGGTCGCCGAAGGCGATCACGAAGTGACGCGACGAAGGAGCGCCCTTGAGGGACCGGCCCGAACCGGAAGGACGATGGGACTGACGGGAAGCCCCCAACCTGCTCTGATCCGGTCCGTGGGGATACCGCCCCCGCACGACCGCCCCGCAGACAGGGAGGCGGGTGAGCAACCCCCGCCCCCACCCCCTCGAGGGGGAGATAGCAGGCCCGCACCGCGCGCGCCCCGCCCCCCGGCGCGCCTAGCATGGCCGGAGCTGGCGACGAACAGGGGGCGGTACATGAGGACGGCGGCGCGGATAGGGATCGGGGTGGCCGCGGTGGCGCTGGTCGGCGGGGGTGTGTATGCCGTGCCCCGGGTGCTGGGGGACGGGGTCGAGGGTGCCGCCGAGCAGCGGTTGCAGGGGAAGCCGGGGACCGGGAAGGCCGCGCCGGCCGGGGCGCCGTTCACGCTGGTGGCGACCGGCGACATCATTCCGTACCCCTCGATCATCCAGCGCGCGGCGGACGACGCCGGCGGCAAGGCCGGCGAGTACGACTTCCGGAAGATACTCGCGGGCGTCAAGCCCATCGTGTCCGCCGCCGACCTGGCGATATGCCACCACGAGATACCGTACGGCCGGCCCGGCGGCCCCTACACCGGCTATCCGGCCTTCAAGGCCCCGCACCAGCTGGCCGACGCCCTCAAGGACGCCGGGTACGACAGCTGTTCCACCGCTTCGAACCACACCCTCGACGACGGCTACGACGGCCTCGCCCGCACCCTCGACCACCTCGACCGGGTCGGCCTGAAGCACGTCGGCTCGGCGCGCAGCGCCGAGGAGGCCAAGGCGCCCGCCCTCCTCTCGGCCGGCGGCGCGAAGGTCGCCCAGCTGGACTACACGTACGGGACGAACGGCATACCGGTCCCGGCGGGCAAGCCCTGGTCCGTCAACCTGATCGACCAGGCCCGGATCATCGCCGACGCCCGCGCGGCCCGGGCGGCCGGCGCGAACGTCGTGCTCCTCAGCGTCCACTGGGGCACCGAGTGGCAGACGGCTCCCGACCAGCAGCAGAAGGACCTGGCGCAGGCGCTGACCGCCTCGCGCGGGCCGGACGGCCTGCCCGACATCGATCTGATCCTCGGTACGCACAACCACGTGCCGCAGCCCTACGAGAAGATCAACGGCACCTGGGTGGTGTTCGGGATGGGCGATCAGGTCGCGAGCTTCTACGAGCCGGAGAAGGCGCGGGGCAACATGTCCTCGATCCCCCGGTTCACCTTCGCCCCGTCGGCGAAGAACGGTGGCCGCTGGGAGGTGGTGAAGGCCGAGTACCTGACGCAGTTCTCGGACATGAAGCCGCCGTTCCGGGTCGTCTGCGCCTCCTGTACGCCGGACCGTGCCGACTACGCGAAGGCCGACAAGGAGGTCACGGCTGCCGTCACCTCGCGCGGGGCCGCCGGCCAGGGGCTGGAGCGCGCCACCCGCTGAGGGGGCGGCGTCACCGGGTCTACCGGGTCCTGCCGCGCCGGGTCACGACGAGGGCGCCCGCGCCGACGGCGAGCAGCAGGATGGCGCCGCCCGCGACGTAGGGGGTGACCGAACCGGCGCCGGTCTCGGCGAGGTTGGCCTGTGCGGGGGTCTGCTTCGTGTTCGTGGTCTGCGCCGCCGTCTGCGGCTTGACGTCGGGCTTGCTGTCGGGCTTGGCCTCCGGCTTCGCGCCCTTGGGGGCTTCGCAGTGGGCTTCGGCCAGGACGATCTCGCCGTCGACCTGGGCCACGTTCAGGTCCAGCGGGTTGACCGACACCTTCAGGCGCAGCGCGGCCGCCGCGGCGGTGGTGGAGGTGGTCTGCGTGCCGGAGAGCTCCAGGGAGACGGATCCGACGCCGGGGACGTCGATCTTGGTGGCGGGGCCGCCGGCGGTGACGGTGACCTTCTTGCCGAGGGCGGTGACGGTGCCGAGGACGTTCGAGGTGGCGACGGGCTTCTTGCCGGCTTCGCAGACGGCCTTGGAGGTGACCTTCTCGACCTCGATGAGGGAGAGCCGGGGCAGTCCGGGGACGTGGACCTTGGCGTGGGCGAGGTTCGATTCGGCCTGGGCGGTGTTCTTGTCGGCGGTGGCCTTGGCGGTGGCGACGTCGGCCTTCAGGACGCTGACGGGCTGCCCCTGTTCGGCGCCGTCGAGGGTGACGGTGAGGGCCGTCTTCTCGGCGGTGGCGGGGGCGGTGACCTCGTTGAGGGTGGTCTTCAGCGGGACGTGGACGGCCTTGTTGAGCAGGCCCACGTCCAGTCCGGCCCGCAGGACGACGGCTCCGGACGTTCCCTCGCTCCCGGCGCCGCCGCCCGTGGCGAGGGCGGGCGGCGCGGTGAGCAGGGCTACCGCCCCCGTGGCGAGCAGAACGGCCGCGGGCATGCGGAAGGTGTTGCTGTTCAAGATGGTGGAACCCCCAAGGAGTTGGGTGCCGCCGGGGGCCAATGGGGGACATCGCGCGCGCCGGCGGCTTCGACGTTCGAATCCTTACGCACGGGGAGTGAACGGTCAGCGACCCGACGTGAGTTCACCCCAAAGGGTGGATTCCACGCATGTTTTCGATTTGTGACGCCCCGCTAGGCGCGGATCACCCCGTTCACGACGACCCGGTCCGGCTGTGCCAGGGCCCGTACGTCGGCCCGGGGGTCGGTGGCGTAGACGACGAGGTCGGCCGGGGCGCCTTCGGTGAGGCCGGGGCGGCCGAGCCACGCGCGGGCCGCCCAGGCCGTGGCCGAGAGGGCGTCCAGCGGCGGGATGCCGGCCTTCACGAGCTCCGCGACCTCGGCGGCGACCAGGCCGTGCGGCAGGGAGCCGCCCGCGTCGGTGCCGACGTACACCTGGATGCCCGCGTCCCAGGCCGCCCGGACGGTGTCGTAGCGCCGCTCGTGGAGCCGGCGCATGTGCGCCGACCAGCGGGGGAACTTGGCCTCGCCGCCCGCCGCCAGCTTCGGGAACGTGGCGATGTTGACGAGGGTCGGGACGATCGCCACGCCGCGCTCCGCGAAGAGGGGGATGGTGTCCTCGGTGAGCCCGGTGGCGTGCTCGACGCAGTCGATGCCCGCCTCGACGAGGTCCCGCAGCGAGTCCTCCGCGAAGCAGTGCGCGGTGACGCGGGCGCCGAGCCGGTGCGCCTCGGCGATGGCGGCCTCGACCTCGGCGCGCGGCCAGCAGGCCGTCAGGTCGCCGGCGTCGCGGTCGATCCAGTCGCCGACGAGCTTGACCCATCCGTCGCCGCGCCGGGCCTCCTGGGCGACGTACTCGACGAGCTGCGGCGGTTCGATCTCGTGGGCGTAGTTGCGGATGTAGCGGCGGGTGCGGGCGATGTGCCGGCCCGCTCGGATGATCTTCGGGAGGTCGTCGCGGTCGTCGATCCAGCGGGTGTCGGAGGGGGATCCGGCGTCGCGGACGAGGAGGGTGCCGGCGTCCCGGTCGGTGAGGGCCTGCGCCTCGGCGGTGGGGGCGTCGACCGGGCCGTGGGCGTCGAGGCCCACGTGGCAGTGCGCGTCGACCAGGCCGGGCAGGGCCCATCCGGTGACCGTGGTGACCTCGCGGGCGGCGGTCGGCCGCTCGTAGGAGATCCGTCCGCCGACGACCCACAGTTCGTCGCGCACCTCGTGGGGCCCGACGAGTACGCGTCCCTTCACATGGAGCACACCGTTGTGATCACTCATGTCCGCACTGTACGTGCGTGCTGGGTAGGCTCGGCCGGTAACCCCGGACGAAGAGAGCACCGACGTGACCCACCCCCTGCTGGACCTGCCGCCGCTGACCGCCGAGCACTTCGCGTCGATCGAGCGGGGGGTGGCGCGGCTGCTGGACACCCGGCACGACGTGGTGGTCACCCAGGGCGAGGCGCTGCTGCCGCTGGAGGGGTGCATCCGCTCGGGGGCGCGGCCGGGTTCGACGGCGCTGAACGTCGTCACCGGGCCGTACGGGACCACCTTCGGCAACTGGCTGCGCGACGCCGGGGCGAACGTGGTGGACCTGGCGGTGCCCTTCGACACGGCGGTGAGCGGCGAGCAGGTGGCCCGGGCGCTGGCGGAGCACCCGGAGATCGACTTCGTGTCGCTGGTGCACGCGGAGGCTGCCACGGGCAACACCAATCCGGTGGCGGAGATCGGTGAGGCGGTACGGGCGCACGGGGCGCTGTTCATGCTGGACGCGGTGGCTTCGGTGGGGGCGGAGCCGCTGCTGCCGGACGCGTGGGGCGTGGACCTGTGCGTGATCGGCGCGCAGAAGGCGATGGGCGGCCCGGCGGGGGTGTCGGCGGTGTCGGTGAGCGACCGGGCGTGGGAGCGGTTCGCGGCCAACCCGGCGGCGCCGCGCCGCTCGTACCTGTCGCTGCTGGACTGGAAGGAGCGCTGGATCGACGGCGGCCGCAGGGCGCTGCTGCACGCGCCCGCGCAGCTGGAGATGCTGGCGCTGGAGGCGTGCCTGGACCGGATCGGGGCCGAGGGGCTGGCGGGTGTGCTGGGGCGGCACGCCGCGGCCGCCCGGGCCACCCGTGCGGGGGCCGCGGCGCTCGGTGTCGCCCCGTGGGTGGGCGACACCGCGCAGGCCGCTCCGGTGGCGACGACGCTGCGGGTCGCGGACGCCTCGACGGTGGTGGCGAAGGCGGTGGCGGCGGATCCGGCGGCCCCGCTGGCGGCGGGCGGCGGGGCGCTGGCCGGGGAGATGGTCCGGGTCAACCACTACGGCCCGGACGCGTCGCCGGAGGCGGTCGGGGCCGCGCTGGGGGCGCTGGCCCGTGCCCTGGACGCCGATCCGGCGCCGGCTCTGGCCGCGGCTTCGGCGTCCTGGGCGTAGCTCCGGGGCCGCGCCGTGCCCGCCGGACGCGCGTGCGGGCCGGCCCGGACGCGACTCCGGCCGGACGGACGTGTCGGCCTGACGTGTCCGCCGGACGTGTCGGCCGGACGGACGTGCCGGGCCGCAACCGCCACCTCCGGAAGCCGGGCGGCGGACGCGCGTCCCCGCGGGCGCCGGTCAGCCGGCCAGGGCGTCCAGCAGCCGGTCCACGTCCGCCTCGGTGTTGTAGAGGTGGAAGGAGGCCCGCAGGGCGCCGTCGCGGGCGGAGGTGTGGATCCCGGCGGCCGCCAGGTCGGGCTGGCGGTGGGCCAGGCCCGGTACCGACACGATGGGGGCGTCGCCGGGGACTGGCTCGTGGCCGAGGCGGGCGAGTCCTTCCCGGTAGCGGGCGGCGAGGGCGGTGTCGTGGGCGTGGACGGCGTCGATGCCGACGCGCTCCAGCAGCGCCAGTGAGGGCTCGGCGGCGTGGTACGGGAGGAAGGCCGCGGACTCGTCGAAGCGGCGGGCGTCCCCGGCCAGTTGCCGCATCGGGCCGTAGACGGCGTCCCACTTGGACTCGGCCGCCACCCAGCCGGCGTGCAGCGGGGTGAGGCCGGGCTGGGCCTCCTCCGAGACCGTCAGGTACGAGGCGCCGCGGCCGCCGAGCAGCCACTTGTAGCCGCCGGTGACGGTGTACTCGTACGGCGTGGCGTCGAAGGGCAGCCAGCCGGCGGCCTGGGTGGCGTCCACGAGCATCCGCGCCCCGTGGGCGGTGGTCGCCGTACGGACGGCGGCGAGGTCCGCGCTCCGGCCGTCGGCGGACTGGACGGCGCTGAGGGCGACGAGGGCGGTGTCGGGGCGGACGGCTTCGGCGAGGGATTCCAGCGGGGCGAAGCGGACCTTGAGGTCGCCGCGGAGCACGAAGGGGTTCATGACGGAGGCGAAGTCCCGCTCGGGCACCAGGACTTCGGCGCCGACGGGCAGCGAGGCGGCGATCAGCCCCACGTGGACGGCGACGGACGAGCCGATGGCGACGCGCCGCGGATCGGTCGAGACCAGCCGGGCGAAGGCGGCCCGCACCTGCTCGACGACGCCGAAGTCGCCCGCTCCGGCGGGCAGTCCGGCGCCCGCCGCCTCGGCCAGCTCCCGTACCGCGGCGACGGAGGCCTTCGGGAGGACTCCGGCGCCGGCGGTGTTGAGGTAGGTGGTGGAGTGCGCGAACTCGGCGGCGCACACGCGGGAAACGCGGGAAGCGTGGGACACGTGGGTGAGCGGAAGATCCATGCCGTCCACTCTGCGCCGACGCGGACTGAAAGTCCATTGCCTGTTTTTACACGCAGTCACAAAGCGATGCTTATGGGAGGGGCTCGGGGCGGGTCAACTCCAGTCGATGTCGGCCAGGCTCTCCAGCGGGGCGCGGTCCTCCAGGGACTCCGGCACCACGAGCGTGTCCGCCTCGGTCATCGCGGCCGGGAAGCGCAGGTGCGCCTGCCGCTGGATCTCGGTGGCCTTGACCTGGAACACGCGGAACTCGTCCAGCTCGAGGGCCTCGGGCAGGTTCAGGTTCTGCGTGAGCAGGAAGGCCTTGCACTTGAGCTTTCCCCGGTCCGAGTAGACGAGGACCTTCCAGAAGGCGCGGGGTATCCGGACGCCCTTGAAGAGGCGGTCGTCCTCCTGGAAGACGGGTCCGCCGAAGACGCTGACCCTGAGGTCGTCGACGTCGACGTCCTCGAACACGGCGTCCTCCAGCTTGCCCCAGATGCCGCCCCGCATGCTCTGGTTGAAGTCGTCCATCTGCGGGGTGATGTTGGTGTAGAAGAACGAGTCCCGGTTGGCCTTCTCCGCCTCGGGCAGCGGCCCCCAGCAGAGGTCGGCGCGGCGGGCGATGTGACCGCGGTCGAGCCGGTTGTTCCTGCCGCGGTACAGCTCGTTGCTGACCTGGGCCTCGGCCGGCAGCCGGGGGTCCTTGACGAACTCGATCCCCTCACGGCTGAGCTTCTTGATCGCGCCGCCGTCGATGTTCCAGGCCACCCAGAAGGCGAACCGCCGCTGCTTGCTCAGCGCCAGCGAGAAGTGGGTGTACGGGATCACCTCGGAGCCGTCGAGCCGGACGGCGTCCTCCTTGACCGAGGGGTTGAGGGACGGGGTGCCGATCGGCACGGTCAGGAAGCCCGGGTCGTAGCCCGTCAGCGCCTCCAGGGAGCCGGCCGCCGGCCGCTCCAGGGTGACCTTCAGCTGCTCGAAGACCGCGTGCGGGAAGCAGGCCAGGGCCCGGTCCTCGGGGTCGGAGTCGCCCTCGCCGCCGAAGTGCAGTCCGGCCAGCACGTCGGTCGGCTTGCCCGTGCGCGAGGTGAACATCCAGGCCGCGCCGGAGTCGCCCGGCTTGCTGATCTCGTCGCCGGGGGCCGGGTGCCTGGGGTCGGGGCCTATCTCGAAGCACTCGATCTCCTTCACCCCGACGGGGCGGCCGTAGTCCACGCTGACCTTGGCGAAGGGACGGGTCACCACGCCGTGGGTGACGCCGGTGGTCCGGCCGCTCTTGATCACCTTGTCGTCGATCTGCGGCTCGCCGAGCTTCCTCGGGGTGACCCCGAGGCTGAGGATGTCCGTCTCGACGGCGCGCTCCGTGATGGTCGAGACGGCGCAGTCGCCGGCCGTGCCGAGGTGGGCGCGGCGCAGGGCGCCGAGGCGGTTGGCGGCGGTGCGGCTGTCGTCGTCGGTCCCCGGCTGTACGACCTGGTCGCCCATCCGGCCGTCGTGCCCGCCCAGCACGTGCCAGTTGCTCAGCAGGCAGGGGGCGCCGTCGTTCTTGTCGAAGACGATGCAGCCGAGGGTGCCGGCGTGCAGGTGGACGTTTCCGACGCTCACGCCCGGACGGACCGGGTCCACGCGCTTCTGCCGTTCCGGCGTCTGCGCCTCGGGGACGACGAGGAAGTGGGGCTGGTAGCTGCGCTCGATCACGTCGGTGGGCAGGACGATGCCGCCGCCGATGTCGATGGCCGGGGGTATCTCCGCGGTGCCCAGCGACCGCATCACCTCGGGCTGCACCTTGCTGTCCACGGTGAACTGGAGGGTGAGTTCCTTGCCGCGCTTGCCGTTGGTCTCCTTGTAGCCGATGCCGATCGAGGAGATGTTCGGGTCCTTGAGGTAGCCGGAGCCGTGGGTGCGGATGAACCGCTTGGCCGAGCTGACGATCTTGTCCTGGGCGTCCGCGGGGGTGGCGGCGGGCCTGGCTGCCGTGGTCCCGGCTGCCGTGCTCCTGGCTCCTGCGCTCCTGGCTGCCGTGCTCCTGGCTGCCGTGGTCCCGGGCTTGGCGGACGCACGCTTCGTGGCGGTCATCGGGGTCTCCTTCCGCAAAGGAGTCGGGTCCCCGAGTTGGTTGAAGCGGAAGCGAATTGGCTCCCCCGGCCGCCGCCGGAGGTGCCCCCGGCGGGCAGGGCGGGGCCTGTGCCGTGCGCGTGTACGTCCAGCCTACGGCCGGGCCGGCGGGCGGGCGCGCCGAGCGGCCGGCGGCCGCGCTTACGTGCGGCGGGGCGCCCGGTACGGGAGGTACGCGGGCGCCCCGGCGGCGGGAGGGGCGGTCAGCCCTGGGGGACGGCGCAGGCGCCGTCGGGCTCGCAGGCCTCGGCGTCGGGGGCCGTCTCCACGGTCTCGCGCCCGGCCCAGGCCTGCTCCAGGGCCCGGGTGAAGACCTCGGCGGGCTGGCCGCCGGAGATGCCGTAGCGGCGGTCGAGGACGAAGAACGGCACGGCGTTGGCGCCCAGTTCGGCCGCCTCGCGCTCGTCGGCCCGTACCCGGTCCGCGTAGGCGGAGACGTCGGCGAGCACCTCGCGGGCCTCGGCCTCGTCCAGTCCGGCCTCGACGGCCAGGGCAAGCAGCACCTCGGGGTCGAAGACGGACCGCTGCTCGGCGAAGTTGGCCCGGAAGGCGAGGTCGAGGAGCTGCTCCTGCCGGCCGCGGGCGGCGGCCAGGTGCAGCAGGCGGTGGATGTCGAAGGTGTTGCCGTGGTCGCGGCCGTCGGTGCGGTAGTCCAGGCCCTCCGCGCGGGCGCTGGCGGCGACGTGCTCCTCCATCGCGCGGGCCTCGTCGAGGGTGCGTCCGTACTTGCGGGCGAGCATCTCCAGGACGGGGGCCGTGACGCCCTTGGGGCCGTTGGGGTCGAGTTCGAAGGAGCGGAAGACGACCTCCACCTCGTCGCGGTGCGCGAACTCGGCCAGGCCCTTGGCGAACCGGGCCTTTCCGATATAGCACCAGGGGCAGGCGATATCGGACCAGATTTCGACGCGCATGTTCCTTCTTCTCTCCGGGTACGACTGGACGGTTTCCGGTTCAACCATCCGGGGGTCCCGTCTCATTCCCCGGACGCCGGACAGACCTCGAGCCAGAGCGTGCGGTGGGAGCCCGCCGGGGTCCCCGCCGGGTCGGGGCGCCAGCCGTGGGAGGCGTAGAAGGCCTGGGCGCGCAGGTTGTGCTCGTAGACCTCCAGGCGGACCCGCTCGATCCCGGCCCGCCGCCAGGCGGCGAGGCAGGCCGCGTGCAGGGCGGCTCCGGTGCCCCGGCGCCACTGGTCGGGGTCCACGTGGAGCTGGGTGAGGGTGGTCACGCCGTCGGCGGTGAGGAAGGCCGCCACCCCGGTGACCCGGCCGTCCCGCTCGGCGCACAGCACCTGGCCCTGCGCCGCCGGGCGGGCCACCGCCCGCTCCCAGCCCTCGCGGCTGCGCGCCGCCTCGGACTCGCCCGCGTAGGCCGCCTCGGGCACGCGGCCCCGGTAGTAGGTGGCCCTGGCCCTGGTGTGCAGGGCGGCGATGGCGTCGAGGTCGCTGGCGAGCGCGGTCCGGATCATGGGAGGGGGAACGCCCCGGGAACCGTGTCGGTTCCCGGGGCGTCGGCACCGGCGCGCGGCGGCTACTTCTTCAGCCACGCCGCCATCATCTTCTGGGCGATCGGCGCGGCCAGCTTGCCGCCGCCGATCTCGGAACGGTCGGTGTCCGAGTTCTCGATCATCACGGCGACGGCGATCTGCTTGCCGCCCGCCTTCGCGTACGAGGTGAACCAGGCCAGCGGCGGGATGTTGTTGTTGACGCCCCGCTGGGCCGTGCCGGTCTTGCCGCCGACCTCGGCGCCCGCGACCTGGGCGGGCTTGCCGCCGCCCTCGGTGGCCACCGTGCGCATGGCGTCCTGGAGCATGGAGGCCGTCTTCGGGTTCATCACCTGCTCGGTCTTCGGGTCCTTGAAGTCCTCCAGCACGTTGCCGTCGGCGTCGGTCACCTGGGAGACCATGTGCGGGGCGACGAGCTTGCCGCCGTTCTGGATCGCGGCGGTCACCATGGCCATCTGGAGCGGGGTGGCCTGTACGTCGAACTGGCCGATACCCGTCTGCGCGACCTGGTCGACCGACAGCTTCTTGGTGGGGTACTTGCTCGGCGGGTTGGTGCGGACCGGGGTGTCGATCGGGGTGTTGAAGCCGAGCTTCTCCGCCATCGCCCGCATCTTGTCCTGGCCGAGCTTGGAGGCGAGGTCCGCGAAGACGTTGTTGCAGGACAGCTTGAGGGCGGTGCGGGCCGAGACGTTGTTGCAGGCCTCGTCGCCCGCCTCGCTGGGCAGCTTGGTGCGGGTGCCGGGGATCGTGTACGCGCCCTGTACGCCGGTCGGCGTGTCGATGCTCGTCACCAGGCCGTTCTCGATCGCCGCGGCGAGGGTGACCAGCTTGAAGGTGGAGCCGGGGGCCTGCGGTTTGCGCAGGGCCACGTTCTCCATGGCCTTGCCCTTGTCGGCGGACAGTTCGTCCCAGGCCGCCTGGTCGTTCGCACCGGTGATGCGGCCCGGGTCGTAGGACGGGTTGTTGACCACGGCGAGGATCTGGCCCGTCGCCGGGTCGATGGCCACGGCCGCGCCCTGCTTGCCGTTCAGCGCGTCGTACGCGGCCTTCTGCACGCCCTTGTCGATGGTGGTGAGGACGTTGCCCGGGTCGGCCCGCTTGTTGGTGAGCATGTCCATCACCGTCTTCAGCCGGGTGTCCGAGCCGTTGAGGACGTTCTTGTAGACGCCCTCCAGCATCGTCGTGCCGAAGGCCTGGGAGCTGTGGCCGGTGATGGGGGCGTAGAGCGGACCGTCCACGTAGGTCCGCTTGTACCCGAAGTCCTTGCCGCCCGTCTTCGTGGAGCCGGTGATCGACTCACCGCCCACGATGATGTTCCCCAACGGGTTCTCGTACTGCCCGATGAGGTTGCGCCGGTTGTTCTTGTCGTCTGCGAGGGCCTGGCCTTGGTACGCCTGCACCCAGGTGACCCGCACCATGAGGGCCAGCACCAGAAGCAGACAGAAGACCGACGCACGCCTGATCGTCTTGTTCATCCCCCAGAAGGACGTACCAGCGGCCGTGACCGTTCCGCTCTGCCCCGATTGTGGCCGGGTTCTCAGCCTTTCTTCATGATGAAGCCCCCCTCGTAGGCGGCGATGACGGCCTGGGTGCGGTCGCGGGAGCCGGTCTTGGCGAGGACCGCGGCCACATGGGTCTTGACCGTCTGCGGGCCCACGCCCAGGTGCTCGCTCATCTCCTGGTTGGACAGTCCGGTGGCCATCAGGCGCAGGACGTCGGCCTCCCGGTCGGTGAGCCGCGCCGCCCAGGCGGGTGCCGGGGGCTGGGCGGCCGCGGCGTGGGCGGCGGCCAGGGCACGGACCGCCGCCGGGAACAGCAGCGAGTCCCCGCGGGCGACGAGGCGGACCGCGCCGATCAGCTCGTCGGGGTCGGCCCGCTTGAGGAGGAAGCCGGATGCGCCGGCGCGCAGCGCGTCGTAGACGTAGGAGTCGTTCTCGAAGGTGGTGACGACCACGATCCGGGGCGGGGTGGGCATGGAACGCAGGATCTGGGCGGTGGCCCCGAGGCCGTCGATCTCCGGCATGCGGACGTCCATCAGCACCACGTCGGGGGTCAGCGAGCGGACCAGGGCGACGGCCTCGGCGCCCGTGGCCGCCTCGCCGACGACCTCCATGTCGGGTTCCGCGTCGAGGATGACCCGCAGTGCGGTGCGGACCATCCGCTCGTCGTCGGCGACGACGACGCGCAACGGCGGCCGGCTCATCGCCCGGCTCCGCCGGCCGCGCCGGCCGGTGTGGTGGGGGAGCCGAGCGGGAGGACCGCGCGCAGCCGCCACCGGCCCTCGTGCGGGCCGGCCTCGACGCGGCCGCCGAGCAGGGCGGCCCGCTCGGCGGCGCCGCGCAGTCCGCGGCCCCCGGTGGTGCGCCGCCGCTCGGCGTCGGGGGCGGGCGGGGCCTGGGCGGGCGGGTTGGTCATGGTGATCTCCAGTTCGCGGTGGCCGTCGGGGGTGTGGACGCGCAGGTGCAGGGCGATGGGGCCCAGGCCGTGGCGCAGGGCGTTGCTCAGGCCCTCCTGGACGATCCGGTAGGCCTCGCGGGAGGCGATGGCCGGGAGCTGCTCCCAGTCCCCGGCCGGGCCGGGGTCCTGGCTGGCGGTGACGGTGGTGCCGCCGGCCCGGGTGCGGGCCAGCAGCCCGTCGAGGTCGGCCGCGAGGGTCGGGGCCGGCGCGGCGTCGGCCCGGGCGGGGTCCCCGTCGCGCAGCAGGCCGAGGACCGTGTCGAGCTCGCCGACCGTGCGCCGGGTGGTCTCCTCGATCGCGGCGAGCGCCTCCCTCACGAACTCCGGGTCGCGGTCGAGCACCCGCCGGGCCGCGCCCGCCTGGAGGGTGACGGCGCTCAGGGCGTGCCCCACGGCGTCGTGCAGCTCCCGCGCCAGCCGGTTGCGGACGGCGAGGTCGGCGGCCCGTTCCTCGGCGGCGGCCAGCCGGTCCGCCGCGGTCGGTCCGAGGAGCACGGGTGCCAGCCGGGCCAGCAGCGCCGCCGCCACCGCGGAGCTCACGACGACCAGGACCAGCAGCCCCACCCCGAGGAAGGGAGTGACGTACGGGTTCGCCGCGCTGCTGAACCAGCCCGCCCCGAGGGGTGCCCGGCGCAGGGTGGCGGAGAACGGTACGAGGATCAGCACCAGCGCCATGGGGGTGGCCGCGAGGGTCATCCCGCTGATCACCGCGCCGACGCCCAGGTGCAGGGTCCACCAGGCGGCGGCCCGCCACCGGGAGCCCCACGAGCGGGCGGGCCCGTCGGCCAGCAGGTCCCCCGGGACCCCGCACAGGGCCCGCACGGCCGTCACCGACAGCGGCCGCACCAGCCCGAACAGCCCGGTCACGGCGGCCGGGGGCAGCGCGGCGGCGTAAGAGGCGAGGGTCAGGGTCGGGGAGGCCAGGACGTTGCCCCGGCCGGCCACGACACCGACCCATACCTGGCTGAGCAGGAAGTAGGGCATCAGCAGGGCGCCGCCGAGTATCAGGTGCACCCAGCGCAGCCGGGCCCGCGCCCCCAGTACGGCCGCGCTCCGGCGGCGCACCGCCGCTGTCCCGCTCATGCCCGTCCCTCCCCCGTTCTTCCCCGTGCCCCGCGCCCTCGCGCCCCCGTGCCCCGTGCCCCGTGCCCCGTGCCCCCGGTCCGTACGTGTCAGCCTTCGCGGCGGGAGCGGAGGTGGCGTACGAGGACCGCCCCCGCGAGCAGCCCGGTGATCATCTCGCCAGCGTAGGTCAGGCGGTCGACGGTGGTGGCCGGTTCGCCCGCCCTGAAGTCCACTCCGAACGTGGTGGCCAGCATGAACGCGCCCCAGGCCAGCATCGTCGCCGAGCCGGTCCAGGTGAGGGCCAGCGGCCACCGCGCCGGGCGCGCACCGCCCCGGGCCAGCAGCAGCGCCCCGGCCGCCGCCGCGAACGCGCACACCGCGTAGGCCCCCGACACCACGCCCGTCTCCGCCGAGTACGCCGCCACCCGCTGGGCGGGCAGCCCGGCGCTCCCGCCGAAGGCCCAGTACAGGTACGCCGCGCCCAGCACGGTGCCCGCCAGTGCCGCGGCTCCCGCCACCACCCCCGTGGGAGACGGGAGCCGCTGCCCCGGCGCGCCCAGCCGGCGTCCGCCCCAGCGCTCCCGCGCATGGGAGACGAACAGTCCGGCCAGGGCTGTTCCCTGGGCGATGAAGCCGGTGTAGACGACGACGAACACCCAGGATTCCAGGAAGGGTGCGTGTCCCGCCTTCGCCGCTTCCCCGACGCCCAGGCCCACGGCCTTGACGAGGGCTTGCGCGGGGAACCCCAGGGCGATCGGGGTGAGCAGGCCGGTGGCCACGTACGCCGGAACGACGAGGAGCCATCCCGGCAGCCGTCTGCCCCAGGGCCTGGTGAGCGCCAGGACGAGCACGATGACGGTGGCGTCCATGGCCAGGGTCACCGCGTTGGCGACGGTGACCGGGATGCCGCCCTCCAGCAGCACGCTGCCCTCGGGTATCCCGATGTGGCTCCCGGCCAGCCAGGCCGCCTTGAGGGTCAGGTAGGGGACGGTGGCCGCCAGCGCGACGGCCCGCAGGACCCGCCGCCCCGTCCCGAGACGGGGCGAGGGGATGCCGGTGTCGCCGGTGGTGTCGGCCGGGCGGCTCGCGTGGACTGCTCGTGTCGTCGTCATGTCCCCACGGTCGCCCGCGCCGGCCCCCCGCCGCCTCCCCCGCGAAGGTGAACCGCCTCCCCCGCACGGGGGAGGCGGTGCCCGGCGGGGTCTCACATGCGCCGGGTCACGACCGAGAGCCGGTCGCGCGCCTCGAACAGGGCCGCCTTGATGGCCCGTTCGTGGTCCTCCGTCAGCCGTGCCACCGGCACCGAGCAGCTCACCGCGTCGCGGGCCGGCGTCCGGTACGGGATGGCCACGCCGAAGCAGCGCAGGCCGAGCGTGTTCTCCTCCCGGTCCAGCGCGTACCCCTGCTCCCGGACCAGCGCGAGCTCCTCCACCAGCTGCTCCCGGTCGGTGATGGTGTGCTCCGTGACCGCCTCGAGCCGCTTGGGCAGCAGCGCGCGCACCTCCTCGTCGGTGTGCGAGGCCAGCAGCGCCTTGCCGAGGGCCGTGGAGTGGACGGGGAGCCTGCGCCCCACCCGGGTGAAGGGCCGCAGGTAGTGCTGGGACTGGCGGGTGGCCAGGTAGACCACGCTCGTCCCGTCCAGCCGCGCCAGGTGGATGGTCTCCGTGGTGTCGTCGGAGAGCCGGTCCAGGGTGGGCCGGGCCGCCGCGACGACCTCGTCGCCGTCGATGTACGAGCTCCCGACCAGCAGGGCCCGTACGCCGATGCCGTACCGCGTGCCGGTGGCGTCGGTCTCCACCCAGCCCAGGTTCACCAGCGTGCGCAGCAGCATGTAGAGGCTGGACTTGGGCAGGGAGAGGTCGTTCTGGATGTCGGCGAGGCTGTGCAGGCCCGGCCGTGCCGCGAAGTGCTCCAGCAGCAGGACGGTGCGCACCGCCGACTTCACCGGCGCCGCCGGCCCGGGGACCCCCGGCTCGGCCGGGCCGGCCGTCTCCGCTGTCGTCATACGCCTCTTCCCCTCTGGTCGGCTCTGATCGCCTCTTGTCACCCGGTGGACGCGGAAATAGAGTCCGCAGCAGCAGTGATCATTCATCCACCGGAACGGCGTTCAGAATACTGAACGGTCCAGGAGGTAGCGGGCCATGGCAGGGACACCAGTCTGGAGTGTGGACCCCCGCACCGGGAAGCAGCTCGAAGAGGTTGCGGCGGAAGCCACACCCCAGGACGTGGACCGGGCCGTGCGCGCGGCCCACCAGGCCCGCGGGGCCCTCGCCGACGCGGCCCTGCGGGCCCGTTTCCTGCGCACCGCCGCCGAGTTCCTCGACGGGGCCGGGCAGGCCGTGGTGGAGGCCGCCGACGCCGAGACCGCGCTGGGCTCCGGCCGCCTCACCGGCGAGCTGGCCCGCACCACCGGCCAGCTGCGCGCCTTCGCCGACGCCGTCGAGGAGGGCTCCCACCTCGACGTCCGGATCGACCGGGCCGACCCCTCCCTCAGCCCGCCGCGACCCGAACTGCGCCGCTACAAGGTGCCGCTGGGCGTGGTCGCCGTCTACGCCGCCTCCAACTTCCCGCTGGCCTTCTCCGTGCCCGGCGGCGACACAGCGAGCGCGCTGGCCGCGGGCTGCCCGGTGGTGGTCAAGGCCCACCCCGACCACCCGGCCACCTCCGAGCTGTGCGCCTCCCTGCTGCGCCGGGCCGCGGTGGCGTGCGGGCTGCCCGCGGAACTGGTCACCGTCCTGCACGGCTTCGACGCCGGGGTGGAGCTGGTCCGCCACCCCCTGGTGTCCGCCGCCGGGTTCACCGGTTCCGTCCGCGGCGGCCGGGCGCTGTTCGACGCGGCCGCCGCGCGGCCGGTGCCGATCCCCTTCCACGGCGAGCTCGGCTCCCTCAACCCCGTCGTCGTCACCCCGGCGGCCGCCGCCGAGCGCGCCGAGGAGATCGGCTCCGGGCTCGCGGGCTCGGTCACCCTCGGCGTGGGCCAGTTCTGCGTCAAGCCCGGCCTGGTCCTGGTCCCCGAGGGCCCCGACGGCGACCGGCTGACCGGAGCGCTCGCCACGTCCCTCGGCGAGAGCGGCCCCGGGGTCCTGCTCGACCACCGGATGCGGGAGAACTTCCTGGCCGGCGTCCGGGAACGGGCCGCCCTCCCCGGGGTCACCGCGCCCGTCGCCCCCGGTCCGGGCGGCGAGCACGCCGTCGGCGCCGGCTTCCTGAGCGTGCGGGCGGCCACCCTGCTGGAGGGCGGCGCCCACGAGGTGCTCCTGGAGGAGTGCTTCGGGCCCGTCACCGTCGTCGTCCGGTACGCCGGCCAGGGCGAGGCCGCTGCGGTCCTGGACCGGCTCGGCGGGAACCTGAGCGCCACCCTGCAGCTCTCGCGGGCCGAGACCGAGGGCGCGCCCGGACCGGCCGCCGCGCTGATCGCGCAGGTCACGGGGCTGGCCGGGCGGATCGTGGTGAACGGCTGGCCGACCGGCGTCGCAGTGGCCCCGGCCCAACACCACGGCGGCCCGTACCCGGCGGCCACCTCGCACTCCACCTCCGTCGGCGGCACCGCGATCGAGCGGTGGCTGCGCCCGGTGGCCTACCAGTCGGTGCCCGATGCCCTGCTCCCGCCGGAGCTGCGCGAGGCCAACCCGCTGGGCCTGCCGCGCCGCGTGACCGGCACCGCGTAATTCCGTTGCCGCCCCGCCCGCCGGCGGGGCAGGCTGCGCTCCATGCCGAAGCCACAGGGGTTCACGTACGAGGTGCACAGCGACCGCACCGTCCGCATCACGCACCGGGGCCGCGCCGCGGGCACCCTGCGGGGGCCCCGGGCCGACAAGTTCCTGGCCGAGGTCGAGTCCGGTGACGCGCAGCTGGTGATGGCCCGCTGGACCGGCTCCTACAAGTTCGGCAACGAGCGCGCCGCCCGCGAGCACCCCCGCAACCGGCGCTGAAAATCCCGCCGAGGGTAAGGGAACGGCAAAGCCGCTCCGCTCGTTCTCCGGGCATGACCGCTATGACCCCTGGTTCCAACCTGCCGCTCGACACCGCCCGCGTGACGGTGGACGTGGCTGCCCCGGTGCGTCTCGACGTGTCGGGGCTCCTGCTCGCGGCGGACGGCAAGGTGCGCTCCGACGCCGACTTCATCTTCTACAACCAGCCCTCCGGGCCCGGTGTCAGCTACCGGTCCGGTGGCGGTTCGGCGCCGGACTCCATCACCGTGGACACCGGCGGGCTGCCGCCCGGCATCGAGCGGATCGTGGTCACCGCCAGCCCCGACGCCGCCGGGCAGACCTTCCAGGGCGTCGAGCCCACCGCCACCGTGCGGGACGCGGCCGGCGGCGCGGTGATCGCCACCTTCACCCCGCCGCGGCTCGGCCCGGAGACGGCCCTCGTGGTCGTGGAGATCTACCAGCGCGGCGGCGTCTGGAAGGTGCGCGCGGTCGGCCAGGGGTACGCCAACGGCCTCGCTGGCATCGCCACCGACTTCGGCGTCTCCGTGGACGAGGAGCCGGCCCCGCCGGCGGCCGCCGCCGCTCCGGTCACCCCGGCCGCTCCGGTCGCCCCGCCGGCCCCTGTCGCCCCGCCGGCCCCCGCCGCCGCTCCCGTGGGCGGCGGGAAGATCAACCTCGACAAGGGCCGGGTCAGCCTCCAGAAGAACCAGACCGTGTCCCTGGTCAAGGGCGGCCGCCCGCTGCTCTCCCAGGTCAAGATGGGGCTGGGCTGGGAGCCGGCCTACGGCGGCCGCGACATCGACCTCGACGCGTCCGTCATCGCCTACGGCCCGCAGCGCAACTTCATCGACAGCTGCTACTTCGGCAAGCTGTCGATCCTCGGCGGAGCGATCAAGCACTCGGGCGACAACCTCACGGGTGACGGCGCCGGGGACGACGAGGTGATCGTCGTGGACCTGGGCCGGCTGCCCGCCGAGGCCACCGGCCTGGTCTTCACGGTGAACTCCTTCTCCGGCCAGAAGTTCACCGAGGTCGCCAAGGCCTACTGCCGTCTGATCGACGCCGCGAGCGGGGAGGAGCTGGTCCGCTTCGACCTCACCAGTGCCGAGCCGCAGACGGGCGTGATGATGGCCAAGCTCATCAAGCAGTTCTCCGGCGAGTGGGAGATGACGGCCATGGGCGAGTTTGTGAAGTCCCGCACAGTGCGCGGCATGGTCAAGCCCGCCTCGCAGGCACTCTGAGCAGGTGGGCGGGCATATGCCGACACCCTGGAGCCGAGCGGCGCCCGTCCGGGTGATGGATGCCACGCGTAATCCGGAGGTGGCTGTCAGTGCCCGCCCGTAGCCTTGGATCCATGCAGAACACACTCCAGCCCGCGGGTCCCGCGCGCCCGTCCGCCGCTGAGGCGAACGAGGCGATACGGCACCTCGTCGAGACCTGGGACGGGGAGTGGCCCTCGGAGGCGTACGAGTTCCTGCTCGGGGAGTGGGCAGTGGCCTCCCGCGCCGAGGAGCTGGCCGCCGTCCAGTAGCCGGCCTCCCGGGGCACAGGGGTGCCCCGGGACCGCCGGTCCGGCGCCCGCGTCAGCGCGGGGAGCGCCGCCAGGGGCCGGTGATGGCGAGCATGATGCCCGGGTCCTGGATGTTGGCGTACAGGGTGCGCCCGTCCGGGGAGAAGCAGACCCCGGTGAATTCCGAGTACTCCGGCTTGTCGGCCGTCCCGATGTTGAGTTCGTTGCGCGCCAGCGGGTAGACGCGGCCCGACTCCGTGGCGCCGAGCAGGTGTTGCAGGCCCTCGCCGTCCTCGGCGATGACCAGGCCGCCGTAGGGCGACACCGTGATGTTGTCGGGGCCGTCGTACCCGCCGTCGGCGCCCGGGTCGCGGTTGACGCCGATCAGGACGACGAGCCGGATGGTGCGCCGCTTGGGGTCGTAGAACCACACCTGGCCGTCGTGCGCGGCGCCCGGGCTCTCCTCGCGCGCGTAGGAGGAGACGAAGTAGGCGCCCCCGTCGGCCCACCACATGCCCTCCAGCTTGCGGGCGCGGGTCACCGCCCCCGCCGCGAACTGCTTGCGCACCGAGAGGCTGCGGGCGTCGCGGTCGGCGACCTCCGCCCAGTCGACCCCGTACACGGTGCCGGTCTTCGTGGCGCGCGAGAGGTCGTCCACGAAACGGCCCTGGCTGTCGAAGCACTTGGCGGCGGCGAGCACCCCCGCGTCGGGGGCGAGGGTGCGCAGCCGGCCGCGCCCGTGCCGGAAGCCGTGCGGCGGGGTCCAGCGGTAGAGGAGCCCGTTGGGGCCGGAGGCGTCCTCGGTGAGGTAGGCGTGGCCCTGGCGCGGGTCGATGACGACGGCCTCGTGGGCGTAGCGTCCGAACGCCTTGACCGGCCGCGGGTCGCGGTTGGCCCGGCGGTCGTGCGGGTCGACCTCGAAGACGTAGCCGTGGTCCTTGGTCATGCCGTTCTTGCCGGCCAGGTCCTCGGTCTCCTCGCAGGTCAGCCAGGTTCCCCAGGGGGTGGCTCCGCCCGCGCAGTTGGTCGACGTACCGGCGACGCCCACCCATTCGGCGACCTCGCCGCCGCGCCGGACCTCCACGACGGTGCAGCCGCCGGAGGCGGCCGGGTCGTAGACGAGGCCCTCGGCGAGCGGTACGGGGTGCGCCCAGCCGCTGCGCGGGCCCTTCAGCTCGTGGTTGTTGACGAGGAGGGTGACTCCGTGGTGCCCCTCGAAGGCGGCGGTCCCGTCGTGGTTGGACGGGGTGCTCTCGCCGGATTCGAGGGTGGTGACCCCGCTGCGGGTGATCACGCGGTAGGTGAACCCGGCGGGCAGGGCGAGGAGTCCGGCGGGGTCGGGGAAGAGCGGCCCGTAGCCGGGGGCGTGCGGGCGGCCCTGGGCGTCGCGCGCGTCGGGCCGGGGGTCGTCGGCGGCGAGTGCCCCGGGGGCGGTGGCGAGGGCGCCGACCGTCCCGGTCAGTGCGACGCCCGCGCCGGCGATGACGGTGCGGGCGGTGAAGTCTCTGCGGCTGAGGGGCATCGGGTCTCCAGGGGTGGGGAGGTGGTGCGCCTGGCGTACGGTCGCAGGCGCACACGCTCCCGCCCGTACGTGAACGGCGGCTGAACTACCCGCGAATGCGGGCCGAGCCCTTGCCCGTCGGCGGAATGGCGGGATTGATGCGAACGCCGCCCCGGAATCGGCCTGTTGTGCACCCCCCGCCGGAACCGCCTGCGGTCCCGGCCCCGCACCCCCACCGCCGCGCCGGAGCATCCGCCCGGATCCCGCTCGCCCGCCGGAGCGCCCGTCCGGACGCCGCTCCCCCGCCCAGGCACGCGTCCGAACGCCGGGGGGCCTCCGACGGGCGCCCGGGCGGGCCGCCGCCGCGCTGGTCAGGGCTGCCGGGAGCGGGCCTTGAACGCGGCCTTCCGCGCCTCCTTCGAGGCCTTCTTGTCCGGGTGCAGCCGGCCCATGGCCTCCAGCACGTACGCGGTGGCGGGGTGCTCCACCCGCCACGCCTGCTCGAAGAAGCCGGTGTGGTGCTCCGTCAGGCTCCGCATCAGCAGCGGCAGCTCCTCGGTCTCCCCGTCGGCCGCGAGCTGCGCCGCGATGGTGTCCACCGTCAGCCAGAACACCATCATCTCGTCCGGCGCCGGTACGTCGGCCACCCCGTGCTCGGCGAGCCACACCCGGGCGAGTCCGCCGAGCTCCGGGTCGTCCAGGACGGCCCGGACCGCCGGCTCGGCCTCCGGCCCGGCCGGGGCGAGGGCCTGCTGGCAGCGCAGCCGGCGCAGCGGGGCGCCCTCGTCGTCACCGCGCGCGGCGGCCAGCAGTTCGGCGACGGCGTCCGGCAGGTCGCGTCCGGCCAGCCACTGCTCGATCTCGGCCTGGGCGGCGCCGCCCGGGTAGTAGGAGACGGCGTCGAGCAGCGCGTCGGCGCCCTTGTCGGCGAGCTCCCCGACGGCCGGGGCCTCGACCCCGGCTTCGAGCATCCGGGCGCGGACGCCGTACAGGCCGAGCGGGGTCAGCCGTACCATCCCGTACCGGGACACGTCCTCGTCGTCCTCCGGGCCCGCCCCGGCGCCCTGGCCCGCCTCCCCGGAGGCGGGTTCGTCCGCCTCGGCGAGCAGCGCCTCGTCCACGGGGCGGTACTCGACCAGCCCGATGGGCTCCAGCTGACGGAACTGGTCGTCGAGGCGCATCATCGCGTCCGAGACCTGTTCCAGGACGGCGTCGGTGGGGTCGCCCATCTCGTCGGGCACGATCATCGAGGCGGCGAGCACCGGCAGCGGCACCGGGCCCTCGCCGGCACCGCCTTCGGTGACGGTGAGCAGGTAGAGGTTGGCGAGGACCCCGTCGAGGAAGTCCGCTTCCCGCTGGGGGTTCCAGTCGAGGCGGTCGAAGTCGATCTCGCCGCCCGCGTCGAGGGCGTCGACGAGGTCGTCCAGGTCGGGTACGGCCGCGTCCGCGAGGACGGTGTCCAGGGCGGCGAGCCACAGGTCGAGCACGTCACCGGGGGCGCCGCCGGCCAGCAGCGCGAGGTCCTCGCCGGGGGTGGCGGTGCCGTACTCGGGCTCGCCCGCCTCGGCGCCGTCGCCGCTGTCCTCCTCCGGCTCGGTGACGTCGACGAGGCCGGTGTCCACGGCGACCCGCCAGGCCTGGCTCGCGTACACGGGCGAGTCCTCGTCGGCGGTGTCGAGGCCGAGGACGCCGACGGCCTCGGGGAGCTGGTCGGGGGCGAGTTCGCCCCCGACGTCCACGCGGGTGTCGGGGCCGGCCCAGCGGGCGAGGCGTACGGCGCGGGCGAACAGCGGGGCGACGAGGGCGTCGCGGGCCAGCTCCGCATCGGAGTGCAGCCGTACCGGCGGCAGCGTGGGGTGCGGCTCTGCGGACATGGGGTGGTTCTCCTCGGACGGGACGCACGGGGCGGTGGGGCGGTTGAGCGGTGGGGTGTCCGGCTGGCGGTGCCCGGGCGGCGGGATGCCGTCCGGCCGTGTGGCCGAGAACACATGCGGACGGGCCGTCAGGCCCGTTGCGGCGACCCAGCGTAGACGCAATCGGGGTGCGCCCGGCGGCCATCACCTTTGGTTCATCCCACAGTCGGCCTCCGTATCCCCTGGAGACCTTGACAACGTCCCTGGTCACCCAGGAAATTGACGCGCGTAGATGTACACGGGCCGTCAAGAGCCCGCACCTTCTCCTCCACACACCGGAGTTCCCGCCCATGCGCTCCTCGCATCCCCGTTCCGCCGCCGTCGCGGCCCTCGTCGCCACCGCGCTGGCCACCGGCCTGCTCGCGGGCACCGCCGACGCGGCCGAAGGCGCCGTGTCCGCCGATCCGATACGCATCCACGACATCCAGGGCACCACCCGGATCTCCCCCCTGAACGGCAAGCCGGTCGCCGACGTCCACGGCGTCGTCACGGGCGTGCGCACCTACGGCTCGCGCGGCTTCTGGATCCAGGACCCGGACGCCGACGACAACCCGGCCACCAGCGAGGGCGTCTTCGTCTTCACCGGCTCCGTCCCGACCGTCGCCGTCGGCGACGCCGTGAAGGTCTCCGGCACGGTCGGCGAGTACGTCCCGGGCGGCGCGAACTCCGGCAACCAGTCCGTCACCCAGATCGCCAAGCCGACCGTGACGGTGCTCTCCTCGGGCAACGCCCTGCCCGAGGCCACCGCGGTCAACGAGTACTCCGTCCCCGCGGAGTACGCCCCCGCGGGCGACCCGGCGGCCGGCGGCAGCGTCAACGGCCTGACCCTGGAGCCCTCCCGCTACGCCCTGGACTTCTACGAGTCCCTGGAGGGCATGAACGTCAGGATCGGCACCTCGCGCGTGGTCGGCGCCACCGACGCGTACGGCGAGCTGTGGGTGACGGTGAAGGGCTGGGAGAACGCCGCCAAGCGCGGCGGCACCGTCTACGGCTCGTACGAGTCCCAGAACACCGGCCGCCTCCAGATCCAGCAGCTCGCCCCGCTCGCGCAGCAGCCCTTCCCGGTGGCCAACGTCGGCGACAAGCTGACCGGCACCACCGAGGGCCCCCTGGACTTCAACCAGTTCGGCGGCTACACGCTGGTGGCGCGCGCCCTCGGCACGGTCAAGGCGGGCACCCTGGCCCCGGAGAAGACCAAGGCCCAGTCGCCCGGCGAGCTCGCGGTGGCCACGTACAACGTGGAGAACCTCGACCCGACCGACCCGCAGGAGAAGTTCGACAACCTCGCGAAGGCGGTCGTGACCAACCTGGCCTCGCCCGACATCGTGGCCCTGGAGGAGATCCAGGACGACAACGGCGCCAAGAACGACGGCACCGTCTCGGCCGAGCAGACGCTGACCAGGTTCACCGACGCGATCAAGGCGGCGGGCGGCCCGGCCTACCAGTGGCGCTCCGTCACCCCCGAGAACAACAAGGACGGCGGCGAGCCCGGCGGCAACATCCGCCAGGTGTTCCTGTTCAACCCGGAGCGCGTCTCCTTCACCGACCGCGCCGCGGGCGACGCGGTGACGGCGACCGGTGTGACGACCGAGCGCGGCAAGGCCGCCCTGACCCACTCCCCCGGTCGGATCGACCCGGCGAACCCGGCGTGGGGCGACAGCCGCAAGCCGCTGGCCGGCGAGTTCCTCTTCCGCGGCCGCACGGTCTTCGTGATCGCCAACCACTTCGCCTCGAAGGGCGGCGACGAGGGCCTGACCTCGCACCACCAGCCTCCGGCGCGCAAGTCGGAGGAGAAGCGGCTCCTGCAGGCGCAGGCCGTCAACGGGTTCGTGAAGCAGCTGCTGGCGGTCGACAAGAACGCGGCCGTGCTCGCGGTCGGCGACATCAACGACTTCGAGTTCTCCGGCACGGCCAAGGCGCTGGAGGACGGCGGCGCGCTGTACTCGGCGATCAAGTCGCTGCCGAAGGCGGAACGTTACTCCTACGTCTACCAGGGCAACGCCCAGGTGCTGGACCAGATCCTGACCAGCCCGTCGATCAAGAACTTCGCGTACGACAGCGTGCACATCAACGCCGAGTTCTCCGCGCAGAACAGCGACCACGACCCGCAGGTGCTGCGCTTCCGCCCGTAACAGGGACCGCTGGGGCCCGGACGCCGTCCCCGTCCGGGCCCCACGAGGGGTTCAGGCCGGTCCTCGAACCGTGGGTACGGGACTTTCGGCCCTGGCGTGACGCTGGACACACAGGGGACAAAATCTTCCGGTTGTGGTGTTGAGTGTCCCCACGCCCGAACTTGCCCTCCTTGTACCCCCGCATCCCGGGAGGACCGCGTGTTCCCGTCCATGTCGCTCGCCCAGGAAATCGGCCTCGCCGTCCTCGCCGTGGCCGTCCTCGTGTGGGTCGTCGGTCTCGGCCACATGCTGTGGGACAGCCGCTTCCACCACCCGGAGCCAGGCGCCTGCGAGGGCCTGCCGGTGATCCCGTCCCAGCGCACCGCGGCCACGCACCCCATGGAGTCGGTGGAGCTGACCGAGGCGGAGGAGCGGGCCTTCGCGGGCCTGATCCGCACGATCGCCCTGAACTGACCGGGCGCCCCGCACCGACCGGGTGCCCCCCGGAACATCCCGGAACGCCCCTCGCCCCCGTGGCGCGAGGGGCGTTCCGGCGCGTCCGGGCGTCGGCGCCGGCATCGGTTGCGGGGCCGGTCACGCCCCCCGACAGTGGGAGAGGCAGCCGCCGCCCCGACCGCCGGGGCCCGGGCGCCGGACGTGCGCCGCGGACGACGCGGCGGCCGCGACGGCCGCGGTCGCGGTCGCGGTGGCTAACGTCCCGGAGGGCACGTACCAGCTGGTGAACGTCCAGACCGGCAAGTGCGCGACCGTCGCGGGCGGGACCACGACCGCCAACAACCACCCGCTCGTCCAGTTCGACTGCGACACCCACCCCTCGCGCCGCTGGTTCCTGCGCCTGGTGGACTGAGCGTCCCGCCCCGCCGGAAACGGCGAGTGCCCTCCCGCGCACGGCGGGAGGGCACTCGGTGGTGACGTGGCGGCAGACGGGCGCTGCCCGCGGCGTCAGTTGTGGCTGTGCAGGACCTCGTTGAGGCCGCCCCAGTTCGCCTTGTACGGGCGGGCCTCGACGGCGCCGGTGACCGAGTTGCGGCGGAAGAGGATGTTGTCGGCGCCGGAGAGCTCCAGGGCCTTGACGATCTGGCCGTCCGGGAGGGTCACCCGGGTGCCGGCGGTGACGTAGAGGCCGGCCTCGACGACGCACTCGTCGCCGAGCGCGATGCCGATGCCCGCCTCGGCGCCGACCAGGGTGCGCTCGCCGATCGAGATGATCTGCTTGCCGCCGCCCGAGAGGGTGCCCATGGTGGACGCGCCGCCGCCGATGTCGGAGCCGTCGCCGACGACGACGCCCGCGGAGATGCGGCCCTCGACCATGGAGGTGCCCAGGGTGCCGGCGTTGAAGTTGACGAAGCCCTCGTGCATGACGGTGGTGCCCTCGGCGAGGTGCGCGCCGAGGCGGACGCGGTCGGCGTCGGCGATGCGCACGCCCTTGGGGGCGACGTAGTCGGTCATGCGCGGGAACTTGTCGATCGAGGTGACCTGGAGGTGCAGGCCCTCGGCGCGCGCGTTCAGCCGGACGGTCTCGACCTGGTCGACGGCGACGGGGCCGAGCGAGGTCCAGGCGACGTTGGTGAGCAGGCCGAAGACGCCGTCCAGGTTCTGGCCGTGCGGCTTGACCAGGCGGTGGCTCAGCAGGTGCAGGCGCAGGTACGCGTCGTGCGCGTCCAGCGGCTTGTCCTCCAGGGAGGCGATGACGGTGCGGACGGCTACGACCTCGACCCCGCGGACCGCGTCCGAGCGGATGGCCTTGGCCGCGGCGGCGCCGAGGAGCTCCACGGCCTGCTCGGCGGTGAGGCGCTCGGTGCCGGCCGGGCCGGGCGCGTCGGCCAGCTCGGGGGCGGGGAACCAGGTGTCGAGGACGGTGCCGTCGGCGGTGATGGTGGCAAGTCCGGCGGCGACGGCGCCGGTGGTACGCGTAGCAGTCATGCCCGAAACCTAACCGGCGACGGGCCGCGGTCGCGAACCGGTCTCATGTGCCGGGCGCGCGGCGTGTCGCTGCGCGCGCCGCCGGGCGGCGCGCGCCTCGGTGCGGTGCCGGGCCAGGACGACCGCGCCGGCGCCCGCCGCCAGGGCGGCGCACAGCGGCCACAGGAGGCCGGGGGCGGCCGCGTACACGGCCCCGCCGGCGGGCGGGGCGAGGACGGTCCCGCTGACCGAGACCCCGGCGTACAGGCTCTGGAAGCGGCCGACGGCGTGCTCGGGCGCCTGGTCGGCGACGTAGGCGGTGGCGGTGGTCTTGTAGAGGATCTCGCCGAGGCTGAGCAGCACCATCATGGCGACGGCGGTCGCCGCGCCGGCGCCGAGGAGCAGGGCCGCGTACCCGGCGCCGACGAGGACGAGTCCGCTTCCGATGACCGCCAGCGGCGGCCGGTCGCGCAGGGCGACGGCGGCGGGCAGTTCCAGCAGCAGGATGACGGCTCCGTTGAGGGCGACGATCAGCCCGAAGGCCCGTACGTCGAGGCCGTGGTCGGCGAGGTAGACGGGGAAGAGGGAGTACTGCTGGCGGTAGACCACGTCCACGACCAGGACCGCGCCGAGCAGCACCGGCACCGCGGGGCGCGCCCGCAGCTCCGCCCACACGCCGCCGCGGCCCTGACCCCCGTCCGGGGCCGCGGCGGGTGTGCGGGCGGCGCCGCGCGCCGGGACGACGCGGGCGGTCCAGGCGGCGAAGAAGAGGGTGCCGAGGCCGTCTGCGAGGAAGAGCCAGTCGTACGAGAGCCCGGAGGCGAGCAGGGCGCCCAGCGGCGGGCCGAGGGTGAAGCCGCCGTTGGAGACGGCGCGGACGACGGCGAAGGCCTGGCGGCGGGCCCCCTCGGGGACGGTGACGGCGACCAGGGCGGAGTTCGCCGCGCGGATGACGCCCGAGGCGTACTGGGCCACCGTCAGGGCGGCGTACAGCAGCGGGGTGGGCAGCGCGGGGAAGGCCATCAGGGCGAGCCCGCCGAGGGCGGAGGCGGCGAGCAGCACCCGGCGGTGGCCGAAGCGGTCGCCGTACCAGCCGCCCGTGAAGTTGCCGGCGACGAGCCCGATGCCGCCGATGCCGGTGGCCAGGCCCGCCTGGGCGGCGCCGAGGCCGCGGGGGCCGGTCAGGTAGAGGAAGACGAAGACGAAGGTGAAGCTGACGACGGCGTTGACGAAGACCCCCGCGGCCAGCAGCCACACGACCCTCGGTACGTCCTTGAACCCCTGCAAGCCCCGCAGCACACCCGTGTCCCCCGTATCGGTCCGTAGTGAGTTCCTTTTGGGAACGGACTATGTCAGCATGACAGCCTTGGGTCAACGGACAAAGGAGTTCCCATGGCCCAGCGCACGCACCTCGGTGACGCGGACTGCTCCATCGCCCAGGCCCTCGACGTCGTGGGCGACTGGTGGACGCTGCTGATCGTGCGGGACACGGCGCGCGGCCTGTACCGCTTCGAGGAGCTCCAGCGCGAGCTGAGAGTGTCCCGGAAGGTGCTCGCCGAGCGGCTGAAGCTGCTGGTCGAGGCCGGGGTGCTGACGCGCGAGCCGTACCAGGAGCGCCCGGTGCGGCACGAGTACCGGCTGACCCCGCGCGGGCGGGGGCTGCTGCCGGTCCTGGTGGCCCTCCAGGACTGGGGAGACACCTGGGTCCTGGGAGAGGGAGAGATGACGGCGACGACCGAGGAGTCCTCGAAGGAGGCCGTACGGGTCCACGCGCTGCGCGGCACCCGGCTGCCGGAGCTGCTGCTGCCGGACCGTTTCGGCGAGCTCCGCGACCCCGTGGCGGACACCCCGTTCACCGTCCTGTACTGCTTCCCCGGCGGGTACGCCCGGGCCGAGTCCTACCCGCCCGGGTGGGCCGGGATCCCCGGCGCGAAGGGCTGCACGCTCGAATCGTGCACGTTCCGCGACCAGTTGGCGGAGTTCACCGCCGCCGGCGCCACCGTGCACGGCGTCTCCACCCAGCGGCCGGACGAACAGCGGGAGTTCGCCGAGCAGGAGCGGCTGCGCTTCCCGCTGCTGTCGGACGCCGGGCTGGACCTGGTGACGGCGCTGCGGCTGCCGACGTTCCGCGCGGCGGGGGTGAGCCGGATCAAGCGGCTGACGCTGGTCGTGGACCGGGAGCGGGTGGTGCGGGAGGTCTTCTACCCGGTGACCGACATCGAGGCCGGCGTCACGGCGGCACTGGCGGCCGTGCGCTCCGCGGGCTAGCCGGACCCCTCGGGCTGCGGGGGCCCGCCGCTGCGCGGGGCTAGGTCCCCCACCCGCCCTTCGCCCGTTCCCCGGGGCTGCGCCCCGGACCCGCCCCCAGACCCCCGCGCCTCAAACGCCGGCGGGGCTGGAATTTGCCGGCCGTCGGCGGCAGCTTCAGCCCCGTCGGCGACTGAGGCGAGAACGGTTGACGGGCGGGGAGGGGCGAGCCCCGCGCAGCGGCACCGTGCCCGGTCCGGGCGCCCAGGCGCGGGCTACGCGGGGCGCAGGACGCGGGTCAGGATCTCGCGGGCCGGGCCCTCCTCGTACGGGGTACCCGTCAGGAGGACCTGGAGGCTGATGCCGTCCATCACCGCCACCAGGGCCCGCGCCGTGAGCGGATCGGTGTGCTCCGCCAGGGCGTCGGCCACGGACTCGCACCACCGCGCCGCGACCGGCCGCAGCGCCGGCCGCCGCAGGGCGGCCAGGTAGAGCTCGTACTCCAGCTCCACCCGCCCCCGGTCGGCCTCCAGGGCCTCCCCCAGCAGCCGCGCCAGCGCACCGGCGAGGTCCTCGCCCTCGCGGAGCACCAGCGCGGGCGCGTACGCCTCGCTCGCCTGCCGCAGGGCGGCGACCAGCAGGTCGTCCAGGGTCTTGAAGTGGTACGTCGTCGAGCCCAGCGGCACGTCCGCCTCCGCCGCCGCGCTGCGGTGGCTGAGCCCCGCGATCCCCTTGGCCCCCACCACCCGGATCGCGGCGTCGATGATCCGCTGCCTGCGGTCGGGGTCGTAGCGGCGCGCCCCGGCGGCCATCAGTGGGCCGCCCCGCCCAGGTTCAGCAGCACCACGCCGCCGATGACCAGCGCGATCCCGGCGATCTTCGCGGCGGTGGCGGTCTCGCCCAGGAACACCATCCCTATCGCGGCGATGGCGGCGGTGCCGACCCCGGCCCAGATCGCGTACGCCGTGCCCACCGACATCGACTTCAGCGTCTGGGCGAGGAGGGTGAAGGCGATGACGTAGCCCACCAGGGTGCCCAGCGAGGGCCACAGCCGGGTGAAGCCGTCGCTGTACTTCATGGCGGTGGTCCCCGCGACCTCCGCGGCTATGGCCATGGCGAGCAGTACGTAGGGCATGTGTACGATAGTACACATCGATCGGCCGATGCGTACAGATGTACACACGCACGGACGGTCACAGTCGCGCCCGACGGAGCTACGGTGGCCCCCTCAGGGGACGGGGGCCGCTCATGGCGCAGCATTGGACCCACGCGGGCGGCGGCTGGCTGCCCCCTCGACGGCCCCGGCCCGGCGTGGTGCCGCTACGGCCCCTGGGGCCCGGGGAGATCCTCGGCGGCGCGGCCGCCACCCTGCGCCGGTACGGGGGAACCCTGTGCGGCGCGCTGCTCCTCGGCCAGCTCGCGGGGGCCCTGGTGGTCGCCGCGGCGGCCGGGGCGGCCACCCTGGCCTCCCTCAGCCGCAGCTCCGGGAGCCGGGTCTTCGTCTGGACCCTGTTCCCGGCGGCGGCCCTGTTCCTGCTGTTCACCTGCGCCCTGGCCACAGCCCTGATCGCGGTGCTGCTGCGCCCGGCGGTGCTCGGCCGTGCCGTGACCGTACCGGGACTGCTGCGGGCCGCGCTGACCCGGACCCCGGCCGTCCTCGGGGCGCAGCTGCTGGCGCTGTGCGCCGCGACGGCCCCGGTCGTGGGGGCCGGCGCCGCCGGGCTGCCGGTGCTCGCGCTGCTGCCGCTGCTGCCGGTGGCCCTCTGGCTCGGGGTGCTGTTCGCGCTGGCGCCCACCGCCGCCGGGTACGAGGGGCTGCGACCGGTGGCGGCGCTGCGGCGTTCGGCGCGCCTGGTGCGGGGCGCGTGGTGGCGGACCCTCGGGGTGACGGCTCCGGCGGTGGCGTTCACCTGCGCGGCCGGGTACGCGTTGCAGGCCTGGTTCGGCCCGGCGGGGGCGCTGTCGGCGCTGGTGCTGCTGCCGGCCTTCCCGCAGCTGCCCGCCGGGCTGCTCTACGTGGACCGGCTGATCCGCCGCGAGCACCTCGCCGAGGCGCTCGCGACGGACGCGGCGGACACGTAGCCGTTCGGCCTTCAGCCGAGGGTGAACCAGGCCGCGCGGGACTTCTTCCACTCCGGGTGCGTGAGGTCCTTGGCCTCGATGCCGTCGCCGTACAGGTCGGCGGAGCCGCTGTCGGTGAGGAGCTGGACCCGGGCGCCGGGGGCGTTCAGGTCCGGCACCTCCACGATGGCCTCCCAGCCGCCGGGGTCGGTGGTGGGCAGGTCGGCGCGCTTGACGGGGGCGTGGCCGGGGACGCCGTCCCACTGGTAGAGGGCGTACGGGTCGGAATTGTCGTCCGCCGCCCAGGAGCCCGCCAGGATCAGGTACTGGTTCGCGGCGTTCTTCCTGACGTCCCGCACCGACAGTCCGCCGAGGTCGAGCTCGACGCCCGCGCCGAAGACGGCCTTGGCGCCGCTCGACAGCACCTGGTCGAAGTTGGTGACCGGCACCAGCAGGGCCTTGCCACCCGGCACGGCCGGGGCGAGCGGGGCGCGGAAGCCGAGGTAGGCGGTGGTGGTGGAACCGGGCGCGAACTCCAGGCCCTCCACGTTGAACCCGTCGATCTGCTTCGGCGCCTCCCCGGCCGCGGTGCCGGCCGCGAAGCCGTACCGGTTGCCGTTCGCGGTGTCCCAGGCGACGAGGTCCTCGCGGAGCTTCTTGTACGAGCGCCCGTACGCGAGCTGCGTGCCCGGTCCGGAGCCGTTGACGGTGGTGGTGAACACCGTGTTGCGGGGCGCCTTGTACTCGCCGTCCTTGTTGTTGCCGAGGGAGCCCGTCCAGTAGATGGTGTCCCCGATCCGGGTGGCGCCCTCGATGTCCACCTCCTTGGTGACGCCCAGCTGGGAGCTGAAGTCCCAGGTGCGCACGGGGGCGGCGGAGCGGGAACGGTCGTACAGGCGCAGCACGTTGTTCTCGTCGTCGGCGACGACGGTGTAGCCGCCGCCGACGTCCACGGCGGCCGAGGAGTCGCCGGCGCCGCTGAAGTAGCGGGCGTCGGCCGGGTTCTGGACGGGGGCGGACGCGGCGTAGGAGAGGGTCTTGGTGGCGGTCTTGCCGCCGAGCCCGGTGACCTTGATCGTCAGGGTGGTGTAGCCGCGGGCGTGCGCGGTGACGGCCAGCTGCCGTACGGCCCCGCTGCCGGTGACGGTGACGTCCCCGGTGCCGGCGACGGAGGCCCTGCTGGAGGCCGAGGCGCTGACGGTCAGCGCGGAGGCGTCGGCGCCGCTCTGTCCGACGGTGACGCCGACGCTCTGGTCGCCGACCCCGTTCACGGAGCCGGACAGGTACCCGGCGGACAGCGAGATGGTCGGGGTCCCGTAGGTGACCGCGTGCGCGGGCATGACCGTCGCGGCGACGATCAGTGCGGCGGTGCCCGCGGTACCGGCGATGCCGAGCTGCTTCTTCAAGGTGGCGTCCTCTCCCTCACGGCGTCACGCTGTGACGGCCGTCGAGAAGGTTCGGCCACCGTGGCCAACTCCCGGTGCACGTCACGCGTCGGCCCGGAGAACCCCGGAGAACGGGGAGGGCCCCCGGCACGACCGTGCCGGGGGCCCTCACGCCGGGGCGCCGCTCAGACGTTGAAGCCGAGCGCGCGCAGCTGCTCACGGCCGTCGTCCGTGATCTTGTCCGGGCCCCACGGGGGCATCCAGACCCAGTTGATGCGGAGTTCGTTGACGATGCCCTCGGTCGCCGACTTCGCCTGGTCCTCGATGACGTCCGTCAGCGGGCAGGCCGCCGAGGTGAGCGTCATGTCGAGGGTGGCGATGTTCGCGTCGTCGATGTGGATGCCGTAGATCAGGCCCAGGTTGACGACGTCGATGCCCAGCTCGGGGTCGACCACGTCGTAGAGGGCCTCGCGGACCTCCTCCTCGGTGGCCGGCTTGATCGACGCCTCGGGCGTCGCGTTCTCGGTCATGCCGTCTTCCTCTCCGCGTCGCCCAGCACCTGGGCGGTCGCGTCCTTCCACGCCATCCAGCTCAGCAGAGCACACTTCACGCGCGCGGGGTACTTGGAGACGCCGACGAACGCGACCGCGTCCTCCAGCACCTCTTCCATCTCCTCGTCCGGTTCCAGCTTGCCCTTGGACTGCATCAGCTCCAGGAACACGCCCTGGATCTTCTGCGCCTCGGCCAGCTCCTTGCCGACGAGCAGCTCGTTGAGCACGGACGCGCTGGCCTGGCTGATGGAGCAGCCCTGGCCCTCGTAGGAGACGTCGGTGAGCGTCTGCCCGTCGTACTTCACGCGGAGCGTGATCTCGTCGCCGCACGTCGGGTTGACGTGGTGCACCTCGGCGTCGCCGTCGCGCAGGCCGCGCCCGTGCGGGTGCTTGTAGTGGTCCAGGATGAGTTCCTGGTACATCGAATCCAGCTTCACAGCCTCGTCCTCGCCGCCTTCGTCAGCCGAAGAAGTTCCGTACGTGCTCCAGCCCGTCGATCAGCGCGTCGACCTCGGCGGGAGAGGAGTACAGGTAGAAAGACGCTCGCGTGGTCGCGGGAATTCCGTACCGGAGGCACACGGGGCGTGCGCAGTGGTGTCCCACGCGGACCGCGATGCCCTGCTCGTCCAGTACCTGGCCCACGTCGTGCGGATGGATGTCGCCGAGCGTGAAGGAGATCGCCGCGCCGCGGTCCTCGGCCGTGGTGGGGCCGATGATCCGCAGGTCGGGCACCTCCAGGAGGCGCTTGACCGCGTACTCGGTGATCGCGTGCTCGTGCGCCGCGATGTTCTCCATGCCGATCGAGGTCAGGTAGTCCACGGCCGCGCCGAGGCCGACGGCCTGGGCGATCGGGGGCGTGCCGGCCTCGAACTTGTGGGGCGCCGGGGCGTACGTGGAGGAGTGCATCGAGACGGTCTCGATCATCTCGCCGCCGCCGAGGAACGGGGGCAGGTCCTCCAGGAGCTCCTGGCGGCCCCACAGGACGCCGATGCCGGTCGGGCCGCACATCTTGTGGCCGGTGAAGGCCACGAAGTCGGCGCCGAGGGCCTGGACGTCCAGCGGCATGTGCGGAGCGGCCTGCGAGGCGTCGATCAGCACCAGCGCGCCGACCTCCTGCGCGCGGCGGACGATCGCCTCGACCGGGTTGACGGTGCCCAGGATGTTGGAGACCAGCGTGAAGGAGACGATCTTCGTCTTCTCCGTGATGACCTCTTCGATGGTGGACAGGTCGAGCCGGCCGTCGTCGGTGAGGCCGAACCACTTCAGCTTCGCGCCGGTGCGCTGCGAGAGCAGCTGCCACGGGACGATGTTGGAGTGGTGCTCCATCTCCGTGATGGCGATCTCGGTGTCACGGTCGACCCGGTAGGGCTCGTCGGCCCAGCCGAGCATGTTCGCGACGAGGTTGAGCGACTCCGAGGCGTTCTTGGTGAAGATGACCTCGTCGCGGCTCGGCGCGTTGATGAAGGCGGCGACCTTGTCGCGGGCGCCCTCGTACAGTGCCGTGGCCTCCTCGGCCAGCACGTGCACGCCGCGGTGGACGTTGGCGTTGTGCCGCTCGTAGTAGGCGTTCAGCGCGTCGAGCACCTGGCGCGGCTTCTGCGAGGTCGCCGCGTTGTCCAGGTAAACGATCTTCTTCCCGTCGTGGACCACACGATCCAGCAGGGGGAAGTCCTTGCGGATCGCCTCGATGTCGAGGAGGCCAGGCAGCTGTGTCACGCGGTCGCGCCACCCTTCACGTACTTGTCGTAGCCCTCGTTCTCCAGCTGGTCGGCGAGCTCGGCGCCGCCGGACTCGGCGATGCGGCCGTTCGCGAACACGTGCACGAAGTCGGGCTTGATGTAGCGCAGGATGCGCGTGTAGTGGGTGATCAGCAGGGTGCCGACCTCACCGCCCTCGCGGACGCGGTTGACGCCCTCGGAGACGATGCGCAGGGCGTCGACGTCCAGGCCGGAGTCCGTCTCGTCGAGGATCGCGATCTTCGGCTTGAGGAGCTCCAGCTGGAGGATCTCGTGGCGCTTCTTCTCACCGCCGGAGAAGCCCTCGTTGACGTTGCGCTCGGCGAAGGCCGGGTCCATCTGGAGCTGCTCCATCGCGGACTTGACCTCCTTCACCCAGGTGCGCAGCTTGGGGGCCTCGCCGCGGATGGCGGTGGCGGAGGTGCGCAGGAAGTTGGAGACCGAGACGCCGGGGACCTCGACCGGGTACTGCATGGCGAGGAAGACGCCGGCGCGGGCGCGCTCGTCGACGGACATCTCCAGGACGTCCTCACCGTCGAGGGTCACGGTGCCACCGGTGATGGTGTACTTCGGGTGACCGGCGAGGGAGTACGCCAGGGTGGACTTGCCGGAGCCGTTGGGGCCCATGATGGCGTGCGTCTCACCCTGCTTGACCGTCAGGTCGACACCCTTGAGGATCTCGCGGGCGCCGTTCTCGGCCTCGACGGAGACGTGCAGGTCGTGGATTTCAAGCGTTGCCATGGGTACCTCAGGACTCCTGGGTGAGGGAGACGAGCACGTCGTCCCCTTCGATCTTGACGGGGTAAACGGGGACGGGGCGCGTCGCGGGCAGACCGGAGGGCTTGCCGGTGCGCAGGTCGAAGGCCGACCCGTGCAGCCAGCACTCGATCATGCAGTCCTCGACCTCACCCTCCGAGAGCGAGACGTTCGCGTGCGAGCAGATGTCGTTGATCGCGAAAACCTCCCCCTCGGTGGAGACGATGGACACCGGCGTGCCGTCGAGTTCCACCCGCTTGGGGGTGTTCTCCTCCAGCTCGCTCAGCGCACAGGCCTTGACGTACGTCATCAGACGGCCGCCGCCAGCTCGGCCTCGATCTTGGTGATGAGGCGCTCCTCGATGTCCGCGACACCGATCTGCTGGACGAGCTCGGCGAAGAAGCCGCGGACGACCAGGCGGCGGGCCTCGTGGGCCGGGATGCCGCGGGCCTGGAGGTAGAAGAGCTGCTCGTCGTCGAAGCGGCCGGTCGCGGAGGCGTGGCCGGCGCCGACGATCTCGCCGGTCTCGATCTCGAGGTTCGGCACCGAGTCGACGCGCGCGCCGTCCGTGAGGACGAGGTTGCGGTTCATCTCGTAGGTGTCGGTGCCCTCGGCGGTCTTCTCGATGAGCACGTCACCGATCCAGACGGCGTGGGCGTCCTGGCCCTGGAGCGCGCCCTTGTAGACCACGTTGGACTTGCAGTGCGGGGCGTCGTGGGTGACCAGGAGGCGGTGCTCCTGGTGCTGGCCCGCGTCCGTGAAGTACACGCCGAGCATCTCGGCCTCGCCGCCGGGGCCCGCGTAGCTGACGCGCGGGTGCAGACGGACCAGGTCGCCGCCGAAGGTCACGACGACGGACTTGAAGACGGCGTCGCGGCCGACGAGGGCGTTGTGCTGCGAGGTGTGGACCGCGGTGTCGTCCCAGTCCTGGACGGACACGAAGGTCACCTTGGCGCCGTCGCCGACGAGGATGTCGACGTTGGCGGCGCGGACGCCGTCGCCGGTGTGGTCGATCACGATGATCGCCTCGGCGAAGGGCTTGATGTCGAAGACGGTGTGCCCGAAGGTCGTGCCGCCCTCACCGTGGAGCGCGACCCGGATGGGCTCGGCGAGCACGGTCTCCTTGGGCACGGTGACGACCGTGGCCTTGGCGAACGAGGAGAAGGCCTGCGCGGCAACGCGGTCGACGGGGGTTCCGGCCTTGCCGATCCGCTCGTCGTCGCGCTCGACGGACTCGACCGTCACGCCCTCGGGGGCGTCGATCTGGGCCTTCATGGTGCCGTTGGCGACCGCGGTTCCGTCGTGCAGGCCCTTGAGGCGGGCCAGCGGGGTGAACCGCCACTCCTCCTCGCGGCCGTTCGGGACGGGGAAGTCGGCCACGTCGAAGGACGGGGGCGCGCTCATCCGGGTGGCGACGGTGGACTCGGCGGCCACCGCGATCGCGCCGGCGGTGGTGGAGCCCGCCGGAATGTTCTGAGCCTCAGCCATGGCTGTCGTCTTGCTCTCTTCCATACGTGTGACGAATGTGCTGCGGGACGGGGGCGGCCGCGGGGGCGGCCGCCGTCGGACTAGCCGACCGAGCCCTCCATCTGCAGCTCGATGAGCCGGTTGAGCTCCAGCGCGTACTCCATCGGCAGCTCCTTCGCGATCGGCTCGACGAAGCCGCGCACGATCATCGCCATGGCCTCGAACTCGGTGAGCCCGCGCTGCATCAGGTAGAAGAGCTGGTCGTCGGAGACCTTGGAGACGGTGGCCTCGTGGCCCATCGTCACGTCGTCCTCGCGGACGTCCACGTAGGGGTAGGTGTCCGAGCGGGAGATGGTGTCGACGAGGAGCGCGTCGCACAGCACGTTGGACTTGGAGCCCGCGGCGCCCTCGCCGATCTCGACCAGACCGCGGTAGGAGGTGCGGCCGCCGCCTCGCGCCACCGACTTGGAGACGATGTTGGAGGAGGTGTTCGGCGCCATGTGGACCATCTTGGAGCCGGCGTCCTGGTGCTGGCCCTCGCCCGCGAAGGCGATGGACAGGGTCTCGCCCTTGGCGTGCTCGCCCATCAGGTAGACGGCCGGGTACTTCATGGTGACCTTGGAACCGATGTTGCCGTCGATCCACTCCATGGTCGCGCCCTCGTACGCCACGGCGCGCTTGGTGACCAGGTTGTAGACGTTGTTCGACCAGTTCTGGATGGTCGTGTAGCGGCAGCGGCCGCCCTTCTTCACGATGATCTCGACCACGGCGCTGTGCAGCGAGTCCGAGGAGTAGACCGGGGCGGTGCAGCCCTCGACGTAGTGGACGTAGGCGTCCTCGTCGACGATGATCAGCGTCCGCTCGAACTGGCCCATGTTCTCCGTGTTGATGCGGAAGTAGGCCTGGAGCGGGATGTCCACGTGGACACCCTTGGGGACGTAGATGAAGGAGCCGCCCGACCACACGGCGGTGTTCAGCGACGCGAACTTGTTGTCGCCGACCGGGATGACCGTGCCGAAGTACTCCTGGAAGAGCTCCGGGTGCTCCTTGAGCGCGGTGTCCGTGTCGAGGAAGATGACGCCCTGCTCCTCCAGGTCCTCGCGGATCTGGTGGTAGACGACCTCGGACTCGTACTGGGCCGCGACACCGGCGACGAGGCGCTGCTTCTCCGCCTCCGGGATGCCGAGCTTGTCGTACGTGTTCTTGATGTCCTCGGGCAGGTCCTCCCAGGAAGCGGCCTGCTTCTCGGTGGAGCGCACGAAGTACTTGATGTTGTCGAAGTCGATGCCGGAGAGGTCGGAGCCCCACATCGGCATGGGCTTCTTGCCGAACAGCTTGAGGCCCTTGAGGCGGAGGTTCAGCATCCACTCCGGCTCGGACTTCTTCGCCGAGATGTCGCGGACGACGTCCTCGGACAGACCCCGCTTGGCGGCGGCGCCGGCCGCGTCGGAGTCGGCCCAGCCGTACTCGTAGTTGCCCAGACCCTCGAGCTCAGGGTGAGCAGTCTCCGTGGTCATGCGGGGTTCCTCCCGGCCGTACTTGCAGATGCTGATGTGTCGGTCTGTGTCGCGCTTCGCGGGATGAACGTGGTGCACACCCCGTCGCCGTGGGCGATCGTGGCGAGGCGCTGCACATGCGTCCCGAGCAGGCGGGAGAAGACCTCGGTCTCCGCCTCGCAGAGCTGCGGGAACTGCTCGGCGACGTGTGCGACCGGGCAGTGGTGCTGACAGAGCTGTTCACCGCTGTGCGGACCGGGAGCGCTCTTCGCCGTAGCAGCGTACCCGTCCGCGGTCAACGCCTTGGCCAGGGCCTCGGTACGGGCCCCGGGGGCTGCCGCCTCCACGGCTTCCCGGTAGCTCCGCGCCTGCGTCTCCATCCGCGCCCTCGCGAAGGCGGCGACGGCCGCCTCGCCCTTGTCGCCGCCGCCGACGGACTGCGCGATCCAGCGCAGGGCGTCCGCGGCGAGGGTGTCGTAGGACTGGTCGAAGGCGTCCCGGCCGCAGTCGGTCAGCGCGAAGACCTTGGCGGGCCGGCCCCGGGTGCGCGCGCCGTACACGCGCTGCTCACGGGGTGCGACCACGTCGTCGGCGACGAGCGTGTCGAGGTGGCGGCGGACGGCGGCCTGGGTGAGGCCGAGGCGCTGCGCGAGGTCGGCGACGGTGGAGGGGCCGTGGTCCAGGATGGACCGCGCGACCCGGTTGCGGGTTGACCGCTCCCCGGTCGCGAGCTCCCCCTGGGGGGCCTCGCTCATCCGTTCGCCGTTTTTCACAACGCCATTGTTGCGTAATTAGGGGAGCCCCGACAAGCCGTGACGGACGCCACGCCCGGTGGCGTCCATCACTAAGGGTTACCTTATTTATCTACGGAGAGTTAATCGGAGGATGGAATTCCGCTTTCATTCCCGCCCGGAGGAGCCGCGTCCGCCGACCGGTGTTCGAATCGATTCCGCCTTTCCGGCCCGGTCCACCCCGGGGCGGAGGCCCTCTTCCCCGCCTCCGTAGACTCAGTCACCATGAGCAACGACCCCGCCGTGGAAATCCGCGGACTGGTGAAGCGGTACGGCCCCAAAACGGCGGTGGACGGCCTCGACCTCACCGTCCCGCGCGGCTCCGTCACCGCCGTCCTCGGCCCCAACGGCGCGGGCAAGACCACCACGGTGGAGACCTGCGAGGGCTACCACCGCCCCGACGCCGGCACCGTCCGCGTCCTCGGCCTCGAGCCGGTCGCCCAGGCCGAACGGCTGCGCCCGCGCATCGGCGTGATGCTCCAGTCGGGTGGCGTCTACTCCGGCGCCCGCGCGGTGGAGATGCTGCGCCACATGGCGAAGCTGTACGCCGACCCCCTCGACGTCGACACCCTCGTGGAACGCCTCGGCCTCGGCGGCTGCGGCCGCACCGCCTACCGACGGCTCTCCGGCGGCCAGCAGCAGCGGCTCGCCCTCGCCATGGCCGTCGTCGGCCGGCCCGAGCTGGTCTTCCTGGACGAGCCCACCGCCGGCCTCGACCCCCAGGCCCGCCGCGCGACCTGGGACCTCGTACGCGAACTGCGCGCCGACGGCGTCACCGTCGTCCTCACCACCCACCACATGGACGAGGCCGAGCAGCTCTGCGACGAGGTCGCCATCGTGGACGCGGGCAAGGTCATCGCGCACGGCAGCCCCGAGCAGCTGTGCCGCGGCGGCGCCGAGAACACCCTGCGCTTCACCGGCCGCCCCTCCCTCGACCTCCCCTCCCTGCTCAAGGCCCTGCCCGACGGCACCCAGGCCGCCGAGCTCACCCCCGGCGCCTACCGGGTCACCGGCGACGTGGACCCGCAGCTGCTGGCCACCGTCGCCTCCTGGTGCGCCCAGCACGGGGTCATGCCCGACAGCCTCTCCGTGGAGCGGCACACCCTCGAAGACGTCTTCCTGGAGCTGACCGGTAAGGAGCTGCGCGCATGAGCGCCGGTACGTTCTCCCCCCGGCCGGGGGCCGCGCCGGTGTCGCGGATGATCTGGGCGCAGACCGCGCTGGAGACCCGGATGCTGCTGCGCAACGGGGAGCAGCTGCTGCTGACCGTGATCATCCCGGCGCTGCTGCTGACCCTCTTCTCCGCCGTCGACATCGTCGACACGGGAGAGGGGAAGCGCGTCGACTTCCTGGCGCCGGGCGTCCTCGCGCTCGCCGTGATGTCCACCGCCTTCACCGGCCAGGCCATCGCCACCGGCTTCGACCGCCGCTACGGGGTGCTCAAGCGGCTCGGGGCCTCCCCGCTGCCGCGCCGGGCGCTGATGACCGCCAAGACCCTGTCGGTGCTGGTCACCGAGGTGCTCCAGGTGGCCCTGCTGACGGTGATCGCCCTCGCGCTGGGCTGGTCCCCGCACGGGAACCCGCTGTCGGTCGCGGTGCTGCTGCTGCTCGGCACGGCCGCGTTCTCCGGGCTCGGCCTGCTGATGGCGGGGACCCTCAAGGCCGAGGTGACCCTCGCCGCGGCCAACCTGGTGTTCCTGCTGCTGCTGGTCGGCGGCGGGGTGATCGTGCCGCTGGAGAAGTTCCCCGAGGCGGTGCGGTCCGTGCTCGGCCTGCTGCCGGTCTCGGCACTGTCCGACGGGCTGCGCGCGGTGCTCCGCGACGGGGCCGCGCTGCCCTGGGGCGACGCGGCCGTACTCGGCGTCTGGGCGGTCCTCGGGCTCGGCGCCGCCGCGAAGTGGTTCCGGTGGGAGTGATCCGGTCCGGCGGGTCCGGCCCGCTCCACCGGGAGTGAATCGGCGTCCCGGATCGTTGGCCCGGCGGGAGGATGACCAGCCTCCGCACATCGCAACGCCGGGGGGCACGGCATGGAGCAGCGGGAGGCCGCGCTGCGGCTGGACGGACAGTGGGCGCGGATCCGGTCGGGGGACGAGCCGGCCGGGCCCGCCGAGAGCGAGCGGCTGCTGCGGGAGCTGATCGGCGCGCTGCGCGGGCCCGCGCGGACCGACCCCGAGTGCGCCGCCCGGCTCGGGCTGCGCCTGGGCGACCTCGCGGCACGCCGGTTCGGGGGCGGCGACCGGGCCGGGGCGCTGGCCGCCGTCGAGGAGGGGCTCGGGTACGCGCGGCGGGCCGCGCCGCACGCGCCGGAGTTCGCCCGCTGGTACGCCCGGGGGCTGATCAACCAGGGGGTCTGGCTGGCGTGGCCGCTGAGCGACGGGGCCCGCCTGCCCCGGCACCCGCTGGGCGCGGGCGGCGAGAGCGGCCCGGGGGCGATGGAACGGGCGGCCGGCGAGCGCGCCCGTGACGTGACGCGGGCCGCCGTGGAGGTCTGGGCCGGGCTGGACCAGGAGGACCCGGTCAACCGGCGGGGTCTCGCGCAGGCCAAGGTGTTCCTCGCGGACCGGCTGGCGGAGCTGGGCTCCGCGACGCAGGCGGTCGCCTGGGCGGTGGACGCCGAGGCCGGGTTCCGCCGGCTGCTGCTCGCGGACCCCGGGCCCGAGGCGGCGCAGGAGGCCGGGGAGGCCCTGGACCACATCGGCCGCCAGCTGGAGCTGCGGCTGCGCTTCCTGGGCTTCGACGCGCTGGCGGGGCTCCGGGCCGACGGGCTGCTGCCGGAGCGGCTGCTGCCGCAGGCGGTGGTGGCGGCCCGGATCCAGGGCGTGCCCGAGGCGGTGATCGGGGGCCGGCTGGGGCTGGACGCCGAGCAGGTGGCCACGATGCTGGAGGTGACCCCGTGGCTCGCGGTGTGGCGGGTCGAGGTGCGGGGCGCCGACGGGCTGTGGACCGTACAGCCGGAGCCCTGGCAGGGCTCGGCGCAGGTGCGGGGGCTGACCGCCGAGGAGGTGGGGGCCGACCTGGTGCGGGGGTTCGCCGCCTCGCCGCTGCACCCCGGCGAGGGCGGCCTGTGGCGGGTGCTGGTGTGGTGGCACGAGGAGGGGGATCCGGCGGGGGCCCGGTTCCGCTTGGTCCTCGGGCCCGACGCTCCCGCCGGTACCCCCTCGTGAAACTTTGCACAAGGCGCCGCATACGATAGGCGCCGTGTTGAACCCATTCGCATACATCGCCGACCGCTGGACGCCGTCACCCCGGACCGTCCGGCGGGCCGCGTCCGCCGCGCTCCTGATGAGCGTGGCCATCATCGTCACCGGCGGCGCGGTGCGGCTGACCGGATCCGGTCTCGGCTGCGACACCTGGCCCAAGTGCACCGACGACAGCCTCGTCGTCACCCAGGCCCAGGGCTTCCACGGAGCCATCGAGTTCGGCAACCGGATGCTGACGTACGTGCTGTGCGCGGCCGTCGGCTGGTTCATCCTCGCGGCGCGCGCGGCCACGCCGTGGCGGCACTCGCTGACCAGGCTCGGCTGGACCCAGTTCGCCCTGGTGATGGGCAACGCGGTCCTCGGCGGCATCACGGTGCTGACCGGGCTCAACCCGTACAGCGTCGCCGGGCACTTCCTGCTGGCCACCACCCTGATCGCGGTCACCACCGTCTCCTGGCAGCGCACCCGCGAGGGCGACGGCGCCCCCCGGCCGCGGGTCCCCGGGCCCGTGCGCAAGCTGTCGTGGGCGCTGGTCGCCACCACCCTGGTACTGATCGCGGCGGGCACGGTCGTCACCGGTTCCGGTCCGCACGCGGGCGACAAGAGCGAGATCAAGCGCATGCCGTTCGACTGGGCGGTCACCGCCCACGTGCACGCCATCGCCGCCTGGCTGGTCTGCGCGCTCGCCGTCGCGATGTGGCTGGTGCTGCGCGTGGTCGACGCCCCCGCCGACACCCGGGCGCGCGCCCGCGACCTGCTGGTCGTGCTGCTCGCCCAGGGTGCGATCGGCTACGTCCAGTTCTTCACGAAGCTGCCCGAGGTGCTGGTCGCCGCGCACATGCTGGGCTCCTGCCTGGTGTGGATCTCGGTGCTGCGCCTGGCCCTGGGCCTGCGCGAGCGCTCCGCCGGCCCGGTGGAGGCCCCCGCGCGGGACGAGGAGCAGCTCTCGGCGGTCTGAACGCCGCCGGTCCGACGCCGGTCTGACGCCGCCGGTCCGCGCCGCCCGGTCCGCCCCGCCCGGTCCGCCCCGCCCGGTCCGGCAGGACACGGCCGGCGGCGCACGACGCCGTCAGCCGCGCTCGTCGAGCCGGTAGACGCGCCGGGCGTTGCCGGCCGCGAGCATCCCGGCGACGCGCTGCGCGTCCTGCCAGGACCAGGCGCCCTCGGCGACCCAGCCCCCCAGGACCCGGCCCAGCGCCTCGCGGAACACCAGGGCGCCGACCGCGTGCAGCTCGGGCAGGTCCCGCCCGCCGCTGGAGTAGAGCAGCTTGCCGAAGGGCGCGGCCTCCAGCAGCTCCCCCAGTACGGCGGCGGCCCGCGCCCCCGTGCGTGCGAGGGCCGGGCCGAGGTCGGCGTGGACGTGCGGGTGCTCCGCCGCCAGGCGGGCCGTCTGCCGGTGGTACGGGTACCCGGCGGCCAGCACCAGCCGCGCGCCCAGGCCCGCCGTGGACCGGGCGAAGCCGCCCAGCGGCCGCGGGTCGGCCCCGCCGGTGTGCAGCTGGAGCGGCAGTCCCGAGGCCACCGCGCTCCACACGAGGTGCCGCAGGAGCACGGGGTCCCGCAGTTCCCCTCCCCTGGTGCGCCCGGCCAGCCACCGTCCGGCCGCCGCCCGGACCTCGCCGGGGCCGGGCGGTCCCGGGGCGCCGGCCAGGGCGGCGGCGCAGCCCGTACGGGCCCCGCAGGCGAAGCCGACGGCTCCGGCGGCGGCGTGGTGGACGGCCGCGGCGAGGTTGGCGAGGAAGGCGGCGACGGTCCCGGAGGTGTCGGCGGCCTGCTCGGCCAGTAACTCCAGCCGGGCCAGCTCGAAGGCCTGCGCGTCCCCGGCGAGGGCCAGCTCCTTGGGTCCGGTGAGGTCCCCGGGGGCTCCCGTGTCGACGAGGTACGCGCCCGTCCCCGAGCCCCGCAGCAGCCGTCTGGTGCTCTCCGCCGCGCCGAGCTCGCGCCGCCGGGCCAGGTACCGGGCGGGCGGGCAGTGCGGCTCCAGGCCGAGCAGGGGCGGGCACCAGCGGCGCACGGCGAAGCCGGTCTGGGTGTCGAAGAAGGTCGTGCCCGGCGCGGGCGGGCCGGCCGAGCGGATCAGCTGGGCCTCGAAGGTGGCGATGCCCAGCTCCGTGCGGAGCACCCCGCGGCAGCGCTGGTCGACCAGGGGCGGCGTTTCGATCATCCGGTCATCCCGTTGCGGACGTGGGGAAGGGGCTTCCGCACGTCCTAACGGGTGAGCGGGGTGTGAAGTATTGCCCGCTCTGTTGACCGACCGCGGTGTTCGAGGATCAGGCGGCCGGGTTGGCGGGGCCGCCGATCTGGATTCCGGCCATCCGGGTCCACTCGTACGGGCCGGTCTTCACCCGGGCGGCGAACTCCCCGTCGAACTCCTCGTGGAGCGTCAGCCCGGCCTGTTCGGCGGCGAGCCGGGCCACGGCGTACGTCGGGGCCACCAGGTCGCCCCAGCCGCCGTCGGCGCCCACCAGGACGATCCGGGTCCCGGCCTGGCCGATGTACGCGAGCTGGCCCTCGGCGCCGCCGTGCTGCTTGGCGAACGCGCCGATCTGCCGGGCCAGCTTCGCGGCCGTGCGGCTGTGCTTCTTGTCCGCGGGCGCTGCGGCCCCGGAGGTGTCTGCGGTGTCTGCGGTCTCTGCCATGGACGGCATGCTACCGGCGAGTAATCAGCGGAGGAAGGGATCCACGGCCACGGCGACGAAGAGGAGCGACACATAGGTGATCGACCAGTGGAACAGCCGCATCTCCTTGAGCTTCGCGCCCGTCACCCCGGCCTTGGCCCGGGCGCTCAGCGCGTGCGCCTCCCACAGCCACCAGCCGCCGGCCAGCAGCGCGACCGAGGTGTAGAACCAGCCCGTGTACCCCAGCGGGGTCAGCAGCAGCGAGACCGCCACCATCACCCAGCTGTAGAGGACGATCTGACGCGCCACGGCCTTGTTGCCCGCCACCACCGGCAGCATCGGCACGCCGACCCGCGCGTAGTCGTCCTTGACCTTCATGGACAGCGGCCAGTAGTGCGGCGGCGTCCAGAAGAAGATGACCAGGAAGAGGATGACGGCGGCCCAGGAGACCTCGTTCTTCACCGCCGACCAGCCGATGAGCACCGGCATGCAGCCGGCGATCCCGCCCCAGACGATGTTCTGCGCGGTGCGCCGCTTCAGCAGCATCGTGTAGACGACGACGTAGAAGAGGAGCGCGCCGAGCGCGAGGGCGGCCGACAGCCAGTTGACCAGCAGCCCGAAGAACAGCGTCGAGACGACGCCGAGCGAGATGCCGAACACCAGGCACTCGGCCGGGCTCACCATGCCGGTCACCAGCGGGCGCTGGGACGTGCGGTCCATCAGCGCGTCGATGTCGCGGTCGATGTACATGTTCAGCGCGTTGGCGCCGCCCGCGGACAGGTAACCGCCGAAGCAGGTGGCGAGCACCAGCCACAGCGACGGCACGCCCTGCTCCGCGAGGAACATCACCGGCACTGTGGTGATCAGCAGAAGTTCGATGATCCGCGGCTTGGTCAAAGCCACGAAAGCCATGACCCGGGCCCCGAACGGCCGGTGACCGGGGCTCGTCCCGAGCACCCCCGCTGGACGGGATTCGACGGCCGTCACGCACACCCCTGAGAGAGAATCCAGCAAGCTTCCGAAGCGATGCCTCCAGCAAATGAAGGCTCGGTAAAGGCTTGCGCGTACCACGCCACTGTAGACGTAGCTCTTACCTCGCCCCGCGCGGGGGTCGCCTCGTGTTGAGCCGATCGGACCGCCGGCAAGATCACCGGGGGCGGATCCCAGGTGAACGGCGGACAGCGGGACCGCGACGCACTGCGTGCACTCGAATAGCCGCACGCCCTGGCGGGGGTAGGCTCGGAATCGCGCCGGTGTCACCGTTCGTCACCGGCAAAACAACATGTGGAGAGGAGCCCTGACCAACGGTGAGCACCAAGCCGACCACCCCAGAGCTCGAGTGGACCGAACTGGACCAGCGGGCCGTCGACACCGCCCGCATCCTGGCCGCCGACGCGGTCCAGAAGGTCGGGAACGGACACCCCGGTACGGCGATGAGCCTGGCCCCCGCCGCGTACACGCTTTTCCAGAAGGTCATGCGGCACGACCCCTCGGACCCCCAGTGGGTCGGGCGTGACCGTTTCGTGCTCTCCGCGGGGCACTCGTCCCTGACGCTCTACACCCAGCTCTACCTCGGGGGGTTCGGCCTGGAGCTGGACGACCTCAAGGCCTTCCGCACCTGGGGCTCCAAGACCCCCGGCCACCCGGAGTACGGCCACACGGCCGCCGTGGAGACCACCACCGGCCCGCTGGGCCAGGGCGTCGCCAACGCGGTGGGCATGGCCATGGCCGCCCGCTACGAGCGCGGCCTGTTCGACCCCGAGGCCGCCGAGGGCACGTCCCCGTTCGACCACATGGTCTACGCGATCGCGGGCGACGGCTGCCTCCAGGAGGGCATCTCCCACGAGGCGTCCGCGCTGGCCGGCCACCAGAAGCTCGGCAACCTGGTGCTGCTGTGGGACGACAACCACATCTCCATCGAGGGTGACACGGAGACGGCCGTCTCCGAGGACACCCTCAAGCGCTACGAGGCGTACGGCTGGCACGTCCAGCGCGTCGAGCAGCAGGAGAACGGCGACCTCGACCCGAAGGCCCTGTTCGCCGCCCTCCAGGCCGCCAAGGCCGAGACCGGCCGCCCGTCCTTCATCGCGGCCCGCTCGATCATCGCCTGGCCCGCGCCGCACGCCCAGAACACCGAGGCCGCCCACGGCTCGGCCCTCGGCGACGACGAGGTCGCCGCGACCAAGCGCGTGCTCGGCTTCGACCCGGAGCAGACCTTCGAGGTCTCCGACGAGGTCCTCGGCCACACCCGCGGCCTGGTCGACCGGGGCCGTGACGCCCGCGCCGCCTGGGAGAAGGACTTCTCCGCCTGGCGCACCGCCAACCCCGAGCGCGCCGCCGCCTTCGACCGCATCGAGGCCAACGAGCTGCCGGAGGGCTGGGAGGACAAGCTCCCCGTCTTCGAGACCGGCAAGGGCGTCGCCACCCGCGCGGCCTCCGGCAAGGTCCTCGAAGCCCTCGGCGCGGTCATCCCGGAGCTGTGGGGCGGCTCGGCCGACCTGGCCGGTTCCAACAACACCACCATCGACAAGAACTCCTCGTTCCTGCCGGTGGGCAACCCGCTGCCGGAGGCCGACCCCTACGGCCGCACCATCCACTACGGCATCCGCGAGCACGCGATGGCCGCCGTGATGAACGGCATCACCCTGCACGGCCACACCCGCATCTACGGCGGCACCTTCCTGGTGTTCTCCGACTACATGCGCAACGCCGTCCGCCTGTCCGCGCTGATGCACCTGCCGGTGACGTACGTGTGGACGCACGACTCCATCGGCCTCGGCGAGGACGGCCCGACGCACCAGCCGGTCGAGCACGTCGCCTCGCTGCGCGCCATCCCGGGTCTGAACGTCGTCCGTCCGGCGGACGCGAACGAGACCGCCATCGCCTGGCGCGAGATCCTCAAGCGGCACACCAAGGTGTACGGCAAGGGCGCCCCGCACGGCCTGGCCCTCACCCGCCAGGGCGTTCCCACGTACGAGCGCAACGAGGACGCGGCCAAGGGCGGCTACGTGCTGTTCGAAGCCGAAGGGGGCGACGCCCAGGTCGTCCTCATCGGCACCGGCTCCGAGGTCCAGCTCGCCGTCGCCGCGCGCGAGGCCCTGCAGGCCGAGGGCGTCCCGGCGCGCGTGGTCTCGATGCCCTCCGTCGAGTGGTTCGAGGAGCAGACCCAGGAGTACAAGGACAGCGTCCTGCCGCCGTCGGTGAAGGCGCGAGTCGCGGTCGAGGCCGGCATCGGCCTGACCTGGCACCGTTACGTCGGGGACGCGGGCCGGATCGTCTCGCTGGAGCACTTCGGTGCCTCGGCCGACGGCGCCGTCCTGTTCCGCGAGTTCGGCCTCACCGCCGAAGCCGTGACCGCAGCCGCCAAGGCCTCCATCGCCGCCGCGCGCTGAAGACCGGTACCTGAACCAGTAGGAGATGTAATTCTGATGGCAGACGCACTCAAGCGCCTCTCCGACGAGGGCGTGGCGATCTGGCTGGACGACCTGTCCCGCAAGCGCATCACGTCCGGCAACCTCGCCGAGCTCATCGACCAGCAGCACGTGGTCGGTGTCACCACCAACCCGTCGATCTTCCAGAAGGCGATCAGCAGCGGTGACGGTTACGAGCAGCAGCTCGCCGACCTCGCCGCCCGCAAGGTCACCGTCGACGAGGCCATCCGCATGATCACGACGGCGGATGTCAGGGACGCCGCCGACATCCTGCGTCCGGTCTTCGACTCGACCGACGGCCAGGACGGCCGCGTGTCCATCGAGGTCGACCCGCGCCTGGCGCACGACACCGTGGCGACCGTCGCCGAGGCCAAGCAGCTCGCCTGGCTGGTGGACCGCCCGAACACGCTCATCAAGATCCCGGCGACCGAGGCCGGCCTGCCGGCGATCACCGAGGTCATCGGCCGGGGCATCAGCGTCAACGTCACGCTGATCTTCTCGCTGGAGCGCTACCGCGCGGTCATGGACGCCTACCTGGCGGGCCTGGAGAAGGCGAAGGCCGCCGGCCTGGACCTCTCCAAGATCCACTCGGTCGCCTCCTTCTTCGTGTCCCGCGTGGACACCGAGATCGACAAGCGCCTCGACGCCATCGGCACCGACGAGGCCAAGGCCCTGAAGGGCAAGGCGGCCCTCGCCAACGCCCGTCTGGCCTACCAGGCCTACGAAGAGGTCTTCGGCGGCGAGCGCTGGGCGGCCCTGGACAAGGCGCAGGCGAACAAGCAGCGCCCGCTGTGGGCCTCGACCGGCGTCAAGGACCCGGCGTACAAGGACACCCTGTACGTGGTGGACCTGGTCGCCCCCGGCACCGTCAACACCATGCCCGAGGCCACCCTGGAGGCCACCGCCGACCACGGCGAGGTCTCCGGCGACACCATCCGCGGCACCTACGAGCAGGCGCGCGCCGAGCTGGACGCGGTCGCGAAGCTCGGCATCTCGTACGACGATGTGGTGCAGCTGCTGGAAGACGAAGGCGTCGAGAAGTTCGAGGCGTCCTGGAACGACCTGCTGAAGTCGACCGAGGCGGAGCTGACGCGCCTCGCCCCCGCGGAGGACTGAGTATTTTGTCGGTAAACGGAGCGAACCCGCTTCGTGACGCACAGGACCGGCGGCTCCCGCGCATCGCGGGGCCGTCCGGCCTGGTCATTTTCGGCGTTACGGGTGACCTGTCGCGCAAGAAGCTCATGCCCGCCGTCTACGACCTCGCCAACCGCGGCCTGCTGCCCCCGGGCTTCTCGCTGATCGGTTTCGCCCGCCGCGAGTGGCAGGACGAGGACTTCGCCCAGGAGGTGTACGAGGCCGTCAAGCAGCACTCGCGCACCCCCTTCCGCGAGGAGGTCTGGCAGCAGCTGGTGCAGGGCTGCCGGTTCGTCCAGGGCGAGTTCGACGACGACGCGGCCTTCGAGACGCTCAAGTCGACCATAGAAGAACTCGACAAGGCCCAGGGCACCGGCGGCAACTTCGCCTTCTACCTGTCGGTCCCGCCGAAGTTCTTCCCCAAGGTGGTCCAGCAGCTCAAGAACCACGGGCTGGCCCAGAAGGAGGGCTCCTGGCGGCGCGCCGTCATCGAGAAGCCCTTCGGCCACGACCTGAAGAGCGCGGAAGAGCTCAACCAGGTCGTCCACGAGGTCTTCCCGCGTGACGAGGTCTTCCGGATCGACCACTACCTCGGCAAGGAGACCGTCCAGAACATCCTGGCGCTCCGCTTCGCCAACACGATGTTCGAGCCGATCTGGAACCGGTCGTACGTCGACCACGTCCAGATCACCATGGCCGAGGACATCGGCATCGGCGGCCGGGCCGGCTACTACGACGGCATCGGCGCGGCCCGCGACGTCATCCAGAACCACCTGCTCCAGCTGCTGGCGCTCACCGCGATGGAGGAGCCCGGCTCCTTCCACCCCAAGGCCCTGGTGGCGGAGAAGCTGAAGGTGCTCAGCGCCGTCGAGATCCCCGAGGACCTCGGCAAGCACACCGTGCGCGGCCAGTACTCGGCGGCCTGGCAGGGCGGCGAGAAGGTCGTCGGGTACCTCGAAGAGGACGGCATCGACCCCAAGTCGAAGACCGACACCTACGCGGCCATCCGGCTGGAGATCAACAACCGCCGCTGGGCGGGCGTCCCGTTCTACCTGCGCACGGGCAAGCGCCTGGGCCGCCGGGTGACCGAGATCGCGGTGGTCTTCAAGCGGGCCCCGTACCTGCCCTTCGAGTCGGGCGCGACCGAGGAGCTGGGGCAGAACGCCCTGGTCATCCGGGTCCAGCCGGACGAGGGCGTGACGGTCCGCTTCGGCTCGAAGGTACCGGGCACCTCCATGGAGGTCCGGGACGTCACGATGGACTTCGCCTACGGCGAGTCCTTCACGGAGTCCAGCCCCGAGGCCTACGAGCGGCTCATCCTCGACGTCCTCCTCGGCGACGCGAACCTCTTCCCGCGTCACCAGGAAGTCGAGCTGTCCTGGAACATCCTCGACCCGATCGAGGAGTACTGGGACAAGCACGGCAAGCCCGCGCAGTACCCGGCGGGCACGTGGGGGCCGGTCGAGGCGGACGAGATGCTCGCACGAGACGGACGGAGCTGGCGCCGGCCATGAAGATCGACCTCACGGAGACCACCTCCAGCAAGATCAACGCCGCGTTGGTGCAGGCACGCCGGGACATCGGCACGCCGGCCATCGGCATGGTCCTCACGCTGGTGATCGTGACCGACGAAGAGAACGCGTACGACGCGCTCAAGTCGGCGAACGACGCGTCCCACGAACACCCCTCGCGGATCGTCGTCGTGGTCAAGCGCGTCAGTCGCTCCCCGCGCAGCCGCCGCGACCCCCGCCTCGACGCGGAGCTGCGCGTCGGAGCGGACTCGGGCACCGGGGAGACGGTCGTACTGCGCCTGCACGGTGAACTGGTCAACCACGCCCAGTCGGTCGTGCTCCCGCTGCTCCTGCCGGACGCCCCCGTGGTCGTCTGGTGGCCGCAGGGCGCTCCGGCCGACCTGGCGGGCGACCCGCTGGGCGCGCTGGGACAGCGCCGGATCACGGACACGTACTGCTCGGAGGACCCCATCGGGGCCCTCGGCCTGCGGGCAGAGGCGTACGCGCCGGGCGACACCGACCTGTCGTGGACCCGGATCACCCCGTGGCGCTCCATGCTGGCCGCCGCGCTCGACCAGCAGACGGTCTCGGTGGTCTCCGCGACCGTCGAGGGCGAGGACGAGAACCCGAGCTGCGAGCTGCTGGCCATGTGGCTGGCGGACCGCCTCGGCGTCCCCGTCAAGCGGACCCTGTCGGACGGGCCCGGACTGACGGCCGTACGCCTGGAGACCAAGGACGGCGCGATCGTCCTGGACCGCGCGGACGGCGCGCTGGCGACGCTGTGCATGCCGGGGCAGCCGGACCGCGCGGTGGCGCTCAAGCGCCGCGACACGGCGGAGCTGCTGGCGGAGGAGCTGCGCCGGCTGGACCCGGACAACACGTACGAGGCGTCCCTGAAGTTCGGCGTCACCCGTCTGGCCGCGGCGTCCACCGCTCCGGCCGAGCCGGCTGCCGCCGAGGCGGACGCCCCGGCCGACGCCCCGGCTCCGGCGGACTCCGCCACCGGGGCCGACGCCCCGGCCCCGGCGAAGCCCGCGGCCAAGCCGTCCAAGCGGGCGGCGGCCAAGTAACACCCCGGCCGCCCCCGACCCCGCGCCCCCACGGGCGGGGTCGGGGGCGGCCCGGGTTCCGCTCCGTACCGCGACCACCCCAGAACTACCAAGAAGGCGGCAGCACATGGGTATGACGACTCCCCAGGTCGTCGTCCACCGGGACAAGGAGCTGATGGCCCAGGCCGCGGCGGCCCGGCTCATCACGAAGATCGTGGACGCGCAGGCCGCCCGCGGCAGCGCCTCGGTCGTCCTGACCGGCGGCCGCAACGGCAACGGCCTGCTCGCGGCCCTCGCCGCCGCCCCCGCGCGGGACGCGGTCGACTGGTCCCGGATCGACCTCTGGTGGGGCGACGAGCGCTACGTCCCCGCCGACGACCCCGAGCGCAACCACGTCCAGGCCCGCGAGGCGCTGCTGGACGCCGTCCCCGTGGATCCGGCCCGCGTGCACGCGATGCCCGCCTCCGACGGCCCGTACGGCGACGACGTGGACGCCGCCGCGGCCGCGTACGCCGCCGAGCTGGCGAAGGCCGCCGGGCCCGAGGACCACGGCCCGGTCCCCACGTTCGACGTGCTGATGCTGGGCGTGGGCCCGGACACCCACGTGGCGTCCCTGTTCCCCGAGCACCCGGCCGCCCGGGAGACCGAGCGCACGGTCGTCGGCGTCCACGGCGCCCCGAAGCCGCCGCCGACGCGCGTCTCGCTCACCCTTCCGGCGATCCGCGCGGCCCGCGAGGTCTGGCTGCTGGCGGCCGGCGAGGACAAGGCGGGAGCGGTCGCCATCGCCCTCGGCGGCGCCGGCGGGGTGCAGGCCCCGGCCGCGGAGGCGTACGGCCGCAGCCGCACCCTGTGGCTGCTGGACCGCGCGGCGGCGGCCAAGCTGCCCGCCGGTCTGTACCCCCCGGCCTCCGCCTGACCCGGACGGACGGCGAGCGCGAAGGGCCCCGCACCGGATCCTGTCCGGTGCGGGGCCCTTTCCCGTGCGTCAGGCCGGGTCAGCCACGGCCGCGCAGCTCCCGGTACGCGGCCACCAGCGCCCGCGTCGACGGGTCGAGGCCCTCCACGTGCGAGCCCCCGGTCAGCGCCGGCTCCACGCGCTTGGCGAGGACCTTGCCGAGTTCGACGCCCCACTGGTCGAAGGAGTCGATGTTCCACACCGCGCCCTGGACGAACACCTTGTGCTCGTAGAGGGCGATGAGCTGGCCCAGCACCGACGGGGTCAGTTCACCCGCGAGGATCGTCGTCGTCGGGTGGTTGCCCCGGAAGGTCTTGTGCGGGACGAGCTCCTCGGCGACGCCCTCCGCGCGGACCTCCTCGGCGGTCTTGCCGAAGGCCAGGGCCTGCGTCTGGGCGAAGAAGTTCGCCATCAGCAGGTCGTGCTGGGCCGCCAGCGCCGGCGGGAGCTCCGCCACCGGGCGGGCGAAGCCGATGAAGTCCGCCGGGATCATCTTGGTGCCCTGGTGGATCAGCTGGTAGTAGGCGTGCTGTCCGTTGGTGCCGGGCGTGCCCCACACCACCGGGCCGGTCTGCCAGTCCACCGGATTGCCGTCCCGGTCCACGGACTTGCCGTTCGACTCCATGTCGAGCTGCTGCAAGTAGGCGGGGAAACGGGAGAGGTAGTGGCTGTACGGGAGCACCGCGTGCGACTGCGCGTCGAAGAAGGCCCCGTACCAGATGCCCAACAGGCCCAGCAGGAAGGGGGCGTTGGCCTCCACCGGCGCGGTGCGGAAGTGCTCGTCCATGGCGTGGAAGCCGCCGAGCAGCTCGCGGAAGTTGTCCGGGCCGATGGCGATCATCAGGGAGAGGCCGATGGCGGAGTCGAAGGAGTAACGTCCGCCGACCCAGTCCCAGAAGCCGAACATGTTGGCCGGGTCGATGCCGAACCCGGTGACCTTCTCGGCGTTGGTGGACAGGGCCACGAAGTGCCGTGCCACGGCTGCCTGGTCGCCGCCCAGCCCCGCGAGCAGCCATTCCCGCGCCGAGGTGGCGTTGGTGATGGTCTCGATGGTGGTGAAGGTCTTCGAGGCGATGATGAACAGGGTCTCCGCGGGGTCGAGCTCGCGCACGGCCTCGTGGAGGTCGGCGCCGTCCACGTTGGAGACGAACTTCAGGGTCAGGTCGCGGTCGGAGAAGGCGCGCAGCGCCTCGTACGCCATGGCGGGGCCGAGGTCGGAGCCGCCGATGCCGATGTTGACCACGTTCTTGATGCGCTTGCCGGTGAAGCCGGTCCACTCCCCCGACCTGACCTGGCCGGAGAAGGCCGCCATCTTGTCGAGGACCTCGTGCACGCCGGGGACGACGTTCTCGCCGTCGACCTCGACGACGGCTTCCCGGGGGGCGCGCAGCGCGGTGTGCAGGACCGCGCGGTCCTCCGTCACGTTGATCTTCTCGCCGCGGAACATGGCGTCGCGCAGCTCGGCCACGCCGGTGGCGGCGGCCAGTTCGCGCAGCAGCCCGAGCGTCTCGTCGGTCACGAGGTGCTTCGAGTAGTCGATGTACAGGTCCCCGACCCGCAGCGTGTAGCCGGTGGCCCGGTCCGGGTCCGACTCGAACAGCTCCCGCAGATGCGTCTGCCCCAGCTCTTCCCGGTGCTTGCCGAGTGCGTGCCACTCGGGCGTCCGGTTGAGCCTCGTACGGCTGTCTGCGTTCATCTCGGACATCAACCCACTTCTTCCGTCCTGTTGTGCCCCGCCAGCGTCCAACCTAAGGGATCGGAAGGGGGACAACGCACACAAAGGGGCCCGGCCCACGGGATTCGTTCTCCCGCGGGCCGGGCCCCGAGTCGCTCTCGAGCGCGGCGCGTCGTGCTGGGACGGGCGGGCTCAGATCTCGCCGCGGAGCTTGGCGAGGGCCTCGGCGAGGATGGCCTCGCCGTCGGCGTCGGTGCGGCGCTCGCGGACGTACGCGAGGTGCGTCTTGTACGGCTCCGTGCGCGGCGGCGCGGGCGGGTTGTCCCGGTCCTGGCCGGCCGGGAACCCGCAGCGCGGGCAGTCCCAGGTGTCCGGCACCTGCGCGTCGCTGGCGAAGCTGGGCTGCGTCTCGTGCCCGTTCGAGCACCAGAAGGAGATGCGCAGGCGCGGCGCGGATTCACCGCGCTCGGCCTCGCCCATCGGCCCGGCTCCGACCCGACTTCCACGAATCGCGTTGCCACTTGCCACGGTCGTAACTCCCTGCGTGATGGTGCCGCGGAGCGTGCGGGATGTCCGCTGCGGGCGCCCCAGTCTACGTAAGGCCCAACGCGCGTCCAGCAACCGGAGTTACTCGCTCCAGGCGCGGACGCAGGCCCTCATGATAGGCCGGGCGCAGCCGGCGGGACGGCCCGAATGGCCAGAACCGTCAGGAGCCGTTGGACTTCATGAGCAGGCCGAGCGCGACGATGCAGGCGAACCACAGCAGGCCGACGACGACCGTGATGCGGTCGAGGTTGCGCTCGGCCACGGAGGAGCCTCCGACCGAGGACTGCATGCCGCCGCCGAACATGTCGGAAAGGCCGCCACCCTTGCCCTTGTGCATCAGCACGAGCAGCATCAGCAGAGCGCTGAAGACGATCAGGGCGACCGAGAACCCCATAACCACGGCTGATTCCTACTTTCTGGGCTTGCTGGAGGAAGCGGGGGCCGGCTGCCGCGCGTACGCGGCCCCCGGCCCCCGCAAGGGTACGACGGATCGGCCCTACCGCATACTCACTGGTCGCGGAAGCGGACGATCTTGACGAACTCGTCCACGTCCAGCGCCGCGCCGCCGATCAGGGCGCCGTCCACGTCGGGCTGGGCCATGATCGCGGCGATGTTGCCGGACTTGACCGAGCCGCCGTACTGGATGCGGACCTTGTCGGCCAGCTCCTGGGAGTACAGCTCCGCGAGGCGGCCGCGGATCGCACCGCAGACCTCCTGCGCGTCCTCGGGGGTGGCGACCTCGCCGGTGCCGATCGCCCAGACCGGCTCGTACGCGATCACGATGGACTCGACCTGCTCGGCCGGGACGCCCTGGAGGCCGCCGTCGACCTGCGCCAGGGTGTGCGCGACCTGGTTGCCGGCCTTGCGGACGTCCAGGCCCTCGCCGACGCACAGGATCGGGGTGATCCCGTTGCGGTAGGCGGCCTTGACCTTGGCGTTGCAGACCTCGTCGGTCTCGCCGTGGTACTGGCGGCGCTCGCTGTGGCCGACGGCGACGAAGGTGCAGCTCAGCTTCGACAGCATCGGGCCGGAGATCTCGCCGGTGTAGGCGCCGGAGTCGTGCGCCGAGATGTCCTGGGCGCCGTACTTGATCTTCAGCTTGTCGCCGTCGACCAGGGTCTGCACCGAGCGCAGGTCGGTGAAGGGCGGGAGCACCGCGACCTCGACGGCGTCGTAGTCCTTGTCGGCGAGGGCGAAGGCGAGCTTCTGGACGTGGGCGATGGCCTCGAGGTGGTTGAGGTTCATCTTCCAGTTGCCCGCCATCAGCGGGGTGCGGCCGTTGACAGTGGTCATGGGGGTTCAGCCCTCCAGGGCGGCGAGGCCGGGGAGCGTCTTGCCCTCGAGGTATTCGAGGCTGGCGCCACCACCGGTGGAAATGTGACCGAAGGCGTTCTCGTCGAAGCCGAGGATGCGGACCGCGGCGGCGCTGTCGCCACCGCCGACCACGGTGAAGGCCCGGCTGTCGACGAGGGCCTGCGCGACGGCGGTGGTACCGCCCGCGTAGTCGGGGTGTTCGAAGACGCCGACCGGGCCGTTCCAGAAGACGGTCTCGGCGTCGGCGATCTTCGAAGCGTACAGCTCACGGGTCTTGGGGCCGATGTCCAGGCCCTCCTTGTCCGCGGGGATCTTGTCCGCGTCGACCGTCTCGAAGACGGCCGGGGTCTTGCCCTTGAGGTCCGGGAAGTCGGCGGAGACCAGGACGTCGACGGGCAGGACCAGCTCGACGCCGGTCTTCTCGGCGCGCTCCATGTACTCCGTGACCTTGGGCAGCTGGTCTTCCTGGAGCAGGGAGATGCCGACCTCGTGGCCCTTGGCCTTGAGGAAGGTGTAGGCCATGCCGCCGCCGATGAGGATGCGGTCGGCCTTGCCGAGGAGTTCGTCGATGACGGCGAGCTTGTCGGAGACCTTGGCGCCGCCGAGGACGACCACGTAGGGGCGCTTGACGTCGGCGGTCAGCTTCTTCAGGACGCCGACCTCGGTGGCGATGAGGTAGCCGGCCGCGTGCGGGAGGCGCGCGGGCAGGTCGAAGACCGAGGCGTGCTTGCGGTGGACGGCGCCGAAGCCGTCGCCGACGTAGACGTCGGCCAGCTCGGCGAGCTGGTCCGCGAAGGCGCCGCGCTCGGCGTCGTCCTTCGAGGTCTCGCCGGCGTTGAAGCGCAGGTTCTCGAGGACCGCGACCCGGCCGTCGGCGAGGGCCGCGACGGTCTCCTTGGCGGAGGCGCCGACGGTGTCGGTGGCGAAGGCCACCTCCGTGCCGAGCAGCTCGCCGAGCCGCTTGGCGGCCGGGGCCAGCGAGAACGCCGGGTCCGGGGCGCCCTTGGGGCGGCCCAGGTGCGAGGCGACGACCACGCGGGCGCCGGCCTCGGCGAGCTTCTCGATGGTCGGCTGGACGGCGCGGATGCGGCCGTCGTCGGTGATCTCGCCGTTCGCCAGCGGAACATTGAGGTCCGCGCGGACGAATACCCGCTTGCCGGCCACGCCCTCGGCGAGCAGTTCGTCGATCGTCTTCATGTGTTTCCTACTCCTTGGGAGACCTTCGCCCGGTGGGCGAGGAGGGGAGGGCCAGGCAAGCAACAGGGCCCGAACGGCGCCTCATCGCGCCGAGCGGACCCTGTGCTCACATCGTGTTGCCTATTGCCTTGCCCTACGCTTTTGGGATCTGACGGCCTTAGAGCTGACCGCCGACGAAGACGGTGAGGTCGACGAGTCGGTTGGAGTAGCCCCACTCGTTGTCGTACCAGCCGACGACCTTGACCTGCTTGCCCTGGACCATGGTCAGGGAGGAGTCGAAGGTGCAGGAGGCCGGCCAGTTCACGATGTCGGAGGAGACGATCGCGTCCTCGGTGTAGTCGAGGATGCCCTTGAGCTGGCCCTCCGCGGCCTTCTGGAAGGCGGCGTTGATCTCGTCCTTGGTGACCTCGCGGTCGAGCTCCAGTACGAGGTCGGTGACCGAGCCGGTCGGGACCGGGACGCGCATGGCGATGCCGTCGAGCTTGCCCTTGAGCTGCGGCAGGACCAGCGCGGTGGCCTTGGCGGCACCGGTGGAGGTCGGGATGATGTTCTCGGCGGCGGCGCGGGCGCGGCGCAGGTCCGAGTGCGGGAAGTCCAGGATGCGCTGGTCGTTGGTGTAGGCGTGGACCGTCGTCATCATGCCCTTGACGATGCCGAAGTTCTCGTCGAGGACCTTGGCCATCGGCGCCACGCAGTTGGTGGTGCAGGAGGCGTTGGAGATGACGTGGTGCTTGGCCGCGTCGTACTTGTCCTGGTTGACGCCCATCACGATGGTGATGTCCTCCTCCTTGGCCGGGGCCGAGATGAGGACCTTCTTCGCGCCGGCCGCGAGGTGCTTGGCGGCGTCGGCCTTCTTCGTGAAGATGCCGGTGGACTCGATGACGATGTCGGCACCCAGCTCGCCCCAGGGGAGGTTCGCGGGGTCGCGCTCGGCGAAGGTCTTGAAGGTGTTGCCGCCGACGGTGATGGTGTCGTCGGTGTGGGAGACCTCGGCCTTGAGGCGGCCCAGAATGGTGTCGTACTTGAGCAGGTGCACCAGGGTGGCGTTGTCCGTCAGGTCGTTGACACCGACGATCTCGATGTCCGCTCCCTGCTCGAGAAGAGCCCGGAAGTAGTTACGGCCAATTCGGCCAAAACCATTGATGCCTACGCGGATCGTCACGAACCGATCTCCTCGTTGGTGCGCCGGCCTGTCCCGCCGGCGAGCTGTATGGGATGTCCCCGACCGCTTACGACCCTACCTCTCTGTGAGCTTTTGAGTGACATCGGTCGGAGCCTGACACTCCCCGCTCTGTGCGGGGTACATGCCCGGGGCCCTGTACCAATGGCCTCGGCACGGGACCCCCGGGACTTCGGTCCCCGTCACCGAGAGTGAACGGGGACCGGGTCGTGGATCAGCGGTCCAGGGACCTGAGCGCGCTGCCGAGCACCGCGGCGCGGTCGGCCGGGGCCGTGAGGTGCTCCAGCCCGAAGCCGAGGAGGACCGTGTCACGCGTAGTGACCGCCGCGTAGGACTTGAACAGCTCCCCGGTCCTGGACCAATCTCCCGGAACGTCGGGACTTCCGGCGGGCGCCGGCTGCGCGGTCCACGCGCCGAGGGAGGTCTCGAAGCCCTCGGCGGGCTGGTCGGCACCGCCGACGGACAGCCGCGCCTCGTCGGCGAAGACGCCCCGGCCGCCCGAGGCGGGGTCGGTGATGTAGGCGAGGGAGACCTCCACCGTCTTGCCCGCGTAGGCGCTCAGGTCGAAGCCGACCTGCTTCCAGCCGCCGGAGGAGCCGGTGAAGCTGTTCCACGCTCCGCTACTGCCGGAGGCGGTGCAGCCGCCGCCGGCGAGGGTGAGGTAGCGGCGCAGGAAGGGGTGGCCGTTGACGAAGAAGCCGGCCTCGCACTCCGCCGGGACTGTGGCGGAGCTCAGCCCTCCCGAGTCCGGGAGTGTGGTCCAGTCGTCCCCGCCGGCCGTACGGGCCTCCAGGACGGCGTGGTCGTAGCCCTCCTCGGTGTTCCAGTTGAGGGCCGTCTTCAGCTTCGGCTGGTCGGCGGCGGTCACCTTGGTGAGGTCGATGGTGCGCGTGAGGCGCTTCCAGTCGCCGTCGTCATGGGTCGCCGACGCCATCCCGGTGCCCGCGTAGGGGGCGTACGGGTTGGTCACCCCGGCGTACTGGCCCGCCTGGGCGCTCTTGAACTGCGGGAACCGGGCCGCCGGGAGCGTGTCGGAGGTGACGGTGTAGGCACCGGGGGCGTTCAGCGGGTTGCCGGCCGCGTCGCCGAGGGAGCCCTTGGCGCCGGCCAGGGTGCCCGCGCCGGTGAAGCCGGTCGGGCCCTTGACCGGGGCACGGCCGTACGCGCCGAGGTAGTACTGGCTGAAGTCGTCGGTGAGGGCGCGGCCGACCTGGGCCCGGCCGCCGGCCAGCTCACCGGCCTCGACGAGCTTGCCGCCCTCGTTGAGGAAGTCGCGGACCGCCAGCTGGGTGGGTCCGCCGGGGGCGCCGGCGCCCGTGTAGTGGACGGCCGTGCGGAAGTGGGAGAGCACGCCGAGGTGGTGCGGGACGCCCTGCGCGGCCACGTCCCACACGGCGGCCGACTTCCCGTTGGCCCGCAGCGCGTCCACGTATTCCCGGGCGTGCTGGGCCGTGGCGCCCTCCTCGGCGATCACCAGGACGTCCGCGCGCGGCCGCTCGGCCACGGTGTACGTGAAGTGCTCGCTGGAGACCTTCTCGCCGGAGCGGTCGCGTCCGGTGAACCAGACCTCGACCTTGTCCCCGGGCTTGGCGCCGTCCACCGTGCCCCGGTACTCGTCGAACCAGTTGTTGTCGTCCCCGCCGTAGACGTCCCCGCCCTTCCAGGCCCTGAGCCCGTCGTCGTGCGCACGGCCGCCGTTGACACGGAAGTTGAGGCGCTTGTCCTTCAGCGCCTTGCGGGCCGTGACGGCGACCGTCTGGTCCTCGCCCCGGGCCGCGTAGGAGGTGGTGAAGGGGTCGGGGGTGAAGTCGGCGGCGCTCAGGCCGACGGAGGAGGAGGGCCGGTCCGGGTGTGCGGCGCTCTCGCCGACGCTCAGCGCGAAGGGGACGTTCTTGGCGAACTCCTGCTGGATCAGCTTCTCGTCGTCGGGGAAGTTGAAGCCGGAGGCGCAGTCCTCGGGCTTCCAGGCGTCGTTCGGGTCGATCGCGGAGGCCGTCTGGCAGGTGGTCATCTCCGGCGTGAACATCATGACGCCGTTGACGTTGGCCGCGTGGCCGTCCGCCTCGCCGTTGGTCGTGTACAGCTCCGAGGAGATCTGGGGGTAGTAGCCGGGCACGGCGGGGTTCTCGGGGGTGCCGGCGAGGGCCTTGTAGGCGATGTCGTCGGGGGTGGGGGTGGCGACCTGCCAGCCGACGCCGTACAGGATCAGCTCGGACGCCGAGTGGTAGTTGATCGCGTACTCGAAGCCGATGCGCTTCTCGAAGCCGTCGAGGGCCGTGGTCTCGGGCTCGGACTGCGCCCTGGGGCCGCGGAAGGTCTCGCTGGAGGGGTTCGGGGAGGAACCCTCGTTGTCGTAGCCCCACTTGTGGGCGAAGTTGCGGTTGAGGTCGACGCCGTCCACCGCGGTGATCTTGCCGTCCCCGTCGTTGTCGCGGAGGTTCTTGCGCCACAGGCGGGTGCTGTCGGAGGTGAACGTGTAGTCGTAGCCGTCGGGGTTGGCGGAGAGCAGGAACCACAGCTCGGTGGAGTCCACCAGCTTGGTGATCCGCTGGTCCTTGCCGTAGTTGTCGAGGGTGTGGTGCATCAGCCGCCGGGTCATCTCGGGGGTGATCCACTCCCGGGCGTGCTGGTTGGACAGGTAGAGCACGGACGGCTTGGCGCCGTCCCTGGTCCGCTTGGCGTCCTTGGTGACCTTGAGGGCGAGGATGTCCTTGCCCTGGAGGCTCTTGCCGATGGAGACGACCTTGGTGAGCGCCGGCTTCTCCCGGGCGGTCCGCAGGATCTCCTCCTGGAGGCCGCCCTTGCCGCTGTACGGGCGGAAGACGCCGTCCCCGGCGGCCTTGGCACGGGCCAGGCCCTGGGCGGGCACCTTGCGCTCGGCGAGCTTGACCCCCTGGGCGGCGAGCTGCCCGGCCTGCTCCCCGGTGAGGAAGAGCTCGACGCGGGCGGTGCCGGTCTCCGGGGCGCGCTCGGAGAGTTCGTGGGCGTCCTGGCCGGCGGCGAGGACGAGCGGGACCTGCTCGCGGGTGATGTCGGCGTCGTAGACCCGTACCTCGTCGGCACCGGAGGCCGCGCCGGACGCGGGCCGGGCCTGGGCCCGGGCGTGGGCCGCGGCGGGTACCGCGGCCAGTGTGCTTGCGAAGACGAGTGCGCTTGCGGCGAGGATCGAACTCGCGCGGTGCCTCATGTGCCCCCCTGGGCGTCGTCTGCCACGAAAGCTTCGGACGCAAGGCTCACGATCCGAAGATGCACATGTCAATGGGACAAACGGGTGCGGAGCGGGAACGGGACGGGCCCGCACGCGGGTGGGCGTGCGGGCCCGTCGGGAGCGTTCCGGAGAACCGCGGGTCAGCCGGCCATGTTGTCGGCCAGTTCCTCGCTGAGGTCCAGGTTCGACTCGGTGCCCGGAATGCCGAGGTCCTGGGCCCGCTTGTCGGCCATCGCCAGCAGGCGGCGGATCCGGCCGGCGACGGCGTCCTTGGTCAGCGGCGGGTCGGCGAGCGCGCCCAGCTCCTCCAGGGAGGCCTGCTTGTGCTCCATGCGCAGCCGGCCGGCCGCGGCGAGGTGCTCGGGGACCTCCTCGCCGAGGATCTCCAGCGCGCGCTGGACCCGGGCGCCGGCGGCCACCGCGGCCCGTGCCGAGCGGCGCAGGTTGGCGTCGTCGAAGTTGGCGAGGCGGTTGGCGGTGGCGCGCACCTCGCGCCGCATCCGCCGCTCCTCCCAGGCCAGCACCGACTCGTGGGCGCCGAGGCGGGTCAGCAGGGCGCCGATCGCGTCGCCGTCGCGGACCACGACCCGGTCCACGCCGCGTACCTCGCGCGCCTTGGCGGCGATGGAGAGCCTGCGGGCGGCGCCCACCAGGGCCAGGGCCGCCTCCGGGCCGGGGCAGGTGACCTCCAGGGAGGAGGAGCGTCCCGGTTCGGTGAGGGAGCCGTGGGCCAGGAAGGCACCGCGCCAGGCCGCCTCCGCGTCGCAGGTGGCGCCGGAGACCACCTGCGGGGGAAGACCCCGGATGGGGCGGCCGCGGCCGTCCACGAGGCCCGTCTGGCGTGCCAGCTGGTCCCCGCCCGCGACGACGCGCACGACGAAGCGGCTGCCCCGGCGCAGCCCGCCCGGGGCCATGACCACCAGGTCGGAGGAGTGGCCGAAGATCTCCAGGATGTCCTTGCGCAGCCGTCGGGCCGCGATCCCGGTGTCCAGCTCCGCCTCGATGACGATGCGGCCGCTCACCAGGTGCAGGCCGCCCGCGAACCGCAGGATCGCCGAGACCTCCGCCTTCCTGCAGCAGGTCCGGGTGACGGGGAGGCGTGAGATCTCATCCTTCACCGCGGGCGTCATCGCCATGGGCCGATCCTTCCATGCATCCGAAAAATACGGTCGTACGCGGCGGCCAGCAGCTCCGGATCGTGCTTCGGAGAACCGTCCTGTCTGGCCACGGGAGCCAGCTCGACCGCGGCACCGAACCGTTTCGCGGCATCGGCGAGGGACTCGCGGTCGGGCACGGCGGCCTCGTCGGCCAGCACCACGTCCAGGGCGAGTTTAGGGGCGTGTCGGGCCAAAACCTCCAAATGACGCTGCGGAGAGAAGCCCTCGGTTTCGCCGGGCTGCGGCGCCAGGTTCAGTGACAGGACCCGCCGGGCCTTGGTCTGTACCAGCGCGTCCAGCAGCTCCGGCACGAGCAGGTGCGGGATCACGGAGGAGAACCAGGACCCCGGGCCCAGCACCACCCAGTCGGCGTCGAGCACGGCGGCGACGGCCTCCGGCACGGCCGGCGGGTCCGTCGGCACGACCTGCACCGAGAGCACCTCGCCGGGTGTGAGGGCCACCGTGGCCTGCCCCCGGACCGTGTCGACCTCGTCCGGGCGGGCCGGGTCGTGCCCCTTGACCAGCGCCTGGAGCTCCAGCGGCACCGCCGACATCGGCAGCACCCGGCCCTGCGCGCCGAGCAGCTTCCCGACCAGGTCGAGGGCCTGGACGGGGTCGCCGAGCTGCTCCCAGAGGGCGACGATCAGCAGGTTGCCGACCGCGTGCCCGTGCAGATCGCCCTCGGACTGGAAGCGGTGCTGGATGACCCGGGCCCAGGTCTGGCCCCAGTCGTCGTCGCCGCACAGCGCGGCCAGCGCCTTGCGCAGGTCGCCCGGCGGCAGCACGCTCAGCTCCTCCCGGAGCCGTCCGCTGGAGCCGCCGTCGTCCGCGACGGTGACCACGGCCGTGAGCTCGCCGGTGATCCGGCGCAGCGCGGCGAGGGAGGCCGACAGGCCCATGCCGCCGCCGAGGGCGACGACCTTGGGCGCGGCCACCTTCGACGCCGCGCGGCGGCCGGCGCGGCCTTCGCCCTCCTCGCCCCGTCCGGGGGTCAGACGGCGCAGGCGGCGCAGCCGCAGGGTGCGTCCGGTCACTCGCGCCCCATGTCCCGGTGGACGACGACGGTCTCGACTCCCTCGGAGGCGAGGCGGGCGGCGAGCTTCTCCGACATGGCCACGCTGCGGTGCTTGCCGCCGGTGCAGCCGACGGCGATGGTCACGTACCGCTTGCCCTCGCGGCGGTAGCCGGCGGCGATGAGCTGGAGCAGCTCGGTGTAGCGGTCGAGGAACTCCTTGGCGCCGGGCTGGCTGAAGACGTAGCCCGACACCTCCTCGTTGAGCCCGGTGAAGGGGCGCAGCTCCGGGACCCAGTGCGGGTTGGGGATGAAGCGGCAGTCGACGACGAGGTCGGCGTCGACGGGCAGCCCGTACTTGAAGCCGAAGGACATGACGGTGGCCCGCAGCTCGGGCTCCTCGTCGCCCGCGAACTGGGCGTCCATCTTGGCGCGCAGCTCGTGCACGTTCAGGCTGGAGGTGTCGATGACCAGGTCGGCGTCACCGCGCAGCTCGCGCAGCAGGTCGCGCTCGGCGGCGATGCCGTCGACGATGCGGCCGTCGCCCTGGAGGGGGTGCGGGCGGCGGACCGACTCGAAGCGGCGGACCAGCGCGTCGTCGGAGGACTCCAGGAAGACGATGCGCCGGGTGACCCCGCGGGCCTCCAGGTCGGAGAGGGACTCGCGCAGGGCGTCGAAGAACTGGCGGCCGCGGACGTCGACGACGACGGCGATCCGCGCGACGTTGCCCTGGGAGCGGGCGCCGAGCTCCACCATGGTGGGGATCAGCGCCGGCGGGAGGTTGTCGACGACGAACCAGCCGAGGTCCTCCAGACACTTGGCCGCCGTACTGCGGCCGGCTCCGGACATCCCGGAGATGATCACCAGCTCGGGGATGGCGGTCTCGGCGTTGTCGCCGGGCTCCACGGTCGTGCCCGTACTCACCTGTGCTCCGTCTCGGTCGTGCTCGTTCGCGTGCTCGGTCGTCTGTGCGGTCTCGTGCTGGGTCATGGCGCGGTCCCCCGTTCGGACGATGTCTCCGCAGGTGCGGAGGCCTCGTCCTCAATGATCTCTCCTGTCGCCGTGTTGACGGCAGGACCGGCGGGAACCGCCCCGGCGAGGGCGGCGGCCACGGTCTCCGCCGTCTTGCGGCCTATGCCCGGGACCTCGCAGATCTGGTCGATTGTCGCCTGTCTCAGCTTCTTCACCGAACCGAAGTGCTTCAGCAGGGCCAGCTTGCGGCTCTCGCCGAGGCCGGGGACCTCGTCCAGCGGGCCCGCCTTCAGGCGCTTTCCGCGCTTGTTGCGCTGGTACTGGATGGCGAAGCGGTGGGCTTCGTCACGTACCCGCTGGAGCAGGTAGAGGCCCTCGCTGGTGCGGGGCAGCACGACGGGGTCGTCCTCGCCGGGCAGCCAGACCTCCTCCAGCCGCTTGGCGAGCCCGCACACGGCCACGTCGTCGATGCCGAGCTCCTCCAGGGCCCGCTTGGCGGCCGCGACCTGGGGCTGCCCGCCGTCGACGACGACGAGCTGCGGCGGGTACGCGAAGCGCTTGGGGCGTCCGTCCTCCTCGGGGACCTCCCCGTCCTCGGCGTCCCACTCGCCCGTCTTCAGCTTCTCCTGGAGGTAGCGGCGGAAGCGGCGGGAGACGACCTCGTGCATGGAGCGGACGTCGTCCTGCCCCTCGAAGCCCTTGACCTGGAACCGGCGGTACTCGCTCTTGCGGGCGAGTCCGTCCTCGAAGACGACCATGGACGCCACGACGTCGTCACCCTGGAGGTGGGAGATGTCGAAGCACTCGATGCGCAGCGGCGCGCCGTCCAGCTCCAGGGCGACGGCGATCTCCTCCAGGGCCCGGGAGCGGGTGGTGAGGTCGCTGGCGCGCTTGGTCTTGTGCAGGACGAGGGACTGCTGGGCGTTGCGGTGGACGGTCTCCATCAGCGCCTTCTTGTCCCCGCGCTGCGGGATGCGCAGGCTGACGCCGGACCCGCGCCGCCCGGCGAGCCACTGGCTCAGGGCGGGCGCGTCCTCGGGCAGCGCCGGTACGAGCACCTCCTTGGGGACGGCCTCGCCCTTCTCCTCCCCGTACAGCTGCTGGAGGGCGTGCTCGACGAGCCCGGCGGTGTCGACGGCCTCGACCTTGTCGGTGACCCAGCCGCGCTGGCCGCGGACCCGGCCGCCGCGGACGTGGAAGATCTGCACGGCCGCCTCCAGCTCGTCCTCGGCGACCGCGATGAGGTCGGCGTCGGTGGCGTCGGCGAGGACGACCGCGTTCTTCTCCATGGCGCGGCGCAGGGCGCCTATGTCGTCGCGCAGCCGGGCGGCCTTCTCGTACTCCATCTCCTCGGCGGCCTCGTGCATCTGCTTCTCCAGCCGGGAGAGGTAGGTGCCGGTGCGGCCCGCCATGAAGTCGCAGAAGTCCTCGGCGAGTTCCCGGTGGTCCTCGGGCGTGACCCGGCCGACGCAGGGCGCGGAGCACTTGCCGATGTAGCCGAGCAGGCAGGGGCGGCCGATCTGGGCGGACCGCTTGAACACCCCGGCGGAACAGGTGCGCACCGGGAAGACGCGCAGCATGAGGTCGACGGTCTCGCGGATCGCCCAGGCGTGCCCGTACGGGCCGAAGTAGCGCACGCCCTTCTTCTTGGGCCCGCGCATGACCTGGACGCGGGGGTACTCCTCGTTCATCGTCACGGCGAGGGAGGGGTAGCTCTTGTCGTCGCGGTACTTGACGTTGAACCGGGGGTCGAACTCCTTGATCCAGGAGTATTCGAGCTGGAGGGCCTCGACCTCGGTGGACACGACGGTCCACTCGACGGAGGCGGCCGTGGTGACCATGGTGGCGGTACGGGGGTGCAGGCCGGCGATGTCCTGGAAGTAGTTCGCCAGGCGCTGGCGCAGGCTCTTGGCCTTCCCGACGTAGATCACTCGGCGGTGTTCGTCGCGGAACTTGTAGACCCCCGGGGAGTCGGGGACCTGCCCGGGCTCGGGACGGTAGCTGGAAGGGTCGGCCATGCCAACCACCCTACTGGCGGAGGCCGACAACCCCCCGCACCCCGGCCCGGTCCACCCGGCCCGGCAGCCGACGCCGGCGCCGGCGTTTGAGGCGCGGGGGTTCGGGGGCGGAGCCCCCGGGGGGCCGGGGCGCAGCCCCGGGGAACGGGCGAAGGGCGGGGAGGGGACCAGCCCCGCAGGGCCGACCCCCCACCCCCGCCCCCCCGGCGAAGGGCGCCGGCCGGGCCCCGCGGAGCGGAGCACCCGGGGGCTACGCCACGCGCACCCGGCGCCGCCGGAGCAGGACGACCGCCCCGCCCGCGCCCAGCGCCAGCGCCCCGGCTCCGGCGCCGACCGCCGCCGGGACCCCGCCCGGGCCACCGGGCTCACCGGCGCCGGCGCCGTCGGCGAAGCCCCCGGCCCGGCCCCCCTCGGCGTACGCGGACCCGGGCAGCTTGTCCCCGTACAGTCCCGTCACCCGGGTCCGGTATCCGGCGAGCGTCGTCCCCCGGTCCCCCACGGCCCGCGCCGCGTCCTCGTCCAGCGGCAGCACCCGGTCTCCGCGTGCCACGTACCAGGCGTCGATCTGCGGCTCGCGGAACACGGTCCCGCCGGGCAGTTTCTCCGCGCCCAGCCGGGCGTAGCGGAACTCGTCGTCGCCGGTGGCGATGTTCACCACCTGCCAGCCCGCCCCGGTCTTCGCGGTCCACAGGGCGGCCTTCTGCCCGTCGGAGGAGACGGCCGCGCTCGCCAGGAACTCCAGCCGCGCGACCGGCGCACCGGCCTTCCCGGCGACGAAGTCCGGGGAGAGGTAGCTCACCGGGGTCACCTCTGCCTCGACCCGGGGCTGCGCGGCGGCGACCGACACCTTCCCCTCGCGGGCGAAGAACCGGGAGAGGGTGGCCAGGGTGTCGGGCGCGGCGGCGGCCTCGTGGGCGGCCGCCCGGTTCTCGGCGGTGGCGGTCTGCGGCTGCGGTACGGGCGCGGCGGCGGCCTGGCCGCCCGTGACCAGTACGGCTACGGCGGCGGCGAGGGCCGCGGCCGCGGAGGCGCGGAGCGTCATGGCGGTCACGCCCCGATCCGGTAGAGGGAGTGGGTCCAGGAGAAGGTGCTGTTGTCCACGTACCAGGCGTGGGAGGCCCAGTTGTAGCGGTCGCTGGAGGGCCAGGGGTCGCCCCAGTAGACCCAGTTGCTCGCGGTGTCGTAGCCGTAGAGGACGTGCATGTGGCCGCCGCCGTTGGACCACTGGATGCGGGTCTCTATGGGGCGGTTGGCGTTGATCTCGCTCTGCACGGTGGAGTACTGGAGCCAGCCGGTCACGTAGCTGCCGGAGTTGATGCCGGCCCAGCGCAGCGCGGTCTGGACGTTGCCGAGGGTGGCCTGGTTGTTGGGGCACTCGGTGCCCTGCTGGCGGTTGAAGGCGGCGTTGCAGAACTGGTTCTGGCTGTAGTTGCGGCCGAACCAGGTGGCGATGGTGTTGCCGCCGGCTGCCCAGCACCAGTTGTTCTTCTGCTGGGCCTGCATGGTGATGCCCAGCCGCTTGGAGGCCAGGGCGGCGCTCGGGGCGTCCGCGGCCGGGCCGGCGGCGGTGGCGGTACCGGCGCCGATGCCCACGGGCAGCAGGACGAGGAGCAGGGCGGAGACCAGGGCGGCGATCAGGGCGGAGGTCTGGACGGAGGTCTGGGCGGAGGTCTGGGCGGAGGTCTGGGCGGAGGTCTGGGCGGAGGTCTGGGCGGCGGCCGGGGACGGCCGCCCTCTTCTGTTGCGCATCGCGTTCCTCCCGAATGGGGACCCGAGGTGGGGACTCGGGGTGTGTGGGGGTGGAGGAGCGCGTCCGGACGCTGTGGAGGAGCATCAGGGTGTTGTCGCGATCAGGTCAACACGCTTCAATACGCGGTGACATTGCAGTGTGAACGGTGGGGCTGTGGTGTGAACGGTTGCTGCCGTTCCACCAGGTCCCCCGGTACCACCGGCCCGGCCCCCCACCCGGCGCGTGTGAACGTTCACAGAGGAGTCGCCATGCGGCCCACCGGCGACCCGCCAGACGCGCCGGACACGGCGCAGCTCGCACGGATGCTGCGCGACGGCCCCTTCCACGCCGCCTTGCGCGCCGCCATCGCCGCCCGCGGCCTGCCCCTGCAACGCGTCCAGCACCGGCTGGCCGCGCGCGGCATCAAGCTCGGCGTGACCAGCCTCAGTTACTGGCAGCAGGGCGCCCGCCGGCCCCGCCACCCCGAGTCCCTGCGGGCGGTCTCCGCCCTGGAGGAGATCCTGGAACTGCCCGGCGGCTCCTTGCTGCGGCTGCTGACCGGCCCCCTCCCCGACGCCGGCCCGCCCCGCCCGGCCGCCCGCTCCTACCGGGCGCTGGTGAGCGTGGGCGCGGCGGTGGAGGGGCTGCTGGCCGGGATGGAGCTCCCGGCGGACGGCGGCCTGCACACGGTCGGCCACCACGAGCGGGTCCGCATCGGCCCGGGCGGCGAGCTGCGCACGCGGGAGTCGCAGCAGATCGTCCGGGCCCACCGCGACGGCGTCGACCGCTACCTCGCCGTCCACCACGGCGATCCGGGGTGCGACGCCACGCGGGTGGAGGTGACGGCGTACGAGAACTGCCGCACGGGCCGGGTGCGCTGCCACCGGGAGGCCGGGGTGGTGGTGGCGGAGCTGCTCTTTGACGCGCGGCTGCGGCGCGGGGACACGTACGTCTTCGGCTACGGGATCACGGACGGCACGGGCGGCCGCAGCACGGAGTACGTGCGCGGCTTCAGCTACGCGGGCGGGCAGTACGTGCTCCAGGTCGCCTTCGACGAGGCGGCCCTCCCGGTCCGCTGCCGCCGCTTCGCCCGCACGGGCCCCGGCGCCCCCCGCACCGCCCTCGTCGACCTCACCCCGAGCGGCCGGCACCGCGCGGTGCACCTGCTGGAACAGGAGGTGCGGCGCGGGATCCTGGGCATCACCTGGGACTGGGAGTAGGAGCGGCGTCACTCCCGGCCCGGCGGCCGGCGAGGAAGGCCTCCACCGTCGCCGCGAACGCCCCCGGGTCGTCCAGCCAGGGGTAGTGACCGGCGCCCGGCTGGACGGCGAGCACCGCCCGGGGGAAGAGGGACGCGGCGTCCCTGGCCGACCGGGCGGTGGGCCACAGGTCCAGCTCGCCCGCGAGGAGCAGCACGGGGCAGGGCAGGGCCCCCAGACGCCCGCGCAGGTCCTCGGTGTCGGGCACGTAGTCCTTGTAGTAGTGCTCGCTGACGGGCAGCGAGCGCTGGGCGGGGTCGGCGGCGGCGTGCGCGCGGGCGGCGTCGTCCCAGCGCCCGTACATCAGCGGTTCGAAGGCGAAGCGGTACCGCGCCGCCTCGGCGAAGGTGCGCGCGGTCCTCATCCGGCGGTGCGCCACCGCGGCGTCGGCGTGCCAGGGCTCCGCCGCACGGGCGGCGATCACCTCCGCCACACCGGTGTCGGAGGGCAGTCCGACGGCGGCGAACGAGGGGGTCACCAGGGTCAGGCCGGCCAGCCGGTCGGGGTGGGCGGCGGCGTAGAGCATGGCCAGGCTGCCGCCGGCGGAGTGGCCGAGCAGGTCGAGGCGTTCCAGGCCCAGGTGGCGGCGGAGCGCCTCGACGTCGGCCACCAGCCGGTCGACCCGGCACGTGGCCAGGTCGGCGGGCATCGCGGAGGCGCCGGTACCGCGCGTGTCGGGCAGGATCAGGGTGCGGTGGGCGGACAGGCCGCCCAGGTCGCCGAGGTAGTCGGCGGCGCGGCCGGGGCCACCGGGGAGGCAGAGCAGTGGCGGCCCGGCGCCGAGCGTGCGGAAGGCGAGCGTCGTGCCGTCGTACGAGGCGAAGAACTCCATGGCGGACAGCCTGCGGCGCGGCGCCCGGGCCCGGCTATCGTTCAGCCACGGCTAAACGATCGGGGGCGGGCGGACATGCCGGTGGAGATCCGCCTCTCGGCGGCCGAGGTGGCGCGGGTACGGCTCGCGGTGTCGCCGCTCGCCGAGACCGTGTTCGGCGTACGGGCGGCGCTCGGTGCCGGCGGGCACGAGGTGCACCGGCCCTGGGTGCGCGAGGCGCAGCCGGTGCTGGCGGCGGAACCGGAGCTGCCGTTGCTGCGGACGCTGCTCGGGGGCTGCCTGCCGTCGTTCCTGTTCCCCGTGCCCGGGGAACGCCTTCCCGCGTTCGGCACCGAGCTCGCGGACCTGCGGGAGACGGACCCCGCGTTCGTGACGGCCGAGTGCGCCGCGCTGGGCGCCCGGGCGGGACGGCTGCCGGAGCCGGCGGCGCTGCTGGAACGGGTGGCGGGTGCGCTGGCGCGCTGTCATTCCCGGCTGGTGGCCCCGCACTGGGGGCGGATGCGGGCCGTGCTGGAGGCGGACCTCACGCGACGGGCGGTGACGCTGGCCGACTGCGGGGTGGAAGGCCTCCTCGCGCAGCTGCACCGGGATGTGGTCTGGCGGGAGGGCGAGTTGGTGGTGCACGGACGCCGCCGTGCGGGCGCGGTGTGCACGATCGAGGCGGGCGGGCACGGGCTGGTGCTGATGCCGTCCGTCTTCGGCTGGCCGGACGTCGTCGTAGACCACTCCCCGCGCACGGCCGCCTCCATCCGCTATCCGGCGTCCGGTGTCGGACTGCTCTGGGAGGAGCCCCGTCCGACGTCCGCCGGGCTCGCCGCCGTCCTCGGCCGCACCCGCGCCGCGCTGCTCGCCGAACTGGGCGAGCCGCTCAGCACCCCCGACCTCGCCGCCCGCCTGGGCGTCACCGCGAGCGCCGTCTCCCAGCACTTGGGGGCGCTCCGCGGGGCGGGCCTGGTGACGACCCGCCGCACGGGCCGTTCCGCCGTACACCTGCGCACCCGCACGGGCACGGCCCTCACCGGCGGAGCGGCCGGACCGGCGGGCCCGGCCGACGACAGACCCTAGCCCGCGATCAGCTTGCCGTTCTCCACCTTGACCGGGACCGCCGGCAGCGGGTCGGTGGCCGGACCGCGCAGGACCTTGCCGGTGGTGACGTCGAAGCGGCTGCCGTGGCAGGGGCAGTTGCCCTCGCCCTCGACGATCTTGTCCAGGACGCAGCCGGCGTGCGTGCACTGGGCGCTGAACGCCTTGTACTGGCCCTCGGCCTGGCAGCTGACGACGACCTTGCGCTCGCGGAACAGCTTCGCGCCGCCGACCGGGACGTCGGCCGCGCCGCCCAGCTCGACCGGCTCCTTCGGGACGGCCGGGCTGCCGGCGCCGCTGTCGCTCGCGGTGGAGCACGCGGTGAGCACCGCCCCCGCGCCCACGGCCCCGGCGAGCGCGGCGGCGCCCTTGAGGACGGTACGGCGGGCGGCGGGCTGCTGCGCGGACATGCGGTTCTCCTGGCACGAGTGGCGGGCCCCGGGTGCGGGTCCACGGGTCGACCCGACGATACCGGCGTCCGATGGGATACCTTCCCCCGCGTGATCGTCGTCGGTGGAGAAGCCCTGATCGACCTCGTGCCCGTCGAGCGGCCGGCGGGCGCCCTGCTGCCCCGGCCCGGCGGCGGGCCCTACAACACCGCCCTGGCTCTGGGCCGGCTCGGGGCGGAGGTCGCCTTCTGCTCCCGGGTGTCGGCGGACGGCTTCGGCGAGAGCCTGCTGGCGGGGCTGCGGACCGCGGGGGTGGACCTCTCGCTGGTGCAGCGCGGGCCCGAGCCGACCACGCTGGCCGTGCCCTCGCTGGGCCCCGACGGCTCGGCGGTGTACGGCTTCTACGTCGAGGGGACCGCCGACCGGCTGTTCGCCCTGCCGCCCGCGCTGCCCGCGGGGGTACGGGCCCTCGCGCTCGGGACCTGTTCCCTGGTGCTGGAGCCGGGCGCGTCCGCGTACGAGGCGCTGCTGCGCCGGGAGTCGCGGCGCGGGCTGCTGACCCTGCTGGACCCCAACGTCCGCCCGGCGCTGATCTCGGACCCGGAGGCGTACCGGGAGCGGTTCCTGGGGTGGCTGCCGTACGTGTCGGTGCTCAAGCTCTCGGAGGAGGACGCGGCCTGGCTGGGCGGCCGGGTCGGCGACTGGCTGGCGGCCGGGCCGTCGGCGGTGGTGCTCACCCGGGGTGCGGCGGGCCTGACGGTGTGGACCTCGGACGGCGCGGAGCACAGCGCGGCGGCCCTCCCGGTCGCCGTGGCGGACACGATCGGCGCGGGCGACACCGTCAACGCGGCGCTGCTGCACCGGCTCGCCGGGGCCCCGGACGCCGGCGCCGCCGACTGGCCGGACGTCCTGGCATACGCGGCCCGCGCGGCCGCACTGACCTGCACCCGCGCGGGCGCCGAACCCCCGTACGCGGCGGAGCTGGCCGAAGCCGCCGATTGAGGCGCGAGACCCGGGACGGAACCCCACGGCGTCCAGGCCCACGCCCCCCAAGGAGCCCGGGCCAACGCCCCGACGGGTCCGGGGCAACGCCCCGACGGGTCCGGGGCAACGCCCCGGGGAACGGGCGAAGGGCGGGTAGGGGACTCGCACCGCGCAGCGGCCCCGCCACCCCGGCCGGACCCGCGCAGCGGCGCCCGACCTGGCCGCACCGGCGCGGCGGCCCCGCCCTCCCCCGCCCAGGGGCTACGCCTTGCGGGTGCGGGCCGTCGCCTTCTTCGCCGGGGCCGCCTTCTTCGCCGGGGCGGCGGCCTTCTTGGCGGGCGCCGCCTTCTTGGCCGCCGCCCGCTTCCGCGCCGGAACCGCGACCGGCGGCGCCCCCGCGTCGGAGATGCGCTCCGCCCCCAGGATGTCCCGCAGGAACTTGCCCGTGTGGCTCGCGCCCACCGACGCGACCTGCTCCGGCGTGCCCTCGGCCACCACCAGGCCGCCGCCGTAACCGCCCTCGGGGCCCATGTCGACGACCCAGTCCGCGGTCTTGATGACGTCGAGGTTGTGCTCGATGACGATCACCGAGTTCCCCTTGTCCACCAGCCCGGACAGCACCTTGATCAGCTTCGAGATGTCCTCGAAGTGCAGCCCCGTCGTCGGCTCGTCCAGTACGTACACCGTCCGGCCCGTCGACCGCTTCTGCAGCTCCGAGGCCAGCTTGACGCGCTGGGCCTCACCACCGGACAGGGTCGGCGCGGACTGGCCGAGGCGGACGTATCCGAGCCCGACCTCGTTCAGCGTGCGCAGGTGCCGGGCGATCGTCGGCACGGCCTCGAAGAAGTCCAGGGCCTCCTCGATCGGCATGTTCAGGACTTCCGCGATGGACTTGCCCTTGTAGTGCACCTCCAGCGTCTCCCGGTTGTACCGGTCGCCGTGGCAGACCTCGCACGGGACGTACACGTCCGGCAGGAAGTTCATCTCGATCTTGATGGTGCCGTCGCCGGAGCAGTTCTCGCACCGGCCGCCCTTGACGTTGAAGGAGAAGCGGCCCGGCAGGTAGCCGCGCACCTTCGCCTCCATCGTCTCCGCGAAGAGCTTGCGCACGTGGTCGAAGACGCCCGTGTAGGTAGCCGGGTTGGACCGCGGGGTCCGGCCGATCGGCGACTGGTCGACGTGCACGACCTTGTCGACGAGGTCGTCGCCGTCCACCCGCGTGTGGCGGCCCGGCACCGACCGGGCGCCGTTGAGCTCGCGCGCCAGGTGCGTGTACAGGATGTCGTTGACCAGCGTCGACTTGCCGGAGCCGGAGACGCCGGTGACCGCCGTGAGCACGCCCAGCGGGAAGGACACGTCGATGTCCCGCAGGTTGTTCTCCTTGGCGCCGTGCACCGTCAGCTTGCGCTCGCCGTTCACGGGGCGGCGTACGTCGGGCACGGGGATCGACTTCTTGCCCGACAGGTACTGGCCGGTCATCGACTCGCCGTTCTCCAGCAGCTCCTTCAGGGAGCCGCTGTGCACGACCTTGCCGCCGTGCTCGCCGGCGCCGGGGCCGATGTCCACGACCCAGTCGGCCACCTTGATGGTGTCCTCGTCGTGCTCGACGACGATGAGCGTGTTGCCCATGTCCCGCAGCCGGACCAGCGTCTCGATCAGCCGGTGGTTGTCGCGCTGGTGCAGGCCGATGGACGGCTCGTCCAGTACGTACAGCACGCCGACCAGGCCGGAGCCGATCTGCGTGGCCAGCCGGATGCGCTGGGCCTCGCCGCCGGACAGGGTGCCCGCGGCCCGGTTCAGGGAGAGGTAGTCCAGGCCCACGTCCACGAGGAAGCGGAGGCGTTCGTTGACCTCCTTGAGGACCCGCTCGGCGATCTTCTTGTCGCGGGCGTCGAGCTTCAGCCGCCCCAGGAAGTCGGCACACTCGCTGATCGACATCGCGGCGACCTCGGCGATGGACCGCTCCATCACCGTCACCGCGAGCACGATCGGCTTGAGCCGGGTGCCCTCACAGGTCGGGCAGGGCACCTCGCGCATGTAGCCCTCGAAGCGCTCGCGGCTGGCGTCGCTCTCGGACTCGGCGTGCCGCCGCTTGACGAACGGGACGGCACCCTCGAAGGCCGTCGTGTACGCCCGCTCGCGCCCGTACCGGTTGCGGTAGCGGACCTCGATCTGGGTCTTGTGGCCGTACAGCAGGGCCTTCTTCGCCCGCTGCGGCAGCCCGGCCCAGGGGATGTCGGTCCGGAAGCCCAGCTCTCCGGCGAGGGCGCCGATCAGCCGCTGGAAGTAGTCCTTGGTGTGGCCGAGCGCCCACGGCGAGACCGCGCCCTCGTCGAGGGACTTGTCCTCGTCCGGGACGATCAGCTCCGGGTCGACCTCCATGCGCGTGCCGATGCCGGTGCACTCGGGGCAGGCGCCGAAGGGCGAGTTGAAGGAGAAGGAGCGCGGCTCCAGCTCCTCGAAGGAGAGGTCGTCGTAGGGGCAGTAGAGGTGCTCGGAGTACATCCGCTCGCGCTCGGGGTCGTCCTCGGCGAGGTCGACGAAGTCCAGGATCACCATGCCGCCGGAAAGGCCGAGTGCGGTCTCGACGGAGTCGGTGAGCCGGCGCTTGGCGCTGTCCTTGACGGTGAGGCGGTCGACGACCACCTCGATGGTGTGCTTCTCCTGCTTCTTCAGCGTCGGCGGTTCGGAGAGCTGGATGGTCTCCCCGTCCACGCGCGCCCGGCTGTAGCCCTTGGTCTGGAGGTCGGCGAAGAGGTCGACGAACTCGCCCTTGCGCTCGCGGACCAGCGGGGACAGCACCTGGAAGCGGCTGCCCTCGGGGAGCGCGAGGACCTTGTCGACGATCGCCTGCGGCGACTGCCGGGAGATCGGCCGGCGGCACTCGGGGCAGTGGGGCTTGCCGATGCGGGCGAAGAGCAGGCGGAGGTAGTCGTAGACCTCGGTGATCGTGCCGACGGTGGAGCGGGGGTTGCGCGAGGTGGACTTCTGGTCGATCGAGACGGCCGGGGAGAGGCCTTCGATGAAGTCGACGTCGGGCTTGTCCATCTGCCCCAGGAACTGCCGGGCGTAGGAGGACAGCGACTCGACGTAGCGGCGCTGCCCCTCGGCGAAGATCGTGTCGAAGGCCAGGGAGGACTTGCCCGAGCCGGAGAGGCCGGTGAAGACGATGAGCGAGTCGCGGGGCAGGTCGAGCGAGACGTTCTTCAGGTTGTGCTCGCGAGCGCCACGAACGATGAGACGGTCGGTCACGCCGGTCGCACCTTTCTTGAGTGAGCGGGGGCACGGGCCCCGACTGTCCAGGGTATGGGGGGCGCCGCTGCGATGGGATGGAGTCTGACTTCCGAGCGTATAGCACGCACATTCGATTTACGGCACTCCCGTGACCGCTTCACCCGATCGTGTGGCCAGGCCCCGTGAGCACTAGGCTCGGAACCATGACTGATCATGTGCACGACCTGGCCTCTGTACGTGAAGCCACGGACCGGCTGCTGACCGCAGTCGCGAAAATGGACAACGCCTCCCTCTCCGAGGAGTCACACCTCCCGGGCTGGACCCGCGGCCACATCCTGGCCCACCTGGCGCGCAACGCCGACGCCCTCGTGAACGTCCTCGAGGGCCGCCCCATGTACGAGAGCGCCGCCGCCCGCGACGCGGACATCGAGCGCGACGCCGGGCGACCCCTGGAAGAACACCTGACGGACCTCCGTGATTCCGCGGCCCGCTTCCTCGCCACCGCCGAGCCCGCCCAGGACTGGCAGCGCACCGTCGAGCTGCGCAACGGCGTCACCGACCTGGCCGCCAACGTGCCCTTCCGCCGCCTCGTGGAGGTCGAGCTCCACCACGTCGACCTGAACATCGGCTACGGGCTCGACGACCTCCCGACCGCGTTCGCCGACCGGGAGATCGCCTTCCTCGCCGACCGCTGGTCCGGCCGCCCCGACGTCCCGCCCGTCACCCTCCAGTTCTCGGACGGCGAGTTCGTCGCCCGCACGGGCGGCACCGAGGGCACCCCGGTGACCCTGAGCGGCACGCGGGAGGACCTGCTCGGCTGGCTGGCCGGCCGCGGACTCAAGGGCGCCCACCTCGCCATCGAGGCCGGAGACGCCGTGCCCGAACTCCCCGCGCTCTAGGATTCCGACATGACGTACAGCGGAGCGGTCAAGGTCGGCGGTCCGGCCGACGTGCACGAACTCGCGGACCTGATGATTTCCAAGGTCGCGGTGGGTTCCATGAACAACAACGCGTACCTGCTGCGCTGCCGGGCCACCGGCGAGCAGCTGCTGATCGACGCGGCGGCCGAGGCGGACACGCTGCTGAACCTGATCGGCGACGACGGCATCGCGTCCGTCGTCACCACCCACCGGCACGGCGACCACTGGGGCGCGCTCCAGGCCGTCGTCGACGCCACCGGCGCGCGCACCTACGCGGGCGCCTACGACGCCGAGGGCATCCCGGTCCCCACGGACGTGCCGGTCCAGGACGGCGACACGGTCACCGTCGGACGGGTGTCGCTGACCGCCCGCCACCTGGTCGGACACACCCCCGGCTCGATCGCGCTGGTCTACGACGACCCGCACGGCCACCCCCACGTGTTCACCGGCGACTGCCTGTTCCCCGGCGGCCCCGGCCGCACGACGCAGCCTGAGGAGTTCAACTCCCTGATGGACGGGCTGGAGGCCAAGCTGTTCGGCGTCCTCCCGGACGAGGCCTGGGTCTACCCGGGCCACGGGAACGACACGACGCTCGGCGCCGAGCGCCCGCACCTCGCGGAGTGGCGCGCACGAGGCTGGTGACCGTGGTGACCACGGCCGCCTCCGCCCGAAACGGGCGTGGGGCGGCCGCTGCTCTGTTGGCGCGGCACCCGGTCAGGCCCCCGGAAGCTCCTGCGCGGGAAGCCGGCCCGCGCGCACCGCGTCGACCAGGGCCTGGTGGTCGCGTTCGTTCTGGTCGGCGTACGCCTCGGCGAAGGTGACGAGCGCCCGGTCGAAGGCCACGCCGCCGCCCAGGTACGAGGCGATCGCGATCCGGTCGCCCGAGCGCGCGTGCGCACGGGCGAGGGTGAGGCCGCAGAGCTCCGCGAACGCCGCCAACTGTGCGGGCGACATCGTCTCCGGCATGGCGATCCCCTTCCAGTCGCGCAGCTGGCGGATGTAGAAGTCGCGCCGCCTGCCGTCGATCCCGTCCACCCGCTCCCAGCCCAGGAACATGTCGCTCGCCGCCTGCATCAGCCGCTGTCCCGACACGACGCGCTCGCCCTGGTTGCGGTAACTGCTCGCGCCGAGGTGGTCGGCGAGCACGGAGGTGCCGGCCTCCTTGGCCTGCAGGAGGAGCGGGTCCCGGTCGTCGCGGCCGAGGAGCAGCAGGATCCAGCAGCGGGTTCCGACGCTGCCGACGCCGACCACCTTGCGGGCCATGTCCACCAGCTGGTAGTCCTCCAGGAGGGTCCGCCGGTCACTCGCCATCGAGGAGCCGTAGGTGGCGATCAGGTGCTCGAACCGGTCCTCCATCGCGCTGCGCTCGGCGTCCGGCAGCAGGTCCGTGAGCGGCACCAGCAGCGGGGGGTCCGCCGCGATGCGCGGCCGGCCGTCGACCACCTCCGTGAGCTTGTCGAAGGCCTGTAGCGTGCCGCGTTCACGTGCCTTCGCCATCGCACGGGTGAGTTTCCTGCGGCCACCCTCGTCGAGCTGGGCCGCCGCGAAGGCCTCCAGACGGTCCTGGTCGATCCTGGCGTACCAGACGTCGAGGTTGCCCATGCCGGCGAAGCCGCGCATCGCCTCGCGGTACGAGCGCACGGCGGTGCCCACGATGCCCGCGCGCTCGGCGTCGTCGAAGCCGTTCGCCCGGGCGGCGATGACGAAGCTCGCCGACAGCCGTTTGACGTCCCACTCCCAGGGGCCGGGCAGGGTCTCGTCGAAGTCGTTGATGTCGAACATCAGCCGCCGCTCCGGGGAGGCCAGCAGCCGGAAGTTCAGCAGGTGCGCGTCCCCGCACAGCTGGGCCGTGATGCCCGAGTCGGGACTGCCGGCCAGGTCGGAGGCCATGATCGCGGCGGCTCCCCGGTAGAACCGGAAGGGCGATTCCAGCATCCTGCCGTAGCGGATCGGGACCAGCTCGGGTACCCGGTCCCCGGACTGCTCTTCCAGGATGGCCAGCGGGTCCGGCCGGTCCGGGGACGGCCGGTACACGGCGTGCCCCGAACGGGGTGAGCGGTTGCGGGCCTCCTTGCCCCGGGCGGCGCGTTCCTGGGGCGTGCTGCCGGGCACCGCGCGCATCGCGGCGGTCCTGCTCTGTGACATCGCTGTGCTCCTGCCTGGACCTGCGTCCTCAGCACCGGGTTTCAACCCTAGGACCTCACCCCGTGCCCCGCGCGGGGGCGGGACACGGGGTCCGGAGTGCGGCGGGCCGGGCCGGGGCGCAGTCTTGAGGCAGGGCACGCCGGTGGCGGCGGGCACGAAGCGGAGGGAGCGACGCCGGTGCCTGAAGCCGACACCTCGGGACGCACGACCGGTGCCATGCGCGGCGCGCTCGCCCCGCTCGCCCTGGCCCAGTTCATCTGCAGCTTCGCCGGTTCGAACATGAACGTGATGATCAACGACATCAGCCGGGACCTCGACACGACCGTCCAGGGCGTGCAGGTCGCGATCACGATCTTCCTCCTCGTCATGGCGGCGCTGATGATCCCCGGCGGCAAGCTGACCGACCGCTACGGACGCAAACGGTGCTTCCTGACGGGTCTCGCCGTCTACGGTGTCGGCGCCCTGCTGAGCGCGGCGGCGCCGGGCCTGGGCGTCCTCATCCTCGGCAACTCGATCCTCGAGGGCATCGGGACGGCCCTGCTCATCCCGCCCGTCTACATCCTCACGACGCTGCTGTTCACGGACATGACCTCACGCGCCCGCGCCTTCGGGACCATCATGGCCCTGGGCGGCGTCGGCGCGGCCGCCGGGCCGCTGATCGGGGGCCTCATCACCTCGGGCATCGGCTGGCGCGCGGCCTTCGTGTTCCAGGCCCTGGTGATCGCCCTGATCATCATGCTGAGCCGCCGGGTCGAGGACCCCCTTCCGCCCGATCCCACGCGACCCTTCGACACCGGTGGGGCGGTCCTCTCCGCCGTCGGGCTCATCCTCCTCGTCACGGGGATCCTGGCGGCCGACGACAACCTCTGGCTGATGCTCGCCCTGCTCGTCCTCGGTGCGCTCTTCCTGCTGTGGTTCTTCCTGTCGGTACGGGCCAAGGAGCGGGCCGGCAAGGAGCCCCTCCTGGCGACGAGCCTGTTCCGCAACCACACGTCCAACCTGGGTCTCGTCACGCAGAACATCCAGTGGCTGGTGCTGATGGGGACGTCGTTCGTCGTCGCCGCCTACCTCCAGGTCGTACGCGGGTACGACGCGATCCAGACCGGCGTGATCTTCACGGCGGCCACGGTCGGCCTGCTCGCGTCCTCCCTGGCCGCCGCCCGCCTCGCGAAGCGGCGCGCACAGCGCACGCTGATCATGACGGGCTTCGTGCTGACGACCGCCGGCATCGCCGTCCTGCTGGCCCTGGTGGGCGGCTCGCCGAATCCCTGGGCGTTCGTGCCCGGGCTGCTGCTGATCGGCCTGGGGCTCGGCGTGATGCTGACCCCGTCGGTCAACGTCGTGCAGTCGAGCTTCCCGGAGGAGCAGCAGGGCGAGATCTCCGGGCTGTCGCGCAGCGTGTCCAACCTCGGCTCGTCCCTCGGCACCGCGGTCGCCGGCACCATCCTCGTCGCCGGCCTCACCACCCACGCCTACGCCGCCGCGATGATCACACTGGCCGTCCTCGGGCTCGTCGGTCTCGCCGCGGCGGCGTTCCTTCCGCGGGGCACGGGGCCGAGCACCGTCTGAGCTCGGACTCGGGCGGCCCTCCACCGGCGTGAGGGCCCCGGCTTTTCCCCTATTGCGACGAAACGGTCCCCTCACCCGGGTGACCACGACGGGTTCGGGGTACCAACCAGCATGATCACTGTTGGGGTCGAGGAGGAATACCTGCTGGTCGACCCGGAGACGCTCCTGCCACTGCCGCTCGTGCAGGAGGTGCGTGCCACGGCCAGTCTGGCGCCGATCGCGGACGAACGAGAGGTCCAGGACGAACTGCTCCAGGCCCAGATCGAAGTCGCCACGCCCGTCTGCACGGGCCTGGAGGAGGTGGGGGGGCATCTCCTGCGGCTGCGTCACGCGGTCGCCTCCGCCGCCCAGGCCAACGGCTGCCGGATCGCCATGTCCGCCACCGCGCCGGTCCGGGACGTCGTCCCCGTGCCCGTCACCAGCACGGCGCGATATCTGAGGATGCGGGGGGAGGCCCGGCTGCTCGTCGACGAGCAGCTGATCTGCGGAATGCACGTCCACGTGGGGATTCCCGATCGGGAGACCGCGGTGGCCGTCCTGAACCGGCTGCGCGTCTGGCTCCCGACCCTGCTGGCGATGTCCGCGAACGGGCCGCTGTGGGACGGGCGGGACACCGGCTTCGCCAGCTGGCGCACGATCATCTTCGGCCGCTGGCCGGTCAGCGGCCCGCCGCCGCATTTCGCGGGGTTCGCCGACTACGACGCGCGGGCCGACGCGCTGGTGGAATCCGGGCTGATCCCCGACCGGGGACAGCTGTACTGGCAGGCCCGGCTCTCCGATCGCTACCCGACCATCGAGGTGCGCTGCTGTGACGTGCAGCTGGAGGCGGACGACGCGGTCATGCTCGCCGGCGTCGTCCGCGGGCTCGCCGCCACCGCGCTCGCCGAGGAGGAGGCGGGAACCGCCCTCGCGCCGTGCCCGCCGGAGATCCTGCAGGCCGCGACGTGGCACGCGGCCCGGCACGGGATGAGCGGCACCCTGATGGACCCGGAAGGCCGGCTGCGGAGCAGCGGGGACGTCCTGTGCGCGCTCCTGCGGCACATCGGCCCGGCCCTCGAGGAGAACGGTGACTTCCGCGAGGTGAGCTCGCTCGTCCACCGGCTGCTGCGCAACGGCACGTCGGCCGACCGCCAGCGACGGGCCCTGGCCGGTGCCGGCCGGCCGGGGCTCGCGGACCTGATCACCACGGGAGCCACCGGGTGAGCCGCCTGCCGAGGTGAGATGCTGGAAGCAGTGGAGGGCCGGCAGCTGGACTTCCGGGCCGGCCCCCGTCAGCAAGGGAGAACGACGTGCCCGGTCTTCTTCGAGGAGTAGCGCGCACCGCGGTGGTCGCCGGTACGGCGACGGCGGTGTCCAACCGCGTGTCGCGGCGCCAGGCGGGCCGGTGGGCCGCGCAGGACGAACAAGCCATGGCGCAGCAGCAGGCCGCCGCCCCGCCCGCCCCCGCCGCTCCGGCGATGGGGGATGACATGAGCAGCAAGATCGACCAGCTCAAGGAACTCGGAGCGCTGAAGGATCAGGGGATCCTGACCGACGCGGAGTTCGCGCAGCAGAAGAGCAGGATCCTCGGAACCTGATCGCCGAACCTGATGGCCGTCCGGAGGCGGCCTGCCTGGCTCACTGCGCCGGCCGGCCGCCTTCGGCCGCGTCTTCCTCCGCGTCGAGGGAGGCGAGCAGGGCCTGCACGGGGATGCGGCCACTCGCCACCAGCTGCGCGCCGCTGCGGCGCAGGGCCCGGGCGAAGGGGGCGGCCCACCGGTTCTCGTAGACCAGGATCGCGGCCGCGTTGCCCGGCTGGAGGGCGTTGCCCGCCTCGTCGAGGTCTTCCTGGTCGAGCAGTTCGGAGGACGCGCCCTCGAAGACGGACAGGCCGAAGGAGTTGTCCTCACCGTCGAGGTCCGTGAGTTCCAGGGCGGTGACGGTTCCGTCGGCGTCCTTCTGTACGAACCGCAGGTCGATGAGGTGGATGATGCCCTGTTCGACGAGGTCGATCAGCAGGGGGAACGCCTCGCCCGTCATACGGTTCCCGGGGAACTCGACGACCAGGTAGTCGACCGGGCCCATGTCTTCGATGTCGTCGCTCATGAGGGCTCCTCACGTGTGGCTCGACGGGCCGGCGGTGGGGGCCGGACAGCGCGTCGGCGGCCGGGCGGCCGCGTTCTCATTGCAGCATCCGCCGTGGGGCCCCGCACCTCAGCCGGTGAGCTGGTAGAGGCTCCTGGCGACGAGCCACAGTCCCAGGAGCAGGCACACGACCACGATCGCCTGGTCCTTGTGCCGTTCCAGCCACGCGCGCAGACCCAGCAGGGCGCGCTGCGCCTTCTCCGGCGAGAACACCATGTACAGCTCCATGGCCAGCAGGGTGGAGGTGGCCAGGAGGCAGAAGCCCATGAGGGCCAGGAAGGACTCCGCGTGGGAGAGGTCGGCCTGCACGACGGTGGCGGCCGCGGCGGCGACCATCCCCCAGGGCTGGAGGAGCACGGCGAGGGCCGCCGCGGACCAGGCGGTGGCTTCGTCCATCCGGGACCGCGTCGACGGTGCGGAAGCCTCGCCCCCCTCCCGCACGCGGGGATCCGGGGCCGTGGCGTCACGGCGGCTCCGGCGCCGCCGGCGCTCGCCGTACACGACCAAGCCGAAACCGATCACCAGAGTGGCGACGAGCGCAGCGATCGACGGAGGAGAGCGGGGCGGGGGCGGCTGCCCGCCGGTGAAGAGGAGGACCATCCCGATCACGGCCACCAGGCACGCCAGCCAGGCGAGGATGAAGACCAGTCCCAGCCGCACCCCGCGGGGTGCGGACACCACCAGGACGAAGGCCATGACGGGCAGCGGGAACAGGGTGACCGCCAGACCGATGAGGAGCAGGTCGAGCACCATCGCGGCGCACCCCTTCCACCGGCAGGCTCAGGCGGTGGCCACGGCCTGGTCGAGTTCGGAGTCGAGGGCGAGGGCGGCGGTGATGAGGGCGAGGTGGGTGAAGGCCTGGGGGAAGTTGCCCAGCTGTTCGCCGGTGAGTCCGACCTCTTCGGCGAAGAGCCCGACGTGGTTGGCGTAGGTGAGCATCTTGTCGAAGGAGTAGCGGGCCTGATGGACACGGCCGGCCCTGGCGAGGGCGTGGACGTGCAGGAAGGAGCACAGGGAGAAGGTGCCCTCGGAGCCCTGCAGACCGTCGGGGGAGGCGGCGGGATCGTAGCGGTAGACGAGGCTGTCGGAGACGAGTTCGCTCTCCATTGCGTCCAGGGTGGACAGCCAGCGCGGGTCCTTGGGGGCGATGAAGCCGACCAGGGGCATGAGCAGCAAGGAGGCGTCCAGGACGGTGTTGTCGTACTCCTGGACGAAGGCCTGGCGCTCTTCGCTCCAGCCGAGGGTCATGACCTGTTCCAGGATCGCGTCCCGCGTCGCCGTCCAGCGGGCCAGGTCGCAGGGGCGGGAGTTGGCCACGGCCTGGCGGATGCCGCGGTCCAGGGCGACCCAGCACATGAGGCGGCTGTACGTGAAGTCCTTCTGGCCGCCGCGGGTTTCCCAGATGCCCTCGTCGGGGCGGTCCCAGTGGTCGCACAGCCAGTCCAGCAGGGCGACGCAGCGCAGCCAGTCGTCGTAGCCGATGACGTTGCTGACCTGGCCGGTCTGGGCAAGGGCGTAGACGGCCTCGCCGTAGATGTCCATCTGGAGCTGGTCCGCGGCGCCGTTGCCCGAGCGTACCGGGCGGGATCCGCGCCACCCTTCCAGGTGGTCGAGGGTCTCCTCGGTCAGGTACGGGTCGCCGTCGACGCGGTACATGATCTGGAGGGGTTCGCCGTTGGGAGCGCCGCCGTCCCGCAGCCGCCGGAGGAGCCAGCTGCGGAAGGCGTCGGCCTCGTCGGTGAATCCGAGGGCGCGCATGGCGCGGACCGAGAGGGAGGCGTCGCGGACCCACGTGTAGCGGTAGTCCCAGTTCCGCTCCCCGCCCTCCTGTTCGGGCAGGCCCATGGTGGCGGCGGCGATCGGCGCGCCGGTCGGTGCGTACGTCATCAGCTTGATGGTGATCGCGGAGCGGTTGACCATCTGCTGCCAGCGGCCGCGGTAGGTACAGCGCGAGGTCCAGGCGTGCCAGAAGTCGCGGACGGCGTTGAACTCCTCCGTCATGTCGTGCACGTTGACCGCCGGCGGGGGCGCGCTGTCGGCGTCGCAGACGGTCAGGAGGACGGCCGCGCGTTCGCCCTCGGCCAGGGTCACCCCCGCGCGCACGTCCGTACCGTCGGCCTCCAGGTCGACCGGCCCCAGGGCTTGCAGGTACGCGGTGATGCCGGGGCCGTCGAAGCGGGCGGCGGCACCGTCGAACGCCAGGTCGTGCGGCGCCCGGCCGTAGTCGAAGCGCGGGCGGCACTCCAGGCTGAAGTGCGCCGTCCCGCGCACGCCCCGCATGACCCGCACCACCTGGTGCCGGTCGGTGACGGTGTGCGGATCGTGCACGGGCATGAAGTCGATGACCTCGCCCACGCCTTCGGGGCTGAGGAAACGGGTCACCAGGACGGCGGTGTCGGCCATGTAGAGCTGCTGGCTGATGGGCCGGGCGGGCCCCGCCGGCCCGTCGTCGGAGACTCCGGACGGGTCGGCGGTGATGGCGAAGTAGCCGCCCCGGCTGTCGTCGAGCAGGCTCGCGAAGATGCTGGGCGCGTCGAAGCGGGGTGAGCAGAACCAGTCGAGCACGCCCTCGGAGGAGACGAGGGCACACGTCTGCAGGTCTCCGATCAGACCGTGCTCGGCGATGGGCGGGTAGGGGCGCATCGGCCTCACCTTCCTGTGGATCCTGGTCCGGCCCGGTCCGCTGCGGTCCGGTGTCAGGAGCTGAGGACCTTGGCCTTGGCCTGCTCGTACTCGGCCGACGTGATGTCGCCGCGGTTCTTGAGCTCGGCGAGCCTCGCCAGCTCATGGCCGGGGCCGGTGGGCCCGGCGCTGTCACGAACGTAGGAGCGGAAGGCCTGCTCCTGCTGCTGGGCCAGCTTGAGCTCGCGTTCGCCCATTCCGCGGCCGCGGGCGATCAGGTAGACGAAGACGCCGAGGAACGGCAGCAGGATGACGAAGACCGTCCATCCCGCCTTGCCCCAGCCGCTCAGCCCGTCGTCGCGGAAGATGTCGGCGATGATGCGGAAGAGCAGCATGAACCAGAGCACCCAGAGGAAGATGAGCATCATGGTCCAGAAGAAGTTCAGCAGGGGGTAGTCGTACTCCTCTGCCAGGTCGATCAGCGCGTTCTGCATGGCCGGTTCTCCTGTCGGTCGGGAACGGTGTGGTCGTTCAGGCGGCCACCGGGGCGAAGGCGTGCATCTCGTCGACGCCCGGCTGCACGACGCCGTAGCTGCTCTCCGGTACCTCGTTCCAGGCGCCGGGCAGATCCCCGAGGGGTTCGGACACGATGAGGCGGGTCTCCTCGGAGACCTCCTGCAAGAACGGCATGTCCGGGTACAGCCTGCGCAGCGAGTCCACCCTGCTGCTGTAGTAGAGCGAGCGGGAGGCGCGCCCGCTGGAGTAGCGGAAGGCCCAGAGGCGTACGCCGTCGGTCATGGCGAGCGTCATCTGGAGCGGGAACTCCACGCCGTGCTCGTGCCCGACGCGCTCCACCACTCCCGCCATCCTGGCGATGGCGGTCGGCGGGTCCTGTTCCAGGCCGTACGTGAGGGCCAGGTAGAACATCACCTCGGAGTCCGTCGTTCCGCCGATGTCGGCGTAGAGGGCCGGATCGACGAGCAGGGTGAGGTCCCGGCGCATCAGGTGGAAGCCGGATATCGCTCCGTTGTGCATGAACATCCAGCGGCCGTGCCGGAAGGGGTGGCAGTTCGACTGCTGCACCGCCGTCCCGGTCGACGCCCGGATGTGCGCGAAGAACAGCGGTGAGCGGACGTGGTCCGCCATCTCCCTCAGGTTGCGGTTGTTCCAGGCGGGACCCACGTCCCGCAGGAGCGCCGGGGATTCGATGTCGTCCGCGTACCAGCCGACACCGAACCCGTCGCCGTTCGTCGTCTCCACTCCGAGCTTGGAGTGCAGGCTCTGGTCGATCAGCGAGTGAGCCGGCCTGTACAGGATGGTGTCGAGCAGCATGGGCGTACCCGAGTACGCGAGCCATCGGCACATGGTCATCACCTGCGTCTCTACGGCACCGTGGGAAACGAACTGCCGTCCCACGCGCCCCCGCGGTGGCCTGCCGTGCTCTCCCACCGCGCTGTGGTCGACCCGATGTGGATCTCTGTACGGCTTTCTCATTCTCGCGTCCCTCCCCCGGGAGCGCCACGCGGGACGCCGGCGCCGTCCCCGCGCCGGCCACCGGCCGCCAGCAGCGCCAGTACGGCCAGCACCGCGAGCAGGATGAGCACCAGCAGCAGGACGGTGAGCACCGTCGGGTGGTTCCACAGCGCGAACACCAGCGCGAGGACGAGCAGCACACCGGTGGTGAGCCAGCGCCGGTGGTCCTGGACCCAGATCCCGACGCGCCCCGTGTGCATTCCGTGGCCCGCTCCCCAGCCCACGGCGGAGTCGGCCGCGCGCTCCGCCCTGCCGCGCACGCCGCGCGGCAGCCGGCCGGCTCCGGACAGGTAGGCGCCGAGGGCGACGACGATCCCGAGGACGATCGCGGTCCGGATGCTGACCCTCAGGAACCGCACGAGCGTGTCGAAGATGGCCGCGGCCGCCGCGGGCGACTGGACCTGCTCCGGAAGGTGGTCGAGGTAGTAACGGCGGGCGAGGACCAGGCCGAGGGCCAGGACGAGGCAGGCGGCGGCCGCGCCCAGCATGGTGGTCACCAGGGCCCGGCGCCGGCGCCGGGCGAGCAGGACTCCGGCCACGCCGAGGAGCACGGTGAGCACGGGCAGCCAGTTGCCGAGGACGTCGAGGAGGTGAACCAGGCTCCTGATCTTCGCCAGTTCGTCGGACTGGAAGAGCACCATCTGCTTGTCGACCTCGGGGATCTTCTCGGCCGGGGAGATGCCGGCCTTCACGAGGTCCTCCTTGACCTTCTCCACGGCCTCGCCGATGTTCAGGCTGACGGTGCCGCCCTCGACCTCCAGCGCGCCGCGGCCCTCACCGGTCAGCGCGCGGTCCACGGCGCTGTGGGCGGCCCGGTTGGCGGTGGTCCAGATCCTCTCGAACCTGTCGCCCTCGACGAACCGGGTCGCCACCTTGGAGACGGCCGCGTCGGCGGCGGAGTCCAGTTGGGGGCCCAAGGCCCTGACGGCAAGGCCGACACGCGGCGGCAGCCCCTGCGATTCGAGCCACTTCGCCAGGTCGGACGTGACCTCGGCGCCGTCGACGCGGACGTCGGCCGCCTCGGTGATGCGGTGGACGGCGGCGGCCTGGACGTCCGGGTCCGAGGCGAGCGGGGCGACCGTGGAGACGTACCGGTCGGTGTCCAGCACGATGTCGTGGACCCACACGGTGAGCAGCGAGACCGGGACGAGGATGCACGTGAGCGTGATCAGCACGGCCGAAACGGTGCCGGCCACGACCCTCCGGGAACGCGAGGGCCGCCGTCCGGGGGCGGGCGCCTCGGCGGGCGGCTCGGATGGCAGGCTCATGGCGCTCCCTGGGGACGATGGAGGTGAAAAGCCGCTTCCCGGTCATTCGACACGCCGGACCGCCCGTCCGCGCGTTCAGTTGGGCTCATCGTGTGAGACGGGTGCGGCCGGTGGAGGCCGTGGTCAACCCCGCGGGGCCGGGCACTCCTTCCGGTCGACCTTGACCGAACGCATGTCCTGGGGCTGCGGGTTGGGGTAGTTGCTGCACCATGCAACGACACCCCTCCCGGCCCCCCTCCCCACCCTCGATGCTCCGGCTCGCCACCGCCGCCCTGGTCGGCACCGCCATCGAGTTCTACGACTTCTTCGTCTACGGCACGGCCGCCGCCCTGGTGCTCGGCCCGCTCTTCTTCCCCTCCTTCTCCCCGCTCGCCGGAACGCTCGCCGCCTTCGGCACGTTCGGCGTCGGCTTCCTCGCCCGCCCCCTCGGCTCCGCCCTCTTCGGCCACATCGGCGACCGCTACGGGCGCCGCCCGGTGCTGCTCGGCTCGCTGCTCCTGACCGGCCTCGCCACGGTCGCCGTCGGGTGCGTGCCCTCCTTCGCCTCCATCGGCATCGCCGCGCCGGTCCTGCTGCTCCTGCTGCGCTTCCTCCAGGGGCTGGGCCTGGGCGGCGAATGGGGCGGGGCGGTCCTGTTGACCGCCGAGCACGCCCCGGAGCGGCGGCGCGGTCTGTGGTCGAGCTTCCCGCAGATGGGCCCCGCCACCGGGTTCCTGCTGGCCAACGGCCTGACCCTGGCGCTGTCCGGGGCGTTGAGCGAAGCCCGGTTCACCGCCTGGGGCTGGCGGGTGCCGTTCTGGGCGGCCGGGCTGCTGGCGCTGGCCGGACTGTGGCTGCGCCGGTCGGTCGAGGAGACCCCGGAGTTCCGTGCGCTCGCCGAGTCCGGCCGGCAGGCCGACGCCCCACTGGCCGAGGCGGTGCGCGGCCACTGGGGGCTGCTCCTGCTGACCGGCGGGGCGATGGCCGTCGGGTACGCCGTCTTCTACGCGGTCACCACCTGGTCCCTCGCGTACGCCACCGCCCGGCACGGGGTGGACCGCACCGTGATGCTGGCCATCGTCATGGCCGCGGTCCTGCTCATGGGGTTGGTGACCCCCCTGCTCGCGGTGCTCGGCGACCGCTGGGGGCGGCGGCCGCTGTGCCTGGCCGGCAGCGCGGCGTGCGCGGCGTGGATGTTCCCGTTCGTCGCCCTGCTGCACACGGCGGACCCGCTGCTGATGACGGTGGGCTGCGTCGGCGCGCTGCTGGCGATGGTGCTGATGTTCGCCGTGGTCGGCGCCTACCTGCCCGAGCTGTACCCCCCGCGGCTGCGCTGCACGGGCGCGGCGGTCGGCTACAACCTGGGCGGTGTGCTCGGCGGTGCGCTGACCCCGGTCGTGGCGACGGCCCTGGCGGACGGCTCGGGCCCGCCGTGGGGCGTGGCGGTGTACCTGACGGCGGTCTCGCTGGTGAGCCTCGGCTGCTTCGCCCTGCTCCCGGACACCCGGCCGGCCGCGGTCCGGGCGGCGAGGAGCGAGCCGGCGGTGGCATGAGGCGCGTGGCGCGGGCCGGCACGCGATGGGCCCGGGAGCCGCTGCTCCCGGGCCCGTCCCTCACGGTCCGCCGGTCAGGCGTCGACGCTCTTCGGCTCCGCGGCGGCGGCCTCGGCCTGGGCCTGCTTCTTCGAGGCGATCAGGCTCGTGATGGTGGTGATCACCAGGACGCCGCAGATGACGCCGAGGGAGACCGGGATGGAGATCTGCGGGACGTGCACGCCGGACTCGTGCAGGGCGTGCAGCACCAGCTTGACGCCGATGAAGCCGAGGATCACCGACAGGCCGTAGCTGAGGTGGACCAGCTTCTTGAGCAGGCCGCCGATCAGGAAGTACAGCTGGCGCAGCCCCATGAGGGCGAAGGCGTTGGCGGTGAAGACGATGTACGGGTCCTGGGTGAGGCCGAAGATCGCGGGGATCGAGTCCAGGGCGAAGAGCACGTCGGTGGTGCCGATGGCGAGCATCACGACCATCAGCGGGGTCAGGACGCGCTTGCCGTTGTCGCGGATGAAGAGCTTGGTGCCGTGGTAGCGGTCGGCGACGCCGAACTTCTTCTCGATGGACTTGAGGAGACGGTTCTCCTCGAACTCGTCCTCGTCCTCGTCCTTGCGGGCCTCCTGGATCAGCTTCCAGGCGGTGTAGATCAGGAAGGCGCCGAAGATGTAGAAGACCCACGAGAAGGTGGTGATGATCGCGGCGCCGGCCGCGATGAAGATCGCGCGCAGGACGAGGGCGATCAGTACGCCCACCAGCAGGACGCGCTGCTGGAGGTGGGAGGGTACGGAGAACTTCGCCATGATCAGGACGAAGACGAACAGGTTGTCCACGCTCAGGGACTTCTCGGTGATGAAGCCGGCGAAGAACTCCTGGGAGGCCTGGGCGTTGCCGAAGAACAGCAGGCCGAGGCCGAAGAGGACGGCGAGCACGATCCAGACGACGGTCCAGATGCCCGCTTCCTTGATCGAAACGTCGTGCGGCTTGCGGCCGATGAGGAAATCGGCGCCGATGAGGATGCACAGACCGGCAACGGTCAGCACCCACAAGGTCATCGAAACGTCCACGGTATTCACGCCTCCGGCGGATGGCTCAGCACATGGTCAGCGTCATCGCTGCCGGAGGTCTCTTCCACCCGGCGGCCGTCCGGCCGCGGGCCGGCGCCCCGGGACCCACTGCGTAGATCGCCACAGTGGTCCGTATTGACGGGCACGCCGCGCAGGAAATAGCAGGAATACTCCCCTCCGCGGATCCCAGGGTACCCGCGGAGGAGGCGAAAGGTAAAGGGCTCCCCAAGAAGAGGTCAGCCACCGGTCATGGTCCGGTCACGGGCGGGCCGTGCCCCGCGCCTCCCGCACCCGGTCCAGGGCCCGTTCGAGCACCGTGCTGCCCTGCGGGGGGAGGTCCGGCTCGAAGGTCCAGGCGTGCTGGACCCAGGGGTCGGCGAGGTGGCTGTCCGGCACCGGGGACAGCCGCATCAGCGAGCGCCACAGCGGATCCAGCAGCGGCCCGTACGCGGAGGCCTCCTCCCGGTCGGCGACCATCAGCAGGTGCACCCCGACCGACGGGCCCTCGTCGGCCAGGTAGCGCAGCTGGGTGACCGCCCGGTCGTCGAACCCGTGCGGGAAGTCGTGCACGACCAGCAGCTGCTCGGCCCGGTCCACGTCCGCGGGCAGCTCCTCGGGGGCGCCGGCCCGCAGCGCCATCTGTACGAGGTCCACGCGCCGCGTGAGCCGCGCCAGGGTCCGGCCGACCTCCTCGGCGCCGGCGGCGGGCGGTGCCGCGAGGACCCCGGCCCGCACCAGCGGGGCCAGGGAGGCGGCGCCCGCCCCGGCGGCGTCGATGACGTGGACGGAGAACCGGTCGGCCGGGTGTACCGCGAGGAGCCGTACGGCGTGCGCGACGGCCATGTCCATGGCGGCGCGGCGCAGCCGGTCGGTGTCCATGGCCATGGCGGCCTCGGAGCCGGTGCGGCCGTTGTCGATCCACAGGCCGCGCTCCAGCGGGACCCGCATCAGCATCGGGATCCGCAGGCCCGGCATCTCGGGCAGGCTCAGGTTGCCCAGGCGCAGCGCGAGCGGGGCCTCCTCCGGCACGCCGCCGCCGTGCCAGACGGGGTTGTCCCAGCGCGCGTACGCGGCCGGCAGCGCGGGTTCGACCACGTCGGACTCGGCGACCAGCTGGGCGAGGTCCCGGTCCAGGACGGCCCTGGCCTGCGCGACCAGGTCGTCCCGGCGGGCCCGGGCGGTCTCGCGGGCGGCGTCCCCGGCGCCGCCGACGCGGTGGCGCGGGTCGGACAGGGCCTCGTCCAGTTCGCGGTCCAGCCGCGCGTCGGCGAAGTCGACGGCGCTGCGGTAGGCGGCGACCGTGCGGGCCAGGTCCTCGAACATGCCCCAGACCTGGTTGTAGAGCCGCTCGTCCATGGACCAGCCGCTGGCGTCGCCGGCGACCGGGGCCGGGGGCCGGCCGGGGTCCGCCGCGGGCGCGGGCCGGGGTGCGGGCTCGGGGGCCTCGGCGCCGGTGCGGCGGCGGCGCGGGTGGGCGTAGTCGATGGTGGGCGGGCCCTGCGCGGCCGCGGTGTCCCCCGGGGCGGCGGGGACGGGGCCGGGCGTGCCCGGGTAGGGGGCGCCGGAGACCGGGACCGGATCCGGCGGCTCGGGGGCGGCGGCCGGAGCCGGGGCCGCCTGCCGGTCGGACGGCGGGGCGTCCTGGGCCCGCGGGGGCAGGGCGGCGAGGGTCCGGTCGGCCCCGGCGGCGCCCTCGGGCCCGCGCAGGACGGCCGCGGCCAGCTCGGCGGCCTGCGGCGCGGGCAGGCCCCCGTCGGTGAGCAGGGCGCCGAGGCCCTCGGCGTATCCCTGGCCGACGGCCCGCACCTTCCAGGCGCCCTGGCGCCGGTAGAGCTCCAGGGCCACGACAGCGGTCTCGGCGCCGAGCCCGGTGAGGGTGAACCCGGCGAACTCGGGCCCGTCCGGCGGGGCCACCGCCGCGTGCGGGGCGGGCACGGAGCCGAAGCTCAGCGGCCCGCCGGGCGGCAGGACGAGGAGCAGGCCGATCCGGTGGACCTCCGCGGCGACGGCTTCGAGGTCGACGGCCAGCATGTGGCGGTCGGCGGCCTCCTGCGGCAGCCGGAGCCAGGCGGGGGCCCGGCCGCCCGGCCGGGCCAGCGCCCCGGGGCCCGCGAGGCGGCCCTCTTCGTCGGCCAGGGAGGCCAGGGCGAGCACGGGCGTGCCCGCCGAGACCCTGATCTCGACCCTGTCGTGGGGCACGGGGTGGTTCTGCCCCCGGACCAGTTCGGCCGTCATCGTGCAGCCCCTCCCCCGTGCCGTCTTCTCTTGTCGGTACTGCTCTTACAGGTGCGGCAGGATCGTCGGCATCAGGTCCTGGAAGGTCCGGCCGTTGGCCGGGTTTCCGAGGGCCGTCATCTGCCAGCCGCCGCCGGTCCGGGACACCTTCGCCATGATCTGCGCGGTGTACTGGCCGCCGCCGTCGAGGGTGTAGCGGGCCAGCTCCTGGCCGTTGGTCTCGTCGACGATGCGGCAGAAGGCGTTCTGCACTTCCTGGAAGGTCTGGCCGGTGAACGAGTTCACCGTGAAGACGATCGTGTCGATGTGGACCGGGACCCGCTGGAGGTCGACGAGGATGGCCTCGTCGTCCCCGCCCTGGCCGACGCCGCCGACCAGGTTGTCGCCGGTGTGGCGGACCGAGCCGTCGTCGCTCTGCAGGTGCCGGAAGAAGACCACGTCCACCGGCTGCTTGTCGGCGAAGAGCACCGCCGACGCGTCGAGGTCGATCTCCCGCGTCCGCGAGCCGAACAGCCCCCGGCGCTTGGCCGCCTGCCAGCCCAGGCCCATCCGGACCGCGGTCAGCGTGCCGCCGTCCTGCTTCTGCAGACTGATGGCCTGACCCTTGGTCATGTTGACCGTCACGCGCGTTCCCCTCTCCATAGCCCGCCCCTAAAGGCCCGCAGCGTGCGCCTGCGGCGTTTCCACACCCTACTGACCGCCCCGGGGTCAGGCGAGGCCCGCTTCCCTCATCTGGCGAAGCTCCTTCTTCAGCTCGCCCACCTCGTCCCTGATCCGGGCGGCGACCTCGAACTGGAGCTCGGCGGCCGCTCCCCTCATCCGCTCGGTCATCTGCTCGATGAGCGCGGCCAGTTCGGCGGCGGGCCGGTCGGTCACGACGGCGGCCTTGGCCGTCTTGCCGCCCTTGCCCTTGGCGACGGCCGCGGCCTTGCCGCCGAGCGCGGGGACCGGCGCCTTGGCGGCCTTGCCGTCCTTGGCCTGCCGGTAGCCGGTGCCGAGGAGCTCCTCGGTGTCCAGCTCCTCGCGGGCGATGGTGGCGACGATGTCGTTGATCTTCTTGCGCAGCGGCTGCGGGTCGATCCCGTTGGCCGTGTTGTAGGCGATCTGCTTCTCGCGGCGCCGGTTGGTCTCGTCGATGGCCTTCTCCATCGCCGGGGTCATCTTGTCCGCGTACATGTGGACCTGGCCGGAGACGTTGCGGGCGGCACGGCCGATGGTCTGGATGAGGGAGGTCCCCGAGCGCAGGAAACCCTCCTTGTCGGCGTCGAGGATCGCCACGAGCGACACCTCGGGCAGGTCGAGGCCCTCGCGCAGCAGGTTGATGCCGACCAGTACGTCGTACTCGCCGGCCCGCAGCTCGCGCAGCAGCTCGATGCGGCGCAGCGTGTCGACGTCGCTGTGCAGGTAGCGGACCTGGATGCCCAGCTCCAGGAAGTAGTCGGTGAGGTCCTCGGCCATCTTCTTGGTGAGGGTGGTGACCAGGACCCGCTCGTCCTTCTCCACGCGGCCCCGGATCTCGTGGACGAGGTCGTCGATCTGGCCCTCGGTGGGCTTGACCACGACCTCCGGGTCGACGAGGCCGGTGGGGCGGATGATCTGCTCGACGAAGCCGTCGGAGCGGGAGAGCTCGTACTTGCCGGGGGTGGCCGACAGGTAGACGGTCTGGCCGACCCGCTCGAGGAACTCCTCCCACTTCAGCGGCCGGTTGTCGAGCGCGGACGGCAGCCGGAAGCCGTGGTCGACCAGGGTCCGCTTGCGCGAGGCGTCGCCCTCGTACATGGCGCCGATCTGCGGCACGGTGACGTGCGACTCGTCGATGACGAGGAGGAAGTCCTCGGGGAAGTAGTCGATCAGGGTGTTCGGGGCCGAGCCGCGCTCGCGGCCGTCCATGTGCAGCGAGTAGTTCTCGATGCCGGAGCAGGACCCGATCTGGCGCATCATCTCCAGGTCGTAGGTGGTGCGCATGCGCAGCCGCTGGGCCTCCAGCATCTTGCCCTGCTTCTCCAGCTCCGCGAGCCGCCCGGCGAGCTCGGCCTCGATGCCGGTGATCGCCTTCTCCATGCGCTCGGGGCCGGCGACGTAGTGGCTGGCGGGGAAGACGTAGAGCTCGCGGTCCTCGCTGATGACCTCGCCGGTCAGCGGGTGCAGGGTGGACAGCGCCTCGATCTCGTCGCCGAACATCTCGATGCGGACGGCCAGTTCCTCGTAGACCGGGAAGATCTCGATGGTGTCGCCGCGCACCCGGAAGGTGCCGCGCGTGAAGGCCAGGTCGTTGCGGGTGTACTGGATGTCGACGAAGCGGCGCAGCAGCTGGTCCCGGTCGACCTCCTCGCCCACCTTGAGGCGGACCATCCGGTCCACGTACTCCTGCGGGGTGCCGAGGCCGTAGATGCAGGACACGGAGGCGACGACGATCACGTCGCGCCGGGTCAGCAGCGAGTTGGTCGCGGAGTGGCGCAGCCGCTCCACCTCCTCGTTGATCGAGGAGTCCTTCTCGATGTAGGTGTCCGACTGCGGTACGTAGGCCTCGGGCTGGTAGTAGTCGTAGTACGAGACGAAGTACTCGACGGCGTTGTTCGGCAGGAGCTCGCGGAACTCGTTCGCCAGCTGGGCGGCCAGCGTCTTGTTCGGCGCCATCACCAGGGTGGGCCGCTGGAGCTTCTCGATCATCCACGCCGTGGTGGCGGACTTGCCCGTACCGGTCGCGCCGAGCAGTACGACGTCCTTCTCACCTGCGCGGATGCGCTTCTCCAGCTCGGCGATGGCCGCCGGCTGGTCACCGCTGGGCTGGTACGGGCTGACGACCTCAAAGGGTGCCACCGTGCGTTCGATCTTCGATACGGGCCGCATGACTCCACCGTACGACCCCGCACCGACACTCACGTCCTTCCGCGGGGCCGCGGGGCCCCGCGACAGGTCCGGCGGGCGGAGCGGATCTCCTCCTTTCCGGTCTGTTTGTCGTAGTTCGGTGGCATCCCGGTGATCTTCGCGCCGATGATCGCCGTGCACGCTCCGCCGTGAAGTGCACCGCCGCAATGCCTCCCGCTCCGCACCCGTCTGACGCAGGACCAGGGCTCACGACCCGAGGAGAGACCACATGTACGTCCGACCCGCCACCGCGGCAGCCGCCGCGATCCTGGGTTTCGCCCTCACGGTGCTGGGCGGGACGGCCTCCCCGGCCGCCACCGGCCCCGGCTCCCCCGACGGCACGAGCGGGGTCCTGGGCCCCGTCGTGTACGCCCACCGGGGTGCTTCCGCGTACGCCCCGGAGAACACCCTCGAAGCGATCGACCTGGCCGGGCGGCTCGGCTTCGACTGGGTCGAGAACGACGTCCAGCGGACCAGGGACGGCGAGCTGGTGGTGATCCACGACGACACCCTCGCCCGCACCACCGACGCCGAGCAGGTCTTCCCCGGCCGGTCGCCCTGGCGGGTCAAGGACTTCACGGCGGCCGAGATCGCGCGGCTGGACGCGGGCAGCTGGTTCTCGCCGCGCTTCGCGGGCGCCCGGGTGCCGACGCTGCGGGAGTACATGGAGCGGGTCGGGGAGAACCGGCAGAAGCTGCTGCTGGAGATCAAGAAACCGGAGCTCTACCCCGGCATCGAGGGCGAGACGCTGGACCTCCTGGGCCGGCTGGGCTGGCTCGACGGGGACCACGTCGCCCGCCGCCTGGTCGTGCAGAGCTTCAGCGCCGACTCCGTGCGGATCGTGCACGGCCTGCGCCCCGACCTGCTGACGGCCTTCCTGGGTACCCCGCCCGTGGCCGACCTGCCCCGCTACGCGGAGTTCACGGACCGGATCAATCCGTGGCACACGACGATCACGGCGGACTGGGTGGCGGCGGTGCACGGCCTGACGGGGGCCCACGGCAAGGCCATGGAGGTGGACACCTGGATCGTGGACGACGCCGCCACCGCCCGCAAGGTCCGGGACATGGGCGTGGACGGGATCATCACGAACGCGCCCGACGTGGTGCGGAACGCCGTGATCGGCTTCTGACGCGGGAACGCCCCCGGGGCCCGGAATCCGGCCGCGCTGTCGGTGGCGGCCCGTACCGTGGAGCCGTGGACAGCACCGAGCGGCCCCGCGGGCCGCACCTCGAATGGACCGTCGTCCCCAGTGACATCGGCCCCCTGCTCCTGGCCGCGACCCCCGGGGGTCTGGTCCGGGTCGAGTTCCACGCGCGACCGGACCGGGCCGGCCGGATGATCGGCTCGCTGGTCTCCCGGCTCGGGGCGGACGCGTGGCGGCCCGACCCGGGCGAGGAGGTGCTGCTGGCCGAGCCGATACGCCAGCTGGAGGCGTACTTCGCCGGTTCTCTGCGGCGCTTCGAACTGCCGCTGGACTGGCGGCTCAGCTCCGGCTTCAACAAGCAGGTGCTGCTGGAGCTCGACCGCTCGGTGCCGTACGGATCGGTCGTCGGGTACGGGGAGCTGGCCGCCCGCGTCGGGCAGCCGGGGGCGGCCCAGGCCGTGGGCAACGCCATGGGCTCGAACCCGCTGCCCCTGGTGGTGGCCTGCCACCGCGTGGTGGAGAACGACGGCGGGATCGGCGGGTTCGGCGGCGGGGTGGAGACCAAGCGGATCCTGCTCGCGCTGGAGGGCGTGCTCCCGCAGCCCCTCTTCTGACCTGCGGGTTCCGCCGCGGTGCCAGCCGGTGGCCGCACGGCCCGGGGCGGGTATACCCGGTTCCCCCGCGCGGCCTGCGGTGGGAAACTGCCGCCGTGACCACTCCTGCCGCTCCAGGCCCCGTCCCGTCCGGCCCCGACACACCCCAGCGCCGGGGGTGTCCGGCATGAGCACCTCCCCCGACGCAGCCCCCGGCACCGCCCTCGGCAGCGGCGGCGCGGCCGCGCCGGTCGACGCCGCCGACCTGCCCCGGCTCCAGCGCCGGACGTCCGCGGTGCTCATGGCCAGCCAGATCCTGGGCGGCCTGGGCGTGCCGATCAGCATCGCCCTGGCCCCCGTGCTGGCCACCGAGATCAGCGGCACCGAGGCCCTGTCCGGCTTCGCCTCCACCGCCGCGGTGATCGGCACCGCCCTGGTCTCCCTGCCGCTCGCCGCCCTGATGACCGCGCGCGGACGCCGCCCGGGGCTCGTGGTGGCGTACGCCATCGGCACGCTCGGCGCGGCCCTGGTGGTCCTGGCCGCCTCGGTCAGGAGCTTCCCGCTGCTGATGCTCGGCATGGCCGCCTTCGGCGCGGCCTCCTCCGCCAACCTCCAGGCCCGCTTCGCCGCCGCCGACCTCGCCGCGCCCGACCGGCGGGCCCGCGCGATCTCGCTCGTCGTCTGGTCCTCCACCCTGGGCGCGGTGCTCGGGCCCAACCTCTCCGCCCCCGCCAGCGACAGCTTCGCCGGCACCTCCATACCCCAGACGGCGGGCCCCTTCGTGTGGGCCGGCGCCGTCTTCGTCCTCACCGGCACGCTGCTCGCGGTGTTCCTGCGGCCCGACCCGCTGCTGACCGCCCGGGCCCTGGCCGGGGCCGGGGAACAGTCCCGTCAGGCCCGCTCGCTGCGCGCCGGCCTGGCCGCCGTCAAGGCCTCGCCGCGGGCCAGGCTCGCGCTGCTGACCGTTGCCGTGTCCCACACCGCCATGGTCTCGATCATGGTGATGACGCCGATGGACCTCAGCCACCACGGCGCCGGCCTGCGCCTCGTCGGCCTGGTGATCAGCGGCCACATCGCGGGCATGTTCGCCTTCTCCCCCGTCATGGGCTGGCTCGCCGACCGCCTCGGCCGGCTGTCCGTGATCGGGCTCGCGGCCGGCCTGCTCTCCCTCGCCGCTCTGCTCGCCGGCACCGCCCACGGGAACCACGCCCAGAGCGCGGCCGGGCTCTTCCTGCTCGGGCTCGGCTGGTCCGCCGGCATGGTCTCCGGCTCGGCGCTGCTGACCGACTCGGTGCCGCAGGCCGCACGGGCCGCCGTACAGGGCCTGAGCGACCTGACGATGAACACCGCCGCCGGTGTCGGCGGGGCCGCCGCCGGGCTGGTCATGTCCCAGGCCGGCTACGGCTGGCTCAACGCGATCGGTGCGGCGCTCCTGCTGCCCATGGCGGCGCTCGCCCTGTTCACCGCCCGCCGCCACCCCCAGCCGGCGAAGCCGGGGGGCCTCAGCAGTTGATGTGGTAGGCCTTGCGCAGCGTCTCGTGGACCGTCCAGGTGGTCCGGTCGCCCTCGCGCAGCACGCAGGCCGAACCCGGACCCACCTCGAACGTCGCGCCGCCCTCGACCTCGATGGTGGCGCGGCCGCTGACCACCACGAACAGTTCGTCGGCCTCGGTGTCGGTGACCACCCCGGGGGTGATCTGCCAGATCCCCCGGATCTGAGAGCCGTCCGCCGACTCCCACAGCACCTTGCCGGTCACGGCCGGGGTGCCGGAGACGATCTGCGCGGGATCGAGCTCCTCGGCCTCCAGCTCGGCGTCGGGGACGTCCGCGACGGACACGGCGAAGGAGGCGGGGGCGCTGTGGTCACTGGTGCTCATGGTGCGTCAGCCTAGGGGCCCCGCCCCCGCCCGCGCGGTCACCAGAGCGTCCAGCGCGGGCGCGTACGACACGTCATTCCGTCGAGCGCGTCCGCACCACCGGCCGGCGCGCGCCGAGGACCGGCTGGTGGAAGCCGGTGTCCTCGGCGGAGTGCCAGACCGGCTCGCCGAAGCCCGCCCGCCGCACGTACGCCGACGTCTCCTCCTCGGGCAGCGCCCAGTACGTGGCGCTCGACGTCGTCGTGCTCCAGCCCTCGCCGGACGGCAGCAGCTGGAACAGCTCCACGTCGTAGCGCTCGCCGTCGGCGTGCCAGTGCCACAGCTGGAAGGTGACGGTGCGTCCCTCCGGTCCGGTCCGCACGTACGGGGCCTGGCTCGCGGGCCGGGTCCTGCGCAGCTCGCCGTAGGGACGGGTGGAGAGCAGCAGCAGCCCGCCGGGGCGCAGCACCCGGCGGCTTTCGGCCAGTGCGGCGCCCACGTCCTCGGCGGTCAGCAGGTGCGGGAGCGCGTTGTCGGCGCACACGACGGCGTCGAAGGAGGCGTCGGGGAAGGGCAGCGCGCGCATGTCCGCGGCGGCGACCGGCAGCGTCAGACCGCGGGCGGCCGCCTCGCGCGCGGCACGGGCCGCGGCGAGCGGGCTGAGGTCGGTGCCGGTGACCCGGTGGCCCAGGCCCGCCAGGCCCAGCGCCTGGGTCCCGATGCCGCAGGCGCTGTCGAGCACGGTGTGCGGCCCCGGGCCGAGCGAGGCGGTGAGCAGGGCGTCCAGAGCACGTCCCTGGCGGGCGATGCTCGCGTCCCAGTCCGCGTACATGAGGTCGTAGCGCGGGGCGAGTTCGTCGTAGAAGGTCCGGGTGTCCATCCGGGCACGCTACTCGGACAGGTTCGCGCCGGAGCGGGAGGGGCGTGTTTGGGGGCGTGAATCCCGTGCCAGGGATGGGGACATGCCACAGCACAGAGCATCCGAGATCCCGGTCCTGTCGCCAGAGGTGCGCGAGGCGCTCGCCGCGCGCCGGCCCGTCGTCGCCCTGGAGTCGACGATCATCGCGCACGGCCTGCCGCGCCCCCGCAATCTGGAGGTGGGGCTGGAACTGGAGGAACTGGTCCGGTCGGAGGGCGCCGTTCCGGCGACCGTGGCCGTGGTGGACGGGGTGCCGCGGGCGGGCCTGGACAAGGCCGCGCTGGAGCGGATCTCCGCGGGTGAGGGGGTGCGCAAGCTGGGCCACCGGGACCTCGCGCCCGCCCTCGCGGCGGGGGCGACCGGGGCGACGACGGTGTCGGCGACGGCCTTCCTGGCCGCGCGGGCGGGGCTGCGGGTGTTCGCGACGGGCGGGCTGGGCGGCGTACACCGTCAGTGGACGCTCTCGCAGGACGAGTCGGCGGACCTGTCGCTGCTCGCCCGGACCCGGATCACGGTCGTGTGCGCGGGGGTGAAGTCGATCCTGGACGTGCCGGCCACGCTCCAGCGCCTGGAGACGCTCGGGGTCGGCGTCGTCGGCTACCGGACGAAGCGGTTCCCCGGTTTCTACCTGGCCGATTCGGGAGAGCCGGTCGACTGGACGGTGGAGGAGCCGCAGGAGGTGGCGGCGGTGATGGCTGCTCAGGACGCCGTCGGAGGGCCGGAGTCGGCGCTGCTGGTCGCCAACCCGGTGGCCGAGGCGGAGCAGCTGGATCCGGCGCTGCACGACCGGGTCCTGGCCGAGGCGCTGGCCGAGTGCCGGGAGCGGGACATCACGGGGCAGGCGGTGACGCCGTTCCTGCTGGGGTTCCTGGTGCGGGCGACGGGCGGTGCGTCGCTGGAGGCGAACCTGGCGGCGGTACGCGGCAACGTACGGCTCGGCGCGCGGATCGCGCGGGCCTGGGCGGCCCGCGCATGACGGCGGCGCCGGCGGCACTGCCGGGGGCGCTGCTGGTGGTCGGCGACGTGGTGACGGACGTGGTGGCGGTGCACCGCGAGCCGCTGGCCCCGGCCACCGACACCGCCGCCCGCATCCGCACCCTCCCCGGCGGGGCCGGGGCCAACGCCGCCTGCTGGGCGGCCCGTACGGGCACGGCGGAGGTGCGCCTGCTCGCGCGGGTGGGCTCCGAGTCGGCCCGCTGGCACGAGCGGGCGCTGGTCGACGCGGGGGTACGGCCCCGGCTGGTGGTGGACCCGGCGGAGCCGACCGGGACGGTGGTGGCGCTGGTCGGCGAGGACGCGGAGCGGACCTTCCTGACCGACAGCGGGGCCTCGCTGCGGCTGTGCCCCGCCGACTGGGTGCCGGCGCTGCTGGACGGTGCCGGGCACCTGCACCTGTCGGGCTACCTGTTCTTCTCGGAGTGCAGCCGGGAGCTGGCCCTGGTCGCGCTGCGGGCCGCCCGGACCCGGGGGGTGCCGGTGAGCGTCGACCCGGCCTCGGCGGGGTTCCTGGCCGAGCTGGGCCCCGACCGCTTCCTGGCCGCCGTGGCGGGGGCGGGCGTGCTCCTGCCGAACGAGGACGAGGCCCGGCTGCTGGCGGGGGTCGGGGAACCGGCCCGGGCGGCGGAGGAGCTGAGCCGGCGGGTGCCGCTGGTGGTGGTGACCCGGGGTCCGGGCGGCGCGATCGTCGCCGAGGGCGGGCGGATCACCGCCGAGGTCGAGGCGGAGCCGGCGGAGGCGGTGGACACCACGGGCGCCGGGGACGCGTTCGCGGGCGGCTTCCTGGCGGCCCGCCTCGCGGGGGCGACCGCCGCGGACTCCGCCCGCGCCGGCTGCCGCGCGGCTGCCGCCGCCGTGGCCCGACTGGGGGGCCGGCCGTAGCTTGTCACGCGCCGCCGCGCCGGACTCCGTCCGTCGGGTGCGGGGCGGGGCCGGGCCCCGTGGCTGTGGCCGGTGGTCGTGTGCGGGTGGTCGTGCCGCTGCGCGGCGCTGGGTCCCCTACCCGCCCTTCCACCGTTCCCCGGGCTCCGCCCGGACCCGTTCCGGGCGGGCGCTCCGCGCCCGGTGCGCTCAAACGCCGCGCGGGCTGGAATTTCGCTGCGCGAAATCCAGCCCCGCCTGGGGGCACCTCCCAGCGGTAGCTGGGGGAGTTTGAGGCGCGGGGTCCGGGGCGGAGCCCCGGGGAACGGGCGAAGGGTGGGTAGGGGACCCGGCTCGCGCAGCGGCGGCGCTAGGTCGGCGGGAGGCCGGTCCAGGCCGGGTGGAGGGGGTCGTCCGCGCGGACGAGGACGTCGGCCGCGGAGGCCGGGTCCGTGTCCCGCGCGTACCGGGCGAACGCCGGCAGCGTCCACCGCTCGGCCTCCGGCGTCCGCCGCCCCAGCGCCCCCGCCGAGAGGCTGACGTGCACGCTCAGGTCGAACGGGAACCAGTGCCCCAGCAGCAGCGGCCCGTGCACGATCACCACCGCGCCCGGCGGGAGTTCGGTGTACGGGCTGCGGGTGGCCCGGTCGGTGACGGGGTCCCACAGGTCGGGCAGGACCCGCCCGCTGCCCCCGGGGTCCGTCGGGCCGAACACCTCGCGCCACAGCGCGCCCGTGTCGTACCAGCCCTGGAGGTACGCGTCCACGTCCTCGCGCCCGTACTCGAACCGCAGCGAGGCCGGCCGCAGGAACCCCCCGGCGGCCACCACGAGCACCGCCCGGCCGCGCGAGCGCAGCGCCCCGGCCAGTTCCTCCGCCAGGACCCCGGTGTCGGCCGCGGGCGCGCCGTCGATGCCGACCCGTTGCCAGGTGTCGCCCGCCGCGGGCGCGCCGAGGTGGCCGGCGAGCCGCTCGGCCATCCGCTGCCAGGTGATCGCTTCCAGCTTCACGAGCCCATTGTCAGTGGTGCGCCCTAACGTTTTTCACGAGGGATCACCGGTGGAGAAGAGCCGGCGGCCCTGCTCTTGGGGAGGGGTCTGTCATGGCTCGGGAGACGACGTATCTGGAGCTGTCGCAGGAGGACGGCGCGGCGCACAAGTTCTACGAGGTGACCGTGGACGGCGTGAGCGTCTCGGTGCGCTACGGCCGCATCGGCGCGGCCGGCCAGCTGCAGAGCTCCTCGTTCCCGACGGCCGAGAAGGCCCGCGCGGCGGCCGCCAAGAAGATCGGCGAGAAGGTCCGCAAGGGGTACGCGCCGGCGGTGCGGGGGGCGCGCGCCGCCCGGTCGGTGACGCGGCGGCAGGTGGCGTCGGCTCCGTCCACGGCCCGCGCGGTGGCGCCGGTGCTGTGGCGCTTCCGGACCGGCTCCTCGGCCTTCGGGATCCACGTGGACGAGGACCGCTGCTGGGTGGGCAACCAGGCGGGGGACGTCTACACGCTGAGCCACGGCGGCGAGGTGCTGGCCCGCTACTCCCTGCCGGACGGGGTGAAGTGCCTGGTGGCGGACGAGTTCTGGATATACGCGGGTTGTGACGACGGCACGGTGTACGACCTGTCGTCGAAGGTGCCGTTCGGGGCGTACGGGATAGCCGCGGACGTGGACATCTACTGGCTCGACATCCACGAGGGTGTGCTCAACGTCTCCGACGCGGGCGGCGGCCTGACGGTCATCGACCACGAGGACGAGCACCAGTGGTCGCGGAAGTCCTCCGGTACCGGTGCCTGGATGGTCCGGGCGGACGAGCGGGCCGTCTACCACGGGCACAGCGCCGGTGTGACGGCGTACGCGGCCGACGGCACGGGGCAGTTGTGGCACACCGCGACGCCCGGCGGGGTGCTGTTCGGCTGGCAGGAGGAGCACGCGGTGTACGCGGGCACGGTGCGCAACACCGTGCAGCGCCTGTCGAAGGCGACGGGGCGGGTCGAGGCCTCGTACCCGTGCGACGCGGCGGTGTACTCGTGCGCGACGTCCCCGGACGGCCGGCACGTCTTCGCCGGCGACTCCTCCTCGTCGGTGTACTGCTTCGACGCGGACGGGCGCCGGCTGTGGAAGCTGGGCACCGGCGGGGGTTCGGCCCTGTCGATGCAGTACCTGGACGAGCGGCTGTACCTGGTCACCACGGACGGGTCGCTGGTGTGCGTGGACGCGAGCGGTGCGGCCATCGCCGCGGCCCAGCAGGGTTCGGTCCCGACCGCGGTGGACGTGAAGTCGGCGGCCGCGCTGCCGGTGTTCACCCCGGCGGCGTCCGCGTCGGCGGTGGCCACGGTCTCGGTGGCCGCGGTGCCGGCCGGCGGTGTGGTGGTGGAGTGCGTCCAGCAGGGCGGGCGGATGCGGGTGCAGGTGGTCTCGGACGGCTTCGAGCACGGCTGGAACGTGCAGTTCCCGCGCGGGATCCGGGAGGCGGGCGCCCGGTACGTGGTGGACGGGCTGCACGCGGCGAGCGGGGGCTTCTACCGGGTGCGCGGGGAGATACGCCGGCTCGTCTGAGCGGTGCACCGGGGGTCCTGGGGACAGCCGCAGGGCACGGCGCCCCGGGGGGCCGGGGCGGCCACCGACCAGGGGTCGTCCTCGGTGAGGGCGCAGGTGATCTGGAGGACGACGGGCCGGGTCCCGAGGTTGCGGCCGAGGTGTACGTGGCCGGCACCGGCCGGTTCGACGAAGGTGGCGCCGGCCGGGTGCACCTCCACGGTGCCGTCGGACAGGATGCGGGTGAGGGTCCCGGACTTGACCACCGCCATCAGCGGGACGTGGTGGTAGTGCCATCCCGTGCAGCCGCCGGGGGCTATGACGACCTCCCGGCCGGTGAGGCCCGAGGGCCCCGTCTCGCGCGCCGCCGCCGCGGCTCCGGGGCGCCGTACCGTCGCCTGTCGTCCACCCATGTGCTCCTCCTCGCCAGGGGCTCACGGTAGACAGACCTCATGACTTCCAGTCGGATTTTATGAAAGACCAACAACCCTTCCGCGTCAGGTGATATAGGGCTCGGCGGGCGGTATCACAACGGCATGAGTCTCGTCGTCTTCGAGTCGCTGAAGCCGATCCACTGCGCCGCGTGCCGACGGGGGCCGCTGCGGCACCTCGTCCGCGAATCCGGCGTGCCCCGCTGCCTGGACTGCGCCGACCTGGGCCATCTCGTCTACCTGCCGCGCGGCGACACGGCGCTCACCCGCCGGGCCCGGGAGGGCAGTTCGCTGCACGCCGTCGTGGTGCGCAGGCACAAGGGCCGCCGCCGCTACGAACGCCAGGGGCTGCTGGTGGAGGACGCCGCGCTGGCCCGCGCCGAGCGGGCCTGCCTCGCCGACGCCGATGCCCGGGCCCGCCGCCGCGAGCGGGACCGGCAGCGCCGCGCGGCCGAGGACGTCCGGTTCACCGCCGCCTTCGCGGCCGAGATCCGGCGCCTGTTCCCCGGCTGCCCGGCCGACCGGGCCCAGGCGATCGCCGCCCACGCCTCGCTGCGCGGCAGCGGCCGGGTCGGGCGTACCGCCGCCGGCCGGGCGCTCGACGAGCAGGCCGTGTCGGTCGCGGTGCGGGCCGCGGTGCGGCACACCGACACCGAGTACGACGCGCTGCTGATGGCGGGGGTGCCCCGGTTCGCGGCCCGGGCCCGGCTGGCGGCGCGGATCGACGCGATCCTCGACGGCTGGCGTACGGGGGGCGTCAGCTGAGGCGGAAGCGGCGGTAGAGGAGCGCCCCGCCGAGCAGCAGGGCGCCGCTGCCGGGCACCAGGTAGCCGAGCCCGTCGGAACCGGTGTGGGCCAGGGCCGACGGGTCCCGCGGAGCGGGCGGGGCCGGCGGGGTGACCGGCCGCTGGGCGACCGGCGGCTGCACGGCGGGCGGCTGCACGGCGGGCGGCTGCACGGGCTTGCCGCCGGTCGGGGGCTCGCCGTTCACGGAGGTGTTCCCGTGGGAGCCGTTGCCGACGCCGACGACGTTCACCGAGTTGCCGCTGACGTTCAGCGGGAGGTCCACCGGGAGCTGGACGCCGTTGCCGGACAGCAGCCCGGGGGAACCCTTTCCGCTCCCCTCGGCGCTCGCCCCTCCCCCGTGCCCCCCGGACCCGGGTTTCGACGGATGGGAGGGCCGCGGGTCCGGATTCCCCCCGCCCGCAGCGGTGTTGGTACAGCCGTTGCCGGCGGCGGAGTTCAGCACGCCGACCACGCTGACCGTGTTCCCGCACACGTTCACCGGGGCGTGCACGGGCAGTTGCACCAGGTTCCCGGACAGCAGCCCCGGGGAGCGCTCGGTCTGCCCGCCCGCGTCGGCGTCGGCGTACGCGAAGCCGCCCACCCCCGCGACCGCCAGTCCGCCACCCGCGACCATCGCCGCGATCAAGCCGTTCCGACGAGTGTGACGCATCAGATTTCCTGCCTTCCGGAGGGTTTCAGGGCCATCGGGCCCGTACCGGAAACAACGCGGTAAACCCGTTCGGGTTATAGAGCCGGTAGGCATTTCACTCCATCGTGTACTGGGTAGTGCCTACTTCATGACTGAACGACCGCTCCTGCTGCTCGACGTGGACGGCCCGCTCAACCCGTTCCGGTCCCTCTTCGCAGGTCTGCGCGGCTACACCAGCCACCGGATGCGCCCGGACGTCTGGCTCTCCTACCGCGACCCGGAGTCCCGCAAGGCCCGGCGAGGCGTCCGGGTGCGCCTGCACCCCTCCCACGGCGCCCGGCTCCAGGCCCTGCCCTTCGAGCTGACCTGGGCCACGGCCTGGACCCACCAGGCCAACACCCTGATCTCCCCGCACATCGGACTCCCCGCCGACCTGCCCGTGGTCGAGTGGCCGGAACTCTTCGCCAAGGACCCCGACGGCCTCTCCTGGAAGACCCGCCCACTGCTCGACTGGGCGGCCGGCCGGCCCTTCGCCTGGGTCGACGACATGATCACCCCGCAGGACCGTGCCTGGGTCTGCGCCCACCACCCGGCACCGAGTCTCCTGCTGCGCGTCCATCCCCGCCACGGCCTGCGCGACCGGGACTTCGCGGCCCTGTCCGCCTGGGCGGGCGAGGTCAGCGCAGCAGGGCGGTGACCGGATCCGGCGACGGGCTGCCGGTGGGCCACCAGTCGTCGGCGTCCGGGCGGGACTCGTAGGCGTACCACAGGCCCTCGCGGCCCAGGCGGAGCTGACGGCCGCGGGCGGTGAGCCGGTTGCGGTCGGGGCGGAAGGAGCCCTGCCCGGCGGCGAGCAGGGCCGGCCGGGCCCGGTCGAAGGGCCCGGCCGGGGGGTCCCAGGGCTCGTCGAGCGCGGTGAGCGCGGGCAGGCCCCCCTGCCGCCAGGCCGCGGCGGCCCGCGCCAGGTCGGTGGTGCTGCGGCCGGTGGCGCGGGCCAGGTCCCGGTACAGGGTGCGGGCGGTGCCGGTGAGGCCCGAGGTGGGGTGCGCCGAGGCCAGCCGGACGGCGTCCTGCCAGAGGGTGAGCCCGCCGACGGGATCCTCGGCCGTGGCGAGCAGAGCCAGCGCACGGGCGGCCGCGTCCGTGGCGAGCTGCTCCAGCGCCAGCGGGTCCGGCGCGGCCGGATCGGCGGGGTAGGCGGGCGGCGGGCCCGCGACGGCGGGAGCGGCGAGCGGGGCGGGCAGCAGGGGCAGGCCGGTGCGGGCGAGTGCCGCCCGGGCCGGGACACCGGGGAAGTCCGGCGCCGCACCGGGCTGTTCGCGCGCCGCGTGGGCGGCGTTGCGCCGGGCCAGCTCGTCGAGGAGCTCGCGCTCGCCCCGGCCGCGCAGGAGCAGCAGGACGAAGGGGTCGGCGTCCAGGAGCCGGGCCGCCCGGTAGCACAGGGCCGCGGCGTGCTTGCAGGGCGGCAGCACCGTGTCCGGGCAGGAACAGCGCGCCGCGAGCTCGCCCGCACCGGGCAGCACGGTCTCCGCGAGGGACTGCGGGACCTCCCGCTCCAGCAGCGCGGCGAGGGCCGACGGGTCGGCGGCCAGCGCCTCCAGCAGGGCCGACCACTCGGCGTCCGCGAAGACGGGCAGGGTCAGCTCGGTGCGGTAGGGGCGGGCCCGGCTGCCGCGGACGTAGGCCACGATCCGGCCGGGTGTCACCGTGACCGCGTCGACATGCCCTTCGGCGGCGTACGCCTGCCCCCGCCGCAGGCGGGCCGCGTCCCGCGCGCGCTCCTCCAGCGCGGCCACCCAGGCCCGGCCCCACCAGGTCGCCGCCTCCACCCCGGCGGGCACGGTCTCGAAGGTGCGGCGGCGGTCGTCCCGCGCGGTGATCACACCGGCCTCCGCAGGGAGACGAGGTCGGCCAGCTCGCGGTCCGTCAGCTCGGTCAGCGCGGCCTCGCCGGAGCCGAGCACGGCATCGGCCAGCGCCCGCTTGGCCTCCAGCAGTTCCGCGATGCGGTCCTCGACGGTGCCCTCGGCGATGATGCGGTGCACCTGGACGGGCTGGGTCTGGCCGATGCGGTAGGCCCGGTCGGTGGCCTGCTCCTCCACCGCCGGGTTCCACCAGCGGTCGTAGTGGATCACGTGCCCGGCGCGGGTGAGGTTGAGGCCCGTCCCCGCGGCCTTGAGCGACAGCAGGAAGACGGGGACCTCACCGGACTGGAAGCGGTCGACGAGCTCCTCGCGGCGGGGCACGGGGGTGCCGCCGTGCAGGAGCTGCGAGAGGACGCCCCGGGAGGCGAGGTGCCGCTCCAGGATCCGGGCCATGGTCACGTACTGGGTGAACACCAGGACCGAGCCGTCCTCGGCCAGGATCGTGTCCAGCAGCTCGTCGAGCAGGGCCAGCTTGCCCGAGCGGTGCGCGAGGCGGGGCGCCGCGGCACCCGCCACGGCGCCCTCCTTCAGGCCGTACTCCTTCAGGCCGTACTCCTTCAAGAACTGCGCCGGGTGGTTGCAGATCTGCTTGAGCGAGGCCAGCAGCTTCATGATCATGCCGCGCCGCTCCATGCCCTCGCTGCCCTCGATCACGGCCATCGCCTCGTCCACCGCGGCCTGGTAGAGGGAGACCTGCTCGCGGGTCAGGGACACCGGATGGTCCGTCTCCGTCTTCGGGGGCAGCTCGGGGGCGATGCCGGGGTCGGACTTCTTGCGGCGCAGCAGGAACGGCCGGACGAGCGCGGCCAGCCGGGCCACCGCCGCCTCGTTGCCCCCGTCCTCCTCCTGCTGGTGCTCGACCGGGCGGGCGTGCCGGGCCCGGAAGGTGGTGAGCGGGCCCAGCAGTCCCGGCGTCGTCCAGTCGAGCAGCGCCCACAGCTCGGAGAGGTTGTTCTCGACGGGGGTCCCGGTGAGGGCCACCCGGGCCGGCGACGGGATGGTGCGCAGCGCCTTGGCCGTCGCCGAGTGCGGGTTCTTGACGTGCTGGGCCTCGTCCGCGACGACCAGGCCCCAGCCCTGCCCGGCCAGGCGGGCGGCGGCCGCGCGCATGGTCCCGTACGTGGTGAGGACGAAGCCGCCCTCCTCCAGCCCGTCGAGGCTGCGGCCCGCGCCGTGGAAGCGGCGCACCGGTGTCCCGGGGGCGAACTTCTCGATCTCCCGCTGCCAGTTGCCCAGCAGCGACGCCGGGCAGACCACGAGGGTGGGCTCGGGGCGGGCCCGGTGCAGGTGCAGGGCGATCAGGGTGACCGTCTTGCCCAGGCCCATGTCGTCGGCGAGGCAGCCGCCCAGCCCGAGCGAGGTCATCAGGTCCAGCCAGGCCAGCCCGCGCAGCTGGTAGTCCCGCAGGACCGCCTTCAGCGCCGGGGGCGGCGCGACCGGGGGAAGCTCCCCGGTGAGCCGGTCCCGCAGGGCGGCCAGCGCGCCGACGGGCACCACCGGCACCGTCTCACCGCCGACCTCGGCCTCGCCGCTCAGTACGGTGGCGAGCGCGTCGACCGGGTCCAGCAGGCCCAGCTCCCGCTTGCGGGCCTTGCGCACGAGCTCGGGATCGACCCGCACCCACTGGTCGCGCAGCCGCACCACGGGCCGGTGGGCCTGCGCGAGCGCATCCATCTCCCCCGGGGTGAGCCGGTCCCCGCCGAGGGCCAGTTCCCAGGAGAAGGCGAACAGGGCCGCCGCGTCGAAGAAGGCCGTGCCGTCGGTCGCGGAGCCGGGCGCGGCCGGCCGGACGACGGCGGTCGCCGAGAGCGTACGGGCCAGCTCGCGCGGCCAGTGCACGGGCACCCCGGCCGCCGCCAGCCTGGTCGCGGCGGTGCCCAGCAGGTCCTCCAGCTCGGGGTCCGACAGCGGGAGGGCGTCCGGCACCGGCTGGTCGAGCAGGCGCAGCAGGGGCGGCCAGACCCGGGCCGCCCGGCGCAGCGCGAGCACGGCGTCGATCCGGGCGCGCGGGCCGAATCCGGACGCCGCCGCGCCGGCCCACAGCAGGCCCGCGTCGGTGACCAGGGTCGGATCGGCCAGGCTGTGCACCTGGACCACGGCCGCTCCGGCGCGGCGTACGTCCTCCGGCTCGGCCTCGTCGAACAGCCGGAAGGAGGACAGGTCGAGCCGGAGCGAGATCCCCACCCCGGCATCGGCGCCGGCCGCGACCTGCGCCGCCCACTCCCGTATCCCCGGCACCCGCTGCGGCTCCCGGGCCGCGAACGGGCGCCCGGAGGCGAAGGGCGCGGCCGGCGTGCGCGGCAGCACGTCGGCGACGGCGTCGAGGAAGGCCCGGACCAGGGCCTCGGGCTCGGGCAGGGCCGTCGGGCGGCGTCCGGCGAGCGGGGTGGCGTACGCCTCGTACGGCAGGGCGGCCGCGACGGCGCGCAGGTAGCCGACGTCCTCGGCGTCCAGCGGCCCGGCACGCCAGGCGTCGACCCCGTCGGCCGTGAGCCCGGGCAGCAGGCGGCCCCGCGCGGCGAGGGACAGGGCCTGCGTGGCGGCGGTGCCCCAGGCGCGGGTGGCGGGATGCGCGGCGGGACTGCGGGCGGCCCGCACCAGCACGGGCAGGGCGGCGGCCACCGACAGCGCCACCGCGGGCACCGTGCGCGTGCGGACGCCGTCCCCGTGCGGCCGGACCACCTTCAGCGGATGCGGGCTCCCCAGCTCGGGCAGCGGGTCCCCCTCCGGGCACCAGAACGCCACCCGCCCCTCCCGGGGTACGGCGGCGGGGAGGAACACGGCGGCGCGGCGCAGCAACGGCTGCTGCGGCGGCGGCTGCGCGGTCACGGGGTCCCCCCTCCCTGGCGCTCGGCTCCGCCCGGTCATGGCGGTTCCACTGCCGCCGAGTCTAGGCGGCCCCACTGACAACGGGCGCTGACCTGCGGATACGCCCGCCGGGCACCGGAGGGGGGACGGTCAGCGTGACCAGCGGCCGAGTTCGCCCGCGAAGCCGTACGCGGGCCGGCCCGTGGCGGCGCTGGTGCGCCAGGGCACGCCGTCGTCGTCCAGGCGGAGGGTGCCGGACCCGCCGGGTCCGCTCCAGCGCAGTTCGAGGTACCAGTCGCAGTCGCAGCCCGTGGCGGCCGCGGTCACCCGGAGCACGGCCGGGTCGGCCGCCGAGACGCGCAGCGGGAAGGCCGGCGCGGGGAGCCGCGTCCCGGAGTCGTTGCCGGCGAGGGGCCGGGCCAGGGGCCGCGGCGCGTCCAGGTTCACGGCGAAGCCGGCCGGGGTGAGGCCCCCGCCGCAGCCCGGGGACATCTGGTAGACGTTCCAGGCCGGAGGGGTCCGGCGGCCGGTGACCCGCACCTCCAGCCCCTGGAGCACGACGGCCTGGTCCCCGGTGCCGTGCAGGGTGACCTCGACGGTCTGGCTCCCGGCGTGCACGGCCCGCTGCGCCCGCGCCCAGGCGGGCGCGTCCGCCTCCACGGGCGGTGCGGGGACGGACTCCGGGGCCCTGTCGGAGAGGTACGCGTGGTCGCAGCCGGCGGCCCACACGTGGGACCGGACGGCGGCCCTGAGCGGCGTCACCACCGGCCCGGGCGGGGGCGCGGCCGTGGCCGTGGCCGTCCCCCGGCTCGGGGCGGGCGGTGTCGTCGCCGGCGGGCTCGCGCTCGCCGACCCGGTGGGCCCGCCCGGTGCGGCCGAACCCGCCGGTCCGCCCGGACGGCCGGTGACCCCCGCCCCGTCCCCGGACCCCACCCCGGCCACGTCCCCGGCCCCCGCGGCCGAACCCGCCACCGGCCCCGCCTGCGGGGTCCGCGGCCAGGGCCCGGCCGCCGCGAGCACGACGGCGGCCACGGCAACCGCCACCACCCCGCCGACCCCCACGACCCGCCGCCGGTACCCCGCCCCACCCCGCCCCGCGCCCGCCGCCCCGGGCCCCCCGTCGCCGCCCCCGGAATCCACCCCGGCCCCGGCTCCAGCTCCAGCTCCAGCCCCGGGATCCGCAGCCCCCGCCCCGGCACCTTCCCCGGGCTCCGTCCCACCCCCGGCACCCCCCCGGGCCCCCACGCCGGAACCCTCCGCGGCGCCTGCGCGGGCATCCACCCCGGAACCGTCCCCGGGCTCCGTCCCGCCCCCGGCACCCACCCCCGTCACGGCCCCCGCACTGGCCGCTGCCGCGCTGCCGGTTCCGGACGCGGCCCCGGGCTCCGCTTCGGCCCCGGCCGCACCCTCGCCCCCGTCCCGCCCTCCGGACCCGGACCCGGCCGCACCCCCCGCCTCCGCCCCGGCCCCGGCCCGGCCCCCGGGCTCGGCCGCCGCCCCCGACGGGCCCCGGCCCGCCGCTCGGCGGGCGTCGGCCAGGAGCCAGGCGCGGTGCAGGGCCAGCGCCTCCTCCCGGGTGGCCCCGCAGGCCCGGGCGAAGCGGTCCACCACGGCGAACTCCGCCGGCACCGCCTCCCCCGCGCAGTACCGGTGCAGCGTCGAGGTGCTCGTGTGCAGCCGCCTCGCGAGCACCCCGTAACTCAGCCCGCCACGCTCCTTCAGCTCCCGCATCAGGCGCGCGAATTCCTCGGTCTCCGGCTCGGCCACGCCGCTCCCCCGTCCCATGACTCCGTTCCACCCCAGGGGTGTTCCCCCAGGTGACGGCACGTACAGCCGTTCCAGTGTCCCGGTTCCGCCGCAAACGGTGGCCCAACGCCCCCGGCCGGGGAAGGCTGTTCGGACAACGACCGCACGTACCGCTCTACGGGGAGACACCGTGTTCCGACCCACCGACACCCGCACCACCCGCACCACCCGCGTCCCGGCCCTCGTGGCCACCGCCCTCGCGGCGGCGGCCGCCCTCGCCCTCACCGCCTCCGGCACCGCCACCGCCGCGACCGCCCCCGGCTTCCTGAACGGCACCGACCTCCCCCCGCACCCCTCCTCCCCCTGGCACCCCGGCAAGATCACCAAGGGGCTGCCCGAGGACGCGCCGTTCTGCCTGGACGGGGTGCTGCCGGCGGCCGGCAGCTGGCACCGCGCGTTCGGCACCGAGTTCGACACCGGCGCCGTCCAGATCTCCGTGCGCGCCGCGTCCGACGCCGCCGCCGCGAAGCTCGCCACCGCCCTGGAGCGCAAGGTCGCCGCCTGCGCCGCCGACTGGCTGCGTACGAACCCGGGCGGCACGGCCTCCTGGCAGGACTACGGGAAGCTGGCCGTCGAGGAGGGCGCACACGTCTACGGCGTCGGCGCGTCCATCCCCGACTCGGAGCCGGGCGTGCACCTGTACGGGATCGGACGCGACGGCTCCACCGTGACCGTCGTGAAGTGGGGCCAGATGGGCAACCTGCCCGACGCCCCCGTGGCGGCCTTCAAGAAGACGACCACGACGGCCGTGAACAAGCTCAACCCCTGAGCCCGGGCTCCCGTCGCCGGCTCCCCGGTGGGACCATGGAACCGAGGCCTCTACCCCGAGGTGAGGCGATGGCCATGCGTACCGGAAACGAGCCGGTGACCGCCCGCAGTCCGCTGCGGCTGCGGTTCTGGCTGAGCCTGTGGGGGCTGCTCTGGGCCGGCGGCGGGGCGGCCGCGTTCTCGCTGGCCGGCCGTCCCGGATGGGCCGCCGCCTGCGCGGCCCTCGCGCTGGTGGCCGCCGTCGACCTGGCCGTCGTGATCCGGCACATCCACCAGGGCCCGCACTACCAGCCGGGCCCGGACGTCCCCCCGTACGAACCCCCGCACACCCGCTAGGCGGACGCGGACGGCCTAGGCCGTGTCTTCCGGATCTTGCTCCCCCAGCTACCGCTGGGAGGTACCCCCAGACCCGCGCCGCCCGGCACCGCACCTCGCCGCGTTGGCGGAGCACCCGAGTACGTCCAGTACAAGGGCGCCCCGCCAACGCGCCGATGCACGGCACCGGACAACGCGGGCTTAACCGGCAAGATCCGAAAGACACGGCCTAGCCGTCGAAGCGGGCCGCCGCCAGGTACTCGGGCTGCGGGTCGAGGGCGGCGGCGAGCCGGAAGTGGCGGCGCGCCTGCTCGGCCCGCCCGGCCCGCTCGTGGGTGCGGGCGAGCGCGAAGTGGGCGAAGGCGTTGTCCGGCTCCCGCTCCAGCACCAGCTCGAACTCCAGCTGCGCGGGCCGCAGCTGCGCGGCTGCGAAGAAGGCGCGGGCGCGCAGCAGCCGGGCGGCGGTGTTCTCGGGGTGGGCGGCTATGACGGAGTCGAGCAGCCGTACCGCGCCGCGCGGGTCCCGGGCGGCGAGGAGCTGCTCGGCGGCCCGGTAGTCGATGACGTGCGTCTCGGGGCTCGCGGACCCCGACGACCCGGCAGATCCGGATGCGGGTCCAGGTCCGGTGGACGGCGGCGGGGGCGTGGTGTCGGACACGTTGTCTTCCCTTCCCTCTACGGGCGCGTTCAACGCCTTCCGCCGCTGCGGCTATTCCGCCGCGGCGCGCGCGGTGAGCTCCGCCCAGACCTTGCGTACCTGGGGCTCCAGCGCCTCCAGCGGCCCGTCGTTGTCGATCACGAGCGTGGCCACCGCCAGCCGCTGCTCCCGCGTGGCCTGGGCGGCCATCCGGGCGCGGGCCTCCTCCTCGCTCATCCCGCGCTTCGCGGTCAGCCGGGCCAGCTGCGTGTCCGGGGCGGCGTCCACGACCACGACGAGGTCGTACAGGGGGGCGAGGCCGTTCTCCGTGAGGAGCGGTACGTCGTGCACCACGATCGCGTCAGGTCCCGCGGCTCCCTCCAGTTCGGCGGACCGGGCCCCGACGAGCGGGTGCACGATGGCGTTGAGGGTCTGGAGCTTCGCCGGGTCGGAGAAGACGACCGCCCCCAGCTTGGGCCGGTCCAGCCGCCCGTCCGCGGTGAGCACGGAGTCCCCGAAGGCCTCCACCACGGCCGCGAGCCCGGGCGTGCCCGGCTCCACGACCTCCCGCGCGATGCGGTCGGCGTCGACGACGACCGCCCCGTACCCCGCCAGCAGCCGGGAGACCTCGCTCTTGCCGGCACCGATTCCGCCTGTCAGGCCCACTTTCAGCATGGTCAGCACCCTAGGCGGTGTCCCCCTCCCGAGGAACACCGCCCGCCGAACGCCGGGCCCTGGCGCACCGCCCCGGCTCTAGGCCGTGTCTTCCGGATCTCGCCTGACCCGCGCCGCCCTGCACCGCACCTCGCCGCGTTGGCGGAGCACCCGAGTACGTCCAGTACAAGGGCGCCCCGCCAACGCGCCGATACACGGCACCGGACAACGCGGGCTTAACCGGCAAGATCCGAAAGACACGGCCTAGCCCTCGCCCTCGCGCTCCGCCAGGAACCGCTCGAACTCGCGGCCGATCTCGTCCGCCGACGGGATCTCGGCCGGCTCGGCGATCATGTTGCCCCGGGTCTCGGCGCCGGCGGCGGCGTCGTACTGGTGCTCCAGGCCCTGGACGAGGCTGACGAGCTCCTCGTCGCCCTCGCGGATCTGCCGGTCGATCTCCGTCTGCGTGCGGTGCGCCTCGGTGCGCAGGGCGTGCGCGACGGCCGGCAGGACCAGCCCGGTGGCGGCCGTGATGGCCTCCAGGGCGGTCAGTGCCGCGTCGGGGTACGGGGAGCGGGCGACGTAGTGCGGGACGTGGGCGGCGACGCCGAGCACGTCGTGTCCGGCCTGGGCGAGGCGGAACTCGACCAGCGATTCCGCGCTGCCGGGCACCTGGGCCTCGTCGAAGGGGCTGCGGTGGCCGGGCATCAGGTCGGTCCGGTTGCCGTGCGGGGTGATGCCGACGGGCCGGGTGTGCGGGACGCCCATGGGGATCCCGTGGAAGTTGACCGAGAGGCGGACGCCGAGACGCTCCACGATCTGCCGGACGGCGACGGCGAAGCGCTCCCACTCGACGTCCGGCTCGGGGCCGGAGAGCAGCAGGAACGGAGCGCCGGTGGCGTCCTGGACCAGGCGCACCTCCAGGCGGGGCTCCTCGAACTCGGTCCAGTGGTCGCGCTGGAAGGTCAGCAGCGGGCGGCGGGCCCGGTAGTCCACCAGCCGGTCCGCGTCGAAGCGCGCGACCACCTGGTGGGGCAGGGTGTCGAGGAGGCGTTCGACGATCTGCTCGCCGGTCTCGCCCGCGTCGATGTACCCCTCGAAGTGGTACAGCATGACCAGTCCGGCCGAGTCCTGGGTGAGCGCCAGGTCCGCCACCGCCAGACCCTTGGCATCCCATTCGTACAGACCCTGTGGATCAAGCACTGTCACCACTCCTCCCTCGCGCCGTGTTCCCTGCGAAGAACGTCCGGGGCCGCGCGGCCATTCCCGCGCCGGCGGCATTAACACGAACGCAACGCGACGGAGGGCGGACACGCGGTGCCGACGTCGTCCGCCGTACCCCGCACCCGGGAACGCGGCGAGGCCCGCCCCCCGAAGGGGACGGGCCTCGTCGTTCAGCTCAGCTCACACCGGAGTGTGATCGCGCTGCGATCAGCTCTGGCCGCCGGCCAGCTTCTCGCGGAGCGCGGCCAGGGCCTCGTCCGACGCCAGGGCGCCGGAGGTCTCGTCCGCACCCTCGGAGGAGTACGAACCACCGGAGACGCCCGCACCGGCGTTGCCACCGGCGGCCGGGGCGGCAGCGCCCTCGGCGGCAGCGGCCTCGTCGGCCTCGCGGCTCTTGATGACCTGGGCCTGGTGCTGCTCGAAGCGGACCTGCGCCTCGGCGTACTGGCGCTCCCACGTCTCGCGCTGGGTCTCGTAGCCCTCGAGCCAGTCGTTGGTCTCGGGGTCGAAGCCCTCGGGGTAGATGTAGTTGCCCTGGTCGTCGTAGGACGCGGCCATGCCGTACAGGGTCGGGTCGAACTCGACCGACGCCGGGTCGGCACCGAAGGACTCGTTGGCCTGCTTGAGGGACAGCGAGATCCGGCGACGCTCGAGGTCGATGTCGATGACCTTGACGAAGATCTCGTCGTTGACCTGGACGACCTGCTCCGGGATCTCCACGTGGCGCTCGGCCAGCTCGGAGATGTGGACCAGACCCTCGATGCCCTCGTCCACGCGGACGAACGCACCGAACGGAACCAGCTTGGTGACCTTACCCGGGACGACCTGGCCGATCTGGTGGGTCCGGGCGAACTGCTGCCACGGGTCCTCCTGCGTCGCCTTCAGCGACAGGGAGACGCGCTCGCGGTCCATGTCCACGTCGAGGACCTCGACGGTGACTTCCTGACCGACCTCGACGACCTCGGACGGGTGGTCGATGTGCTTCCAGGACAGCTCGGAGACGTGGACGAGACCGTCGACGCCGCCCAGGTCCACGAAGGCACCGAAGTTGACGATCGAGGAGACGACGCCGGAGCGGACCTGACCCTTCTGCAGGGTGGTGAGGAACGTCTGGCGAACCTCGGACTGGGTCTGCTCGAGCCAGGCGCGGCGGGACAGGACCACGTTGTTGCGGTTCTTGTCCAGCTCGATGATCTTCGCCTCGAGCTCCTTGCCCACGTAGGGCTGGAGGTCGCGGACGCGGCGCATCTCGACGAGGGAGGCCGGCAGGAAGCCACGGAGGCCGATGTCGAGGATGAGACCACCCTTGACGACCTCGATGACGGTACCGGTGACGATGCCGTCTTCTTCCTTGATCTTCTCGATCGTGCCCCAGGCACGCTCGTACTGAGCGCGCTTCTTGGACAGGATCAGGCGGCCTTCCTTGTCCTCCTTCTGGAGAACCAGGGCCTCGATCTCGTCGCCGACCTTGACGACCTCGTTCGGGTCGACGTCGTGCTTGATCGAGAGCTCGCGGCTCGGGATCACGCCTTCGGTCTTGTAACCGATGTCGAGCAGGACCTCGTCCCGGTCGACCTTCACGATGACGCCGTCGACGATGTCGCCGTCGTTGAAGTACTTGATCGTCTCGTCGATCGCGGCCAGGAAGGCTTCCGCGTTACCGATGTCGTTGACCGCTACCTGCGGAGGGGTGGTGGCGGTGGTCTCGGTGCTGCTCGTCATGTGGGAAAGGGCTCCGGTTACGGACAGAAAGTCGTAGGTACTGCTACGCCGGGAGCCCTTATCGGCACCTGCCGAAGAAGCCGGACAGCCAAAGAAGCCCCAAGATCCCCTGAAAGGGGGAAGGGCCTCGAAAACCGAGGGGACATTCAACAGATGCAAGCGCAGCCTGCTAGGTCTGAGGAGCACAGGCTCGCAGCGCAACTTGTAGCATACGGGGGCAGCCGGACAGGGTCAATGCGCGAAGGCGCACACCGCGGGCAGATCACCGCATAACCGGCGCAATTCGTGGGCGGGGACGCGGCGATGAGCGCTCCGCACGAGTTTTTCCGGCCCACCCGGACGACCGCCGCGCCGCCGAGCCGGCACCGAGCACCACCGAGCCATCCGCAGACTACGACGACGGGCCCCATGAACCAAGAGGACTACGCCCCCGAAACCGACGCCGAGGACGACGCCGAGGCCACCCGGCGGGACGCCGGCGAGGCGGAGAGCAGCCGGGCCAGCCGCGGCTGGTGGGACCGCAACGCCGACGAGTACCAGAGCGAGCACGGCGCCTTCCTCGGCGACGACCGCTTCGTCTGGGGCCCCGAGGGCCTGGACGAGGCCGAGGCCGCGCTCCTGGGCCCCGCCGGCTCCCTCAGGGGCAAGGACGTCCTGGAGATCGGCGCCGGCGCCGCCCAGTGCTCGCGCTGGCTCGCCGCGCAGGGCGCCCGCCCGGTCGCCCTGGACCTCTCGCACCGCCAGCTCCAGCACGCCCTGCGCATCGGCGGTGACGTCCCGCTCGTCGAGGCCGACGCCGGCCGGCTGCCCTTCCGCGACGGCTCCTTCGACCTAGCCTGCTCCGCGTACGGGGCGGTCCCCTTCGTCGCCGACCCGGTGAACGTGATGCGCGAGGTGCGCCGCGTGCTGCGCCCCGGCGGCCGCTGGGTCTTCTCCGTGACCCACCCGATCCGCTGGGCCTTCCCCGACGAGCCGGGCGCCGAGGGGCTCTCCGTCTCCGCGTCCTACTTCGACCGGACCCCGTACGTCGAGCAGGACGAGCAGGGCCGCGCCGTCTACGTCGAGCACCACCGCACGGTCGGCGACCGGGTCCGCGACGTGGTCGCGGGCGGGTTCCGGCTGCTGGACCTGGTGGAGCCGGAGTGGCCGGAGTGGAACGGCCAGGAGTGGGGCGGCTGGTCCCCGCTGCGCGGCAACCTGATCCCCGGTACCGCGATCTTCGTGTGCGAGAGGGACTGATCCCTTTGACCGGGCAGACCGGGCAGAACGGGCAGGCTGGGGAGGCCGGGCGGACCGGGCGGATCCGGCAGGCCTCCGCGCCCCGCCGGGCCGCCCTCGACTCCCTCCCCGTACGGGAGGCCCTGCCCGCCCTCGTCTCGGCGCTGGACGGCCATGGCACCGCCGTGCTGTGCGCGCCGCCCGGCACCGGCAAGACCACCCTCGTGCCGCTCGTGCTCGCCGGGCTGGTGGGCGGCGGCCCGCGGCGCCGGGTGGTCGTCGCCGAGCCCCGGCGGATCGCCGCCCGGGCCGCGGCGCGGCGGATGGCGTGGCTGCTGGGCGAGGCCGTCGGCGGCTCGGTGGGCTTCACGGTGCGCGGTGAGCGCCTCGTGGGCCGGGACACGGCCGTGGAGGTGGTGACCACCGGGGTGCTGCTCCAGCGGCTCCAGCGCGACCAGGAGCTGGCCGGGGTGGACGTGGTGGTGCTGGACGAGTGCCACGAGCGGCACCTGGACGCCGACACGGTCGCCGCGTTCCTGCTGGACGTGCGCGCGACCCTGCGCCCGGAGCTGCGCCTGGTGGCGGCCTCGGCGACGACGGACGCGGCCGGCTGGGCCGGGCTGCTGGGGGACGCGCCGGTGGTGGAGGCCGCGGGGGTGGCGTTCCCGGTGGAGACGGTGTGGGCGCCGCCGGCCCGGCCGGTGCGGCCGCCGCACGGGATGAGGGTGGATCCGGCGCAGCTGGCGCACGTGGCCTCGGTGGTGCGGCGGGCGCTGGCGGAACGTTCCGGCGACGTGCTGTGCTTCCTGCCCGGCGTCGGGGAGATCGCCCGGGTGGCCGGGCAGCTGGCCGGGGTGGACGCGGAGGTGCTCCAGGTCCACGGCCGGGCGCCGGCCGCGGTGCAGGACGCGGCGCTGACCGCCTCGGAGCACCGCCGGGTGATCCTGTCGACGGCCGTCGCGGAGTCGAGCCTGACCGTGCCGGGCGTACGGGTGGTCGTGGACTCCGGGCTGGCCCGCGAGCCCCGGGTGGACCATGCCCGGGGGCTGGGCGCGCTGGCGACGGTACGCGCTTCCCGCGCGTCGGGCCGCCAGCGGGCGGGCCGGGCGGGGCGCGAGGCGCCGGGCGTGGTGTACCGGTGCTGGGCCGAGGCGGAGGACGTGCGCCTGCCGGCGTTCCCCGCGCCGGAGATCCGGATCGCGGACCTGGCGCCGTTCGCCCTCCAGGCGGCCTGCTGGGGCGACCCGGACGCGGCGGGGCTGGCGCTGCTGGACCCGCCGCCGGCCGGGGCGATGGCCGCGGCGCGGGAGGTGCTGGTGGCGGTGGGCGCCGTGGACGCGGCCGGGCGGCCGACCCCGCGCGGGCTGCGGATGGCCCGGCTGGGCCTGCACCCGCGGCTGGCGCGGGCCCTGCTGGACGGCTCGGCCGCACTGGGTGCCCGGCGGGCGGCGGAGGTGGTGGCCCTGCTGAGCGAGGAGCCTCCGCGGGAGTACGGGGACGACCTGGCTTCGGCCTGGCGCTCGGCGCGGCGCGGCGGTGACGCGTACGCGGCGCGCTGGCGCACGGAGACGACCCGCCTGGAACGCGCGGCGCGCCCCGCCGGTGCCGCGGGGGCCACGGCAGGTGACACCGGGTTCGCCGCCGCCGGTGCCGCGGGGGCCACGGCAGGTGACACCGGGTTCGCCGCCGCCGGTGCCGCGGGGGCCACGGCCGGTGCGCGGGGCCTCTCCCCCACCCCGCCCCTTCCCGAAACCGCTGCGCGGGCTGGATCGGCGCAGCCGAATCCGGCCCCGCCGGCGTGTGAGGCGCGGGGGTCCGGGGGCGGAGCCCCCGGAGGGGGTCCGGGCGCAGCCCGGGGAACGGGCGAAGGGCGGGTAGGGGACCTCGCCCCCGGCGGGCACCCCGCCACGGGTTCCGACGACCACGCCGCCGCGCTGGTCGCGGCCCTCGCGTTCCCCGAGCGGGTGGCGAAGGCCAAGGGCGCGGGGGCGTTCCTCATGGCCGGCGGGACCGCCGCCGAGGTCGGGGAGGGCTCCGCCCTGCGGCACGCGCCCTGGCTGGCGGTGGCCGTCGCCGACCGGGCCCCGCATTCCGCGTCCGCACGGGTCCGGCTGGCGGCGGTGCTCGACGAGGACACCGCCCGGGCGGCCGCCGCGCACCTGTTCACCGCCTCCGAGGAGGTGCGCTGGGAGGACGGCGACGTGGTCGCCCGCGCCGTCGAACGGCTCGGGGCGGTCGAGCTGGTCGCCCGGCCGCTGCGCGACCCGGCCCCGGAGCTGGTGCGGGCGGCCCTGCTGGAGGGGCTGCGCGCGGAGGGGCCGGGGCTGCTGCGCTGGTCACCGGACGCGCTGGCGCTGCGGGCCCGTCTCGGGTTCCTGCACCGCACGCTCGGCGGCGCCTGGCCGGACGTGTCGGACGACGCGGCGCTGCTGGAGCGGGCCGGGGACTGGCTGGAGCCCGAGCTGTCGCGTGCCCGCCGCCGCGCCGACCTGGGGCGGATCGACGCGGGGCAGGCCCTGAACCGGCTGCTGCCGTGGGCCACCGGCGAGGCGGCCCGGCTCGACGAGCTGGCGCCCGAGCGGATCGAGGTGCCCAGCGGGTCCCGGATCCGGGTGGACTACGCGGCCGAGCAGCCGGTGCTGGCGGTGAAGCTCCAGGAGCTGTTCGGGCTGGCCGAGACCCCGCGGGTCGCGGGGGTCCCCGTACTCGTGCACCTGCTGTCGCCGGCCGGGCGGCCCGCCGCCGTCACGGCGGACCTCGCCTCGTTCTGGCGGGGCGGCTACCGCGCCGTCCGGGCGGAGCTGCGCGGCCGCTATCCGAAGCACCCGTGGCCGCTGGACCCGGCGACGGCCGAGCCGACCCGGCACACCAACGCCCGGCTCAGGGGGCGCTGACCCCGGGGGCCCGGCGTCCCCGGGCCTCCAGCCAGAGGGCGGCGGCGAGCAGCGCCAGGCCGGTCAGGGCGAGTCCGGCCGGGGCGTAGGTGTGGAGGGCGAGGACCTTCGTACGGTTGGCGGCGACCAGGTCGAGGGTGTGCTTGGCGTAGTCCTCGCGCAGGGTGACGTGTCCGGCGAAGGCGGTCAGTCTGCCGTCGGGGGCTCCGGCGGCGATGCCGCCGCGCATCTCCTGCTGGATGTCCTGTTCGGCGTTGACGGGCGCGCCGGTGACGGGGTCGACCCAGAAGCGGGCCTTGACCGTGTACCAGAGGGTGGTGCCGGTGGTCTGTTCGATGGTGGCGGGGTCGATGCCCTCGATGGGCATCTTCTTGGGCATGGGGACCTTGGTCCAGGGGACGGTCTGCTCGAAGTAGTAGACGTCCATGCCGCGGTAGGTGCGCGGGCCGACGTAGTGGATCGGTGAGGAGGTGCGGGTCTGCGCGTCGAAGTAGAGGTAGTCGCGCGGCTCGGTGAAGAAGGGCCATTTGAACTCGATGCCCTCGCGCTTGACCGGGTCCCCGTCGACCATCTCGCCGGTGGCGTGCACCGGGTCCTGGGTGTGGGCGTCGAAGATGTAGCGCTCGGGGATCTGGGAGACCATCTTGCCGTCGGGGCCGATGATGTAGGAGAGGGTGTCCCAGACGACGACGTCCTTGCCGGCGTCGGCCTCGATCTCCCGGGACGCCTCGACGTTGCCCTTGAGGGTCTGGACGATGGTGACCTTGTCGACCTTCTTGGGCTGCATGCCGCCCGCGTAGTCGAGGAGGGTGGCGTCCTTGGCCTCCAGGACCATCTCCTGGTACTGGCTGGGCGGGATCTTGGCGAGCCGGGGGTACGCGTACCAGCGCAGCAGCGGTGCGAGGGCTGCGCAGAACACGGCCAGGGCAAGCAGTACGAGGCTCGCTCTGCGTCGCACGGCCGGGCCTCCTCTACTTTCCGGGCGCGGGGGGCGCGGTGGTGAGCAGCGGCCTGGGCGAGGTCTCGCCCTCCGGCACGCCGGCGGCGGTCACGGCGAGGACGAGGGCGAGCGCGGCGGCCAGCCCGACGGCGGCGGCGGCGAGTGCGCGCACGGCAGAGCCTCCGGGATCTGATGGGGCGTCAGGGAGGCGTACCGTAGCAACGCGGGGGTGAGATGAGAACCGTCGGGCTGAGTACGCGTACTCATGCCCGGGCCGCCCGCAGGCTGCAGGCTGCGGACATGAGTACGACGACGGCCGCCCCGGAGCGGCGCAGGGACCTGGGTGCCGACATCGCCGGGGCGGTGGGGCTCGTCATCGTCGAACTGGTCGCGCTCGCCGGCGTCTTCGTGGTGTGGGTGCTCACCGGACTGGACCTGGACCCGGTCACGGAACCCGAGCCGCACCCGGTGTGGGGGTACCTGGTGGCCGCCGGGGTGCTGGCCGCGCTGATGGCGCGGGTCGCGCTGCGGGCGTCGCGGCGGGGCGCGGGGGTGACGGCGGTGACCCAGAGCGTGATGGCGATGGCCACGGTGACGGCGATCGTCATGGGGGCGGCCTACCAGGTGCACGAGGACAGGCCGGCGCCGACGAGCCCGTGCCGGGATTCACCGTCGGCGCCGTGGTGCAACGGCTGAGCGGGGCTGACGCTAGGGCCTGGCCGGCGACTGGGTCGCGGCCGGGGTGGCGCTCGGGGTGGCACTCGGGGTGGCACTCGGGGAGGCCGACGGTCCGGTCTTCGGGGCAGTGACGGTCGGGGACGGCGTCGGCTTCGGGGTCGGGGTGGGCGTCGGGCTCGGCGTGGACGACGGCTTCGGGGTGGGGGTCGGGGTGGGCGTGGGGGTCGGCGTCGGCTTCGTCGACGGAGTCGGCGTCGGCGTCGGGGTGGGCGTGGGCTTCGGGGACGGGGTGGGCGTCGGGGACGGGGTCGGCGTGGGCTTCGGGGACGGGGTGGGCGTCGGCGTGGGCGTCGGCTTCGGGGACGGGGTGGGCGTCGGGGTCGGCTTCGGGTCCGACGGCCGGGGGCCCGCCGGGACGCCCGCGCCCGTGCCGCTGCCGCCCGCGTCCGGGACCTCGTGCGCGCCCTGGAGGTAGTACGTGAACCAGGACCGCACCGTCCGCAGGTACTCCCCGGACTGGTTGTACGACAGCACGGCCCGGTCCAGGCCGGACCCCGTCCGCAGGTCGCGGCCTCCCGCGCACAGGTAGCGCCCGGCCGCCAGCGCGGCGTCGTGGACGTTGTTCGGGTCGCGCCGCCCGTCGCCGTTCGCGTCCTGGCCCCAGGCCGCCCAGGTGGACGGGATGAACTGCATCGGCCCGACGGCCCGGTCGTAGCGGGTGTCGCCGTCGAAGGCCCCGCGGTCGGTGTCGGAGATGTTCGCGAAGCCGTTCCCGTCGAGCACCGGGCCGAGGATGGGCCGCAGGGTGGTCCCGGCGGCGTCCACCTGCCCGCCGCGCGCCTGCCCCGACTCGACCTTGCCGATCGCCGCGAGGAGTTGCCAGCGCAGCCCGCAGCCGGGGTCGTCCGCCGCCACCCGCTGCTCGGCCGCGCGGTACGCCGCGAGCACGCTCGCCGGTATCCCCTGCGCGCCCTCGGTCACCGGCCGGTCCGCCGCCGGCACCGCGGCCGGTGACGGCACGTCCGCGGCCTCCGGCTGCACGGGGGCGCCCGACTGCCCGTCCGGCAGGACCACCGCGGGTGGCTGGGGGCTTACGAGGGGCGGCAGTTCGGTGAAGTAGGAGGAGTCCCCGCCGGCGCCCGGGGCCGCCTGCCCGGCCGCCTCCTCGCCGGCCGCCGTGACGCGCTCCTCGTCTGCGCCCGCGGGGGCCTGGGACGCCGTCATGGCGGCGGCCACCAGAGCCGAGACCAGAGCCGCGGCCGCGCCCCTGCGCAGGCCGCGTCCGAATATCCGTGCCGACATGACGGGTCCCCTCCCCTAGACGTCCGCGTGACCCTACGTCAGCTCCCTTCACAGGACACGTGGTGCGCCGCGGAAATTCACCACATCCCCACGTTCCCTCGCAGCTCACGCATACTGTGCGGACCCCAAGCGCCCCGAGGAGCTCCCGTGCCGTTCACTCTCAGCCACGCGGCCGCCGTGCTTCCGGCCATACGCCGGGCCGGGCACGCCCGGGGGCCGCTGGTCGCCTCGGCGCTCGTCCTCGGGTCGTTCGCCCCGGACACCTTCTACTTCGCGGACGCGGTCGTGAACGGCGTGATGGGCTACGGGCACTTCGCGCACTCCCTGCCCGGAGTGGCCACCGTGGACGCCGCCTTGACCGCGCTCCTCGCGGCGTGCTGGCTGCTGCTGCGCGAGCCGCTCCTCGCGCTCCTGCCGCGGGGCGGCCGGGGCCGGGTGCACGCCTTCGTCCGGGGCGAGGACTGGCGGGGACGCCCGGCGGCCGCGCTCGCGCTGTGGTTCTACCTGTCGGCCGTGGCGGGCTCCCTCACCCACGTGGTGTGGGACAGCTTCACGCACCCGGGCCGCTGGGGGACGAACGCCCTGCCCTGGCTCGGGGATCCGCTCGCCTTCGGCCTGCCCCTCTACTCCTACGTCCAGTACGGCTCCTCGGCGGTGGCCGCCTGCCTGCTGCTCTGGTTCACCGTGACCGGCCTGCGGCGGCTGCCGGCCCGCCCGGCGCCCGCCTGCGTGCCCGTCCTCGGCCGCGGTGAGCTGTGGGCCGCCGCGGCCCTGATCGCCGGCTGCGCGGCCGTCGGGATCACCCTGCGGGTGGTCCGCTTCTACACCTTCTACGACCGGATCCGCAGCCCGCTCGACATCATCCCGACCGTCTGCTTTGGCGCGGGCGGCGGCCTCGCGGTCGGCCTGCTGCTGTACGGGGCGCTCGTGCGGCTGCGCCACCGCCGCGACGGGGACCGGCCCGGCCGACCGGCCCCGCACGAGCGGACGCCCGTCCCCACCGCCTGAGGCGGCGGGGGGACGGGCGTCCGGAGCGCGCGTACGGGGATCAGTGCGCGGCGGACTCCCAGTCGCCGCCGACGCCCACCGACACGTCCAGCGGGGCGCGCAGCTCGACGGCCGCCCCCATCTCGCGGCGCACCAGTTCCTCGACCCGCTCCCGCTCGCCGGGGGCGATCTCCAGGACGATTTCGTCGTGGACCTGGAGCAGCATCCGCGACTTCAGCCCGGCCTCGGCGAGGGCCCTGTCCACGCGCAGCATGGCCACCTTGACGATGTCGGCGGCGGTGCCCTGGATCGGGGCGTTCAGCGCCATCCGCTCGGCGGCCTCGCGGCGCTGGCGGTTGTCGCTGTTGAGGTCCGGCAGGTAGCGGCGGCGGCCGAAGACCGTCGCCGTGTAGCCGGTCGCGCGGGCCTCGTCCACCACGCGCTGGAGGTAGTCGCGGACGCCGCCGAACCGCTCGAAGAAGGTCTCCATCAGCCCGCGCGCCTCGGCCGGCTCGATGTTCAGCTGCTGTGCCAGGCCGAACGCGGACAGCCCGTACGCCAGCCCGTACGACATGGCCTTGATCTTGCGGCGCATCTCGGCGTCGACCTGGGAGCGCTCCACGCCGAACACCTGCGAGGCGACGGTGGTGTGCAGGTCCTCGCCGGACAGGAACGCCTCGATCAGGCCCTCGTCCTCGGAGAGGTGGGCCATGACGCGCAGCTCGATCTGGCTGTAGTCGGCGGTCATCAGGGACTCGTAGCCCTCGCCGACGACGAAGCCGCGGCGGATGGCGCGGCCCTCGTCGGTGCGCACCGGCACGTTCTGCAGGTTGGGGTCGGTGGAGGAGAGCCGGCCGGTGGCCGCCGTGGTCTGGCTGAAGCTGGTGTGCACCCGGCCGTCGGCGGCGATCGACTTGACCAGGCCCTCGACGGTCACCCGCAGCTTGGCCTGCTCGCGGTGCCGCAGCATGATCACCGGCAGTTCGTGGTCGGTCTGCGTGGCCAGCCAGGCCAGCGCGTCCGCGTCCGTGGTGTAGCCGGTCTTGGTCTTCTTCGTCTTCGGCAGGTCCAGCTCGCCGAAGAACACCTCCTGGAGCTGCTTGGGCGAACCGAGGTTGAACTCGTGGCCGACCGCCGCGTGCGCCTCCTTGACCGCCTGCTGCACGGCGCCCGCGAACTGCTGCTCCATGCCCTCCATGTGGTCGCGGTCGGCGGCGATGCCGGCCCGCTCCAGGCGCGCCAGCAGCTCGGAGGTGGGCAGCTCCATCTCGTGGAGCAGCTCGACCGCGCCGACCTCGGGCAGCTTGGCCGTGAAGGCGTCGCCGAGGTCCAGGACGGCGCGGGCCTGTGCCATCAGGGCGTCGGCCTCGGCGGTGTCGTCGGCGCCGAAGGCGAGCTGGCCGTCGGCGGCCGGGGGCTGGAGCTCGCGGCCCAGGTACTCCACGGACAGCACGTCCAGCGCGAAGGAGCGCCGGCCCGGCTTGACGAGGTAGGCGGCGAGCGCGGTGTCCATGGTGACGCCGGCCAGGGTCCAGCCGTGCTCGGGGAAGACCCGCATCAGGCCCTTGGCGTTGTGCACCACCTTGGGGCGGGCCGCGTCGGCGGCCCAGGCGGCGAAGGCCCGCTCGTCGGCCTCGTCGAGCGCGGACGGCTCGAACCAGGCGGCCGCGCCGCCCGCCGAGGCCAGCGCGATCTCGCTGACGTTGCCCGTGCCCAGCATCCAGCTGTCGACGGTGGACACGCCCAGCGGTCCGCCCGCGTGCTCCTGGAGCCACGGCGCGAGCTCGCCCGCGCCCAGCACCGAGCCGTCCAGCTCCACGCCGGCCGCCGGGGCGGGGGCCTCCACCTCGGCAGCGCCCGGGTCCACGGCCAGCAGCCGCTCGCGCAGGGAGGCGTTGCGGATCTCCAGCACGTCCAGCACGCCGGTGACGGCGGAGCGGTCGTACGGGGCGCGGGCCAGGTCGGCCGGGGTCTTGGGCAGCTCCACGTCCTTGACCATCTCGGTCAGGACGCGGTTGAGCTTCACGGCCTCCAGGTGGTCGCGGAAGTTCTGCCCGGCCTTGCCCTTGACCTCGTCGGCCCGCTCCACCAGCTCCGCGAACGACCCGAACTGGGTGATCCACTTCGCGGCGGTCTTCTCGCCCACGCCCGGGATGCCCGGCAGGTTGTCCGACGGGTCGCCGCGCAGCGCCGCGAAGTCCGGGTACTGCTGCGGGGTGAGGCCGTACTTCTCCTCGACCTTTTCCGGCGTGAACCGGGTCAGCTCGGAGACGCCCTTCGTCGGGTACAGCACCGTGGTGTGCTCGGAGACCAGCTGGAAGGAGTCGCGGTCGCCCGTGACGATCAGGACGTCGAAGCCGAGGGCCTCCGCCTGCGTCGCCAGCGTCGCGATCACGTCGTCGGCCTCAAAGCCGTCCACCGCGAACCGCGGCACCTTCATCGCGTCGAGCAGCTCGCCGATCAGCTCGACCTGCCCCTTGAACTCGTCCGGGGTCTTCGAACGGTTCGCCTTGTACTCGGGGAACTCCGTCGTGCGCCACGTCTTGCGGGACACGTCGAACGCCACCGCGAAGTGCGTGGGGGCCTCGTCGCGCAGCGTGTTCGCCAGCATCGACGCGAAGCCGTAGATGGCATTGGTCGGCTGGCCCGTGGCCGTGGTGAAGTTCTCCGCGGGCAGCGCGAAGAACGCCCGGTAGGCCAGGGAGTGCCCGTCCATGAGCATCAGGCGGGGGCGGTCCGCTGCGGTCGGCTGGTCGGTCTTCTTCGATGCTGTCTCTGCCACGCCCCCGATCCTAGGGCTCCCCGCTGACAATTCCGGCGCGGGCGCCCGCCGCGGGCCCGGGGCTGCGCCGGACCGCCCTCCCCACCCGCTCCGCGGCCGTGCAAGGATCGGAAGACGCGGCAGGACCTGCTGCACCCGTACGCACGCTCGAAGGAGAGCGCGATGGCGACCAAGCCGCCCACAGGTGACCCGGTACAGGACGCACCGCACGTCACGCCGCCCCAGCACGCCGCCGCGGGGCTCCCCGCCATCGCGCACACCCTGAAGATCGCGAACGAGCAGATGGGCCTGGCGCGCACCGCGCGGACCCTGCTCAAGGTCAACCAGAAGGACGGCTTCGACTGCCCCGGCTGCGCCTGGCCCGAGGGGGACAAGCGGCACACCGCCGAGTTCTGCGAGAACGGCGCCAAGGCCGTCGCCGAAGAGGCCACGCTGCGCCGCGTCACCCCGGACTTCTTCGCCGCCCACCCGCTGCCCGAGCTCGCCGCCCGCAGCGGCTACTGGCTCGGCCAGCAGGGCCGCATCACGCAGCCGATGTACCTGCCGGAGGGCGCCGACCGGTACGAGCCCGTCAGCTGGAAGAAGGCCTTCGCGATCATCGCGGAGGAGCTCGGCGCCCTCTCCTCGCCCGACGAGGCCCTCTTCTACACCTCCGGCCGCACCAGCAACGAGGCCGCGTTCCTCTTCCAGCTGTTCGCCCGCGAATTCGGCACCAACAACCTGCCGGACTGCTCCAACATGTGCCACGAGTCCTCCGGCTCCGCACTGAGCGAGACCATCGGCATCGGCAAGGGCAGCGTCTCCCTCGAAGACCTCCACCGCGCCGACCTGATCATCGTCGCCGGACAGAACCCGGGCACCAACCACCCCCGCATGCTCTCCGCGCTGGAGAAGGCCAAGGAAGCCGGCGCGAAGATCATCTCGGTGAACCCGCTGCCCGAGGCCGGCATGGAGCGGTTCAAGAACCCCCAGACCCCCCTGGGCATGCTCAAGGGCACCCCCCTCAACGACCTCTTCCTGCAGATCCGCATCGGCGGCGACCAGGCCCTCTTCCGCCTCCTCAACAAGCTCGTCATCGAGACGGACGGCGCCCTCGACGAGGACTTCATCCGCGAGCACACCCACGGCTACGAGGCCCTCGCCACCGCCGCCAAGGACGCGGACTGGGACGAGACCCTCACCGCCACCGGCCTCACCCGCCCCGAGATCGAACGCGCCCTCGCCATGATCCTGGCCTCGGAGCGCACCATCATCTGCTGGGCCATGGGCCTCACCCAGCACAAGCACTCCGTCGCCACCATCCGCGAGGTCGTCAACCTCCTCCTGCTCCGTGGCAACATCGGCCGCCCCGGCGCCGGCGTCTGCCCCGTCCGCGGCCACTCCAACGTCCAGGGCGACCGCACCATGGGGATCTTCGAACGCCCCGCCCCCGCCTTCCTCGACGCCCTCGACGAGGAATTCGGCATCACCTCGCCCCGCACCCACGGCTACGACGTGGTCCGCTCCATCGAGGCCCTGCGCGACGGCCGGGCCAAGGTCCTCTTCGCCATGGGCGGCAACTTCGTCGCCGCCACCCCCGACACCGACGTCACCGAGGCCGCGATCCGCCGCGCCTCCCTCACCGTCCACGTCTCCACCAAGCTCAACCGCTCCCACGCGGTCACCGGCCGGCGCGCCCTGATCCTGCCCACCCTCGGCCGCACCGACAAGGACGTCCAGAAGAGCGGCCGCCAGTTCGTCACCGTCGAGGACTCCATGGGCATGGTCCACGCCTCCCGCGGCAACCTCGCCCCCGCCTCCCCCCACCTCCTCTCCGAACCGGCCATCGTCGCCCGCATGGCCCGCGCCGTCCTCGGCACCGCATCCCAGACCCCCTGGGAGGAGTTCGAGAACGACTACGCGGCCATCCGCGACCGCATCGCCCGCGTCGTCCCCGGCTTCGAGGACTTCAACGCCCGCGCCGCCCGCCCCGAGGGCTTCCGGCTCCCCCACGGCCCCCGCGACGAACGCCGCTTCCCCACCAAGACCGGCAAGGCCAACTTCACCGCCGCCCCCGTCGAGTACCCCCGGGTGCCCGCCGGCCGGCTCCTCCTGCAGACCCTGCGCAGCCACGACCAGTACAACACCACCATCTACGGCCTCGACGACCGCTACCGCGGCATCACCGGCGGCCGCCGCGTCGTCATGGTCAACCCCCAGGACGCCGCCGAGCTCGGCCTCGCCGACGGCTCCTACACCGACCTCGTCGGCGAGTGGAAGGACGGCGTCGAACGCCGCGCCCCCGGCTTCCGCGTCGTCCACTACCCCACCGCACGCGGCTGCGCCGCCGCCTACTACCCGGAGACCAACGTCCTGGTCCCCCTGGACTCCACCGCCGACACCAGCAACACCCCCGCCAGCAAGTCCGTCGTCGTCCGCTTCGAACCGGCCTGATAGAACGAGCCCAGACACTGGTTAACGATCGTTGACGAACGGAGCAGCCCCATGGCCGCCGAGCAGCAGCACGCCGTGAAGTTCCCCCAGGAAGTCCTCGACGAGTACGCCGCCCTGGGCATAGACCTCCCCGCCCTCTTCTCGGCGGGCGCCCTCGGACAGCGCATGGAGATCCAGATCCTGGAGGCCTCCGCCGAACGCGTCGTCGCCACCATGCCCGTCAAGGGCAACACCCAGCCCTACGGACTCCTGCACGGCGGCGCCTCCGCCGTGCTCGCCGAGACCCTCGGCTCCGTCGGCGCCATGATGCACGGCGGCAGCAAGAAGATCGCCGTCGGCGTCGACCTCAACTGCACCCACCACCGCGGCGTCCGCGACGGCCACGTCACCGGCACCGCCACCCCCGTCCACCGCGGCCGCTCCACCGCCACCTACGAGATCGTCATCACCGACGAGCAGGACCGCCGCGTCTGCACCGCCCGCCTCACCTGCCTGCTGCGCGACACGGACTCTTAACACCCCGGCCGGTACGAGCCGTTGTGCCGCCCGCGGCGCCGGTCTAGCGTTCCCGCATGGGATCCGGACCGGCGCCGCGCGGCGTCACGGCCGCACGCGGGACGACGGCGCTCCTCGCCGCCGGCCTCACCACGGCCACCCTGACCGTCACCCTGCTGTCGGGCTGCGCCGGCCCCACCCGCGCGCCCCACACCGCCCCCGCCCCGCGCACCACCCCGCCCCGGGCCCTGTGCGCCGCCCTCGTCACCCACTGGGCAGGGGTCGTCCTCGACGCCGCAGCGGACGAGGACGCCGTCGGCCTCGACTACCAGTCCATGGGCCTGTCCGGCGACCAGAACGAGATCCTGCGCGCCGTCCTCGAAGCCGCCCGCGCCGGGCAGCGCGCCGGCGGCAGCGCCGCGGCAGTCCGCGAGGGCGCCGCCCGCGACGCCGAAGCCCGCTGTGCCGAGCACCACCGCTCGGGCACCCCCACCGGCGGGCCCTGGCAGTGAGCGCCGGCATCGGCCCGGTGGAGCCCGGGGAAGGCACCGAGGACGGACACGGGCCGCGCAGGGGTCCCCGTACGCCCGGCGCGGACTGGATCCGCTCCCGCTACGCCCGCCACCGCAGGGCCGTGCTGAGCGTCGCGTCGGCCGCCGTACTGGCCGCGGCCGCCGCCCGCATCTACGCCACGCGCCCGGAGCCGCCCCGCCCGCAGGCCCCGCCCGCCCCCTCCCAGGCGCTCTCCCTCACGTACGCGGGGCCCGTGGAGCCTGCTCCGGACGGCGCCGCGTTCGCCTTCACTGTGCGTGTGCGGACGGCGGTCGGGCCGGCCGTCACGGTGGAGCGGATCGGCCAGCCCTCTCAGGCCCTCGGCGTGACGATCCGGCCATCCCTTCCGGCCACGGTCCGGGCGGGGGAAGTCCGTGAGCTCCTCGTCCTCATTCAGGCAAAAGACTGCGTGCATGTAGCACGGAATTCGGGTCTTCCTTTCCTGGAAGTGACCCTGAGTAATGGATTCCAGAAAGAGGATCACAGTTACATCCCCGGTGACCGATATGCCGGGGATCTTTCCGTCGCGCTGACCAGGGCCTGTCCCGAAGCCCGAGATGCGGCCACCCCCGGACCGTCATGAGCAAAAACCCCCAGAGTCCTGGCCTGTCAGGACTCAAACCGCTCGATGGTCCTGCCCCGTCTCAGGATGCGGACAAGACGAACCGGCCTGAATTCCCCCGTTCCACCCGCCGTGAACCGCTATGTATTACGCCGTGGCATAACAAGAGAGTCACATCATTGGCCTCAGCCCTCCATAACCGCCGATGAGCCGCCTAGAGTCACGGCCAGTTACCGCGACCGCCGGATTTCTTCAGTTCGGTCCCCGCGTTCGACTCGACGCGTCCCACGGGGGACGCGGCGCCAGGAAAGGACTGATCGTGCGTTCTCGTCAGCTCATCGCCGTGACCGCCGCCCTCGCCGCGGGCGCTCTCACTCTCACCGCCTGCGGCTCGCGCGACGACAAGGGCGGAGCCGCCGACGCCGGCGGCACCACCGTCGTCATCGGCGTCGACGCCCCGCTGACGGGCGACCTCTCCGCCCTCGGCCTCGGCATCAAGAACTCCGCGGACCTCGCCGCCAAGCAGGCCAACGAGAAGAAGTACGTCAAGGGCGTCACCTTCAAGATCCAGGCCCTCGACGACCAGGCGCAGGCCTCCTCCGGCCAGCAGAACGCCACCAAGCTCACCGCCGACAAGAACGTCCTCGGCGTCGTCGGCCCCCTCAACTCCTCCGTCTCCGAAGCCATGCAGAAGGTCTTCGACGACGCGAAGCTGGCCCAGATCTCCCCGGCCAACACCAGCCCGTCGCTGACCCAGGGCCCGAAGTGGAACGAGGGCGTCAAGAACCGCACCTACAAGAGCTACTTCCGCACCGCCACCACGGACGCCATCCAGGGCCCGTTCGCGGCGCAGTACCTCTTCAACAAGGCGGGCAAGAAGAAGGTCTTCATCATCGATGACAAGAAGACCTACGGCTCCGGCCTCGCCGGCACCTTCAAGGGCGAGTTCACCAAGCTCGGCGGCCAGGTCGCCGGCGAGGGCCACATCGACCCCGAGTCGAAGGACTTCTCGGCCATCGTCACCCAGGTGAAGTCCTCGGGCGCCGACGTCGTCTACTACGGCGGCGAGTACCCCGCGGCCGGCCCGCTCAGCAAGCAGATCAAGGCCTCCGGCACCAACATCCCCCTCGTCGGCGGCGACGGCATCTACGACAAGAAGTACGTCGAGCTCGCGGGTGAGGGCGCCACCGGCGACCTCGCCACCTCCGTCGGCGCGCCCGTCGAGAGCCTGCCGTCCGCCAAGGAGTTCGTCGACAACTACAAGAAGGCCGGCTACAAGGACCCGTTCGCGGCCTACGGCGGCTACTCCTACGACTCCGCCTGGTCCATCATCGAGGCCGTCAAGAAGGTCGTCGACGACAACGGCGGCAAGCTGCCCGCCGACGCCCGCGCCAAGGTCCTCGCCGCCGTCCAGAACGTCTCCTTCGAAGGCGTGACCGGCAAGGTCTCCTTCGACGAGTTCGGCGACGCCACCAACAAGCAGCTCACCGTCTACAAGGTCGAAGGCGGCGACTGGAAGTCCGTCGAGTCCGGCACCTACGGCGGCTGACCTCCACCGGCTGGCCCCCTGAACCGCCAGCCCCTCACCCCTCACCTGCCGCGCGGGGCGCGCAACAATGCGCCCCGCGCGGTGTCACATCCGTCGAAAGACTCGGAGGACCTGCGGTGCACGAACTGCCGCAACAGCTGGTCAACGGCCTGCTACTGGGATCCATGTACGGGCTCGTCGCCATCGGCTACACGATGGTCTATGGCATCGTCCAGCTCATCAACTTCGCCCACGGCGAGATCTTCATGATCGGAGGGTTCGGCGCCTTCTGGGTCTGGACGGCTCTCCCCGGCGGCACCACCATGTGGGTCGCCCTCCCCCTCATGATCATAGGCGCGATCATCGTCGCCACCCTCGTCGCCGTCGGCGCGGAACGCTTCGCCTACCGGCCCCTGCGCAACGCCCCACGGCTCGCGCCGCTCATCACCGCCATCGGCCTCTCCATCGTCCTCCAGCAGGCGGTCTGGGCCTGGTACCCCTCCTCCGTGGTCTTCCCCGAGATCTCCGGCGGCCCCTTCCACCTCGGCAGCATCACCATCCAGACCGGTGACGTCTTCCTCCTGATCGCCGCCCCGCTCTCCATGGCCTTCCTCGGCTTCTTCGTCAAGAAGACCCGCAGCGGCCGCGGCATGCAGGCGACCGCCCAGGACCCCGACACCGCCAAGCTCATGGGCATCAACACCGACCGCATCATCATGATGGCCTTCGCCCTCGGTGCCGCCTTCGCCGCCATCGGAGCCGTCGCCTACGGCCTCAAGTACGGCGAGGTCAACTTCAAGATGGGCTTCCTGCTCGGCCTCAAGGCCTTCACCGCCGCCGTCCTCGGCGGCATCGGGAACATCTACGGCGCCATGATCGGCGGCATCGTCCTCGGCCTCGCCGAAACCCTGACCACCGCCTACATCGCCGACGTACCGGGCATGCAGCAGCTCGGCGGCCAGTCCTGGGGCAACACCTGGGCGTTCGTACTCCTCATCCTCGTGCTCCTCTTCCGGCCCCAGGGCCTGATGGGCGAGCGCGTGGCGGACAGGGCGTGAGAACCATGACGACCACCATCACAGACAACACGCCGCAGGCCGAGCCCACCGGCCGCCGGGGAATCGTCTTCCCCGAGAAGACCGCCCGGGCCGTGGCCACCGCCGGCGGCGCCCTCACGGTCATCAGCTGCTTCCTCGCCTGGACCTGGACCTCCGCCTTCCCCGGCGACCTCACCGTCTACGGGTACCCGGGCGGCCTCCAGTGGCTCGTCCTCGTCGGCGGCGCCCTCACCGCGCTCTTCGGCCTCAGCTCCTACGGCATCAAGGGCCTCCAGTGGATCGCCCCCGCCGGAACCGACGCCGCCATCAAGCTCTGCGCCCTCGGCACCTTCCTCACCGTGGCCTACACCGCCTGGGCGATCAGTAACACCCTCGGCGGCCTCGTCAACCTGGAACCCGGCGGCTTCATCGCCCTCGCCACCGCGCTCGTCGCCTGGCTCGGCGCCCGCTCCCTGCCCTTCGAGCGTCCCGTGACCGAACTCGCGGACCCCGAAGACACCTGGTGGGAGCAGACCAAGCACAACATCGGCAACAGCTGGGCCGTCACCAAGGCCGCCCACGCCGGCGGCACCCCCAAGCCGGCCCGCGCCCTCCCGGCCTACGCCGAGATCCTGATCATCACCGCGGTGCTCGCCGTCGCCCTCGGCGTCTTCACCTACGGCGTCACCACCCCGTACCAGGAACTCTTCATCGGCTTCCTGATCACCGCCGGCTTCGGCTTCACCGCCCTCAACAAGGCCGGCCTGGTCGCCCGCTTCACCACCCTCACCAACAAGCACCGCAACGTCGCCCTCGTCGGCGCCTTCGTCGCGGCCGCCGCCTTCCCCCTCACCCAGACCGACGACCAGTACGCGACCCTCGGCGTCAACATCCTCATCTTCGCCACCGTCGCCCTCGGCCTGAACATCGTCGTCGGCCTCACCGGCCTCCTCGACCTCGGCTACGTCGCCTTCCTCGGCGTCGGCGCCTACACCGCGGCCCTGGTCTCCGGCAGCCCCAACTCCCCCTTCGGCGTGCACCTGCCCTTCTGGGCCGCACTCCTCGTCGGCGCCCTCGCCTCCATGGTCTTCGGCGTCCTCATCGGCGCCCCGACCCTGCGCCTGCGCGGCGACTACCTCGCCATCGTCACCCTCGGCTTCGGAGAGATCTTCCGGATCTCGATGAACAACCTCGACGGCGTGAGCGGACCCGACCTCACCAACGGCCCCAACGGCGTCGCCAACATCCCCAACGTCAACCTCTTCGGGTTCGACTTCGGCGCCAGCCACAGCATCGCCGGATTCACCATCGGCCGCTTCGCCAACTACTTCCTGCTGATGCTCCTGGTCACCCTCATCGTGATCATGGTCTTCCGCCGCAGCGCCGAATCCCGCATCGGCCGCGCCTGGGTCGCCATCCGCGAAGACGAGACCGCCGCCGAAGCCATGGGCATCAACGGCTTCCGCGTCAAGCTCATCGCCTTCGCCCTCGGCGCCACCCTCGCCGGCCTCGCCGGCGCCGTACAGGCCCACGTGAACTACACCGTCACCCCGGACCAGTACGTCTTCGCCAACGCCGTCCCCCCGAACTCCGCCTTCCTCCTCGCGGCAGTCGTACTCGGCGGCATGGGCACCATCTCCGGCCCCCTCGTCGGCGGCGCCCTCCTCTTCATGATCCCCAACAAGCTCCAGTTCCTGGGCGAGTACCAGCTCCTCGTCTTCGGCATCGCACTCGTCATCCTGATGCGCCTGCGCCCCGAAGGCCTCATCCCCAACCGGCGCAACCAGCTCGAACTCCACAAGGACCTCGAAGCGCCCACAGTCCTCGGCAAGGCAGGGGCCTGATCCATGACCACCACCACGACCGAAACGGCCACCGGCGAGACCGTCCTCGACGCCCGTGGCGTCACGATGCGCTTCGGCGGCCTCACCGCCGTCAAGAACGTCGACCTCACCGTCCGCAGCGGCGAGATCGTCGGCCTCATCGGCCCCAACGGCGCCGGCAAGACCACCTTCTTCAACTGCCTCACCGGCCTCTACATCCCCACCGAGGGCGAAGTCCGGTACAAGGGCACGGTCCTGCCCCCCAAGTCCTTCAAGGTCACCGCGGCCGGCATCGCCCGCACCTTCCAGAACATCCGTCTCTTCAACAACATGACGGTCCTGGAAAACGTCCTCGTCGGACGCCACACCCGCACCAAGGAGGGCCTCTGGTCCGCCCTCCTGCGCCTGCCCGGCTTCGGCCGGGAGGAGCAGGCCAGCCGCGAGCGCGCCATGGAACTCCTGGAGTTCATCGGCCTCGACCACAAGGCCGAACACCTCGCCCGCAACCTCCCCTACGGCGAGCAGCGCAAGCTGGAGATCGCCCGCGCCCTCGCCAGCGACCCGGGCCTCATCCTCCTGGACGAGCCCACCGCCGGCATGAACCCGCAGGAGACCCGGGCCGCCGAAGAACTCATCTTCGCCATCCGGGACAAGGGCATCGCCGTCCTCGTCATCGAGCACGACATGCGCTTCATCTTCAACCTCTGCGACCGCGTCGCCTGCCTCGTCCAGGGCGAGAAGCTCATCGAGGGCAGCGCCGCCGAGGTCCAGGGCGACGAGCGCGTCGTCGCCGCCTACCTCGGCGAGCCCTTCGAAGGCGCCCCCGGCGCCGAGGAGGTCGCCGAAGTGGAGGCCGCCGAGGAAGCCGCCGAAGCCGAGGTCGTGGCCGAGGCCGAAGCCGTGGTGGAAGCCGCGGAGAACGACGCCGCGGAGAACGACGCCGCTGACGCGGACAGCACCACCAGCACGGACGGAGAAGCCAAGTGACCGCACTCCTGGAGGTCGAGGACCTCCGCGTCGCCTACGGCAAGATCGAAGCCGTCAAGGGCATCTCCTTCAGCGTCAACGAGGGCGAGATCGTCACCCTCATCGGCACCAACGGCGCCGGCAAGACCACCACCCTGCGCACCCTCTCCGGCCTGATCAAGCCCAAGGGCGGCCAGATCAAGTTCCAGGGCAAGTCGCTGAAGAAGGTCCCGGCGCACGACATCGTCTCGCTCGGACTCGCCCACTCCCCCGAGGGGCGGCACATCTTCCCGCGCATGACGATCGAGGACAACCTCCTCCTCGGCGCCTTCCTCCGCAACGACAAGGAAGGCATCCAGAAGGACGTCCAGCGCGCCTACGACCTCTTCCCGATCCTGGGAGAGCGCCGCAAGCAGGCCGCCGGCACCCTCTCGGGCGGCGAGCAGCAGATGCTGGCCATGGGCCGCGCGCTCATGTCGCAGCCGAAGCTGCTGATGCTGGACGAGCCCTCGATGGGCCTGTCGCCGCTCATGATGCAGAAGATCATGGCGACCATCTCCGAGCTCAAGGCGGCCGGCACCACGATCCTGCTGGTCGAGCAGAACGCCCAGGCCGCGCTGTCGCTGGCCGACCAGGGCCACGTCATGGAGATCGGCAAGATCGTCCTGTCGGGCCCGGGCCGCGAGCTCCTCGTCAACGAGGACGTCCGCAAGGCCTACCTCGGCGAGGACTAGTCCGCGCCGGCTCCGCGAAGCCGTGAGGCCCGTCTCCCCTCGGGGGGAGACGGGCCTCACGCGTTCCTCTCGCCCCGCCTACTTGGCGGCGTTCTGCTTCTTCTCCTCGGCGTCCTCAATGACCGCCTCGGCGACCTGCTGCATGGACATGCGGCGGTCCATGGAGGTCTTCTGGATCCACCGGAACGCGGCCGGCTCGGACAGCTTGTACTCGGTCTGCAGGATGCTCTTGGCCCGGTCGACGAGCTTGCGGGTCTCCAGGCGCGCGGAGAGGTCCGCGACCTCCTTCTCCAGCGCCTTCAGCTCGGCGAACCGGGAGACGGCCATCTCGATGGCCGGGACGACGTCGCTCTTGCTGAAGGGCTTGACCAGGTACGCCATGGCCCCGGCGTCCCGGGCCCGCTCGACGAGGTCGCGCTGCGAGAACGCGGTGAGCATGAGCACGGGGGCGATGGACTCCCCCGCGATCTTCTCGGCGGCGGAGATCCCGTCGAGCACGGGCATCTTCACGTCGAGGATCACGAGGTCGGGCCGGTGCTCCCGGGCCAGCTCGACGGCCGTCTGCCCGTCCCCGGCCTCGCCGACGACGGAGTAGCCCTCCTCTTCGAGCATCTCTTTCAGGTCGAGACGGATGAGCGCCTCGTCCTCGGCGATGACGACGCGGGTCGTCAGCGGCGGAACGTGCGACTGGTCGGCGTCGGGCGTGGGCGTCGACTCGTGCTCGGCGGTCACGGGGTGCTCCTCTTTGCGGGGCTGTGCTGCTTGGATGAGCCTACCTAGCAGCGGCGGCGCATGGTCACCCGGTACACTCCGACGAGCAACCCGGCCGGGTTGGCGGAATGGCAGACGCCGAGGTCTCAAACACCTCTGTCCGAAAGGGCGTGCGGGTTCGAATCCCGCACCCGGCACATCGTTCGATAAGCGGACGCTCACCTTCGCGTGAACGTTCGCTTTTTCGCATCCCGGAAGAGGCGGACTGGCCCAATGTGGCCGCATGTCCCTGCACAGCCTCCAGGTGAGGCAGACCGCACTTTCGCTCCTCCGCTCCGGGGTCCGCAACGCCGAGGTCGCCCGGCAGCTGAACGTCCCCGTCGGCACGATCGGATACTGGAAGCACATGGACCGCGCCAAGCGCGGCGAGTGTCCAGGACGGGGCTTCCACGACTGTCCGAGATGCGACGGGGTGCCTCTGAACCATGCCGCCTATGCGTACCTCCTGGGCCTCTATCTGGGCGACGGCCACATCAGCCACTACTCCGGGCACCGGACGCTCAGCCTCATGATCACGCTGGACGACCACTGGCCGGGAATCCAGGACGAGGCGGAAGCCGCGCTCCGGTCGGTGTTCCCCACACACCGGACGTGCCGGGTCCGGGTCAAGGGCGCGCACAACATCAAGGTCTACTCCAAGCACCTGCCCTGCTTGTTCCCCCAGCACGGCCCGGGGAGGAAGCACGAGCGGCTCATAGCCCTCGCCCCCTGGCAGCAGGAGATCGTCGATCAGCACCCCTGGAACTTCATCCGGGGGTTGATCCACTCGGACGGCTGCCGGATCACGAACTGGACGGTGCGGAAGGGGAAGCGTTACGAGTACCCCCGCTACTGGTTCACGAACGTGTCCGACGACATCCGGAGGCTGTTCACGAACACCCTCGACCGGCTCGGCGTCGCCTGGCGGAACTGCACGCGGCACGGCAGGCCGTACAACGTCTCCGTCGCCCGCAAGGAATCCGTCGCCCTCATGGACGCCCACGTCGGGCCGAAGTACTGAGGCCGGCTTGACCCTCCAGTGGGTGGAGACCGCAGGGTAGGGGCATGGACGGCGTGACGGAGTTGTATGCGATCGGGGAGCTGGCCCGCAGGACCGGGTTGGCGGTGCGGACCATCCGTTTCTACTCCGACGAGGGCATCGTCGCGCCGGCCTGTCGTAGTCGTGCCGGGTACCGGCTGTACGACGACGGCGCGCTGGTGCGGCTGGAGCTGGTGCGGACGCTGCGGGAGCTGGGGGTGGATCTGCCCAGCGTGCGGCGGGTGCTGGATCGGGAGCTGTCGGTGGCCGAGGTGGCCGCCGTGCACGCCGATGCGGTGGAGGCGCAGATCCGGGCGTTGCGGTTGCGTCGGGCGGTGCTGCGGTTGGTGGCGGAGCGCGGGTCGGGTCCGGAGGAGGTTCGGTTGATGCATGACGTGACGCGGTGGGCGGGCGAGGAGCGGCGGCGGCTGGTGGAGCTGCTGGTGGAGGGGGCCGAGGAGTCGGTGGCGGCGATGGTGCGGGCTTCGGCGCCGGAGTTGCCGGAGGATCCGTCGTCGGAGCAGGTGGCGGCGTGGGTGGAGTTGGCGGGGCTGGTGGGGGATGCGGGGTTCCGGGAGGAGTTCAGGCGGGCGCCGGGGGTGGTGGGGCCGGTGGATCCGCGGGTGGAGCGGTACTGGAGGTTGGTGTGGGTGGTGAACGGGTGGGAGGTGGTGCCGGGTTTGGTGCCCTAGGTTGAGGGGGTCAACGGTGTGCGTGGTGGAGGGACGTTTCGGTGAGCGAGAAGGCTCGGAAGCTGTTCGATGCGCTGGATCTGAACCATGACGGGGAGCTGACGCGGGCCGAGGTGATTTCGGCGTTGCGTACCCAGGGGCCGACGCTGGCCGCGCGGGGGGATCTGCCGTTCTGGGGGTTGGGGGACGCAGACGCGTCGTCGGCGTTGTTCGACGCGGCGGACAAGAACGGTGACGCGGTGTTGTCGTTCGAGGAGTTCGAGGCCGAGGTGGACCGCCGGTTCGGCTGGTGACACCCGTGAACGGCGCCGTCGGCCGTCCCCCACCAGGGACGGCCGACGGCGTCGTGGTGTCAGCGGACCGGGTCGCCGATGTGGTGGATGCGGACGAGGTTGGTCTTGCCGGTGACGCCGGGGGGTGAGCCGGCGGTGATGACGACGACGTCGCCGGGGACGCAGCGTCCGATGCGCAGGAGTTCCTCTTCGACCTGGGCGACCATGGCGTCGGTGGAGTCGACGTGGGGGCCGAGGAAGGTTTCTACGCCCCAGGTGAGGTTGAGCTGGGAGCGGGTGGCGGGGTCGGGGGTGAAGGCGAGGAGCGGGATGGGGCTGCGGTAGCGGGAGAGGCGGCGGACGGTGTCGCCGCTCTGGGTGAAGGCGACGAGGAACTTCGCGCCGAGGAAGTCGCCCATTTCGGCGGCCGCGCGGGCTACGGCTCCGCCCTGGGTGCGGGGCTTGTTGCGGTCGGTGAGGGGCGGGAGTCCCTTGGCGAGGATGTCCTCTTCGGCGGCTTCGACGATGCGGGACATGGTGCGGACGGTGTCGATGGGGTGTTTGCCGACGCTGGTCTCGCCGGAGAGCATGACGGCGTCGGTGCCGTCGATGACGGCGTTGGCGACGTCGGAGGCCTCTGCGCGGGTGGGGCGGCTGTTGTCGATCATCGAGTCGAGCATCTGGGTGGCGACGATGACGGGTTTGGCGTTGCGCTTGGCGAGTTTGATGGCGCGCTTCTGGACGATGGGGACTTGTTCCAGGGGCATTTCGACGCCGAGGTCGCCGCGGGCGACCATGATGCCGTCGAAGGCGGCGACGATGTCGTCGATGCTTTCGACGGCCTGGGGCTTCTCGATCTTCGCGATGACGGGGAGGCGGCGGCCTTCCTCGTCCATGATGCGGTGGACGTCTTCGATGTCGCGGCCGGTGCGGACGAAGGAGAGGGCGATGACGTCGGCGCCGGTGCGCAGGGCCCAGCGGAGGTCTTCGATGTCCTTGTCGGAGAGGGCGGGGACGGAGACGGCGACTCCGGGGAGGTTGAGGCCCTTGTGGTCGGAGACCATGCCGCCTTCGATGACGCGGGTGTGGACGCGGGGGCCGTCGACGGAGGTGACTTCGAGGGTGACGCGGCCGTCGTCGACGAGGATGCGTTCGCCGGGGGTGACGTCGTCGGCGAGGCCCTTGTAGGTGGTGCCGCAGGTGTGGCGGTCGCCCTGGTGGTCTTCGACGGTGATGGTGAACTCGTCGCCGCGTTCAAGGAGTACGGGGCCTTCGTGGAAGCGGCCGAGGCGGATCTTCGGGCCTTGAAGGTCGGCGAGGACGCCGACGCTGCGGCCGGTCTCGTCGGAGGCCTTTCGTACGCGTTGGTAGCGCTCCTCGTGTTCGGCGTAGGTGCCGTGGCTGAGGTTGAGGCGGGCGATGTCCATGCCGGCTTCGACCAGGGCTTTGATCTGGTCGTATGAGTCGGTGGCGGGGCCCAGGGTACATACGATTTTCGCTCGGCGCATGGGGCGAGCGTATGCCCTACCGGGGGGTAGGAAATGTGGTCCGGGCGTCTCCTCAACCACCTTTGGGCGAAAGCTTGTTGACATTTTTTGAATGTGCGTGGGGGTGCTCTGATGAGCACCCCCACGGGGGCTGTTCAGAGCTGCGGCGGGGTCATGGTGAAGCGGGCGTTGACCTGGGCGAAGACGGTCTGGCGCTGGGGTTCGAGGTCGAGGGGCGGGGCGCCGGCGTCTTCGGCGGATGCGGCGAAGGCCATGGTGCGCAGGGCGCCGCCGGGCTGGGGGTAGGGGGTGGCGTCCTCGGCTCCGAGGTCGGCGAGTTCGACGAGGGCGGCGAGGTCGGCGCCGAGGGCGTGGGCGTATTCGCGGGCGCGCTGGACGGCTTCGAGTACGGCTTGGCGGCGGGCTTCGCCGTGGGCGGGAGAGGTGGGGCGCAGGGCCCACCAAGGGCCGTCGACCTGGGTGAGTTCGAGGTCGGCGAGGCGGGTGGTGAGTTCGCCGAGGGTGGTGAAGTCGTTGAGTTCGGCGGTGATGTGGACGCGGCCGTGGTAGGCGCGGACGCGTTCGCCGCGGCCGTGGCGGGTGGGTTCGGGGGTGATGGAGAAGGAGCCGGTTTCGATCTTCTCGACGGGTTCGCCGTAGCTCTTGAGGAGTTCGAGGACGGTGGTGTTGCGGCGGGTGAGGTCGTCGAGGGCGGTGCGGCGGTCGGTGCCCCGGGCGCTGACGGTGATGCCGATGCGGGCGATTTCGGGGTCGACTTCGAGGCGGGCTTCTCCGCGGACGGCGACGCGGGGGACCTCGGGGGTTCCGTAGGGCTGGTGGGCGGCGTTCGAGGCGTCCTGGGTCATGGTTTCACTCTCGCACCGGTGCCCGTTCTGGTGTGGTCATCGGATCGAAACCTGCGGGGGGTGTTGCGGTTTGTTACCGGTGGGTCAGAATCTACGCGCGTCGTTCACGCTTCGTAACACGCCTCACAAGGGGAGATGGCAATGGCGTTTGACCGTAGGACTTTCATGGGGGCTTCGGCCGCCACGGGTGCCGCCGTGGCGGTGGCGGGGGCCACGAGCTCGCCGGCGGCCGCCGCGACCGCGCCCGCGGAAGGGTCGCGGGGGTCCAGGACCTACGCGTTCACCGTGATGGGCACGACCGACCTGCACGGGAACGTCTTCAACTGGGACTACTTCACGGACAAGGAGTTCGACGACAAGGCGCACAACGACGTCGGCCTGGCGAAGATCTCGACGCTGGTGGAGCAGGTCCGCGCGGAGAAGGGGCGGTGCAACACGCTGCTGATCGACGCGGGTGACACGATCCAGGGGACGCAGCTCTCCTACTACTACGCGAAGGTGGACCCGATCACCGCGCGGCGTGGTCCGGTGCACCCGATGGCGCAGGCGATGAACGCGATCGGCTACGACGCGGCGGCGCTGGGGAACCACGAGTTCAACTACGGCATCCCGGTGCTGCGGAAGTTCGAGGAGCAGTGCCACTTCCCGCTGCTGGGGGCGAACGCGCTGGACGCGAAGACCCTGCGGCCGGCGTTCGCGCCGTACAGCATGCACCGGCTGCGGACCCCGCACGGGCGTGACGTGAAGGTGGCGGTGCTGGGTCTGACGAACCCGGGCATCGCGATCTGGGACAAGGCGAACGTCCAGGGGCGGATGACGTTCCCGGGGCTGGAGGAGCAGGCGGCGAAGTACGTGCCGAGGCTGCGGTCCATGGGCGCGGACGTGGTGATCGTGTCGGCGCACTCGGGGTCGAGCGGTACGTCCTCGTACGGCGACCAGCTGCCGTACGTGGAGAACGCGGCGGGCCTGGTGGCCGAGCAGGTGCCGGGGATCGACGCGATCCTGGTGGGCCACGCGCACACGGAGATCCCGGAGTACCGGGTGAAGAACAAGGCGACCGGCAAGGACGTGGTGCTGTCGGAGCCGCTGAAGTGGGGGCAGCGGCTGACGCTGTTCGACTTCGAGCTGTCGTGGGAGCGGGGCCGCTGGTCGGTGGCGAAGGTCTCGGCGAAGGTGCTGAACTCGAACACGGCGGCCGAGGACCCGAAGATCACGGGGCTGCTGTCGGACGAGCACCGCAAGGTCGTCGCGTACGTCAACCAGGTGATCGGGACGTCGACGCAGGCGATGTCGTCGGCCGAGGGGCCGGTGAAGGACGTGCCGATCATCGACCTGATCAACCACGTGCAGGCGGAGACGGTGAAGGCGGCGCTGGCCGGTTCCGAGTGGGGGAAGCTGCCGGTGCTGTCGCAGGCGTCCTGCTTCTCGCGGACCGCGGCGATCCCGGCCGGCCAGGTGACGATCAAGGACGCGGCGGGGCTGTACCCGTTCGAGAACACCCTGGAGGCGCGCCTGCTGACGGGCGCGCAGCTGAAGGACTACCTGGAGTACTCGGCGCGGTACTACGTGCGGACGGCTCCGGACGGGGCGGTGGACCCGGCGAAGCTGACGAACGCGGAGAGCATCCCGGACTACAACTACGACGCGGTGTACGGGCTGACGTACGACATCGACATCGCGCAGCCGGTGGGTTCGCGGATCACGGGGCTGTCGTTCGCGGGGAAGCCGGTGGATCCGGCGGCGCAGTTCGTGTTCGCGGTGAACAACTACCGGGCTTCGGGCGGCGGGGCGTTCCCGCACGTGCCGAAGGCGAAGCAGCTGTGGGCCAACTCCGACGAGATCCGTAACACGATCATCCAGTGGGTGAAGGCGAAGGGCACCGTGGACCCGGCGGCGTTCGCCTCGGTGGACTGGCGTCTGACGCGGGCGGGCGTGCCCGTGTTCTAGGCCCTCTTCGTGGTGCGTGCGGCCGGGTCCTGCTGTGGCGGGTCCCGGCCGTGTGCGTTTCAGGGGTGGTCGACGAGGGGCCGGAGGTTGACGGCGCGGCGGGGGCGGGCGGGGTCGCGCTGTTCAAGGCCGAAGGTGGTGAAGGCGGTGCGGTGGGGCTGGGGGTAGGGCTCCTTGCCGGTGAGGGTGTTGAGGATGGCGGCGCTGCGCCAGGCGGCGAGACCGAGGTCGGGGGTGCCGACGCCGTGGGTGTGGCGTTCGCCGTTCTGGACGAAGACGGTGCCGCTGACGGAGGGGTCGAGGACCATGCGGTAGCGGTCGTCGATGCGGGGGCGGCCGGAGGAGTCCTTGCGCATGTACGGGTCGAGGCCGGCGAACAGGCTGGTGAGGGGGCGTTCCCGGTAGCCGGTGGCGAGGACGACGGCATCGGTGGTGAGGCGGGAGCGGGTGCCCTGCTGGTCGTGTTCGAGGTGGAGTTCGACCTTGGTGGTGGCGACGCGGCCGGCGGTGCGGACGGTGACCCCGGGGGTGAGGACGGTGTCGGGCCAGCCGCCGTGGAGGGTGCGGCGGTAGAGCTCTTCGTGGATGGCGGCGATGGTGGCGGTGTCGATGCCCTTGTGGAGCTGCCACTGGGCGGGGACGAGCCGGTCGCGGACGGGTTCGGGGAGGTCGTGGAAGTAGCGGGTGTAGTCGGGGGTGAAGTGTTCCAGGCCGAGCTTGGAGTACTCCATGGGGGCGAAGGAGGGGGTGCGGGCGAGCCAGGTGAGGCGTTCGCGGCCGGCGGGGCGGTTGCGGAGCAGGTCGAGGAAGACCTCGGCGCCCGACTGGCCGGAGCCGATGACGGTGACGTGCTCGGCGCCGAGGATGCGGGCGCGGTTGTCGAGGTAGTCGGCCGAGTGGATGACGGGGACGGTGGGGGCGTCGGCGAGGGGGCGCAGGGGTTCGGGGACGAACGGGGCCGTGCCGATGCCGAGGACGAGGTTGCGGGTGTAGGTGCGGCCGAGGGCTTCGGCTTCCCCGTCGGTGTCGAGCTGGGTGTAGTCGACTTCGAACAGGTCGCGTTCGGGGTTCCAGCGGACGGCGTCGACCTGGTGGCCGAAGTGGAGGCCGGGGAGGCGTCCGGCGACCCACCGGCAGTAGGCGTCGTATTCGGCCCGCTGGATGTGGAACTGCTCGGCGAAGTAGAAGGGGTAGAGCCGTTCCTTGTGCTTGAGGTAGCTGAGGAAGGTCCAGGGGCTGGCGGGGTCGGCGAGGGTGACGAGGTCGGCGAGGAAGGGCACTTGGAGGGTGGCGCCGTCGAGGAGGAGGCCGGGGTGCCAGCGGAAGTCGCGGCGCTGGTCGTAGAAGACGGCGGCGAGGGGGTCGGCGCCCTGTTGGGGGAGGCCGTGGGCGAGGGCCGCCAGGGAGAGGTTGAAGGGGCCGATGCCGATTCCGACGAGGTCGTGGGGTGCATCGTGCTGGGCGGTCATCGGTGGCTTCTGCCTTCCAGGAGGGCGACGAGGGTGTCCAGGTCCCGCGCGGTGGTGTGGGGGTTGAGCAGGGTCGCCTTGAGCCAGAGCCGGCCGTCGGCGGTGGCGCGCCCGAGGACGGCGGTGCCGTCGTGGAGGAGGGTGCGGCGCAGGGCGGCGAGGCGGTCGTCGTCGGTGGGGGTGGGCCGGAAGAGGACCGTGCTGATGGTGGGGTGCGCGTGGAGTTCGAAGCCGGGGTGTGCGTCGAGGATTTCGGCGAGCCTGTGGGCTGCGGCGCAGGTGTGGTCGATGAGCCGGGCGAGGCCGTCGCGGCCGAGTGAGCGGAGGGTGGCGGCGATCTTGAAGGCGTCGGGGCGGCGGGTGGTGCGCAGGGAGCGGCCGAGGAGGTCGGGCAGGCCGGCTTCGGTGTCGTCGGCGGCGTTGAGGTAGTCGGCCTGGTGGGCGAGGGGTGCCAGCAGGGTGGTGTCGGGGACGGCGAGGAGGCCGGCGGCGACGGGTTGCCAGCCGAGTTTGTGCAGGTCGAGGGTGATGGACCGGGCGCGGTGGAGGCCGCCCAGCTTGCCTCGGTGGCGGGGGCTGAAGGCGAGGGCCCCGCCGTAGGCGGCGTCCACGTGGAGTTCGGCCCCGTGGCGTTCGCAGACGTCGGCGAGGGCGTCGAGGGGGTCGATGAGGCCCGCGTCGGTGGTGCCGGCGGTGGCGGTGACGAGGGCGGGGCCGGGGGTGCCGGCGAGGGCCGCGTCGAGGGTGGCGGGGTCGAGGGTGCCGGCGGGGGTGGGGAGGGCGGTGGCCGGGGGCAGCCCGAGGAGCCAGGCGGCGCGGGGCACCGAGTGGTGGGCGTTCGCGCCGTGCAGGACCGTGAGGCGGGGGCCGTGGCGTTCGCGGGCCAGGAGGAGGGCCAGCTGGTTGGCTTCGGTGCCGCCGGTGGTGAGGAGGGCGTCGGCGCGGGGGGTGTCGTAGAACTCGGCGGCGAGGGCGCGGGTGAGGAGGGCCTCGATGGCGGAGGCGGCGGGCGCCTGGTCCCAGGAGTCGAGGGAGGGGTTGAGGGCGCTGACGGCGAGGTCGGCGGCGGCCGCGACCGCGAGCGGGGGGCAGTGCAGGTGGGCCGCGCAGAGGGGGTCAGCGGGGTCGGCGGCGCCGGCCGCGAGGGTGTGGACGAGGGTGGCGAGGGCTTCGTGGTCGCCGGTGCCGTGGGTGGGGAGTACGTCGCCCAGTGCGGCCCGGACGCGGGCCGTGACGGGGGCGGGGCCGCCGGCGGGGAGGGGACCCTTGCGCTCCGCGGCGCCGGTGTGGAGGGCGGTGAGGACCGTGTCGAGGAGGGGGCGGAGCGATTCTGCCGCGTGGGGGCCGCCGGCCAGCGGGGGCGCGGCGGCGGGCCCTGGCTCGGTCATCGGTCCTCCTGCTGTCACCGGGGTGGGCGGGACACCCGGCCGGTACAACGATCAGACCCGAATGGGGTAACCGGTGGAGGAGGATGAATTGCCCGGCCCTCGAACGCACCGGCCCTCGAACGCCGGCGGGGCCGGCTTCGGCCGGCCGGGGGCTGGAGGGCGCCGGCCCGGTTCGGACATGGGTGAGCGCCGCAGTTGCCAGGTCAGTACCAACTGCGGCGCTCGGTATGGGAGGGGCTGGGGTCAGCCTGCGAGGAGGGTGAGGGTGTCGATCACGCGGTTCGAGAAGCCCCACTCGTTGTCGTACCAGGCGACGACCTTGATGTGGCGGCCCTCGACGCGGGTGAGCTCGGAGTCGAAGATCGACGAGGCGGGGTTGCCCGTGATGTCGGAGGAGACCAGCGGGTCCTCCGAGTACTCCAGCACGCCGGCCAGCGGGCCCGCTGCGGCGGTGCGGTAGGCCTCCAGGACCTGCTCGCGGGTCACGTCGCGGGCGACGGTGGTGTTGAGCTCGACGATGGATCCGACCGGGACCGGTACGCGGATCGAGTCGCCGGAGAGCTTGCCGTCGAGCTGCGGCAGGACCAGGCCGATGGCCTTGGCGGCGCCCGTCGAGGTCGGGACGATGTTGACGCCGGCGGCGCGGGCGCGGCGCGGGTCGCGGTGCGGGCCGTCCTGGAGGTTCTGCTCCTGGGTGTAGGCGTGCACCGTGGTCATGAAGCCGTGCTCGATGCCGGCGAGTTCGTCCAGGACGGCGGCCAGCGGCGCGAGGGCGTTGGTCGTGCAGGAGGCGTTCGAGACGACCGTGTGCAGTTCCGCGTCGTAGGCGTCGGTGTTGACGCCGTAGGCGAGGGTGACGTCGGCGCCGTCGGAGGGCGCGCTGACGAGGACCTTGCGGGCGCCGGCCTTGATGTGGGCGCGGGCGGCCTCGGCGGAGGTGAAGCGGCCGGTGGCCTCCAGGACGAGGTCGACCTCGAGGTCGGCCCACGGCAGCTGGGCCGGCTCGCGTTCGGCGAGGACCTTGATGCGACGGCCGTCGACGACCAGGACGTCGCCCTCGACGGTGACCGGGCGGCCGAGGCGGCCGGAGGTGGTGTCGAAGGCGAGCAGCCGGGCGAGGGCGGTGGGCTCGGTGAGGTCGTTGATGGCGACGACCTCGAGGTTCGTGTCGCGTTCGAGGAGCGCGCGCAGCACGTTGCGTCCGATGCGGCCGAATCCGTTGATGGCGATGCGAGTCATGTGTGCGTGTCCCTTCAGTTCGCGCCCTCAGGTTCGCGCGTGGCGGGCGGGCCTGACAGGGGCGAGATCGCCACGGTTCGAAAGGATCCCGCCACAGGCCGCCGGGGAGGGGCGGGCGGGGGTCAGCCGCCCTGGGTGAAGGTGCGGCGGTATTCGGTGGGGGTGGTGTCGAGGATGCGCTGGAAGTGGAGGCGCAGGTTGGCGCCGGTGCCGAGGCCGACGTCGGCGGCGATCTGCTCGACCCCGCGTTCGGAGCGTTCGAGGAGTTCGCGGGCGAGGTCGATGCGGGCGCGCATGACCCACTGCATGGGGGTGTAGCCGGTGTCCTCGACGAAGCGGCGCGAGAAGGTGCGGGGGGAGACGGCGGCGTGCTGGGCGAGGGTTTCGAGGGTGAGGGGTTCGGCGAGGCGGTGCAGGGCCCATTCGCGGGTGGCGGCGAAGCGTTCGCCGAGGGGTTCGGGGACGCTGCGCGGGACGTACTGGGCCTGGCCGCCGCTGCGGTAGGGGGCGGCGACGAGGCGGCGGGCGGCGTGGTTGGAGGCGGCGACGCCGAGGTCGCGGCGCAGGATGTGCAGGCACAGGTCGATGCCGGAAGCGGCGCCGGCGGAGGTGAGGACGCTGCCCTCGTCGACGAAGAGGACGTTCTCGTCGACCTGGACGTGGGGGTGTCTGGCGGCGAGGGCGCGTGCGTAGTGCCAGTGGGTGGTGGCGCGTTTGCCGTCGAGGAGGCCGGTGGCGGCGAGGGCGAAGGCGCCGGTGGAGATCGCGGCGAGGCGTGCGCCGCGCCGGTGGGCGGCGGTGAGGGCGTCGAGGACGGGCCGGGGCGGGTCTTCGCGGTCGGGGAAGCGGTAGCCGGGGACGAAGACGATGTCGGCCCAGGCGAGGGCGTCGAGTCCGTGGGTGACGTAGTAGGAGAGTCCGTCGCCGCCGGTGACGAGGCCGGGTGCGGCGCCGCAGACGCGGACCTCGTACGGCATGCTCGCGCGGGTCGTGAAGACCTGTGCGGGGATGCCGACGTCGAGCGGTTTGGCCCCCTCGAGGACGAGAACGGCGACGCGATGCAGGTGGGAGGGCGGCACGGGACAAAGGGTACGCGGGTGGGCGGGGCCGTCGGGCGGCCTCCGCGGTGGCGGGGCCGCCCGGCGGGCGGGGGCGCGTACGGGGTCAGGCGCCGCGGACGCGCAGGGCGCGGGCGAGGTCGTCGAGCTGGTCGACCAGGACGCGGCGCAGCATCGGGATGATGCCGGGGTCTTCGAGGCAGGCGTGGCCGGCCTGGAGGTGGGCGGGGTCGATGGCGTGGGCGGGGAAGGCCCAGCGGCCGGCGGCTTCGCCGATGGCGGGGCCGCGGCGGCCGGCGAGGGCGACGGCTTCGGGGTAGTAGCGGGGGACGTAGTCGCGTACGAGGTCGGCTTGTTCGGGCTGCCAGAAGCCCTGGGCGGTGGCGGTGAAGAGGTAGTTGGAGAGGGTGTCGTCGTGGAAGAGGCGCTGCCAGGCGGCGGCCTTGGCCTCGGGGGTGGGCAGGGCGGCGTGGCAGCGGGCGGCACCCTGCTGTCCGGTGGCGCTGGGGTCCTCGGCGAGGGCGGCGTCGATGGTGTCCGCGTCGACGGCGCCGAGGACGCAGAGGCGGGCGAGGATGCGCCAGCGCAGTTCGGGGTCGAGTTCGGGTCCGCCGGTGACGGTGTCGGCGGCGAGCCAGGCGGCGATGGTGTCGGGCTGGGTGGCGCTGTCGATGAAGGTGCGCACGGCGGCCAGGCGCAGGCCCGGGTCGGAGCCGTCCTCGGTGCGGCGCAGCAGGTCGCGGGTGGCGCTGGTGATGAGGCCGAGGGCGGTGTCGCGGTCGGCGGGGGCGGTGTAGCGGTCGGCGATCTGGGTGCGGGCGAAGCCGAGGACGCCCTGGACGACGGCGAGGTCGGATTCCTCGGGGATGTGGGCGTCGAGGGTGTGGAGGTAGTCGAAGGGGTCGAGTTCGCCGTCGCGGACCATGTCGCGCAGGGAGCCCCAGACGACGGCCCGGGTGAGGGGGTCGGGGATGCGGGAGAGGTCGCGCAGGGCGGTTTCGAGGGAGGTCTCGTCGAGGCGGATCTTGGCGTAGGTGAGGTCGCCGTCGTTGAGGACGAGGAGGTCGGGGCGGGGGCCGGAGGCGGAGAGGACCTCGTCGGTGGGGACGTCGAGGTCGAGGAGTGCGGTGCGTTCGAGTACGCCGTCGGCGGCGCGGGTGTAGGTGCCGGCCTGGATGCGGTGGGGGCGGCTGCCGTGGCGGTCGACGGTGAGGGTCCAGCCGCCGTGGCTGTCCTCGACGCGGGGGGTGAGGGTGTCGGGGCCGGTGGTGCGCAGCCAGGTCTCGGCCCAGGTGTGGACGTCGCGGTCGGTGTTGGCGGCGAGGGAGTCCACGAAGTCGGCGAGGGAGGCGTTGGCGAACTTGTGGCGTGCGAAGTGGGTGTTGATGCCGGCGAGGAAGTCCTTCTCGCCGAGCCAGGCGACGAGCTGGCGCAGGGCGGAGGCGCCCTTGGCGTAGGAGATGCCGTCGAAGTTGAGGAGGGCGGAGGCGGTGTCGGGGACGTCGTCGGGGCCGGGGGCGACGGGGTGGGTGGAGGGGCGCTGGTCGGCGGCGTAGCCCCAGGGCTTGCGTTCCATGCCGAATTCGGTCCAGGTGCCGGTGAAGCGGGTGGCTTCGGTGAGGGTCTGGTAGCCCATGTACTCGGCGAAGGACTCGTTGAGCCAGATGTCGTCGAACCAGGCGAGGGTGACGAGGTCGCCGAACCACATGTGGGCCATCTCGTGGGCGATGACCATGGCGCGGCGCTGGCGTTCGGTGTCGGTGACGGCGGAGCGGAAGACGAATTCGTCGCGGAAGGTGACGAGTCCGGGGTTCTCCATGGCGCCGGCGTTGAACTCGGGGACGAAGGCCTGGTCGTAGGAGTCGAAGGGGTAGGGCTCGGTGAACTTCTCGTGGTAGCGGTCGAAGCAGGCGGTGGTGACGGAGAGGATCTCGTCGGCGTCGGCGTCGAGGTGGGGGGCGAGGGACTTGCGGCAGTGGATGCCGAAGGGGAGTCCGGCGTGGGTGGTGGTGACGCTGTGCCAGGGGCCGGCGGCGACGGCGGCGAGGTAGGTGGAGATGGCGGGGGTGGGGTCTGACATCCAGACGGCCGCTCCGTCTTCCTTGCGGTTGCCGAAGGGGCGGGCGACGCCGTTGGTGAGGACGGTCCAGTGTGCGGGGACGGCGACGCTGAAGACGAAGGCGGCCTTCAGGTCGGGCTGGTCGAAGGCGGGGAAGACGCGCTGGACGTCGTCCATGAACATCTGGGAGTAGACGTACGTCTCGCCGTCCGCGGGGTCGGTGAAGCGGTGCAGTCCCTCGCCGGTGCGGGAGTAGCGCATGCGGGCGCCGATGCTCAGCTCGTGGGGGCCGGGGGTGAGGCCGGTGAGCGGGAGGCGGTTGCCGTCGAGGGTGGCCGGGTCGAGGGGGTTGCCGTCGAGGGTGGCGGTGAGCAGCTCGTCCGGCTTGAGTTCGACGAAGGTGTCTCCGGCGGCGCGGGCGGTGAACCTGATGACGGTGTCGGACTGGAAGGTCTCGTCTCCGGTGGTGAGGTCGAGGCCGACGGCGTAGTCGTGGACGTCGAGGAGCTGGGCTCGGAGCTGCGCTTCGGTGCGCGTCAGTGCGGACATGCGGCCCATGCTGCCGGATGGGCGGGTCCGCTCCCAGGGTTTCGGGGGGCGGGGCCGGGCGCGGGCCCGGCCCCGGGGCCGTCACTCCTCGCCGGCGGCGATGGTCTCGTGGTGGCGGATGACTTCGGCGATGATGAAGTTGAGGAGCTTCTCGGCGAAGGCCGGGTCGAGTTTGGCGTTTTCGGCGAGCTGGCGGAGGCGGGCGATCTGGCTGGCCTCGCGGCCCGGGTCGGCCGGGGGCAGCTGGTGCTTGGCCTTGAGGTGGCCGACCTGCTGGGTGCACTTGAAGCGCTCGGCGAGCATGTGGACCACGGCCGCGTCGATGTTGTCGATGCTGTCGCGCAGGCGGGACAGTTCGGCGGTGACGTTCTCGTCGATCTCGTCGATGTCGCTGTTGTTCATGGTTCCCGAGCTTACGTGGCGGGCGTCGTCGGCACCTCTGTCAGTCGGTCCGTGAGACGGGGGGGCGGGGCGCGGGGTCACAGGGGCGGGTGGGCGGTGACGAGCCGGCCGCCTTCGGGGGCGGGTCCGGCAGTGAGGGAGCCGCCGGGGGCTTCGGCGCGTTCGGCCGTTCCGGCGAGCCGGTAGCCGCCGCCGCGGGCGTTCTCGGAGAGTCCGGGCGCCTCGTCCTTCCGGCCGGTTCGGGTCCGGCCGGAAGGACGAGTGCGCGGGTCGGGGGCTGCCGGGGGTTACAGGGTGGCGGCCGCGGACTTGATGGCGGCGGCGAAGGTGGAGACCTCGGTGTAGACGCCGGGGTAGTTGGGGCGGGCGCAGCCCTGGCCCCAGCTGACGATGCCGACCTGGATCCAGGCGTTGTTGTTGTCGCGGCGGAACATGGGGCCGCCGGAGTCGCCCTGACAGGTGTCCGTGCCGCCCTGGGCGTAGCCGGCGCAGATCTCCTCGGCGGGGACGAGTTCGCTGCCGTAGGAGCTCTGGCAGGAGGCGTCGGAGACGAAGGGGACCTGGGCCTTGAGGAGGTAGCGCTGCTGGCTGCCGCCTTCGCGGGCGGCGCCCCAGCCGGCGACGGTGAAGGTGCCGTTGTCGTAGGCCTTGGTCTCGGCGATCTTGAGGGTGGGCAGGTTGATGGGCTGGGCGAGCTTGATCAGGGCCCAGTCCTTGCCCTGGCCGTTGTAGCCGGGGGCCTGGAGCACCTTGGTGGACTTGACCTTGATGGCGCTGCTGCTCTGGAGGTCGACGACACCGGCGGTGGCGGTGATGGAGGTGTTGTTGCCGGAGCCGCTGACGCAGTGGGCGGCGGTGAGGACGATCTGCTGGGTGTAGAGGGCTCCGCCGCAGCCCATGGAGAGGCGGACCATGAAGGGGAACTCGCCCTGCGCGGCGCGGGTGCCGCCGACGACGGGGGCGGGTGAGGCGCTGGCTCCGGCGGGCTGGAGGCTGACGGCGGCGAGGGCGACGGCGCCGACGGCGAGGGAGCGCTTGACGATTCTGCCGAGGGTGGTCACGGTCAACACACTGCCTTTCGTGGGGGGTTGGGCCGTGCGTGTCATCGGGTGAATGACGCGTCCATGACACATCCATCGCCGCACCGCCAACAAGAACGCCTTTTCGGCCACGTTCGGCCCGCCCCGGGAAGAACGAAGATCATTCACCGATCGGCCATGAAAAGTTCCCTACCGGCCAGTAGACACCGGTGGGGTTCTGGCCAACTCTGGTCACGTACATGCCAACCCGTGACCGAGGAGCGCCCCCCATGCGCAGCACCCGCCGCACCCGCACGTCCCGCACCGCCGCAGCCACCGTCGCCGTCGCCGCCGCCGTGCTGGCCCTGCTCCCGGCCACCGCCGCCGAGGCGGCCCCCGCCGCCGCACCCGCGCCGGCCCCGGCCCCGGTCACCGCCGCCGCCCTCACCTCCGCGCCGGGCGGCAACGCCGCGATCCTCGGCATCGACTACGCCACCTGGCAGCGCGACGTGGCCGCCGTCATCGACGCCGCGCGCCCCGCCATCGAGCGGCGCATCGCCGCCTCCCCGGCCGGCGAGAAGCCCGCGATCGTCCTCGACATCGACAACTCCTCGCTGGAGACGGACTTCCACTGGTTCTGGACGTTCCCGACGCCCGCGATCGAGAAGGTCCGCGCGCTGACCCAGTACGCCGCCGAGCGCGGCGTGGCGATCTTCTTCGTCACCGCCCGCCCCGGGATCGTGTTCTCGCTGACCGAGCGGAACCTGAAGTCGGTCGGCTACCCGGTCAGCGGGCTGTACGTACGGGACCTGCCCGCCCTGTTCGAGCAGGTCAGCGCGTACAAGACGGCCAAGCGGGCCGAGATCGAGGCGCGCGGCCACACGATCATCGCCAACATCGGGAACAACGAGAGCGACCTGGTCGGCGGGCACGCCGAGCGCACCGTCAAGCTCCCCGACTACGGCGGCAAGCTGTCCTGACCCCGCGCGCCCGGACGGCCGCCCACCCGGCGGCCGCTCCGCTCCGGCGCCCGCTCCGCTCCGGTGCCCCCGTCCTCAGCCTCCGCAGCCGTAGAGCCGGCTTCCGCAGCTCTCCTCGTGCGTGTGGTCGGCCTCGCCGGAGGCGGGGCCGTCACCGGGTGCGGCGGGCCCGTCGTGGAGGATCGCGAGCGGGATGCCGATCAGCATGGGGAAGCCGAGGAAAATGGCGAGCATCCACCAGCCGATCGCGTCCTGGACGCCCTGGAGGCCGGGATCCCACAGGATCCAGAACTCCGCCGCCCACGCGGCGGCGTTCAGCCCCAGGAAGAGCGTCAACCAGCGTTCGTCCTTCATGCCCAACCCCTGCCGCCGCCGTATCGGGCATGTGTTCCCGTGACGCGGCGGCGGAACACCTACCTCCGTCACAACATGATGGGCGGCGGCGGTTCAGCGGGCGGACGGAGCGGGTAGTCATATGGCAGAGCACGAGAAGGGCTCCGGCCCCGACCCCTCGCCAGGGGGCCGGGCCCGGAGCCCTTTCGCCGTCCGCGCCGAGGCGCGGACGGCGGCGTGGCCGCCGGCGGGGGCTAGCCCTTCTTCGGGCCGGCCGGGCAGACCTGCCAGGCGAGGTGGTAGAGGGTGCTGACGCTGGCGTCGGTGGAGTCCATGGCCATGAAGCTCGTGCTCTGGGGGCTGGAGCTGCCGGCGTTCACGCGCAGTTCGGTGTTGATGTTGAAGTTGCGCTTCTCGCCGCACGGGGCCCAGACGAGGTCGGCGTACTCCGTCTTGTCGCTCGTCTGCCAGTTGTCGTTGAGGGGACCGGTGAACTGGTGGGTCCGCTGGGACGTCTGGGGCATTCCCTGGAAGTAGTAGTTCGCCCGTTCCTGGCCGGAGGCGCCGGGCTGGAGGAAGGCGAATCCGCGGTAGTCGGCCTGCACGATGGCGTAGGTGAAGCCGGAGGGCACGTGGACGCGGAGGTTGAGCTGGCAGTTCTTGCGGAAGGCGGTCGGCGGGGCGCCCGGGCCGACCTGGGCCATGTAGTCGCTGTAGGTGACGGTGAAGGCGGTGTTGTCCGGGGCTACGGCGACCTGGGCGGTGCCTTCGCGGCAGCCGGAGCCGTTGACGGTGGCGAGTTCGATCACGATCTTGTCGGGCGGGACGGTGATCGGGCCGCCGGCGACGGCGGGGGTGGAGGCGGTGACCAGCGCGGCGGCCGCGGCGCCGATGAGCAGGGGGGTCCTGAGGCGAGACATCGTTGTCACTCCTGACCTTCGTTGGCTTCAGGCGCTGCTGTCAGCGGGCGGGACATTCCTTCCACTCGAAGTGGTAGACGGTGCTGACGCTGCCGTCGGTGGAGTCCATGCTCATGAAGCTCAGCGCCTGCGGGCTGGAGGTGCCGCCGTAGACCCGCAGTTCGGTGTTGACGTTGAGGTTGCGCTCCTCGCCGCAGGGGGCCCAGACGAGGTCGGCGTACTCGGTCTGGTCGCTCGCCTGCCAGTTGTCGGTGAAGGGGCCGTTGAACTGGTGGGTGGTGCGGGCGGTCTGGGCGTTGCCCTGGAAGTAGTAGTTCGCGCGCTCCTGGCCGTAGGCGCCGCGCTGGAGGTGGGCGAAGCCGCGGTAGTCGGCGCGGGCGATGGCGTACGTGAAGCCCTGGGGGACGTGGATCCGCAGGGCCAGCTGGCAGTTCTTGCGGAAGTCGGTGCCGCCGGAGCCGGCGCCGGTCTGGGCGAGGTAGTTGCTGTAGGTGACGGTGAAGGCCGTGTTGTCGGAAGCGGCGGCGACGGTGGCGGTGCCCTGGGGGCAGCCGGAGCCGTTGACTCCGACGACGTCGACCGTGATCCGGCCGGGCGGCGGGACGTACGGGGGGTCCGCCGGGGCGTGCGCCTGGGCGGGTGCGGCGGCCACGGCGGACAGCACCGTGACGGCGGCACCGACGGCGATTCTGCGGAACGGCATGTCGGGGTTCCCCAATCGTCGGGAATTCGGCGTGCACATGCCATCACGCGGCCGCTGGGGCGGGGAGGGTGGGATCGGGCCAACGCCGTGCCGGGTTGCCCCGGGGCCGGCTTCCTGGCCGGAACCGGCGGAGCCGGCGCCTCCGCCACCCCGCCCATCAGCCCGGCCCCGCCGCCCCTGATCCACCCCACCCCCCACGATGGCCGGTTCCCCCGGGAACGCACCGCACCCGCATCCGCCCGGGCCTAGCGGGCTCCGTACACCGGCTGTGCCGGCTCCGCGTCGGCGAGGAGCTTCGTGACGGCGGCCCCCGCCCCCGACGGGGTCCAGCGGGCGCCGCGGTCCGCCGTGGGGCCCGGCCGCCAGCCCTCCATCACCGTGATGCGGCCGCCCTCGACCTCGAACACCCGCCCCGTGACCCCCGCCGACTCCTCCGAGCCGAGCCACACCACCAGCGGGGACACGTTCTCCGGCGCCATCGCGTCGAAGCCCCCTTCCCGCGGCGCGGCCATCGACTCGGCGAAGGTCCGTTCCGTCATCCGGGTCCGCGCCGCCGGGGCGATCGCGTTGACCTGGACGCCGTAGCGGTCCATCTCGGCCGCCGCCACCAGCGTCAGGCCGAGGATCCCCGCCTTGGCCGCGCTGTAGTTGCCCTGGCCGACGGAGCCCAGCAGTCCCGCCCCCGAGGAGGTGTTGACCACCCGGGCGGCCCGCGGCCGCCCGGCCTTCGCCTCGGCCCGCCACCACGCGGCCGCCGCCCGCAGCGGCAGGAAGTGCCCCTTGAGGTGCACCCGCATCACCGCGTCCCAGTCGGCCTCCCCGAGGTTGACCAGCATCCGGTCCCGCAGGAACCCGGCGTTGTTGACCAGGGTGTCCAGGCCGCCGAACGCGGAGACCGCGCAGTCCACCAGCGAGGCCGCGCCCTCCTGCGAGGCGATGTCCCCGCCGTGCGCCACCGCCTCGCCGCCCCGTGCCCGGATCTCCTCGGCGACCAGCGACGCCGGGCTGTCCGGTCCGGGATGGCCGTCCAGGCCCACCCCGAGGTCGTTGACGACCACCCGCGCGCCCTCCGCCGCGAAGGCCAGGGCGTGGGCCCGGCCCAGCCCCCGTCCCGCGCCCGTCACGATCACCACGCGTCCGTCCGCAATGCCCATGTCCGCCTCAGCTCTCCTTGTTGACCGTTGCCGCGTCCAGGAACGCGGGCCGCTCCCCGCCGCCGTGCACCAGCAGGCTCGCGCCGCTCACGTAGCCGGCCCGGCCGGAGGCCAGGAACACCGCCGCCTCCCCCACGTCCGACGGCTCGGCCAGCCGTCCCAGCGGCACCGTGGCGCCGACCGCGGCGACACCCGCCTCGTCCCCGTAGTGCAGGTGCGCCAGCTCGGTCCGCACCATTCCCAGGACGAGCGTGTTGACGCGTACCTCGGGCGCCCATTCCACGGCCATCGAGCGGGCCAGGTTCTCCAGGCCCGCCTTCGCCGCGCCGTAGGCGGCCGTCCCGGGCGAGGGGCGGGTGCCGCTGACACTGCCGACCATGACGACCGAGCCGCGGCTCTCGCGCAGCCACGGGTACGCGGCGAGCGAGGCCGTCATCGGGGCCACCAGGTTGAGTTCGAGGACGCGGGCGTGCCGCTCGGCGCCGCCCTCCTCCAGCAGCCGGTACGGGGTCCCGCCGGCGTTGTTCACCAGGCAGTCGAGCCGCCCGTGGCGCTCGCCGACGGCGTCGAGGAACGCCCGTACGGCGGCCGGGTCGCGCAGGTCCACGGCGGTGAATGCGGCCCGCCGCCCGTGCGCCGCCACCGGCTCCCGCGGCGGACGCCGGGCGCAGACGACGACCTCCGCCCCGGCCGTGAGGAACGAGCGCGCGATCCCGGCGCCCACCCCCCGGGTTCCGCCGGTGACGACGACAACCCTCCCCTTGAGCTCCATCGGCTGCTACCTTCCTCACCTGGCAAGCACCTAACAAATGTTTGGTGGAAAGGTAGCTGATCCGCTCATGGGTGTCTCCACCTCCGGCCCGGCCAAGGGCATCGCACTCGTCACGGCCGACTTCCCGCCCGTCAACGCCCTCCCCGTCCAGGGCTGGTACGACCTGGCCGACGCGCTGCGCGCCGCCGGCCGGGACCCCGAGGTCCGCTGCGTGGTCCTGGCCGCCGAGGGCCGGGGCTTCAACGCCGGGGTCGACATCAAGGAGGTGCAGCGCGACAACGGGCACGGCGCCCTCATCGGCGCCAACCGCGGCTGCTACGAGGCCTTCGCCGCCGTCTACGAGTGCGAGGTGCCGGTGGTCGCCGCCGTGAACGGGTTCTGCCTGGGCGGCGGCATCGGCCTGGTCGGCAACGCCGACGCGATCGTGGCGGCCGAGGACGCCGTCTTCGGGCTCCCGGAGCTCGACCGGGGCGCCCTCGGGGCCGCCACCCACCTGGCCCGGCTCGTCCCGCAGCACCTGATGCGTGCCCTGTACTACACCTCGCGCACCGCCACCGCCGCCGAACTCCACGCGCACGGCTCGGTCTGGAAGGTGGTCCCGCCCGAACGGCTGCGCGAGACGGCCCTGGAGCTGGCGGCCGAGATCGCCAGGAAGGACGGCTACCTGATCCGCCTGGCCAAGGCGGCCATCAACGGCATCGACCCTGTCGACGTGCGCCGCAGCTACCGCTTCGAACAGGGCTTCACCTTCGAGGCCAACCTCAGCGGGGTCGCCGGCCGCGTCCGCGACACCTTCGGCAAAGGACGGACCGCATGACGGACAAGACGATGACCCCCGAAGAGGTGGTCGGCCGGCTGGGCAGCGGTATGACCCTCGGCATCGGCGGCTGGGGCTCCCGGCGCAAGCCGATGGCCCTGGTGAGAGCACTGCTCCGCTCCGGGATCACCGATCTCACCGTGGTCTCGTACGGCGGCCCCGACGTCGGGCTGCTGGCCGCCGCCGGACGGATCCGCAGGCTCGTCGCCCCCTTCGCCACCCTCGACTCCATCGCCCTGGAGCCCCACTTCCGGGCCGCCCGCGAGAGCGGGGCCCTCACCCTCACCGAGTACGACGAGGCCATGTTCATGTGGGGGCTGCACGCCGCCGCGAACCGGCTCCCCTTCATGCCCGTCCGGGCCGGCCTCGGCTCCGACGTCATGCGGGTCAACCCGGAACTGCGCACCGTCACCTCCCCGTACGCCGACGGCGAGGAGTTCGTCGCCGTCCCGGCCCTGCGCCTGGACGCGGCCCTGGTCCACCTCAACCGCGCCGACCGGCTCGGCAACGCCCAGTACCTGGGACCCGACCCCTACTTCGACGACCTCTTCTGCGAGGCCGCCGACGCCGCCTACGTCTCCTGCGAGCAGCTCGTGGAGACCGCCGAGCTGGCCAAGTCCGGACCCCCGCAGTCCCTCCTGGTCAGCCGGCACTCCGTCACCGGCGTGGTGGAGACCCCGAACGGCGCGCACTTCACCTCCTGCGCGCCCGACTACGACCGCGACGAGGCCTTCCAGAAGCTGTACGCCACCACCCCCTGGCCCGAGTTCGCCGCCCGCTTCCTGGCCGGCGGCAGCGAGCACGACTACCAGACCGCCATCCGGACCTGGCACGAGGAGCAGAAGTGACCGCCGCCACCGCCGCCACCGCCGCCACCCGAGCGGAGTACTGCGTGATCGCCTGCGCCGAGGCATGGCGCGGCAACGGCGAGGTCCTCGCCAGCCCGATGGGGCTGATCCCCTCCTTCGGGGCCCGGCTCGCCAAGCGCACCTTCTCCCCCGACCTGCTGCTCACCGACGGCGAGGCCCTGCTCGTCGGCCTCGACGGCACGCCCGAGGGCTGGCTGCCGTACCGCCGCCACCTGACGACGGTCACCGGCGGACGGCGGCACGTGATGATGGGCGCCAGCCAGATCGACCGGTACGGCAACCAGAACATCTCCTGCATCGGCGACTGGGAGCGGCCCACCCGCCAGCTCCTCGGGGTGCGCGGCGCACCCGTCAACACCCTGAACAACCCGGTCAGCTACTGGGTCCCCCGGCACTCCCCCCGGGTGTTCGTCGAGCGCGTCGACATGGTCAGCGGGGTGGGCTACGACCGCGCGGAGGCGGCGGGGGTGACCCGCTTCCACCGGCTGCCGCGGGTGGTCAGCGACCTCGGGGTCTTCGACTTCACCGGCCCGGACCACACGATGCGCCTGGTCTCCCTGCACCCGGGCGTCACGGTCGAGCAGGTCCGCGCGGCGACCGGGTTCGAGCTCGTGGTCGCGGACGAGGTCCCGTACACGCGCGAGCCCGGCGCCGAGGAACTGCGGCTGATCCGCGAGGTGATCGACCCCCGGGGCCTGCGCGACCGGGAAGTACGGGTCTGAGGCGCGGCGGCGAAGGAGCGAGGAGTCGGTCGGCGATGGAGACGGCATTCACCAGGCTGGTCGGGGTCCGGTACCCGATCGTGCAGACGGGCATGGGCTGGGTGGCCGGGCCGCGCCTGGTCTCGGCGGCGGCGAACGCGGGCGCGCTGGGGATCCTGGCCTCGGCGACGATGACCGTGGACCAGCTGCGGGCGGCGGTCCAGGAGGTCAGGTCCCGTACGGACGCGCCGTTCGGGGTGAACCTGCGCGCGGACGCCGGGGACGCGGCCGAGCGGGTGCGGCTGGTCATCGACGAGGGCGTACGGGTGGCCTCGTTCGCGCTCGCCCCCTCACAGGAGCTGATCGCCCGGCTGAAGGACGCCGGGGTGGTGGTGATCCCCTCGGTCGGGGCGCGCCGGCACGCCGAGAAGGTCGCGGCCTGGGGCGCGGACGCGGTGGTCGTGCAGGGCGGCGAGGGCGGCGGGCACACCGGTGACGTGGCCACGACGGTGCTGCTGCCGCAGGTGGTCGACGCGGTGGACGTCCCGGTGATCGCCGCGGGCGGCTTCAGCGACGGCCGGGGCCTGGTCGCGGCCCTGGCGTACGGGGCGGCGGGCATCGCGATGGGCACCCGTTTCCTGCTGACCTCCGATTCCACCGTCCCGGACGCGGTGAAGGGCGAGTACCTGAAGGCCACCGTCAAGGACGTCACCGTCACCACGGCCGTGGACGGGCTGCCGCACCGGATGCTGCGCAGCGAGCTGGTCACGGCGCTGGAGCGGTCGGGCCGGGCCGGGGCGCTGGCGCGGGCGGTGCGGCACGCGGCCGGTTTCCGGAAGCTGTCGGGCCTGTCCTGGGCGCGGATGGTGCGTGACGGCCTGGCGATGAAGCACGGCAAGGACCTGTCCTGGAGCCAAGTGCTGCTGGCGGCGAACACCCCGATGCTCCTGAAGGCGTCCATGGTCGAGGGCCGTACGGACCTCGGCGTCATGGCATCGGGCCAGGTCGCGGGGGTGATCGAGGATCTGCCGTCCTGTGCGGAGCTCGTCTCGCGGGTCATGGCCGAAGCACGGCAGGCGATGGAGGCACTGCACTCGCTCCACGCCCCGCCCCCACCGGGGTGATCCCCCTGGGGCCGGGCGGGCCGGGGAACGCGGACGCCGGGCGGGGCGCGATGCGCGCCGCCCGGCGTCCTCTCGTTCGTGCCGCGGGGTCAGACCGCCCGGCGGCGGCCCTGGCCGCCCGTGCCGACGCGGCTGCGCGCGGAGGCCGCGGCGGCACCGCCGCCGGAGGACGAGCCGCCGGAGCGCCGGCCCTGGGCGGGGGCGCCGCCGGTGCCCTGGCCGCCGCCCTGGCCGCGCCGGGCCTGCCCGGAGCCGGCGGCGGGGGCCTGCCCGGAGGCGGAGCCGCCGGAGCGCCGGCCGCGGCCGGCGCCCGCGGGGGCGGAGCCGGTCGCGGAGCCGCCGCGGGGGCCGCCCGAGCGGCGGCGCGGGGAACCGGAGCCGGAGCCCGAGCCGGTGCGCGCCTTGGGCTGCGGGGGCTGGGGGACCTCCAGCACGACGGGGACGCCGGAGGGCTCGCGGGCGCCGGTGAGCCGGGACAGCTCCTCGTCGGAGGACTTGACCTGCGCGGTGCGCGGGGTGATCCCGGCGTCCGACATCAGGCGGGACATGTCGCGCTTCTGGTCGGGCAGGACCAGGGTGACGACGCTGCCGGACTCGCCGGCGCGGGCGGTGCGGCCGCCGCGGTGGAGGTAGTCCTTGTGGTCGGTCGGCGGGTCCACGTTGACGACGAGGTCGAGGTCGTCGATGTGGATGCCGCGCGCGGCGACGTTGGTGGCGATCAGCGCGGTGACCTCGCCGGTCTTGAACCAGTCCAGGGTGCGGTTGCGCTGCGGCTGCGAGCGTCCGCCGTGCAGGCCGGAGGCGCGGACGCCGTCCGCCAGGAGCTTCTTGACCATGCGGTCGACCCCGCGCTTGGTGTCGACGAACATGATCACCCGGCCGTCGCGAGCGGCTATGCGCGTCGCCACGGCCTTCTTGTCGGTCTCGTCCATGACGTACAGGACGTGGTGCTCCATCGTGCTGACCGCACCGGCGGAGGGGTCGACGGAGAACGCGACCGGGTCGGTGAGGAACATCTTGACGAGCTTGTCGATGTTCTTGTCGAGGGTCGCCGAGAAGAGCATGGTCTGGCCGTCGGCCTCGACCTGCTTGAGCAGGGCGGTGACCTGCGGCATGAAGCCCATGTCGGTCATCTGGTCGGCCTCGTCGAGCACGGTGATCGAGACCTGCGAGAGGTCGGCGTCGCCGCGGTCGATGAGGTCCTTCAGCCGGCCGGGGGTGGCGACGAGGACCTCGGCGCCGCGGCGCAGGGCGCCGGACTGCCGGTTGATCGACATGCCGCCGACGACGGTCGCGATGCGCAGGTTGACGGCCGTGGCGTAGGGCGCCAGGGAGTCGGTGACCTGCTGCGCGAGCTCACGGGTCGGTACGAGGACCATCGCGAGCGGCTGCTTCGGCTGGGCGCGGCGGCCGGCGGTGCGGGCGAGCAGGGCCAGGCCGAAGGCCAGCGTCTTGCCGGAGCCGGTGCGGCCGCGGCCGAGCAGGTCGCGGCCGGCGAGCGAGTTCGGCAGGGTGGCGGCCTGGATGGGGAACGGCTCGGTGACGCCCTGGGCGGCGAGGGTCTTCAGCAGCGCCTCGGGCATGTCCATGTCCTCGAACGCGGCGACCGGCGGGAGGGCCGGTACCTGCGGTTCGGGCATGGTGAATTCCTGGGGCCGGGGGGCGGGGGCGGACTTCTGCCGTCCCGCGCCAGCCTTCGGACGTCCCTGGGCCGCACCTCGACCCCGGGTGGGGCGGCGGCTGGGGCGTGCGGAGCTGGAGCTGGTCATGCGGGAAAGCCCTCCTGAAACCGGCAGGTAGAACAAAGGTCGAGACAGCAGACAAGCCGGGGTCCGCACCTCGCGGTGCGGACCCCGGCATGCTGAAGAACTTAGGCGGGGAGGATGTTCTCCGCCTGGGGGCCCTTCTGGCCCTGGGTGACGTCGAACGTCACGCGCTGACCCTCGGTCAGCTCACGGAAGCCCTGGGTGGCGATGTTCGAGTAGTGGGCGAAGACGTCCGGGCCGCCGCCGTCCTGCTCGATGAAGCCGAAGCCCTTTTCCGAGTTGAACCACTTCACGGTACCGTTAGCCATTTGAATCTCCTGAATAGGCGGCAAGGGCCCCATCCGGGAGAATCCGGCAAAAACAATAAAAGCGCCTGCGGAGCAATCCCGTCAGGCGCACATAAAGTTCATGGGTACCACAACTGCAACGCCTCTAAGCTAGCACATCCTGGCCGGGCGGCGCTGCGACCCACGCCACCCGGCCCCGGCCCGCTCCGGCTACAGCCGCTCGATGATCGTCACGTTGGCCTGGCCGCCGCCCTCGCACATGGTCTGGAGGCCGTAGCGGCCGCCGGTGCGTTCCAGCTCGTGCAGGAGGGTGGTCATCAGCTTCACGCCGGTCGCGCCCAGCGGGTGGCCCAGCGCGATGGCGCCTCCGTTGACGTTGACCCGGTCCGGGTCGGCGCCGGTCTCCTTCAGCCAGGCCAGCACCACCGGCGCGAAGGCCTCGTTGATCTCGACCAGGTCGATCCCGTCCAGGGTGAGGCCGGTCTTCTTCAGGGCGTACGCGGTCGCCGGGATCGGGGCCGACAGCATGCGGATGGGGTCCTCGCCGCGGACCGACAGGTGGTGGATCCGGGCCCGGGGGGTCAGGCCGTGCTCGGCGACCGCCCGCTCGGAGGCGATCAGCATGGCCGCCGCGCCGTCGGAGACCTGGGAGGAGACGGCGGCCGTGATGGTGCCGCCCTCGACGACCGGCTTCAGGCCGGCCATCTTCTCCAGGGTGGTGTCCCGGCGCGGGCCCTCGTCCACGGCCACGTCCCCGTAGGCGACGGTCTCGCGGGCGAAGCGGCCCTCGTCGATGGCGCGGACCGCCCGCTGGTGGGAGCGCAGGGCGAACTCCTCCATGTCCTGCCGCGAGATCCCCCACTTCTCGGCGATGAGCTGCGCCCCGTGGAACTGGTTGACCGGCGCGTCCCCGTACCGGGCCCGCCAGCCGGCCGATCCCGCGTAGGGGCCCTCGGTGAAGCCCAGCGGCTCGGCGGCCCGCCGGGAGGCGAAGGCGATGGGGATCATCGACATGTTCTGGGTGCCGCCGGCGACCACCAGGTCCTGGGTGCCGGACAGGACGCCCTGCGCGGCGAAGTGCACGGCCTGCTGCGAGGACCCGCACTGCCGGTCGACGGTGACCCCGGGGACCTCCTCGGGCAGGCCGGCGGCCAGCCACGCCGTCCGGGCGATGTCCCCCGCCTGCGGCCCGACGGTGTCCAGGCAGCCGAACACCACGTCCTCCACCGCGGCCGGGTCCACCCCGGACCGCTCGACCAGTGCCTTCAGGACGTGCGCGCCCAGGTCGGCGGGGTGCACGGCGGACAGGCCGCCGCCGCGCCGTCCCACGGGGGTGCGTACGGCGTCGACTATGTAGGCCTCGGGCATGGCGGGCTCCTCAACGGGGTCAGGGGCGTACGGCGATCCCGTCCAGCACCATCGACAGGTACTGGCGGGCGATCTCCTCGGGGCTGTGCTGGCCGCCCGGCCGGTACCAGGACGCCGCGACCCACACCGTGTCGCGGACGAAGCGGTAGGTGAGGCGGATGTCGAGGTCGGCGCGGAAGACCTGGGCGGCGACGCCCCGCTCCAGCGTCCCCAGCCAGGCCTTCTCGAACTTGACCTGCGAGTCGGAGAGGTAGTGGAAGCGGGGCTGCGTACAGAGGGTGCGGGCCTCCTTCTGGTAGATGGCGACGGCGGCACGGTGCCGGTCGATCTCCCGGAAGGACTCGGTGACGAGGGCCTCGATGGTCTCCCTGGGACCGAGGCCGGCGGCGAGGACGGTGTCGTACCCCGCCCACAGCTCGTTCAGGAAGGCCGAGAGGATCTCGTCGAGCATCGATTCCTTGGAATCGAAGTGGTAGTAGAGGCTGCCGGCGAGCATCCCCGCGGCGTCGGCGATCTTGCGGACGGTGGTGGCGTTGTATCCCTGGGCGGCGAAGACCTCGGCGGCGGTGTCCAGGAGTTCCCGGCGACGCTCCGGCGAGGCGGTCACCTGTGTCTTCTTCGGCTTGTTCGTTGGCACGGGCCCATTCTCGGCCTACGCGCGCTGGCTGCTGACCGACACCGTCTCGCCCGTCATGTACGACGAGTAGCCGCTGACCAGGAAGACGATGACGTTGGCGATCTCCCACGGTTCGGCGTACCGGCCGAAGGCCTCGCGGGCCGTCAGTTCGTCCAGCAGTTCCGCGCTGGTGACCTTCACCAGGTGCGGGTGCATGGCCAGGCTGGGGGCGACCGCGTTGACGCGTACGCCGAACTCCGCGGCCTCCAGGGCCGCGCAGCGGGTGAGGGCCATGACCCCCGCCTTGGCGGCGGCGTAGTGGGCCTGGCCGGTCTGGGCGCGCCAGCCGATGACGGAGGCGTTGTTGACGAGGACCCCGCCGCGCCCGGAGGCCTTCAGGGAGCGCAGTGCGGCGCGGGTGCAGCGGAAGGTGCCGTTCAGGGTGACGTCGAGGACCCGGTCCCATTGTTCGTCGGTCATGTCGACGAGGTGGGCGGTGCCGCCGAGGCCGGCGTTGTTGACGACGACGTCGAGGCCGCCGTGGAGTTCCCCGGCGTGCGCGAAGAGGGCCGCCACCTGTTCCCCGGAGGTGACGTCGCAGGGCAGGGAGGCGATGCGGCCGGGCCCGAACTCGGCGGCGAGGGCGTCCTCGGTCTCCTTCAGGCGCCGGGCGTGGGCGTCGCTGATCAGGACGGTGGCGCCCTCCTCCAGGAAGCGGCGGGCGGTGGCGCCGCCGATGCCGGCCCCGGCGGCGGCGGTGATGACGGCGGTGCGGCCTTCGAGGAGCCCGTGGGCCGGGACGTACGCGGGGGCGGTCATGCCCGTACCTCTTTCGCACGGCCGGGTTCCCGGGCGCGGAACTCGTCGGCGCTCTCGACGCTGCTCATGGCCGTACGTTAACCTACCAAACACTTGTTAGGGAAGGATGTCCCGATGCCCGCCGCCCACGCCCCTGCCGCAGACACCCTGGCCCGACCGGCCGCCCCGAAGGAGGCGAGCCCCCGGTGAACCTCGACCACTCCCCCGAGGTGGAGGCCTTCCGGGCCGAGGCCCGCGACTGGCTCCGCTCCCACGTCCCGGACCGCCCCCTGCCCTCCCTGGAGACCGAGGAGGGCTTCGCCGCGCACCGTGCGTGGGAGGCGCTGCTGCACGGGGACCGCTGGTCGGCGGTGTCCTGGCCCGAGGAGTACGGGGGCCGGGGCGCGGACATCGAACGGTGGCTCGTCTTCGAGGAGGAGTACTGGGCCGCGGGCGCGCCCGGCCGGGTCTCCCAGAACGGCATCAGCCTCCTCGCCCCCACCCTCTTCGACCACGCCACCCCCGAGCAGCGGGCGCGCGTCCTGCCCTCCATGGCGAGCGGCGAGGTGGTCTGGGCGCAGGCCTGGTCGGAACCGGAGTCCGGCTCCGACCTGGCCTCGCTCAGCTCCCGGGCGGTGCGCACGGAAGGCGGCTGGCTGCTGCACGGGCAGAAGACCTGGTCCTCCCGGGCCGCCTTCGCCGACCGGGCCTTCGGCATCTTCCGTACCGACCCCGCGGCGCCGAAGCCGCACCAGGGCCTGACCTACCTGATGTTCGACCTGCGGGCCCCCGGCGTGACCGTACGGCCCATCGGCCGCCTCGACGGCAAGCCGGCCTTCGCGGAGCTCTTCCTGGACGGGGTGTTCGTCCCCGACGAGGACGTGATCGGCGAGCCGGGGCAGGGCTGGCGGATCGCGATGTCGACCACCGGCAACGAGCGGGGCCTGACCCTGCGCTCCCCCGGCCGGTTCCTGGCCGCCGTCGACCGGCTGACCCGGCTGTGGCGCGAGCGGGGCGACCCCGCCGACACGGCGCTGCGCGACCGGGTCGCCGACGCGGTCGTCGGGGCCCGCGCCTACGAGCTGTTCACCTGGGCGGGCGCCTCCCGCTTCGCGGAGGGCGGGCGGATCGGCGCCGAGTCCAGCCTGAACAAGGTGTTCTGGTCCCAGTACGACATCGCCCTGCACGAGACGGCCCTGGACCTGCTCGGCCCGGACGCGGAACTGGCGTCGGGCGCCTGGGCGGAGCCGTGGCTGTTCTCCCTCGCCGGGCCGATCTACGCGGGCACCAACGAGATCCAGCGCGACATCATCGCCGAGCGGCTGCTCGGCCTCCCGAAGGGCCGCCGCTGATGCGCTTCCTGCCGACCGGGGAACAGTGCGACTACGCCCGTACCCTGCGCTCCCTGCTGGGCGCGGCCGCGGTCCCGGCGGCGGTACGGGCCTGGGCGGCCGGGGAGCACGGGCCCGGGCGGGCGCTGTGGTCCTCCCTCGCCGGGACGGGCCTGTTCGCGCTGGCCGTGCCGGAGGCGTACGAGGGGCTGGGCCCGCTGCCGGTGGAGCTGGCGCTCGGCTTCGTGGAGTTGGGGCGGGCGGGGGTGCCGGGCCCGGTGGTGGAGACGGCGGCGGCCGCGGTGCTCCTCGCCGCCCTGGGCGACGAGGCCCTGTCGAAGCGCTTCCTGCCGGGGCTCGCCTCGGGCGGGGCGTCGGCGACGGTGACGCTGCCGGGCGGCTCCCCGTACGCCCTGGACGCGGACGCGGTGACGCACCGCTTCACGGTGACGGAGGCCGGCGAACTGCGGCTGGCCGCCGGCCCCGGCGACCCGCTGTCCTCCACGGACCCGGCGAGGCGGCTGTACCGGCCCCCCGCGGACGGGGAGCTGCTGGCGGCGGGCCCGGAGGTGGCGGCGGCCGCGGGTACGGCCCTGCGCTGGGCTCGGCTGCTGACGGCGGCGCAGTGCCTGGGCGTGGGCGAGGCCCTGCTGGCGCGGACGGTCGAGTACGCGAAGCAGCGCACCCAGTTCGGGACGCCGATCGGCGGTTTCCAGGCGGTCAAGCACCGGCTGGCGGACACCCTGCTGGCGCTGGAGTTCGCCCGGCCGCTGCTGTGGGCGGCGGCGCTGTCCCTGTCCCCCCGGGACGTGGCGGCGGCGAAGCTGACCGCCGGCGAGGCGGCGTACGCGGCCGCGCTCACCGCCCTCCAGCTGCACGGCGCGGTCGGCTACACGGAGGAACTGGACCTCTCCCTGTGGCTGCGCAAGGCCCGCCCGCTGCGCGACGCGTGGGGCACGCCGTCGCGGTGCCGGGCGGAGGTGGTGGCGGGCTGAGTGGTGCCTTTCGGATCTTGCCTGACCCGCGCGGCCCGGGTGGAAACGACTTCGGGCGGCCCCCGGTGGACTGAACCGGAAACCGCCCGAAGGACAGGTGCGCCGCCAGGGACTCGAACCCCGGACCCGCTGATTAAGAGTCAGCTGCTCTAACCAACTGAGCTAGCGGCGCCTCGACAGGAAAAATACCCGGTCCGGCGGGGTCTTCCAAATCGCCGCCGGCCCGGCGGGACCCCTACCCCCTACCCCCGCCGCCCCCGCCGGCGGCGCCCCCGCAGGGACAGCCGCAGCAGCACCGCCGTCTGGAACAGCAGCAGCACCCCGAGCCCCACCGCGGCGGGCAGGCCGCGCCCCTCCCAGGCCGTGGCCCCCAGCCGGGCGGCCCCGACCGCGGTCAGCGCGACCAGGAAGCGCCCCCCGAGCTCCGCCTCGGTGCCGTGCGGTACGGCCGAGCCGGCCACGAACACCGCCAGCAGCACGGGGATCCACGGCGTCCCGGGCTCGCGCAGCAGCGCGGCGGCCGCGGCCTCCACGGCCAGGAGCAGGAGCAGGCGCAGCAAGAAGGCGGGCATGGACACATCATGCAGTCGATATCCCGGTGCGGACCCCGCCCGGTGCCGCCTAAGATCCAGCCCAGGCGGGGTCGTAGCACAGAGGTAGTGCGCCTACACAGCATGGAGGAGGACGCCGGTTCGAATCCGGCCGCCCCGCCCCCTCATCCCACCGGCTCCGTCGCCGCCAGCCAGGCCGCCGCTCCCGCCACCGCCGCCCGCGCGGCCGGCAGCGGGAGGCCCAGGAAGCCGTGGAAGACACCGGGGTGGAGGCGGACCTCGCAGTCGACGCCCGCCTCCCCCAGCCGGCGCGCGTACGCCAGCCCCTCGTCCCGCAGGACGTCGCAGTCCGCGAGGACGATCAGCGTGCGCGGCAGCCCCGACAGGTCGGCGGCCCGCAGCGGCGAGACGTGCGGGTGGGCGGGGTCGCCGCCGTACTGGTCCCAGTACCAGGCCATGTGCGCGGCGGTGTGGAAGTACCCCCGCCCGTACGCCGCCACCGACTCGGAGCCCATGGAGGCGTCCAGCGGTGGGTACGCCAGCAGCTGCCCGGCGACCAGGCCGGGGGCCCGCAGCGCGGTGACCGCCGCCAGGTTGCCCCCGCTGGAGTCGCCCGCCACCACCACGCGGGCCGGGTCGCAGCCCAGCCGTTCCGCCCCGGTCCGCGCCCACAGCAGTACGGCCAGCGCGTCGTCGGCCGCCGCGGGCCAGGGGTGTTCCGGGGCGAGCCGGTAGTCGGCGGAGACGACCACCGCCCCGGAGGCCGACGCCAGGGCACGGCACAGGGCGTCGTGGGTGTCCGGGCCGCACATCACCCACCCGCCGCCGTGGAAGTACACCGCCAGCGGCCGGCCCGCCGCCCCGGGCGCGGGGTCGTACACCCGCACCGGCACACCGCCCGCGGTGGTGTCGTACACGGAGGCCAGATCCGGCCCCGCCGGGCGGCCCGGGGCGCCGGCGGCCACCGCGGCCCGCAGGGCGGCCGCGTCCCCGGGGCCGGGGAACCCGGCGGCCATCGCGTCGCACAGCCGCCGCGCGTCCGGCGACAGCCCGTCCCGGGTCACCGCGCCGTCATCCCGCCGTCGACCGCGAACTCCGCGCCGGTGACGTACGAGGACGCGTCCGAGCACAGGAACAGCACCAGCTCCCCGACCTCCCCCGGCCGGCCCATCCGGCCCAGCGGGACGTGCGACCAGTCCCGCCCCGCGACGGCGTCGGCCACCATCGGGGTGTCAATGGCCCCGGGGTGCACCGAGTTGACCCGAATGCCGTCCGGGGCCAGGTCCAGCGCCGCCGAGCGGGTCAGTCCGCGCAGGCCGAACTTGGTGGAGCCGTAGGCCGCGTGGCCGGGGATGCCGACGAGCCCGGCGGTGGAGGAGACGTTGACGACGGAGCCTCCCCCGCCGGCGCGCAGCACGGGGGCGACGGCCCGGATCCCGAGGAAGGGGCCGAGCAGGTTGACCCGCAGCAGTTCCTCGAAGCCCTCGGGGCTCTGTTCCTCGACGTGCGCGGTGCGCCACAGAGCGGCGTTGTTGACCAGCGCGGAGATGGTCCCGAAGGCGGCGACCGCCTCGCGCACCACCCCGGCCCAGCTGTCGGCGTCGGCCACGTCGTGGCGTACGTACAGGCCCTGGCCGCCCAGTTCGGCGGCGACCGCCCGGCCCTCCTCCTCGCGGAGGTCGGTGACGACGACCCGCGCCCCGGCCCCGGCGCACAGCCGGGCCTCGGCGGCGCCCTGGCCGCGGGCGGCACCGGTGATGACGACGACCTTGCCCTCGAGCGACACCATCTCAGGCCCCCGGGGGGCGAGCGGGGTCGAAGCCCATCTCCTCGACGAGGCCGGTCCGTTCGACGCGGTCGTGGACCGGGCCGACGAGCCGGGCCCCGAAGGGCATCGAGAACTTCACGGGGGTCCCTCCTGCCGGAGTCATACCTAAGAGGAATACTTCTAACAGGCATGCCCCTTCGGGGGAAGAGGGCCGCGGGACCGGTCGTAGACTGCGCTGCGTGGCAGACGAGACGGCCGAGACGGCAGACGAGACGTCGGCGGGCACGAACCCGCGCCCCCTCCCCGCGACCAGCTGGGCGGTGCTCGGGCTGCTCTCCTTCGGCGAGGAGCTCTCCGGCTACGACCTGAAGAAGTGGTCCGACCGGTCGCTTCGCTTCTTCTACTGGAGCCCGTCCTTCAGCCAGATCTACAGCGAGCTCAAGCGGCTGGAGAAGGCCGGCTACGCCTCCTCGCGGATGGTCGCCCAGGACACCGGCACCCGCGACAAGCGCGTCTACCGGATCACCGGCGCGGGCATGGACGCCGTACGGACCTGGGCGCGCGAGGCGCCGGTCGACCCGCCGGTGCTCAAGCACGGGCCGATGCTGCGGCTGTGGCTGGGCCACCTGCTGGAACCGGAGCAGATGCGCGAAGTCCTGAGCCGCCACCAGGAGTTCGCGGAGGACATGCGCCGCCGCGCGGAGGCCGACGCCGAGAGCGCCAAGGACGAGGCGGCCTGGGCGTACCCCACCCTGACCCTCAAGTGGGCCGAGCGGTACTACACCTCCGAGCGGGACCTCGCGGCCGCGATGCTGGAGGACATCGACGCCCTGGAGGCGGCCCGCGCCGCCGCGGGGGCCGCCGGGAGCCCTGCCGGGAAGTCCGCCGACCACCCGTAGCGGCGGCGGAAGCCGGAGCGGCGCCCGCCCGGCGCGCACCCGGCCCGGCCGCACCGCCCGCTGCCGTACCCTCGGCCGCATGACGGGCAGCGCGATCGACCTCCGCAAGATCGAGGAGACGGCCCCGGCGCTCGTGAACCTCTACAAGAGCGCCGGCACCTCCCTCTCCCGGCACGGTCTGGAGGGCGGCCGCGCCTCGGTGTACCTGGTCCTGGACTACTCCGGGTCCATGCGGCCCTACTACGACGACGGCAGCGTGCAGGCCTTCGCCGACCGCGTCCTGGGCCTCTCGGCGCACCTCGACACCGACGGCCGGGTCCCGGTGGTGTTCTTCTCTACGGACGTCGACGCGGTCGAGGAGGTCACCCTGGCGAACCACGAGGGGCGGGTCACGGCGACGGCGGCCCGGCTCGGCCACATGGGCAAGACCTCCTACCACCTGGCGATGGACGCGGTCATCGACCACTACCTCGACTCGGGCTCCGACGATCCGGCCCTGGTCGTCTTCCAGACGGACGGCGGCCCGGTCAGCAAGCTCGCCGCCGAGCGCTACCTCTGCAAGGCGGCCCGCCTCCCGCTCTTCTGGCAGTTCGTCGGCTTCGGCAACACGCGCAGCACCCAGTTCGACTTCCTGCGCCGCCTCGACGAACTGCCTGTGCCCGGGAAACGGATCGTGGACAACGCGGGCTACTTCCACGCCGGCCCCGACCCGCGCGCGGTCCCGGACGCCGAACTCTACGACCGCCTCGTCTCCGAGTTCCCGGCCTGGCTGACGGCGGCACGCGCGGCGGGCATCGTGCGCGCCTGACATCCCTGCCCGGGTGCTTTCATAACGCCATGACGACGAACAACTGGGCAGCGTTCGAGAAGGCGGAACCGGAGTTCGCGGAGGCCGTGCGGGCCCGCTTCGCACGCTTCCCGCACCACGTCCTGGCCACCCTGCGCAAGGACGGCTCCCCCCGGGTCGCCGGACTCAACGTCGACTTCCGCGGCGGGGAACTGTGGCTCGGCATGATGGCGGGCTCGATGAAGGCCCGCGACCTCCAGCGCGACCCGCGCTTCGCCCTGCACACCAACCCGGGCGAGGGCATGGCCATGCCCGACGGGGACGTCCGCATCTCCGGGCGGGCGGTGGAGATGGTGGACCCGCCCGAACTGCACCGGTACGCGGAGGAGACCGACACCCCGCACCCCTTCCACCTCTTCCACGCCGACCTGACCGAGGTGGTCCACATCGCGGTGGACGGCGACGAACTGGTCATCCGCACCTGGACCCCGACCCGAGGCCTGCACACCCTCCGCCGCGGCAACGACGACGAACCCCCGCGCGAGGTCCCGGCCGACTGAGGCCTTGTCAGTGCCGCCCCCTACGGTGAACGGACCGTCACTCGGCACCGAGGGGGAACACATGGCACGCAAGGCACTCACGCTCGCGGCCCTCACCGCGGCACTGACCCTGTTCACCGGAGCGGCCCAGGCCTCCGCGGCCGGGGAACTGATCGGCTATCCGGGCCCGGACGGGGTGATCTGGGTCCCGGAGGTCACCGGTTCCAGCGGCTTCGTCTCGGGCGGCCTCAACGCCCACCTGGACACGTACACCACCTTCGCCTGCGAGGGCGACGGCAGCATCGAGGTGACCTTCGTCCTCGCCAACCACCCGGACCGCAACCCGGCCCCCTTCACCCTGCCCTGCGCCCCGGACTCCCCCACCCGCATCACGGTCCCCCTCGGCCCGGGCCTGTCGGGCGGCTTCGGCGCCACGGTGACCGCCTCGTCCCCGTCGATACGCTGGGGCGCGGTCGTGGTCCAGCCGGAGTAACCCCGCGAAGAACGCAGTGCCCGTCTCCCCCCGCAGGACGAGACGGGCACTGCGAGAACCCCCGCCACGCCATTCAGCCCTCCGGCAGCCGAAAGGCAACGCAAGCCGTCTTGCCGACCTCCTCGTCCCGAACCTCGAACTCTGCACCAGCCACAGCCCGTCGACGTCGTCGCATAGCGTGGGGGCGAAGCATCACCTGGGACGCGCCGGAGGCATCGTGACCAGCAACGAGTGGACGAGCAGCTCCATGCCGTACCTGACGCCACGTACCGCAGGGGACGTCGACGCCTGGACCGAGGAAGCCCGTGGTGCAGGTCGGCGGGGAAGCCAGCGCATCGTGCACGCCGGAGGGGTGCCGGCTCCGGCCGCTGTGGGCCTGATGCTCGGCCTGACGGACGGGGCCACGGTCGTCGTACGCCGCAGGATCATCGAACTCGACGACGAGCCGACCGAGCTGACGGACACCTACTACCCGGTGGCCATCGCCCTCGGCACCCCACTGGCCGGCACGGCGAAGATCCGCGGCGGCGCCGTGACCCTGCTGGCCACGCTCGGCCACGTCGGCGTACGGGTGGTCGAGAACGTGACCGCCCGCATGCCCAGCGACGAGGAGCGCGAGCAGCTCCGACTCGGCACGGGGGAACCGGTCCTGCAACTCGCCCGCACCACGTACGACTCGGCGGATCACGCGATCCAGGCAGACGTCATGGTCATGCCCGCCGGACGCCAGCAGTTGCGGTACGAGATCAGGATCGGATGACCTTGCCCATGCCCGAAGCCGAGGGAATCGACCCCCGACCCCTCCATGCCCGCATCGCCGCCGAACTTCGGGACGAGATCATGAGCGGCGACCTCGCGGCGGGAGCCAAGCTCCCGTCCACCGCCCGGCTGAAGACCCGCTTCGACGCGTCCAACGCCACCATCCAGAAAGCCGTCCAGCTCCTCAAGGACGAGGGCCTGGCGATCGGCCGCGCGGGCGCGGCGGTAACCGTGCGGGACAACCGCCAGCGGACCGTGCGGCCGGCCCGCTCACTCGAACCGGCGGCCGACGGAGCCACGTTCCCGTAGCTTCTCGAGGTGGCCGAAGGCCGTTCGGCGGCGCGCAGCTCTCTGCTTGCCGTCGGGGAGGCACAAGTCACCGGTGACGTGGCGCAGGCCCTCGTCCTTCCACAGGGCGGCTCAGCCGTGTGCCGCCGCCAGCTGATCAGCATCGACGGCGAGCCGGCGGAGCTGGTCACCTCGTACTACCCGCTGGACATCGCGAGTGGCACAGCGCTGGTCGAGGAGCAACGGATCAAGGGCGGCACCCCGAGCCTGTTGACCGCGCTCGGGTTCCCGCCACGCCGCAGCGTCGACCGGGTTTCGGCCCGGGTCCCGACGCAGGGGCAGTGCACCGCCCTACGGCTCCCGGGAGGCCTTCCGGTCCTCAGGACACTGCGCACGGTGTACGGCCCCGACAACCGTCCCATCGAGGTCACCGTCATGATCAAGGCAGGGCACCTCTACGAGCTCGAGTACGAGTTCAGCGCCGAGTAGCCGCACGGAAACGCCACCGCGCCCGCCATCCCTGGTCGGGGACATGGCGGGCGCGGGTCGGAGTTCCGTACGCCGTTGTACGGACCGTATGAGGGGTCCCGCCGTTCGCGCGGCGGGGGCGCTGGGGGGCTACACCATCAGGGAGCGGTCCGTCGGCTTGACCGGGTAGGGGAGGGTGCTGGTGCCGGTCAGGTAGCGGTCCACGCCGCGGGCGGCCGAGCGGCCTTCCGCGATGGCCCACACGATCAGCGACTGGCCGCGGCCCGCGTCACCGGCGACGAAGACGCCGTCGGCGTTGGTCGCGTACGAGGCGTCGCGGGCGATGTTGCCCCGCTCGTCCAGGTCCACGCCGAACTGCTCGACCAGACCGTTGGCCTGGTCGGTGCCGGTGAAGCCCATCGCCAGGGTGACCAGCTGGGCCGGGAGGACCCGCTCGGTGCCGGGCTTCTGGACCAGCTTGCCGTCGATGAACTCGACCTCGGTCAGGTGCAGGGACTGGACGTTGCCGTCCTCGTCGCCCTCGAAGTGGGTGGTGGAGACGGAGTAGATCCGCTCGCCGCCCTCCTCGTGGGCCGAGGTGACCTTGTACAGCATCGGGAAGGTCGGCCACGGCATGGACTCCGGGCGGTCCTCCGACGGACGCGGCATGATCTCCAGCTGGGTGACCGAGAGGGCACCCTGGCGGTGGGCGGTGCCCACGCAGTCCGCGCCCGTGTCGCCGCCGCCGATGACGACGACGTGCTTGCCCTCGGCGGTGATCGGCGGGGCCAGGAAGTCGCCCTCCTGGACCTTGTTCGCGAGGGGCAGGTACTCCATCGCGAAGTGGATGCCGTTCAGGTCGCGGCCCGGGACCGGGAGGTCGCGGGAGACCGTCGCGCCGGCGGCCACGACCACCGCGTCGAAGCGCTTGCGCAGGTCGGTCGCCGTGATGTCACGGCCGACCTCGATGCCGGTGCGGAACTTGGTGCCCTCCGCGCGCATCTGCTCGATGCGGCGGTTGATGTGCACCTTCTCCATCTTGAACTCGGGGATGCCGTAGCGCAGCAGCCCGCCGATGCGGTCGGCGCGCTCGTACACGACCACGGTGTGCCCGGCCCGCGTCAGCTGCTGGGCGGCGGCCAGGCCGGCCGGGCCGGAGCCGATGACGGCCACGGTCTTGCCGGACAGGCGCTCCGGCGCCTGCGGGGTGACGTCGCCGTTGTCCCAGGCCTGGTCGATGATCGAGACTTCGACGTTCTTGATGGTGACGGCCGGCTGGTTGATGCCGAGCACGCACGCCGACTCGCAGGGAGCGGGGCACAGGCGGCCCGTGAACTCCGGGAAGTTGTTCGTGGCGTGCAGGCGCTCCGCCGCGGCGGACCAGTCCTCGCGGTACGCGTAGTCGTTCCACTCGGGGATCAGGTTCCCGAGGGGGCAGCCGTTGTGACAGAACGGGATGCCGCAGTCCATGCAGCGGCCGGCCTGCTTGCTGATGATCGGGAGCAGCGAGCCCGGGACGTAGACCTCGTTCCAGTCCTTGACGCGCTCGGCGACGGGACGGGTGCAGGCGGTCTCGCGCGGGGTGGTGAGGAAGCCCTTCGGGTCAGCCATTGGTCGCCGCCTCCATCATCTTCTCGGTGGTCTCGGACTCGGAGAGTCCGGCCAGCTCAGCGGCGTCCTTGGCGGCGAGCACTGCCTTGTACGTGGTCGGGATGATCTTGCTGAAGCGGGCCGCGGCGGCGTCCCAGTCAGCCAGGAGCTTCGCGGCGACGGTCGAGCCGGTCTCCTCCTCGTGGCGGCGCACCACATCGTGCAGCCACTGCTTGTCGGCGTCGGAGGGGGCCTCCACGGCCTCCGCGTTGCCGACGTTGACCTGGCGGGGGTCGAGGTCGATGACGTACGCGACGCCGCCGGACATGCCGGCCGCGAAGTTGCGGCCGGTCTCGCCGAGGACGACCGCCGTACCGCCGGTCATGTACTCGCAGCCGTGGTCGCCCACGCCCTCCGAGACGACCAGGGCGCCGGAGTTGCGGACGCAGAAGCGCTCGCCGGTGCGGCCGCGCAGGAACATCTCGCCGCCGGTGGCTCCGTAGCCGATGGTGTTGCCGGCGATGGTGGAGTACTCGGCCAGGTGGTCGGCGGCGCGGTCGGGGCGGACCACGATGCGGCCGCCGGAGAGGCCCTTGCCGACGTAGTCGTTGGCGTCGCCCTCGAGCCGGAGGGTGACGCCCTTCGGGAGGAAGGCGCCGAAGGACTGGCCGGCCGAACCCGTGAAGGTCAGGTCGATCGTGTTGTCGGGCAGGCCCGCGCCGCCGAACTTCTTGGTGACGTGGTGGCCGAGCATGGTGCCGACGGTCCGGTTGATGTTGCGGATCGCGACCTGGGCGCGGACCGGCTGGGCCGTCTCGGCCGTCTCGGCGTTCAGCGCGTCGGCGGCGAGCTCGATGAGCTCGTTGTCGAGGGCCTTCTCCAGACCGTGGTCCTGCTCGATCAGGGCGTGGCGGACCGCGCCCTCGGGCAGCTCGGGCACGTGGAAGAGGGGTTCCAGGTCGAGGCCCTGGGCCTTCCAGTGCGTGACGGCCTTGCTGGTGTCGAGGAGCTCGGCGTGGCCGACGGCCTCCTCGATCGTGCGGAAGCCCAGCTCGGCGAGGATCTCGCGCACCTCCTCCGCGATGAACTCGAAGAAGTTGACGACGAACTCGGGCTTGCCGGAGAACCGGTCGCGCAGGACCGGGTTCTGCGTGGCGATGCCGACGGGGCAGGTGTCCAGGTGGCAGACGCGCATCATGACGCAGCCGGAGACGACGAGCGGCGCGGTCGCGAAACCGAACTCCTCGGCGCCGAGCAGCGCGGCGATGACCACGTCGCGGCCGGTCTTGAGCTGGCCGTCCGTCTGGACGACGATGCGGTCGCGCAGCCCGTTGAGCAGCAGGGTCTGCTGGGTCTCGGCGAGGCCGAGCTCCCAGGGGCCGCCCGCGTGCTTGAGCGAGGTGAGCGGGGAGGCGCCCGTTCCGCCGTCGTGGCCGGAGATCAGGACGACGTCCGCGTGGGCCTTGGACACGCCGGCCGCGACCGTACCGACGCCGACCTCGGACACGAGCTTCACGTGGATGCGCGCGACCGGGTTGGCGTTCTTGAGGTCGTGGATCAGCTGGGCCAGGTCCTCGATGGAGTAGATGTCGTGGTGCGGCGGCGGGGAGATCAGGCCGACACCCGGGGTGGAGTGACGGGTCTTGGCGACCCACGGGTAGACCTTGTGGCCGGGCAGCTGGCCGCCCTCGCCGGGCTTGGCGCCCTGCGCCATCTTGATCTGGATGTCGTCCGCGTTGACCAGGTACTCGCTGGTGACGCCGAAGCGGCCGGAGGCGACCTGCTTGATCGACGAACGCCGCGCCGGGTCGTACAGGCGGTCCGGGTCCTCGCCGCCCTCACCGGTGTTGGACTTGGCGCCCAGCTGGTTCATGGCGATGGCGAGGGTCTCGTGCGCCTCCTTGGAGATGGAGCCGTACGACATGGCGCCGGTGGAGAAGCGCTTGACGATCTCGGAGACCGGCTCGACCTCGTCGATGGAGATCGACGGACGGCCCGACTCACCGGTCTTGAAGCCGAACAGGCCGCGGAGCGTCATCAGGCGCTCGGACTGCTCGTTCACGCGCTCCGTGTACTTGCGGAAGATGTCGTACCGGCGGTTGCGGGTCGCGTGCTGGAGGCGGAAGACCGTCTCCGGGTCGAACAGGTGCGGCTCGCCCTCGCGGCGCCACTGGTACTCGCCGCCGATCTCCAGCGCGCGGTGCGAGGCGGGGATGCCGGTGGCCGGGTACGCCTTGGCGTGGCGGGCGGCCACCTCCTTGGCGATGACGTCGAGGCCGGCGCCGCCGATCTTGGTGGCGGTGCCCGCGAAGTACGTGCCGACGAACTCCTCGTTCAGGCCGACGGCCTCGAAGACCTGGGCGCCGCGGTAGGAGGCGACGGTGGAGATGCCCATCTTCGACATGACCTTGAGGACGCCCTTGCCGAGGGCGTAGATCAGGTTCTTGATGGCCTGCTCCGGCTCCAGGCCGGACAGGAAGGTACCGGCGCGCAGCAGGTCCTCGACGGACTCCATGGCCAGGTACGGGTTGACGGCCGCGGCGCCGTAGCCGATGAGCAGGGCGACGTGGTGGACCTCACGGACGTCGCCGGCCTCGACCAGCAGGCCCACCTGGGTGCGCTGCTTGGTGGCGATGAGGTGGTGGTGGACGGCGGAGGTGAGCAGCAGCGACGGGATCGGCGCGTGCTCGGCGTCCGAGTGGCGGTCCGACAGGACGATCAGGCGGGCGCCGGCCGCGATGGCGGCGTCGGCCTCGGCGCGGATCTCCGCGATCCGGGCGGCGAGGGCCTCGCCGCCGCCGGAGACCCGGTAGAGGCCCGACAGGGTGGCGGCCTTCATGCCGGGCATGTCGCCGTCGGCGTTGATGTGGATGAGCTTGGCGAGCTCGTCGTTGTCGATCACCGGGAAGGGCAGGGTGATGCTGCGGCAGGAGGCGGCGGTCGGCTCCAGCAGGTTCGACTGGGGGCCGATCGAGGACAGCAGCGAGGTGACGAGCTCCTCGCGGATGGCGTCCAGCGGCGGGTTGGTGACCTGCGCGAAGAGCTGCGTGAAGTAGTCGAAGAGCAGCCGGGGGCGCTCGGACAGGGCCGCGATGGGCGAGTCCGTGCCCATGGAGCCGAGGGCTTCGCCGCCCGTGCGGGCCATGGGCGCGATGATGACGCGCAGCTCTTCCTCGGTGTAGCCGAAGGTCTGCTGGCGGCGGGTGACCGAGGCGTGGGTGTGCACGATGTGCTCGCGCTCGGGGAGGTCCGTCAGCTCGATCTCGCCGGTCTCCAGCCACTCCGCGTAGGGGGCGGCGGCGGCCAGCTCGTCCTTGATCTCGTCGTCCTCGACGATGCGCTTCTGCGCGGTGTCGACGAGGAACATCTTGCCGGGCTGGAGGCGGCCCTTGCGGACGACCTTGGACGGGTCGATGTCGAGGACGCCGACCTCGGAGCCGAGGACGACGAGGCCGTCGTCGGTGACCCAGTAGCGGCCGGGGCGCAGGCCGTTGCGGTCGAGGACCGCGCCGACCTGGGTGCCGTCGGTGAAGGTGACGCAGGCCGGGCCGTCCCAGGGCTCCATCATCGTGGAGTGGTACTGGTAGAACGCGCGGCGGGCCGGGTCCATGGAGGCGTGGTTCTCCCATGCCTCCGGGATCATCATCAGCACGCTGTGCGGCAGGGAGCGGCCGCCGAGGTGGAGCAGCTCCAGGACCTCGTCGAAGGAGGCCGAGTCGGAGGCGTCCGGGGTACAGATCGGGAAGATGCGGTCCAGGGCGCCCTCGCCGAACGCGGCGGTCGCCAGCTGGGACTCGCGGGCCTTCATCCAGTTCCGGTTGCCCTTGACGGTGTTGATCTCGCCGTTGTGCGCGACGAAGCGGTACGGGTGGGCGAGCGGCCAGGACGGGAAGGTGTTCGTCGAGAACCGGGAGTGGACCAGCGCGAGCGCCGAGGCGAAGCGGCGGTCGGAGAGGTCCGGGAAGAAGGGCTCCAGCTGGCCGGTGGTCAGCATGCCCTTGTAGACGATGGTGCGGGCGGAGAGCGACGGGAAGTACACGCCGGCCTCGCGCTCGGCGCGCTTGCGCAGCACGAAGGCCTTGCGGTCCAGCTCGATGCCCGTGGTGCCGTTGCTGACGAACAGCTGGCGGAAGGCGGGCATGGTGGTGCGCGCGCCGTTGCCGAGCAGGTCGGGGGTGACCGGGACCTCGCGCCAGCCGAGGACCGTGAGGTTCTCCTCGGCGGCGATGGCCTCGATCCGCTCCACGGCGACGGCCTGTGCGGTGCCGTCGGCGGGGAGGAAGGCGATGCCGACCGCGTACGCGCCGGCCCCGGGGAGTTCGAAGCCGGCGACCTCGCGCAGGAAGGCGTCCGGCACCTGGGACAGGATGCCGGCGCCGTCGCCGGAGTCCGGCTCGGAGCCGGTGGCGCCGCGGTGCTCGAGGTTCCGCAGGACGGTCAGGGCCTGCTCAACGAGGGTGTGGGTGGCCTCGCCGGTGAGGTTCGCCACGAATCCGACGCCGCAGGCGTCCTTCTCGTTGCGGGGGTCGTACATGCCCTGCTGGGCGGGGCGACCGTCCATGGGCGACCAGGCGATGTTGCTGGGGCCGGTCGCGGAGTGCGTGGATGCGGAACGCATCGGCTCTCCCGTCGTCGTCGTGGCAATGTGCTGGCCGAGGGACGACGTTGGCCCTCTGCGAAATTTCGTGCAGGTTACATGATGACGGCAATTCCGAGAACCGGATATCACATTCCAGCATGCGGACACTGCGCGAGGCAGAAAGAAGGGACCTTCAAGGGATTCTCGAGTCGCAGACGCCTCTGTGGAGGCCTGCTGGGCAGTACACGGGGTGAAGGTCCCGGCGCGAGACGGGCATCATTGCCCGGCGCCCTGGTGTGATGCCCGGCGGTCACGGAATCGAAACCACCGGGTAACCGACTACTTATGTTGCGTGCTGCATAGTGTCTCACTCCCGCGGCCGTTAGCCTATGGCGCCGCCGATCCAGGTTCCCAGGATGTACGTCACACCCGCGGCGGCGCCACCCAGGACGAGCTGGCGCACACCGCTGTACCACCACGACCGGGCCGTGACCCGCGAGACCACCGCACCGCAGGCGAAGAGCCCGACGAGCGCCAGCAGCACGGCCGGCCACAGGGCGGTCGCCCCGAGCAGGTAGGGCAGCACGGGGAGCAGCGCGCCCAGGGCGAAGGAGCCGAAGGAGGACACGGCGGCGACCAGCGGCGAGGGCAGGTCGTCGGGGTCGATCCCGAGCTCCTCGCGGGCGTGGATCTCCAGCGCCTGGTCCGGGTCGCGGGAGAGCTGCATCGCCACCTCGCGGGCGAGGGCGGGCTCGACGCCGCGCGAGACGTAGAGCTCGGCCAGCTCCTCCATCTCGTCGACGGGGTGCTTGCGCAGCTGCTGGCGCTCCACGTCCAGCTCGGCGAGGACCAGCTCGCGCTGCGAGGCGACCGAGGTGTACTCACCGGCCGCCATCGAGAAGGCGCCGGCGGCGAGACCGGCGAGGCCGGTGATGACGATCGTCGCGGGGGCCACCGCACCGCCGGCCACACCGGTCATCAGGGCGAGGTTGGAGACGAGGCCGTCCATCGCGCCGAAGACCGCCGGGCGCAGCCACCCGCCGTTGACGTCGCGGTGGGTGTGGTTGTCGCGGTGGGCGGTGTGCAGCGGCGCTTCGATGTCGATGATGGACATGGCGTATCTCCCCTTTTGTACGAGTGGGTACGAGCGGGTACGCGAAAGCGACGCGCAGCTGTGCCCGGCGCGGGGCACTCCCCCTGAACACCTCGAAAGTACGCACGATTTCCGGCTCCCGCCAGCAAGGAAGGCCGTACTTACCTGGGGTTTCGCGGGTCGGCGACCGGGTGACGGGGGCGGGCGGGGCGCGTTTCGCGGCGACCGACAAACCTCATGCCGTGGCACAAATCCCCCAAGGGCTCATGATGAGTCCCCCACCAAGTGGAGAGGCGCGCCATGGAGCTGATTGCATGCAATCCGCAGGTCCTCCTCGAACGGGCCAGGGGAGCGCTTCTCGGCCTCGCGGTGGGTGACGCGCTGGGCGCCCCCGCGGAGAACATGAAGCCGTCGGAGATCCGCGCGAAGTGGGGCCGGATCGAGGGCTTCGTCTCGGACGACCCAGCGGGCACGGACGACACGGAGTACGCGATCTTCTCGGGCCTGCTGCTGGCCCGGCACGGCTCCGCCCTGACCGTCGCGCACGTCGAACGGGCCTGGCACCACTGGATCGCGGACCTGGACGAGGGCCCCTTCCGCGGCGCGGGCTTCTCCGAGCGCGGCACCCTGGAGAACCTCCGCCGGGGCCTGGCAGCGCCGATCTCCGCCCAGCACCGGCACGCCTGGTCGGACGGCCTGGCCATGCGGGCGGCGCCCTTCGGGGTGTTCGCGGCGGGCCGCCCGGCGGAGGCGGCCCGGCTGGTCGCGATCGACGGAACGGTCAGCCACGACGGCGAGGGCATCTACGGCGGGCAGGCCGTCGCCGCCGGCGTCGCGGCCGCCATGGCGGGCGGCTCCCCCGCCTCGGTGGTCTCGGCGGCCCTGTCCGTCATCCCGTCCGACTCCTGGACGGCCCGCTCGCTGCGCCGTGCGGTGACCGCGGCCCCGCGCGGGGAGCGGGCGGTGCGGTCGGCGGTGGTCATCGGCGGCTACCCGTGGACGGACCTGGCCCCGGAGGCGGTGGGACTGGCCTTCGGCGCGTTCGCCGCCTGCGCGGGCGACTTCCCGGGCTCGGTCCTCACCGCGGTGAACATGGGCCGGGACGCCGACACCACCGCGGCGGTGGCGGGCGCCCTGGCCGGCGCCCTGTCCGGCGCCCCCGCCATCCCCGCCGCCTGGGCCTCGGCCATCGGCCCGGTCCGCGGCAGCTGCCTCCCCTCGATGCGCGGCTACCACGTCCTGGACATCGCGGACCTCCTCACCCCGGAAACCGAGCCCGCCCGATGACCCAGCCCACCACCCTCACCGACCCGGCCCCGGAAGCGGAGTCCCCCGCCGGAGCCGCCGCCCCGGCCCCGGCTGTCCCCGCAGCCGCCCCCGCCCCGGCCCCGGCCGACGGGGCCGAACCGGTCCCGGACGCCCCCACCGCCGCCCCGGCCGCCCTCGCCGCCGCCCCGGCCAACTTCGCCGAACCGGTCCCGGCTGTCCTCGCCGCCGCGGTCTCGGCCGCCTTCGCCGCCGCCCCGGCCCCGGCCAATGGGGCCGAACCGGTCCCGGCCGCCTTCTCCCCCGTGGCCCCGGCCGCCCTCGCCTACGCCCCGGCCCCGGCCGGCCCCGCCGCCGCGACCCCGGCTGTCCTCGCCGGACCGGTCCCGGCCGGGCCGCCCGGAGGCGGGGGTCCGGCCTCCGCCCCCGCCCCCGGGCAGCCCCCTCGGGAGGCCGCCGCGTGGGCCGTCGTGTCCGCACTGGTGGCGGAGGGGGCCGTCCCGCCTGCCCCGCCCCCGGTTCCGGGAAGGGGCGGGGTGGGGGGAACCGCCCCCGGCCGGACCCCGCCCACGGGGCCGCGTACTCCCGCGACCGCCCCGGAGGCCGCCGCCCCGGCACCGCGTGCCCCCGCCCCGCCGCCGGAGGCGGGCCGGCGGATCGAGGGGTTGCTCCTCGGGCTCGCCGCCGGCGACGCCGCCGGGTGGCCCGCCGCCCGGCACCGCGCCAGCCGGATGCCCGAGTGGACCCGCCGCCTCACCCGCGAGCTCGACACCTTCGCCGAGCAGAACGCCACCACCACCCTCCCCGTCCCCATCGCCCTCAACCAGCCCCCCGAACCCCTGCGCCTCGGCCCCTCCGACGACGCCGAATGGGCCGCCTTCGCCGCCGAATCCGTACTCACCGCCGCGGGTGCCCTGCTCAGCGACCTCTCCCGGTCCCGCCGCATGCGCGCCGCCATCGACCTCGCCTGGAACGCCCTCGCCAGCGAGGTCGCCGCCGCCGCCGAACGGGCCCCCGAGGTCGAGTCCGCCGTCCTGCCGATGCGCGCCCGGATCTCCGTACGCGCCGGCCTCGGCAACCTCGCCGCCGGCCTGCGCCCGCCCGCCACCGGCCACGACAACCCGCACTACTTCGACGACGCCGCCTGCGTCCGCGCCTGCGTCCTCGCCGTCGTGCACCCCGGCGACCCGCAAGCCGCCGCGGACCTCGCCGAGTTCGACGCCCGCTACACCCAGGACGGCGACGGCGTCCACGGCGCCCGCGCCATGGCGGCCGCCGTCGCCGCCGCCCTCGCCGGCGCGGACACCGACACCGCCGTCGACGCCGCGCTCGCGCAGCTGCCCGCCCCCACCGAGATCGGCCGCAACGCCCGGCACGCCGTCAAACTCGCCCGCGCGGAGACCGGCGGCGCCTTCGCGCTCGTCCCCCTCCTGGAACACCAGATCGTCGACCACGTCTACAGCTACGGCATCGCCGCCGCCGAGACCGTCCCCGTCGCCCTCGCCCTCGCCACCGCCGCCGGCGGCAGGACCTGCGAGGCCGTCCCGGCCGCGGCCTGCCTCTCCCGCGTCGCCGACTCCGCCCCCGCCCTCGCGGGCGCCCTCACCGGCGCCCTCGGCGGCGGCGACTCCCTCCCCGCCGCCTGGCGCGACGCCTGCCGCACCCTCTCCGGCTGCGCCCTCCCCCGGCTGGCCGGAACCGACCTCGTCGAACTCGCCGCACTGCTCTCGCGTACGGAACTCACCTCACGGAAGGGATGATTCGGGCATGAGCCTCACACTGGAGGACCGGTTCTCGGGCGCCCTCGTCGGCGCCGCCGTCGGTGACGCCCTCGGCGGGCCGGTGGAGGGCTGGTCCCCGGAGCAGATCGCCGAGCGGCACGGCGGCCGCGTACACGGCATCGTCGGCCCCTGGTACGCGGACTGGCGCACCGCCCGGCCCATCGCGCCCTACCACAAGGGCGACGGGCACGTCACCGACGACACCCTCATGACGCACGCCCTGGTGCGCGTCTACACGGCCGTACGCGACCACCTGGACGCCTACGCCGTCGCCGAGCACCTCGTGCCGGACCTGATGGGCACCCCCCGCTGGATCCCCGAGCTGGAGGCCGAGGCACTGCCCCTCCAGCGGATCTTCCTCGCCGAGAAGTGGATCGTGACCCGGCTGCACTACGCGCACGCCGACCCCCGCGAGGCCGGCACCGGGAACATCGTCAACTGCGGCGCGGCGATGTACATGGCGCCGGTCGGCCTGGTCAACGCGGGCAACCCGGCCGCCGCCTACGCCGAGGCGCTGGACGTCGCGGGCGCGCACCAGTCCTCGTACGGGCGGGAGGCGGCCGGCGTGTTCGCCGCGGCGGTCGCGGCGGCCTGCGCCCCGGGCGCGACGGCCGCGACGGTGGTGGACACCGCGCTCGCCCTCGCCAAGGACGGCACCCGCGACGCCATCGCCGCCGTACGCGAAGTCGCGCTGCGGCACCGGGACTTCGAGTCCGCGCTCGCGCCGCTGCGGGCGGCCGTGGCCCCGTACGACTCGGTCGGGCCGGACTACCGGGCGCCCTCCCTCGGCGCCCGCCGCCCCTCGCGGCTGCACTCCATCGAGGAACTGCCGATCGCCCTCGGCATGCTGCTCGTCGCGGACGGCCGGTACGAGGCCTCCGTGCTCGGCGCCGTCAACTACGGCCGCGACTGCGACTCCATCGCCACCATGGCCGGGGCCCTCGCCGGCGCCCTCGGCGGGGAGTCCGCCGTGCCCGCCGCCTGGGCCAAGCAGGTCGCGGATGCCAGCCGGCTCGACCTGCACGCCCCGGCCGCCGAGCTGGCCGCCGTGGCCCGGGAGGTCTTCGACCGGGACCGGACCCGCCGGCGCGCCCACGAGGCCGCCTTCGACGCCATCGCCTCCCCCCGGTGACGGCCCCCTGCGCCGGCAACCCCCCGGCCACACCGCCCCCACCCCCAGCAGACCCGACCCCCACAGCCCCGGCCGACACGGGCCCAACCACGGCAGGCCCCACCACCACAGCCCCCGCCAGCCCGAACCCGGTCACGGCAGGCCCCGCCACAACACCCCCGGCCCAAACCAGCCCCGCCACGGCAGACCCCGCCCCCACAGCCCCGGCCGGCGCAGCCGCCGCGTGCGGCGCCGGCGGTGCCGTGCGGCTGACCTGGGTGCAGCCCGAGGACCTGGTCGGCCATGAGCTGCGCCAGGCCGCCGAGGACGGGCGCGACCCCGGGCCGGCCCGCTCCGCCTGGCTCGCGGCGGGCGGGCAGGAGGCCCCCGCCCGGGCCGGGGCCTCCCCCGCCCCCGCCGCGCCGGAGCTGCGCGCGCTCGCCGTCCGCCTGCTGGACGGCCTCGCGGAGCTTCCCGTCCCCACCGCCGCCGCGGAGCCCACCGACTGGCCGGCCATCCGTGCCACCTGGCCCGCACCCCTCCCGCCCGGCCCGGCCGCCCCGGTGGATCCCGCGCTGCGCCGCAGGCTGGAGGCCGCCTGGGTCGGCCGGGCCGTCGGCTGCGTACTCGGCAAACCCGTCGAGAAGCTCCCCCTCGACGGCATCCGCGCCCTCGCCCGCGCCGCCGGGAACTGGCCGCTGGACGACTGGTTCACCGCCCGCGGCGTCCCCGCGGAGCTGCTGGCCGCCCACCCGTGGAACCGCCGCTCCGCCCCCACCTCCCTCGCCGAGAACATCGACGGCGCGCCCGAGGACGACGACCTGAACCACCCCCTCCTCGGCCTGCTGCTGCTCCAGCGGCACGGCAAGGGCTTCGCCACCGCCGACCTCGCCCGGCTCTGGCTCGACGAGCTCCCCGCCGGCCGCACCTTCACCGCCGAACGCGTCGCCTACCGCAACCTCCTCCAGGGCCTGGAGCCCCCGCACACCGCCACCCACCACAACCCCTTCCGCGAGTGGATCGGCGCCCTCATCCGCGCCGACGTCCACGGCTGGACCAACCCCGGCGACCCGGCCGCCGCCGCCGAACAGGCCTGGCGGGACGCCACCCTCACGCACACCGCGGGCGGGGTGCACGCCGCCCTGTTCGCCGCCGCGGCCGTAGCCGAGGCCGCCGGCGGCCGGGCCGACGTGCACGGCGCGCTGCGGGCCGGGCTGGCCGTCGTACCGCCCGGCTCGCGCCTCGCCGAGGCGGTCCGGCACGGGATCCGCGCCGCCCGCGAGGAGGCCTGCTTCGACCGGGTCGTGGACCGGCTGCACGCCCGCTACGGCCACTACCACTGGGTGCACGCCGTCCCCAACACCGCCCTGATCGCCGCCGCCCTCACCCACGCCGACGGGGACTTCACCCGTTCCGTCTGCCTCGCGGTGTCCGGCGGCTGGGACACCGACTCCAACGGCGCCACCGCCGGCTCGGTCGCCGGGCTCCTGGCCGGATCCCCCGACCGGATCCCGGAGCGCTGGACCGCACCGCTGAAGAACCGCCTCGCCACCACCGTCGCGGGCTTCGACGGCACCGGCTTCGACACCCTCGCCCAGCTCACCGCCCGGCTCACCACCCAGGAGGCAACCCGCTCATGACGGCCATCGCCGTGCTCGGCAGTACCAACATGGACCTCGTCGCCTACGTGCCCAAGGCCCCCCGCCTCGGGGAGACCGTCACCGGCCGGGAGTTCCGCACGGCCCCCGGCGGCAAGGGCGCCAACCAGGCGGTGGCCGCCGCCCGCCTCGGCGGGGAGGTGGTGATGATCGGCGCGGTCGGGACGGACGAGTTCGGCGTACGGCTGCGGGCCGCTCTCGCGTCGGCCGGGGTCGAGACCGCCGCGCTGCGCACCGTCGAGGGCGCGAGCGGCACCGCCCACATCACCGTCGACGACGAGGGCGGCAACAGCATCATCGTCATCCCGGGCGCCAACGCCCGCGTCACCGGCCTGGAGGCGGGCGACGCGTCGCGGATCGGCGCCGCCGACTGCCTGCTGCTCCAGCTGGAACTCCCCCTGGAGGCCGTCCTCGCCGGGGCGCGGGCCGCCCGCGCGCACGGCGTCCGCACGGTCCTCACCCCGGCCCCCGCGCAGCCCCTGCCGGCCGGGCTGCTCGCCGCCACCGACCTGCTGGTCCCCAACGAGCACGAGGCCGCCGCCCTCACCGGCCTCACCGACCCGCACCGGGCCGCGGAGGCGCTGTTGCGGGAGGTGCCGGAGGTGGTGGTCACCCTGGGCGCGGCCGGCTGCCTGTACGCGGCCCGGGGGCGCGAGCCGCTGACGGTGGCGGCCCCGCGGGTGCGGGCGGTGGACACCACCGCCGCCGGGGACACCTTCGTCGGGGCGCTCGCGGTGGCGCTCGGGGAGGGGCGCGCCATGCCGGGGGCTCTGGCCTGGGCGTCGGTGGCGGCGTCGCTGTCCGTCCAGCGGCCGGGGGCGCAGGACTCGATGCCGGCCCGCGCCGAAGTGGACCGGGCGGCGGGGGCCGCGGCCGGGGCGGAGTCATGACCCCCTCGGACCCGCCCGCCGACGCGCCCCACGCCGACGCGCCCGCCGACGTGCCCCCGGCCGGCCCGCTGGCGGGGCTGCGCGTACTCGACCTGGCCACCCTGTTTGCCGGGCCGCTGGCCGCCACCCTGCTCGGGGACTTCGGCGCCGAGGTGGTCAAGGTCGAGCACCCGCACCGGCCCGACCCCTCCCGGGGGCACGGCCCCGCCAAGGACGGGGTCGGGCTGTGGTGGAAGCTGCTCGGGCGGAACAAGCGGACGATGACCCTCGACCTGTCCGTGCCCGCCGGCCGGGACACCCTGCTGCGGCTGGCCGCCACCGCCGACGTGGTCGTCGAGAACTTCCGCCCCGGCACCCTGGAGCGGTGGGGGCTGGGCTGGCCCGAGCTGTCGGCCGCCAACCCGCGGCTCGTCCTGGCCCGCGTCACGGCCTTCGGCCAGCAGGGCCCGTACGCCCGCCGGCCCGGCTTCGGCACCCTCGCCGAGGCGATGAGCGGCTTCGCGGCGATCACCGGTGAGCCCGACGGCCCCCCGACCCTCCCGCCCTTCGGCCTCGCCGACTCCATCGCAGCGCTGACCTGCGCGTACGCGGTGATGACCGCGCTCGCCGGGCGGGACCGGACCGGTCGGGGCCAGGTCGTCGACCTGGCGATCATCGAGCCGATCCTGACCGTGCTGGGCCCGCACCCGCTCTGGTACGACCAGCTCGGCTACGTCCAGCCCCGCACCGGCAACCGCTCCGCCAACAACGCCCCCCGCAACACCTACCGCAGCGCGGACGGCCGCTGGCTGGCGGTGTCCGCCTCGGCCCAGTCGATCGCGGAGCGCGTGCTGCGGCTCGTCGGCCGGGCCGAGCTGACCACCGAGCCCTGGTTCGCGACCGGCTCCGGGCGGGCCGCGCACGCGGAGGTCATCGACGGGGCGGTCGGCGGCTGGATCGCCCGGCACAAGGCCGAGGAGGTGGTCGCGGCCTTCGAGGAGGCCGAGGCCGCCGTCGCCCTGGTCTACGACGTCCGGGACGTGATGGCCGATCCGCAGTTCGCCGCCCTCGACACGGTCACCGAGGTCGAGGACCCCGAACTCGGCCCGCTCCGCATGCAGAACGTCCTCTTCCGGCTGTCCGGGACGCCCGGCGGGATCCGCTGGGCCGGCCGGCCGCACGGCGCGGACACCGAATCCGTCCTGACCGAGCTCGGCCTGACCGGGCCCGAGATCGCCGCTCTCCGTACCGGAGGTGCCCTGTGATCCTGACCTGGCTCTACGCGCCCGGGGACCGCCCGGAGGTGGTGGCGAAGGCCCTGCGCAGCGGGGCCGACGCCGTCATCGTCGACCTGGAGGACTCGGTGTCGGTCTCGCGCAAGGAGTACGCCCGCGCGGCCACCGCCGAACTGCTGGGCGAACGGCCGCCGGTCCCGGTCCACGTCCGCGTCAACGCCCTCGGCTCCCCCTGGTCGGGCGCCGACCTCACCGCACTGGCCCAGCTGCACGGTCTCGCGGGCCTGCGGCTGCCTAAGGTCGACGCGCCGGAACAGATCACCCGGGTCGCGGACCGCACCGGAGGGGTGGCGCTGTACGCGCTGCTGGAGTCCGCGCTGGGGGTGGAGAGGGCGTACGAGATCGCGCGCGCCCACCCGTCCCTGCAGGGGCTGACGCTGGGCGAGGCGGACTTGTGCGCGGACCTCGGCGTCTGCGCGGAGAGCGGGCTGGACTGGCCGCGTTCCAGGGTCGTCGTGGCGGCCCGCGCCGCCGGGCTGGCACCGCCGGCGCAGTCGGTCTTCCCGGACATCCGGGACCTGGAGGCCCTGGCCGCCTCCTGCGCGCGGGGCCGGGCGCTGGGCTTCCTCGGGCGTGCGGCGATCCACCCGCGGCAGCTGCCGGTGATCGAGCGGGCCTTCCTCCCGGGGCCGGAGGAGGTCACCGCCGCCGAGGAGATCGTCACGGCCGCCCGCGCCATGCCGGGGGCGCTCGCCCTCCCGGACGGCCGCTTCGTCGACCCGGCCGTCGTCGCGGCCGCGCACCGCACCCTGACCTTGTCCCGCCGCGCCCCTTCCTGACGCGCCGCTCGCACGACTCGGCCCCGGGGGCCTCCCCGGCTTCGCGCCGCCGCGCCGGACTCCGTCCGTCGGGCCGCGGGGCGGGGTCGGGTTCCGTGGCCGGGGCCGGTGGGTCGGGTGCGGGTGGGGGGCCGCTGCGCGGGGCTGGGTCCCCTACCCGCCCTTCGCCCGTTCCCAGGGGCTCCGCCCCTGACCCCGCGCCTCAAACTCCCCCAGCTACCGCTGGGAGGTGCCCCCAGGCGGGGCTGGAGTGCCGGGGCTGCGCCCCGGACCCCGATACCGGCCGGTCCGCGCCCGGTGCGCTCAAACGCCGCGCGGGCTGGAATTCCGCTGCGCGAAATCCAGCCCCGCCGGCCACTTCCAGCCCCGCCGGCGCTTGCGGCGCGGGAGTCCGGGGGCGCAGCCCCGAGCCCCTCCAGCCCCGCCGGCGTTTGAGGCGCGGGTCCGGGCAGAGCCCGGGGAACGGGCGAAGGGCGGGTAGGGGATCCAGCCCCGCGCAGCGGCGATCGGCACCGGCGCCGGCCGGGTACGCCGGAGGGGGCGCCGCGCGTCGCGCGGCGCCCCCTCCGGTACGACCCGGTAGGTCAGCTCTTGTCGGCCTCGGCGGCCTTGGTGAGGCTGGTGGCCGGCTTCGCTCCGGCGTCGGGGGTCTCGGCCTCGACGGCCTTCGCGTCGGCCGGGACGGCCTTCGGGTCGGCCTCCGCACCCGCCGGGACGGCCTTCGCGTCGGCCTCGGCCCCGGCCGCAGCGGGCTCACCCGAGCCCGAACCGCCGGAGGCGACCGGCTCGACCACCGTCTCCCGCCCCGGCCGCAGCTTCGCCGAGAGCACGAAGTACACCACCGCGAGCACGAAGACCACGATCGCGGTCCACACGTTCAGCCGCAGGCCCAGGATGTGGTGCGCCTCGTCGACGCGCATGTACTCGATCCACACGCGCCCGGAGCAGTAGGCCGCCACGTACAGGGCGAACGCCCGCCCGTGTCCCAGCTTGAAGCGCCGGTCGGCCCAGATGACCAGGGCGGCGACGCCCAGGCACCACAGGGACTCGTAGAGGAACGTCGGGTGGTAGGTGCCGGCGACCCGGTTCGGGCCGTCGCTGATCTTCAGCGCCCACGGCAGGTCGGTCGCGCGGCCGTACAGCTCCTGGTTGAACCAGTTGCCCCAGCGTCCGAAGGCCTGGGCGACGGCGATGCCCGGGGCGAGCGCGTCGGCCCAGGCGGGCAGCGGGATGCCGCGCAGGCGGCAGCCGATCCAGGCGCCGACCGCGCCGAGCGCGATCGCGCCCCAGATGCCGAGGCCGCCCTCCCAGATCTTGAAGGCGTCGACCCAGTCCCGGCCCTCGCCGAAGTAGAGCTGGTAGTCGGTGATCACGTGGTAGAGGCGACCGCCGACCAGGCCGAAGGGCACCGCCCACACGGCGATGTCCGCGACCGTGCCCGGCTTTCCGCCGCGCGCGATCCACCGCTTGTTGCCGAGCCAGACGGCGACGAAGACGCCGATGATGATGCAGAACGCGTAGCCGCGCAGCGGGATCGGTCCGAGATGGATCACGCCGGTCGACGGGCTGGGGATGTAAGCAAGGTCCATGGCAGACCTGACGCTACCCTGCCGGGCGGTACGGACCGCAACCCGCCCGGCAAGCTGAAACCAAAACCACACATGGCGGGGCCGCCCGGGTCAGCCTCCCGACCCCGTGCCCGCCCCCGCCCGGGAGCCGGAACCGGAACCCGATCCGGAACCGGATCCGGAACCGGTTGCGGAACCGGATGCGGAACCGGATGCGGAGCGGGAGCCGGTGACCGTGGAGGTCTTGGAGCCGGTCTTGGAGCCGCTGCTTCCGGACGCGGAGGCGGAGGGGGACGCCGACGGTGACGGGGCGGTCTTGCCGGCGGTGCCCTCGACCTTCTCCTTCAGCTTCTGCGGGGTCAGCGGGTTCGCCTGGTCGGAGAAGATGTCCTTGCCGTCGAGCAGCACGGTGGGGGTGCCGCGGAACTTCCCGTCGCGGAAGGCCTCGTGCGACTTGCCCACCCAGCTGTTGTGGGTGCCGTCCTGCACGCAGGAGCGGAAGGCGGGGGTGTCCAGCCCGTCGACCTTGCCGGCCAGCTCCAGCAGCTTGGCGTTCTTGCCGTAGGCGTCGTCGGTCTCCGGCGGCTGGTTCTGGAAGAGGACGTCGTGGTACGGGGAGAACTTGCCGGCGTCCTGGGCGCAGGCGGCGGCGTTCGCCCCCTTCAGGGAGCCGGTGCCGCCCATGTTCCCGTCGATCAGGGTGACCAGGTGGTACTCGACCTTGAGCAGCCCCTTGGCCTCCAGGTCGTGGATGGTGGTGCGGTAGTTGTCCTCGAAGGCCTTGCAGGCGGGGCAGCGGAAGTCCTCCCACACCGTGAGGGTGGACTTGGCCTCGTCCTTGCCGGTCTGGATGGCGAGCGCGTCCTTGCCGGTGGCTCCGGAGGGCGCGGCCACCGGGCCGGCCTTGGCGGACTTGTCGCCCTTGCCGGTGTTGGCCGCGATCACGCCGACGACGGCGGCCAGGCCGAGCACGCCGACGACGGTTCCGGCGACCAGGAAGGTCCTCCGGCGCTTGTCCCGGCTCTTCTGCCGCTCGCGCTCCTGCTGGAGTCGCTCCCGGGCCGATCGTTTCGTCGCATCGCGGTTCGCACCGTCGTTCTTCTCGCTCACGTTCGGCCAAACGAAGCGGGGAGGCACTCGCGTGCCTCCCCGCTGCCGAATCCACCCGATCGGGCTACAGAACCTCGTCCTGGGCCCGTCTGGGTCAGGACCTGCGTACGCCTTCCGCAAGCTCGCCCGCCAGTGCCCGCACGGCCGACAGGCCGGCCGGCAGGTCCGGGGCGTCCAGGAGGAGCTTCACGAAGGCGGAGCCGACGATCACCCCGTCGGCGAAGCCGGCGACCTGCTTGGCCTGTACGGCGTTGGAGACGCCCAGGCCCACGCAGACCGGGAGGTCGGTGGTGGTGCGGGTGCGGCGCACCAGCTCCTGGGCCTCGTTGCCGACGGACTCGCGGGTGCCGGTGACGCCCATGAGGGAGGCGGCGTAGACGAAGCCGGAGCCGGCGGCGGTGATGGTCGCCAGGCGCTCGTCCTTGCTGCTGGGGGCCACGACGAAGACGGTCGCCAGACCGTGCTCGGCGGCGTGCTCCCGCCACAGCGCGGACTCCTGGACCGGCAGGTCGGGCAGGATGCAGCCGGCGCCGCCGGCGGCGGCCAGCTCGGCGGTGAACCGCTCGACGCCGTAGCGGTCGATGGGGTTCCAGTACGTCATGACGAGGATCGGGACCCCGGTGGCCTCGAAGGCCTCGCGGACGGTGCGCAGCACGTCGGCGATCTTGACGCCGCCGCGCAGGGCGATGTCGTCGGCGGTCTGGATGACGGCGCCGTCCAGGACCGGGTCGCTGTGCGGCAGGCCGATCTCGACGATGTCGGCGCCGCCCTCGACGATCGCCTTGACGGCCTCGATGCCGCCGTCGACGGTCGGGAAGCCGGCCGGGAGGTAGGCGACGAGGGCCGCCCGGTCCTCGGACTTGGCCTTGGCGAGGGTCGCGCTCAGCAGTTCGATGTTGCCCTGGTTGCTCACTTGTGCTCCCCCTCGGTCTCCGTGCCGTCGTACAGCCCGAAGTAGCGGGCGGCCGTGTCCATGTCCTTGTCGCCGCGGCCGGACAGGTTGACGACGATGAGGCCGTCCTTGCCCAGCTCCTTGCCCAGGTCGAGGGCGCCCGCGAGGGCGTGCGCCGACTCGATGGCCGGGATGATGCCCTCGGTGCGCGACAGCAGGCGCAGGGCCTGCATGGCGGCGTCGTCGGTGACCGCGCGGTACTCGCCGCGGCCGGTGTCCTTGAGGTAGGAGTGCTCGGGGCCGATGCCCGGGTAGTCGAGGCCGGCGGAGATGGAGTAGGGCTCGGTGATCTGGCCCTCCTCGTCCTGGAGGACGTAGCTGCGGGAGCCGTGCAGGATGCCGGGCTCGCCCGCGGTGAGGGTGGCGGCGTGCTCGCCGGTCTCGACGCCGTGTCCGGCGGGCTCGAAGCCGACCAGGCGGACGTCGGCGTCGGGGATGAAGGCGTGGAAGAGGCCGATGGCGTTGGAGCCGCCGCCGACGCAGGCGGCGACGGCGTCGGGGAGCCGGCCGGCGCGCTCGATGATCTGGCGGCGGGCCTCGACGCCGATGACGCGGTGGAAGTCGCGGACCATCGCCGGGAAGGGGTGGGGGCCGGCGACGGTGCCGAAGAGGTAGTGGGTCTGGTCCACGTTGGCGACCCAGTCGCGGAACGCCTCGTTGATGGCGTCCTTGAGGGTCCGGGAGCCGGACTTCACGGCGATGACCTCGGCGCCGAGCATGCGCATGCGGGCCACGTTGAGGGCCTGGCGCTGGGTGTCGATCTCGCCCATGTAGATGGTGCAGTCGAGGCCGAAGAGGGCGCAGGCGGTGGCGGTGGCCACGCCGTGCTGGCCGGCGCCGGTCTCGGCGATGACGCGGGTCTTGCCCATGCGCTTGGTGAGCAGCGCCTGGCCCAGCACGTTGTTGATCTTGTGCGAGCCGGTGTGGTTGAGGTCCTCGCGCTTGAGGAAGATCCGGGCGCCGCCGGCGTGCTCGGCGAACCGGGGCACCTCGGTCAGGGCGCTGGGCCGGCCGGTGTAGTTGACCATGAGGTCGTTGAGCTCGGCGGCGAAGGCCGGGTCGCCCTTGGCCTTCTCGTACTCGACGGCGACCTCGTCCACGGCGGCGACGAGGGCCTCCGGGATGAACTTGCCGCCGAAGTCACCGAAGTAGCCCTCGGTGTTGGGGACGTGACCCTCCGGGTCCGGGATGAAGAACGAGCTGGTGGACATGTGCCACTACTCCTACGGGTACGGAATGCGAGGCTTCGCTCGACGCGGGCTGGATGCACCGTATTGCGCCGCCGGTCCGCCGCCCGCGCACCCCGCTGAGGGGGTGGGAGGGGATGCGGAGGGGACGGCCCGCACCCCCACGGGGGGCGGGGCCGTGCGGGGCCGCCCGTCCCCGGTACCTCAGGGATACCGGGCCGGGAGGGCCTCCGTCACGACGCGGCCGCGCCGCGCCATCGCATGCCGTTGACCTGTCCGGGCTCGGACCCGATCACGTAGCGCACCCGCCTGCCGTGCACGCGGCGGGCCGGGGCGCGACAGCCGCGGGGGCGGCAGCCGCGCGCCAGCGGCGCGTGTGCCGTCGGCACGGCGGCCGGGCCGTGGCCCGGCCGGGTGCGGACGGTGGAGGAGGCGGGAGGCATGGACGGGTCAGCTCCGCCCGTGACGCAGGGCGGGGTGGGCGCCGGCGGCGACGAGGTCGGCCACGGCCGCCTTCGGGTCGCGGCCGGTGACCAGGGACTCGCCGACGAGGACCGCGTCGGCGCCCTCGTTGGCGTAGGCGATCAGGTCGTGGGGTCCGCGGATGCCGGACTCGGCGACCTTCACGATGTGGGGCGGGATCTCTCCGACGACGCGCTCGAAGGTGGAGCGGTCGACCTTGAGGTCCTTCAGGTTGCGCGCGTTGACGCCGATGATCTTGGCGCCGGCGGCGACGGCACGCTCGATCTCCTCCTCGTCGTGCACCTCGACGAGCGGGGTGAGGCCGATGGACTCGGCCCGCTCGATGAGGGAGACCAGGGCCTCCTGCTCCAGGGCCGCGACGATCAGCAGCACGAGGTCGGCGCCGTAGGCGCGGGCCTCCCACAGCTGGTACGCCGTGACGATGAAGTCCTTGCGCAGGATCGGGATGTCCACGCGTGCGCGGACGGCCTCCAGGTCGGCGAGCGAGCCGCCGAAGCGGCGCTGCTCGGTGAGGACGGAGATGACCGCCGCGCCACCGGCCTCGTAATCGGCGGCGAGCCCGGCCGGATCCGCGATCGCGGCCAGCGCGCCCTTGGAGGGGCTGGAGCGCTTGACCTCGCAGATCACCTTGACGCCGTCGCCACGCAGGGCGGCGACGCCGTCCTTGGCCCGGGGCGCCTTGGCGGCACGCTCCTTGAGCTCGTCGAGGCTCACGCGGGCCTGCCGTTCGGCAAGGTCTTCGCGGACCCCTTCGATGATCTCGTCGAGCACACTCACGCGAGCGGCCCCCTTCCGGGTCGATGACGGTCGGCCGCCTTGCAGACACGTTCCACTGCAAGGTCAGCACTCAAATGGTATCCGCAGGTCGCCGAGGCCTCCGCACGGAGTTCTCGGTTTCCCAGGGACTGGACACTCGGAATATGGCCCTCCCGTAGTTCCCCCAAGGCCTCCGCCGGGTTCAGGGGGCCAGCACGGAGCCGAACGGGAGGTTCCGGACAATCGAGAACGCGAGCACCACGGCCCCGATGCCCCACCACCAGGCCGGCCGCAGCGCGATCCGGGGGGCCGGCCGCCCGCGGAGGGCGCTCAGCAGCCACAGGGCCGTGAAGGCGGCGAAGACGAGGTAGCCGGCCACCGCCACGGCGTTGGCGCCCAGCGCGGCCGGCAGGTCGCCGGTGGCGAAGGCGTGGGCGCTGCGCAGCCCGCCGCACCCGGGGCACAGCACCCCCGTGAGCCGGAACAGCGGGCAGACCGGATAGTGGCCCGGTTCGTTCGGGTCCACGGCGCCCACGTACGCGAAGGCCGCCACGGCCCCGGCCAGGGTCAGCACGGGCGCGGCCGCCCGCCGGGCCCGGGGGACCCGTACGGGCGCCCCGCCGGACGGCGGCGGCCCCCAGGGGCCCGCGTGCGGGGCGTGCGGGGCGTCGGTACGAGGGGCGTCCACCCGCTGATTCTCTCCGCTCATGGCAAAAGGCGCAGCCCGACGGGGCCGCGCCTTTCGAACAGCGGACCGGCAGACCCGCGGGATCGCGCTCAGACCTTGGCGGGAACCCGGTTGGCGGCGATGACCTCGGCGAGGTCGCGGTGGGCGGCCTTCGGCGCGCCCATGCCGGCGGCGCGCATCGCCAGGCCGACGACACCGCCGAGCGCGACGACGACCATGCCGGCCCAGAACCCGAGCGGGTTCGCCAGCACCATGAAGGCGCCGGAGACGCAGAAACCGATGAAGGCGATGATGACACCGGTCCAGGCGGCCGGGGTGTGTCCGTGGCTCGTGCCCGCCATGAGTTGCTCCTCGTTGCTCTGTCTCGCGTGCGGTGCCGCACGCTCGCTGTCATTGTCCCGCACGCCGCCGCCGGTTTCTCCAGTGGGTGGCGGTCTCCCGCGGCCCCGGCTAGCGGGTGGGGTCCTCGCCGCGGTCCAGCGCCTTCCACAGGTCCTCCGGCCGGTCCGGGTCCACCGGGGCGGGGGTGCGCCCGCGGGGGCTCCCGTCGCGCTCGTAGCGGCCTCCCATCGCGGGCCAGCCGCTGCCGAAGCGCAGCGCGAGCAGTCCCGCGAGCAGGATCAGGGCGGCGCCGGAAGCGGTGACGTACGGCCACGCCGTATGGGTCAGCTCCCCCACCCGGGCGGCGGTGTCGGCGGTCGCGGTGGCGGCCCGCTCGTCCAGGGCGGCCCGGTCGTCGGCGGCGGCCACCGCGGCCAGGGCCGCGCCCAGACCGCTCAGCGCGAGCAGCCCGGAGACCAGCAGCCGCCCCCGGCCCCGTACGGCGAACACCGCGACCAGGGCGGCGAGGCCGACGATGGCCAGGGCGGCCGGGAGGCCCGTGACGGCCCGCCCGTCCGCGGTCAGGGGCAGGGTCCCGCCCCCGATGGCGGCGCTGCCCCGGGCCCAGGTGCGGCCGGAGGCGAGCAGGACGACGGTGGCGCCGAGCGCGCCGAGCAGCAGGGCGACGGCCACGGTGCGGCGGCCGGTGCTGCTGTCGGGGGCCTCGGCCTCGCTGGGGGGGTGGGGTACGGCACTCACGTACCCCACTATCCCCTACGGCCTCAGCCGCGGTGGAGGCGGTTCGCCGCTCCGACCGCGCGGAGCACGGCGGCGGCCTTGTTGCGGCACTCCCGGTCCTCCAGCTCGGGCACCGAGTCCGCGACCACGCCCGCCCCGGCCTGCACGTACGCCGTGCCGTCGCGCAGCAGCGCGGTGCGGATGGCGATGGCCGTGTCGGAGTCCCCCGCGAAGTCCAGGTAGCCGACGCAGCCGCCGTACAGGCCGCGCCGGGAGGGCTCCAGCTCCTCGATGATCTGCATGGCGCGCGGCTTGGGCGCGCCGGAGAGGGTGCCGGCGGGGAAGCAGGCGGTGAGCACGTCGAACGCCGTCCTGCCCTCGGCGACCCGGCCGGTGACGGTGGAGACGATGTGCATGACGTGCGAGTACCGCTCGATGCTCATGAAGTCCACGACCTCGACGGAGCCCGGCTCGCACACCCGGCCCAGGTCGTTGCGGCCCAGGTCGACGAGCATGAGGTGCTCGGCGCGCTCCTTCGGGTCGGCCAGCAGCTCCTCGGCGAGGTCGTTGTCCTCCTGCGGGGTCGCGCCCCGGTGCCGGGTGCCGGCGATCGGGTGGACCATGGCCCGGCCGTCCTCGACCTTGACCAGCGCCTCGGGGCTGGACCCGACCACGTCGAAGCCGTTCTCGAAGCGGAAGAGGTACATGTACGGGGAGGGGTTGGTGGCCCGCAGCACCCGGTAGACGTCCAGCGCGGACGCCTCGCAGGGGGTCTCGAACCGCTGCGAGGGCACCACCTGGAAGGCCTCGCCGGCCCGGATGCGCTCCTTCACGTCCTCCACGGCCGCCTGGTACTTCTCGCCGCCCCACAGCGCGGAGAACTCCGGCAGCTCGGAGGCGGGCAGCGGGGCCGGGGCGTACGGCGCGGGCCGCGCGAGGTCGGCCTCCATGGCGTCGAGGCGGGCGACGGCGTCGGCGTGGGCCTCGTCGACCCCGGAGTCCAGGTCGTTGTGGTTGATCGCGTTGGCGATCAGCTGGACGGTGCCGTCCCAGTGGTCCAGGACCGCCAGGTCGGAGGTGAGGAGCATGGTCAGCTCGGGGAGCTCCAGGTCGTCCTCGGCGTGCTCGCCGATGCGCTCCAGGCGGCGGACGATGTCGTAGCCGAGGTAGCCGACCATGCCGCCGGTGAACGGCGGCATGCCGCCCGCGAGGTCGCGCGGAGTGTGCAGGGCCTCGACGGTGGCGCGCAGCGCGTCCAGCGGGTCACCGTCCACGGGGACGCCGACGGGCGGGGTGCCGATCCAGTGCGCCTGGCCGTCCTTGACGGTGAGGGTGGAGTCGCTGCGCACGCCGATGAAGGAGTAGCGGGACCAGGAGCGGCCGTTCTCGGCGGACTCCAGCAGGAAGGTGCCGGGGCGTTCGGCGGCCAGCTTGCGGTAGAGCCCGACCGGGGTGTCCCCGTCGGCGAGCAGCCTGCGGCTGACGGGGATGACACGGCGGTCGGCCGCGAGCTTGCGGAACGTCTCGAGATCCATGGGGTGGGACCCTAACTGGCTAGCGGCCGTCGCCGAAAAGGACATCGTCGTCGAAGCAGGTGCGGGCGCCCGTGTGGCAGGCGGCGCCGACCTGGTCGACCTTGACGAGCACGGTGTCCGCGTCGCAGTCGAGGGCGACGGACTTCACGTGCTGGAAGTGGCCGGAGGTGTCCCCCTTGACCCAGTACTCCTGCCGGCTGCGGGACCAGTAGGTGCAGCGGCCGGTGGTGAGGGTGCGGTGCAGGGCCTCGTCGTCCATCCAGCCGAGCATGAGCACCTCGCCGGTGTCGTACTGCTGGGCGATGGCCGGGACCAGGCCGTCCGGGGAGCGCTTGAGGCGGGCTGCGACGGCGGGGTCGAGTGAGGTCGTACTCATGGGCCCCATTGTGCCGCGCGGAAGGACCCGTTACGGATCACCGTCCGCCTGGTGGGCAGCCGCGCGGCCGGCCGCGGCCGTAGGCTGGCCCGTATGTCTACCCATGCGAAGCGTGAACGGCTGCTGCTGGCGGACCTTCTGGAGGCTGCGGGACCGGAGGCGCCGACGCTGTGCGACGGCTGGACCTGCCGGGACCTGGCGGCGCACGTGGTGGTGCGCGAGCGCCGCCCCGACGCGGCGGGCGGGCTGCTGCTGAACGTGCTGAAGGGCCGCCTCGACCGGGCGATGGCCGAGTACGCGGCCAAGCCGTACGAGGAGCTCATCCAGCTGATCCGCACCGGCCCGCCGAAGCTGTCCGTGTACGCGTTGAAGCAGATCGACGAGGCGGCGAACGCGGTGGAGTTCTACGTCCACGCGGAGGACGTGCGGCGCGCGCAGCCGGACTGGTCGCCGCGGACGCCGGACCCGGTGTTCTCGGACGCGCTCTGGTCCCGGCTGGAGAAGCTGGCCCGGCTGACGGGCCGCCGCTCGCCGGTGGGCCTGGTGCTGCGCCGCCCGGACGGGCGCACGGCGGTGGCGCACAAGGGCGTACCGGTGGTGACGGTGACCGGGGAGCCGGGCGAGCTGACGCTGTTCTGCTTCGGCCGGCAGAACGCGGCCGCGGTGGAGCTGGACGGCGAGAAGGAGGCCGTCGCGAAGCTGACGGTCGCCCAGCTGGGCATCTGACACGCCGACGCGCCCCGGGCACCGCCCGGCCGTGCCCAGCCTCCCGGGCTCCGGGCCGCCGCGGCGGCCCCCGGCCGCCCCGAGCGGGGCGGCCGGGACCGGCCAGGGCTCAGCGGACCGGGTGGCCGGCTTCCCGCAGGGCGCCCTTGACCTCGGAGATCCGCAGGTCGCCGAAGTGGAACACCGAGGCGGCCAGGACCGCGTCGGCGCCCGCGCCGATGGCGGGCGCGAAGTGCTCCAGCCTGCCCGCGCCGCCGGAGGCGATCACCGGGACGGTGACGTGCCGGCGCACGGCCGCGATCATCTCGGTGTCGTAGCCGTCCTTGGTGCCGTCGGCGTCCATGGAGTTCAGCAGGATCTCCCCGGCGCCCAGTTCGGCCGCCCGGTGCGCCCACTCGACGGCGTCGATGCCGGTGCCCCGGCGGCCGCCGTGGGTGGTGACCTCGAAGGAGCCGGTCTCCGTACGGCGGGCGTCGACCGACAGGACGAGGACCTGGCGGCCGAAGCGCTCGGCGATCTCCTGGATCAGCTCGGGCCGGGCGATGGCGGCGGTGTTGACGCCGACCTTGTCGGCGCCGGCCCGCAGCAGCTTGTCGACGTCGTCGGCGGTGCGGACGCCGCCGCCGACCGTGAGCGGGATGAACACCTGCTCGGCGGTGCGCCGCACCACGTCGTAGGTGGTCTCGCGGTTGCCGGAGGAGGCGGTGATGTCGAGGAAGGTCAGCTCGTCGGCGCCCTCGGCGTCGTACAGCTTGGCCATCTCCACCGGGTCGCCGGCGTCGCGCAGGTTCTGGAAGTTGACCCCCTTGACGACCCGGCCGTTGTCCACGTCCAGGCAGGGGATCACTCGTACGGCGAGGGTCATCGCGCGGGCTCCTTGTACGCCTCGACCTCCACCTCGACGACCATGTTCGGGTCGACGAAGCCGGAGACGATGATCATGGAGGCGGCGGGGCGGACGGCGTCGAAGAGGGCCTTGTGGGCACGGCCCACCTCCTCCACGTCCCGGGCGTGCGTGAGGTACAGCCGGGTGCGGACCACGTCCTCGGCGCCCAGGCCGGCCTCGGCGAGCGCCTTGAAGGCCACCTCGAAGGCCTTGACCGTCTGGTCGTACGGGCCGCCCGCGTCGGCCGCGGTGCAGCCGGAGACCAGCACCAGGCCGTTGGGCAGGGCGACGGCGCGCGAGTAGCCGATCACGTCCTCGTAGGGGCCGCCGGAGGAGATCCGGCGCACTTCCGCGGAGCTCATGCGCGCACCGCCTCCAGGGCCTCTTCCAGGGTGAAGGCCTTGGCGTACAGGGCCTTGCCGACGATCGCGCCCTCGACGCCCAGCGGCACCAGCTCGGACAGCGCGCGCAGGTCATCCAGGGAGGACACGCCGCCGGAGGCGACGACGGGCCGGTCGGTGGCGGCGCAGACGTTCTTCAGCAGCTCCAGGTTGGGGCCGGTGAGGGTGCCGTCCTTGCCGATGTCGGTGACGACGTAGCGGGCGCAGCCCTCGGAGTCCAGGCGGGCGAGGGTCTCGTAGAGGTCGCCGCCCTCGCTGGTCCAGCCGCGGCCCTTGAGGGTGGTGCCGCGCACGTCGAGGCCGATGGCGATCCTGTCGCCGTGCTCGGCGATGGCCTTGGCGGCCCACTCGGGGGTCTCCAGGGCGGCGGTGCCGAGGTTGACGCGGGTGCAGCCGGTGGCGAGGGCCGCGGCGAGGGTGGCGTCGTCGCGGATGCCGCCGGACAGCTCGACCTTGATGTCCATCGCACGGGTGATCTCGGCGACCAGGGCGCGGTTGTCGCCGGTGCCGAAGGCGGCGTCCAGGTCGACGAGGTGCAGCCACTCGGCGCCGGAGGCCTGCCAGGCGAGGGCCGCCTCCAGCGGGGAGCCGTAGGAGGTCTCGCTGCCCGACACGCCGTGCACGAGGCGTACGGCCTGGCCGTCGCGGACGTCGACCGCGGGGAGCAGTTCAAGCGTGTTCGGCATCAGAGGGTCTCGATCCAGTTGGTGAGGAGCTGGGCTCCGGCGTCGCCGGACTTCTCGGGGTGGAACTGGGTGGCCCACAGGGCGCCGTTCTCCACCGCCGCGACGAACCGCTCCCCGTGCGTGGCCCAGGTGACCCTGGGGCCCTTGATCCGGGGGTTGGTGACCTCCAGCGTCCAGTCGTGGGCCGCGTAGGAGTGCACGAAGTAGAAGCGGGCGTCGGCGTCCAGCCCGGCGAAGGCCTGGCTGTCGGCCGGTGCCTCGACGGTGTTCCAGCCCATGTGCGGGACGACGGGGGCCTTGAGCGGGCCGACGGTGCCGGGCCACTCGTCGAGGCCCTCGGTCTCCACGCCGTGCTCGATGCCGCGCTCGAAGAGGATCTGCATGCCGACGCAGATGCCCATGACGGGCCGCCCGCCGGACAGCCGGCGGCCGATGATCCAGTCGCCGCGCGCGTCCTTGAGGCCCTTCATGCAGGCGGAGAAGGCGCCGACACCGGGCACGAGGAGCCCGTCGGCGTCCATGGCCCGGTCGTAGTCGCGGGTGATCTCGACGTCCGCGCCGACGCGCGCGAGGGCGCGCTCGGCGGAACGGATGTTGCCGAAGCCGTAGTCGAAGACGACGACCGTCTTGTTCCGTCTGGCGGGACTAGCGGCGCTCATCCCAACCTCCTTGCGTGAAAACTCCCGGCTCCCGCCGGGGAGGAAACTCGTCTGCGGCTCGGGACCACACCCGGGCGCGGTGCCGCTGCGTGATGCCGTGACCTGTACTTGTGTTCTGTTCGTGGCCGCCCCTAGCGTGCGGGGCGTGGGGACCGATTCTTCCGTGAAGCGGGCGTTCAAGTACCGCTTCTATCCGACGGCCGAGCAGGCGGCCGAGTTGTCGCGGACGTTCGGCTGCGTGCGCAAGGTCTACAACATCGCCCTCGCCACCCGCAGTGAGGCGTGGTCGGCGCGTGGCGAGAGGATCGGGTACGCGCAGACGTCGGCCATGCTCACGGGGTGGAAGCGGACGGCGGAGCTGTCGTACCTGTCCGAGGTGTCCTCGGTGCCACTGCAGCAAGCCCTGCGGCACCTGCAGCACGCTTTCACCGGCTTCTGGGCCAAGCGTGCGCGTTACCCCCGCTTCAAGTCGAAGCGGAAGTCCCGGGCCTCGGCCGAGTACACGCGCAGCGCCTTCCGCTATGTCGACGGCCGACTGACCCTGGCGAAGATGTCGGAGCCGCTGCACATCGTGTGGTCCCGGCCGCTCCCCCAGGGCACAGTGCCTTCCACGGTCACCGTCTCCCGGGACGGCGCCGGGCGCTGGTTCGTGTCCCTGCTGTGCGAGGACGCTCCTGTGCCGATGCAGGTCACCGCTGCGGCGGTGGGCATCGACGCCGGACTGACCGCGCTCCTGGTCCTCTCTACTGGTGAGAAGATCCGCAATCCCAGGCACGGGCACCGTGACCGGGAACGCCTCGCGAAGGCCCACCGGGCGCTGTCCCGGAAGGAGAAGGGCAGCCGGAACCGGGTCAGGGCCCGCGCCCGCGTGGCGCGGGTCCATGCCCGGATCGCGGACCGCCGCCGCGACCACCTGCACAAGCTGACGACTTGACTCGTGCGCGAAAACCAAACGCTCGTGATCGAGGACCTCGCCGTCCGCAACATGCTCAAGAACCGCGGACTGGCCCGTGCCGTCTCCGACGCGGGCTGGCGCGAGCTGCGGGACATGCTGGAGTACAAGGCGGCCTGGTACGGGCGCACCCTGGTCACCGTGGACCGGTGGTTTCCCAGCACGCGCCTGTGCTCGGCCTGTGGGGTGATCGCCGAGCCGATCCCCCTGGAGGTCCGCGAGTGGACGTGCGATCACTGCGGGACCACCCACGACCGGGACGGGAACGCCGCGATCAATCTTCTGGCCGCCGGGCTGGCGGTCACTGCCTGTGGAGCGGGCGCAAGACCTCATCGGGAGTCCTCCTCTCGGTTGGGGCGGTCCGTGGTGAAACAGGAAACCCCGCCCGCGAGGGCGGGACTCCCCTCCCGGTAGGGAAGGGGAGCAGGTCAATCCCAGATTCCTTGGATTCGCAGGACTCCCGCGGCCAGACACATCACGGAGCCGAGGGCGAGCAGAATGATCACCGATTTCGGCATCTTCTGCTTCTGGAAGGAGTAGACGCCCCCGGCCAGGAACAGGCCGAGGACGATCAGGACGGTGTTGAGGCCGTTCACGGCTAGAGGGCGCCCTTCGTGGAGGGCAGGATGCCGGCGGCGCGCGGGTCGAACTCCGCGGCGTAGCGCAGGGCCCGGGCGAGGGCCTTGAACTGGCACTCCACGATGTGGTGGGCGTTGCGGCCGTACGGGACGTGGATGTGCAGGGCGATCTGCGCCTGCGCGACGAAGGACTCGAAGATGTGCCGGGTCATCGTCGTGTCGTACTCGCCGATCATCGGCGCCATGTTCTCGGGCTCGGTGTGCACGAGGTAGGGGCGGCCGGAGAGGTCCACGGTCACCTGGGCGAGGGACTCGTCCAGCGGGACGGTGCAGTTGCCGAAGCGGTAGATGCCCACCTTGTCGCCGAGGGCCTGCCTGAAGGCGGCGCCCAGCGCGAGGGCGGTGTCCTCGATGGTGTGGTGGCTGTCGATGTGCAGGTCGCCGTCCGTCTTGACCGTGAGGTCGAAGAGGCCGTGGCGGCCGAGCTGGTCGAGCATGTGGTCGTAGAAGCCGACACCCGTCGAGACGTCGACCTTGCCGGTGCCGTCGAGGTCTATCTCGACGAGGACCGAGGTCTCCTTCGTGGTGCGCTCGACCCGTCCGATGCGGCTCATGCCTGCTGCTCCTTCTTCAGTGCGCGAACCGCTTCCAGGAACGCGTCGTTCTCGGCCGGCGTGCCGGCGGTGACCCGCAGCCGGCCCGGTACGCCGTTGTCCCGGACCAGGACGCCCTGGTCGAGGATCTTCTGCCAGGCGGTGTGGGAGTCCTCGAACTTCCCGAACTGGATGAAGTTCGCGTCGGACTCGGTGACCTCGTAGCCGAGGGACCGCAGCTCGGTGACGAGGCGGTCCCGCTCGGCCTTGAGCTGCTCGACGTAGCCGAGCAGGGTGTCGGTGTGCTCCAGGGCGGCCAGCGCGGTCGCCTGGGTGACGGCGGACAGGTGGTACGGCAGGCGTACGAGCTGCACGGCGTCGACGACGGCGGGGTGCGCGGCCAGGTAGCCCAGGCGCAGGCCCGCGGCGCCGAAGGCCTTGGACATGGTCCGGGAGACCACCAGGTGGGGGCGGCCCTCGATCAGCGGGAGGAGGGAGTCGCGGTGGGAGAACTCCACGTACGCCTCGTCCACGACCACCAGGGAGGGCTTGGCCGTCTGGGCGGCCTCGTAGAGGGCGAGGACCGTCTCCGCCTCGACCGCGGTGCCCGTGGGGTTGTTGGGCGAGGTGATGAACACGACGTCGGGGGCGTGCTCGGCGATGGCCCGCTCGGCGGCCGCCACGTCGATGGTGAAGTCCTCGCGGCGGGGGCCGGAGATCCAGCCGGTGCCGGTGCCGCGCGCGATGAGCGCGTGCATCGAGTACGAGGGCTCGAAGCCGATGGCCGTGCGCCCCGGGCCGCCGAAGGTCTGGAGCAGCTGCTGGAGGACCTCGTTGGAGCCGTTGGCGGCCCAGACGTTCTCCTTGGCGACCGGGTGCTTGCCGGTACGGGTGAGGTAGGCGGCCAGCTCGGTGCGCAGCTCGACCGCGTCCCGGTCGGGGTAGCGGTTGAGGGTGCGGGCGGCGTCGGCGACGCGCTCGGCGATGCGCCGCACCAGCGGCTCGGGCAGCTCGTACGGGTTCTCGTTGGTGTTCAGCTGGACGGGGACGTCGAGCTGCGGGGCGCCGTAGGGGGTCTTGCCGCGGAGCTCGTCGCGGATGGGCAGGTCGTCGATCCCGATGGTGGTCACTGTCCGGGCACCTTCCATCCGAAGCGGGCCTTCAGGGCGGCGCCGTGCGCGGGCAGGTCCTCGGCCTCGGCGAGGGTGACCACGTGGTGGGTGACCTCGGCGAGGGCGTCGCGCGTGTAGTCGACGATGTGGATGCCGCGCAGGAAGGACTGCACGGACAGGCCGGAGGAGTGGCAGGCGCAGCCGCCGGTGGGCAGGACGTGGTTGGAGCCGGCGCAGTAGTCGCCGAGGGAGACCGGCGCCCAGGGGCCGACGAAGATCGCGCCGGCGTTGCGGACCCGGGCCGCCCAGGCGGCGGCGTCGGCGGTCTGGATCTCCAGGTGCTCGGCGCCGTACGCGTCGACGACCTTGAGGCCGTCCTCCAGGCTGTCGACCAGCACGATCGCGGACTGCTTGCCGGCGAGGGCGGGCTTGATCCGGTCCTCGACGTGCTTGGTCGCGGCGACCTGCGGCTCCAGCTCCTTCTCGACGGCTTCCGCGAGCTCCGCGGAGTCCGTGACGAGGACGGCGGCGGCCAGCGGGTCGTGCTCGGCCTGGCTGATCAGGTCGGCGGCGACGTGGACCGGGTCGGCCGTGGAGTCCGCGAGGACCGCGATCTCGGTGGGGCCGGCCTCGGTGTCGATGCCGATCCTGCCGGTGAAGTAGCGCTTGGCGGCGGCGACCCAGATGTTGCCGGGGCCGGTCACCATGTTGACCGGCAGGCACTCCTCGGTGCCGTACGCGAACATCGCGACGGCGACGGCGCCGCCGGCCGCGTACACCTCGTCCACGCCGAGCAGCGCGCACGCCGCCAGGATGGTCGGGTGCGGCAGGCCGCCGAACTCCTTCTGCGGCGGGGACGCGAGCGCGATCGACTCGACGCCCGCCTCCTGGGCCGGGACCACGTTCATGACGACGGAGGACGGGTACACGGAGCGGCCGCCGGGCGCGTACAGGCCGACGCGCTCGACCGGAACCCACTTCTCGGTCACGGTGCCGCCGGGGACCACCTGGGTGGTGTGCTCGGAGCGGCGCTGGCCCCGGTGCACGATCCGGGCGCGCCGGATGGACTCCTCCAGGGCGGCGCGGACGGCCGGGTCCAGCTGCTCCAGGGCGTCCGTGAGGGCCTGCGCGGGTACCCGGACCTGCGTGAGTTCGACCCCGTCGAACTTCTGCGCGTACTCGATCAGCGCCGCCGTGCCACGATGATGGACGTCCTCGCAGATGGGCCGCACCTTCTCCAGGGCGGCTTCCACGTCGAACTCGGCACGGGGCAGCAGGTCGCGCAGGGCGCCGCCCTCGGGGAGGGCGTCACCGCGCAGGTCGATACGAGAGATCACGTCCCAATTCTCTCAGACCGCCTCCCACCGCCGTCCGCCCGTATCACTGGCTGATACACGCCCCGGACGTCACCGGCGCCCCTTAGCGTTCTCGTACACGTGAATGACAGCGGGGGGCTGGCGTGACCGAAGTGCAGGGGGACGTACGGCCGGATGGCCTGACCGGGGCCGAACGGCGGATGTGGGAGGCCTTCCGCGCGGGCACGGTCTGCGACCTCGGCGCCCGTGACGCCGGGCTGGACGATCCGCACTCGGGGCGCGTCTGGGGGCCGGAGCGCCGGGTCCGGGCGGAGGTGGTGGCGCACCTGCTGCTGGCCGGGCCCGCGCCCCTCCCGGGGCGGGTGGGGCGGCTGAAGCTGCGCGGTGCGCAGATCACCGGGCTGCTGGACCTGTCCGGGGCCGCGGTCACTCCGTACGTGGAGATCCGCGCGTGCCGCTTCGACGGCGAGGTCCAGGTCTCCGAGACCCGGTTCGGCACGCTCCGGCTGGACAACTGCGCGGTCCCCCGGCTGGAGGGCGCCCGCCTGCACACCGAGGGCGACCTGCACCTGGCGCGCTGCCGGGTGGCGCGCGGGATCCGGCTGACCGACGCCCAGATCGGCACCGACCTGCTGCTCAGCCACAGCGTGGTCCACCGGGACCACCGGGGCCGGGCCATCGCCGCCGACGGGCTGGCGGTGGCGCAGGACCTCCAGGCGGACATGCTGGAGACGCACGGCGAGGTGAGCCTGCGCGGCGCGAAGGTGGGCGCCTCGATGAGCCTGCGCGGGGCGCGGCTGAGCAACAGCGACGGCCGGCGGGCGCTGAACGCCCCGACGCTGACGGTGGAGCGGACCCTGTACCTGACGTCGATCGGCCTGTCCTCCTCGACGGCCGACCCGGAGCGCCCGTACGACTGGGGCCGGACCCCGACGACGGGCGGGCCGGCGCAGCGCTTCGAGTGCCGGGGCGGGCTGCGGCTGGACGACGGCCGGTTCGGCGACTCGGCCGACTTCTACGGGGCCCGGTTCGAGCTGCGCGCGGACCAGGAGGTGTCGTTGCGGCGGGTCCAGACGCCGGAGCTGCGGTTCGTGGGCGAGGCGCCGGAGCGGGGCCGGGTGGTGGTCTCGGGGGCGAAGGTGGTCAAGCTGGTGGACCGGTCGACGAGCTGGCCCGGGCGCGACCGGGTGTCGATGGAGGGCTTCGTCTACGAGGTGCTGGCGCCCCGCGGCCACTTCCCGCTGTCGCGCCGGCTGGAGTGGCTGGAGGCGGCCACCCCCGAGTACTCGCCCGAACCGTACGAGCGGCTGGCCGCGGTGCTGCGGGCCGGCGGGGAGGACGCCGGGGCCCGCGAGGTGCTGGTGGCGAAGCAGCGCTGCCGCCGGGCGACGCTGCCGCCGGCCGCGCGGGCCTGGGGGTACCTCCAGGACTGGACGGTGGTGTACGGGTACCGGCCGGGGCGGGCGGCGCTGTGGATGGCGGTGCTGTGGGCGGCGGGCACCCTGCTGTTCCTGCGGCACGAGCCGGCGCCGATCAAGGCGGACGAGCATCCGCAGTGGGACGCGGCGCTGTACGCGCTGGACCTGCTGCTGCCGGTGATCGATCTCGGCCAGCAGGGGCAGTGGAAGCTGGAGGGCGGCTGGCAGTGGGGGTCGGCGGCGCTGGTGCTGCTGGGCTGGATCCTTGCCACGACGGTGGCGGCGGGTGCGTCGCGGCTGCTGAGGCGGGGTTAACGGGTGACGGGGCGGGCCGTCCGGCCACTACCCTGTGCCTCGTGACCACCGTTCGCCTGCCCCTCTTCCCGCTGAACTCGGTGCTGTTCCCGGGCCTCGTGCTGCCGCTGAACGTCTTCGAGGAGCGGTATCGCGCCATGATGCGCGAGCTGCTGAAGTCCGGGGAGGACCAGCCGCGCCGGTTCGCGGTCGTCGCGATCCGCGACGGCCGGGAGGTGGCCCCGACCGCGCCCGGGCTGCCGGACCAGACGGCGCTGCCCGAGAAGGGCCCGGCGGCCGGGTTCGGCACCGACCCGATCCAGGCGTTCCACCGGGTGGGCTGCATCGCGGACGCGGCGACGATCCGGGAGCGGGAGGACGGCAGCTTCGAGGTGCTGGCCACCGGCACGACCCGGGTGCGGCTGGTGTCGGTCGACGCGTCGGGGCCGTTCCTGGTGGCGGAGCTGGAGGAGCTCGCGGAGGACGCGGGCGAGGGCGCCGGCGCCCTGTCCGAGGGGGTGCTGCGGGCCTTCCGCAGCTATCAGAAGCGGCTGGCGGGGGCCCGTGAGCGGTCCCTGGCCTCGGGGCCGGACCTGCCGGACGAGCCGTCGGTGGTGTCGTACCTGGTGGCGGCCGCCGCCGTGCTGGACACCCCGTCGAAGCAGCGGCTGCTCCAGGCGCCGGACACGGCGACGCGTCTGGCGGAGGAGCTGAAGCTGCTGCGCACGGAGACGGCGGTCATCCGCCACCTCCCGTCGCTGCCGGCGGTGGACCTGACCCGTACCCCGACGAGCCCGAACTGAGGCCATGGCGAAGAAGAGGCCGCAGCCGGCCGGCACCCCGGCCATCACCGCCCTGACCGGGGCGGGGGTGGCGTTCACCACCCACGCCTACGAGCACGACCCCGCGCACCCCTCGTACGGGGAGGAGGCGGCCGAGGCGCTGGGCGTCTCCCCGGAGCAGGTGTTCAAGACCCTGGTCGCCGACGTGGACGGGGCGCTGACGGTGGCGGTGGTCCCGGTGTCGGGCTCGCTGGACCTGAAGGCCCTCGCGGGCGCGGTGGGCGGGAAGCGGGCGGCGATGGCCGATCCGGCACTGGCGGAGCGCACCACGGGCTACGTGCGGGGCGGGATCTCCCCGCTGGGGCAGCGGCGGCGCCTGCGGACGGTGCTGGACGCGTCTGCCCGCGGCCACGCCACGATCTGCGTCTCGGCGGGCCGCCGCGGCCTGGAGGTCGAGCTGTCCCCCGCGGACCTGGCGGCCCTCACGGACGCGGTCCTGGCCCCGATCGCCCGCCCGTAGCCCTCCCGGCCGGGGCCCGGCGCCGCTGCGCGGGGCGAGGTCCCCTACCCGCCCTTCCCCCGTTCCCAGGGGCGCTGCCCCTGACCCCGTTGCGCTCAAACGCCGCGCGGGCTGGATACATCCAGCCCCGCCGGCGTTTGAGGCGCGGGGGTCTGGGGGCGGAGCCCCCAGGGGGTCCGGGCACAGCCCGGGGAACGGGCGAAGGGCGGGGCGGGGAGCAGCCCCGCGCAGCGGGCCGCCCGTCAGGACTGGGGGGTTTCCGGGGTCGCGTGGACGTGTGGCGGCGGGTACTCGCCCTCCCAGGGCGCCGGCGCGGGGTCCCGGGGGCCCCAGACGGCCGTCAGGGCCAGGTGGGCGGCGACGGCCGCCATCGGCCACACCAGCAGCACCCCGTACGCCATCAGCTGCAGCGGAGCGTCGAACGGCACGCCCTTGCCCGCCTTCGCGGCCGCGGCCGCCACGTCCCCGCCGGGGCTCAGCCAGAGCCCGAGCCGCCACCCGGCCAGGGAGGCGAAGCAGGCCCCCACGGCCAGCCCGATCACCAGCGGCACGCCCCCGCGCCGGCGCCACAGGAACACCGCGACCGCGGTGAGCACGCCCAGCCCCAGCGCCAGCAGGAAGAACGTGCCGTCGGCGCCGATCCGCGCCTCGCTCTCGGTGTCGCGCAGGAAGACGGCCTCACCGTTGGAGACGTACTGCGCGCGCGGTGCGAGCCACGTCCACAACAGCCCGAGGAGCACCCCGGACAGGCCCACCGCCAGGGTGACGGCGGCCGCGTCGCGGATGTCCGCCGGGGTGACGGCGGCCTCCGGCTCGGGGAGCGGGGGCAGGGTCGGCTGCTGGTGCGGGGTCACGGCTTCGGTCACCCCCACATCGTGCCAGGTGCGGCCGCGTCCGGCGTCGGCGACCGGCGTCAGCGGACCGCGGCCCGCCGGTACGCCCAGGTGGCCACGGCCAGGGACAGCACGCCGACGGCGGCGCAGACGCCGAGGTCGAGGAGGACGGCCGTCCAGTCGGGGTGCGGGGCGAAGGTCTCCGCGAAGGCCTCGACCCCGTACGTGGACGGCAGCAGGTCCCGCGCCCACACGATGACGTCCGGCATCCGCTCGGCCGGGAGCACGCCCAGCAGCAGCGCTGCCGACATGCCCAGCTGCCCGGCCAGCGTGGCCAGCTCCTGGCGCGGCGCGAGCAGCCCGAGCGCGGCGCCGAGTCCGGCGAGCGCGGCCCCGGCCAGGGGGACGACGGCGGCGAGGATCCACAGGCCGCCCATCGGCAGGCCGAACAGCACGCAGCCGAACACGGCCGTGACCAGCGTCCCCGGCAGGGTGAAGGAGGCGTACGCGGCGGCCGCGCCGAGCACCACCGAGGCGGGCGGCACGGGCAGGGTGGCGTAGTGGTCGAGGCCCCCGCCGGCCCGCAGCTGCCCGAAGTACTGCGCGAGCAGGTTCAGCGCGACGAAGGCGACGACGAGGACGGAGGAGCCGGCGACGACGGCACGGGCCTCGGAGCCGCCGCCCCCGTCGACGACGCCCCGCATCAGGATCATGATGCCGACGGACTGGAAGGTGGCGACGAACAGCAGCGGTATCCGGGCGACCCGCGCCCGGGACAGCTGGGCCCGGTAGACGGCGGCGAGGGCGGGCAACAGCCGCGCCTTCGGGGCCAGGACGCCGACGGGGACGGCGGTGGCGGCAGTGGTCACGACTTGACCAGACCCTTCATCCGGCCGCCCAGCGCGAGGTACACGTCCTCCAGGCTCGGCGTGGCCAACGTGAAATCGTCGAGGGCGGCGAAGGCCGGGCCCGCGGTGACGGCGGCGACGGCCGCGCGGGCCTCGTCCTGCGGCACCCGCAGCACCCAGCGGCGGCCGGACTCGGCGGCCTTCGGGGCGAGCGCGGCCACCTCGGGCACGTCGAGCGGCGGGGCGGTGCGCCAGACGAGCTCCAGGCGGACCTCGTCGGAGACCTCGGCCTTGAGGCCGGCGGGGGTGTCGCAGGCGATGACCTTGCCGTGGTCGACGACGGCGACCCGGTCGAGGACGGTCTCGGCCTCGATGACGTTGTGGGTGACGAGCAGGACGGTGGCGCCGTGGGAGAGGCGGCGGCGGTCCACGGCCTCCCAGACGGCCCGCCGGGCCACGGGGTCCATGCCGGTGGTCGGCTCGTCGAGGACGAGGACGGGCCGCTCCCCCACCAGCGCGGCGGCGAAGCAGGCCAGCCGGCGCTGTCCGCCGGAGAGCTTCTTCAGGGGGCGCCCGGCGATCGAGGTGAGCCCGAGTTCCTCCAGTACGTCGTCCCGTGCGGCCCGGGCCTCGCGCGCGCCGAGGCCGCGCAGGCGGCCGGTGGTCTCGGCGGCCAGCGCGACGGTGAGTTCGTCCAGGGCGGTGGACTCCTGGCCGAGGTAGGCCAGCAGCCGGGAGGCCCGCTCGGGGTGGCGCACGAGGTCGTGGCCGAGGAGGGTGACGCTGCCCGCGTCGGGGCGCATCAGGCCGGTGAGCTGGCGGACCAGGGTGGACTTGCCGGCGCCGTTGGGGCCGAGCAGGCCGAAGACCTCGCCGCGCCGGACCTCCAGGGAGATCCCGTCGTTGGCGCGGGTCTCGGGCAGGGCGGGGGCCCCGCGCCGGCCGCGTACGGCGGGGTACGTCTTGACCAGGTCACGCACCGCGCAGACCACGTCCGAAGCGGCTCCGGCGGCCGCCGCCGTGGTCGTTCCTGCCTGTGCTGTGCCCGTGCTCACGAGGGAGCAGCCTACGCGGCTTCCGGCCCTACTCGGCCGCCGGGGTCATCGGGGCCTGGGGCACGGCGCCCGCCGGCCCGCCCACGTGCTCGGCTGCGGCGCGCACGTCGATCTCCCGCCAGAACCCGGCGCGGATGGCGTAGCGGTCGTGCTCGTCGATCTGGTCGTCCTTGTGGGCGAGGAGCCCGAACCGGGCGGCGTAGCGCAGCAGCTCCCCGTCGATGCGGTGCGGGACGCGGGGGTACATGGTGGCGAGTTTCTGCAGGTGGGCGGCTTCGGGGAGGCGTTCCATCCAGCGTCGGGCGAAGACCTGGCCGACCTCGAAGGGGTCTCCGCCGACGGTGGTGATGTCCTCCTCGCGGTCGGCCCAGCGCTGCTCGGCGCTGGTGAGCTGGGCGAGGGTGGGCAGGGAGGCGGTCTCGGCGGGTTCGCCGAGCGGGCCGGCGCGGTCGATCCACCCCTTGTCGGAGGACCAGCGCAGGGCGCTGCCCGCGGGGCCGGCGGCGGTGGGGGCGGCGGGCGCGGTGGCGGGGACGGCGGCGGGGGCGCGGAGCGCGGCGAGGTCCTTGGGGGTGGGGACGGGTTTGGCGCCTTCGGTGGCGGGCGCCGGTACGGGTGCTCCGTTCGGGCGGGGCTCGGGGGTGGCGGGGGTGCTGTTGCGGGCGGCTTCGGCGAGGGCGGCCTCGGGCAGGGGCGCGGAGAGGATCGCGGCGATCTCGGGGCGGGGGGCGGGCGGCGGGGGGCAGAGTCCGGCGAGGTCTCGGGCGCGGACGGCGCGGGTGATCCAGGCGCGGTCGAGCACGCGGCGTTCGTCGGCTTCGGCGACGAGGTCCTCGGACTGGTTGTAGTCGCCGTCGGCGGCCTGTACGGCCCAGAGGTGGACGGCGACGCCGTGTTCCTTGGCGGACATCAGGCCGGGCAGGAGGTCGCCGTCGCCGGTGACGAGGACCACGTCGGAGCAGGCCCGGTTGCGGGCGAGTTCGGTGAGTTCGGCGTGCATGGCGGCGTCGACGCCCTTCTGCGCCCAGCGGCCGTCGCTGCGGGTCAGGGCGCCGAGCCGGACGGTGACGCGGGGCATGACGCGGAGCCTGCGGTGTTCGGGCTGGGGGACCCGGTCGGGGGCGCCGTCGAACCAGTAGATCCGCAGGAGGGGCTGCTGGGTGTCGGCTTCGGCGCGTTCGCGCAGGCCCTGGATGAGGGCGGAGTGGTCGACGGTGATGCGGGAGCGGGAGGGTTCCCCGGCGAGCAGGCTCGCGGCGGCCCCCAGCAGGTATCCGGCGTCCACCAGGACGACGCAGCGGTCCACGCGTTCCACCCTCTTCCGTGGGGGTCCTCGACAGGTTTTCCCCGAGTCTGCCCGACCGCAAGGGCGTTGACGGCCGGAACTCGATCATCGGCGTGGCGTATCTCTCGGGGCGCCTCGAAAGCGGCCCCCCGACGCCCGTGTCAATGATCCAAAATGCGGGGTTTGTAGGGGTGTGTGAGTGTGAAGGCGGCCCTGGCCCCTACACACCCCACGGAGGCATTCCATGGCCAAGAACAAGAACCAGAAGCAGCCCGCCAAGCAGCAGCCCCGTTCGGGCGGCCAGGAGCGCAGTACGTCCGAGGTCTCGCCGGAAGAGCGCCCCTCGCAGTCGCCGAGTCCGCTGGACATGGCCCACAAGAGCAAGCAGAAGCGCTTCGGCCACAACTGACGCCGCGCGCACGCGTACGAAGGGCCCCGCCTGCAGCGTCGCCGGCGGGGCCCTTCGTGTGCGCGTGCGGGGGTACGGGCCCCCGTGCCGGCTATCCGGCCAGGCAGGAGGGGCCGAGCAGCACCTTGAGGTCGCCGAAGAGGGCGGGGTCGGGCTGGACCCGGTGCCGGTCCAGGCGCAGCACGGTGGTGGTGCGGGGGCCCTGGAGCTTGATCCGCACCTCGGTGTTGCCCTTGTGGTGGCGCAGGATCTCGCCCAGACGGGTCACCATCGGCGGGGTGACCTTGACGGTGGGGATGGTGAGGACGACGGGGGCGTTGGTGCCGGCGGAGGAGAGGTCGGGGACCATCATCTCCATGGCGACCAGGCGGGGGACGTCCTCGCGCTTGTCGAGGCGGCCCTTGACGAAGACGACGGTGTCCTCGACCAGCTGGGTGGAGACGAGCTGGTAGGTCGCGGGGAAGAACATGCACTCGATGGAGCCGGCCAGGTCCTCGACGGTGGCGATGGCCCAGGCGTTGCCCTGCTTGGTCATCTTGCGCTGGAGGCCGGAGATGATGCCGCCGATGGTGACGACCGCGCCGTCGGCGTGCTCCCCGCCGGTGAGCTGCGAGATCCCGGCGTCCGTCTTGTCGGACAGGACGTGTTCCAGGCCGAAGAGCGGGTGGTCGGAGACGTAGAGGCCGAGCATCTCCCGCTCCTGGGCGAGGAGGTAGGACTTCTCCCACTCGACGTCGGAGAACTCCACGTCGAGGCCGAAGCCGGGCTCGTCGCTGCCGCCCTCGTCACCCATTCCGCCGAACAGGTCGAACTGTCCCTCGGCTTCCTTGCGCTTGACGGCGACCACGTTGTCGATCATCGATTCGTGGTGGGCGACCAGGCCCTTGCGGGTGTGGCCCATCTCGTCGTAGGCGCCGGCCTTGATCAGCGACTCGACGGTGCGCTTGTTGCAGACGACGGCCTCGACCTTGTCGAGGAAGTCGGGGAAGGAGGAGTACTTCCCCTTCGACTTCCTGGTCTTGATGATCGAGTCGACGACATTCTGGCCGACGTTGCGGACGGCGGTGAGGCCGAAGAGGATCACGTCGTCGCCCTGGGCGGCGAAGTTGGACTCGGACTCGTTGACGTTCGGCGGGAGCACCTTGATGCCCATGCGCCGGCACTCGTTGAGGTAGATCGCGGACTTGTCCTTGTCGTCCTTGACCGAGGTGAGCAGGCCGGCCATGTACTCGGCCGGGTAGTTCGCCTTGAGGTAGGCGGTCCAGTAGGAGACCAGGCCGTACGCGGCCGAGTGGGCCTTGTTGAAGGCGTAGCCGGCGAAGGGGACCAGGACGTCCCAGAGCGCCTGGATCGCCTGGTCGCTGTAGCCGTTCTTGCGGGCGCCGGCCTGGAAGATCGTGAAGTTCTTCGCCAGTTCCTCGGGCTTCTTCTTGCCCATGACGCGGCGCAGGATGTCGGCCTCGCCGAGCGAGTAGCCGGCGATGATCTGGGCGGCCTTCTGGACCTGCTCCTGGTAGACGATCAGGCCGTAGGTGACCGCGAGCACCTCTTCGAGCGGCTTCTCCAGCTCGGGGTGGATCGGGGTGATCTCCTGCTGCTTGTTCTTGCGCAGGGCGTAGTTCGTGTGCGAGTTCATGCCCATCGGGCCCGGGCGGTAGAGCGCGGACACGGCGGAGATGTCTTCGAAGTTGTCGGGCTTCATCAGGCGCAGCAGGGAGCGCATGGGGCCGCCGTCGAACTGGAAGACGCCGAGGGTGTCGCCGCGCTGGAGCAGCTCGAAGGTCTTGGGGTCGTCGAGCGGGAGGGCCAGGAGGTCGATGTCGATCCCCTTGTTGGCCTTCACCATCTTGACGGCGTCGTCCATGATCGTGAGGTTGCGCAGGCCGAGGAAGTCCATCTTCAGCAGGCCGAGCGATTCGCAGCTCGGGTAGTCCCACTGGGTGATGGTGACGCCGTCGGTGTGCCGCACCCAGACGGGTACGTGGTCGGTGATCCTCTCGCTGGACATGATCACGCCGGCGGCGTGCACGCCCATCTGGCGGACCAGGCCCTCGACGCCGCGGGCGGTGTCGATGACCTTCTTCACGTCGGGCTCGTTCTCGTACATCCCGCGGATCTCGCCGGCCTCGCTGTAGCGGGGGTGCGAGGGGTCGAGGATGCCGGAGAGCGGGATGCCCTTGCCGAGGACGTCGGCGGGCATGGCCTTGGTGAGCCGGTCGCCCATGGCGTAGGGGTAGCCGAGGACGCGTGCGGAGTCCTTGATCGCGTTCTTGGCCTTGATGGTGCCGTAGGTCCCGATCATGGCGACCTTGTCCTCGCCGTACTTCTCGGTCACGTACCTGATCACCTCGACGCGCCTGCGCTCGTCGAAGTCGATGTCGACGTCGGGCATGGAGACGCGCTCGGGGTTCAGGAAGCGCTCGAAGATCAGGCCGTGCGGGATGGGGTCGAGGTCGGTGATGCCCATGGCGTACGCGACGATCGAGCCGGCCGCGGAGCCTCGGCCGGGGCCGACGGCGATGCCCTGGTTCTTGGCCCACATGATGAAGTCGGCGACCACGAGGAAGTAGCCGGGGAACCCCATCGAGATGATCGTGTCCATCTCGTACTCGACCTGCTTCATGCGGTCCTCGGGGATCCCGCCGGGGAAGCGGCGGTGCATGCCCCGCATGGTCTCCTCGCGGAACCAGGTGACCTCGGTGTAGCCCTCCGGGATGTCGAACTTCGGCATCAGGTTCCGGAACGTGAACATGCCCTCGGTGTCGATCTGGTCCGCGACCAGCTTCGTGTTGGCGCAGCCCTGCTGCCAGGCGTCCGAGGAGTCGATCGCGTACATCTCGTCGGTCGACTTCAGGTAGTAGCCGGAGCCGTCGAAGCGGAAGCGGTCGGGGTCCGAGAGGTTCTTGCCGGTCTGGATGCACAGCAGGGCGTCGTGGGCGCCGGCCTCGTGCGCGTAGGTGTAGTGCGAGTCGTTCGTGACCAGCGGCGGGATGCCGAGCTTCTTGCCGATCTCCAGGAGGCCGTCGCGGACCCGGCGCTCGATCTCGATGCCGTGGTCCATCAGCTCCAGGAAGTAGCGGTCCTTGCCGAAGATGTCCTGGTACTCGGAGGCCGACTTCAGGGCCTCGTCGAACTGGCCGAGGCGCAGACGCGTCTGGAGCTCGCCGGAGGGGCAGCCGGTGGAGGCGATCAGGCCCTCCGACCACTGGCTGATGGTCTCCTTGTCCATGCGCGGCCACTTCGTCAGCCAGCCCTCCTTGTACGCGTCGGAGGACAGCCGGAAGAGGTTGTGCAGGCCGGTGGCGTTCGCCGCCCAGATCGTCTTGTGGGTGTAACCGCCGGAACCGGAGACGTCGTCCCGCTTCTGGTGGGGCTGGCCCCACTGGATGCGGCGCTTGTTGCGCCGGGACTCGGGGGCGACGTACGCCTCGATGCCGATGATCGGGGTGATCCCGGCCTTCTGCGCGGAGTGGAAGAAGTCGTACGCCCCGTGGAGGTTGCCGTGGTCGGACATGGCGATGTGCGTCATGCCCATTTCATTGCAGGCAGCGAACATGTCCTTCAGCCGCGCGGCACCGTCCAGCAGCGAGTACTGGGTGTGGACGTGCAGGTGCGTGAACGGCGTCTTGGTCACGGTGGGGGCCTCCTGAGGAGAGAGGGGCGGCAGCTACGAATCCTACGTCCCACGAGTGACAGACCCGGGGCACCGACGGGTACGGTCGGCCGTTGCAGAAGTTGCAGAACCGGGAAGACCGGTCCGGCGTCCAGTCGGTCAGAAGCCGTACCACCCCTTGCACCAGGAGGCATCCGCCATGGCGGTCACCGAGACCACCGACGAGCAGCGCGCCGAGCAGATACTCGATGTGTTCGACACCGCATTCGGCCGGCTGCTCGCCGCCGACCCCGCCGCCTTCCAGGTCAAGTTCCGGAAGATGGCGGCCTCGGCCTTCGCCTTCTACCGGGGCACGGCCTGCCTCTTCTACGCCGACCTGGAGCGCGACCGGCACGGCGGCCCCTACCTGGACGAGCGCACCGGCCGGGTGTGGATCCACGGCGACCTGCACGCCGAGAACTTCGGCACGTACATGGACGCCAACGGCCGGCTCGTGTTCAACGTGAACGACTTCGACGAGGCGTACGTGGGCCCCTTCACCTGGGACCTCAAGCGGTTCGCCGCCTCCGTCGCCCTGATCGGCTACACCAAGGCGCTCAGCGACGAGCAGATCAGCTCCCTCGTGCGGACCTACGCGGCGGCCTACCGCGAGCGGATCCACCAGCTGGCCACCGGCGCCAAGAACGACGAGGTCCCCTCCTTCACCCTGGACACCGCCGACGGCGCCCTGCTCGGCGCCCTGCGGGCGGCCCGCTCGCGCACCCGCTTCGCGCTGCTGGACTCAATGACGGAGATCCGCGACCACGAGCGCCGCTTCACCTCGGACGCCGGGGCGATCGAGCTGGACGCGGCCACCCGCTACAAGGTGCTGGCCGCCTTCGACGGGTACCTGGAGACCCTGCCCGAGGAGTCCCTGGTGCGCCCGGACTCCTACCGCGTCAAGGACGTGGTGGGCCGCCGGGGCGTGGGCATCGGCTCGGCGGGCCTGCCCTCGTACAACATCCTGCTGGAGGGTCACAGCGACGCCCTGGAGAACGACGTCGTGATCTACCTCAAGCAGGCGCAGACCCCGGCCGCGTCCCGGCACATCACCGACCGGTCGGTCCGGGAGTACTTCCAGCACGAGGGCCACCGCACGGTGATCTCGCAGCGCGCCCTCCAGGCGCACGCCGACCCGTGGCTCGGCTGGACCGAGCTGGACGGCGCCGGGCAGCTGGTGGCGGAGGTCTCCCCGTACGCGGTGGACCTGGACTGGTCGGACCTGGACGACCCGGAGGAGATCGCGGCGGTGGTCGCGGACCTGGGCCGGGCCACGGCCACCATGCACGCCTCGGCGGACGAGGCCGAGAGCGGGCAGTCCCTGGTGCCGTTCTCCACCGAGCGGGCCATCGACGCGGTGATCGCCGCGGACGAGGAGGGCTTCCCCGAGCTGCTGGTCGACTTCGCCCACGCCTACGGGGCCCGGGCCCGCGCCGACCACCAGATCTTCGTGGACCTGTTCCGCAACGGCCGGATCATGCCGTAGGCCCTCCGGGAGCGGGGCCCGGCCTGGCCGACAGAACACCCCGCGCTCCCGGCCTCACAGGAACCCGTGGCAGACTCGCGGCGATGGACATATCAGGGGTGAGGATCCGAGGGCTGCGGGCCGCGCTGTTCAGCGCGCTCGTCGTGCTGCTCTCGGCCGGGTCCCACGTGCTCATGTCCCGGGTCCCGCTGCCGCCCTCGATGGTCGCCGGGGCCTTCGCCGGGGTCTTCACGGTCGCCTACGCGTTGGCCGGCCGGGAGCGGGGCTTCGGCCCGATCGCCGCCCTGCTGGTGCCGCTGGAGCTGGCGGCCGACACCGTCTTCACCGCCGGCCAGCACCTCTGCTACGGCCCCGCCGGCGGGCCGGTGGCCGGGCCGCTGCGCGCGCTGGGCCTGGACGAGCTGTGCGGCGGGGCCCCGGTGGGCGGCCCGCTGACCGGGGTGGCCGGGCCCGCCGGGGATCCGGCGGCGCTGCTGGCCTCGCCGGGGCCGTGGACGCCCTGGCTGCTGCTCGGCGCGCACGTCACCGTCGGGCTGGCGGCGGCCGCGTGGCTGCGGCACGGCGAGCGGGCCCTGGTGCGGCTGCTGCGGGCGGTCGCCGCCTTCGCGTTCCGGCCGCTGCTGCTGGCCGTCGCCCCGGCCGGGACCGTCCCCGGGCGGGCCGGGCGGGCGCTGCGGCCGGTGTTCCGCGGCGCGGTGGCCCGTACCCGCTTCCCGGCGCATTCCGTGGGCCGGCGGGGTCCTCCCGTACGCGCGGCGCTCGTGATCGCGAGCGTCTGAGCACGTACGGCACCACCCCCTCGTCCCTTCCCGTTCCACGGAGATCACCATGAGTGCACGCAACAACCAGCAGAACAAGGCCGCCGCCCGCGAGCGGCTGCGCGTCGAGCGCGAGCAGCAGGCGAAGAAGGCCAAGGCCCGCCGCCAGCTGGTGGTGGCCGGCGCGGTCGTCGGCGTCCTCGCCCTGGCCGGCGTTGTCGGCTACGCCGTCGTCCAGGCGAGCGAGCCCGGCCACTGGGAGAAGGCCGCCAAGGCCGAGCTGGTCAAGCCGAAGAACACCACGGGCGAGGACGGCCTGACGGTGGTCGTCGGCAAGCCCGAGGCGAAGAAGACCCTGGAGCTGTACGAGGACTCGCGCTGCCCGGCCTGCGCCGCCTTCGAGCAGTCGGCGGGCGACCAGGTCAAGAAGGACGTGGAGGCGGGCAAGTACAAGCTCCGCTACTTCGGCGCGACCTTCATCGACAACGGCGTCAAGGGCGAGGGCTCGAAGAACGCCCTGAGCGCGCTGGGCGCGGCCCTGAACGTGAGCCCCGAGGCCTTCCTGGAGTACAAGGGCGCGCTCTACTCGAAGGCGCTGCACCCCGAGGAGACCAACGACGCCTTCGCCAAGGACGACTACCTGCTGAAGGTCGCGGACACCGTCCCGGCGCTGAAGGACAACGCCGAGTTCAGGAAGGCCGTCCAGGACGGCACATACGACCGGTGGGCGATGGACATGTCGGCCGCCTTCGAGAAGTCCGGCGTGACGGGCACCCCGACGCTGAAGATGGACGGCAAGAAGATCGAGACCCCGGCGACGGCGGAGGCCTTCACCGCGGCCATCGACAAGGCGCTCGCGGGCTGATGCCCTGACAGATCCGGACATGGCTCCGGAAACACCGCACACGGGCGGGCGAACTCCTCGAGTTCGCCCGCCCGTTGCCTTTCCGCACCTGTTCCCCGCCACATACCGATCAGTAATATGATCGGCCGTGACCAGTCATCTCACCCCTCCACACCCGCGCCGCCGTACGGTCGTCCTGGCCGCGGCGGCCACGGCCGCGCTCGCGCCGATCGGCACCCTCGGCGCCCAGGCGGCCCACGCGGCGGGGGCCGCGCCCGCCTTCCTCCACGGCGTCGCCTCCGGCGACCCGCTGCCCGACGGGGTCCTGCTCTGGACCCGCGTCACCCCGACGCCCGAGGCGGTGCCCGGCTCCGGTCTGGGTCCGGCCACCGCGGTGGGCTGGGAGGTGGCCGAGGACAAGGCCTTCTCCCGGATCGTCGCGAGCGGTTCGGTCACCGCCACGGCCGCCTCCGACCACACGGTCAAGGCGGACGTGCGCGGCCTGCGCCCGCAGACCCCGTACTGGTACCGCTTCACCGCAGGCGGGACCGTCTCCCCGGCCGGCCGCACCCTGACCGCGCCGGCGGCCGGGACGACCACGCCCGGCATCCGCTTCGGCGTGGTCTCCTGCGCCAACTGGGAGTCCGGCTACTTCTCCGCGTACCGGCACCTGGCCGCCCGCACCGACCTGCACGCGGTGCTGCACCTGGGCGACTACATCTACGAGTACCAGACCGGCGGTTACCCCGAGGCGAAGTACGCCGTACGCCAGCACGAGCCGAAGAACGAGATCGTCTCGCTCTCCGACTACCGCACGCGGCACGGCAAGTACAAGACGGACGGCGACCTCCAGGCGCTGCACGCGGCCCACCCGATCGTGGCGATCTGGGACGACCACGAGTTCGCCGACAACTCCTGGTCCGACGGCGCCGGCAACCACACCCCGGGCACCGAGGGCGACTGGGCGGCCCGCGCGGCCGCCGCCAAGCAGGCGTACTTCGAGTGGATGCCCGTACGCCCCTCCATCGCGGGCACCGTCTACCGGCGGCTCCAGTTCGGCACCCTCGCCGACCTGCACCTGCTGGACCTGCGCTCCTTCCGCTCGCAGCAGGCCAAGACCGGCAGCGGATCGGTGGACGACCCGGAGCGCACCATCACCGGGCGGGCCCAGCTGGACTGGCTCAAGTCCGGCCTGGCGTCCTCGAACGCGACCTGGAAGCTGGTCGGCACGTCGGTGATGATCTCGCCGGTGGCCTTCGGCTCGCTGCCCGCGCACCTGCTGAAGCCCCTCGCGCACCTGCTGGGCCTGCCCGAGGGCGGGATCGCGGTCAACACGGACCAGTGGGACGGCTACACGGACGACCGCAAGGAGCTCCTGGGCCACTTGAAGGACCGGAACATCAAGAACACGGTGTTCCTCACCGGCGACATCCACATGGCGTGGGCGAACGACGTCCCCGTGGACATGGCGACGTACCCGGGCTCGGGCACGGCGGCCACCGAGTTCGTGGTGACCTCGGTGACCTCCGACAACATCGACGACATGCTGCACGTGGCGCCGCACACCCTCTCGGTCGTGGCCGAGGGCGCCGTCAAGGCGGCGAACTGGCACGTGAAGTGGCTGGACATGGACTCGCACGGCTACGGCGTGCTGGACGTGACGGCCGAGCGCTCGCAGATGGACTACTACGTCATATCCGACAAGCGGCGCCAGGACGCGAGCTCCGCCTGGGCCCGCTCGTACCGCACGCTGAACGGCAGCCAGAAGGTGGAACGGACCGACCGTCCGGTTAACTGACTTACCGTCAAATCTGCTGTGCGATGGGGTTTCTGGTGCAGACCAGGAGCCCCATCCGCCACATCGGCAACAAATCTTTAACTTACGAGTACTTGCCATCTTGATGACATGCACACATAAACTTCCGGCCAGCGTGAGGAAATACCTCACCCCCCACCACGCTTGCCGAGGAGCCATCGTGCGCGCTGCCGCCCGCATATCCCCCCTTCTCCGCCGCCGCCTCATGGGTACGGCCGTCCTGGCCTCCACCCTGGCGTTCGCCCCGCTGACCGCCCCCACCACGGTCGCCGCCGCCGCCTCCAAGACCGGTGCCGAGGCCTGTGCCGAGCAGGGCTCCGCCCCTGCCAACGCCCGCGTCGCCAAGCCCAAGGACAACCACGCGGCCGAGCCCAACGAGGTCAGCGAGGACCAGGTCAAGGCCATGGACGCCGACCTGCAGAAGAAGCTCAAGGGCCTCCAGCTGTCCCCGCAGCAGGTCTTCGGCTCCGGCGCCGGCGCCTCGCTCGCCGCCGCTGCCACGAACATCCCGGTGTACGTCCACGTCATCACCTCCGGCACCGCCGGAAAGCTGACCGCCACGGACATCAGCAACCAGATCGCCGTCCTCAACGCCGCCTACAGCGGCCAGGGCAACGGCAACGTCGACTCCGGCTTCCAGTTCACCCTGGCCGGCACCGACTACACCGACAACGCCGCCTGGTACAACGTCTCCGACGGCACCCAGGCCGAGAAGGACATGAAGAACGCCCTGCGCAAGGGCGACAAGAACGCGCTCAACATCTACACCGCCAACCTCGGCGGCGGCCTGCTCGGCTGGGCGACCTTCCCGAGCTCCTACACCTCCGCGCCCAAGATGGACGGCGTGGTCCTGCTCAACACCTCGCTGCCCGGCGGCTCCGCCGCCAACTACAACGAGGGCGACACCGCCACCCACGAGGTCGGCCACTGGATGGGTCTCTACCACACCTTCCAGGGCGGCTGCTCGGGCAGCGGCGACTCCGTCGCCGACACCCCGGCCGAGAAGAGCGCGGCCTTCGAGTGCCCGACCGGCCGCGACTCCTGCACCACCAAGGCCGGCGTCGACCCGATCCACAACTTCATGGACTACACGTACGACTCCTGCATGTACCAGTTCACCGCGGGCCAGGTCTCGCGCATGAAGAGCATGTGGACCGCCTACCGCGGCTGACCCGCAGGCTCCACCGCACCCACGACGATGCCCCCCGGCGCCCCGCGCCGGGGGGCATCGCCCTGCGTGTCCCGCTCCCGCTCCCGCTTCCTACAGCGTGTCGAGGAACGCCAGCGCGGCCTTCCAGGTCTCCTCCGCCGCCTCCGCGTCGTAGTCCTCCAGGTCAGGGTCCGTGAACAGGTGCCCCGCGCCCGCGTAGCCGTGCACCTCCACGTCCGCCCCGGCCCGCCGCATCCGCAGGTACCAGGCGGTCAGCCAGTCGTGCGTCTCGTACGGGTCCGGGTCCGCGATGTGCAGCTGCACCGGCAGCTCGTCGGCCGAGGCGTCCTCGTCCAGGTCCGCCGTGCCGTGCAGGAGCAGCAGACCGCGCGCCTTGTCGTCGGCCAGCGCCAGGTGCTGCGCGACCGAGCCGCCGAAGGAGAAGCCCGCGTAGACCAGGCCCCGGTCGGAGAACGGCGCCGACGCCAGCACCGCCCGCTTGAGCAGCTCGTCGCGGCCCACCTCCTCCTGGTAGGCCGCACCCTCCTCGAACGTGTCGAACGTACGGCCCTCGAAGAGGTCCGGTACCTGGACCTCGTGCCCGGCCGCGCGCAGCCTGTCGGCCGCCGCGTGGACCGCGGGCCGCAGCCCGTACGTCGAGTGGAAGAGCATGATGTTCATGCCCCCATCGTGCCATTCTCGGGAAACCGGGAGTCCCGGGGCGCCCCCTGGATACGGTCTCCGGCATGGAGATGCAGAACGTCCTGCGACCCGCCCTGGTCGTCGGCGCCGCCCTGGTCCTCACCCTGGTCGCGGGCTGGGTGCTCGACCTGCTGCTGCGCAAGGCCGACGCCCGGCACCCCGAAACCCCGCTGTGGGGCCTGCTGCGCCGCTGCGGCCCGCCCTTCCGCCTCGTCCTCGGCACCGCGGCGCTCCAGGCCGCGTACCGCCCGGCGGGCATCCTCCCCGCCCACGCGACCGGCGTCGGCCACGCCCTGACCCTGGTCCAGATCGCCTCGACCGCCTGGCTGCTCGTCGGCATCGCGGCGGCCGTGGTGGAGGCCACGTACGCCCGCTACGCCGCCGCCCACCCCGACGACGCCCGGGTCCGCCGGGTCCGCACCCAGGTCACCCTGATCCAGCGGGTGCTCACCGCCGTGGCCGTGGTGGTCGCCGCGGCCGCGATGCTGCTGACCTTCCCGCCGATGCGCACGGTCGGCGCCTCCGTGCTGGCCTCCGCCGGGGTGCTCGGCATCGTCGCGGGCATCGCCGCGCAGGCCTCCCTCGGCAACCTCTTCGCCGGACTGCAGATCGCCTTCGGGGACACCGTGCGCATCGGGGACACGGTGGTCGTGGACAAGGAGTGGGGCAAGGTCGAGGAGATCACCCTGACCTTCCTGATCGTCCGTACCTGGGACGAGCGCCGGATCACGATGCCGGTCTCGTACTTCACCGGCAAGCCGTACGAGAACTGGTCGCGCGGCGGCGCCCAGATGACCGGCTCGGTCGTGTGGCACCTGGACCACTCGGCGCCGGTCCCCCTCATGCGGGACAAGCTCGCCGAGATCCTCAAGGAGGTCCCCGAGTGGGACGGCCGCACCGGCAGCCTGGCCGTCACCGACACCACCCCGAACACCGTCGTGGTCCGCGCGGTGGTCACGGCGAAGGACGGCGACGACGTGTGGACCGTGCGCTGCGCCGTCCGCGAGCGGATGATCACCTGGCTGTCCGCCGAGCACCCGTACGCCCTCCCCCGCGTCACCATGGCGGAGCCGCCCCCGCGCGACACGGCCTGAGCCCGCGGGGGGCGGCGCACCGCGGCGCCCGCAGGCCGGCCGGGCCGACGACGGTCCCGTCCGGCCTACGGGCTGCGCAGGCTCCTGACGTCCAGGTGCCGCAGCACCCGGTCGACGATCTCCGGGTCGGAGCCCGGTTCGCTGCGCGCCGCGAGGACCTCGTGCCGGGCGGCGGACATCATCTCCCGCTGGATGCGCTGCACGTCGCGGATCCGCTCCACCCGCTTCGCGTACGCCTCCCGCCGCTCCTCGTCGACCAGGTCCGGGCTGATCCTGGCCCCGACGTCGTACGCGCGCCGGTGCAGGATCTCCACCAGGTCCTCGGGGAGGTCCTCGACCACCTCGATCTCCTTGAGCCGCCGCTTCGCGGCCTTCGCCGCGCGCAGCGCCAGCCTCCGCCGGGTCTCCCGCTCCACGTCCGTGTCCGCCTCCACCCCCAGCCGGCGCACCAGCCACGGCAGGGTCAGCCCCTGGATCACCAGCGTGGTCATGATCACCGCGAAGGCGATGAAGACGATCTCGTCCCGCGCCGGGAAGGGTTGCCCGGAGTCCGTGCGCAAGGGCAGGGCCAGCGCCAGCGCCACCGACGCCACCCCGCGCATCCCGGCCCACCACATCACGAGGCTCTCCCGCCAGCTCAGCGGGATCTCCTCGTCGTAGTCGCGGCGCCGGTGCAGCTTCTTGGCCAGCCAGGCCGCCGGCAGCAGCCAGACCAGCCGGACGCCGACCACCACCGTGACCACCGCCGCCGCCCACCCGGCCATGGCCCACTCGCGGCCCCCGGCCACCCCGAAGACGTGGTGGAGCTCCAGCCCGATCAGCCCGAACGCCACCCCGGTGACCAGCGTGTCGACGATCTCCCAGAACGTGTGCCCGGCGAGCCGCCCCAGAACGTCGTCGGCGTCGCCGGCGTACTCGGCGAGGAACAGGGCCGTCGTCAGCACGGCCAGCACCCCCGACCCCTGGAGCTCCTCCGCCACCACGTACGCCACGAACGGCACCAGCAGCGTCAGCCCGATCTGGAGCGTGGCGTCGCCGAGCCGGCCCATCAGCCGGTTCGCGGCCCAGCCGAGCGCCAGCCCGACGGCCACCGCCACCACGGCGGACAGCACGAACTCCCCGAGCGCCTCGGGCCAGGAGAAGCTGCCGCTCACGGCGGCGGCGACGGCGACGTGGTAGAGCACGATGGCGGTGACGTCGTTGAACAGGCCCTCGCCCTCCAGGATCGACACCATCCGGCGCGGCAGCCCGAGCGACCCGGCCACGGCGGTCGCAGCGACCGGGTCGGGCGGGGCGACGAGCGCGCCGAGGGCGACGGCGGCGGCCAGTGGCAGCCCGGGCACGACGGCGTACGCGACCCCGGCCACGGCGGCGGTGGTCACGAACACCAGGGCCACGGCCAGCAGCAGGATCGGCCGCACGTTGGCGGCGAACTGCCGCCAGGAGGTGCGCTGCGCGGAGGCGTAGAGCAGCGGCGGCAGCACCAGCGGCAGGATGAACTCGGGCGGGACGTCCACGTTGGGCACGGCCGGCACCAGCGCCAGGCCGACCCCGGCCAGGGTCATCAGCACGGGCGCGGGCAACCCGAGCCGGTCCCCGAGCGGTACGGTCACGACGGCGCCGAGCAACAACAAGAAGAGCAGAGCGAGCTGGTCCACGCCCTCACCCTGTCAGGCGCCCGGGCCACACCCCCGCAGGGGCACGCGGTCCCCTGCGCGGGGCGGGGTCTACGGCAGGCGGCGCCTCATCGCCCGGTGCGGGATGCCCGCGTCGTCGAACTCCGGCCCGTACGCCTCGTACCCCAGCCGCTCGTAGAAGCCCAGCGCATGCGTCTGCGCCCCCAGCGACACCGCCGCCAGCCCCAGCCGCCCGGCCTCCGCCTCGATCGCGCGGACCAGCGCCACCCCGACGCCCAGCCCGCGCGCGGACTTGCGCACGGCGAGCCGGCCCAGCGAGCCGACCTCCGGCGAGCCGGTCTTGGACAGGGCCTCGGGCCCGTGCAGCAGCCGGCCGGTGCCCAGCGGCTCACCGTCCGGGCCGACGGCCAGCACGTGCACCGCGACCGCGTCGTAGGCGTCGTACTCGATCGTCTCCGGCACGGACTGCTCCACCACGAACACCTCGGTCCGCACGCTGTAGCAGGCCGCCCGGTCGGCCTCCGAGGAGGCCACCCTCACCGAGACGGCGGGGACGGGGCCGGCAGTCACTGGCTCTCGGCCCGGATGACGTCCAGCGCGTGCTGCAGGTCCGCCGGGTAGCCGCTCTCGAACTCCACCCACTGCCCGTCGGCCGGGTGCTCGAAGCCGAGCCGCACCGCGTGCAGCCACTGGCGGGTCAGCCCGAGCCGCTTCGCGACGGTCGGGTCGGCCCCGTAGGTCAGGTCGCCGACGCAGGGGTGGCGGTGCGCGGACATGTGCACGCGGATCTGGTGCGTGCGGCCCGTCTCCAGCTTGATGTCCAGCAGGGAGGCGGACCGGAAGGCCTCGATGAGGTCGTAGTGGGTGACCGAGGCCTTGCCGTCCTGGGTCACGGCCCACTTGTAGTCGGCGCTCGGGTGGCGCCCGATCGGCGCGTCGATCGTGCCGCTCATCGGGTCCGGGTGGCCCTGCACCAGCGCGTGGTAGCGCTTGTCGACGACGCGCTCGCGGAACTGGTTCTTCAGCGAGGTGTAGGCGCGCTCGGACTTGGCCACGGCCATCAGGCCGGAGGTGCCGACGTCGAGGCGGTGCACGATGCCCTGGCGCTCGGAGGCTCCGGAGGTGGAGATCCGGTAGCCGGCGGCGGCGAGCCCGCCGATGACGGTGGTGCCGGTCCAGCCGGGGCTGGGATGGGCGGCGACGCCGACCGGCTTCATGATGACCACGATGTCGTCGTCGTCGTGGATGATCTCCATGCCGGGCACGGGCTCGGCGACGAGCTCGACGGGCCGCGGCGGGGCGGGCATCTCGACTTCCAGCCAGGCGCCGCCGTGGACGCGCTCGGACTTGCCGACGACGCTGCCGTCGACCGAGACCTTCCCCTCCGCCGCCAGCTCGGCCGCCTTCGTCCGGGAGAAACCGAACATACGGGCGATGGCGGCGTCGACGCGCTCGCCTTCGAGGCCATCGGGAACGGGCAGGGTGCGGATCTCGGGAATCGTACTCACCCGTCGAGTATGCAGGACTCGGCGCAGGAGCACGCCCGCCCGGGCTCGGCGGTCAGTCCTTGTGGACGGTCCCGTCCGGGTCCAGGCCCTTGAAGGACAGCAGGACGATCAGGATCCCGCCGCACACGATCGCCGAGTCGGCGAGGTTGAACACGGCGAAGTGGGCCGGTGCGATGAAGTCGACGACCGCGCCCCGGAAGACGCCCGGCGAACGGAAGATCCGGTCGGTGAGGTTGCCCAGCGCACCGCCCAGCAGCAGGCCCAGGGCGATCGCCCACGGCAGGCTGTACAGCTTGCGGGCCAGCCGGACGATCACCACGATCACGGTCGCCGCGATCCCGGTGAAGATGATCGTGAAGGCCTCGCCGATGCCGAAGGCGGCCCCGGCGTTGCGGACGGCGGAGAACTTCAGCCACTCGCCGACGATCTCGATCGGCGGCTGGTGCTCCAGCTTGGCCACGACGACCATCTTGCTGCCGAGGTCGAACAGGTACGCGAGCACCGCGACGACCAGCAGCGCCGCGATCCGCCTGCGCCCCCGGGGCGCGGCGGCCTCCGACTGCGGCTCGGCGTCGTCCCCGACCTCCGGCATACCGATGATGCGCTCCGCCTCTGCCACGTGAGTCCCTCGAACTAGCTCGAACCAGGTACGGGAACCTTCATCCCGACGAGACACGAGAGTACGTCAGTACGCGTAGGTCCTGGCTAGTGCCTTCGCTCCTGCTTCTGCTTGCAGTCCACGCACAGCGTCGCCCTCGGGAAGGCCTGCATGCGCGCCTTCCCGATGGGCCGGCCGCAGTTCTCGCAGAGGCCGTACGTGCCCGCCTCCAGCCGCTCCAGGGCCCGCTCGGTCTGCTCCAGCATCGAGGTGGCGTTCGCGGCGAGGGCCAGCTCGGACTCCCGGGTGATGTTCTTGGTCCCGGTGTCGGCCTGGTCGTCGCCCGCGCCGTCGCCGGAGTCCCGCATCAGGCCCGAGATGGCCACCTCGGAGGCGTCCAGCTCGGCCCGCAGCCGCAGCACCTCGCTCTCCAGCTCGGCCCGCGCCTCGGCGACCTCAGCGGGGGTCCAGGGGTCCTCCCCCTCGCGGACGGCCAGCTCGCCGGGGGCCGGCACCGCCGCCGCCTTCGCCTTGGGGAGCCCACTGGTGGCGGTCCCGGCCGTCTTCCTGGCCGTACCCGCAGTCTTCTTGGCAACCACTTTCCGAGCTCCCGTCTTCTGCGCGGCCGGGGCCGCCCCCTCGGACGCGGCCGACTTGGCCGCGGCCTTGCTCGTGGTGCGCCCGGCCGAGGCCGCGCCGGCCACCGCCGTCTTCCCGGCCACCGCCACCCCGGCCGGAGCCTTCCCGACCACCGCCTTCTCGGCAGCGGCCTTCTTGGCCGGAACCTTCCCGACCACCGCCTTCTCGGCAGCGGCCCTTTTGGCCGGAGCCTTATTGGCCGGAGCCCTCTCGGCGGCGGCCTTCTTGGCCGGAGCCTTATTGGCCGCCGCCTTCTCGGCAGCGGCCGTCTTGGCCGGAGCCTTCCCGACCACCGCCTTCTCGGCAGCGGCCTTCTTGGCCGGAACCTTCCCGGCAGCGGCCGATCGTGGCGAAGCCTTCTCGGCAGCGGCCACCTTGGCCGGGGCCCTCTTCGCCGCCGCCTTCTCCGCGGCAGCCACCCCGGCCGGAGCCTTCTTCTTCGCCGCCGCCGCCGATTCCTTGACCGCGGGCCCGGCCACCTCCCGAGTCCCCGTCTTCTTCGCCACCATGCCCGCGGCCCCTTTTCACATACTGTGATCTTCTTCGCAGATCGTGCCGGAACGATAAATCGCCTCCGACCCCACGGCAACGGGGCACGCGTCCGTCGAGGTCAACCTGCATCCGTTGTGCCCAGCGGGGAGCCCCGTAATCCGCCCCACCCGCCCCAGCGGATCCCGGAGCCGCCCGTCAGCCCATCCGGGTCACGCCGCGAGCCGCCCGGCGACGCGCCGCCGGGCCCCTCAAAACCGGTCTGCCGACCCGCGCTCCGGCCCGTACACTGGGCGCAGCGAAAGGCATGGATGGGGACGAGTAGCGTCGGACGCAGCCAGGAGCGACCCGGGGACGGTGAGAGCCCGGGGGCGAGCGCGATGCGAAGGATCACCCCGGAGCCGCCGGAAGAAAGCCCGCACGGACCCCCCGTACGGCGAGTAGAACCGGCTTCGCACCCCAATGAGGGGGCCGCCGGACCCGTCCGGAGGCCAAGGAGGGTGGTACCGCGGGAGCAGCAGACGCTCTCGTCCCTCCGGACGGAAGTGACACCCCGCCGGAGGAAGAGTTCAGCCTCATGACCACACCGCCCCAGTACCGTCCGGTACCCGCCCAGGTCGACCTGCCCGCCCTGGAACACGCCGTCCTCGACTTCTGGCGTGAGAGCAAGACCTTCGCCAAGACGCTGGAGCAGTCCGAGGGCCGCCCCGAGTGGGTGTTCTACGAGGGCCCGCCGACCGCGAACGGCATGCCCGGCGCGCACCACATCGAGGCCCGCGTCTTCAAGGACGTCTTCCCCCGCTTCCGCACCATGCGCGGCTACCACGTGGCCCGCAAGGCCGGCTGGGACTGCCACGGCCTGCCCGTCGAGCTGGCCGTCGAGAAGGAACTGGGCTTCAACGGCAAGCAGGACATCGAGGCGTACGGCATCGCCGAGTTCAACGCCAAGTGCCGCGAGTCCGTGACCCGCCACACCGACGCGTTCACCGAGCTCACGACCCGCATGGGCTACTGGGTCGACCTGGACGACGCCTACCGGACCATGGACCCCGAGTACGTCGAGTCCGTGTGGTGGTCGCTGAAGGAGATCTTCAACAAGGGCCTGCTGACCCAGGACCACCGCGTGGCCCCCTGGTGCCCGCGCTGCGGCACCGGCCTGTCCGACCACGAGCTCGCCCAGGGCTACGAGACGGTCGTCGACCCCTCCGTCTACGTCCGCTTCCCGCTGACCTCCGGCCCGCTGGCCGGCGAGGCGGCGCTGGTCGTGTGGACCACGACCCCCTGGACCCTGGTCTCCAACACCGCCGTCGCGGCCCACCCCGAGGTCACCTACGTCGTCGCCACGGACGGCGACGAGAAGCTCGTCGTCGCCCAGCCGCTGCTGGAGAAGGCCCTCGGCGAGGGCTGGGAGGCCACCGGTCAGACCTTCACCGGCAAGGAGATGGAGCGCTGGGCCTACCAGCGCCCCTTCGAGCTGGTCGAGTTCCCCGAGCCGGCCCACTACGTGGTCAACGCCGAGTACGTCACCACCGAGGACGGCACCGGTCTGGTCCACCAGGCCCCGGCCTTCGGCGCCGACGACCTCGCGGTCTGCCGCGCGTACGGCATGCCGGTCGTGAACCCGGTCCGCGCCGACGGCACCTTCGAGGAGGAGGTCCCGCTCGTCGGCGGCGTCTTCTTCAAGAAGGCGGACGAGCGCCTGACCGCCGACCTCGACGCGCGCGGCCTGCTCTTCAAGCACATCGCCTACGAGCACAGCTACCCGCACTGCTGGCGCTGCCACACGGCCCTGCTCTACTACGCGCAGCCGTCCTGGTACATCCGCACCACCGCCGTCAAGGACGCGATGCTGCGGGAGAACGAGAAGACGAACTGGTTCCCGGACTCGGTCAAGCAGGGCCGCTTCGGCGACTGGCTCAACAACAACATCGACTGGGCGCTCTCCCGCAACCGCTACTGGGGCACCCCGCTGCCGATCTGGCGCTGCGAGGAGAACCACCTCACCTGCGTCGGGTCCCGCGCGGAGCTGAGCGAGCTGTCCGGGCAGGACCACTCGGCCCTGGACCCGCACCGCCCGTACATCGACGACGTCACCTTCCCCTGCACGGCCGAGGGCTGCTCCCTGACCGCCGTCCGCGTCCCGGAGGTCATCGACGCCTGGTACGACTCGGGCTCGATGCCGTTCGCGCAGTGGGGCTACCCGTACAAGAACAAGGAGATCTTCGAGAAGCGCTACCCGGCGCAGTTCATCTCGGAGGCCATCGACCAGACGCGCGGCTGGTTCTACACGCTGATGGCGGTCGGCACCCTCGTCTTCGACAAGTCGTCCTACGAGAACGTGGTCTGCCTGGGCCACATCCTCGCCGAGGACGGCCGCAAGATGTCCAAGCACCTGGGCAACATCCTCCAGCCGATCCCGCTCATGGACCAGCACGGCGCCGACGCGGTCCGCTGGTTCATGGCGGCCGGCGGTTCCCCGTGGGCGGCGCGCCGCGTCGGCCACGGCACGATCCAGGAGGTCGTCCGCAAGACGCTCCTCACGTACTGGAACACCGTCGCCTTCCAGGCCCTGTACGCGCGCACCTCGAACTGGGCGCCGTCCGCCGCCGACCCGGCGCCGGCCGACCGCACGGTCCTCGACCGCTGGCTGCTCTCCGAGCTCCACACCCTCGTCACCGAGGTCACGGACGCGATGGAGGCCTACGACACCCAGCGCGCGGGCAAGCTGCTCTCCGCCTTCGTGGACGACCTGTCCAACTGGTACGTGCGCCGCTCGCGCCGCCGCTTCTGGCAGGGCGACGCGGCCGCGCTGCGCACGCTGCACGACGTGGTGGAGACGGTGACGCGGCTCATGGCCCCGCTCACCCCCTTCATCACCGAGCGGGTCTGGCAGGACATGGTCGTCCCGGTCACCCCGGACGCGCCGGAGTCGGTGCACCTGTCCACCTGGCCGGTGGCGGACACCGCGGCGATCGATCCGACGCTGTCGCAGCAGATGCTGCTGGTCCGCCGCCTGGTCGAGCTGGGCCGCGCCACCCGCGCCGAGTCCGGCGTCAAGACCCGTCAGCCGCTGTCGCGCGCGCTGGTCGGCGCGGTGGGCTTCGACGCCCTGTCCCCGGAGCTCCAGGCGCAGATCACGGAGGAGCTGAACGTCTCCTCCCTGGCCTCGCTGTCCGAGGTCGGCGGCTCGCTGGTGGACACCACGGCCAAGGCCAACTTCCGGGCACTGGGCAAGCGCTTCGGCAAGGGCGTCCAGGACGTCGCGAAGGCCGTCGCCGCGGCGGACGCGGCGGCGCTGTCGCTGGCGCTGCGGTCCGGTTCGGCGACGATCACGCTGAACGGCGAGGAGATCTCCCTGTCCCCGGAGGAGGTCATCATCACGGAGACCCCCCGCGAGGGCTGGTCGGTGGCCTCGGACTCCGGCGCGACGGTCGCCCTGGACCTGGAGATCACCCCGGAGCTGCGGCTGGCGGGCCTGGCGCGTGACGCGATCCGGCTGATCCAGGAGGCCCGCAAGAACTCCGGCCTGGACGTGGCGGACCGGATCGCCCTGCGGTGGTCCTCGTCGGACCCGGAGGTCGTGACGGCCCTGACGGACCACGCCGCTCTGATCGCGGACGAGGTCCTGGCGACGGACTACGCCTCGGGCGAGGGCGACGACTCCTTCGGAGCCCCCTTCACGGACGACTCCCTGTCCCTGACGTTCCGCCTGCGCAAGGCGTGACCCCCGGCCGAAGCGGCCCGTACCCCCACGGGGGTGCGGGCCGCTTCGCCGTTCCCGCCGGTGCCGGCCTTCCAGCCCCGTCGGCGTTTGAGGCGCGGGGTCTGGGGCGGAGCCCCAGGGAACGGTGGAAGGGCGGGTAGGGGACCTCGTCCCGCGCAGCGGTGTGCCCCGCGCCGGGGACGAAAACGGGCCGGGCCCGGCGCCCCCTCAGGGGAACCGGGCCCGGCCCGTGGTGACTGTCGACGGCTACGTCAGTTGTCGTCCTCGTCGATCAGGAAGCCCCGCATGGGAGACGGCGCCTGCATCGGCTGCGGCGCAGCCGGCCGCACCGGAGCCATCGGCTGCGTCATCGCCGGGGACATCTGCTGCTGGCCGCCGTAGGACGGGCCACCGCCCATCGGGGAGGGGCCGCCCATCGGCGACGGGCCACCCATCGGGGACGGGCCACCCATGCCCATGGCACCGGCCGGAGCCATCGACGGGGACGGCGACGGCGGCAGGGCCGGGCCGGCCGGGGTGCGCGGCGGCGCGAGGGAGTCGTCGGCCTGGGTCTCCAGCTGGCGCAGCTGCGACTCCAGGTAGGACTTCAGACGCGTGCGGTACTCGCGCTCGAAGCCCCGCAGGTCCTCGACCTTGCGCTCCAGCGTGGCGCGGGCGGACTCCAGGGAGCCCATCGCGACGCGGTGCTTCTCCTGGGCGTCCCGCTCCAGCGCGTCGGCCTTGGCGCGGGCGTCCCGCTCCAGGCCCTCGGCGCGGCTGCGCGCCTCGCCGACGATCTTGTTGGCCTCGGAGCGGGCCTCCGCGATCGCCTGGTCGGCGGTCTGCTGCGCGAGCGACAGGACGCGGGCGGCGCTGTCGCCACCGGGGCCCTGCTGCGGGAGCTGCGGCTGCTGCATCTGCTGCATCGGCTGCATCTGCTGGCCCATGGGCTGCATCTGCTGCCCCATCGGCTGCATCGGCTGGCCGAGCTGGTTCTGGCCGCCCATGGACTGCTGCTGCATCTGCTGCGGCATGGGCTGCTGGCCCATCTGCTGCTGCGGCGCCATCGGGTGCTGGCCGCCCATGGACTGCTGCTGCATGGGGCCGCCCATCGGGCCCGGACCCTGCGGTCCGTGTCCACCGGGACCGGGCGGCAGCTGCGGCTGGCCACCCGGGAGCTGCGGCGGGCCCATCTGCGGCTGCTGCTGCTGCTGCGGCGGGCCGGATATGGCCGCCGGCACGGGGGCGCCCGGGCGCTGGTCCTGGGGTTCCGGCTTGCGCATGTTCTGCTGCTGCTGCTGGTTCTGCGCGGCGGCACGCGTGGCGGCGGCCAGCTTGGCGCGCAGGTCCTCGTTCTCGCGCAGCAGACGGGTCAGCTCGGACTCGACCTCGTCGAGGAAGGCGTCGACCTCGTCCTCGTCATAGCCTTCTCGCAGGCGGACGGTCGTGAACTGCTTGTTCCGCACGTCCTCGGGAGTCAGCGGCATGTCTTCTTCACCTCTACGTAGTCGTCGGCAGTCGGCAGGACCGTATCGGGACTGTCCCCGCGCCTGCGGGGGAGCTCATCGTTCACACGCTTCTCGCAGCGGTGCTCACGAAGCTGATGAGGATGTAAACGATGATCATCAGAACGAAGAAGGACAGGTCGAGTGCCACGCCCCCGAGACGCAACGGCGGGATGAAGCGCCGAAGAAGCTTGAGCGGTGGATCGGTGACAGTGTAGGTGGCCTCCAGAACGACCACCATCGCCTTGCCGGGTGCCCATGAACGTGCGAACTGGAACACGTAGTCCATGACCAGTCGGAAGATCAACACGATGAGGAAGCACATCAGCGCGATGTAGACCACCTGCAGTGCGACGCCCATCCCGTGCTTCCCTCTCCCCTGCTTCCGCTCTGTTCCCGGTCCCGTTTCTGACGGATCGGTCTAGCTTTGGTTGAAGAACCCGCCCTCCGCGATGCGGGCCTTGTCCTCCGCCGTGACATCGACGTTAGCAGGAGACAGCAGGAACACCTTCTGTGTCACGCGTTCAATACTGCCGTGCAGACCGAAGACGAGACCGGCGGCGAAGTCCACGAGACGCTTCGCGTCGGTGTCGTCCATCTCCGTGAGATTCATGATCACCGGAGTGCCCTCACGGAAGTGTTCCCCGATGGTACGGGCCTCGTTGTAGGTCCGGGGGTGCAGCGTCGTGATGCGGTACGGCTCCCGCTCGGAGACGACCTTGGGCATGATCACGGGGGCGTTCTTCTCCAGGTTGGTGCGGTCAGGTGTGATGGATGCCACGGGGGCAATTCGCGCGGGACGTCCGTTTTCTGACGGAATTGGGAGGGGTTCGCGCGGAGCCGGCGGCTGTACAGCTCGTACCGGTTCGTCCGTTACGGGCGTTTGGTGCACCGGCTGCTGTCTACGATCCCGGTCTCGGGCCCGTTCCGGTTCCGGTTCGGGCTCGAACTCGTCATCGGGGTCGTACCCCGGGTTGTCGTACCGGTCGTCCTCCACGAGGCCGAGGTAGACCGCCATCTTGCGCATCGCGCCGGCCATTCTCCGAGTCCTCCGCTCTGTGGTGGATCGCCCTGTCGCAGGTGTCGAGTGTCCGTCAGCAAAGTAGCTGTGTCACCAAAGTCACCAACTGCCCGCGATCCACGTGGTCTGTCCGCTCATCTGCGGAAATGACCATATTTTCTGCTGTGGTCCGACTTTCTTCGCGACGTTACCCGAGCCGGGGTCTCGCGCCGAGTACCGCAGTGCCGACGCGTACATGTGTCGCACCCGCCCGCACGGCCTGTTCCAGGTCGGCGCTCATCCCGGCCGACACCATCGTGGCAGCCGGATGGGCCTCGCGCAGGCTGGATGACAATTCCATCATCCGCTCGAAGGCGGCCTGTTCGCGCCCCGCGTAGGGACCCGACAGGGGGGCGACGGTCATCAGGCCGTCGATCCGCAGACCCGGCGCGCCGGCGACGAGGTCCGCCAACTCCGCCATCAGGTCCGGGGCGGCGCCGCCCCGGGACCCGCGCTCGCCCGACTCGGCGTCGAGCGCGATCTGCACGAGGCAGCCGAGCTCGCGCCCCTGCGCCTGGGCCGCCGCCGACAGCGCGGTGACGAGCTTCGGCCGGTCCACCGACTGCACGACCTGCGCGTATCCCGCCACGGAACGGACTTTGTTCGTCTGCAACTGGCCCACGAAGTGCCAGCTCAGCGGCAGATCCGAGCAGGCGGCCGCCTTGGGGGCGGCGTCCTGGTCCCGGTTTTCCGCCACATGACGGACACCCAGGTCCGCCAGCAGTCGTACGTCGCTCGCCGGGTAGGTCTTGGTGACCACGATGAGGGTCACCTCCTCCCGCGCGCGCCCGGCCGCCGCGCAGGCGGACCCGATGCGCTCCTCCACCCGCGCGAGGTTCTCGGCGAGCTCGGCCTTACGATCCGTCATTCGTCAGTCCAACCAGACATATCCGGCAAGCCGCCCGGTCACCCGGTCGCGGCGGTACGAGAAGTGGTCCCGCGACTCCAGTGTGCAGACCGGGGATCGGTGCGCTTGCGCCACCCCCGCCTCCGCCAGCTGCGCGTGCACCCCGGCGACCACGTCGACGGACGGAGTCCCCCAGCTGGTCTCGGCCCACGCGGCCGGCACCACTTCGGCGACCGCCTCCCGCATCTCGGCCGGCACCTCGTAGCAGCGGCCGCAGACGGCCGGTCCGGTACGGGCGACGATCCGCGCGGGGTCCGCGCCCAGGGCGGTCATCGCCTCGACGGCGGCGGGCACCACCCCGGCGACCAGCCCGGGCCGCCCGGCGTGGGCGGCACCCGCGACCCCGGCGACGGGGTCGGCCAGCAGGACGGGCGTGCAGTCGGCGGTGAGCACCGCGAGGGCGAGCCCCCGGCGCGCGGTCACCACCGCGTCCACGGAGGGGACGGCGGCGCCGGCGGCCCAGGGGCCGTCGACCACCGCCACGTCCCGGCCGTGCACCTGGTTCATCCAGACCACCAGGTCCGGGTCGATGCCCAGGCCCTCGGCCGCGATCGTCCGGTTCGCGCGAACGGCGGCCGGGTCGTCTCCGACCGCGCCGCCGAGATTGAGCTCCTCGTACGGAACGGCGCTCACCCCGCCCCACCGGTCGGTGAAGGCGAAGTGGGCGCCGTTCTCGCCGTGCTGCCCCAGTGTCACTTCAAGAAGTCCGGTACATCCAGCTCTTCGGCCGGGCTGTCCTGGTAGGGCCGGGCCGTCGGGACCTGCGGTGCGGGGGCCGCGGGCTCGACCGGGATCTCCACCGGCGCCGGGGGCTCCTCGCGGGGGGTGACGGTGCCGAGTCCGCCGAAGGCCGGACGGACCGGCTCGGGCGCGCGGACCGGCGCGGGGGCCGGCTCCTCGCGCTTGGTGGACGCCGCGCCGATGACGTTGTCCCGGCGGGCCGGGGGCTGTCCGCCGTCGAAGCCGGCCGCGATGACGGTGACGCGGACCTCGTCGCCGAGCGCGTCGTCGATGACGGCGCCGAAGATGATGTTCGCCTCGGGGTGCGCGGCCTCGCTGACCAGCTGGGCGGCCTCGTTGATCTCGAAGAGACCGAGGTCCGAGCCGCCGGAGATGGAGAGCAGCACGCCGCGGGCGCCGTCGATGGACGCCTCCAGCAGCGGCGAGGAGATGGCCATCTCGGCGGCGGCCACCGCGCGGTCGTCGCCGCGGGCCGAGCCGATGCCCATCAGGGCCGAGCCGGCCTCGGACATCACGGACTTGACGTCGGCGAAGTCGAGGTTGATCAGGCCGGGGGTGGTGATGAGGTCGGTGATGCCCTGCACGCCGGAGAGCAGGACCTGGTCGGCCGACTTGAAGGCGTCGAGCACGCTGACCTGGCGGTCCGAGATGGACAGCAGCCGGTCGTTGGGGATGACGATGAGGGTGTCGACCTCTTCGCGGAGCTCGGCGATGCCGTCCTCCGCCTGGTTCGCGCGGCGCCGGCCCTCGAAGGTGAACGGGCGGGTGACCACACCGATCGTCAGGGCGCCGAGCGAGCGCGCGATGTTGGCGACGACGGGCGCGCCGCCGGTGCCGGTGCCGCCGCCCTCGCCGGCGGTGACGAAGACCATGTCGGCCCCCTTGAGGACCTCCTCGATCTCCTCGCGGTGGTCCTCTGCCGCCTTGCGGCCGACGGCCGGGTTGGCTCCGGCGCCGAGGCCCCGGGTGAGTTCACGGCCGACGTCGAGCTTGACGTCGGCGTCGCTCATCAACAGCGCCTGGGCGTCGGTGTTGATGGCGATGAACTCGACGCCCTTGAGACCGACCTCGATCATTCGGTTGATGGCATTGACACCACCGCCGCCGACACCGATGACCTTGATGACTGCGAGGTAGTTCTGCGGTGCTGCCACGTCGAAGGCCTCTCGCCTCGAGTTACGTGTCGCCGCCTCGCGGACCTGCGTAGCGACGACTGATGCCGAAATGTGGGACGGTCCGTACACGCCGACCCGAACCCTCACCCTTAAGTTTAGGGTTAGGGGTGTGTCTGTTCCCTTGACTCTTCCGAACAGGACACTAAGTCGACAAGTAGCGCGTGTTCAACGAACACGCCGAACCTCCCGTTTTTCTTTTCACCCTATGTGATCACCCGTATCGGTGGCCAACCAGGGTGCGTCGGTGTTCGACCTGACGTCAACTCCCGGACACCGCAGGTGCCGTGGGGACGCTCACGTCGAAGTGGTCGGCCTTGGGCGAGGCCTTCAGCAGAGCCGTCAGCGCCCGGCCTTTGGCCTCACCCAGTTCGCCGCTCCCCCAGACGACCGTGCGGCCCCTGGTGAGTTGCAGTACGACAGAATCGTACGACCGGACCGTGACCTGCAGCGTCTCCCGGGAGACGGCCTCGGGGAGGCTTCCGGCGATGCCGACGGCCTCGCGCAGCAGCCGCTCGCCGTCGAAACGGCGGGCGCTCGGGGAGCCCTCCGCCGCCAGTTCGAGGACCGGAACGTGCGCGGGTGCTTGCCGAACCGTGTCGAATCGCACACCGGAAGAGTCCACTTCGACGAACTGTCCGTCCTTCTTGATGAGCAGGACCGGTTTGCGTTCCGTCACCTTCAGGGCGATTCCGTGCGGCCAGGACCGCGCCACGTCGACCGAATCGATGCGGGGCAGCCTGACCCTTACCCGGGCCGCGATCTCGTCGGTGTCGACGCTCACCAGGGGTGCGCCGACGGGGACGGCCGCGGCCTCGAGGACCTGACCGGGGGTGAGCACCTCGGTGCCGGAGGCCGTGGCCTTCTCGACGCGGAGCCAGGAGGAGCCGTAGAGCGCCCAGGTGACGCCCGCGGCGAGGAGCACGGCGGCGGCGAGGGAGGCCAGCAGGCGGACCCGGCGCGGCAGTGCGCGCCGGGGCCCCCGCGGGCCGGATCTCCCGGGCGGTTTCGACGACTTGGGCCGCTTGGGTGTTTTGGGCGCTTTGGCGGCGTCCGCGCCCTTCCCGCCCTTGCCTCCCCGGCCGGATGGGCCGCGCTGTGCCGTCGTCGCTCCGGCCACTCCTGTGCCTCCTGGGTCGGCGGTTACCCGCGTGCGGCCGCAATCGCCTCGTACACGAGGCCGACGAGCAGGTCGTCGGCGTCCCGGCGGCCGAACTCGGCGGCGGCGCGGGACATCTCGTACAGGCGGTGCGGATCGGACAGCACCGGGAGGACCTGGCCGAGCACCCAGTCGGGCGTCAGCTCCGCGTCGTCCACGAGCAGGCCGCCGCCGGCCTTGACCACCGGCTGGGCGTTGAGCCGCTGTTCGCCGTTGCCGATGGGCAGCGGTACGTAGGCGGCCGGCAGTCCGACGGCGGAGAGTTCGGCGACGGTCATCGCACCCGCGCGGCACAGCATCATGTCGGCGGCGGCGTAAGCGAGATCCATCCGGTCCACGTACGGTACCGGCACATACGGCGGCATCCCGGGCATGTTGTCGACACGCGGCAGTTCGTTCTTGGGGCCGACCGCGTGCAGGATCTGGATCCCGGAGCGCTGGAGGGTCGGCGCGGCCTGCTGGATCACCTCGTTGAGGCGGCGGGCGCCCTGGGAGCCGCCGGAGACCAGCAGGGTCGGCAGGTTGGGGTCCAGGCCGAAGGCGGCGCGGGCTTCGGGGCGGACGGCGGCCCGGTCCAGGGTGGAGATGGAGCGGCGCAGCGGAATGCCCACGTAGCGGGCGCCGCGCAGTTTGCTGTCCGGGGTGGAGACCGCGACGGCGTGCGCGTAGCGGGAGCCGATCTTGTTGGCCAGTCCGGGGCGGGCGTTGGCCTCGTGGACGATGATCGGCACCCCGAGGCGCTTGGCGGCGAGGTAGCCGGGCAGGGCCACGTAGCCGCCGAAGCCGACGACCACGTCGGCCTTGGTGCGTACGAGGATCTCCTCGGCGGCCTTGATGGTGCCGCGCAGCCGCCCGGGGACGGTGATCAGCTCCGGGGTGGGCTTGCGGGGCAGCGGCACGGCGGGGATGAGGCCCAGCTCGTAGCCGCGCTCCGGTACCAGGCGGGTCTCCAGGCCCCGTTCCGTTCCCAGGGCGGTGATGCCCACGGTCGGGTCCTGCCTGCGCAGTGCGTCCGCGAGGGCCAGCGCCGGCTCGATGTGGCCGGCGGTCCCCCCGCCGGCGAGTACGACATGCACCGAAATTCACCGCTCTCCGGACGGACGCCTCTTGACGCGCCGTCTCATCGACTTCCATATCGGCCCGCTCCGCTTCCAGCCGGCTCTCGGCTGTCGCATCGCGAGCGCCGCCCGCGCCGCCGGTTCCTCCCGCGCGAACGCGATGAGCAGTCCGACCGCGAACATGGTCGGCAGCAGGGCCGACCCTCCGTAGGAGAACAGCGGGAGGGGGACCCCGGCGATCGGCAGCAGGCCGAGCACCGCACCGATGTTGATCACGGCCTGGGCCGTGATCCAGGTGGTCACGCCTCCCGCGGCATACCGTACGAAGGAGTCCTCCGTGCGTCCGGCCACGCGGATACCCGCATAGCCTAGAGCCGCGAACAGGGCGAGCACCGACAGCGTCCCTGCCAGGCCCAGTTCCTCACCGGTGATGGCAAAGATGAAGTCGGTGTGGGCTTCGGGCAGTTGACCCCATTTTTCCACACTCGCCCCGAGACCGGAACCGAACCATCCGCCGGACGCGAGGGCGTAGATCCCGTGTACGGCTTGCCAGCAGAGGTCGTTCTTGCCCGGTTCCGTCGCCCCGAGGCAGGCGAGCCGGTCCATGCGGTGCGGGCTGGTCTTGATGAGCAGTGCGACGATCACACCCGCGAAGGCGAGCACGCCCACGAACAGCCGCGTCGGCGCCCCGGCCAGCCACAGCAGCCCGAAGAGGACGGCCCCGAGGATCATCGCGGTGCCCATGTCCCCGCCGAGCATGATCAGCCCGAGCAGCAGGAAGGCCACCGGGACCAACGGCACCAGCAGGTGCTTCCACTGGGTCAGCAGCCCCTTGTCGCCCTTGCGGGCCAGCAGGTCGGCGCCCCACAGGATCAGCGCGAGCTTGCCGAACTCGCTGGGCTGGAGCATGAACGGGCCGCCCAGGGAGATCCAGTTCTGGTTGCCGTTGATCGAGACCCCTATCCCGGGGACCTGGACCAGGACCATCAGGAACAGGGTGCCGGCGAGCACCGGATAGGACAGGGCCCGGTGCAGCTTGACCGGCATCCGGGAGGCGGCGAAGAGCAGGACGCCGCCGATGAGGGCGGCCAGGAACTGCTTCTTGAAGAAGTAGGCGTCGCCCAGGCCCAGCTGGAGCGCCTTGATCATGGAGGCCGAGTAGACCATCACCAGCCCGAGCACGGTGATGAGCAACGAGCTGCCGAAAATCAGGTAATACGCCGTGAGCGGGCGGTCCCAGGCCTTGCTCAACTGCCGCTGCGTACGCCGCAGCCCGGACAGCGGCCCGCGCCCGCCGGGCCGTTTGGCCCCGCCCGCCGGGCGTTTGCGGCCCTGCGCCCTGACGGCGGCGGGCCGCCGCCCCGGCAGCATCTGCTTGGCCGGCATCTGTGATCTTCCCCTCCACTCGTACGGGGCGAGCGGCCGGCCGGAGGGAACCTGTACCGGTGCCCCGGCCTAGGCCGTGTCCGCGGCACTCCCGGAGGCCAGTTCGCGCACCGCGTCGGCGAACGCGTCCCCACGCTTGTTGTAGTTCGCGAACATGTCCATCGACGCACACGCGGGCGCCAGCAGGACCGTGTCCCCGGGCTCCGCGAGCCGGGCCGCTTCCCGGACCGCTGCGAGCATCGCCCCAGTGTCGGTCCGTTCGAGGTCGGTCACCGGGACCTCGGGCGCGTGTCGCGCCAGCGCCTCGGCGATCAGCGCCCGGTCGGCGCCCATCAGCACCACGCCGCGCAGCCGCTTCGCGGACTTCTGGACGAGCTCGTCGAAGGTCGCGCCCTTGGCAAGGCCCCCGGCGATCCAGACGACCGGTTCGAAGGCCGCCAGGGAGGCCTCCGCGGCGTGCGTGTTGGTGGCCTTGGAGTCGTCGACGTAGCGGACCCCCTCGACCTCGTCCACGAACGCGACGCGGTGCGCGTCGGGACGGAAGTCCCGCAGCCCGTCGCGGACCGCGCGCGGCTCGACGCCGAAGGCGCGGGCCAGGGCCGCGGCCGCGAGGGCGTTGGCGATGTTGTGGGGGGCGGGCGGGTTGACGTCGTCGACGTGCGCCAGCTCCTGGGCGTTCTTCTGCCGGTTCTGCACGAACGCCCGGTCCACGAGGATCCCGTCGACCACGCCGAGCATGGAGGGGCCGGGGGCGCCGAGGGTGAAGCCGATGGCCCGGCAGCCCTCCTCGACGTCAGCCTCCTCGACCAGGTGCTCGGTGGCCGGGTCGGCGACGTTGTAGACGCAGGCGATGGTGTTGCCCTCGTAGATGCGGCCCTTGTCGGCGGCGTACGCCTCCATGGAGCCGTGCCAGTCGAGGTGGTCCGGGGCCAGGTTGAGCACGGCCGCGGAGTGGGCGCGCACCGAGGGGGCCCAGTGCAGCTGGTAGCTGGAGAGCTCGACGGCGAGCACGTCGTACCGCTCGTCGCCGGTCACCACGTCGATGATGGGGGTGCCGATGTTGCCGACGGCGGCGGTCTTCAGACCGGCCGCCTTCAGGATCGACGCCAGCATCTGGGTGGTGGTGGTCTTGCCGTTGGTGCCGGTGATGGCGAGCCAGGGCGCGGCGTTCTCGCCGCGCAGCTGCCAGGCGATCTCGACGTCGCCGACGACGTCCACGCCCGCCTTGGCGGCCTCCAGGAAGAGCGGGCTGTCGGGCTTCCAGCCCGGGGAGGTCACGACCAGGTCGGTGCCCTCGGGGAGGGTCTCGGCGTCGCCGAGGCGTACGGAGACGCCCTTGGCCTGCGCCTCCAGCTCCGCGGCCCGGGCCCGGTGGCCCTCGCTGTCGCCGCCGTCGACCACGGTCACGACCGCGCCGAGGCCGGCCAGGGCGCGGGCGGCGCTGATGCCGCTCACGCCGAGACCGGCGACGGTGATGTTCCTGTCCTGCCAGGAGGTCACTTGTCTGCTGCCCATCCCGCGTAGAAGAGACCGAGACCGACGATCACGCACATGCCCTGGATGATCCAGAAGCGGACCACGACGAGGACTTCGGACCAGCCCTTGAGTTCGAAGTGGTGCTGGAGCGGGGCCATCCGGAAGACGCGCTTCCCGGTCAGCTTGAAGGAGCCGACCTGGATGACGACCGACATCGTGATGAGCACGAAGAGGCCGCCGAGGAGGGCCATCAGGAACTCCGTGCGGGAGCAGATGGCCAGGCCCGCGAGGGCGCCGCCCAGCGCGAGCGAACCGGTGTCGCCCATGAAGATCTTGGCGGGCGAGGTGTTCCACCACAGGAAGCCGAAGCAGGCGCCCATCAGGGCCGAGGCGACGACCGCGAGGTCCAGCGGGTCGCGCACCTCGAAGCAGGCGTTCGGGTTGGTGAGGTCGACCGCGTTGGCGCAGGACTCCTGGAACTGCCAGACGCCGATGAAGGTGTAGGCGCCGAAGACCATCACGGCGGCGCCCGTCGCGAGGCCGTCGAGGCCGTCGGTCAGGTTCACGCCGTTGGACATGGCCAGGATCATGAACAGGGCCCAGACCACGAACAGCACCGGCCCGATGGACCAGCCGAAGTCCGTGACGAACGAGAGCTTCTCCGAGGCCGGGGTCAGTCCGCGCGAGTCCTTGAACTGGAGCGCGAGCACGGCGAAGGCGATGCCGACGATCAGCTGGCCGGCCATCTTGGCCTTGGCCCGCAGACCGAGCGAACGCCGCTTGACGATCTTGATGTAGTCGTCGAGGTAGCCGACCAGGCCCATGCCCGCCATCAGGAACAGCACCAGCAGGCCCGAGAAGCTCGGCTCCTCACCGGTGATGACCTTGGTCAGGGCGTACGCGATGAGCGTGGCCAGGATGAAGGAGATACCGCCCATGGTGGGCGTGCCCTTCTTACCGGCGTGGCCGCGCGGACCGTCGTCGCGGATGAACTGGCCGTAGCCCTTGCGGGCCAGCAGCTTGATCAGCAGCGGCGTGCCGATGACGGTCAGGAACATGCCGATGACACCGGCGAACAGGATCTGCCTCATCGGCCGGCGACCTCGCCCTCGCCCTCGAGCAGCGCCAGCGCCACCCGCTCCAGACCGACCGACCTGGAAGCCTTCACCAGCACGACGTCCCCCGGGCGCAGTTCACTGCGCAACAGGTCGACGGCCGCCTGCGCGTCGGACACGAGCACCGACTCCTCACCCCACGAACCCTCGTTATATGCGCCCAGTTGCAGCCAGGACGCTTCCCTGCCCCCGACTGCCACGAGCCTGCTCACGTTGAGCCGGACGGCAAGCCGCCCCACCGCGTCGTGCTCGGCCAGCGATGCGTCGCCGAGCTCGGCCATGGGGCCGAGCACCGCCCACGTACGACCCCCGTCCGCCTTGCCGGCCTCCCCCATCGCGACGAGTGCGCGCAGGGCGGCCCGCATGGACTCCGGGTTCGCGTTGTAGGCGTCGTTGACGATCGTCACGCCGTCCTCGCGCTCGGTGACCTCCATCCGCCACCGGGACAGCGTGCCCGCTCCGGAGAGCGCTGTGGCGATCTCCTCGGCCGGCATGCCCAGGACATGGGCGACGGCGGCCGCGGCGAGCGCGTTCGACACGTGGTGCTCACCGTACAGCCGCAAGGTCACATCGCTGCACCCGGTCGGTGTGTGGAGTGTGAAGGAGGGCTGTCCCGCGGCCGTCAGCCGGACCTCGGTGGCGCGTACGTCGGCGTCCTCGGCCTCGCCGAAGAGGACCGTACGGGCCTTCGTGCGGGCGGACATGGCGCGCACGAGCAGGTCGTCGGCGTTGAGTACGGCGACGCCGCCCTCGGCCTCGGACGGCAGCGCCTCGACCAGCTCGCCCTTGGCCTGGGCGATGGCCTCCCGTCCGCCGAACTCGCCGATGTGGGCGGTGCCGACGTTCAGGACGAGGCCGATGCGCGGCGGGGTCAGGCCGGTCAGGTAGGCGATGTGGCCGATGCCGCGGGCGCCCATCTCCAGGACCAGGTGGCGGGTTTCCGCGGTGGCCTTCAGCGCGGTGAGCGGCAGGCCGATCTCGTTGTTGAGGGAGCCGGGCGTCCACACCGTGGGCGCGTGGTGCTGGAGCACCTGGGCGATGAGGTCCTTGGTGGAGGTCTTGCCGGCGGAGCCGGTCAGGGCGACCACGTCGGTGCCGAGACGTTCGACGACGGTGCGGGCGAGGGCTCCCAGCGCCTTCTCCACGTCGGGCACCACGATCGCGGGTACGCCGACGGGCCGGGCGGCGAGGACGGCGGCGGCGCCGGCGGCGACGGCCCGCTCGGCGTAGTCGTGGCCGTCGACGTGCTCGCCCTCGAAGGCGGCGAAGAGGCTGCCGGGCTCCACCTGGCGGGAGTCGATGACGACGGGTCCGGCGATCCGCACCGACGGATCCGGTATGTCGTGGGGCCGCCCGCCGGTGATGTCGGCGATCTCGGCGAGGGTAAGGGCGATCACTGGTCCACCTCGGCCTGTCGGGCGCTGAGCTGCTGGTTCTCGATGGCCGCGCGGAGCACGGCGCGGTCGTCGAAGGGGCGTACGACGCCGGCGGTGTCCTGGCCCTGCTCGTGGCCCTTGCCGGCGACGAGGACGGTGTCGCCGGCCTCGGCGCGCGCGACGGCGGCGGCGATGGCCGCGGCCCGGTCGGCGTCGACGAGGACGGTGCCGCGTTCCCCGGCGGGCACGGAGACGGCACCCTCGAACATCGCGGCGAGGATCTTCAGGGGGTCCTCGGAGCGCGGGTTGTCGGAGGTCAGGACGGCGGTGTCGGCGTACCGGGCCGCCGCGGCACCCATCGGGGCGCGCTTGGTGGTGTCGCGGTCACCGCCGCAGCCGAGGACGATGTGCAGCTTGCCGGTGGTGACCTCGCGCAGGGCGCGCAGCACCGACTCGACGGCGTCCGTCTTGTGGGCGTAGTCGACGACGGCCAGGTACGGCTGCCCCGCGTCGACCCGCTCCAGGCGGCCGGGGACGCCGGGGACCGCGGCGACGCCGTCGGCGGCGGTCTGCGGGTCGAGGCCGGCCGCGGCGAGCGTGACGATCGCGGCGACGGTGTTGGCGACGTTGAACGGTCCGGGCAGCGGGGCCTTGGCCCGTACGCGCTGTCCTTCGGGGCCGACCAGGGTCAGGGTGGAGTCCATGTGGCCGCTGACCACGTCCTCGGCGCGCCAGTCGGCGGCCGGGTCACCGGCGGCGGAGAAGGTGACGACCGGGATCGGCGCCTCCTTGGCGAGGCGGCGGCCGTACTCGTCGTCGAGGTTCACCACGCCGAGGCGGGCCCGGCGCGCGGTGAAGAGCTGCGCCTTGGCCTGGAAGTAGTCCTCCATGCCGGTGTGGAACTCCATGTGTTCCGGGCTCAGGTTGTTGAAGACGGCGACGTCGAAGACGCAGCCGTCGACCCGGCCCAGGACCAGGGCGTGGCTGGAGACCTCCATGGCGACGGCCTCGACGCCGCGTTCGCGCATGACGGCGAACAGGGCCTGGAGGTCGGTGGCCTCGGGGGTGGTCCGCTCGGACTTGATGCGCTCGTCGCCGATGCGCATCTCGACGGTGCCGACGAGTCCGGTGGTGCGTCCCGCCGCGCGCAGCCCGCCTTCGACGAGGTACGCGGTGGTGGTCTTCCCGGAGGTGCCGGTGATGCCGAGCTGGAGCAGGCCCTCGCCGGGCCGGCCGTAGATCTCGGCGGCGAGCTCGCCCATCCGGCCGCGCGGGTCGGCGACGGCCAGGACCGGCAGGCCGGTCGCGGCGGCGCGCTCGGCGCCCTCCGGGTCGGTCAGCACGGCGGCGGCGCCGAGGGCGGCCGCCTGGGCGGCGAAGTCGGCGCCGTGCAGCCGGGCGCCGGGCAGGGCCGCGTACAGGTCGCCGGGGCGTACCGCACGGGAGTCGTGCGTGATGCCGGTGATCTGAGCGGCGCCGGACTCGGGCAGACCCAGCAGGGTGGCCAGCTCGCCCAGGGGGGTCGGGCGGGCGGACACGGGCCGGGGCGCTCCCGGCGGCGCTGCCGGGGCGTCTTTCTGGGCGGTTCTGGGCTGATCAGCGTGAGGCACGGCGGTGAGCGTACCGGGCGCGGCGGGCCGCTCGCGAAGCGAGGGGCCCGCTTCGGCGCCGGCGGCCGTCTGGTTCCCCGGTTCCGGGGTGATCGTTGTCACTGGTCGTGCCTCGCGCTCTGGTGGCTGGACGGTCGGTTCACGGCCCGGGCTGGGGACCGGTGGGGGCGCTGCTCGGGGCGGCGGGCGGCGGGGCCGCGTCGTAGGTCACGGGCAGGCCGGCGGGGGCCGTTCCGGTGGGTGCGACCTGGAGGGTCTTGAGGGCGAACTCCATGACCGTCTTGTAGATCGGGCCGCAGATCTGGCCGCCGAAGTAGCTGCCCTTGGTGGGGTTCTGGATGGCGCAGTAGACGGTGATGCGGGGGTTGTCGGCGGGGGCGAAGCCGGCGAAGGAGGCGGTGTAGCCCTTGTAGCGGCCGGTGGCGGGATCCACCCGGTTGGAGGTGCCGGTCTTCCCGCCGACCCGGTAGCCGGGGATCTTCGCCTTGGTGCCGGTGCCCTCCTGGTCGTCGACGACGGATTCGAGCATCTCGGCGAGGGTCTTGGCCGTTTCGGCGCTGATCACCCTGGTCTGTTCGGGGGCCGGGGCCGGGGTGAAGCGGCCGTCGGGGCCCTTGGTGCCGCGGACCAGGGTCGGGGTGATGCGGACGCCGCCGTTGGCGATGGTGGAGTAGACGGAGGCGGCCTGCATGGCGTTGAGGGACAGGCCCTGGCCGAAGGGGATCGTGTACTGCTGGGAGGTGGACCAGGCCTCGGGCCTGGCGAGGATGCCGCGGGACTCACCGGGGTAGTTCAGGCCGGTGGGGCGTCCGATGCCGAACTTGTCCAGGTAGGAGTAGAGGACCTTGTTGGCCTCGGACTGGGTGGCGCCGAGCTGGCCGGTGGCCAGGATGGTGCCGATGTTGGAGGACTTGGCGAGTACCCCGTTGAGGGTCAGGTACCAGGTCGGGTGGTCGACGTCGTCCTTGAAGAGCCGGTCGCCGCGGTGGAGCCGGTTGGGGACCTCGACGCGGGTGTCGGGTCGGGCCTTCTTCTCCTCCAGGACGGCAGCCATGGACATCACCTTGGCGGTGGAGCCGGGCTCGTACACGTCCTGGAGCGCGGCATTGCCCATCGCGGTGGAGCGGGCCCGGGTGAGGTCGTTGGGGTCGAAGCCGGGGGCGTTGGCCATGGCCAGCACCTCGCCGGTGCGGGTGTCCTGGACGATGACGTAGCCGCGGTCGGCGCCGGACTTCTCGACCTGTTCGGCGATGGCGCTCTGCGCGGCCCACTGGATGTCGCGGTCGATGGTCAGCTCGATGTCGTCGCCGGGCACGGCGGGCTTCTCGCTGGATCCCGCGGTGGGGACGCGGCGGCCGCCGGACTGGGCGTAGGTCAGTTCGCCGTCCTTGCCGGCGAGCTTCTTGTCGAGGGCGGACTCCAGGCCGCCGCCGCCCTTGCCGTCGGCGTTGACGTAACCCAGTATCCCGGCGGCGAGGTCGCCGTTCGGGTACACGCGCTTGCTGCTGACCTCGTTGAAGACGCCGGCGATGACGTTGGCGCCGGGGCCGTTCTTCTTCTTGTCGGCGGCCGCCTTGTCGGCGAAGAGCTTCTTGAGGTCCTTGATCTGGTTCCAGACCTGGGGGGTCTGGCGGCGGGCCAGGATCACGTAGCGGCTGTTCTTGGTCTGGAGGCGCTTGGCGAGCTCCGCGGGGTCCGCTCCGAGGATGGGCGCGAGGAGGGCGGCGGCCTGCTGGGGGGCGTCGGGGGCCTTGCTCTCCTGCGGGGTGAACATCTTCGGGTCGGCGGTGATGTCGTACGCGTCGACGCTGGTGGCCAGGGCCACGCCCTTGCGGTCGGTGATCTCCCCGCGCTCGGCGGCCAGGGTGTGGCTGGCGAAGCGGTTCTCGGTGGCCTTGGCGGAGTACGCGGAGGCGTCGACGGCCTGCACCTGGAGGAGCCGGACGACGAAGGCGAGCATGACGAGGGTGAGCCCGACGCCGACGAGGCGCAGCCGGGGCTTGGGGTTCCCGAGCCGGATGGTGTGCGGGGGCCCTGGCCGGGCGTTGACCCTGGCCCGCGGCACCGCCGCTTTGGGGCTCACCGCCGCGCCCTTGCCCTGGCCGGGCGGGAGCACGCGGCCCCGGGGCCCGAGCCGTCGCGGCCGGTCCCCTCCGGCACGCGCCCCCCGGCCGGGTGCACCCCCCGGCGGCAGCCGCCGGCGCTCGAGGCCCGCGTCCGGGCAACGCCCGACCCGTCAGCCACGCCGGCGTATGAGGCCCGCGTCCGGGCAACGCCCGACCCGTCAGCCACGCCGGCGTATGAGGCCCGCGTCCGGGCAACGCCCGACCCGTCAGCCACGCCGGCGTATGAGGCGCGGGTCCGGGCGGCGCCCGACCCGTCAGCCACGCCGGCGTTTGAGGCGCGGGTCCGGGCGGCGCCCGACCCGTCAGCCACGCCGGCGTTTGAGGCGCGGGTCCGGGCGGCGCCCGACCCGTCAGCCACGCCGGCGTTTGAGGCGCGGGTCCGGGCGGCGCCCGGGGAACGGTGGAAGGGCGGGGCGGGGAGTTGCCCCGCAGGGGTCCGCGTCACGACGTCACCTGCCTGGCGTAGGGGTGGGCTGCGGGGTACCGCTGGGAGCCGGTGCCGGGGCCGAGGGGGCGGCCGACCCCGGGGCGGGACCCTGCGAAACCGGCGGGGCGGCTGACGGGGCCGGCGGTGGTGCCGGGGCCTCCGCCGGTGCCGGGGTGCCGGCGGTCTTGCCGTCGGGGCCGAGGAAGACGGGGCTGCCCCCGGGCACCAGCCCCAGCTCGCGCGCCCGCCGCTGAAGCGCGTCCGGCGCCGAGTACGCGTCCACGTCCCGCTGCAGCGCCTGCTGCTCGTCCGTCAGCGCGGTGGTCTCCTTCTTCAGCCGGCTCAGCTGGAAGGAGCCCTCGTTCAGCGCCGAGTTCAGCAGCAGCAGGCTGATCAGCCCGCCCGCGAGCAGTGCCACCACCAGCAGGACGAACGGCATCCGCGCCGCCCCGCCGCCGCCCTGCGGCCTCGGCCGGGCGGCGCCCCCGCCCGCGCGGGCCTTCGTCACAGCCGCGCCTCGCGGATGCGCTCGACGCCCCGGAACCGGGCCGGGGCGGCCCGCCGGTTCTCGGCGATCTCCTCCTCGGTCGGCAGCTCCGCGCCGCGCGTCAGCAGCTTCAGCTTCGGCTGGTACTTCTCCGGGACGACCGGCAGCCCCGGCGGGGCCGTGGAGGTGGCGCCGGCGGCGAAGACCTGCTTCACGAGACGGTCCTCCAGGGAGTGGTACGAGAGCACCGCGATCCGGCCGCCGACGGCGATCCGGTCGACCGCGGCCGGGATGGCCCGCTCCAGGCCGGAGAGCTCTCCGTTGACCTCGATGCGCAGGGCCTGGAAGGTCCGCTTGGCGGGGTTGCCGCCGGTGCGCTTGGCGGCCTGCGGCAGGGAGTCGCGGATCAGCTCCACGAGCCGCGCGCTGTTGGAGAAGGGCTCCTTCTCCCGTTCCCGCACGATCGCGGAGACGATCCGCTTGGCCTGCTTCTCCTCGCCGTACTGGCGCAGGATCCGCACCAGCTCGCCGGGGGCGTAGGTGTTGAGGACCTCGGCGGCGCTGATGCCGGTCGTCTGGTCCATGCGCATGTCCAGCGGCGCGTCCTGGGCGTACGCGAACCCGCGGTCGGCCTCGTCGAGCTGCATGGAGGAGACGCCGAGGTCGAAGAGGATGCCCTGGACGGCCGGGAGCCCGAGGCCGTCGAGGACCTCGGCGAGGTCGGCGTAGATCGCGTGGACGAGCGTGGCCCGGTCGCCGAAGGGCGCGAGCCGCTCCCCGGAGAGCCGCAGGGCCTCCTTGTCGCGGTCGAGGCCGATCAGTCGCGCCTCGGGGAACCGGGTCAGCAGGGCCTCGCTGTGGCCGCCGAGGCCGAGGGTGCAGTCGACGACGACGGCCCCCGGCCTCTCCAGCGCCGGGGCCAACAGGTCCAGGCACCGCTGGAGCATCACCGGGACATGTCGGGACTCGCTAGTCAAAGCGCCCTCTCAGATAACGGCGCGGCAGGCATACGCCGCGCCGCGCACGCGGAGTGTTACCAGGGGGCCGGGCGGCCGGTGAGGGCCGGGCTCCGGCCGGTTCGCGTCACTTTAGTGCAACGGTCGCCGCGGTCAACGAACCGCCCCGCGTCCGGTGCGCCCTTCCCCGGGACAATGCCCAAAAGCCGCGAACCACCCGAACGGCCGCCCCCGTCTCACCCCTGTGGGTTAGCTCACAACAAGGCTCGTTGACGTTCTTTGTCCAGCCTCACTCAGTGCCTCTCCCAGCCGTGACCACTAACGTCTTCACCATGACGACTTCCGCATCCCTGCCCGCCGGCCCCGCGTCCCCGACGCCCGGCGGCGACTCCGTCACCGACCGCCTGGTGGCCGCCAACCAGCGCTACGCCGCCCGGTTCACCGACCCCGGCATGGACGCCCGCCCCGTCCTGCACGTGGCCGTCGTGGCCTGCATGGACGCCCGCCTCGACCTGCACAAGGCCCTGGGCCTGGAGCTCGGCGACTGCCACACCATCCGCAACGCCGGCGGCGTCGTCACCGACGACACCATCCGCTCGCTCACCATCAGCCAGCGGGCCCTCGGCACCCGTTCGGTCATACTCATCCACCACACCGGCTGCGGTCTCGAAAGCCTGACCGAGGACTTCCGGCACGAGCTGGAGGACGAGGTCGGCCAGCGCCCCGCCTGGGCCGTGGAGGCCTTCCGCGACGTCGACCAGGACGTCCGCCAGTCCATGCAGCGGGTCCGGACCAACCCGTTCCTGCTCCACAAGGACGATGTGCGAGGCTTCGTCTTCGACGTGCACACCGGTCTCCTGCGCGAGATCGATCCGGCCACCTGAGTGACAGACCCGGCGGACGCCGTCAAGAATGCGGGGAGACGTCACCCGGAACCTTTCCGGGGCGGTGTCCGTGTTTCGGGGTGGGCCGGTTCATGCGCCAACGGCGTCGGCCCGGAGAAAGGGCCGAGGAGAACCAGGTGACCACGTACGACGACCGAGCGAGCCTCGCTGATCTGACCAGCACGGCCGAGCGGGTCCGCCGGTCGGTCGAAAGCGTGATCGAGGGCAAGCCCGAGGTCGTCCGGCTCGCACTGACCGTGCTGCTGGCCGAGGGGCACCTCCTGATCGAGGACGTCCCCGGCGTCGGCAAGACGATGCTGGCCAAGACGCTCGCCAAGTCCATCGACTGCTCGGTGCAGCGCATCCAGTTCACGCCGGACCTGCTGCCCTCGGACATCACCGGCGTCAGCATCTACGACCAGCAGCGCCGCGAGTTCGAGTTCAAGCCCGGCGCGATCTTCGCGCAGATCGTCATCGGCGACGAGATCAACCGCGCCTCCCCCAAGACCCAGTCCGCGCTGCTGGAGTCGATGGAGGAGCGCCAGGTCACCATCGACGGCACCACCTACGCCCTGCCCAGCCCGTTCATGGTCGTCGCCACCCAGAACCCGGTCGAGATGGAGGGCACCTACCCCCTCCCCGAGGCCCAGCGCGACCGCTTCATGGCCCGCGTCTCCGTCGGCTACCCCAGCCCCGAGGCCGAGCTCCAGATGCTCGACGTACACGGCGGGCCCTCCCCGCTCGACGACCTCACCGCCGTCGCGCACGCCCACGACGTGGTCAAGCTGATCGAAGCCGTCCGCGAGGTGTACGTCGCCGCACCCGTACGCCGCTACGTGGTCGACCTGGTCTCGGCCACCCGCAGCCACCCGGAGCTGCGGCTGGGCGCCTCGCCCCGCGCCACCCTGCACCTGCTGCGCGCCGTCAAGGCCTCCGCCGCCCTGTCCGGCCGGGACTACGTCCTGCCCGACGACGTCCAGCAGCTGGCCGCACCCGTCCTCGCCCACCGGCTGCTGCCCACCGCGCAGGCGCAGCTGAACCGGCGCACCGCCGAGCAGGTCGTCCACGACATCCTCCAGCGCACCCCCGTCCCCGCCGCGCACCACCGCGGCGAGATGCCGCCCGGCGCGGCCGCCCGGAGCTTCTGATGCCGGCCGGTGCCCCGCACGGCGCCGGCGGGCAGGTCAGGGAACCCGGCGGGCTGCGCACCTCGCTCGCCGGGCTGACCACCCGGGGCCGCTCGTTCCTGGCCGCCGGCGCCGCGGCCGCCGTCTGCGCGTACGTACTGGGCCAGGGCCAGCTGCTGCGGGTCGGACTGCTGCTCGTCGTGCTCCCCCTGATCTGCGTCCTCGCCCTGCACCGCACCCGTCACCGGGTCACCGCCACCCGCCGCCTGACCCCGCCGCGGGTGCCCGCCGGCGGGGAGGCCCGGGTGCAGCTGCGGCTGGAGAACGTCTCCCGCGTCCCCACCGGACTGCTGATGCTCCAGGACCGGGTGCCGTACGTCCTCGGCCCGCGGCCCCGCTTCGTCCTGGACCGGGTCGAGTCCGGCGGCCGCCGCGAGGTCTCCTACCGGGTCCGCTCCGACCTGCGCGGCCGCTACCCCCTCGGCCCCCTCCAGCTGCGCCTGACCGACCCCTTCGGGCTGGTCGAGCTGACCCGCTCCTTCACCGCCTACGACACCCTCACCGTCGTCCCGCGCACCCAGCCCCTGCCCGCCGTCCGGATGACCGGCGAGGCCGGCGGCTACGGCGACGGCAGCCGCCGCTCGCTCGCGCTGGCCGGCGACGACGACGTGATCCCGCGCACCTACCGGCGCGGCGACGACCTGCGCCGGGTCCACTGGCGCTCCACCGCCCGCTACGGCGAGCTGATGGTGCGCCGCGAGGAACAGCCCCAGCGCACCAAGGCCACCGTCCTGCTGGACACCCGCGACCTGGCGTACGCGGGCGCCGGCCCCGACTCCGCCTTCGAGTGGGCCGTGTCCGCCGCCGCCTCCACCCTGCTGCACGTCCTGGAGCAGGGGTTCTCGGTGCGGCTGCTGACCGACACCGGCGACTCGGTGCCCGGCGAGGGCGGCGGCTTCTCCTCCGGCGGGGCGGAGTCCGCCGCGGCGGCCGGGCTGATGATGGACACCCTCGCGGTCGTCGGCCACTCCGACGGCAGCGGCCTGGGCCGCGCCTACGAAGCGGTCCGCGTCAACGGAGCGGCCCTGGCCTCCTCCGGCGGCGACGGCCTGCTCATCGCCTTCTTCGGCGACCTGGACGAGGAGCAGACCGAGATGGCGGCCAGGATGCGGCAGCGCAGCGCGGCCGCGGTGGCGTTCGTACTGGACTCCGCGACCTGGACCGGAGCGCCCTCGCGGGCGGAGGAGCGGCTGCGCAGGCTGCGCGACGCGGGCTGGACGGCGCTGGCCGTCCCGCCCGGCGCCGCCTTCGCGGAACTGTGGCGTCAGGCCGGGAACGCTCCCCTCGGCCCGGAGACCTCCGGAGGCCGGGGATGAGCGGGCGCACGCGGGTGACGCTCTTCGCAATGCTGGCGACGCTGCTGACCTCCTGGTCGCTGGCCCCGCTGGTGGAGTCCTCCGGCTGGCTGCTCCAGGCGGCCGCGCTGCTCGGCGTACAGGCCGCGGTCGGCGCGGGCGGGCGGCGGGTGCCGCTGGCCCGGTCGCTGACCGTGGCGGCGCAGCTGCTGGTGTCGCTGCTGCTGCTCGCGCTCCTCTTCGCGGGCAAGGCCGAGTCCACGGGGGGCGGGCCACTGTCCTTCCTGGTCACCGACTTCGGGGCACTGTTCCAGCAGGGCGTGCGGGACGTGGGCGAGTTCGCCATACCGGCCCCGCTGACCGACGGCATCCGGCTGCTGCTGCTGTCCGGTGTGCTGGCGGTCGGGCTGCTGGTGGACGTGCTCGCGGTGACGCTGCGGACCGCCGCGGCGGCCGGGCTGCCGCTGCTGGCGCTGTACTCGGTGGCGGCCGGGCTCTCCACCGGCCAGGGCGGCTCCTGGTTCGCCTTCCTGCTGGCCGGCGCCGGCTACCTGATGCTGCTGCTGTCGGAGGGCCGCGACCGGCTGGCCCAGTGGGGCCGGGTCTTCGGCGGCGCCCCGAGCTCCCGGGTGTCGGCGGCCTCCGGGTACGGGGGCGGCGCGGGCGGCGGGCGGGCCGTGGCGCCCGTGCGCTTCGGGCGCCGGATCGGCGTGGTCGCGCTGGGCGTGGCCGTCGCGGTGCCGGCCGTACTGCCGTCGCTCGGCGGCGGGCTGCTGGGCGGCCAGGGCGACGAGACGGGCGCCTCGGGCCGGGGCGGCGGCACCATCTCGGCGGTGAACCCGCTGGTGTCGCTGCAGAGCAGCCTGAACGCGCAGGACAACCGGGTGGTGCTGAAGTACCGCACGGACAGCCCCCAGCTCGGCGAGCAGTACCTGCGGATCCTGGCGCTGGACGAGTTCAACGGCGTCAAGTGGGAGGCCTCGGGGCGCCCGCTGACGGACGTGCCCGAACGGCTGCCGAACCCGACGGGGCTCGGCGACCGGGTGCGCGAGGGCGCGACCGAGGTGCGGACCTCCGTCTCGGCGGCCGGGACGTACGCCCAGCGCTACCTGCCGATGCCGTACCCGGCCACGCAGATCGACATCGCCGGCAAGTGGCGGTACGAACCCGCCGGCCGGACCCTGGTCGGCGACCAGCTGGGCAAGGACCGCTTCCAGAACGTGCAGGGCGCGCAGTACACCGTACGCAGCCTGCTGCTGCGGCCCACGGCCGCGCAGCTCCAGGCGGCCCCGGCACCGAACCCGCTGGTGCGGGAGGAGTACACGAAGCTGCCGGACAACCTGCCGCCGGTGGTGGCGGAGACGGCGCGGAAGGTCACCCAGGGCGCGCAGGACGACTACACGCGGGCCGTCCGGCTCCAGGACTTCTTCGCGGTGAACGGCGGCTTCCGCTACGACACCAAGGTGTCGTCGGGGACCGGCTCGCAGGCCATCGCCCGCTTCCTGGCGGACAAGGAGGGCTTCTGCGTCCACTTCGCCTTCTCGATGGCGGCCATGTCCCGCTCCCTGGGCATCCCGGCGCGGGTCGCGGTCGGTTTCACCCCGGGCGAGAAGCAGGCGGACGGCAGCGTGAACGTCTCGATGCGCGACGCCCACGCCTGGCCCGAGCTGTACTTCGAGGGCGTGGGCTGGACCCGGTTCGAGCCGACGCCCCGCTCGGGCATCTCGCTGCCGGACTACAGCCGCCCCGAGGCCCCGGCCCCGCAGCCGTCCGCGCCCTCCGCGCTGCCCTCGCAGTCCACGTCGGCCCCGGCGCCCATGCCCTCGCAGGCCGAGGCGTGCCCGCCCGAGCTGAAGAAGCTCGGCGAGTGCGGGGTGCCGGCCGCGCAGCAGAGCACCGGCCGGGGTGCCGGCGGCTTCCCGCTGGGCGCTGTCCTCGGCTGGACCGGGGGCGTGCTGGCTGCCGTGGCGCTCCTGCTGCTGCCGCTGCTGTGGCGCCGCCGGGTCCGCGAGCGGCGGCTGGCCGCCCGGGACGTGCTGGCCGCCTGGCGGGAGCTCGGCGACAGCGCCTGGGACGTGGGCGTCCCGCCCGACGAGGCACTGTCGCCGCGCCGGGCCGCGGGCCGTGTCGTGGTCCTGGGCAAGCTGGACGGTGAGCCCGCGCAGGCCGTGCACCGGGTCGCGGGCGCGGTGGAGCGGGCGCTGTACGCCCCGCCCGGCGCGGACGTCTCGTACCCGGAGCTGGCCGCCGACGTCCGACTGGCCGGTACGGCCCTGCTGGCCGCCGTGGGCCGCCGGGCCCGGCTGCGCGCACTGCTGTTCCCCCGCTCGGGGGCGCGCGTCACCGCCGCGTTCTCGCTCCGCGCCGCCGCCGTCTCGGCCCGCCTGTCGTCCCTGACGGCCCGGGTCCGCCTCCCCCTCCGGAATCGCGGCTGACCGGGCCGGTCGGGCCGGGGCCGGCCCCGCGGGGCCGGCGCCGGGCAAAGGAAAACGCCGGTGCGGCATGGGCTCGTTCCCCCCGAGCCCGCCGCACCGGCGTTCCGTTTCCCCGTGCAGGGACCCGGTCCGCTCCGCGGCCCCGTGTCCGCGGTGCGGGCCGAGCGGCCCTGTCCATGGCTTCCAGTCTGCTGTCTTCGCAGGTGGGAGCCCATCCGTACGCGTACTCATCTGTACGTCTAGGTACGGATACTCAGTTCTACGCCGTCGCCCGGGGCCGGCGGCACCGCCGACCGGGGGGGTCAGCGGCTTCCGCTCACCCGTCCCCGCAGCAGCAGCGACAGCGCGGAGTGCACGTCGTCCAGGGACCGCTCGCTCTGGAACGCCTGCCAGTCCAGCGCCGCCACCAGCACCATCCCGACCAGCGCGGCCGCCGTCAGCGGCACGTCGATCTCGGCACTGAGCTCCCCGCGCTCCACGCCCTCCCGCAGCACCGACTCGACGACCGCCACCGCCTCGCCCCGCACCACCATCAGGGTGGACTGCCAAGCCCGGTTGGTGCGCCAGAGCTCGGCGACGTACAGCTGGGTGAAGGCCGGGTACCGGTCGATGAAGACCAGGCCCGCGCGGATCATCCCGTCGAGGGCCTCGATCCGGCTGCCACCGCGGGCCTCGGTCTCGTCCGCGGCGGCCCGCAGCGAGGCGGTCAGCAGACCCACCCCGTGCCGCAGCAGCTCCTCGAAGAGATCGGTCTTGCTCGCGAAGTTGTAGTACACGGTGCCCTTGGCCACGCCCGCCCGCTCGGCGATCTCGTCGACCGTGGTCGCGGAGAAGCCCTGTTCGGCGATCAGGGTGACGGCCGCCTCGTACAGCTTCTGCCGCGTGGCCTGCCGCCGGGCCCCGCCGGCGGTGGTGCTGCTGCTTTCCATGGCGCTGATTCTCACAGGTCAACAGCCCCTTACAGGCTCAGTTCGGGGTGCAGCCGGTCCATCGTCCACACCTGCTTGCCGCGGGCGGCGAGCGTGGTGAGGGCCAGGGCCCCGACCGTGAAGGCCGCCAGGACGGCGCAGCCCTGCCACACCGGGGTGAGGTCGCCGCCGGTGATCAGGCGGCGCAGGCTCTCGACGATGTACGACATCGGCAGGTACGGGTGGATGCCGTTGAAGAAGTCCGGGCTGGTCTGGACGGGGTAGGTGCCGCCGGCCGAGGTCAGCTGGAGCATCAGGACGGCGAGGACCAGGATGCGGCCGGCCGCGCCGAACTTGGCGTTCAGCCACTGGACGATCGCCGCGAAGCAGGCGGTGACCAGCACCAGGAAGCCGATGGTCAGGGCCGGGTGGGCCATCTTCAGGCCGAGGCCCGGCGCCCAGTGCAGTACGGACATCAGCGCGCCCACCTGCGCGGCGCCGAGGCCGACCACGGGCAGCCAGCCCGCGAGGGCGATCCGCCAGGGCGAGGCGCCGGCGGCCAGGGCCCGCTTGTTCATGGGGGCGATCAGCATGTAGGCGACCATCGCGCCGACCCAGAGGGAGAGCGGGATGAAGTACGGGGCGAAGCCGGTGCCGTAGTTGGGCGCCTTGTGCAGGGCCTGGCTGGCGAGCTGCACCGGGTCGGCCATGACCTGCGTACGGGCGTCGCGCTGCTGCTGGTCGTAGTCCGGGATCTTGCCGACGCCGTCGTGGAGGCCGCCGGCCAGCTGCCCGCTGCCGTCGACGAGCTTGACCATGCCGCCGCCCAGCTGCTGCGCGCCGTCGCCGAGCTTGCCGACGCCCTCGCCGAGCTTGCCGGAGCCGCCGGCCGCGGTGCCGATGCCCTTGTGCAGCTCGACGACGCCGGCGGCGACCTTGTGGGCGCCGTCGTTGAGGGCGTTGGCCTGGGCGACGGCCGCGTCGAGGTCGCCGGCCAGGGCCGGGGCCTTGACGGCGAGTTCGCGGGCCTTGTTCTCCAGGTCGGTGAGCTGGCCCTTGAGCTTGGTGACGTCGCCCTTGGAGTTGCCGAGGACGGTGTTCACGTCGCCCGTCAGCAGGGCGGCCTGGGCCGCGTCGTCCTTGATCTTCTTCTGCAGGTCGCAGAAGCCGGCGGGCAGCTGGGGGTCGGGCTTGACGCAGTACCGGCTGTAGTTGGAGTCGGCGAGCCCCGAGACCTGCCTGGTGATCGCGGCGGCGGCCGGGGCCTTCTCGACGGCCTTGTCGAGGTGGCCGTTGACGACCTTGGCGGTGTCGGCGACCAGTTTGGCGGTGTCCGCGAGGTTCTTGGGGTCCTTGACGAAGGGGCGGGCCTTGTCGGCGGCGCCGTTGACCACGTCGGCGACCTTCTGGGTGCCGTCCGCCACCTGCCGGGAACCGGTCTCCAGCTTGGCGGCGCCCTCGTTGAGCTTCTTCAGGCCCCCGGTGAGCTCGCCAGTCTTCTCCTTGGCGGTGTCGAGGCCGTCGGCGAGGTCCTTCGCGCCCTGCTGGGCCTTGCCCGCGCCGTCCTTGAGCTTGTCGGCGCCGTCGGCGGCCTCGGCGGTCTTGTCGTGCAGGTCGGAGAAGGAGACGAAGATCTTGTCGAGGAACCTGCGGGAGGCCTTGGTGGAGGCGGCCGAGCGGACCTCGGAGAAGACGGTGCGCGAGATCGAGCCGACGATGTAGTTGTTGGCGTCGTTCGTGCGGACCTGGAGGGCCCCGGTGGTGGGGTCGGCGCCGCCGCTGGAGGCGATCTTCTCGCTGAAGTCGGCGGGCATGGTCAGGGAGAGGAAGTACGTCCCGTCCTCCAGGCCCTCGGCAGCCTCCTCCGCGCTGACCTCGCGCCAGTCGAAGGTCTTGCGCTCGCGCAGGTTGCGGGTGAGCTCCCCGCCGACGTCGAGGTGCTCGCCGCCCACGTCCGCGCCCTTGTCGGCGTTGACGAGGGCGACGGGCACCTTGTCGAGGCGGCTGTAGGGGTCCCAGAACGACCAGAGGTACAGGGCCCCGTAGAGCAGGGGCAGCAGGAGCAGCGCGACGAGGGCGGCCCGGGGCAGCTTCCCCCGCCCGAACCGCTTCAGCTCAAGCGCGGCCAGTTTCGGCGAGCGCATCGTCCGTCCCCTTCCCGTCTTCGTCGTTGTCGTTGTCGGTGGTGCCGGCCGGTTCGGCGTGTTTCGGCTTCCGCGGCTCGGGCTCGTCGCGTTCGGGCTCGTCCGGTCCGGGCCTGTCCGGCCGTGGCTCGTCCGGTTCGGGCCGTGCGGCGGCGGGGGCGGCGGGGTCCGTGTCGTTGCCCGGGGGCAGGCCCCAGGTGATCTTCGGGCCGTCGGCGCCCGGGGCGGCGGCCCGCGCGGGCGCGGCCTTTTCCGTGTGCCTGCCGGTCCGCGGCTTCGCGGGGGCGGCCTCGCCGGTGCGCAGCACCGTCACGCCCTCCGGGGCCTCGCTGCACACCGCGAGGACGGTCGTCCCGCGGTCGGCGACCGAGCGGAGCAGGGCCCAGGCCTCGGCGCGTTCGGCGTCCGAGAGCTTGAGGTCGAGGTCGTCGAGGGCCAGCAGCCGGGGGCCGCCCAGCAGGGCGATGGCCACGGACAGCCGTACGGCCTCCAGGCGTTCCAGGTCGCGTACGGAGGTCCGCTCCCCCTTGGGCAGGGTGGCGGGGTCCAGTGCGACGGCGGCCAGCGCCTCGTCGATCCGGGTCCGGGCGGTGGCGCGGCGGTCGCCGCGCGGGCGCAGCAGGGTCCGCAGCGGGGCGTCGTAGCGGCGTTGGAGCATGGCTCCCTCGCGGAGCTGCTCGGCGACGGTGAGGGCCTGGTCGAGGTCGTTGACGCCGGGGACCGGTCCGAGGGCGGTGATCCGGCGGACCGCCGCCATCTTCTTCGGGAGCCGGTGGCGGCCGATCTCGGCGTGGCCCTCGGTGGCCTTCATCCGCCCGGTGAGGGCGAGGAGCAGGCAGGTCCGGCCGCTGCCGGAGGGGCCTTCGAGGGCGATGAGCGATCCGGGGGCCGCGTCGATCCCCACGTCGCGGAACACCCAGCCGCGCGGGCCCTTGAGTCCGAAGCCCTCGGCCTTGACGGCGGCGCCGTGCGGGCTGTCCACGCCCGTCCCCCTCCTTTTGAACTGACCGGTCAGTTCAAAAACTAGCAGGTTCGGGAGCCGGCCGCCGACGTTCGGCCGAGATCAGGACGAACCCGCAGGTCAGCGCGATTGTCAGTGGGGGCCGTCACGATGGATCCACGAACACAGACACCGGCAGCACGCCGAGCACCACGCAACGACAGGAGGTTCGTCATGGCCACACCGTCCCCGTCCCCTGTCCACCCCGTCCCGCGCAGGGCGTCCGCACCGCCGGCCGCCCTCGACCTGCTCGCCAAGGCCCGCAGCGGCCTGGCCGAGGCGGCCCTGCTGCCCCGGCCCAACGAGCGGTACGCCACGGCCCACCTGGCGGCGCTGCGCACCGCCGCGGCCGTGCTCGCCGCACGCGGGCGGCCCGAACCGGCGAACCCCCGGCGGCGGCCCCGGATCCGCAGCGCGTGGGAGGTCCTGCCGGAGATAGCGCCGGAACTGACCGAGTGGAGCGCGCTGTTCGCCTCGGGTGCGGCCCGCCGGGCCCGGGCCGAGGCGGGGATACCGGACGCGGCGAGCGGCCGGGACGCGGACGACCTCGTCCGGGAGGCGGGGATGTTCCTGCGGCTGGTGGAGCGGATGCTCGCCCTGCAGCCTGTGGCGCAGCCCCTGCCGCAACCGCGCCCGGAGCGTCCGAACGCCGGATGAGCTGGCAGGTCGGCCGAGGCAATAGGGTGGGGCACGCACCGCCCCACCCCATTTCGCGCCGAGGAGCCATCAGCCGTGTCGGACACTTCCCGCCCCCGCGCCTCCCTCCGCACCGCCGTGGTGTGGGAGGTCCTCAAGGAGGCCCTCGACCGCCGGGTGAAGGCGACCGGGCGGGAGACGCTGGAGGTGCTGGACACCGGCGGCGGCACCGGCAAGTTCGCCGTGCCGGTGGCCCGCCTGGGCCACCGCGTGACCGTGGTCGACCCCAGCCCGAACGCCCTGTTCGGACTGGAGCGCCGGGTCGCCGAGGCCGGCGTCGCCGACCTGGTGCGCGGAGTCCAGGGCGACGCGCAGGGCCTGCTGGACGTCGTCGAGCGGGACGCGTACGACGTGGTGCTCTGCCACGGCGTGCTGGAGTACGTGGACGACCCGGCCGAGGGCGTGGCCAACGCCGTCGCCGCCCTGCGCCCCGGCGGCATCCTCAGCCTGCTCGGCGCCGGCGTCGGCGGGGCCGTGCTGGCGCGGGCGCTCGCCGGGCACTTCACCGAGGCCCGCACCGCCCTCACCGACCCGGCCGGGCGCTGGGGCTCCGGCGACCCGGTGCCGCGCCGCTTCACCGCCGAGCAGCTGAGCGCGCTGGTCGGGGACGCCGGCCTGGAGGTCGGCGCCGTCCACGGCGTGCGCGTCTTCGCCGACCTCGTCCCCGGGGTCCTCGTCGACACCGAGCCCGGCGCGGTGGACGCGCTGCTGCGTCTGGAGGAGGCCGCCGCCGAGCTGCCCGCCTTCCACGCGGTGGCCACGCAGCTGCACGTCCTGGGCGAGAAGCCCTCCTGATCTGCGGGCTTGCTCGAGCGGGCTTCCGACGGATCCCCTACTTTCCGGCGCGCCGACCCGTATGATCGGGTGCACCGGTCGGCATGGCGGACTGCTCATTGGGGAATAAGCGCCTCGATGACCGCCTTGGCGCCGGTACGTTCGAAGCACCCGTTCGTTCGGCACCGCGTCCGGCTCGCTGGAATTGCCTGGCACGGTGGTTTGCAGAATGTGGCGTAGAGGGCGGGTATCACGGGGGCGATTCCCCGCCTATCCTGAAGGGGACCCCTGGTCGCTACCCCCCGCGACCGACGGATGAGGAGGACTCCCGTGCCGCTCTCGGAGCACGAGCAGCGAATGCTCGAGCAGATGGAGCGAGCGCTGTACGCCGAAGACCCCAAGTTCGCGACAGCGCTTGAGGGCAGTGGACTGCGCACGTACACCCGGCGACGGGTCTACCAGGCAGTCGTAGGCATTGTGGTGGGTATCGCGCTCCTCATGACTGGTGTGATCTGGCAGGAAGTGCTCTGGATCAGCGTGGTGGGATTCCTCGTCATGCTGGCCTGTACGGTCCTCGTGGTCACCGGTTGGCGCAAGGTACCCAAGCCCGGCGAGCAGCCCGTCTCCGGAAGTGCCGGCGGTTCGGCCCGTGGCCGAAACCGGCAGCGTCGGTCGATGATGACCCGTATCGAGGAACGGTGGCAGCGCCGCCGTGACGAACAGGGGCAGTAGCCCCGCACACACTCCGTCGGGGAGGGGACGGCCGCGCGACCGCGGCCGTCCCCTTGCCGTTTCCACCCGCCCGGTCGCCCGCGCTGCGGCATGCTGATCAGATGAGTGTCCTCCCCCTGGTCTTCACCAGCGGCTGGGCCAGCGGGATCAACGCCTATGCCGTGGTCCTGCTGCTCGGCGTGTTCGGCGCGACCGGCCTGTCCGACGAGGTCCCCGCCTCGCTCCAGCGCCCCGACGTCCTGATCGCCGCGGCCGTGCTGTTCCTGTGCGAGGCCGTGGCGGACAAGATCCCGTACGTGGATTCCCTGTGGGACACCGTCCACACCGTGATCCGGCCCGTCGCCGGAGCGGTGATCGGCGCCCTCCTTGCCGGGCAGAGCGGCTCGCTCTCCGACCTCGCCGCCGGCGCGATCGGCGGTTCCACCGCGCTGGCCAGCCATTTCGTCAAGGCCGGCACCCGGATGGCGGTCAACACCTCCCCCGAGCCGTTCAGCAACATCGTGCTGAGCACCGCCGAGGACCTCGGCGTGGGCGCCCTCGTCACCTTCGCCATGTTCAACCCGCAGGCGGCCGCGGTCATCGCGGCCGTACTGCTGCTGGCCGGCCTGGCCCTGATCGTCTTCCTCTGGAGCCGGATCCGACGCTTCCGCCGGCGGCGGGCCCAGCGCCGCGAGGAGAAACGCCTCGCCGCCGCCCGGACCGCCGGCGGGGCACCGCCCGGCTGAGCGGAAGGAACCGCTCGATAGGCTCAGCGCCATGGCAAGAATTGCGGTGATCGGCGCCGGCATGGGCGCGATGGCGACGGCGGCCCGGCTGGCCGTGGCGGGCCACCAGGTGACGGTGTACGAGCGCGGGACCACGTACGGGGGTGCCGTCGGCCGGTACGAGCGCGACGGCTTCGCCTTCGACACCGGGCCCGGGCTGCTGCACCTGCCCGCCGTCTACCGCGACCTGTTCGTCAAGACCGGCAAGCGGCCGCTGGAGGACTGCGTCGACATGGTCCAGCTGGACCCCGCGGTCCGGCACGTCCTGGACGGCACCGCCGTCACCCTCCCCGGCGCCTCCCGGGGCGGGGTGGCCACCGCCCTCGACGGGGCCTTCGGCGCGGGCGCGGGCGACCGCTGGAACGCCCTGCTGGGCCGGGCCCGCGACACCTGGGACGCGACCCGCCGCCCCCTGCTGGAGGAGCCCCTGCGCACCGACTGGCAGGTGCTGGGCCGCGACCCGTACCCGGCGCTGCGCGGCAGCGGCCTGCTGCGCCGCCGTCCGCCCACGCTGGCCGAGGTCGCCCGGCGCGAGCTCGGCGGCGGCCTCGGCGAGCTGCTGGCCGGCCGGGTCCTGGCGTACGGGCTGGACCCCGACACCGTGCCCGCCGCCGCGGCCGCGCTGCCCTACATGGAGCAGACCTTCGGCAGCTGGTACGTCCGGGGCGGCATGCGGGAGCTGGCCACCGCCGTGTACGAGCGCTGCCGGGAACGGAAGGTGGAGTTCGTCTTCGGCGCCGACGTCAGCTCGGTGCTGACCCGCGACGGCAGGGCGGCCGGGGTGCGGCTGGCCGACGGCACCGAGGCCGCCGCCGACCAGGTCGTCTGCGGCATCGACCCGAGGCAGCTGCCGGGCGCCTCCGTGCCCCGGCCGCGCGGCGGCGTACCGGCCCGGGGCGACGAGGCGCCCGGGCGGCTGACCCTGCTGCTGGCCCTGCACGGCGCCCGCCCGGCGGACGCCGTCCACCGCACGCTGGTGCACTCCCCCGGCACCGCCGGCGTCCGGCTGGTCACGGTGCTGCGCCCCGACGACCCCGCCACCCGGCCCGACGCGGACCACGAGGCGGTCACCGTGAGCGCCGTGTGCGGCCCCGCGGGCGGTGCGCCGGTCCCGGACCCGGAGAAGCTGCTGGACCTCGCCGCACGGGCCGTCCCCCGGCTGCGCGAGCGGCTGCTGTGGCAGGAGGTGCGCACCCCGGAGGACGTGGAGGCGGCCACGGGCGCGTGCGGCGGCTCGGTGCCGGCGCCCGCCCTGCCCGGTGACGGCGGCCGGATGCTGTACCCGGCGAACACGACGGCGCTGCCCGGGCTGTACCTCGCGGGCGGCTGGGCGCATCCCGGCGGCGGGCTGGCGCACGCCGGGATGACGGGGGCCCTGGTGGCCGGGCTGATCGTGGAGGGGGCGGAGTTCCGGGGCTCGCGGTGAGCCCCGGCCCGCCGGGCCCCCTCAGTGGCGGTACTGGCCGCCGTACTCCCCGCCGCCGTTGCCGGGGTACGGGTACGGGTACTCCTGCGGCTGCTGCGGGTAGGGCTGCTGCTGCGGGGCGGCGTCGGTGGCGCGCTGCTGCGGGACCCAGACCCCGCCGGGCGGGGTGTCCATGGAGTACTGCTGCTGGGCCGGGTCCGCGTACGGCGGGTAGGCCGTGCCGTCGTAGGGCGGGGCCGGGGAGACCTCGCCGCCGGTGCCGATGTACGGGTCCGAGTAGGCGGCGTAGACCTGCTGCTCGCCGCCGGGGTAGTAGCCGCCCTGGCCCTGCTGCTGGTCGTAGTAGGCCGCGTACTGGTGGGCGTCCTGCTCGGCCGTGGTGAACGGCGAGGCGAAGGGGGTGTCGGCGCCGGGCTGCTGGTCCTGCCGCGGCTGCTGGGGGGCGAAGCTCTGTATCCCGTACGAGCCGGTCTCCTCGGGCACCGGCTGCGGGGTGAACACCGGGTCCTGGGAGCCTGTGTCCCCGCCGGGGCCGGCGTCCTGGTCGGCGTACTCCAGCCCGGTGACCTCCAGCACGGGCTCCGGGGCCGGTGCGCCCCCGGAGCGGCGGCGTCTGCTCTGCGCCTGGGCCGGTGCGGGCCGTCCGCCGCGGCGCAGGGCCCAGCCGGCCACGAAGCCCTTGCGGAAGGACAGCGTGACGAGGGTCTGGCCGACGGCGAACGCGGTCGCACCCACGGCGATCACGAGCACCGACGGCAATATCACCCCGGCCACCACCCCGACGAAGCCGGTGAAGGCGAGCAGGCGCCAGCGCAGCCGGGCCTTGTACTGCATCAGGACCTCGGCAAGCAGCCACAACGCGACGATGCCGAACGCGATGTAGAGGACCGTCATTCCCATGCAAGGCCCCTCTCGGTACGGCCGCCCGCGCGGGAAGAGGAGACGGCCGGTCAGGCCCGCTGGTGCAGGCCCAGGTTCTCGTAGATCTCTAGGGTCGCCGTGGAATTGTTCAGCGTGATGAAGTGCAGTCCCGGAACACCCTCGGACAGCAGCCTCGCGCAGAACTCCGTGGCGAACTCGATGCCAATGGAGCGTACAGCGGCCGGATCGTCCTTGACGGCGAGCATGCGTTCTTTGACCGCGTCGGGGAAGACCGCGGTGCTCAGTTGCGGCAGCCGGTCGAGCTGCTTGATGCCCACAACAGGCATGACCTCGGGGATGATCGGGGTTTCACAGCCCGCCTTGGCGACGCTGTCGCGCAGCCTCAGATAATTCTCGGGATCGAAGAACATCTGGGTGATGGCGTAGTCCGCACCGGCGCGGCACTTGTCCACGAAGTGCCGGATGTCCGTGTCCCAGTCCTCCGAGCGGGGGTGCATCTCGGGAAAGGCGGCGACGCCGACGCAGAAGTCGCCGGACTCCTTGAGCAGGCGCACCAGGTCGGCCGCGTAGTCGACGCCCTCTGGGTGCCGGACCCAGGGGCCCATGGGGTCGCCCGGCGGGTCGCCGCGCAGCGCGAGCATGTTGCGGATGCCGGCGTCGGCGAACTGGCCGATGACGTGGCGCAGCTCGGCGACGGAGTGGTCCACCGCGGTCAGGTGCGCGACGGGCGTCAGGGTGGTGTCGGAGGCGATCTGCTGGGTGGCGCGGACGGTGCCGCCCCGGGTGGAGCCGCCGGCACCGTAGGTGACGGAGACGAAGCTCGGGGAGACCGCCTCGATGCGGCGGAGGGCGTTCCAGAGGTTGCGCTCGCCCTTCTCGGTCTTGGGAGCCCAGAACTCGAAGGAGTACGAGGTTCCGGACGCGAGGAGGTCGCGGACCGTGTGTGCACGGTCCGACCAGGTGGAAGCGGTGCCAAGGGCCATACCGGCAGGTTAGACGCGGCCCGGCGGACACCGAAGCGGTGTCCACAAGATGGACAGATTTTTGGACACCCTCGCGGTCGGCCCCGTCAGCCGAGGCGGGCGCGGACCCGCTTGGCGAGCTCGGCGGCGGCCGCGCCGGGGTCGGAGGCCTCGGTGATGGCGCGGACGACCACGACTCGGGTGGCGCCGGCGTCCAGGACCTCGTCCAGGTTGCCGCCGTCGATGCCGCCGATGGCGAACCAGGGGCGGTCCTGGGCGAGGGAGGCCGTGTACCGGACCAGGTCGAGGCCGGGGGCGTGGCGGCCGGGCTTGGTGGGGGTGGGCCAGCAGGGGCCGGTGCAGAAGTAGTCCACTCCCGGCTCGGCGACTGCGGCGTCCACCTCGGACTCGGCGTGGCAGGAGCGGCCGATCAGGACCCGGTCGCCGAGGATGGCGCGGGCGGCGGGGACGGGGATGTCGCCCTGGCCGAGGTGCAGGACGTCGGAGCCGATGGCGTGCGCGACGTCGGCGCGGTCGTTGACGGCGAGGAGCCTGCCGTGGCGGCGGGCGGCCTCGGCGAAGACCCGGAGGTGTTCGAGCTCCTCGCCCGCCTCCATGCCCTTGTCGCGGAGCTGGACGATGTCGACGCCGCCGGCCAGGACGGCGTCCAGGAACTCGGGGAGGTCTCCCTGCCGCTTGCGTGCGTCCGTGCACAGGTAGAGCCGGGCGTCGGACAGCTGCTGCATGGGAGTACCCCCCTGGTGGTGACGGTGTGCGGGCGGGCCGAGGTTACCCGGCCCGCCGCGTCCGTGGGTCAGCCGGTCAGAGGGCGAGCGCCTGGGCGCGGCGCTTCACCTCCGTACCGCGGTTCTCCCGCAGCGCCTGCACGGGGGTGCCGGGCAGGGAGGGGTCCTCGGTGAAGAGCCACTCCAGCATCTCCTCGTCGGAGAAGCGGTCGTCTCGCAGTACGGTCAGCAGCCCGACGAGGCCCTTGACGACCTTGTCGCCGTCGATGAACTGCGCCGGAACCTGCAGGGCGCGGTTCTCGCCCCGCCGTACGGCGATCAGCTGCCCTTCCTTGACCATCTGGCGGACCCGGGTCACCTCGATGTCGAGCATCTCCGCGATGTCGGGGAGGTACAGCCAGGAGGGGACAAGGGCGTCGATCTTTGCGTCAATCTCGGTCACGGGGACAAGCCTGCCACCTCGGACGGACGGCCGGTACCCGACCCCGTCCGTCCGGGGGCGGGAGGCCTCAGGCCAGGGCCGACTTCAGCGGAACGGCCGGGTCCGCGACCTTGGCGGGGTCCACGGCCGCACCGGTCTCGATCAGCTTCCGGCCCTGCGCGAGGTCCCGCGGGCGGCCCACGGCCAGTACGGCGGCCAGCGCGCCCCCGCGCAGCCAGCACACCGACCAGGCGGCACCGGCCGGGTCGCCGCGCCACAGCAGGGTGTCGGCCCCGCCGTGGTGGCCCGCGTACTGGACGAAGCGGCCGAACTGCTCGGACCAGAAGTACGGCACCGGGTCGTAGACCTGGACCGGCTCCCCGGCCAGGACGTTCGCCGCGACGGCCCGGGGGCCCTGGAGGGCGTTGTCCCAGTGGTGGACCAGCAGCCGCGCCCCGTAGCGGGCCGACGGGAAGGAGGAGCAGTCGCCGACCGCGTACACGCCGGGCAGCGAGGTGCGCAGGTACGCGTCCGCGGTGACGGAGCCGTCGGCGCCGAGCTCGACCCCGGTCCCGGCGAGCCAGTCGGTGGCGGGCCGGGCGCCGATGCCGACGACGACGGCCCCGGCGGGCAGCTCGCGGCCGTCCGCCAGCAGCACCCGGCCCTCGGTGATCCCGGCGACCCTCGCGCCGGTGAGCAGGGTGGCGCCGGCCTCGGCGTACCAGCGGGCCATCGGCTCGGCGACCTCGGCGGGCAGGGCCCCCGCCAGCACCCGGTCCGCCGCTTCCACCACCGTGACGGCGCAGCCTGCCTCGCGGGCCGCGGTGGCGAACTCGGCGCCGATCCAGCCCGCCCCGACCACGACCGCCTCGGGGGCGGCGGCCAGCACCGGGCGCAGCCGGGCGGCGTCGTCGAGGGTGCGCAGCAGGTGGACGCCGGGAACCCCTTCGGTGCCCGGCAGGGTCAGCGGCACGGCTCCGGTGGCCAGCACGAGGACCTCGTACGGGACCGGGCCGGCCTCGGTGTCGACCTCGCGGGCGCCGGCCCGGAGCCCGGTGACCTCGACGCCGAGGCGGAGGCCGATGCGCAGGTCCTCGAAGTCCACCTCGAACGCGGAGTCCTCAGCCTTCCCGAGGAGCACCGCCTTGGAGAGCGGGGGCCGGTCGTAGGGCTGGTGGGGTTCGGCGCCCAGCAGGGTCACGGGGCCTTCGTAGCCCTGTTCCCGCAGGGCCACGGCGGTCTGCACGCCGGCCATGCCGGCGCCCACGATCACGACGCCGGGGTTCGTCTGTTGCGTCTGCTCACTCACGCGGCCCACCCTAGTGAACTGACGCACCGTCAGGAACAGTGGGCGAAAGATCGCGGGCCCGGCACCGGGGAGGCAGCCTTACCGGGCTCCGGCCACGGGGTTAGTCTGGCCACCGTACCTATCGCGGGAGTCCGGGCGCACCGGGCTGAGAGGGAGGCTGGCCGGCCTCCGACCGTACGAACCTGATCCGGGTCATGCCGGCGAAGGGAGGGGCTGGACGCCCATGCACTCATCTAGGAACGGATCCGGCAAGGGATCCGACGTCCTCGTCATCGGGGGCGGCATCATCGGCCTGGTCACCGCATGGCGGGCGGCCCGCCACGGGCTGCGCACCGCACTCGCCGACCCCGACCCCGGGGGCGGCGCCGCCCGCGTCGCCGCCGGCATGCTGGCCGCCGTCACCGAACTGCACTACGGCGAGGAGACCCTGCTCGGCCTCAACGTCGCCTCCGCCGCCCGCTACCCCGCCTTCGCCGCCGAGCTCACCGAAGCCAGCGGCGGCATGGACCTCGGCTACCGCGCCTGCGGCACCCTCGCCGTCGCCCTCGACGCCGACGACCGCCTCCACCTGCGGGAACTCCACGCCCTCCAACGCCGCTGCGGCCTGGAGTCCGAGTGGCTCACCGGACGCGAATGCCGCCGCCTGGAACCCATGCTCGCCCCCGGCGTACGCGGCGGGCTCCGCGTCGACGGCGACCACCAGGTCGACCCCCGCCGCCTCGCCACCGCCCTGCTGGCCGCCTGCGAACGGGCGGGCGTACTGATCCACCGGGCGCGCGCGGAGCGCCTGACCGTCACCGCCGACCGGGCCGCCGGAGCCCTCCTCGACGACGGCACCGCGCTCCGCGCCGACCAGGTGGTACTCGCCGCCGGCTCGCTCAGCGGCCGACTGGCCGGCGTACCCGCCGAAGCGGTGCCGCCCGTACGGCCGGTCAAGGGACAGGTGCTGCGCCTGGCCGTACCACCCGCCTACGCGCCCTTCCTGTCCCGGACGGTACGCGCCGTCGTCCGCGGCAGCCACGTCTACCTCGTGCCCCGCGAGAACGGCGAACTCGTCGTCGGAGCCACCAGCGAGGAACTCGGCTGGGACACCACCGTCACCGCCGGCGGGGTCTACGAACTCCTGCGCGACGCCCACGAGCTGGTACCCGGCATCACCGAACTCCCCCTCGTCGAGACCCGGGCCGGCCTGCGCCCCGGCTCCCCCGACAACGCGCCCCTGCTCGGCCCCACCGACCTCCCCGGCCTGCACCTGGCCACCGGCCACTACCGCAACGGCGTACTGCTGACCCCGCTCACCGGCGACGTGATGGCGGAGCTGCTGACCACCGGCACCGTGCCGGAGATCGCCCGCCCCTTCACCCCGCGCCGCTTCTCCACCACGCGTCAGGAGTCCTACGCATGACCATCTCCGTCAACGGCGAGCCGCGCGAGATCGCGGCCGGCACCACCCTCGACGCGGTGGTCGCCACCCTCACCAGCGCCCCCTCCGGCGTGGCCGCCGCCCTCAACGAGACCGTCGTACCCCGCGGGCAGTGGCCCGCCACCCCGGTGGACGAGGGCGACCGGATCGAGATCCTCACCGCGGTCCAGGGAGGCTGAGCAGATGGCTGACGACGACTTCACCCTGGGCGGCCGGACCTTCACCTCCCGGCTGATCATGGGCACCGGCGGTGCCCCCAGCCTGGACGTCCTCGAACGCGCCCTCGTCGCCTCCGGCACCGAACTGACCACCGTCGCCATGCGCCGCCTGGACCCCACCGTGCAGGGCTCCGTCCTGTCGGTCCTGTCCAAGCTGGACATCGACGTACTCCCCAACACCGCGGGCTGCTTCACCGCGGGCGAGGCCGTCCTCACGGCCCGGCTGGCGCGGGAGGCCCTGGGCACCGACTGGATCAAGCTGGAGGTCGTCGCGGACGAGCGCACCCTGCTCCCCGACGGCGTCGAGCTGCTGGACGCCGCGGAGGTCCTGGTCGACGAGGGCTTCACCGTCCTCCCGTACACCAACGACGACCCGGTGCTGGCCCGCAAGCTGGAGGACGCGGGCTGCGCGGCGATCATGCCGCTGGGCTCCCCGATCGGCTCGGGCATGGGCATCCGCAACCCGCACAACTTCGAGCTCATCGTCGAGCGCGCCGGAGTCCCGGTGATCCTCGACGCGGGGGCCGGAACCGCCTCGGACGTCGCCCTGGCCATGGAACTGGGCTGCGCGGCGGTCATGCTCGCCTCGGCGGTGACCCGCGCCCAGCAGCCGGCCCTGATGGCGGCGGCCATGCGCGACGCCGTCTCGGCGGGCCGCCTGGCCCACCGCGCGGGCCGCATCCCCCAACGCCGCTTCGCCGAAGCCTCCTCCCCGGTGGAGGGCCGCGCGACCCTGGACCCGGAACGACCGGCGTTCTGAGCGGGGGCGCGGGGTGGGGGCGGGGCGGGGGCGGGGCGGGGGGCGGGATCCCCTCACCCCGTCTCAGGGAGGGGTGGGGGCTTCCCGTCAGTCCAATCGTCCTTCCGGTTCGGGCCGGTCCCTCAAGGGCGCTCCCTTCGGTCGCGTCGCTACGCGATGGCCTTCGGCCACCCTTGACCGACCGGCCCGAACCGGAAAGCCGAAAGACTGCCGGGAAACCCCCGAAGAAACGGGACGGACGATCCTTGGAGGGGCGGCCGCCTCAGGGACCAGGCGAGGGGCCGGGCGCCGGCCCGCCCACATCCGGTCCCCACATCTGCGATTCCGGACCAGGGGCGCGGCAACCCGCACGAGAAGACGATCAGAGCAGCCCAGGAAGCCCCAGACGCGTCAGATCGCTACGCGCTCCTCACGTCTCAGCGTCCGACGACCGCCTGTGGCTGATACCCGCACCAGAGGACGAACAGGGCAGCCCGGGGACCCGACGGGCGCGACAGATCGCTACGTGCTCCCCTCGTCTCGGCGGCCGGCGATCGTCTGGGGCTGGTCGGATCATCACCTCATCGAAGGGCCCGGACCTGCCGCAGCCTGAGCGGGGTGCCACACTTCGCCAATGATCAATTCCAAGGAGACCGTTCGCCAGTTCCTCCTGCAGGTGCGATCTGGGCTGCACCCTGACCGAGCCGGTCACTTCATGGCCGACCGGGTCCGGGCCCATCAGGTCGTCTCGGAGGCACCGGTGGTCGTGGAGCGAACGCCACAGCAGTACACCGAGCACGTCCAGGAGATGCTCGACGCATACGGCCCCTTCGCTCTGACCGTGGACGAGCTCATCGCCGAAGGGGATCGGGTCTACGCCCGCTGGACCCAGAACGGGCGACACATCGGACCGGTGGACCACCACCCGCCGACCGGTGCGCAGGTCACGGCGATGACCAGCGCGGTCTATCGCGTCGAGGACGGACTCATTGTCGAGTACTGGATCCAGATCGACCGGCAGGGAATCACTGCACAGCTACAGCAAGCGGTCACCGAGCACTGATCCCGCCCCAAAGCTGGTATTGCCCCCGTACCAGCCCAAGACGGCCGCCGGACGCTGAGATGTGAGGAGCGCGTAGCGATCTGTCGCGTCTGTCGGCTCCCTGGGCTGCTCTGCTCGTCCTCTCGTGCGGGTAGTCGCGCACCCGGCCCGGAATCGCAGATGTGGGGCCCGTATGTCGGGCGGGCCGGCGCCTGGCCCCTCGTCTCAGCGCTGAGGGACCCGCTCCTCCAGGATCGTCCGTCCCGTTTCTTTGGGGGTTTCCCGGCAGTCTTTCGGCTTTCCGGTTCGGGACGGCCTGTCAAGGGTCGCCGAAGGCGATCGCGAAGCGACGCGACGAAGGAGCGCCCTTGACAGGCCGGCCCGAACCGGAAGGACGATGGGACTGACGGGAAGCCCCCAACCATCGATGAGACCGCCCCAGGGGACACCGCCCCCACCCCCGCCGCCGCGCCCCCCATGTCACGGCTGCGCTGCAAGCGTGGACGCCCCGGACGGTCCCCGCAGCCCGGCTCGTAGAATCGGCGGGTGGATACGACCCTGGATGACCCCCTCGTCGGGCGCGTGCTCGACGGCCGCTACCGCGTCGACGCCCGTATCGCGGCCGGCGGAATGGCGACGGTCTACCGGGCCGTCGACACCCGGCTCGACCGGGTGCTCGCGCTGAAGATCATGCACCCGGACCTGGCCGCGGACGCCGCCTTCGTGGACCGGTTCATCCGCGAGGCGAAGTCCGTGGCCCGGCTGGCGCACCCGAACGTCGTGGCCGTCTTCGACCAGGGCACGGACGGCCCGTACACGTACCTCGCGATGGAGTACGTCTCCGGCTGCACCCTGCGCGACGTCCTCCGCGAGCGCGGGGCGCTCCAGCCGCGGGCCGCGCTCGACATCCTGGAGCCGGTCCTCGCCGCGCTCGGCACCGCCCACCGGGCCGGTTTCGTGCACCGGGACATGAAGCCCGAGAACGTCCTGATCGGCGACGACGGCAGCGTCAAGGTCGCCGACTTCGGTCTCGTCCGCTCCGTGGACTCGGCCACCAACACCACCGGCTCCGTCCTCGGCACCGTCTCCTACCTCGCGCCCGAGCAGATCGAGGACGGGATCACCGACACCCGCGTGGACGTCTACGCCTGCGGTGTCGTCCTGTACGAGATGCTCACCGGCGCCAAGCCGCACACCGGCGGCACCCCCGCCCAGGTGCTGTACCAGCACCTCAACGAGGACGTTCCGCCCCCGTCGGCGGCCGTACCCGGGCTGCCCGCCGCGCTCGACGAGCTGGTCGCGCACGCCGCCGCCCGCAGCCCCGAGCTGCGTCCGTACGACGCCGCCGCCCTGCTCGGTCTGACCCGGGAGGTCCGGGCGCGGCTGAGCGAGGCCGAGCTGGACGCCGTACCGCCGCAGGCGCGGGCGCAGGAGCGTTCCGCCGCCGAGGACCGCACCAGCGTGATCCCGCGGCCGGTGGGGCAGGGCGGGCCCGTGCACCACACCTCGCGGCTGGAGCGTCCGCCGGTCGCCGGGCAGCAGGCCCCGGCCCAGGCCCCGCCGCGGCGGGGGCCCCAGCGCGGGATGCTGCTCGTCATCGCCGCCGTCCTGCTCGTCCTCGGTATCGGCGGCGGTGTCTGGTACATCAACTCCGGGCAGTTCACCAAGGTCCCCAACCTCCTCGGCAAGACGGAGGCCCAGGCCCGCGACGAGCTGTCGGCGGCCGGTCTGGGCGTCAAGCAGGTCGACCGGAAGTTCAGCGCGGCCTTCGAGCGGGGGACGGTCATGGAGACCAGCCCCGGCGGCGGCAAGCAGATCCGGGGCAACGGCGCGGTGGTCCTCACCGTCTCGCGGGGTCCCGAGGTCGTCAGCGTGCCCGACCTGAAGGGCAGGCCGCTGGAGGAGGCGAAGGAGGAGCTGACGAAGGCGGGGCTGGCGCCCGGCATCGTCACGCAGGCCTTCAGCCAGGACGTCGCCCAGGGCTCGGTGATCGGCACCGACCCGGCGGGCGGCCAGAAGCGGGCCCCCGACTCGGCGGTCGCGCTGCTGGTCAGCAAGGGCCGCCCCGTGCAGGTCCCGAGCGTGACGGGCATGTCCGCGGACCAGGCGCGGGCAGCGCTGGAGGCGCTGGGCCTGAAGGTGGCCATCGCCCCCGACCAGGTCAACGCCCCCTCCGCGGCCGGTACGGTCGCCAACCAGTCGGCCGCCGCCGGCACCCAGGCCGCCGCGGGCGACACGGTCACGCTGACCCTGTCGAAGGGACCCCGCCAGGTGCAGGTCCCGAACGTCGCCGGGCAGGACGTGGAAGTGGCCCGCAAGACTCTGGAGGCCCTGGGCTTCAAGGTGAAGGTGGACCGCCCCTTCCTCTCCTTCAGCAACACCGTGGACACCCAGTCGGTGCCCGCCGGCCAGAGCGCGCCCGAGGGCAGCACGATCACCGTCAAGACCAAGGGACTCTGAGCTCCAGTGACACGCAATCCCGTGGGCGGGCACGTCCCCGTCGCCGGCGGGCTGGCCTCGGTCGGCCTCACCTACGCCCGTGACATGGGCGCGGAGGCCGTTCAGGTCTTCGTCGCGAACCCGCGCGGCTGGGCCACTCCGACCGGCAGTCCGGCGCAGGACGAGCTGTTCCGCGCCCAGTGCGCCGAGGAGTCGGTACCGGCGTACGTGCACGCCCCGTACCTGATCAACTTCGGCTCGCACACCGAGGCGACCGTCGAGAAGTCCGTGGAGTCCCTTCGGCACTCGCTGCGCCGGGGCCGGGAGATCGGCGCGCTCGGGGTGGTCGTGCACACCGGCTCGGCCACCGGGGGCCGCCCTCGAGAGGCGGCGTACGCGCAGGTCAGGGAGCACATGCTGCCGCTGCTGGACGAGCTGACGCACGACGACGACCCGTTCCTGCTGCTGGAGTCCACGGCGGGGCAGGGCTCCTCGCTGTGCTCGCGCACCTGGGACTTCGGCCCGTACTTCGAGGCGCTCGACCACCACCCGAAGCTCGGGATCTGCCTGGACACGTGCCACATCTTCGCGGCGGGGCACGACCTCGCCGAGCCCGGCGGCACCAAGCAGACCCTGGACCTGCTGGTGGAGACGGTGGGCGCGGGCCGGCTGAAGCTGATCCACGCCAACGACTCCAAGGAGGGCGTCGGCGCCCACAAGGACCGGCACGCCAACATCGGGCAGGGCCACATCGGCCGGGAGGCCTTCGCCGAGCTGTTCTCGCACCCGGAGACGGACGGCGTACCGCTGATCATCGAGACGCCGGGCGGCAAGGAGGGGCACGCGGCGGACGTCGCGCTCCTGAAGGAGCTCCGCGACCTCCACTGACCCCTTTGAAGATCTGTTGAGGAATACCCCCTAGGGGTATACGGTTCTGTCGTACCGACGGGACCGCTGCCAGGCGTTCCCCAGGCTCTCGGGGGTTGTCATGGAGCACGAGCACGGAAACCACGAGCACCACCAGCACCACGCAGACCACCAGCACCACAGCGGACCCGAGCACCAGGGCCATGAGGGCCACGAGGGCCACCACGGCCACGGCGCCCACGCCGGCCACACCCCCGGCGGCAAGGTCAGCTGGGCCATGGCGGCCCGGGCGACCCTGCACTGCCTCACCGGCTGCGCCATCGGCGAGGTGCTCGGGATGATCGTCGGCACCGCGCTGGGCTGGGGGAACGTCGCGACGATGATCCTGGCGATCATCCTCGCCTTCTTCTTCGGCTACGCGCTCACCCTGCGCGGGATCCTCGCCGCCGGCGTGGACTTCCGTTCGGCCGTCCGGGTGGCGCTGGCCGCGGACACCCTGTCGATCGCGGTCATGGAGCTGGTCGACAACGGGGTGATCGCCCTGTGGCCCGGCGCGATGGACGCCCACCTGTCGGAGCCGCTGTTCTGGACGGTGCTGGCGATCTCGCTCGCCGTCGCCTTCGTCCTGACCACCCCGGTCAACAAGTGGATGATCGGCCGCGGCAAGGGCCACGCCGTCGTCCACCAGTACCACCACTGAGCCCACCACGGGGGTACCACCAGGGGGTACCGCCCGACCACGGCGGCCCGTGAGCCACGGCGAGAGCTACAGCTCCGGGCCGTCGCCCGGTTCCTCCTGGTACGAGTAGCGCTGCTCCCGCCAGGGATCACCGATGTTGTGGTAGCCGCGCTCCTCCCAGAAGCCCCGGCGGTCAGCCGTCATGTACTCCACGCCGCGGACCCACTTGGGGCCCTTCCAGGCGTACAGGTGCGGGACCACGAGCCGCAGCGGGAACCCGTGCTCGGCCGTGAGCAGTTCGCCGCCCATGTGGGTGGCGAAGACGGTCCGGTCGGAGGCGAAGTCGGCCAGTCTCATGTTGGAGCTGAAGCCGTACTCGGCCCACACCATCACGTGCGTGACCTGCGGGGCCGGCGGGGCCAGTTCCAGGACGGTGCGCGCCAGCACGCCGCCCCATTCGGCGCCCGTCATGCTGAACTTGGTGACGCAGTGCAGGTCGGCCACGACGGAGTCGAACGGCATGGCCGCGAACTCCTCGTGGTTCCAGCAGTGCTTCTCGCCGTCCGCCGTCGCACCGAAGACGCGGAACTCCCAGCGATCCGGCTTGAACTTGGGCACGGGACCGTAGTGGGTGACGGGCCAACCCCTCTGCAACCGCTGCCCCGGAGGGAGCTCGAGCTGCTCTGCTCCCGGAGATTCCCGGCTTTCCGGCTGACCCATGCCTCCATGGTGACAGACGTGGCGGTGTGGTCACGACCAGGTACGACCCTATTCGGGCAAGTCACGGCAACTCCCACTAAGGAGGCACTTACTGGACGCCCCAGGGCGGCAGTGCGAGGATGCGCGCACTGCCAGTCACCAGCCCCGTCACTAGCCCATTCACTAGCTGACATTGCTTGGAAGGAGCCTCTGCGATGCAGGGCGACCCCGAGGTCCTCGAATTCCTCAACGAGCAGCTGACCGGCGAGCTCACGGCCATCAACCAGTACTGGCTGCACTACCGCATCCAGGACAACAAGGGGTGGACCAAGCTCGCCAAGTACACGCGTGAAGAGTCCATCGACGAGATGAAGCACGCGGACAAGCTCACCGAGCGCATCCTCATGCTCGACGGCCTGCCGAACTACCAGCGCCTCTTCCACGTGCGCGTGGGGCAGACCATCACGGAGATGTTCCAGGCGGACCGGCAGGTCGAGGTCGAGGCCATCGACCGCCTCAAGCGCGGCATCGAGGTCATGCGCGGGAAGGGCGACATCACGTCCGCCCGCCTCTTCGAGGAGATCCTGGAGGACGAGGAGCACCACATCGACTACCTCGACACCCAGCTGGAGCTCATCGAGTCCCTCGGCGAGGCGCTGTACATCGCGCAGCTCATCGAGCAGCCGAGCTAGCAGCAGCCCTCAGGCGGCTTCCACCAGCTGCGGTGCGGGTGCCGCGGCGGGCTCGGCGGCGAGGACGGCCGCGGCGTCGCCCTTCTCCAGCAGCTCCCGGCGGGGGCAGGCCCCACGGCCGAGGATGCCCTGGATGGTGCGCACGCAGGAGCCGCAGTCGGTGCCGGCCTTGGTGGCCGAGGCGATCTGGCGGGGGGTGCAGGCCCCGGCGGCCGCGTGTTCCTTGACCTGCTTGTCGGTGATGCCGAAGCAAGAGCAGACGTACACGCGGTTCACCTCCCTGGAGCGGAACGGTTCGGCAGGCCATCCCCTATTCGGTGAGGCTTACCTAACCGTACCCAAAGTTAGGGTCCCCTAAAAGACCCCGGTACGCCGATGGGGCGCGGATCACATCGATCCGCGCCCCATCGTCGTAGGAAGGCACCTACTGATCGCGACTACTGGTCGCGGTACATCTCGGCGACCAGGAAGGCCAGGTCCAGGGACTGGCTGCGGTTGAGCCGCGGGTCGCAGGCCGTCTCGTAGCGCTGGTGCAGGTCGTCGACGAAGATCTCGTCGCCGCCGCCCACGCACTCGGTGACGTCGTCACCGGTGAGCTCGACGTGGATGCCGCCCGGGTGGGTGCCCAGCGCCTTGTGGACCTCGAAGAAGCCCTTGACCTCGTCCAGCACGTCGTCGAAACGACGCGTCTTGTGGCCGGAGGCCGCCTCGAAGGTGTTGCCGTGCATCGGGTCGGTGACCCACGCGACGGTCGCACCGGACGCGGTGACCTTCTCGACCAGCTCGGGGAGCTTGTCGCGGACCTTGTCGGCGCCCATGCGGACGACGAAGGTCAGCCGGCCCGGCTCGCGCTCGGGGTCCAGGCGGTCGATGTACGTCAGCGCCTCGTCGACCGTGGTCGTCGGGCCGAGCTTGATGCCGATCGGGTTGGCGATCTGCGAGCAGAACTCGATGTGCGCGTGGTCCAGCTGGCGGGTGCGCTCACCGATCCAGACCATGTGGCCGGAGGTGTCGTACAGCTTGCCGGTACGCGAGTCCGTACGGGTGAGGGCGCCCTCGTAGGCGAGCAGCAGCGCCTCGTGCGAGGAGTAGAACTCCACCGCCTTGAACTCGGCCGGGTCGGTGCCACAGGCCTTCATGAAGTTCAGGGCGTTGTCGATCTCCCGTGCGAGCTGCTCGTAGCGCTGCCCGGACGGGGAGGACTTCACGAAGTCCTGGTTCCAGGCGTGCACCTGGCGCAGGTCGGCGTAACCACCGGTGGTGAAGGCGCGCACCAGGTTCAGCGTCGAGGCCGACGCGTGGTACATGCGCTTCAGGCGCTCCGGATCCGGGACGCGGGCCTCTTCGGTGAAGGCGAAGCCGTTGACGGAGTCGCCGCGGTAGGTCGGCAGGGTGACGCCGTCGCGGGTCTCGGTGTCCTTGGAGCGCGGCTTGGAGTACTGGCCCGCGATGCGGCCGACCTTCACGACGGGCACGGAGGCCGCGTACGTGAGGACGGCGCTCATCTGGAGCAGGGTCTTCAGCTTGGCGCGGATGTGGTCGGCGGAGACGGCGTCGAAGGCCTCGGCGCAGTCGCCACCCTGAAGCAGGAACGCCTCGCCCTTGGCGACGGCTCCCAGACGGGCGCGCAGCTGGTCGCACTCACCCGCGAAGACGAGCGGAGGATACGACTCGAGGTCCGCGACGACAGCGCGCAGGGCCTCGGCATCGGGGTACGAAGGCTGCTGCGCCGCGGGAAGGTCTCGCCAGGTCGCCTTGGCGGCGAGGGCTTGGTTTTCAGCGTTCACGGTCACCTCGTACACATTACGTCGTCAATCACCGTGTCCGGCCGGACGCCCACCTGATGAGACGGTGTCGTTCGAAGGCCGTGGGGCCCGGGATGAACGGAATGCAAGGTTCACATGTCGGAAAAAGTCAGATGCGGCGGAACGGCGTCCCCGTGGGCTAGGGTGCCTCCCATGTACGCGCACGCCAACCTGAACTGGTGGTGGCCCGCTCCCGGCGGCCCACTCCTCTCGCGTACCCACTGACACGAGCGAAGCGCAGGCCGCCCCGAGGGGCGGCCTTTTGCGTGTGCCGACACGGGCCGGCCGTCCCTCCCTCCGACACCCACCGGAAGGACGCCCCCATGACCCGCCCCACTCCCCTCACCCCTCCCCGCCCCGATTTCGATCTCGCCCGGCTCCTCGACGACTCCGCCCCGCCCTTCGCCCTGCTGCGCCGGCGGACCCCGGGCCGCGACCACGACACCGTCGAGGTGCTCCTCGGCCCCGTCCACGAGGCCGGCCGGCTCGCCGACCTGCCCGTACGGGAGCTCCCCACCCTCGCCCTGGTCCCCTTCCGGCAGATCCGCGAGCGCGGCTTCGACGTACGCGACGACGGCACGCCGCTGGCCGTGCTGACCGCCGAGGAGGCGTACGAGATCCCGCTCGCACAGGCCCTGGCCGGGCTCCCGGCCCACCACGTCCGGGTGGACGGCGGCGGCTTCGACGTCCCCGACGAGGAGTACGCGGCCACCGTCGACCGGGTGATCCGCGAGGAGATCGGCCGCGGCGAGGGCGCCAACTTCGTCATCCGGCGCACCTACGGGGGCCGGATCAACGGCTTCGGCCGGGCCGACGCGCTGGCCCTGTTCCGGCGGCTGCTGGAGGGAGAGCGGGGCGCGTACTGGACGTACGTGGTCCACACCCCGGACCGCACCCTCGTCGGCGCCAGCCCCGAGGTGCACGTGCGGATGTCCGGCGGCACGGTCGTGATGAACCCGATCAGCGGCACCTACCGCTACCCGGACTCCGGCCCGACCGCCGAGTCGCTCCTCGCCTTCCTCGCCGACCGCAAGGAGACCGAGGAGCTGTCGATGGTGGTCGACGAGGAACTGAAGATGATGTGCACCGTCGGCGACATGGGCGGGGTCGTCGTCGGCCCCCGCCTGAAGGAGATGTCCCACCTCGCGCACACCGAGTACGAGCTGCGCGGACGCTCCTCGCTGGACGTCCGGGAGGTGCTGCGGGAGACCATGTTCGCGGCGACGGTGACGGGGTCGCCCGTACAGAACGCCTGCCGGGTGATCGAACGGTACGAGAGCGGCGGCCGCGGCTACTACGCGGGCGCGCTGGCGCTGCTCGGCCTGGACGCGTCCGGCGCCCAGACCCTGGACTCCCCCATCCTGATCCGCACAGCCGACATCGCCCCCGACGGGGCGCTGCGGGTGCCGGTCGGCGCCACCCTGGTCCGCCACTCGGACCCGCTCGGCGAGGTGGCCGAGACCCACGCCAAGGCCGCCGGGGTACTGGCGGCCCTGGGCGTCCGCCCGGCCGCGCCCCGGCCGGCCCCCTCCGCCGGGGCGGCCGGGCTGGCCGACGACCCGCGGGTGCAGGCGGCCCTCGCCGCGCGGCGGGCGGACCTGGCACCGTTCTGGCTCCGCATGCAGGAGCGGCCGGCGGACGCGGCCGGGCACGCGCTGGTGATCGACGCGGAGGACACCTTCACGGCGATGCTGGCCCACGTGCTGCGGGTGGCCGGGCTGGAGGTGACCGTACGCCGCTACGACGACCCCGGGCTGCGATCCCTCGCCCTGGCCTGGGACGGCCCGGTCGTCCTCGGTCCGGGCCCGGGCGACCCGGCGGACGCGGCCGACCCCAGGATGCGGATGCTGCGCGGGCTGGCGCGGGAGCTGCTCACCTCCCACCGCGGGGGGCTGCTGGGGGTGTGCCTCGGGCACGAGCTGATCGCGGCGGAGCTGGGCCTGCCGCTGGTGCGGAAGGCCGCGCCGGCGCAGGGGGCGCAGGTGGTGGTCGACCTGTTCGGGACGCCGGAGGTGGTGGGCTTCTACAACACGTACGCGGCCTCGTGCGACGCGGAGGCGCAGGCGGAGCTGGCGGCGCACGGGGTGGAGGTGTCGCGTGACGCGCTCACGGGGGAGGTCCACGCGGTCCGCTGCGTGGCGCGGGGCTTCGCGGGCGTCCAGTTCCACCCGGAGTCGGTCCTGACCCTCCGCGGGGCGGACGTCGTCTCGACCCTGCTCCGCACGCTGGCGGGCGCCCCCGCCGAGCCGGCATAGCCGGGGGGCCGTTGCCCTGCGGGGCCGGTCCCCTACCCGCCCTTCCACCGTTCCCAGGGGCGCCGCCCCAGACCCCCGCGCCTCAAACGCCGGCGAGGCTGAAAGAACCGGGGCTCCGCCCCGGACCCCGTCGCGCTCAAACGCCGCGCGGGCTGGATGTGCGCAGCACATCTCAGCCCCGCCGGCGTTTGAGGCGCGGGGGTCTGGGGGCGGAGCCCCCAGGGGGTCCGGGGCGCAGCCCCGGGGAACGGGCGAAGGGCGGGGCGGGGAGCAGCCCCGCGCAGCGGGCCGCCCGCACCGATCAGCCCCCGTGAGGAGCAAGGGTGTTCTCGGAGCGGCGCCCCGCCAGATGGTCCGCCACGTTCCTGACCGTCGCCTCGACGATCTGCCCCACCGCGTCCAGCGTGTAGTACGCCTGGTGGCTGGTCACGACCACGTTCGGGAACGTGACCAGCCGTGCCAGCGTGTCGTCCTCGACCGCCTCCAGGGAGCGGTCCGTGAAGAAGACCCCGGCCTCCGCCTCGTACACGTCCAGGCCCACCCCCGTGAAGCGGCCCGCCCGCAGCTCCGCGACGAGGGCCTCCGTGTCGATCAGCCCGCCCCGGCTGGAGTTCACGAGGACCACGTCGTCCCGCATCGACTTCAGCGCGGCCGCGTCGACGATGTGGTGCGTGGCCTCCAGCAGCGGCACGTGCAGGCTGATCAGGTCGGCGGACGCGAACAGCTCGTCCTTGTCCACGTACGTCATGCCCAGCTCCACGCACGCCGGGTTCGGCGCGAGGTCCCAGCCCAGCAGCTTCATGCCGAAGCCGTGGGCGATCCGGGTGAAGGCCTCGCCGATCTTGCCGGTTCCGAGGACCCCGGCCGTGCGGCCCCGCAGGTCGCGGCCCATCAGGCCGTTCAGGCGGAAGTCGAAGTCCCGGGTGCGGTTGGAGGCCCGGACGATCCGCCGGTTCACGGCCAGGGCCAGGGTCCAGGCGAACTCGGCCACCGAGTACGGGGAGTAGTACGAGACCCGGCTGACGGTCATCCGGAGCTGCCGGGCCACGTCCAGGTCGATGTTGTTGAAGCCGGTGGAGCGCTGCGCGATCATGCGGGTGCCGCCGGCGGCCAGGGTGCGCAGGACCCGCCCGTGCAGGTCGGCGTTGACGCTGGAGGAGACGACCTCGTACCCGGCGGCGATCGGCGCGGTGTCCTCGCCGAGGAAGACGTCGAGGCAGCGGACCTCGTGGCGCCCCTGGAAGTGTTCCTCGAAGGCGCGCTCCAGGAGGGGCTTCTCGTCGGCGGTCACGCTGAAGGCCAGGATCTCCACGCTCGCTCGCTCCCCACAGGTCGTCGGCCACGGGTCGTTTCGTCACGATACGACCCGTGGCCCGGCCCCGCAGGCGCCGGCGCCGGCGCAGGCGCCGGCCTCAGCCGAAGAAGACCCCGACCTCCTCGTACAGCGCGGGGTCGACCGTCTTCAGCTTCGCCGTGGCCTCCGCGATCGGCACGCGGACGATGTCCGTCCCCTTCAGCGCGACCATCTTGCCGAAGTCGCCGTCGCGCACCGCGTCGATCGCGTGCAGTCCGAAGCGGGTGGCGAGCCAGCGGTCGAAGGCGCTCGGGGTGCCGCCGCGCTGGATGTGCCCGAGGACCGTCGTACGGGCCTCCTTGCCGGTCCGCGACTCGATCTCCTTGGCCAGCCACTCGCCCACGCCCGACAGCCGGACGTGCCCGAAGGAGTCGCGGGAGACCGCGTCCTTGAGGACCAGGTCGCCGTCCTTGGGCATGGCCCCCTCCGCCACCACCACGATGGGCGCGTAGCTGGCCTTGAAACGGGAGGTCACCCAGGCGCAGACCTGCTCCACGTCGAAGCGCTGCTCGGGGATGAGGATGACGTTGGCGCCGCCCGCCAGCCCCGAGTGCAGGGCGATCCAGCCGGCGTGCCGGCCCATGACCTCGACGACCAGGACCCGCATGTGGGACTCGGCCGTGGTGTGCAGCCGGTCGATGGCCTCGGTGGCGATGCCCACGGCGGTGTCGAAGCCGAAGGTGTAGTCGGTGGCCGAGAGGTCGTTGTCGATGGTCTTCGGCACGCCGACGCAGGGGACGCCGTACTCCTCGTAGAGCCGGGCGGCCACGCCGAGGGTGTCCTCGCCGCCGATCGCGACGAGCGCGTCGACCTCGAACTTGGCGAGGTTCTCCTTGATGGCCCGGACGCCGTTCTCCGTCTTGAACGGGTTGGTGCGCGAGGAGCCGAGGATGGTGCCGCCCCGGGGCAGGATGCCCCGGACGGCGGGGATGTCCAGCGGGACGGTGTCCCCCTCGACCGGTCCCCGCCAGCCGTCCTTGAAGCCGACGAACCCGTATCCGTACTCCTGCGTGCCCTTGCGGACGACGCCCCTGATCACCGCGTTGAGTCCGGGGCAGTCGCCGCCGCCGGTGAGCACTCCGACCTTCATGGAATCTCCCTTCGCCATGACGGGCACGCTAGTGGTGACCCAGGTCACGGCAAGGGGTGCGGAAAGCCCAATTCCGCCGGAAATGGCGGGCGTTGCGCACGCCCGTTCACTCGTACGGGGAGCCGGGGTGCAAGTAAGTACGACGTACGAACGGGTTACGCGTCGTCGAGCCCGCGCTCTATCGCGTACCGGACGAGCTCCACCCGGTTGTGCAGCTGGAGCTTGCCGAGGGTGTTCTGCACGTGGTTCTGCACCGTGCGGTGGGAGATCACCAGCCGCTCCGCGATCTGCTTGTACGACAGCCCCTTCGCCACCAGCCGCAGCACCTCGGTCTCCCGGTCGGTCAGCTGCGGCGCCTTCGGCACGTCGGGGGCGGCCGGCGCCGGGTCGGTGGCCAGCCGCCGGTACTCGCCGAGGACCAGGCCGGCCAGGCCCGGCGTGAACACCGGGTCTCCGGCCGCCGTACGGCGCACCGCGTCGATCAGCTCCTGCGCCCCGGCCGACTTGAGCAGGTAGCCCGTCGCCCCGGACTTCACCGCCTCCAGGACGTCGGCGTGCTCCCCGCTGGCCGACAGCACCAGCACGCGCAGCGCGGGATCGGCGCCGACCAGCTCCTTGCAGACCTGCACCCCGGGCATGCCCGGCAGGTTGAGGTCGAGGACCAGCACCCGCGGCGCCGCCGCACGGGCCCGGCGTACCGCCTCCGGCCCGTCGCCGGCCGTGGCGACGACGTCGAAGCCCGCGGCGGCCAGGTCGCGGGCCACCGCGTCCCGCCACATCGGATGGTCGTCGACGACCATCACCTTGATGTCCCGCAGCTGGAGCTGGAGCTCGCTGTCGGCGTCGTTCACTGGGTCCTCCCCCTCGGTACTTTCAGTTCCACTTCGGTGCCCTGTCCGGGGACGGACACCAGCTCGGCGCTGCCGCCGAGGTCGCGCAGGCGCCCGCGGATGGACAGGGCCACGCCCATCCGCCCCTCGCCCTCCGCCTGGTCGAGCCGGCCGGCCGGGATGCCCGGGCCGTCGTCCCGTACGGTCACGATCACCTCGTCGCCCCAGTCCTCGACCAGGATCCAGGCACTGGCCCCTTCCCCGGCATGCTTGCGCACGTTGTCCAGGGCCGCGCCGACCGCCGCCGCCAGCTCCCGCGCGGCGGGCGCCGGCAGCACCACGGGGCTGCCCGGCTCGGCGAAGCTCACCCGGGAGCCGGCGTGCGGGGCCAGCAGCGAGCGCAGGTCCAGCTCGGCCTCCTCCGCGCCGGACTCCTCCACCTCGTACGTGTCCACCAGCGCGCCGAGCGCCCCGTCACGCGAGACCCGGGACGGCCGCACCAGCCCGCTGGAGACCAGCGTGCGCAGCGCCACCTCCTGCTCCCCGGCCATCCGGCCCAGCTCGGCGGCCTCGCCGCCCAGCTCGGTGCCGCGCCGCTGGACCATGGCGAGGACCTGGAGGACCCCGTCGTGGATGTCGCGGGCGAGGCGCTCGCGCTCACGGGTCGCGGCCTCGATCTCCAGGGCGCGGGCGAGGGTGGCCTCACTGGCGCGGGCGACCTCGACGACGTAGCCGATGGCGATGGAGGCCACCCAGACCAGCAGCACGTTGTGCAGGGTGTCCCGGGTCGGGTCGCCGCCGTGGATGACGAGGTTGGCGGCGGCCACGAAGGTCGAGGCGAAACCGGCCCAGCGCCAGCCGCCCTTGAGGGCGAAGGCCAGGACCGAGCCGGCGGTCCAGATGCTGGGGAGGGTGGGGCCGCCCCCCGTGATCCGCTCATGGGTGTCGGCGAGCGGCGTGAGCAGGATGCCGGTCAGCGCGACGGCGAGGTCGGCGACGAGGAAGCCCCTGGTGCAGCTGGCCGCGTTGGCCACCCGGCGGTGGGTGGCCAGCGTCCAGACGGCGAGGAGGGCGAGGTAGCCCGCCGCCACCATCGGCTGGTCGAACTTGCGGTAGGCCGCCGCGAAGAGCAGGGCCGCGTAGACCATGGTGAGCAGCCGGTACGCGGTCAGGGCCCGCCACAGCGGCTGCTCGACCGACATCCGTACGACGCGCTCGCGCTTCGCCATCTCCCCCACCCGCCCCGTCCCCGCGGGCCCGCCCACCCGGCCGGCCCGCCGCGCGCGCTATTGCGCGCCCGTCTCTCCCTTGGCCTTCTCGGCCTGCTCCGCTTCGGCCTTCTCGGCCTTGGCCGCCTTGTCGGCCGCCTTGCCGCTCTCCCTGGCCGCCTTCTCCGCGTCCGCGATCTGCCGCTTCGCGGCCGTCGCGTAGATGTCCACGTACTCCTGGCCGGACAGCTTCATGATCTCGTACATGACCTCGTCGGTCACCGAGCGGAGGATGAAGCGGTCCCCGTCCATGCCCTGGTAGCGGCTGAAGTCCAGCGGCTTGCCGATCCGGATGCCCGGACGCATCAGCTTCGGGACGACCTTGCCGGGCGGCTGGATCTTCTCGGTGTCGATCATCGCGACGGGGATCACGGGCGCGCCGGTGGCCAGCGCCACCCGGGCCAGACCGCCCGGCTTGCCGCGGTAGAGGCGGCCGTCGGGTGAACGCGTCCCCTCGGGGTAAATACCGAACAGCTCCCCGCGCTCGATGACCTCGATGCCGCTCTTGATGGCGGCCTCGCCCGCACCGCGCGCACCGGAGCGGTCCACCGGGAGCTGGCCGACGCCCTTGAAGAAGGCAGCCGTCAGCTTGCCCTTGACGCCCGGGGAGGTGAAGTACTCCGCCTTCGCGATGAAGGTCACCTTCCGGTCCAGCACGGCCGGCAGGAAGAAGGAGTCGGAGAAGGACAGGTGGTTGCTCGCGAGGATCGCCGGCCCCTCGGCGGGAATGTTCTCGAGGCCCTCCACCCACGGCCTGAAGGCGAGCTTCAGGGAACCCCCGATGGAGAACTTCATTGCGCCGTAGATCAACTCGAAAGCCTTCCTGTGTCTGTCGAACAGACCATATCCCGTGGGCCCGCGCGGAGCGCCCGACGGCCCTGGTCGGTGTCATCCCGGTCGCGTACGGTGAAGTCACACAGCGCAACGCACCCCCCACCCTTCGAAGGAGACCCTGGTGCCCGTCCTCCCTGGAGCAGAGCCGTTCCGCCACGAGGGCGGAGAGGTGGGCGTACTCCTCTGCCACGGCTTCACCGGTTCGCCCCAGTCGCTCCGCCCCTGGGCCGAGTACCTGGCCGAGCGCGGGCTGACCGTCTCGCTCCCGCTGCTCCCCGGACACGGGACGCGCTGGCAGGACATGCAGCTCACCGGCTGGCGGGACTGGTACGCGGAGGTCGACCGGGCGCTGCGCGAGCTCCTGGAGCGGTGCGAGCAGGTCTTCGTCTTCGGCCTCTCCATGGGCGGCGCGCTGACCCTGCGGCTGGCCGCCAAGCACGGTGACGCCATCAGCGGCATCGTCCTCGTCAACCCGGCCAACAAGGTGCACGACCCGCTGGCCGTCGCCCTTCCGGTGGCCAAGCACTTCATCCGGTCGACGCCGGGGATCGCCAGCGACATCGCGAAGCCCGGCTCGGTGGAGGTCGGCTACGACCGCGTCCCGACGAAGGCCGCGCACTCGCTGCGGCAGTTCTTCCGGCTCGTGGACACCGAGCTGCCGCAGGTCACGCAGCCGGTGCTGCTGCTCCACAGCCCCCAGGACCACGTGGTCCCGCCGGTCGACTCGGCGCGGATCCTGTCCCGCGTGTCCTCGACGGACGTCACCGAGACCCTGCTGGAACAGAGCTACCACGTGGCGACGTTGGACCATGACGCGGAGCGGATCTTCGCGGACAGTTACGCGTTCATCGGGCGGCTCGCGAAGAGTGTCGGCAGGGAGGGGGCGGCCAGCGGTGGCTGAGCACGAGGAGTCCTCCGGGGGCGTTCCCCCGCTGGACGAGGAAGCGGCGTGGGCCGCGATCGTCGCCGGGTACGGGCAGGAACCGCCGGACCCGCCGGGCGCGAGGCCGTTCCGGCCGATCGAGAACCTGATGCTGCCGGAGGAGGACGTCAAGCCCGAGCCGAAGACCGCGACGGCCGACCCGGCCCCGGAGCCGAAGCCCGAGCCCAGGCCGGAGCTGGGCAGCTCGATCACGTTCGCCCCGGGCGTGGGCGCGGGCGTCCCCGTACCCACCCCGGCGCCGGGCCCCCGCGACCACACCCCGGCCGAGCCGACGGACGAGGGCCACTTCGTCCCGCCGGAGCCCGAGCTGCCGGAGGCGGACACGACGGCGAAGTTCGCCTGGCTCGCGGTGGTCGGCGGACCGGTGCTGCTCCTGCTGGCGGTGCTGCTCCAGTGGGACATGACCTGGTGGCTGACCACCCTGGGCATCGGCGGCTTCCTGGGCGGCTTCGCCACCCTGATCGCCCGCATGTCGACGGGCGACGACGACGATGACGACGACCCGGGCCGCGGCGCGGTCGTCTGACGCGCGAACCTGCGGTCTCCCCCCGGCAGTTGCCCACCCACCCCCGGGTGCGGGTGGGGCCGGGGGGGCGGGATCCCCTGGGGCGGTCTCATCGATGGTTGGGGGCTTCCCGTCAGTCCCATCGGCTTTCCGGTTCGGGCCGGTCCCTCAAGGGCGCTCCCTTCGGTCGCGTCGCTACGCGATGGCCTTCGGCCACCCTTGACCGACCGACCCGAACCGGAAAGCCGAAAGACTGCCGGGAAACCCCCAAAGAAACGGGACGGACGATCCTTGGAGGAGCGGGTCCCTCAGCGCTGAGACGCGGCGCCGGGCGCCGGCCCGCCCGACATCCGGGGCCTCAGGTGTCCTGATTCCGGGCCAGGGGCGCGACTACCCGCACGACAGGTTGATCAGAGCCCCCTCCAGACCCCCCAGACGCGACAGATCGCTACGCGCTCCTCTTTTTTCAGCGTCCGCCGACCGTCCCGGGCTGATACCCGCACCTAAGGACGAACAGATCCACCTAGGCATCCGACAGGCGCGTCAGATCGCTACGCGCTTCTCTGATCTCGGCGGCCGGCGGCCGTCTAGGGATACCTCCGGATGAAGCGGCATTGAGTCCGCTCATAGACGTCAATCCACGCTGCCCGTACGTTCGGCCCTCTTCCCCGTGATCGCGTCAAGGAAGGTGACCTCGACGCCTGCAAGGTATTGCTCCCGCTGGGCAAGGAAGTGCCTGGTGTGCGGCTGCGCCTCATGAGCAGCGAAAGCCTGACGGTCCGCGTACAGCTCGTAGAACACGCGCTGCAGGGGTTCACCCTCCGGGACGTGCACCATGTAGGTCAGCGTTCCGGGCTCCGCCCCCTTGATGCCTTCCAGGGTGACCGCACAGAGCGCGTCGAACGCCTTCGCAGCTTCCTGATCACGTAGGGAGAAGCGCACGACCAGGCCGAATCCCTCGCTCACACGTGCTCCTTTCGAGTAGCGACTATCACGGGGTGAGGAGGCAACCGGTGAAGCCGTCCCGGACCAGGGACTTGTATGCCGCATGCACGTCCTGCGGTACGTCCTGGGCGATGGCGAAGCCATGGTTCGGGTACTCGATCACACGTTGCAGGTCGCCGACCATCATGCTGATCACGGATTCCTCGTCGCCCATGCCCTTGAGATAGGCGTCGAAAGACAAGGGGGCAGAAGCGCACACCACTTCGACCTCGGGCCATTGCTGGCGGCAGGTGGCGAAGGCCCGCCGCTCCATGTACGGCATACAGAGCAGCAGCACGGAGCGGGGCCGAATACCGGCGGTGGTCAGCACCTCGCGGGTGAAAGCGATGTTCTGACCGGTATTGGCGGCATTCGGTTCCAGCAGCATCGCGTGGGCGGGAACACCGAGCGCAAGGGCCTGTTCGTGGAAGTGCACGGCCTCTCCCCGGGGGAACACGTCTCTGGTGGCCGCGCTGTTGCCACCGGTGAGCACGAGCGTGGGGAAAAAACCGGCCTTGTATAGGTCTGCGGCGTAGGTGCTGACGCCGAGGTCGTTGCAGCCCAGAGCGATCGCGACATCGCACGGGCGAAGGTCGTGACGCATGTGGTGGTAGTCCCAGATCAGCTCGGCGGCCTGCCGCTGATTCTCGGTGATCTCCTGCGGTCGTCCGTCTGCCACTACCTGCTCCCTGGTCGGTGATGTAGGGGTTTGAAGGCTCCCTCGCACGTCCGCCTGATGGCATCGATGCTACGGAGTTGATGTCCGAGCTCGGCCTTGGCGGCGATCTTCGCGGCTTCATTGAGGAGGCGGAGGCCCTCGTCACGGGTGGCGGGATCAGTGCGAAGAATGTGTGCTTGAGCGGTGGTGAGCTGCACCCGTTGCATCGGGGACCGCACGGTGCCCGTGCTACAGGCGATGTCCAGGAACCGGAGTGCGGCGGTGAGGTCGCCGGCATCGCGGCGGGCGAGCGCGAGTTTCTGGTGTGCCACCGACCAGTCTTCGGGTTCGGCGAGGTCCTCGAAGTCACGCGTCGCGGAGGTCATGACACGCGTCGCGTAGTCGTGCCGCCCGTCCTTGCTCAGCGCCGTCCCCACCCACAATCGGGCACTCGCGCGGTCGCGGGGAGAAAGCCGGTCATCGACAGCCAGGCTTTCGTAGGCTCGAGCAGCCGTCTCCAGCTTGCCGGACATTTCCATGACGACCGCCAGGGACAGGTCGAGCTGGGCCACACGGCGAGGGATGTCGAGGTGTGTGAAGACGGCGCGCGCACCGGCATAGGAGTGTTGGGCGGACTGCAGCCCGACGGGCGTTCCCCGATACCGCTTGAGGTCACCGAGCAAAGTGGTCGAGCGGGCGAAGAGGTAAAGGCCCCTCTCGTCCAGCTCGGGTCGGTTGAAACGGCTCAGCCACCTGGTGAGCAGGCAGTCGGCGAACGCGAAGTCCTGCTGATTGAGCGCCACCACGACCCGGTCCAGGTCATCAGCCCAGGATTCGTACTCCCAGGCGAGTGGAGCTGTGGACGTCACCGACCGGATCGTCCTGGAGCCTCCGGCGTCGGACAGAAACATTTCGAACCGCAGATGGGCGGCAGCGTCCGCACGGGCCAAAGCGGTATCAAGAATCGCTTGGGTGTCCGGGCGAGGTTCGGTAGACGCACGGAGCTTCTCCCACTTGGAGATGGTCCGCACTCCGACGCCAAGGTGATCGGCAAACGCGCGGACGCTCAGCCGCAGCGCCAGCCGGAGTGCCTTGGCCTCCAGCCCGGTCCAGTGGTGCACGGTCGCCACACGCCGCTCCCTTCTCGCCGTCATCGAACCACGGCAGACCGACGAAGGGAGACGCAAGTACAGCGGAAGTGCAACAAACGGCCATTCCCGCGCGGTTGGGACGAGTCCAGGCTGATGGGTGACACCACTGACCTATGGAGGAGTCGACCCGTGACCGACCTCATCACGCACAACTGCATCTGCGAGGTGCCCATCGAGAGGGTGCCAGCCACGTTCGGACCCAGCGCCGATCTGCTTGACCGGGCAACAGCCGGCTGGGAGCGCTTCCTCAGCACCTTCGAGGCGGCGTCCGATGAGTGAGTGCTACGAGTACGTCCCCCACCGCCTCCTCCACCGACGCGTCCGAGACATCGCCTCCGGCACCGAGGGCATCCTCATGGCCGTGATCAACGAGAACGTCTCCGACACCGGCATCGAACGCTGGATGGAACTCGCCTACATCCGAGGCGCCTGCGGCCGCGAATTCACCACCGCCGCCACCAACGTCGAACCCGCCCCGGACCAGACCAAGACGGCCGCCGGACGCCGAGACCAGAGAAGCGCGTAGCGATCTGACGCGCCCCCGTCTCCTTCGGCTGCCCTGTTCGTCTTCTGGCGCAGGTATCAGCCCAAGGCGGTCGCCGGACGCTGAGACGGGGGGAGCGCGTAGCGATCTGTCGCGTCTGGGGGCTCCGTAGGCCGCTCTGATCAACCTCTGGTGCGGGTAGCCGCGCACCCGGCACGGAATCAGGACTCTTGAGGGCCCGGATGCCCGGCGGGCCGGCGCCCGGTCCCTCGTCTCAGCGCTGAGACGCCCGTCCGCCCTCCTCTGGACCGTCCCGTTTCTTTGGGGGTTTCCCGGCAGTCTTTCGGCTTTCCGGGGCGGGTCGGTCTGTCAAGGGTCGCCGAAGGCGATCGCGAAGCGACGCGACGAAGGAGCGCCCTTGACAGGCCGGCCCGAACCGGAAGGACGATGGGACTGACGGGAAGCCCCCAACCTGCTCTGATCCGGTCCGTGGGGATACCGCCCACCCCCCCGGTCCGCGCCCCGGGGCGGGTGGGTAAACCCTCGAGGGGGAGATAGCCCGCCCGCACCGGGCTCACCCCGCCGGGAGCCGCAGCGCCGCCAGGACCGGGAGGTGGTCCGTGGCGGCGTGGAGGTCGGGGGTGGTGATGCCCGGGAGGCCGGTCGGGACTCCGCAGGCCAGGACTTCGACCCCCGGGGAGGCGAAGACGGCGTCGATGCGGCGGTTCGGGGCCGTCGAGGGGAAGGTGTCGCCGTCGCCCCACGGGGAGACCGTCCAGCAGTCCTGGAGCGCTCCCGACAGGCGGCCGAAGGCGGGGCCCCCCGCCGCCTCGTTGACGTCGGCCGCCGCGATCACGTGCGGGGCGCCCAGGGCGGCGGCCCGGTCCAGGAGGAGCTGCGCCTGCGCCTGCCGCTCCGCCGCGTCCAGTGAGAGGTGGGCGCTGACCACCCCGACGCGGGCGGCGCCGAAGCGGACGACGGCGGTGGCGAGGCCCCGGCGGTGAAGGCCGGGGGTACGCGGGAGGAGTACGTCCTCGGTGCGCTCCACGAAGGCCCGCAGGGAGCAGAGCAGCAGCGGTCCGGCCGCGGTGGCTCCGCCTCCCAGCACCACGAGGTCGGTCTTGGCGGCGAGCCTCGCCGCGTGCTTGCGCCAGCGGAAGAACCGGGGTGCTTCCTGGACGAACACCAGGTCGGGGGCGCAGGCGCGGATGACCCGGGCCAGGGCTTCCTCGTCGTCGCGCAGCGAGCGGATGTTGTAGCTGAGGGCCCGGATGACGGCTGAGCCGTCGGGCTCGGTCTCGGACTTCGGCAGCGTGTGCAGCGTGTGCGGCATGCCCCGAACATACGCAGCTGCCCGCCGCTCCCCCAGGGGGCACGGCGGGCAGTCGCGGCGAAAAGGGGTGTCAGCCCTGGCGGGCCAGGTCGGCGGCGCCGACGAGGCCGGCCTTGCCGCCGAGCTGTGCGGCGAGGACCTGGGCGTGCGGGCGCCAGGCGCCGCCGACGAGCCAGCGCTTGAAGGACTTGCGGATCGGGTCGAGGACGAGGTCGCCCTCGTCGGAGACGCCGCCGCCGACGATGAACGCGGACGGGTCGAAGAGGGAGGCCAGGTCCGCGAGGCCGGCGCCGGCCCAGCGGGCGAGCTCGCGGAAGGCGTCGATGGCGACGAGGTCGCCCGCGCGGGCGGCTTCGCTGATGTGCTTGCCCTCGATGCCGTCGGCGGTGCCGTCGCCGAGGCCGAGGAGGATCGCGGCGTTCTCGGGGGTGGCGTTGGCGCGCTGCTTGGCGTAGCGGACGAGGGCGCGGCCGGAGGCGTACTGCTCCCAGCAGCCCTGGCTGCCGCAGCCGCAGAGCAGGCCGTCGGGGACGACCCGGATGTGGCCGAATTCGGCGGCGACGCCGAAGCGGCCGCGGCGGAGCTTGTTGCCGATGATGATGCCGCCGCCGAGGCCGGTGCCGAGGGTGATGCAGATGACGTCCTCGTGGCCCTGGCCGGCGCCGAAGCGGTATTCGCCCCAGGCGGCGCAGTTCGCGTCGTTCTCGACGACGACGGGCAGGCCGATGCGCTGTTCGACCTTGTCCTTGAGGGGTTCGTGCCGCCAGTTGATGTTGGGTGCGAAGAGCACCGTGGCGCGCTTGTCGTCGACGTATCCGGCGGCGCCGATGCCGACGGCTTCGATGGTGTGGCTGCTGCTGACCTCGGAGACGGCGGCGCAGATGGCCTCCGTCACGCCGTCCGCGGTCGGCGGGGTGGGCACCTTGTACGTCTCAAGGATGGTGCCCTCTTCGTCGACCACGCCGGCCGCGATCTTCGTGCCGCCGATGTCGACGCCGATGGTGAGTCCCATTAGTCCCTCGGTTTCCGGTCAAACCCCGCCACGGCCAACCGTACACGGGCCCGGCGGAGGTTCAGTCGAGATCGATCCGCTGGGCTGGGCCGGTACCGGGGCCCTCGTCGCCCTTGCCGGAGGGCGCCGGGGGTGCGGGGGGTTCGTCGTGGGTCCAGCGGCGTTCGTGGCCCTCGACGGCGGAGCGGTAGGCGGCGAGGAGTTCGGATCCGGCGGCGGCGAGGTGGCCGAAGACCTCGGGGTTGCGCTCGATGACGGGCTTGGCGGCGGTTTTGGCCTGGTTGACGAACTGGCGCACGGCGTCCTGGGCGGCGGCGCCGACGGCGGGGTTGTTGAGGGAGGAGACCTTGTCGGCGACGGCTTCGAAGAGCTTGAACAGCTCCTCGGCGGCGGTTCCGGGGCGGTCGGCGCCTCCGGTGCCCCCGGTGTCCCCGGACCGGGCTGACCTGCGGCGTTCCTGTTCGGCGGCGAGGTCCTCGGCGCAGGCCCGCGCCCAGGCGTCGTCGGCGTCGGGGTGGTCGGTGGCCTCGCTCATGGCGGACTCTCCTGGCGGCAGCTGCGGTGGGTCTTCCTTCGACGGTACCCGAACGGCGGTACGGGTCTCAGCGCTCCCTCGGCCAGAGCCGCGGGTCGGGGGTGAAGCGGACGCGGAGGGCGCCGTCGGTGAGGGCGGCTCCGGAGACGGTGCAGCGGCGCAGGGCGGAGGGCAGCGGAACGATCCTGCGGTGCGGTCCCGCGGCGACGAGCAGTTCGTCGCCGCGTCGGATCAGGTCGAGCTCGCTCTTGCGGGCGCGGGGCAGCGGGATCGCCCAGACGAGCACCCCGTCGTCGGCGAGGCGGTCCTCGACGGTCCAGCCGGCGCCGGGTGCGGGGACGGGGCCGGGGGCGAGGTCCCGGGCGGCGGTGAGTGCGGCGAGGCCGCCGGTGCCGCGGGGGTCCCGGCCGAGGTGGGCGAGCTCGTGGACGGGGAGGCCGGCGCCGGTCCACGCGTCGAGGAAGGCGCGCTGCTGCTCGGCGATGCCGGCGGCCCAGGGGTGGGCAGCGGCGGCGTCCGCCGGTACGAGGCGGTTGGCCACGAGGGACTCGGTGCGCAGCTCGTGCAGGGCGAGGCCGAGCATGCCGGTGCGCAGGGCGGTGTCCGCCGCGGGGCCGGGCTCGGCGACGAGGCGGATCCGGGTGGTGGGGGCTTCCACGACGGCCTGGACGGCGGCGAGCTCCTCGTCCCAGCGGGCGGCGGTCTCGTACAGCCACTGCGCGGGCATGGGCACTCCGGCGAGCTGGGCCAGTACGGGGCGCAGGGCGCGGGCGGCCTGGCGTTCGGCGGGGAGGAGCCGGGCGAGGTAGCGGCGGAGCTGGGCGGGGAGGGCGAGGGTGGCCACGGCCTGGTGGAGCGGGGGCATGTCCACGACGACGAGGTCGGTGGCGGGTGCGGCGGCGGCCCGGCGCAGGGCGCGGAGCAGGGCGAACTGTTCGGCGCCGGGGAGCTCGGTGAGTTCCTCGGTGCCGAGGGGGCGGCCGCCGAGCATGCCGATGAGGGCGGCGCCGCGTTCCTGGAGGGCGGCGAGTTCGGTGCGGAACTCCTGGCCGGAGTCGACGGGGGTGACGCGCAGTCCCGGGACGGGGTCGGGGAAGGGGTCGGCGTCAGGGCCGCACAGGAGCAGGACCCGTCGGCCCTCGCGTGCGGCGGCGAGCGCGGTGGCGGCCGCGACGGTGCTGCGGCCTGCGCCTCCCGGGCCGGTGACGAGGAGGGTCTGCATGGTGGTGCCGTGCCTTTGCTGTGCCGGTGGTTCCGGTGCGGGTCGGGGGGCCGGGCGGGCCGGGGGTACCGGCACAGGCAACGGGCCGGGCCGGGCCCGTGCGGCCCCTTCCGGGTGCCGCGCGCGCGGCGTCCCGGTGGGGCCCGGGGGCGTCAGGGGCGGGGGGTCTCGACGCGCTTCTTGAGGCCGGCGAGGGCGCGGTCGATGATGACCTTCTCGGCCTTGCGCTTGATCATGCCCAGCATGGGGATCTTGACGTCCACGGTGAGCTGGTAGGTGACCTCGGTGCGTCCGCCGTCGAGCGGGGCGAGCCGGTAGGAGCCGTCCAGCTGGCGCAGCATCTGGGACTTGTCGAGGGTCCAGCTGACCTCGTCGGCGCCCTTCCAGGTGTAGGCGAGGGTGTGGTCGTCCTTGATGGCGCCGGCGTCCAGCAGGAGGCGGACCTTCTCGGCGCGGCCTTCGGCGTCGGTGGCCAGGACCTCGGCCTCCTTCACCTCGCCGGTCCACTCCGGGTAGCGGGCGAAGTCGGCGATCACGGCCATCACGTCGGCCGGGGAGGCGTCGATGGTGATGCTTGAGCTGGTGTGTTCCGCCATCGCGGTGGCTCCTCCGGGGAGTATTCGAGGAAGTGTGCGGCCCGCGGCCGCCGCGTGCAGGCTACCGTGCGTGTGGGGGTCACCACTCCAGGGAGGTCACCACTCCAGGGCCCATGGCTTTCCGGTGGCGGCGAAGTGGCCGACGTTCACGCACTCGGTGGCGCCGATCCGGGCCCGGCGGGCCAGCGGCTGGTGGACGTGGCCGAAGAGGGCGTAGCGGGGCCGGGTGCGGCGGATCGCGGCCAGCAGGGCTTCGCTGCCGCGTTCGAAGCGGCGGGCGACGGTGTCGTAGCAGAGTTCGGGGACCTCGGGCGGGATGTGCGAGCAGAGGACGTCGACCTCGCCGAGGGCTTCGACCTTGGCGGCGTACTCCTCGGGGTCGACCTCGTAGGGGGTGCGCATCGGCGAGGGGAGTCCGCCGCCGACGAACCCGAAGACGCGGCCGCCGATCTCCACGCGCTGGCCGTCGAGGACGGTGGTGCCGGTTCCGGCGTACTCGCTCCACAGGCCGGGGATGTCGACGTTGCCGTACGTGGCGTACGTCGGGCTGGGGAAGGCCGCGAACATCTGCGCGTACTGCCGTCGGACGGCTTCCTCGATCATCCGTTCCCTGTCGAGTCCGTCCCACAGGCGACGGCCGAATTCGCGCGCTTCCGCGAAGCGGCGGGCGGTGCGCAGTTCGACGATGCGGTGGGCGTTCTCGACGCCGAAGAGGTCGGGGAAGATGCCGCGGGAGTGGTCGGCGTAGTCGAGGAAGAGCACCAGGTCGCCGAGGCAGACGAGGGCGTCGGCGCCCTCTCCGGCGCGTGCGAGCGCGTCGGTGTTGCCGTGGACGTCGCTGACGACGTGGACCCGCGTACGACTCTTCCTGCCACCCATGCGCTCACCCTAGGGGGGCCTGGCTCCGGCCGGGTAGGGGGAGGGTCGCAGGCGGCCGGACCTGCGGTTACTTCCGAGTCGCGAACACGGTCGACTACTGTCGGCAGCGTATTGGCGGGTCTTGCGCCGCATCGCGATGTACAGAATGTGACGCACGGAACATCTGGCCGGTTCCCTCTACCGGGAACCCACTACCGGTGGGTAACGTCCGGTCGGTCCACACGGTGGCGATGGCGCCCAGAGGAGCAGCAGTCTTGCGCGAGTTCAGCCTTCCGGCCCTGTACGAGGTCCCGTCGGACGGGAACCTGACGGATCTCATCCGCCGCAACGCCGCCCAGCACCCAGACACCGCCGTCATCAGCCGCAAGGTCGACGGCCGGTGGCAGGACGTGACGGCGGTGGAGTTCCTCGCCGAGGTGCGGGACGTCGCCAAGGGCCTGATCGCGTCGGGCATCCGCCCCGGCGACCGGGTCGCCCTGATCTCCCGCACCCGCTACGAGTGGGTGCTGTTCGACTTCGCGATCTGGACCGCGGGCGGCGTCACCGTCCCCGTGTACGAGACCAGCTCCCCCGAGCAGATCCAGTGGATCCTCGGCGACTCCGGGGCCGTCGCGGCCGTCGTGGAGAGCCCCGGGCACAGCGCGAACGTGGCCTCCCTGCGGGACCGGCTGCCCGAGCTGCGCGAGGTCTGGGAGATCGAGAAGGACGCCCAGGGCCTGCTGAAGGCCGCGGGCGCGGAGGTCACCGACGCCGAGGTGGACGCGCGCAGCGCCCTCGCGGTCGCCGACGACCCGGCGACGATCGTCTACACCTCGGGCACCACCGGCCGCCCCAAGGGCTGCGTGCTGACCCACCGCAACTTCTTCGCCGAGTGCGGCAACGTGGTGGAGCGGCTGAAGCCGCTCTTCCGCACCGGCGAGTGCTCCGTGCTGCTGTTCCTCCCGGCCGCGCACGTCTTCGGCCGCCTGGTCGAGGTGGCGGCGGTGCTGGCGCCGATCCGGCTGGGCTGCGTACCGGACATCAAGAACCTCACCGACGAGCTGCAGTCCTTCCGCCCCACGCTGATCCTCGGCGTGCCGCGCGTCTTCGAGAAGGTCTACAACTCGGCGCGGGCCAAGGCGCAGGCCGACGGCAAGGGCAAGATCTTCGACGCGGCCGCCGACACGGCGATCGCGTACAGCCGGGCGCTGGACACCCCCTCGGGCCCGTCCTTCGGCCTGAAGCTGAAGCACAAGCTGTTCTCGAAGCTCGTCTACTCCAAGCTGCACGCCGTCCTCGGCGGGCGCGGCGAGTACGCGATCTCCGGCGGCGCCCCGCTCGGCGAGCGCCTCGGCCACTTCTTCCGCGGCATCGGCTTCACGGTCCTGGAGGGCTACGGCCTGACGGAGACCTGCGCGGCCACCGCGTTCCTGCCGTGGGACAAGCAGAAGATCGGTACGGTCGGCCAGCCGCTGCCCGGTTCCGTGCTGCGCATCGCCGACGACGGCGAGGTGCTGGTGCACGGCGAGCACGTCTTCAAGGAGTACTGGAAGAACGAGGCGGCCACCGCCGAGGCGATGACGGACGGCTGGTTCCACACCGGCGACGTCGGCACCCTCGACGAGGACGGCTACCTCAAGATCACCGGTCGCAAGAAGGAGCTCATCGTCACGGCCGGCGGCAAGAACGTCGCCCCCGCGGTGATCGAGGACCGGATCCGGGCGCACGCGCTGGTAGCGGAGTGCATGGTGGTCGGCGACGCGCGGCCGTTCGTGGCCGCGCTGGTCACCATCGACGAGGAGTTCCTCGGCCGGTGGGCCGCGGAGAACGGCAAGCCGGCCGGGGTGACGGCGGCGGAGCTGCGCGAGGACGCGGAGCTGATCGCCGCCGTCCAGAAGGCCGTCGACGACGGCAACGCGGCGGTGTCCAAGGCGGAATCGGTGCGGAAGTTCCGCATCCTGGGCTCCCAGTTCACGGAGGAGTCCGGCCACATCACGCCGTCGCTGAAGCTGAAGCGCAACGTGGTGGCGAAGGACTTCGCGGACGAGATCGACGCCCTGTACCGGGCCTAGGGCCGGGCGAGGATCCGCTCCATGTTCCGCTCGGCGAGGGCCGTGATCGTCACGAACGGGTTCACGCCGAGCGAGCCGGGTACGAGCGATCCGTCGAGCACGTACAGCCCCTGGTAGCCCTTGACCCGCCCGTAGGCGTCGGTGGCCTCGCCGAGGACGCAGCCGCCGAGCGGGTGGTAGGTGAAGTCGTCGGCGAAGGCCCTGTTGTCGCCGAACAGGTCGTGGCGGTAGACGGTGACGTTGCGGCGGTTGATCCGGTCGAAGAGGTTCCTGGCCGCCGCGACCGCCGGGGCGTTCTGGTCCCGGGTCCAGTTCAGCCGTGCCGAGTCGGTCGCGGCGTCGTAGACGAAGCGGCCGCGTTCCGGGTTCCTGGTGATGGCCAGGTACATCGAGATCCAGTGCTCGATGCCCATGGGGAGCGGGGCGATCTCCGCGAAGACCGGGTTGGCGGCGTTGTCCCAGTCGTCGATGCCGAGGGCGGGCATGGTGGCCTGGTTGCAGCCGACCGTGTCCCACAGGTGGTTGGCGCGGGCGGTCATCACGTTGCCGTTGGGGCCCCAGCCGAGCCCGACCTTCTCGCTGAGCGCGGGCAGCGCGCCGGTCTCGCGGGCGCGCAGCAGGATCTCGGTGGTGCCGAGGCTGCCGGCGCCCAGGAACAGCTGCCCGCAGCCGAGTTCGCGGACCTGGGTGACGCGGCCGGTGACGTCGCTCGTGTGGACGGTCAGGACGTAGCCGCCGGCCGGGTCCTGGCGTACGGCGACCACCCGCTGCATGGTCTCGATGGTGACGTTGCCGGTGCCGAGGGCGGCGGCGAGGTAGGTCTTGTCGACGCTCTTCTTGCCGTGGTTGTTGCCGTAGATGACCTCGCCGGCGAGGGCGGAGCGGGTGGCGGTGCCGGCCGCCTCGCGCTTCATGTACTCGAAGTCGTAGACGTTGGGCACGAAGGTGGTCTTCAGGCCGGTGTTCTGGGCGTGTCTTCTGGAGGTCCGCGCGAAGCGGTACCACTCCGTGGACTCGAACCAGGCGGGGTCGATCCCGTTGACGCCGAGCATGGCGCGGGCGCGGGGGAAGTAGGTGCCGTACATCTCCTCGGCGTCCACGCCGGGGAACACCTCGGCGAAGTAGGAGCGTCTGGGGGTCGGGGCCATGCCGCCGTTGACGAGCGAGCCGCCGCCGACGCCGCGGCCGACGTAGACGGAGATGCCGCCGTGGTTCACCCGGTCGAGGACCCCGGGGTAGGGGCTGATGTCGCGGTTGACCACGTCGAGCCAGAGGAACTGGGCGAGCGGGGCCTCGGTGCGGGTGCGGAACCACATGGAGCGCTGGTCGGGCGCGGAGGTGGAGGGGAACACCTTGCCGTCGGGGCCGGGGGTGTTCCACAGCCGCCCCATCTCCAGGACGACGGTGCGCACGCCGGCCTGCCCGAGGCGCAGCGCGGCGACGGCGGAGCCGTAGCCGGAGCCGACGACGACGGCGGGCGCGTACGGGGCGGCGGGGGGTTCGGCCGCGGCGGCGGCGCCGAGGCCGATGCGGGTGATGCCGAGGGCTGCGGCGGCGCGGAGGGCGTTGAGGCCGAGTTGACGGCGCGTCAGGTTGGGTGTCATGGGCGCATCATGAGCGGATTCCACCCAACCGGCCATAACGCGCACCGCCACGCATGTGAGTAACAGTCAGACATGTGTGGACCGTAACCACACCCCGGCGCCGGTCCGCCGCCCTGCACGTTTCCGCCCACGATTGCCCCTGATGGACCGACCTTGCCGCCTCATGCCGGTTCTTGACGCCCACTGCGTCCCTCCGAGGGTGCGTACGGGTCGCGTGCGGGTGCGGGTGCCGCTGCGCGGGCGAGGTCCCCTACCCGCCCTTCCACCGTTCCCAGGGGCTCCGCCCCTGACCCCGTAGGGCCCCCGACGGCCGCCAGTCGCCGAGATCAGAGAAGCGCGTAGCGATCTTCTGCGCCTCGGCGCTCCCCAGGGGGCTCTGATCAACCTCTCGCGTGGGCAGCCGGCCCCCGGCCCCCGGCCCATCGCTGAGGGAGCCGCTCCCCTCCCCCTGCCCCGTGACCGTTCCTCTGGAGGTTTCCCGGCAGTCTTTCGGCTTTCCGGGGCGGGCCGGCCGGTCAAGGGTCGCCGAAGGCGATCACGAAGTGACGCGACGAAGGAGCGCCCTTGACGGGCCGGCCCGAACCGGAAGGACGATGGGACTGCCGGGAAACCCCCAGCCCTTCCTGAGGCCGCCCAGCGGGACACCGCTCTCCCGGCCCCCGGACCCGCAGACAGGGAGGCGGGTGGGCAACCACCGCCCCGCCCCCACCCCTCGCGGGGGAGACAGCCGGCCCGGAGCGGCGCCACGCCCCACCGGCCCGCAGACAGGGAGGCGGGTGGGCAACCAGGCTGCCCGTTCAGCGCTACAGCAGCTCGCGCAGCCCCTCCGCCAGGTGGTCCCAGCGCCACTGGCGTTCCACCCAGGCGCGGCCCGCCTCGCCCATGCGGGCGCGGAGTTCCGGGTCGCCGAGCAGGGTGATGATGCGGTCCGCCGCTTCGTCGGGGGCGCCGCCGCGGACCACCCAGCCGGTCTCGCCGTCCAGCACCGCGTCCGGCGCACCGCCCGAGTCGCCCGCGACCACCGGCAGGCCCGTCGCCGAGGCCTCCAGGTAGACGATGCCGAGCCCCTCCACGTCCAGCCCGCCCCGCCGGGTCCGGCACGGCATCGCGAAGACGTCCCCGGCGCCGTAGTGGGCGGGGAGCTCCGACCAGGGGACGGCGCCCGTGAAGACCACCGAGTCGGCGACCCCCTTCGCGGCGGCCAGCGCCCGCAGGTCCGCCTCGTACGGGCCGCCGCCCACGATCAGCAGCGCCGCGTCCGGCACCGCCGCCAGGATCCGCGGCATCGCCTCGATCAGGGTGTCCTGCCCCTTGCGGGGAACGAGGCGGGACACACAGACGACCACCGGCCGGTCGGACAGGCCCAGCCGCGCCCGGACCTCCGCGCCGCCCGAGCCGGGGTGGAAGGTCTTCTCGTCCACCCCCGGCGGCAGCTGGACCATTCGCGCCGCCGCCCGGTCCGTCACCGCCGAGGCGATCCGCGAACGGGTGTACTCCCCCAGGTAGGTCAGGGTGTCCGTGCCCTCGCCGATCCGCCGCAGCAGCTGCCGCGCGGCCGGCAGCTGCGCCCAGCCGGCCTCGTGCCCGTGCGTGGTGGCGACGATCCGCCGCGCGCCGGCCCGCCGCAGCGCCGGGCCCATCAGCCCGAGCGGGGCCGCCGCCCCGAACCACACCGACTCGCAGCCGTGCTCGCGCAGCAGGGACACCGCCCGCCGGGTCACCCGGGGCGTCGGCAGCAGCATCGTCGTACGGTCGCGGACCACCGGGAACGGCTGTTCCGCGTCGAAGGCGGCGGTGGCCTCGCGGCCCTCCGCGCCGTGCTTCCAGGTGGACGCGTAGACGACGACCCGCTCGGGGTCCAGCCGCAGCGCCATGTTGTGCAGGAAGGCCTGGATGCCGCCCGGGCGCGGCGGGAAGTCGTTCGTCACGATCAGCGTCTTGTGCATCCCCGCCAACGTACCGGACCGCTACCGCAGGTCCGCCCCCAGCGCCTGCCGCCAGGCCTCCGTCAGCCCGGGGAGGTCCGTCCCCAGGGCCTGCTCCAGCGCCGCCGGCAGCGGTTCGCGGCCCGCCAGCTCGTACAGGCGGACCAGCGCCCCCTCGCCCCACCGGGCGGCGACCAGCCGGCAGGCCAGCCAGGCGCCCTCGTAGGCGCGGGCCGCCGCCGACGGGTCGGTGCCGAAGGCGAACGCGTCGTCGGCCGGCAGCGCGCCCGGCAGCTCGCCGCGCCGCACGGCCCGGGCCAGTTCCGGCGCGCCCTCCGCCGGGGTGGTCCCCGTCCCCCGGTACGCCACCCAGTCCGCGAAGCCCTCCGACAGCCACTGCGGGGTCCGCGCCGAGGTCGCGGCGCGGGTCGCGACGTGGGTGACCTCGTGGGTGAGGACGATTCGCCGCCCGGCCTCCGAAAGGCCCGCGTACCCCTCCGGGTTGACCACGACCCGGTCGGCCGGCGCCGGCCCGCCCCCGGTGCTGCCGGTGGTGACGGCGCCCAGGCCCCGGTAGGTGTCGGCCGGCCGCCCCAGCAGCGCGGCCATCGCGTCCAGCGTCGCGGGTGCCAGGACCACCACCCGCCGCGCCCACGGCCCCGGCCAGGCCGCGCCGACGGCCGGCACCGCCCGGTCGGCCCCGTCCGCGAGGGCGGACAGCTCCTGCGGGCTGCGGCCGACCCCGAGGACCAGGCTGTGCGCGCCCCGCACGACGGCCGGCTCCCCCTGGTCCCACAGCTGCGCCGGCGCCCCGGGGGCGGGCCGGTCGGCGGTGACCCGCCAGCCGGTGCCGTCCCGGGTCAGCTCCACCTCGCGGGCCGAGGCCGCCGGGGCCGCGTCGTAGCCGGCCAGCCGGTAGCGCAGCTCCGCGCGCGCGAAGGCGCGTACGCCGTCCTGCCGGACCGTGGCGACCCGGTACGACCAGTCCTCCAGCGGGATCCCGGCGAGCCGCGCGGGCGGGGCCGCCGACCAGTCGGCCACGGCCCGCCGTACCGCCGTGTCGGCCGGGGCCGCGGGCTCGGGGCCCGTGCAGCCGGCCAGCGCCGGGAGCGGGCACAGCGCGAGCGCGAGGAGGCGTACGGCGGTGCGTCGGCGGACCCGGATCATCCGCCGATCGTACGCAGGGGCGGGCTCAGGGCCGGGTCACCGAGGACACCGGCATCATCCCGACGGGGTCGTACCGCACCCGCGCGCCCGGGTACGGGGCGTGCACCACCTGGCCGTTGCCCACGTACATGCCGACGTGGCTGGCGTCGGAGCGGTACGTCACCAGGTCCCCGGGCTGCGCCTGCGACAGCGGCACCTGCCGGCCCGCGTACCGCTGGGCCTGCGAGGTGCGCGGCAGGGAGACGCCCGCCTGGCGGTACGACCACACCATCAGCCCGGAGCAGTCGAAGCCGGAGGGGCCGGTGGAGCCCCACACGTAGGGCTTCCCGACGGCGGCCCGGGCGGCCATCACGGCGGCCATGGCGCGGCCCGAGGCGCGGCCGCCGCCGACGGGCAGGTCGGGCAGGCCGTCGGCGTGGCCCCGGCCGCCGGAGCGGGAGGCGCGCTCGAAGTCGGCGCGCTCCTCGGAGGGCATCTCGTTGAGCAGCCGGCGCGCGGCGGCGAGCTTCGCCGTGACGGAGCGCTTCTGGGTGGCCACCTCGGTGCGCAGCGCCTCCAGTTCGGCGAGCTTGCGGGAGGCGTCCTGGCGCTGCTGTCCGATCCGGCTCTGCTCCTCGCGGAGTTCGGCCAGCTGCTGGGCGCGGCGGCCGCTGAGCCGGCCCAGGACGGCGGCCTTGTCGAGGTAGGCGGCGGGGTCGTCGGAGAGCATCAGCTCGACGGTGGGGTCCAGGCCGCCGGAGCGGTACTGGGCGCCGGCGAAGGTTCCGAGGACCCCGCGCATGGTGTTGATGCGGTCCTGGCCGCGGGCGACGGCGTCCTGGGCCCGGCTGATCTGGGCGCGCAGGGCGTCGGCCTTCTCGCCGGCCTCGTTGTACCGCTCGGTGGCCTGCTCGGCCTCCTCGAAGAGCCGGTCGACCTGGGCGCGGGCGCTTCCGGCGGGTTCCTGGGGGAGGCCCGGGGAGGCGAGCGCGGGTGCGCCCGTGATGGCCACGGCGGCGCCCGCCGCGGCGGCGGTGAAGGCGGTGACCTTGGTGTTCCGGTCGAGGCCGCTGAGCCCGGACCGGCGGTGGGACGCCATGGGGAACCGCTCCTTCCGCTGTGCGGGGCCCGGGTCCGCCCCCCGTGGACGGCCGTGTACCGGGTTCCGCGCTGGCAGACAGTAGCCGCGCGGCCACGCACCGGCCAACGGCCGGCGGGGGGCGCGCATGACGGCTACCCGCCTCAGACGCAGGTCATGGGCGGGGCACGGGGTCAGGGCCCCTCCGCGCAATTCGCCCGGATGGGCGGTGTACGGCGGGCCCGGGGCGGAGGGCCCGGGGCGGAGGGCCCGGGGCGGAGGGCCCGGGGCGGAGGGTCAGATGCGGCGGGCCCGGGGCGGAGGGTCAGATGCGGCGGGCCCGGGGCGGGGGGTCAGATGCGGACGCCGAACTGGAACGGCATGTTGTCCATCGACTCGTACTTGACGCCGCCGCGCGGGTTGGAGGCGTGCAGGGTCATGTTGTTGCCGGCGTACAGGCCGACGTGGTGCAGGTCGTCGTAGAAGAAGACCAGGTCACCGGGCTGGAGCTGGCTGCGGCCGATGCGCGTGCCGTCGTTGGCCTGGGTGTAGGTGGTGCGGCTGATGCCGACGCCGGCCTGGCCGTAGGCCCACTGGGTCAGCCCGGAGCAGTCGTAGGCGCTGGGGCCGGTGGCGCCCATGATGTACGCGCTGCCCAGCTTGGTCTTCGCGGCCGCCAGCGCGGCCCCCGCCCGGCCGGAGGCCTTCACCGCGGGGGCGGCCTTCTGCCCGGCCGCGCTCTGCCTGGCTTCCTCCTCCTTGAGCCGGCCGCGGTCCTGGGCGCTGAGCGTGTTGAGGAGGGCCTGGGCCTCGGCGAGCTTGTCCTGGGCGGCCTTCTTCTTCTCGGCGAGTTCCTTGCGGGTGGCGTCGAGGTCGGCGAGCTTGCTCGCGGCCTCCTGGCGCTGCTGGGCGAGGGCGCGCTGCTTGGCCTGGATCCGGGCGACCGCCTCCAGCTGTCTGCCGCTCAACTGCTGGAGGGTGGAGGCCTTGTCGAGGTAGGTCTCGGGGTCGGCGGAGAGCAGGAGCGCGACGGACGGGTCGAGGCCGCCGCCGCGGTACTGGGCGGTGGCCAGCGAACCGAGGGTGTTGCGCAGGTCGTTGAGCTCGTCCTGGTCGCGGGCCACGGCGTCCTGGAGCCGCGCGATCTCCTTCTCGAGTTCCGCCTGGTGCTCGCGGGCCCCGTTGGACTTCTCGGTGGCCTGCTCGGCCTCCTCGTAGAGGGCGTCGACCTTGCTCTTGACCTCGTCCTTGTCGGGTCCGGCGGGGGCGGCCACGGCGGACTGCGCGGAGAGGGCGACCGCCGCGGCGGCGGTGGCGGTGAGCACGGTCACGCGGGTGCGGGCCGGCGGCCTGGGTCGGCGGTGGGACGCCACGGGGGCGGGCTCCTTCTCCTCGGGGGCCCGCACCCGAACGGGTGCGCTACCGCACGAAGGTTTGAGCGGACCCTAGCGAGCCGTCCTTGATCACTTCAAACCCCCTGCAGAAAAATCCCGACGCCGTTCCGCTTCCTTCACACAAGCCCCACGCTGCGTGCCGAGGAGCTGACGGTACGTCTTCCGCTTGCGTTACGAAACGCGCGAAAGCCGCTTGAGCAGCAATGCGGACGTCACCGGCCGGGCGCCCGCCTTCGCCACCCCGTCGGCCACCTCGCGGTCGGTGGAGACCACCACCACCGGACGGCCGGGCGGCTCGGCCCGCACCAGCTGGCGGATCAACTCGTCCGCCGTCACACCCGCCTTGGAGAACAGCACCCGCACCCCGCGCGGCGGCGCGAGCAGCACCGGCGCCGCCAGCTCCGCACCGTCGAAGACGCACGTCATCTCGGCACCCGTCTGCGCGGCCAGCATCGACAGCCCGCCCAGCAGCCGCAGCCGCTGCTTCTCCAACGGCATCGTCGGATAGCCGGTCTTCGTCACGTTGTAGCCGTCGACCACCAGGTGCGCCTGGGGCAGCGCCAGCAGCTGGTCCAGCAGCGCCGGATCGGTCTCCGACAGGGCGCGCGCCGCGATGTCCTTCGGGGTCATCCGGCCCGGCTCCACCGCGTCCACGGTGTCGGCCGGCCGCGTGGAGACCGGCGGCAGCGCCAGCTCGCGGCGCAGTCCGGCCGCCGCGTCCAGCACGGTGTCCAGCAGCAGCCGCAGCCGCATGTCCTCGACGCTGCGCCCCTCCCGGGTGGCCCGGCGCGAGGTCTCCAGCGCCGACTCCACCTCCGCCAGGCGGGACTTCAGGCGCCGGGACTCGCTCTCGGCGGCGGCCACCTGCGCCGCCGCCTCACCGCGGATCCCGTCGATCTCGCCGCCCAGCTTGCGCAGGGCGGCCTCGCCCCGCTTGACGTCGCTCAGGGCGCTGCGCAGCTTGCGCTGAAGCGATTCCGCTTCCTTGCGGGCGGCCTCCAGCTCGGCCCGCACCTGCTCGCCGCCGGAGCGCTGGGCCTCCTTCAGCTGGGCCAGCTCCTCGCGCAGCCGCTCCAGCTCCCGCCGTGTCTCGTCGCCGACCCGCTCGGCGTCGGCGCGCTGCGCCTCCTCACCGGCGGACGCCACCAGCTTGACCCAGCCGGCCGGGCGCAGCACGTACGCGGCGGCCGCCACGTCCAGCGGGTCCGCGGCGGCGGGCGGGGCGCCCGACTCCAGGGCCCCGGTCAGCTCGGGCTGCGCCTCGCGCAGCTTCTCCGCGATCCGGCTGCGGAAGACCCCGTCGGTCTCCACGGCCGCGGCCATGGCGTTGCCCGCGAACTTGGCGCGGCGGGTCGGGGTGAAGCGGGCGTACTGCCGCAGCTGCGCCGGGAGGTCCCCGACCGTCAGACCGCCGAAGGCGTCCGAGACGATCGCGACGACCCGGCGCCGCACGCCTTCCGGCAGCGGGCGGTCGAGGACCTCCGCGGCGTCGCCGGCCGCGTCGGCCTGCGTCGCGCCGCTTGCTGGCTCCACAATCCGTCACCCCTACCGTGATCTACTGTGGGCCCCGCTCCGTCAGGAGTCGGTGCCCGGCCTGTCCACGAGCTCGATCTGGTCCACCGCGTTGCACCAGCGGCAGCGGACCGACTCGATGGTCTCACTGACCACCTCGCGCTCCTCGACCTTGGGCTCCCCGGCGAGATCGAGGTGGACGTACTCCACGACCTTCGACGATCGGGTGACATCGAACCGCGTGAGGTTGCCGCACAGGGTGCAGCGCCACCGGGTGGTGTCGGTCGGCAGGGGAACCGTCATCAGGCCGCTCTCTCCTTCGTAGCTCATTCAATTAAAGCCCTACGCCGCGGTCGGCGGACCGCAGCACGTAACCCTACGGCCTGGCACCACCCTCAGGTGGGTCCGCCTGCGTCATGCTCTGTCGCATGATCGTAAAGTGGCGGACCCTGTGCGATGCCGCCCGGGGGCCCGTGGTCACGTACGCGCTGATCGCCGCCTGCTGCGCGGTGTTCGTCCTCGGCCCGGCTTCTGGCCTGAACCCGGCCTACGGGACGGGCGATCTGCTCGTGGAGACGGGGACGGCGTACTTCCGGCACTGGGGCGTCGTCCCCGACGAGCTGTTCTCGGGGGCCGGACGCCCGCTCCTGACCCCGCTGACGGCGCTGTTCGTCCACGGCAGCTGGCTGCACCTGCTCGGGAACATGCTGTTCCTCTACGTCTTCGGCGCGATGACGGAGGAGCGGATGGGCCGGGCGCCCTTCCTCGTGTTCTACGTCTGCACGGGTTACCTCGCGCTGGCGGCCTACGCGGCGGCCAACGCGTCCTCGGACCAGACCCTGGTGGGCGCGTCGGGGGCGATCTCGGCGGCGCTGGGGGCCTTCCTGTGCCTCTTCCCGCGGGCGCGGGTGACCAGCCTGTTCCCGTTCCTGCTCTTCCTGCCGCTGCGCTTCCCGGCATGGATCGTGCTGCTGTTCTGGTTCGGCCTCCAGTGGCTGGCGGCGCACCGCGCGGGGAGCGGTCCGGGAGTGGCCTACCTGGCCCACGTGGTGGGGTTCTCGCTGGGCTTCTGCTACGCGTGGGCCCGCTATCGCCGTACGACTAGAGTGAGGAGACCAGTGACTGCCGGCGAGGGAGACAGCCAACCGTGATCACCGCGATCGTGCTCATCAAGACCAGCGTGGACCGGATCCCCGAGATCGCGGAGTCCATCGCGCAGCTGGACAGCGTCAGCGAGGTCTACTCCGTCACCGGTACGTACGACCTGATCGCCCTGGTCCGGGTGGCCCGCCACGAGAACCTCGCGGACATCATCCCGGGCCGGATCAGCAAGATCCCGGGCGTCGAGGCCACCGACACGCACGTCGCGTTCCGCACGTACTCGCAGCACGACCTCGAAGCCGCCTTCGCCATCGGCCTGGACGCGTAGCCCTCTCCCCGGGCCGGTACGGGGTGCCACTGCGCGGGGCCCGTCCTGGGGGCTCCGCCCCCAGACCCCCGCGCCTCAAACGCCGGCGGGGCTGGAATTTGCCGCTGCGCGGCGCTTCCAGCCCCGCCGGCGTTTGAGGCGAGAACGGTTGAAGGGCGGGGAGGGGCAGGCCCCGCGCAGCGGCCGGCCCCGCGCACACCTACACAGCCGGCACGCAGCGGCCCTCTTCCGTCCGGTAGGACCACTTCGCACCGTCCTCGACCAGCTCCCGCACCGCGCGGACGAACCGCTCCACGTGCTCGTCCGGCGTCCCCGCCCCGAAGCTGACCCGGATCGCGTTCAGCGACCGCTCCCCCGGCGCCGCCTCCGGCGCCCCGCACTCGCCCTGGGCCTGCGGCTCGCTGCCCAGCAGGGTGCGGACCAGCGGGTGGGCGCAGAACAGCCCGTCCCGCACCCCGATCCCGTACTCGGCGGACAGCGCGGCCGCGAAGTGCGAGCTGTTCCAGCCGTCCACCACGAACGAGATGACGCCGACGCGCGGGGCGTCGTCCCCGAACAGCGACAGCACCCGCACCGCCGGGACCTCCGCCAGGCCCTCGCGGACCTTGGCGATGAGGTGCTCCTCCCGGGCGACGAGGTTCTCGAAGCCGGCCTCCCGCAGGGCGCGGCAGGCGGAGGCGATGGAGTAGACGCCGATCACGTTCGGGGAGCCGGCCTCGTGCCGGGCGGCGGTGGTGTGCCACTCGACGTCGACGCCGCCGTCCTCGCGGCGGGCCACCTTGCGGGAGGCGCCGCCCCCGGCGAGGTACGGCTGCGCCTCCTGGAGCCAGTCGGCGCGGCCGGCGAGCACGCCCGAGCCGAAGGGCGCGTACAGCTTGTGCCCCGAGAACGCGACCCAGTCCACGTCCAGCTCCCGTACGGAGACGGGGTGGTGGGGGGCCAGCTGGGCGGCGTCCAGCACGATGCGCGCGCCGTGGGCGTGCGCGGCGGTGGCGAGCTCCTTCACCGGCCACAGCTCACCGGTGACGTTGGACGCGCCGGTGACGCACACCAGCGCCGGGCCGTAGCCCTCTTCAATTGATGCAGTGCGGTCGGCGAGGGCCCGCTCCAGGGTGGCGACGGCCTCGCCGGGGGTGCGGGGGGCGTTGAGGTAGGTGACCCGGGCGTCGCCCCAGGGCAGCAGCGAGGCGTGGTGCTCGGTCTCGAAGACGAACACCTGGCAGCCGGCCGGCAGCGCGGCGGCGAGCAGGTTCAGGGAGTCGGTGGTGGACCGGGTGAAGACGACCTGGTCGGCGGGGCGGCAGTCGAGGAACTCGGCGACGGTGGCGCGGCTCTGCTCGAACAGGTCGGTGGAGAGCTGCGAGAGGTAGCCGGCGCCGCGGTGGACGCTGCCGTAGTACGGGGCGTACGCGGCGACGTCGTCCCAGACCCGCTGCAGCGCGGGGGCGCTGGCCGCGTAGTCCAGGGCCGCGTAGGTGACCTCGCCGCCGGTGACGAGGGGAACGGTGACGTCCCGGCCGAGCACCGGCAGCGGCCCGTCACAGGCGGGGACGTCGGCGGCGGTGGCGCAGGCGGCGGTGGCGGCGTTCAGGGATGCGGACATGGCGGTATCTCCCGGCAGGCAGGGCTGAATGGCTTCGGAGTGCCCGTACGCGGGTGCGGCGACGCGCGGCGGCGGCCGTCAGGGGGTACGGGAAGGTCCTCGGACTGATCGGGGGTACGCGGAAGGCACCCTGATCCGAGGGTTGAAGAAGGGGCGGATTCGCCCTATCGCATTCGCTTGCTCACGGAAAACGCTCCTCGAGAGACCAGGACCCCTGGTGTCGAGGGATCCGCGCTTGCCGTAGACCTCGCTGCCTACGGCCTGGTCATCACCCGGGGCACCCCGCCACGGAAGGAGGGTTGCCGGACAGCAAGCCGGGGCCTAAACGCTGTCACTCGTGACCTTGGAGAGCATCCTGCCACAAGATCCCGCACGCGCAAGACCCCGGTCCACATCGTGGACCGGGGCCGTGACCGGAAGGGAACCCGGCCTCAGCGGTTGCTGGCCGCCACCCAGCGGTCCAGCACCGCGCGCGCGGACCCGGAGTCGATGGACTCCGCCGCACGGGCCATGCCGGCCGCGAGCTGCTCCTCCAGCGTGCCGGTGCCGGGGTCCAGCGCCACCAGGGCGCTCGCCGAGTTCAGCAGGACGGCGTCGCGCACCGGGCCCGTCTCCCCCGCCAGCAGGCGGCGGGCGACGTCCGCGTTGTACGAGGGGTCGCCGCCGCGCAGGGCCGAGATGTCGACCGTGCCGAGGCCCACGTCACGCGGGTCGAAGGCGTGCTCCGTGACCTCGCCGTCGCGGACCCACCACACCCGCGAGGTCCCGGTGGTGGTCAGCTCGTCCAGGCCGTCGTCCCCGCGGAACACCAGGGCGGAGGTCCCCCGCCCGGCGAGCACCCCGGCCATGATCGGGGCCAGCCGGGCGTCCGCCACTCCGACCGCCTGCGCCGTGACGCGGGCCGGGTTGGTGAGCGGGCCGAGGCCGTTGAACGCGGTGCGCACCCCGAGGTCGCGGCGGGCCGAGGCGGCGTAGCGCAGGGCGGGGTGGAAGACCACCGCGGCGCAGAAGGTGATGCCGGCCTCCTCGGCGACCTGCGCCACCCGCTGCGGGGTGAGGGCCAGGTTGACGCCGAGCTTCTCCAGGACGTCGGAGGAGCCGCTGGCGGAGGACGCCGCCCGGTTGCCGTGCTTGACGATCTTGGCTCCGGCGCCGGCGGCCACGATGGCGGACATGGTCGAGATGTTGACCGTCTTGGCGCCGTCGCCGCCCGTGCCGACGATGTCCACGGTCCGCCCCGGCACCTCGATCACGTTGGCGTGGGCGTACATCGTGCGGACCAGCCCGGTGTACTCGGCGACCGTCTCGCCCTTGGCCCGCAGGGCCACCGCGAAGCCCGCGATCTGCGCGTCCGTGGCCTCGCCCCGCATGATCCGCTCCATCGCCCAGGCGGTGTCCTCGGCGACGAGGTCCTGACGGGTGAGCAGCGCCTCCAGGATGCCCGGCCAGCCGCGGGCCGCCACGCTGTCGCCGCCTGCCGGGGTCGCAACGTTCATGGTCAGCTCCTGCTGCTCGTCGGGGTCGTACGTCCGATGGGAAGGATCTCAGCCTATCCAGCCCCGGAGACGGCAAAGAGCCCCGTCCAGCGACTGGACGGGGCTCTCGCCGTGGCGACACCAGGACCGGACGGGCCGGTCCCTCAAGCGGTCGTGCCGGAGATCAGTGGTGGCCGTGGCCGGACTGGATCTCCTTGTACTCCTCCACCGTGGGCTTCGGAATCTGGTTGTTCTCCGCGTAGAAGCCCTTGCTGAGCTTCGCCCGCAGCTTCTCGCCGCGCGTCACCTTGCGCTCGACGCCGTTCTCGTCGACCGTCGGGCCGATCTCGATCGGCTTGTACTGCTCGTGCGCGGTGAGCTTGTGCAGGTGGCCCTGCGACAGCGGCTCGTGGACCTCGACGAACTCACCGTGCGGCAGGCGCTTGATGATGCCGGTCTCGCGACCGTGCAGCACCTTGTCGTGGTCGCGGCGCTGGAGGCCGAGGCAGATCCGCTTGGTGACGATGAACGCCAGGACCGGGACGACGAAGAAGCCGATCCGGACGAACCACGTGATCGAGTTGATCGACAGGTGGAAGTACTGGGCGAACATGTCGTTGCCGCCGCCGATGAGGAGCACGATGTACTCCGCGATCCAGGCGACACCGAAGGCCGTGCGGGTCGGGACGTTGCGCGGGCGGTCCAGGATGTGGTGCTCGCGCTTGTCGCCGGTGACCCAGGACTCGATGAAGGGCCAGACGGCGATGGCGCCGAGGACCAGCGGGAAGAGCAGCAGCGGGATGAACACGCCCAGGACGAGCGTGTGGCCCCACAGGTTGATCTCCCAGCCCGGCATGGCTCGGATGAGGCCTTCCGGCATACCCATGTACCAGTCGGGCTGCGCACCGGTGGACACGTGGTCCGGGCGGTACGGGCCGAGCGCCCAGATCGGGTTGATCGAGGCGATCGCCGCGATGGCCGCGATGACACCGAAGACCAGGAAGAAGAAGCCTCCGGCCTTGGCCATGTAGACGGGCAGCAGCGGCATGCCGACGACGTTGTTGTTCGTCTTGCCGGGGCCGGCGAACTGGGTGTGCTTGTGGAAGAACACCAGGATCAGGTGCGCGACCAGCAGGCCCATCATGATGCCGGGCAGCAGCAGGATGTGCACCGAGTAGAAGCGCGCGACGAAGTCGCCGCCCGGGAACTCCCCGCCGAAGAGGAACATCGACAGGTAGGTGCCGACGACCGGGACGGACAGGATGGCGCCCTGCATGAAGCGGACACCGGTACCCGAGAGCAGGTCGTCCGGCAGCGAGTAACCGGTGAAACCGGTGAACATGCCGAGGACCAGCAGCAGGAAGCCGAAGATCCAGTTGACCTCACGCGGCTTGCGGAACGCGCCGGTGAAGAAGACGCGCATCATGTGCACGACCATGGCCGCGACGAAGATCAGCGCCGCCCAGTGGTGGATCTGGCGGATCAGCAGGCCACCGCGGACGTCGAAGCTGATGTCCAGGGTCGAGGCGAAGGCCTCGGACATCATGACGCCCTGCATCGGCACGTACGAGCCGTGGTACACGACCTCGTTCATGCTCGGGTGGAAGAACAGCGTCAGGTACACACCCGTGAGGATGATGATGATGAAGCTGTAGAGGCAGATCTCACCCAGCATGAAGGACCAGTGGTCCGGGAAGATCTTGCGCATGTTGGCCTTGGCGAGGCCGTAGATGCCCAGGCGGCCGTCCGCCCAGTCGGCTACGCGCTCGCCGCGCGACGCGTTGCGCGCCGGGCCGGCCGAGGTGTTCGTGGAGGTGCTCATCCGCGCTCCCAGAATGCAGGACCGACGGGCTCTTCGAAGTCGCCGTGCGCCTCGAGGAAGCCTTCGTCATTCACACCGATCCGCAGCTGCGGAAGCGCGTGACCGGCCGGGCCGAAGATGACGCGGGCGCCGTCGGAGAGGTCGAAGGTGGACTGGTGGCACGGGCAGAGCACGTGGTGCGTCTGCTGCTCGTACAGGCTGATCGGGCAGCCGACGTGGGTGCAGATCTTGGAGAAGGCCACGATCCCGTCGTGGGACCACTCCAGCTCCTGCTTGTCCTTGATGTCCTCCGGCTTGATGCGGACGATCATCAGGGCGGCCTTGGCGATCTGCGTCTGGAAGTCGTGCTGGTCCTCCTCCAGGCCTTCCGGCATGGCGAAGGTCAGCGAACCGACCAGGACGTCCTCGGGACGCAGCGGCTCCATCGTGTTCTGGTTGATGAGCAGCTTGCCCTTGGACCACAGGGTCTTGCGCAGCTTGTCCTCGGGCAGCGGGCCCAGGTCGCGCAGGATCACGACGGCGGAGAGCGGCAGCAGGGCCAGCGCGCCGAGCATCGTGTTGCGGATCAGCGGGCGGCGGCCGATGCCGGACTCGTTCGCACCGTCGGCGAAGTCCTGCATGACCTTCGCCTTGACCTCCGGGGAGGCGGCGATCTCGTGGCGCTCGTCGGCGACCTCGACGTCGGACATCAGCGTGCGGGCCCAGTGGACCGCGCCGGCGCCGATGCAGAACAGGGCCGTGCCGAGCGTCAGACCCAGCGCGAAGTTCAGCGCGCTGACCTTCCCGACGGGGAAGATGAAAACGATCTTGTCGACGGGGATGGCCACGTACGCGGCGATGAAGCCGATCGTGGCGAGCATCGACAGCGTGAAGAGCATCGCGACCGTACGCTCGGACCGCTTGGCGGCCTGCTCGTCGATGTCCTGGATGCGCGGCCTGTGGACCGGGAGGCCGGGGTCCGCGAACGGGTCGTCCGCGACCGCTACGGCACCGTGGTGCGCGTCGCCCTGCTCGCTCGGCAGGTGCTTGTCTTCGGGAATGTCTTGGCTACTCATGACTTCTTGGCCTTAGCGGTGTGGGCCGCGACCCAGACGGCGACAGCGATCAGCGCACCCAGACCGAAGATCCAGCCGAACAGACCCTCGGAGACGGGGCCGAGGCCACCGAGCTTGAGGCCGCCGGGGCTGGTCGACTTCTCGCCGTTGACGTTCTGGAGGTACGCGATGATGTCCTTCTTCTGCTTCTCCGGCATGGTGCTGTCCGGGAAGGAGGGCATGTTCTGCGGGCCGGTGAGCATGGCCTCGTAGATGTGCTTCGGCTCGACGTCCTCGAGGTTCGGGGCGTACTTGCCGAGCGTCAGCGCGCCACCCTCGCCGGTGAAGTTGTGGCACTGCGCGCAGTTGTTGCGGAACAGCTCGCCACCAGCGGCGATGTCGGCACCGGCCGGGTCGTACTGCTTCTCGGTCGGCGTGATCGGGCCGGCACCGAGGGACGCGATGTACGCCGCGAGCTGGTCGATCTGGGGCTGGGTGTAGATGTTCGGCTTCTTCGGCACCTGGGCGCCGGGCTGCTGGGCGGGCATGCGGCCCGTGCTCACCTGGAAGTCGACGGCCGCGGAGCCGACGCCGACCAGGCTGGGGCCGTCAGTGGAACCCTGACCGCCGGTTCCGTGGCAGCTTGCGCAGCCCACGGCGTAGAGCTTCTTGCCCTCCTCGATGGCGAGGGACTGGGCGGTTTCATCGGCCTGCGCCTTGCCCGCGGGCGCGAAGGCGGCGTACAGCCCCCCCGTGACCGCCAGCGCGAAGAGTAGAACGACGACCGCCGCCAGCGGATGGCGTCGTCGTGCGGAGAGCTTTTTCACGGATTACCCCGGTGTCAGGATCTTCTGCGTCGGTGTTTCTGGACGGTGTGCCGAGCGGTACCCGGCGACGTGATCGCTACTTGATCAGGTAGATCGTCGCGAAGAGGCCGATCCAGACGACATCGACGAAGTGCCAGTAGTAGGACACGACGATGGCCGACGTGGCCTGTTCGTGGGTGAACCTCTTGGCCGCGTACGTCCGGCCGAGGACCAGCAGGAAGGCGATGAGACCGCCCGTCACGTGCAGACCGTGGAAGCCGGTGGTCAGGTAGAACACCGTGCCGTACGGGCCGGACGAGAGGGACATGCCCTCGTGCTTGACCAGCTCGGTGTACTCGAACACCTGGCCGCCAATGAAGATCGCACCCATGACGAACGTGATGATGAACCACGTCCGGAGCTTCTTCACGTCACCGCGCTCGGCGGCGAACACGCCGAGCTGGCAGGTGAGGGAGGAGAGCACCAGGATCGTGGTGTTCGTCGCCGAGAAGGGCAGATTCAAGGCCTCGGCCTGCTCTGTCCAGTACTCGGCACCCGTCACGGATCGCAGGGTGAAGTACATCGCGAAGAGGGCCGCGAAGAACATCAGCTCGGAACTCAACCAGATGATGGTTCCGACGCTGACGAGGTTCGGCCGATTGACCGTCGGGTGCGCGTGCCCGGTATCTACTGTCGTTGCTGTCGCCACGACCGACATTATGTCGGTCGCTTATCCCGCCCTCACCCCGGGGGGTGCCGTTCGGAGTGTCAGGGGGGTGTGCAAGGCCCGAACGGCCCATCAGCGGAGCGCTCGCGAGGCTTGCGGAACCGATGTTGACAGCCGGTCGGACGGAGTAGCATCCCGCGCATCATCAGCGTGATTCACGGCCGGGTGGAGGACGAAATGCGGGCGACTGCGCGGGTTCTGGTCTACAGCGACGACGCGGGCACCCGGGAGCAGGTGCGGCTGGCCGCCGGGCGCAGGCCCGCCGCGGACCTGCCGCCGGTGGAGTTCCTGGAGTGCGCCACGCTTCCAGCGGTCCTCAAGGAGCTGGACGCGGGCGGCGTCGACCTGTGCGTGCTGGACGGCGAGGCGGTGCCGGCCGGGGGCATGGGCGTGTGCCGGCAGATCAAGGACGAGATCTTCCGGTGCCCCCCGGTGCTGCTGCTGATGGGGCGCCCCCAGGACGCGTGGCTCGCCACGTGGAGCCGGGCGGACGCGGCGGTCACCCTTCCGGTGGACCCGGTCGAATTCCCCGCCACCCTCGCGGGGCTGCTGCGGTCGCGGCTGTCGTCGGCCGCCTGAGGCTGCTGGGGCGCCCGGGGCGCCCGGTTGCGGACCACGGGCCCGCTGCCCGGCCTGTCGGCCGGGCAGCGGGCCCGTGCGGCCTTCTGCGGGGCTCTCAGACGGTGGGGCGCAGTCGCGCCTGGTCGACGGGGCTGCGGCCTTCCTGGGTGCCTTTGAGGAGGGCGCTGCCCTCGCGCCACTCCTTCCACTCCATGTTCCAGTCGCCGAAGCCGTTGCCGAAGGTGTCCATGTCGTCGCCGATGCTGTTGATCACCTTGACGATGTCGCCCTCGGTGATGTTCTCGTAGAACCAGGCGGCGTTGCCGGTGCTCATGCCGGTGCAGCCGTGGCTGACGTTCTCGTAGCCCTGGGAGCCGACCGACCAGGGCGCGGCGTGCACGTACTCGCCGCTCCAGGTGACGCGGGTGGCGTAGTAGACGGGCAGGTTGTAGTACTCGCTGCCGCCGATGCCCACGGTGTCGCCGCGCATCTGGACGAAGTACTGCTTGCCGAGCACCACCTTGACCCCGTTGCGGGTGGAGAAGCCGGGCTTGCCGGTGGTCACCGGGATGGTGTTGATCACTTCGCCGTTGCGCTCGAAGGTGAGGTAGTGGGAGGCGGCGTCGGTGGTGACCTCGACGCGGTCGCCGATCTCCAGCTTCAGCGGCTTGGACGAGGCTCCGTGGAGCTCGTCGGAGACCTTGATGCCCTCCAGGTTGCTCCGTACGGAGACGGTGGTGTGGGCGGGCCAGTAGTCCTTCGGGCGGTAGTGCAGGTTCTTGTCGTCCACCCAGTGCCAGGCGCCCTCGACGCCGGCGGGCGCGTCGACGACCAGGGCCCGTTCGACGATGGCGCGTGCGGCCTTGTCCTTGACGGGCTCGTTGAGTTCGGCCGTGAGGGGCTGCCCGACGCCGTACTTGCCCTCGTCCGGGCCGAATTCGACCTTGAGGACCTTCTTGGCGGGGGTGGTCTCGAAACTCAGCGTGCGCTGCCCGGGGGCGCCGCGCTGGTCCTCCGTGCTGACGAGGACCGTGTAGCGCACGCCCGCCGCCATGGGGACGGTGCTGTGCCAGCGGTCTCCCTTGGCCGACAGTTCGCCCGCCAGGCGGCGGCCGTGGGTGTCGACGGCCATCACGTCGGTGATCCGCGCCTCGGCTCCCTTGGCGGTGACCTCCAGCGGCTTGTCGGGGTCGGTGGGGCGGCCGCCCGGGGGCTGGTTGAAGGCGATCTGGTCGCCCGCGTCGTACGGGCGGGCGGACAGCGGGTTGTTGTCGCCGGACCCGCATGCGGTGACGCCGGCCCCGAGGGACGCGACCAGCAGGGAGCAGCTGAGTACCGTCCAAAGACGCGGTGAGTGCTTCATGCGCCCAACGCTATGAAGATATGACAAATCCAGCGCGCGGGGTGACTGCAAACGAGGGGCCCGGACTCCTCCGAAAAGGTGTCCGGGCCCCTCAGTACTGCTCGTGAACGCTCGTACCGCCGGTGCTTACTGGTTCTGGTTCTCACCGCGGTAGTACTCGTACACCCAGCCCCACAGGCCGATCAGGATGATCGGGGCCGAGAAGTACATGAGCCACCAGCCGAAGACGACGCCCATGAACGCGAGCGCGCCACCGATGCCCAGCGAGAGCGGCTGCCAGCTGTGCGGGGAGAAGAACCCCAGCTCGCCGGCCTCGTCCGCGACGTCGGCCTCCAGGTTGTCCTGGGCCATCTCGTCCACGCGCTTGGCCGTGAAGGCCAGGTAGTAGCCGATCATGGCGCTCAGGCCGAAGGCCAGCGCGAGAGCGGTGGTTCCGACCGGCTCCTTCGACCAGACGCCGTAGACGACGGTCATGATCAGGATGAAGGCGGAGAGCCAGAGGAACATCTTGCCCTGGATCTTCACTTGCCGGCCTCCTTGCCACCGGTGACGGCCTTGGCCGGGGCGTGGTCCTCGAGGTGGTCGAGGGCCGCGATCTCCGGGTGGTGCAGGTCGAACGCCGGCGACTCGCTGCGGATGCGCGGCAGGGTGAGGAAGTTGTGCCGCGGCGGCGGGCAGGACGTCGCCCATTCGAGCGAACGGCCGTAGCCCCACGGGTCGTCGACCTCGATCTTCTTGCCGTACTTGGCCGTCTTCCAGACGTTGTACATGAACGGCAGGAAGGACAGGCCGAGCACGAACGAGCTGATGGTCGAGATCGTGTTCAGCATGGTGAAGCCGTCGGCCGCGAGGTAGTCCGCGTAGCGGCGCGGCATGCCCTCGGCGCCCAGCCAGTGCTGGACGAGGAAGGTGCCGTGGAAGCCGATGAACAGCGTCCAGAAGGTGATCTTGCCGAGACGCTCGTCCAGCATCTTGCCCGTGAACTTCGGCCACCAGAAGTGGAAGCCGGCGAACATCGCGAACACCACGGTGCCGAAGACGACGTAGTGGAAGTGCGCGACGACGAAGTACGAGTCGGAGACGTGGAAGTCCATCGGGGGCGAGGCCAGGATGACGCCGGTCAGACCACCGAAGGTGAAGGTGACCAGGAAGCCGATCGTCCAGAGCATCGGGGTCTCGAAGGACAGCGAGCCCTTCCACATGGTGCCGATCCAGTTGAAGAACTTCACACCGGTCGGTACCGCGATCAGGAAGGTCATGAAGGAGAAGAACGGCAGCAGCACACCGCCGGTGACGTACATGTGGTGGGCCCACACCGTCACCGAGAGGCCGGCGATGGCGATCGTCGCGGCGATCAGACCGATGTAGCCGAACATCGGCTTGCGGGAGAAGACCGGGATGATCTCGGAGACGATTCCGAAGAACGGCAGCGCGATGATGTACACCTCTGGGTGTCCGAAGAACCAGAAGAGGTGTTGCCACAGCAACGCGCCGCCGTTGGCCGCGTCGAAGACGTGCGCACCGAACTTGCGGTCGGCCTCCAGCGCGAAGAGCGCGGCGGCCAGGACCGGGAAGGCGAGCAGGACCAGGACACCGGTCAGCAGCACGTTCCAGGTGAAGATCGGCATGCGGAACATCGTCATGCCGGGAGCGCGCATGCAGATGATCGTGGTGATGAAGTTGACCGAGCCGAGGATCGTGCCGAAGCCGGAGAAGGCCAGACCCATGATCCACATGTCGGCGCCGATGCCCGGCGAACGGACGGCGTCCGACAGCGGGGAGTAGGCGAACCAGCCGAAGTCGGCGGCACCCGAGGGGGTGACGAAGCCGGCCACCGCGATGGTCGAACCGAAGAGGTACAGCCAGTACGCGAACATGTTCAGCCGCGGGAACGCCACGTCGGGCGCGCCGATCTGCAGCGGCATGATCCAGTTGGCGAAGCCGGCGAACAGCGGGGTCGCGAACATCAGCAGCATGATCGTGCCATGCATGGTGAACGCCTGGTTGAACTGCTCGTTCGACATGATCTGCGTGCCCGGACGGGCCAGCTCGGCGCGCATGAAGAGCGCCAGCAGGCCGCCGATCAGGAAGAACACGAACGACGTGACCAGGTACATCGTGCCGATGGTCTTGTGGTCGGTGGTGGTGAGCCACTTCACGACCACGTTGCCCGGCTGCTTGCGCCGCACCGGCAGCTCGTTCTCGTACGAGTCAGCTGCGGCGGCACCCTGGGATTCGTTGAGGATGCTCACAGTTTGTTCACTTCCGCATTCCGGGCGGGGTCAGTCTGCTTGATGCCGGCCGGCAGGAAGCCGGTCTGCCCCTTCTCCGCGAGCTCCTTCAGGTGAGCCTTGTACTCCGCCGGGGAGACGACCTTCACGTTGAAGAGCATGCGGGAGTGGTCGACACCGCAGAGCTCGGCGCACTTGCCCACGAAGGTGCCTTCCTGGGTCGGGGTGACCTCGAAGACATTGGTGTGGCCGGGGATGACGTCCTGCTTGAACAGGAAGGGCACCACCCAGAAGGAGTGGATGACGTCGTTCGACGACAGGACGAAGCGGACCTTCTCGCCCTTGGGCAGGAAGAGGGTCGGCCCCGGGTTGTTGGTCTGGGGGTTCCGGTCGCCGGGAACGCCCTTCTCGTAGACGCCCTCGGCGCCCGCCGGGAAGTCCTTGATGAAGCGGTCCGGGAGGGAGGCGAGTTCCTTGGGGGTCTCGCCCGCCTTCGGGGTAGCGGCATCGCCGTCGACGTTCTCGACGTAGTTGAAGCCCCAGCTCCACTGGAAGCCGATCACGTTGATCGTGTGCGCCGGCTTGGCGGAGAGGGAGAGCAGCTTCGACTCATCACGCGCGGTGAAGTAGAAGAGCACCGAGACGATGATGAGCGGGACCACGGTGTACAGCGCCTCGATGGGCATGTTGTACCGGGTCTGCGCGGGGACCTCGATCTTCGTCCGGCTACGCCGGTGGAAGATGACGCTCCACATGATCAGGCCCCACACCAGGATGCCCGTGATGAGAGCGGCCGCCCAGGATCCCTGCCACAGGGAGAGGATGCGAGGCGCCTCCTCCGTGACCGGGGTGGGCATTCCGAGGCGGGGGAAGTCTTTCCAGGTGTACGAGCAACCAGTGGCGGTCGCCAGGACCACGCCCGCAGTCAGCGCCTGCAGCAGCTTCCGCCGCATCGGGCGCCGCGGCGAGCGGTCGGAGCCGTAGGGACTCACGTAGCGCCTTCCCGAGAGTCTCGGCCCGCGCGGCCGGCCGCGGCCGTGTTCGGGTCGGTCGCCGGCCCTGACGCAGGCAGGGGTTTGGATGTTTATGCGGACCAAACCCTACTGGACGCTATTTGGGGTCGCGCGGGGAGGGTGCCCAACGCGCCGCTACTGCCCCCGAAGGGATGGATCCGCCGTACGGGGGACGGGCCGGACGGCCCTGAAGGGCGGGCTCCGGACGGCATCTGACGGTCCCTGAACCGGACGCGCGCGGGGCGGCCCCGCCCTGTCTGCGGCCGCCGTCTACCGTGGCCGGATGCCGTACTTCGACACCGCGTCCGCCGCTCCCCTGCACCCCGTGGCCCGGCAGGCGCTCCAGGCCGCCCTGGACGAGGGCTGGGCGGACCCCGCCCGACTGTACCGGGAGGGGCGGCGGGCCAGGCTGCTGCTGGACGCGGCGCGCGAGGCGGCGGCCGAGGCGGTGGGATGCCGCGCCGACGAGCTCGTGTTCACTCCTTCGGGGACGCACGCGGTTCACACCGGCATGGCGGGCGTGCTCGGGGGCCGCCGGCGGGTGGGCGGCCATCTGGTCGTGTCGGCGGTGGAGCACAGCTCCGTACTCCATGCGGCGGACGCGCACGCGGCGGCCGGCGGGACCGTGACGGAGGTCGCGGTGGACCGGCTCGGCGCGGTCTCCGCCGCCGGGTACGAGGCCGCGCTCGGCTCCACCACGGCTCTGGCGTGCCTCCAGTCGGCCAACCACGAGGTGGGCACGGTCCAGCCGGTGGCCGAGGTGGCCGAGGTCTGCGGGGCCGCCGGGGTGCCGCTGCTGGTGGACGCCGCCCAGTCGCTGGGGTGGGGCCGGGTGGAGGGCGCGTGGTCGGTCCTGGCGGCCAGCGCCCACAAGTGGGGCGGCCCGCCCGGGGTGGGCCTCCTCGCCGTCCGCAAGGGGGTCCGGTTCTCCGGCCAAGGGCCCGCCGACGAGCGGGAGTCGGGCCGCTCCCCCGGCTTCGCCAACCTGCCCGCCATCGTCGCGGCGGCGGCCTCGCTGCGGGCGGTGCGCGCCGAGGCGGACGCGGAGGCGGCCCGGCTGCGGATCCTGGTGGACCGGCTGCGGCGGCGGGTGGTCCGGCTGGTGCCCGACGTGGAGGTGGTCGGGGACGCCGACCGGCGCCTGCCCCACCTGGTCACGTTCTCCTGCCTCTACGTCGACGGCGAGACCCTGCTGCACGAGCTGGACCGGGCGGGGTACTCCGTCTCCTCCGGCTCCTCCTGCACCAGCTCCACGCTGACCCCCAGTCACGTGCTGCGGGCGATGGGGGTGCTGTCGGAGGGGAACGTACGGGTCTCCCTGCCGCGGGGCACCTCCGCCGACGAGGTCAACGGCTTCCTGGAGGTGCTGCCGGGCGCGGTGGCGGGGGTACGGGAGAAGCTCGGCGTCCCGGAGGCCGCGGCGTCCGTCCCCCCGGTGGCGGAGTCGGTCGAGATCGACGCGCTGGGCCTGCGCTGCCCGCAGCCGGTGATCGAGCTGGCCCGGGCCATCGCCACGGTCCCGGTCGGCGGCACCGTCACGGTCGTCTCCGACGACGAGGTGGCCCGCCTGGACATCCCGGCGTGGTGCGCGATGCGCGGCCACACGTACCTGGGCGAATCCCCGCGGGGGGCGGCGGTGGCGTACCGGGTCCGCCGCGAGGGCTGACGCCGTTTGCCGACGCGCCGGCCTCACGGCTGCGCCGGTTCGCGTGGCGGGGGCCGGCGGGTCGTGTGCGGGTGGTGTGCCGCTGCGCGGGCTGCTCCCCGCCCCACCCTTCGCCCGTTCCCCGGGGCTCAAACGCCGGCGGGGCTGAAGTCAGCCCCGCCGGCGTTTGAGGCGACGGGCGCGGAGCGCCCGGAACGGGTCCGGGCAGCGCCCGGGGAACGGTGGAAGGGCGGGTAGGGGACCAGCCCCGCGCAGCGGCCCACCCGGCCGCACACGTCCACCGGCCCCAGCCACGCGAACCGGCCCCGCCCCGCAGGCCACCGGACGGAGTCCGGCGCAGCGGCGCGAAGCCGGGGAGGCCCCCAGGGGCCGAGCCGCGCGAGCGGCGCGGGAAAAGGCGTGGCCCCCAGGGGCCGAGCCGCGCGAGCGGCGCGGGAAAAGGCGTGGCCCCCAGGGGCCGAGCCGCGCGAGCGGCGCGTCAGGAAACGGCCAGGTGCGCACGGACCTCGGTGGCCGCCTCGTCGCCGTAGGCCTTCGTGAAGCGCTCCATGAAGTGGGCACGGGCCAGGGTGTACTCCTGGGTGCCCAGGGTCTCGATGACGAGGGTGGCCAGCATGCAGCCGACCTGCGCGGCCCGCTCCAGGCCGACGCCCCAGGCGAGGCCCGTCAGGAAGCCCGCGCGGAACGCGTCGCCGACGCCGGTCGGGTCGACCTTCGCGGTCTCCTCCGGGCAGCCGACCAGGATCGGCTCGTGGCCGACGCGCTCGATGCGCACGCCCTGCGCGCCGAGGGTGGTGACGCGGGTGCCGACCTTGGCGAGGATCTCCTCGTCGGTCCAGCCGGACTTCGACTCGATGAGGCCCTTCTCGTACTCGTTCGAGAAGAGGTACGTCGCGCCCTCCATCAGGGTGCGGATGTTCTCGCCGTCCATGCGGGCGATCTGCTGCGAGAAGTCCGCCGCGAAGGGGATCCCGCGGGTGCGGCACTCCTCCGTGTGGCGGAGCATCGCCTCGGGGTCGTCGGCGCCGATGAGGACGAGGTCGAGGCCGCCCACGCGGTCGGCGACGGCCTTGAGCTCGATCTGCCGGGCCTCGCTCATCGCGCCCGTGTAGAAGGAGCCGATCTGGTTGTGGTCGGCGTCGGTGGTGCAGACGAAGCGCGCGGTGTGCAGCACCTCGGAGATCCGGACGGACTCGGTGTCGACCCCGTGCCGGTCCAGCCACGCGCGGTACTCGTCGAAGTCCGAGCCGGCCGCGCCGACGAGGATCGGGCGGCTGCCGAGCTGGCCCATGCCGAAGCAGATGTTCGGGCCGACGCCGCCCCGCCGCACGTCGAGGTTGTCGACGAGGAAGGAGAGGGAGACCGTGTGGAGCTGGTCGGCGACGAACTGGTCGGCGAAGCGGCCCGGGAAGGTCATGAGGTGGTCGGTGGCGATGGAGCCGGTGACTGCGATGCGCACGGCGTGGATGCTCCTGCGGAGGACGGCGGGTGACATTCAAAACTACCGGGTCCGCGCCCATACGCCGACCCGGCGAAACTACCCCGTAGTAGGACTTCCTTCGCCCAGGATGGCGCCCATACGGTGCCCCCATGACCTATACCGATGGCTTCGGGTACGCGGACCACGCCTTCGACGCGCGGCCCGGCTTCGCACGGCTGCTCGGCGACTGCGCCCGGATGGCTCCGCACTGGGCCGTGGAGCGGGAGCCCCGGCCGGGGCGGGTGGCGCCCTCGCAGATCCACGGGGTCAGGGTCCCGCCCGCCTCCGCCCGGCTGATCGCCGGTACCGCCGCGTACGGCGACTAGGGCTCCCGGCGCGTCCGGGGGAACGAGGGGAACCGGTTTCGCGGCCGACGCGTCACACCCGCATCACGTACGGCGGGACACGCTAAGGAGCGATGCGGTGACCAGCGAACAACCCGACACATCACGCGGCACACGGCGGCGGCCCGCCTGGGCCGTCGGCTCGATCGCGGCCGCCGTCCTGCTGGCCGGCGGCGGTACGGCGTACTGGGCTTCGACGGCGTACGGCGACGGCTCGGGCGGCGGCACGGCCCGTACGGCTGACAGCGCGGCGGTCGCGCCGCGCTCGGCCGGGTCTCCGACGGGCCCCGGCATCGCCCCCGGTGAGCCGGACCCCTCCGGCGGGCCGGTGACGTACCGGGCGGACGTGAAGCTGCCCGACGGGCCGGGTACCGCGCCGGCCTTCGCCGCGTCCGGGGAGGTGGCCTCCGACGAGGTGGCCCGGCTCGCGAAGGCGCTCGGCGTCGCGGGCGTGCCCCGGCTGGTCGGCGACACCTGGCAGGCGGGCGAGGCCGCCGACGGCTCCGGGCCCCGGCTCACGGTGACCCGCAAGGCCCCCGGCACCTGGGCGTTCTCGCGCTACCAGGCCGGCGGCGGCGTGGGGGACGACTGCGTGCGCGGCAAGGACACCTGCGGCCCGGCCACGCTCCCCCAGGGCCCCCAGGAGGGTGCCGGCGCGGCGAAGCCCGTCTCCGAGCAGGCGGCGAAGGCCGCCGCGGCGCCGGTGCTCGCGGCCGCCGGGCAGGGCGACGCCAGGGTGGACGCGCACCTCACCCAGGGTTCCGTCCGGGTGGTGAGCGCCGACCCGGTGGTGGGCGGGCTCCCGACCCAGGGCTGGTCCAGCAAGGTCAGCGTCGGAGCCGACGGCGCGGTGGTGGCGGGCAGCGGGGAGCTGAAGGCTCCGGTCCGTGCGGGCGAGCAGGCCGTGGTCGGGGCCGCCGAGGCTCTGGAGCGGCTCAACGCGGCGGCCAAGGGCGGCGGCGACGGCACCGGCCCGGGCCCGAGCGGCTGCGCGACGACGGTGCCGCTGACGCCGGACACCCCGACGGGCGCGACGGACACCCTGCCCTGCAATCCGGAGCCGCGGCCGATGAAGCCGCCGCGGACCGAGAGCGTGCGGGGCGCCGTGCTGGGGCTGGTCGCGGGAACCGTGGACGGCGGCCGGGGCCTCGTGCCGGCCTGGCTGTTCGAGGTGGCGGGCTCGCAGGGCGGGCCGGGCCGTACGGTGGCCCAGCCGGCCGCGGCGCAGGACGCGGGTACCGCGGCGCCGTCGAAGCCGCACACGGTGCCCGGGTTCTCGTACGCCCAGGCCGACCGGACGCTGACGGTGAACTTCTGGGGCGGGGTGTGCAGCACCTACACCCTGGAGGCCCGGGAGGAGGCGGCCTCGGTCCTGGTGAAGATCACGGACACGCCGAACAAGCCCGGCCAGGCCTGCATCATGATCGCGCAGGAGATGGCGCTGACGGCGACGCTCCAGCAGCCGCTCGGCGACCGCAAGGTGGTCGACGCCACGTCGGGCAAGCCGATCCCGCGCCAGTAGGCGCACGCGCGAAGGGCCCGGGCCCGGTCGGAATCGACCGGGCCCGGGCCCTTCGGCGCACCGCTGAGGTGCAGCCCTGAGGCACAGCCCCGAGGGCCGCCCCCGAGGCTTAGCTGAACGAGTCGCCGCAGGCGCAGGAGCCCGTGGCGTTCGGGTTGTCGATCGTGAAGCCCTGCTTCTCGATGGTGTCGACGAAGTCGATGGAGGCGCCGCCCAGGTACGGGGCGCTCATGCGGTCGGTGACGACCTTGACGCCGTCGAAGTCCTTGACGACGTCGCCGTCGAGGGAGCGCTCGTCGAAGAAGAGCTGGTAGCGCAGGCCGGAGCAGCCGCCGGGCTGGACGGCGACGCGCAGCGCCAGGTCATCGCGGCCTTCCTGCTCCAGCAGGGTACGGACCTTCTCGGCGGCGGCGTCGGACAGGAGGATGCCGTCGCTCACAGTGGTCTTGTCGTCCTGTACGGACATCTGCATTCACTCCCGAAGTGGGCGGCTCCCCGCCGGTGGCTGGGGAAACGTCGGACTCTTGCCGTCGATGGCAACCAGCGGGACCGCGGTTTCATTCCGGGTCCGGCGCCTCGTTTTCTCGTTTCATGCTCGCACACCCCGGCGGCCCGGTGGACCCCGTGACGAGGACCGGTGGAGTGGCGTACCCCGCAGCGGCCCCGCGGGGGCCCCGCAACGGGCGAATGCGTCACATCGACACTATCGGCATCGTCAAAGTGACGTGAAGCGGCTATGATAGATAGCGTCAAATAGACGAGAAGTGGCGATCAAAGCCCCCCGCAGTCCCAGAATTCCTTGTCGCAGAACAGAAAGGGTGCGTGTCGTGACCACCGCCCAGCCTTTGGACGTCCAGCCGACGCCCCTTGCCCTGCTGCTGCTCGGCCGTGAGGCCGACCCCAAGAGCGAGCGCGGGGTGGAGTGTCCCGGCGACCTGCCCTCGCCGTCCGACCCGGACCTGGTCGCACGTGCCCGTGCCGCCAAGGAGAAGCTCGGCGACAAGGTCTTCATCCTCGGCCACCACTACCAGCGTGACGAGGTCATCGAGTTCGCCGACGTCACCGGCGACTCCTTCAAGCTGGCCAAGGACGCGGCGGCCAAGCCGGAGGCCGAGTACATCGTCTTCTGCGGCGTGCACTTCATGGCCGAGTCCGCGGACATCCTGACCTCGGACGACCAGAAGGTCGTCCTGCCCGACCTCGCGGCCGGCTGCTCGATGGCCGACATGGCCACCGCCGAGCAGGTCGCCGAGTGCTGGGACGTGCTGACCGAGGCCGGGGTCGCCGGCGCGACGGTCCCCGTCTCGTACATGAACTCCTCCGCCGACATCAAGGCCTTCACCGGCAAGCACGGCGGCACGATCTGCACCTCGTCCAACGCGAAGAAGGCCCTGGAGTGGGCCTTCGAGCAGGGCGAGAAGGTGCTCTTCCTCCCGGACCAGCACCTGGGCCGCAACACCGCCGTCCGCGACATGGGCATGTCCCTGGACGACTGCGTCCTCTACAACCCGCACAAGCCGAACGGCGGCCTGACCGCCGAGCAGCTGCGCGACGCCAAGATGATCCTGTGGCGCGGCCACTGCTCGGTCCACGGCCGGTTCTCGGTGGACTCGGTCAACGACGTGCGCGAGCGGATCCCGGGCGTGAACGTGCTGGTGCACCCCGAGTGCAAGCACGAGGTCGTGGCGGCCGCGGACCACGTCGGTTCGACGGAGTACATCATCAAGATGCTGGAGGCGGCCCCGGCCGGCTCCAAGTGGGCCATCGGCACCGAGCTGAACCTGGTCCGCCGCCTGGCGAATCGATTCGCCCCGGAGGGCAAGGAAGTCGTCTTCCTCGACAAGACGGTCTGCTTCTGCTCGACCATGAACCGCATCGACCTCCCCCACCTGGTGTGGACCCTGGAGTCCCTGGCCGAGGGCAACCTGGTCAACCGGATCCAGGTCGACAAGGAGACGGAGAGCTTCGCCAAGCTCGCGCTGGAGCGCATGCTCTCGCTGCCGTAGCGGTCGCGGAGCGGAACGCGAAGGGGCCCCGGCCGGCGTCGTCGACGCCGGCCGGGGCCCCTTCGTACGTCCCTCAGACCTTGACCGTGCTGTCGTCCGAGGCGGACGCCGCGGACGGGACCACCGTGAGGCGGGCCTTGCGCTTCGCCCGGCGGCGCTCCTTGCGGAGCTCGATCATCGTGTAGAGCGTCGGCACCAGGAGCAGGGTCAGCAGGGTCGAGCTGACCAGCCCGCCGATCACGACCACCGCGAGCGGCTGCGAGATGAACCCGCCCTCACCGGTGACGCCCAGCGCCATCGGGAGCAGCGCGAAGATCGTCGCCAGGGCCGTCATCAGGATCGGGCGCAGGCGGTGGCGGCCGCCCTCGACGACCGCTTCGACGACGCCCAGGCCCTGCGCCCGGTACTGGTTGACCAGGTCGATCAGGACGATCGCGTTGGTGACCACGATGCCGATGAGCATCAGCATGCCGATCATGGCGGGGACGCCCATGGGGGTGCCGGTGGCGATGAGCAGGCCCAGCGCGCCGGTGGCGGCGAAGGGGATGGAGACCAGCAGGATCAGCGGCTGGACCAGCGAGCGGAACGTCGCGACCAGCAGCATGAACACGATCGCGATGGCCGCGAACATGGCCAGGCCCAGCGAGGCGAACGCCTCGTCCTGGTCCTCGGAGACCCCGCCGATGGCGGCGGTGGCGCCCTCGGGCAGGTCCAGGGCCTTGAGCTTGGACTGGAGCGCGGCGCTGACCGCGCCCGTGTTGTCGCCGACCGGCTTGGCGGTGATGGTGGCGGCGCGGGCGCCGTCGATCCGGGTCATCGCGACCGGACCGGGGACCTCCTTGACCTCGGCGATGTCACCGAGCCTGGCGGGGCCGACCGGCAGGGCCCGGAGCTCGGCCAGGGTGGTGGCCGGCTGCGCGGAGCGGATGACGACGTCCCGCTCGGTGTTGTCGAGCACGGCCTTGCCCACCGGGTTGCCGCGGACGGCCTGGGCGACGATCGCGCCCAGCGCGGCCTGGTTGAGGCCCGCCTCGGCGGTCTTGGGGGTGGCCGTGACCGAGATGCGGGGCACGGACTGGGCCAGGTCGCTCTGGACGTCGGTGACGTCCTTCAGGGTGGCCACCTGCGCGCGGACCTGTTCGGCGGCCTTGGCGAGGACGGCGCCGTCACCGGCCTTGACGACCACGCTCAGGTTCTGGCTGCCGAAGCCGCCGCCCGCCGAGATGGAGGTGTCGCCGATGCCCTGGAGCGTGCCGAGGGCGTCCTGGATGCGCTTCTTGACGGCGTCGGACTGCCCGGCGTCGTCCAGGGTGACCTGGAAGGAGGCCTGGTTGGTGCCCGTACCGCCGCCGAAGGCCGCGAGGAACCCGGAGGAGCCCACGGTGACCTGGTGGTCCTTGACGCCCTCGACGGAGTCCAGGGCCTTCTCCACCTTGCGGGCGGCCTCGTCGGAGGCGGCCAGCGAGGTGCCGGCGGGCAGTTCCTGCTTGACCGTCAGGACGTCCTGGTCGCCCTGGTCGAAGAAGTTCGTCTTCAGCAGCGGGGTCATCCCGAAGGTGGCGACGAGGACGACGGCCGCGATGGCGACGCTGGTCAGCCGGCGGCGGGTGGCGAAGCCGAGGACCCGTACGTAGAAGCGCTGGAGGCGGCTGTTGGCCTCCTTCTCCTCCGCCTCGCGGCGGGCCTTCGCCCGGCTTTCGGCGTCCGCCGACGAGACGCCCTTGGGGGCGCGCAGGAACCAGTACGACAGCACCGGCACGACCGTCAGCGACACCAGCAGCGAGGCCAGCAGGGCGGCGGTGACGGTGAGCGAGAAGGAGCCGAAGAGCTCGCCGATCATGCCGCCGACGAGGCCGATCGGCAGGAAGACGGCGACGGTGGTGAGCGTCGAGGAGGTGACCGCGCCGGCCACTTCCTTCACGGCGGTGGTGATCGCGGCCTCGCGCTCCTCGCCGTAGCCGAGGTGGCGCTTGATGTTCTCCAGGACCACGATCGAGTCGTCGACGACCCGGCCGATGGCGATGGTGAGGGCGCCCAGGGTCAGCATGTTGAGGGACAGGTCGCGGGTCCACAGCACGATCAGCGCGAGGACCACGGACAGCGGGATGGAGACCGCGGTGACCAGCGTCGAGCGGAGCGAGGCCAGGAAGACCAGGATCACGATGACGGCGAAGGCGAGGCCGAGCAGGCCCTCGGTGGTCAGGCCCGAGATGGAGCGGGCGACGGCCGGGCCCTGGTCGCTGACGACGGTCAGCTCGGCGCCGGAGCCGAGCGTCGAGCGCAGCTCGGGGAGCTTGTCCTTGACGGCGTCGGAGATGGCGACGGCGCTGCCGTCCTTGTCCATGGTCAGGACGAGGGCGAGGCTGGGCTTGCCGTTGGTGCGGGTGAGGGAATCGGCCCTGGCCGGCTCCTGCTTGACGGCGGCCACGTCACCGAGGCGGACGGCGGTCCTGCCGGGGCCCGGGGTCAGCCGGAGGTCCTCCAGCTGGGCGAGCGAGGTGTAGCCGGAGCCGACGCGGACGGTGCGGTTCTTGCCCTGTTCGTCGAAGGAGCCGGCGGGGACGGTCGTACCGCCCGCCCGCAGGCCCTCGGCCAGCGCGGCGCCGTCGAGGCCGGCGGCGGCGAGCTTGGCGTTGTCGGGGGTGACGGTGACCTGGAGGTCGCGCACGCCGTCGACGCTGACCTGGCCGACTCCCTCGATGTCCTCCAGGACGGGGACGACGGAACGGTTCAGCTGGTCGGCGAGCGCCTGCTGGTCCTTGTCGGAGGTGACGGCGAGGACGACGGTCGGGATGTCGTCGGTGGAGCCGGCCACGACCTGCGGGTCCACCTCGGCGGGCAGCCGGACGCGGGCCCGGTTGACGGCCTGCTGGACGTCGGCGACGAGCTGCTTGGTGCCGCTGTCGCCGTAGTCGAAGGTGGCGCGGATGAGGGCGTTGCCCTCGCTGGCGGTCGAGGTGATGCCGGTGATGCCGTCGACGCCCTTGAGGGTGTTCTCGATCGGCTCGACGACCTGCTTCTCGACCACGTCGGGCGAGGCGCCCTGGTACGGCGCGAGCACGGAGACCATCGGGAGTTCGATGGAGGGCAGCAGCTGCTGCTTGAGCTGCGGGATGGCTATGGCACCGAACAGGAGCGCCACGATCGACACGAGGCCGACCAGCGCTCTCTGGGTGAGGCTGAAGCGGGACAGCCAGGACATGGGTGTGGGATCTCTCTGCTGGTCGTTCGCGAGGGCCCCTCCAGCCTTCCGTACCCGGGAAGCCCGCTGCGTCGCTCCCAGGTGCCGTCCTTATGTGCGGCATACCGCGTCCGCAGTAGTCCGTCCTACTGCGGTGCGTCGCGGGTCACTCGGCGCGCGGCCGGACCAGTCCCGATTCGTACGCGATGACCACCAATTGCGCCCTGTCGCGGGCCCCGAGCTTGGCCATGGCCCGGTTGACGTGGGTCTTCACGGTCAGCGGGCTGACCTCCAGCCGGGTGGCGATGCCGTCGTTGGACAGCCCGCCGGCGACCTGTACGAGGACCTCGCGCTCGCGCCCGGTCAGCGTGGCGAGCCGTTCGGCGTGGGCGGAGCCGGAGGCGGGGGCGTCTGTGCGGCCGCCCTGCGCGAGGAAGCTGGCGATCAGCCCCTTGGTGGCGGCCGGGGAGAGCAGTGCCTCGCCGGCGTGGGCGACGCGGATGGCGTTGAGGAGCTCGTCGGGTTCGGCACCCTTGCCGAGGAAGCCGGAGGCTCCGGCGCGCAGGGCCGCGGCGACGTACTCGTCGACCTCGAAGGTCGTCAGCATGACGACGCGTACGTCCGACAGCTCCGCGTCGGCGCTGATCATGCGGGTGGCGGCGAGTCCGTCGGTGCCGGGCATCCGGATGTCCATGAGGACGACGTCGGCCCGCCGTTCACGGGCGAGGGCGTACGCCTGGGCGCCGTCCGAGGCCTCGCCGACGACTTCCATGTCGGCCTCGGAGTCGACGAGCACCTTGAACGCGCTGCGCAGCAGCGCCTGGTCGTCGGCGAGCAGGACTCGGATGCGGGCGGGGCCGGCGTCGGCGGGATCGGTCATGCCGTCAGGGTATTCAGCCGAGGGCGAGGACCAGCAGGACGGTGGTGGCGGCGACCTCGCAGACGGCGCCGAAGACGTCCCCGGTGACCCCGCCGAAGCGGCTGACGCAGCGGCGGAGCAGGAGTTCGGCCGTGAGCAGGGCGGCGAGGACGGCGGCCGCGTGCTGTGCGGCGGCGGACGGGCCCGCCGGGAGGGCGGCCAGGGCGGCGAGGGCGACGACGGAGGCGGCCGCGCAGGCGGCGGCCCGGTGCGGGACCACGCCGGCCACCGCCGCGCCGAGCCCCTCGGGGCGGGCGGCGGGGACGCCCTCGCGGGAGGCCAGGGTCATCGCGAGGCGGGCGGTGACGGCGGCGAGCACGGCGGCCAGTGCGCCCCGGATCCAGCTGTCGGCGTACGCGTTGGCGAGGGCGGCCACCTGGACCAGGAAGACGACGAGGAGGGAGATGACCCCGAAGGGGCCGATATCGGACTGCTTCATGATCCGCAGGGCGTCCTCGGCGGGCTTGGCGCTGCCCAGCCCGTCGGCCGTGTCGGCCAGGCCGTCCAGGTGCAGTCCGCGGGTCAGCGCCGCCGGTACGGCGACGGTGACGGCCGCGGCGAGCAGCGGGCCGCCGCCGAGGAGCAGCAGGAGCGTGCCGGGTACGGCGGCGAGCAGGCCGACGGCGAGGCCGGCGAGCGGGGCGCAGGCCATGCCGGTGCGGGCGGCGGCCCGGTCCCAGCGGGTGATGCGCGCGGGCAGGACGGTCAGGGTGCCGAAGGCGAAGCGGATCCCGTCGGCCAGGGGGGCGCGTTGGCCGGGCGGCGGCAGCGGATCATCGGTCGAGTCTGTCATCGGCGCGAACGCTACCCGCTTACGGTGAGCGGTAAATTGCTCAATACGTGTCATATGGGGAGCGGGTGTCGTGGGTCACTGGTGGGAACGCAACATCATCGAGCCGGGCAAGCTCCCCCTGCTCCTCGCCCTGCTGTCCTTCGTACTGTCGTTCCTGGTCACACGGGTGATCACGAGGCTGATCCGGGCCGGCCGGGGGCCCTTCAAGAACATCACCCCGGGCGGGCTGCACGTCCACCACGTCGTGCCGGGCGTGGTCCTCGTCATCATCGGCGGGTTCGGCGCGATCGGCAGCGGCGGACACAGTTTCGGCGCCGGGCTGTCGGCGGTCCTCTTCGGCCTGGGGGCGGGCCTGGTGCTGGACGAGTTCGCGCTGATCCTGCACCTCGACGACGTCTACTGGAGCGAACAGGGCCGCAAGAGCGTGGAGATCGTGGTGCTGACGGCCGCCGTGGTGGCGCTGGTGCTGGGCGGCTTCCTGCCCTTCGGGGTCAACGAGCTGTCGGCGCAGGAGCGGCACAGCCGCGGGCTCGTCGTCATGAACACCGCCACCAACTTCTTCCTGGCCCTGATCGCCCTGTGGAAGGGGAAGCCGCGCACCGCGATATTCGGCCTGGTGATCCCCTTCGTCGCGCTGATCGGGGCGGTGCGCCTGGCCCGGCCCGGGTCCCCGTACGCCAAGCGCTTCTACGCCAACCGCCCGCGCGCACGGGCGAAGGCCGGGCTGCGGGCCTTCCACCACGACCGGCGGTGGGCCCGGCCCCGGCGCAAGTTCGAGAACTTCATCAGCGGGCTCTCCGACCCGGAGAAGCACCCCGCCGCCGACCGGCGCGAGTAGGACCCGGACGGCACGCGGGGCCCGCCCCCGTGCGGTACGGGGGCGGACCCTGCGCGGTGTCGGTGTGCGTACCCGGGTACCCCGGCCGCCTCAGCCCGGGATGAGGCCGTCGTCGCTGAGCATCTCCCGCACCTCTTCGAGCGTCGCGTCGGGCGCGGGCAGGATCAGCTCGGACGGATCCAGCGCGTCGTCCGGCAGCGGACTGCCCAGGCGCCGCACCGCGTCGAGCAGGGCGCCCAGCGTGCGCCGGAAGCCCGCCTCGTCGCCGGACTCCATCTCCTCCAGGAGCTCGTCGTCCAGCGCGGCCAGCTCGGCGAAGTGCTCGTCGGCCAGGCGGACCTGGCCCTCCCCCATGATGCGGACAATCATGACGGGCCCCTGTCCTACTGCTTGTCGAACCGGTGCTGGGTCTGCTGCGGCTGCGCCGTACCGGGGGCGCCGCCCTCGATGGCCTGCTGCTGCGCGGACGGGCCGCCGGCCAGCTCGGCCTTCATCCGCTGGAGCTCCAGCTCGACGTCGGTGCCGCCGGAGAGGCGGTCCAGCTCGGCCTGGATGTCGTCCTTGGATCCCAGACCGCTCTGGTCGTCCAGGGCCCCGGAGGCGAGCAGCTCGTCGATCGCGCCGGCCCGCGCCTGGAGCTGGGCCGTCTTGTCCTCGGCCCGCTGGATGGCGAGGCCGACGTCGCTCATCTCCTCCGAGATGCCGGAGAAGGACTCCGCGATGCGGGTCTGCGCCTGGGCGGCCGTGTAGGTGGCCTTGATGGTCTCCTTCTTCGTACGGAAGGCGTCCACCTTGGCCTGGAGGCGCTGCGCGGCCAGCGTCAGCTTCTCCTCCTCGCCCTGGAGGGTCTGGTGCTGCACCTCCAGGTCGCTGACCTGCTGCTGGAGGGAGGAGCGGCGGGACAGGGCCTCGCGGGCCAGGTCCTCGCGGCCCAGGGCGAGCGCCTTGCGGCCCTGGTCCTCCAGCTTGGCGGACTGGCTCTGCAGCTGGTTCAGCTGGAGCTCCAGGCGCTTGCGGGAGGTCGCCACGTCGGCGACGCCCCGGCGCACCTTCTGGAGCAGCTCCAGCTGCTTCTGGTAGGAGTAGTCGAGGGTCTCGCGCGGGTCCTCGGCCCGGTCCAGGGCCTTGTTCGCCTTCGCGCGGAAGATCATCCCCATACGCTTCATGACACCGCTCATGGGCTTCGCGCGCCCCCTTCTAGACGGACTGTGCTCCAGGTCACCGACAGGACCCACAGTACGGGCCCTGTCTCTATTACCGCACTGTTCGAGTACGGATGCGCTCCTCCTCCAGGACGAGTACCCCGGTGCCGTATCAGGCGTAAGGAGTAGGTGGTCCCCGAGACCCCGGACGCCCGGAATCCCGCGTACCGCGAAGAGGCCCGCACTCGGTAGACGCCCGCCGTTGCCGGATCGTTCCCCGCCGGGGTGGGGCCCGTGGCCCCGACCACGTAGGCTTGGGTTTTGTGTTTGGTAGCCGCTCCTCCAAGGAAGAGAAGGCCTCCGCCACCGACAAGGTGAGCGCCGGCCCCTCGCAGCCCCGTGACCCGCAGGCCCCGAAGGGCCGCCCGACGCCGAAGCGTGCTGTGGCCCAGTCGCAGCGCAAGGCCGTGGTGGCCTCGACCGGCAACCGCAAGGAGGACGCCAAGCGAGCCCGCGAGCGTCGCCGCGAAGAGATGGCCAGGCAGCGCGAGGCCCTCGCCAACGGCGACGAGCGCTATCTGCCCGCCCGCGACAAGGGGCCGGTCCGCCGGTTCGTCCGCGACTTCGTGGACTCCCGCTTCTCGGTCGCCGAGATGTTCCTGCCGCTGGCCGTGATCATCCTCGTGCTGAGCATGATCCGGGTGCCCTCGATCCAGAACATCGCCCTGATGCTGTGGCTCGGCGTGATCGTCCTGATCATCCTCGACTCCATCGGCCTGTGGTTCCGCCTGCGCAAGGCCCTGAACGAGCGCTTCGCGAACGAGCCGCGCCGCGGCGCCGTCGCCTACGGCCTCATGCGCACCCTCCAGATGCGTCGCCTGCGCCTGCCCAAGCCGCAGGTCAAGCGCGGAGAGCGGCCCTGACCGCAGCGACGCCCGGAGCACCAGGGGCATCGTCGGGGGAGGGCTTCTCAGGAGGAGCCCGGCTGTGGCTGGAGGGACTGGGCGGACTGCGCAACGCCGTCCGCCAGGAACTCGTGGGCCGGCAGGTCGAGGAACAGATCACGCACCGCTTCCCGGTGGGACAGCGGCTGCGGGTCCTCGACGTCGGCATGGGCCAGGGCACCCAGGCGCTGCGCCTGGCCCGGGCGGGACACCGCGTCACCGGCCTGGAACAGGACGCCGCCATGCTGGCGGTCGCCCACGCGGCACTCGCCGCCGAACCGGCCGGGATCCGCGACCGGGTCGAGCTGGTGGAGGGCGACGGCCGGGAGACCGGCGCGCACTTCGAACCGGGCAGCTTCGACGTGGTCCTGTGCCACGGCGTGCTGATGTACGTGTCGGAACCCGACGCGATGCTCGCCGGGCTGGCCCGCATGCTCGCCCCCGGCGGGCTGCTGTCCCTGCTGGTGCGCAACGGCGACGCGCTCGCGCTGCGGCCCGGACTGGCGGGCGACTGGGCGGGGGCGCTGGCCGCCTTCGACACCGTCGACTACACGAACCGGCTCGGCCTGGACGTACGCGCCGACCGGCTGGCCGACCTGACGGCGACGCTGTCGGGCATCGGCGCGCCGCTGCACACCTGGTACGGGGTCCGCGTCTTCACCGACGGCACCGAGGCGGCCGCGGAGCTGCCGCCGGACGAGGAACTGGAACGGCTCCTGGCCGCGGAGGAGCGGGCCGGCCGCACCGACCCCTACCGGGGGGTGGCGGCGTTGCTGCACCTGTGCGGAGTGCGCGGGTAGCACGCCGCCGGGGAGCCGCTGCGCGGGCTTGCTCCCCGCCCCGCCCCTCGCCCGTTCCCCGGGGGCTCCGCCCCCGGCCTCCGCGCCTCAAACGCCGGCGGTGCTGGATCCATCCAGCCCGCACGGCGTTTGAGCGCACAGGGGTCAGGGGTCAGGCTTCCGTGGCCGCCCGCAGGCTCATCGGGTAGATCTGCGTGCCGTCCTCGAACAGGGTCACCTTCTCCGCCCCGCCGTCCAGCAGCTCCTTCCAGACCTCACCGATCCAGGACTCCGCGTCCCCCTGCGTGGTGAACTCCTCCGGCTCCACCGCCGGAGCCACCTCGCTGCCGTCGGCCGCCTCGAACCGCCACGTCCACGCCATGTCCGCCTCCGTTGTTCGTCCGCGATCTCACGCTTCTCGCCTTGAGTGTGCCCAGAGAGTAGCCGGGCGCGCAGCACTACCGGCGACGCGGGAGGATCTCTGTGTGGAACTCACTCTGCTCGGCACCGGTACCCCCGAAGGCCTGCCCCGCCCCGGCTGTCCCTGCGCCGCCTGCGCGGTCTCCGTGGGCGGCCTGTCCCGCGGCGCGACCTCCGTCCTCGTCGACGGGGCGCTGCTGCTCGACCTCACCCCCGGAGCCGTGCTGGCCGGGGCCCGCGCGGGGCATTCGCTGGCCGGCGTACGGCAGGTACTGCTCACGCACCCGCACGACGGGCCCCCCGTCGAGCTGCCGCCCGGGCTGCCCGCGGCCGGGCGGGTGCCCGACGGGCGGGAGCTGTCGGTGATCAGCGGGCACCGGGTGCGGGCGGTGCCGATGGACGCCCCTGGCACCGGCTACGAGGTCACCGGCCCCGACGGCGCCCGGCTGCTGTACCTCCCCCCGGGCGGCGCCCCCTCCGGGACCGGTGACGGGGACGCGCAGCGCCCGTACGACCTGGTCCTCGCCGACGTCCTCGGCCGGCCCGAGGCACTGGCCCGGCTGCGCGCCGGCGGCGCCGTCGGCCCCGCCACCGACGTGATCGCCGTCCACCTGGACCACGACACTCCGCCCGGCCCGGAACTCGACCGCCGCTGCGCCGCCGCCGGGGCGCGGGCCGTGCCCGACGGCACCACCGTGGCCGCCGGCGAGTACCGCGCGGTACCGGACGTGCCGCGCCGCACCCTGGTGCTGGGCGGCGCCCGCTCCGGGAAGTCCTTCGAGGCCGAGCGGCGCCTGGCCGCGTTCCCCGAGGTGGTCTACGTCGCCACCGGCGGCACCCGCGACGGCGACGCGGAATGGGCCCACCGGGTCGGCCTCCACCGGGAGCGGCGCCCCGCCACCTGGCGGACCGTGGAGACCTGCGACCTGGCCCCCCTGCTGGAGCGGGACGGCCCCCCGCTGCTGATCGACTGCCTCGCCCTGTGGCTCACCGACGCCATGGACCGGGCCGGCGCCTGGGACGACGCCGTGTGGGCCGCCGAGGGCCGCAAACTGCTGCGCGCACGGGTCGACGAGCTGGTCTCGGCGGTCCGCGCGAGCCGCCGCCCCGTGGTCCTGGTGAGCAACGAGGTCGGGGCCGGAGTGGTGCCCGCGACCGCGTCCGGGCGGCGGTTCCGCGACGAGCTCGGCCGCCTCAACAACGCGGTCGCGGGCGAGTGCGAGCACGTACTCCTGGTGGTCGCGGGGCAGGCCCTCGTCCTCAAGGAACAACCGAGGTGAAGCGGAGCCGGTACACCCCCCGGAACAGGGCCCGGGCGGCTGTAATCTCTGGCAGATGACCACGCTGAATCTCGACGACTTCTCCGATCTGATCGAACGCCCCGACGGGGGCGTCCGGCGTGACGCCGAGGAGCGTCGTGAGCGGCTGGCCGTGCCGCCCGGCGCCCTGGGCCGGCTCGACGAGCTCGCCGAATGGCTGGCCGCCGCGCAGGGACAGGTCCCGGTCAAGCCGATCGAGCGGCCGCGCGTCGTCCTGTTCGCCGCCGACCACGGCATCGCCTCCCAGGGCGTCTCCGCCCGGCCCGCGGGCAGCGCCCACGAGCTGGTGCGCGCCGTCCTCGACGGGGCCAGCCCGGTCTCCGTGCTGGCCGCCCGGTTCGGCGCGGGCGTCCGCGTCGTCGACGCCGGCCTGGACTGCGACCCCGGGCTGCTGCCCGAGGACGTGGTGCGGCACCGCGTACGGCGCGGCAGCGGCCGGATCGACGTCGAGGACGCGCTGACGGCCGAGGAGGCCGAGGACGCGCTGCGGCTCGGGATCCGGATCGCCGACGAGGAGGCCGACTCCGGTACGGACCTCGTCGTCCTCGGCGACCTCAGCGTCGGCGGCACCACCGTGGCGGCCACGCTCGTGGCCGCGCTCTGCGGGACGGACGCCTCCGTGGTCACCGGCCGCGGCGGCCTGCCCATCGACGACCTGGCCTGGATGCGCAAGTGCGCCGCCATCCGCGACGCGCTGCGCCGCGCCCGCCCGGTGCTCGGCGACCAGCTGGCGCTGCTGGCTGCCGTCGGCGGCGCGGACGTCGCCGCGATCACCGGCTTCCTGCTCCAGTCCGCGGTACGCCGTACGCCCGTCATCCTCGACGGGGTCGTCTCGGCGGCCTGCGGGCTGGTGGCCCAGCGGGCCGCCTTCCGCGCCCCCGACTGGTGGCTGGCCGGGCAGTCCAGCGGGGAGCCGGGCCAGGCGAAGGCACTGGACCGGATGGCACTCAACCCGGTGCTCGACCACGGCGTCACAGTAGGGGAAGGCACCGGCGCCCTCCTGGCGCTCCCCCTGGTCCAGGCGGCCGCCGCACTAGCGGCGGAACTCCCGGTGGGGGCACCTCCCGGCGGTAGCCGGGAGCGGGCTGCTGCGCAGCAGCCGACGGACTGAGACACCGGGCACTACGGGCCTGACCAGTCCGCAGTGCTCGCACTGCGCTGCGGACCGGTGACGCCCCATATCATCGCTTTTCATGGGAGAGGTCCGCTTGACCAGCGTAGAAACCGACCGGAGCCTCGATCAGGCCTCCGGCAAGGGTTCCAACAACAAGAAGGAGCAGGGAGGGGAAGCGGCCGCGAAGCCGGAGAGCCGCAGGGGCACTCCCCGGTCGCGGCGCGGTGCCGCCTTCGCGGTCTGGTACCTGCGGATCGTCACCTTCGTCAACTTCCTCAGCGCGGTGTGGCTCTCGCTCGGGCAGGACCTGCGCCGCCACAACACCGCCGACTTCTACACCCCGTACCTGCTGACGGCCGGGTTCGCCTCCGGGCTGTTCTCGCTGCTGCTCGCGGTCACGATGGGCCGCCGCAAGCGGGCCGCCTGGATCCTGAACCTGGTGGTCAGCGGCATGCTGCTGCTCGCCTTCGCGGTCGCCGCGTTCGCGCCCTGCACGAGCGGCGAACTGAGCATGTGCTACCCCGAGTTCCGCCAGCACGCCCAGAACTGGGTCTCGCTCGCCCTGACCGCCGCCTTCGTCGGCGCCCTCCTGCTGGGCCGCCACGAGTTCTACGCCAAGGGCGACCGCTCCAACCCGAAGCTCGCCACCGCCGTGGCCGCCGTCGGCCTGCTGCTCACCTCGCTGATCGCCGCCCTGCTCGTCGGCGCCACCAACACCGACGCCGACCGCGCCGACGCCACCTTCCTGGCCCGCTGGCGGTACGGCGTGATGCGGCTGATCACACTGGCGCCCGACGACAAGGCCTACCGCGCCATCACCACACCCGCCTGGGTCGACGTCGCCATCAACGTGATGTCGATGCTGCTGCTGCTCGCCGTGCTGTTCGCCGCGTTCCGCTCGCGGCGCGCCGTCGACCCCATCACCCCCGCCGACGAGGAGCGGCTGCGGGCGCTCCTCGCCAAGCAGGGCGACCGCGACTCGCTCGGCTACTTCGCGCTGCGCCGCGAGAAGTCCGTCATCTGGTCCCCGACCGGCAAGGCCGCCGTCACCTACCGCGTCGTCGGCGGCGTCTCACTGGCCTCCGGCGACCCCATCGGTGACCCCGAGGCCTGGCCCGGCGCGATCGAGCCGTGGCTGGCCGAGGCCCGCGAACACGGCTGGGTGCCGGCCGTGATGGGCGCCAGCGAGGAAGCCGGGCAGATCTACGCCCGGCACGGCCTGGACGCCCTGGAACTCGGCGACGAGGCCATCGTGGAGACCGACGAGTTCACGCTGGAGGGCCGCGCAATGCGCACCGTCCGCCAGGCGTACAACCGCGTCAAGCGGGCCGGCTACACCGTCCGCATCCGCCGCCACGCCGACATCCCCGCCGACGAGATGGCCGTACTGCTGGAACGCGCCGACGACTGGCGCGACGGCGCGACCGAGCGCGGGTTCTCCATGGCACTGGGCCGTCTGGGCGACCCCGGCGACGGCCAGTGCGTGATGCTGGAGTGCACCGACGGCAACGGCGACCTGCGCGCCGTGCTCTCCTTCGTGCCGTGGGGCCCCAAGGGGCTGTCCCTCGACCTGATGCGCCGTGACCGGGACTCCGAGAACGGCCTGATGGAGTTCATGGTCATCGAACTCCTGGAGCGCTCGAAGGAGATCGGCGTCACACAGGTCTCGCTCAACTTCGCGATGTTCCGTTCCGTCTTCGAGCGGGGGTCCAAGCTCGGCGCGGGTCCGGTGCTGCGCATGTGGCGCTCGCTGCTGAGCTTCTTCTCCCGTTGGTGGCAGATCGAGTCCCTCTACCGGGCCAACGCCAAATACCGCCCGATCTGGGAGCCGCGGTTCATGCTCTTCGAGAAGAGTTCGGACCTGCTGCGGATCGGCATCGCGGCGGGGCGGGCCGAGGGCTTCCTGGAGGCACCCGGTCTGCCCAAGTGGCTGCACCGCAAACACCTGGAGACGATTCGTTGACGTCGTGGAAGACGGAGGTCCGGCAGTTCGCCCGCCGTGAGTGGGGCCCACTGCTGCTGACCGTGCGGGACGCACTCGTCCGCGACACGTGGCGGGCCGTCCCGATGACCCTCGGGGCGGTCGCCCTGACCTCCGTCTTCCAGATCGTCCAGAACACCCCCTGGGGCTTCCAGCCCGTACAGGACCTGGGGTCCGTGAAAGCCGCCGACCCGCTGTGGCTGGCCCTGCTGCGGACCCCCCTCTCCCTCTTCGTCCCCGCCCTCGACCTGCCCGTGTGGGGGGCGCTCGCCCAGATCCTGCTGGTCTTCGGCATCGCCGAGATCTGCATCGGCTGGTGGCGCACCCTGCTCATCGGCTACGTCGCCACCATCGCCGGGACCACGTACGCCCGCGTCGGGCTCTCCCTCGGCCCCGACCACCCCTTCGGGCTGCCGGTGACCGACCGGATCGTCAACGACACCGGACCCTCGGCAGCCGTGGTCGGCCTCGCCATCTACGTGTGCTGGCGCTACCGGGCCTACCTCACCGGGGCCCTGGTGATCATCGTGATGATCGGCGAGGTACTGGTCAAGAACAACCTCGCCGGCAAGGAACACCTCGCCGCCATCGCCGCCGTCATGGCCGTGTGCGTGGTCCGCGCCCGATGGGGACCCGCCCGCTCCCGCACCCCCCTCGGCCCCCGGCCGCCCGCTCCCCCCTCATCGCCCCCGCCGCCGCCCCCGCCGCCGGGATCCGCGCGGCTCTAGCCGCAGCCCGTACCGTGTCCGGGTGACGACAGACCTCGGGCCCTTCGCCGCCACCCGGCAGTGGATGCGGGCGCACCCGCTCGCCACCGACGCCGTGCTCGCGTTCGGGGCACTGGCCGCCATGGTCGTCGGGTCCTTCGCGGACCCCCACGGGCCGCACGGCCCCACCTTCGGCACGCGCACGCCCGAGTCCTTCTCCCTGCTGCTGATGCTGCTCGGCGCGGCCGCCCTCGTCCTGCGGCGCCGCAGACCCCGTACGGTGCTCGCCGTCACCTGCGGGCTGTCCCTGCTGGAACTGACCACCGGCGAGCCGAGGGCACCCGTCGCCATGAGCGCGGTGATCGCCCTGTACACGGTCGCAGCGCTCACCGACCGGCCCACCACCTGGCGGACCGGGCTGCTCACGATGGCCGGGCTCACCGGAGTGGCGATGCTGGCCGGCCCGATGCCCTGGTACGCGCAGGAGAACATCGGCATCTTCGCCTGGACCGGAATGGCAGCCGCCGCAGGCGACGCCGTGCGCAGCCGGCGGGCCTTCGTCGACGCCATACGGGAACGGGCCGAGCGGGCCGAACGGACCCGCGAGGAGGAGGCCCGGCGGCGCGTCGCCGAGGAACGGCTGCGGATCGCCCGGGACCTGCACGACGTGGTGGCCCACCACATCGCCCTCGTCAACGTCCAGGCCGGGGTGGCCGCGCACGTCATGGACAAGCGGCCCGACCAGGCGAAGGAAGCCCTCGCCCACGTACGGGACGCCAGCCGCAGCGCGCTGAACGAGCTGCGCGCCACCGTGGGTCTGCTGCGCCAGTCCGGCGACCCGGAAGCCCCGACGGAACCCGCGCCGGGACTGGCCCTGCTGGACGAACTCCTCGACACCTTCCGGCACGCGGGCCTCCCGGTGGCGGCGACCGTCCAGCTCGGCCCCGGCACCGAGCCGCTGCCGGCGGCCGTGGACCTGGCGGCGTACCGGGTCATCCAGGAGGCGCTGACCAACGTCCGCAAGCACGCGGGCCCGGGAGCGCGGGCCGAGGTCAGCGTGGTCCGGGTCGGGCCCTCGGTGGAGGTGACCGTACTGGACGACGGCGGCGACTCGGCGGACTCCTCCCCGACCCCCCTCGACCCGGGCGGCGGCCACGGCCTCCTCGGCATGCGCGAACGCACGGGCGCCCTGGGCGGCTCCTGCTTCGCGGGCCCCCGGTACGGGGGCGGCTTCAGGGTCCACGCGATCCTGCCGGGGTAGGGGCCCGTGCCTCGGGCCCTCTATCTCCCCTCGAGGGGGTGGGGGGCGGCACCCTGCGGGGCGGTCTCATCGATGGTTGGGGGTTTCCCGTCAGTCCCATCGTCCTTCCGGTTCGGGCCGGTCCCTCAAGGGCGCTCCTTCGTCGCGTCGCTACGCGATGGCCTTCGGCCACCCTTGACCGACCGACCCGAACCGGAAAGCCGAAAGACTGCCGGGAAACCCACAAAGAAACGGGACGGTTCAGAGGAGCAGGGACGGGCGTCTCAGCGCTGAGACGAGGAGCCGGTGGCCGGCCCGCCGGGCATCCGGGCCCTCAGGAGCGGCAATTCCGGACCGGGTGCGCGGCTACCCGCACGAGAGGTTGATCAGAGCCCCCTCCAGACGCGACAGATCGCTACGCGCTCCTCCCGGCATAGCGTCCGACGACCGCCTGTGGCCGATACCCGCACCAGAGGCCGAACAGAGCAGCCCAGGGACCCGACAGGCGCGACAGATCGCTACGCGCTCCTCTGGTCTCGGCGGCCGGCGGCCGTCTTGGGCTGGTCCGGGGCGGGTTCGACGTTGGTGGCGGCAGTGGTGAACTCGCGGCCGGAGGTATCGCGGATGTAGGCCAGCTCCATCCAGCGCTCATGGGCGGCGGAATCCGAGACGTTCTCGTTGATGACAGCCATCAGCTCGCCTTCGGCGCCGGAGGCGATGTCGCGGACACGGCGACGGAGGAGCCGGTGAGGGACGTATTCGTACTGCTCACTCATCGCGTCCTCCTGAAGGCGCATCCGTCAGTGCAGCCGAGGTGGCGGGCAAGAGGTGCCTAGGCACGGTAGATGGTCGGTCGTTCTGCCGTCTGGTCGGGGGTGAGGCCTTCAACGGTGAGGTTTCCCGTCCACAGGTGGTCGCGGTTGGCGTAGGTCGCGTCGAAGCGGACGCGCTTGCCGCCGGGTTCCAGCTTCCAGTCCTGTTCGTGAAAGTGAGTGATGTGGCCGCTTCCGCAGACGAACGAGCGAGTGGCCTGTGTGAGGATCCATTGGGCCAGCTCGTGATCCGTAGCCGTCGCGCGACTGCACGTGCGGGCCATCTGCCAGAGCCGGCCCCACTGGACCCCGGGGGTCAGGGGGCCGGTCACGGCCACATCACCGATACGCCGCTGATCAAGGTGGTGGGTGGCGTAACCGAAGACGATCCCGAACATCGTGAACACGGTGACCCGGCTTCGTCCTGTCAGGCCCTCGCCATTGCTGCTCATCAGTGGAACCCTTGGGATGGTGCGGTCCGGGCGCCGTAGCCACGCCCGGACCGCTGTCGTTCAGCAGCAGGGGCCGTCGCCGCAGCACGCGGACTGGTTGCAATCGGCGGCCGTGCCCCACAGGCTCGTGTCCACCGCGAAACCGGCCGCCTTGATCCGGTCCGCCGTGAACACCATTAGGGGCCTGGTGCGGACCTTGGAGTTCGGGGCGTGGTGCACGAAGAAGCCAAACCGAGCCTGGCACCAATCGGTGTACTCCTGGCTGTGGAGCATGAAGGTGTGCCAGCCCGGGTCCACCTGCTGACTCGGAGCGAGGTCGTAGGCCTTCTCGCTGCCGAGGACGTACACGAACGCGATGGCCTGGTCCATCACACGGTCCGCCAGCACACGCTCGTACCCGTACTCGTCCGCACAGAACGCGCGGCTCCGCCTTCTCCGGTCGTCGGGATTGGAAGGAGCGCCAGGCACGTGCTCGACGTTCCTCGGGCGTCATGTACTCCGCGAGCCGCCTCACGCAGGTACCCGGCACGACTCGACGTGCCGGTACATGGCGACAGGACTGCCAGAGGTACGTTCGGTGGCTCCGCGACGGACGGGCTCCAACAGCCCCAGCCGACAGCGACAGGCCGAACACTTGCTCCCCGGCGGGGGGGTACGTCACGTACTCCCACTCACAGTCCGGAGCCTTCGTCTTCGCCCTCGCCATGTCATCCGCCTTCAAGTCGCCGGCTGTGCTGACAACGGTAGGGACGAAGCCAGCACGGCCTCAACGAACTTGCATGGGCTTGCGCGGAGTCACCCGAGCGCGGTGATGGCTTCCGCGATCAGCGCGCGGGCCGCCTGCCCGTGGCAAGCCAGTTTGGCCAGCTCTGCGAACATGCGGGCGTACGTCTCGATCTCGCTGGGCTGCTTCACGGTGATCTGCGCGGTTGCCAGTTCGATGATCACTTGGGTGTCGTCGTAGATCCAGAACCCTTCGACAGGCCACATGACCCTTTCGACGGTGGTAGGGATCACGCCGAGGCTGACGTTCGGCAGCGCGGCTACTTGAAGCAGGTGTCCCAGCTGCGCGGCCATTACCCCAGGGCCGCCGAAGCGGGAGCGGAGCGCGGATTCCTCCAGCACGATTCCAAAGCGCCGGTGTGTGTCGTGGAGGTAGCACTGGCGGCGCACGCGCACCCTGACCGCCGCCTCGACGTCATCAGGGATCTGTCTGAACGTGACAATGCGGCTCATGATGGCGGTCGCATAGCCAGCCGTCTGAACCAGGCCTGGGATCACTCCGGGCTCGTAGATGCGGAAGCGGCTGGTACGTCCGTACAACGGGACATGGGCCTCTTGCCCATGCTTGAGGCCTGCGCGTTGCAAACGTCTCCACTCCACGTACATCTCGTCGATGCCGTGGGCAGTGGAACGCAGGTCTTCGTACGACTCGGGAACTCCGCAGATGGTGACGTAGGCAAGGAGGTCTCGATCAGAGGGCGACGTCTTGCCGTTCTCGAGGCGAGAGGCCTTGGACTCACTCCAGCCGGCACGCGCGGCCAACGCCCGCGCTGTCAGGCCGGTCGGCTTGCGAATGTCTCGCAGCCGTCTACCGAGAGCAGCGCGGGCGTCTTGGACTGCCGATGAAGGTGACGTGTTCACAGGCTAGGTGGGCTGGTACTCCGAGTGCGGCGTTGCGCGGTCCCAGACCGCTTCGAACGCGCTGGTGCACAGCTTGAGGACCGTCGGGTCCTCCGTCATCTCCAGCCACTCGCCCGGGGCGGACTCGCCGTTCCCGTCGAAGTGCAGGATGAGCACGGTCCTGTTGTCGAACACCCAGAAGTCGTTGCCTGGGAAGGCGATGTCAGTCGCGTGACGGCGGGAGAGCCATCTGATCTGCTCCCCTGCCTTGACGTTGGCGTCCGAGACGTGATGCTCGAAGCGGAGGTAGTCCGACTCCGGAACGGAGAACACGCGGGCCCTTCGAATCACAACGCCTCTGTCCGTGGCCTTGCGAACCCACTTGAGCCAAGGGCGGATCTCAGGATCGTTGTCTTCGGGCAGGTCACGGAAGCCCTGCTGCCAGGCGACGAAGCTTGGGTCGGACTCCATGTAGCCGTCCCGCATCTCCAGATGGATCGCACTGTGCTCGGTCGATGCGAGAAGCTCCTCAAACGACGGGACCGTCGACACCCTTAACCTCCAAGAAGTACTGCACCATGCGCCGTGGCAGCTCGATGACATCTTCGTGGTCCGGGATGTCCATCAACCGCCTACGCTCCGCGTCCGTCACCTTGAATCCCTGCACCAGGTACGTGTCCGTGACGTCGTCGAGGTAGATCGTGGGCGAGCCGCCGTCTTTGCTCTCAGGGTCCTTGCCGAGCTTGTGCAGAGCCATGGGTCCTCCTCGCTCAGGGCTGACGATCGCTGTGTGAAAGCTTGCGATGCAGACGGCATCGGATGCACCCGACTTGCATGAACTTGCACGGTGATGCCCTTGATCAACTTCAGGTAGGGTCCCGCTCGCTAAGGGAAGTCGGCAACCTTGGGGGAACTAAGCGATGAAGCGTTGGATGAAGTGGGCATCCGTCGCGGTGACGGCTGTTCCAGCGGCGCTCGCCGTTGCGGCCTGTGCGGGTGAGAAGTCCCTGGAGGAGGCCGCAAAGGGGACTTGGGACTGCACGATCGCCGCCGGCGCCCGAGGGATCTCCGGAACGGTCACCGTTGGAGACGGCACGTACCAGGTGAGCCAGGGCGGAGGCAGGGGCACCTCCGGGACGTGGCAGATCTCCGGCGGCAAGCTGGAGATCAAGGGTGACGACGGTCCCTACCACGTGAGTAACGTACCCGGCGAGGTGAAAGACCTCATGGAGATGGAGTTCGGTGAGGGCAGCAGCAAGAAGCTGTCGCCTTGGAATGTTGGCTGGAAGGGCAAAACGGTCACCTTCCCGTACCACGGCGCAAAGGTGAGCTGCCAGAAGATGTAGGCCCTCGCCAAGCCCAAACCGACGGTCGGACGCGAGATTCGAGGAGCGCGTAGCGATCTGACGCGCCCATCCGCTTCCCCGGCTGCTCTGGTCAACCTTTCGTGCGGGTAGCAGCCGCAGGCGGTCGTCAGACGCTGAGAAATGAGGAGCGCGTAGCGATCTGTCGCGCCTGGGGGCTTCCCAGGTCGGTCTGATCAACCTCTCGTGCGGGTAGCCGCGCACCCGGCCCGGAATCGCGGATTTGGGGGCCGGATGTCGGGCGGGCCGGCGCCTGGCCCCTCGTCTCAGCGCTGAGGGAGCCGCTCCTCCAGGATCGTCCGTCCCGTTTCTTTGGGGGTTTCCCGGCAGTCTTTCGGCTTTCCGGTTCGGGTCGGTCTGTCAAGGGTCGCCGAAGGCGATCACGAAGTGACGCGACGAAGGAGCGCCCTTGACAGGCCGGCCCGAACCGGAAGGACGATGGGACTGCCGGGAAGCCCCCAACCTGCTCTGAGACCGTCCGAGGGCACCCCGCCCCCCAGCCACCGGCCCGCAGATGAGGGCGCGGGTGGGCAACTACCGCCCGGCCCCAGGGGGTCGATGGGGAGATAGCGGGCCCGAACCGCCAACCCCCGTCAGCACGCCCTCCGCCACGCGTCCAGGTCCAGCTTCTTTTGCAGGGAGCTGAGTTGCAGGCGCTTGGACTGCTTGCAGAAGCGGGACGTCGGGAGTTCGTACTCCGCGTGGAAGACCGCCTTGCCCGCCTTGATGAAGGGGGTCAGGGTGTCGCACTCGTCGTATTCCGCGCACTGTTCGTTGACCGCGAAGTCGTAGTCGCCGACCAGCTGGGGGATCTGGTCGAGGTCGTTCTTGAGGCCGACGGCCATGCCCCGGTCGTGGGCCAGTTTCGCGATGAGGCGGTTGTACGTCAGCTGGTGTTCGGCGGTCAGCGGGAAGCCCGAGTCGTTGCGGTAGGCGTCCATGTTGTCGGGTTCGACCGCGTCGAAGCCCTTGTCGCGGCACATGTCGAAGCGTTTCGCCATCAGCGGTTCCAGGTCACCGACCCGGCGGATGTCGAGCCAGCGTTCGCCCTCCCAGCCGTTGCCCTTGCCGAGGAGCGGGGCCGGGAAGTCGCCCGCGTCGGGGCGGAAGTCCTCCCAGGCGCCGGTGGAGACGTAGCAGATGGTGTGACGGCCCCGGCCCTTGAGGGTGGCGACCTGCTCCTTCGTCGTGTTGAAGCCGTCGACGTCGTACACCGGCACGTCGACCGACGTGTCCAGCTTGCCGGTGAGCTGCCACTGCCAGGGCGTGCCCGGGCGGGGTTGCCAGCGTTCCCCCGGTTTCTGCGCGGGCCAGGTGGGGGCGGGGCCGACGCCCTCTTCGTCATCGCCGGGTTCCGCGGTGCAGGCCGCCGCCGTGAGCAGCAGCAGGCCCGCCACCAGGAGCGGGGGGAAACGCTTCATCCGGATGCCTCCAGGGCGTACGGGAGGGTGCCCCACGGGTGGGCCCCCGTGCCGGGGACCGCGCAGTGCACCCCCGCGTGGCGCTCGGCGGCGAGTTCGGCGGCGGGGGCGTCCGGCGGGACGGCGTACACGAGGTGGCAGAACCGTCGGGCGGGGTGGTCGGCGGTCCACGGGGGCGGGGTGGCGGCCTGGTCGCGGTAGGCGTCCCAGGGGCCTTCGAAGGTGACGAGCAGGTCGGCGAGCCGGAGGTACCCGGGGTGGGGGTGGACTCCGTGGTTCAGTACGAGCGTACGGGCGCCCGCCGCCCTGGCCGCGACGGCGAGCCGGCCGTAGTGCGGGAGGAGCTCCGGGTCGGCGGCGGCTTGGTCGAGGAAGGCACCGTCGGCCCCGTACCAGTCGCGGTGGCGCAGCAGGTCCTGGACGACGGCTGCGTGCGGGCGCCGCCCGTAGTCGGTGTCGGTGTAGCCGAGGACGGGTACGCCGGCGTCGCGGAGCCGGGCGGCGACGGCGGCGAACCGTTCGTCGGGGGCGCGGCCGGGTCCGCTGTCGGGGTTGAGCACCACCGAGTGCAGTTGTCCGGCGGAGCGGATGAGCCGTTCCCATTCCTCGGGCCGGTCGGCGGGGTGCTCGTAGAGCGGCACCAGCAGCATGGGGTTCCTTCGTCTTCCTTCGTCGGCGGTGCGTCGGCGGTGCATCGGCGATGCTTCAGCGGTGTGCGGTGGCGCGGCCGAGGAGCAGGCAGACCAGGACGGCCAGGGCGGCCGCCGCGGTGCCGGCCACCGCCAGCTGGACCAGGCGGGGCGGTCCGATTCCGGTGAGCAGGGCCAGGCTCTGGGCGAAGGCCGCGCCGGAGCAGACCACGGCGGCGGGGCGGACCGCGCCGAAGGACTGCAGGAGCAGCCCGGTCCACATCACGGTGCCGAGCAGCAGCAGGGTGGCGACGCGGAGTCCGGTGAGGCCGGGGGCGTGCGGCCACAGCAGGGTGCCGGTGACGCCGAGGACGAGCAGCACCGCGAGGTACGCGGTGAGGCAACGGGCCAGGGTGGCGAGCATCCGGCGCCAGAACGCGCCGGGTGAGCGGGCCGCCCGCAGCCCGGCGAGGCTGCCGCTGCGGAAGCGGTGGAGGAGCCATTCGGCGGGGCCCATGCTGAGGGTGAGGGCGACCGCGGAGGGTGCGGCGACGGCTTCGGCGGGGCCGCCGCTGAGGACCTCCCCCAGCGCGGCGTAGAGCACGAGCAGGCCGGTGCCGAGGCCGAACACCCCGTAGGGCGCGGAGTCCCCGATGCGGGGTCCGCGCCGGGTGTGGTCCTCCTCGGCGCCGCGCAGCATCCGCCAGCGCACGGGTCCGCCTTCGCCCGGGCGGCGTTCGGCCCAGCGGTGGATCCTGCGCACCCCGGCCCGTACGCCTTGGGCGACCGGCAGCTCCCGCAGGGCGAGGGCGCAGGCGGCCAGCAGGGACACGAGGAGCAGGGTGACGCGTACGGGCACGGGCGGGTCGGTGAACAGGGCGAGGACCGCTCCGGCGGCCATGGGGCCGAGTGCGGCGAGCAGCAGCCGTTCGCGGCCCAGGACCAGGAGCACGGTGGCGGCGCCGACGTAGACGGCCTGGCCGGCGGCGAAGGCGTACGAGAAGGGCGGGCCGCCGGGGACGGCGAAGGCGGCGGCGGTGCCGAGGAGGGCTCCGGCGGGGGCGCCGACGAGGAGGGTGCGTCCGGCGGCGGCCCGGTCGCCGAGGCCGAGCCAGGAGTAGGCGCGGTGGGACAGGCTCTGGTCCCAGACCCAGCCGATGAGGGCTCCGGCGAGGAGGGTGAGGGTGCCGGCGGGAAGTCCGAGCCGGTCGGGGGGGCCTTCGAGGAGGGGTGCTCCGAGGACGTAGGCGAGGCCGGGGAGGGCGAAGATCAGGCCTCGGAGCAGGCAGGCGGTGAGGGAGACCTTCCAGGGGTCGGGGAGGCGGTCGGGTTCGGGGAAGGTGCGGGGGACGCGGGCGTAGAGCTCTTCGGCGAGGGCGAAGGAGTCGTGGCGTCCGTAGGTGAGGCGGATGTGTTCGTCGGTCATCCCGTCGGATTCGAGGATGGCGGCGATCTCGTCGGGGTGGACGGCCGCGCCGGCGAACGCGCCCAGTCGGTCGGCGAGTTCGTCCATGGGGTCGGCGGCCGGGGCCCCGGGGCCGCCGGGGCGGGGCCGGGGCAGGTCGGGCAGGGTGTCGGTGCGTCCGGCGGGGGCGGGGCGGCCGATGTGGACCCAGGTGCCCTCGGGGCCGGGGGGCTTGAGCCAGAGGGATCCGCTCACCACATGCTCCCGTCGGCCGCGAGTTCCTTGTTCCGGGGGTCCTGGGACCAGGGGTCGGTGATCCGGCGGGTCCAGTCGTCGCCGGTGCGGAGGGGCAGGACGGGCCGGTCCAAACGGGTCCGGTCGGCGAGTTCGCGGTAGATGTGCCGGAAGCCGTCGACGGACTGGTGGAGGGTGAACTTCTCGACGACGCGTTGGCGGGACATCCGGCCGAGTTCGGCGCGGCGTTCGTCGTCGCGCAGGAGGGCGAGGGTGGCGCGGGCCATGGTCTCGGGTTCGCGGGGCGGGACGACGAGGCCGGTGTCGCCGACGGCTTCGCGGACGCCTCCGACGTCGGTGGAGACGGTGGTGCGGCCGCAGGACATGGCTTCGATGATGCTGAAGGGGAAGCCTTCGCTGATGCTGGAGAGCATGACGACGGAGCCGGCGGCGTAGGCCTTGGCGACCTGGTCGATGCGGCCCTCGTAGGTGATGCCGTCGGTGACGCCGAGTTCGGCGGCGAGTTTCTCCAGGCGCAGCCGGTAGTCCTCGCAGCCGGCCGGGACGGGTCCGAAGAGGCGCAGGCGCAGGGCGGGGAGTTCCTCGCGCATGAACGCGTAGGCGCGGATGAGGGTTTCGAGGTCCTTGATGGGGTCGATGCGGCCGCACCAGCTGAGGGTGGGCACGTCCGGTTCGGGGCCGGCTTGGGGGAAGGCGTGCGGGTCGACGCCGTTGTAGACGGTGCGGATGCGTTCGGAGTCGGCGCCCCCGCGTTCTTCCCAGCGGCGGTTGTACTGGTTGCAGGGGGTGATCAGGTCGGCCTGCCGGTAGCCCTCGGAGTTGAGCTCGCGGTAGAAGCCCAGCATCAGGGCCTTGACGGGCCAGCGCTGGGCGGCGGTGCGGTAGCCGAGGTAGCGCTCGCGCAGGTAGATGCCGTGCTCGGTGAGGAGGAAGGGCACTCCGTCGAGGCGTTTGGCGGCGAGGGCGGGGAGGGTGGCGAGGCCGCTGCTGACGGCGTGGGCGACGCTGTCGGGCGGGATGCGTACCGCGAGCGGGCGCAGGGCGTGTTCCAGCAGGTCGGTGGCGGTGAGCGCGTCGTGGACGGTGGGTTCGGCGGCGGCGGTGACCAGGCCGGGGCGGGTCCACGCGGTCATCAGCAGGCGCAGGACCGATTCGGAGCGCAGGGCGGGGGCGAGGCGGCCGGCGCGGGCGAGGCGGGCGAGTTCGCCGAGGGCCTCGGAGAAGCCCCCGTGCGCGGGGTCGATGAGGGAGAGCAGGAAGGTTTCGTACGTTTCGGTGAAGCGGCGGCGGGCCTTGCCGCGCAGGGCCGTGCGGCGGGTGCGGGCGGGCGGCGGTCCCCAGAGGGGGACGGCGGTGTGCCGGTAGACGTTGCGCGGCAGCTCCCAGGTGACCGGCTCTCGTCCGGAGCCGGTGAGGGCTATGACGTTGAAGTCGACCTCCGGCATGCCGCGTACCAGCTGGTCGCACCAGGTGCTGACGCCGCCGTGGACGTGCGGGTAGGTGCCTTCGGTGAGCATGGTGACATGACGCCCATGGCTCATGTGGTGTGTCCCCCCAGGACGGAAAAGGGGCCGGCGCCCGTGGTGCGCGCGTGGAGCGCCGGCTCTGGGTGTTACGTGTGCCGCGGTCGTCCGGGCGGCGGTACGGGCAGTACGGCCGGGACGGGTCGCGCGGGTGGTTCGGGTGTGGTGGGCGGGTCAGAGGAGCTTGAGCGTGACCTGCGACTGGAGTGCTTCGGGGGCCGTCCAGGCGGAGCGGGTGCCGGCGTAGGCGGTGCCGAAGTCGGCGGTGCCGAGGAGCAGCTGCTTCTTGGTGCCGTTCGGGGCGGTGACGGGGGCGGCGACTCCGGAGGGGGCCTTGACGACGACGTCCTTGCCGATCTTGTAGGCGGTCACCTTGCCTTCGGCGACGGCCTTGTTCCAGGCGGCGCGTCGCTGGAGCTCGACGCCGGTGTCCTTCATGCTCTGGTTGACGATCGGCGCGCTGGGCGCGTAGAGCGCGCGGTAGGTGTCGAGGACCTTGTTGAGCACCGGGTAGAGGGTGCGGTCCTCGGCGAGGTTGGACTGGTGGACGTAGTGCGGCCGGGGGTCGTTGGCCAGCACGTGGCGCATGGCGGTGCGCGCCTCGGCGGGGACGATGTGGTCGAGGTAGCCGGTGTTGGTGTCCAGCGGGGCCGGCAGGCAGGTGGAGGTCGCCGGGTTGTCCTCGCAGATGCCGCTGCCGCCGTCGGCGCGGCTGGTGTAGATCCAGTTGTACTCGTCGGCCATCTCCGCGTTGGTGCCCGTGTTGTAGTACACGTTCATCGGGTGGCGGGGGACGGTCAGGGCGGCGCCGACGGCCCGCTGGTCGGGTTCGCGGGAGTTGTCGCTGCCGGCCCACTTGACCCCGTTGTCGGCGAGGGCGCCGGCCAGGTTGGGGTTGTCCTGCGGCTGCTGCGGGAGGGTCTTGAGGCCGGAGTGCTCGCCGGTGACCAGCTCGGAGCGGTCGAGGGTGATGCCCTTGGCCGCGGCCCAGTTGTTGTTGTCGCGGATCTGGGCGGAGATGTCGGCGCGGCTCATCCAGTTGGTGGCGCCCTGGGCGTTCTTGGTGCAGGTCCAGGGGTTGGCGCTGGTGTCCTGGACGCAGCCGAGGAAGGGGTGCGTGTAGGTGTGGTTCATCCAGCGGAACTTGGCGCGGTCGGCGACGAGCTGGGCGGTCATCGCGTCGGTGCCGCCGTTCGCGGTCTTCCACTCCTCGCCGGCGCCCGCGTTGAAGAGCATGTCCAGCTTGAAGTTCTTGGACGTCTGCCACTGCGCCGCGTACTGGGCGTCGGCGGCGGTCATCCGGATGGTGCTCTCCTTGCCCTCGCCGCCGGCGCAGGCGTAGTCGCCGGGGGTGCAGTTGAGCTCCTTGCTCCAGCGGGCGTCGGGGGCGAAGACGTCGTCGACGTGGACGGCGAAGTAGCTGCGCTCCTGGCCGAGGTGGACGCCCTGGGTGAGCCAGTCGACGATGCCGCGGGCCAGCAGGCGGAACTGCTGCTGGTACTGGTTGTAGCCGAAGGTGACGACGAGTTCGCTGCGTCCGTCGTGGGTGTACTCGCCGACGAGGGAGGCGCGGCCGCCGGTGACGGGGGCGTCGAGGTAGCTGGTGTAGCCGGTGCGGGGCTTGGCCATGAAGCCGTAGCTCTCCGGAACCATGGCGGAGTTGTCCTCGAAGGTGACCTGACCGCCGAGGTAGCCGAAGGGGCCCGCCTTGCCGGCGGCGGTGACGGCGGCCTGGGTGCCGTCGAGCTGGCCGCTGTAGCCGCCGTTGTCCGTGTACTCCAGGCCGACCCCCGGGTGGGCCCAGGTGTAGGCGTCGACCTGGCGGATCCCGTACGTCGTCTCGTACGCGGTGAGCGCCGCCATCTCGGCGGAGCCTTCGCCGAAGGGGTTCTCGTTGGGCAGCACGACCCCCTGGTACTTGGCCCGCGGGCGGCCGTCGACGGTGTCGGCGAGGAACGCGGCGTCGATGACGGGGCGGCCGGCACCGGCCAGGTCGACCCTGGTGTAGGGGACGCCGGTGTCCTTGAGCTGCGCGGTGATCGCGCCGACCGAGCTGCCGCCGTCGTCGACGACGAGCACCTTCAGGTCGATGCGCGGTGTCGCCGTGGCCGCCTCGGCGGTCGCGGCGGGTACTGCCACGGACATCAGGGCTGCCGCCGCCATCGACGCGGCGGCCCTGTTCATCCGGTTCTTGTTGACCATTTCGGCCTTCCCCCCGCAGGCATCCCTCGACGACGACCCATGGCGGACGGCCGGGCCGGGGAGGCACTGTGGAAATCATGCAAAAGGACCCCACGTCCCCTTGCGAGAGTGATGCGAGTCTCTCGGACCCCGTCAGCTCTAAGGGGCAAACCTGGAGCAGAGTCCACAGATGGGTGAACCTGATGGCGCGTTGATCGAACAACTTGACAAACCTTGCAGTGGCGTACGGACGACTACCTGCGCGTAGGCTCGTTTCCGGCGGCCGCCGGGCCCTAATACGATCGCTGCGGAGCGGCCGGTGACCCCGACGCGACCCAAGCGCCCACTAACACAAACGGAAGCGAGACTTCACCACCGTGACTGCTCTGACTCTCAGCACTGCCGGCGCTGCGACGCTGCGCGCCGACGCCCTCGTGGTCGGCGTGGCGAAGGGCCCGAAGGGGCTCGTCGTGGCCGCCGGCGCCGAGGCCGTGGACAAGGCGTTCGACGGAAAGCTCGCCGCCGTGCTCGACTCGCTCGGCGCCACGGGCGCCGAGGGCGAGACCACCAAGCTGCCCGCCCCGGCAGGCCTCAAGGCCCCGGTCGTGCTGGTGGTCGGCCTCGGTGCGGCGCCTGAGCAGGACGAGTCCTTCGACGAGGAGGCCCTGCGCCGCGCCGCCGGCTCCGCCGCCCGCGCCCTGCACGGCTCGAAGAAGGCCGCGTTCGCCCTCCCCCTGGACGACGCCTCCGCGGTCACCGCCGTCGCCGAGGGCGCGCTGCTCGGCGCGTACGCCTTCACCGCGTACCAGGGTGGCGAGAAGAAGGCCGCCAAGAACGGCGGCCCGAAGCAGCCCCTGGCCGAGGTGGCCCTGCTCGGCGCCAAGCCGCGCGACAAGGAGCACAAGGCCGCGGCCGAGCGCGCCGTCGTCGTCGCCACCGAGGTCAACGTCGCCCGCGACCTGATCAACACCCCGCCGAACGACCTCACCCCCGAGGCCTTCGCCGCCGTCGCCTCCGCGACCGCGAAGGAGAACGGCGTCAAGGTCCAGGTCCTGGACGAGAAGGCGCTGGTCAAGGGCGGCTACGGCGGCATCATGGGCGTCGGCAAGGGCTCCGAGAACGCCCCGCGCCTGGTGAAGCTCTCCTACACCCACGCCAAGGCGGAGAAGACCCTCGCCTTCGTCGGCAAGGGCATCACCTACGACTCGGGCGGCATCTCCCTGAAGCCGGCCGGCCACAACGAGACGATGAAGTGCGACATGGCCGGCGCCGCCGCCGTCTTCGCCGCCGTCATCGCCGCCGCCAAGCTGGGCCTCCAGGTCAACGTCACCGGCTGGCTCGCCCTCGCCGAGAACATGCCCTCCGGCTCCGCCACCAAGCCGGGCGACGTGCTGCGCATGTACAGCGGCAAGACCGTCGAGGTCCTGAACACGGACGCCGAGGGCCGCCTGGTCCTGGGCGACGCCCTGACCAAGGCCTCCGAGGACAACCCGGACGCCATCGTCGACGTCGCCACCCTCACGGGTGCCATGGTGCTGGCGCTCGGCGACCGCACCTTCGGGATCATGGCCAACGACGACGCCTTCCGCACCTCGATCCACGAGATCGCGGAAGAGGTCGGCGAGGCCTCCTGGCCGATGCCGCTCCCCGAGGACCTGCGCAAGACCATGGACTCCCCCACCGCCGACATCGCCAACATGGGCGTGCGGATGGGCGGCGGCCTGGTGGCCGGCCTCTTCCTCCAGGAGTTCGTCGGCGAGGGCATCACCTGGGCGCACCTGGACATCGCGGGCCCGGCCTTCCACGAGGGCGCGCCGTACGGCTACACCCCCAAGGGCGGCACCGGCTCCGCCGTGCGCACCCTGGTGCGCCTCGCCGAGCGCACCGCCACGGGCGACCTGGGCTGACGCCCCGGACCCCGTCGCGCGGGCGTCCGCGTACCAGCTCGTGAGACGCCCGCTGTGACACGCACCGCGCCCCGGGACCCCTGTCGAGGTCCCGGGGCGCGTTCGCTCTGGAAGAAACGTCGAGGATCAGTAGGTTTCTACGCACGGGTAACCCGGATCTCGGGCAGAACGACGGTCCACACCCGGGGCCCGGCGTCCCGCGTTCCCCCGACAAATGCGAAGATGGGTTCTCGGCAGGACAGGGCCCCCACCACAGGGCCGAAGAAACAAGCGGCCGATTACCAGCCGCCGCCCGGTCACAGAGGACCGGTGCCCGGCGCACATGCATGGAGGACGTGACGTGGCGAACGACGCCAGCACCGTTTTCGACCTAGTGATCCTCGGCGGTGGCAGTGGCGGTTACGCCGCGGCTCTGCGCGCATCCCAGCTGGGTCTCGACGTTGCGCTGATCGAGAAGAACAAGCTCGGCGGCACCTGCCTGCACAACGGCTGCATCCCCACGAAGGCTCTGCTGCACGCCGGTGAGATCGCCGACCAGGCACGCGAGGCCGGACAGTTCGGTATCAAGGCCTCTTTCGAGGGCGTTGACATCGCCGGTGTGCACAAGTACAAGGACGAGGTCATCTCGGGCCTGTACAAGGGCCTGCAGGGCCTGGTCGCCTCCCGCAAGGTGACCTACATCGAGGGTGAGGGCCGTCTGTCCTCCCCGACCTCCGTCGACGTCAACGGCCAGCGCATCCAGGGCCGCCACGTCCTGCTGGCGACCGGCTCCGTGCCGAAGTCGCTGCCGGGCCTGACCATCGACGGCAACCGGATCATCTCCTCGGACCACGCGCTGGTCCTGGACCGCGTGCCCCAGTCCGCGATCATCCTGGGCGGCGGCGTCATCGGCGTCGAGTTCGCCTCGGCGTGGAAGTCCTTCGGCACCGACGTCACCGTCATCGAGGGCCTCAAGCACCTCGTCCCGGTCGAGGACGAGAACAGCTCCAAGATCCTGGAGCGCGCCTTCCGCAAGCGCGGCATCAAGTTCAACCTGGGCACCTTCTTCCAGTCCGCCGAGTACACCGAGACCGGTGTCAAGGTCACGCTGGCCGACGGCAAGACCTTCGAGGCCGAGGTGCTGCTGGTCGCCATCGGCCGCGGCCCGGTCTCCCAGGGCCTGGGCTACGAGGAGCAGGGCGTCGCGATGGACCGCGGCTACGTCCTGGTCGACGAGTACATGCAGACCAACGTGCCGACCATCTCGGCCGTGGGTGACCTCGTCCCCACCCTGCAGCTCGCGCACGTCGGCTTCGCCGAGGGCATCCTCGTCGCGGAGCGCCTGGCCGGCCTGAAGGCCGTGCCGATCGACTACGACGGTGTCCCGCGCGTCACGTACTGCCACCCCGAGGTCGCCTCGGTCGGCATCACCGAGGCCAAGGCCAAGGAGATCTACGGCGCGGACAAGGTCGTGGCCCTCAAGTACAACCTGGCGGGCAACGGCAAGAGCAAGATCCTGAAGACCGCGGGCGAGATCAAGCTCGTCCAGGTCAAGGACGGTGCCGTGGTCGGCGTCCACATGGTCGGTGACCGGATGGGCGAGCAGGTCGGCGAAGCCCAGCTGATCTACAACTGGGAGGCCCTGCCGGCCGAGGTCGCGCAGCTCATCCACGCGCACCCGACCCAGAACGAGGCCCTCGGCGAGGCCCACCTGGCCCTGGCCGGCAAGCCGCTTCACGCACACGACTAATCGTCACGGGCGCGACGACCACTTCCGCACTTTCGTTAGGAGCAACTGAAACCATGTCGGTTTCCGTAACCCTTCCGGCGCTCGGCGAGAGCGTCACCGAGGGCACTGTCACCCGTTGGCTCAAGGCCGAGGGCGAGCGCGTCGAGGCCGACGAGCCGCTGCTCGAGGTCTCGACCGACAAGGTCGACACCGAGATCCCCTCCCCCGTCTCCGGCATCCTGGCCTCCATCAAGGTCGCCGAGGACGAGACCGTCGAGGTCGGCGCCGAGCTGGCCGTCATCGACGACGGCTCCGGCGCCCCGGCCGCCGCTGCCGCCCCGGCCGCCGCCGAGGCCCCCGCGGCCCCGGCCCCCGCCGAGGCCCCCGCCGCCGAGGCCCCGGCCGCCCCCGCACCGGCCGAGACCCCGGCTCCGGCCGCCGCTCCGGCGGGCGCCGCCTCCGGCACCGACGTCGTGCTGCCCGCGCTGGGCGAGTCGGTCACCGAGGGCACCGTCACCCGCTGGCTGAAGGAGGTCGGCGAGTCCGTCGAGGCCGACGAGCCGCTGCTCGAGGTCTCCACGGACAAGGTCGACACCGAGATCCCCGCGCCGGTCTCCGGCACCCTGCTGGAGATCCTGGTCGCCGAGGACGAGACCGCCGAGGTCGGCGCCCGTCTCGCCGTCATCGGTGTCGCGGGCGCGGCTCCGGCCGCCGCCCCGGCCGCCGCTGCCCCGGCTCCGGCTCCGGCCGCCGCCCCGGCCCCCGCCGCTCCGGCTCCGGCCCCCGTGGCCGCCCCGGCTCCGGCCGCCCCGGCTCCGGCCGCCGCTCCGGCCCCCGTCGCCGCTCCGGCCGCTCCGGCGCCGGTCGCCGCCCCGGCTCCGGTCGCGCCGGCCGCTCCCGCCGCCGTCTCCGGCGACGAGGGCGCGTACGTGACCCCGCTGGTGCGCAAGCTCGCCTCGGAGTCCGGCGTCAACCTGGCGACGGTCACGGGCACCGGTGTCGGTGGCCGCATCCGCAAGCAGGACGTCCTGGCCGCCGCCGAGGCCGCCAAGGCCGCCGCCGCCCCGGCTCCGGCCGCCGCCGCTGCCGCCCCGGCCGCCAAGGCTCCGGCCGCGGTGTCCGAGCTGCGCGGTCAGACGGTCAAGATGACCCGCATGCGCAAGGTCATCGGCGACAACATGATGAAGGCCCTGCACTCGCAGGCGCAGCTCAGCTCCGTGGTCGAGGTGGACATCACCAAGATCATGAAGCTGCGCGAGAAGGCCAAGGCCGGCTTCCTCGCCCGCGAGGGCGTCAAGCTGTCCCCGATGCCGTTCTTCGTCAAGGCCGCTGCCCAGGCGCTGAAGGCCCACGCGGTCGTCAACGCCCGGATCAACGACGACGAGGGCACCATCACCTACTTCGACTCGGAGAACATCGGCATCGCCGTGGACTCCGAGAAGGGCCTGATGACCCCGGTCATCAAGGGTGCCGGTGACCTCAACCTGGCGGGCATCTCCAAGGCGACCGCCGACCTGGCCGCCAAGGTCCGCGGCAACAAGATCACCCCGGACGAGCTGTCCGGCGCGACCTTCACCATCAGCAACACCGGCTCGCGCGGTGCGCTGTTCGACACGGTGATCGTTCCGCCGAACCAGGTCGCGATCCTGGGCATCGGTGCCACGGTCAAGCGTCCCGTGGTCATCGAGACCGAGGAGGGCACCGTCATCGGTGTCCGCGACATGACGTACCTGACCCTGTCCTACGACCACCGCCTGGTGGACGGCGCGGACGCGGCCCGGTACCTCACCGCCGTCAAGGCGATCCTCGAGGCCGGCGAGTTCGAGGTCGAGCTCGGCCTGTAAGGCCCTGCGCACAGCCCCGGCTGTCGCTCGCGGCGCCCCCGTCCGGATTCGTCCGGGCGGGGGCGCCGTCGTTGTGCCCCGTCGCGCCCCGTTGTAACGAGCCTCACCCTGCGTCCCTGACCACGAACGCATCGGAGCAGGCCACGGCGGCCGTATTGTCTACGCATCAGGCCCCGCGTGTCCGCACACACAGGAGTTGAAACCCGATGATCACCCCACCCGTCGTGCACTCGCTGCGCGAGCAGATCCGCGAGCACATCGTGGAGGGGATCGTCAGCGGCCGCTGGAAGCCCGGCGAGCGGATCGTCGAGCGCCGGATCGCCGTGGAGCTGGAGGTCAGCCAGACGCCCGTGCGCGAGGCGCTGCGCGAGCTGGAGACGCTGCGGCTGATCGAGTCGGCGCCGAACAAGGGCGTCCGCGTACGGAACCTCTCGGCGGCCGACCTGGAGGAGATCTACCCGGTCCGGGCCGGCCTGGAGCAGATCGCGGCCGAGCTGGCCGCCCCGAAGCTGGCGGCCGACTGCTCGGCCCTGGAGCCGCACGTGGAGGCCCTGTGGGAGGCCGACCGGATCCAGGACGGCACGGCGCAGGTGCGGCACACGGTGGGCTTCCACCGGGAGATGGTGCGGGCGGCCGGGAACAGCGTGCTGCTGCACACCTGGGAGAGCCTGGGCATCGAGGTCTTCACGGCCCTGTCCATCCGGTGGCTGGGAACCGTCCAGAAGTCCTACGCCGAGGAGCACGAGGCCCTCGTCGCGGCGTTCCGCAGCCAGGACCCCGATATCGGGGTTCTGGTGAAGCGGCACGTCCTGGGCTGCGCCCCGCGTAGCGCCTGACCCCTCCCCCACACCCCTTCTGACCTGCGGGTTTTAGCGATCCTCCAGTGAATTCCAGCTGGGTTGACATGTACTGATGAAACCGGCACCGGGTGCCTGCCTTCATGGCACCGGGTGCCGACTTTCGTCCCGGCGTCGATTATTGGTCACTTTTATTTGATCGATCATCGATCAGGGATTTACAGTCACTGCGGGCCCCAACCGGGTCCATCGACCCTGTCCTGCCCGTCAGGGTTTTCTTCACCACCTCCTCTCCTTTGTCCGGAAGGCGGCGCACACCGATGTCCGACCCCGTAGGAAAGCTTCCGAGCGAGCTCGACCAGCTCCCGGACCGCGACACCGAGGAGACCGCCGAATGGGCGGCCTCCCTCGACGCCGTCGCCAAGGCCGCCGGTACGCGCCGCGCCGAATACCTGCTCCGCCGCACCCTCCAGCACGCCGAGGCCGCCGGCCTCGCCCTGCCGAAGCTGCTGGAGACGGACTACGTCAACACCATCCCCACCGCCGCCGAGCCGGCCTTCCCCGGTGACGAGGAGATGGAAGCCAAGATCACCGCCTGGAACCGCTGGAACGCGGCCGCCATGGTGACCCGCGGCTCCAAGTACGGCGTCGGCGGCCACATCGCCACCTTCGCCTCCGCCGCGTGGCTGTACGAGACCGGCTTCCAGCACTTCTTCCGCGGGAAGGAGGCCGACGGATCCGGCGACCAGCTCTACATCCAGGGCCACGCCTCCCCCGGCATCTACGCCCGCGCCTTCCTCGACGGGCGCATCTCCGAGCAGCAGCTCGACAACTTCCGCCAGGAGTCCGGCGGCAACGGCCTGCCGTCCTACCCGCACCCGCGGCGCCTGCCGTGGCTGTGGGAGTTCCCCACGGTCTCCATGGGCCTCGGCCCGCTCTCCGCGATCTACCAGGCGCGCTTCAACCGCTACCTGGAGAACCGCAAGATCAAGGACACCTCCAACTCGCACGTCTGGGCCTTCCTCGGCGACGGCGAGATGGACGAGCCCGAGTCGACCGCCGCCCTGGCCCTGGCCTCCCGCGAGCAGCTCGACAACCTGACGTTCGTCATCAACTGCAACCTGCAGCGCCTCGACGGCCCGGTCCGCGCGAACTTCCGCGTGGTCCAGGAGCTGGAGGCCCAGTTCCGCGGCGCCGGCTGGAACGTCATCAAGACCCTGTGGGGCACAGCCTGGGACGAGCTGTTCCAGCTCGACACCACGGGCGCCCTGGTACGCCGCCTGCGCGAGGTACCGGACGCGCAGTTCCAGACGTACGCCACCCGCGACGTGGCCTACATCCGCCAGCACTTCTTCGGCGCCAACGCCGAGCTCGCCGCCCTGGGCGCGCTGCTCTCCGACGCGAAGATCGCCGAGTGCTTCCACACCTCCCGCGGCGGCCACGAGCCCCGCAAGGTGTACGCCGCGTACAAGGCCGCCCTGGAGCACAAGGGCGCTCCGACGGTCATCCTCGCGCAGACCGTCAAGGGCTACACGCTGGGCGCCGGGTTCGAGTCGAAGAACGCGAACCACCAGATGAAGAAGCTGACGATCGACGAGTTCAAGGACATGCGCGACCTCCTTGGCCTCCCGATCCCGGACAGCGCCTTCGCCGACGGCAAGGTCCCGTACGGCCACCCGGGCGCGAACAGCCCCGAGGTCCGGTACCTGAACGAGCGCCGCGCGGCCCTCGGCGGCCCCGCCCCGGCCCGCAAGGTCCACCAGGTGGCGCTGCCGGCTCCGGCCGACCGCTCCTTCGCCCCGCTCATCAAGGGTTCCGGCAAGCAGGAGATGGCCACCACCATGGCCTTCGTCCGCCTGGTCAAGGACCTGATGCGGGACAAGGAGACCGGCAAGCGCTGGGTGCCGATCGTCCCCGACGAGGCCCGAACCTTCGGTATGGAGTCGCTCTTCCCGTCGGCCGGCATCTACTCGCCGCTGGGCCAGACGTACGAGCCGGTCGACCGCGACCAGCTGATGTACTACAAGGAAGCCAAGGACGGCCAGATCCTCAACGAGGGGATCACCGAGGCCGGCGCCATGGCCGACTTCATCGCCGCCTGCACGTCGTACGCGACGCACGGCGAGCCGATGATCCCCTTCTACATCTTCTACTCGATGTTCGGCTGGCAGCGCACCGCCGACCAGATGTGGCAGCTCGCCGACCAGCTCGGCAAGGGCTTCATCGTCGGCGCCACCGCCGGCCGCACCACGCTGACCGGTGAGGGCCTCCAGCACGCGGACGGCCACTCGCACCTGATCGCGTCCACGAACCCGGCGTCGCTCAACTACGACCCGGCCTTCGCGTACGAGATCGCGGTGATCGTCAAGGACGGTCTGCGCCGCATGTACGGCGAGCAGCCCGAGGACGTCTTCTACTACCTGACGGTCTACAACGAGCCGAAGGTGCAGCCCGCGATGCCCGAGGGCGTCGAGGAAGGCATCGTCAAGGGCCTGTACCGGTTCAACACGGCCGCCGACCTGGAGGCGGCCCCGGCCGCCGACGCCCCGAAGATCCAGCTCATGGCCTCGGGCACGGCGATCCACTGGGTCCTGGAGGCGCAGCGGCTGCTGGCCGCCGACTGGAACGTGGCCGCCGACGTGTGGTCCGCCACCTCGTGGGGCGAGCTGCGCCGCGACGCGCTGGAGTGCGACGAGGCGCTGCTGCGCGGCGAGGAGCGCACCCCGTACGTGACCCGCGTGCTGGAGGGCGCCCCGGGTCCGGTCCTCGCGGTCTCCGACTGGATGCGCCAGGTCCCGGACCAGATCAGCCAGTGGGTCCCGCAGGACTACACCTCGCTGGGTACGGACGGCTTCGGTCTGTCCGACACCCGTGAGGGCGCCCGCCGCCACTTCGGTGTCGACGCCCAGTCGATCGTGGTGGCCTCGCTGGCCCAGCTCGCCCGCCGCGGCGAGGTGCCGGCGTCCGCCGTCAAGGAGGCCCGGGAGCGCTACGGCCTCTGAGCCGTGTCCCGCTGACGTGCCGAAGGCCGGTGTCGCACCCCCAAGGGGGTGGGACACCGGCCTTTGGCCGTACGAGCGGTGGCGACGCGGGGGTGCAGCCGTGATGCTGGATCCCGTGATGGACGAGACGGAGTTCTGGGAGATCGTCGACCGTACCCGCGAGGCCGCCGAGGGCGACCCCGAGGAGCATGCCGAGCTGCTCGTGGAACGGCTGGCGCAGCTCGACCCCGACTCCGTGCTGGATTTCGCGCGGCACTTCGAGTCCCGGTACAACCGGGCGTACACCTGGGACCTGTGGGGCGCGGCGTGGGTGCTGCTCGACGGGGCGAGCGACGACGCGTTCGACTACTTCCGGTGCTGGCTGATCGGTCAGGGCAGGGAGGTCTTCGAGGGCGCGGTGCACGATCCGGACCGGCTGGCGGAGCTGCTGGGCGACTTCGACGAGGAGATCGACGGGGACGGCGAGGAGCTGGGGTACGCGGCCGACGAGGCCTACGAGCAGCTGACCGGGGTGGTGGCGCCGGACCTGGGGATCCCGTTGCAGGCGGAGGAGCCGGAGGGCACCCCGCTGGACTTCGAGAACGAAGCCGTGCTGGCGGAGCGCTTCCCCCGGCTCTGGGACCGCTTCCGCTCCTAGTAGTGGGTTCCGCCGTCGATGCGGATCTCGGTGCCGGTGATGAAGGCGCCGTCCTCGGAGCCGAGCATCGCGACGACGCCGGCGACGGTCTGCGGGCCGGCGAAGCCCTGGCCGAGGGCGGGGGCGAGCTTGGCGAACAGGCTCCAGTCGGTGTCCTCGGGCAGGCCGGGGCCGGTGCCGGTGGTCATGCCGCTCTCGATGGAGCCGGGGGCGACGCTGACGAAGCGCAGGCCCTGCTTGCTGTACTCGGCGGCCAGTGCGTGGGTCATGGACTGGATGCCGCCCTTGCTGGCCGCGTAGGCGGACATGTAGGGGTGGGCGAAGCTCGCCGAGGTGGAGCTGAAGTTGACGACGACGGGCTGCTCGCCGGCCAGCAGGGCGGGGAGCGACTCGCGGATCATCAGGAAGGTGCCGGTCAGGTTGACCGAGATCACCTGGTTCCACAGGTCGAGCGTGGTCTGGTGGGTGTGCGCGGAGCGCAGGATGCCCGCCGCGTTGACCAGTACGTCGACGCCGGTGAGCGCGTCGACGGCGGCGGCGACGCCCGTCTTGACGGCGGCCTCGTCGGATATGTCCAGGACGGCGGTGGTCAGCCGGCCGGCGGTGCCGTCGCCGGCCGCCCGGTCGGCGGTGGCCTTGAGTCCGGCCTCGTTCACGTCGACGGCGTGGACGCGGCCGCCCTCGGAGAGAATGCGGTGGACGGTGGCCTGGCCGATGCCCGAGCCGCCGCCGGTGATGAGGACGCGACGTCCTTCGTAACGGTTCATGGGGGCGAGCCTACCGAGCGTGTGACACGTTTTGCCAGCCTGGCATGAAATGCATTCTTCAGCCGGCGCTGGCGTAGTCTTCACCCGTGAGATCTCCCCGCCCGTACTCCCCCCAGAGCGGCCCCGGAACCCAGTCGCTGACCGAGCGCCGCAAGGCCGCCACCCAGCTCGACATCGCCCGCGCCGCGTGCGAGCTCTTCGCCGCGAACGGCCCCGACGGCACCACCGCCGAGGACATCGCCCACCGGGCGGGGGTCGCGCTGCGCACGTTCTACCGCTACTTCCGCAACAAGCAGGAGGCCGTGGCCCCGCTGCTGGCGGGCGGCGGCGACGCCTGGCGGGCGCTGCTCGCCGAGGAGCGCCCGGGAACCCCCCTGGCGGAGGCCCTGGAGCGGGCGGTGCGGCGCTCGCTGAGCGACTCCCGGACCGTCGAGGAGGGGCTGGAGGTCACCCGCGGCCTGCTGCGGGCGGCGGCCTCCGACGAGGCGCTGCGGGCGGTCTGGTACCGGGTGAACCAGGACTCCGAGGAGCGCCTGGTCCCGGTGGTGGCCCGGCTGGCCGGCCCGGAGGCGGACCCGATGTCGGTACGCCTGCTCGCGGCGGCGGCCACGGACGCGATCCGCGTCTCCCTGGAGCTCTGGTCGGCCGGCGACGCCCCGGTCTCGGGCCCCGGCTCCCCCGCGGACCTCGCGGTCCGGGCCCTGCGCGAGCTGACCGGCGCGATGCCCCTGCTCCGCTGAGCGGGGCAGGGGCACCGGGAGTGGGGGTGCGAGGTGGTCAGCGCCAGCCGCCCCAGTCGTCGTACCAGTCGCCGTGGTCGTGCCAGCTCGCGTTGTCCCAACGGCCCCAGTCGTTGTCGTTCCAGCCGTGGTCGTGGTCGCTCCAGCGGCCGTTCCCACCGCAGTCGTCATCGTCCCAGTGGTTCGAGTGGCGGTGGTCCGAGCGCGAGTCCCAGCCACCGTCATGGGCGGAGGCGTTCGCGACCGGCAGCAGACCCAGGGTGAGTCCGGCGGCCCCGGCGACAACGGCTCCGACGATCCTACGGCGCATCTTCATGCACCTCCGATACAAATAGCACTTATCGGGCTTTTAGGTCCTATCCACCGTTACTCCGATCAGGCGAGCTGTCAAAAGCAGCGGATCCGGACGTCTGCGGCCGGTTCAGTGGCCGTCGTCCAAGGGCAGCTGTTCCTGTCGGCATATGGCGGCTCCGTTCTCCACGTCGTCCAGGTAGACGGGCATCTCCTCGATGCCGAGCGACCGCATGAGGACCGCGGTGGCGATGCGGTAGCGCCCTCCCACCCTCCTCACCTCACAGGGGAAGCGGCCCTGGCGCACCAGCTTGTACGCCGTGGACAGGCTGAGCCCGTACGCGGCGGCGGCCGTCTGCAGGCCGACGGACAACGGCAGGTCAAAGGCTTCGCCGAGAGTCAGCCCCGGCTTCCCGGTCCCGGTCACAGCGCCTTCCTCGGGCAGCGAAGGGAAACCGTGGCCACGCGGGTGCGGCCTCGCGTACGGCACCGGGCACGGTCGAGCACATCCCCCAAACCGAGTTCCTCCGCGACCATCCCGAGCCGTTCGCCTTCCGCGGTCCGCGAGCCGGCCGTCAGGCGCAGGGGCGCCGAGAGGCCACCCTGTCGCGCCGGCGCCGGCAGGTGAATCTCCCAGCCGTCGACAGCGAGCGGGTCGCCCTGGGGCGCGCCCCGGCAGGCGGAGAGCAGTTCGGTGTCCTCCACCGCCGTCTCCCGTTCGGCGGACTTGGCGAACGCCCAGGCCCGGCGCCCGGCTGCCACCAGCAGGGCGTGCCCCACGTCCGACGCCTCCGGATCGGCGTCCCGTACCGCCTCGACGAAGCCGAGCAGCAGCTCGGATTCCACGTCCTTGCGCTCGCCACGCGCATAGCGGCCCACCCGGAAACTCAGTCCCCGCAGGACGGGCAGGCCCAGCCAGACGCCGAAGAGGCTCCACGGCTCGCCCGTGGAATCCTCGCCGCGTGCCCGGCGGACCACCTCCGCCCATACGGCGCGCCGCATCGAGTCACCGCCGCCGACGGCGAGAGCGGCGGCACGGGCCTCTCCGACCGGGAGGCTCAGTCCTCCCTCCGCCGTGGCGATCCACAGGTCACGGCTCCCGTCCGGGGCCAGTTCCCCGAACTGTTCGTCCACGGCGTCGAACACGCCGTTCCAGCGGAGCAGTCCCATGCGTTCCCTCCAGTAGGTGTCGCTGAGCAAGTTCGCCGTCGGATCGACCGGGCACCCGCCATCGCGCAGGCACCCGGCCTCCAACCCCTCGGTTTCAGAACCCGCTATACCGCGGGCGGCGCGGGCGGCGGGTCGGTCGGCGGCGCGGTCCTGGGCGGACCGGGGGGCCGCTTCCTGCGGTTCGGCGGAAACGAGCTGCGCCGGGGCGGCACTGCGGCCCGGCGACCGCGCGGCTTCTTCGGCATGCTTTGCACTCCTTTCTTGGGTCGGGTGACCGCGGACCTTCCCGTCGCCTTCTCGGCCGCGGCGATCCACAGAATGGCGGGGCGATCGCATCCGGTGCATCGCGCGTCGGTGACACGGTCGCGACACAGGCCTGTTTCACACCTCTCCCCATGGCTTGAACTGGCCTCACCATCCGGGGTCTTTCGTTGAATCCCCACGCGATCGGATCGACTCCGGGCATGATCGCGAATTACGGGTCAGACACCATTCCGAAAGAGAGCCATGGCGTTCCGCGTACTCGACCGAGTCACCGCCCCAGAGGGCTGTGAACTGGACGTCTTTCGTCATTCACGCCTCATGGGCGTCCTCGCCGCGCTCCTCGTCTCCCCTGGACAACAGGCCTCCCGCGACGACCTGAACAGATGGATCTGGGGAGACAGTCCCAAGAAGTACGCCCTGACGAAGGCGCTGAGCCGGCTCGGATCCTCTCTGCCGGGAGAAATCGCCACCGTGAAGAACGGGGAAATCTGTTCGATTAACGTCCCCCCGGAATCCGTGGACTACCTCAGGTTCCGGCATTCCTGGGCCATCGCCCGGGACCTCGCCAGGCCCGCCCCCGACCGCCTCGCCGCGCTCAGGCTGGGCATGCGCGAATGGAGCCCTCGGGAAATCCTGGGCGGGCTGACCGGCGAATGGGTCGTTCAGGCCCGGAGCCGGCTTCGCATCCAACAGAAGCGCGCCGCCGTAGAACTCGTCCGGGTCACACAGGCGCTGGGCGACCTCGAATCGGCGATCACCGAAGCCGAACAGTTCCTGATGCTCTGGCCCACGGACGAGCAGGTGGTCGAGCGCCTGCTGGACTGCATCGCCGCCGCCCACGGCACCCGCGCCGCCGAGCAGCGGCTCGCCGACTGGTACGCGGAACACCCCGACGGTTCCCCCCGGCTCCGCGCCTACATACGCGACCTGGCCACGCCCGGCCGGTCACAGCGTGTCCTAGGCCGTGCGGCCCACCTGGTGGTGCCCCGCGAGCTCCCTTCTCAGGGCCCGCCCCTCCGCGGCCGCGACAACACCCTGGACGAGCTGGTGTCGGCGATCGGGGCACCGGCCCGGACCTGCGGCGTATTCGTGATCACCGGGATGCCCGGTGTCGGGAAGACGGCTCTCGTCCGACGCCTCGCGAACCTGATCAAGCACCTGTTCCCGGACGGTTCCCTCCACCTGGACCTGCAGGGCTTCACCTCCCCGGACACCGCTCCCCTCGCGCCGGAGATGGCCCTGTCGCACTGCCTCACCGCCTTCGGCCTGACGGACATACCCTCGTCCCTCGCGGACAAGGCAGCCCTGTTCCGCTCGATCCTGGCCGAACGTTCCGTGCTGGTCGTCCTGGACAACGCCCGCAACAGCGACCAGATCCGTTCGCTCATCGGCAGTAACAAACGCTGCGCAACCCTCATCACCAGCCGCGACCGCCTCTGCGACCTGACGGCCGACGAGGAGGTTCACGTGACGGAAATCAGACCGCTCGCCAACGTGGCGGCGAAGAGTCTCTTGGTGGACGCCATGCACGGAGAAGTGGACGGCGAAGCCGACCTGCTGCTGGAGCAGCTGGTCCAATGGTGCAGCGGAGTGCCCCTGGCCTTGCAGCTGGTCGCGGCGCGCCTGCGGAACCAGCCGCCGTCCGCCCTGGGCGGCTTCGTGTCGTCCATGGGCGAGAACCGTGCCGCGGTCCTCGACGACCGGAACCGGCTCGCTGTGTGGCCGGCGTACCGCTGCTCGTACCAGACGCTCAGCCCTGACGCCGGCCGGCTGCTGTGGCAGCTCACCCTCTATCCGGGTGCCGACATCTCCTGGGGCGCCCTGGCCGACATCGCACGTGCCGGAGCCATCAAGGACGTGCACCGCGCGGCCGAGGAACTCGTCACGGGGAATCTCCTGGAGTGCTCCGGGGGCGCGTACCGCATGCACGACCTGATCCGCGCCTACGCCACCGAACTGGCCGAGGCCGACGACACGGGACTGGGCGAGCGGACCCGCGAGCGGGTCTTCGACCATCTCCTCCAGAACGTCTGGGCCTGCGACCGGGTACTCGCGCCGGACCGTGGCCTGCCGATCCAGCCCTGCGCCACCGTCGAGCCGATCCGGCCGAAGGACGAGAACGCCGCCATGGCCTGGCTGCAACAGGCCTACGGACCGGTGATGGCCGCCATCCGACTGGCGAGGGAAGCGGGACAGCACCGCACGATGTGGCTGCTGTCGCTCGCCGTCATGACCTACCAGTGGCGCCTCAACCTGTACGCCGCGGCCGAGGAGAACCTGTCCGCCGCTCTCCACCTGACGCGCGGCATCACCACGCCCGAAGAGCGCTCGACACTCCACCGGATGCTCGCCGGATGCTGCTTCAACCAGGGGCGGCTCGGCGAGGGGGTCGCCCACCTGCACAGGGCCATCGCCCTCGTCGAGGGCTCCGGCGCAGCCGCCGACCGGCTGAGCCTGGGCCGCTCGCTCCACACCCTGGGGTTGGTACGCAAGACCGAGAAGCAGGAAGCGGAAGCCATGGAGCACCTGCACCACGCGCTCGACGTCCTCCGTCCGCTGGACGATCACCCCACCATCGGCGCCGCCCTGGAATGCCTGGCGGAGATCCACTGCGACCGGGGGGAGTACGACCAGGCACTCGACCTCTGCTTCAAGGCCCAGGCCGCCTTCCAGCTGAGCAGGGACCGCAACGGCCGCGCGAGTGTCCAGCGGACCTTCGGCACCATCCACCAGGCACGCTCCGAACCCGGCCCCGCCCAGGCCGCCTTCCGGCAGGCACTGTCGATCTACAAGGACCTCCGCTACGACCGCAACATCGGCAGGACCCTGTGCGCACTGGCAGACCTGCACATCGAAACCGGCGCTGTCCAGCAGGCACGGGAGGCCCTGGAGGAGGCCCATACGGCGTTCACACGCGCGGGCGACGGCTTCGCGGAATCCGTGCGGCACAGACTGGACACGATGTGATCCGCTTGGCCCGCCGCGCAGCAGGGGGCGGCTCCGAGAACACGCAACAACGGTAACGAGCGGTCGGATCCGGATCCCAGGCCTTGACCGGGCGCGGGTCGCCGAGCCGCGGCAGCCGGCCGGCCAGTTCGGCCAGAACGGCCCCGGCATCGCGGGGACGGTGATCGGGGTCGTAGGCGACCATGCGCAGTGCCAGATCTCGGAGCGGAGCAGGGATGAGTGCGGCATCGCCTGCGGCCAAGGGTTCCAGGCCGGCCTCGGGCCTCCCCTCCTGGCCTCCGTAGGGGAGCTTCATCGTCGTCATCTCGATGAGGACGCAGCCGAGCGAGAAGACGTCGGCCCTGGCCGAGACCGGCCCCAGCTGATCCAGGTTCTCCGGTGCGGCATATCCGCTGGTGCCTCCCCTGAAGGGACGCCCGACGAATTCCGCGGACCCGAGATCGAGGATTTGGAGGAGATCGTTACGCGCACTGATGAGGAGGTTCTCCGGCTTGAGGTCGCAGTGGACCAGGCCTCGTTCGTGCATGACCGAGAGCGTCTCGCAGATCTGCCCCAACGTCGCGACCAGCGTGGGCACGCAGCGCACCGGCCTGGCCTTGGAGGTGGCTTCCTGCACCGAGATCCCGTCGACGAACTCGGTGGCCAGGCAGTGCCGTTCTCCGTGCCGACCGTGCCAGTACACCTCCGGCACCCCGCGCACGTCAGCGAGAAACATCCCCAGGTGAGCGGCGTGCGTGAGGTTCTCGCCGTCTGCGCGGTACGTCCTGACCGTCTCAGGACCCCGCGCAAATTGGAACTTCAGTGCGACCTCGTGGTCCGTTTCCTGGTCGACCGCCCGGTAGACCTGAGCCTCCGCGCCAGCGCCCAGGAATTCCCTTACGACAAAACGCTTTCCGACCAGTTGACCCTGCACAGCACTTCCTCCAGTCGTACGGCAGAGAGAGATGTGAGCGTGATGGAATCCAGGCACCACGGCGTGACCCGGACGAGCCGGGCCGTGAGGATGTCGCTGGGCATGTTCTCAGGCAGCAAGTACCGGTGTCCGGTACAGGATTCGATGAGGGCACTCGGATACACAGCGGACAGCCCGCCGCCCGGGCGTCGCGAGGTGCTCGAGCAGGTCGCCCTGCGGCCCCTCATGGACGAGCTGGACGGCCGGCGCGGGCCGACCGCCCCTTGGCGGCACCGGCTCGACCCGGTGCTGGAGAGCTGGACCCGACACGCCGTCGGGGCGTACGACTCGGCCTTCGCCCGCCCGGACGGCGACTCGGGCATGAGGGAGGTCCCGCGCCCCTGGACCTACCGGTACCCGGCCGCCGCGGACGACCACCGGGGCGCCACGGAGTACGGGATCACCGTGTGGGGGCGGTGTCTGGCCTCAGCGGACGGCAGCGTCCGCGAACTCCGTCTGCCGGTGCACCGGTCCGGAGCCCACAACGTACCCCCCGAAGGCTACGTGGCCCTCGCGGCCCTCGTCACCGCCGAGGCCCGGCAGGCGGACCCACCCGAACACGTTCGTGTCGTCCGCTTCCCCGCGGCGGGCACCGGACCCGAGCTGCTCTTCGCCGGAACCCCCGAAGAGGCCAGAGCGCTCCACCGCCGGCACGGGCGGCACACCGTACGCGCCCTGCTCGACTCCGCGGAGTACCGTCCGGGATCCGCCTGCGGCTCCTGCCCGTTCACGTCCGGCTGCCCCGCACTTTTGCGGGCCCCGGGCTTGACGGGCTTGTCGGGGAAGGGCCGTCCGCGGCGGACATGGTCCCCGACCGACGGACGGGAGTACACGGCCTGCCCCCGCCGGAGCAGGGCCCGGTCCCTGCGGCTTCCCACCCTGGACGCGGTCGAGCGGAGCCCGGCCGCCGAACGGGGGCGCGCGGTCCACGCGTACCTGGCGGCCCGGCACCGGGTGGACCCTCCGGTCCCCTGCTCGAACGACATACCCGAGGACTGGGTACCGGCCGGCTTCGCACTGGAGGCGCGGGAACTGCTGATCGCAACCGCCCAGCTCCGCCGGCACGCGGCGGTGTGCCCGCTGCACCGGGTGCTGGGCGCCGAGGACGTACGGGTGGAGCCCACCGTCACCATGGAGGACCCTGCCGCCCGTGTGGTCGTCGTGACCGATCCCGACCTGGTGTACCGCGACGGCGGTTCGTGGGTGTGGCGGGAGGTGAAATCGACCTCGCGGCGCTTCTCCGGCACGTCGAACCTGATGGAGACCTACCCTCAGCTGGCCCTGGCCGTCCTGATGGCCGCGGAGGCCGTATGGCCGGGCAAGCCCGGCAACGTCCGGGTCGAGGCCGAGATCCTCAGGCCGCACGGCGCCTCCCTCGTCACCCTGGACCCCTCGTCGCCCGCCGTCCGGGACCGTGCGCGCAAGGCACTCGCTCCGCTGACGGACGCATGGCACGCCGACGACGCGTTCGAGCCGCAACCAGGTCCGAAGTGTGCCGATTGCCCGGTCAGCCAGTGGTGCCCCGATGTGGCGCTCCCGACCTCCGGCGACCGGGACGACTCATGAGCGGGCGCAGCGCCGCTGCGCCCGCGGCGGACGCGCTGGACGAGGAACTGCTCGGAGCCGTCGCCCGCGCCGTCCTGACCGCCACGGCGCAGGACCGCCTGCAAGCACTCACCCTTCCCTATCCGCGGGACCTCCAGGTCGTGGCGGACCGGATCACCCTGCGATGCCTCCGGTACGGCGTTCCACCGCCCGGCAGTGTGCCGGAGCTACTCGCGTGGTGCGCCCGGCCGCTGGCGGACTGGCCGCTACCGGACTCGGGTCCCGCTTGCGTACTCCCCGGCACCCGGTTGGTCGACCCCGTGGGCCGCACCGCCACACGCTCCTGTGCCGAGCTCGCCGAGCTGGGGCCCGCACCGGGCCCGGAGAGCAAGGCCGAGGCCGCCATGCGCGGCCTCCGCTCCGAACTGGGCCCGCAGCGGTACCGGGAATGCCTGCGCTTCCTGGTGGAACACCCCGTCGTCAGCGCGGACCTGCGCTGGCGCAGGCACTGGGACGTGGCGCTGTGGACACGTGTCAGGCACCTCTACGGCGACGTTCCCAAGTCCCTTCAGGACGACGACAGGCTCCGGATGTGCCGGAGCTGCACCCTCCCGGGACGCCGCCCAGGACCGGCGGCGAGGTGGTGCGAAGGCGAACGCTGCGACCCGGAGGCCGGGTTTACCGAGCTGCGCAAACCGGGGGACGCACTCCTGCTGGACCGGAACCTGCGTCTGTTCGTGACACTGCCCGGGGACCACGAGCGCTCGGTCCTCACCGGGTTGTCCGAGGCCGGGGTGACGTGCACCCGGCTTCCGGTCGCCCGCTCCTCCTTCGAGCTGACCACGTCCGCGGGGCCGCCGGTCACGGCCCTGGTCGTGGACCGGGCACAGCCCCGTCTATGGGCCGACCGCGTGCCGTGGTCCGAGCTGCCCGTCCGCGACGGGCTCCTGGTCATCGTCCCGGAGACCCGCACGGAGCCCGGCCATGCCCGCGAACTGCGCGCCGCCGTCCACTCCGGCTGCGGCGTCCGGCCGGTCGTACTCACCACGCGGCGGGCGGTCCGCCACCTGCTCGCCCCGCCCCCTCGCCGTGCCCACCGTCCGGGAAGGACCTGATGCGTACCCTCGCGTCGCCCCTGAAGAACGTGATCGACGAGCTGGAGGACTTCTCCCGCACCCCACGCCGCCGCCGGCACCTGGAGCAACTCTGCCGCATCGAGTTGGGGCTCTTCCTCCAGCAACAGTTCCATCCCGGTGCACCAGCGCTCGACGCCTGGCCGCTCTTCAGCGGATATCCGTACGCCGTGGCACAGGGCATCGCCGTCTCACGACAGGACCGCCACCGGCTCCGTGTCGCCCGGTACGCGATGTGGACCCTCAGCAGACCGCGGGCCTGGGAGCACGCCCTGGAGTGGTACCAGCGGTTCGATCCCGGGCTGCGCGGCTATGACCTCCCCGACCCGTCGCAGCCCGCCGTACGCACGGACCCGGCACCCGGTGCGGAGCGCTGGGCGGTGTACGGGGAACTACTCGACACCGCACCGCCTTTCGTCCGGCGCCGAGCCACCACGGCGGGACCCGGCCCGTACGAGTTCGTGCTGGGCCGGCACACCGCACCCGTCGAACTGCCGGATCTGCCCGGGCTTGCGACGGTACCCCGCCACGACCTGGACATGCCTCCGGCGAACGGCGGGGATCCCCTGCACCTGACTAGGAGGGAACTCCTGCGGACAGCTGCCCTCATGGACGAGATCAACCCCCAGAAGTGGGTGGAGCGGCTGAACTCACTCGTGTTCCGAGTCCGGTCCGAGGACGCGTTCACGGAACGGCACGCCCTCACCATCGACGGCGTCCAGCACCTCCTGGGCATCGTCGGGGCCGGGAAGAGCACGCTCCGCGACATCGTCGCGGTCCACCTCGCCCGCGAGCGCGGTATGCGCGTGACCGTCGTGGTCAACGACGTGGCCGACGTACTGCGCCTCGTCCAGCTGTACAACACCTTCGCGCCCGGGTCCGCCGTCCCGGTCATCGGCGTGACCAGCCGGGAGCAGCACGCACAGCGCCTGCACCGTCGGCTCGCCGGCCGCGGCGAACACCGGCTCGCCGCACACGACGACCCCGCCTTCGCGCACCTCGGGACCTCGTGCGCCGTCAACGCCCTGCGGGTGGAGGGGAAGGTCCCCGGCGCAGGCGCCCTGCCTTACGGCGCGGCTCCGTGTTCCGGCCTGATGCCGATGGAGGACGGCCCCGGATCCGACGACCCTCCGGGGGAGGACGGCGGTACCCGTACGCGCCGGGGTCCGTCGGCCCGCTTCCTGAAGCGCCGGCCCCGCCACGTCTGCCCCTTCTGGGGAGGGTGTCCGCGCCACCACTCCGCGCGCGGGCTGGTGGAGGCACCCATCTGGGTGGCGACCTCGGCGAGCCTGGTCGACGCACGCCCTCCACGGCCGCAGAACGCCGAGTCGGTCCGGTACCTGGAACTGGCCTGTCGCCGCAGCGATCTCGTCGTCATCGACGAGGTGGACCGGGTCCAGATGCACTTCGACCGGATCTTCGCACCGGCAGTACCCCTGGTCGATCCGGAGGACCCCGAAAACTCCTTCATCGACAACCTGATGCGGCACACCAACCTGGAGCTGGCCACCGGTGCCCGGCTCCAGCTCTCCGACCGCTACGTGCAGGACTGGACGGCGGCGCTGCACACCGCCAAGCTCGCCATCGAGCGGCTCTACGGGATGCTGGTCGCCGACGAGAACCTCCGCGAGCATGTCCGGAGCGGCTATTTCAGCGCCTGGACCCTCCAGGCCGGATTGGTGGAGGAGCGTCATCCCGTGCCGGAGTCGGCCTCGGAGCCCGACCCCGACAAGGACGCGCGGGACCGGCTGACCGACCTGTTCGGAGCCTTCCGGGACGACCCCTTCGGGGACCGGGGGCTGCCGGGCGAACACGACACGGCCGAACTGACCTCCCTGCTGTTCCAGGTGCTCCACACCGACGAGCCCGAGCAGACCCGCGCCCGGCTCGGCGATCTCATGGACCGGATCTTCAACATGGGGCCGGCCGTGGAAGCACGACAGGCCGCCTACGACGAGGCCAAGGCCGAGGAGGCCCGCTCGGCGGGGAGCGGCCCCAAGGGCCGCCGCCGCAAGCTGCCGGCAGAGCCAGCCACGTGGCACCGCTCCCTGCTCACCCGCTTCGAGTTCATGCTGGTGCTCAGCGCCCTCGAACCCCGGCTGGCCCTGATCAACGCCATTTGGCCGCAGGTCCAGGGCGCTCTGAACCTGGATTTCAACTCCCTGTACCGGCGGCCGGACGACTACGGTCCGATGGTGCCCGAGGCACCCATGGGGAACGTCCTCGGCTTCCGCTTCCGCCCCGACGGCCCTCAGGACGACGGCGGCGGAGTGGGGAGCGGCGAGCTGAGCTTCTTCCGGTGCAGCGGACTCGGACGTGGGCTGCTCCAGGCCCTCCCCACACTCGCCACCGTGGACGGCCGTCCCACGACGAACCTCCTCCTGCTCTCCGGAAGCAGCTGGGCCGGGGCGTCCAACCGGTACCACGTCCCGTCCGAAGTCGGGATCGTGCTCGAACCGCGCGCCCGGCAAGTACCGCGTGTCGACATGCGCATGGAACTCGTCCGGGAGGGCGGCGAGGCCGTCACCGTGTCCGGGAGCGGCATGGAGGAGCGGCCCGTCCGGCTGGAGCGGATCGCCACGGCACTGGGCGCGAGTGCGGAGACCTTTCCGGAAGGCGGCCCTCTGGAACGGGAACTCGGGCGGCTGGCCCCCGAGCGGTCGCACATCCTCCTGCTGGTCGGCAGCTACGAGGAGGCCGCACTGGTGGCTGACACGCTGCACAATCTCAACGACCGCTGGCACGACAAGGTGCTCCGGCTGGTCCCGGACGGCGAGGACACCGACGACGTGGATCCGTCCGACCGTCACGGGCGCGCCCGTGTCCTGCGCCGGGGCGACGTGGAACGCCTGGAGGACTGCGGGGCCGACGTACTGGTGGCTCCCCTGCTGGCCATGGAGCGCGGCCACAACGTCCTCAACTCGAACGGCGAGGCCGCCATCGGCAGCGTCTACTTCCTGGTCCGGCCCAACCCCCATCCCGAGGACCTCTCCCTCGCCGTCAGCAGCATCAACAGCTGGATGAGCCGGGCCTTGGACGACGGCCGGTTCAACGCCTGGGCCGGAGCCGGGGCTGGTCTGGCCGCCGGCGCGCTCCGGGTCCGTGCAGCGGCCCGCTCCGAGTGGTACCGGCTGCTGCGCCGGAGCGTCGCCTGGAGCCGCTTGGAGGACGGTGACCGCGCGACGGTGACATGGGACCTGATGGTGGTGATCTGGCAGGTGATCGGCCGGCTCGTACGGGGCGGTGTTCCCGCCCGGGTGGCCTTCGTCGACGCCGCGTTCACACCGAACGCCGCCGCGGTTCCCGCTTTGCCGGACACCGCGGAATCCAGCCTGCTGCACAGCATGACCGACGCGCTGAAGCCCTACTTCACTCCGGGAACCGACGTCCCCGAAGACGACCGGTTCATCGTCACCGCACTCTACGAACCGCTGTGGGAGGGGCTGGAGCGACTGCTCCACCCGCTGCCCGGCACACCCGAGGAGACTCCCTCATGTACAGGCTGATCCGCACCGCCGCGTACGAAGTCGAACCCGATCACGGACCCGTCATCGAAGCGCACCACATGATGCGACCGGACCCCGCCTGGTGGGCCGAACTCGCGGAACGGTACCGAAGTACCAGGCGCAGCGACCCGGCGTACGGGCTGCCGACCAAGCACCTGGGCTCCCTGCTGTGCGCGCTGGCCCCGGGGGTGGTCACGGCGGATGCCCAGGCCGCCTCCACCCACGGCGACACGCCGTGGCTCTACGCCCGGGAGCACGTACCGGACGAGGTCGTCGTCCCGCTGATCGACACCTGGGCGACCGACCTGCTCACCCCCCGACACACCACCACCGACGTCCCCGGTACCGCCGGGGACGACTCCGACGACGAGGACGGCTTCGGGTACTGGTACGAGAACGGGACGCCGGAACACGAGCGCGCCGACTGCGAACCGGCCGGCGCCAAGGGCATCGAGCACCTGCTGGAACAGCTCTACGAAGCACCGCCCGCCTGGACGACGCAGGAGATCGACCTCACCGCCTCGGCCACGTCGCCCGCAGGCACCGCCCTGCCCGGCCGACACGTCTACCGACTGCTCACGGAGTGGGCCGCCGCCCGGCTCACGGCACGCCCCTGGCACGTCCGCGGGCGCACCCTTCGGTTCAAGGCGGTCACCGACGGGGAACGCTCCGAGCTCGTCTCCTGGCCTCCACTGCGCCACGTCACCCACCGGCGGGCCTGGTACTACTCGGCCCGGCTCTCCGTGACCGTACAGACCGTCCCGTTCCACGGTCGGTTCCGTGTGCACGTGAGTCCGGGGATCCGCCGTTGGGTCACCGGCAGCGGGGCCCGGCCCGGGCCCGGGCGGCGCGCCACGGTGCTGATCGACGCCCCGCTGCCGTGGGCCGACTCCGACGAGCGCACCCCACGGCTGATCGGGAACAGCGTCGGCTACGACCATCGGCTGCGCCGCCTGGCATGGCAGCGCAGGAGCACTGCGAAGCTCCTCCCTCACGTGGACATCGTTCGGACCTTCCCGGACCCCGAGGAACTCTTCCGTTCCCCGGAAGACCTGCTTCTCGGCCGCGACTCCTTCCGGGCGGGGATCACGTACCACCCGACCATGCAGGGGACCCACCGCATCGGCCCCGGGCTGATGCCTCGGGAACGCGCCGAGCTGGACGAATGGGTGGCGCAAAGCCTGGCTCCTGTCTTTCGCCGCGTCCCCGATCTCACCCGCATCAACCGCGTGAGCAAGCCGCTCCTCCGCAGGACCGCCGACCCCGACCCCGACCGGAGAGGGGTGACGGCCACCTCCCCGAATCCGGTCGCCGCAGCGGCCGCGGGGCGGCGGCAGGCACTGCACGACGTCCTAGGGGAGCAGCCGCTGCGGCTCGACGTCGTATGGCACTCGAAAGAAGTCCGTGACGAGGTGCTTCACGCCCTGCCGGAGCTTCTCGGGCTGCCACACCCCGAAAGGACGTCCCGCGACGAGTGGACCAGCGAAGCGCACGGCCTGACGGTGCGCATGCACGCCATCCGACGAGGCGGGCTGGGGGGCCCGCTGAAGCTCCCGCAGCGTCGCGGCCTCCGCCGGGCGGTCTCACTGGGGCAGGCGATCACTGCCAGGGCCGAGCAGGTCGCCGGCTCCCCCGCCACCCTGGCCCACGCCACCGTGATCGAACTCGACGGCCGGGCTCGCTACCCCCGGCCAGGAACCGATCCGAAGCACGCGCTGCGGCTCGGGTTCGCCGCGGCGGGCAAGCTGACCCAGTTCATCCAGCCGCCGGGCGAGGAAGCGCCCGATCTCGGGCAGCGGGCCAGATCGGCCTGCCTCGACGTGCTCCGTCAGATCGGTGCGGTGCCCTTCCCGCCGCACCAGGCCGGGAAGGGAGTGCCCGAAAACCTCCAGTACGTCGGGCTGTGGCTGGTCCGTCACACGTCACGCGGCCCCACCCGGTGCGCGACCCGTCGGCTGATCGCCCTGCGGATCCGCCCCGGTGATCACGAGCCGGTGCACGGCTGGGACGACATCGGGGAGGCCTGGGTGCCCTACCGTCGGCTGCTCCTCACCCTGGCGTCCGACCGGGGCCTCGCACAAGACGAACCGGGCACCTGGGTGCCCGGTCGCCCGGACGGCTCTGCCGCCCGCTGGAACGGCTTCGAGAACCCCTGGCGCGAGGATGCGCAGCGGCAGATCCAGAACATCCTGTTCCAGACCCGGGACCGGCCGACCCTGCTGCTGGCGAGCGCCGGCAACCTCCGACAGTGCTGGCCGGGGATCGCGAGCGCCGTCCTGACACCGGACGAACTCGCCTTCGGCGCCGGGGAACCCGGGCAGAGGCTCTCCCTGTACGGCCCCGATCTGCGGTTCGTGCTGCTCAGGGACGCCAACGGCCGGGGAGAGGTCCCGCAGTGGTGGGCACGGGACGAGACCGGAGCGACCGGCTTCTCCGCCGGTCTGTGGACGCCGGGCCACACCGCGGGTCGCGTCTTCTACAGCACGGCGGACGTGCCCCACACGGCCGCCCGGCCGAAAGGCCTGATGAAGCTGGTTCCCGACGCCGATGGCCGTACGGCCCCGACGAAGAACGCGTGGAATCCGCGCGGCTTGGAGATCACGGTCGCCGGATGCCTGTCCGCCAAGGCCCTGGCGGATGCGGGACGCGAGCAGGAGCAGCCCGACGATCCTGCCGACTGGGCCATGCTCGCTCACCAGCTGAGGTTCCATGACTCCTACAGCCCGCTGGCCTGGCCCCTGCCCCTGCACTTGGCGAAGCTCGCCGGCGAGTACGTCCTCCCGCTGGCGAAGGAGCATACGGAAGCTCGGCCGTAACCGAGACGAGGCCTGGGACGGCCGAGGGCCCCTCCGCTCCACAGGGGAGCGAAGGGGCCCTCGGGCACGGCTCTTACAGGTCGAAGTAGAGCTCGAACTCGTGCGGGTGCGGGCGCTGCGCGATCGGGGCGATCTCGTGCGTGCGCTTGTAGTCGATCCAGGTCTCGATGAGGTCGGGGGTGAAGACACCGCCGGCCAGGAGGTACTCGTGGTCCTCCTCCAGGGCCTTGAGGACGTCCTCGAGGCTGGTCGGGACCTGCGGGACGCTCGCGTGCTCGTCGGGCGAGAGCTCGTAGAGGTCCTTGTCGATCGGCTCCATCGGCTCGATCTTGTTCTTGATGCCGTCGAGGCCCGCGAGGAGCAGCGCCGAGAAGGCGAGGTACGGGTTCGAGGACGGGTCCGGCGCGCGGAACTCGACGCGCTTGGCCTTCGGGTTCGAGCCCGTGATCGGGATGCGCATGGCGGCGGAGCGGTTGCGCTGCGAGTACACCATGTTGACCGGCGCCTCGAAGCCCGGCACCAGGCGGTGGTAGGAGTTCACCGTCGGGTTGGTGAAGGCGAGCAGCGACGGGGCGTGCTTGAGGATGCCGCCGATGTAGTAGCGGGCGGTGTCCGACAGGCCCGCGTAACCGGCCTCGTCGTAGAAGAGCGGCTCGCCGCCGGCCCACAGGGACTGGTGGACGTGCATGCCCGAGCCGTTGTCACCGAAGATCGGCTTCGGCATGAAGGTCGCGGTCTTGCCGTTGCGCCAGGCGACGTTCTTCACGATGTACTTGAAGAGCATCAGGTCGTCGGCCGCGGCGAGCAGCGTGTTGAACTTGTAGTTGATCTCGGCCTGGCCGCCGGTGCCGACCTCGTGGTGCTGGCGCTCGACCTGGAGGCCCTGGGCGTCCAGCTCGAGGGAGATCTCGGCGCGCAGGTCGGCGAAGTGGTCGACCGGGGCGACCGGGAAGTAGCCGCCCTTGTAGCGGACCTTGTAGCCGCGGTTGTTCTCCTCGGAGCCGGTGTTCCAGGCGCCGGCCTCGGAGTCGATGTGGTAGAAGCCCTCGTTCGCGGAGGTCGCGAAGCGCACGCTGTCGAACACGTAGAACTCGGCCTCGGGGCCGAAGAACGCGGTGTCGGCGATGCCGGTGGAGGCGAGGTAGGCCTCGGCCTTCTTGGCGATGTTGCGCGGGTCGCGGCTGTAGGCCTCACCCGTGATCGGGTCGTGGATGAAGAAGTTGATGTTGAGCGTCTTGTCCTTGCGGAACGGGTCCAGGCGCGCGGTGGTGATGTCGGCACGCAGCGCCATGTCGGACTCGTGGATCGCCTGGAAGCCGCGGATCGAGGAACCGTCGAAGGCGAGCTCCTCCGCCGGGTCGAACGCTCGCGCCGGGATGGTGAAGTGCTGCATCACACCAGGCAGGTCGCAGAAGCGGACGTCGACGAACTTGACGTCGTTCTCCTCGATGTACTGCTTCACTTCGTCGGCGTTCTTGAACATCCAACTCCTCCTACTCCCGGTCCCGGGGCAGGGACGGGCTTTGTAGCTCGTGGTGCGTCAGTGCGGTGCCGCACGCTGACCGACCATAAGCAGACGGGATTTCCCAAGCATGACCCATTTGTTTCGCACAAGTTAACCAGGGTCCGGTCCAGGCCCCGTGGAGGAGCACCGGTACCGTGGTGGAGTGGACAACAGGCAAGCAATCGGTTCCTGGCTCTCCGGCCCGCGGGCGGCTGCCGAGGAGATGGGCGTCGACTTCGGCTATCCGGGCCAGCGGCTCGGCCTGCCCCAGTCGGGACCCGGCTCCGTGGCCCGCTTCGGACGCCGGCTCGGTGCCGTCCTCGTCGACTGGATCGGCTGCCAGCTGATCGCGTACGGCCTCATCACCCACGGCGACCTGTCCGCCGCGGGGAACTGGACGCTCGCGCTGTTCCTCTCCCTGACCCTGCTGACCGTGGGCACCGTGGGATTCACCCCTGGCAAGCGGATGCTCGGCCTCCGGGTGATCGGGCAGGACGGCGGCCGCCTGGGCATCCCCCGCGTGGTGCTGCGGACGCTGCTGCTGGCCCTGGTCATCCCGGCGCTGATCTGGGACCGCGACGGGCGCGGACTGCACGACCGCCTCGCGGGCGCCGTCCAGGTCCGGATCTAGGCCCGGATCCAGCGGGACACCAGCCGCGCACCACCGCCCGCGCGTAGAGGTGGACGCGTGCGGCGGCGGTGGCCGGAAAGCACCGGTCGTATACGCACAGGGGCGCCCCCGAGCCATCCGGCTTCGGGGGCGCCCCTGTGTGTGTACGAGGAGTGCGTCAGCGCATCTTTCCGCCGCGCGGCATGCGCATGCCCTTGGGCATCGGGCCCTTCGGCACCGGCATGTTGCTCATGAGGTCACCCATGGCGCGGAGCTTGTCGTTGGTCATCGTGATCTGCTCGCCGGACAGCACCCGCGGCAGCTTCAGCAGCGTGGTGCGGACCTTCTTGAGGGGCACCTCGCCCTCGCCGGTGCCCACGATGAAGTCGTGGACCGGGATGTCGGGCATGATCCGGGCCATCTTCTTCTTCTCGGCCGCGAGCAGGGCCTTGACCCGGTTCGGGTTGCCCTCCCCGATCAGGACGACGCCCGCCTTGCCGACGGCCCGGTGGACGATGTCCTGGTTCCGGTTCATCGCGACGGCCGGGGTGGTGGTCCAGCCCCGTCCCACGTTGTCCAGTACGGCCGCGGCAGCGCCCGGCTGCCCCTCCATCTGCCCGAAGGCAGCCCGCTCGGCCCGCCGCCCGAAGACGATCGCCATCGCGAGGAACGCCACCAGCAGGCCCAGGATGCCCAGGTAGACCGGGTGGCCGATCAGGAAGCCGATCGCAAGGAAGACACCGAAGGTGACGATTCCCACGCCCGCGACGATCAGACCGACCTTCGGGTCGGCCTTGCGCGTCATCTTGTACGTCAGGGCGATCTGCTTCAGTCGCCCGGGGTTCGCAGCAGTCTCTGCGTTTGACTTCCTCGCCATAAGGCGAGTTTACGTGTCCTGCGGGGTCCGGGTCGCCGCGGCCTCGAGTACGTGCTCGGTTTCCACGCGGTCCTTCGCCCGGCGGCGGTCCTCCAGGACGGCGGCCCACGCGTTGCGCCGGGCACCGCTCATGAGCAGCGATTCCAGGCCGCGGAAGGCCTCGGTGAAGGACGGAATGGCGATGGCGCGGACTGGCGCGGCCTGCATGATGTCGACCCCTACTCTCGCTGCTCGCATCTTCGGCGTGTGCGGTGCGTGGATCCAGCGTCACTGACTGGTGTTACCAGGGCATGACCGGTCGGTCAAATGTGATGGACACGTTGCAAACACAGACGCGACCCGCCGGGCTCCTCACACGAAAAGAGCCTAGGGGCCGCGTCGATGCGGTGTTACCGATTGGTAGGTATTGTGCGTGAGTTCACACTCACGCACGGTCATGCTCGGCCGCCGGGGATCGCGCGGCCGGGCCGGGTCAGACGGCGGCGCGCTTCTCCATCGCCTGGTTGTACAGGCGGCCCGCGCGGTACGAGGACCGGACCAGCGGGCCGGACATCACACCGGAGAAGCCGATCTCCTCGGCCTCCTTCGCCAGCTCCACGAACTCCGCCGGCTTCACCCAGCGCTCCACGGGGTGGTGCCGCGGCGAGGGCCGCAGGTACTGGGTGATGGTGATGAGCTCGCAGCCGGCCTCGTGGAGCTCCTTCAGGGCCTCCGAGACCTCCTCGCGCTCCTCGCCCATGCCCAGGATCAGGTTGGACTTGGTGACGAGGCCGTAGGCGCGGGCCTGGCGGATCACGTCGAGGGAGCGCTCGTAGCGGAAGCCCGGGCGGATGCGCTTGAAGATGCGCGGAACGGTCTCGACGTTGTGCGCGAAGACCTCGGGGCGGGAGGCGAAGACCTCCTCCAGCAGCTCCGGGACCGCGTTGAAGTCGGGGGCCAGCAGCTCGACCTTGGTGTGGCCGCCCTCGCGGCCGGCCGTCTGCTGGTGGATCTGGCGCACGGTCTCCGCGTACAGCCAGGCGCCGCCGTCGGCCAGGTCGTCGCGGGCGACGCCGGTGATGGTGGCGTAGTTCAGGTCCATGGTGACCACGGACTCGCCGACGCGGCGGGGCTCGTCCCGGTCCAGGGCCTCGGGCTTGCCCGTGTCGATCTGGCAGAAGTCACAGCGCCGGGTGCACTGGTCGCCGCCGATGAGGAAGGTGGCCTCGCGGTCCTCCCAGCATTCGTAGATGTTCGGACAGCCGGCTTCCTGGCACACCGTGTGCAGTCCTTCGCCCTTCACCAGGGCCTGCATCTTGGTGTACTCGGGGCCCATCTTCGCCCGGGTCTTGATCCACTCGGGCTTGCGCTCGATGGGGGTCTGGCTGTTACGGACCTCCAGGCGCAGCATCTTGCGTCCGTCGGGTGCGACTGCGGACACGACCGGCTCCCTGTGACTTCGATTCTTCGGCGCCCACCAGGGTACGCCCGTAAATTCGTACGCTCTTACGTCCGCCAACCGGGGGCCGGTCGGAGGCATTCCCCCGGCCCGGTCAGGCCCCGGCGGCCTCGATCTCGCGGGGCCGCAGCTCGGCGTGCTCCAGCACGTCCTTCAGGTGCCGTTCGACGACCGGGAGCACCTCGGCGATGGTGACCTCGCGGCCCAGTTCGTACGAGAGCGAGGTCACACCGGCGTCCCGGATCCCGCAGGGGATGATCCGGTCGAACCAGGTGCTGTCGGGGTTCACGTTCAGGGAGAAGCCGTGCATCGTGACGCCCTTGGCGACACGGATGCCGATGGCGGCGAGCTTGCGGTCCTCGCGGCGCTGGCCGGCGTTGGAGGGGGCGTACTCGGGGCCGTGGAGCCGGGCGTCGAACTCGTCGTCGCCGGTGCGCGGGTCCGGCGCGGGGACGCTGAAGTCCAGGGAGAGGCCGCCTATGGCCGGGCGATGCTCCACGGGGTCGCCGAGGACCCAGACCCCGGAACGGCCCTCGACGCGGGTGGTCTCCAGGCCGAACTCGGCGGCGGTGCGGATGAGGGCCTCCTCCAGCCGGCGCACGTGGGCGACCACGTCGACGGGGCGGGGCAGCTTCATGATCGGGTAGCCGACCAGCTGGCCCGGGCCGTGCCAGGTGATCTTGCCGCCGCGGTCCACGTCGATGACCGGGGTGCCGTCCAGGGGGCGCTCGCTGGGGTCGGTGCGGCGGCCGGCGGTGTAGACCGGCTCGTGCTCCACCATCAGGCAGGTGTCGTCGATCTCGTCCGCGAAGCGGGCCGCGTGCACCCGGCGCTGCTCTTCCCAGGCCGCGGTGTACTCGACGGATTCCGGCCCGAAGCCCAGATGGACAAACCGAAGCTCAGTCACCGCAGCGCCTCCTCGTTGAACCTGCTGTGTGCACCTATCGCACCGCTCAAGAGTACGGCGACCCGTGCGCGGCCCCTCAGGCCCCCGGCGTCCGGCGGGGGCGCCTGCGGCCCGCGGCCGGCCGGTCCGGGTCCTCGTCGGCCCGGGGCAGCCTGCGGTGGCCCTCGGAGTGGTCGTTGACCCAGCCGCACACCCCGCACGCGTACCGCCCGTCCAGCCCCGCGATGAGGGTGCCGCAGCGGCGGCACTCGGCCTCGGTGATCTCGGGGGCGGGCAGCGGGGCGGTGGATTCCGCGGACGGGTCGGGGAGGTACGCCCCGTGGGGACGGCTGGTCATGTGGCGCAGAGTACGCGGACCAAGCGGGTCGGTCCGTAAAGAGCCCTACCCATTCTGCACACGATCGGATGAATGTGGGGCAGAGAGGGCGGTGTGAGGGGAGTTGGCCGCTACATTCACGCCGTTCACAGGGCCGGGACCCCGGTCCGTCACGTACGGAAACCGTGGAGCCGATGACCGAACGACCTGCCCAGCGTGTCCCCAACCGGCAGCTCGCGGCACTGATCGCGGAAGCCGGGTTCTCCAACGCCGGGCTCGCCCGCCGTGTCGACCAGCTCGGTCTGGAACACGGTCTGGACCTGCGGTACGACAAAACCTCCGTGACCCGCTGGCTACGCGGCCAGCAGCCCCGCGGCACCACCCCGGCGCTGATCGCGGAGGTCTTCACGCGCCGCCTCGGGCGGCGGCTGTCGGCACAGGATCTGGGCCTGGACGCGTGCGCTCCCGTCTACGCCGGGCTGGAGTTCGCGGCCACCCCGGAGGAGGCCGTGGACATCGCGAGCGGGCTGTGGCGCAAGGACTCCGGCTCCCACGCCGAGCTCCGCAAGATCGCCTTCACCCCGGCCGGCCTGGTGGTGCCCAGCCGGGACTGGCTGATCGGACGCGCCGATGAACGCGTCGGCCGCGGCGCCGACCCCGCCGCGCACCGGGTCCCCACCCAGGGCCGCACCTCGGTGCCCCGGCAGCGGCAGATCGACCGGGGGCCCGGACAGCGGGTGACCAGCGGGGACATCGCGGCGCTGCGCTCGGTCAGCGAGCTGTTCCGGACCCTGGACCACACCTACGGCGGCGGCCACGCCCGCCAGGCCCTGGTGCGGTACCTGGAGCACGAGGCCGAGCCGATGCTGCGCGGCACCTACGGGGAGACCACCGGGCGCCGGCTGTTCGCCGCGGCCGCCGACCTGACCCGGCTCGCGGGCTGGACCTCGTACGACATCGCCGCGCACGGGCTGGCGCAGCGGTACTTCGTCCAGGCGCTGCGGCTGGCGCAGGCGGCCGGGGACCGGCCGTACGGGTCGTACGTGCTGATCACCATGAGCCGTCAGGCCGTCTACCTGGGGCACGGCCGGGAGGCGGTGCAGCTGGCCCGGGTCGCCCAGCAGGGCGTGGGCTCGGGGCCGCCGCCGGTGGTGCAGTCGCTGCTGCACGCCTCGGAGGCGCGGGGGCACGCGGTGCTGGGCGAGGTGCGGGCGGCGACGGCCTCGCTGGTGCGGGCGGAGCGGGCGCTGGGCGCGGCCCGGCCGGGGGACGACGTACCGCACTGGGCGCGGCTGTTCGACGAGGGGCAGCTCGCGGACGAGTTCGGGCACTGCCACCGGGACCTCCAGCAGTACCGGGCCTCGGCGCAGCACGCGGAGCGCTCGCTCCAGCTGAGGGCGCCCGGGTTCGCGCGGTCGCGGCTGTTCTGCCGGGTGGTGCTGGCCACGGCGCGGCTGGGGCTGGGCGAGCTGGACCAGGCGTGCGCGCTGGGGGCGGAGGCGGCGCAGCAGGCGATGGAGATGCGGTCGGTGCGCGCGGTGGAGTACGTACGGGACTTCGAGCGGCGGCTGGAGCCGTACCGGGACGCGGCGGCGGTGCGGACGTACCGGGACCGGGTGTCGGCGCTCAGCTGACGGGGCGGCCGGGGGCGGCCACGGGCCCGGCCCCCGGGGGGACCGGGCCCGCGGCCGGTGGTCTCAGGCGGCCGCCGGCAGGGCGGGCTCGGGCCGGGCGGGCAGCGGGATGCCGAAGTCGCGCAGCAGGGCGGTCGCGGCGCGGCGGGCGGAGTGCAGGGCGCCCTGGACGGTGTTGGAGTCGCGGTGGTCGCCGCAGACGTAGAGCCCGGCCAGGACGCGTACGGGCCGCTGCCTGTCGTGGGGCGGGGGCATCGCCGGGACGGCCTCCGGGGTGTGGTGGACGGCCAGCGGCTCCCAGTCCCGCGTCGAGGTGTCGTACAGCCGGGCCAGCCGGGAGGCGACGGTCCGGGCGGGCGGCGGCGGGCCGTGCACGGTGGTGGTGACCAGGCTGCGGCCGGCGGGGGCCCGAGTGGGGTCGATGGCGCTCATCACGGTGGTGTGGGCGAGCGGCCACTTCGGGTCGGCGTCCAGGAGCAGGGAGCCGTCCCAGGGCAGGGGTTCGGGGGTGGCGTGGTGGATGACGGTGACCTCGTGGAAGGCCGGCACGCGCAGTCCCGGGAGGAGTTCGGCGGCCGCCCGGGCGCCGGTGGCGAGCAGGACGGCGCGACAGCCGAAGTCGCCGTGCTCCTCGGTGGTGACGAGGTTGGTCGCCACCGAGCGCACGCGGATCCCGGTGCGGACGGTGCCGGGCGGCAGGGCCGCGGCGAGCATGCCGGGCAGGGTGGCCGCGCCGCCCTCGGGCACGGCGAGGCGGCCTCTGGCGAAGGTGCGCAGCGCGAGGTCGGCGACGCGGCTGGAGGTGGTGAGCTCCGGGTCGCGGAGCAGGGTGGACAGCAGGGGGCGCAGGACGCCGGTCACGGTGCGCGGGGGCAGGCCGCGGGAGCCGAGGGCGGCGAGGGCGGTGCGTTCGGGCCGGGCGAGGACGCGGTCCAGGGGCAGCGCCGCGAGCCGGCCGAGCGCGGCGCTGAAGCGGGCTTGGTCGAGGGAGCCGCTGGCGAGCGCGCGGGCGGGGGTCAGGGCCCCGGCCCGCTGCTGCCTGCCGTCGGCCCCGTGCACCAGGACGCCGGGGGCGAAGGGGCGCAGGACCAGTCCCGTGAGGCCCGGGGTGCGGGCCGGTTCGGTGTAGGCGGTGTTGAGGAGCTGGCCGACCCGGTCGAGCCGGAACCCGTCGGCCGATTCGGTGGCCATGCGGCCGCCGGGGTCGTCGGCGGTCTCCAGGACGCTGACGGTGACCCCTGCCGCGATCAGGTAGTGCGCGGCCGCGAGTCCTGAGACTCCGGCTCCTACGATGACGACGTCCGCGTGATGTGCGGCATGGTGTGAGCTGCTGAGCACGTGCCCCTCCCCGAGGTCGGCGCGGCTGTGTGGGGATCCTCCTTCCCCCAACGGGCTCCGGGAGAACCCGAGTCCGGCTGGGGATTGCGCACAGATCCGGTCGCACGACGGTCGCACACGGGTCACGAACGGTCGCACACGATCACACCCCTGCTCCCGCCTTTACTCGTTGATGGCCGCCCTGATCGACTCCTCGATGCCGGGGTACGTGAACGTGAACCCGGACTCCAACAGCCGCGCCGGACGCGCCCGCTGACTGCCCAGCACGTCCTGGGACAGCTCCCCGAGGGCCAGGCGCAGGGCGGGGGCGGGGACCGCGAACGCGACCGGGCGGCGCAGCACACGGCCCATGGCGGCGGTGACCTCACGGTTGGTCAGGGGCTGCGGGGCGGTCAGGTTGAAGGGCCCGTCGAGGCCGGGCGTCTCCATCAGGAACCGCAGGGCGGCGACCTCGTCGTGCAGGGAGATGAACGACCAGTACTGGCGGCCGCTGCCCAGCCGCCCCCCGAGGCCCGCCTTGAAGATCGGGAACATCCGCCCCCAGGCCCCGCCCCCGGCGGCGACCACCAGCCCGGTACGGGCGGACACGGTCCGGATCCCGGCCTCCCGGGCGGGGGCGGCGGCGGCCTCCCACTCGACGCAGACGGAAGGCAGGAACCCGCTCCCGGCGGGGGCGGACTCGTCGACGGCCCGCTCCCCCGTGTCCCCGTAGTACCCGACCGCCGACCCGCACACGAACACCCCCGGCGGATCGTCCAGCGCCGCCACGGCCCGGGCGAGGGCGCCGGTCCCCAGCACCCTGCTGTCGCGGATCTCCCTCTTGTACGCCTCCGTCCAGCGGTGGTCGCCGACGCCGGCCCCCGCCAGGTTCACGACGGCGTCACACCCGCGCAGCCCGGCGGGGTCGACGTACCCGCTCCGCGGATCCCAGCGCGCCTCCCCCTCCCGGGCGGGGTCGCGCCGCACGAAGCGGACGGTGTCGTGGCCGTCGGCGTGGAGGGAGCGGACGAGGGCCTTGCCGATGAGTCCGGAGGCTCCGGTGATGGCGATGCGCATGCGCCCAAGTCTTCCCCGTTTCCGCCGCCCCGCCCGCGCGGCTCCCCGGCCTCCACCGCCGGTGCGCAGCGAATCCCAGCCCCGTCGGCGTTCGAGGCGCGGGGGTCCGGGGGCGGAGCCCCCGGAGCGGACCCGTCCCCGCCCGGCCAGGGCAAGGGTCAGGCCGAGCCCAGCCAGGTGCCCACCGCGTACGTGACGGCCATCGCGACGGCCCCGCCCACCACGTTCCGCAGCACCGCCCTCGGCACCGGCGCCCCGCCCAGCCGCGCGCTGACGACCCCGCACAGCGCCAGCGCCCCCAGCACCGCCACCACCGTCACCGGCACCCGCCACGACGCCCCCGGCAGGACCACCGCCAGCAGCGGCAGCAGCGCCCCGGCCGTGAAGGCGAGCAGGCTGGCGAAGGCGGCGTGCCACGGGTTCGCCAGCTCGTCCGGCTCGATCCCCAGCTCCACCCGGGCGTGCGCCCGCAGCGCGTCCCGTTCCGTCAGCTGCACGGCGGCCTCCCGGGCCAGGTCGCGGCTCAGGCCCCGCGCGGCCAGCAGCTCCGTCAGCTCGTCCAGCTCCGCTTCCGGCTCCTGCGCCAGCTCCCGCCGCTCCACCTCCAGCGCCGCCCACTCGGAGTCCCGCTGCGAGCTGACCGACACGTACTCCCCCGCCGCCATCGACAGCGAGCCGGCGAGGAGCCCGGCCACGCCCGCCGTGAGGATCGCGGTGCGCGAGGTGGTGGCGCCGGCCACGCCGACGACCAGGCCCGCGGTGGAGATGATGCCGTCGTTGGCGCCGAGCACCCCCGCCCGCAGCCAGTTCAGCCGGGTGCTGATCGCCGCGCTCCGCGTATCCGTCACGCCACCACTGTCGCGGCGCGCGCCCGGCAGGGCCACCCGGCGTGCGCGGTCCGGGCCGCCGTACCAGGGTGGAGGGGTGAGACGCGGACGGGAGGAGCCGGGCTGGCTGCAGGGGGCACCGCCGCCGCGCTGGGCCCGGATCGCGCCCGCGGTGGCCCTGGTCGCCCTCTGCCTCACCCAGTGGACCACCCGCACGGAGGAGCTGGGCTACTTCCTGGCGGCCCTGCCCGCCGTGGCCGCCTTCGCCTACGGGCCCGCCGGCACGGCCGTCTTCGCCGCGATCGTGCTGCTCCTGCTCGGCGTCCCCGAGCTGCGGGTCGGACACGCGCGCGGCAGCGACCTGGCCACCGTGGCCACCGTCGGACTGCTCAGCATGGTCATCGCCTGGGTACGGCGGCGCCGGGACACCCAGCTGGTCAGCGTGCGTACGGTCGCCGAGGCGGCCCAGCTGGCGGTGCTGCCGCCGGTGCCGGAGCGGGTGGGCCGGGTGCGCTGCGCCGGGCTGTACCGGGCCGCGCAGCGGGGCACGCTGGTCGGCGGCGACCTGTTCGACGTACGGGCCGGGCCGTACGGGGTGCGGGTGGTGGTCGGGGACGTGCAGGGGCACGGGCTGGCGGCCGTCGGAACGGTGGCCTCGTTGCTCGGCGCGTTCCGCGAGGCGGTCCTGGACGACCGGGGGCTCGCGGCGGTGGCGACGCGGCTGGACCGGCGGCTGGCGGCGGACGCGGCCGCGGACTGCGTGGCGCACCCCGAGCTGTTCGCGACGGCGCTGCTGCTGGAGTTCCCGCCGGCGCTGGACCTCGTACGGGTCGTGTCGTGCGGGCATCCGCCGGCGCTGCTGCTGCGGGGGCCCACGGTCACGGAGGTGGCCGTGGAGCCGGGGCCCCCGCTGGGCCTGGGCCTGACCGGGCCGGCACTCCCGGCGGTGGCCGAGCTGCCGCTGCTGCCCGGCGACCGGCTGCTCGCGCACACCGACGGGGTCACCGAGGCCCGCGACGCGGCCGGGCACTTCTACCCGCTGGCGGTACGGGTCCCCGTGCTGGCGAACGACCCGGCGGGGCTGGTACCGGCGGTGTGGCGGGACCTCGCGGCCTTCACCGCCGGCGGCCCGCGCGACGACGTGGCGCTGCTGCTGCTGTCGCCCGAACAGCGGTTGCCGGGCGCGGCGGGGCCCGCCTAGTTTCAGGGGGCATGCACTGTGCGTCCTCGTCCCGACACCCGTGGGAGCCGCCATGTCCATGCCGATGCTGCTGATCAGGGGAACCTTCCGCGCGAAGGGCACCAAACCCGACGGGGACACCCTCTCCTTCACCCCGGACGACGTGAGCGACTGGAAGCGCGTGCCGGGCGCCAGGCCGGTCGTGCCAGGGGCCTTCGGCAGCGCCTCCATCCGCCTCGAGAGCATCGACGCCCTGGAGACCCACTACGGCGACAAGGACTCGCCCTCGGGCGTACAGCACCAGCCCCTGGCCCTGGCACACGCGGCCGCGGACGCGCTGCTGAAGGCGGTCGGCTTCACCGACTTCCACCGGGCCGGGGACACGGCCGGGGGCGGGACCGGGACCGGCGGCGGGACCGGGGCAGGAACCGGGACCGGGGGTACGGCCGGCGACGACGCCGAGAAGATCACCAGCACCATCCCGGAGACCGTCCAGGGCTGGATCCTCACCCGCGGCGCCGACGTCTACGGCCGGTGCGTGGCCCTCGTCGGCAAGGGCCTGCCGCCCGCGTTCAACGGCTACGAGGTCGACGTGGACGACGCGGTGCTGGAGAAGACGGTCAACTACCAGCTGATCAAGGACGGCCTGGTCTACCCCACCTACTACAGCGGCTTCTCCGAGGTGCTGCGCGCGTCCCTCACCTCGGCCGCCGCGGCGGCGCGGGAGACGGGCAAGGGCGTGTGGAAGGAGGACCGAACCCTCAGGGGGGCCGAGGTCGTCTCCCTGTCCTCGCTGACCGGCGACCAGGGGGCCGTGATCCTCCCGAAGCTCTTCCGCCGGCTGAAGGACTACCTGGACCTGGAGCCGGGGAACCCGTCCCTCGCCTGCTTCCGCGCCTACCTGGCGGGGGCGTGGGAGGACCGGTTCCACCTCCAGGGCAGGCCGGGCGTCTTCAGCGGCATGCACCACATCGTCGAGGTGGAGGGGCAGGTGGTGAGGATGACCCACGGCCCGACGGAGGTCGTCTTCGTGGAGCGGTGAGCGGCGGCCCGCCGGCACTTCCCCGGGCCGGCCGGCCGCCGCCCCCGCCTGCGCACCCGTGCGTCAGCCGCCGTTGGCCACGATGAAGGCGCGGACCATCCGGCAGGTGACGTTCGACGGGCGGCGGATGCCCACCCGCACCGCCATCGTGCGTATCTTGCGGTTGGTCGCGCGCTTGGCGTCGTACGTCCCCGTGTCGAGCAGGGAGATCGCGAGCCGCATCGCCTTCAGACGGCGGTTGTGGTTCTCGTACCACTCGCGGGGCAGGCCCGCCGGCAGCGGCTTCTTCTTGGGCATCGAAATGATCGCGGCAGCGGCCATCTACAGCCTCCCAAACGGTAGTTGGCTTCCTGTCGTTCTCCTTCGATTTTACCGGCGGGCACTGACAAAAGCCCTGGCCGGACAGAGTCTGACTACCCTTGCGGGCATGGAGATCTGGATCAATCCCGCCTGTTCGAAGTGCCGGAGCGCGCTGACCCTGCTGGACGCGGAGGGCGCCGACTACACGGTGCGCCGCTACCTGGAGGACGTACCGTCCGAGGCCGAGATCCGGGAGGTGCTGGGCCGCCTCGGACTGGAGCCGTGGGACATCACGCGCACCTCCGACGCCCTCGCGAAGGAGACCGGCGTACGGGACCTGCCGCGCGAGGAGACGGACGGGGCGCGGGCCCGCTGGATCGCCCACCTCGCCGCCCACCCGAAGCTGATCCAGCGCCCGATCATCACCGCCGAGGACGGCACGGCGGTGGTAGCCCGCTCGGAGGAGGCCGTCCGCGACGCGCTCTCTCGGTCGGGCGGGGGCCGCTAATGGTCACCGATAGGTGAACAAATGCGGCAAATTCTGCCTGTTCTGCAACCGGAAGGTACGTTCTCCCATCAAGACTGACAGGGAGATACCTCCGCTCGCCCGCTGGGCAGCCCCGACCGCTCGGAGTGAAGTTCGTTGCAGCAGCAGTACCCGCAGACATCGCCGTACGCGCAGCAGCCGCAGCCGCAGCCGCAGCCGTCGTACGGGCACCCGCCCATGGGCCACGGCGCCGGCCCCGAGCAGCTGTGCGTGCACTGCGGGCAGCCGCCGTTCGGCCCGCCCCGCCCCAAGCGGTCCCGGGCCAAGCTCTGGATCGGCGGGGCCGTGGTCGCCGCGCTGCTCGCCGGCGGGGGCGGCTACGCGTACTGGGGGACGGACTGGTTCGACGGCAACGGCGAGGACGTCACCTTCGCCAAGCCCAAGACCCCGGCCCAGGGCGCGGGCGCGGCCTCCGGCGGCGGCGCGGCCGCGAACGGCCCCGACCCGGACGTGTCGCTGCCGACCGGCCCCGCCTCACAGTTCAAGCAGTCGACCAAGCTCGACGACGGCACCCGAATATCGAAGACCCGCCTCAAGGGCGCCAAGTCCGGCTTCGAGGGCGACGTCTGGGTGTGGACGCCCAAGGAGTACGACGAGGCGAAGTACGCCAACAGCGCCTTCCCCGTGATGATCGCCCTCCCCGGCGGCAACGGCTACCCCGACAACTACTGGGCGACCATGCCCAACATCGGCCTCCAGAAGGCGATAGCGGAGTCCTCCGCCAAGGGCACGGGCCTGCCCTTCATCCTGGTCATGCCGCTGCTCAACCCCGACAACAAGAACTACTACGACGGCTCCGACATCCCCGGGCAGCCCAAGATGGGCACCTGGATCGCCGAGGACGTCCCCGACCTGGCCAAGGCCAACTTCCGGACGTACAAGTCCCGCGACGGCTGGGCCATCATGGGCAACTCCTCCGGCGCCTTCGTGGGCCTCAAGCAGGTCATGCAGCACCCCGAGAAGTTCCGCGGCGTCATCGCGAACGGCGGCGAGACGGCCCCCGACTCCCCGCTGTGGAAGAACAACAAGGCGGAGATGGACGCCAACGACCCCGCCAAGCTGGCCCAGAAGCTGATCCAGTCGAAGGGGCCGGAGGTCTACGTCAACTTCCAGTACGGGACGAAGGAGGGCGGCCGGGACCGGCTGGAGAAGTTCCAGCGCGAGAACGGCAAGGGCCCCATCAAGATCGACCTGTACGAGATCCAGGGCGGCGACCACAACGGCTGGGACTACGTGCGCGGCATGAAGGAACAGGGCCTGGCCGCCCTGAGCAAGGTCATGAAGGGCCCGAAGCCGAGCGCCGGCTGACCGGGGCCGCCAGGCGCCGGGCGATCTCGGCGGCCGCCGTCAGCGGCAGGGCGTGGTGCGACACCCCGGGCAGTACGTCGACCCGCGCGCCCGGCAGCGCCCGCCGCGCGGCGGCGGCAGCCCGGCCTGGGTCATGGCAGCGGGCCCGCCCGGCGAAGAGGACCTCGACCTCCACCTCCACCGGCAGCCCGCCGAGCCGGGCCAGGTCGGGGCGCGGACCGGTGACCGGCCGCACGGCGGGGAAGGCGGCCGCCGCCTCCTGGAGCCGCGTCCAGACGGGGTCGAGCGCCGCCCCGCCGGTCTCCCAGGCCAGGAAGGACCGGACCCGCGTCGGGGTGGGCCGCACCAGCATCGGCAGCGCCCGCAGCACGTACCCGGGGCGCAGCCCGGCGAAGACCCGGGTCGGGTCGAGCAGGACGAGCCGGTCGAACCGCCGGGGGCGCCGCGCGGCGACGTGGGCGGCGATCCAGGCCCCGTAGGAGTGCCCGGCGAGGGTCACGGGGCCACCGACGAGGCCTGTGAGCCCGTCGAGCCCGTCGAGCAGCGCGTCGAGCCAGGCGGCGAGGTCCCCGACCCGGCGCACCGGCCGCCCGGGCGCCGGCACGCTGAGCCCGGGCTCCCCCACCAGGTCCACGGCATGCACCCGCCGGTCCCGCCCCAGCCCGGCCGCCGCACAGGCCCCCCACCCGGCGGAACTGGCCCCACCGCCGGGCAGCAGCACCACCGGCGGCGCGGCGGCATCGACGGGCCCGAAGCTGTTGACCCGGGTGACCCCGTACGGCGTGGGCACGTCGACGGCCTCGACGGGGAGGGGCCACCGGGCGAGGGCCTGGTCGTAGGCGCTGCGGAAGGAGGTGGTGCGGGAGGTGGCGGTGCGGGAGGTGATGGTGCGGGACACGGTCGACTCCAATCCCTCGCTGAGCGATAATCTCGCCCAGCGAGAGATCCTAGAGCGGAGCGACGTGGACGACAACCTTGAACTGGTGCACCTGCTGCGCGCGGTGACCGTCGAATTCGGCCTCCGCCAGGCGGAGTTCGCCGCCGCCAACGGCATGCACCCGACCGACGTACGGGCCCTGATCTGTCTCCTGGACGCGGCCCGCGCCGCCGAACCCGCCACCCCGGGCCTCCTGGGCACGCGACTCGGCCTCAACTCGGCCGGCACCACGTCGGTGGTCGACCGCCTGGAGCGCCTGGGCCACGTGGAACGCGTCCGCGACCCCGCCGACCGCCGCCGCGTCCTCATCCGCGTCCGCCCGGAAGCCGTCACCCTGGGCCAGGAATTCTTCGGCCCCATGCTGAACGGCGTCCTGAAAGCCCTGACCCCCCTCTCCCCGGCCGAACGCACCACGATCCACGCCTTCCTGACGGCGGCGAGGGAGGCGTTCACGGCCTGAGGACCGCGCGCGCCGGAGGCGAAGTGGCGTTTCGGCTGGTGAAAGGGATGGGCCGAACGGGTGAGGGCGTCGTTTCTGCGCTGTCGCGGGCAGGTGCGGGGCGCCTAGAACGGTCGGCATGATCAAGAACCTCGTGAGGCGCGGTCTGCCCGCGCTCGCCCTCGCCTTCCTGCCCGTCCTGACCGCCGTGCCGGCCGCCGACGCGACCCCCGCCAACGCCGCCGCGTCCGCCAACGCCCTCCGGCGCGACGCCCACTTCTACGCCCCCTCCACCATCCGCCAGAACCAGGCCTGGACCTCCGGCAACGGCCGGACCGTCCTCCGGGTCCAGGAGGACGGCAACTTCGTCCTCTACAAGGACGGCCGCCCGGCCTGGCAGGCCCCCAACGTCTGGCCCAAGGCCGCCACCGCCGTCATGCAGGAGGACGGCAACTTCGTCGTCTACGACAGCTCCGGCACCCCCGTGTGGGCAGCTGGCACCTGGTCCAAGGGCCGCTACCTCGCGGTCCAGGACGACGGCAACGCCGTCGTCTACGACGGCTCGGGCCGCCCCGTCTGGGCCACCAACACCGGCGACTGAGCGGAGGGGGTTGGGGGAGGGCCTCGTCCGGGATCGGGCGGGGCTTTCCCTGCGTACGGGGGAGGCCGGGGGCGGGATCCCCTCGGGCGGTCTCAGGGAGGGTTGGGGGTTTCCCGTCAGTCCCATCGTCCTTCCGGTTCGGGCCGGTCCCTCAAGGGCGCTCCCTTCGGTCGCGTCGCTACGCGATGGCCTTCGGCCACCCTTGACCGACCGACCCGAACCGGAAAGCCGAAAGACTGCCGGGAAACCCCCAAAGAAACGGCACGGACGATCCTGGGAGGAGCGGGTCCCTCAGTGCCGAGGCGAGGGGCCGGGCGCCGGCCCGCCCGACATACGGCTCCCTATGTCCGTGATTCCGGTCCAGGGGCGCGACAATCCGCACCAAAGGTCGATCCGGGCGACCTGGGAAGCCCCCAGACGCGTCAGATCGCTACGCACTCCTCATCTCTCAGCGTCCGGCGGCCGTCCTGGGCTGATACCCGCACGAGAGGACGAACGGAGCAGCGCAGGGAGCCGACGGGCGCGACGGATCGCTACGCTCCCCTCGTCTCGGCGGCCGGCGACCGCCTGTGGCTGATACCTGCACCAGAGGGTGGTCAGGACGGGCGGGAAGCGCGTGGGCGGCAAACGACTGAAGCGGTCAGCCGACGAGGTACTCGTACAGCGCCTGGTGGCCCTCGCCACTGGGGTGTATGCCGTCGACGAGGAGGCCGGGCCTGTCGCGCAGGGGCTCCCACATGTCGACGAAGTCGACGTGGTTGTCGGCGCACCAGCTCCGCAGGGATTCGCGCAGCTTCAGGGCCCGGTCCCGGGTGAAGCGTAGACCCTCGTAGTCCCCGGTCCGTTCCTCGTCCAGCCAGATCGGTCCGAGGACGACCAGGCGCGCGTTGTGCGCATGGGCGGTGGCCGCCAGCGCGTCGAGACCGTTCGCGATGTCCGCCAGCCCGTCGGTGTCCGGCGCCGCGAGGGGGACGGCGGAGTCGTTGATCCCTGCGGCGAGAAGAATGGTGTCGGGCAGGCGAGGGCGCAACAGGACGGGGGTCTGCTCGCTGACGGCGGCCAGGGTCGTGCCGGGTATGGCGAGGTTGAACACCCGGTGCGCGGCCTCGTTCTCGGCGATGTGCGTAGCCGCCAGCCGGGCGGCCCATCCCCCCTCCGGGTCGCAACGCCCGTAGGCGATGCTGTCGCCCACGATCAGGATCCGCGCCGCCGGCCGCAGCGGCTTCGCGTCCAGGTACGCCCAGGCACTCTCCCCGGAGGCGAGGAGCACCCGTCGTCGCGCGTAGTCGTCGACCTCGTAGCCGTCGGCCGCCACCAACTGCTCGTCAGTGAGCTCGAGAACGACTCCGTCGACGACACCACCGATCCTGCGCTCCAGGATCAGGTGCACGTCGAGGCCACTGGCGGCGATCACGTCCGGGTCTGTGATCTTCAGCGGCCTGGTCGCGTACCCGGCCAGCGAGGCGGGGCGACTGGGTACGACCTGGCCGAAGAGGGCCGTCTGGACCTTGGGGTCCATCAACGTGCCGAACGAAAAGAGGACGTGGGGGCGCGAATCGCTCACGATGAGGCTTTCTTCAGAATCGATCAGCTGTGTGGATCAAGGTACCCATCCCCCTGCGCATCCCGGGCTGCTCCGTTCGTCCTCCGGTGCGGGTAGCAGCCACAGGCGGTCGCCGGACGCTGAGACGAGAGGAGCGCGTAGCGATCTGACGCGCCTGGGGGGTCTGGAGGGGGCTCTGATCGACCTCTCGTGCGGGTAGTCGCGCACCGGCTCCGAATCTCGACTCTTGAGGGCCCGTATGTCGGGCGGGCCGGCCACCGACCCCTCGCCTCAGCACTGAGACGCCCGCCCCTCCCAGGATCGTCCGTCCCGTTTCTTTGGGGGTTTCCCGGCAGTCTTTCGGCTTTCCGGTTCGGGTCGGTCGGTCAAGGGTGGCCGAAGGCCATCGCGTAGCGACGCGACGAAGGAGCGCCCTTGAGGGACCGGCCCGAACCGGAAGGACGATGGGACTGACGGGAAGCCCCCAACCATCGATGAGACCGCCCCGGGGGACACCGCCCACCCGCACCCGCACCCGGCCCCCACCTTCACGCCGCCCCCACCCCCGTCCCCCTTAGGGTGGCCCGAGGAGAAAACAGTACGAAACCCCACCAAAGGACCACCCCATGTCCCAGCCCACATCCCGCCCCACCCGTCACCGCCGGGGAGCCGACTGGATGTTCGGCGGGGTGTACGGGACCGTGCTGGCCAGTGCGCTGCTGGCCGCGCTGGACGAGCGGGGCGGGCATTACACCCCGCTCGCCGACGCCGCCTGGATCCTGGTCACCGCCGCCGCCGCAGCCCTCGCGCACGGGTACGCGCACCACATGGCCGACCACCTGGCCGGTGCCGCCGCGCACCGGTGGCGGTTGCTGGCCCGGGCGCTGTGGAACGAGTGGCCGATGATCGCGGCCACCGTCCCCACCCTGCTCCTGCTCCTGCTCGCCGAGATCGCGGGCTGGGAGCCGTACGGGGTGACGGCGGTCGGGCTCGGGCTGAACACCGCGCTGCTGTTCGCCTGGGGGTCCTTCGTGGCGTTGCGGGTCGGCTACCGGATCGCCTCCGCGCTGCTCATCGGCCTGGCCGACGCAGCCATCGGGCTGGCGATCATCGTCGCCAACGCCGTCATCAAGTAGGCAGCTGCCCCTCCGCCTCGGCCAGGATCTCCGTCAGCCGGGCCCCGAACTCCGCCCCGCGCGGGTCGGGTACCCCCGTCCGGGCGGCGTCGAGCAGTGCGTCCAGGGCGCGCCCGTAGGCGCCCGGCACGTCGCTCCAGTCCGGCAGCGAGAAGACGCCCTCGGCCCCCCGCAGTTCCAGGCCCACCCCGGCGGCCGCGCGCGGCGCGCCCAGGCTGAGCACGGCGGTGCTGGCGGCTCCGGAGGCGTGCCGCAGGGCCAGCTGGACCACGTCGGACGGGCCCCCGGTGGCGGTGACGGCGGTGACCTCGCCGAGCACGGGGATCAGGACGGACAGGGCGTGCGGGCCGACGTCCCACAGGCCGCCCTTGGCCTTGCGCCAGGGGGAGTCGGCGTACGCGCTGGGCTCGCCGTCGGGCGGGAAGACGGCGCCGAGCCAGTGCGCGGAGGCGGTGAACCAGCCGGAGCGCCCGGCTTGTTCGCGGACCCACCCGGCGGTCGGCTCGGCGAAGCGCAGCGTCAGGAAGACCACGGAGGCGACGCCGTGTGCCGCGGCGGCGTCGGCGACGGCGCGGGCGTCCTCCACGGTCGTTGCGACGGGCTTGTCGAGGAGCAGGTGGCAGCCGGCGGCGGCCGCGCGCACGGCGAGCGGGGCCTGGACGTCAGGCGGCAGGGCGAAGGCGGCGACGTCGCAGTCGGCGAAGAGGGCGTCGGGGTCTTCGTACACCTTCACGCCGTACGCGTCGGCGAGCTCGGCCGCGGCTTCGGGGCGGCGGCCCCAGACTCCGGCGAACTCGGAGCCGGTGTGCGCGGCAAGGGCGGGGGCGTGGGTGCGGCGGGCCCAGGGGCCGGTGCCGAGCAGGCCGACGCGGGGGCGGGGGCGCCGGGGGCCTTCGTCCGGGGCGCCACCGGCGGAGTTCAAATCGTATGAAATGCTCACCCGCCCAGTCTGCCGCACCCGGACGGATGTACGGTGACCGACTCGATCAAGCCACCCGACCTGCGGCGTAAACCCCGGTAACACGGGGTTCACGCACGGGCAACGGATGAGAAATCGCCACGGGGCACGCTGCGGTCAACACCGCAGCGTCCCGCAGCACCCGCAGAGTCAGGATGGTCCCGTGAGCTACAAGGCTGAGTACATCTGGATCGACGGCACCGAGCCGACGGCGAAGCTCCGCTCCAAGACGAAGATCCTTGCGGACGGTGCGGAGCTGCCGGTCTGGGGCTTCGACGGCTCGAGCACGAACCAGGCCGAGGGCCACGCCTCGGACCGGGTCCTCCAGCCCGTCTTCTCCTGCCCGGACCCGATCCGCGGCGGGAACAACCTCCTCGTCCTGTGCGAGGTCCTCAACATCGACATGACCCCGCACGAGTCGAACACCCGGGCGCTGCTGCGCCCCGTGGCGGAGAAGTTCGCCTCGCAGGAGGCCGTCTTCGGCATCGAGCAGGAGTACACCTTCTTCGACGGCACCCGCCCGCTCGGTTTCCCGGTGGGCGGCTTTCCGGCGGCGCAGGGCGGTTACTACTGCGGTGTCGGCTCGGACGAGATCTTCGGCCGCGACATCGTCGAGAAGCACCTGGACCACTGCCTGGCCGCCGGCCTGGAGATCTCCGGCATCAACGCGGAGGTCATGCCGGGCCAGTGGGAGTTCCAGGTCGGCCCGCTGGGCCCGCTGGAGGTCTCCGACCAGCTGTGGATCGCACGCTGGCTGCTGTACCGCACGGCCGAGGACTTCAACGTGTCGGCGACGCTGAACCCGAAGCCGGTGAAGGGCGACTGGAACGGCGCGGGCGCGCACACCAACTTCTCCACGAGGGCGATGCGCGAGGACTACCGCGCGATCATCGCGGCGTGCGAGGCGCTGGGCGAGGGCAGCAAGCCGCTGGACCACGTCAAGAACTACGGCGCGGGCATCGACGAGCGCCTGACGGGTCTGCACGAGACGGCTCCGTGGAACGAGTTCAGCTACGGCGTCTCGGACCGCGGGGCCTCGGTCCGCATCCCGTGGCAGGTGGAGAAGGACGGCAAGGGCTACATCGAGGACCGCCGCCCGAACGCGAACGTGGACCCGTACGTGGTGACCCGCCTGATCACGGACACCTGCTGCACGGGCCTGGAGAAGGACGGTCTGGTCTGACCGCCCCGGAACCGGCCGCGGCACCCACCCTCCCCTCCCGGAGGCGGGCGCCGCGGCCGTTGTCCGACCTCGTGGCGCCGCTGGACCCGGAGGTGGCGCAGGGGCTGGCGTGGGTGTGGGACGGATTGGTCCAGGATGCGGTACGGGTGACCGGGGTGGACTGGCGGAAGCGGGTCTTCGGTTGACGGTATGTCGAGATTGTGACGGGGTGACGAAGACTTTACGACAGAATATGAGATTGCTATCCAGCAGGTGAGATACCACCTGCCCCAGGCTCCTGGTTTCTGCTTCAATGGCGCCCATGGCCAGCCATTCGTACTTCCCGACAGGTCGCAGCGACCTGGAGCCGTTCTGGCCGTCCCGTCAGGATCACGACTTCGACCGGGTGTGTTGCCGCGCCGAGAACGCGCCGGCCCTCTAAAGCCTCCGGGACCCTCTCACCAGACCCGCCCCGGGGCCTTCGGTCTGCGCGGTACGCAACGACTACGTGCACTCGCACATGCACACGTACGTCTTCTGCCGATCACTCCGCGTGAAAGAGCTGACCACTCATGACGAACACCCGTTCCTTCGCTTCTGCCGCCTCCGCTGCGACCACCGCTCCGCTGCCCTTCCCGCCCAGTCCCCGCCACCGGCTGCGCGCCGTGGACCGGGACGAGGTGGCCCGGGTGGTGGACCTGCTCCCGCCGGGCGCCACCTGGCTGCCCGCGCCCCAGCACGCCGTTCCGACGCTGCCGGGCCAGCCCCCGATGGTCGGCTACCTGGTCCTCGTACCGGCCGACCAGCAGCAGATCGCGTTCGCCCCGCAGTCCGTCCCCGTGCCCGTCGCCGGACCGGTTCCTCACGCCCAGCTTGCGTCCGAGCCGTCGACGACGACTGGAGACGCGCTCGTGCGGATCGACTCCGCCCAGCGCACGGCCGAGGTCGACGGCGAGCTGCTGGACCTGACCTACCTGGAGTTCGAGCTGCTCGCCCATCTGGTGGCCCACCCGCACCGGGTCCACAGCCGGGACCAGCTGGTGACGACGGTGTGGGGCTACGGGCACGTCGGCGACGGCCGGACCGTCGACGTCCACATCGCCCGGCTGCGCCGCAAGCTGGGCGCGGCGCACCGCGGCGCGATCCAGACCGTCCGCCGCGTGGGGTACAAGTACACCCCCTGACGCCCGGCGGCCGGCGCCCTACGTGCCCGGCATGACGGTGGGCCCGTACCCGCTCTCGCGCGTACGGGCCCACCGCCGTTCGGGCACCGGTCAGGCGGCGGCGTCCGCCCCGCGACGGCGCGCGGCGAAGCCCACGGCCAGGTCGATCACGAGGAAGGCCACCAGGCTGAGCCCCAGCAGCGGGACGAACCAGCCCACGACCGCCGTCGCGCAGGCGAACGGCAGCAGCACGGTCACCGGCAGCTTCCGCCAGGCTCCGCGCGGCTGGGCGCGGCCGACCGAGCGGCGGTCCTCCTTGGTGGGGCGGCGCATCCACCACATCCGGTAGCCCCAGACGATCAGGAACATCACGGCGACGGCGAGGGCGGCCAGCGCGATCTGGTTGGCGAGCCCGAAGGTCAGGCCCATGTGCAGGTCGATGCCGAAGCGGGTCAGCTGGGCCAGCAGGGGGTAGTCGGCGAAGCGCAGCGTGTCCATGACCCGCCCGTCGGCGGGGTCGACGGCGACGGAGTCCAGGTGGACCGGCAGCGTCTTGTCGTTCTCCTTGATCACGTAGCCCTTGCCCTTGGCGGGCAGGGTGACGCGCAGGCTCTCGGTGACTCCGGCGGCCCGGGCGGCGGCCACGGCCCCGTCGATGCCGATGTCGGTGACGGGGGCGGGCGGGGGCATCTCCATGCCGTCGGTCATGACGTGCCCGGCGTGCTCGTCACCGCCGTCGGCGCCGGCGCCCGCGCCGGGGTTCAGCTTGGCGGCGACGGAGGGGGTGGCTCCGCCGAGTCGGTCCTGGAGCTGTCCGATGTTCTCGCCTGCGTAGTTGGACCAGGTCAGGCCGGTCGCGGAGAGGCCGACGAGGCCGACGGTGGCCCACAGGCCGACGGTGCCGTGCCAGGAGAGGGTCTTGCGGCGGCCGGTGGCCTTGCGGTCGGGCACGACGAGGTCTGCCTTGCGGGCGCGGCGGCGGCCGATCCAGAGGGCGAGGCCGCCGAGGGCGACGACCCACAGCCAGCTGGCGGCGAGTTCGCTGTAGTTGCGTCCGAACTCCCCGATCTGGAGGCTCGCGTGGAACTCGCTCAGCCAGGCGCGCAGCGGCAGGGCGTCACCGGAGGTGGTGAGCTGCCCGCGGACCTCGGTGGTGTAGGGGTCGACGAAGACGGTGAGGGTCTCGCCCTCCCCGAGCCCGGGCTTCTCCATGATGACCCGGGTGGTCGCGTCGGCCTCGGGGGCGGGCCACACGCCGAGCACCTTGCCCTCGGGGGCGGCGGCCTGGGCGGCCTTCACCTGGGTGCCGAGCGGAACGGCGCGCTCGCCGACGCTGTCGACGGTCAGCTCGTGGGAGTAGAGGACGCGCTCGGCCTGCCACGAGCCGGCGTACAGCAGTCCGGTGGCGGCGGCGAGGAAGAGGAACGGGGCTATCAGCAGTCCGGCGTAGAAGTGCATGCGCAGGAGCAGCGGCCGCAGCGCGGCCCAACCCCCGCCGGTGCGGCGGGGGGACGTGGCCGGGGCTTCGGCCGCGTCGGCCACGTCGACGGGGTCGGCGTCACGGCCGGGGCCGTGCTGGAGTTCGTCAAGGGACATGTCGGTCCTAGGGTTCGGCGAAACGGGGGGACCGGCCCCGGGTTCCGCTCCGTTCCGCGTCCGGAGCGCGCCGGTCAGGCGCGCGCGGGGTGCGGGACGGGTGCCGCCGGTGCCGCTCCGGCCGGTGCGTGCGCGCGCGAAGGGGCGCACCGGCGGCCCGCGGCGACGCGGTGTGCGTACGCGGCGGGGGCCGTCGGCCGGGCGGGGCTCTGGCGGCACGGCCTCGGGGCCGTGCTGTGGGTGTCTCGCCACCCGGGGGGACCGCGCCGGACCGCGGTGTGGGCGTGTACGGCTCCGCGCAGCCGGCGCGGGCGTTCGTACGCCGGGCGGTGCGCGGGCGGTTCCGGTTCGGGGGCCGGCCGGGCCGGCAGCAGCGCGAGTACGCGGGCGAGCGGCCGGGCGGCGAGCAGCGCGGTGGCGCCGAGGACGCGGGCGAGCCGGAAGACGGCGGCCTCGCCCCAGGCGAGCCAGGCGGCGCAGAAGACCCCGGCGAGGACGTGCGCGGCGATCATCCCGAGGCCGCCGTGCCCCGCCATGTCGGCCATGTCGGCCAGGCCGCCGCCGCCCATGCCGCCCAGCCCGTCGACCAGGTCGCCCACGCCGCCCGCCATGTCGCCGGCACCCGCCGCGCCGTCCGCCGCGGCGGTGGTGCCCGTGGGGGCGTCCATCCGCATGCCGGGTACGTGGTGGTGGCCGGGCATCGGTTCCGCGGGGGCGGGCGCGGTGTGCCCGTGTGCCGCGGCCTGGCCGGCGGAGAAGGCGATGTGCAGGACCCCTTGTACGGCGAGCAGCGCGGCGGTGATGCCGGCCGGTCCCCGGCGCCGTCCGGCGGCGGCCCAGGCGAGGGCCCCGGTGACGGCGAAGGCGGCCAGCAGGCTGCCGAGGGGGACATTCATCCCGGACATGTACGAATGCCCCACCGCACCCAATGCCACGCACACGGCCGCGAACATCGCGGCCCGCGTACCGCGCACCGGCGCACGGGGTGGGGATCCAGTCATGTTCCGGTCATGGTCTCACGGGGCCCGCCGCCTCCCGCAAGAGGGCGGTGTCCGATCATGGACCGGTGAACCCATCGCCACGGTCATGGTCATTGCCGCTGGGAGCGGCCTACGCGGGCGGCGTCCAGCTCGGCGCCCACGCCCTCGGACGGCTGGATCCGGCCGAGCGGGAACGGGTGCTGCGCGGCTGCTCGACGAACGTCGACAACCTCGGCACCGGCCACTGGGAGACCCTGCTGAGCAGCGCCTTCGTGGTCGAGGAGCCCATGCCGCTGCCGTACGCCCTGCTCCTGGTCGCGGTCCTGGGCTACGCGGAGTACGCGTACGGGGCGTGGTGGACGGCCGCCGTCTTCCTCTTCGGGCACGCCTCGGCGACCCTCCTGGTCTACGGCGCCCTGCGCCGGACCGCCGACCGGGAGACCCGCCGGGCCCTGGACGTCGGCACGAGCTACGGCTTCAACGCCGTCCTGGGCGCCCTCACCTCGGCGCTGCCGCGGGGGGCGGTCCGCAACTCGGCCCGGGCGGGGCTGCTGGCCGTCGCCGCGCAGCCGGTGCTGCGGCGCGGGCGGACCTTCACCGACGCCGGGCACCTCGTGGCGCTGGGCGTGGGCATAGGGCTGTCGGTGGCCGTCGATTGTCTTTCCGGATCAAACCGTCGGAAAATCGCACATACCTGACGCCACCTGTCGGCGCCGGACGACACCTGCCGGCACTTGCCGGCACCCGACGCCATGAACGAGCACCACCGGGCGCACCACCCGCATCCGCACCCCGCCCGGACACGTCACGCACGAACGAGCCTCACCGCTGGAGCCGCCACGATGACCGCCACCCCTTCCACCACCGTCGCCAACCTCCGCGACCTCGGTGGCACCCCGCTCGCCGACGGCCGCACCGTCCGCCCCGGCCTCGTCCTGCGCGCGGGCGCCCTCGACCGGCTCGACCTCGACGCCGACCCGGCGGTGGCGGCCCTGGGGCTGCGGACCGTCATAGACCTGCGCAGCGACGCCGAGCGGGCCGACCACCCCGACCGGATACCCGACGGGGTCCGGCTGCTGGTGCGCGACGTGCTGGCCGACAAGATGAGCGACCACCGCATGCCGGCCGCCACCCAGCTCAAGGACCTCCTCGGCGACCCGGCCGTGGCCGAGGAGCACCTCGGCGGCGGCAAGGCCCAGGCCCTGTTCGGCTCCGTGTACCGCTCCTTCGTCAGCACCGGCTCCGCGCACGCCGCGTACCGCACGCTGCTCACCGAGGCCGCCGACCCCGACGCGGGCCCGCTGCTCTTCCACTGCACCGCCGGCAAGGACCGTACGGGCTGGGGCGCGACGCTCGTCCTGTCGCTGCTCGGTGCCGACGAGGACACCCTGATGGCCGAGTACCTGTCCGTGAATCCGGCGGTGAAGGAGGCCTTCGCCCCGCTGATCGAGGGCTTCACCGCCTCGGGCGGGGACCCGGACATCGCCCTGGCGCTGATCGGCGTGTTCCCCTCCTACCTGGAGGCGGGCCTGGACGAGGTCCGCGTCCGGTACGGCTCGATGGAGAAGTACGTGCACGAGGGCCTCGGCGTATCCGAGGAGACCGTGGCGGCGCTGCGGGCGAAGCTCATCGCCTGATCCCGTGATCCCGTGATCGCGCTGTCCGGCAATCCCGGCAACTCGGCACGTACACCTCGAAACCCGAAATTCGCCCGAACGGGTGCGCGAAGACGGGTGACCATCCGACGATTCGCTCGTTCTGCTGAACGTGACTGCGCCGGATACCGCCACCCGCCCCCTGCCCCCCGACGTCGAGCAGGCCGAGGCCGCCATCGTCGAGCACTACCCGCGGCTGGTGCGGCTGGCCTACCTGGTGCTCCCGCCCTCCCTGGGCCGCAACCGGCGGGTGCTCACCGCCCACTCGCTGACCCAGCGGGCGCTGCCGCGCGGGCGGCGGGGTGCCGAACCGGCGGCCGTGCAGGGCGGTGTACCGGCGCAGCGCGGCGGGCTGGGCGGGCCCGAGTCCGGGTACGCGTACGTCCGGCTGCGCGTGCTGCGCTCCGCCCTGGAGGCGGGGATCCCGCTGACCTTCAAGGCGCTCCCGCTGCGCGGGCAGCTGCCCGCGCTGCTGCCGCAGGTCTGGGGGCTGCGGCTGTTCCCGCGCGCGGGCGGGGCCGAGGAGCTGGCGCTGGACCAGTGGCTCGCCACCCTCAACGGCCCGGGCCGCGCGGCCTGCGTCCTGCGGGCGCTGGAGGGGCTGGACGGGCCGGAGGTGCTGCGGGTGCTCGCGGAGGCCGGGGTCGCCGACCCGGCGGCGGCGGTCGCGGAGTCGGGGGATCCGGCGCACGACGGCCTGTTCTCCTCCCCCGAGTTCGACCCGTGCGTGCTCCAGGCCCGGCCCACCGACCTGCTGCGGCGGCGCCGGCTCGCGCGGGCCGGGCTGGCCGCGGCGGCCGCGCTCGCGGTGTGCGGGACGCTGCTGGCGCTGCCGGGCGGCGGCTGGGGCTCCGACGGGCCCTCCGCCCCGCCGTACGCGCGCAACGCGGCGGCCGAACAGGCCCTGGACCCGGGGCAGCTGCTGCGGGTGGCGCCCACGGTGTGGCGTACGTCCTCCCGTACGGACTACTCCGCCTGGCCTGCGCGCGGCGACCGCGCCCAGGACGCCGAGCTGCTGCGCCGGGCGCTCGCGGTGTGGGCCCGGCCCGGCAGGGAGGTGGTGGTCTCGGCGACGCCGGGCACCCCGTCGGGGCCGCCGATGGGCCCGCCGCAGCTGCTCTTCGCGGGCACCGTCGACCAGGCCGTGGTGGTCCTGCTGTACGACGGGCTGCGCGTGGTCCGGTACGCCGAGCCGCGCAACGGGACGGCGGGCGCCGCCCTCGACTTCGCCCGGACCGACGGGGCCACGGCCGACACGGCGACGGCGCTGGTGCTGAGCCGGGTCGACGGCAACGTCCGCTACCTGACGGCCCCCTGGGTGACCGCGGCCGCCCTGCGCGACCTGCTCAAGCCCGGCGAGGAGCCGGCCGCGCTGAAGCTCACCCCGGACGGGGTGACCCCGCCGGTGCTGGGTCCCGCCCCGAGCGGCGACTGCACCAGCTGGAGCGCGCTGTCCCTGACCGGCGACGGCGCCACCCGGCTGGTGACCGACCTGGGCGAGCTGACCCCGGCCCGGCTGACCTCGGGCGCGCCGGGCGCCGCGCGGGACGTCACGGAGGCGGCGGAGCTCGGCGAGTGGTCGAAGACGGCTTGCCTGCTGCCCTCGGTGCGCTCGCACGGGGTGCGGTCGGTGAACGCCTGGACGTACGCGAAGCAGCCGCTGCCCGAGGGGGACGGGACGGCGACCTGGCTGTGCAGCCGGGCCGAGACCTGGCGGGGCACGGCGGACCGGGTGCAGGCCCAGTTCCTGGCCCCGGGCGCGCCGCTGGCGGCGCAGGCGGCCAAGGCGGAGGGCTCCCCGGCGTGCGGGACGCGGGAGCCGCGGGTGCTGGCCGGGGTGCTGTGGAAGTCCCGGGCCGGGCAGTGGTACGTACTGGCGGCGGGCAGTGCGCAGTTCGCCTCGCTGTCGGCGTCGGGCGCGGGGGTGAGCGGGAGCGCGAACGGCAACCGGCTGGCGCTGAAGGCGCCGGAGGGGGCACAGGTGGACCTGTCGGGGAAGCTGACGGACGGCAGCAAGGCCGGGGCGCTCCGCTAGGTTTGCCGGGCGGGGTGCGGTGCGTTGCGTGTCGGCTGCGGGTCCTCCGTGGCTGGGCGCGCAGTTCCCCGCGCCCCTGTGCGTGGTGCTCGTCGCGTGTCGGGTGCGGTTCGGTGGGGGGCCGGTCGCTCGTTCCCCGCGCCCCCGCGGGATTCGGTGGTGCCGAGGGGTTTTCCTGGCGGGTACCCGTCAGTACATTGACGCCATGTCTAATAGGTCGCCCGCCCCCGCCCCCGTGGCGTCGGAACACATAGACCTCGCACCCCGCGACGTGTCCTTCTCCTGGGAGGACACCCCGCTGCACTGGCTGCCCGGCGAGCCCTTCGCCGGGCACACCATCAACGTGCTGCACCTGCTGCTGCCCGCCGGTGAGCGCTGGTTCGTGCACGTGTACAAGCAGGCGCTCCCGCTCATCACGGACGAGCGGCTGCGGGTGGACGTCATCGGCTTCATCGGGCAGGAGGCGATGCACGCCGCCGCGCACGACGACGTGCTCCCCCACCTCAAGCGCCTCGGCCTCGACCCGACCCCCTACACCGCCCAGGTCGACTGGATGTTCGAGAAGCTCCTCGGCGACCGGACCCTCCCCCCGGGCCGGGCCCGCCGCTGGTGGCTCATGGAGCGGGTCGCGATGATCGCCGCGATCGAGCACTACACCGCCTTCCTCGGCGACTGGGTGCTCAACGCGAAGGAGCTGGACCGGCGCGGCGCCGACCCGATGATGCTGGACCTGCTGCGCTGGCACGGCGCGGAGGAGGTCGAGCACCGCTCGGTCGCCTTCGACCTCTTCATGCACCTCGACGGCAGCTACCGCCGCCGGGTGCGGACCTGGGCCAGCGCCTTCGCCGCCCTGCTCTTCCTCTGGCAGCGCGGCGCCCGCTTCTTCGTGGAGAACGACCCCCACCGCCCCGGCGCCAAGGCCTCCTACGGGCAGTTCCTGCGGGCCGGCCGCAACGGCGTGCTGCCCTCGGCCGGGGCGATGGCCCGGTCCATCCCGACCTACCTCTCCCGCACCTACCACCCCTCCCAGGAGGGCTCCACCGCCCAGGCCGTCGCCTATCTGGCCTCCTCGCCCGGCGCCAACGGCGGGGTGCGGCCGTGAGGCGGGCCCTGGCCGTCACGGCGGTGGCGGGGGCCGCCGTCCTGACCCGGCGCGCACTGCTCAAGCGGATCGGCCGCTCCCCCCTGTGGCCGCTGCCCGCGCTGGAGGACCCGGTGTCCGGGTACTCGCCCCGCCGGACCCTGCACGCCCGGATCACCTCCCGCACCGAGCCGGCCGAGGGCGTGCTGCGCCTGGTGCTGGAGTCCGACGAGCTGCCGTCCTGGACCCCGGGCGCCCACGTCGACCTGACGCTGCCCTCCGGCCTGGTGCGCCAGTACTCGCTGTGCGGCGACCCGGCCGAGGCCGGCCGCTGGACCATCGCCGTCCGGCTCGTCGCCGACGGCCGCGGCGGATCCCGCGAGGCACACGAACGCCTCCTGGAGGGCACGGAGGTGCGGGTACGGCCGCCGCGCAACCGGTTCGAGCTGGAGCCCGCGCCCTCGTACGCCTTCGTCGCGGGCGGCATCGGCATCACCCCCGTCCTGCCCATGCTCCGCGCCGCCACCGCGGCCGGCGCCGACTGGACCCTCCTGTACGGGGGCCGCTCGCGCACCTCGATGCCGTTCCTGCCCGAACTCGCCGCCTACGGGGACCGGGTGACGATCGCGGCCGAGGACGAGACGGGCCTGCCCGACCTGGCCCCGCTGTCCGGGATCCGGCCCGGCACCCTGGTCTACTGCTGCGGCCCCGAACCCCTGATGCGGGCCGTCACCGAAACCGTCCCCGCCCCGGACGCGGTCCGGCTGGAACGCTTCGCGGCGGCGGCCCCCGCCGAGGCGAAGCCCTTCACCGTGGAACTCGCCCGCACCGGCACCGCCGTGGAGGTCGCGGCGGACGAGTCCGCGCTGGCGGCGGTGCGCCGGGTGCTGCCCGCCACCCCGTACTCCTGCGAGCAGGGCTTCTGCGGGACCTGCCGGCACCGCGTCCTCTCCGGGCGGGTGGACCACCGCGACGAGCTCCTCACCGACGGGGAACGCGCCGACTCGATGCTGCTGTGCGTCTCCCGCGCGGACTCGGACCGGCTCGTACTGGACCTGTAGCGGGGCGCCTTCACCCGTACGGCCCACCCCCGCCCGGGAAGTAGGGTGTCGGCATGACAACCGGGGTGCGACGCAGGATGGGTGTCGAGGAGCGGCGGCAGCAGCTGATCGGGGTGGCCCTGGAGCTGTTCAGCAACCGCTCCCCCGACGACGTGTCCATCGACGAGATCGCGGCGGCCGCCGGGATATCCCGCCCGCTCGTCTACCACTACTTCCCCGGCAAGCTCAGCCTGTACGAGGCCGCGCTGCGCCGGGCCGCCGACGAACTCGCGGCGCGGTTCGTCGAGCCGCAGGAGGGCCCGCTGGGGCCCCGGCTGCTGCGGGTGATGGGCCGTTACTTCGCCTTCGTCGACGAACACGGCCCCGGCTTCTCGGCGTTGCTGCGCGGCGGACCGGCGGCGGGCAGCAGCCGGGCCAACGCGATGATCGACGAGGTCCGGCAGGCCGCGTACGAGCAGATCCTCGTGCACATCGGCGTGCAGGACCCGCCGGCCCGCCTGGAACTCGTCGTACGGTCCTGGGTGTCGCTGGCCGAGTCCACGGCGCTGCTGTGGCTCGACGGGCGGCGGATCCCGCGGGCCGAGCTGGAACTCCAGCTGGTGCACGACTTCGCGGCGCTGGCGGCGGTGAGCGCCGCGTACGACGCGGAGATGGCGGGGATCCTCGTACGCATCCTCGCGGACGAGCCGGCCGACGGGCCGTTCGGGGAACTGGTCGGGCGGCTGGCGGGCCTCGTCCCGGGGACCGGGCCGCGAGAGCGGGAAGAGCCGGGAGACTGAGCGGTCGCTCGGCTGGCGATAATGCCCGCGTGATCATTGACGACGGGATACTGTTCCGGGCGGCCGGGGAGAAGGACGCCGCCACGCTGGCGAAGCTGTACGACCAGGCCGCCCGGTGGATGCTCGGCCGGGGGATCGACCAGTGGAAGCCGGGCGACAAGGACGCCGAGCACTTCCGCGCGCGGATGCGCGACGGTGAGGTCTGGCTCGCCGAGGACGCCGACGGGCGGCTCGTGGGGGCGTACGAGCTCTGGTGGTCCGACGAGGCGGCCTGGGGCGTGCAGCCGCCGGTCGCGGGCTACGTGCACCGGCTGATGGTGGAGCGGAAGGCCGCACCGCCCGGGACGGGCATGCGGATCCTGGAGCACGCCGAGTACCGGATCGCCCGGACGGGGCGGGAGCGGGCCCGGCTCGACTGCGTGTCCACCAACCCGAAGCTGCTGGCGTACTACCGGAGCGCGGGCTACCGGGTGGTCGGCGAGTTCCCCTCGAAGGTGGGCAAGGACGGCCGGGTGTACGGGGTGATCCTGCTGGAGCGGCGCCTCGACGTCTGAGGCACGGCCGGAGCGCCGCCGGGCACGGGCGGGGAACCGCCGAGGGGGAGGGACCGGACCGCAGCCGGTACCTCCCCCTCGGAGTGCGCGCGTCAGCCGCGCCTGAACACCGCGACCGTGCGCGCCGGGGCGGTGAACTCACCCGTCGCCGGGTCGTACGCGGACCGCTTCACCGCCGCATCCGCGCCCGCCGCCTGCACGGGGTGCAGGGCGTAGCCGGCGCCGGCGAGGGCGGGGACGCGCTGACGCTGGTCGGCGGGGGTGGCGTTGAAGACGACCACCAGGTCGCCGAGGGCCATGGTGAGGACGCCCGGGGTCTCCTCGGGCCCGGACAGCGGGAACGACAGCCGCTGCTGTACGGCCTCGGCGGTGGTGAGGGCGAACGCCGGCTCCGTCGTACGGATCCGCAGCAGGTCGCGGTAGGCGGCGGAGGCTCCGGTGATCTCCGCGCAGCCGGGGGCCGGGCCGGTCAGCAGGGGCTTCGCGTAGGGCCACTTGGCGCGGTTGTCGGCGGCGGGCGGCAGGCCCCGGCCGAAGCCGTTGCCGTCGCGGCAGTCCCAGTGCAGGGCGTTGAACCAGTCTCCGCTGTCGAAGGAGTTGCGGTCCAGCGACTTCGAGCGGAGCAGGTCGGTGCCCGCCTGGGAGAGGGCCGGGCCCTGGGAGAGGGCGGCGGTGGCCATGGCGAGGACCTGCATGCGGGCCCGGTCGGCGGTGGAGGTCCCGGCGGGCAGCTTGTAGGCGAGGGCGTCGTACAGGGACTCGTTGTCGTGGGCGTCGGCGTAGGCGAGGGCGTCGCCGGGGGCGGCCGCGTAGCCGGCCGGGGCGCCGTTGTAGTCGACCCCGGCGCCCGTGGTGCGGCGGCCGGCGGAGTCGGTGAACGCGTAGGAGGCCAGGTTGCCGGAGAGGCCGACCTTCAGGAGGTCCTGCGCGTGCAGCAGGCGGGCCCGCTGCTCGGCCGGGGTGCCGGCCGCCGGTGAGCCGTTGGGGTCGGTGAACAGGCCGGAGGCGAAGCCCTGGACGCGGGGGTCCTCGTCGAAGGGGCCGCCGCCGCGGACGGCGTCGCGGGCCCGGTCGGAGAAGGTGGCGATGCCGGTGCCGGCCATGTTCTTCTGCGTGGCCTGCACGAAGCGGGCGTCGTCGGCGACTTCGCCGAAGTTCCAGCCCTCCCCGTAGAGGACGATCTTCTTGCCGTCGACGCCGTCCTTGGCGACGGTCAGCCCGTCGAGGGCCTTGCGGACGGCCAGGATGTTGGCCTTCGGGTGGTGGCCCATCAGGTCGAAGCGGAAGCCGTCGACCTTGTACTGCCTGGCCCAGGTGACGACCGAGTCGACGACGAGGCGGCCCATCATGGCGTTCTCGGGGGCGGTGTTGGAACAGCAGGTGGAGGTGGCGACGGAGCCGTCGGCGAGGAGCCGCTGGTAGTAGCCGGGGACGATCCGGTCGAGGACCGACTTGTCCGACTGCCCGGAGGCGACGGTGTGGTTGTAGACCACGTCCATGACGGTGCGCAGGCCGGCACCGTTCAGCGACTGGACCATCCTGCGGAACTCGACGGTGCGGGCGGTGCCGTTCGGGTCGCTCGCGTAGGAGCCCTCGGGGACGGTGTAGTGCAGCGGGTCGTAGCCCCAGTTGAAGCCGTCCTTGGCGGCGGCCGCGGCGACGCAGGCCTGCTGCTGTTCGGAGTCGGGGGCGTGGGCCCCCAGGTCGCAGGCGGGTTCGGTGCGGGCCTTGGGGTCCTCGGGGACGGTCCCGAAGTCGAAGGCGGGCAGGAGGTGGACGTAGGAGGTGCCGGCGGCGGCCAGGTCGCGCAGGTGCCGCATGCCGTCGGAGCCGGTGTCGGTGAAGGCCAGGTACTGGCCGGGGTGTCTGGTGGTGGCGTCCGCGACGGAGAAGTCGCGGACGTGCAGCTCCTGGATCTGTGCGCTGGTGAAGGGGACGGGCGCGGGCTTGCGCAGTTCCTTCCAGCCGGGCGGGGCGAGCTTCGGGTCGGCCAGGTCGACGGCGAGGCTGTGGGTGGAGTCGGTGGTCAGGGCGGTGGAGTAGGGGTCGGTGACCAGGTTGCGGACGATCTGGCGGGTGCTGGGCGCCCAGACGGTGACGGCGTAGCGGTAGGGCTTGCCTGTCCAGGAGCGGTCGCCGCGCACCGACCAGACGCCGGTGGTGTCGTCGCGGCGCATGGGGACGGTGCGGCCGTCGAGTTCGAGGGCGACCTGCCGGGCGGTGGGGGCCCAGACGGAGAGGGTGGGGCGGCCGTCCTCGAAGGCGGGGCCGAGGGGGGCGTCGTTGGCGTACAGGTCGTCGAGGACGCCGGCGAGCTGGACGCCGGTGGCGGCGAGGACGGCGCCGTTCGCGGCGCGGGCGCTCGCGACGAGCTGGCCGCGCAGGGCCTCGCGTACGCGGTCGCGGTCGCGGGGGTCGACGGTGTGCGCGGTGTACCCGGCCAGGTGCGGGAACTTCTGCTTCTGGGCGGGGGTGAGGGCGGAGCGGTTCAGCCGCAGCCACTGGGCGCCGGCCTCGTGGAGGACGCCGCCGTCGGTGGTGATCCGGCCGTCGCGGGAGGCGAGGAGCTGGAGGGAGGCGGCCGTCGTGGGGGCGTTCCAGGCGAGGGTGTCGCGGTCGATCCAGACGGCCTCGGCCTTGGTGAGGTCGAGGGCGGCGGAGGAGCCGGCGGGCTGCGGGAGGAGGTACTTCTCGCGGCCGCCGAGCAGCCACACCTCGTGGCCGGTGGCCTTCAGGTCGAGGGACTGGTCGGTGGGCAGGTCCTTCTGGTCGCCCTTGTGGAGGATGTAGCTGAGGCTGGTCGCGCCGGGGGTGAGGGGGACCTCGTAGACGGCGCCGTAGGAGTCGGTGCGGGTGGGCGGGAGGGGCTTGGACCAGTCGGTGGGGGTGGCGGCGCCGTTCCACACGTGCAGGCCCCAGCCGTCGTGGGAGCCGTCGGGGCGCTGGTAGTGCAGGACGGCCTTGGCCTGGTCCTGCGGCGGGTAGGCGGGGCGGTCGGTGCGGGCGGGTTCCTGGCCCTGTTCGAGCCAGATCTCGCCGGTCCGGGTCAGGTCGAGGGTGCGGTCGGCGGCGACGTCCTTGTTGCCGTCCTTGTCGATGACGAGGTAGCCGAGCGAGGAGGCGCCGGGCTTGAGGCGGACGTAGGCGAAGGCGCCGTAGGCGTCGCGGCCGGTGAAGGGGTGACCCTCGGGCCAGGGGGTGGCCTCCCCGTCGGCGAGGTCGCCCCAGGCGTACAGGCGCCAGTTGGTGTAGTCGCCGTCGGGGCGGTGGTAGTGGACGACGGCGTGGTCGCGCTGGGTGGCGGTGGGGGGTGTGGGCGGCGGGGTCTGCCCGGTGGTGGAGGCGGCGAGGGCGGAGGCGGTGCGGCCGGCGGAGTCGACGGCGACGGCCTTGTAGCGCAGGGGTGTTCCGGCCGGGGTGGCCTGGTCGATGGGGTGGGTGACCTTGTAGGGGGCGTGGTCGGCGGAGCCGAGGACCTGCCACTTGCCGGTGCCGGTCTGCGCGGCGAAGACGACGCGGGTGAGGGCGCCGGGGCCGGTGCCGGGGGTGAGGTCGGCGGACAGCTCGACGGTGCCGGTGGCGCCGGGGGCGGGGGCCTTGAGGGTGAGCGACGGCTTGGCGGTGGGGGCGGGCAGGGGGGCGGTGGCCTGGAGGACGACGGTGCCGAGGGCGGGCAGGTTCAGGGTGAGCTTGCCGGCCGGGGAGGCGGTGACGGGGGCGGGGGCGGCGTAGGGGGTGCCGCCGGGGCCGGTGGCGCCGTACAGGGGCCGGTAGGAGGCGCCGGGCGGGGCGTCGACCTCGACGGTGCGGGCGGTACCGCTGTTGTTGGCGGCGACCAGGTATTCGGTACGGGTCTTGGGGTCGGTGCGGGCGAAGGCGTACGCGGAGCCGTCGGCGAGGCGCTCGCTCTGGATGCCGTCGCGCAGGGCCGGGTGGGCCTTGGTCAGCTTCGAGAGAGCACTGATCTGGGTGTAGAGCGGGTGCTCCGGATCGTATGCATCGCTCTCGTGCGTGCGCGCCGTTCCGAGCTGGTCGTCGTCCAGGTAGTCGGCGACGCGGGTGGCGAACAGCGGCTGGCGGGCGTCCTTGTCTCCGCCGGAGCCGGTGAAGCCCTGCTCGTCGCCCGAGTAGATCACCGGGTTGCCCCGGGAGAGGAACATCAGCTCGTTGGCCAGCCGGTACCGGTCGAGCAGCTCCCGCTCCCCCGCCCCGGGCCGGTCCTGCTTGAGGAAGGAGGCGAAGCGGCCCATGTCGTGGTTGCCGAGGAAGGTCACCTGCTCGTAGGCGTTGGCCTTGTCGGTGGTGTACCGGTAGTCGTCGGCGAGTACGGAGCCCAGCCGGCCGGCGGGCGCGCCCTGGGAGGCGTAGGCGCGGAGGGTGTCCTGGAGCGGGAAGTCGAGGGTGGCGTCGAGGCGGCCGCGGGTGACGTAGGGGGAGGTGACGGCGGTGTCGGCGGAGTACACCTCGCCGAACATGAAGAAGTCCGGGCGGCCGCGCTGGGCCGCGTACTTGTCGAGGGCGGTCGCCCACTGGGTCCAGAAGCCGGTGTTGACGTGCTTGACCGTGTCGATGCGGAAGCCGTCGATCTCGTAGTCCTTGACCCACTTCTGGTAGATCTTCTCCATCCCGCTGACGACCTCGGGGCGCTCGGTCCACAGGTCGTCGAGGCCGGAGAAGTCGCCCTGCTCCGAGGACTCCCCGGCGAAGGTGGAGTCACCCCGGTTGTGGTACATCGCCGGGTCGTTGAGCCATGCGGGGACCTTGGCGTCCTTCTTCCCCTCGGGCACGAAGGGCGTACGCGGGAAGGACCGGCCGGCGTCGACGGCGGGGAACCTCTCCTTCCCGCCGGCGCGGCCGTCGCCGTACTCGGAGTCGTCGAAGGGGACCCCGTCCTTGGTCAGGTAGGGGAAGGCCCCCTTCGACAGGTACTCGTGCGAACCCTCGCGGTAGTCGACGACGTCGGCGGTGTGGTTGGTGATGACGTCGAAGAAGACCTTCATCCCCTTCCGGTGCGCCTTGTCGACGAGCCGTTCCAGGTCGGCGTTGGTGCCGAAGTGCGGGTCGACCTGGGTGAAGTCGGTGATCCAGTAGCCGTGGTAGCCCGCCGAAGCGTCCGCGCCCCTGCCCTGGACGGGCTGGTTCTTGAAGATCGGCGCCAGCCAGATGGCGGTGGTGCCGAGCCCCTTGATGTAGTCGAGCCGGTCGGTGAGCCCCTTGAGGTCCCCGCCCTGGTAGAAGCCCTTGTCCGTCGGGTCGTAGCCGGTCTCCAGGCGGCCGCCGGCCAGCCCGCCCCGGTCGTTGCGCGGGTCGCCGTTGGCGAACCGGTCCGGGAGCACGAAGTAGAACTGCTCGCGCGTCAGGTCGTGCCGGGCGGGCTCGGCGGCCAGCTTCGCGTCCGACGGCGGCGCCGGGGCCTGCGCGGCGGCGGCCGCGGGGAGGGCGGGCAGGAGCGTCACGGCCAGGGCGGCTGCGACGGCTCCCGCGGCGGGGCGTATCAAGGGGTCACTCCTCGGGTGGGGCGGTGCGGTCGGGGGTCAGTTGCGCCAGGTGTCGGTCAGCGTGACCTTGCCGTTGGCGGGGACGGTGGCGTTGCGGTTGGCCCCGCTCTCCCAGGTGACGTTCCCGGAGGCGTCCTTGCGGACGTACTTGTATGCGAACGAGGTCCCGGCCGGGAGGGTGACGTCGAGCTTCCACACGGGGTAGGAGGCCGGGTCGAGCTTGAGGGCGGCGGCGGTGTTCCAGCCGCCGAGCTCGGGCCGGTCGCCGGTGACGTAGACGTCCTGGCCGGGGACGGTGGTGGCGTTCACGGCGAACGAGGCCCCGGCGGAGGACGCCTGCGTGCAGGCGCGGGCGCCGGTGTGCAGGGCGAGGGCGGTCTGCGGCTGGAGCGTGGCGGTGAACCGCCCGCCGGAGTCGACGGTCACGGCGCGGCCGCCCTGCACGTCGCAGTAGGTGCCGGCGGGGAGGGAGGTCTGGAAGGTCCGGGTCAGCGCGGTCGCCTCGTGGTTGAGGGCGACGTACGCCTTGGCCCCGCGCCCGAAGGCGATCTGGTCACCGCCGTTGTCCCACCAGTCGCTGACGCCCTGCCCGCGGGCGGTGTTGCGCCAGGCGACCATCGAGGAGATCTCCGGCCAGGCGTGCTGGCACTTCCACCCGTCGGTGTAGCAGGCGTTGACGGTACCGCCGTTGGGCGGGCCGGCGTCCTTGTCGGTCCACTCGTACCCGGAGTGCACGTCGGGCGAGCCGTAGGGCCAGGCCAGCATGAACACGCTGGCGAGGGTGTAGTCGGCGCCGTTCTTGTAGGTGAGGGTCTCGCCGTTGCGCTCGGTGTCGTGGTTGTCGACGAACACCCCGGACGCGCCGGAGGGCATGTACCCCCAGGCCTCCCCGAAGTTCTTGAGGTAGGCGAGGTTCTCGCTCTGGAAGACCCGCTTGAGGTCCCGGGCGTACCGGAACTCCTGCACGTCGCCGGACGGGAGGTACTCGGCCGGCGACACCGACTCGCCGGCCCCGTGTATCGCCTCCTGCTTCCAGTACGCGGAGGGGTTGCTCAGCCGGGACTTGATGTTGGCGAGGTCGGCGGCGGGCATGTGCTTGGCGGCGTCGATCCGGAACCCGTCGACCCCGAGGGAGAGCAGGTCGTTGAGGTACCCGGCGATCCGGCCGCGCACGTACTCCTCGCCGGTGTCGAGGTCGGCGAGCTTGACGAGCTCGCAGTTCTGGACGTTGGCCTTGTCCTGGTAGTTGGAGATCTCGGCCCGGCAGTCGTCCATGTCGGCGCCGGAGTAGAGCCCGGGGTAGGAGTACTTGGAGTACGCCGACCCGCCGGTCCCGGTGAACGTCGCACCGGGGTCGGCGGGGCCGGCCATGTGGTTGATCACGGAGTCGGCGACGACCTTCACCCCGGCGGCGTGGCAGGCGTCGACCATGCCCTTGAAGGCGGCCCGGTCCCCGAGCCGCCCGGCGATCTTGTAGCTGACGGGCTGGTACGAGGTCCACCACTGGGACCCCTGCACGTGCTCCTGCGGGGGCGACACCTGCACGTACCCGTACCCGGCGGGCCCGAGGCTGCCGGCACACGCCTTGGCGACATCGGCGAACCGCCACTCGAACAGCACGGCGGTGACGTCCTTCCCCCCGGGCGGAGCGGCCGAAGCCTGCGGCGCCTGAACGGTGAGCGAGACGGCGGCCAGCGCGGCCGTCGCCAGCGCGGCTCTGCCGGCGCGCGCGGACAGGGATCTGGATCGAGCCATGCGGGGGTCCTCCTGGCGGGAAGGCGTGGGGGGTTGCACGCGACCGTAGGGGGCGCCCAGGAGTGTTGCAAGACCTTGCGCAAGAGATTGCAGAATTGTTTCCGAGCAAGGGCGGAGGGCGGCGAACGAGTGAGACACGCGCCGCGCCCGGCTCAGGGGACTTTCCCAGGGGCAGGACGGGCGCCTACGTCATCACGGTCGCCAACCGGGCCAAAGGGGCCGGTCGTGCCGTACTTCCCGGGCCCGTCTCAGGGAGGGTTGGGGGTTTCCCGTCAGTCCCATCGTCCTTCCGGTTCGGGCCGGCCCGTCAAGGGCGCTCCTTCGTCGCGTCACTTCGTGATCGCCTTCGGCGACCCTTGACCGACCGGCCCGAACCGGAAAGCCGAAGACTGCCGGGAAACCCCCAAAGAAACGGGACGGACGATCCTGGAGGAGCGGGCGTCAGCGATGAGGCGAGGGGCCGGGGGCCGGCCCGCCCGACATACGGGCCCTCACATCCGCGATCCCGGACCGGGGCGCGACTACCCGCACGAGAGGCCGACCAGAGCCCCCTCCAGACCCCCCAGACGCGACAGATCGCTACGCGCTCCTCACGTCTCAGCGTCCGGCGACCGCCTTGGGCTGATACCCGCACCAGAGCCGAGGAGCGCCCTGTCGGCCAGTGCTACACGGCGAGGAACGTGCTCAGCTGCGCGGCGAGTTCGTCCGGGGCGTCCAGGGCGATGAGGTGGGCGGCGGTCGGGAATTCGACCAGGGTCGCGCCGGGGATCTCGGCGGCGTAGCGGCGGGCGATGTCCTGGAAGTCGGCGACATCGAGCTTGCCGACCCCCACCAGCGTGGGCACGGAGATGCCGGCGAGGTCAGACGTCCCCGGCCCCTGGCCGTGCTGGTCGCGGACGCCCATGTTCACCAGCGACGTCCGCATCGGCCCGCGGACCCGGTCGGCCAGACCGGCCGCGACGTCCGCCCACTCCCGGGCGGGACCCCGCAGCCACATGTCCAGGTTGACCTGCGTGGCGGCGTCCACGTCCCCCGCGGCCAGGGCGGCCGTCTCCGCGCCGTCGTACGCGTGCATCTGCGCGGACCAGTCGTAGCCGGGCCAGGGCGCGGCGAACAGCGCCAGCGAGTGCACCCGCTCCGGATGCGCGAGGGTGAAGTCCACGGCCACGCGGCCGCCCCAGGACGCGCCCACGAGCCGGACGCGCTCGTGGCCGAGGTGGTCCAGGAGGCGCCGCAGGTCGTCGACGTCGCTGTACGGGCCGGCCGGCGGGGCGGATTCGCCGAAGCCGCGCAGGTCGTGGCGGATGACGGTGTACCGCTCCGCGAGGCCGGGCACGACGGCGTCCCACATCTGGTGGTCGGCTACGCCGGCGTGCACGAGTACGACGGCCGGCCCGTCACCGGAAACGACGTACGCGAGATGTCCGAGATCATCGGCAAGTCTGATCATCCGGAGATGCTTGCACAGCCCACCCAACCGGCGGAAGCGCGGGAAGGCGAAACGATACAGCTGCGGGCATTGGAGTGAACGGCCGTTCCTGGCGGCGCCCGCGGACGGTTGGACCGGCCGACGCGCGGATCGACCGGCGCGTCCGTCCATTGATCCTTAGGGGAGTCATGCGTATTCGTTCCGCTGTCACCGCGTCCGTCCTGGCTGCCGGCATCCTCCTGGGCGGGGCCGGTGCCGCCCTGGCCAACGACGGGGTCGAGATCGACTACTTCGACGCCGGCCACAAGACCTACTCGTCGGACTGCTCGACGTTCGCCGCGGTCCCCCACAACCTCCCGGCGTTCGCCGGCCCGGTCTACCAGTCCTCCTGCCACAAGGACGGCGAGAAGGACTGGGCGAACGGCTCCCACCTGGGCGCCTGACCCGGAACGACCCCGCGGGGGCGGCCCGACGACAACGTCGGTCCGCCCCCGCGGCGTTCTAGCGCAACGTGAGCTGCTTCCCCCGCTCCCGCGGCGTCCAGCCATGACGCTCCAACGCCCGCCGGATGACACCCGCGACGAGCCCGGGCGCGATCACCGTCCCGTGCTCGACCCACGTCACCATCCGCTGCCCGTCCACCTGGTCGTGCACGACCACGATCCCCAGCCCCGGCTCGTCATCGGCCGCGACCACCCACCGGTACCTCTCGCCGTCCACGACGATCGTCCGCGTGCCCTTCTTGGCGATCCCCATGCGGCGCAGGCTCTCACAGCGTGGATACGGTCGAGCCGCCGGAGAACCTCGGCATCCCGGGCGGCCGCAACGAAGGTGTCCGCGCGCTGCGTGAGGCACACGCGGCGGACCTCGTCGTCGTCTTGGACGACGACGGCCTCCTCCCCCGCACGGACACCCTTCGACTGGTCAGCGACGCCTTCGCGGAGAACCCCCGGCTCGGCCCGTGAGCTTCCGGATCGCCGACGAGAACGGCCTGAGCCAGCGCAGGCACGTCCCCCGCCTGGGTGGGGCGGACCCTTACGGGCCGCAACCGCGTATGGCTGGCCAAGCGCCACCTGCCCGCCGTCCTCGTCCCCGTCTACCTCGCGACCTGGGCCGCCTACACCCTGGCGCAGCGACCCCCGCTCCCGGGCCTCGCCGCATGGTGGGCCGGCTTCTTCGAGGGCGTCCGCCGCCCCTGCCCACCCCGACGCCCCATCAGCTGGCGAACGGTGTGGCGGATGGCCCGCCTGGGCCGCCCACCCGTGATCTGACACTGCTCTGATCAACCTCTGGTGCGGGCACCAGCCTCGGACAGCCGCCGGACGCCGAGAAATGAGGAGCGCGTAGCGATCTGACGCGCCCCTGCGCATCCCGCCCTGCTCTGCTCGTCCTTTCGCGGCGGTATCAGCCACAGGCAGCCGCCGGACGCCGAGAAAAGAGGAGCGCGTAGCGATCTGACGCGCTCGGAGGCTCCGCAGGTCGCTCTGGTCAACCTCTCGTGCGGGTGGTCGCGCCCCGGCGCTGGGCCAAGGCTGGACGGGCCCGGATGCCCGGCGGGCCGGCGCCCGGCCGCTCGCCTCAGCACTGAGACGCCCGCCCCTCCAAGGATCGTCCGTCCCGTTTCTTTGGGGGTTTCCCGGCAGTCTTTCGGCTTTCCGGGGCGGGTCGGGCTGTCAAGGGTCGCCGAAGGCGATCACGAAGTGACGCGACGAAGGAGCGCCCTTGACAGGCCGGCCCGAACCGGAAGGACGATGGGACTGACGGGAAGCCCCCAACCTGCTCTGAGACCGCCCAGCGGGACACCGCTCGCCCGGCCCCGGACCCGCAGACAGGGAGGCGGGTGGGCAACCCCCGCCCCCACCCGCCCGAGCCGCAAGCGGCGTACGCCCCCCTACCCCCGCACCATCCCCGTCGACCCCCGTACCACCAGCTCCGGCTGGAAGACGTACTCCGTGCGCTGGACCGGGGTGCCGGCCACCGCTTCCAGGAGGGCGCCGACCGCCGCCGTGGCCATCGCGCGGACCGGCTGGCGGACCGTCGTCAGCGGGGGGTCCGTGAAGGCGATGAGCGGGGAGTCGTCGAAGCCGACCACCGAGACGTCCTCGGGGACGCGCAGCCCCCGCTCCCGGGCGGCGCGGATGACGCCGAGGGCCATCATGTCGCTGGCGCAGACCACGCCCGTGCAGCCCCGGTCCAGGAGGGCGCCGCCCGCCGCGTGGCCGCCCTCGACGGTGAACAGGGTGCGCTGGACCAGCCCTTCCTCCGCCGCCCCGGGCCGTACGGCCAGGAACCCCTGCTCCTTGCGCGCCGAGGGGACGTACCGGGTCGGCCCGATGGCGAGCCCGATGCGCCGGTGTCCGAGCTCCTCCAGGTGCCGTACGGCCATCTCCGCCGCCGCCCGGTCGTCCGGGGAGACGAAGGGGGCGCTGATGGCCTCGTTGAAGCCGTTGATCAGTACGAACGGCAGCCCGCGCGACGAGAGCCGCTGGTAGCGCGCCGGGTCGGCCGACGAGTCCGCGTGCAGCCCGGACAGGAAGACGATGCCGGTGACCCCCCGCTCCTCCAGCTGTTCGACCAGTTCGTCCTCGGTCGCGCCGCCCGGGGTCTGGGTGCACAGCACCGGCGTGTACCCCTGCCCGGCCAGGGCCTGCTCGATGACCTGCGCGAACGCGGGAAAGATGGGGTTGGTCAGTTCGGGGATCAGCAGCCCGACCAGACCGTTGCTGCGCCGCTTCAGCCGCACCGGCCGCTCGTAGCCGAGCAGGTCCATGGCGGCCAGCACCCGGTGCCGGGTGCCGGCCGCCACGCCCGCCTTGCCGTTGAGGACGCGGCTGACCGTCGCCTCGCTGACCTGGGCCTGCGAGGCGATGTCCGTCAGCCGCAGCGGGGAGCTCACCCCTGCCACCACACCGCCGTGTCACCGGGGAGGACGTCCGCCTCCGGCAGTTCGCCGCTCGCCAGCAGCACCGCACCCGTCATCCCGGGTATCCGCACCGCCTCGCCCGTCGTGTTGGCCGCGCACACGAAGCCGCCCCGGCGGAACATCAGGACCCCTTCGGGGGCGTCCAGCCACTCCACGGCGTCCCCGGCGCCCAGGTCGGCGTGCTCGCGCCGGATGCGCAGGGCGGTGCGGTACAGCTCCAGCGTGGACTCCGGGTCCCCGGTCTGCGCCTCGACGCTCAGCCCCGCCCATTCCTCCGGCTGCGGGAGCCAGCTGCCGCCGGTCCCGAATCCGTACGGGGCGGCGTCGCCGGACCACGGGAGCGGGACGCGGCAACCGTCGCGCAGCCCGTCCTGCCCGTTGGCCTTGAAGAAGGAGGGGTCCTGGCGCACCTCGTCCGGGAGGTCGGTGACCTCGGGCAGTCCGAGCTCCTCGCCCTGGTAGACGTACGCGGAGCCGGGCAGGGCCAGCATCAGCAGCGCGGCGGCGCGCGCCCGGTCCAGGCTGCCGAAGCGGGTCCGGTGGCGGACCACGTCGTGGTTGGACAGCACCCAGGTCGTCGGGGCGCCCACGGGCCGCATGGCGTCGAGTGACGCGTCGATGGTGGCGCGCAGGGCGGCCGCGTCCCAGCCGGTGGTCAGGTAGTGGAAGTTGAACGCCTGGTGCAGCTCGTCGTGGCGTACGTAGAGGGCGGTGCGTTCGACGTTGGGGGCCCAGGCCTCGGCGACGCCGATGCGGTCGCCGGCGTACTCGTCGAGGACGGTGCGCCACTTCCGGTAGATCTCGTGGACGCCGTCCTGGTCGAAGAAGGGCAGTACCTGGTTCCCCAGCAGCTTGAGCTGCTCGTCGCGCCCCAGGTCGGGCAGTCCGGCGGCCTTCACCAGCCCGTGCGCGACGTCGATCCGGAAGCCGTCCACCCCCAGGTCGAGCCAGAACCGCAGCACGGACCGGAACTCGTCCTGTACGGCGGGGTGTTCCCAGTTGAAGTCGGGCTGTTCCGGCGCGAAGAGGTGGAGGTACCACTCCCCGTCCTCGACGCGGGTCCAGGCGGGGCCGCCGAAGATGGACTCCCAGTCGTTCGGCGGCCGCTCGCCCGACTCGCCCTTCCCCGGGCGGAAGTGGAAGCGTTCGCGCAGCGGGGTCCCGGGGCCCTCCCGGAGTGCCTGCTTGAACCATTCGTGCTGGTCGGAGCAGTGGTTGGGGACGAGGTCGACGATGATCCGCAGGCCCAGGGCGTGCGCTTCGCGGATCACGGCGTCGGCGTCGTGGAGGGTGCCGAACATGGGGTCGATGGCCCGGTAGTCGGCGACGTCGTAGCCGGCGTCGGCCTGCGGGGAGGCGTAGAAGGGGCTGAGCCACACGGCGTCGACACCCAGGTCGCGCAGGTAGGGCAGCCGGCTGCGGATGCCTTCGAGGTCCCCCATGCCGTCCCCGTTGGAGTCGGCGAAGCTGCGCGGATAGACCTGGTAGATCACCGCGTCTCTCCACCAGCCGGGCTGGGTCCCGGTCGGGGTGGGGAGTGCGTCGGCGAGGTGCTGGGTCATGGTGTCCTTGAGAGATCGGGCCGGTGGAACGCGGGAACGGACGCCGGGTGGTCAGCCCTTGGTGGCGCCCGCCGTCATACCGGCGACGAGGTGACGCTGGGCGAAGAGGAAGAAGACGGCCGCCGGGATCGCGATGAGGACGGATGCCGCGCTCATGGCGCCCCAGTTGGAGGTGTACTGCGTGACGAAGGTCTGCAGGCCGCCCGCGAGGGTGAGGTTCTCCTCGCCGACCATGAAGGCGGAGGCGTACGCGACTTCGCCCCAGGCGGTGATGAAGGCGTAGAAGCCGGTCACGGCGAGGCCGGGCTTGGCGAGCGGCAGGATCAGGCGCCAGAAGGTGCCGAAGGGGTTGAGTCCGTCGACGCGGCCGGATTCGTCGATCTCGACCGGGATGGTGTCGAAGAAGCCCTTCATCATCCAGGCGCAGAACGGCACGGCGATGGTGAGGTACGTGATGATCAGCCCGAGCGGCTGGTTGAGCAGCCCGAGGTCTCCCATCAGGTTGTAGAGCGGGACGATGAGGATGGCCATTGGGAACATCTGCGTGATGAGCAGGGTCCACATCAGCGGCTTCATGCCCGGGAACTTGAAGCGGCTGACGGCGTATCCGGTGGTGGCGGCGATGAACACGCCGAGCACGGTGGTGACGCCGGCGACGAGCACGGAGTTCCAGAACCAGCTGAGGAAGTGGCTGTCCTCCAGCAGGTGGGAGTAGTTCGAGAGGGTGGGTTCCTTCACGAAGTCCGTGGTGATGGCGTACTTGGCCGGCTTGAGCGAGGTCAGCAGGATCCACAGCACGGGGAAGACGGCGATGACGGACGCGACGACGAGCGTGGCGTGCAGTGCGAAGGAGGCGAGCGGGGAGCGGCTGCCGCGCGGGCGCGCCGCCTGCGTCTCGTTGGTGGTCACGGTCACCACACCTCTCCCTGCTTGCGCAGCGAGCGCCGGTAGACCAGCGCGAAGATCATGAGCAGGCCGAGGATCAGCACGCCCCAGGTCGCGGAGCCGGCGAAGTCGCGCGGGCTGGCGATGAAGGCCTCGCGGAAGGCCTGGGTCACCAGGATCTCGGTGGAGTCGCCGGGGCCGCCCCGCGTCAGCAGGAAGATCACCGGGAACATGTTGAAGGTCCAGATGGTGGAGAGCAGGATCACCGTCATGCTCACGGCCCGCAGTCCGGGCAGGGTGATGTGCCGGAAGCGCTGCCAGGGGCCGGCGCCGTCCATCTCGGCGGCTTCGTACAGCTCGCCGGGGATGGACTGGAGGCCGCCGAGGAGGGCGACCATCATGAAGGGGATGCCGAGCCAGACGTTGACGGCGATGACGGAGAGCTTGGCCCAGGTGGGGTCGTCGAGCCACGGGATGGCGGAGATGCCGCCGCCGTCGAGGACCTTGTTGAGGATGCCGTTGTCGCGGTTGAAGAGGAACCGCCAGGCGAAGACGGAGACGAAGCCGGGCACGGCCCAGGGCAGGATGAGCGCCATCCGGTAGGCGGCGCGGCCCCGGAACTGCCGGTTGAGCATGGTGGCCAGGGTGAGGCCGAGGACGAAGGTGAGGGAGACGCAGGCGACGGTCCACACCACCGTCCACACCAGCCGCTGCCAGAAGACGGGGTCGCCGAGGACCTCCGTGTAGTTGTCGAGCCCGACGAACTCGTACGTGGCGTCGATGTGGCGCACGCCGATGGTGCGGGCGACGTTGCGCTCGTTGGCGTTCGTCAGCGACAGGTAGATGCCGCGGACGAGCGGCCAGCCCACGATCACGCCGAGGACGAGGACGACCGGGGCGGCCATGGTCCAGGCGTACCAGTGCGTGGCGAGGGCGCGGCGGAGGCCGCCGCGCGGGCTTCCGGCGTTCTTGGCAGTCGTGCGGCTGGGGCCGCGGGCGGCGAGGGTCGTCTCGCCGTCCGCGGCCTTCGCCACCGACCGGCTGGTGTCAGCAGCCATCGTCCGTACTACTTCCAGCCCTTGAGGATCTTGCGGAACTCGGTGCCGGCCGCCTTGGCCGCGTCCTCGGGGGTCGAGGCGCCGGTGACGGCCTTGGTGTACTCGACCTTCAGCGGCTCGAAGAGGGAGCCGTTCTCCGGGATCCAGGCGCGCTCGACGGCCTTGTCGACGGCCGGCTTGAAGAACTGGACCATCTCGCTGCTCTTGACGTCCGGCTGCTCGTAGGCGGCGGTGCGCGTGGGCAGCAGGCTCAGGTCCTTGGCGGACTGGACCTGGACCTCCTGGGAGGTCATGTACTCGACGAAGGCGTGTGCGGCGGCGGTGTTCTTGGAGCCGGCGTAGACGGCGAGGTCGTGGCCGCCCTGCGGGGCGCCGGCCTTGGCGGAGCCGGCCGGGACGGGGGCGACGCCGAGGTTGGACTTGTCCTTGAACTGGTCGCCCGCGTAGCTGTCCGCGACGGCCCAGGGGCCGTTGATCATCATCGCGACCTCCCCGGACTTGAAGGCGGTCTGCATGTTGGTCCAGCCGTCGGTGGCGTTGGTGACCGCCGCGCCGGAGGTGACCAGGTCGCGGGCGGCCTTGAAGCCCTTGACGCCGGCCGCGTTGTCGACGGTGACCGTCTTGGTCTTGGCGTCGACGAGGTCGCCGCCCTCGCCGTAGATGAAGGGCAGGAACCAGTAGGAGTCGTCGCCGCGCAGGTAGAGGCCGGTCTTGCCGGTCTTGGCCTTGATGGCGGTGGCGGCGGCCTTCAGCTCCTCAAGGGTCTTGGGGGGCTGGACGCCGGCGTCGGCGAGCATCTTCTTGTTGTAGAAGAGGCCGAGGGTGTCGATGACCTGCGGGACGGCGTAGGTCTTGCCCTCGAACCTGCCGCTGGCCGCGGCCTGCGGGAGGAACTCGGTGTCGATCTTCTTCGCGGTGTCGGCGGGGACCTCGTCGAGGTAGCCGAGCGAGGCGAAGTCGGCGACCCAGCCGACGTCGGCGCGGATCACGTCGGGGGCGTCGGCGCCGCTGCTGAAGGCGTTCTTGACCTTGTTCTGGGCGTCGCCGTAGGGCACGTTGACGTACTTGACGGTCACCTTCGGGTGCTTCGCGGTGAACGCCTCCGCGATCTTCTGGAAGCTCGCCTTCTCGGCGTCGTTCGAGGTGTCCCACCAGGTGACGGTGCCGGACAGCTCGCCGCCGGCCTTCTGCCCACCGTCGTCCTTGGTGTCACCGCCGCAAGCCGTCGCCGCGAGCGCCAGGGTCGCGACCAGCGCGGTGGCCGCTATGCCACGCCGCATATGAACTCCTTCGATGATCCCGGCCGCGCCCTCGCGGTCCCGAGTTGCCAGGAACGTAACAAGCCTGAAAGCCGACCGAAAGACCTTGCGGCAATTTTCTGCAAGCGGAGGCGATCGTTACATCCGTGTGTCCCTACGGTTGCCGCAGCTTGCTGTTAGTTCGAGTCCCCTTCGACTGCACGGGCCCGCAACCACGGGGTGTGTACGCGCGTTGACTGCGGTATGAACCACGAGTTGACGGCCGTGCCGCTTGCAAGAGCTTCCAGCAACGCTTCCAACGGCGCCTGCGGCGACCCGGCCGTGAGCGGTGCCTGGTGGCGCGATGCCGTCATCTACCAGGTGTACGTCCGCTCCTTCGCGGACAGCGACGGCGACGGCGTGGGCGACCTTCGCGGGGTGCGCGAGCGGCTGCCGCACCTGGCCCGGCTCGGGGTGGACGCCGTGTGGCTGACCCCCTTCTACGTGTCCCCGCAGGCGGACGGCGGCTACGACGTCGCCGACTACCGGGCCGTCGACCCCCTCTTCGGGGACCTCTCCGACGCCGACGACCTGGTCCGGGCCGCGCACGCGCTCGGCCTGCGGGTGATCGTGGACGTGGTGCCGAACCACACCTCGCAGGCCCACCCCTGGTTCCGGGACGCCCTCGCCGGCGTGCCCGGCGCCCGCGAGCGGTACCTGTTCCGCCCGGGGCGGGGCGCCGACGGGGAGCTGCCGCCCAACGACTGGGAGTCCGTCTTCGGCGGCCCGGCCTGGACCCGGGTGCCGGACGGCGACTGGTACCTGCACCTCTTCGCCCCCGAGCAGCCCGACCTGGACTGGGAGCACCCGGAGGTCGCCGCGGAGTTCGAGTCGGTGCTGCGCTTCTGGCTCGACCTCGGCGTCGACGGCTTCCGGGTGGACGTGGCCCACGGCATGGTCAAGGCCCCGGGCCTGCCCGACATCGGCCGGGGCGCGCAGGCCACCCTGATCGGCACCGAGCCGCTCCCCTTCTTCGACCAGGACGGGGTGCACGCCATCCACCGCTCCTGGCGGCGGCTGCTCGACTCGTACGGGGACGGGCGGATCGGGGTCGCCGAGGCGTGGGCGCCGTCCTCGGAGCGGCTGGCGCTGTACGTGCGGCCCGACGAGCTGCACCAGGCCTTCAACTTCCGGTTCCTGAACTGCCCCTGGGACCCGGCGGCGATGCGGACGGTGATCGACGAATCCCTGGCCGCGACCGCATCGGTGGGCGCCCCGACGACCTGGGTGCTGTCCAACCACGACGTCGTGCGGCACGTCACCCGCTACGGGGGCGGGGCACGGGGCCTGGCGCGGGCGCGGGCGGCGGCGCTGCTGATGCTGGCGCTGCCCGGGTCGGCGTACGTCTACCAGGGCGAGGAGCTCGGCCTGCCCGAGGTCACCGACCTCCCGGACGCGGCCCGCCAGGACCCGGCGTTCCGCCGCTCCCCCGCGGGGGGCCGCGGGGGGACCGGCGGGGGCGGGGCGGAGGCCGGGGCCGGGGAGGCCGAGGGGCAGGACGGGTTGCGGGACGGGTGCCGGGTGCCGCTGCCCTGGTCCGGCGAGGAGGCCCCGTACGGCTTCGGACCCGGCGGCAGCTGGCTGCCGCAGCCCGCCGGCTGGGCGGGGCTGAGCGTCGCCGCGCAGACGGGCGACCCGCACTCGACGCTGGAGCTGTACCGCGCCGCCCTGGAGCTGCGCCGGGCCATGCCGGGGCTGGGCGCGCCGGAGTCGGGGCAGGGCGGCTGCCGCGAGGAGTGGCCCGGGGCGGGGGCGGGACCGGCGGTGTTCGCGCGGGGGATGCGCTGGCGGCCCGCGCCCGACGGGGTCCTCCTCTTCACCCGCCCCGGCTTCGCCTGCACCCTGAACACCAGGTCCACCGCCGTGGAGCTGCCCTCTCCGGGCCGGCCGGTGCTCTCCAGCGCACCGGTGGAGACCGACGGCCGCACCGTCCGTCTTCCCCCCGATTCCTGCACGTGGTGGGCGATGTGAGCCGGCTACCGGTACAGTCCAGTGCCGTGACCGCACGGCTAGCCGACATCGCAGCCCAGGCGGGGGTCAGCGAAGCCACAGTCAGCCGGGTGCTCAACGGCAAGCCCGGTGTGGCCGCCGGCACCCGTGAGTCCGTGCTGGCCGCGCTCGACGTGCTCGGCTACGAGCGGCCCGTGCGGCTGCGGCAGCGCAGCGCCGGGCTCGTCGGGCTGATAACCCCCGAGCTGGACAACCCCATCTTCCCGGCGCTCGCGCAGGTCATCGGGCAGGCGCTGACGCGGCAGGGGTACACGCCGGTGCTGGCGACGCAGACGCCCGGCGGGTCCACCGAGGACGAGCTGACCGAGATGCTGGTGGACCGGGGGGTTTCCGGGATCATCTTCGTCTCGGGGCTGCACGCCGACACCACCGCCGACATGGGCCGCTACGACCAGCTGCGGGCGCAGGGCGTCCCGTACGTCCTCATCAACGGTTTCTCCGACAAGGTGCGGGCCCCCTTCGTCTCCCCCGACGACCGGGCCGCGATGCAGCTGGCCGTGACCCACCTGACGGCGCTGGGGCACACCCGGATCGGCCTGGCGGTCGGCCCGAAGCGGTTCGTGCCGGTGCTCCGCAAGATCGAGGGCTTCCGGGCCGCGATGCGGGACCGGCTCGGGCTCGGCGAGGCCGAGGTGGAGGAGCTGGTCCAGCACTCCCTGTACACCCTGGAGGGCGGCCAGGCCGCGGCGGCCGCGCTCGTGGGGCGGGGCTGCACGGCGGTGGTGTGCGCGAGCGACATGATGGCGCTCGGTGCGATCCGGGCCGCCCGGCAGCAGGGGCTGCGGGTGCCGCAGGACGTGTCGGTGGTCGGCTTCGACGACTCCCCGCTCATAGCGTTCACCGATCCGCCGCTGACCACCATCCGGCAGCCGGTGCAGGCGATGGGGCAGGCGGCGGTACGGACCCTGCTGGAGGAGATCGGCGGTACGCCGGCCCCGCACAGCGAGTTCGTGTTCCTGCCCGAGCTGGTGGTCCGGGGCTCGACGGCCTCGGGGCCGGCGCAGCGGCGCACCGTTTAGAGCCCCTTGGCACTGCCTGGCACCTACCCCGGTACCCCCTAGGGGTTGCGGGGTAGTCCCCCGGGGTGAGAAGAGGCGGAGAAGACCGTCCCGAGGGATGATCGGAGGCGGTAACGCATCTGGCAGACTCTCTGCCCATGGGTGAAGCGAGCGTGAAGACACTGGAAACCCGGACGGACGTCTCGTCACCCACCGTGACGGAGCACGGGACCCGTCCGGAGCCGGACGCTGCGCTGCTGACCCGGTTGCGGGCTCCGCGGCGGCCGCGGATCTGGTTCGAGGTCCTGCTGATCGCCGTCAGCTACTGGACGTACTCGCTGATCCGGAACGCCGTGCCCGAGCAGAAGGCGGCCGCGCTCGCGAACGCCGACTGGATCTGGTCCGTGGAGCGCGGGCTCGGCATCGCCGTGGAGCAGTCCGTCAACCACGCCGTGAACTCGGTGACGTGGCTGGTCGTCGGGATGAACTACTACTACGCGACGCTGCACTTCATCGTGACGATCGGCGTGCTGGTGTGGATCTACCGCTTCCATCCCGGGCGTTACGCCGCCACCCGCCTCGTCCTCTTCGCCACCACGGGCGTCGCCCTGGTCGGCTACTACTTCTACCCGCTCGCGCCGCCCCGGCTGATGAACGGGGGGCACTTCGTCGACACCGTGCTGGTGCACCACACCTGGGGTTCCATGGCCTCGGGCAACCTCAAGCACATGTCGAACCAGTACGCGGCGATGCCCTCCATGCACATAGGGTGGTCCCTCTGGTGCGGGCTGACGATCTTCGCGGTGGCCTCGGCGCCGTGGGCGCGGCTCCTTGGGCTGCTGTACCCGGCGGCGACCCTGGTCGTGATCGTGGCCACCGCCAACCACTTCTGGCTCGACGCCGTCGGCGGCGTGCTCTGCCTGGCCTTCGGGTACACCGTGTCCCGCGCCTGGTACGGCTCGCTGCCGCACCGGCTGCCGCGCCGGCCGGTGAGCACCGGCCCGCACCCGGCGTCGGATCTGCTGAACCGCTTCCGCAGGGCCTGAAGCCCGTCGCGGCGGGGCCGGCGGCGGGCGTGCGTTCACCTCCACCCATTGCAATGGAACGACCGCCAGACCTTGCGTTCACTTCAGATCCACTGCAACGATTAACCCCGCTTGACCATTGCATACACCCGCCTCCCCCAAAGATCTGATTGCCGTCTCACTGAACGCCGCATAGCTTTCCCCTGTCGTGAACGAACCCGACGGACAGCAGGAAGCGAGGCATTCCCATGCGCATCGTGGTGGGCGAATTCATCAGCCTGGACGGCGTCGTCCAGGCACCGGGCGGCCCGGAGGAGGACACCGACGGGGGCTTCGCCCACGGCGGTTGGACGCACCCTTTCTTCGACCCGGAGGTCATGGGCGGCGCGCTGGCCGAGTGGGCCGCCGCCACGGACGCCCTGCTGTTCGGGCGCCGCACCTGGCAGACCATGGCGGCGGCGTGGCCGGAGCGGGCGGGCGACCCCTTCGCCGACCACATGAACGGCGTCGCCAAGTACGTCGTGTCGGGCACGCTCGGCAAGTCGGACCTGACGTGGAACAACACCACGCTCATCCCGGCCGGCGAGGCCCTCGCGCAGGTCCACAAGCTCCGCGAGGCCGAGGGTCGCGACCTGGTGGTCATGGGCAGCGCCTCGCTGGCGCGGACCCTGCTGAGCGAGGACCTGGTCGACGAACTCCGGCTGATGATCATGCCGGTGGTCCTGGGCGGCGGCAAGCGGCTCTTCCCGGACGACGGCGTGCTGCGCACGTTCGACCTGGCCGCGACGGTCACCACCGCCACCGGCGTCCACGTCTCCACCTACCGCCGCCCGACGGCCTGACCCGAGCCGCCCGCCTGTACGGCCGCGGCCCGCATCGTGGAGCTAGGCCCCGTAGAAGAGTTCGTCCACGACCGCTCGGGCGCGGCGGGTGGTGCGGCGGTAGTCGTCCAGCATTTCGCCGACCTTGCCCTCCGGGTAGCCCAGGTAGCGGCCGACGGCGGCCAGTTCGCGGGCGTCCGAGGGGAAGGTGTCGCCGGCGCGGCCGCGGACCAGCATGACGGCGTTGCGGACGCGGGTGGCGAGGACCCAGGCCTCGTCGAGGATCTGCGCCTCCTCCGTCGGGAGCAGCCCGGCGGCGTGGGCGGCGGCCAGGGCCTGGCGGGTGCGGGTGGTGCGCAGGCCCGGCTCGGCCCAGGCGTGCTGCATCTGGAGCAGCTGGACGGTCCATTCGACGTCGCTGAGCCCGCCGCGGCCGAGTTTGGCGTGCAGGGTGGGGTCGGCGCCGCGCGGCAGGCGTTCGGACTCCATGCGGGCCTTGAGGCGGCGGATCTCGCGGACCGCGTCCTCGCCGAGGCCTTCGGCGGGGTAGCGCAGCGGGTCGATCAGTTCGATGAAGCGGTTGCCGAGGTCGATGTCGCCGGCGACGGGCTCGGCGCGCAGCAGGGCCTGGCTCTCCCAGGTCAGCGACCAGCGCCGGTAGTAGGCGGCGTACGAGGAGAGGGTGCGTACGAGGGGTCCTGAGCGGCCCTCGGGGCGCAGGTCGGCGTCGATGAGGAGCGGCGGGTCGGCGGTGGGGAGCTGGAGGAGCCTGCGCATTTCGGCGATGACCGTCTGGGCGGCCTTGGCCGCTTCCTGTTCGTCGACGCCTTCGCGGGGTTCGTGGACGAAGAGGACGTCGGCGTCGGAGCCGTAGCCCAGCTCGTGTCCGCCGAAGCGGCCGACGCCGATGACGGCGAAGCGGGTGGGGAGGGTCTCGCCCCACTGGTCGCGCACGGCGGCGCGCAGGGCGCCGGCGATGGTGGCGGCGGTGAGGTCGGAGACGGCGTCGCCGACCCGGTCGACGAGGGCGCCGCAGTCCTTCTCGGCGGGGCTGTCCTCGGTGCCGTAGGAGGCGATGATGTCGGCGGCGGCGGTGCGGAACAGCTCGCGGCGGCGGACGCCGCGGGCGGCGGCGACGGCCGCTTCGCCGCTCTCGGCACGGCCGACGGCGGAGAGCACCTCCTGTTCGAGGGCCTCGTGCGTACGGGGCTGGAGGCCTTCGGGGTCGCCGAGCAGGGCGACGGCCTCGGGGGCGCGCATCAGCAGGTCGGGGGCGAGGCGTCCGGCGGAGAGCACGCGGGCGAGGTTCTCCGCGGCGGCGCCCTCGTCGCGCAGCAGGCGCAGGTACCAGGGGGTCTTGCCGAGGGCGTCGGAGACCTTGCGGAAGCCGAGGAGTCCGGCGTCCGGGTCGGCGGAGTCCGCGAACCAGCCGAGGAGGACCGGCAGCAGGGTGCGCTGGATGGCGGCCTTGCGGCTGACGCCGGAGGAGAGGGCCTCCAGGTGGCGCAGGGCGGAGGCGGGGTCGGCGTAGCCGAGGGCTTCGAGCCGCTGGCCGGCGGCGCGCGGGGAGAGCCGGGTCTCACCGGGGGCGAGCTGGGCGACGGCGTCGAGCAGCGGCCGGTAGAAGAGCTTCTCGTGCAGGCGGCGCACGACGGAGGCGTGCCTGCGCCAGGCCTTGCCCAGCTCGGCGACGGGTTCGGTGCGCAGGCCCAGGGAGCGGCCGAGGCGGCGCAGGTCGGCCTCGTCCTCGGGGACGAGGTGGGTGCGGCGCAGCCGGTAGAGCTGGATGCGGTGCTCCATGGCGCGCAGGAAGCGGTACGCGTCGTGCAGCTGGGCGGCGTCGGCGCGGCCGACGTAGCCGCCGGCGGCGAGGGCGTGCAGGGCGTCGAGGGTGGTGCCGGAGTGCAGGGTGGCGTCGCTGCGGCCGTGGACGAGCTGGAGCAGCTGGACGGCGAACTCGACGTCGCGCAGGCCGCCGGGGCCGAGCTTGAGTTCCCGGTCGACCTGGGCGGCGGGGATGTTGTCGACGACGCGGCGGCGCATCTTCTGGACGTCGGCGACGAAGTTCTCGCGTTCGGCGGCCTGCCAGACGAGGGGGGTTATGGCGGCGACGTACTGGGCGCCGAGGTCGGGGTCGCCGGCGACGGCGCGGGCCTTGAGCAGGGCCTGGAACTCCCAGGTCTTGGCCCAGCGCTGGTAGTAGGCGAGGTGGGAGGAGAGGGTGCGCACGAGGGGGCCGTTGCGGCCCTCGGGGCGGAGGTTGGCGTCGACGGGCCAGATGCTGCCCTCGACGGTGGTCTCGGAGCAGATCCGCATGAGGTGGGAGGCGAGGCGGGTGGCGGACTGGAGCGCCTTGTGTTCCTCGGCGCCGGGGACGGCCTCGCCGACGAAGATCACGTCGACGTCGGAGACGTAGTTGAGCTCGTTGCCCCCGCACTTGCCCATGGCGATGACGGCGAGGCGGCACCGGGCGGCGTCCTCGGGGGCGGCGGCGGTCGCCATGCGCAGGGCCGCGCGGAGGGTGGCGGTGGCGAGGTCGGCGAGTTCGGCGGCGGTCTGGGAGAGGTCGATGGTGCCGCAGACGTCGCGGGCGGCGATGGAGAGCAGGCAGCGGCGGTAGGCGACGCGCAGGGCGACGGGGTCGTGGGCGTCGGCGAGGCCCTGTTCGAACTCGGCGAGGCCGGGGTGCAGGTCGGCGGCCTCGTAGGTGACGAGTGCCTGCCAGTCGCGGGGGTGGCGGGCGAGGTGGTCGGCGAGGGCCTCGGAGGCGCCGAGCACGCCGAGGAGGCGGTCGCGCAGGGGCTTGGCGCTGACGAGGGTGTCGAGGAGCCGGGGCAGGTCCTCGGGGGTCTGGGCCTCGGCGAGGCGCACCAGCCCGTGCAGGGCGAGGTCGGGGTCGGCGGTGGCGCCGAGGGCGTCGAGGAGGACCGGGTCGGCGCGTACGGAGGCCAGCGCGTCGGCGTCGAGGAGCCGGGCGGCGTGCGTGGGGTCGGTGAACCCGCTGCGCAACAGCCTGATGAAGGTGCTGCTCCTGCGTCCCGGGACTGTCATCCCGTCGCCTCCCGAGGTGCGTCGCTGGCGTCTGGCCCAGGGCGAGCCTAGCCGGAGCAGGCGTTCGACTCACCGGGTGCCGTGGCCGATATCATGAGGCGGATTATCGGATTATCTGCTTACTTGTTAGATCTATGTCCGAGGGGCCCGGTCCCCGCCCGACCGGCCGCGAGGAGCCCCCATGTCCGACGGACCCGCCGGCTCCGCCGCGACCCCGGCCGAGCCCCTCGCGGGGAGCCAGGAGAAGGACGCCCCCGCCCCGGCCGCGGCCCCGCAGACTGCGCCCCGCGTACCGGCGCCCCGGGCCGCGGGCGCGGAGGCGCATGCCCGCGTGCCCGCCCCGCGGGACGCCGGGACGGGCGCGGCCGGGTCGGCGGCGGAAGCCGACCCCGGCGCCCCCGCCGCCGCGGGCCGCGCGGCGGAAGCCGGGCGGGACGCGGACCGGGGTCCCGGGAGCCGCGGCGCAGCCACCCCGCACCCGGTCGCCCGGAAGATCGTCAAGGCCGTCGGCCTCGTCGCCGCCACCGCCGCCGGCGGCATGCTCGTCATCCGGGGCAACGAGGCCCTGGCCGCCTACGACGCGCCGACCGCCGCCGATTCCAGGGCCACCACCGCCACCGCCGTGGACGCCCCCGACCCCGGCCGGGTGCTGCAGATCGTCGCCCACCCCGACGACGACCTGTACTTCATGAACCCGGACCTGCGGTACTCCATAGCCGCCGGCCACCCCGTCACCTCCGTCTACCTCACCTCCGGCGAAGCCGACGGCATCAACGCGGGCGCCGCCAAGCTGGCCTCCACCCGGCCCGACAAGCCCGCCTACGCCGAGGCCCGCCAGAACGGCATCCGCGCCGCCTACGCCAAGATGGCCACCGGCGACCGCAGCAGCGCCTGGAAGCGCACCGTCATCCCGACCAAGGGCGGCGGCCAGGCCGAGGTGGACGTCCTCGTCGCCAAGCCCGAGATCAACCTCGTCTGGCTCCAGCTCCGCGAGGCCGGCAACGTCTACGCGGACGTCCCCGACAGCCTCCACGGCCTGTGGGACGGCCGCGTCCCGCACCTGGAGTCGGTGCTCGCCTCCGGCTCCCCGGTCCGGCACGGGTTCACGTACACCAGGGAGCAGGTCGTCCGGACCATCGAGGGCATCCTGGAGCGCTACCGGCCCACCACCATCCGCGCCCAGGACCCGACCCCCGGCCGGTTCCAGGACACCAAGCGCTACACCGACCACCAGGACCACTTCTACGGCGCCCGGTTCGCGCAGGCGGCCACCGCCGCCTACGCGCAGGAGGTCAAGGACCGCCCGCACTTCGCCGTGCAGAACTACATCGGCTACTTCAACGGCTCGCTCCCCAGCGCCCTCGACCCCGGCGAAGCCAAGGAGAAGCTGGACATCCTGGACACCTACGCCTGGCTCGACAAGGAGAACCACTGCGGCAGCGAGGCCGGCTGCGGTGACCTCAAGGTCGCCGACCACCCCTCGGGCAACCGCTGGACGCAGTCCATCAACTACGCCCGCGGCACCAGCACCTCCTGGCTCGCCTCCGACGCCGAGCACGGCCTGTGGGCCTTCAAGGTGCTCGACGGCCAGGTCGCCGTCTGGCACCGCACCGGCCTGATCGGCAGCTGGACCGGCCCCGACCTGCTCCCCGGAACCGGGATGGACCAGGGCATATCCACCGTCACCCTCCAGGACGGCCGGATCGCGGCCTTCGGCACCCGCACCTCCTTCGGCGACAAGCCCGCCGACTACCTCCGCGAGGTCGTGTACGCGGTCCAGCAGGCCCCCGGCTCCGCCGAGTTCGGCCCCTGGCAGTCGCTCGGCACCCCGGAGGGCGCCGACGACGCCTGGACCTCCGACATCAGCGCGCCCGCCGTCTCGGTCGACGGCACCGGGGCGCTCGCCGTGTACGTCCGCGACGGCGCGTCCACCCTGCGCGGCCGCGTCCAGCGCCCCGACGGGGAGTGGGGCCCCTGGGACTCCCTCGGCGGCTCCGACCTGCACGGCACCCCGGCCACCGCCACCGACGGCGCCGGGCGGCGGATGGTCTTCGCCGCCACCACGAAGACGGTGACGGCCTGGGCGCAGCCGGAGCCCGGCGCCCCGTTGGGCCCGGCCACCCCCACCGGACTGCCGGACACCACGCTCCCGCTGACGGCGCAGGGGCGCGAGGGCGGCGTGCGGCTGCTGTTCCGCAAGCCGGGGTCGGGCAACGTGCGCTCCGCGCTGGTGACGGCCGACGGCGGGCTCAGGGCGGACGCCCTCACCGACCTGGGCGGGCTCCAGGGCTACGGGCCGGTGACGGCGAGCGGGCACGTGCTGGCGGGCCGCTCGGCGGGCGGGCAGCTGGGGTCGGACGTCGGCCCGGGCGGGGCGTGGCAGCGCTCGCCGCTGATGTTCGTGGGGGCCCCGTCCAGCACGATGACGGGGAAGAACCTGGTCAGCCTGGCCGTCGTCGGCCTGGACGCGCGGCTGTACGTCACCTCCTCGACGGACGACTCGAACGCGTACCTCGCGCCGTGGCAGCCGGTGGGCCCACGCAACACGGCCCCGTCACCGGCGCATCCGCCGGCCCCGTAGCCGGCCCGGGCGTCGGCCCGGCCTCGGTCCGGCCTCGGTCCGGCCTCCGGTCCAGCCGCCGCCCCCGTAGCCGGCACCAACCCCGTCCACGATCCGGGCGGTTCGGCAGGGCACGGACGCCGGCAGGGCACAATCACATCCGGTCGTTTTCGGAAAAGTGCGCGTCATCGGCGAAATCGGTGAACCAACTCCCCCGATTTGGCCTCTCACTGACTGCACAGCGGTTCTTCCTGCCCGAAGCGACCTCAAGAGGCCGTGACCATGCCCCTTTCCCGCCGCCGCTTCCTCCTCGCGGCCGTGCTGCCCATGCTGACCGTGGGCGCCTCCGGTGTCCTGTCCCTCACGTACGGCCAGCAGACCTCGGCCGAGACCGCCGACGGGAAGGGCCCGGCCGCCGCCCTGCCCGCCAGCACCACCTCCGGCACGGTCGTCCAGATCGTCGCGCACCCCGACGACGACCTGTTCTTCATGAACCCCGACCTCAGCCGCTCCCTGCTGGCCGGAATGCCCGTCACCACCGCCTACCTCACCTCCGGCGAGGCCGACGGCCGCAACGAGGCCCGCGGCGGCGAGGCCAAGGACCCGGAACAGCCCGCCGACCGCGCCCAGTACGCGGAGGCCCGGCAGAACGGCATACGGTCCGCCTACGCGGAGATGGCCACCGGCGACCGCACCGGCGCGTGGAAGCGCACGGTCATACCCACGGCCGGCGGCGGACAGGCCGAGCTCGACGTCCTCGTCGCCCGCCCGCAGGTCAACCTGGTCTGGTTCCAGCTGCGCGAGGCCCGCAACCCGGCCGCGGAGAACCCCGACAGCCTGCGCGGGCTGTGGAACGGGCGGATACCGGCGCTGGAGGCGCAGCTCACCACCGGCACCCCGGTCAAGCAGCAGTTCTCGTACACCAAGGACCAGGTGGTCCGCTCGATAGCCGGGATCCTGGAGCGGTACCGGCCGACGACGATACGGATGCAGGACCCGACGCCGGGCCGGTACGCGGAGACCGGGAAGTACACCGACCACCAGGACCACATGTACGGCGCACGCTTCGCGCAGGCCGCCGCCGCCCTGTACGCCGAGCAGGTCCCGGACCGGCCGCGGTTCTCGGTCCAGAACTACCTCGGCTACCACAACGGCAGCCTCCCCCACGCGCTCGACCCGCAGACCGCCGAGACGAAGACCGGCTTCCTGAAGACGTACGCCTGGCAGGACCGGTCCGACTACTGCGGCGGCTCCCCCTCCGGCTGCGGCGACCGCAAGGTGGCGGGCAGCCCCACCGGCCGCAACTGGGCCCAGTCGCTGCGCTACGCCCGCGCCGACACCTCCTCCTGGCTCACCGAGGGCACCCCCGGCCGGCTCTGGGCCTTCGCCGTGCTGGACGGGCGGATGGCCGTCTGGAACCGCGACCGGGCCGGGGCCTGGACCGGGCCCGCCCTGCTCCCCGGCACCGGCATCGACCCCGGCGCCACCGCCGTCCGGCTCCCCGACGGCCGCGTCACGGTCCTCGCCACCCGCACCACCCTCGGGCCCGGGCCGGCCGACTACCGGCGCGAGGTGGTGTACGCGGCCCAGGCCGCGCCCGACGGCCCGTTCGGGGCGTGGCAGTCACTCGGCACCCCCGAGCCGGGGGACGAGCCGGGCACCTCGGCCGTCAGCGCCCCCGCCGCGGCCGTCGACGCCGGGGGCCGGCTCACCGTCTACCTCCGCGACACCCGCCGCACCCTGCGCGCCCGCGAGCAACAGCCGTCGGGGGCCTTCACGGACTGGCAGCAGCTGGGCGGCGAAGACCTCCAGAGCGACCCGATAGCCGTCGTCGACTCCGCCGGCCGGCGCCACGTGTACGCCACCACCACCAAGTCCGCCCTGGCCTGGACGCAGCCCACCCCCGGCGCCCCGCTGGCCGGGCCGTTCCCGACGGGGCTCCCGGCCACCACGGTCCCCCTCTCGGCGGCCCCGGACGGCGCGGGCGTCCGGCTCTACTTCCGCCGGCCCGACTCCGGGGTGGTGCGCAGCGCGCTCGTCACCGCGGGCCCGGGCGCCCCGCAGGTCTCCAGCGTCTCGGAGTCCGGCGGCCGGGCCGGCTACGGCGCGGTCGGCGTCGCGGGCCGCTCGGTGACGGGCCGCGCGGACTCCGGCACCGTCGCGGCGACCACCCTGGGCGGGCCGCCCGCCTGGACGGAGTCCCGGATGCTGTACGCGGGTGCCCCCTCGGCCGTCCTCGACCCGTCCGGCACCACGACGACGGCGGTCCTGGGCCTGGACGCCCGGCTCCACACCACCACCGGCCGCCCCGCCGCCCCCGCCCCGACCTGGCACCCGGCGGTCATCCCGCCGCCCGCCTGACCCGCCGATATCCTGGGAGGAGCATCGGGGGCTTTCCCGTTCCGGAGGTCAGCACGATGATCCGGCACCGCAACCTCACGCTCCTCGCCGTCCCGCTCCTCCTCTCCCCGGCCGCCGCCCTCGCGTCCCCGGCGGCCGCGGCCCCGCTGCCGGCCGCCTCGTGCGAGCTGGTCGCCACCGGAGAGGGTGGGAGCGGCCCGTACACCCTGGTCCTGGAGGGGTTCGAGCCGAACCAGTCCGTCACGATCAAGGGCCCGCAGGGCAGCCAGCGCACCCGGGTCGGCGCCGAGGGCACCCTCGACCGGCAGGGCGCCCGCTACGGCCAGTACACCGTCACCGCCAAGGGCAAACGCACCGGCTGCCTGACCCCGCCCCGGCAGCAGCCCGACGGGGGCAAGCAGGGGAAGGTACAGGTCACGAAGGTCGAGGTGTTCACCCTCACCAAGCCGGGCACGGTCGTCGACTGCACCAAGCCGAGCAGGGCCGAGTTCGACGGCAAGATCACCGGATCGGGCAACGGCAAGGTGCCCTACTACTGGACCTACGCCTCCAGCAGCGAGCCCTACGCCTCGGGCACGGCCACCTTCGGCCCGGGCGTCGAAAGCGTCTCGCTCCTGAAGGTCGTCCCCCTCTCGCCGACGGTGAACGGCGTCTCACCGAGCGTCTTCGTCACCCTGCACGTGGGGAACATGTCGGCCCGCAGCGACCAGGTCACCCTCACCTGCGCCAAGCCCTGAAACACCTCCGGGCCCCGGGTTGACGCCCGGGGCCCGGAGGAACAGGAAACGGTGCGGCCGCCGCCCTAGAGCACCGGGAGGTTCTTGCGGAGTTCGAAGGCGGTGACCTCCGAGCGGTACTCCTCCCACTCCTGCTTCTTGTTGCGCAGGAAGAAGTCGAAGACGTGCTCGCCGAGGGTCTCGGCGACCAGTTCGCTGCGTTCCATCAAAGAGATGGCCTCGCCCAGGTTCTGCGGGAGGGGTTCGATGCCCATCGCGCGGCGTTCGGCGTCGGAGAGGGCCCAGACGTCGTCGTCGGCGCCCGCCGGGAGTTCGTAGCCCTCCTCGATGCCCTTGAGGCCCGCCGCCAGGAGGACGGCGTACGTGAGGTACGGGTTGGCGCCCGAGTCGATCGAGCGGACCTCCACCCGGGAGGAACCGGTCTTGCCCGGCTTGTACATCGGGACGCGGATCAGGGCCGAGCGGTTGTTGTGGCCCCAGCAGATGTACGAGGGGGCCTCGCCGCCGGAGCCGGCGGTGCGGGAGGAGCCGCCCCAGATGCGCTTGTAGGAGTTGACCCACTGGTTGGTGACCGCGGCCGTCTCCGCGGCGTGGCGCAGGAGGCCCGCGATGAAGGAGCGGCCGACCTTCGAGAGCTGGTACTCGGCGCCCGACTCGTAGAAGGCGTTGCGGTCGCCCTCGAAGAGGGACAGGTGGGTGTGCATGCCGGAGCCCGGGTACTCGGAGAAGGGCTTCGGCATGAAGGTGGCCTGGACGCCCTGTTCGAGGGCGACCTGCTTCATGACCAGGCGGAACGTCATGATGTTGTCGGCCGTCGAGAGGGCGTCGGCGTAGCGGAGGTCGATCTCCTGCTGGCCCGGGGCGCCCTCGTGGTGGCTGAACTCCACGGAGATGCCCATGGATTCGAGCATGGTGATCGCCTGGCGGCGGAAGTCCATGCCCACGTTCTGCGGAGTGTGGTCGAAGTAGCCGGAGTTGTCGGCGGGGACGGGGCGGGTGCCGTCGAGGGGCTTGTCCTTCAGCAGGAAGAACTCGATCTCCGGGTGGGTGTAGAAGGTGAAGCCCAGGTCGGAGGTCTTGGCCAGGATGCGCTTGAGGACGTAGCGCGGGTCCGCGAAGGACGGGGAGCCGTCCGGCATCAGGATGTCGCAGAACATCCGGGCCGTCCCGGGTGCCTCGGCGCGCCACGGCAGTATCTGGAAGGTCCCCGGGTCCGGCTTGGCGATCATGTCGGACTCGTAGACCCGGGCGAAGCCCTCGATCGCGGAGCCGTCGAAGCCGATGCCCTCGTCGAAGGCCTGCTCCAGCTCGGCGGGGGCGACCGCGACGGACTTCAGGAAGCCCAGCACATCGGTGAACCACAGGCGCACGAAGCGGATGTCGCGCTCCTCGAGCGTCCGGAGGACGAATTCCTGCTGCTTGTCCATGCCTTCATCCTCGCAGTTCAGACGATCTGTGCACCACCACCCCAAAGGGACGGGGGGCGCAGCCGGGCCCGTCCAGTATCGCCAGTGGTGGTTTCCGCCACATTACGCACCCCCGAAGGCCGATGGCACCCCCGCTCTGACCCAGGGCCCGTCATGAGCATTACCATCAGCGCCCATGGGGGGCTGGGAGCACACGCGGAGCGGACGCCACGGGCGCCCCTTCCGGCGTGCCGTCCTCGTGCTGCTGGTCGCGGCCGGGGTGGCGGCCGGCATGGCCTTCCTGTGCGTGCGGCCGGCGGCGGAACCCGGACGGGTGCACGCCGGACACGGAGCGCACGCCACCTGCGTGTCCCCGTACGACCCTCCGGGCTGCTCCCCCCTCTCCCATGTGACCCCCGCCGTGCTGCCCGCCCCGCCGCCCGCCGCGGCCCTGCCCGGGAGCGGCCCGGCACCCGCCGCCCGCCCGGGCGCGGCCCAGGGGCCGGTGCGGCCGCCCGGCACCCTCGCGCGCGCCCCCGGCCTGCACGTCCTGCAAGTGCTGCGGACCTGAGCGCTCCGGCGCACCGCACGGCATCACGGCACCATCCCCACACCCCCCTCAGCAGAAGGATCAAGGGCACATGGCCAGCAGGACGTCACAGCAGAACTCCCGCCAGCAGCGCATAGCCGAGATGCGCCGCGCCGAGCAGTCGCGCGAGCGGCGCAACAAGTTCCTCGCGATCGGCATCTCCACGGCGATCGTCGCCGGACTCGTCGGTTTCGGGGCCTGGGTGCTGATGGACCAGAAGCAGAAGGAGAAGGACGAGGAGGCGGCCCGCAAGGCCCCCGTCTCGGGCGAGCAGACCTGGGACGCGAAGAAGCTCGGCCGCAACCACGTCGAGACGCCGGTCAAGTACGAGATGAACCCGCCCGTCGGCGGTGACCACCACCCGCGGTGGATGAACTGCAACGGCGACGTCTACAAGAACGCGGTCCCCGAGGTGAACGCCGTGCACTCGCTGGAGCACGGCGCGGTCTGGGTGACGTACAACGACAAGGCCGACAAGGCCGAGGTCGACAAGCTCGCGGCGAAGGTCGGCAAGACCCCCTACACGCTGCTGAGCCCCGTCAAGGAGCAGACCGGGGCGATCATGCTCAGCGCCTGGGGCAAGCAGCTGACGGTGGACAAGGCGGACGACCCCCGCGTGGCGCAGTTCTTCACCAAGTACGTGCAGGGCCCGCAGACCCCCGAGCCGGGCGCGGCCTGCACCAACGGGCTGGGCGAGAAGTGACCCGTACGTACTGGGCGGCGGGCGCGGCGGTCGTGCTGGCCGTGCTGTTCGCGGTGGGGGCCACGGTCGCCACCGCGAACGGCCCGGACGGCCGCGGCGAGCGCGCCGCGCCGGCCGCGCCCGCCCTGTACTCGCCGGACGCCGGCTTCGCCCGGGACATGGCGGTGCACCACCAGCAGGCGGTGGAGATGTCCTTCATCGTCCGCGACCGCACCCAGGACGAGCCGGTGCGCGGGCTCGCGTACGACATCGCGAACACGCAGGCCAACCAGCGCGGGATGCTGCTGGGCTGGCTGGACCTGTGGGGGCTGCCGAAGGTGGTGGCCGACGAGCCGCCGATGTCCTGGATGCAGGCCGGCGAGGGGCACGGCGGCCACGCGGGGCACGGCGCCGCCAAGCCCGGGGCTCTGATGCCGGGCATGGCCACCAAGGAGGAGCTGGAGCGGCTCGGCGCGGCGAACGGCCGGGACGCCGAGGTGCTGTACCTCCAGCTGATGACCGACCACCACAAGGGCGGCGTCGCGATGGCCGAGGGCTGTGCCCGCCAGTGCGCCACCCCGGCGGAGAAGGCGCTCGCGCAGGGCATGGTCGAGGCGCAGCAGTCGGAGCTGAAGCTGATGGAGGACATGCTCCGCCAGCGGGGGGCCGCGCCGCGTCAGGCCTGAGCCGTCCGCAGGACCGCCCGGGCCACCTGGTGCGGGCGGTCGAGCATGACCAGGTGCCCGGCCGGTGCGGCGACCTCGAAGCGGGCGCCGAGCGCGTCGGCCAGGGCCGCCTGGCGGCCGAGCCAGCGCGGGGCGGGGCCGCCGGGCGGCCCGTCGTGGCCGGCCAGGACGGTGGCGGGGGCCTTCAGCGGGTGCTCCGCGCGCAGGGCGAGCAGCTCGGCGGCGGTGTCCGGGTAGCGGGAGTTCTCCAGGAGGGCCCCGCGCCAGACCCGGCCCGTGCGGTAGCAGCGGCGTACGAGGTCCCGCGCGGCCGGGTCCGCGGCCCGGCCGGCCCGGGAGGCGCGTACGGCCGCGCCCCGCAGCGCGGGCCCCAGCGCGGCGGGCAGCCCGGCGGCGGTGACGGCCCGGCCGAGGGCGCGTGCGGCGCCGGTGCGCAGCGCGGCGGGGAGCTGCGCGCGGGGGGCCTCCTCCACGCTGGAGTCAACCAGCACCAGGGCGGCGGTGCGCTCCGGGTACAGGCGGGCGAAGGCCTCGGCGTGGAACCCGGCGATGGAGTGCCCGACGACGGTGACGGGGGCGGTGCCCGGCCCCGGCGTGCCCGGCCCCAGCGCGTCCAGCAGCCCGGCGATCCGGTGGGCCTCGGCGGCGGCGCCGGACGGCGCGTCGGCGGGGGCGCTGAGGCCGTGCCCGGGGCGGTCGAAGCGGATCACGGTGCGGCCCCGGGCCACGAGCAGGGCCGCGACGGGGTCCCAGTCGAACCAGGCCATGGCGAGCCCGGCGCTCAGCACCACCGGGGGCCCCGCGCCCTCGACGACCACGTGCAGCGGGACGCCGTCCACGCGGACGAAGCGGGTGTTCACGTACGGCCCTCCTTGTGGACGGAGCGGGCCAGCAGCCCCAGCCAGAGCGCGACCAGCAGCACCTGGAGCCGCTGCCCCGCCCCGAGCGCCCAGGTGCCGTGCCCGGCGGTGAACAGGGCGATGGCGGTCAGGGTCCAGGCGGTGGCGAGGAACTCCAGCAGGACGAGGGCGGGACCGTAGCGGGCCAGGGGCGCGTGCCGCCGGTAGCGGCGGGCGGCGACGGTGAGGGCCACTATCCCGATGAGGGCGCCGGTCATGGCGAGGCTGCTGCTGACGGCGTGGGCCTGGTGGGTGGCCGGGACGAGGCCGGCGGTCTCGCGGGCGGCGCACTCCGGGTCGGCGGTCGGCTGGCAGCTGAGCGGCAGCCACGCGTCTGCGGCGGTGGCCGCGCCGAAGAGGGTGACCCCGGCCCAGCCCGTGACGGCCCAGAAGCCGCGGGACCCGGGGTGGCGGACCAGGCGGGCCAGGGCGAGCAGCCCGCCGAGGAAGACGAGCAGGCCGGCGGTGAAGTCGGTGGCCCGGAAGAGTCCGCCGAGGGGCTGGTCCTGGGCGGCGAGCTCGCTGACGTAGGTCTCGATGGGGTTCAGGCCGGTGGAGAGGACGACTTCGAGCACCCAGGCGGTGTAGGCGGCCGCGCCGAGACCGACGAGGAGGGCGACGGGCCAGGTGGTGGGGGGTGGGGCTCCTTCGGGGCGGTACGGGTGGTTCGGGCGTTCTGTACGCATGGTGTGAATGATCCTCAGCAGATCCGGCGTCGGCGTGCGGCACCCCCGGGCGGCGCGGCCGCTGGGGATCGCCGGGATGCGCGTCCTGGGCCATCCGGCCGAATCCCCACGCTGGAAACGTGCGCACCCGCCACCGCGTTCCCCGCGGGGCCCGGTCACGGCCGCCCGACCCGCGGCTCCCGCCCACGTCCGACACCGACGCGCGGGCTGCCGCGTTCCCGGGGCGCCGGGCGGATCACGGCCGGACGGCCCGGGTGCCCGGCGGATCACGGCCGGACGGACCGGGGCCCGGCGGATCACGGCCGGACGGACCGGGGTGCCCGGCCACCGCCGGGACGTGCCCGAGGTGCCCCGCCGGGGTCCGGGCGGCCGGGGCCGGCCTGGGTGGAGGTCCTGATTCCGGCACATCGGCCGATACCGTTCGCCGGTGCGGGGGCCGGGGCCGAAACGGCTTGGAGGGGGCCGGGGGGCATGGCAGTCTGCCCGCATCGTCCGTACACCGCGTTCCCGCCCCGTACGCCGCACACTCCAAGGACGCCGCCAGGTATGAGCACGCCCCCGAACCCGCCCGGGACCCCGTCCGGTCCGCCGCCCGAGCCCGAGGCCACGCCCATACCGGAGGCGGCGAAGCCGTCCCTGGAGAAGCCCCCGCCCGCGGACGCCCCGGCGCCCGCGGCACCGGCGCCGGAACCGGCGAAGCCGTCGCTGACGAAGACCCCGCACGACGCGACCGCGCCGACGGAGCACGCCGCCCCCGCGACCGCGGCCCCGGCACCCGAGCCGGAGAAGCCGTCGCTGACCAAGACCCCGCACGACGCGACCGCGCCGACGGAGCACGCCGCCCCCGCGACCGCGGCCCCGGCACCCGAGCCGGAGAAGCCGTCGCTGACCAAGACCCCGCACGACGCGACCGCGCCGACGGAGCACGCCGCCCCCGCGACCGCGGCCCCGGCACCCGAGCCGGAGAAGCCGTCGCTGACCAAGACCCCGCAGGGCGGGGCCGCGCCGGCGGAGCACGCCGCCCCTCCCGGACCGGCGCCGGTCGCCGGCCCGGCCCCGGCACCCGCCCCGCAGGCGCAGGCGCCGGGCGGCGGGGCGTTCAACCCCTGGGCGAGCCCCGCCCCCGGGGCCGTCCCGCCGCCCCCGCCGCCCGCCGCCGGGTGGGGGCCGCCCGGGCAGCCCCCGACGGCGCCCTACGGCGCGTGGCCCGGATACCCCGCGTACCAGCCCGTGCCCCCGGCGCCGTCCAACGGGATGGCCGTCGCCGCGCTGGTGCTGGGTCTGGCGGCGGTGCCCGTCGCCCTCGTGCCGTTCGTGTTCTGGATCGGCACGCTCCTCGGCGTGACCGCCGTCGCCCTCGGCATCGCCGCCTTCGTGCGCGCCCGGGCCGGCGCCCCGCGCAAGGTGATGTCCCTCTTCGGCGTCGCCCTCGGCGTCCTCGGGCTCGGCGCGAGCGTCGGCGGCTGGCTCTTCACCGTGTCCCTCGTCGACAAGGCCGTCGACCGCGCCCGCCACGCCGCCGCGGTCGATCCCGACTGGGACGAGGACTGGGAGGACGACGGGGACTGGGAGGACGGCGAGGACTGGGAGGTGGACCCGCACCCCACCCCGCCGCCCGGCCCCGGCATGACCACCCCGCTCGAATTCGGCCGTACGTACACGTACCCCAACGGCGTCAAGGTGACCGTCGAGGCGCCCCGGAAGTACACCAGCGGCAGCAAGTGGATCGAGGTGGTCAACGCCGTCGAGGTGCCCTTCACCATCACCAACACCTCCAACGAGCCCCTCCGCGTCGTCCACGCGATCCCCGAGGTCCGCGACGGCAGGGGCTCCGCCGGCAAGCTCGTCTTCGACGGCCGGATGCCCAAGCGCGTCGACCGGGTGCTCGAACCCGGCCAGACGGCCTCCGGCAGTGCCGCGTACGAGCTGCCCGGCGGCACCACGAGCATCGGCGTGGAGCTGTCCCCCGCCGTCATGCTGGCCCCGGTGAAGTTCAGCGGCCCCGTCAGCCAGGCGCCTGCCCGCCCCTGAACCGCCCGTCGGACCACCCCGAACCGCCCGGAACGGCCGGGGCCCAGGACATCGCGTCAGAAAGACGATTAGACTGGGCCCCGTGCCTCAACTTCGCCTCGCTCTGAATCAGATCGACTCGCAGGTCGGCAACATCGCCGCCAACTCCGACTCGGTCGTGCACTGGACGCGGCACTCCGCCGAGCAGGGCGCCCACCTGGTGGCGTTCCCGGAGATGACGCTGACGGGCTACCCCGTCGAGGACCTGGCCCTGCGGGCGTCCTTCGTCGACGCCTCCCGTAACGCGCTGACCGCGCTGGCCCGGCGGCTGGCGGACGAGGGGCTCGGCGGGCTCCCCGTCGTGGTCGGCTACCTCGACCGCAGCGAGCGGGCCGCCCCCCGGCTCGGCCTGCCCGCCGGCTCCCCGGAGAACGCCGCCGCCGTGCTGTACGGCGGCGAGGTCGTGCTGCGGTTCGCCAAGCACCACCTGCCCAACTACGGCGTGTTCGACGAGTTCCGGTACTTCGTGCCCGGCGACACCCAGCCCGTCGTCCGGGTCCACGGCGTCGACGTGGCCCTCGCCATCTGCGAGGACCTCTGGCAGGAGGGCGGCCGCGTCCCCGCCACCCGCTCCGCCGGGGCCGGCCTGCTGATCTCCGTCAACGCGTCCCCGTACGAGCGCAACAAGGACGACGTACGCCTCGAACTGGTCCGCAAACGCGCCAAGGAGGCCGGCTGCACCCTCGCCTACCTGGCGATGATCGGCGGCCAGGACGAGCTGGTCTTCGACGGCGACTCGATCGTCGTCGACGCCACCGGCGAGGTCGTCGTCCGCGCCCCGCAGTTCTCCGAGGGCTGCGTCCTGGTCGACCTGGACCTCCCGGCCGCGCGCCCCGACGCCCCCGAGGGCGTCGTCGACGACGGCCTGCGCATCGACCGCGTGATCCTCTCCGAGGAGCCGCTGGAGGCGTACGAGCCGGTCGTGACCGGCGGCTACGCCGAGCGGCTGGACGACGACGAGGAGGTCTACGACGCGCTGGTGGTGGGGCTGCGCGCGTACGTCCGCAAGAACGGCTTCCGCTCCGTCCTGATCGGGCTCTCCGGGGGCATCGACTCGGCGCTCGTCGCGGCCATCGCCTGCGACGCGGTCGGCGCGCAGAACGTGTACGGCATCGCCATGCCCTCGAAGTACTCCTCGGAGCACTCCGAGGGCGACGCCGCCGATCTGGCGGCGCGGACAGGGCTGAACTTCCGCACCGTCCCGATCGCGCCGATGTTCGACGCCTACATGGGATCGCTGGGCCTGACCGGCCTGGCCGAGGAGAACCTCCAGTCCCGGCTGCGCGGCACCATGCTGATGGCGGTGTCCAACCAGGAGGGCCACATCGTGCTGGCGCCGGGCAACAAGTCCGAGCTGGCCGTCGGCTACTCCACCCTGTACGGGGACTCGGTCGGTGCCTACGGGCCGATCAAGGACGTGTACAAGAGCGACGTCTTCCGGCTCGCCCGCTACCGCAACCGGGCCGCCGAGGAGCGGGGCGAGACCCCGCCCATCCCGGAGAACTCGATCGTGAAGCCGCCGAGCGCCGAGCTGCGCCCGGGGCAGGTGGACACGGACTCGTTGCCGGACTATCCGGTGCTCGACGCGATCCTCGACCGGTACGTGGACCGGGACCAGGGCCTGGAGGAGATCGTCGCGGCCGGCTTCGACCGGGAGCTCGTCGCGAAGACGCTGCGGATGGTGGACACGGCGGAGTACAAGCGCCGCCAGTACCCGCCGGGCACCAAGATCTCCGCGAAGGGCTTCGGCAAGGACCGCCGGCTGCCCATCACCAACGGCTGGCGCGAGGGCCCGTAGACCGTACGGGGCCGCCCGCCACCGGGGCGTCCGCCACCGGGGCGGCCGGCCCCGGCGGCGGACGCCCCGCAGCCGCGCCGCCTACTTGCGCACGCTCAGCCGGGCCGCGACCGGCAGGTGGTCGCTGCCCGTGCGCGGCAGGGTCCAGGAGGCCTCCGGCTTCGCCCCGCGGACCATGATCTGGTCGATGCGGGCCATCGGGAACTGCGCGGGCCAGCTGAAGCCGAAGCCGTTGCCGGCGGCGCCCTGCGTGGAGCGCATCTGCGAGGTGACCTCGGACAGGGAGCGGTCGTTCATGGTGCCGTTGAGGTCGCCGAGCAGGATGACGTTCTTCAGCGGTTCGGCGGCGAGGGCCGCGCCGAGCGCGTCGGCGCTGTTGTCGCGCTGGTTGGCGGTGAAGCCGGCGTTGAGCTTGACGCGGACCGAGGGCAGGTGGGCGACGTACACGCCGATCTCGCCGAAGGGGCTCGCGACGGTGGTGCGCATGGCGCGGGTCCAGCCGAGCCGGATGTCCACGGGCTTGCTGGAGGTCAGCGGGTACTTGCTCCACACGCCGACCGTGCCCTCGACCGCGTGGTACTTGTACGTGCCTTCGAGGGCCTTCTCGTAGACGGGGACGGCGCCCGCCTTGAGCTCGGTCAGGGCCAGGACGTCCGCCTTCGACTTGGCGACCGCCTCGGCGGTGCCCTTCGGGTCCGGGTTGTCGGCGTCCACGTTGTGGGTGGCGACGGTCAGGTTGCCGCCGGAGCCCGACTTGTCGGTGACCAGGCCGCCGAAGAGGTTCACCCAGACCGCGGCCGTCAGCAGTATCGCGATCAGGGCGGTCGCGGACTTGCGGACCACGGCGATGGCCAGCAGCACCGGTACGAACACGCCCAGCCAGGGCAGGAAGGTCTCGGTGAGACTGCCGAGGTTGCCGACGTCGTTGGACAGCTCCGCATGGAAGATCATGATCAGCGAGATCAGCGCCGCGAACCCGGCGGTGACGGTCCCGCGCTTCCAGATGCCCCGGTCACGGCGTAGCTCGGCGAGCCGGCGCTTCAGTCCGGATCCGGAGGGCCCGGGCTCGGAGCCGCCGTTCCCCGTCTCCGTCATGTACGCCTGTGCCATGCCCATTCCTCGCTGCCGTGCTCGCGCTCCGTCCCCGCCCCTTGACCCTAGGCGATGACGGGAGCCTTCCGTGCCGACCTCGCGGCCGTACAACCGGGAGGACGAACGGCCGTGCGGCAAGGGTTCCGGTTGTCACGAAACGCGCACATTGGCTCCGGCGCGCCCGGAGCGGGCCGGGAGTGTGACGGACGGGTCAGCGCGTCGCGGCTCGGACACTTCCGTCCACGGCCGCACGGGTGCCACCATGGTGGGTGAGTCCGGGGACGCCGTGAGGGCGCCTCGAGATGACACAAGGAGCAGTTGCAATGACGCATGCCGTTTCGCCTGCCCGCGAAGCCGTCTCCCCCACCCTGTACGGAGGCACCGGCACCCGGCGGATCACCGTCCGCGACCTCATGCTCGCCAAGGAGCGCGGCGAGAAGTGGCCCATGCTCACCGCGTACGACGCCATGACGGCGTCCGTGTTCGACGAGGCCGGCATCCCGGTGATCCTCGTCGGTGACTCGATGGGCAACTGTCACCTCGGCTACGACACCACCGTCCCCGTGACGATGGACGAGATGACCCTGCTGTCGGCGGCCGTCGTACGGGGCACCAGCCGTGCCCTGGTCGTCGGTGACCTGCCGTTCGGCTCCTACCAGGAGGGCGCCGTGCAGGCGCTGCGCAGCGCCACCCGGCTGGTCAAGGAGGCCGGTGTCGGGGCGGTCAAGCTGGAGGGCGGCGAGCGCTCGCTGCACCAGACCGAGCTGATCGTGCAGTCCGGCATCCCGGTCATGTCCCACCTGGGTCTGACCCCGCAGTCCGTGAACGCCATGGGCTACCGGGTGCAGGGCCGCACCGACGAGGCCGCGCACCAGCTGCTGCGCGACGCGAAGGCGGCGCAGGACGCGGGCGCGTTCGCGGTGGTCCTGGAGCTGGTCCCGGCCGAGCTGGCCGCCGAGGTCACCCGGTCCCTGCACATCCCGACCGTCGGCATCGGCGCCGGCTCGGAGTGCGACGCGCAGGTGCTGGTGTGGACCGACATGATGGGCCTGACCGGCGGGAAGATGCCGCGCTTCGTGAAGCAGTACGCGAACCTGCGGCAGACCATGGGTGACGCGGCGAAGGCCTTCGCCGAGGACGTGGTCGGCGGAACGTTCCCGCAGGAAGAGCACGCCTTCCACTAGTCCCGAAGGCGCCGCCCGGTGACACCGGCCGGCGGCACCGCCCGGCACCGGCCGTCCGGTGCCGGGGACCCTCCGACAGCCCGCCGACAGCCCCGTCGGCGGGCTGTCGGTCGGCTGTCGGGGCTTTGTCAGTGGCGGCTGGTCCCATGGTGGACATGACGCGAAACGACAAGAAGCCCAACGCCGTGGAAGTGCGGGGGCTGGTCAAGCACTACGGCGAGACCAAGGCCCTGGACGGGGTCGACCTGGACGTCCGCGAGGGCACCGTGCTCGGTGTCCTCGGCCCGAACGGCGCCGGCAAGACCACCCTGGTCCGCTGCCTGTCCACCCTGATCGTCCCCGACGCCGGCACGGCCACCGTCGCCGGCTTCGACGTGGTCCGCCAGCCCCGGCAGCTGCGCCGCACGATCGGCCTGACCGGCCAGTACGCCTCGGTCGACGAGAAGCTCTCCGGCTGGGAGAACCTCTACATGATCGGCCGGCTGCTGGACCTGTCCCGCAAGGACGCCCGGGCCCGCGCGGACGAGCTGCTGGAGCGGTTCTCCCTCACGGAGGCCGCGAAGAAGGCGGTGATGAACTACTCCGGCGGCATGCGCCGCCGGCTCGACCTGGCCGCCTCGATGATCGGCCACCCGGCGGTGCTCTACCTGGACGAGCCGACCACCGGCCTGGACCCCCGCACCCGCAACGAGGTGTGGGACGAGGTGCAGCGGATGGTCGCCGAGGGCGCCACCGTCCTGCTCACCACCCAGTACATGGAGGAGGCCGAGCAGCTCGCGAACGAGCTGACGGTCATCGACCGCGGCAAGGTCATCGCCAAGGGCAAGGTCGACGAGCTGAAGGCCCGGGTCGGCGGCCGCACCCTGCGGATCCGCCCGGTGGAGGCCTCCGACCTGCCGGGCATGGCCCGCGCGCTGGCGGAGACCGGCCTGGACGGCGTCGCCGGCTCCCAGGCGGTGCCGGACGAGGGCGTGCTGCTGGTCCCGGTCCTCAGCGACGAGCAGCTGACCGCGGTGGTCGGCCTGCTGGCCGCCCGCGGGTACGCGATCGCCGACATCGGCACGTACCTGCCCAGCCTGGACGAGGTGTTCCTGTCCATCACCGGCCAGAAGCCGGAGAAGGCCGGGGACGCCGCGCCCGCCCGTAAGACCGAGACGGATCAGGAGGTCGCGGCATGAGCACCGTAACCACGACGAAGCCCAGCACCACCGCGGCCCCCACGGCCGCCTCCCCGCTGCCCGGCGAGGGCCGGATCGGCCTGCGGGGCAACGTGCGTCACATCGGCGCGCTCGTCCGCCGCAACGCCCTCCAGATCAAGCAGGACCCGGAGTCGATGTTCGACGTCGTGTTCATGCCGATCATCTTCACGCTGCTGTTCGTGTTCGTCTTCGGCGGCGCGATCTCCGGCAAGGGCAACAACGGCGAGTACGTCAACTACGTCGTCCCGGGCCTGATGGCGATGATGGGCATGAACATCGCCATGGGCGTGGGCACCGGCGTCAACGACGACTTCAAGAAGGGCGTGATGGACCGCTTCCGGTCCATGCCCATCGCCCGGTCCTCGGTCCTCATCGCGAAGATCGTGGTCGAGCTCGGCCGGATGATGGTCGCCATCACGATCCTGCTCACCGTGGGCTTCGTCCTGGGCCTGTCCATCAAGTCCTCGGTGCTCGACCTGTTCCTGGCCATCGGGCTGTCGGCCGTCTTCGGCGCCTCCCTGATGTGGATCTTCATCCTGCTCGGTCTGACCCTGAAGACCGCCCAGGCCGTCCAGGGCATGGCGATGATCGTCCTGATGCCGCTGCAGTTCGGCAGCTCGATCTTCGCCCCGCCGACGACGATGCCCGGCTGGCTGCAGAGCTTCACCGACGTCAACCCGCTGTCGAACCTGGCCGACGCGGCCCGCGGTCTGATCAACGGCACCCCGCTGGGCAACTCCGTGTGGATCACGCTGGCGTGGTCGGTGGGCATCACCGCCGTCACCATGCCGATCGCGGTGCGCAAGTTCCGCCAGAAGACCTGATCCCGGGCGGCCGGTCCGTCCGGATCGCGTCCCGGACGGCACCGCACGGGGGAGCCGGCCGGATCAGATGAGGGCGGTGGCCTCCTCCAGGGAGAGGCCGCCGCCTTCGGCGTACGCGGCCTCGTACGCCGCGTCGCCCAGCACCGCCCTCGCCCCTTCCTCGGCGCGGGCGGCGTCCGCGCGTTCGGAGGAGACCGGGACGTGCCCGGGCGGCAGCTGGGCGCGGTAGGCGCCGACCAGCCGGGCGGCCTCGTACGCCTGCTCCGGGCCGCCGAGGCCGAGCCGGGCCACCGCGGCCGTCAGCAGGTACAGGGCGGGCATGTACGGGGCGACCATCATCGCCAGCGGGTGCCGGACGGCCCCGGCGGCCTCGCGGGCCACGCTCAGGGCCGCCTCGTACTCGCCCTCCTGGTTGTCCAGCCAGGCCGTCGTGGCGAGCAGGAACACGTCGAAGACGGCGAACGCGCCCATCGCGAACTCCTCGCGCAGCAGCCGGACCTGCTCGCGGGCCTCGGGGATCCGGCCGGTGCGCCCGTAGACGGAGGCGAGGAACATCCGCGCGGCGGGCACGGACTCGTTGGCGAACCGCACGGTGGTGGTGAGGGTGTCGGTGAGGATCCGCTCGGCCTCCTCGATCCGGCCGCTCTCGACGAGGGAGCCCGCCATCCGCACGCGCAGCACCGTCACCTGCGCCTTGGCGCCGAGGCGTTCGGCGTGTTCGATCGCTTCCAGGTAGTCCTGGGCGGACAGGTCGTACTCCCCGCACTTCTCCCGGGTCTCGGCGCGGGCCGACAGGGCCTCGGCGCAGCCCCAGTCGTCGCCGAGCTCGCGGAAGAGGGCCAGGCTCTCGTCCGCGTCGCGGGAGGCGTCGCCGGCCCAGTCGGCCCGGTTGGCGAGGATGTTGGCGCGCAGCTGGAGGCCGGAGGCGAGTTCCCAGCGGTAGCCGAGCTCGCGGGCGGTGTCGACGGTCGCGTCGACGACCCGTTTGAGCAGCCCCGCGTCCCCCGCGATCATCACGGCGTAGATCCACAGGGAGGCCGGGGTGCGGCAGGTCTGCGGGAGGCCGGGCCGGTAGGTGGCGAGCACCCCGGCGACCTGCTCGCGGACCTCCGGGCTGTCCCAGTCGGTGTTCGTCTGGTCCCGGGCGGCGAGCCGTACGAGGTGCAGGGCGCGCCAGCCCTCGGCGAGGATCTCGCCGGAGTAGGGCGGGGGCGAGTCGACGAGCCGTTCGTGGACGGGCTCGGCGGGGGTGTGGGGCGCGAGGAAGGGGTCGGGGCCGAGTTCGGCGACGGCGTCGGACCAGTGGCGGGACTCGGCGCGCAGGTCCTGCATGTGCCAGTACCAGCCGAGGGAGTGGACCAGGCACAGCGCCTCGTGGGCGTCGCGGGTGGCGACGGCGCGGCGCAGGGCGCTGCGGAGGTTCTCGTACTCGGTGGCGATCCGGTCGGCGGCCGCGCGCTGGCCGTGGCCGCGGAGCAGGGGTTCGGTGGCGCGGGCGAGTTCGCGGTAGTGGACGAGGTGGCGGTGCTCGGTGGCCGCGCGGTCGCCGGCTTCGGCGAGGCGCTCGGCGGCGTACTCGCCGACGGTCTCCAGGAGGCGGTAGCGCATGTCGCCGGCGGGGCCGGGGGCGGCGACGACGAGGGACTTGTCGACCAGGGTGGCCATGGCATCGGCGACGTCGACGGCGTCCTCGGCTCCCGCGCAGACGGCTTCGGCGGCCTCCAGGTCGCAGCCGCCCGCGAAGACGGACAGCCGCCGGAGCACGGCCCGTTCGGGCTCGTCCAGCAGCTCCCAGGACCAGTCGACGACGGCGCGCAGGGTCTGCTGGCGGGGCAGGACGGTGCGGGCGCCGCCGGTCAGGAGGCGGAAGCGGTCGTCGAGCCGGTCGGCGATCTGGCGGGGGGTGAGCAGCCGCAGCCGGGCGGCGGCCAGCTCGATGGCGAGCGGCAGCCCGTCCAGGCGGCGGCAGATCTCGGCCGCGGCGGCCGGGTCCGCGGCGACGCTGAACCCGGGCCGGGCGGCGGCACCGCGGTCGCCGAGGAGCCGTAGCGCGACGGGGTCCGGCAGGGGTTCGACGGGGCGCAGGAACTCCCCCGGCACGCCGAGGGGTTCGCGGCTGGTGGCGAGGATCCGCACGCCGGGGCAGTGGGTGAGGAGGCGTTCGGCGAGGTGGGCGGCGGCGGCGATGACGTGCTCGCAGTTGTCGAGGAGCAGCAGGAGCCGGCGGCGGGCGCAGTGCTCGGTGAGCCGGTCGAGGGGGTCGTCCCCGCCGCGGTCGGTGAGGGCGCGCAGTTCCTCGGCGGCGGCGCCGCGCAGTTTGGTCTCGCGGGCGCCGAGTGCGGTGAGGACGGCCTCGGGGACGTCCTCGGGATCCTCCACGGGCGCCAGCTCGACGAACCACACCCCGTCGGGCCAGCCGGCGCCGTCGCCGGCGGTGCGGGTGTGGGTCTCGGCGGCCTCCTGCGACAGCCGCGTCTTCCCGGCCCCGCCGGGACCGAGCAGGGTGACGAGCCGCGCCCTGCCGAGGTCGTCGCCGATGACGCGGATGTCCTCCTCCCGCCCGACGAAGGTGGTGAGCCGGGCCCGCAGGTTCCCGGGAACGGGTGCCCCGGCCGCCCCGGAGCCCGCGGCGGCCGGGTGCGGGGCGGGGGCGGTCCCAGCCGGGTGCGGGGCCGGGGCGTGCCCGCCGGAAGCCGCCGCGGGGTCCCCGTCGGCCGCGGGCCGGGCGCCCTCGGCCGCGCGCCCGGACGGGCCGGAGGGCGCCGGGGCGCCGGGAGTGGCCGGATGCGGGGCCGGGGCGGTGGGCCGCGGGGCGGGGGCGGGGGCCGGGGTGGTCCCGGTCGGTTGCGGGGGGTGCGGGGGCGGGGCGTCGCCGGCGTCGGGGGTGGGGGCGGTCGCGGGCCACCGGGCCGGGGTGGGGCCGGCGGGCGGGGCGGGTGCCGGGGCGAGGAGTTGCGCGTGGAGGGCGCGGAGGGCCGGTCCCGGGTCCGTGCCGAGGCGGGCGGCGAGGTCCTGACGGACGGTCTCGTAGGCGGCCAGCGCCTGCGCCGGGCGGCCCGCCGCACGCAGGGCCCGGATCCGCAGCACCTGAAGGGACTCGTCCAGGGGCTGCCGCGCACACAGTTCGGTCAGCTCCGGGAGGGCCTGTTCCGCTTCGCCCAGGGCCAGCGCCGCGCCCAGGCGGCCCCGGCGCGCGTCCATCCGTACGGCCTCCCAGCGCGCGGACTCGGCCGCCGGATCGGGGAGGGAGGCCAGCGCGGGGCCCCGCCACAGCGCGAGCGCCTCGTCGTACAGGGCCGCCGCCCGGGCCGGGTCCGGGTCCGCCGCGGCGGCGCGCGCGAGACGTTCGAAGCGGTACAGGTCGACGTCCTCCCGCTCCGCCTCCAGCTGGTAGCCGCCCTCCACGGACCGTACGGCCGCGTGCCCCAGCGCCCGCCGCAGCCGCCCCACCAGCGCCTGGAGCGCGGCTATGGCTTCGGCCGGCGGGTCGGCGTCCCACACCTCGGCGACGAGCAGCCCGGCCGGGACCGCGCGGCCGGGGCGCAGGGCGAGGGCGGTCAGGAGCGCGCGCAGGCGTGCTCCGCCGACGGCGACGGGGCTGCCGTCGTCGCTGATGGCCTGGGCGGTGCCGAGAATCGCGTAGCGCACCGGCCCATTCTCCCCGGCCCCGCACCCCCCTCGCCGCCGAGCCCGGGATAGGTTTCGCCGCATGGGTCATCAGGGCGTCCGCGGCGAGCGGCAGATCAGTTCCGTGTTCCTCGGCATCGTCGCCGTCATGGCGGTGACCGGCTGGGCGGTGTGGACGGGCTACGCGGCGAGCCCGGGGCTGGCCGTGTTCCTCTTCGTCACGTCGGCGTGGGTGGTCTCGCTGTGCCTGCACGAGTACGCGCACGCCCGCACCGCGCTGCACGGTGGTGACATCACGGTCGGCGCCAAGGGCTACCTGACCCTGAACCCGCTGAAGTACACGCACGCGCTGCTCAGCATCGTGCTGCCGGTGGTCTTCGTGATCCTGGGCGGGCTGGGCCTGCCGGGCGGGGCGGTGTACATCGAGCGCGACCGGATCCGGGGCCGCTGGAGGCACAGCCTGGTGTCGGCCGCGGGCCCGCTGACGAACGTGGCCTTCGCCGTCGTCTGCACGGCACCGTTCTGGCTGGACGCCCTCGACGGGGTGCCGCTGCCGTTCCGCTTCGCGCTGGCGTTCCTCGGGCTGCTCCAGGTCTCGGCGGCGATCCTGAACTTCCTGCCGGTCCCGGGTCTGGACGGCTACGGGATCATCGAGCCGTGGCTGTCCCACCGGGTCCGCCGCGAGCTGGCCCCGCTGGCGCCGTTCGCGCTGATCGGGGTGTTCGCGCTGCTGTGGATCCCGGAGGTGAACGCCGTGTTCTTCGACGCGGTGAGCGGGGTCCTGCGCGGGCTGGGCGTCTCGGACCTGGAGACCTACTGCGGCCGCGACCTGTACCGCTTCTGGCAGGACTCCGACGGGTTCTGCACGGCGCCGCAGGACTGACCCGGACCGGCCCGGCGGACTACGCCGCCCGCTGCTTGTCGGCCTTGGCCTTGCGGACGTAGAACCAGGCCATGTTGGACGTGACGCCGGCCAGCAGCACCCACACGATCCCGAGGAAGCTGCCCTCCACGAAGGCGACCACGGCCGCGGCCACGGCGAGGACGCAGACGACAACGGCGAACAGGGCAAGGCGGGGCATCCGGAACAGCTCCTCGGCGACACGGAAGGGGGTCGAACCCCTCCAGTGTCCCCCATCCCGTCCGGGCCCCGTCGTCGGTGCGGGGCCCGGGAGGGGCGGCGGGGTCACACGTCGGTGAGGCGGAGGCCCGCGTGGGCCTTGTAGCGGCGGTTGGTGGAGATGAGGTTGGCCACCATCGCCTCGACCTGGTGGGCGTTGCGCAGGCGGCCCGCGAAGACGCCGCGCATCCCGGGGATGCGGGCCGCGAGGGCCTGGACGACGTCGGTGTCGGCGCGGGATTCGCCGAGGACCATCACGTCGGTGTCGATCTCCTCGACCGAGGCGTCCTGGAGGAGGACGGCGGAGAGGTGGTGGAAGGCGGCGGTGACGCGCGAGTCGGGGAGCAGGGCGGCGGCCTGCTGGGCGGCGCTGCCCTCTTCGACCTGGAGGGCGTAGGCGCCCTGCTTGTCGAAGCCCAGGGGGTTGACGCAGTCCACGACGAGCTTGCCGGCGAGGTCCTCGCGCAGGGCTTCGAGGGTCTTGGCGTGGCCCTCCCACGGAACGGCGATGATCACGATGTCGCTGCGGCGGGCGCACGCGGCGTTGTCGGCGCCCTCGACGCCGAGGCCGAGTTCCGCGGCGGCGGTCTCGGCGCGGTCCGCGGCGCGGGAGCCGATGATCACCTTCTGGCCCGCGCGGGCGAGCCGGTAGGCGAGGCCGCGGCCCTGGTCGCCGGTGCCGCCGAGGACGCCGACGACGAGGCCGGAGACGTCGGGGAGGTCCCAGGGGTCCCTGGCCGGCGGCTTCTGCGTGCTGTCTGAGGAAGTCATGCTGGCGAGCGTACTGCCGGGTAGGCCGGACGAGGAGGGCCGGATGGTGCAGGATGCGGCCATGGATGCCGCATGGATGCCGTGAGGGTGGCGCTGCTGCGCGAGGTGCTCGCGGGGACGCGGTGGCCGGACGAGGCCCGGCGCTTCGCGGGTTCGCTGCGGCGGTCGGTGGCGCCGGCCGGCGGGAGCCTGCTGCTGGTGGGCACCGAGCAGTACGAGCCCTGGCACCTGGCGGCGCACCTGGTGGACGAGGCCGCCTGGTCGGGTCAGCCGGAGCTGGCTCCGACGCTGGTGCGCCATCACGTGCGGCCGGGCGAGCCGCCGCACCTGTCGGTGGGGCTGGGCCGGCTGGAGGCCGCCCGGCGCGGGCACACGCTGCTGGTGGTGGCTCCGGAGCGGCCCGGCGGGGGGCTGCTGGAGCGGGTGCACGACGCCCGGCGCGCGGGGGCGACCGTACTGTCCCTGGACGGCGGGGACCCGGACCTGGCGGGGCTGGCCCACGACGCCCTGTCGGTGCCGGCCGCCGGCTCCGAGCTGGACCTGGACACGGTGCAGCACCTGGTCAGCGCGGCGGCCGGGGAGAACGTCCCGCCGGAGCGGCGCGGCCCGCGGCGGCTGCGCGACCGGCTGGCGCGGCTGGCCGACCAGCTGACCGCCCCGCCGTCGCCCGCCCGCTGGTAGGCCCGGGTCTGGTGGGCCCGGGGCTTCAGGGGGTGGCGCCGCCGCCTTCCTCCTCCTCGCGGGTCTTGTCGTTCCACTTGGGGTCGTTCTGCCATTCGAGGTTGCGCTCCTGCGCCGTCTCCATGGCGTGGGCGGCCTCCTCGCGCGTGGTGTAGGGGCCGAAGCGGTCCTTGGCGGGGCACTCGGGCCCTTCCTCCACCTTGCGGTGGACCAGGCAGTAGTACCACTCGCCCGGTTTGCCCACCTGACGCTTCTTGAACAGGGCCATCGCCTCGGGACTCCTTCCGGCGCGGTCTCCCGGCACCGCCGCTCGATACCGTTCGATACCGCTCCTCGTCGCCATGCTGCCCCATCACCGCTGGATACACTCGCTTGCATGTCTGGCCAGTCGCTGCTCGTTCCAGGCGAGCTCTCTCCCGTCCGTTCCGTCCCCGGAAACATCCGCCGGCCCGAGTACGTGGGCAAGCCCGCGCCCGCTCCGTACACCGGACCGGAGGTGCAGTCGGCCGAGACCATCGAGGCCATGCGCGTCGCCGGCCGGATCGCCGCGCAGGCGATGGAGGAGGCGGCGAAGCACATCGCGCCGGGGGTGACCACCGACGAGCTGGACCGGGTCGCGCACGAGTACATGTGCGACCACGGCGCCTACCCGTCGACGCTCGGCTACCGCGGGTTCCCGAAGTCCCTGTGCTCCTCGCTCAACGAGGTCATCTGCCACGGGATCCCGGACTCGACCGTCCTGCGGGACGGCGACATCGTGAACCTCGACGTGACCGCGTACATCGGCGGGGTGCACGGCGACAACAACGCCACCTACCTGTGCGGCGAGGTCGACGAGGAGTCGCGGCTGCTGGTGGAGCGCACGCGCGAGGCCCTGAACCGGGCGATCAAGGCGGTCAAGCCCGGCCGTCAGATCAACGTCATCGGCCGCGTCATCGAGTCGTACGCGAAGCGTTTCGGGTACGGGGTGGTCCGGGACTTCACCGGGCACGGCATCAACTCGTCGTTCCACTCGGGCCTGATCATCCCGCACTACGACAGCCCGCACGCCACGACCGTCATCGAGCCCGGGATGACCTTCACGATCGAGCCGATGCTGACGCTGGGCACCCACGAGTACGACATGTGGGAGGACGGCTGGACGGTCGTCACGAAGGACCGCAAGCGCACCGCGCAGTTCGAGCACACGCTGGTGGTGACGGACACCGGCGCGGAGATCCTGACCCTGCCGTAGGGGCGGCCGGCGGACGCCGGTGGCGGGATTCCCGCCGCCCGGAGGTTTTTACCGACAACGCGTCGGGAACACATTGACTTAGGTAAGCCTAAGCAGGAGGATCGGGCGTGGCGGCGGCGTGCCGCCACGGCCCGCTCCTCACCTGACGGAGGTCAGTCTTGGACGCGTTCTCCACGGTCATCCGTGTCGCCTCGCACGAGCAGCACACCGAAGCCGAGACCTCCTCGTTCATGAGCGACCTGCTCGGCGGGCGGCTCGGTGTGGACGCGTACACCCGCTACACCGAGCAGCTGTGGTTCGTGTACCGGGCGCTGGAGGACGGCGCCGCGTCCCTGCGGGACGACCCGGTGGCGGGTCCCTTCATACGGCCCGAGCTGATGCGCGTCGCGGAGATCGAGCGCGACCTGGCGCACCTGCTGGGCACCGGCTGGCGCGACGCGGTCAGCGCGCTGCCGGCGACGCGGGCGTACGCGGCCCGGGTCGCGGAGTGCGCCGCGTCCTGGCCGGGCGGGTACGTGGCCCACCACTACACGCGCTACCTGGGGGACCTCTCCGGGGGCCAGATCATCCGGGACAAGGCCGAGCGCACGTGGGGCTTCGAGCGCAAGGGCGACGGGGTGCGGTTCTACGTCTTCGCGGACATCTCCAACCCGGCGGCCTTCAAGCGGGGTTACCGGGAGCTGCTGGACGCGATCGCCGCGGACGACCTGGAGAAGCAGCGGATCATCGACGAGTGCAAGCGGGCCTTCGACTTCAACGGGGCGGTCTTCCGCGAGCTGGGCGAGGAGTTCCCGCTCAGCGCGTAGGCCGGGGCCCTGACCGGGCGGTTTCGGGTGAGGGGGCCGGGGCGGGTGCGGACGCACCGTCCCGGCCCCCTCGGCGCGCATCACGCCGACGTGGCGCCGGGCCCGGTCGCGGTGCCCGCGGGCCCGTGGTGCGGTCGAGGCCCACGAGGCCTACGAGGCGAAGCGGACGCGGCCGCCGATCTCGATCGTGCCGTCGGGGCCCGGGGCGGTGAGGATCTGGGAGCCGGCGCCCTGGGTGATGTTGAGGGCGCGGTTCAGCTGGGCGGTGAGGAGGATCGCCGCCGAGCCGGTGGCCTCGTCCTCGGTGATGGCCCCGTCCGGGCGGCGGGGGAAGCCCCGGGCGCGGATCCGTCCGGCGGCCTCGTCCTCCCAGGCCCACGCGTACAGCCAGCCCTCGCCGGGCGGCGGGGCCGGCAGGGCGTCGACGTCGGCGGGGGTGGCGTACTGCTCGGTGCGCTTGCCGGTGACCCACTCGGGGCGGGCGGTGATCCAGGTGAACTCCCCGTCGTCGCGGGCCCATACGGGGCCGGCCGGCGGCTGGAGCTCCTCGATGTCCAGCAGCCAGGCGACCCCGACCAGCGGGTGTCCGGCGAAGGACATCCGCGTGCCGGGGGTGCGGATGTCGACGACCCCGCGCTCGGGGTCGTCGACGAACACCGTCTCGCTGTAGCCCAGTTCGGCGGCGAGGGCCTGCCGGGAGTCGTCGTCGGGGCAGGTGCGGCCGTCGCGGACGACTCCGAGCAGGTTGCCGAAGCGGCCGTCACCCGCGCAGAAGACCCTGATCACGTCTAGATCGTTCACGCTGGCATTCAAGCACGCCCCGGTGTACGGGCTTTGTCAGCTCCGGGCCGCCCGGCGGCGGCGTACGCGGACCGGGCGGCGGTGCCGCACGGTGGCCGGATCCCGACGGCCGGACCCCCGGCGGAGGTGTTCGTGGGCGGGCTCCCGAGCCGGGTCCCCGGGCAGCCGGCGGAGGTGCCGGCGCACCCCCGGACGGGGGCTGCGCTGGTGCTCCCGGTACGGGACGCGGGCGTTCCGGATCAACCTCCCGCCCAGGCGCCGCAAGGGATCGAACCGGTCGGTAACAACGGCTCCGCACGGAACGCGGACGGCGACTTGACTCCCGCTTGACCCTCGCTTGAGCCGGTCATGGAACGCCCGTGACGGGCTCGTGTCCGTGGCCGGAAGGTGAGAGCTGAATCACTGGACGACTGGGTATCGGTCAGGTAAGCCTCGGTTAAGTTAGGTCCGCCTCACCGGCCCTCGTCCAGCCTCCACCCCCGCCAGGAGCCCACATGCGCCCCGCCCGCCTCACCGTCCTCACCGCGGCCGCAGCCGTCGCCGCGCTCACCGCAGTCACCGGCTGCGCCGAGAAGAGTGACAAGGCCGGCTCCGGCGCGATCCACGTGAACGCGACCGACAGCGCCTGCGAGGTCTCGAAGACCGAGTTCCCGGCGGGCAAGGTCACCATCGAGGTCGAGAACAAGGGCTCCAAGGTCACCGAGCTGTACGTGCTCTTCCCGGACGACCGGATCGTCGCCGAGCGCGAGAACATCGGCCCCGGCACCAAGGCCACCATCACCGCCGAGATCAAGGCGGGCTCCTACACCTTCACCTGCAAGCCCGGCATGAAGGGCGACGGCATCCGCACCCAGGTCAAGGCCACCGGCAAGGGCGGCACCGAGAAGCGCAGCCCCGAGCTGGACGCCGCGGTCGCCGCGTACCGCAAGTACGTCCAGGAGCAGGCCGACGAGACCCTGCCCAAGGCCCAGGCCTTCGCCGACGCCGTCAAGGCCGGCGACCTGGAGGCGGCGAAGAAGGCCTACGCCCACTCCCGCATCGGCTGGGAGCGCACCGAGCCCGTCGCCGAGTCCTTCGGCGACGTCGACCCGAAGGTCGACGTCCGCGAGGACGGCCTGGAGGCCGGCCAGGACCCGGCCAAGGACTGGACCGGCTGGCACCGCCTGGAGAAGTCCCTCTTCCAGGACAACAAGATCGACGACAACGACAAGAAGCTCGCCGACACCCTGATCACCGACCTGACCGAATGGCAGAAGAAGGTCGGCCAGGCCGAGATCACCCCCACCTCCATGGCCAACGGTGCCAAGGAGCTGCTCGACGAGGTCGCCACCGGCAAGGTGACGGGCGAGGAAGAGCGCTACAGCCACACCGACCTGGTCGACTTCAAGGCCAACGTCGAGGGCGCCCAGAAGTCCCACGAGCTCCTGAAGGCGGTCACCGCCAAGAACGACCCGGAGCTCGCCAAGCAGCTGGATACCCAGTTCGCCGCGATGAACACCCTCCTGGACAAGTACCGCGCCGACAAGAACGGCTACGAGTTCACCTCCTACGACAAGGTCGGCGAGGCCGAGCGCAAGGAACTCTCGGACGCCGTGAGCGCGCTGGGCGAGCCGCTGTCCAAGCTGGCCGCCGCGGTCGCCAAGTAGTCCGGATCCAGGCAGAGGCGGGAGAAGCACCATGACCGACCAGGTGTCGGAAGAGACCACGGGCGCCACGGGCGCCGCGGGCGCGCCGTCGCGCCGTGCCGTCCTCGGCTGGGGCGGCGCGGGGCTGGCGGTCGGGGCGGCCGCCGCCGGCGGCGCGGTCGCCGCGTTCGGCGGCGGCTCGGACCTCTCCCCGGCGGCCTCCGCCGGGGCGGCCGTGCCCTTCCACGGCGAGCACCAGGCCGGCATCGCGAGCGCCGTCCAGGACCGGCTGCACTTCGCGGCCTTCGACGTGAAGACGAAGAGCCGCGACGAGCTGGTCACGCTCCTCAAGGAGTGGACGGCCGCGGCCCGGCTGATGACGGCAGGCCTGCCGGTCGGCGACGTGTTCGAGGGCGCGCCCGAGGCGCCGCCCACCGACACCGGCGAGGCCCTCGGCCTCAAGCCCTCCCGCCTCACCCTGACCATCGGCTTCGGCCCGGGGCTGTTCGCCAAGGACCGCTTCGGTCTGGAGGGCAAGCGCCCCGAGGCCCTGGTGGACCTGGAGCTCTTCCCCGGCGACAACCTGGACCAGGCCCGCTCCGGCGGCGACCTGTGCGTCCAGGCCTGCGCCGACGACCCGCAGGTCGCCGTGCACGCCATCCGCCAGCTGGCCCGCATCGGCTTCGGCAAGGTCGTCGTCCGCTGGTCGCAGCTCGGCTTCGGCAAGACCTCCTCGACCACGCCCGACGAGCAGACCCCGCGCAACATGATGGGCTTCAAGGACGGCACCCGGAACATCTCCGGCACCGACAAGGCCGCCCTGGACAAGCACGTGTGGGTCGGCGCGGGCGACGGCAGCGACTGGCTGACCGGCGGCTCGTACCTGGTCGCCCGGCGCATCCGGATGCACATCGAGACCTGGGACCGCACCCCCCTGCAGGAGCAGGAGGACATCTTCGGCCGCGACAAGGGCGAGGGCGCCCCCGTCGGCAAGTCCAAGGAGCGCGACGAGCCGTTCCTGAAGGCGATGAAGCCGGAGGCGCACGTGCGCCTCGCGCACCCCGACAGCAACGACGGGGCGACGATCCTGCGCCGCGGCTACTCCTTCACCGACGGCACCGACGGCCTGGGCCGCCTCGACGCCGGCCTGTTCTTCCTGGCCTACCAGCGCGACGTCCGCAAGGGCTTCATCCCGATCCAGCGCCGGCTGGCGAAGGCGGACGTCCTGAACGAGTACATCCAGCACGTGGGTTCGGCGATCTTCGCCGTCCCGCCGGGCGTCCGCGACAAGGACGACTGGTGGGGCCGGTCCCTGTTCGCGTAGTCCCCGCCGGAGAGGAAAAACGCCGTGTTCGGCAACTATCTGATCGGCCTGCGCGAGGGGCTGGAGGCCAGCCTGGTCGTCTGCATCCTCGTCGCGTACCTGGTCAAGACCGGGAACCGGGCCGCCCTGCGCCCGGTCTGGCTCGGCATCGGAATCGCCTGCGGGCTCTCGCTCACCTTCGGCGCGCTGCTGGAGTTCGGGACCCAGGAGCTGACGTTCCAGGCGCAGGAGCTGCTCGGCGGCAGCCTGTCGATCATCTCGGTGGGCCTGGTGACGTGGATGGTCTTCTGGATGAAGCGCACCGCGCGGCACCTGAAGGCCGAGCTGCACGGCAGGCTCGACTCGGCGCTCGCCATGGGCACCGGCGCGCTGGTGGCCACCGCGTTCCTGGCGGTGGGCCGCGAGGGCCTGGAGACGGCGCTGTTCGTGTGGGCGTCGGTCCGCGCGAGCGGCGAGGGCTCCTCGGCCCCCCTGATCGGCGTGCTGCTGGGCATCGCGACCGCGATCGTCCTCGGCTGGCTGTTCTACCGGGGCGCGCTGAAGATCAACCTGGCGAAGTTCTTCAAGTGGACCGGCGGGATGCTGGTGGTCGTCGCCGCGGGCGTGCTCGCGTACGGGGTCCACGACCTCCAGGAGGCCGAGTTCCTCGGCGGCCTGAACGACAAGGCCTTCGACATCAGCTCGGTGATCGCGCCGGACAGCTGGTACGGGGTGCTGCTGAAGGGCGTCTTCAACTTCCAGCCGGACCCGACGGTCTTCCAGCTGGTGGTGTGGTCCCTGTACCTGGCGCTCGTGCTGTCCCTGTTCCTCCTCCCGGCCCGCCGCCCGCGCACCCCCGCGCAGGCGCCGGCCCCGGCGGCGTCCGTGGGCGGCCGCGCCGAGGGCTGACCGGATCCGCACGCGCGAGGGCCCCGGCCGCGTTCCCCCTCGGGGTGGGGCGGCCGGGGCCCTCGCGCGTACCGGGCCGTGCCGGGAGCGTCAGGGGATGCGGTCAGCCGCGTCCGATGTACGGCATCGCGGTGGCCATCACCGTCGCGAACTGGACGTTGGCCTCCAGCGGGAGCTCCGCCATGTGCAGCACGGTGCGGGCCACGTCGGCGGCGTCCATCACCGGTTCCACCGCCAGCTGCCCGTTGGCCTGGAGGATGCCGGTCTGCATGCGCTCGGTCATCTCGGTGGCCGCGTTGCCGATGTCGATCTGCCCGCAGGCGATCCGGTACGGGCGCCCGTCGAGCGACAGGGACTTGGTCAGGCCGGTCATGGCGTGCTTCGTCGCGGTGTAGGCGATGGAGTTCGGGCGCGGGACGTGGGCGGAGATGGAACCGTTGTTGATGATCCGGCCGCCCTGCGGGTCCTGCTCCTTCATCACCCGGAACGCCGCCTGGGCGCAGAGGAAGGAGCCGGTGAGGTTGACGTCCACGACCTGGCGCCAGGCCTCGTAGCCGATGTCCTCCAGCGGGACCCCGGCGGGGCCGAAGGTGCCGGCGTTGTTGAAGAGCAGGTCGAGCCGCCCGTACCGGTCCCGTACGGCCCCGAACAGCGCGGCGACGTCTTGCGGGTCGCTGACGTCGGCCGGTACGGGCAGTACGTCCGCGCCCGCTCCGGCCGCGGCGGCCGTCTCCTCCAGGGGCCCGGGCCGACGCCCGGCCACGGCCACCGACCAGCCCGCCCCGGCCAGGGCCAGGGCCACGGAACGGCCGATCCCGGAGCCGGCGCCGGTCACTACGGCGATCTTCTTCGCGGATGCGCTCATGGGGCCGCAGGGTACGTCACAGCCGTCATCCGGCCCGGGACGTTCCGACAGCTGAGAGCATGGGTCGGTCAGGGGTGCATAAAGCAGATGAAAAGACTGGAGTTCCGCATGTCGGAGAGCGGCCCTTCCACGGCCCCCTCGCACGGGCCGTCGGCCCAACCGTCACCCGATCCCTCACCCGCTCCGGCACCCGCCCCGGCACCCGGCGCCGCCCCCCTGACGGCCGCGCGCCGCACCGGCCTGCTGGTCACCTTCATCCTGGGCGGCCTCACCGCCCTCCCCCCGCTGTCCATGGACATGTACCTCCCGGCCCTGCCCGAGGTCACCGCCGCCCTGCACAGCCCCGCCGCGACCGTCCAGCTCACCCTCACCTCCTGCCTCGCCGGCATGGCCCTCGGCCAGCTGGTCATCGGCCCGATGAGCGACAAGTGGGGCCGCCGCAGACCACTGCTGACCGGCATGGCCGTCTACGTCCTCGCCACCGCGATCTGCGCCCTCGCCCCGAGCGCCGAGCTGCTCATCGCCTTCCGGCTGCTCCAGGGCCTGGCCGGCGCGGCCGCCATCGTGATCGCCCGGGCCGTCGTGCGCGACCTGTACGAGGGCGTCGAGATGGCCCGCTTCTTCTCCACGCTGATGCTGATATCCGGCACCGCCCCGATCATCGCCCCGCTCATCGGCGGCCAGGTGCTCCGGTTCGCCGACTGGCGCGGGGTCTTCGTCGTCCTCACCGCCGTCGGCCTCGCGCTCACCGTCGTCGTGTGGCGCAGCCTCGGCGAGACGCTGCCGCCCGAGCGCCGCCAGACCGGCGGGGTGGGCGCCGCGCTGCGGACCATGCGCGGACTGCTCGGCGACCGGGTCTTCGCCGGCTACACCCTGGCGGGCGGCTTCGCCTTCGCGGTGCTCTTCTCCTACATATCCGCCTCGCCCTTCGTGGTGCAGGAGATATACGGGGCCTCCCCGCAGGCCTTCAGCCTGCTGTTCGGCCTGAACTCCGTCGGGCTGATCGCCGTCGGCCAGGTCAACGGCAAGCTGCTGGTCGGCCGGGTCAGCCTGGACAAGGCCCTGGCCACCGGGCTCGCCGTGATCACCGCCGCCTCGGTCGCCCTGCTGCTCATGTCCGCCGGGGTGTTCGGGAAGGCCGGGCTGCCGGCGGTCGCCGCCGCGCTGTTCGTGCTGATGTCGGCGATGGGCCTGGTCCTGCCGAACACCAACGCGCAGGCCCTCATGCGCACCCCGCACGCCGCCGGATCGGCGTCCGCGCTGCTGGGCACCTCCTCCTTCCTGGTCGGCGCGGTCGCCTCGCCGCTGGTCGGGATCGCGGGCGAGGACACCGCGGTGCCGATGGCGCTGGTGCAGCTCAGCTGCTCGCTGCTGGCGGTGGCGTGCTTCCTCGGCATGTGCCGGCCCTGGCGGACGCGGGAGCCCATGGCCGGGCCCGGGGCGGGTTCCGGGGCGGTTTCCCCGGGCACGGGCTCCGAGGCGGGTTCCGGGGCGCCGTAAACTTTCCAGGTGAACGCCGCACCCGCCCCCACCACCGCCGAAACCCTCCGCAGCGCGCTCGCCGGGCTGCTCGACGGGCTCCCGCCGAAGCAGGCCTCGGCCGCCGTCGAGCGGCTGATCGCCAACTACCGGGGGGCCACCCCCACCGACGCGCCCGTGCTGCGCGACCGCTCCGACGTGGCGGCGTACGCGGCGTACCGGATGCCGGCCACCTTCGAGGCCGTACGGTCCGCCCTGGACGGGCTGGCGGAGGCCGCCCCGGACTGGACGCCGGGCTCGCACGTGGACGTGGGCGGCGGCACGGGCGCCGCGACCTGGGCGGTGGACGCGACCTGGGACGGGCCCCGCGCGACGACGGTGCTGGACTGGGCGGAGCCGGCGCTGGCGCTCGGCAAGGAGCTGGCGGGCCGTTCGCCGTCGGCGGTGCTGCGCGCGGCCGAGTGGCGCCGGGCCGTCATCGGCAGCGGGATCGGCCTGCCGGACGCGGACCTGGTGACCGTGTCGTACGTACTGGGCGAACTGACGGCGGAGGCCCGTACGGCGGTCGTCGCCGAGGCGGCCCGCGCCGGACGGGCCGTCGTCCTGATCGAGCCGGGCACGCCCCAGGGGTACCTGCGCGTCCGCGAGGCCCGCGAGCAGCTGCTCGCGGCCGGGATGACGGTGGCGGCGCCGTGCCCGCACGACGGGGCCTGCCCCATCGAGGTCGGGCAGGACTGGTGCCACTTCTCGGCGCGGGTCAGCCGCTCCTCGCTGCACCGGAAGGTCAAGGGCGGGTCCCTGCCGTACGAGGACGAGAAGTTCGCCTACGTCGCCGCGACGCGGTTCCCCGTGACGCCGGTCCCCTCCCGGATCACACGCAAGCCGCAGATCCGGAAGGGGCTGGTCCTGCTGGACCTGTGCGGTCCCGAGGAGGCGGGGCTGTCCCGGGCGACCGTGACCAAGCGCCACGGCGGCCTCTACAAGGCGGCCCGGGACGCCGAGTGGGGCGACGCCTGGCCGCCCGCCTCCGCCGGCGCCGAAGCCGAGTAGGGGTCTACGGCCTCAGCTCCTGGGTGCAGCACTTCACGCTGCCGCCGCCCTTGAGCAGCTCGCCCAGGTCCATCGGGACCGGCTCGAACCCGCGGTCGCGCAGCCGGGCCGGCAGTCCGGTCGCGCCCTGCGGGAGCAGGACGTGCCGCCCGTCGGAGACCGCGTTCAGGCCGAAGGCCGCCGCGTCCTCGTCCTCCACGACCAGGGCGTCCGGGAACAGCCGGCGCAGCACGGCCCGGCTGCCGGCGGAGAAGGCCGGCGGGTGGTACATGATCTCGTCGCCGTCGAGGACGCAGAGCGCCGTGTCCAGGTGGTAGTAGCGCGGGTCCACCAGGTCGAGGCCGATGACGGGGCGGCCGAAGAACTCCTGGGCCTCGTCGTGCGAGAGCGGGCTGGAGCGGAAGCCCCGGCCGGCCAGGATGTAGGTGGCGGTGACGGCGAAGTCCCCCTCGCCCTCGTTGACGTGCGAGGGCTCGTGGACGTCCGTGAAGCCGTGCGCGCGGAACCAGTCGAGATGGATCTCCGCCTCGGCGGCGCGTTCCGGGTGGGCGAAGCGGGCGCCGAGCACCCGGCCGTCGACGACGAGCGCCCCGTTCGCCGCGAAGACCATGTCGGGCAGGCCGGGGTCGGGGGCGAGGGTCTCGACGGTGTGCCCGAGGGAGAGGTAGCGGTCCCTCAGGTCCTCCCACTGGGCGAGTGCGAGGGGCAGGTCCACCGGTTTCGTGGGGTCCATCCACGGGTTGATGGAGTACGTGACCTTGAAGTGCGCGGGTGGGCACATCAGGTAGCGCCGGGGTGTGGCGTCTCTGCGCAAAGAAGGCTCCTCACGACTACGACTACGACTACGACTACGACTACGGACTCACGGTGCTGTGCGCGTGTCGAGAGAATCGTCTCTCCTCGGGGGTTGCCGCGCAGTGAACCGACCGGGTGAATTACCACAACGGCCGGAAGACGAGACGTCTCGGACCGACTTGGTACGTTGGGGCGGTGACCAAGACCCCCGATGCCACCCGCCGCAGCGACCGCTCCCGGCGCGCCATCCTCGACGCCTCCCTCGTGCTGGTCGGCGAGCTCGGCTACAACAAGCTGACCATCGAGGCCATCGCGGCCCGTGCCGGAGTCGGCAAGCAGACGATCTACCGCTGGTGGTCCTCGAAGGCCGAGGTGCTGCTGGACGCATCGCTGGCGCTGGCCGGGGAGGCGGGCGCGGAGGCCGGCTGGACGGGCTTCCCGGACACCGGGGACCTGGCGGCGGACCTGAAAGCCGTACTGCGGGCCACGGTCGACGAGTTCGCCGACGCCCGGTACGAGGCCCCCGCGCGCGCCCTGACCGCGGCCGGCGCGACCGACCCGGAGCTGGGGGCGCGCTTCACCGAGCGCCTGCTGGAGCCGCAGCTCGCGCTGTACGAGGCCCGGTTGCGGTCGGCCCGGGAGGCCGGGCAGCTCCCGGCGGCCACCGACCTGCGGCTGACGGTGGAGATGCTGGTGGGCCCGCTGACGTACCGGTGGCTGCTGCGGACCGCGCCGCTGACGCACGGCTTCGCCGACGCGCTGGTGGACCGGGTGCTCGCCGGCGTGGGATACGTCACCGCCGGGCGGCCGGACAGCGGGTGACTCCGGCACGGCCGAGAACCATATGGCCCGATTGTGCGGTTATGTGGGGCACTCGTTCGGGGAGTCCCTCCGGGGGGTGCGGTCACCCGGCGCTCCCGATGGTGGGACCATGGAATGGTCTGCCGGGGCAACGGTGAGGTAGGGGATAGATGGGGTCTGAGTCCGGCCGCGTCAAACGCGGCGAGCTGAGCAGGATTTCCCAGTGGCTGCGCCGCCGCTCGAAACCCGCCCCCGAGGACCCCGGCGAGGAGCGCGAAGCGCTCCTGCTCGCCGTCGCCGCCGCCGGACTCCCCCTCGCCCCCGCCGCCCATCCCTCGGGGTACCGGTGTTCGTGCGACCGCATCGGCTGTCCCACGCCGGCCCGGCACCCCGTCTCCTTCGCCTGGCAGACCCAGTCGACCACCGACCGCGCGCAGATCGAGCGTTGGGCCCGCAACCAGCCCCACGCCAACTTCATCACCGCGACGGGCATGGTGCACGACGTCCTGGACGTCCCCCTGGAGGCCGGCCGCAGCGCGCTGGAGCGCCTGCTGGCCGCGGGCATCGAGGTCGGCCCCGTCGCCGAGTCCGGCGGCACCGGCGACCAGGCCCGGATGCTCTTCTTCACGGCGACCCGCGGTACGCCGGAGGACGAGGACGAATGGTGGCCCTGCGAACTGGACTGCCACCCCGAGACGATGGACGAACACCCCGGCCTGCGCTGGCACTGCCGCGGCAGCTACGTCCTGCTCCCCCCGGCGGCCCTCCCCGGCGACCACGCGGTGACCTGGCTCCGCGACGTCCGCCACCCCCTCCCGGACCCGCTGACCCTCCTGGAAACCCTGACGGACGCCTGCGCCCAGTACGCGGGCGCGCTGGACCAGACCCCGGCCGCAGTCGCCTGGCCCCCGGGCCACTAGCCGGCCGCTGCGCGGTGCGGGTGCTGTGCCGCCGCTGCGCGGGGCCGGTCCCCGGGGGCTCCGCCCCCAGACCCCCGCGCCTCAAACGCCGACGAGGCTGGATGTGCCGCTGCGCGGCAACGGGGTCAGGGGCAGCACCCCTGGGAACGGGCGAAGGGCGGGTAGGGGACCTCGCCCCCGCGCAGCGGCACAGCCACCCGCACCCGACCCGCCAGCCCCGCCACGGGATCAGTGGATCTGGGTGACCACCACATCGAGGGACCACGCCTTCGCCGGCTTCGCCGGAGCCTCGGCCTCCACCGCGTAGCCCAGGTCCCGCAGGGCCGTCACCAGCTCCGCCGGCGAAGCCGGAACGGCGCCGGCGAGCAGCAGGTCGCGTACCAGGCGGCCCTTGGTGGCCTTGTTGAAGTGGCTGACCACCGACCGCTTCTCCACCCCGTCCACCACCTGCGAGTGCAGCACCCGCACGGTGGCCGTGCGCCCCGCCGTCTCCCCCTTCGGCTTCCACGCGGACGCGTACGCCGACGAACGCAGGTCCAGCACCAGCCCGTCCCCCGCCGCCTGCGGCATCACCTCGGCCATCGGCGTGCGCCAGTACGCGCCCAGCGCGCCCAGCCCCGGCAGCTTGACGCCCATCGAGCAGCGGTAGGAGGGGATCCGGTCCGTCACCCGCACCGCGCCCCACAGCCCGGAGAACACCAGCAGCGTCCGCTCGGCCAGCTCCCGCGCGGGCGCCGGCAGCCCCGCGAGGTCCAGGGCGTCGTAGAGCACACCGGTGTAGATCTCCCCGGCCGGGAGGGCCGGCGCCGAGAGCAGGGCGGCGTTCTTCGCGACCTCACCGCGCAGGCCCTCGCTGAGCCCGAGCACCTCGCGCGCCTTCGGCTCGTCCGCCGCGCACAGCTCGACGAGCTCCTCCAGGACGGCCGCCCGCGCGGGGGCCAGGCCCGGCAGCGACAGGGACGCGGGGTCGAGCGGTGCGCCGGAGCCGCCGGCGGCCTTTCCCTCGGAGGGCGGCAGCAGCACGAGCACGGTGGTTCTCCTTCAGACGACGCGGCGCAGGGGATGCGGCCCCCCGGCCAGGGTAGACGCCCCGCCGCCCCCCGCTCACAGCCGAACGCCCACGGCCGCGGCCGCTGGGGCCGGGGGCGGACCGTGGCCGCCGTGGCGTCGGCGGACGACGGGCCGGCGAAGCCGAGCAGGGAGGCCACTGCCAGTGCCGGCGCTGCTGCCGCGTTCCACCGCGCGGCGGGATTGCGGGCCCGCGCGGATCCGCCGGAGTCGGCCTACGCTCGGTCCATGCCACGCCGTCACATGCACATGGCCGGAGCGGACGGGGCGGTGCTGCGCGCCGCGCTGGGCGAGCTGCGGACGCGACTGGGTGTGCCCGGGACCTTCCCGGCGGAGGTGCTCGCCGAGGCCGAGCGGGCGGCCGCCGCGCCCCGGCTGCCGTCCGAGGACCTGACCGGCCTCCCCTTCTTCACCGTCGACCCGCCCGCCTCCGTCGACCTCGACCAGGCCATGCACCTGGCGAAGCGCCCCGCCGGCGGGTACCGCGTGCACTACGCCATCGCCGACGTCGCCGCCTTCGTCAGCCCCGGCGGCGCCCTCGACGCCGAGGCCCACCGCCGGGTGACCACCCTCTACTTCCCCGACGGCAAGGTCCCCCTGCACCCGCCCGTGCTCTCCGAGGACGCGGCCAGCCTGCTGCCCGACCGCACCCGCCCGGCCCTCGTGTGGCGGCTGGACCTCGACTCCGACGGCCGGGTCGAGACCACCGACGTCCGCCGCGCCCTGGTGCGCAGCAGGGCCAGACTCGACTACGACGGCGTGCAGAAGGCCATCGACACCGGCACCGCCGAACCCTCCCTGGCGCTGCTGAAGGACATCGGGATCCTGCGCGAGGCCCTGGAGGCCGAGCGCGGCGGCGTCTCCCTGAACGTCCCCGAGCAGTAGGTCGTCGAGCACGGCGGCTCGTACAGCCTGGCCTACCGGGTCCCGCTCCCGGCCGACGGCTGGAACGCCCAGGTCTCCCTGATGACCGGCATGGCGGCCGCCCAGCTGATGCTCTCCTCCGGCACCGGGATCCTGCGCACCCTCCCCCCCGCCCCCGACGGCGCGGTCGGGCGGCTGCGCCGGGCGGCGAAGGCGCTGCGGATCGACTGGCCGCACCACGTCCCGTACGCGGCGCTGGTCCGCTCCCTCGACCCGCGCGTCCCGGCGCACGCCGCCTTCCTCCAGGAGTGCACGGCCCTGCTGCGCGGCGCCGGCTACACGGTCTTCACCGGCGGCCGGACCCCTGACCCGGCCCTGCACGCGGCGGTCGCCGCCCCGTACGCGCACTGCACCGCCCCGCTGCGCCGGCTCGTCGACCGCTACGCCGGCGAGCTGTGCGTGGCGGCGGTGGCGGGGGCGGAGCCGCCGGCGTGGGCGGTCGAGGCGCTGGAGGCACTGCCGCGCGAGATGGCGGAGGGCACCCGGCTGGCGAACTCGGTCGAGCGGGAGTGCGTGGACCTGGTGGAGGCGGCGCTGCTCAAGGACCGCGTCGGGGAGACCTTCGAGGCGATGGTGATCGACGTGAAGGAGCAGGAGCCGAAGACCGGCACCGTCCACCTGGAGGAGCCGGCCGTGGTGGGGCGGGTCGTGTCGCCGACGGGGCGGCTGCCGCTCGGGGAGCGGATCCGGGTCCGGCTGACCCAGGCCGACCCGGGCACCGCGAAGGTCCTCTTCGCGCCGGCCTAGAGCGACGCGGCGGACCACGCGGTGCGGCAGCCCGTCACGGGGGTGCGGGTTGCCGCAGTGCGGCAACCAGCGCGCGGGGTTCGTCGGTGTGGAAGCGGATCGTACGCGCCCTGGCGCGGGCGCCGAGCGGCCGGCGGAAGTCCAGCGGGCGGTTCAGCTCCAGGGTGACGGTCGTCTGGCTGCCCACGATCAGGTCGAGCACCCCGTCCTCGGAGACCGTGACGAGCCGCCCCTCGGGGTAGCGGCGCTCCGCCCGGGCCGAGGCCACCGCGTCCGGCGGGACGGTGAGGTCGAACAGGGCCCCGTAGCGGATCCGCAGCGACCCGTCGGCCCGCAGCACGTGCGGCCGGGTCACGCAGGCGGCGTGCAGGGCCAGGAACAGCAGCACCCCGTACACGTCGAGGACCAGCACCACGCGGTGCACGGCGGGCCAGGGGACGAGGACGGCCAGGCCGACGGTCTCGACCACCGACACGAAGAGGAACCCGTACATCATGGCCGTCTGCGGCCCCGTGTACGCGGCGGCGAGGTCGCCGGGGCCCACCCCGTGCCGGCGGCGCACGATCCACCGGCCGAGCGAGGCGGCGGCCCGCAGCTCGTGCAGCAGCAGCCGCAGCACCGGCTCGGGCACGACGGCCCTCACGGCCCGCCGCCAGGAGCCGGTGCGCCGCCGCAGCGAGCCCAGCACCCAGGCCTCCAGCGCCAGCACGCCGAGCACCAGCGCCTCGGCGGCGGCCGTCGCCCACGGCGGCGGGCGCACCCCGGCCGCGAGGCACAGTACGAGGACCAGCTCGGCGGGTACGACGGCGCAGGCCGCGGTCCGCGCGACCCGTACGGCGCTCACGCCCGCCCCCGGCCGACGAAGGCCGCCATCACCCGGCGTACGACCTCCGCCTGCGCGGGGGCGTACTCGGCGAGCAGCGCCTCACCGAAGCCGGGGACGACGGGCCCGCCGGACGGGATCGCGGCGAAGGCCTCCTCCGGTACGGCGGCGACCATCGCCTCGGCGAGCGGCCCGATCCGGGGGTCGTCGACGGCGGCGCCGGCCAGCTCGTCGAGCCGCTCGTACAGCGCGAGGACGTCGGGGTCGGCGGCGAGCGGCCCGAGGACGGAGTACAGCTCCTCCCCGGCGGCGCCGGTGGCGTCGAGCAGGGTGAGGTGCTCGCGGTCCTTCGCGGCGGCCGGCGAGTCCGTCGCCGGGGCCTTCGCCAGCAGGGCGGCGAGCGCCGGTGAGACCGGCTCGGCGTCGCCGGGGCCGGCGGCGAGCAGCACGGCCAGCCGGCGGCGGCGCCCGGCCAGCTCGGCCTCCTGCCGCGCGAGGTCGGCGTCCAGTTCCCGCAGTACGTCGGCCGGCTCGCGACCGGCGTCGCCGGCGAGGACGTCCCGCACCTCGTCGAGGCCGAGCCCGAGCTCGGTGAGCCGGCGCACCCGGGCCAGCAGCACGGCGTCGCGCACGGTGTAGGCCCGGTACCCGTTGGGTCGCCGCTCCGGCTCCGGGAGCAGCCCGACATGGTGGTAGTGCCGGACCGCCCGGGTGGTGACCCCGACCAGCGCGGCGATCTCTCCGATCCGCATGGCCCCCAGTAGAAACCCTGCCGCTGCGTCAAGGTCAAGGCGGTGCGGACGGCCGGGTAGCATGGTCGGCACGACAGACGAGTCGGCCGGGCGGCCGCGTCGGGGTCCCCGGACCCCGCCGAGGAACGTCCGGGCTCCACAGGGCAGGGTGGTGGGTAACGCCCACCCGGGGTGACCCGCGGGACAGTGCCACAGAAAACAGACCGCCGGGGGCTTCGGCCTCCGGTAAGGGTGAAACGGTGGTGTAAGAGACCACCAGCGCCTGGGGTGACCCAGGCGGCTAGGTAAACCCCACCTGGAGCAAGGTCAAGAGGATCCGTCCCCGGACGGGTCTGCGCGAACGCTTGAGGGCTGCCCGCCCGATGTTCGCGGGTAGACCGCACGAGGCCGGCGGCAACGCCGGTCCTAGATGGATGGCCGTCTCCCCGGCGACCGCGAGGTCTCCGGGTGACAGAACCCGGCGTACAGGCCGGCTCGTCTGTCGTTCTCCTCCCCCCGGAACCCCCGGGCCCTCCCCCGGGCCCCCGGGCGGGACCCGCCGCAGCGGGGCCCGCCGGAGTCGCGCGGCTACTTCACCGGGGCGGTGTACGACTTGCCGACGAAGCCGTTCCTGAAGGTGACCGTCTTCGCGGTGATCTTGCCCTTGACCGTGATGGTCCCGGTGGCCTTCTCCCCCTTGGCGAGCTTGACGGTGTCGATCTGGTCCTCGGCCGCCGCCAGTTCGATCTGCCTGCGCGTGCCGTCGTCCCCCGTCACCTCGAAGTAGAAGACGTTGACGTCGACCTGCTTGGCGGAGTTGTTGACGATGGTCACCTGGACGGAGGTGTAGTCGCCGCTCTGGGCCAGGACGCTGGGCTTGAAGGGGGTCGGCGAGGCGGTCAGCGTCACGTCGGCGTTCTTGTCGGCCGTCCCGGCCGGGGCGTCGGAGTTCCCGGGCGCGGGCTGCATCGGCGCCGCGTTGGGGGCCGAGGAGGCGCCGGGCGCGGTGGGCACCGTGATCGGGGTGTCCTTCTTGGCACCGCTCTTGGCGGCGCCGGTGAACACCGCGCCGCAGGCGAAGAGGACCAGCGACAGCAGGACGATGCCGCCGCAGCCGAAGCCGATGATCTTGCCGGCGTTGCTCTTCTGCGGCTGCGGCTGCGGCGGCGGGGCCGGGTAGCCGTAGGGCGGCGGGGGCTGCTGCCCGTAGGGCGGCGGGGGCTGCTGGCCGTACGCCGGCGGGGGCTGCTGGCCGTAGGCCGGGGGCTGCTGGGGGTATCCGTAGCCGGGCTGCTGACCGTACGGCTGCTGCGGCTGCCCGCCGTAGGGCTGCTCCGGCTGCTGGCCTGGGTAAGGGGTGGTCATGGGGACTCCTCCGCTGGGTGGTTGCCGTCGGGCTCAGGGCCGGATGCCGAACACCCTCGGAAGGAGCGCCGTGAACGCGGAACATGAGCGCCGCCCAGCTTAAATAAAACGCCAAAGCGTGACATAGGGAGTTCCAAAAATGAGACGGTCTCCTCCGAATCAGCCGCGCTGACAGAGAGAAGCCCCCTTGAGAAGCACCGCCCCCGGCGGGCGGGTTCACCCCGCCCACCCCGGCGACCCGAAGAGGATCGGCCCCTACCGGATCATCGGGCGCCTCGGCACCGGCGGCATGGGCACCGTCCACGCCGCCCTCGACCCCCGGGGAACGCGGGTCGCGGTCAAGTCCGTTCACCTGGCCCAGGCCCAGGACCCGGAGTTCCGGGCCCGGTTCCGCCGCGAGGTCGCGCTGTCCGCCCGCGTCCAGGGCCCCTGCCTGGTGCCCGTGCTGGCCGCCGACACCGAGGCCGAACGCCCCTGGCTGGCAGCGGAGTACGTGCCCGGCCCCACCCTGGACCGGCACCTCGCCGCCCACGGCCCGCTCACCGGCGGCAGCCTGTACGCCTTCGCCGCCGGGACCGCCCAGGCCCTCTCCGCGATCCACCGCGCCGGCGTGGTCCACCGGGACGTGAAACCGCAGAACGTCATCCTGAGCCCGGCCGGCCCCCGGATGCTGGACTTCGGCATCGCCCACGCCGCCGACGGCACCTCCGTGACCCGGACCGGCGTCATGACCGGCACGCCGGGCTGGATCAGCCCCGAGCACTACCGCTCCGGCACGACCGGCCCCGCCGGGGACCTCTTCGCCTGGGGCGCCCTCGTCGCCCACGCCGCCACCGGCCGCCTCCCCTTCGGCACCGGCGCCCCCGACGTGGTCGCGTTCCGCGTGATGTCCGGGGACCCCGACCTCGACGGACTGCCCGCCGCCCTCCGCGAAGTGGTGGAGGCGGCCCTCGCCAAGGACCCCGCGGCCCGGCCGACCGCCGAGCGGGCCGCCGGCCGCTGCTCGGCCCTGCTCGCCGCGGAGGCCACCCAGCTCCTCGCGGCCGGCGCCGCGCCCGCGGCACCCACCCTGGCCGGCGACCCGATCGCCGCCCAGTGGCACCTGCCCGCCGTCGACGACCCCGCCTGGCCCTCCCCGCCGGCCCCCGGCCGGGGGCGCCTGCTGCTCGCCGTCACCGTGGGCGCGGCCGTCCTCGGCGGGGCCGTCGGCGGGCTCCTCGCCCTGCCCGCCGCGTCCCGCGACGACGCCCGGGCCGGCGGGGCCCCGGCCGTCGCCACCCCGGGGAACGCGTCCCGCACCACCGGCACCCCGGCCGCCCCCGTCCCGTCCGCCGACCCCAAGGGCGCCACCGCCGACGGCGGGCCCACCCTCGCGACCTGGCGGCAGGCCCGCGCGGCGCTGACGCCCGCCGAGCACGACGCCCACCCGTCCATCGGAACCGGAGCCTGGCTCGGCACCGGCGACGGTCCGGGCCAGGACTTCGCCCTGACCTTCCACCAGCCCCGGGGCGAGGTCTACGTCACCTCCTCCGGCCCGGCGCTCGACGCGCCTTCGCTCCGCGAGGTCGCCCGGACGGTGTGCCTGGGCCTGCGCCACCTGCGCAGCGCCTACCCGGACCTCCCGTACGGCACCTTCGTGATCGTCGACACCGGGCGCGCGGCGGGTCCCGGCATCGTCTGGTCGGACGACTTCCGTACGAACACCACCTGCTCGGCCTCCCTCACCGACCGGGCCGCCGACCGACCGACCGGCCCGAGCGGACCGGGCGGACAGGCAGCCGACTGGTACCCGGCCGCGGGCGGACTGGCCGTCGCGAAGATCCCGTCCAGCGACGCGGACGAGATCCGCGTCGCCGACCGGACCGCGACGTCGATCATCGGCGAGTGGAACGCCGGCGGCGCCTCCGGCGGCCGGCTCGGCCACGAGAACCTGGCCGTCGGCTTCGACCCGGCCGACCGGGTCATGTACGTCTGGGCGGTCAAGCCCCTGTGGGACCGGACCACCCGCGAGGAGTGGGCCCTCAAGGCCGCCCGGCGGGCCTGCGCGGACCTCACCTCCGAGTCCGCGAGGTCGGCCGGCTGGCCCTACGCCCGGTACGCGGTCTTCGCCGAAGACGGCTCCGGCGGCGGCGAGTTCCTGCGCTGGGGCACCGCCGGCAGCTGCGGGGACTGACGGCGCACGCGCAGGCCCCCGCCCGGGATCGGGCGGGGGCCTGCGGGTGCGCGTGGCGGGGCCGTCAGCGCAGGTGCGAGGTGTCGTTCAGGAGCCGGACCGAGGCGTTGCCGTCGGCGTAGTAGGCCACCGCCGACAGGGACGCCGCCGACAGCTCCATCCGGAACAGGGACTCCGGCGGGGCGCCCAGCGCGAGGCGGACCAGCGTCTTGACCGGCGTCACGTGCGTGACCAGCAGCACCGTGCCGCCCGCGTGCGCGGCCAGCAGCCGGTCACGCGCCGCCGACACCCGCCGGGTGACGGCCGTGAAGCTCTCGCCGCCGCCCGTCGGGGCGGCACGCGGGGAGTCCAGCCACGCCTGGAGGTCGTCCGGGAAGCGCTCCCGCACCTCGGCGAAGGTCAGCCCCTCCCAGGCCCCGAAGTCCGTCTCGCGCAGCCCCTCTTCGACCGCGACGGGCAGCCCGAGCCGGTCCGCCACGGCCTGCGCGGTCTCCCGGCAGCGGCGCAGCGGGGAGCTGACGACGGCCTGTACGGTGCCCCGCGCGGCCAGCGCCTCGGCGACGGCCGCGGCCTGGCGGCGGCCGGCCGGGGACAGCTCCGGGTCCGTGCCGCCGCTGCCGGAGAAGCGCTTCTGCGGGGTCAGGGCGGTCTCGCCGTGACGCAGCAGCACGAAGGTGGCGGGGGTCCCCATGTCGGGGCCGCCCCATCCGGTCCCGGTGGCGGCGGGAGCCGCCGCGGCTCCGGCCGCGGGGGCACCGGCGGGGGCCGGGACACGGGCGGGGGCGGCCGGTACCTCGGCCGGCGCGTCCGCGAACAGGGTGTCCGCCCCGGACGCGGCAGCGCTGCGGGCGGCCCGCACGTCGGCGCCGGCCGCACGGGTGCCCGTACCGGCGCCTACGGCCGCTTCGGCCCCGGCGGCACCGTGGGAGCCGGTGCCGACCTCGGCCGCACGGGTGCGCGTACCACCGCCGGAGGCCAGGGCGGCGCGCACCGCGGCCGCGCCCTTCGCCGCGTCGCCGGGGGGCCCGGCCGGGGCGGGGGCGAGGTCGGCCGTCGAGGCGGACGGCTCCCACTGCCTGCCGCGCTTGCCCGCGTCCATGGCCTCGTTCGCGAGCCGGTCCGCGTGCTTGTTCCGCTCGCGCGGGATCCACTCGTACGTGACCTGCGCGCGCGGGAGGATCTTCGCCGCCTCGGCCGCGAGCGGCTTCATGTCGGGGTGCTTGATCTTCCAGCGGCCCGACATCTGCTCCACGACGAGCTTCGAGTCCATCCGGACCCGGACCTCCGCGTCCGGCGCCAGCTCGGCCGCCGCCCGCAGGCCCGCGATCAGGCCCTTGTACTCGGCGACGTTGTTCGTCGCGACGCCGATGAACTCGGCGCGCTCGGCCAGCGTCTCACCGGTGGCCGGGTCGAGGACGACCGCCCCGTAGCCGGCGGGGCCCGGGTTGCCCCGGGAGCCGCCGTCCGCCTCCACGACGAAACGCGGCATCAGATGCCCGAGTCCGCCGCACGGACCAGGATGCGGCCGCAGTTCTCGTGGCGGACGACCTGGTCGCGGGCCGCGGCCTTGATCTCGTTGATCTCGGCCATGTCGAGCTCCAGCCGGCAGCCCTCGCAGCGGCGCTGGTACAGGCGCGCGGCGCCGACCCCGCCCTGCTTGACGCGGATCTTCTCGTACAGCGCCATCAGGTCGGACGGCATGGAGGCCACGATCACCTCGCGGTCCTTGGCGACCTTCGCGGCCTCGGCGTCGAGCTCGCCGGTGGCGGCGTCGCGGCGCGCGGTGGCGTCCGCCAGCTTGGCCTCCAGGGCGGAGACGCGCCCGGTGATCTCGGTGACGCGCTCCTGGGCGCCCTCCAGCCGCTCCATGACCTCAAGGACGACGTCCTCCAGGTCGGCCTGGCGCTTGGCGAGCGAGGCGACCTCGCTCTGCAGGTTCGCCAGGTCCCGGGCCGAGATGCCCGCGCCGGAGTCGAGCCGCTGCTGGTCCCGGGCCGCGCGCTGGCGCACCTGGTCGACGTCCTGCTCCGCCTTGGTCTGCTCGCGGGCGGCGTCGCTGGCCTGCGTCTGGGCGGCGACGAGGAGGTCGCGCTGCTGGCTGAGGTCCTTGGTCAGCGAGTCGACCTCGGCGTGCTCGGGCAGCGACTTGCGCTTGTGGGCGAGCTGAGACAGCCGGACGTCCAGGGCCTGGACGTCGAGAAGTCGGATCTGGTCGGCGGGCTCGGCGTTCAGTTGGGGGCTCCAGAGGCACTAGAAGGGGGTGTGGCGGACGGCGCGTGCGCCGTCCAGGGGTCGGTGACCGTGCGCGAGACGTGGGTCCGCAGACCCCAGCCGTGGCGCTCGGAGATCGCGTCGAGCTGCGCGGCGGCCTGCTCGCACCAGGGCCACTCGGTGGCCCAGTGCGCGGCGTCGACGAGGGCGAGCGGGCTCTGCTCGCGGGCCTCGGACACCGGGTGGTGGCGCAGGTCGGCGGTGAGGAAGGCGTCCACGCCGGCGGCGCGGACCTGCGCGAAGAGGCTGTCGCCGGAGCCGCCGCTGACGGCGACGGTGCGGATCAGCGCGTCCGGGTCGCCGGCGGCGCGAATGCCCTGCGCGGTGCGCGGCAGCCGGGCGGCGGCGCGGGCGGCGAACTCGCGCAGGGTCTCGGGGTGGTCGAGCTCGCAGATGCGGCCCAGGCCGCGGCGGCCCGCCGGGTCGGTCGGATCGGGCACGAGGGGGCCGGTGACACGCAGGTCGAGGGCGCCGGCGAGGGCGTCGGAGACGCCGGGGTCGGCGGTGTCGGCGTTGGTGTGGGCCACGTGCAGGGCGATGTCGTTCCTGATCAGGGTGTGCACGACACGGCCCTTGAAGGTGCCCGCGGCGACGGTGGTGGTGCCGCGCAGGTAGAGGGGGTGGTGGGTGACGACCAGGTCGGCGCCGAGCTTCACCGCCTCGTCGACGATCTCCTGTACGGGGTCGACGGCGAACAGCACCCGGGTGACCTCGGCATCGGGGTCGCCGCAGACGGTGCCGACGGCGTCCCACTCCTCGGCCCGCGAGGGGGGCCACAGAGCGTCCAGCGCGGCGATGACTTCAGAGAGACGGGGCACGGGCCAAGGCTACCGTCCACGGCGACCGCCGGTCCCCTGACCGGGGCGCCAGCACAACCGCCTCCGGCGCCACCGGCGAATCGGTGGTCGGCCACCCGTACGTGTGAAGCGGGCCGGGACGTGTTGTTCGGCTGGAAGTGCGAAAACTAGCTTCCTGCCCGGAGGTGACGGCCCGGATGACTGTCTGTGCCACCGAGATCACGACGAACACCGCGCTCCCGGACCCCGAGATCCCCGAGGTCCCCGAGGTCCCCGAGCTCCCGGATTCCCCGGGGGCTCCCGAAGGCCCGGCCCCGGCCCCCGCCCTGGCGGTGTCCGCCGACGGGGCGTACGCGGCCCGGCTGGCCGGGGAGGGGGAGGCGCGCTACCCGGAGCGGTGGACGCTGGGCGGCCCGGAGCCGTACGCGGTGCCGCTGCCGCTCGCGCAGCCGGAGGAGGCCGACAGCGAGGTGCTGGCACTGGCCGACGGGCAGGTGCTGATCCACCGCCGGGTCGCCGACCGGCACGAGTTCTCCCTCCTCTACCCCTCGGGCGCCGCCTCCGGCCCCCGCACCGGGGAGTTCCGCCTCGGCGCGGTCGACGCCGAGGAAGGGCTGCGGGTCCGCCTGCTGCCGCCGTCCCCCGACGGGTGCGGGGCCTTCGCCCTGGCGGTGGGGGCCGGGGAGAGCACCGTCTGGCGGGTGGCCGGGGGCTCCGGCGGGCCCGAGCGGGTCGCGGTGGTCCCGGGCCGCTGCTCGGGCGGGGTCTGGCTGGACCGTACGGGCCGGCTGCTGGCCCTGGACCGCGAGGCCGACGGGCGCACCAAGGCCGTCGCGGTGGACCTGGGGCGGGGCGGGGTGGTCAGCCCGCTGCTCCAGATCGCCGAGGACAGCGACGACCGGCTGCTGCTGGCGGCCCCGGACAGCGGGCTGCTGCTGATCCGCTCGGACGCCCCGGGCGAGCCCCGGCTGGGCTGGGGGGTGCTGGGCAGCGAGCGCCCGGTCCGCTTCCCGGAGTGCCTGCGGCTGGAGGACGCCCACCCCTTCGCGGTGCAGCCCGGGCAGGTCCTGATGCCGGAGACCTGCGGGGTGGCGCTCCGGCTGGGCGACGGCGGGCTCGCGCTGTGGCGTCCCGCCGACCGGTACGTCTTCCGGCTCGGCGCCCCGCAGGGCTGGCTCGGGAGCGGGCTGTGGACCCCGGACGGGCGGCTGTGCCTGCCGTACGCCACCCCCGGGGTGCCGTGCGGCGTCGTCAGCCTGAGCCAGCCAGCGGCCCCGCCGCCGCCGGTGCGCGTGGACCCGCCCCCGGCGCCGGCGCCGCGGCCGGTGCCGCTGCAGCAGGCGCCGCTGGGCTGAGCCGCGTACGGGGCCCCGTGATAGGGAAGGGGCGTGACGATCACCGAACGCCCCGCCGCCGACCGGCCCTTCGACGCGCTCCTGTGCGACCTCGACAACGTCATCCGCTTCTACGACTGCGGCGAACTGGCCGCGCTGGAACGCCTGGCCGGCCTGCACGAGGGCACCACGGCGAAGCTGGCGTTCTCCCCCGAGCTGGACCGGCCGCTGCTGCTCGGCCGGATCACCCGGGAGCAGTGGGCGGACTCCATAGCCGAGCGGCTCCGCGAGGACTACGCCGAAGCCCGCTCGTGGGAGCTGGCCGAGGCGATGACCCGGTCCCCGTTCGCGGCCGACGAGGCGGTGGTGTCCGTACTGCGCGGGGCGCGGGCGGCCGGGCTCTGCCTGGTGCTGGTGACGAACGCCGCCCTGGACCTCGACGAGGACCTGGCGGCGATGGGGCTCACCGACCTCGCGGACCACGTGGTCAGCAGCGCACGGGAGGGCGTGGCCAAGCCGGACCCGGAGATCTACGCGATCGCCGCCGCGCGGGCGGGCGCCGCCCCGGAGCGGTGCCTGTTCGTGGACGACCGGCCGGAGAACGTGGAGGCGGCCGTCGCCTTCGGGATGACCGGTGTGCACTACCGCGGGCCGGACGACCTGCGCGCGGCGCTCGCCTTCCTGGACTGAGGGGCACCGCTGCGGACGAGGTGCGGCGGTGGCCCGGGGGTCCCCTCCCCGGGCCGCCGCCGTGCACCGCTCAGCCGTGCTTGAGGCCCAGGACCTCGGCCGCCGCGAAGGTCTCGTTCGCCGGGCGGGAGTCGTAGTGCGGGGTGAGGAGGGCGTCGAGCTCCTCGTAGGAGAAGACCTCCTTGGCCGTGTCGAACTTCGCGGCCACCCGCGGGCGTTCCATCACGACGACGATCCCGCCGTGCACGACGAAGAGCTGTCCGTTGGCCTTGGCGGAGGCGGGCGAGGCCAGGTAGCCGACCAGCGGGGAGACGTGCTCGGGGGCGAGGGCGTCGAGCTCGCCGTCCTCGGGGACCTGGAAGCCGGCGAAGACGTCCTCGGTCATCCGGGTGCGGGCGCGCGGGCAGATCGCGTTGGCCGTCACCCCGTACTTGGCCAGGGCCAGGGCGGTCGAGGTGGTCAGGCCGACGATGCCGCCCTTGGCGGCCGCGTAGTTGGGCTGGCCGGCCGAGCCACCGAGGAAGGCCTCCGAGGAGGTGTTGACGATCCGCCCGTACACCGGCCCGCCGGCCGCCTTGGAGCGTTCCCGCCAGTGCGCGGCGGCGAAGCGGGTGGTGTTGAAGTGGCCCTTGAGGTGGACCCGGATCACCGAGTCCCACTCGTCCTCCGTCATGGAGAAGACCATCCGGTCGCGCAGGATGCCGGCGTTGTTGACGAGGACGTCGAGCTTGCCGAAGGAGGAGACGGCGAGGCCGACCAGCTCCCGGGCCTGCTCGAAGTCGGCCACGTCGCCCAGGTGGGCCACCGCCCGGCCGCCCGCCGCGCGGATCTCCTCGGCCACCTCCTCCGCCGGCGCGGCCGAGGCCTCGCCCGAGCCGTCGCGGCCGCTCTGCCCGAAGTCGTTGACGACGACGCTCGCGCCGAGCCGGGCGAGTTCGAGGGCCTCGGCCCGGCCGAGGCCGCGGCCCGCGCCGGTGACGATGGCGGAGAGCCCCTCAAGTGGGAGTGACATCCGTGGCGTTCCTCTCAACGGTGAGCAGCGGTGGACAGTGGCCGGTGGGCGGCGGTCGGTCGGCGGCCGGTCGGTCGGCGGTCTCAGAGTTCGATGCAGGTGCGCAGGGCCACGCCGGTGCGCATCTGGTCCAGGGCGTCGTTGATCTCGGCCAGGTTCACCCGGTGGGTGATCAGGTTCTCCAGGTCGATCCGTCCGGCCCGCCACAGCGCGATGGTGCGCTCGTAGGAGCGCAGGACGTCGCCGCCGCCGTACATGGAGGGCAGGATCTTCTTCTCGTCGAAGAACAGGGAGAACATGTTGACCTGGAAGTCGTCGTCGAGGGCGCCCGCGCCGACCACGACGACGGAGCCGCCGCGGCGGGTCGTCTCGTACGCCTTCTGCGCGGTCGCGGACTTGCCGACGACCTCGAAGACGTAGTCGAAGCCCTCGCCGGCGGTGATCCGGTTCTTGGCGTCGGCGAGCTCCTGCGGGGAGACGGCCTCGGTGGCCCCGAACCGCAGGGCGGCCTCGCGCCGCGAGGCGACCGGGTCGACGGCGATGATCTGTGCCGCGCCCTGGACCTTGGCGCCCTGGATGACGGAGATGCCGACGCCGCCGCAGCCGATGACGGCGACCGAGGAGCCGGCCTCCACCCTGGCGGTGTTGATGGCCGCGCCGAGTCCGGTGGTGACGCCGCAGCCGATGAGGGCGGCGATGTCGAAGGGCAGGTCGTCGGGGATGGGGATCGCGCAGGCGGCCGGGACGACCAGCTCCTCGGCGAAGGTGCCGGTGCCGGCGAAGCCGAAGACGTCACTGGCGGCGCGCCTGAAGTTGGGGGTGGCGACGTTCCCGAAGGCCTCCAGGCACAGGTGGCCCTGGCCGCGCTTGCAGGCGGGACAGTGGCCGCAGGGCGGCAGCCAGCAGACGAGGACGCGGTCGCCGATCCGGTGGGAGGTGACCCCGTCGCCGACGTCCGTGATCACGCCGGAGCCCTCGTGGCCGGGTATGAAGGGGGCCGGCTGCGGCAGTACGCCGCTCATCGCGGAGAGGTCGGAGTGGCACAGGCCGGTGGCCTTGACGCGGATCCTGACCTTGCCGGGGCCGAAGCCCACGGCCTCCATGTCGTCGACGACCTCCAGCTTGTCCTGGCCTATCTCGCTCTGCAGTGCTGCGCGCACGGTGCGGCTCCTTAATGGGTGCTACGAGTGCTACGAGGTGCTACGAGTGTTCGACGACGGTGTCGGCGAGGACCGGCGCGTCGTCCCGTTCGGCGGCGGTCACCGAGACCAGGACGCGGCCCTCCTCGCGCCACATCCGGATGCGCAGCGTCTCTCCCGGGAAGACGATCCCGGCGAAGCGCGTGCGGTAGGCGCGGACCCGGGAGACGTCCCCGTCCAGGACGGTGTCGACGACGGCCTTGAGGGTCATCCCGTACGAGCACAGGCCGTGCAGGATCGGCTTGTCGAAGCCGGCCAGTTTGGCGAACTCCGGGTCCGCGTGGAGGGGGTTCCAGTCCCCGGAGAGGCGGTAGAGCAGCGCCTGCTCCTCGCGGATGGCCCGTTCCTCGGTGCGGTCGGGGGCGCGGCCGGGCAGTTCCTCCTTGACGGAGGGGCCGCGCTCGCCGCCGAACCCGCCTTCACCGCGTACGAAGATCTGCGCGTCGCTGGTCCACAGCGGCCCGTCGGCGTCCGCGACCTCGGTGCGCAGCACGATCACCGCCGCCTTGCCCTTGTCGTAGAGGGCGGCGACCTTGGCGGAGGAGGTGGCGTTCCCCTTGACGGGGATGGGCCGGTGCAGCTCGATGGACTGGCCGCCGTGCAGGACGTTGGCGAGGTTGACCTCGATGCCGGGGGCGGCGAGGCCGCCGAGCATGGCCATTCCGGCTCCGGCGACGGTCGCGAAGCTGGGCAGGACGTGCAGCTTGGACTCCAGGGTGTAGCGGAGCTCGTCGGGGTCCGTGGCGAGGCTCTGGCCGTTCAGCGACGCGCCCGCTCCGAGGCCGAGGTGGTAGAGCTGGACGTCCTTGTGGTCCCAGCCGATGTTCCCCTGTCGGGGTTCGGCGGCCAGGGCCCTCGCGGCATCGATCGGCATGAGGATGCTGCTCCTTCGGTTCCTTGGAAGACCTCGGTGCGGCCGTCCGCACCGTCGGCCGCACCGAGGTCGTGTGCGGAGCCGGACGCCACCGCACGCGTTCTAGAACGCGTTCTAGCGTCGGCTGAAGGCATGTATAACGCACGCCCCAGCACTTGGGAAGACTCCTGACCTCGCGTCAGATGACCTTTGGCCGGAGCGTGTTGCCCACCGCGCCGGACACCGGCGGATACGCTTCGCCGGTGGACGAAATGCCCGTGACGCACCGGCCCGCACGCTCGCTGCGCGTCCTGCTGGAGCCCCCGGACCCGGCCCTCGCGCTGCTGCTCGGCCTCCAGCCGGACATCGAGGTGGTCGACTCCCCCGTGGCCCGGCCCGAGGTGGCGCTGGTGGAGGAGGTCGCCGCGGTGACCGCCCTGCTGGCCGAGGACCCCGAATGCCGGGTCCTGGTCACCGCCCGCTCGGCCCGCCCCGGCCTTCCGGAGGCGGCCCTGGCGGCGGGCGCGGCGGGACTGGTCCTGCGGGACGGCCCCGTCGAGGACCTCGCGGACTGCCTGCGCCGGGCCTCCATGGGCGAGACGGTGATCGACCCCGCGCTCGGGGGTACGTAGACGTCCCCGGACGCCCCCCGGACATCCCCGAGGCCCTCCGCCGGCGCCGGCGGAGGGCCTCGGGGATGTCCCTGCGGGGGCTCAGCCCGCGGGCTTGGTCCAGTCGTCGACCATCCGCGACGGGTCCAGCGCCACCGGCAGCCGCTCCAGCCCCCGGAAGGCGGGGAACGGCCCCTTCAGCCAGTCGCCGCCGTGCGCCGACGGCATCGCCAGCACCATGTCCGGGAAGCGGTCCAGCAGCGACGTCAGGCAGATCTCCAGCTCCAGGCGGGCCAGCGGGGCGCCCAGGCAGTAGTGCGCCCCGAAGCCGAAGCCGAGGTGGTTGCCCTGGAGCCCCTCGCGGGTGACGTCGAGCCGGTCGGGGTCGGGGAACTTCTCCGGGTCGCGGTTCGCCGAGGCGAGGGCGATCTGCACGACCGCACCCCGCGGAATGAGCGTCCCGCCGATTTCCACGTCCTCCAGCGCGTAACGGAAAGTGGAGGTTTCCACCGATCCCTCGAAACGGACCATTTCCTCGATCGCCTGCGGCAGGAGTTCCCGGTTCGCCTGGACCGCCTCCAACTGGTCCGGATTGGTCAGCAGGCTGTACACGCAGTTGCCGATCTGGAGGGTGGTCGTCTTGTGCCCGGCGAAGAGCAGCACCCAGATCATCGAGACGAGTTCGTCGTCCGTCAGCGGTTCCTCGTCGTGCGGGGTTTCCGCCAGCACGCTCAGGAAGTCGTCGGTGGGGTTCTCGCGGGTGCGGTGGATCAGGTCCGTGAAGTAGTCGCGCAGCCAGTGCTCGGCCTCGACCAGTTCGTGCCTGAGGTCCCGGCTGAAGCGCGAGCGGGTGACCTGGGAGAACCACTTCAGCACCTCGACGCGCTCGTCGCCGACGATGCCGAGCAGCTCGCAGATGACCATGACGGGCAGCGGCAGGGCGAAGGCGGCCATCAGGTCGACGGGCTCGTCGGTCGGGCACCGGTCCAGCAGCCCGTCCACCAGCTCCTGGATGTGCGGGCGCAGGTCCTTGACGTGGCGCGGGGTGAAGGCGGTCTTGGCGATGTGGCGCAGCCGGGTGTGCCGGGGCGGGTCCGCGAAGAGGAGGTTGTCGTCGAGCGCCTCGCACGCGTCCCCGAAGAGGGCGTGGTAGGTGTCGATGGCCTCGTGCATGTCCTTGCCGATGCGGTGGTCGGCGAGGATCGCGTGGGCGTCCTCGTACCGGGTGACGAGGTACGTGTCGACCCCGTGGCCGGGGGTCAGCCGGGCGATCGGGGCCTGTTCGCGCAGCGACCGGTAGACCGGGTAGGGGCACTGCCGGTATTCCGGCGTGCCCTTCGTCACCGCCTCCACCGCGTCTTCGAGGGCGGGTCCGTCCCCCACTGCCACCGTCGGTTCAGTCGTCACGCGCCCATACCTCTCGGGTATCCCGGAATTGACAGTCGGCTCCTTTCCCTGGGCCGAACGAAGACAAAACCGCGTTGACCCGTTCGGAGCCGAATCCTCCCCCTCGGGAATGTCCGGGCGACGGCGGCCCGGGCCCGCCCTAGGGTGTGCGCTGATCCCGTTCCGCGACACTTTCCGCGACACGTCGTGCGAAACGTCGTGCGGCCCGAAGAAAGGGAATGCGCGCATGCCGGAATACGGTGCCGGCGGTTTCACCGCCAGCGGTGCGTCACTGACCGGTTCCACGGCCCCGGAGCACGAGGACGACGGCAGCCGGGCGGTGATCGACGTCCACCACCACTTCTGCGCGCCGCAGTGGCGGGAGTGGGGTGAGGCGCGGGGGCTGGTCAACCCCGCGGCGCTGCCGCCGTGGGCCCACTGGGACGCGGAGTCCGCGCTCGCGCTGATGGACCGGGCCGGGATCGCCACGGCCGTTCTCAAGCCGATGCTGCCGGCGCGGTACGAGAGCTCCGCGCAGCTGCGGGAGGCCATCACGGTGACCCTGCGGGCGGCGGTGGAGGCCGTCGAGGCGCATCCGGGCCGCTTCTTCTTCCACACCCCGCTGTTCCTGGACGATCTGGAGGTGTCCTCCTGGGCGCTGCGCCACGGGCTGGACGAGCTGGGCGCGGTCGGGGTGAACGTCACCGCCAACTACGGCGGGGTGTACCTGGGAGACCCCGTGTACGACGGGATCTTCGCCGAACTGGACGAACGCTCGGCGGTGGTGGACACCCACCCGCACAACCTCCCGTCGCCACCGAGTGCCGGGATCCCCGCCAGACCGGTCCCGGGCGCAGCCGCCAGGCCCGGAGCACCCGAGGCACCCGGCGCGGGGCTGCCAGGCGGGCCCGGCGCGGCCGGCGGGACACCCTTGGGCAGGCCCGGAGCGCGGGTACCGGCAGGCGGGCCGACGGCGGCCGGGGGCCCGTACGGGTCCGCCCGGCCGGGAGGGCCCGGGGGCGCCACCACCGCCGGCCGGCCGGGGCCTCCGGGGGTGACCGTGCCCGGGGTTCCGAACTTCCTCTGCGACTTCCTCCTCGACACCACCCGCGCCGCCGCCAACATGATCCGCAACCGGACCCTGGACCGCTTCCCCCACCTCTCCGTGATCCTGCCGCACGGCGGCGGGTTCCTCCCCCACATCGCGACCCGGCTGGAGGCCTTCGCGGGCTCCTTCGACCCCCCGGTCGAACCGGCGGTGGTCCGGGACCACCTGCACCGCTTCTACTACGACACCGCCGGCCCCATGTCCCCGGCCGGCACCCTGCTGGCCACCGTCGACCCCTCCCGGATCCTGTTCGGCAGCGACTGGCCGGCCTGCCCCGCCGACATGGTCACGGACGTCGCCGTCCCCGCGCTGGCCTCGGACCCGGCGCTGACGCCCGCGCTGCGCCGCGCCGTCAACCGGGAGAACGCGCTGCGCCTGATGCCGCGCCTCGTCCCGGCGTAGGGGCACCTGGCGGGCCGGGCCGTGGGTCCGGGGCGCGGGCCGTACCCCGGCCCGGCCCCCGGAGCCCCCCTCCCCCCGGCGTGAGCTACCTCCGCAGCAGGGTCACCACCGCCGCGCCGCCGAGCCCGATGTTGTGCGCGAGCCCGACCCGGGCGCCGGGGACCTGGCGGGCGCCCGCCTCGCCGCGCAGCTGCCACACCAGTTCCGCCGCCTGCGCGAGCCCGGTCGCCCCGAGCGGGTGGCCCTTGGAGATCAGGCCGCCCGAGGGGTTGACCACCCACCGCCCGCCGTACGTCGTCGCGCCGCTCTCCACGAGCTTGCCGGAGGCCCCGTCCGCGCACATGCCGAGCGCCTCGTACGTCAGCAGTTCGTTGACGGAGAAGCAGTCGTGCAGCTCGACGACGTCGACGTCCTCGATGCCGAGCCCGGAGTCCTCGTACGCCTTGCGGCCGGCGGCGGCCGTCATCGGCTTGCCGACGACGTCGATGCAGGAGCCGCCGAAGCTCTCGGCGGTGTCCGTGGTCATCGCCTGGGCGACGATCTCCACGGCCTTGTCGTGCAGCCCGTGGGCCACCAGGAAGCGCTCCGAGACGACGACGGCCGCCGCGGCCCCGTCGGAGGTGGGCGAGCACTGGAGCTTGGTCAGCGGGTCGTGGATGGTCTTGGCCGCGAGGACCTCCTCGACCGTGTACACGTCCTGGAACTGCGCGTTCGGGTTGTTCGCGGAGTGCCGGTGGTTCTTGGCGCCGACCGCCGCCAGCTGGGCGGGCGTGGTCCCGTACCGCTCCATGTGCTCGCGGGCCGCGTTCCCGAAGATCTGCGCGGTGGGCGGGGACATCTCGAAGCCGTGCGCGGCCGCCATGATCCCGTAGTGCCGGGCCACCGGAGACGTCTTGAAATCACCGCCGTCGGCGCCGCCGCCCAGCGCGCCGCGCTTCATCTTCTCGAAGCCGACGGCGAGCACGCAGTCGGCCAGTCCGCCCTGGACGAACTGTCGCGCCATCATCAACGCCGTCGAACCCGTCGCGCAGTTGTTGTTGACGTTGTAGACGGGCACGCCGGTCAGGCCCAGTTCGTACGCCGCCCGCTGCCCGGCGGTGGAGGGCTGGAAGCAGTAGCCGGCCGGCACCTGCTCGACGAGGCCGTAGTCCACGCCCGCGTCGGCGAGCGCCGCACCGCCGGCCTCCTTGACCATGTCCCAGTACTGCCAGTCCCGTGACTCCGGCTTCTCGAACCTCGTCATGCCGACGCCCACGATGTACGACTTCATCTGCGTGACTCCTCGTCCGTGTCCGTTGGTCGTTCAGTCCCTGGGGAGGCCGAGGATCCGCTCGGCGACGACGTTCAGCTGGACCTGGGTGGTGCCCCCGGCGATGGTCAGGCAGCGGGACATGAGCGTCCCGTGCACCGCCCGCTCCCCCGCGCCCTCGCACACCGCGCCCGCCGGGCCGAGCAGTTCGAGCGCCAGCTCGGCCGTCCGCTGCTGGTGGGGGGTCTGCACGAGCTTGCGTACGGACGCGCCCGCGCCCGGCTCCAGCCCGGACACCTGCTGGAGGGTGGTCCGCAGGCCGATGCAGGCGAGGGCGTGCGCCTCGGCGGCGAGCGCGCCGATGCGGGCCCGGTAGGAGTCGTCGAGTCCGGTGGAGCGGGCGATCAGCGCCTCCAGTCCGGTGTCGAAGGTCATCTGGTCGGCCATGTGGACGCGCTCGTTGCCGAGGGTGTTGCGGGCCACCTTCCAGCCGCCGTCGGCCGCTCCGACCAGGGCGTCGGCGGGGAGGACGGCGTCCTCGAACCAGACCTCGTTGAAGAGGGCCTCGCCGGTGATCTCCTTCAGCGGGCGGATCTCGATGCCGGGGGTGTTCTTCATGTCGACGACGAAGTAGCCGAGCCCCTTGTGCTTGGGTGCGGCCGGGTCCGTGCGGGCGAGCAGGATCCCGAAGTCGGCGGTGTGCGCGGAACTCGTCCACACCTTCTGCCCGTTGACCTTCCAGGAGCCGTCGGGGGTACGCTCGGCGCGGGTCCGCAGGGAGGCCAGGTCGGAGCCCGCTCCCGGCTCGGAGAAGAGCTGGCACCAGGTGGTGTCCCCGCGCAGGGTCGGCAGGAGGTGGGCCGCGCGCTGCTCGTCGGTGCCGTAGGCGAGGAGCGAGGGCACGACCCAGGTGGCGATGCCGAGGTCGGCGATCCTGACCCCGGCCTCCTTCAGCTCCTGCTGGACGACGAGCTGTTGGGCGGGTCCGGCGCCGAGTCCGTACGGCGGCGGGAGGTAGGGGGCCGCGTAGCCGGTGGGGGCCAGCGCGCGGCGGGCGGCGGCCGGGTCGAGTCCCCGCGCGGCCGCGACGGCGGCGCGGGCGGCGGCCCGGTGGGCCTCGGCCTCCGGCGGGAGTTCGAGGCGCAGCTCGCGCCGGGCGCCGGCGGCGGCGAGGCGCACGGCGTGGATGCGGTGGGCGTCGCCGGGGCCGAGGAGCTGGCGGGCGACGAGGGCGCGGCGCAGGTAGAGGTGGGCGTCGTGCTCCCAGGTGAAGCCGATGCCGCCGAGGATCTGGATGCAGTCCTTGGCGCAGGACCAGGCGGCGTCGAGGGCGGTCGCGGCGGCGAGCGCGGCAACGAGCGAACGCGCCTGCGGGGCCTGAGGGGCGGGCCGGTCCAAGGGCTCGGCTGCGGTCTCGGCCGCGGGTCCGGTGGTGGGTCCGGTGGTGGTCTCGGTGGCGGGCCGGGCGGCAGTCTCAGCCGCAGGTCCGGCGGCCCCGGCCACGGGCCGGGCTGTGGTCTCGGCTGCGCTGTTCGCGGCGTCCCAGGTGAGGGCGCGGGCCTGTTCGAGGCGGACCAGCATGTCGGCGCACAGGTGCTTGACGCCCTGGAAGCGGCCGATGGGGCTGCCGAACTGCTCGCGCGTCTTCGCGTACTCGGCGGCGGTGTGGAGCGCCCAGGCGGCGGTGCCGCAGGCGTCGGCGGCGAACAGGGTGCGGGCGAGGTCCCGGACGAGGTCGGGGTCCAGCTCCAGCAGCCGACCGGGCGGGACGGTGACGGCCCGCGCGCGGACCTCGGCGGTGGGTCGGGTGGGGTCGGCGCTCTCGTGGGTGCGGATCTCCAGCGCGGCGGCGTCCACGGCGTACCAGCGGGTCCCGCCGTCCGCCTCGGCGGCGAGCAGCACGAGGTCGGCCTCGGCGGCACCGAGCACGGGCGGCGCGACCCCGTCCAGCCGCCAGCCACCCCCCTCGGCGGGGACGGCGGTGACACCGCCCACCCCGAGGGCGACGGCCCCGACCCGCGCGTCGAGCGGTTCGGCCCCCGCCCGGTCCAGGAGTACGGAGGCCAGCGCGCTCGGCAGGAAGGGCCCGGGCAGCGCCGCCCGGGCGGCCTCCTCCACCACGACGGCCAGATCCAGCAGGGTCCCGCCCTCCAGGTGAGGCGACAGCAGCCCGGACGCGGCCAGCCCGTCCCAGTAGCCGGGCCGCGTACCCGCCTGCGGCGGGGCGTCGAGCAGCTTGCGCACCTCTTCGGGCGGGACGGCCCGCGCCACCCAGCCGCGCACGGCGTCGGCCAACTCCCGCTGTTCTTGCGTGATTCCGATGCCCATGCGCGGCAGACTAGAACACGTTTCAATCTGACGGAAGGTCAGAAACGTTCTCTTCTCGACACTCCCCTTGCGGCGGTCCGGGGGCTGCGGTGGGCTGTCGCCATGAGCCCGGACTGCCCGCGTTGCGGGAGAGCGCTGACGGCGCTGAGCGTCACCTACCGCCGCAACCGCTGGGGCGGGGCACCGCCGTCCCCGAGGCCCGAACAGTGGTGGCAGTGCACCGGATGCGGCTGGCTGGGCTACCGTCGGGCGGCCGACCGGCCGCTGCACCCGATGCGGCGCCTGGAGGGCGACGAGGGGACCTGCGTCTTCTGCGGCGAGGAGGACTCCAACGCCGCCGGCGAGCCCTGGGAGACCGACACCGGCCAACTCCACGACTGGCTGGTCTGCCTCACCTGCGGCACGAGCAACCGCCGCCGCCTCACGCCGCCCGCGGGAACCTGACGCCGCCCCGAACCGCCGGCCGTCCACCGGCGGAAGGCGCCCGCCGGGGGGCCGCGCCGCAGGCGCGGGCGTCAGTCGGCCGGCACGGCCGCGAGGGCGGCGCGGGCGATCGCCACGACCTCCGAGCGGCACTCCGGCGGCGCGGCGGGCGACTCGCTTGCGCCGGACCCGTTCCCGGACGGCGTGCTCTCACCCGAGTCGCTTCCGCTTCCGCTCCACACGGAGAGCCTCAGGTTCCCGTCGCGGACCACGAGCTCACAGCTGTCCTTCCACAGCGTCTCGTCGCCGAGCCCCACCTTCGTCTGCTCCACCGGGCGCACGGCCGCCTCCACCGTCCGCCGGTCCGAGGCGAGGCGCTCGCGCTGCTCCTCCGGCCCGTCGCGGCCGCCCACGCCGTCGAGCTTCAGGGCCCACTCCGCGATGACGCGGGGCTTCCCCCCGCCGAACCAGTAGCAGCGCACCGAGGTGGTGGGCCCGGCCCCGCGTTCCGGCAGGACGGTGTCCAGCGTCGGCGCCCGGTCCACCCCGGCCGGCAGCGGCAGCTTGGCGCCCGCGCTGTCGCAGCGGCTCAGCTTCGTGTGCACCTTCTCCCCCCACCACCCCCCGGGCTGCTGCCCGTACGCCCACACCCCGGCACCGGCCGCCACCAGGGCGAGGGCCCCCAGCAGCGGACCGGCCACGCGCAGCACGCTCCGGCGCCCGGGCCGCCCGTCCGCCCCTGGAGCCGGGGCTCCCACGGCGACGGGCGGTTCGTCCGGAAGGTGGACGAGCGTCGGCCGGGGTTCCCCGGCGGCACGCCCTGGAACGGCCGCGACCGTCGCCGCGTCCCCGGCCGGGCCGCGATCCCCGACCGAGTCCGGGTCCGTGGCCGCATCCCCGGCCGGGCCGCGGTCCCCGCCCCGGCCCGGGTCCGCGTACGGGTCCTGCGTCCCGCCCGGCGCCGCCGCGCGCGCCCGGCCCGGGGCCGGGTCCTGCCGCCGGGCCGGGGGCTCCGCGGGCACGGGGCCCGCGACCGGCGCCGGCGCCTCCGGCTCGGCCGGGCGGACCGCGCCCCCGGCGGCGGCGCCCAGCAGACGGTCGATGGCGGTGCCCTGCTCGGCGATCATCCGGTGCACCGCCGGAGGCCACGGCAGGCGGCCCGCCGGGACCACCGGCCCGAGGAGGCCCAGCAGCTCCGCCGGGGCCGGGCGGGCGGCGGGGTCCTTGGCCAGGCAGCGCTCCACCGCGAGCCGCAGCCCCGCCGGGACCGCGGCCAGGTCCGGCTCCGCGTGCACCACGTCGTACAGGGTCATGAGGGTCGACGAGCCCGCGAACGGCTTGCGTCCCGTGGCGGCCAGGAACAGCACCGAACCCAGCGAGAACACGTCGCTCGCCGGGGTCAGTTCCCGCCCCTCGGCCTGCTCGGGCGACATGAACGGCGGCGAGCCGATCACCAGACCCGTGTGCGTCAGCCGGGTGTCGGCCCCGCTCTCGGCCGCCCGCGCGATGCCCAGGTCGATCACCCGGACCCCGTCCTCGGCGAGCAGTACGTTTTCGGGCTTCAGGTCCCGGTGCACCAGACCCGCCCGGTGGATCTCCGCGAGGGCCGACGCCAGCCCGGCCGCGAGGCGGCGTACGGTCTCCTCGGGCAGCGCCCCGACCGCCTCGACGGCCGCCCCCAGCGAGGGCCCGGAGACGAACACCGAGGCCAGCCAAGGGGTACGCGCGTCCGCGTCGGCCTCCATCACGGCCGCCGTATAGGCCCCCGAGACCTTGCGGGACGCCGCGACCTCCCGCCGGAACCGGGCCCGGAACCCGTCGTCGTCGGCGAACCGCGCGAGGACCTGTTTGACGGCCACCAGCCGCCCGTCCGGCGCGGCGCCCAGCAGCACCCGGCCCATACCGCCCTCGCCGAGCACGCCCAGCACACGGAACGGCCCCACGTGCGACGGCCCCGACGGCCCTAACGGCTCCATGCCTCCCGCCCTCCCCAGGTACGGGAGGGGATCATACAGAGCCGTCAACTCCCGCTGCCGGTACGGGCGGTACGGACGGCGACCCTGACGCCACGGTCGGCCCCGCCGCCACGGCCGGCCCGGACGCCACGGTCGACCCCGGCACCACGGCCGGCCCCGCCACCGGCACCGCGTACCGGCCCGCCAGGACGGCCACCGCCGCGGCCACCGCCGCCCGCAGCTCCGGCGGGCCGAGCACCTCCGCCTCCGCCCCCAGCCGGAGCAGGTCCCCCACCGCCACGGCCCGCGACTCCACCGGCAGCTCCACCTCCGCCCAGCCGTCCCCGTCCGCCGGCCCGGCCCCCTCCAGGGCCCGCACCCCCGGCGCCCCGAACTGCACCGGCAGCAGCCGCTGCGCACGCGGCGAGACCCGCAGCCGCGCCACCCCCTGCCGCAGCGCCGCCTCCAGGCGCCGGGAGGACTCCTCCCAGTAGGCCGCCAGCCCGAACCCGGCGGGCCGCTCGAAGCCCTCCCCCGTCTCCCGCACCGACAGCAGCCGCGACACCCGGTAGGTGCGTACGCCCTCGCCCGCCGGCGCCGCCACCAGGTACCAGATGCCGCCCTTGAGGACGACGCCCAGCGGATGCAGCTCCCGCTGCCGGACCTCACCCGACCAGCGCCGGTACTCCACCCGCACCGCCCGCTGCTCCCACACCGCCGCCGCCACCGCGGCCAGGTGCGGCACCGGGTCGGCGTCCCGGAACCAGGCGGGCGCGTCCAGGTGGAAGCGGTCCCGCACGAGCCGGGCCCGGTCCGCCGGTCCGGCCGGCAGCGCGGCCTGGAGCTTCAGCTGCGCGGTGGCCAGCACCGCGCCCAGCCCCAGCTCCCGCGCGGGCCCCGGCGCCCCGGCCAGGAACAGCGACGCCGCCTCGGCGTCGGTGAGCCCGGTCAGCCGCGTCCGGTAGCCGTCCATCAGCCGGTACCCGCCGGCGGGCCCCCGGTCGGCGCGTACGGGGACACCGGACGCGCCGAGCGCCTCGACGTCCCGGTACACCGTACGGACGGAGACCTCCAGCTCCGCCGCCAGCTCAGGGGCGGTCATCCGGCCGCGGTTCTGGAGCAGCAGGAGCAGGGAGAGGAGCCGGTCGGCGCGCATGCGCCCATTCTGGCCGCGGCAGCGCCGTACCTGACAGGAGGTGTCAGGTACGGCATCCAGGCTGTTCACAGCACGGGGAAAGACCCCCGCGCCGCCCCGAGCCCCGCACCCCGCACCCCGCACCCCGCACCCCGACGAGAGGACCCCCATGCCCACGCGCACCACCACCGGCCACTTCACCTTCGCCGACTGGGAGGAGCGGCCCGCCGGCCCCGCCGACTCCCTGCCCCGGCTGGCGCAGGCCACGGTCGCCAACACCTTCTCCGGCGGCATCGAGGCCGCCGGCACCGTCTGCGCCTACACGATCGCGTACCTGACGGCGACGACCGGCTCCTACTCGGGCACGGAACTGCTCACGGGCAGCCTCGACGGCCGCGAGGGCGGCTTCGCCCTGGAGGAGCGCGGCACCTTCCACGAGGACGGCACCACCCACTGCTCCTTCGCGGTCGTCCCCGGCTCCGGCACGGGCGGGCTGACCGGTCTGCGCGGCACCGGCAGCTTCCTCGCCCGGCACGGCGAGCGGTCCGTCCCCTACACCTTCGCGTACGACCTCGGCTGAGCGACCCGAGCGGCCGACCCGAACGGCCCAGCCCGGACCGCCAGTCGGGCGAAAGCCCGGCCCCGCCCGGCCCACACCCACAACCGGGCGGGACGAAGGCCGTTGGGGCGGTCATGGCTCACCTCAACCTCGCCCGCGCCCTGTCCGGCGCCGCCCTGGCCCTGGCCATCGGTCTCGCCGCCGCCCCCGCAGCCCAGGCCGCCCCCTCCGCCGCCCGCCCGGCCCCCGCCGGCCGGGCCGCCGGCCCCCTCAGCCTGGACAACCTGCTGTCCCTGCGCTTCCTCACCCCGACCGTCAAGGACGCCAAGCACCAGGTCTCCGGCCTGCTCACCGGCCTCTCCCCGGCCCCGGCGAGCTCCACCGCCCTCGGCGGCCTGCTCAGGTAGGTCACCGGCGGGGGCCGCGCCCGGACCTCCGTGGTGGACGTCATCGACGGCGCCCATGACCCCGGCATGGTGCCCTACCGGGCGGTAGGGCACGATGGGCCGCCACACCCGCTCACCGCCGGAGGAACACCCATGGCAGCCGCCGCCCCCAAGCCGGAGACCCTCGCCGCCTTCGAGGCCGCCAAGGGGTTCATGCCCGTACGCGAGGGCCTCGCCCTGTACGAGGCGGCCGCCGAGGCCGCCGCCCTCGGGCTCCCGCTGCTGGAGGTCGGCACGTACTGCGGGCGCTCCACCATCCTGCTGGCCGACGCGGCTCGCGAGGCGGGGGTCGCCGCGATCACCGTCGACCACCACCGGGGCAGCGAGGAGCAGCAGCCCGGCTGGGAGTACCACGACCCGACGGTCGTGGATCCGGAAGTCGGGCTGATCGACACCCTCCCCACCTTCCGCCGCACCCTCCACCGGGCCGGTCTGGAGGAGCACGTCATCGCGGTCGTCGGCCGGTCCCCGCAGGTCGCCGCGGCCTGGGGCGGCAAGCTCGGCTTCGTCTTCATCGACGGCGGCCACACCGACGAGCACGCCACGGGCGACTACGAGGGCTGGGCCCCGCACGTCGTGGAGGGCGGCACGCTCGTGATCCACGACGTGTTCCCGGACCCGGCCGACGGCGGCCAGGCCCCGTACCGGATCTACCTGCGCGCGCTGGCCTCCGGCGCCTTCGAGGAGGTCTCGGTGACGGACTCCCTGCGCGTCCTGCGGCGCACCGGCGCGGGCGTCTAGGGGGCGCCTCCGGGGCGCGGCGGGGCGTAAGACGACAATCACACCACGCCCCCGGATGGCCCATGGTCCGTACGGGGCCCGCGCGGGCGTTCTAGCATCGCGACGTGCGCTACGACGACAGCCCCCCGCTTCCCGAGTCCCGGTCCTCGATCAGCCCGGACCGGCCCTGGTTCGCGCGCCGGCCCGCCCTCACGGTGGCGCTGGCGGCGCTCGCCCCGACCTGCCTGGCGGGCTGGGTGCTGACCCAGGTCCTGACCGGCTCCGACTCCGGCGGGCGGCAGCCCGGGGGCATGCCGCTCGCCGCCTCGCACACCACGGCGGGGTCGGACGCCAAGGCCAGCGCCTCCCCGACGCCGGGCGCGGGCACGGCCGCGAGCCCGGCCCAGAGCCCGTCCGCGGCCGCCGCTGCCGCGAAGGGTCCGCTCACGGGCCGGACCGTGGTCATCGACCCCGGCCACAACACGGGCAACTTCCGGCACTCCGCCGAGATCAACAAGCTGGTGGACATCGGCACCAACCGCAAGGAGTGCGACACCACCGGCACCACCACCAACTCCGGTTACATGGAAGCGGAGTTCTCCCTCGACGTCTCCCGCCGGGCGCGCGCGCTGCTGGAGGCCAAGGGCGCCAAGGTGGTCTTCACCCACGAGGGAGACCGCCCGTGGGGCCCCTGCATCAACGAGCGCGCCCGGATCGGGAACGAGGCGGCGGCCGACGCCGTGGTCTCGGTGCACGCCGACGGCGCCTCCGCCGGCAACCGGGGCTTCCACGTCATCCTCCCCGCCCGGGTCAAGGGCGGCGCTGCGGACACCGCGAAGATCGTCGGCCCCTCCCGCGACCTCGGCGAACGCGTCGCGAGCAACTTCGGCCGCACCACCGGCTCCTCGCCCGCCAACTACCTGGGCAGCGGCACCGGGCTCGTGGTCCGCGACGACCTGGGCGGGCTCAACCTCTCGACCCGGCCGAAGGTGTTCCTCGAATGCGGCAACATGCGTGACGACAAGGACGCGGCGCAGCTGATGAGTGCGGAGTGGCGGCAGAAGGCGGCGCAGGGCATCGCGGACGGCATCACCGGCTTCCTGGGCGGGTAGTTCACGGGGCAGTCGTCGCGGGGCGGCTCGGCCGCCCCGATCCTCTCGGCCGCGCGAAGCTCCGTACCATGGGGGCGCCCGCTCGCCCCAGCCAAGACCGAGAAGGACACCCCCAGACGTGAACATCCGCTCCCTCACGCGAGGTGACGGCGTGGTGATCGGAGCAGCGGTCCTGCTGTTCATCGCCTCGTTCCTCGATTTCTACTCCGCCACCCTCCTGAACCTCCCGAGTGCGTGGGACACGGACTACTTCGGGCTGGCGCTGCCGACCGTCTTCCTGACCGGCTTCATCGCCGCCGGGCTGCTGATCGGGGCCCGCTTCCAGCCCGAGGGCCGCAAGCTCGGGAACCTGACCCTGACGGCGTGGGGCACCGTACTGGCCGTGGCGGCGGCCTGGGCCTCGCTGTGGTCGCTGATCACCTGCCCGTCCAAGTGGGACCTGGGCGCGGGCAGCATCATCGCCTTCCTCGCCAACCTCGCCCTGGCGGGCGTCGCCGTCGCCGGTACGAAGATCCCCGCGCTGGCCGGGCCGCTCGTGCCCGAGCCGCGGCCCGCCGCGCCGCAGCCGTACGGCGCCCAGCCCGGCAGCGGCTACGGCTACCCGGGGCAGCAGCAGCCGCAGGGCTACGGGTCCACGCCGCAGCCGGTCCCGCCGTACGGGGGCACCTCGGCGCCCGGCCCGCAGGAGGCGGCGCCGGCCCCGGCGGCGGACTTCACCCCGTTCTGGTTCGCGGTACCGGTGGCCCGGCCCCTCTACGGCGAGGACGGCTCCCCCGTCCCGGTCGCGGAACTGGCGCCGGGCACCTGGTACCTGGCCGTCGACCAGCGCGGCCCGTCGACGCTGGTGGCCCAGACCCAGGACGGCCGCCGCGGCGTCCTGAACGACACCTCCGGCATCCAGCGCGGCTGACCCGGCCCCGCACCACGGCCCACGGCCCCCCGCCCCGACCCGGGCGGGGGGCCGCCGCACTTCCCGGCGGGGCGCGCGTGCCCTACAGTCGCCTGACGTCAGCTGACGCACCGTCAGATCCGGCTTGCGGAGAGGACCGTACATGCGCCTCGGACTCGCACTCGGCTACTGGGGCCGCGGGCCCAGCCCCGCCCACCTCGACCTCGCCACCGAAGCCGAACGCCTCGGCTACCACTCGGTGTGGACCGCCGAGGCCTGGGGCTCCGACGCCTTCACCCCGCTCACCTGGATCGCCGCGCACACCTCCCGCATCCGGCTCGGCACCGCCATCGCCCAGATGGCCGCCCGCACCCCGACCGCCACCGCCATGCACGCCCTCACCCTCGACCACCTCTCGGGCGGCCGGATGATGCTGGGCCTCGGCCTGTCCGGACCCCAGGTGGTGGAGGGCTGGTACGGGCGCCCCTTCCCCGCGAGCCCGCTCACCGCGACCCGCGAGTACGTGGACGTCGTACGCCAGGTGCTGCGCCGCGAGGCCCCCGTCACCCTCGACGGCCGCTTCCACAGCCACCCCTACCGCGGCGGGGACGGCACCGGCACCGGCAAACCCCTCAAGCCCATCACCCACCCGCTGCGCGCGGACCTCCCGCTGCTGCTCGGCGCGGAGGGCCCCAAGAACATCGCCCAGACCACCCGCATCGCGGACGGCTGGCTCCCCCTCTACTGGTCACCCACCCGCACCGACGTCTACCAGGCCTCGCTGACCGGCCTCCCCGACGGGTTCATGATCGCCCCGATGGCCCGCGCCCAGGTCTGCGACGACGTCGCCGAGGGGCTGCTCCCGGTCAAGGCGATGCTCGGCTTCTACATCGGCGGCATGGGCCACGCGGCCCGCAACTTCCACGCCGACCTGATGGGCCGCATGGGCTACGAGGCCGAGGCCCGGCGCGTCCAGGAACTGTTCCTGGCCGGGCGCAGGCAGGAGGCGGTACTCGCCGTCCCGGACGCGTTCGCGGACGAGATCTCCCTCGTCGGGCCGCGCGAGCGGATCGCGGAGCGGCTGGAGCTGTGGCGCAAGGGCCCCGTCACGGACCTGCTGGTCACGGCCCCGGACCCGCACACCCTGCGGGTGCTGGCGGAGCTGGGCGGCTGAGCAGCCGTACGTTAGCGAAGCGTTTGCGCCGCCCCGGAGCATGGTGCCCGACCACCGGTACACAGCTCCACAAAGGGGAACAGCCATCATCACCAACCGGATCAAGGCGGGCGTCCTCGCCGCCGCCACCGTCGCGGGCCTGGCCCTGGCCACCGCTCCGGCCGACGCGGCCGACCACTGCAAGGCCGGCGGCGGCGCCGTCTACGTCTGCCAGTACGGGGTGACCAAGCACAAGCTGCCCGACGGCGGGAAGCAGCAGTTCCTGGTGGGCACGGACAACGCCGTGTGGACGCGCTGGACCGACTCCGACGGCGACTGGACCCACTGGTCGTCCATGGGCGGCACCGCCAGGAGCAGCATCGTCGTCATCGACCGCTTCAGCGGCGGCGACCCCTGGCAGTTCAGCCTCTCCGTCGAGGGCAACGACGGCTGGCGCTTCGTGAAGACCCGTCACCACGACGGCAGCTGGACCGACTGGTTCCCCATGCCCGACCCGGTCTAGCCGGTCGGCTCGGGCCGCTGGGGCGGCTCCGGCCGGCCCGTCGCCTCCGGCACGGCTTCGAGAAGCTCGCGCAGGTCCAGCGGCATCACGGCGATCTCCATCGTCCCGCCGCCCTCCAGGTCGCAGGCCACGATCCGCGAGCCCGGGTTGATGGAGAGGCCCTCCCGCACGGAGGGCGCCCGTACGGCGGTGGCCCGGGCGCCCGCCAGGGACACGGCCGGGCCCCGGCCGGGCTGCCAGCGGGCGGCGCCCCCGTCCGCGTACAGCCGTCCGGAGCGCCAGCGGCCACCGCCCGCCGGGGTCCGGGCCATGCCCGGGATCCCGGCGGGGCTGCCGGCCGCCACCCGCCGCCGGTGCTTGCGGCGCAGCAGCCAGCCCAGGCCGGCGGCCACGAGGGCGAGGAACAGGAACTCGATCACACCGGCCATTCAAACAGGCGGGCGGATCAGCCGGTCAGCTGCGAGGTGCTCGGCACCGTGTCGGTGACCGTGGCGCCCGCGCTCTTCCCGGCTTCCTTGACGCCGTTGATGACGTTGTTGAAGGCGTCGATGTCGGCGTCGCCCGCCTCGCCCTTGCGGAGCTTGGTGGCCAGCCCCTTGAGGGACTCGATGCCCGCCGTCAGCGGGCCCATCGCCTTCGACAGCAGCGGGTCGCCCTTGGCGTTCTCCGCGGCGGCCTTCAGCCGGTTGTACGCGAAGGCACCCGCCAGACCCGCCTTGATCAGCGCGAACGTGCGCCCCTTTGCGCCCTTCTTGAACTTGCCCTCGCGGTACGGCTTCACGATCCACTGGTACGTCGCCCCGGCCGCGAGCCCCGCGTTGGCCACGAACCGCGTCTTGGCGAACTTCTGCTTCTCCGCCGAAGTCGTCGGCGAGGGCGTCGCGGCGGCCAGCTCGTCGGCCGCCGCCGCGTCCGGCTCCGCCACGGCCAGGACCGCCAGCTCGGCGGCGGCCGCCGAGGAGATCTCCTCCCGCTGCCCCCGGTCGCCACCGTTGCCGCACGCGGTGGCACCGGCCAGCAGCGCGGTGGACAGCACCACCGCCGTGAGGGCTCGACGGATACGGACGGTTGCGGGTACGGCCACGGTTGCCTCCGGGGACTGAGGTGTCCCCCGCAGCCTCGCCCCGTGCACCGGGCCCCACCACCGGGGGGACCCGTTCGGGGGTCCCCGCAGCCCGCGGCACGGCCGGCACCGGGACCCCGGCCCCGGATCCCGCCCCGCGGCTCCGGCCTGGCGACTCCGGCCCCGCGGCTGCGGCCCGGCGACTCCGGCCCGCCCCCGGTTCAGGAGCGGCAGCTCAACGGCAGCAGTCCGGCTCCAGGCCCGCCGGCAGGGCCAGCCCGCCGAAGACCTCACCGGTGGCCTCGTCCCCGCCCAGCGCCGCCACCGCGAGCAGCAGCGAACCCGCCGTCCAGGCCGTCTGCTCCACCGGCCACACCGCCCGGTCCTCGAAGACGTAACCCGTCCAGTACATGCCGTTCTCGGCGCGCAGGTGCCCGATCGAGCGCAGCACCTCCAGCGCCCGGTCCGACTCCCCCATCACCCACAGGGTCAGCGCCAGCTCGCAGGACTCCCCGCCCGTCACCCACGGGTTCGGCAGCACGCAGCGCACCCCCAGGTCCGGGACGACGAACTCGTCCCAGCGCCCGTCGATGCGCGCCTTCGCCTCCGGCCCGGACAGCGCCCCGCCCAGCACCGGGTAGTACCAGTCCATCGAGTAGCGGTCCTTGTCCAGGAACCGCTCCGGGTGCCGGCGTATCGCGTGCGCGAGCGCACCCGTCGCCAGTTCCCAGTCCGGCTGCGGGTCGCCGCGGTGGTCCGCGATGGCCAGCGCGCAGCGCAGCGCCTGGTGGATCGAGGAGGAGCCGGTCAGCAGGGCGTCCGTGACGGGCGTGCCGTCCGCCTCCCGCTTCCAGCCGATCTCGCCGCCCGGCTGCTGGAGCGCGAGGACGAACTCGACGGCCGCGACGACCACCGGCCACATCCGGTCCAGGAAGGTGTCGTCGCCGGTGGCCAGGTAGTGGTGCCAGACGCCGACGGCTATGTAGGCGACGAAGTTCGTCTCCAGGCCCGCGTCCTGCGGGACGGCCGTGTCCACCCCGTCGGGCCGGTCCGCGTACGCCGCGTACCAGGAGCCGTCCTGGTTCTGGTGCCGGGCCAGCCACGCGTAGGCCCGCTCGGCCGCCTCGTGCTCGCCCGCCGTGTCCAGGGCCATCGCGGCCTCGGTGTGGTCCCACGGGTCGAGGTGGTGGCCCCGGAACCACGGTATGGCCCCGTCCGCGCGCTGCACCGCCAGGATCCCCGCGACGGTCCGCGCCGCCTCCTCGGCGGTCAGCACGCCGTCCAGGACGAGGTGCTCGGGTACGGTGCGCTCCGGCGAGCTCACTGGGCGGAGCCGGCCGCGCCGACGGGCAGGTGGGGCTTGGTCGCGTACGCCACGAAGCTCTTGCCGATCACCGGGTTGAGGGCCTGCTCGGCGAGCCGGGTCGCGAGGGGCTTCTTCATGATGTCCCAGACCAGGAGCTTGTGGTACGCCTTGACCGGCAGCGCCTTGTCGTTGTCGACGCCGAAGGCGCACTTGAGCCACCAGTACGGGGAGTGCAGGCCGTGCGCGTGGTGGGTGCCGTAGGGCTTGAGGCCCGCGGCCTCCATCTTGGCGAGGAGCTCGTCCGCCTTGTAGATGCGGATGTGGCCGCCCTCGACCTCGTGGTAGGCGTCGGACAGCGCCCAGCAGATCTTCTCCGGGCCGTAGCGCGGGACGGTGACCGCTATCCGGCCGCCGGGCTTGAGCACGCGCACCATCTCGGCGAGGACGCCCTTGTCGTCCGGGATGTGCTCCATCACCTCGGAGATGATGACGACGTCGAAGGACTCGTCCGGGAAGGGCAGCGCCAGCGCGTCGCCCTCCATGGCGGTGGCGGTGGCGCCGGCCGGCGCCTCACCGGCCTCCTTCATGGCGGCGAACCACTTGGCGACCTCGCGGATCTCCTCGCCGTTGCGGTCGACGGCGACGACCTGGGCGCCGCGCCGGTAGCACTCGAAGGCGTGCCGGCCTGCGCCGCAGCCCAGATCGAGCACACGGTCGCCTGCGGCGAGCGGGAACCGGGAGAAATCGACGGTCAGCACGGGGTCCTGCCTTCGCGGTCACGGGGGTGAAGGGTGGTGCGGGTCATACGGGTCACGCGGGTGCTACGGGTGCTACGGGGCTACGGATATCGCGGATGCTGCGCGCGGGGCCCTGGGGCGCGCCGCTCACCGCGTCCGGGCGGCGGCGGCCCGCGCGATGGCGGCTCTGTAGTGCGCGGCGGTGCCCTCGGCCGCCTTGGCCCAGGTGAACCGGGTCAGCACCCGCTCCCGGCCGGCGGCCCCCAGACGGGCACGCAGCTCCGCGTCGCCCAGCAGCCTGCCCAGCGCACCGGCCAGCGCCCCCGCGTCACCGGGCGGCACGGCCAGGCAGGTCTCCCCGTCGGGGCCGGACACCTCGGGGATGGCCCCGCCGGTGGTGGCGACCAGCGGGGTGCCGGTGGCCATGGCCTCGGCCGCCGGGAGCGAGAAGCCCTCGTACAGGGAGGGCACGCAGGAGACCTGGGCGCTGCGCACGAGGTCCACGAGCTCCGCGTCGGTGATGCCCTTGACGAACCGCACCGCGTCCTGGAGCCCGTACGACTCGATCGCGCGGGCGACCGGCCCGCTCTCGGCGCGCTTGCCGACGACGACGAGGTGGGCGTCGGGGCGCTCGGTACGGAGCTTGGCGAGGGCCTCGACGAGGTGGACGAGCCCCTTGAGCGGGACGTCGGCGCTGGAGGTCGTCACGATCCGCCCGGGAACCTCGGCGACGGACGGGTCCGGCGACCAGAGGTCGGTGTCCGCGCCGATGTGCACGACGTGGATGCGGTCGTCGCGCACCCCGAGGTGCTCGGCGATCTCCTGCTGCGAGGAGCCGGAGACGGTCAGCACGGAGGGCAGCCGGCGGGCCACCCGGCCCTGCATGCGCGTGAACGCGTACCAGCGCCGCACGGAGGCCCGCTTCTTGCGGTCCTTCGCGGCGGCGAGGTCGAGCCCCCGGTCGACGGTGATGGGGTGGTGGATGGTGGTCACCAGGGGCGCGCCGAGGTCGCCCAACAGGCCGTAGCCGAGGGTCTGGTTGTCGTGGATGACGTCGAACTCGCCCGCGCGGGCCCGCAGGTGGCGCCGGGCGCGCAGCGAGAACGTCAACGGCTCGGGGAAGCCGCCCGTCCACATCGTCGCGACTTCCAGGGCGTCGATCCAGTCCCGGTACTCGTCGCGCTTCGGGGTGCGGAACGGGTCGGGGCTGCGGTACAGGTCCAGGCTCGGCAGCTCGGTGAGCGTGGCGCCGGTGTCCAGCACCGGGTAGGGCTGCGCGCCGATGACCTCGACGGAGTGCCCGAGCTTCACCAGCTCCCGCGAGAGGTGGCGGACGTAGACGCCCTGGCCACCGCAGAACGGGTTCCCCTTATAGGTGAGGAGCGCGATGCGCAACGGGCGGTCGCCGTCGGTGGCGGAACCCGCGAAAGGGCTCGCCACCATGGCCTCTGCGGACACTCTCGGCCCCCTTCTCCCTGCACTTTCGCCGGAGCGTAACCGCTCGGATAATGTAGAACAAGTTTCAGAGTTGATCCTCTGAAGACCATTGAATCTACCGGCCGGAAACCACACCGTAAGAGGCGGAGCAGGTGATTCGCGCCACGACTCGGACGCCTGACATGCTGACCCCCGGACCATCCCGGAATCAGCCGCCGCAACGACGCGTACGACACGTAACACCAGGAAACGGAACGCCAGGAACGGGACACATGACAGCGGATGCGAAGACCGTGACGCCTCCCCTGACGGAGCGCCAGGAGGCGCGCCGTCGTCGGATCCTGCACGCGAGCGCGCAGCTGGCCAGCCGGGGCGGCTTCGACGCCGTGCAGATGCGGGAGGTCGCCGAGTCGTCGAACGTCGCGCTGGGCACCCTGTACCGCTACTTCCCGTCCAAGGTGCACCTGCTGGTCGCCACCATGCAGGACCAGCTCCAGCACATGCACACGACCCTGCGCAAGCGCCCCCCGGCGGGCGAGGAGCCGGCGGCCCGCGTCGCGGAGACCCTGATGCGCGCCTTCCGCGCCCTCCAGCGCGAGCCGCACCTCGCGGACGCCATGGTCCGCGCCCTGACCTTCGCGGACCGCAGCGTGTCCCCCGAGGTGGACACGGTCTCGCGGCTGACGACGGCGATCATCCTGGACGCCATGGGCCTCGACGCCCCGCCGACGGCGGAACAGCTCTCGGCGGTCCGGGTCATCGAGCACACCTGGCACTCGGCCCTGATCACCTGGCTCTCGGGCAGGGCGTCCATCGCCCAGGTGAAAATCGACATCGAAACGGTGTGCCGCCTGATCGACCTGACGGGGGCCGGGACGCGGGCGGGGACGCGGCCCGGAAAGGCCTGATTTCGGCGGGGGGGGTGGGGCGGTATCCCCCGGGGCGGTCTCCGAGTGGGTTGGGGGCTTCCCGTCAGTCCCATCGTCCTTCCGGTTCGGGCCGGTCCCTCAAGGGCGCTCCTTCGTCGCGTCGCTACGCGATGGCCTTCGGCCACCCTTGACCGACCGACCCGAACCGGAAAGCCGAAAGACTGCCGGGAAACCCCCAAAGAATCGGGACGGACGATCCTTGGAGGGGCGGCCGCCTCAGGGACCAGGCGAGGGGCCGGGCGCCGGCCCGCCGGGCATCCGGGCCCCCACATCCGCGATCCGGGACCAGGGGCGCGACAACCCGCACCAAAGGTTGCTGCGGGCGACCTGGCAAGCCCCCAGACGCGTCAGATCGCTACGCGCTCCTCACGTCTCAGCGTCCGACGACCGCCTATGGGCGATACCCGCACCAGAGGACGACCAGGGCAGCCCAAGCAGTGGATGGGCGCGAGAGAGATCGCTACGCGCTCCTGCCGGCATGGCGTCCGACGACCGCCTTGGGCTGATATCCGTACTCAGGAGGTCATCGCGGCCTCACCGGCGCGGACGGCACGGAGGGAACGCTCGACGGTTTCGAGCTTCTCACCGACCGGGCCGGCGTAGTCGATGACGGCGCGCGCGACCTCCTCACCGAGGGTGCGGGTGATGACCCACGTGGCCAGGTACTGGGACGCGAGGCAGCCGCCTGCGGTGGCGATGTTCCCCTCGGCGTGGAAGGGGGCGTCCAGCACGGTCACGCCCTCGGCCTCGACGAACGGGCGGCTCGTCATGTCCGTGCAGGCCGGCATGTCACCCAGCAGCCCGAGCTTCGCGAGGACCAGCGCACCGGAACACTGCGAACCGATCAGCTGCCGAGAGGGGTCGAGCGGCAGCATGGAGAGCAACCGGTCGTCGGCGACCACGTCGCGCGTCTTCACACCGCTGCCGATGAGTACGACATCCGCCTCGGTCACGAAGTCCATCGACCGCTGGCCGGTCACCTCGACACCGTTCATCGAGGTCACCACGGGGGTGGGCGTCGTGATGCAGGCCTTGAGCCCGGCCTTGCTGATCAAAGCCGAGGCAATGAAGCTGTCGAGCTCGTTGAACCCGTCGAAGGTGACCACTGCTACCTGCATCACAACTCCCTTGATGGACAGGCCCGCAGTCTCGCATCCGCAGTCTCACCGAATGGTCTCCTGCCCGACGACGACCAGCCCAAGACGGCCGCCGGACGCTGAGATCCGAGGAGCGCGTAGCGATCTGACGCGCTCACCCGCTCCCTGGCTGGCCTGTTCGTCCTCCGGTGCGGGTATCAGCCCAGGGCGGTCGTCGGACGCTGAGACGGGAGGAGCGCGTAGCGATCTGTCGCGCCTGGGGGCTTCCTGGGCTGCTCTGGTCGTCTTCTCGTGCGGGTTGCCGCGTCCCTGGCCCAGAATCACGGACATGGGGAGCCGTATGTCGGGCGGGCCGGCGCCCGGCCCCTCGCCTCATCGCTGAGAAACCCGCCCCTCCAAGGATCATCCGTCCCGTTTCTTTGGGGGTTTCCCGGCAGTCTTTCGGCTTTCCGGTTCGGGACGGTCTGTCAAGGGTCGCCGAAGGCGATCACGAAGTGACGCGACGAAGGAGCGCCCTTGACAGGGCGGCCCGAACCGGAAGGACGATGGGACTGACGGGAAGCCCCCAACCATCGATGAGACCGCCCCAGGGGACACCGCCCCCACCCCCCGCCCCGCCCCCCTCACTCCTCCGGCGGGAACACCGCCTCCCCCGTGCCCGACAGGGTGATGAGGATGGCCTCCACCGGGCAGCCCTCGGCGGCCGTCAGGGTGGGTTCGTTGGCGGTCGTCTCCGCCGACCGGGGGTGGGACTGGCGGGCCGAGTCGAGGGTGAAGGCGTCGGGGGCGTGGGTCACGCACATGCCCGACCCGATGCAGACCCCCCGGTCGACCTCGACCTGCCAGCGGTCCCCTCGGTCCCCCATCACGCACCCGCCGGGAGGTGGATCATCTTGTGCTCCAGGTACTCGCCCAGTCCCTCCGGGCCGAACTCCCGCCCCACGCCGCTGTTCTTGTAGCCGCCGAACGGCCCCAGCATGTCCAGGCTGAAGGTGTTCACGTTGAAGGTGCCGGTGCGCACGCGCCGGGCGAAGTCGATGCCGTGCTCCACGTCGGCCGTCCAGACGCTGCCGCTCAGGCCGAACTCCGAGTCGTTGGCCACCCGTACGGCCTCCGCCTCGTCCCCGTACGGGATCAGGCACACGACCGGGCCGAAGATCTCCTCGCGGGCGATCCGCATCGAGTTGTCGACGTCGCCGAAGAGGGTGGGTTCCACGTACCAGCCCCGCTCCAGGCCCGCCGGGCGACCGCCGCCCGCCAGGACCTTCGCACCCTCCTCCTGGCCGATCCGGATGTAGTCCAGCGAGCGCCGCTGCTGCCGCTCGGCGACCAGCGGCCCGAGCTGCGTCGCCGGGTCCAACGGGTCGCCGACCACGAGGGCGCCGGCGGCTGCCGCGAGGGCCTCGGCGACCTCCTCGTAGCGGCTGCGCGGGGCGAGGATCCGGGTCTGCGCCACGCACGCCTGGCCGTTGTTCATCCAGGCGGCGGGGACGATGCCCGCCACGGTGGCCGCCAGGTCCGCGTCCGGGAGGATCACGGCGGCGGACTTGCCGCCGAGTTCGAGGGTGACCCGGGTCAGGTTGCGGGCGGCGACCTCCATGACCCGCTTGCCGGCGGCGACGGAGCCGGTGAAGGCGACCTTGTCGACGCCGGGGTGCCCCACCAGGTACTCGCTGACCTCCCGGTCGGCGGGCAGGATGGACAGCACCCCCTCGGGCAGCCCGGCCTCCCTTGCGATGTCCGCCAGGATGAAGGAGTCCAGCGGGGCCTCGGGCGAGGGCTTGAGGACCACCGAGGAGCCGGTGAGCAGCGCGGGTGCGAGCTTCGCGGCGGCCACGAACTGGGGGACGTTCCACGGGATGACGGCGGCGACGACCCCGACCGGTTCGCGGCGTACGAGGATCGGGCCGAGCGCGCCCTGGCGGCGCTCCTCGTACGGGTAGGCGGCGGCGACCTTGATGGCGGAGTCGTAGACCATCATCGCGCCGAGCGCCTGGGCGAGGACGCTCCAGGAGTACGGGGAGCCGTTCTGGGAGCTGATGGAGCGGGCGATCTCCTCGTGCCGGACGGCGATGGCGTCCTTGATGCGGGAGACGACGGCGATCCGCTCCTCCAGGGACAGGCGGGGCCAGGGCCCCTCGTCGAAGGCCCTGCGGGCGACGGCGACGGCCCGGTCCACGTCCGCCTCGGAGGCGTGGGGGACGCTGCCGATGACCTGCTCGGTGTGGGGGGAGACGATCCGGATGGTGCCGGTGCCCAGCGGATCGGTCCATTCCCCGCCGATGAACAGTTGGCCGTGTTCCACGAGCTCGGTCATGTCCGATGCCTCCAGGGGCTGCGCACGATCTCACCGATGTCGCAGAACTGATACCAGTTCTAGTTCCAGGAGTCCACGGTCGGCACAGGGCTCCGGATGATCCGATGAGCGGTCAGGGCTTTTGGGAAACGGTCGACTTGGGCTACTACTGAAACGCGTTCTCGTCAGAGCGGGGTCGAGCCGGCGAACCACCACCCAGCGGACCAACCAGCGAACAAGCGAATCAGCGAACCAGCGGACCACCCAGGGAGCACCCATGCCAGAGGTCATGCCACAGGTCACCGACCACGGCGGCGGTGTCCACGCCATCCAGGTCCCGATCCCCGACAACCCCCTCGGCCACACCCTCGTCCACGTCCTCGACACCGACGCCGGGCCCGTCCTGATCGACACCGGCTGGGACGACCCCGCCTCCTGGGACACCCTGACCGCCGGGCTCGGCGCTCTCGGGATCGCCGTCGCCGACGTGCACGGGGTGGTCATCACCCACCACCACCCCGACCACCACGGCCTGTCCGGGCGGGTCCGGGAGGCGTCGGGCGCGTGGATCGCGATGCACGCCGCCGACACCGAGGTCGTGCTGCGGACCCGCTCCTCCGAGCCAGGCGTCTGGTTCGACTACATGAGCGGGAAGCTGGCCGCCGCCGGGGCGCCCGAGGAGCACGTCGCCCCGCTCCGCACGGCCCGGGCGAGCGGCCGCGTGCGCACCCTGCCCGGGCTCAGTGCCGCCGTGCCCGACCGGGAGATCGTCCCCGGGGAGCTGCTGCCCCTCGCCGGGCGCCGGCTCCGCGCGATCTGGACCCCCGGGCACACCCCCGGCCACGTCTGCCTGCACCTGGAGGAGCGGCACCCCGCCGGCCTCCCCGGCAACGGCCGGCTCTTCTCCGGTGACCACCTCCTGCCCGGGATCTCCCCGCACATCGGCCTGTACGAGGCCCCGGAGGACACCCGCGTCACCGACCCGCTCGGCGACTACCTCGACTCCCTCGAACGCGTCGGCCGCCTGGCGCCCGCCGAGGTGCTCCCGGCCCACCAGTACGCCTTCACCGACGCGCCCGCCCGCGTCCGGGAGCTGCTGGAGCACCACGAGGAGCGGCTGACCGGGCTGTGGCGGCTGCTGGCCGAGCCCCTGACCCCCTGGGAACTCGCGGAGCGGATGGAGTGGAACCGGCCCTGGGAGCAGATCCCGTACGGCTCCCGGAACATCGCCGTCTCCGAGGCGGAGGCGCATCTGCGGCGGCTGGTGAAGCAGGGCCGGGCGGAGGCCGTCTCCGGGACGGAGCCGGTGGCCTACCGGGCGCTGTAGCCCGGCGGCGGGTATCGGCCAGGGCCGACCGTACGGGCCCCCGGGCCCCGGGGCCCGGGAGCTACGGGCCGGTAGAGTGAGCCCGTCGTCCACACATCCGTATGGGGGGAAGCCGGTGCGAATCCGGCGCTGACCCGCAGCCGTGACCCGGCCCGCACAACGCGGGACGGCAGCCGGAATGCCCCGTGCCGGAGGTGCGCGGCTCGTGCCGCCGGGGCCTCCGGCGGCCGGCACCGTCGAGGTAAACGGAGCCGGAGCCCGGTGCCTGCGCGTGCCTGTCTCCCGCCCCCCGTACGAGAGGCACCCGCCCCGCCATGAACGTCCGCCGCAGCGCAGCCGCGCTCGCCGCCTCCGCCGTGCTCTGCGTGGGCGCCGCCCCCGCCGCCCTCGCCGACACGCCGTCGCCCTCCGCGCCGCCGGTCGTCCCGTCGGGCCTGTTCGGCAAGGCCGACCCGACGTACGACGGGGTGTGGCGCCAGTCCCTCGCGCTGCTCGCGCAGCGCACGGTGGGCCTGAAGCCCGCCGCGCAGGCCGTGGACTGGCTCACCGGCCAGCAGTGCGCGGGCGGCGGCTTCGCCTCGTTCCGCGCGGACGCCGGCGCGGCCTGCGACGACAAGACGATGTACGACACCAACGCGACGGCGGTCGCCGTGCAGGCCATGAAGGCCCTCGGCGGCAAGGACGCGCAGGTCAAGAAGGCGACGGACTGGCTGAAGTCCGTACAGAACGACGACGGCGGCTGGGCGTACGTGCCCGGCTCGCCCAGCGAGGGCAGCTCCACCTCCCTCGTGATCAGCGCGCTCGCCACGGCCGGCGAGAAGCCCGCCGAGGTGAAGTCGAAGGCGGGCAAGTCCGCGTACGACGGCCTGCTCTCCTTCCAGCTCGGCTGCTCCGCCGAGCCGGCCGCCGACCGGGGCGCCTTCGGGTACCAGCCGGCCGACGGCAAGCTCGCCGCGAACGCCGACGCCACGGCCGCCGCCGCGCTGGCCGCCCTGGGCAAGGGCATCGTCGTCGAGCCGGCCGCCACGGACACCCCGGCCGCCGCCCTGGCCTGCCCGGCCGGCCCGGCCGACCCGGCGGGAGCGGCCCAGGGCGCGGCCGGCTACCTGGCCGAGGCGTTGAAGAAGGACGGCCACCTGACGGCCGTCACCCCGGGCTCCGACCAGCCCACGGCCGACACGGGCAACACCGCCGACGCCGTGATCGCCCTGGCCGCGGCCGGGCACCGGCAGGCGGCGGCGGGCGCCCTGGAGTGGCTGCAGAAGAACTCCACCGCGTGGGCCAACCGCAACCCGGCCGCACTGGCCACCCTGGTCCTGACCGCCCACGCGACGGGCACCGACCCGAAGGCCTTCGGCGGCGTCGACCTGGTGGCGGCGCTGAACGCCACGGGCCCGGCCCCGGTCGCGCCCGACGCCGAACCGCAGAAGGTGGAGGGCGAGGAGAAGCCGGGCTCCGGGAACCAGAACATCTGGTGGATCGTCGGCGCGGGCGCCGCGGCCGGCATGGGCATCGGCATCCTGCTGAGCGGCCGCAGGAAGAAGCAGCAGTGATCCGCCGCCGCACCCGCACCCGGGCCCGCCGCACGGCCGGCGCGCTGACCGGCGTCCTGGCCGTGCTGGGCCTCGTACTGGCCCTGTTCGCGGCGTCCCCCGCCCTGGCGGCCGGCTACCGCTACTGGTCGTTCTGGGACGGTGCGGGCGGCAGCTGGGCGTACGCCACCCAGGGCCCTTCGACGGCCCGCCCCGCGGACGGCGCCGTGCTCGGGTTCCGCTTCTCCGTGAGCAAGGACGCCGCCGCCGAGGCGGCCCGGCCGCGCGCCGCCGCCGACTTCGAGGCGGTCTGCGGCGGCACCGCTCCGGCGGAGGGGAAGAAGCGGGTGGCGCTCGTCGTCGACTTCGGCGTGCCCGAGGACGCTCCCGCCGGCGAGGCCCCGCCGCAGGGCAGCCCGCGTACGGCCTGTGCGCAGCTGGCGCCCGCGGCCACGGCGGCCGAGGCGCTGGCGGAGGTGGCGAAGCCGCTGCGCTACAACGGCGCGGCGCTGCTGTGCGGGATCTCCGGCTATCCGAAGACGGGCTGCGGCGAGCCGATCGAGGACGCGGCACAGCCGAAGCCTTCCGCTTCGGCAGCGGCCTCGGCCGCGGCCGCGGCTTCCGCTTCGGCTTCGGCAGCCGCGGACGCCGGCTCGGACTCCCCCGGCAGCGGCCCCTCGGCCGGCCTGTTCCTGGGCGTCGCGGCGGTCCTCGCCCTGGGCGCCGCCGCCGTCTGGCAGTCCCGCCGCCGCAGGCGATGACGCCGCGCCCCACCCTCGGCGCGGGCACGCACGGCGCGGCACGTGCCCCCATATCCCCGGCCGGGCGCGGTGCCGCCGGGCGGCCGGGTACCCCGCACGCGCCGGCGTACGACCGACGGAGGCGTTGGCGGGCCCCCGAGGCACGGCGCGGGAACGCCCTGCACGCGGGGGCCTGGTGGCTGTGGGCCCTGGGGCTTGCCACCGCCGCGTCCCGGACCACCAACCCGCTGCTGCTCGGGCTGATCGTCGGCGTCGCCGGGTACGTGGTGGCGGCGCGCCGGACGCAGGCGCCGTGGGCGCGTTCCTACGGGGCGTTCGTCAGGCTCGGCCTGTTCGTCATCGGGCTGCGGCTGGTCTTCTCGATGCTGCTGGGCTCGCCCATCCCCGGCACACACACCCTGTTCACCCTCCCGGAGGTCCCGCTGCCCTCCTGGGCGCAGGGCATCCGGTTCGGCGGCCGGGTCACCGCCGAGCAGCTGGTCTTCGCCCTCTACGACGGCGCGAAGCTGGCGACCCTGCTGATCTGCGTGGGCGCGGCGAACGCGCTGGCCAATCCGGCGCGGCTGCTGAAGTCGCTCCCCACCGCGCTCTACGAGGCGGGCGTGGCCGTCGTCGTGGCCATGACGTTCGCGCCGAACATGGTCGCGGACGTGGCCCGGCTGCGGACCGCCCGCCGGCTCCGCGGGCGCCCCACGGGCGGGGTGAAGGCCGTCCTCCAGATCGGGCTGCCGGTGCTGGAGGGCGCCCTGGAACGTTCCGTCGCGGTCGCCGCGTCGATGGACGCGCGCGGCTACGGGCGTACCGCGCAGGTCCCGCCGGCCGTGCGGCGCACCACGAACGCCCTCACCCTGGGCGGGCTGCTCGGCATGTGCGCCGGCACGTACGGGCTGCTCGCGGCGGAGGGTGCCGCGTACGGGCTGCCCGTGCTCGGCATCGGCCTCGTGCTGGCCCTCGCGGGGCTGCGCCTCGGCGGCCGGCGCAGCCTCCGCACCCGGTACCGGCCGGACCGGTGGGGGGTGCGGGCCTGGCTGGTCGCCGGTTCGGGCGCGGCGGTCGCGGCGCTGCTGGTCCACGCGGCCTCGGTGGATCCGGAGGGGCTGCGGCCGGGCGTGGTCCCGCTGGTCGCGCCCGCACTGCCGCTGTGGCCCGCGGCGGCGGTCCTGATCGGCCTGCTCCCGGCCTTCGTGGCCCCCGTACCTTCCGAGGAGTCCTCCCGTTGATCCGCTTCGAGCAGGTGTCGGTGACCTACGACGGTGCCGCGCGGCCGTCCCTCCGCGACGCGGACTTCACCCTCCCGGAAGGGGAGCTGACGCTCCTCGTCGGCCCGTCGGGGGTCGGCAAGTCGACCCTGCTGGGGGCGGTGTCGGGGCTGGTCCCGCACTTCACGGGCGGGACGCTGCGCGGGCGGGTGACGGTCGCGGGCCGGGACACGCGTACGCACATGCCGCGCGAGCTGGCGGACGTGGTGGGCACGGTCGGGCAGGATCCCGTGTCCCACTTCGTGACGGACGTGGTGGAGGACGAGCTGGCGTACGGGATGGAGTCCCTGGGCCTGCCGCCCGCGGTGATGCGGCGCCGGGTGGAGGAGACCCTCGACCTGCTCGGCCTGAACGAACTCCGCGACCGCCCGATCGCGACGCTCTCGGGGGGCCAGCAGCAGCGGGTGGCGATCGGTTCGGTCCTGACGACGCACCCGAAGGTGCTCGTCCTGGACGAGCCGACCTCCGCGCTGGACCCGGCGGCGGCGGAGGAGGTACTGGCGGTGCTCCAGCGGCTGGTGCACGACCTGGGCACGACGGTGCTGATGGCGGAGCACCGTCTGGAGCGGGTGGTCCAGTACGCCGACCGCGTCCTGCTCCTCCCGTCCCCGGGCGAGCCCCCGCGCCTGGGGACCCCGGCCGAGATCATGGCCGTCTCCCCGGTCCACCCCCCGGTGGTCTCCCTGGGCCGTCTCGCGGGCTGGACCCCGCTGCCCCTCTCGATCCGCGACGCCCGCCGCCAGGCCGCTCCGCTCAGGTCCCGCCTGTCCCTCGTCCCGGCCCTGCCGGCCCTGCCGGTGGCGACCGGCCCGGACCCGCTCTGCGGAACTGCCGCTGCGCGGGACGGGTCCAGGGGCGCTGCCCCTGACCCCGCGCCTCAATCGCCGGCGGGGCTGGAAGAACGGGGCTCCGCCCCGGTGCGCCCAAACGCTGTGCGGGCTGGATTCGCGCAGCGAATTCCAGCCCCGCCGGCGTTTGAGGCGCGGGGGTCTGGGGGCGGAGCCCCCAGGGGGTCCGGGGCGCAGCCCCGGGGAACGGGCGAAGGGCGGGTAGGGGACCAGCCCCGCGCAGCGGCCCCCGCGGCACCGGCACCGGCACCGGCACCGGCGGGCAACGCCACCGGCAGCGGCCTCCTCGCCCGGCTCCGCCGACTGGCCGGACGCCGTCCGGAGCCGGGCGCGGACGCCGGCCCCGCCACCCCGGCGGAGGCCTGCCGTACCGCCGCCTCCGCGAGGAACCTCGGCGTGCGCCGCGCCCGCACCGAGGTCCTGCACGACGTCACCCTCCAGGTGGCCCCCGGCGAGACCGTCGCCCTCATGGGCCGCAACGGCGCCGGCAAGTCCACCCTCCTCGCCGCACTCACCGGCACCCTGGCCCCCTCCACCGGCCAGGTGACCGTCGGCGGCCGCACCCCGCACCGCACCCCGCCCCCGGAGATGGTCCGCCGGGTCGGCCTGGTGCCGCAGGAGCCGCGCGACCTCCTCTACGCCGACACCGTCGCCGCCGAGTGCGCCGCGGCCGACGCCGACGCCGGGGCGGCCCCCGGGACCTGCCGGGCCCTGGTCGGCGACCTGCTGCCCGGGGTGCCGGACGACACCCACCCCCGGGACCTGTCCGAGGGGCAGCGCCTGACCCTGGCCCTGGCCCTGGTGCTGACGGCCCGCCCGGCCCTGCTCCTCCTCGACGAGCCGACCCGCGGTCTGGACTACGCGGCCAAGGCCCGCCTGGTGGCGACCCTGCGCGGACTCGCCGCCGAGGGCCACGCCATCGTCCTGGCGACGCACGACGTGGAGCTGGCCGCCGAGCTGGCCCACCGGGTGGTCGTCCTGGCGGGCGGGGAGATCGTCGCGGACGGTCCGACGGCCGAGGTCGTCGTCTCCTCGCCCGCCTTCGCGCCCCAGGTGGCGAAGGTCCTGGCGCCGGGCCACTGGCTCACGGTGTCCCAGGTCGCCGCCGCCCTGGAGACCGCCCCGTGACGAAGCCCCCCGTGACGAAGCCCCCCGCGCCGCCCCGCCCCGTCCGCGTCGGCCCACGCGCCGCCGCGGCCCTGGTCCTGGTCACCCTCATCGGCATCGCCGCCTTCGGCTGGCCCCTGCTCGCCGACCGCCAGTCCGGCCTGGCCCACTCCCAGGACGCCCCGTGGCTGTTCGCCGCGCTGCTCCCCCTCCTCGTCGCCGTGGTCATCGCGACCATCGCCGACAACGGCATGGACTCCAAGGCCGTCGCCATGCTCGGGGTGCTCGCCGCGGTGGGGGCGGCGCTGCGGCCGCTGGGCGCGGGCACGGCCGGCCTGGAGCCCATGTTCTTCCTGATGGTGCTCAGCGGCCGTGTCCTCGGCCCCGGCTTCGGCTTCGTCCTCGGCTCCGTCACGATGTTCGCGTCCGCGCTGCTCACGGGCGGGGTCGGGCCGTGGATGCCGTTCCAGATGCTGGCCCTGGGCTGGTTCTCGCTGGGTGCCGGGCTGCTGCCGGGGCCGGAGCGGATCCGGGGGCGGGCCGAGCTGGCGATGCTCGCCGCGTACGGGTTCCTGGGCTCCTTCGCGTACGGCACGGTCATGAACCTGCAGGGCTGGGTGCTCCTGCAGGGCATGGGGCAGGGGATCTCCTTCCACCCCGGTGACCCGGTGCCGCAGAACCTGGCGCGCTTCGCCGCGTACTGCCTGGCGACCTCGGTGGGCTGGGACCTGGGGCGGGCCGCGCTGACGGTCGTCCTCACGCTCACCCTCGGCGGCACGCTGCTGAGGGCGCTGCGCAGGGCGACTCGGAAAGCCGCGTTCGACGCGCCCGTTTCCTTCGATTCGGGGGCTGGAAGTGACGCGGGACACCCACCACACAGGGTCTGACCGGTTACGTGGGGTGACATCCGGGCGGTCTGCCGGTGAGGCGGCCCACAGGACCCAGGTCACATCCGGCCCGGGTTAGTAGCCCGCCCGGCCCGCTCCCGCCCGCGTTTGGGGCCGGGGCGCGGGTCCCGGTGTGCGAGGGCGGCTAGTAGGCGGGGGCTTTGCCAGGGCGTCGGGGGCCTGGCTAACTGGGTGATGTCGCCGAGGCGGCCGGGGCGCGAGCCCCCCGCCGGCAGAGCCCCTCCCACCTGTGTGAGTGGTTCACGCATGTCTTCGGCATGCGGCGGCCGTCCTTGTTCCCGTCGGAAGGTTCCTCCGTGTCCAACGCTGTCATCCGCCGCATCGCCGCTTCGAAGAAGGCTCTGGCCGGTTCCGTGCTCGCCCTGGGTGTCGCGGGTTCCGTGCTCGCCGCCGTTCCGGCGCAGGCGGCTCCGACGGGCGCCAAGGCGATCGCCCAGCAGATGATCAAGGACCCGGCCCAGTTCGCCGCCTTCGACAAGATCGTCACGCACGAGAGCGGCTGGGACTACACCGCCACGAACTCCTCCTCCGGCGCCTACGGCCTGGTCCAGGCGCTGCCCGCGTCGAAGATGTCCTCCGCGGGCTCGGACTGGAAGACCAACCCGGCCACCCAGATCAAGTGGGGCCTGGACTACATGAACGAGCGCTACGGCAGCCCCGTCGAGGCCTGGAACTTCTGGCAGGCCAACCACTGGTACTAGACCGGCGGGCACCACAGCAGCAGACGTGTGAAGGCCCCGGTGGCCGGCCTCCCCAGGCCGGCCACCGGGGCCTTCCGCCCATCCCATCCCAGGGGGTTCAGCGGGCGCCCGGAGCGGTGCTCACAGGCGCTGGATGATCGTGCCGGTCGCCAGCGCGCCGCCCGCGCACATGGTGATCAGCGCGAATTCCTTGTCGCGCCGCTCCAGCTCGTGCAGCGCGGTGGTGATCAGCCGGGCGCCGGTGGCGCCGACGGGGTGGCCGAGGGCGATGCCGCCGCCGTTCACGTTGACCTTCTCCAGGTCCTGGCCGAAGACCTGCGCCCAGCTGAGGACGACGGAGGCGAAGGCCTCGTTGATCTCGACGAGGTCGATGTCCTTGAGGGACATCCCGGCCTTGCCCAGCACGGCCCGGGTGGCGTCGATCGGGCCGTCCAGGTGGAAGTGCGGGTCGGAGCCCACCAGCGCCTGGGCGACGATCCGGGCGCGCGGCCTGAGCTTGAGCGCGCGGGCCATCTTGCGCGAGGCCCACATCACGGCGGCGGCGCCGTCGGATATCTGGGAGGAGTTCCCGGCGGTGTGCACGGCCGTCGGCATGACCGGCTTCAGCCGGGCCAGGCCCTCCATGCTGGTGTCGCGCAGCCCCTCGTCCCGGTCGACCAGCCGCCACATGCCCTGCCCCGCGGCCTGCTCCTCCTCCGTCGTCGGCACCTGGACGGCGAAGGTCTCGCGCTTGAAGCGCTCCTCGGCCCAGGCGGTGGCGGCCCGCTCCTGCGAGAGCACGCCGAGCCGGTCGACGTCCTCGCGGGTCAGGCCCCGGTGCCGGGCGATCCGCTCGGCGGCCTCGAACTGGTTGGGGAGGTCGACGTTCCACTCGTCCGGGAAGGGCTTGCCAGGGCCGTGCTTGGAGCCGGATCCGAGCGGGACGCGGCTCATGGCCTCGACCCCGCAGGCGATGCCGATGTCGATGACGCCGCCGGAGACCATGTTGGCGACCATGTGGTTGGCCTGCTGGGAGCTGCCGCACTGGCAGTCGACGGTGGTCGCGGCGGTCTCGTACGGGAGTCCCATGGCGAGCCAGGCGTTGCGGGCGGGGTTCATGGACTGTTCGCCGGCGTGGGTGACGGTGCCGCCGACGATCTGCTCGACGCAGTCGGGCTGGATTCCGGTTCGGGCCAGGAGTTCGCGGTAGGTCTCGCCGAGGAGGTAGGCGGGATGGAGGTTGGCCAGGGCTCCCCCGCGTTTCCCGATGGGGGTGCGTACGGCTTCGACGATGACGGGTTCCGCGGCCATGAGCTCGTCCTCTCCTGCACACTCTGCACAGCGCCGGCGTGGCGGGCCGTCCGGCGACTGCCCCGCGCGAACTAGTACGCGTTCTACTTCTCCCCCGCAGTCTTATGACCTCGGCGCCCGGCACGCAAGGGTCTTGCACGCGGCTTCCACGGATTCCACACGCAACAGTTGACGCGGGAGCCCTTGTGACTTCTAGAACTCGTTACTACCTTCAAGCCAACATCTGATGGGCCGTCAGACCCTTGTCAGACCTTGGAGTCGCCCGATGCCCTGTCCCGCGCTGCCCGAAGGCTTCGACGCCACCGACCCCGACATCCTCCAGGACCGCGTCCCCTTCCCGGAGTTCGCTCAGCTGCGGCAGACCGCGCCCGTGTGGTGGTGCCCGCAGCGGCGGGGCGTCACCGGATTCGACGACGAGGGCTACTGGGCCGTCACCCGGCACGCGGACGTCAAGTACGTCTCCACGCACCCGGAGCTGTTCTCCTCCACCACCAACACGGCGATCATCCGCTTCAACGAGCACATCCAGCGCGAACAGATAGATGCCCAGCGCCTGATCATGCTGAACATGGATCCGCCGGAGCACACCCGCGTACGCCAGATCGTGCAGCGCGGCTTCACCCCGCGCGCGATCCGCGGCCTGGAGCAGGCGCTGCGCGACCGGGCCCGGAAGATCGTGGAGGAGGCCCGGGAGGCCTCCGCGGACGGCTCGTTCGACTTCGTCACGCAGGTGGCGTGCGAACTCCCGCTCCAGGCGATCGCCGAACTCATCGGCGTACCGCAGGAGGACCGCTCCCGCATCTTCGACTGGTCGAACAAAATGATCGCGTACGACGACCCCGAGTACGCGATCACCGAGGAGGCCGGCTCCAACGCGGCCGTGGAACTCATCGGCTACGCGATGAACCTCGCCGCCGAGCGCAAGGAGTGCCCGGCCAAGGACATCGTCACGCAGCTGGTGGCGGCGGAGGGCGAGGGCAACCTGCGCTCCGACGAGTTCGGCCTCTTCGTGCTGCTGCTGGCGGTCGCGGGCAACGAGACCACCCGCAACGCCATCAGCCACGGCATGCACGCCTTCCTCACCCACCCCGAGCAGTGGGAGCTGTACAAGGCGACCCGGCCGTCGACCGCCGCCGAGGAGATCGTGCGCTGGGCCACGCCCGTGGTGTCCTTCCAGCGGACCGCCACCCGGGACACCGAACTCGGCGGCCAGAAGATCAAGGCCGGCGACCGGGTGGGGCTCTTCTACTCCTCCGCCAACCACGACCCCGAGGTCTTCGAGGACCCGGACGCCTTCGACATCACCCGCGACCCGAACCCCCACCTCGGCTTCGGCGGCGGGGGCCCGCACTTCTGCCTCGGCAAGTCCCTGGCGATCCTGGAGATCGACCTGATCTTCAACGCCCTGGCCGACGCCCTGCCCGACCTGCGCGCCGCCTCGGACGGACCGCGGCGGCTCCGCGCGGCCTGGCTCAACGGCATCAAGGAGCTCCGGGTCAGCGCCGGCTGACGGACCCACGAACCGCGGGCCGGCGCGAGCCCGCCCGTGAACCGGTGCGGCAGGGGCCGCCACACCCACGCCCCGGCCCCTGCCGTCCGCCGGTGTGCCGCCGCGCCGTCCGCTGGTACACCGCTACGCCGTCCGCCGGTGCGGTGTTCGCCCGAGTGGCGGAATCCCGCGACCTGGCCGATCCTGACAGGACGCGACGATCCACCGAAGGGGCGCCGGGGACACCATGCCCCGGCGTTCCTTCGGCCAATGCCCGCCCCCTCCAGGTCGCGTGCCCCTCCGTCAGGCGGGTCGCAGGACCGCGCAGGTCGTCGTCCCGTGGGCGTAGAGCTTGCCGTCGTGCGTGCCGACGACCCGGGCCTCGGCGGTCGCGGTGGTACGGCCGACGTGCAGGGCCGTGCCCTCGCAGCGCAGGGCGGGGGTGTCCGCCAGGACCGGGCGGATCATGTGGACCCCCAGCTGGACGGTGGTGTAGGCGGTGCCCGCCGGCAGCCGGGTCATCACGGCCGAACCGAGCGCCGAGTCCAGCAGGGTCGCCAGGAAACCGCCGTGGACCGTGCCCATCGGGTTCAGCAGGTGGTCGCCGGGGTCCCCCTCGAAGACGACGGAGCCCTCCTCGACCTCGGTGAGCCGGAAGCCCAGGGTGCTCATCATCGAGGCGGCCGGCAGGGTGCCCTTCAGCGCCGCCCGGAGGATCTCCAGGCCGCTCATGCCCAGGATCTCCGGCGTGGCCGCGGGCCTCGGCTCCCAGGTGTGGGTACGGCTGCGCAGGCCCTCGGGGGCGGTGGTGCGATACGTGGTCATGCCATCGACCCTAGGCGGGGCGACACCCGCCCGGGAGTGTCGGATCCGGCAGCTTGCGGATCGATTCCGACACCCCGGCGGCCCGGGTCCCGGAGCTACCCTGGGCCGGTGAAAGTCGCCGTACTGGCCCTCGACGGGGTCTTCGACTCCGGGATCTCGGCCGTCCTGGACGTGCTGCACACCGCCAACGCCCTGCGCCGCGAGCTCCCCGGAGCCGCCCCGCCCGCCTTCGACATCCGCACGGTCGGCGTGCGCCGGCACGTCCGCAGCGGGCTGGGCCACCGCATCGACACCGAGCCCGCCCGCGAGGCGGAGGACGCCGGGCTCCTCGTCCTGCCCGCCCTGGTGGAACGCCGCCCCTCCGCGCTGCTGGAGGCCGTCGCCGCACCCGGGCAGCGCACGGCCCGCCGGATCCTGGCCGAGGCCCGCGAGCGGCGCACCCCGCTCGCCTCCTCCTGCACCGGCACCTTCCTGCTCGCCGAGTCCGGAGTCCTGGACGGGCTCCGGGCCACGACGAGCTGGTGGCTCGCCCCGGTGTTCCGCGAGCGCTACCGGCGGGTGACGCTGGAGGAGACCCGGATGGTGACCACCTCGGACGGGGTCACCACGGCCGGCGCCGCCTTCAGCCACCTCGACCTCGCGCTCTCCCTCGTCGCCGGGCGCAGCCCGGCCCTGGCGGACCTGGTGCGGCACTACCTGGTGGTCGACGACCGGGCCTCGCAGGCCGCGTACATGATCACCGGCGCCATGGCCCGGCACGAGCCGCTGGTCGCCGCCTTCGAGCGGTGGGTGCGCGCCCGCATCGAGGAGCCCCTGTCCATCGCCGACGCGGCGCGCGACCTCGGCGTCAGCGAGCGCACCCTCCAGCGCACCATGGCCCGCACCCTGGGCCGTTCCCCGATCCGCCTGGTCCAGGATCTGCGGGTCGAGCAGGCCGAGCACCTGCTGCGCACCACCGCGCTGCCGCTCGCCGCGGTCGCCCGCCGGGTCGGGTACGAGAGCCCCGGCCCGCTGCGCGCGCTGCTGCGCCGGGGACGGGCGTAGGAACCCCGGCGGCCGGGGCGGACGCTCGGGGGCGGGCCCGCGCTACGGCCGGCCCGCGTTACGGCCGGGCCCGCGTTACGGCCGGGCCCGCGCTACCGGCGTCCCGAGCGCGCGGGGGTGCGTACGGGATCCAGGGCGTCAGCGGCCTCGTCCGCGTCCTCGGTGGTCCGGCGCTGGCCGGGGACGGCCGCCTTCAGCCCGCGCGGTCCGGACAGCACGTGGACCAGCCCGAAGCCGACGGAGACGACGGCCGCACCGCCGACCGCGTCCAGCACCCAGTGGTTGGCGGTGGCGACGATCGCGCAGACCGTGATCAGCGGGTGGAGGGCGCCGAGCAGCTTCTGCCACCCCCTGGGCGCGAGGACCACGATCACGGTCCCGCACCACAGGGACCAGCCGAAGTGCAGCGAGGGCATCGCCGCGTACTGGTTGGAGATCGCGGTCATCGCCCCGTAGGAGGGGTTGGCCAGGTCCTGGACCCCGTGCACGGTGTCGACGAAGCCGAGGCCCGGCATCAGGCGCGGCGGCGCGAGCGGGTACAGCCAGAAGCCCGCCAGCGCCAGGACGGTGGCCAGCCCGAGGGAGGCGCGCGCCCAGCGGTAGTCGGCGGGGCGGCGCCAGTACAGGACGGCGAGGATGGTGAGCGGGACGACGAAGTGGAAGGAGGTGTAGTAGAAGTTGAAGAAGGCCTCCAGCCAGGGCGTGTCCACCACCGCACGGTTGACGGCGCGTTCGATGTCGATGCCGAGCGTCCGCTCGATCCCGAGGATCTGGCCGCCGTTGCCCTCGGCGAGGGAACGGCTGGTGGGGGCCGCGGCGCGGATGTGCGAGTAGATCGAGTAGCCGACCCGTATCAGCAGCAGTTCCAGCAGCAGGTTGGGGCGCGAGCGCACCCGCCGCCAGAACGGCAGCAGCGGGATCCGGGACCAGCGCGCGTCGGCCGGCTCGGCGTAGGCGGTGGGTACGGGCCGGCGCCAGTACGGGGAGGAGCGCGGCAGGAACGGCACGGCGCAGGCCGCCGCGAGGGCCGCGAGGAGCAGCACGTTGTCGCGTACGGGGGCCAGCGCGGCCAGGTTGGGCAGCAGTACGGCGCTCGGCAGGCTCATGGCCAGCACGACGGCGACGGGCCACACCCGGCGGTCGGCGGCGCGCGTGCCCACCTTGCCGGCCACGGCGAGGAGCACCCACAGCAGCTGGTGGCGCCAGCCGGCCGGGGACACGGCGACGGCGACGCAGCCGGTGACGGCGACGGCGAGGAGCAGCTGGCCGTCGCGGGCGTAGCGGACGGCGCGGCGCAGGCCGGTCCACGCGACGGCGGCGGCGAGCGCGAGGGCGAGGGCGATCTCGCCGGGGCCGCTGAGGCCGAGGCGCAGGAGGGCGCCGTGCAGGGACTGGTTGGCGAGGGCGTCGGGGGCGGCGCCGAGGCCGGTGCCGGCGAGGTACTCGACCCAGTACGTCCACGAGTCGCGCGGCAGCGAGGCCCAGGACAGCACGGTGGCTCCGGCGAAGGTCACGGCGGCGGCCCGGGCGGCCGGGCGGCGGCCGGTGAGCCAGAGCAGCGGGGTGAAGAGCAGCAGCGCGGGCTGGAGGGCGGCGGCGAGGCCGGCGAGGAAGCCGGCGGGGCGGCCGCCGGGGACCCGGAACACGGCGAGGAGCACCAGCAGGACGGGCAGCACGGCGGTCTGCCCGGGGGAGGCGGCCTCGCGGACGGGGAGGGAGGCCATCATCAGCGCGACCAGCGCGGGCGCGGCGAGCAGCGCGGTGCGGCGGGGCACGGGGTCGGGGAGGGCCCGAGCGGCGACGAGGCCGACGCCGGCGACGAGGAGCAGCGTCACGCAGGTCCAGGCCACCTCCAGGGAGGGGGCGGCGAGGCCGGCGAGCGGTTTGAGGACGAGGCCGGCGAAGGGGGTTCCGGTGAACTGCCCGGCGCCGTAGAGCGGTCCGGGCAGGCTTCCGGGGAGGTCGAGGCCGCTGAGCCACTCGCCGGGCGGCACGCGCAGCACCGCGGCCGCCTGTCGGACGCCGAGGACCGCGGCGAGCGCCCACAGCAGGATCCGCACCGCCCCGAGCCGGCCGCCACCGCCTATGACCCCGGCATGCCCCCCGGCACCACCGCGCTCCACCGCATCAGCCACGCCCCGCCGCCCTCCGCCCTGTCGACCGCCGGTGTCGCTCCGCCTGGCTGCCGCGCGTCGTGCCCCGTTCCCTTACCGGGACGACGATATCCCGGGCGGGATCCCGGGGATGGCGGGCATGAGGGTGTCAAGGCACTCGCACGGGGCCTCACCACCGGGCGGTACCCGCCGTGGCGCCCCCATAGGCCCCCCTGGCCCTCCGGAATCTCACGGACGCGGGCTCTCGACGCTCCACATGACCTGTAGGCAGCGCAGGCACCCGCAGGGCGGGAACACGTCCCTGAAGCCGTCCCAGTAGGCCACATCGACCGGGGCGCGTACGAACGGGCGACCGGGCTTACCGGAACGGAAAATCCAAAGGGGGCCGACGGAGCCGCCTTTCACCACGCGCACGTTGAGGCGGGAACGCCCCCTCATGCCCCGGTCACCGGACACGCTCCACCACGGCGTCTTCGGAAAACTCCCGTGGGAACGTCATGTGCCCGGTGCGGCCGGTGTGCTGAATACCGGAACGATTCGCCGGCCGCGATGTTCGTGCACGTGCAGTCGTACTCGTAGCGCACGTAGGCACTGACCCGTTCCGACGCGATCCGGAGCCGCAGGACGACGACCTCCCGGCCGGTCGCCTCACGCACGACGTCGTGCACCCACCACGAGGTCAGGTTGGCAGGGTCGAGGCGCTCACCCCGCTGCCACGCCATGAACCCGGGGTCGTCCAGCGTGTAGCGGTCGCGCAATTCGAGGTGCACCGCCGAGTGCCGCGCTCGCGCCAGGGCTTGCCCTGCGGGTGGCTGCACTGCGTGCCTCTCAGTCGTCTTCGCGGGGCGGGATGTACTTCAGCATGACGCCGGAAGCCTGACGATCGCCTCATGGTCCGGAACGTCCGTGGAGCGGACCGGAATTGAACCGACCCCGGCACGCCTTCACCTCGTCCTCGGTCGCCTTGTATGACTGGATCAGAAGGTCGCCGGTCTCCTCGTGGAGCCAGCTCGTCAAGACTCGTCAGTTGGCGAGTTGGGGATGATGCCGAGAAACTCCAAGGTCACGGTCGCCCCCGCCGTCGAGTGGGTTGCACCAACGCGCACGAGCGATTCCCTCGGGGAGCATGAGCACAAGAGGCTCTATATCCAAAGGGGTTGGAACAGCCAAGCGGCAAGAGAAATCGACACAGCGAACTGCGGCAGTGGCGTCCGGCGTGCCTCACGGGCGTTCAACCTTGCCGCAGGGGTACGGCCCACATCTGCCAGGGGTCAATCGTGTCCCCTCGATACCGCAGGCGCATCAAGGCGCGGCCGCGAAATCCACGATATCCACCCTCCCATCGACCCTTCCTCCACAAAAAGGAATCCAACATCACCGCATTCGAAGGAAAGAGCTGTCCCGAGCCGCATCAAGAACCTGATTCGCAAACATGTCCAGCAGAATTCGCACGGTTTCGATTCTTTCAGCGACATCCGCAGACCTGAAGGGGACTAGCTCCCCATGTGCGATCTGATTTCGACTGAATACCAATTTTTCATCGATGAAAGCCTGCCGGGTGGAGTAGAATTCCAGATAAGGGAGCCCAATAGATCCGACAATGTTTCGGAAAACCTCTGACGTCAAGTTGCTCTCAGTATCAACAAGCTTGGCTGGATCGACGAAAAATGTCGCCCTTCTATCCAAGTCTATCTTGTCCAATAATTCGGCAAGAAAAGGTATCCGCACACCCTTCGACGCCCGATTCAGGTGAGTCTGTACATGTGCTGCCTGAAAACACGGCTTCAGGTCAAGGACGGGAACCTTGCAAGAATTTACGTACTCCACATAGAGCTTACTGACCTGCTTTACAAATCCCTCCCAATGCGCGTAGGCCAGGACGATCGAGGACCGGCACAAAACCGACTCCTGCGAGGTATCCCGATGAGATCCGTTAACCATGATGCTAAGACGCGAAAGCTCGGCTTTTCGATGCGCCAAGCCCTTCTGGGTCTTTTCGGCGAACTTCTGGAGGTCCAAAAGACGCTCCGTCAGCTCGAAAAAAGCTGACGACCGAATGGGATTGTCCTCTTCATCCTCTGGTCGCCACGAACACCTGTCGCACGGCCAGCCGAGAACTGAGGATTCGACCACAGGACTCTCTGCTTGCCTCCGATATCGCTAAAATTAGACTTTCGCCCGGGAAGGTTGTACGCAATCCCGAGGGCCAATACCTCGAATGCGGTGAGCGAGAAGTATCCTTCGGGACGGCTCTTTGCGTAATTCCACCGCCGGAGCAAGTCAGCACCACCCGATTCCGCAAGAATCTCGAACGTCCGCGTGAAAACGCTCATCTCCTCCTCCAGCCGACGAGGCGAGAGGTCGGCAAAGTTTACAAGTTGCTCGGTGAGGAATTCTCCGATGTTACGGATGGACGACAAGCGGGGCTCTGGAATCGAGTGGAGGAGAGTGAATCGGAGAGCGAGCTCCATGTGGTACCGTTCGTCGAGAAGCCTCTGCGGCATGTCGAGAACTTCAAGGAAGTTCCGATCGCTAGAGACAGCGGTGAGCCACTCGAAGTGAGGCTTGCTCATACTGACGAGCAAGCAATTGCGAAGCTCTTGCTCCGTCGCAACCGACCCAAAGGAATTCAAGCGCTGAAATAGGTCATACTTTGCCCTATTGTCGCTTTCACGCTTAATGATCTTCATGTCAACGCGAGCACGCTTGAAGTCCAGCCTCTGCGTTGGAGTCAGAGACTTCTCGGCCCCCTCGACCGCGTCGTATGAGCACCCATCCAAGTGGGTTAGAAACGGGGCGTCAATGCAGATGAGAGGATCAAAAAGTTCTCCCTCCTCTCCTCGCAGGATCCCCATGAACTGAAAAATGGTTGACAGCCTCTGCACTCCGTCGACCACATCCCAGATTCCTTTGTCATTCTGAGCGACGAAGATGCTAGGCAACGGGATACCCAGAAGTACGCTCTCGACCAGGCGGCTCTTCTGTCCATCCCTCCACCTGAAGATCCGCTGGAATTCCGGGTGGATGTCTATTTCGCCGTCGCGGTAAAGATTTGCCAACTCGCCGATCGACATGGGATAGGAATCCGTGGCAATCTGACGCCTGTACATTTCAATCTGGTCTTCAAGAAGCACTGCGCGCTCCCCCCGCGTGAAGTGTCGTCCGTTAAGGCTGCGGAGAGTCTAGCGCTCAAGGCATACGAACTTGTCTTAATCCTCCAAGTCCGTGCCGCATCACTCGCCGCCGCGGTTGTCCTGCAGTCCTCTGCAGGAGCCGTGCCACGAGGTGCAGCAGGGGAAGCAGAGCAGCTACCCCCGCCGCCTGGTGGGCCGGTGGGGGCGCCACGATGAGGCGATGAACCTGGCAGCTGTGGCCCTGATAGGGGCGCCGGCAGCGGTGATTCCAGCTTCGATGATCATCATCCTCCAACCCCGGTCTGCGGAAGCTCGGGTCGCAACTGGACTTGCCGGCGTCCTCGAAGTGGCAACGCGTCGCCCACCCCGTCGAGCGGCGAGCCGGGCGGACCGGTCGCGCTGCGCCATCGGGGGCGCCCGGGAGTCGTCCTCACGACGCTTTGACTGGCGGATAGAGGAGACTGCACGTACGTGATCAAGGCTAGGTGCAGTGCCCGGCCTGTGTTTCCTGAGAGGTGCCACGTGCCGAGCATCGTGAAGATCAACGTGCTGACCGTCCCGGACGAGCAGCGGGAGCTGCTGGAGCAGCGGTTCGCCTCGCGGGCGGGCGCCGTGGAGGGTTCGGACGGGTTCGAGTGGTTCGAGCTGCTGCGGCCGATCGAGGGTACGGACCAGTACCTCGTGTACACCCGGTGGCGATCCGAGGAGGACTTCCAGGCGTGGATGGAGGGTCCGATGAAGGCGGCGCACCAGGGCGGCGGCGCGGGCGGCGCCGGCGGTGAGCGGCCGAAGCCGGCGGCTTCCGGGTCGCAGGTGTGGTCGTTCGAGGTCGTACAGCAGGCGGCGCCGAAGAAGGCCTGACGCCTCCGGTCGGTGCGAGGTGCGCGGAGGGGCCCGGGGCGCTTCACCCCGGGCCCCCTTCGTCTTCTCAGGCCGCCTCGGGCCGCCCTCGGGCCGTCTCAGGCGGCCCAGAAGGCGTCGCTCTCGTCGATGTCCTGGGTGCACTGGTCGATGTCGGTGATCTTGCCTCCGACGATGGTGAAGAAGAGCCCTTCGTGGATCTCGATGCCCCGGTCGCCGCGGTCGCCCTGGGCGACGTGCACGGACATCGCGTGGCCGCGGCCGTCCACCATGACGTTCTCCAGGCGGACCCGGAAGGTGCCGTTGGTCTCCTCCCCGAAGCGGCGGTAGAGATCGAGGACGGCCTCCCGGCCCTTGTGGTGCCCCGAGAGCATGTTGTTGCCGGGCACGTGGTGGATGACGTCGGCCGTCATCAGCGTGCCCAGGGTCTCCATGTCGCCCTTGCCGAAGGCCTCGTAGCCGCGGCGGATCAGGGCACAGTCCGGATGCTCCGACATGACGGTTCACACCCTCCGTTTGTGCGATTTACGTCTTTCCTCATCATCGGCCCGTGCCTGTGGATATTCCACGCGGGCCATCAGGGAGGCGTCGGACAATGACGCCATGGACAGAAACACGATCATGACGACAGGAGCCACGCCCCCAGGGAACAGCAGGTGGGAGGTGGTGGCCGAGCCCTTCACCACCCCGGACGCGACGGTGCTGCGGCGGGCCTACTACGCGGAGGTCGCCGGGCGGTACTGGAAACGGTCCGTCACCGAGGCCGAGATCGACCAGGGGATGCTGGACTTCCCGGCCGACGAGCTCCTGCCGCCGACGGGGCAGTTCATGGTCGGCCGGCTCGACGGGCGGCCGCTCGCGTGCGGCGGCATACGCCTGCTCGACCCCGCCACCGCCGAGCTGACCAGGGTGTACGTGGACCAGCGCGCCCGCGGCACCGGCGGCGGGGCGGCCCTGCTGGCCGCGCTGGAGGAGGCCGCCCGCGGGCTGGGCGCCACGCGGATGCGCCTGGACACCCGTTCGGACCTTGTGGAGGCCCGCGCCCTGTACGCGCGCCACGGGTACCGGGAGATACCGGCGTACAACTCCGGGCCGTACGCCCAGCACTGGTTCGAGAAGACCCTCGACCCCGTGGCATCCGCGCCCTAGGGTCTGTCGTCAAACTCCCGTCGTCGCCCGGAGGGCGGCCCCGCGGCTCCCCCAGCTACCGCTGGGAGGTGCCCCCAGGTGCGTGCTCTCGGCGCGCCGGGCGGAAGCCCGCGTACTGGACGTACTTGGCTTTCGCCCGGTGCGGCGAGAGCGCGTGCCAGGCATCGCGGGGCTGGGGGCACCTCCCAGCGGTAGCTGGGGGAGGGAGTTTGACGACAGACCCTAGCGAGCGGAGTGGTCCCGGCGGGGCAGGGCGTCGTAGGGCTCCTCGGCGTCGGATCCGCAGAGCTCCCGGTTGAGTTCCTCGACCAGCTTGATGAGGTCGGTGGGCCGGTCGGGACCCCACCAGTCGCCGAGCAGCTCGGCCAGGGACTCCTGCCGCGCCTGCGCGAGCCTGCCCGCCACCTCCCTGCCCCGGGTGGTGAGGACGAGCCCGAGCCCGTCCCGGGTGGCCAATCCGCGCTCCTCGGTCTGGCGGGCGGCGTCCGTGACGATCTTGAGCGGGATGGCGGTGCGCTCCGCCAGTACGGCCGGTTCGACGGAGCCGTACTTGTTGATCCGCAGCAGCAGCCAGCTGGCGGCGGGCAGCAGGTCGTAGCCGGCCTTCGCGGTGATCTTCTCGTAGACGTGGCGGCGGCCTTCGCGGGTGCCGAGCAGGGACAGCGCGCGGGCCACCTCCTCGTGCGAGGAGCGGTGCACGGGGTTGGAGGCGAGGGTCTCCGTCACATCGGGCGCGGTGACGGACGCGCGGAGCTTGTCCTCCTTCAGGAACCAGGAGATGACGAAGGCGACCAGGACCACGGGCACCGCGTAGAGGAAGACGTCGGTGATCGCGGAGGAGTAGGCGTCCAGCACCCTGGGGCGCAGTGCGGGCGGGAGCGCGCCGATGGCCCGGGGATCGGCCTCCAGCCGGGCGGGCGTCGCGGTGGGCGGCAGCGGGACTCCGGCGAGGGCGGCGTCCAGCTTGTCGCCCAGCCGGTTGGTGAAGACCGTGCCGAAGATGGCGACGCCGAAGGAGGCGCCGATGGAGCGGAAGAAGGTGGCACCGGAGGTGGCGACCCCGAGGTCGGCGTAGCTGACCGCGTTCTGCACGACGAGGACGAGCACCTGCATGACCAGTCCGAGGCCCACGCCGAAGACGAAGAAGTAGGCGCTCGTCTCCCAGTCGGAGCTGGTGCGCTCCAGCTGGTGCAGGAGCAGGAGGCCGACGGCGGTGACGGCCGTGCCGGCGATCGGGAACACCTTCCAGCGGCCCGTGCGGCTGACGATCTGCCCCGAGAGGGTGGAGGCGATCAGCAGGCCGAACACCATCGGCAGCATGTGGACGCCCGACATGGTCGGTGAGACGCCCCGCACGACCTGGAGGAAGGTCGGCAGGTAGACCATCGCGCCGAACATGGCGAAGCCGATGACGAAGCTGATCACCGAGCAGAGGGTGAAGGTGCGGATCCGGAACAGCCCCAGCGGCAGGACGGGTTCGGCGGCGCGCCGCTCGACGAGGAGGAAGGCGACGAGGAGGACGGCCCCGAGGACCGCCAGCCCGATGATCCGGGTCGAGCCCCAGCCCCAGGTGCCGCCGAGGGACGCGACGAGCACGAGGCAGGTGGCGACGGAGGCGATGAGGAAGGTGCCGAGGTAGTCGATGGTGTGCCGGGAGGAGCGGACCGGGATGTGCAGGGCGGCGGCGATGACGACGAGCGCGACGAGACCGATGGGGAGGTTGATGTAGAAGACCCAGCGCCAGGAGAGGTGGTCCACGAACAGGCCGCCCAGCAGGGGCCCGAGCACACTGGTCGCACCGAAGACGGCGCCGAAGAGCCCCTGGTACTTGCCGCGTTCGCGGGGCGGGACGATGTCGCCGACGATCGCCATCGACAACACCATCAGTCCGCCGCCGCCGAGGCCCTGCAGGGCCCGGTAGCCGATGAGCTGGGGCATGTTCTGGGCGAGGCCGCAGAGGGCGGACCCGATGAGGAAGATGACGATGGCGGCCTGGAAGAGCTTCTTGCGCCCGTACTGGTCGCCGAGCTTGCCCCACAGGGGTGTCGCGGCGGTGGACGCCAGCATGTACGCGGTGACCACCCAGGACAGGTGCTCCATGCCGCCGAGGTCGCTGACGATCGTGGGGAGGGCGGTGGAGACGATGGTCTGGTCGAGTGCGGAGATCAGCAGGCCGAGCAGCAGCGCCCCGATCGAGACGAGCACCTCGCGTGAGGCGTGCTCGGCGGCGGGCTTCGGGTCCACGGCCGACGCGGTCACGTCCTGAGCCATCGGCACCTCCTCAGGCAGGATCAACATCTCCATCCTGAGCGGTGTGTCCGGTTATGGCCTCTCGGAAGGGTTGGGTGGGGCCAAAGGGGTCTGCATAATCGCTGGCAGTGTCCAGGGAGGGGTACCCAGTGAGCGCAGAGCGCTGTCCGGAATGCGACGCCGTGGGCGTCGGCTGCGAGTGTGGGCGGGGCGTGGGATTCAACCCTCTGCGCATCCGCCCGTACGTGGCCATGCCGGAACCCGACCAGAGCCCCCCGCCACCCCAACCGGTCCTGGGCGCCCTGACCCCACCGAACGCACCCCCCACCACCCCCTTCCCCACCCTCCCCCCGAACCCGGCCCACGCGGAGCCCCCGACGTCCCCACCGGGAAGCTTCGCGGCCCCACCGACCCCGACGGGAAGCTTCGCGGCCCCACCGACCCCGACGGGAAGCTTCGCGGGCCCGGCGACCCCGGCGGGGGCCGCCCCAGGCAGCCCGGCGGGTTCGGCGACCCCGGGCGGCCCGTCGGCGGGCCCCCCGGGAAGCTTCGCGGCCCCGGTGGGAGCCTCCTCGGCGCCGGCCGACGGCACGGCGCCCCCGGCCGGAGCAGCCACAAGCAGCCCGGCGGGCCCGGTAACCCCGGGCGGCCCGTCGGCAGCTCCGCCGGCGGGCCCCGCGGAAAGCTTCGCGGCCCCGGTGAGAGCCTCCTCGCCCCCGGCCGACGGCACGGCGCCCCCGCCGGAATTCTGGGCTCCCCAGCCCGCCGCCCCCACACCCCCGCCGGGCAGCCCGAGGCCTGCGACCGAAGCCCCACAGGGCCCGACGGGAGCCTTCGCCGCGCCGGACGAGTCCTGGGCAGGCCAGCCGGGCGTCCCGACATCTCCGCCGGGCACTCCGACGCCCCTGGCCGATGCCCCGCAGAACCCGACAGCCCCGACAGCCCCGACAGGAGCCTTCGCGGCCCCGGCTCACGGCATGGCGGCCTCGGCGGAGTCCTGGGCGGCCCAGCCGGGCGGCCCGACGCCCATGGCCGCAGCCCCCGCGGACGCCTTCGCGGCCCCGGCCGACAGCCAGACGGCCCTGACGGAGCCCTGGGCGCCCCAGTCCGGTCTGCCAACGCCCCCGCCGGGCACTGCGACACCCGTAGCCGACGCCCCGCAGGGCCCGGCAGGGCCGTGGATGGCTCAGCCCGGCGGACCGGCACCCGTAGCCGACATCCCGCCGGGGTCGGCCGGTCTGCCCGCGTCCGACGGTGACGAGGCCCCGACCGCCATACTGGCGCCCGTCCCGGCCGGACCGCCGGCCGAAGACCCCGTCACCCCGGCGTTCGGAACACCCGCGCCCGTACCAGTACCGCCGACGGAGCAGACGGTGCAGCTGCGGGCCGTCCCGCCGCGCCGGCGCGGCGGCGGCGCCGGGCAGCCGCCGCGCTCCCGGCGGCTGCCGCTGCTGGCCGCGGCCGGTGCGGCGGTGGCCGTCGGCGCGGTGGCCCTGGCCCTGGTGATGTTCACGGGGTCCGACGGGCACGACGCCGCACTGGTGGATCCCAAGCCGTCGTCGCCCGTGACCGAGTCCGCCCCGGCCGGCCCGTCGGAGGCGCCGTCCGCCCCGACGGCGAGTTCCTCCGCACCGGCCTCGCCCTCCCCCTCGGCAAGCGCCTCCCGCTCGGCGTCCGCGTCCGCCTCCCCCAGCGCGTCCCGCTCGGCCTCGCCCTCCCCCTCCGCGTCGGCGGGGACGAGCCGCGCCCCGAGCCCCACCGCCCCGGCGAAGCCCGTACAGGCCGCGACGCTGCGCCGCGGTGACTCGGGGCCCGAGGTGGAGAAGCTCCAGCGGCTGCTGTCGGAGCGCGGCATGTACCGGGGCAGGGTCGACGGCCGGTACGGCCGCAGCGTGGAGGGGGCGGTGGCGAGCTTCCAGATGGAGCACGACGTGTACGACGACGAGTTCGGCGTCTACGGCCCGGCGACCCGCCGCGCCCTGGAGGGATAGGTCACTCGCCCCACGGTGGCGCGCACCCCGCCGGGTTTTGTATCGTGAAGAAACAAAGTGGTTCCGTCCGCAATCCCTGACCGGTGGACGGAACCGCTTGTTCTCTTTAGCCGCCCGTCTGGAGCCCCGCCGATGCCGGCCAGCACCACCACGACCACCACCCCCGAGTCCTCCACCGTCCTCACCGCCCGGGCACTGCTCCTGGACATGGACGGGACCATCGTCAACTCCGACGCGGTGGTAGAACGCTGCTGGCGGGAGTGGGCGCTGGAGCACGGGCTGGACCCGCAGGAGGCCCTGAAGGTGGTCCACGGCCGCCAGGGCTACGCCACGATGGCGATCCTGCTGCCCGAGCGCCCGATGGAGCTGAACCACGCCGAGAACGCGGTGATGCTGGCGCGCGAGACCGCCGACACCGACGGCGTGGTCCCCGTCGCGGGCGCCCCGGAGTTCATGGCGTCGCTCGCGGGCCTGCCCCACGCGCTGGTGACCTCGGCCGACGCCGCCCTGGCCGAGGCCCGGATGGCGGCCGCCGCTCTCCCGATGCCGCAGGTGCGGGTCACCGCCGAGTCCGTCGGGGCCAGCAAGCCCGACCCCGAGGGCTTCCTCAAGGGCGCCGCCGAGCTGGGCGTGGACCCGGCCGGCTGCGTCGTCTTCGAGGACTCCGGCGCCGGTATCGCGGCGGGCCTGGCGGCCGGCATGCGCGTGATCGGCATAGGCCCCCGCGCCGCCGAGCACGGCCCGACGGCCCACGTCCCGGACCTCACCGCGGTCCGCGTCGCCCCCGCCGCCGACGGCACCCTCCGCCTCACCCTCACCCAGCCCGCCTAGACAGACCCTCTGCCTCAGGACCGGCGCACGGCGCTCGTCCCGGCCGGGGCCTCGCAGGGGACGCCGTAACCCGCCCACCTGATGCGGAACGGCGGGCCCGCCCCCTGACGCGGACCGCCCGCCCCCCTGGCACGGCGCGGACGGCGCCGGCCAGCCCGCCGCCCCGCCCCCGCCCCCGCCGGGACCCGGCCGGGTCAGCCCGCGATGGCCTCGTACAGCGAGAACGCGGCCAGTGCCGCCATGACGGCCGCCGCGACCTTCGTGATCAGCCGCAGCGGTACGTACTTCATGAGCGTCCGCCCGCCCAGGATGCCGATGCCGGCGACCGCCCAGAGCGCCAGCACCGCGCCGAGGCCGACGGAGAGCGGGTTGTCGTACCGGGCCGCGAGGTTCGCCGTCATGATCTGGGTGAGGTCACCGAACTCGGCCACGAGGATCAGCATGAAGCCGGCCCCCGAGACCTTCCAGAAGGACTGGTCGGCGGGCGGCTTGACCTCCTCGTCCTCGTCGTTCTTCTTCAGGAGCAGCATGGCCGCGCCCGCGAGGAAGAGGACGCCGACGACGGCCTGGACAAGCCGGTGCGGCAGGAGCGTGAGCACGCTGCCCGCGGCGATGGCGAGCGCGACGTGCACGGCGAAGGCGGCGGCGACGCCCGCGAAGACGTAGGAGGCTCGGTAGCGGGTGCCGAGCATCAGGCCGGCGAGGGCCGTCTTGTCGGGGAGTTCGGCCAGGAAGACGACGCCGAAGGCGATCGCGAGGACGGTGAAGCTGAACACGGGGTGAAAACCTCGATCGGTCGGTCGGGCAGGACGCCGTGGGACCGAGAGACCTGGGGTGTTTCAGGGGTCGCTTCGGCTCAGCGGCGCCCTGGGAGGCGTGAACACGTCACGCGCCACGCATCAGCATGCGTCGCACGCGCCGCACCACATGGACAGGGCACTGCGGCCGAAGGTCTCGCTGGCCGACCGCTGACGCGGCCTGCCTCCGGGCGCCGGCTGGGTGACCCAGCAGTATGTCGACGGTCCGGCGAAGAGCTACTCCCCTTCTGCTCCGTCCAGGGTACGTGACGGCGCCCGCGGGACGAAGGCGTCCGTTATGTGAGCTTGGCCCCACTCCAGCTCCGCTCCACCGCCGGTCCACCTCCGCCCCGAGAGCCGGAATCTCAACTTCCCTTTGAATCCGGGGCATTGATTGCCTTGATGTGACGTGCCCATGTCGGCAATCTGTCACCTGGTGCCCGTCCCAGCGACATCTGGCGCCGCCACCATGGCCGCGCCCCGCCGGGGTCCGCACGGCCACCACCCCCCGCACCAGGGAGCCCTCCATGGCCCTCATAACCACCCGCACGCCCTCCGTCTACGCGCGTCGCATCGGGCGCGCCGGCGTCCTCGCGTCCGCCGTCGCCCTCGCCTCCCTCACCTCGCTGGTGAACGCCCCGGCCGCCCTGGCCTCCCCGCCCGCCCCCATCAGCGCCGCCGAGGCCCGCTCCTACCTCGCCACGGTCACCCCCGCCGCCGAGGGCTCCCTCACCGGCTACAGCCGCGCCCAGTTCCCGCACTGGAGCACGGTCTCCGGGACCTGCAACACCCGCGAGACGGTCCTCAAGCGCGACGGCGTCAACGTCGTGACCGACTCCTCCTGCGCCGCCGTCAGCGGCAGCTGGTACTCGGAGTACGACGGGGCCACCTGGACCGCCGCTTCCGACATCGACATCGACCACATGGTGCCGCTCGCCGAGGCATGGCGCTCGGGCGCCAACTCCTGGACCACCGCCCAGCGCCAGCAGTTCGCCAACGACCTGACGCGGCCCCAGCTCATCGCGGTCACGGACAACGTCAACCAGGCCAAGGGCGACCTCGACCCCGGCAAGTGGCTGCCGCCGCGCACCGCGTACCGCTGTACGTACGCCCGCATGTGGGTCCAGGTGAAGCAGTACTGGGGCCTGAAGATGGACTCCGGGGAGAAGACCGCCCTGGTGAACGTCCTGAACGGCTGCTGACGCCGAGTTTTCACCCTGCCTATCCCCCGCGAGGGGGAGGCCGGCCCCCACTCCGCCCCGTACCGTGATCGAAAGGGCTTCCGAGGAGGGGGAATTGGATGGCCGGGCTGCGACTGGGACCACTGCTGCGACACGTCGACTGGGACACGGGCGACTCCGCCACGATATGGGTCGAGGCGGACCGCCCGTGCACCGCCGAGGTGCGGTGCGCCGACGGATCCGGCGGCAGCGCCCGCACCTTCCAGATCTCCGGCCACCACTACGCGCTGGTGCCGGTCACCGGCCTGACACCGGGCACGGCCACGGCGTACGAGGTACTGCTCGACGGGGTCCTCGTCTGGCCACAGACCGGCGGCGGCTTCCCGCCGAGCACCATCACCACGCCCGCCGTCGGCGGCCGCCCCGGACGGCCCTCGCCCGGACTGCGCGTCACCTTCGGCTCCTGCCGGCAGGCGGCGCCGCCCGCCGACCGCCGCGGACCGCACGGGGCCGACGCCCTCGACACCCTCGCGGCGCGGCTGGCCCGCGACCCAGCCGAGGTCCGTCCGGACGTCCTGCTGCTGCTCGGCGACCAGGTCTACGCCGACCACCTCTCGCGGGAGACCCGCGCGTGGCTCGCCGCCCGCCGCGACCTGCGGGAGGCACCGGGCGCGCAGGTCGCGGACTACGAGGAGTACACCCGGCTGTACTACGAATCCTGGCTCGACCCCGAGATCCGCTGGCTCCTCTCCACCGTCCCCAGCCTGCACGTATTCGACGACCACGACGTCATAGACGACTGGAACACCAGCGCGTCCTGGCTGGCGGAGATGCGGGCGACGGCCTGGTGGCCGGAGCGGGTGCTCAGTGGGCTGATGTCGTACTGGGTGTACCAGCACCTGGGCAACCTCTCCCCCGCCGAACTCGCGGCGGACGCGCTCTACGCTGCCGTACGCGCCACCCCGGACGGCACCGACGCGCTGCGCGCCTTCGCGGCCGGGGCGGACGCCGACCCGGCTTCGGCGCGCTGGAGTTACCGGCGGGACTTCGGCCGGACGCGGCTGCTGATGGTGGACACCCGGGCGGCCCGGGTGCTCGCCGAGGACGGCCGGGCCATGCTCGACCCGGCCGAGCAGCTCTGGCTCCGGGAGAACGCCCTGGAGGGGCACGGGGATTACGACCACCTGCTGATCGGGTCCTCCCTGCCGTGGCTGATGCCGCCGTTGATCCATGACGCCGAGGTGTGGAACGCCGCGCTCTGCCGGGGCGAGCGCGGGCCTCGGTGGGCGCGGATCGGGGAGGACCTGCGGCGGCGCAGCGATCTGGAGCACTGGGCGGCGTTCCCGGCCTCGTTCGCCGCCCTGAGCGACCTGATCGAGGAGGTGGGCACCGGCCCGAAGGCCCCCGCGACGGTGTGCGTACTGTCCGGGGACGTCCATCACGCGTACGTGGCCGAGCCCCGAATACCCAGCACCGCGAGGGTGTTCCAGCTGACCTGTTCCCCCGTGCACAACTCCATCCACACGGCGGTGAAGTGGGGGTTCCGGCTGGGCTGGTCGCGGCTGGGCCGGTGGCTGGGGCGCGGCTTCTCCCGGCACGGCCGGACGGGCCGGCCGCCGGTGACCTGGCGGCGTACGGGCGGCCCGTGGTTCGGCAACCAGCTGATGACGCTGGCGCTGGCGGGCCGGAGCGCCCGGCTGCGGCTGGACCAGGCCCGGTCGGGCCGCCCGGGGGCCCGACTGGTGACGGTGCTGGACCGGGAACTCACCGCCGCGGAGTAGGGCGGCCCGCCGCCGCAGCGGTGGCGGGCGTACGCTGTATGGCTGTCAGCCGCCCCTGCCGCTCCCCGCGACGACGCGGCGCCTCGGACGGGGGAGTCCCGCTTTGCTTGAGACTCTGGGGTCGTTGACCGCGAGCCCCTGGATCTACGCCGCGGTGGCGGTGTCGGTGCTGCTCGACGTGTTCCTGCCGGTGCTGCCGAGCGGAATGCTGGTGATCAGCGCCGCCGCGGCCGCGGCGGCGGCCACCGGCCCGTCGGCGGAGGTCCCGGACATCCGGCTGCTGCTGGTGGTCGCCGCGACGGCCTCGGTGCTGGGTGACATGGCGGCGTACCGGCTGGCCCGGCGCGGCGGTGCCCGGCTGGACCGTGCCGTCGCCCGCTCGCGCCGGCTGACCCGGGCACAGGAACGCCTGGGCACCGCCCTGGCGCGGGGCGGCGGCGCACTGGTGGTCCTCGCCCGCTTCGCCCCGGCCGGCCGCTCGGTGGTCTCCCTGGGGGCGGGCCGGACCCGGCGGAAGGTGACGGAGTTCCTGCCCTGGTCGGTGCTGGCGGGCATGAGCTGGGCGAGCTACAGCGTGTCGCTGGGCTGGTTCGGCACCCAGTGGCTGGGCGGTACGGCCTGGCTCGGCACCGCGGTCTCCACGGTCGCCCTGTTCGCGGGCGGCTCCCTGGCCGCCTACCTCGTGCGCCGCCCTTCCCCGGACCCGGCGCCGGCGTGACACACCGGCGGGGCGCCTCACGTCCCCCGGAGGGAGCAGCCCAGTCACCCGTTCACCCGGCACCGATCGCCGCCCCACCCCCGGGCTTCTAGCGTCCGGAGAACGGCGCGACCGAACGCGTCGACGTCCGGCCCTGGCCGCGCCGTTTCGACGAGCCCGAGGAGCCCCCTCCATGTCCCCCACGCGCCCGCGCAACCGGCGCCGCCTGACCGGGATCGCGGCCGCGGCACTCATCGCCGCGACCGTCACACCCGCCTCAGCCGCCCCCTCCGCCACGGTCTCCCCGGGCACCGTCGCGCCCGGCAGCCGCGTCACCCTCACCGTCGACGGCTGCGACAGCTCGGCCGCGCGGGCGTCCTCCCGCGCCTTCGGCGACGTCTCCCTCTCCCCGGCGAGCCGCGCGTACGGCTTCACCGGCTCCGCAACCGTCTACCGCGACGCCGCCGCCGGCTCCTACCCCGTGACCTTCGACTGCGGCGGCAGCGGCCGCCGCGTCACGGTGACCCTCACCATCAGCCCCGGCGCCGCCCGCGGCGGCCTCGGCGGCAGCATCGACGCCATGAGCCCGGCCCGGATCGCCCTCGGCGGCACCCTGGCGGCCGGCGCGCTCGGCACCGGCGTCTGGCTGCTGCGCCGCCGCTGGGCCCACGCCCGCTGACGGCCGGCCGGTCAGACCGCCGCGGCGGACGTCCGGCCCCGGACCTGCACCCCGTCGAGCAGCGCGGCGGTCGCCTCCGCGACGGCGTCCACGGCGGCGTCGAACACCTCCTGGTTGTGCGCGGCCGGAGCACGGAAGCCGGACACCTTGCGTACGTACTGGAGCGCGGCCGCCCGGATCTCCTCCTCGGTGGCCTTCTCGGGGATGGCGGGCGGGCGCAGGGTCTTAATGGAGCGGCACATACCTCCACTATGGCGCGGACGGCGGCAGCTCGGCCCCGGAAAGCTTCATGATGAGCGCGGCCTGCAGCCTTGCGCGCAGCACCGGGTCGGCTACGTCCTCCAGGAGCCCCATCGCCTGCTGGGTGCTCTCCGCGGCCCGCCGGTCCTCGCGCAGGGCGGCCGTCTGGGCGGCCATGTGCCGCAGGGCCAGGTCCGCGCGCCGGTGGAACAGCTGCCCGACGAGGGTGACGACAAGACCGACGGAGCTGGTGACCACCCCGAGGTAGGCGTCCCCGGCGTCCTCGGCCTTCCACACGGCAAGCCCGACCCCGAAGAGCAGCACGGCCGCACCGACCCCGGCGAACAGCTGGCTGGTCGCGAAGCTGCTGCGCGCCTGCGTCAGCCCGTAGGCGTAGTACTCCACCAGGATCGGGGTGAAGTCGTCGTGCCGGTCCCCCAGCTCGGCCGGCGCCCCCCGGTGCGCCCCGGCGTCGACCAGCCGCGGCTCGCCCTCGTCCCGCGGCCCGCCGCCCAGCCCCGCGAGGAGCCTCTGCCGCTCGGCGTCCCGCTCCCGCTCGAACCGCGCCCGGCTCATCACCGCAGCCGTCAGCAGCCCGAGCCCGGCCACGCCGAGCCCCACGACCCAGACCCACTCCGCCGCGCCTGCCACACCTTCCAGTTCCCCGCCCCACCGCGCGGGAAACCGGCCCGGAACCTAGACTGACGAACGCCCGACCCTTCCGGCCCCCAGGGAGCGACACATGGCCAAGCGAGGAAACAAGAAGCGCGCCCGCAAGAAGAAGAAGGCCAACCACGGCAAGCGCCCCAACGCCTGAACCGCGAACCCAGACACACAAGAGGCCCCCGACCGCAACCGGTCGGGGGCCCTCGCGTTTCGAACCGCCGACAACCTTGTGAGTTCGTCCGATGACGGCCGAGCACCCCGACGGCTCCGGCAGTGGCTGTCAGATCACGGGTTCGGCATCTGCTCGTCAGCCGCCCTGCGTGGCCGTGCGATGGCTTCCGCGGCACGCCTGTCAGCTGCGTGCTTTCGCTCGATGGAGGCCCGCAGCTCCTCAGGGGTCGGCCATGGCGCCCGCCGATGGATCATACGGTGACAGTTGGCGCATATGAGAGCAAGATCGCTGAGCTTGGTCCGCCCCTCGCCCGCTTCGTGCAGTGGCACGACGTGATGGCACTCGATGTACCCGGCGCCGCGGTCGCCGTAGACCTCCTCGAAGTCGAACGCACACGCCTCACAGGCCAGCCGCCCACCGCGCTCAATTACAGAAGCGATCTTCTTCTTCCGCAGGCTCTTGTTCCGCTCGCGGGCGTGGTGCCGGCGCATGAGGAGCCGTCCCTCGGGAGCGCTGTAGTCGTCGAACTCTTCGTCCTCGATCGGGGGAAGACTCTGCAGCTCGCCGCTCACGATGCCCTGCCGAATGAGCCGAGCGGCCTCGGCCATCTCGTCGGGCCGGTCAAGGAACTCCATCAGCACCGCAACATCCAGAGCGCCGCCGTTGGTGGGCTTGCCCTGGTACTCCGGATGCCGCGTGGCAATATCGAACGTCTTGCGTGCCACTCCGTTCGGGTTGCGGAACTTCTCGTTGCGCTCCGCCTCCGCGTAGATGGGAAGCAGCTGCAGCAGGCCGGACAGCTCGACCACCCTGGCGTCCTGAGCGTCCAGCCCCTTCCAGCCGTTCTCCATCACGAGCTGACAGGCAAGGATGATCTCGTCGCGAGCCCAGTCAGGATTCTTGACCGCCTTGACCTGGAAGCCTGCCCGCTTCAGCCACGCCGCGGCATGCTCCTTGCCTCCGCTGAACTCATCTGGTCTGAGGGCTCGCCCCTGATCCCATTGGTGCGCCACGCCCGCTATGGCTTTGGAGTCGTACTCCCGCCCGTCGTGCACCACAACGTACGAGCGCGCCTCGCCAAAGCCGTACTGCGCCAGGAACGCTTCCCGACCCAACTCGTCGTACTCCGCAATGGCCTTGAGCACGGATCCATGTGTGATCACTCCTCTGTGCATGGCGGCAGCGTACGGCCCACCAGGCTGACCAAGAACGAACGGCTTCACGACCGAACGTCCCCGTTGGGGTCAGCCGTGGACGCAAAAGACCCCCCGCCATGATCGGCGGGGGGTCTTCTTGCTGGTGGGCGTGGACGGTCGAACCGCCGACATCTGCTTTGTAAGCTCGCCCAGGGGCAACCTGTCACGGGCTGATCCCAGGATGCGGAGCCTCTACGCGGCTGCTCGCGAGTGCCACGGTCCACCCACGTTGATGTCAGCTACGGATGTCAGCGGTCGGTCACCACCAAGACCACTTCTTCTTCCGAAGCACCTGCTTCTTCGCCTTGGCTTCCGCCGCCTCGCGGTCCACCACCCCACGGGGCGTCCACTTGCCTTGATGCTGGTAGCACTGACCGCTGCCTACGATGGCCGGCCTCGCGCACCGGCCACCGCCCTTCTTCGCAGCTCCACACTTCGGCTGGCTCACTCCCTCGTGCCTCCTTTCCCCTGACCACACGGACGCTGGCAGCGTCTCGCTGGCTATACAGACTGGGAAGGCGCACACGGGAGCACAGCAGGGCACACGGCTCCGGAGGGCCCGTGCGTCTCGCGCGTTCCAGCAGGTCAGCAGGGTAGGGGTCGGCGGAAGGAACATGCCAGTCCACGAATAGGCCACACAGGCAGGATCATCCTGCGTGCAGGATGAGGCAGGTGGAATCAGTCGGTCGATCGGAGGCGGGAAGGGGCCGGGAGTAGTTCACCTCACCAGTCGCTCCAAGGCATGCCTCAGAGGACCGACACTTCGGCATCATCGAGGGAGGGAAGCGACCAGTACAAGGAGACGGGGGCAGGTTGCACACCCAGCGCTTTATGGAGATGGCCGGCGAGATGATGCGCTCGGCTCTAAAGGCATGGCGAGGCGGGAACCGTTTGTTTGCAGCTCTGCATGCGGGTATGGGGGCCGAGCATGCTCTCAAGGCGATTCTCTGCCACCACGATCCGCTGCTCATCTCCGCGCACGGTGACCGTGCGTTGAGGTTCCACGCTCTAGGGTTCAGCGGTGAGAGGGGCGTCAAGCCTCTGGAACAGGCCCGCACGATCGGCATGGCGGAGGCGTTCAAGGACGCTGAGGTTGTGATGCGTGGCCAGATGCCAGTAACACTCGAATCCTTCACGCCAGTGATGGACGCCCGGAACGGCATCGCTCATCTTGCCCACCACGACCCGGCCACTGGGGAGCATGTGGTCGCCACAGCACTCAAGGTGGCGGAGGCCGTACGAAAAGTGTTGAAAACGCCGACGCGTGACTTCTGGGGCGACTACGTTCACGTCTTTGGCGACCTTGCGCAGGTCGCGGCTATGCCCGACCTTCCGGAGATCGACCTGCAGAGGGCCGCAGAAGGCCTTGCCCAGGTGGAGGCGGCCGAGGCTGAGCACGCGGCGCGGGAAGTTGTTCGTGCCGTGGCTGCCACGGCGAGTGAGGCGATCACCCAGACCCCACTCTGGGGTGATCCTCTGGGCACCAGCGAGGCTGCCAAGAGTGCACTTAACGTAGCCCGCCGAGCCATCGTTTCGGCTGCCCTCTATACGACTGCCACGCGGGCTCAACGCGCAACATCGGCGCTCTTGCGGTCGTACGGCTATCTGTCGCGCAGGGAGCCGACCGCTCCCGTGTCGGCGCATGATGCGGTGGCTGTGAAGACCCTCGTGGCGCGTGAAGTCGAAGGAGCCTTTGCGTCTGCGCTCCCGAAGGAGTTGCAGTACATCCTCACGGCCCCCTCCAGCGACGTGATCTGGCGCCCGCGCCTGTATGAGCCGTCGGCCTACGGCATGAATCTCTCCCGTTGGGAGACGTGCCCCGCGTGCCCGGCCTGGGGAGATTTCTACGGATACCTAGAGCCTGGTAGGTGCAGCGACTTCGAGTGCAATGCGGGTGGGTCCTACTGCGGGCAGCACGACGAGGGACCTCCCACGACGGCCCACGCGCGAGCCTACGTTTGCCCGATGTGCTGCCTGGTTCTCGACACTGACCAAGAGCTGGAAGCGGCCTACATGGAGATGGTGTCTCTATACGAAGGCTAGCAAGTTCATGTGCCCTGGCTCGCTCGTGCCCGAGCCAGGGCACATGGCTTACGCCCTTCGAACCGAAGCAACTCGGGCGGGTCTCCGCATTGGGCTGGAGTGTCTTTACACCTGCCTTGATGCTGCGCACACGGTCGCACTTGTCCGCCGCTGTTCGTCGGCGTTGTCTCTCAGTTAGACACTCACGACCGGCACGGATGGGGCATGGCGAAGCCACACCGACTGATGGTTCACGGGAGCTTTCCACCCCAAGCTCGCTCCGTCAGCTCGCCCCAGACGCCAGGGGCTACTGTGCGGGGGTCTACTGCTTCGGTAGGTGCACCCGTGCTGTACACCCCGTCTGGCTGCTCAGAACGATCATGCTCCTTAACCCAAAAGACGCGGCGCGAAAACATGCCAGGGGCACCGTCGGAGTTGGGGGCGTCTTGCTTCAGAACCGCGTAGCCGACTCGGCGCCCTGCGTGGCCACGCCAAGAGACAGGCCGTCGCCGAGTGCCGGCGTTGTCCACCACAGTCTCGCGGACGTAGTCGAACGACTCGACGTCCTCCGTCCACACGATGTCGTCTTCGTGCCCGATGTCCCCGTGTCGATTCTTCACCCTGTACCCCTCCCGAAGATCTCTGAATGCGGAGCCTTCCCAGGCTGGCATAGCTGAGGGGGCGATGGGGCTGGATGGCGCAGATAGGCCGCTAGCCCACCCGCCCCCAACTCCCATCCCGTCTGCCGTCGACCCACACGCATGTGGAGCGGGCGCGGTGCCGGGCGTCCAGGTGGAGCGCCCAACTGGACGTACGACCTGGACGCCCGGTGCCGTGGCTGCTCGGCTTGTCCTGGGTCGATGGCAGACGGGATGGGAGTTCCCCGCCTCAGCCCCATTCGGCCGGCACTCGCCAGCGGCGCCCCCGCCATCCCGGAGTCGGAGCGCCCCCGCCGGAGGCATGTCGGTGAGGGAGGGATCCTGCGGCCCGTAGAGCTCGCCTCATGCCTTCGGACCTATCCCGTCTTGCAGGGGCGGGCGTCGGCGCAGCGCGCGCGGAGCGGGCCGAAGGCAGGAGCGTCGCGCGGAGCGGAGCCGGAAAGCCCGCCCGGCGGAGCGGAGCGCAGCCGGGTGCTTGATGAGGTAGAGAAACCTGTAACAGCTCCGCGTGACTCCTACGGCGAAGCCGTGGGGAATGCCTGCGCGATGGCGTGCATGGTGTCGGTGATGGCGTCGGCTCCGGCTTCGGCGAAGAGCGGGGGCTTGTTGGCGTAGGCGATGACCGTTGCGCCGGCGGCGTGAGCGGCCTGAACGTCGGTGAGCGAGTCACCAATAAGGGTGCAGTCCGCTACCCCCACCCCGCGCGCTCCGCCGCCCTCATGATCGGGAATGGGTTGGGCTTCATCAGGTGTGGGGGCTGCCCGACCGGCGTCCGGCTATACCCCCGCCACCGCCTGACGGCATGGACCGGCTGCTCAGGACCCGGCGCGGTCGTCCCTGACCGTCCCCGATGATGTCAGCCGTGGATGCAGAAGACCCCCCGCCATGATCGGCGGGGGGTCTTCTTGCTGGTGGGCGTGGACGGTTTCGAACCGCCGACATCTGCTTTGTAAGAGCAGCGCTCTACCCCTGAGCTACACACCCGTGGACGAGTGGACAGCCTACATGCAGGGCGGACCCCCCACGCAATCTCGTTCCCTTGGGGGAGAATGGACCGGGGCACGGGCGGACGGGGTACGGGAGTGGGACTGTGACGACGGCATCCCGGCGGTGGTTCGGCGGGCGGGACGAGGGTCGGCGGGCGGATGCGCAGGCGGCCAAGGACGCCGCCGCGGCCGCGTTCTACGAGCTGGACACCGCGCAGCGGGATCTGCGGATCTCCATGGAGACCATCGCCGCCGCGGACGGGTCTCCCGCGGCGCGGCAGGCCGCCGAGGGGTTCGCCGCGCTCGGGCGGCGGATCGACGAGGTCAGCCACGCCTACATCGAGGCCGTCGACGCGCACGACCTGGACCGCGTCGACCTGGAGGGCTCCGTCGCGGCGCAGGCGCGGCAGCAGCTGACGCGGGCGCGGGACGAGCTGGTGCGGGTCAAGGGGGAGCTGGAGCGGTTCGCGCAGGGGCTGCAGCCGCTGCTGGACAAGGCGGAGACGCAGCTGGCGCGGGTCGCGCCGGCGCGGGAGCGGGCGCGGGCCGCGCTGCTGGCGGCGAGTGACGCGCTGGACGCGGCTCGGGCCGGGGGGATGCGGGCCGACGACCTCGCGGCGCGGCTGGCGGCGCTGGGGCCGGAGCTGACGAAGCTGAACCAGGGCGCGGCCCTGCACGGGGTGCAGGAGACGGTGCAGCGTGCCGACCGGATCCTGCGGGACGCGGAGGCCGTGCGGGCCGAGGCGGCGCGGCTGCCGGAGCGGGCCGCGGAGATCGACCGGCGGCTGGTGAGCCTGCGGACCCGGGCGCAGGCGCTGCGCAACCGGGCGGACCGGGTGGATCCGGTGCTCAGCGAGCTGAGGCGCCGTTTCAGCGCGGCCTGCTGGCAGGACCTCCAGCACGTCCCCGACCAGGCGGTGCGGGACGTCGCGCAGGCGGAGGACCGGCTGGCTGAGGCCGCCCGGGCGCGCGAGGAACAGCGCTGGGCCGACGTAACGGCACTGGTCGAGGCGGTGCGGGCCGCGCTGGACGCCACCGACGAGGCGGTGTCGGCCGCGCAGGACCGGCTCACACGGCTGGAGGCGGTGGCGCGGGACCCGAAGGCCGAGGTGGAGCGGACCCGCTTCGCGATCCGGGACGCGCAGCGGCTGGCGATGGCCGGCCGGAGCGTGCCCGATCCGCGGCACGCCCGGCCGCTGGACGAGTCGGTGGCGCGGATGGAGCGGGCGCTGGCCGGGCTGGAGGGGCGGCACCCGGACTACTGGCACTTCCTCCAGGAACTGGAGCAGGTCCGGGCGGCGGTGGCCCGGGTGGTATCGGACATCCGCGGCGAGCGCGCGGTCGGGTAGCGAGGCCGCGGGCTGCGCGCGGGCGGGCGGGGAGGTGCGGGCTGCGCGCGGTCGGGTAGCCAGGGCGCGGGCGGCGCACGGTCGGGCAGGCGCAGGCGGCGGGCGGGCGGGCGGGCGCGGCCGCGGTCGGGCAGGCGCAGGCGGCGCGCGGGCGGGCGGGGAGGTGCGGGCTGCCCGCGGCGGGGTAGCCAGGGCGCAGGCGGCGCGCGGTCGGGCAGGCGCGGGCGGCGCGCAGTCGGGCAGGCGCGGGCGCAGGCAGGCGGGCGCGGACGGGCAGGCGCGGGCGGGCGGGGCCGCGGGCGGCGGGGCGGTGCGGGCTGTGGGCGGTGGGGTGGCCTGGGCGGGGGCGGCGGCGGATGCTGGAACGGAACAGAGGACTGAGGAGGGCGCCATGGCTGCCCACACGTTCCACCGTCCCCGCACGCGCCGGCCGGCTCCCCCGGTACCCCACGAGCCGTACGTGGCGCACGCGGCGTACGGGTGCACCGAGCCGCACGAGCACTACGCGCCGTACGTGCCGCACGAGCCGTACGGTCCCCCGCCGGAACGGCAGGGGCCGCGCCGGCTGGAGCGGATGCTGCACCCGGTCAACGCCCGGCTGGACGAGCACCTCCCCGCCGACCACAAGCTCAGCAAGGTGTACCGGATCGGCGCGGGCCTGACCGGGCTGCTGCTGGTGGCCTTCGGCATCCTGGGCCTGATCGACCGGATCGGCTTCTTCGACACGGGCGGCGACACGGTGCTGGCCCTGAACACGAACGGCGCGCTGAGCGTGCTGTCGATCCTCATCGGCGCACTGCTGTTCGCCGGGATGGTGATCGGCGGGACCTTCGCCTCCACCCTGAACATCGTGCTCGGGATCGCCTTCATCGTGAGCGGGTTCGTCAACCTCGCCCTGCTGGACACCGACCTGAACTTCCTGGCGTTCCACATCCCGAACGTGCTGTTCAGCTTCGTCGTCGGCGTGATGCTGATGTGGTTCGGGATGTACGGGCGGGTGGGCAGCGCCCTGCCGCACGACAATCCGTACTGGCGCGCCCGCCACCCCGAACAGGCGGCGCGCGAGACGCGGGTCCGCGAGGGATTCCGGTCGGGCCGCCCCACTGCGTAGCCTGTGCGCATGCCTCGTTACGAATACCGCTGCCGGACCTGCGACGACACCTTTGAGGTCAGCCGGCCGATGGCCGAGTCGTCCGCGCCCGCCGACTGCCCCGCGGGGCACGCCGACACCGTCAAGCTGCTCTCCGCCGTCGCCGTCGGCGGGACCAGCAGTGCCCCCGCGCCCGCGCCCGCCGCCGGGGGCGGCTGCTGCGGCGGGGGCGGCTGCGGCTGAGCGGGCGCCGGGCGCCGGGCACTCGGCACTCGGCACTTGCGCTCAGCGCTTGCGCGAGAGGGTCAGGCCGTCCGAGATCGCCAGCAGGACGGAGTCCATGCGGGTGTCGGCCTTGGCGTGCTCGTTGAACGCGCGGACGCTCGCGCCGCGGCTCTGCGGTGACTCGTCGAGAACGGTGCCGTGGTACAGGGTGTTGTCGGTGACGATCAGGCCGCCCGGCCGCAGCCTCGGCACCAGTTCCTCCCAGTAGAGGATCTGGTTCTCCTTGTCCGCGTCGACGTACGCCATGTCGATGTGCGGCTCCTCGGGCATGGCGCGCAGCGTCTCCAGCGCGGGGGCGATGCGCAGGTCGATGCGGTCCGCGACGCCGGCCGCGGCCCAGGCCTCGCGGCCGTAGGCCGTCCACTCCTGCGAGACGTCGCAGGCGATCAGGCGCCCGTCGGCGGGGAGGGCCTGGGCCATGGACAGGGCCGAGAAGCCGGTGAAGGTGCCGATCTCCACGATGTGGCGGGCGCCGGTCAGCCGGACCAGGAAGGCCAGCAGCGGGCCCTGTTCCTCCGCGGACTGCATGCCGGCCGACTCGGGGAACTTCTCCCAGGTGGTCCGCACGAGCCCCCGCTGGATCTCGTCCAGCGGGGGGTTGTGGGCCAGGACGTACTGGTAGAGCTCGTCGGTGATCTTGGTGCTGTTGCCCTTGGTCATGCGGTCAGTGTGCCAACCGCCCGCGGCGGCCCGGGGTCATGCGGCCGGTGTGCCGACCGCCCGGACGAACTCGCGGACGATCTCCTCGCCCGCCAGGACGCCCGCCGCGCTCAGGGCGGTCACCGTGGGGGCGGTCCAGCCCGCGTCGGCCAGTTCGCCGTGCCCCGGCCGCCAGGCCCGGTCGGCCGCGAGCAGCAGGTCGGCGTCGAGCAGGGAGTCGCCGGCGGCGAGGGTGGTGGCCGCTCCCGTGCGGCGGACGACCTCGCGCATCGCGGCGCTCTTGGTCAGCGGGCGCGGGACGGCGTAGATCTTGCGGCCCTGGAGGGAGACCGTCCAGCCCCGGGCCCCGGCCCACTCGGTGAGGGCCTTGAGCCACTCGTCGGGCACCAGCGCCCGTTCGACGACGAGGTACGCGAAGAGGTCCTCGGCGAGGCGCGTCTTGCGCAGCCACACGGGGTCGGAGACGGCGACCAGGTGCTGGTGCACCTCCTCCAGCGGGGCGCACTCCGCCGCGAGGCGTCCTGCGACCGCGCGCCGCCAGTCCCGGTCGGGGACGCCGTCCACCAGCAGCTGGCCGCCGTTGGCGCAGATGGCGTACCGGGCCGGGGGGCCGGGGAAGCGGATGCGCTGGTACTGCTTGCGGGTGCGGGTGGTGGTGGGGACGAAGACCGCCGACGGGTCGGCGGCCAGTGCGGCGAGCAGCGCCGCGGCCGTCTCCGTCATGAAGGACAGCGGCCTGCCCTCGTGCACCTCGACGCACAGCAGCCGGGGGGCCTGCGGGTCGGGCACGGTCAGGCCGAGGGCGGCCGAGGAGTAGATGAGCGTCCGGTCGAGGTCACTGGCTACGAGGACGGTCTCTTGGCGGGTCACTGGGAGGCCACTGCCTTTCCGTCGGCGCCCGTGGCGCCGCGCGTGAAGCGGGGGTGGATGAGTCCTACACAGGTGTACGGGAGGTCGTCGGCCTCCTCGACCGGTACCCCGCGCTGCGCGGCCAGCAGGCGTACGTGGTCCAGGTCGGAGCCGGCCCCGCGCCGGGCCAGGATCTTCCACGGCACGCGGCGCAGCAGCACGCGCGTGGTCTCGCCTACGCCGGGCTTGACGAGGTTCACGTCGTGGATGCCGTACTCCTCGCTGATCCGTTCCACCGCCGCCCAGCCCACCCATGTCGGGGTGCGGTCGGCGGCGAGGAGCTCCTTGACCTCGGCGGCGACGGCGTCGGCGACCTCGTCGAAGCGGTCGGCGACGGTGTCGACGAAGGCGGCGGAGACATCGGCCCCGGCCAGCTCCCGGTAGAACTTCGCGCCGTGGAAGTCGTGGGGGCCGACCAGGTCGGACCTGAGCACCGTACGCGAGACGAGTCCGGAAACGGTGGAGTTGAGGCAGGCGGAGGGGATCAGGAAGTCCTCGCGGGTGCCGTAGGTCTTGACGCAGGAGCCGGGGTCGGCGAGGACGACGATCTCCGGGTCGAAGCCGGGGAACTCCTCCAGGGCCTCGCGCAGCTCGCGGGTGATGGCGCCCTTGCCGGTCCAGCCGTCGACGAAGACGACGTCGGCGGGGTCGTGGTGGGCGGCGAGCCAGCGCAGGGCGTTGGCGTCGATGCCGCGTCCCCGGACGATGGAGACGGCGTAGTGCGGCAGGTCCAGGCCGTGCCGGGCGCGGGCCCAGCGGCGCATCAGTACGCCGACGGGCGTGCCGGCGCGGGCCAGGGAGACCAGTACGGGCGAGGGGGAGCGTTCGGCGAGCACGGTCTCGGTGACGGTGCCGACGGCGCGGGCGATCCGGGCGGCCGAGGCCTCCAGGGCGCCGCGGTAGAGCTCCTGGTAGCGCGGTGAGGGCTGGTACTCGACGGGCAGGGACTCGGCGTAGTGGGCGCCGCCGGCCTGGATGGCCTCCTCGCGCTCCTCGGTCGGGGCCTCCAGCCGCACGTCGGAGAGGTCCTGCAGGAGCCAGCCGACGTCCTCGGGGGCGTACGAGGAGAAGGCCGGCCCCCGCAGCGGTTCGGGCAGCGGGGGCTGGGTCACGGTCGGCTCCTGCCGGTCGTCGGGTACGTAGGACGGGACGACGGCCAGGACGACCCGGCCGGTGTGCGGGGCGAGCCGGGCCAGCAGGCCGGTGTGCAGCTCGGGGGTGTCCCCGGCGGAGTCGACGACGGCGACGACGGTGTCGAAGCCGGCGCCGGCGACGTTGTAGGCGTAGCGGTCGCCGGGCCCGTCGGCGGGGGCGTCGTGGGCGGGGAAGACCAGCCGGGTGCGGATGGCGTAGCCGGGGTCGTCGACGGCGAGGACGGGCGAGCGGGTGGTGGTGGAGAACCGCACCTCGCGGGCCGTCCCGGACTCCTCCAGGGCCCGCGCGAGGCGCAGCGGCGCGTACATCAGCTCCTCGTTGCCGAGTACGAGGACTCGTCCGGGCCGCGCGCCGAGCGCGTCGGCGAGCCGCGCGGCCATGGCGGGCAGGGCGGCCTCCAGTTCCTCGCGGTGGGCGGCGGTGAAGCCGTGGCGGCCGCCGTCGGGCAGCCCGGCGGGCCAGCCGAGCGGCACCCGGGTGACCACCGGAACCTCAGGGTCCGGGGCCGCGCCGTGCGGGACCGTGCCCTCCGAGGCCGTGCCGCGCGGGGCCGTGCCCTCCGGGGCGCCGGCGGCGGCAGGGTCGGCCGGGGGCGTGGTGCCCGCGGCCGTGCCCGGTGCCGGGTCGTGTTCCTCCACCAGGGCCCGCCCCTTCTCCAGGACCCCGTCCGGGAGGGAGACCGTCCCGGACGCCAGGGCGATCAGGTCCACCCGCGCGCCCAGCTCGGCGGCGAAGCCGGTGAGCCGGTCGCGGTCGGCGGCGGAGCGCATGTCCACGAGGGCGACGACCACGTAGTGCGTGCGCGGGTGGCGGGCGTGCAGGTCGCGGATGGTGTTCAGGACGGTGTTGCCGGTGGAGAACTCGTCGTCGACGAGGACCAGCGGCCCCTCCCCCGCCAGCAGCGCGGGGTCCTCGGGCAGCAGGAGGTGGGACGTGGCGTGCGAGTGGGCCTCCTCGAACCCGCCCGCCGGCCGCAGCCCGGGCACCGGGCGGCGCGTGGAGTGCAGGTAGGGGGCGGGGCCCAGGCCGTCGGCGACGCAGTGGCCGAGCCCGGTGGCGGTCTCCGCGTAGCCGAGGACGACCGCGTCGGCGGCCGAGTCGCCGAGCAGCTCGCGGACCCGGACGCCGAGCCCGTGCCCGGCCGCGTAGACGGCGGCGGGCGACTGCGGGACGTGCTTGCCCAGCACCTGGGAGACCAGCAGGTGGGCCCGCTTCGGGTTGCGCCGCAGGGCCAGCCCGAGCAGTTCCCTCAGCTCGGGCGAGGGCCCCCCGTCGGCTCCGCTCAGGTCCACGCCCAGCCGCTCGGCGACCCAGGTTCCCGACCACACCGTGTCGATCGTCTTGCCCTTCCTCGTCATGGCCGGCCCGCTCACACCTGGAGCCCGGCCGTCAGGAGGTCGACGAAGCCGACCTCCTCCTTCGCCACACCGAAGACCTCGGCGCGCAGCATGGTGCGCTCGGCCCAGGCCCGGTGGGGCTTCACCTCGTTCATCTTGTTCGTGTAGGCGGAGCGCATCACTCCGCCGCCGCCGCGCTCGGGGCGCAGGATGTCCTGGGCGTCGCTGAACTCCTCGTGGGAGACCACCGACAGCGCGTGCACCGGCGTGACGTGGCCCGGGTGGATGCAGGTCTTGCCGGTCAGCCCGTTGGCGCGGTCGAGCTCGATCTCCCGCAGCAGGCCGTCCAGGTCGTGTTCGATCAGCGCGGTGCGCAGCTCCTCCACGCCCTCCTCCAGGAAGGGGCTGCGGCGCAGCTGCGGCTTGAAGAGGCGCTGCTGGCTGCGGAAGTACTCCCAGACGGGGCCGGTGACGGTGAAGCCGGTGCCGTCGGCGCGGCCGAGGACGTTGACCACGTCGGCGATGACGCCGGCGACGATCTGGACGTCGTAGGCGGTCATGTCGGGGGTGCGGCGCAGTCCGTACACGGAGCAGAAGTCGGTGACGCCCAGGCGCAGGGCGAGGACCCGCTCGCGGTAGCGGTTGACGGTGTGCTTGATGCCGGCGAGGGCCGGGGCGCGGGTCTCCAGGTGGAGGAGGTCGGGGGTCTCCAGGACGGGCATGGCATACAGGCGGGGCAGTCCGGCCTCCGCCTCGGCGTCCGCGACGGCGTCCAGGAAGGCCGTGCCACGGCTTTCGGTGAACTTCGGTAGTACGAATCCGGCCAGGTTCCGGGCCGAGGCCCCGAGCCGCCGGACGAGGTCGGGTATCTGCTCGGGGGTGCGCACGCGGATGAACAGGAGCGGCAGCCCGTGGGGGCCGGGGCCTTCGGCCTCGAGGGCCGCGAACTGCCGGACGAGGTTCTCCTCGCCGCCCACGACCTCGGCGTCGCTGATGGAATCCTCCAGGCAGAGGACCATGGAGACGACGCCCCGCCCGGCCTGCTTGCGGATGTCGTCGGCCAGCCTGGGGCGGACGGCCGGGCTGTAGAGGGTGGCTCCGAGGGCGGCCGCGAGGGTGCGGGCCGGGGAGGCCAGGTCGAACTCCGCCGGCTCCTGGTGGAAGAGGTCCTTGCGAACAGTGGGCGATATGTGCCCGAAGTGACGCATGCGCTTCCCCCGTACTGCCTCGGCGGCCCAACTGGCGTGGCCGGTAATAGTACGTACGAACGTGAGTCAAGAGTTCCTCAAGCACATGAAGTTCAGGTAACCCTCTTGCACCATGCCCAGCTCTCGCGTCCGGTACAAGGCCCTACGGGGGGCCGCATTGTCCCGGTCGGCCCCGGGAGGGCAGGATGACGGGCATGACGCACGCGATGCAGAAGGGCTCCAACATCCCGGTGACCGCCACGGCGGTACGGGCGGTGCTGCGCTGGACCACCGGACCGGAGGTGCCGGACGTGGACGCCTCCGCGCTGCTCGTGGGGGCGGACGGGCGCGTGCGCTCGGACGAGGACTTCGTCTTCTACAACCAGCCGCGGCACCCTTCGGGGTCCGTGTGGCGGCTGGGCAAGAAGCAGGTGGGCGACGGGGTCACCGACGCGGTCCAGGCGGACCTGCGGTCCGTGCCGCCGGCCGTGGACCGGGTCCTGGTGGTGGCCTCCGCCGAGGACGTGCCGTTCGAGCAGGTCCGTGACCTGCGGATCCAGCTGTACGACGCCACGCCGGCCGGCGCTCCCGAGCCGCTGGCCCACTTCGACGTCCGCCCGGAGACCGGCGCCGAGACGGCGCTGATCTGCGGGGAGCTGTACCGCCGGGGCGAGGGGTGGAAGTTCCGCGCCCTGGGCGAGGGCTACTCCGACGGCCTGGTGGGACTGGCCACCGACCACGGGATCTCCGTCGACGAGAACGCCGCCGAGGCGGCGGGAGCGGCGCCGGAGCCTGCCCCGGCCGGCGCCGGCGCTCCGGGGGACGACCGGACCGCCGCGATGCGGCCGCCGGCGCAGACCCCGGTCACGCAGGCCCCGCCGGCCGCCCAGCCCGCGTACGGGTACCCGCAGCCGGTGTCGCCGGTGCCGGTGCCGGCTCCGGGCGGGGACCCGTCGTTCCGGCTGCCGGTGCAGGGTCCGCAGTTCATCCGCCGCTGAGGCCGGGAGGCCGCAGACGCCACTGGCGCCGCCGACGCCGCTGACGGGACGGGGGCTTCCCGGCCCCCGCCCCGCACCCTGCTCTCAGGCCTTGGTGCTCTTGTAGCCCCGACCCCACTGGAGCCCCCAGCCGTACAGCCGGTCCAGCTCGGCCTGGAACCCGTACACGAACTTCACCTCGCGGCGCACGATCAGCTCGCCCCTGACCTTCTCCATGGACAGCACCGCGCAGGAGCGGGCCTGCGGGTGCCGCTCGTCCAGCGGGATCTCGATCCGGGGCCCGGCGGTCGGGTAGAGGGTGACCAGGGCGTGGGTCCGGTCGAAGGCCGGGGTCTGGTCGTAGATGTAGACGAAGACCAGCAGCCGTTTGATCTCTTCGGCGTGGTCGAGGTTGACGTAGAGGGTCTCCCCCGAGGCCGAGCCGAAGCGGTCGTCGCCGCTGAGCTTCACGTAGGGCGGGTCGTTGAGGTCGCCGAGCAGGTTGCCCAGCGGCTGGACGGCGCCGCGGGTGCCGTCGGTCAGCTCGTAGAGGCAGCCCATGTCCAGGTCCACGTTGACCATGCCCTGGGTGTGGGCCTGCACCATGTCGGGTTTGAAGAGTTTGAACGGGTGCCGGAAGAGCTGCCCGCTCTGGCCGGAGCGGCCCCCGAAGTCGGAGGTGCGCATCCGCCAGGACAGGTTCACGCGCATGTTGCCGTGGACGGCCTGCTGTTTGGTGAGCGACACCGTCGGCTGCCGCCGGGTGAGCTCGATGGCGTTCGACGAGGCGTTGCCCGAGTCGAAGCCCATGGCGCGAGCGCCCCTGATCCCGTCGAAGAACCCCATGTTCCAACCCCCCAGGTCGGTCCGTGCAGCGGAGAATGCGGCGAGGCGGCCGCGCGGTCCAGTGGATCCGCGCGGCCGCCCCGTCGTTACTGGAAGCGTTCCGCAATCAGCGCCGGGTCACACCCCGGCACCGACCTCCGCGGGGCTCTCTCCGCCCTCGGCCTCCAGCCGCTTGTTGCGGCGCACGGAGGACCAGAAGGACCAGGCGATGAGCACGACACCGACGAGGCCGGTGATGACCTCGTTGATCTCGTACTGGATGGTGACGAGCAGGATCACGGCGAGGGCGCCGATCGCGTAGTGCGCGCCGTGCTCCAGGTAGACGTAGTCGTCGAGGGTGCCCTGGCGGACCAGGTAGACCGTGAGCGAGCGGACGTACATGGCACCGATGCCGAGGCCGAGGGCCATGAGCACGATGTCGTTGGTGATGGCGAAGGCGCCGATGACTCCGTCGAAGGAGAAGGAGGCGTCGAGGACCTCGAGGTAGAGGAACATGAAGAACGCGGCCTTGCCGGCCATGGCGACGGCCGAGACGGGCTTGCCGGTCTTCTTGGCCTCCTCCTCGGCCTCGTGCTCGGCCTCTTCCTCTTCTTCGAGCTTGTTCTCGAAGTAGCCGGAGAGACCGCCGACGATCATGTAGGTGATCAGGCCGAGGACGCCGGAGACCAGGACGGTCTGCGCCTTGTCGACGTGGACGCCGCCGTGCTGGTGGGCGTGGGCGGCGAAGGTCATCGAGGTGATCACGAGGACGATCAGCGCGATGCACGCCGACAGCATGTCGATCTTGCCGAGCTTGGCGAGCGGGCGCTCCAGCCAGGCGAGCCACTTGATGTCGCGGTCCTCGAAGATGAAGTCGAGGAAGATCATCAGCAGGAACATCCCGCCGAAGGCGGCGATGGACGGATGGGCGTCCGTCACCAGCTGCTCGTACATCTCCTTGTCGGTCAACGCCAGATTGACGGCCTCGATGGGCCCGATCTTGGCGCTGATCGCCACGATGACGACGGGGAAGACCAGCCGCATGCCGAACACGGCGATGAGAACGCCGACCGTGAGGAAGATCTTCTGCCAGAAGGCGTTCATCTTCTTCAGGATTCCGGCGTTGACCACCGCGTTGTCGAAGGACAGCGAGATTTCGAGGACGGACAGGATCGCCACGATCCCAAAAGCGGTCCACCCCCCGTAGAACACCGCTGCGACCAGACCGAGCGCAGTGACTGCGAACGACCAGCCGAAGGTTTTGAGAACCACTGGCACCCCATCGTCTTGTACGGCTTTACGAAACGTTGACCCCGAAGTCTAGAGCGATGCCCCGCAGCCCCGACGCGTACCCCTGTCCTACCGCACGGAACTTCCACTCACCCCCGTACCGGTAGACCTCGCCGAAGATCATCGCGGTCTCGCTGGAGGCGTCCTCGGTCAGGTCGTAGCGGGCGAGTTCCTGGTCGTCGGCCATGTTCACCACGCGGATGAAGGCGTTGCTCACCTGGCCGAAGCTCTGCCGGCGGGAGTCCGCCTCGTGGATCGAGACCGGGAAGACGATCTTGTCGACCTGGGCGGGGACCTTCGTGAGGTCGATGATGATCGACTCGTCGTCGCCTTCACCCTCGCCGGTGAGGTTGTCCCCGGTGTGTTCGACGGAGCCCTCGGGGCTCTTGAGGTTGTTGTAGAAGACGAAGTACTCGTCCCCCAGCACCCGGCCGCTGTTGCACAGCAGTGCGCTGGCGTCGAGGTCGAAGTCCGCCCCCGTGGTCGAGCGCGCGTCCCATCCCAGTCCGACCAGAACCCGGGTGAGGTTCGGTGCGGCCTTGGACAGCGAGACGTTGCCCCCCTTGGCGAGTGTGACGCCCATGATGTGGTCCTCCCCGGACGACGTGATGGTGGTGGCCGAGCCACCCGCTCATGGTGGCAAAGCCGGTCCGGCGCCGTACACAGGGGTGCACGGCGCCGGACGGACGAACTGCTCTGGGGTTTCGGCTCAGACGTTGACGCCGAAGTCCTGCGCGATGCCGCGCAGGCCCGAGGCGTAGCCCTGGCCGATGGCGCGGAACTTCCACTCGGCGCCGTTGCGGTACAGCTCGCCGAAGACCATGGCGGTCTCGGTCGAGGCGTCCTCGGAGAGGTCGTAGCGGGCGAGCTCGGTGTTGTCGGCCTGGTTCACGACGCGGATGTAGGCGTTGCGGACCTGGCCGAAGCTCTGCTGGCGGGTCTCGGCCTCGTAGATCGAGACCGGGAAGACGATCTTGGCGACGTCGCCCGGGACGCCGGCCAGGTTGACCTTGATGGCCTCGTCGTCGCCCTCGCCCTCGCCGGTGGTGTTGTCACCGGTGTGCTCGACCGACCCGTCCGGGCTCTTCAGGTTGTTGAAGAACACGAAGTTCGAGTCGTTGGCGACCTTGCCCTGGTCGTTGGTCAGGATCGCGCTGGCGTCGAGGTCGAAGTCGACACCGGTGGTGGTGCGAGCGTCCCAGCCCAGACCGACGATGACCGCCGTCAGGTTAGGCGCGGCCTTGGTCAGCGAGACGTTGCCGCCCTTGCTGAGGCTGACTCCCACGGGTCCTCCATTGGTATTCGTATGGGGCGGGGCCCCGTCGTGCGTTGCTACCGGATCAACGGTTCGATCCTAGTGACGGGTTCCCGCCCACAGGCGGTTTTCGTGCGGAAGCCGAGGACGGGTCCGCTCACGGGCCGGCTCCGGCCCGGTACGGGAGCCGTCGGGGCGCCTCAGAGGCTGTCGAGGGCCTTGATGTACTCGTTCAGGTCACGCGCGTCGGGCAGGCCGTTGACGACGGTCCAGCGCACGATGCCGTCCTTGTCGATGACGAAGGTGCCGCGGACGGCGCAGCCCTTGTCCTCGTCGAAGACGCCGTAGGCGCGGGAGGTCTCGCCGTGCGGCCAGAAGTCGGACAGCAGCGGGTACTCCAGGCCCTCCTGCTCGGCGAAGACGCGCAGGGTCGGGACCGAGTCGTTGGAGACGGCCAGCAGCTGCACGTCGTCGTTCTGGAAGCGGGGCAGCTGGTCGCGCAGCTCGCACAGCTCACCCGTGCAGACGCCGGTGAAGGCGAAGGGGTAGAAGAGCAGCACCACGGCCTTCTCGCCGCGGAAGTCGGAGAGCCTCACGGTGGCGCCGTGGTTGTCCTTGAGCTCGAAGTCCGGGGCCTTGTGTCCGACCTCGATCGCCATCTCTCGCATCCCTTCGTTTCCTGCGTCCCCGCACGGGGCCGTTCGGGTGAGACCCAGCCTACGGCCCGCCCCCGCGGGGCGGACCGCAGCGGCGCGCCGGAAGCGCCGCCCGCGCCGGCGGCCGCGGGGAAGTACCGCCCGCGCCGCCCGCGCCGGCGCCCGGTCCCTGAACGCGCACACCCCGCCGGCCGGGGAGTCCCGGTCGGCGGGGTGTGCGTTCCGCTTGGCTGCGGGGCGCAGATCAGCGCTTGGACTTGGCCGCCTTCGGCGTCACCAGCTTGGTGGAGGTCCACTCCTTGCCGACGGGGCCGCCCTTGGCGAGCGACAGTCCGGCCGTCTCGGCGGCCTCGCTGATGTCGCTGGCCTCGATGTATCCGTCACGGCCCGTCTTGGGGGTCAGCAGCAGGATCAGTGCGCCGTCCTCGACCAGCTCGGTCGCATCGACCAGGGCGTCCGTCAGATCGCCGTCCTCGTCGCGGAACCACAACAGCACCGCGTCGGCGACGTCGTCGTATTCCTCGTCGGCGAGCTCGCTGACGAGCTTCTCGACGGCGTCACGGAATTCCTGATCGACGTCCTCGTCGTAGCCGATCTCCTGGACCACCTGTTCGGACTGGAAACCCAGCCGGGCGGCCAGGCTCTCCGCGTGGTCCGCGGTCGCGCTCACGGGGTGCCTCCTGCTCATGTTCGGTGAATGTCTTTCGGCGGCGCGCGTACGCGCAGCATTGGGCGTAGTCCACACGGGCGCGGCGGATCGCGCAAGTACCCGGCCGCCGAGACCGTCTAAACGGTGACGATTACGGCCGTCTCGCCGCAACTTTCAGGCTTCCCTGATGGACCACCGGTGATTCATCCCACACCATTCCAGCTCATTCGGCATCGCATGAGGACTTTCCTACCTGTTTGAGCGACGAACGTCCTTACGATCCGGGTGATCGCCTTGGGCGTAAGGTTGCGATTCGGCCCGGCAGCCGGCCAGGGCACACCGGCCGCTCCTTCGCCGCTCGAGGTGTTACCCAGTGGTAGAGGTGAAGATTCGGGCCGGGCGTAAGACCATGGGAGGCGGCGACCCAGGGCACGACTCCCCCGACAGCGAAGGAACAGCGTGGCTTCCGCATCCGATCGCAACCCGATCATCATTGGCGGTCTTCCGAGCCAGGTCCCGGACTTCGATCCGGAGGAGACGAAGGAGTGGCTCGACTCCCTCGACGCCGCGGTCGACGAGCGGGGCCGCGAGCGCGCCCGCTACCTGATGCTGCGGCTGATCGAGCGGGCCCGCGAGAAGCGCGTGGCCGTTCCGGAGATGCGCAGCACGGACTACGTCAACACCATCGCCACCAAGGACGAGCCGTTCTTCCCCGGGAACGAGGAGATCGAGCGCAAGGTCCTGAACGCGACCCGCTGGAACGCCGCGGTCATGGTCTCCCGCGCCCAGCGCCCGGGAATCGGCGTCGGCGGCCACATCGCCACGTTCGCCTCCTCCGCCTCCCTCTACGACGTGGGCTTCAACCACTTCTTCCGGGGCAAGGACGAGGGCGACGGCGGCGACCAGATCTTCTTCCAGGGCCACGCCTCCCCGGGCATCTACGCCCGCGCCTACCTCCTGGACCGGCTCTCCGAGCAGCAGCTCGACTCGTTCCGGCAGGAGAAGTCGAAGGCCCCGCACGGCCTGTCCAGCTACCCGCACCCGCGGCTGATGCCGGACTTCTGGGAGTTCCCGACGGTCTCGATGGGCCTCGGCCCGCTCGGGGCGATCTACCAGGCGCGGATGAACCGGTACATGGAGGCGCGCGGGATCGCGGACACCTCCAAGTCCCACGTTTGGGCGTACCTCGGCGACGGCGAGATGGACGAGCCGGAGTCGCTGGGCCAGCTGTCGCTGGCGGCGCGTGAGGGCCTGGACAACCTGACCTTCGTCGTGAACTGCAACCTCCAGCGCCTCGACGGCCCGGTGCGCGGCAACGGCAAGATCATCCAGGAGCTGGAGTCGATCTTCCGCGGGGCCGGCTGGAACGTCATCAAGCTGATCTGGGACCGCTCCTGGGACCCGCTGCTGGCGCAGGACCGCGACGGCATCCTGGTCAACAAGATGAACTCGACCCCCGACGGGCAGTTCCAGACGTACGCCACCGAGTCGGGCGCGTACATCCGGGAGCACTTCTTCGGCGGCGACCAGCGGCTGCGCGCGATGGTCGAGAACATGACCGACCAGCAGATCCAGCACCTGGGCCGCGGCGGTCACGACCACAAGAAGGTCTACGCCGCGTACGCGGCCGCCAAGGCCCACAAGGGCCAGCCGACGGTGATCCTGGCGCAGACGGTCAAGGGCTGGACGCTCGGCCCGAACTTCGAGGGCCGCAACGCCACGCACCAGATGAAGAAGCTGACGGTCGACGACCTCAAGCGCTTCCGGGACCGCCTGCACATCCCGGTCACGGACGCCCAGCTGGAGAGCGGCGCCCCGCCGTACTACCACCCGGGCCGCAACTCGCCCGAGATCCAGTACATGCACGACCAGCGCAGCGCCCACGGCGGCTACGTGCCGACGCGCGTGGTGCGGGCCAAGCCGCTGCAGCTGCCGGACGAGAAGACGTACGCGGCGGCCAAGAAGGGCTCCGGGCAGCAGTCGATCGCCACCACGATGGCCTTCGTCCGCATCCTGAAGGACCTGATGCGAGACAAGGAGATCGGCAAGCGCTTCGTGCTGATCGCCCCGGACGAGTACCGCACCTTCGGCATGGACGCGTTCTTCCCGAGCGCCAAGATCTACAACCCGCTGGGGCAGCAGTACGAGGCGGTCGACCGCGAGCTGCTCCTCGCGTACAAGGAGTCCCCGACCGGCCAGATGCTGCACGACGGCATCTCGGAGGCGGGCTGCACGGCCTCGCTGATCGCCGCGGGTTCGGCGTACGCGACGCACGGCGAGCCGCTGATCCCGGTCTACGTCTTCTACTCGATGTTCGGTTTCCAGCGCACCGGTGACCAGTTCTGGCAGATGGCCGACCAGCTGGCGCGCGGTTTCGTCCTGGGCGCGACCGCCGGCCGGACCACCCTGACGGGTGAGGGCCTCCAGCACGCCGACGGTCACTCCCTGCTGCTGGCGTCGACGAACCCGGGCTGCGTCGCGTACGACCCGGCCTACGGCTACGAGATCGCGCACATCGTCAAGGACGGGCTGCGGCGCATGTACGGGCCCGACGCCGAGGACGTCTTCTACTACCTGACCGTCTACAACGAGCCGATCCAGCACCCGGCCGAGCCGGCGGACGTCGACGTGGACGGCATCCTCAAGGGCATCCACCGGGTCTCGCAGGGCACCTCCGGCGCGGTCTCGGCGCAGATCATGGCCTCCGGCGTGGCGGTGCCGTGGGCCCTGGAGGCCCAGCGGATCCTGGCGGCCGACTGGAACGTCCGGGCGGACGTCTGGTCGGCGACCTCCTGGAACGAGCTGCGCCGCGAGGCCGTCGAGGTGGAGGAGCACAACCTGCTCCACCCGGAGGAGGAGCAGCGCGTCCCGTACGTGACGCGGAAGCTGTCGGGTGCGGAGGGGCCGTTCGTGGCGGTCTCGGACTGGATGCGCGCGGTGCCGGACCAGATCTCGCGCTGGGTGCCGGGCGCCTACACCTCGCTGGGCGCGGACGGCTTCGGCTTCGCGGACACGCGCGGCGCGGCGCGGCGCTTCTTCCACATCGACGCCCAGTCGGTGGTCCTGGCGGTGCTCACCGAGCTGGCCCGGGAGGGCAAGGTCGACCGTTCGGTGCTGAAGCAGGCCGTCGACCGGTACCAGCTGCTGGACGTGGCGGCGGCCGACCCGGGCGCGGCGGGCGGCGACGCCTGACGCCTGCGGCGAGCCGGTGAGCGTGGGCCCCGTCCGGATGTTCCGGGCGGGGCCCTCGCGCGTGAGGCCCCCCGTCCGGGTGCTCCCCGATCCGCCGGGCGCCCGTCTTGCACCCTTTCCCTACGATGCTCCGCATGAAGGAAACCTCCCGCCAGCTGCTGTGGGAGCGGCGGAGCCAGACCCCGCTGCTCGTCCTCGCGGTGGCCTTCGCCGCCGCGTACGCCGTGCCGATCGTCGCCCCGGACGCCGACCCGTCCGTGCACCGGGCCTGCACGTACGCGGAGTGGGCGGTGTGGGGTGCCTTCGCCGTCGACTACCTCGTACGGCTGGGCCTGACGCGGGACCGGCGGCACTTCGTGCGGACGCACTGGCTGGACCTGGCCGCGGTGGTGCTGCCGCTGGTGCAGCCGCTGCGGCTGCTGCGGCTGGTGGCGACCCTGCTGCTGGTGGGGCGGCGGGCGCGGATGGCTCCGCAGATCCGGCTGACCACCTATGTGGCGGGGGCCGTGGTGGGGCTGCTGATGTTCGGCTCGCTCGCGGTGTTGAGCGTGGAGCGGGACGCCCCCGACGGGAACATCAAGAACCTGGGCGACGCGGTGTGGTGGTCCTTCACCACGATGACCACGGTCGGGTACGGGGACCACTCCCCCACCACCGGTCTGGGCCGGGTGCTGGCGGTCGGGCTGATGCTGTCGGGGATCGCGCTGCTCGGTGTGGTGACGGCCAACATCGCCGCCTGGTTCATCGCCCGCTTCGAACGGGACGACCAGGCGGAACGCCTCCAGCTGGCGGCGATCCGTGAGCTCCGGGAGGAGGTACGGGCGCTGCGTGCCGAGGTCGCGCTGCTGGGCGGCGGCCAGGGCGCGATGCCCGCCCAGGCCGCCCCCGGCGTCCCCTCCGGCGCCTCCGCCGGGGAGCAGGCGGGCCAGGCCGTGTCCTAGCGCTCCCAGATCTTGAACGCCCTGATCTGGAAGGCGGACTGCGGCAGCCAGGTGCCGTCGCCCGGGTAGGTCTGGAACTCTCCGGTCTCCGCGCACTCGGCCGACTGGTACGTGGTCACCGGGCGCCCGGTCCGGTTGATCAGCGACTGGTAGGCGGGGCCGGCGGGCAGGGCCGTGCAGCTGTTGATGTCGAGGGTGCTCAGGTCGTACACCTGCTTGGTGCCCTTGAAGTCGGGTTTCGCCCACAGGCACAGCTGCCCGGTGGCGCAGGGCGGCCCGGCCGCGTGGGCTTGGCCGGCCGTGCCGGGGACGAGGGTGGCGGCGGCCAGCAGGGCGGCGGCGAGGGCGGTGGCTCGTGCGGTGCTCCACGTACGCATGACGGGGTCAACTCCTCCTTGACGGACGGGCTCCGGACTCCTTCCGGTGCTCCGTCGACACCACGCTGACCTGCGGTGACGGCCGGGCGGAAGGGGCTGCGGGCGGGTCCACCCGGATAGGCGACAGCCCCGCCGGAACCGTCCGGCGGGGCTGTGGCGGGCGCGGGGTTGACGTACCCGTAACGCGTCGGCGCGCTGCTCAGATGTGGGCCGCCGCGCCCGCTCCGGCTTCGGCGTTCTGTCCGCGCTTGGTGAAGCAGGCCACCACCGCGGCGAGGACGGCGACGACCGCGGCGCAGGTGAAGGCCGTGCTCATGCCGGACACGAAGGTGTCGTGCGCGACGCCGGCGATGGTCCGCGCCACCGGCTCGGGCACGCCGGGCGGGACGGGGGCGATGCCGACCTGTACGCCCTTCTCCGCGAGGTCGAGCTGTTCCGGGGTGAGCGGGGGCAGGCCGGCGCCCCGCCAGTTGTCCCCGAACGTGTGACTGACCTCGGCCGCCATGACCGCTCCGAGGACGGCGGTGCCGAGGCTGCCGCCGACCTGCATGGCTGCCTGCTGGAGGCCGCCCGCCACACCGGACAGCTCCAGCGGGGCGTTGCCGACGATGACCTCGGTGGCGCCGACCATGACGGGGGCGAGGCCCAGGCCGAGCAGGGCGAACCAGAGCGACATGGTGAGCGTGCCGGTGGCGGGGGTGAGCCGGGCCATGCCGAAGCAGGCGACGGCGGTGGCGACCATGCCGGCGACGAGCGGGATCCGCGGGCCGACCTTGGTGATGGCGGCGCCGGCCAGCGGCGAGCCGACGATCATCATGCCGGTGAGGGGCAGCAGGTGCAGGCCGCTGTCGACCGGGCTCATCCCGTGGACGTTCTGCAGGTAGAAGGTGACGAAGAACAGGCCGCCCATGAAGGCGAAGGCCATCAGCACCATCAGCACGGTGCCCGCGGACAGCGGCAGCGAGCGGAACATGCCGAGGGGGATCAGCGGCTCGGGGACCCTGGTCTCCCAGACGGCGAAGAGGACGAAGCACAGCAGCGAGGCGCCGAGGAACAGCAGGGTCTTCGTGTCGCCCCAGCCCCACTCGGCTGCCTTGATGAGCGCCCAGATCAGGGAGAACATCGCGGCCGACAGCAGCACGATGCCCGGCAGGTCGAAGGAGCGCGGGGCGTTCTCGGCGCGGTGGTCGAGCAGGATGACCAGGCCGAGGACCAGTGCGATCACGCCGACCGGCACGTTGATGAAGAAGACGGACTGCCAGCTGACGTGCTCGACGAGCAGGCCGCCGACGATCGGGCCGGCGGCGGTGGAGGCGCCGATGACCATGCCCCATATGCCGATGGCCATGTTGAGCTTCTCGGCGGGGAAGGTGGCGCGCAGCAGGCCGAGGGCGGCCGGCATCAGCAGGGCGCCGAAGACGCCCTGGGCGACGCGGAAGCCGATGACGAGCCCGACGCCGGTGGACAGGCCGATCGCCGCCGAGGAGAGCGCGAAGCCCGCGATGCCCACGAGGAAGGTCTGGCGGTGCCCGAAGCGGTCGCCGAGCTTGCCGGCGGTGATCAGGGAGACCGCGAGGGCCAGCAGGTAGCCGTTGGTGATCCACTGCACCTCGGCGAGGCTGGCGCCGAGGTCCTTCTGGATGGCGGGGTTGGCGACGGCGACGATCGTGCCGTCGAGGGTGACCATCATGACGCCGACGGCCACCGCGAACAGGGTGAGCCAGGGGTGGCCGCGCAGACCGGCGCGCGCTGCCGGATCCGGGCCCGTTTCCTTGGCGAGCGTGATCTGATTCGTCATGCGAACAGGCTAGTGACAGTCGCTGACACTTCACAAACGGCTTAACGCGACAGCGGCTGTCAGGTCCGTCACAGGTACCCTGACCGCTTACTCAGCGTCAGATCAGGATCAGAGGGGACCCCGCGGCGATGACCGACCAGCGGCCCGCGCCGGCGGCCGGACTGCGCGAGCGCAAGAAGCGCCGCACCCGGGACGCGCTGCTGCGCGCCGCCCTGATGCTCTTCGTCTCACAGGGCTACGAGCGGACCACGGTCGACGAGATCACCGACACCGTCGAGGTCTCGCAGCGCACCTTCTTCCGGTACTTCGCGAACAAGGAGGAGGTCGCCTTCGCCGTGCAGGACGTGGTCGAGTCCCACTTCCTGGCCGCCCTGCGGACCCGGCCGGCGTCCGAGGCCCCGCTGGAGGCCCTGCGCAACGCCGTGCTCGCCTCCTGGGACACGGTCGAGGAGGCCCTCTCCGACGTGGTGCCGGTCGACCTCTACATGCGCAGCTACCGGCTGATCGAGTCCACCCCCGCCCTGCTCGCCGTTCACCTGCGGCGCTCCACCGAGCTGGAGGAAGAGATCGCCCGGCTGATCGCCGCCCGGGAGGGGCTCGACCTGGACGCCGACCCGCGGCCCCGGGTGGCGGTGGCGGCGTTCAGCGGAGTGATGCGCGTCACGGGGCGGCTCTGGGGGCAGGGCGAGGACACCAGCGTGGCCGCGATCCGGCGGATGACCGTGGCCTACCTCGACCAGATCGGCCCGGCCCTGGCGCAGGACTGGCGCCGGGCGCCCCTGGCGGGCTGACCGCGGGCAGGCCGACGGGGTCCGGGGTGGCCGCGAGCCTGGCTGGGGCGGACGCGGACCGGGGGCGCGGGAGGCGCCGCGCGAGGGGTTCGAGGAGGGGTTGCGGGAGTGGTTCCGGGCACACCCGCCGGGCCCGCGCGGGCCACCGGAGCCGCAACAGAGCGTGATCGGCGGGGAGATGTGTCCCACGACCGGCCGTGAGCCCGGTCACCCGGCGCGCCGCAGCCTCCACCGGTCTCCTAGTCTGGCTCCAGTGAACCTGCCCGGCCGCCCCGCCCCCACCACCCCGGACGCTCCCGAGCGCCCCGCCGCCCTGCGCATGCTGCTCGCGCTCGGCGTCGTGTTCCTGATGCTGGCGACGACCGGCTGGACCGCCGTGCACCGACCCGACGCCGGGATCCAGGCGCGGGCCGCCGAGCTCGTCGCGTGGGCCTCGGCCCGGATCGACGGCCGGCCCGTACCGCCCGCCGACGCCCCCGTACGCACGGTCGCCCGGTTCTTCGCCGACCTCGACGGCGCCCAGCGCAGCCACCTCGTCGACGGCTACCCGCTGGTGGTCGGCAACCTCGACGGGGTCCCCGCCGAGCTGCGCTACCGGGCCAACCGCCGCTCCCTGGCGCTGGCCGCACGCCTGGAGGAGTCCCGGGGACGGGACGTCGCCCTGACCCCCGCCGACCGGAGCACCGCCGTCCGGCGCGCGCACCGCTTCGAGTCCCTCGCCGAGCCCGGCCGGCAGATCCTCGTCTTCGACCCGACCGGCGGCGGCCTCGTCGCCGAGGTCTTCGGCGACCTCTCGGCGGCCCGCCGGGTGTCGGTGGTCGTCCCCGGCGTCGACACCGACGCGCTCACCTTCGAGCGCTCCCAGCGCCGCCTCACCGCCCCCGCCGGCATGGGCCGTTCCCTCTACGAGGCGGAGCTGTCGGCCGCGCCGGCCGGCCGCACCGCCGTCATCGCCTGGGCCGGCTACACCGCCCCCACCGGCGTCGGCGTGGACGCCGCCACCGGCAGGCTCGCCGTCCAGGGCGCCGCACGGCTGGAGGCCCTGGCCGCGGCCCTGCCCGGGGACGCGAGCGTGGCCCTGTTCTGCCACAGCTACGGATCGGTGGTGTGCGGCGTGGCCGCGCACCGGCTGCCCGGCCGGGTGACCGACCTGGTGGTGGCCGGCAGCCCGGGCATGCGCACCGAGAACGTCGCCGGGCTGCACACCTCGGCCCGGGTCTGGGCGATGCGCGACGAGGGCGACTGGATCTCCGGCGTACCGCACATGGAGGTCGGCGGGCTGGGCCACGGCGCGGACCCGGTCTCCCCGGCCTTCGGCTCTCGGCTGCTGTCCTCGGAGGGCGCCAGGAGCCACACCGGCTATTTCGAGCCAGGCACGGCCTCGCTGGACAACTTCGCCAAGATCGGAACCGGCACCTTCGGTTCCGTCGCGTGCGCGAACGGGAGCGAGGACTGCCGCCTCGGAATTTCCGCCACGCACGGTGACTGACGGGGACATCCCCGCCGCGGACCCGTAGCAAGCAGAAAAACCGGGCCGGAAGACGAGGGGGACGCGCGGGGGCGCGTCCCTCTACCATGTGCCGCATGGGTGACGTACTGGCCGGAAATCATGCCGTCTGGGAGTTCGACTCGGACTCGGTGCTCATCCGCTTCGCACGGGGGATGCGAACTCCACGGCTCTGGCACGCGCTGGGCGAGCGCCGGATCCCCCTGGAAGCGTTGTCCGGGGTGGACGTGAGCGCCGCCGCCGGGGCGATGGGCCGACGGGAGACGGTGGTGCTGCGCGCCGTCCCGCGCGCGGGCGCCGATCCGCTGATGGAGGCTGCCGCCGGGCAGCTGAAGGAGGGCTGCGACCCGTACCGGCTGGTGCTGCCCGGGGACCGGGCGCCACAGGCCGCCGCCTTCGCCGACGCCGTGCGCGAGCGGCTGGCGCCCGACCGCGCCGAACCCGCCGACCGCTTCCTCGTCGAGGTGCCGCAGCCGCCGCTCCAGCTGAAGGCGTACGACGCCCGGCTGGGCTTCGACGGCTCCGCGGTCACCTTCCACTGGTCCCGTACGGGTGCCAGCAGCGCCAAGTGGCGGGCGGGCGACCAGCGTTTCGCGCTGGCCGACCTGTCCGGCGTCGAGTGGGCCTCCCCGGACCGCCCGGGCGGCGGGTACCTGCGGCTGCGGCCCCGGGACACCGCCGCGGACCCCGCCCCGCCGGACCACGACCTCGCGGCCGCGGTCTTCGGCACGGGGTACGGGGCGGTGCACGAGTCGCTGCCGTTCGCGGCAGCCGTGCTCGCCGCGCTGCGCGGACGGGCGCCGGTGGCCGCGGTCCCGCGCGCACGGGCGTCCGACGACCGCCTGACGCACCTGAGCGAACTGCACAGCACGGGCCTGCTGACGGACGCCGAGTACGCGACCCTCCGCGCCAGCTTCACCGCCGGCGCCTAGGCCGTGTCTTTCGGATCTTGCCGGTTAAGCCCGCGTTGTCCGGTGCCGTGCCTCGGCGCGTTGGCGGGGCGCCCTTGTACTGGACGTACTCGGGTGCTCCGCCAACGCGGCGAGGTGCGGTGCCGGGCGGCGCGGGTCAGGCAAGATCCGGAAGACACGGCCTAGCACGGCCTACGCCTCGCGGGAGTCCGAGGTGTAGGTCATGTCCGGGTAGCGGGCGCCCGCCACCTGCCCGGCGAGCGGCTCCAGCAGGGCCAGTTCCGCGTCGGTCAGCGTGATCCGGGTGGCGGCGGTGTTCTCCAGCAGCCGGCCCGGCTTGCGCGTGCCGGGGATCGGGACGACCGTCAGCCCGTGCACCACCGCCCGCTGCTGCACCCAGGCCAGCGCCACCTGCGCCGGCGTGGCCCCGTGCGCGGCCGCGATCTCCCGGACCGGGGCCAGCAGGGCCGCGTTGGCCCGGGCGTTCTCGCCCGAGTACCGGGGCTGGTGCCGCCGGAAGTCGTCGGCCGGCAGCTCCGCCGCCGCGTCCGCGAACGCGCCCGTCAGGAAGCCCCGCCCGAGCGGGGAGTACGGCACCAGGGCCACGCCCAGTTCCGCCGCCGCGCCGACCACGCTGCGCTCCACGCCCCGGCTGAACAGCGACCACTCCGACTGGACCGCCGCGACGGGGTGCACGGCGTGCGCCTCGCGCAGCTCGGGCCCGGTGACCTCGCTGAGGCCCAGGTGGCGCACCTTCCCCTCGCGCACCAGCTCGGCCATGGTGCCCACCGACTCGGCGAGCGGCACCCGCGGGTCGCGGCGGTGCATGTAGTACAGGTCGATCACGTCGACGCCGAGCCGCCGCAGGCTGTCCTCGACCGCCCGGCGGACGTACGCCCGGTCGTTGCGGACGCCCCGGTACGCCGGGTCGTCGTTGCGCTCGATGCCGAACTTCGTGGCGAGGGTGATCTCGTCCCGGTGGGCGGCCACGAAGGGCGCCAGGAACTCCTCGTTCGCGCCCCGCCCGTAGACGTCGGCGGTGTCGAAGAGGGTGACCCCGGCGGCCAGCGCCGCGTCCAGGGTCTCGCGGGCGGCCGTCTCGTCGGTCTCCCCGTAGAACTCGCTCATGCCCATGCAGCCGAGGCCCTGGACGCCGACCACCGGTCCGCCCTTGCCCAGTTCGGCCCGCTCGATGGGGGTGGTGCCGTGCTCCGTCATGTCCGTGCCTTCCCCGCGACCGTTCAGGCGCTCGTCGCCCGTGTACCCGTCGCCCGTGTGCTCGTCGTCTGTGCGCTCGTCGTGCTGATCGTGTTCATCGCATACATGTTGATCTTGAAGTCCAGGACGCCGAGCGCGTCCGTCAGCTCCGCGAGCCGCGCCCGTACCTCGCGGCGCGTGCGCTCCAGCAGCTCACGGCGCTCGTCGACGGTGTGGTCCCCCTCGCGGACCAGCTCGGCGTAGCGGACCATGTCCGCCACCGACATCCCCGTCGCGCGCAGCTTGCCCACGAAGGACAGCCAGCCCAGATCCTTGTCGGTGAACCTTCGCTGCCCCGAATGGGAGCGGTCCACGTGCGGCATCAGGCCGATCCGCTCGTACCAGCGCAGCGTGTGCTGGGTCAGACCGGTCCGCGCCTCGACCTCGCTGATCGTGTACCGCGTCTCCGTCAGGTCCATGCCCATACGCTAGAACCCTGGAGTGCACTCCAAGCAAGTAGGCTCGGCCGCATGGAGACCATGCACAGCCTGCGGACCATCGAGACGTGGCCGGTACCCGCCGCCGCGGCGGCCGTCGTACGCGCCGACGGGAGCATCGCCGGCTCCCACGGGGACACGGCCCGCCGCTTCCCGCTCGCCTCGGTCACCAAGCCGCTCGCCGCGTACGCCGTCCTCGTCGCGTACGAGGAGGGTGCGCTCGAACTGGACGAGCCGGCCGGCCCCGAGGGGTCGACGGTCCGTCACCTCCTCGCCCACACCAGCGGCCTGGCCTTCGACGAGCACCGCGCCACGGCCCCGCCCGGGCAGCGCCGGCTCTACTCCAACGCCGGTTTCGAGGTGCTCGGCGACCACCTCGCCAAGGCCACCGGGATCCCCTTCGCGGAGTACCTGCACCAGGCCGTCTTCGAGCCGCTGGGCATGACCTCCTCCAGCCTGGAGGGCTCCCCCGCCAAGGACGGCGTCTCCACCGTCGCCGACCTCGTGCGCTTCGCCGCCGAGCTCCAGGCGCCCCGGCTGCTCGACGTGCGCACCGTCGCCGAGGCCACCTCCGTGGTCCACCCGGGCCTCAAGGGCGTCCTGCCCGGCTACGGGCACCAGTCGCCCAACGACTGGGGCCTCGGCCTGGAGATCCGTGACGGCAAGTCCCCGCACTGGACGGGCCTGACCTCCTCCCCGCGCACCTTCGGCCACTTCGGCCAGTCAGGCACGTTCCTGTGGGTGGACCCCGACGTCCGCGCCGCCTGCGTGGCCCTGACCGACCGCGCCTTCGGGCCCTGGGCCGTCGAGGCCTGGACGCCCTTCACCGACGCGGTCCTCGCGGAACTGCGCGCCGGCTAGGCCGCCGGGCCGCTACGCCGGAAGCTCCCAGATCAGCAGCTCCCCCGGGGACCCCGCGGTGATCTCCAGGCCCTTCTCGCCGGTGATCCGCGCCGAGTCCCCGGGGCCCAGCTCCTGCCCGTCGATCCGCAGGTCCCCGCGCACCACGTGCAGGTAGACCCGCTCGCCCTCCGGTACGGGGACCCGCTCGCCCGCGCCCGGCCGCCGCACGTGCAGCACCGCGCCCGCCCCCGGGACCTCGTACGGGGTGCCGTCCGGGAGGTCCCGCACGACCTCGTACGACGGCTCCCCGCCCGCCGTCAGCGGCGCGAGCCAGGTCTGCACGAACCGCAGGGGAACCCCGCCGTCGTTGCGCTCGACGTGCCGCGCCCCGGATCCGGCACCGAGCCGCTGCACGTCCCCGGGCCGGACGGCGGCGGTGTGCCCGCCGGTGCTGTCCTCGTGGGTGAGCTCTCCCTCCACCACCCAGGTGACGATCTCGGTGTGGCTGTGCGGGTGCTCGTCGAAGCCCGCGCCGGGCGCGAGGCTCTCCTCGTTGCAGGCCAGCACCGGACCGAAGCGGATGTTGTCGGGGTCGTAGAAGGACCCGAAGGAGAAGGCGTGGCGGGTGGTGATCCCGGCGTCCGGATCCCCGCCGGCGTACCGGTCGGCGGCGCGGCGTACATCGATCATGTGGGCCACCGTAGCCGCCGCCCGGGGCCCTCGGCGCGGACCCGAGTCCGAGCCGGGCCGCCGATAAGGCAGTCTTGTCCCGTGCCCCAACCCGAACGTGAGCAGTCCCCCGAGGTGCGTCCCGCGCATCCGGTCCACCCGCACGCCGCGACGCTGCGCCGGCTGGAGAAGTCCTCCGGCCGGCTCGCCGCCAACGCCATCGCGCGGATGGACGAGAACCTGCCCTGGTACCGGGCGATGCCACCGGAGAACCGGTCGTGGATCGGTCTGGTGGCGCAGGCCGGCATCGCGGCCTTCACGGAGTGGTTCCGGCACCCGGAGACCCCGCAGGCCATTTCCACCGACGTCTTCGGAACGGCTCCGCGCGAGCTGACCCGGGCGATCACGCTGCGCCAGACCGTCGAGATGGTGCGTACGACGATCGAGGTCATGGAGGCCGCGATCGACGAGGTGGCCGCCCCCGGAGACGAGTCGATCCTGCGCGAGGCGCTGCTGGTGTACGCCCGGGAGATCGCCTTCGCGACCGCCCAGGTGTACGCGCAGGCCGCCGAGGCGCGCGGCGCGTGGGACGCCCGGCTGGAGTCCCTGGTCGTGAACGCCGTGCTGTCGGGCGAGGCCGACGAGGGCGCGCTGTCGCGGGCGGCGGCGCTCGGCTGGAACTCCCCGGAGCACGTGTGCGTGGTCCTCGGCACCGCTCCGGAGGGGGACAGCGAGCTGACGGTGGAGGCGATCCGCCGGGCGGCCCGCCACCACAAGCTCCAGGTGCTGACCGGGGTGCTCGGCGACCGCCTGGTGGTGATCGCGGGCGGCAGCGACAACCCGATGCAGGTGGCCAAGTCCCTGATCGGGCCGTTCGCCGCCGGTCCGGTGGTGGCGGGGCCGGTGGTCCCCGACCTGCTGAACGCCACGAAGTCGGCGCAGGCCGCGGCCGCCGGGCTGAAGGCCTGCACGGCCTGGCAGGACGCGCCCCGCCCGGTGCTGGCGGACGATCTCCTGCCGGAGCGCGCCATCGCCTCGGATCCCTCGGCCAGGGAGCAGCTGGTGGAGGAGATCTACAGACCTCTGGAGGAGGCGGGCTCGGCGCTGCTGGAGACGCTGAGCGTCTACCTGGAGCAGGCCAGCAGCCTGGAGGGGGCGGCGCGGATGCTGTTCGTGCACCCCAACACGGTGCGCTACCGGCTCCGACGTGTGACCGACGTCACCGGCTGGTCGCCGTCCGATGTCCGTTCGGCGTTCACGCTGCGGATCGCCCTGATCCTCGGGCGTCTGGCCGACGGCGATCAGCAGCCCTAGACTTTTGTCGGACATCAACAATTAGCCCGACGGTTCTTCGTCCCTGTCCCCACGGGCGGCGGAGACCATCAACAAGAGAGAGTGTGAGGGTGCTCGTACTCGTCGCTCCCGGCCAAGGCGCTCAGACGCCCGGCTTCCTGACTCCCTGGCTCGAACTCCCCGGCGCCGCCGACCGCGTCGCGGGCTGGTCCGACGCCATCGGGCTCGACCTCGCCCACTACGGCACGAACGCCGACGCGGACGAGATCCGCGACACGGCGGTGGCCCAGCCGCTGCTGGTCGCGGCCGGCCTGCTGTCCGCTTCCGCGCTCGGTTCGCCGACGGCCTTCGGTGCCGTCGCGGGCCACAGCGTGGGTGAGATCACCGCCGCCGCCGTCGCAGGTGTGCTGAGCGAGGGCGACGCGCTGTCCTTCGTCCGCACCCGCGGTCTGGGCATGGCCGAGGCCGCCGCCGTCACCGAGACGGGCATGGCCGCGGTGCTGGGCGGCGACCAGGACGTGGTCGTCGCGCACCTGGAGAAGCTCGGCCTGACCCCGGCCAACATCAACGGCGCGGGCCAGATCGTGGCCGCCGGCACCGCGGAGCAGATCGAGGCGCTGGTCGCCGAGAAGCCCGAGGGCTCGATGAAGGTCGTGCCGCTCAAGGTCGCGGGCGCGTTCCACACGCACCACATGGCCCCGGCGGTCGCCACGCTGGAGAAGGCCGCCGAGGCCCTCGCTCCGGCGGACCCGGCGCTGACGTACGTTTCGAACAAGGACGGCCTCGTCGTCGCCTCGGGTGCCGACGTCGTCGCCCGCCTGGTCGGCCAGGTCGCGAACCCGGTCCGCTGGGACCTGTGCATGGAGAAGTTCGCCGAGCTGGGCGTCACCGGGATCATCGAGCTGTCCCCGGGCGGCACCCTGACGGGTCTGGCGAAGCGCGCGCTGAAGGGCGTGCCCAGCGTGGCCCTGAAGACGCCGGACGATCTCGACAAGGCCAAGGCGCTCATCGCCGAGCAGACGGCCTGAGAGAAGGAGCCCACACAGCATGTCCAAGATCAAGCCGGCCAAGGGCTCCCCGTACGCCCGCATCCTCGGTGTCGGCGGCTACCGCCCGACCCGGGTGGTGCCCAACGAGGTCATCCTCGAGACGATCGACTCCTCCGACGAGTGGATCCGCTCCCGTTCGGGCATCGCGTCCCGGCACTGGGCCTCGCCCCAGGAGACGGTCGCGGCGATGTCGGTGGAGGCCTCCGGCAAGGCGCTCGCCGACGCCGGCGTGTCCCCCGAGCAGATCGGTGCGGTGATCGTCTCGACGGTCTCGCACTTCAAGCAGACCCCGGCGGTCGCGACGGAGATCGCGCACCGGATCGGCGCGGGCAAGCCCGCCGCGTTCGACATCTCGGCGGGCTGTGCCGGCTTCGGCTACGGCCTGACGCTCGCCAAGGGCCTGGTGGTGGAAGGTTCCGCCCAGTACGTGCTCGTCATCGGTGTCGAGCGGCTCTCGGACCTGACCGACCTGGAGGACCGCGCGACGGCCTTCCTGTTCGGCGACGGTGCCGGCGCCGTGGTCGTCGGCCCCTCGGACGAGCCGGCCATCGGCCCCACGGTGTGGGGTTCGGAGGGCGACAAGTCCGAGACCATCAAGCAGACCGTGCCGTGGGACGAGTTCCGCAGCACGGACACCGCCCAGAAGTTCCCGGCCATCACGCAGGAGGGTCAGGCGGTCTTCCGCTGGGCCGTCTTCGAGATGGCCAAGGTGGCCCAGCAGGCGCTCGACGCCGCCGGGATCACCCCGGACGACCTGGACGTCTTCATCCCGCACCAGGCCAACATGCGGATCATCGACTCGATGGTGAAGACTCTCAAGCTGCCGGAGCACGTCACGGTCGCCCGTGACGTCGAAACCACCGGCAACACGTCGGCCGCCTCGATTCCGCTCGCCATGGAGCGGCTCCTGGCGACCGGAGCGGCGAAGAGCGGCGACACCGCGCTCGTCATCGGCTTCGGGGCGGGGCTCGTCTACGCCGCGACGGTCGTTACCCTCCCCTAGGGCCGGGATCACTTCCCACCCTGATCCACCAGTTAGCTACAGAAGGAGCGCCACATGGCCGCCACGCAGGCAGAAATCGTCGAGGGTCTCGCGGAGATCGTCAACGAGATCGCGGGCATCCCGGTCGAGGACGTCGAGACCGACAAGTCCTTCACCGACGACCTGGACGTCGACTCGCTGTCCATGGTCGAGGTCGTCGTCGCCGCCGAAGAGCGCTTCGACGTCAAGATCCCCGACGAGGACGTCAAGAACCTCAAGACGGTCGGCGACGCCGCCGACTACATCCTGAAGCACCAGGCTGCCTGAGCCTGACGAGCGTTTGTCGCCACCCGGCGGTGGCGCCGTGACAATTCAGCACCCCCTTAGACGTGGAGAAAGAATTCCTGTGAGCCCGACCAATCGCACCGTGGTCGTCACCGGTATCGGCGCAACCACTCCGCTGGGTGGCGACAGCGCTTCGACCTGGGAAGGTCTGCTCGCCGGCCGGTCCGGCGTCTCGCCCCTGGAGGGCGAGCGCTTCGCCGAACTGCCGGTCCGCATCGCCGCCCAGGCCGCTGTGGACCCGGGTGAGGTACTCCCCCGCCCGCTGGCCCGCAAGCTCGACCGCTCGGCGCAGTTCGCCCTCATCGCGGCCCGCGAGGCCTGGGCCGACGCGGGTTACACCGCCCCGGCCGGCGAGGACGAAGCCGTCGTCCCCGAGCGCCTGGGCACCGTGATCGCCTCCGGCATCGGCGGTGTCACAACCCTGCTCGACCAGTACGACGTACTGAAGGAGAAGGGTGTGCGCCGGGTCTCCCCGCACACCGTTCCCATGCTCATGCCGAACGGCCCCTCGGCCAACGTCGGCCTCGAGGTCAACGCCCGCGCCGGTGTGCACACCCCGGTCAGCGCGTGCGCTTCGGGCGCCGAGGCCATCGGCTACGCCGTCGAGATGATCCGTACCGGGCGTGCCGACGTGGTCGTCGCCGGCGGTACCGAGGCGGCGATCCACCCGCTGCCGATCGCGGCGTTCGCCAACATGATGGCGATGTCCAAGAACAACGAGAGCCCCACCACGGCCTCCCGCCCGTACGACAAGGGCCGCGACGGCTTCGTCCTCGGCGAGGGTGCCGGCGTCGTGGTGCTGGAGTCCGCCGAGCACGCGGCCAAGCGCGGCGCCCGCGTCTACTGCGAGGTGCTGGGCCAGGGCCTGTCCGCGGACAGCCACCACATCGCGCAGCCGGAGCCGACGGGCCGCGGTGTCGCCGCCGCCCTGCAGAACCTGCTCGACAACACGCAGCTGGACCCGTCCGAGCTGGTCCACGTCAACGCGCACGCCACGTCCACCCCGCAGGGTGACACGGCCGAGGTGAAGGCCCTGCGCAAGGTCCTGGGCGACGACCTCGACCACATCGCGATCTCCGCGACCAAGTCGATGACCGGTCACCTGCTGGGCGGCGCGGGCGGCATCGAGACCGTCGCGACCGTGCTGGCGCTGTACCACCGGATCGCCCCGCCGACGATCAACGTCGACGAGCTGGACGACGACATCGACGCGGACATCGTGCTCGGCGAGCCGCGCAAGCTGCCCGTCGACGGCCCGATCTCCGCGATCAACAACTCCTTCGGCTTCGGCGGCCACAACGTGAGCCTCGCGTTCCGCACCGTCTGATCCCGTACCACGACGAAGGCCCCGCCCGGCAGCTGCCGGGCGGGGCCTTCGTCGTGGTACGGGGCGGCTAGACGACCTGGTGGAGCCAGCGGACCGGGGCGCCCTCGCCCGCGTAGCGGAAGGGCTCCAGTTCGTCGTCCCAGGGCTTGCCGAGCAGTTTGGCGATCTCCGCTTCCAGGTCGGTCTCGCCGCGCGCGGACCGGGCCAGCGCCGCGCGCAGCCGGTCCTCGGGGATCAGGATGTCACCGTGCATGCCGGTGACGGCGTGGTAGATGCCCAGCTCCGGGGTGGAGCTGTAGCGCTCGCCCTCGGCGGTGGGACAGGGTTCGGCGGTCACCTCGAAGCGGAGCAGGTGCCAGCCGCGCAGGGCGGAGGCGAGTTTCGAGGCGGTACCCGCCTCGGCCTGCCAGGAGAACTCGGCTCTCCAGGTACCGGGGGAGGCGGGCTGCCTGATCCAGTCGAGGTTCACCCGCACCCCGAGCACGCCCGCAACGGCCCATTCCACGTGCGGGCAGAGCGCACGCGGTGCGGAATGCACGTACAGAACTCCACGTGTCGTCACCGGGACCTCCAGTGTGGGACGAGGTCGGGAATAAACTCCAGAAAACGGACAGTATGTGACGTGATGTAATGTAACGGAAATTATTTGACATTGCGCTACGGCACCTGCGGCCGAAACGCCACGGGAAAAAGCTACCGTGCGCCAGGGGTCATGGTGTGACGTACGGTCGCTCCGAGGCCCGTAAACGCAGAGCATTCACTCAGCAGGACGCCCCCGGAAGCACGGGGGCGACGAGGGAGGACCACCCGATGCGCACCACCGCCGTCCGCCGTCGCGCACGCCGGACGTCCGCGGGCCTGGCGGTGGCCCTCCTGGCCGCGACGGTCACGGGCTGTGACTCCACCGCCCCGCCGGCCGGGGGTGACCGGGGCGCGCAGGCCGCGCCCCGCTGGAACACCGCGCCCGCCTCGGTCGCCGCCGTCGGCGACTCCATCACCCGTGGTTTCGACGCCTGTTCCGTACTGGCCGACTGCCCGGAGGTCTCCTGGGCCACCGGCAGCGATCCCGCCGTGCGCTCGCTGGCCGCCCGGCTGCTGGGCGACGCCGAGGTGCCCGCGCGGAGCTGGAACTACGCGGTGACCGGCTCGCGCATGGCGGACCTCCCGGGGCAGGTGGCCACGGCCGCGCAGCACAAGCCCGGCCTGGTCACGGTCATGGTGGGCTCGAACGACGCCTGCCGGCCCACGCCTTCGTCGATGACCCCGGTGGCCGAGTTCCGCGCCGATTTCGAGCGCGCCCTGAAGGAACTGCGGGGCGCGTCGCCGCAGTCCCAGGTCTACGTGTCCTCCGTGCCGGACCTCCAGCGGCTGTGGCAGCAGGGCAAGGACGACCCGCTCGTCCGGCAGGTCTGGAAGCTGGGGATCTGTCAGTCCATGCTGGCCGAACCGCTGTCGGCCGAGGCGGGGGCCACCGCCCGCCGGGAGAAGGTGCGGGCGCGGGTGGTCGAGTACAACGAGGTGCTGCGCGAGGTGTGCGCGGCCGACGCGCTGTGCCGCTACGACGGCGGGGCCGTCTTCCAGTACCCGTTCGGGGCGGAGCAGCTGAGCCACTGGGACTGGTTCCACCCGGGCCGGGACGGGCAGGCGCGGCTCGCCGAACTCGCGCACCGACAGGTGACGGCGGCGGCGCCGCCGCGTTGACGCGCGGAGGGCCGGAGGCGCTGTCAGGGTTCGCCTCCGGCCCGGTTCACGGGTTGTTTCCGGCCAATTGCGCGCTACGGCGTGTCGTGGCGGCCCGCGGTCACAGGCCGAGGGTGGCGGTCAGCCGGGTGTCGGCGTGCGAGCGGCTCGCGCGGACTTCGTAGGTGCCGCCGATCCGGCGCCAGGCGTGCGCCTGCTCGTCCCAGATCTCGAAGGCCCGGGCGGGCAGCTCGATCTCCGCCTCGACGCTCTCGCCGGGGCCGGCCTCCACGGCCGCGAAGCCGGCCAGCCAGCTCGCCGGGCGGCCGTCGCGGTCGTCGGCGGGCGCCAGGTAGACCTGGACCACCTCGCGGCCCGGCCGGGTCCCGGTGTTGGTGAGCCGGACCCGCACCCGGTCGGGGCCCGCCTCCAGGGACTCGTACGCCCAGTCGGTGTAGCCCAGGCCGTGCCCGAACGGGTAGGCGGGCTCCACCCCCCGCGCCTCGTACGCCCGGTAGCCGATGAACAGCCCCTCGTGGTACTCCAGCCGCCCCCCGTCGGGGACGACCTCGGTGACGGGCGCGTCGGCGAGCGCGGCGGGCCAGGTGGTGGGCAGCCGCCCGCCCGGCTCCGCCCGGCCCAGGAGTACGTCGGCCAGCGCGGCCCCGCCCTCCTGCCCGGGGAACCAGGTCAGCAGCACGGCGGCGACCTCCCCGCGCCAGGGCAGCTCCACCGGGGAGCCGGCGTTGACGACGACCACGGTGTTCGGGTTGGCGGCGGCGACGGCCCGCACCAGGTCGTCCTGGCGGCCGGGCAGGGCCAGGTCCCGCCGGTCGAAGCCCTCGGACTCCACCCGCTCGGTGGTGGCGACGACCACGACGGCCGTGTCGGCGTCGCGCGCTGCCTCCACCGCCTCGGCGATCAGCTCGTCGGCGTCGCGCCGCGGCCCCAGGTGGAGCAGGGAGAACATGACCGCCCGCAGCGGCAGCGCGCTCAGGTCGGGCACCTGGTAGGTCAGCGACACCTCGACCGGCTCGCCCGCGGTGAGGAGGACCCTGGCACGTTCGCTGGGCGCCCCGAAGAAGGCCTCGAAGGGGTCGGCCTCGTCGCCCATCTCCTGGACGCCCTCCCACAGGACGCGGCCGCCGACGGCGAGGGTGAAGGCGCCCAGGCCGCGGGTGCCGAAGGCGTGCTCGCCGCTCTCCCGCGGCACGTAGGTACCGGTGACCTCGATGGAGGCCATCGTCTCGTACGAGGCCCCCTCGGGCAGGTCGTCGCCGATCCACTGCACCTGCCCGCTCGGCAGGCCGCCCTCGCCGACGACGGCCCCGGCGGCGTCACGGCAGACGGCGCGCAGTTCGAAGCCCTGCCCGGCGGGGACGAGTTCGTCGCTCGGGTCGGCGCCGACGGCGAAGGTGAGCGCGCCCTCGGGCAGCGCGGCGGTGAGCCCGTCGAGCGGGGACAGCACCCGCTCGGGGAAGACGGTCGCGGAACCGCCCCCCAGGACGCGGGCGTCGCGGGCGGCGGCGCCGATCAGGGCGACGGTGCGGCCGGGGCCGGCGTCCAGCGGGAGGGCGCCGGCTTCGTTGCGTACGAGGACGGACCCGCGGGCGGCCAGCTCGCGGGCCAGTGCCTGCCCGTCGACCGGGGCCGGCGGCCGGGGGACGGCGGCGGGGGCGCCCTCCAGGAGGCCCACGCGGGCCGCGAGCCGCAGGACGTTGCGCACGGCGGTGTCGACGGCGGACTCGGGGACCTCCCCGGCGCGGACGGCGGCGGCGAGGGCGGGACCGTAGACGGTCTGCGGGCCGGGCATGGCCACGTCGAGGCCGCCGAGGATGTCCCCGGTGGTGGAGCGTGCGGCCATCCAGTCGGAGACGTTGCAGCCGTCGAAGCCCCACTCGCCGCGCAGGACCTCGTTCACCAGGTGGTGGTGCTCGGTCATGGTCGTGCCGTTGACCCGGTTGTAGGCGGTCATGACGCCCCAGGGGCGGGCGTTCTTGACGATGGCCTCGAAGGGGGCGAGGTAGACCTCGCGCAGCGGGCGGGGGGCGATGACGCTGTCGACGGTGAAGCGTTCGGTCTCGGCGTCGTTGCCGACGAAGTGCTTGACGGTGGTGCCGACGCCGCCGTCCTGGACGCCGTTGACGTAGCCGCTGCCGATGGCGCCGGTGAGGTGGGGGTCCTCGGAGTAGCACTCGAAGTGACGGCCGCCGAGCGGGGAGCGGTGCAGGTTGACGGTGGGCGCGAGGAGGACGTGGACGCCCTTGCGGCGGGCCTCCTGGGCGAGCAGCCGGCCGGCGCGGCGGGCGAGGTCCGGGTCCCAGGAGGCGGCGAGGGCGGTCGGGGAGGGCAGGGCGATCGAGGGATCGTCGGCGGTCCAGCGCACGCCGCGGACCCCGACGGGGCCGTCGGACATGACCAGGGAGCCGAGCCCGATGCCGGGGAGGGCGGGCAGGGTCCACATGTCCTGGCCGGACAGCAGGCGGGCCTTGGTGTCGAGGTCCAGCTTGCCCAGCGCGGTTTCCACGGCGTCCTCGCGGGCCTGCTCGTCGCTGCCTTCTTGGCGTACCTGATCGGCATCGGTCACGGCCGTGCCTCCTCGTCGATGGGGTGCGGGTGCGGTGCGGTCGGGCCCCATCGTGAACCTGCTACCTGTAGAACGGTAGGGCTTGTAATCTTTTCGTGATGTCATCATGTCGTACGGCCCTGCTGGCAGGTGTGAGCGGAAGGGGTGCCGGCGATGGCCAGGGCGAAGAGCGAGGAGCGGCGCGGCGAGATCGTCCGCGCGGCGGTCGAGGTGATCGCCGAGCGCGGCTACCGGGGCGCCTCCCTGGGCTCCGTCGCCGAACGCGTCGGCCTCACCCAGCAGGGGCTGCTGCACTACTTCCCCACCAAGGAGGCCCTGCTCGTCGCCGTCCTGGAGGAACGCGACCGCTGGGACACCGGGGGCGGCTCGCGCGCCGCCGCCGGCACCTGGCGCCTGGACCTGCTGGAATCGCTGGTCGAGTACAACGCCATGCGCCCCGGCATCGTGCAGACCTTCTCGGCCCTGCTCGGCGAGAGCGTCACCGACGGGCACCCGGCCCGCGACTTCTTCACCGACCGGTACGCGCAGGTGCGCGCGGAGATGGGCGCGCTGCTGCGCGCCGAGTTCGGCGACCGGCTGCCCTCCGGCCTCACCCCGGAGCAGGCCGCTCCGCTGCTGACGGCGGTGATGGACGGCCTCCAGTACCAGTGGCTGCTCGCCCCGGAATCGGTGGACATGCCCGCCGCGTTCCGCTCGTTCATCACCCTCCTGAGGGGCCCCGGCGCATAGTCGCGCCGCCCGAGCGGGCATCCTTTCCCCGAACTTCTAGTGGGGGGACACGAGATGGAGTCACACGAGCCGACCGGACACCCGGCGGCCGGGGCGCACGAGCAGCCCGAGAAGAAGGTCGCCTGGTCGGAACTCTTCTTCGACCTGGTGCTCGTCTTCGCCGTCACCCAGGTCTCCGCCCTGCTGCACCACGACCACGGCTGGGCCGGCACCGGCCGCGCCCTGATCGTCTTCGTGCCCGTCTACTGGGTGTGGGTCGGCAACACCGTCCACGCCAACACCCACGACGCGGACCGGCCGCTGAACCGCATCGCGCTCTTCGCCGCCGGGCTGTGCGGCCTGCTGATGGCCCTCGCCCTGCCCGAGGCCTTCGGGGACCGCGGGATCCTCCTCGCCGGCGCCTACTTCTGCGCCCGCCTGGTGCTCGCCGCGCTCGCCCACGGCCGCAGCCGCCGCCTGCGGCCCACCCCCGTGACCCTGTCCGTGCTGGTCAGCGGGCCGCTCATGCTGGCCGGCGCCTTCCTCGACGGTGGGCTCCGCGTCGGACTGTGGGCCCTGGCCGCCGCCGTGGACCTGGCCGCGCCCCGCCTGACCCGCTCCAGCATGGTCCGGCTGAACCTCGACTCGGGCCACCTCGCCGAGCGGTTCGGCCTGTTCGTGATGATCGCGCTCGGCGAATCCATCGTCGCCGTCGGCGCCCCGGTGGCCACCGCCCCCGACCTCGACACGGGCACCCTGACGGCCGTCGCCCTGGCCTTCGTCCTCGTCTGCAGCCTGTGGTGGGTGTACTTCCACCTGGCCGCCGGAGCCGTCCGGCACGGGCTGGAGACCGCCGCCGTACGGGCCGACGTGGCCCGGCAGGTCCTGTCGTACGGCCACCTCTCCCTGATCGCCTCGATCATCGCGGTGGCCGTCGGCATGGCCGAGGCCGTCGCCCACCCCGGGGCCCGGCTGCCGCTCGGCGTCGCCGCCCTGCTGTACGGCGGCTGCGCCCTCTACCTCGCCACCTTCGGGTACACCCGCTGGCACCTGTTCCGCTCCTGGTCGGTGACCCGGCTGGCGGCCGCCGCGGCCGTGCTGGCCCTGCTGCCGGTGGCCGCGCTGCTGCCCTCCCTCGGGGCGCTCGCGCTGCTGACCCTCCTCGTCACCGCCCTCAACCTGGCGGAGCTGGGCCTGGTGCGCCGCCAGGGCACCCTCCCCGGGGGCCGGGCCCAGGAGACCCCGCGGGCCTTGGCATCCTGAGGCCATGAAGATCGCCGCCGCGCAGCTCACCTGCGTCCCCGCCGACGTCACCGCCAACTGCGCCGGCGCCGCCGCCCTCGCCGACCGGGCCCGCGAGCGGGGCGCGGAGCTGGTGGTGTTCCCGGAACTCACGCTCACCGGGTACCAGCTGGAGGCCCTCGCCGCCGACCCCGGCCTGTGGCTGGCCGACGCCGAGGACCCCCGCCTGGACGGGCTGCGCTCCACCGGGATCGCCGTGGCGGTCAACGCCGCCCTGCGCACCGACGGGCCGCTGCCCGCCCTCGCGACCCTGGTGTACGACGCGGACGGCGCGCACGTGACGACGTACGCGAAGCAGCACCTCTACCAGCACGAGCAGGGCGCCTTCGCCGCGGGCACCGCCGACGGCCGCTTCGAGCTCGGCGGCGTCCGCTTCTCGCTGGGGGTCTGCTTCGACAACCACTTCCCGGACCTCGCGGGCCGGGCCGCGGCCGACGGCTGCACGGTGCACCTGGCGAGCTCCCTGTACGGCACGGGCGACGGCATCGCCGAGCGGGCCACCGTGTACCCCGGGATCGCGAAGGAGCACGGCCTGTACGTGGTCCTCGCCAACCACGTCGGCCCGGCGGGCCCCTGGACGGGCTGCGGCGGCGCGGCCGTCTGGTCCCCGGACGGCACCCTCCTCGCCGAGGCCGGCGCCGACGGCCCGGACGTGGTCACGGCCGACGTCCCCGCGGCCTGAGAGCTCGGGGCCTTCCCCCTGGGAGCCGCTCGGGCCCCGGGCCGTCCCCCTCCGCGTCCCCGCCCGGTCTACGCCGCGGGCCCCGGGCCGTCGCCGGTGCGGGGCGGGCCCTGGCCCGGATGACCGGCGCGGAGCCGCTCGGCGAGGGCGTCGAGGTGCTGCGGGCCCGTCAGGACGGACACCACCGCCTCCTGCATGCGGTGGAGGGCGGCCGCGTCCCGGCGCAGCGCGCGAAGGCGCACGCGCAACCGCGGCCGCGTCCGCCAGGGCTGCCACAGCGCCCCGAGCAGCAACTGGGCGGTGGCCTGCCGGTACTCCTCGCAGGCCACCGTCAGCTCGTCGAGCGGCGCACCGAGCACACCGCCCAGCCGGGCGTCGACCGCCCGGAGGACCTCGCACCGCAGGGCATGCTCCGCGCCGCCGCCGGCGAAGTCCAGGACCCGGCGGGGCACACCGGCCGAGAGGGCGGCCACCACCAGCTCCGCGACCGCCTCCCGCTGCGCCCGCTCGGCGTCCCGGCCGTCCTCCAGGACCGCCACCGCTCCGAAGCGCGCCGCGACGGGCGCCCGCACCCCCGCCGGCTGCCGCGCCGGGCCCTCCCGCCGGCTCGGCGCGATCCCGTACACCTCGTCGCGCACCGCCGTGACGCGGAGCAGCTGCTGCATGACCGCCGCCCGCAGCTCGCGGCGTTCCTGGGTCCTGGACAGGTGGTGGGTCACCGCGGCGCCGACGACGCCGCCGGCCGTCGTGTACGCCAGGTCCATCCAGCCGGGCATGGGCGCCGCCTCAGGGTGCCGGGAGCGGGCAGGTCCTCGCGACGCCGAAGCCTAGGCGGGCCCGGCACGCTCCGGAAGACGGCCCCCGGCCGCGTCCGCCAGGAGGTGCTTCGCACCCCACTCCCCCAGCGCCTCCAGGGCCCCGTTCAGCTCCTCGCCGAGCGGGGTCAGGGAGTACTCCACGCGCGGCGGGACCTCGTCGTACACCTCGCGGTGGACTATGCCGTCGGTCTCCAGCTCGCGCAGCTGCGCCGCGAGCACCTTCTCCGACACCCCCGGGACCAGCCGGCGCAGCTCGCCGAAGCGGCGGCGCGGACCGCGCTCCAGCTCCCACAAGAGGGAGACCTTCCACTTGCCGTCGATCACCGCCATCGCCGCGGCGATCCCGCAGTGATCCGCCCCCGGCCTCCGTACCACCGCCATCGCGCACACCCCTCCCACCTGCTCGCTCACCGCGGGGTAACCACCCACTCCGAAGTGCGTACTTGAGCGCTCCACCGCCCGCAACCAGGCTAAACGGCATGACCGACACACACGTGACGAACCGTCCGCTCACCCTGCTCGGCCTCGGCGACATGGGCACCGCCCTGGCCCGCACCTGGCTCGCCGCCGGGCACCCCCTGACCGTCTGGAACCGCACCGCCGCCAAGGCCGACGCCCTGGCCGCCGAGGGCGCCGCCGTCGCCGCGAGCCCCGCCGAGGCCGTCGCCGCGAACACCCTCGTGGTGCTCTGCCTGCTCGACGACGCCAGCGTCGGTGCCACCCTCGAAGGCATCGACCTCACCGGCAAGGACCTGGTCAACCTCACCACCGGCACCCCCGCCGAGGGCCGCACCCGGGCCGCCTGGGCCGAGGCCCGCGGAGCCCGTTTCCTGGACTCCGGGATCATGGCCACGCCCGCGATGATCGGCGTCCCCGAAGCCGGCGGGTACGTCTTCCACAGCGGTTGCCGCGCCCTCTTCGACGCCCACCGGGCCACCCTCGAGGTCCCGGCGGGGGCCCGCTTCGTCGGCGAGGACCCCGGGCACGCGGCCCTGCACGACGTGGCGCTGCTCAGCGCGATGTACGGGCTGTTCGCGGGGGTCTCGCACGCCTACGCGCTGATCGAGGGCGAGGAGATCGCCCCCGGGTCCCTGGCGCCGCTGCTGTCGGAGTGGCTGGGCGCGATGGGCTTCTTCGTCGGCAACGCCGCCGACCGGCTGGCCTCCCGGGACTTCACCACCGGGGTGGTGTCCAACCTGGCCATGCAGGTCGCCGGCAGCGGCACCCTCCTGCGCGCCTCCGCCGAGCAGGGGGTCAGCGCCGAGCTGGTCCGCCCGTACCTGGACCTGATGCGCGAGCGCCTGGAGGCCGACCTGGCGGCCCACGCGGGCGAGGACACCACCGGGGCGATCACCCTGCTGCGGCGCCGGTAGCCACGGTCAGCCCTGGGCGTAGGGGTTGGCGGCCTGCCCGTGGGGCCCGGGACCCTGGGCGTACGGGTTGGGGGCCTGCCCGTAGGGGGCCTGACGGTGCGAGGCCTGCCCGCTCGGGGCCTGCCCACTCGGGGCCTGACCGTAGGGGGCCTGCCCGTACGGAGCCTGCCCGTGCGGGGCCTGACCGTGCGGGGCCTGGCCGTAAGGGCCGTACGCCTGGGACTGCCCGTACGGCTGCTGGCCGTACGGCCCCTGGGGCGCCGCCGGGCCCGTGCCGTACTGCTGCCCGCCGGGCCCGTCGTCGCCGTCCGGCCCGTCCTCGGACCCGTCCTCGGAGGAATCCGCTCCGACCAGCTCCCGCGCCATCAGCGTCGCCCCCGCCACCGCGCCGGGCATCAGGAACACCGCGACGAACGGGACCAGGAACAGCAGCACCAGCGGCACGCCGAAGCCCAGCGCCTGCGCCCGCCGCGCGCGCAGCAGGACCAGCTGCTCGGCCAGGTCCACCCGGCGCCGCTGGAGGGCGACGGAGGTGAGCTCCTGGGTGAGGAAGAAGCCGGACACGCAGAACCCGATCGCGGGCACCACGGTCTGTCCGATCACCGGGATGAAGCCGAGGGCGAAGAGCAGGATCCCGTACAGCATCACCCGCACCAGCAGCCGCGCGCTGTCCCGGGCGGAGATCCACACGTCCTCCCAGAACGAGCGCCCCGACTCGGGGACCTCGCCGCCCTCGGTCCGGTCGACCTGCTCGGAGAGGGACTCGTAGAAGGGCTGCCCGACCAGCAGGGTCACGGCGGTGAAGGTGATCACCGAGAGGAAGAGCCCGAGGGAGACGACCACGGCCGTCAGGAAGCCCCGGAACACCTTCAGCCAGCCCGAGGACCAGTCCGAGGCGAAGGGCGTGGCCCACCGGACGAAGTCGTCGGCGCCGTAGAGCAGGCCGACGAGCGCGGCGGCGTACAGCGCCAGCGCGACGAGGCCCGGCAACAGGCCGAAGCCCAGCCAGCGGCCGTTCCGGAACACCCATCTCTGTCCGGCCAGCAAGTACCGGAAGCCCCCCGCAAGATCACGCATGGGGCCAGTTTATGGGCCGGGTACGGCGAAGGCCGCACCCCCTGGGGGGTGCGGCCTTCACCAGGCGTGTGACGCGGTCACAGACGTCAGGCGACGTTCAGCTCGACCGTGATGTTGCCTCGGGTGGCCTTGGAGTACGGGCAGATCTGGTCGGCCTTCTCGACCAGGTCCTTGGCCGTGGCGGCGTCCACGTTCGGGATGGAGGCCGTCAGCTTGACGATGATGCCGAAGCCCTCGTCGTTCTTGCCGATGCCGACCTCGGCGGTCACGGTGGAGCCCGTGACGTCGAGGTTCTCGTTGCGGGCGGCGACGCTGAGGGCACCCTGGAAGCAGGCGCTGTAGCCGGCGGCGAACAGCTGCTCCGGGTTGGTGCCGGCGCCGCTGCCGCCGAGCTCCTTCGGCGGGTTCACGACGACGTCGAGCTGGCCGTCGTTGGTGGCGACGCGGCCGTCACGGCCGTTCTCGGCGGTGGCGACGGCCGTGTACGCGACGTCGGTCTGCGTGATGGACATGAAGACTTCCTCCAGATGAATCGCCGCGATGCGCGCCCACGATCGCGACGGTCGTGGGGTGAGCCTAACCCGAGAAGGAAACGATCATCTTTCCGGTGTTCTCCCCGCGCAGCATTCCGAGGAAGGCCTCGGTGGCGTTCTCGACGCCCTCGACGACCGTCTCGTCGTAGCGGAGCTCGCCGGAGGCCAGCCATCCGGCCACGTCCTTGACGAACTGCTGCTGCAGTCCGTAGTGGTCGCCGACGAGGATGCCCTGGAGGCGCAGCCGCTTGCCGATGACCATCATGAGGTTGCTCGGGCCCGGGGCCGGCACGGTGTCGTTGTACCCGGCGATGGCGCCGCAGAGGGTGGCGCGGCCGTGGACGTTCATGGCGGAGATGGCCGCCTCCAGGTGGTCGCCGCCGACGTTGTCGAAGTAGACGTCGACGCCGCCGGGGGCCGCCGCGGGGAGCTGCTCGGCGACGGGGGCGTTCTTGTAGTTGAAGGCGGCGTCGAAGCCGTACTTCTCCGTGAGGAGGGTCACCTTCTCGTCCGAGCCGGCGGAGCCGATCACCCGGGAGGCGCCCTTGATCTTCGCGAACTGGCCGACGAGGCTGCCGACCGCGCCCGCCGCGCCGGAGACGAAGACGGAGTCGCCCTCCTTGAAGGAGGCGACCTCGAAGAGGCCCGCGTAGGCGGTCAGGCCCGGCATGCCGAGGACGCCGAGGTAGGCGGAGAGCGGGGCGAGGGAGGCGTCGACCTTGGTGGCGTGCTGCGCGTCCACGTCGGCGTACTCGCGCCAGCCCAGGGGGTGCAGGACGTGGTCGCCGGCCTGGAAGCCCTCGGCGGCGGAGGCGACGACCTCGCCGACCGCTCCGCCCTGCATCGGCTGGTCGAGCTCGAAGGGCGGGATGTAGGACTTGCCCTCGTTCATCCGGCCGCGCATGTAGGGGTCCACCGACATGTGGAGGTTGCGCACCAGGATCCGGCCGGGGGCGGGCTCGGCGGAGACGGGCACCTCGCGCAGGGCGAAGTCCTCGGCCACGGGCCAGCCCTGCGGACGGCGGACGAGGTGCCACTCGCGGCTGACGGCGGGGATCTGAGACATGAGGGACTCCTGGGGGAACGAAGATTTACTTCAGAACGTGAAACAACCATGCGCCTGGATATTTCATGTTGTCAAGTAAACGGGTACCCTGGAGCCATGCCCAGTCGTCGCGCAGACCCAGTCACCGTCGAGGTCGTCGAGCTCATCGGCGACGTCGTGGCCCGCTACCACATGGAGTACGAGGAGGCGGCCGCCCGCCACCAGCTCACCGGGGCCCAGGCCAAGGTGCTGAACCTGCTCTCCCTGGAGCCGCTGCCCATGCGGCGCATCGCGCAGAAGCTGCGCTGCGAGCCCTCGAACGTGACCGGCATCATCGACCGGCTGGAGACCCGGGGCCTGGTCGAACGCCGCCCGGACCCGGCCGACCGCCGGGTGAAGCTGGCCGCCCCCACGGAGGCGGGCGTCGAGACGGCGGAGCGGCTGCGCGAGTCCCTGGACTTCGCGCGCGAGCCCCTGGCCGGCCTCTCGGAGGAGGAGCGTACGGCGCTCCGCGACCTGCTCAGGCGCATGCTGGCCTGATCCGGGTACCGGCCAGCCGGGCCGGGCGGGCAGGGACGCCGGGACGGACGGGCCGAACGCCGGTCGGGGGCCGGTGCCGGCAGACCGCGCCGGGCCCTCTACCGCCGCACCGGGCCGCCGGGCCACCGGCGGGGCCCGATCAGCAGAAGATCCAGAAGACGCATTCCTCTGTCGGCTCGGGCTTCGGCTTGCCCGGCTTGGTCTTCGTCGGGGACGGCTTCACCGTGCCCGTGGGGCCCGGCGCGGGCTGCTCCGACCTGGACGGCTGTACGGACGTCCCCCCGCCGGAACCTTTCTGCGAGGGCGTCGCCGCCGAGGCGGAGGCGCTCGCGCTCGCCGAAGGCGTCGCCGAGCCGCTCGGGCTCCCGCTGGGCCGGGCCGTCTTCGCCGCCCCGCCGGAGGCCTTCGGCAGGACCGCCGGCACGGAGGGCCCCGCCACGCTCGGCACCGCGTCGGGCTGCTTGGGCCCGCTGTCGGTCAGCACCACCTTGTCGGCCCGGTCGACGCCCTCGTCGTCCCCGACGATCCGGGCCACGGCGATCGAGCCCCCGGCCGCGAGCACCACCCCCAGGCCGAGCGCCAGTACGCCCCGGCCGCGCCTGCGGCGGGTGGCGGCCCGCTTGCGAGTGCCCGCCCGGCCCTCCGGGGGGCCCGACAGCACGACGAGCGAATCGGCGAACACCTCGGCCAGCGCGGGCTGCGGCTCGGGACCCCGGCCCGGCGCGCTGGGCGCCGCGACCTCCAGGTGCTCGGCCGGCGTTCCGCACCCGGCGCAGGCGAGCGCGCCGTTGAGGTGCCTCTGACATGCGGGACAGAAGTAGTTCATGGCGCCCACAAACTATGCGGTCCCCGGCAACATAAGCATTCCGGGATCGTAAGGATCCTGTGTGGAATCGTTACGTCCATGACAGCGACCCCGAATCCGGGACGGCCCGCGACCTTCGGGCCGGCCGCCTTCCAGCTGGTGCTGCTGCGCAGGATGGCCGACTTCCAGCCCGGCCTCGCCGAGGAGGCCCGGCTGCGCCTGGGCGCCTCGCTCGCGGAGCAGCGGGAGGCCAACCGGCGCTGGCAGGCCATGGTGCGCTCGCCCCGCTCCCGCGGGGCCCTGGCGCGCTACCGGTCGGTGCTGGGGCCGCCGGAGGCCGCGCAGCCGCGCCGGATCGGGGACCTGGAGTGCGAGGCCCTGCTGTGGCCGGTTCCGCTGTGGCCGGAGCTGCGGTTCGAGGTGCTGGCCGCACCGGACGGGGCGGTGTGGAACGAGTGGCTGGTCCGGGCCCCGGGCGCGCGGGGGCCCGTACTGGAGACGGCCGGGGACCTGCTGCCCTGGTCGGCGACGGTGGACGAGGTGGCCCGGGCCTTCGCGCCGGCGCGGCCGATGGAGGGCACGGCGCCGACGCGCTGGCGGCTCGCGTTCACCGCGTCGGGCCGGCCGCTGGTCGCGGAGTTCACGTACGGGCTGCTCCAGCGGGTGGAGGAGGGGACGGCCTAGCGGAGGGGACGGCCTAGCTGCGCAGGAAGGCGCGGACCCCGGCCGAGGTGGTGTCGTCGCCGAGCAGGTCGTTGTGCTTCAGGCAGCCGACCGGCGTGTTGAGGGCGCCGGAGAGCGGGACGCTGCTGTCGGGGTTGACCACCTCGTCGCAGTCCGACCAGAAGGTGGCGTACTTGACCGCGCCCGGCGTCTCGTCGCCCGCCGCCAGGTTCTTCACCACGTACGAGCCGGGGGTCATGTCGCGGCACGCCTGGTCCCACAGGGCGCAGGCCCAGGCGGTGGACGTGCCGTGGTTGGGGCCGGCCAGCGAGATCCAGTGGTCCACGGTCGCGGCGCCGCCGCCGTACTTGACGTACCAGCGGCTGACGAGCGATCCGAAGGAGTGCCCCACGACGTCCACGCGCGCGGCGCCGGTCTGCCGGCGCACCTGGTCGACGTAGGCGGCGAGGCGGCCCGAGAGCACCTCGTTGACGGACTGGTGGGTGTCGTAGCCGAAGGAGAAGAGCTGGGAGTCCGCGTAGCCGTCGGCCCTCAGGTCCTCGCGCAGGGACCCCCAGACCCCCGGGTCGGCGTTGTACCCGTGGACGAGGACCACGGGATTGCGGGCGGTGGGCGTGTCGGCCGCCGGTCCGGCGGCCGCCCGGGCCGGAAAGGGCGCCAGGAGGGCCGGGCAGAGGGTCAGGAACGCCAGCGTTCTCTGGCGGGGCGTCAGCATCGGGTCCCCTTTACCTTGTTACGGGCGAGTAGCGCGGATGGTCCGCGCATGCTGCTGCCTGTCGGTACAGAAATCCACCCCCGTGCAGCACCCCTCACCCGTACGACACGCCCCACCCGGAGCATTCCAACGGGCGATATGACCTATTTATCCGAGAAGATGTGGAGTGCGATCGGCAGCTGCCGGTCTCATCCTTCGTCAGCGCTCTCGGGAGGATCTGCCGTGACCGTCAGTCTTGAGCAGTTGCGCCGCTGCCACGTCGCCGTCGACCTGGGAGCCGCGAGGACCCGCGTCTACGTCAAGGGAGCCGGACTGGTCGTCGACGAGCCCAGCGTCGCCGCGGTCAACACCCGCACCGGCGCCCTCATCGCCGTCGGCACCTTCGCCGAACGGATGACCGGACGCACCCCCGACTACATCCGCGTCGTGCGCCCCGTCTCCGGCGGCACCGTCGTCGACATCGAGATGGCCCAGCGGATGCTGCGCCACCTCCTCGGCGAGAAACTGCGCCGCGCCCTGCGCCGCAAGCCCCGCCTGCGCGCCGCCTGCTGCACCCCGCACGACGCCGACCCGCTCGCCCAGCGGGCGGCCGTGGAGACCATGGTCGGCCTCGGCGCCCGGCGCGTCGAACTCGTCGACACCCTCATCGCGGCCGCCGTCGGCTGCGGCCTGCCCGTGGAACAGCCGACCGCGACCATGATCATGGTCTGTGGAGCGGCCGCCACCCAGATCGCCGTGCTCTCCCTCGGCTCGATCGTCACCGCCGAACGCATCCCCGTCGGCGGCGAGGCCATCGACCACGCCGTCGTCCAGCACCTGCGCCACGCCCACGAGCTGATGCTGCCCAGCCAGGCCGTACGCCCCCTCCAGCTGGCCCTGCACGGCAACGGCATCACCCCCGAAGGCCCCGCCTCCACCCTGATCCACGGCCGCGACGTGGCCACCGGGCTCGCCCGCTCCGTCCACGTCGACACCGCCGCCGTCCGGGACGCCATCCACACCCCGCTCACCGCCGTCCTCGACGGCATCGGCAAGGTGCTCCGCGACTGCCCGCCCGACCTGGTCGCCGACCTGACGGACAAGGGGATCATGATGGTGGGTGGCAGCGCCCTGCTGCCGGGCCTCGACCAGATGCTGCGGGACTCCACCGGAATGCCCGTCGCCATCGCCGAACGGCCAGACGTGTGCGCCGTGCTGGGACTCGGCGCGATGCTGGAAGGAAAGATCGCCCCCATGGTCCTCAACCCGCTGGCCGGATGACCCTGGACGGACCCGCCGGAGCCGACGACGGTGCCGGCTCCGGTGGGGCCGGTGCGCCTTCGAGCAGCCTCCCGGTCCTGCTGGAGGCGGTGCTCAGCGTCGGCTCCGAACTGGAGCTGCACACCACCCTCCAGCACGTCGTGGACTCCGCCACCGAGCTGTGCGGGGCCCGGTACGGAGCGCTCGGGGTCGTCGACCCCGAGCGCGCCCGGCTGACCCAGCTGTTCACCTCCGGAATGACCGAAGCCGAACGGGCCGCGGTCCCCCGCCTGCCCGACGGCCGCTCCGGCGTGCTCGGAGCCCTGATCAGCGACCCCCGGCCACTGCTGCTCGACGACCTCACGAAGGACCCCCGCTCGGCCGGCTTCCCGCCCGGCCACCCGCCCATGCGCAGCTTCCTCGGCGTGCCCATCCGGGTGCACACCGAGGTCTTCGGCAACCTCTACCTCACCGAGAAGCGCGGCGGCGGCCCCTTCACCGACGAGGACCTCGCCCTGATGCGCGTACTGGCCTCGCAGGCCGGGATAGCGATCGGCAACGCCCGGCTGTACGAGACCGCCCGCCGGCGCGAACGCTGGATCGAGGGCGCCGCCGCCGTCACCACCACCCTGCTGGCGGGACGCCCCGCGGCCGACGCCCTGATGTGCGTCGCCGAACGCGCCCGGCTGCTCGCGGACGCGGCGGCCGGCGTCATCCTCCAGCCCACCCCGGAGGGCGGCATGGAGATCGTCGCCGCCTCCACCCACGGCGACCCCGGCGACCTGGTCGGCACCGCCATCGCACCCGGCTCACCGGTGCTGGTCCAACTGCTGGGCGGCGAACCCGTCTTCATAGAGGACTCCGCCACCGACCCCCGCATGACCACCCACGTGCGCGAACGCTTCGGGCCGAGCATGATGCTGCCGCTACAGAGCGGCGGACAGCTGATCGGCACCCTCGCCCTGCCCAGGGCCCGGGGCGGCCAGCCGTACGACGCGGTGGACCGGCTGCTGGCCTCCCAGTTCGCCTCCCAGGCCGCGCTGGCCCTGGTCCTCGCCGACGCGCAGCACGACCGCGAGCAGCTGGCCGTCTACGAGGACCGGGACCGCATCGCGCGCGACCTGCACGACCTGGTGGTGCAGCGGCTGTTCGCCACCGAGATGATGCTGGAGAGCACCCGGCGGCGCTCGGCCAACGCCGCGGCCGGCGACGACGGGGCCGGGGACGAGGTCGGGGAGGAACTGGGCCGCGCGGTGGACGAGCTGGACTCCACCATCCAGGAGGTCCGCACGGCCATCTTCGCCCTCCAGCAACCCCCGAGCGACGCCCCCACCACCTTCCGCGGACGGGTGCTCCGCGAGACGGGCGGAGCCGCGGTGCTGCTGGGCTTCCAGCCGTCGGTGCACTTCGCGGGCGCGGTCGACGCCCTCCTCCCGGACCCCGTCACCACGGCCCTCCTCTCCACCCTGCGCAGCGCCCTGGCAGCGGCCCACCGCCGCAGCGAGGTCACGTCGATCGAGGTCGAGGTCGACGCCACCCCCTCCCGCGTCCGCCTCACGGTCTCCGACGACGGCCGCACGGAATCGGGCACGCGGGGAACGACGGTGGTGTGGGAGGCGGGGCTGTAGGGGGCTCGCGGCGGGGGCCGGCTATCTCCCCCTCGAGGGGTGGGGGCTGGGCGGTGTTTGCCCACCCGCCTCCCTGTCTGCGGGCCGGTGGGCCGGGGGCGGTAGCCCCCTGGACCGGATCAGAGCAGGTTGGGGGCTTCCCGTCAGTCCCATCGTCCTTCCGTGTCGTGCCGGCCTGTCAAGGGCGCTCCTTCGTCGCGTCGCTACGCGATGTCGCTTCGCTCCACCCTTGACAGACCGACCCGCCCCGGAAAGCCGAAAGACTGCCGGGAAACCCCCAAAGAAACGGCACGGTCCAGAGGAGGAGGGACGGGCCTGTCAGGGACGAGGCGCAGGGCCGGGGGCCGGCCCGCCGGGCATTCGGGCCCCATATCTGCGATTCCGGGCCGGGGGCGCGGCTACCCGCACGAGAGGTTGACCAGAGGGATCATGACGACGGACATCAGATGTGACGCTGAAACCTGCCGGGCATGTGGCGAAGCTCGGACGCCCAGCCCGGACCTGCTCGATCGCGCCTGGGCCGGCTGGCAGCGCTTCCTCGGCTCCATCGAGGAGTCGGCCGGTGAGTGAGTGCTACGAGTACGTCCCGCACCGCCTCCTGCGCTGCCGCGTCCGCGACATAGCCTCCGGCGTCGAGGGCGTGCTGATGGCAGTGATCAACGAGAACGTCTCCGACACCGGCGTCGAGCACGGGATGGAGCTCGCCTACATCCGCAACTCCACGGGTCGTGAGTTCACCACGGCCGTCACCAACGTCGAGCCCGCCCCGGACCAGCCCCAGACGGCCGCCAGCCGCCGAGACCGGAGAAGCGCGTAGCGATCTTTCGCGTCTGTCGGATTCCCGGGCTGCTCTGTTCGTCCTCTCGTGCGGGTATCAGCCCAAGGCGGTCGTCGGACGCTGAGATGTGAGGAGCGCGTAGCGATCTGTCGCGTCTGTCGGCTTCCCGGGGGGATCTGGTCAACCTCTCGGGCGGGTAGCCGGGCCACGGCTCGGAATCTCGACTCTTGAGGGCCCGGATGCCCGGCCGGCCAAGCCCCGGCCCCTTGCCTGATCCCTGACGGACCCGCTCCTCCAACGTTGGACCGTGCCGTTTCTTTGGGGGTTTCCCGGCAGTCTTGCGGCTTTCCGGTTCGGGGCGGGCTGTCAAGGGTCGCCGAAGGCGATCACGAAGTGACGCGACGAAGGAGCGCCCTTGACAGGCCGGCCCGAACCGGAAGGACGATGGGACTGACGGGAAGCCCCCAACCGGCTCTGAGACCGCCCAAGGGGACACCGCTCCCCCGGCCTCCGGCCCGCAGAGAAGGGGGCGGGTGGGCAGCCACCGCCCCACCCCACGGGGTCGAGGGGGAGGTAGCGGGCCCGCGCCACGAGCGGTCGATGGCCGTGCGAGCCGGCTGCGCCTAGGGTGGGCGGGTGACGACCCGTCTGTCGGCCCGTGCCGCCATCGCCGCCCTCATCGACCCCGACTCGTTCGCCGAACTCCCCGTCCCGGGTGCGGAGTCGCCCGCCGACGGGCCCATCGGCTGGGCCGGGTACGACGCCTCCCGGGCCCGGGCCGGTGCGCGGACCGGCGAGTCGGAGTCGGTGGTCATCGGCACCGCCCTCGTCGGGGGCCGGCCGGCCACCGTGATCTCCTTCGAGTTCGGCTTCCTCGGCGGATCCCTCGGGCAGCGCACCGGAGACCGGCTCGAAGCCGCGTACACGCACGCTCGGGAGCAGCGGCTGCCGCTGGTGTCCCTGATCGCGACCGGCGGCTCGCGGATGCAGGAGGGGATGCTCGCGCTGACCCAGCTCCAGCGGGTGGCGCGGCAGTGCGTGCTCACCCGGGCCGCCGGGCTGCCGCAGATCGCGGTGCTGCGCGACCCCACCACCGGCGGCGGGTGGGCCACCCTCGGGGCGGGGGCCGATGTCGTGCTGGCGCTGCCGGGGGCGCAGGTCGGCTTCGCCGGGTCCCGGGTGCGGCCGGCGGACGCCGATCCGGCGGCGTACACCGCCGAGGGGCAGTACGGGGCCGGGCACGTCGACGCCGTCGTCCCCGCGGCGGAGCTTCCGGGGACGGTGGCGGACTGGCTGCGGGTGCTGGGCGCGCCCCGGCCCGCCGGGCCCGCCACGCCCGTCGAGCCCCCGGCCGCGCTGGCCGGCGTCACGCCCCCGGAGACCGGCTGGGACGCCGTCCGGCAGGCCCGGCGCCCGGACCGCCCGCGGGCGCAGGCGTACCTGGACGCGTACTTCGAGCTGCGCCTCCCGCTGCGCGGGGACCGGGCCGGGGCCGCCGACCCGGGGATGCTGTGCGGGTTCGGGCTGCGCGGGGGGCGGGCGGTCGCGTACGCCGCCCAGTGCGGCACGGCCACCCGTCCGGCGGGTTACCGTACGGCGGCCCGGGTGATCCGGCTGGCGGACCGGCTCGGGATCCCGGTGCTCACCCTGGTGGACACCCCGGGCGCGGCCAACGACGCGGCGGCCGAGCACGCCGGTGCCGGGCCGGCCATCGCCGACACGTTCGCGGCGCTCGCGGAGGCCTCCGTGCCGGTGACCACCCTGCTGATCGGGGAGGGCGGCTCCGGCGGGGCGCTGGCCCTGGCCGCGCCGGGGAACACCTGGGTGACCCCGGACAGCTACTTCTCGGTGATCGCCCCGGAGCTGGCGGCCGCCATCCTCAAGCGTCCCGTCGAGGAGGCCCCCGCCACGGCGGAGCAGCTGCGCATCCGGCCGCAGGACCTGGTCGCGCTGGGCGTGGCCCGGGGAATCGTCCCTCCCGCGGGCTGACTCCGGCGGCTGTCGCCGCCCGCCGGTCTCACCCACTGAACGCGCCTTCCGGCCTCCGGAGTTGGCGACGTACGCTCCGCCACATGTCCCAGCCCGTGCAGCTCCTCGTCCTGATCACCACCCTTCCCGGCCGGGGGCCCGAGCAGGTCGAGGCGTACGACCGCCTCGCGCCGGTCGTCCGGGCCGAGGAGGGCTGCCTGCGCTACGACCTGCACGGGGTGAGCGGCGATCCCGACCGGTTCGTCCTCATCGAGCGGTGGGCGTCGCAGGCGGCTTTGGACGCCCACGACGCCGCTCCGCACATGGCCGAGTCCGACGTGGCCTGCGCCGCGTTCCGGGCGGGGCCGGCCGAGGTGCTCCGGCTGGACGCCGAGCCGCCGGCCTGACCGGCCGGGCGACGGGCCGGGCCGCCGGGCCGGTCCCGTCAGCCGAAGCGGCGGGCCGGCAGCCGGAGGTCCACCGTGTACAGCCGGGTGATCTGCTGCGGGAACTCGTTGTCGTCACTGGCCAGCAGCAGCCGTACGCGGCCGCGGCCGTCGTGGTCGGTGACGACCATGCCCTCGATGTTGTCCACCAGCGGGTGGTTCTGCGGCAGCTTCGAGGGGGCGCCCAGCGTCGGGCAGTCGTCGAAGTCGCCGAGCGGCGTCTTGCGGGCGGTCCGCAGTCCCGGGCCCTCGGCCAGTGCCTGCGTCCTCGAGGTGTCGCTCGCCCCGAGCGGGTCGGCGAGGTACAGCCTGGCCGTGATCGCGAACTCCCGCGTGAAGCCGCGCTCCAGCACGATCAGCCGGCCGTCGCGGGTCGCCGCGAGCTCGGCGAGGCCGTGGCCCGGGTCGACGGGATACGCGTACTGCCGGCCGAGGACGAACTCGCCGCTCGCGCGCCGCTCCCAGGTCTGGATGCGCTGGAGGGTGCGGCCCTTCGCGTCCTTGCCGTCGCCCGCGAGCGGCCCCTCCAGGCCGGCGACGAGGGTGTGCCCGCCGGGGAGGAGGGTGAGCGACTCGAAGGTCTGGTTCGCCGTGGCCCGGCCCTGGGGCGCGAGGGCGAAGGCGGGCGGGACCGGCAGGGTGGCCAGGACCTGGCCGGTGCGGCTGTAGCGGCGGATGGCCGGCGCGGTCTCGTCGGTGACGAGGTAGGTGCCGTCCCGGTCGACGACCACGCCCTCGGAGTCGGTGACCTTCCCGGCGCCGTCGGTGAGCGGGAGCCGGGCGGTGGCCCTGGCGGAGGGGGTGTTCCCGCGGGCCACTTCCAGGCGGTAGAGCGCCGACTTGTCGGAGACGGCGGCGACGCTCCCGTCCCGGTCGAGGGCGAGGCCGGAGATGCCGCCGGCGAGCTTCCCGTCGAGCAGGGTCTTGTCGAGCGAGTCGGAGAAACCGGCGACGGACACGTACGGGGAGCAGGCCGCGGGCTTGGCGGGATCCTCGGCGGGGTTCTGTCCGGCGGCGGTGGCGGTCGGGGCGAGCGCCCCGGTGAGGGTTGCGGTGGCCACCGCGGTGGTGACGAGCGTGCGAAGGCGCATGCGGCCTTCCTCCTGGACGGGTCGGGGGTACGGAGCTGGACCGGGACCGGACGGGGACCCTGCCGAACTGTCATATGCCTGACCGAAACAAAAGGGAAGGGTGGGCGGCGCGGTGGCAACGAACTCGCCAACTCCCGTTCACACGGGGGGCGTCTCCGGGGCTGCCGCTGCACGGAGCCTGCCCCTCCCCGCGGCCCGGGGCTACGGCTCCGGCGTGCGGGCGTCGTAGCGGGCGAAGGAGCGCCAGCGGGCGGCGAGCAGGGCCAGCACCAGGACGCACGTGAGGCCGCCGCCCGTGATGGCCACGGCCGGGGACGTGAGGTCGGCGGCGGTGCCGGCCAGGAAGTCCCCGAGCCGGGGCCCGCCCGCGACGACGACGATGAACACGCCCTGGAGGCGGCCCCGCATCCCGTCCGGGGTGGCGGTCTGCATCATCGTGGAGCGGAACACCATCGAGATGGTGTCGGCGCACCCGGCGAGGGCCAGGAAGAGCAGCCCGAGCCAGAGGTTGCGGGTCAGGCCGAACACGGCGATGGCCAGCCCCCACGCCGCGACGGACAGCAGGATCGCCAGCCCGTGCCGCCGGATCCGTCCCTGCCAGCCGGAGAACAGCCCGCCGAGCAGCGCGCCGACGGCGGGGGCGGCGACCAGCAGGCCGACGGTCCTGGCGTCGCCGCCGTACCAGAGGACGGCGACGGCGGGGAACAGCGCCTTCGGCTGCGCGAAGACCATCGCGGCCATGTCGGAGAAGAAGGTCATCCGGATGTTGGGCGTGGTCGCGAGGAAGCGCAGCCCGTCCATCACGGAGGCCCGCCCGCCCGTGCGCCCCTCCGGCAGCATCGAGGGGAGCCGCCACATGGCGTACAGGGCCGCGACGAAGGTCACCGCGTCGATCAGGTACGCGGCCTGGTAGCCCCACCAGCCGACGATCACGCCGCCGAGCACCGGGCCCAGCATCGTGCCGGAGGTCATGGTGACGGAGTTCAGCGCGTTGGCGGCGGGCAGCTGCTCGGGCGGCAGCAGTTTGGGGATCATGGCCGAGCGGGCGGGTCCGTTGAGCGCCCCGCAGACGGCCTGGAGGGCGACGACGGTGTAGAGGAGCCAGACCCGGTGGTAGTCGAGCAGGGCGGCGGCGGCCAGGCCGACGGAGAGGACGGTGAGCCCGATCTGGCTGTGGAGGCCGAGCTTGCGCCGGTCGACGGTGTCGGCGATGGCACCTCCGTACAGGCCGAAGGCGACGAGCGGGACGAGCGAGAACAGCCCGACCAGGCCGACGGAGAAGCTGGAGCCGGTTATCTCGTAGACCTGGAGCGAGATCGCGAGGGCGGTCATCGCCTGGCCCATCCAGGAGATGGTGCCGCCCACCCACAGCCGCCGGTAGTCGGCGGAGGTGCGCAGCGGGGTCAGGTCGGCGAAGAGGCGACGCTTCTGTCGCGGCGGGGAGGCGGTTCCGGTCACACGGGATCCTAACCAGGTCCCGCTGGGGCGGCTCTGGAGACCGGGGAGCGTTCACACACCCGCAACGCCCTCACCACGAGGATCCGGGGCCCCAGAGGGGGGCCGCCCTTGCCGCTAACCCGCCACTGTCTCCAGACATTTGACCAAATCGGCGTACCCTCCACGCCCCCTGTCCGCTCATGATGAAAAGACTCGTATGTCCAGGGAGGCGTAGTGATCGAACCTGGCAACAGCACAACGAGCACCACCGTGAGCGGAGTTCCCGCCCCCCTCACGGTCGGCGTCGAGGAGGAGTTCCTGCTCGTCGACGCGACCACCTTGCGGGTGGTCCCGGCCGCACCGCTCGTCCTGGCCACCGCCGCCGGACTCCCGCAGCAGCTGCACGCCGAGGGGACCCGGTACCAGGTGGAGATCTCCACCCCGGTCGCGGATTCGGCGGTGACCCTCCGCGAGGAGCTCGCCGTCCTGCGGCGCGCGCTGTCCGCGGCGGCCCGTGCGCACGGCTGCCGTCTGCTGGCCGCGCCCTCGCCCGTCGTGGCGGTGGAGGGGCCCCTGCACCTGACCGACGACGAGCCGCGCCAGCGGGAGCAGCACCGGCGGTTCGGCGCGCTGACGGACACCCTGGTGAGCTGCGGCCGCCACATCCACATCGGCACCCTCGACGTGGACACCGCGGTGGCCGTGTCCAACCGGGTCAGACCATGGCTGCCCACGCTGATCGCGCTGGCCGCCAACTCCCCCTTCTGGGGCGGCCGGGACACCGGGCACTCCAGCTGGCGGGCCATGGCCTGGTCGGGCTGGCCCTCCGCGGGGCCGCCTCCGCACTTCACGTCCACGGCCCATTTCCGGCACTCGGTGGAGACCCTGCTCGGCTCCGGTGCGGCCCTGGACACCAAGATGGTCTATTGGGACCTACGTCCCTCCGGGAACTGGCCCACGCTCGAGATCCGGGCGCCCGACATGTCCCCGGACATCGACACGGCCGTGCTCCAGGCGGAGCTGGGGCGCGCCCTGGTGGCGTCGGCGCTGCGGGCCATCGCGGAGGGGCGGCCGGATCCGCCCGCACGGGACGACGTACTGCGTCTCGCGCGGTGGCGGGCGGCGCACGACGGCCTGGAGGGCTTCGGCCTGGACCCGTACACGGGTGCCGAGGTGCCGGCGGCGGACCTGGCGGAGGCGCTGCTCGACCTGGTCGCCCCGGACCTGGCCGCCGTGGGTGACCTGGACCACGCGGCGAAGACCCTGGGCGGGCTGCTGCGCGACGGGTCGGGGGCCGCGCGGCAGCGGACGGCCTTCGCCCGCCGCGGGGACCTCACGGACGTGCTGCGCCATCTGGTGGAGGAGACGGAGAACTTCTAGCCGGTCCGGCCCGTCCGTTCCGGCCGCCGCGGCCGCGGGTGCCCGTTCGGGGCGTCCGCGGCCGCGGACCGTCTCAGAGCCAGCCGCGCTGGGCGGCGCGCAGTCCGGCCTCGAAGCGGCTGGTGGCGTTGAGGCGTTCCATCAGCGCGGACATCTGGCGGCGGACGGTGCGCAGGGAGACCCCGAGCCGCTTGCCGGCGGCCTCGTCGGTCAGGCCGGAGGCCAGCAGCTTGAGGAGTTCGCGTTCTGCGGCGGTGATGCCGTCCTCGGTGGCCTGTTCGCGGGCGGCGCCGAGGGGGACGGCCTGCTCCCAGGTCTGTTCGAAGAGGGTGACGAGGGAGGCGACGATTCCGGGGGCGGTGGTGCAGAGGGCGCCGAGCTTGGAGTTCGTGGGGTCGATGGGGACCACGGCGGTCTTCCGGTCGAAGATCACCAGGCGGGGCGGCAGCACGGGGCTGGTGCGGACCTGCGCCCCGAGGTCGGTCGCCCACTGGACGTAGGTGAGGGTGGCCGGGTCGTTGCGGACGCTGTCCTGATAGACGGAGCGCAGCTGGATCCCGCGCCGCAGGGCATCCTCGTCCAGCGGCCGCGAGGCGTCCAGGCTGGCCTGGGACTGGGCGCCGCCCGGCATGATGGAGAGGCATTCGGCGGTGAGGTCCCGGGCGAGGACCTCCAGCCGGGACTGGATGGCGTCGAGGCCCACGAGCCGTTCGGCGCCGTCGGACTGGGTGTTGGGCCGCAGGCCCGCGAACTCCGCGACGGCCCGGGCCGCCGCCGCCTTGCTGGCCGCCAGTTCCTGCTGGCGGCGGAGCAATTCCTCTTCCTGACGGCGCAGGATCTGCTCCAGCCCGGCCTCGGGGCTGACGGCCCGCAGCCCGCCCGCGTGGTCGCGGGACGGGGTGAGCAGGTCGAGGTCGACGAGCCGGTCGAGTCCTTCGCGCACCTCCGCCTCGGTGATCCCCAGCCGTGCGCCCAGTTCGGCCACTCCGCCGGTCGGATCGGCGAGCATCTCCCGGTAGACGGCCTCTACGAGGGTGTCCAGTCCCAACGCTTCCAGCATGCTCGTGCCCCCCGGCCAGTCGGTCAGGCGGATGATTTCCCGCCGTTGTCTTGATCTTAAAGGTGCGCAGGTGGGGCCATAGGCAGTCTCTTTCGATCTTGTTCGATCCGGCCGTCGCGGCACCTTGGTGCCTGTCACCTTGGTGCCATCCGTTTCCTCTTCTGCGTCCATACGCGGGCTTGCAGGATGGTGTTCACCGGGACGGCGGGGCACACGGAGCCCCACCCCAGGCCAGGGCCGAAAGGCCGGACCGGTGCAGCGCGCCCCAGCCGCACCACGCCGATACCGCTCACGTCCAGGGGGATCCATGTCTCGCACCGCTCGCCTGATCGCCGCCGCCGGCCTGACCGCCCTGCTGTCCTGCACCGCCGCCGTCACCACCGGGCCGGAGATCATCGGCTGGGACTCGGTCCAGGCGGCCACGGCCCCCGGCATCATCGGGTGGGACTCGGTGCGGGCGGCGGGCCCCCTGGCGGTCGGCGTGGGGTCGGCCACCACCGACAAGCGCATCATCGGCTGGGACTGATTCCCCGTTCGGCGCCGGACGGAGGGCGGCGCCGAACGGGCGAGGACCGGCAGCGGGGACCGACCATCCCTCCCCTGCCGTGACGTACGCCACACCCCCGCCCGCGTTCCCCTTCCCCGGGAACGCCGAAGCCGCAGGTGCAATCGTTTCTGCACCTGCGGCTTGCGGTGGGGCGGGTGGGACTCGAACCCACGGCCGACGGATTATGAGTCCGCTGCTCTAACCGGCTGAGCTACCGCCCCGTTACGGCGTGGCGCGTACATGTGTGCGCGCCGTCTGCCGCAGCATAGCCGCTCATACGATCTCCTGCCTCGGATGCCCCGCATGATCGGCTGCGCTCGTTCAGAGAGACCGTACCGAGGGCTGCCCGGTTCCCGGATCAGGGCAAAAAGAAAGAGGACCCTCCCGGGTCCTCTCCTCTTCAATGCTCCCCCGACTGGACTCGAACCAGTAACCTGCCGGTTAACAGCCGGCTGCTCTGCCAATTGAGCTACAGGGGACCGCGCTCCCCCGACTGGACTCGAACCAGTAACCTGCCGGTTAACAGCCGGCTGCTCTGCCAATTGAGCTACAGGGGATTGCTGCGGTGCACCGAACAGCCCACCTCCGGCCTTGCCGGGGGGCGAGCGCCCGTTGCGAGTCATAGATTAGCGCAAGCAGGGGGGTGCTCCGCCAATCGGTATCGCAGCAGGCCGGGCACCGAGACAACGAAGGGTGGCAGGCATGCGCTACAAGGTCACGTTCCTCGCCGGGGTAGCCCTGGGATACGTCGTGGGCACGGCGGCGGGGCGCGAGCGGTACGAGGAGTTGAAGAAGTCCGCCCGGCGCATCGCGCAGAACCCGGCGGTGCGCAACGCCGCCGAGACCGCCGGGCAGACCGGACGGCAGTTCGCGGGCAAGGCGTTCGCGGCGGTCGGCGACAAGGTCGGCGACGTCGTTCCCGATTCCGTGGCGAAGCACGTGCGGTCGCTGCGCGAGCGGGGGCAGGGCACCGACGACGAATGGGGCACGAGCAACACCTGAGGCGGATGGTTCCGGCCCGGCGTGCGGCAGAATTCTCCGCATGGGGATAGTCGCCGGGCTGGACAGCTCTTCCGCCTTCACTCGCATCGTCGTCTGCGACACGGACACGGGGGCCGTGCTGCGCCAGGGCTACGCGCCCCATCCGCAGCCCGCCGGCGAGGCCGTCCCCCACGAGACCGACCCGCAGGCCTGGCTGCTCTCCCTCGGCGAAGCCGCCGGGGGCGGGCTGCTGGAGGGCGTCCAGGCCATCGGCGTCTCCGCGCAGCAGCACGGCCTGCTGCCGCTGGACTCGCAGGGCGCCCTGGTCCGCCCGGCCATGATCGGCAACGACAAGCGCGGTCAGGTCGTCGCCGCCGACCTGATCGGGGCGCTCGGCGGCAAGGCCGCCTGGGTGGCCGCCGTCGGCGCCGTCCCGCACGCCGCGCAGCCGATCACGAAGCTCGCCTGGCTGGCCCGCAACGAGCCCGAGGCGGCGCGCCGGGTGGCGGTGGTGCTGTCCCCGCACGACTGGCTGGTCTGGCAGCTGCTCGGCCGGCCCGCGCGCCGCACCACCGACCGGGCCGGGGCCTCGGGTACCGGGTACTGGTCGGCGGCCACCGGTTCCTACCGTCCCGACCTGGTCGAGCTGGCGCTCGGGCACCAGGCGCTGCTGCCCGAGGTGCTCGGCCCCGCCGACGCCGCCGGGATGACCCCCGAGGGGCTGCTGATCTCCGCCGGGACCGGGGAGACCACGGCCGCCGCGCTGGGGCTGGGCATCGGCCCGGGCGACGCGGTGGTCTCGCTGGGCGCCTCCGGTTCGGTGATGGCCGTGCACCACGAGGCGCTGTCCGACCCGGGCGGCCTGATCACCTCCCTCGCCGACGCGGGCGGCATGCACCTGCCGGTGGTGAACACCTCCAACGCCGTACGGGCCCTGCGCGGCACCGCCGACATGCTGGGCACCGACCTGGAGGGGCTGAGCGCGCTCGCGCTGAAGTCGACCCCCGGTGCACACGGCCTCGTACTCCTGCCGTACCTGGAGGGAGAGCGGACCCCGAACCTGCCGCACACCGCCGGGACCCTGTCGGGGCTGCGCCGGGACTCGATGAAGCCCGAGCACCTCGCGCGGGCCGCCTTCGAGGGCATGCTGTGCGGGCTGGTCGACGCCCTCGACGTGCTGCGGCACCGGGGCGTGGGGATCCGCCGGGTGTTCCTGCTCGGGGCCGCCGCCGAGCTGCCCGCCGTACAGGCCGCCGCGCCGGGGCTGTTCGGGACGCAGGTCGTCGTGCCCGCTCCGGCGGACTACGCGGCGCTGGGCGCGGCCCGTCAGGCGGCCTGGGCGCTGGGGGTGCGGCAGGGCACGCTGGCCCCGCACGTCCCGCCGCTGTGGCCGGCCCCGCCGGCCCAGGTGTTCGAGCCGGGCGAGGACTACCCGGCCTGGCAGGCCGTCCGCCAGCAGTACGTCACCACACGGGAGCAAATGCACCCGGGGGCGTTCGGGTTCTAGGACGGAAGCCGCGGGCTCCTGGTCCTTTTGACCGGCCTTTGCGAAATCCGGTGGGGTTCGGCCCTGCGTTGGCCGAAGATGGAGTGAACCCCCCTCGATCTTGCCTACCGGAGCCTGCGCGTGCTCATACGACTGCTGCGGACCCACCTGGGTCCGTACAAGAAAGCCATCGCCGCACTGGTGCTGCTGCAACTCCTGCAGACCAGTGCGAGCCTCTACCTGCCCACCCTCAACGCGGACATCATCGACAACGGTGTCGTCAACGGGGACACCGGCTACATCCTGCGCTTCGGCGCGCTGATGCTCGGGGTCTCCCTCGTCCAGCTCGTCTGCAACGTCGGGGCCGTCTACTACGGGGCGCGCACGGCGGCCGCGCTCGGCCGCGACGTGCGCGCCTCCGTCTTCGACCGGGTGCAGAGCTTCTCGGCGCGGGAGCTGGGCCAGTTCGGCGCCCCGTCGCTGATCACCCGTACGACGAACGACGTCCAGCAGGTCCAGATGCTGGTGCTGATGACCTTCACCCTGATGGTCTCGGCGCCGATCATGTGCGTCGGCGGCATCGCCATGGCGCTCTCGCTCGACGTGAAGCTGTCGGGCGTGCTGCTCGCGGTGGTGCCCGTGCTGGGCGTGTCGGTCGGCGCGATCGTCTGGAAGACGCGACCGCTGTTCCGCCTGATGCAGGAACGCCTCGACGTCGTCAACCGGGTGCTGCGCGAGCAGATCACCGGCAACCGCGTGATCCGCGCCTTCGTCCGCGACGGCTACGAGGAGGAGCGCTTCCGCCGGGCGAACTCCGAGCTGACCGCGGTCTCGCTGGCCTCCGGCAAGCTGCTCGCGCTGATGTTCCCGGTCGTCATCCTGGTCGTGAACATCTCCAGCGTCGCCGTCATCTGGTTCGGTGCGATGCGGGTGGACGGGGGCGGCATGGAGATCGGTCAGCTGACCGCCTTCCTCGCCTACCTGATGCAGATCGTCATGGCCGTGATGATGGCCACCTTCATGTTCATGATGGTGCCGCGCGCCGAGGTCTGCGCCGAGCGCATCCAGGAGGTCCTGGACACCGAGTCCAGCGTGGTCCCGCCCGTCGACCCGGTGCGTACGCTCTCCCGGCGCGGGCAGCTGGAGCTGCGCGGCGCCGACTTCCGCTACCCGGGCGCCGAGGCCCCGGTGCTGCGCGGGGTGGACCTGGTGGCCCGCCCCGGCGAGACCACCGCGGTGATCGGTTCCACCGGCAGCGGCAAGTCGACGCTGCTGGGCCTGGTGCCCCGGCTGTTCGACGCGACCGGCGGTGACGTGCTGGTCGACGGGGAGGACGTACGCCGGATCGACCCGGAGCTGCTGGCGCGGACGGTCGGCATGGTCCCGCAGAAGCCGTACCTGTTCTCCGGGACGGTCGCCTCCAACCTGCGCTACGGGCGCCCGGACGCGACCGACGAGGAGCTGTGGCGGGCCCTGGAGGTGGCCCAGGCCAAGGACTTCGTGTCCGAGCTGGAGGGCGGTCTGGAGGCGCCGGTCACCCAGGGCGGGACGAACGTCTCCGGCGGCCAGCGCCAGCGTCTGGCCATCGCCCGCACGCTCGTGCAGCGCCCGGAGATCTACCTGTTCGACGATTCCTTCTCGGCCCTGGACTACGCGACGGACGCGGCGCTGCGCGCGGCGCTCGCCCGGGAGACCGAGGACGCGACGGTCGTCATCGTCGCCCAGCGGGTCTCCACGATCCGCGACGCCGACCGGATCATCGTCCTCGACGAGGGCCGGGTGGTGGGCGAGGGCCGCCACCACGAGCTGATGGCCGGCAACGAGACCTACCGGGAGATCGTGCTCTCCCAGCTGACGGAGGCGGAGGCCGCATGAGCGGGCCCGGAGGACGGATGATGATGGGGCCGGCCCAGCGGTCCATGGACTTCAAGGGGTCCGGCAAGCGGCTGCTGCGCCAGCTGGCGCAGGACCGGGGCAAGCTGTGGGGCATGGTCGCGGCCGTGGTCGGCAGTGTCGGCTGCGCCGTGCTCGGGCCGAAGATCCTCGGCGGGGCCACCGACCTGGTGTTCGCGGGGATCGTCGGCCGGCAGATGCCGGACGGCCTGACCAAGCAGCAGGCGCTGGACGGGCTGCGCGAGCGGGGCCAGGGCGGCATGGCGGACATGCTGTCCGGCACCGACTTCACCCCGGGGCAGGGCATCGACTTCGGTGCCGTGGGGGTGACGGCGTTGTGGGCGCTGCTGGTGTTCGTCCTGGCGGGCCTGCTGATGCTGGTCGCCACGCGGCTGTCGAACCACGTGATGAACGGCACCGTCTACCGGATGCGCGAGGAGCTCCAGGCGAAGCTGTCGCGGCTGCCGTTGTCGTACTTCGACCAGCAGAAGCGCGGGGAGGTGCTGAGCCGGGCGACGAACGACATAGACAACATCGGCCAGACCCTCCAGCAGACGATGGGCCAGCTGCTGAACTCGCTGCTGACGATCGTCGGCGTGCTGGTGATGATGTTCTGGATCTCGCCGCTGCTGGCGTTGGTCGCGCTGCTGACCGTGCCGGTGTCGGTGGTGGTCGCGGCGAGGATCGGCAAGAGGTCGCAGCCGCAGTTCGTGGCGCAGTGGAAGACCACGGGCGCGCTCAACGCCCACATCGAGGAGATGTACTCCGGCCACGCGCTGGTGAAGGTCTTCGGGCGGCAGAAGGAGTCGGCGGCGGTCTTCGCCGAGCAGAACGAGGAGCTGTACCGGGCCTCGTTCAAGGCGCAGCTGGTCAGCGGCATCATGCAGCCGGTGATGTTCTTCATCTCGAACATCAACTACGTGCTGGTCGCGGTCGTCGGCGGTCTGCGGGTGGCCTCGGGCACCCTGTCGATCGGTGACGTGCAGGCCTTCATCCAGTACTCGCGCCAGTTCTCGATGCCGCTGTCGCAGGTGGCGTCGATGGCGAACCTGGTGCAGTCGGGCGTCGCCTCGGCGGAGCGGGTGTACGAGCTGCTGGACGCGCCGGAGCAGGAGCCGGACGCGGAGGTCCCGGAGCGTCCGCGGGAGCTGCGCGGTCAGGTGACCCTGGACAAGGTGGCCTTCCGCTACGAGCCGGACAAGCCGCTCATCGAGAACCTCTCGCTGACGGTGGAGCCGGGGCAGACGGTCGCCATCGTCGGCCCGACGGGCGCCGGCAAGACCACGCTGGTCAATCTGCTGATGCGGTTCTACGAGGTCACGGGCGGGGAGATCGCCCTGGACGGGGTGGACATCGCCAAGATGACCCGCGAGGAGCTGCGCGGCGGGATCGGCATGGTGCTCCAGGACACCTGGCTGTTCGGCGGGACGATCGCGGAGAACATCGCCTACGGCGCGTCCCGCGAGGTGACGCGCGGCGAGATCGAGGAGGCCGCGCGGGCGGCGCACGCGGACCGTTTCATCCGCACGCTGCCGGACGGCTACGACACGGTGCTGGACGACGAGGGCGCGGGTGTCAGCGCGGGTGAGAAGCAGCTGATCACCATCGCGCGGGCGTTCCTGTCGGATCCGGTGATCCTGGTGCTCGACGAGGCGACGAGTTCGGTGGACACCCGTACCGAGGTGCTGATCCAGAAGGCGATGGCGCGCCTGGCGCACGGCCGTACGTCCTTCGTGATCGCGCACCGGCTGTCGACGATCCGCGACGCGGACGTGATCCTGGTGATGGAGAGCGGCTCGATCGTGGAGCAGGGCACGCACGAGGAGCTGCTGGCGGCCGAGGGCGCGTACGCGCGGTTGTACGCGGCGCAGTTCGCGCAGGCGGTGGCCGAGGTCGACTGACCGGCCGGCGGTGTGCGGGTGGGGGCGTCCTTCGGGACGCCCCCTCTTCCGTTCCGCGGCCGGCGCGGGTCAGTCGAGGTAGCCGCGCAGCTGGTCGGCGAAGGCGTGGTCGCGCAGCTTGTTGAGGGTCTTGGACTCGATCTGGCGGATCCGCTCGCGGGTGACGCCGAAGATGCGGCCGATCTCCTCCAGGGTGCGGGGGCGGCCGTCGGCGAGGCCGTAGCGGAGCTGGACGACCTTGCGTTCGCGTTCGCCGAGGGTGGAGAGGACGGCTTCGAGGTGTTCGCGCAGCAGGAAGAAGGCGGCGGACTCCATGGGGGAGGCGGCGTCGCCGTCCTCGATCAGGTCGCCGAGGGCGACGTCGTCCTCCTCGCCGACCGGGGCGTGCAGGGAGACGGGTTCCTGGGCGAGGCGGAGCACTTCCAGGACCCGCTCGGGGGTCAGTTCCAGGTGGACGGCGACTTCCTCGGCGGTGGGTTCGTAGCCGCGTTCCTGGAGCATGCGGCGCTGGACGCGGATGACGCGGTTGATGAGTTCGACGACGTGGACGGGGACGCGGATGGTGCGGGCCTGGTCGGCGAGGGCCCGTGACATCGCCTGCCGGATCCACCAGGTGGCGTAGGTGGAGAACTTGTAGCCGCGGGCGTAGTCGAACTTCTCGACGGCCCTGATCAGGCCGAGGTTGCCCTCCTGGACCAGGTCGAGCATGGTCAGTCCGCGGCCGACGTAGCGCTTGGCGACGGAGACGACGAGCCGCAGGTTCGACTCGATGAGCCGGCGTTTGGCCATCCGGCCCATGACGACGAGTTTGTCGAGGTCGACGGCGAGCTGGGAGTCGAGGTCGGTGGCGCCGGCGAGTTTCTCCTCGGCGAAGAGTCCCGCTTCCACGCGCCGGGCGAGTTCGACCTCTTCGGCGGCGGTGAGCAGCGGGATCCTGCCTATCTCGCGCAGGTACTGGCGGAAGAGGTCGGCCGAGGGCCCGGTCCCGGCGCCGTTGTCGCGGGCGCGCTGCGGGGGTACCGGTTCGATGAGTTCGAGGACCTCGGGTTCCTCGTCGCCGGCGTCCTCCACCGTGTCGGCCTCGGCCTCGGGATCCGGATCGGAGGCGTCTGCGGCGGGGCGGCTCGCGTTCACGGTCAGGGTCTGGGTCTGCACGGGGGCGACCTCCAGGGCTCCGAGGACGGTGGCACCGCACCTCAGTGTGGGGTACGACACATCGCTGCCACGAGGGGCGTGCGAGCACTTTCTGAGCCCGCTGCGTGACGGATGGTTACCCCCTGGCGGGAATCCCGATGCGGATCGGACTCATGTCCGACCGGAGTCACGCGGGTTCCACGCGGACCGCGCAGACCTTGAACTCGGGCATGCGCGAGACGGGGTCCAGGGCCGGGTTGGTGAGGGTGTTGGCGCGGCCCTCGCCGTACCAGTGGAACGGCATGAACACGGTGTCGGCGCGGACGGCGTCGGTGACGCGGGCGGGGGCGACGGCGCGTCCGCGGCGGGAGGTGACCGCGAGCGGGGTGCCGTCGGTGACGCCGAGGCGGGCGGCGAGGCGCGGGTGGAGTTCCACGAAGGGGCCGGGGGCGGCGGCGTTGAGTTCGGGCACGCGGCGGGTCTGGGCGCCGGACTGGTACTGGGCGACGACCCGGCCGGTGGTGAGGAGCAGCGGGTAGTCGGCGTCAGGGACCTCGGCGGCGTCGCGGTGGGAGACGGGCGTGAAGCGGGCGCGGCCGTCGTCGGTGGCGAAGCGGTCGAGGAAGAGACGGGGCTGTCCCGGGGAGCCTTCGGGGCAGGGCCAGAAGACGCCCTGTTCGGCTTCGATGCGGGCGTAGGAGATGCCGGAGTAGTCGGCGGGACCGCCTTCGGAGGCGCGCCGCAGCTCGGCGAAGACCTGTTCGGGGTCGGTGGGGAAGCCCTTCTCCACGCCGAGGCGGGCGGCGAGTCCGTGCAGGACGTCCAGGTCGCCGCGGACGCCGGGGGGTGGGGTGAGGGCGCGGCGGCGCAGCAGGACGCGGCCCTCCAGGCTGGTGGTGGTGCCGGTCTCCTCCGCCCACTGGGTGACGGGCAGGACGACGTCGGCGAGTGCGGCCGTCTCGGAGAGGACGACGTCGGCGACGGCGAGGAAGTCCAGGGAGCGGATGCGGTCTTCGACGTGGGCGGCGCGGGGGGCGGAGACGAGGGGGTTGGAGCCCATGAGCAGGAGGGCCTTGACGTCGCCGCCGAGGGCGTCGAGGAGTTCGTAGGCGCTGCGGCCGGGGCCGGGCAGGCTCCGCGGGTCGACGCCCCAGACGCGGGCGACGTGTGCGCGGGCGGCGGGGTCGGTGAGCTTGCGGTAGCCGGGGAGCTGGTCGGCCTTCTGGCCGTGTTCGCGGCCGCCCTGGCCGTTGCCCTGGCCGGTGAGGCAGCCGTAGCCGGAGTGCGGGCGGCCGGCGCGGCCGGTGGCGAGGCAGAGGTTGATCCACGCGCCGACGGTGTCGGTGCCCTTGGACTGCTGCTCGGGGCCGCGGGCGGTGAGGACCATGGCGGCGGTGGGGGCGCAGAACATGTCGACGGCGCGGCGCAGTTCCGGGAGGGCGATGCCGGTGATCCGCTCGACGAGTTCGGGCCAGTGGGCCATGGCGGCGGCCCGGGCGTCTTCCCAGCCGGTGGTGCGTTCGGCGATGAACGCCTCGTCGGTGCGGCCCTCGGCGACCACGAGGTGCAGCAGGCCGAGGGCGAGGGCGAGGTCGGTTCCGGGGCGCGGCGCGAGGTGCAGGTCGGCCAGTTCGGCGGTGCGGGTGCGGCGGGGGTCGACGACGATCAGGGTGCCGCCGTTCGCCTTGAGTTCGGTGAGGTAGCGCACGAACGGCGGCATGGTCTCGGCGGGGTTGGAGCCGACGAGGACGACGCAGCCGGTGCGGGGGATGTCCTCCAGCGGGAAGGGCAGTCCGCGGTCGAGGCCGAAGGCCTTCTGGTGCGCGGCGGCGGCCGAGGACATGCAGAAGCGGCCGTTGTAGTCGATCTGGGAGGTGCCGAGGGCGACGCGGGCGAACTTGCCGAGGGCGTAGGCCTTCTCGTTGGTCAGGCCGCCGCCGCCGAAGACGGCGACGGCGTCGGGGCCGTGGGCGCGGCGCGTGCGGGCGAGGCCGGCGGCGACGGCGTCGAGGGCCTCCTCCCAGGTGGCCGGGACGAGCGGGCCGCCGGCGTGGGTGCGGATGAGCGGCTCGGTCAGGCGTACCCGGGAGGAGAGCAGGGCGGGGGCGGTGCGGCCCTTGCCGCACAGGGCGCCCCGGTTGACGGGGAAGCCGGTGCGCTCCTCGACGGTCACCGCGTCGCCCGCGGGGGCGGGGCGCAGGTTCATGCCGCACTGCAGGGCGCAGTAGGGGCAGTGGGTGGCGGTGGCTTCCGGGGAGCTGTGCATGCCCCTCAGGGTGTGGTCCGGGTGTTACGGAGGCCGCGCGCCCCCGTTACGGGCGGGGGTGCTGACCCTCATCCCGGTCCGGCGGGGGCGGTGAGGGGGCGGGCAGCCGCGGGGGGTGTCGGGAGGGATGGTTCGCCACCCGCCGCGCGCCGGCGCCGGCACGGCTCGCGCGGTGAGGCCGGGAGGGGTCACTGGCCCGTGAGGTACTTGACCGTGAGGCCGGCCGTCCAGCCGCCGTCGACGGCGAGTTCCGCGCCGGTCATGTAGCCGGCGGCGTCGGAGAGCAGGAACGCGACGGCGGCCGCGATCTCCTCGGGGACGCCGACGCGGCCCAGGGGGGCGCCGGGGTAGTTGCCCTCGCCGGCCTGGATGCCGATGGGGGCGGTCATCGGGGTCAGGGTCATGCCGGGGTGGACGGAGTTGACTCGGATCCCCGCCTCCGCCAGTTCGACGGCGCCGATCTTGGACAGGCCGCGCACGCCCCACTTGGAGGCTCCGTACCCGGCGGTGAGGGCGAGTCCGGTGAGGCCGGCCGCGGAGGAGATGTTGACGACGGATCCGCCACCGCCCGCCCGCAGCAGGGGTATCGCGGTCTTGATGCCGATGAACACGCCGACCAGGTTGACCTCGACGACCTGGCGGAAGTGCTCGACGCTCTCGTGTTCCAGGAACTCGCCGGTCGGGATGCCGGCGTTGTTGACGAGCCCGTCGATCCGGCCGAACTCGGCGACCGCGTACTCCAGCGCCGCCGTCCAGTCGGCCTCGCTGGTGACGTCGTGCCGCAGGAAGCGGGCCGCGTCGCCGAGCTTGGCGGCCGTCTCGGCGCCCTCGTCCTCCAGCAGGTCGGTGATCAGCACCTTGCCGCCGCCGTCGACGACCGCCCGTGCGGCCGCCGCGCCCAGGCCCCGGGCCCCACCGGTGATGACGACCACCTTGCCGCCGAGATCCACCACAGCCACGATCCACACCCCTGACGCAGACAGATAGGTATATGACTAATCGGCATACGCCGATCGAGGCGTCAGTCTGTCAGAGCGGCCAGGACCCGCGACACCCCTTCTTCCTTCGGGCCGAGGAACCTCGGCTCCGGCTGGAACGCCGCGTCCAGGGCCGCCTTGCCGGCCGCGAGGACCTCGCGGGCGCCGCCGTAGTACCAGGTGACGTCGTGCTCGTCGTCCACCCCGACGCCGTAGGAGTCCACTCCCGCCGCCTGGCACAGGGCCACCGCGCGGTGGATGTGGAAGTGCTGGCTGATCAGCACCGCCCGGCGCACCCCGAATATCTCCCGGACCCGCACGCAGGAGTCCCAGGTGTCGAATCCGGCGTAGTCGCTGACGATCCGGTCGTCGGGTATGCCGTGCCCCCTGAGGTACGTCCGCATCGCGCCCGGCTCGTCGTACTCCGTGCGGCTGTTGTCGCCGGTCACCAGGACCACCTTCACCTTGCCCGCCCGGTAGAGCTCCACGGCCGCGTCGAGCCGGTAGGCGAGGTACGGGGTCGGGCGGCCCTTCCACAGGCCGGCCCCGAAGACCACCGCCACCCCGGCGTCGGGCGCCTCCGCGGTGGTCCGCAGCCGGTCGGCGGCCGCCGCGTGCGTCCACGTCGAGGGCAGCAGGGCCAGCACGCACAGCACCATCACCGCCTGCACGGCACGCCGACGCCCCCGCACCGTCCGCAGCCATACCCTCCAGCGGCCGACACCGAGCCGCCCCGCCCGTCCCCGTCCCCGTCCCTGCTCCTGCTCCTGCTCCTGCTCCTGCCCCTGCCCCTGCCCCTGCCCCTGCTGTCCCATGACCGGCCCCCCTCGTCCGCACGCCCTTCGCACGGATTGACGAACCGCCCCCGCCCCCCAGTTCCGCCCGACCCCCCTTTCACTCGTACGAATGACCGAGTGAGCAGCAGGAAACCACCCGTCACCCCCGCGCAACGCCCACGCAATCCGGGCCCCGCAGGATCGGTCCATGACGGAGCCGGTGCACCCTCCCGCCACCCAGTCCTTCCCCTTCGGCAGCGCGGCCGAGCTGCTGACGCGGATCACCGACCAGCTCGGCACCCAGCTCAGCGGCCTGCGCCCGCCACGCGCCCGGCACCACGGAGTCCCCCCATGCACCCCACCCTCGTCGCCGTGGCCCACGGCAGCCGCGACCCGCGCGCCCCGCACACCGTCCTCGCCCTGCTCGAACGGGTCCGCGAGCTCCGCCCCGCCCTCGACGTCCGCCTCGGCCACGTCGAACTGAACCGGCCGCTGCTGGCCGACACCCTGCGGGACACCGCCGGAGCGGCCGTCCTCGTGCCGCTGCTGCTCGGACGCGGCACCCACGTCAAGCGGGACCTGCCCGCCGCCGCGGCCCGCGCCGGGCACCTGCGGATCCGGATCGCCGCCCCGCTCGGCCCCCACCCGCTGCTCGTGGAGGTCCTGTTCGAACGGCTCCTGGAGGCCGGCTGGACCCCGGGCACGGCCGTCGTGCTGGCGTCGGCCGGGTCCCTCGACCCCGACTCCGCCGCCGACACCCGCCGCGCCGCCGACCTGCTCTCCGAACGGCTCGGCGGGGTCCCCGTGGTCCCCGCGTACGCCTCGGCGGCCGCCCCGGGCGTGCCGGACGCCGTCCGGGCGCTGGCCGCCCGCGGGTACCACCGGGCCGCCGTGGCCTCGTACTTCGCCGCCCCGGGCCGGTTCGCCTCCGCGAGCGCGGCCGCCGCGACCGGCCCGGCGGCGGCCCCGCTCGGCGCGCACCCGGCACTGGCCCGGCTGGTGCTGCGCCGCTACGACGAAGCGCTCGCGCGCGGCGCGCGGGAGCCGGAACCGGCCATCGCGTAAAGGCCGCGTAGGTTCGGATTGCTCGGATTGTCGGTGACTCCGGTTAACGTCTCAGCATGGAAGGCACCGCGCACGTCCCCGCCTACGAGTCCTACGATCCGGCCGCCACCGAGCGATGGGCCGCCGAGCCGGACAAACGGCCCGGCCGCACCGCCTTCCAGCGTGATCGCGCCCGCGTACTGCACTCGGCCGCCCTGCGCCGCCTCGCCGGGAAGACCCAGGTCGTCACCCCGGGCACGCGTTCCTTCGACTGGGACGCCAGCCCCCGCACCCGGCTGACGCACTCCCTGGAGTGCGCGCAGGTCGGCCGGGAGCTCGGCGCGGCCCTCGGCTGCGATCCGGACCTGGTCGAAGCGGCCTGCCTCTCCCACGACATGGGCCACCCGCCGTTCGGGCACAACGGCGAGGAGGCGCTCAACGAGTTCGCCAAGGACTGCGGCGGCTTCGAGGGCAACGCCCAGTCGCTGCGCCTGCTGACCCGGCTGGAACCCAAGCGCTTCGTGCCCGACCCGGCCACCGGCGACCCGGTCAGCGTCGGCCTCAACCTGACCCGCGCCTGCCTGGACGCGGCCACCAAGTACCCGTGGGCGCGCGGCGGCCACCCCACCGACCCGGACTCGGTGAAGTTCGGGGCCTACGAGGACGACCTGCCGGTCTTCGAGTGGCTGCGGCGGGGCGCACCCGCGGACCGCAAGTGCTTCGAGGCCCAGGTCATGGACTGGGCGGACGACGTCGCGTACTCCGTGCACGACTTCGAGGACGGGCTGCACGCCGGGCACCTCGACCCGAACCTCCTCTTCGCCGAGCCCGAGCGGGCCGCCATCTGGCAGGTCGCCATCGGCCGCTACGTGCCCGCCGGCACCTCCCCGGAGGAGCTGCGCGAGGCGCTGGACCGGCTGATGGAGGAGGACTGGTGGCCGCACGGCTACGACGGGTCCGCCGTGGCGCAGGCCCGCCTGAAGGACGCCACCAGCCAGCTGATCGGCCGGTTCTGCCTGGCCGCCGAGGGCGCCACCCGCGAGGCGTACGGCTCCGGCCGGCTCACCCGCTACGCGGCGGAGCTGGTCGTGCCGCGCGAGGCGCGCAACGAGTGCGCGGTCCTCAAGGCGGTGGCCGACCTGTACGTGATGCAGCGCGACGAGCAGGAACGGCTGCGGGCCGACCAGCGCATCGTCCTGGCCGAACTGGCGGAGGCGCTGAGCGCCCGCGCGCCGGAGGGCCTGGACCCCCAGTTCCGGGCGATCTTCGACGCTGCGGCGGACGACAAGGCCCGCAAACGCGCGGTCATCGACCAGATCGCCTGCCTGACCGACGCGTCCGCCCGTTCACTGCACGCACGCCTCACCCGGCGCGGGCGGCGCGCCGAAGGGTGAGCCGATCGGGCCATTCCCCCTTCACGAGGCAGGCTGGGTGCGGGACGCTCGCAAGGTGGCCGCAAGTGGCCGAGAGGTTATGAGGAGGCATCAGGTGGTCGACGCAAACCAGACGTTCATCATCGTCGGCGCGGGGCTGGCCGGGGCCAAGGCCGCCGAAACGCTGAGGGCGGAGGGGTTCACGGGCCGGGTGATCCTGATCGGCGACGAGCGCGACCATCCCTACGAACGGCCCCCGCTGTCCAAGGGCTACCTGCTGGGCAAGGAGGAGCGCGACAGCGTCTTCGTGCACAAGCCGTCCTGGTACGCGGGCGCCGACATCGAGCTGCACCTGGGCCAGCCCGCCGTGCACCTGGACCGCGAGGCCAAGACGGTGCGCCTGGGCGACGGCACGCTGATGCACTACGACAAGCTGCTGCTGGCCACCGGTGCCGAGCCGCGCCGGCTGGACATCCCGGGCACCGGGCTGGCCGGGGTGCACCATCTGCGCCGGCTCGCCCACGCCGACCTGCTGCGCAAGGCGCTGGCCTCCCTGGGCCGGGACAACGGCCACCTGCTGATCGCGGGCGCGGGCTGGATCGGCCTGGAGGTCGCGGCGGCCGCGCGCGGGTACGGCGCCGAGGTGACGGTGGTCGAGCCGCTGGCCACGCCGCTGCACGCGGTGCTCGGCCCGGAGGTCGGCCGGCTCTTCACCGACCTGCACACCGAGCACGGGGTGCGGTTCCACTTCGGGGCGCGGCTGACGGAGATCGTCGGCCAGGACGGCATGGTGATGGCCGCCCGGACCGACGACGGGGAGGAGCACCCGGCGCACGCGGTGCTCGCCGCGATCGGGGCGGCGCCGCGCACCGCGCTCGCCGAGACCTCGGGGCTGGCGCTGGTGGACCGGGAGCACGGCGGGGGCATCGCCGTGGACGCCTCGCTGCGCACCTCCGACCCGGACGTCTTCGCCGTCGGTGACGTGGCCGCCGCCCACCATCCGGCGCTGGGCACCCGGCTGCGCGTGGAGCACTGGGCGAACGCCCTCAACGGCGGCCCGGCCGCCGCGCGGGCGATGCTGGGGCAGGAGGTCTCGTACGAGCGGGTGCCGTACTTCTTCTCGGACCAGTACGACGTGGGCCTGGAGTACTCCGGGTACGCGCCGGCGGGCGGCTACGACCAGGTGCTGGTGCGCGGGGACGCGGGCAAGCGGGAGTTCATCGCGTTCTGGCTGTCGGACGGCCGGGTGCTGGCCGGGATGAACGTGAACGTGTGGGACGTCGTCGAGCCCATCCAGGCCCTGATCAGGTCGAAGGCGCCGGTGGACCGCGAGAGGCTGGCGGACCCCTCGGTTCCGCTTGAGTCGCTGGTGGCGGCGGAGGGGGCCTGACGGGATTGCCGCCGCCCGGCCGTAGAATTCACGGGTGGCAGGACGGATCAACGACGACGACGTGAAGGCGGTACGGGACGCGGTCCCGATCGACGCCGTGGTCTCGGAGTACCTCCAGCTGCGCAACGCCGGCGGCGGCAACCTCAAGGGCCTGTGCCCCTTCCACGACGAGAAGTCCCCGTCCTTCCAGGTCAGCCCCAGCAAGGGCTTCTACCACTGCTTCGGCTGCCAGGCCGGCGGGGACACCCTCGACTTCATCATGAAGATCGACCACCTCTCCTTCTCGGAGGCGGTCGAGCGGCTGGCCGGCCAGGCCGGCATCACCCTGCGGTACGAGGAGGGCGGCTACACCGCCGGCACCAGCGGCCGCGGCGAGCGGATCCGCCTGGTCGAGGCCCACAAGGCCGCCGCCCTCTTCTACGCGGACCAGCTCGGCGGCGCCGAGGCGGAGATCGCCCGCCGTTTCCTGGCGGAGCGCGGCTTCGACCAGGCGGCGGCCCAGCACTTCGGCGTGGGCTACAGCCCGGCCGGCTGGGACCACCTGACCCGGTTCCTGCGCGGCAAGGGCTTCACCGACAAGGAGCTGATCCTCTCCGGGCTCGCCCAGGACAGCCGCAGCGGCAAGCCCATCGACCGCTTCCGGGGCCGGCTCATGTGGCCGATCCGGGACATCAGCGGCGAGGTGGTCGGCTTCGGCGCGCGCAAGCTGCGCGAGGACGACAACGGGCCGAAGTACCTGAACACCCCCGAGACGGCGATCTACAAGAAGTCCCAGGTGCTGTACGGCATCGACCTGGCCAAGAAGGAGATCGCGAAGACCTCCCGGGCGGTGGTCGTCGAGGGCTACACCGACGTCATGGCCTGTCACATGGCCGGGGTCACCACCGCCATCGCCACCTGCGGCACGGCCTTCGGCGGGGACCACATCAAGATCCTGCGACGGCTGCTGATGGACAACGCCACCGCCGAGGTGATCTTCACCTTCGACGGTGACGCGGCGGGCCAGAAGGCCGCGCTGCGGGCCTTCGAGGACGACCAGAAGTTCGCGGCGGAGACCTCCATCACCATCGCCCCGGGCGGCATGGACCCCTGCGACCTGCGCCTCGCACAGGGCGACGCGGCGGTCGTCGACCTGGTGGACGCCCGCACCCCGCTGTTCGAGTTCGCCCTGCGCCACATCGTGGGCCGGCACAACCTGGAGAACCCGGCGGGGCGGGCGGCCGCGCTGGCCGAGGCGGCGCCGGTCGTCGCCAGCATCAAGGACCTCTCGATCCAGCACGAGTCGGCCGTCCAGCTGGCCGGGATGCTGGGCATCCTCGACGAGCAGTTCGTGGTCAAGCGGGTGGCGCAGCTGGCGCGCTGGGCCCGCGAGCGCGGCAACCAGCCGCAGCAGCAGGGCCGGGGCCGCCCCCAGGAGCCGGCCCCCGCACCGCCGTCGGCGGCCGTCGGCGGCGGGCCCGCGCTGAACCTGCGCAGCCCCGCCCACCGCACCGAGCGCGAGCTCCTCAAGCTGGCGCTCCAGCGGCCGGCCCTGGTCTCCCCCGCCTTCGACGCGTACGGGATCGACGAGTTCACCGCCCCGCCCTACGCGGCCGTGCGCCAGGCCATCCAGGACGCCGGCGGCGCCGCTCAGGGCACCGAGGACTACCTGGCCCGGGTCCGCGAGGCCGCGCCGAACGACACCGTCCGCGCGATGGTCACGGAGCTGGCGGTGGAGGCCATCCACGCCAAGACGGTGGACGAGGTCTACGCGGGCGTCCAGCTGGTGCAGGTCCGGCTGCGCGCCGTCGACCGCCGGGTCCTGGAGATCCAAGGCGCCCTGACCCGGCTCAGCCCGCAGGCCCCGCCGGAGCAGCACGCGGCGATCCAGCAGGAGCTGTGGGTGCTCCAGCAGTACGGGCAGCGCCTGCGCAACCGCGGCGCCGAAGGACTCTGACCGCCGGGACCGGGCCGCGGTGACCCGGCAACGGACCGGCCCCCGCTCAGCCGCACCCCGTGGAGCCGTGCCGCCGGGCACCCCCACCGGCCCGGCAGGACCCCGGGCGGGGCAGGGCCGGCCCGGGCCGCCGGGCGCCCCCTAGCGGCGCAGCCAGTCCCCGCCCGGGATCTCGGTGCCCGTCTGCGCGAGGCGGCGGGCCAGCGGGGCGGCCGCCAGGTAGACCCAGGCCCGGACCCGGCCGCCGTCGGGGCGCACGGCCTCGCGGGCGACGCGGTCGTAGACGTTCCCCGGGCGCCCCGGGCCGGCGTACTCCTCCAGCAGGTCCAGCGCGACCAGCAGTTCCGCGTACTCCCCCGGCGCGGCGGTGATCAGCTCCCCGGCTATGGCGGAGCCCGGGCGGTCGACGGCGTACGGGTAGCCGGGCCCCTCGTACAGCGCCGCGTCCGGCAGCCGGGCGGGCTCCTCGGCCGCCGTCCGGCCCTTCAGGAACAGGTCGTGGTTGACCTCCCCCGGCCGCAGCGTCCCGTACACGAAGAACGGCAGTACGCCCGGTCCGGTTCCCGCTCCCGATCCCGGCCGATCGACCGATGCCACAGGTCCCTCCCTCGACTACCACTGGACGGTGCGGGGTCCGGGCCCAAAGGCCCCTCATCGCCGCGCACCACCACCGTACGCACCGCTGTTACACAATCTCCCGGCTCCCGTGACGGGCGCCCCATAACGTCAGGTTCGCCCGTTTCCCCACCCCGCCCCGCACCCCTCATGACGCAAAGGCATGCGCCGGCCGCCGCCCGCGCCGCTGCCGGACGGGCCCGAGGTGGGTGACCCTGCCGCCGGCCTGACGTCACCCGGACGGCGTGGGCGCACACGGATGCCCCAGCACGGCCCTGACCTGCACGGATACGGTTCGACGGGGTGCCTGCGGCGGGATCCGGGGCGGACTTCGGCAGGCGGTGGGCGGGCGGGCCGGTTTTCCTCGGAACACGACCCCGTGTCCCCTGGAGTACCCATGCGCCGCAGCACCGCCCACGTGCTCACCGCCACCGCGCTGACCGCCGTCGCCTTCGCCGGTCCGGTCGCCGGGGCGGTGGCCGCCGCGGAGCTCGGCATGGCGCCCTTCGCGCCCGGGGACTTCGCCGTGCTGGAGGTGTGGCCGAAATCCGCCGCCCCGGGCACCACCGTCACCGTGCACACCAAGGCCTGCGGCCGGGGCAGCCGGGCCGAGGGCGACGCCAGCACGGTGGCGGGCGGCCGCTTCGAACTGGCCCCGGGCAGCCGCGAGGACGCGGTCACGGGCCGGTTCCGGATCGGTCAGGGCCTGCGGCCGGGCACCTACGGAATCGGCGCCACCTGCGCGAACGGCAAGTTCGCCACCGGCGACCTGGTCGTCACCGAACGCGGCCCGCAGGGCCACGTACGGACCGGGGTGGGTGGTGGCACGACCACCGCCACCGACCCCGCCAAGATCACGGCGGGAGCGGCAGTGCTGGCCGCGGCCGCCGTCGGCGGTACCTGGCTCCTGCGTCGCCGGGCGAGCGGCACGCGGAGCTGACGGGCGCCCACCGCGGCTGCGGCCGCGGTCCGACCGGTACCGCCCCCCGTCGCCCGCCCCGCGAGGTCCCCCCGTTCGCGGGGCCGGGCGACGGCCACTGCAGGAACGGCGAGACGAGGGGGTACGGCGCATGCGTGGCGGCTTCCCGGGTCTGCGGGGACGCCCCCCGGCCAGGGCGAGCGGACGCCCCGGCGCCCGCGCGAGGGGCTCCGCCGGGGCGCTCGCGGCGCGGGCGGGCCTGGTCGCGGTGGCCGTGTGCACCGGGGTCTGGCTCATCGGCAGCGGCTCGGCCGTGACCGTGCGGCCCCCGCTGCCCTCCGCGGCGGAGGCGTTGAGCGCGCAGCCCCTCTACGCCGGGAGCATCGACCCGCTCCCGGGCTCGCCGCCGGTGCGGATCAGGATCCCGTCGATCCGGGTGGACGCCCCGCTGACCGGTCTGGGCCTGGACCGCGACGGCAGCCTCGAAGTGCCCCCGCCGGCCCGCCGGGAGCTCGCCGGCTGGTACCGGGACGGGACCACTCCGGGTGCGACGGGCACCGCGGTGATCGCGGGGCACGTCGACCACGCCAGCGGCCCGGCGGTCTTCTACCACCTGGGGGCGCTGCGCCGGGGGGCCGCGGTGGAGGTCGACCGGGCGGACGGGCGGACGGCCGTGTTCACCGTGCACGCGGTCGAGGTGTACGACGCCGGGGCGTTCCCGGACCGGCGGGTGTACGGGCCCTCGCCGCGCGCCGAGCTGCGGGTGATCACCTGTGGCGGCGCGTTCTCCCCGCGCACCGGCTACCAGGGCAACGTGGTCGTCTTCGCGCACCTCACCGGGGTGTCGTGAGACCGGCTGGGAAGGGGCTCCCCTAGCCCCACTGTTCGAGGCCGAGCTTGACCACCAGGGCGCCCACCACGGTGAGGAGCACGCCGCGGACGAAGCCGCTGCCCTTCGTCAGCGCCATCCGGGCGCCGACCATGCCGCCGGCCAGGTTGAAGACCGCCATCAGGGCGGCCAGCTGCCAGAACACCATGCCCTGGTAGGCGAACATCGCGAGCGCGCCGGCGTTGGTGCAGCAGTTGACGATCTTCGCGGTGGCGGAGGCGGTGACCAGGTCGAGGTGGAGCAGGGCGGTCAGGGCCAGCACCAGGAACGTGCCGGTACCGGGTCCGATGAGGCCGTCGTAGCAGCCGATGCCCAGGCCGGCGAGGGCGATGGTGAGGAGCACGCGGCCGCGGGAGACGGGCACGGCGGAGGGGGCGGCGCCGAAGCCGGGCTTGAGGATGACCACGGCGGCGACCACCACCAGCACCCCCATGATCAGGGGCCGCATGGCGTCCTTGCTGATCCCGCCGGCGAGTGCGGCCCCGCCCATCGATCCGGCGAGCGCGGCCAGCCCGATGCGGACGGCGAGCTTCACGTCGCCGGCGGTCTTGCGCGCGTAGGTGACGGCGGCCCCGGCGGTGCCGACGATGGCCACCGCCTTGTTGGTCCCGAGGACGGCGGCGGGCTGGGCGGCCGGCAGGCCGAGCAGCAGGGCCGGCAGGAGCAGCAGTCCGCCACCGCCGACCACCGCGTCGATCCAGCCGGCCGCGGCGGCGGCCGCACACAGCACGATGATCATGGTCGTTGATATGTCAGGCACGGCCACGACCCTAGGTACCGCATCGGTGCAGGGACCATCGATCCCCGGAAACTTGCGCAAAGGTTGAGGTTGCGCGGCCTCACGCGCCGCCGGCCCGGGCGCTGAGGCCGGTGTTCCGTCCGGGTAACAGGGGCGATGCGGCGGGGAAACAGCCCGCCCGCACGCTCGTGCCATGACCTCGGAACAGCGTGTGGTGGTGATCGGCGGCGGCCTGGCGGGCCTGCGGCTCGCCGCGCGGCTGGGCCCCGGTGCGGCGGTGACCGTGCTCGGGGAGGAAAGCCGCGCCCCCTACAACCGGGTCCTGCTCGCCGAGGTGCTGGCGGGCCGGTACGCCCCCGAGGTCACCGCGCTCCCGGCCCCCGGCCCGGCGCTGCGCCGGGGCGTCCGGGCGGTGCGGATCGACCGCGCGGACCGGACCGTCCACTGCGACGACGGTTCGGCGGAGCGGTACGACACGCTGGTGCTGGCCACCGGCTCGAACCCGGTGCTGCCGCCGCTGCGCGGGCTGTTCGCCCCCGACGGGCGGGAACTCCCCGAGGGGGTGCACGCGTTCCGCACCATGGACGACTGCCTGGCCCTCGCGGCGGCCGTACGCCCGGGCGTACGGGCGGTGGTGATCGGCGGCGGACTGCTGGGCGTCTCGGCGGCCCGTGCGCTGGCCGTGCGGGGTGCGCGGGTGGTCCTCGCCCAGCAAGCGGAGCGCCTGATGGAGCGCCAGCTGGACGCCGACGCCTCCGCCCTGCTGCGGGACCACCTCACGGCGCTCGGGGTCGAGGTCCACACCGAATGCCGCGTCAGGGGCCTGACCACGACGGGTGCGCCGCAGGGGGTTCCCTCCCCGCCCCGCCCTTCCTCCGTTCCCCGGGGCTCCGCCCCGGACCCCGGTCCTCAAACGCCGGACGGGCTGGTTGATCCGCCCGCCCGTCGGCGGCCCGGTACCGCGCCCGGCCAGGGCACCCGGCGGGTGAGCGGGGTCGAGCTGGCCGACGGGTACCGGCTCGACGCCGACGTCGTCGTCCTCGCCTGCGGGGTCCGGCCGCGCACCGGGCTCGCCCGGGCGGCCGGGCTGGAGGTCCGCAAGGGCGTCGTGGTCGACGGCCGGCTGCGCACGAGCGACCCGCGCGTGCACGCCGTCGGCGACTGCGCCGAGCACGACGGCCGGGTGTACGGACTGGCCGGTCCCGCCCTGGAGCAGGCCGACGCCCTCGCGGCGGTGCTGCGCGGGGACGACGCCGAGTACACCGGCACCCGTGCCCTCACCCGCCTCACCCTCCCCACGGCCGGCGGCCCCGGCCCCTTCGACCTCGCCGCGTTCGGCGACCCCACCCCGCTCCCCGGCGACGACGTGCTCCGCCTCGCGGACGCCACCCGCCGCACCTACCGCAAGGTCGTCCTGCGCGGCGGCCGGCTCGTCGGCGGGGTGCTGCTCGGGGAGCTCTCCACGGTGGGGGCCCTCGCCCGCACCTGGGAGGGCGACGCGTACCTGACCGCCCCGCACGACCCGTTCCACCTGCTCACCGACGACGGAGGCCACTGATGACCGTGCCCGAGCCCCTGCCCGCGATCGTGCTCATCGGACACGGCATGGTCGGCCAGCGCTACCTGGAGGCCCTCGCCGAGCGCGGGGCCACCGCGACGCACCGGATCACCGTGCTCTGCGAGGAGCCCCGGCCCGCATACGACCGGGTCCACCTCACCTCGTACTTCTCCGGAAGGACCCCCGAGGACCTCTCCCTGACCCCGGCCGGCTTCATGGAGCGGCACGGCATCGAGCTGCGCCTCGACGACCCCGCCGAGCACGTCGACACGGCCGCCCGTACCGTCACCGCCCGCTCTGGGCGGGTGGTCCCGTACGACGTGCTCGTGCTGGCGACCGGCAGCCACCCCTTCGTGCCGCCCGTCCCCGGCAGGGACGCCCCGGGCTGCTTCGTGTACCGCACCATCGAGGACCTCCTCGCGATCGAGGAGTACGCCAAGACCCGCTCCAGCGGGGCCGTCGTCGGCGGCGGCCTGCTCGGGCTGGAGGCGGCCGGCGCCCTCCAGGGGCTCGGGCTCGCCACCCGCGTCGTGGAGTTCGCCCCGCGCCTGATGCCCGCCCAGGTGGACGAGGGCGGCGGCGCGGCCCTGCTGCGCACCATCGAGTCCATGGGGCTGACCGTGCACACCGGCGTCGGCACGCAGGAGGTGCTGACCGGCCAGGACGGCTCGGTGTGCGGGATGAGCCTGTCGGACGGCTCCACCGTCGAGACCGGGCTGGTGGTGTTCTCGGCCGGGGTCCGCCCCCGGGACCAGCTGGCCCGCGCGGCCGGCCTGGCCGTCGGTGAGCGCGGCGGCATCACCGTCGACGCCCGCTGCCGCACCTCCGACCCGCGCGTGTACGCCATCGGCGAGTGCGCGCAGGCCGTCGACGGCCGCGTCTACGGGCTGGTCGCGCCGGGCTACGAGATGGCCGAGACCGCCGCCGAGGACCTCCTGGGCCGGGAGAAGGAGTTCACCGGGGCCGACCTGTCCACCAAGCTCAAGCTGCTCGGCGTGGACGTGGCCTCCTTCGGCGACGCGCACGGCACCGCCGAGGGCAGCCTGGACGTGGTCTGGTCGGACTCCCGCTCCGGCGTCTACAAGAAGCTGGTCGTCTCCCCCGAGGGGGTGCTGCTCGGCGGCGTGCTGGTCGGCGACGCCGACGCGTACGGGCTGCTGCGCCCGCTGACCGGCAGCGTCCCGCCGGTCGCCCCCGAGCGGCTGGTGCTGCCCGCCGGGGCCGGCGCGCCCGTCGCGCTCGGCCCGTCCGCGCTGCCGGACACGGCGGTGATCTGCTCCTGCCACAACGTCACCAAGAAGGCCGTCACCGCCTGCGCCACCCTGGCCGAGGTCAAGAAGTGCACCAAGGCCGGCACCGGCTGCGGAAGCTGCCTGAAGGTGATCGGACAGCTGCTGCCGGCGGCCGCCGGCCAGGGGCTGTGCGGCTGCTTCCCCTACACCCGGGCCGAGCTGTACGAGATCGTCCGCACCCGGCGCCTGGCCTCCTACCGGGACATCCTGGACGGGCACGGCAGCGAGGAGGCGCGCGGCGGCGACGGCTGCGAGGTCTGCAAGCCCGCCGTCGGCTCGATCATCGCCTCCCTGGCCCCGGCCCTGGGCGCCAGCGGCTACGTGCTGGACGGGGAGCAGGCGGCCCTCCAGGACACCAACGACCACTTCCTCGCCAACCTCCAGCGCAACGGCTCGTACTCGGTCGTCCCGCGCGTCCCGGGCGGTGAGATCACCCCCGACAAGCTGATCGTGATCGGGGAGGTGGCCCGCGACTTCGGCCTCTACACGAAGATCACGGGCGGTCAGCGCATCGACCTGTTCGGCGCGCGCGTGGACCAGCTCCCGCGGATCTGGGCGCGGCTGGTGGACGCCGGTTTCGAGTCCGGGCACGCGTACGGCAAGGCGCTGCGGACGGTGAAGTCCTGCGTGGGGCAGACCTGGTGCCGCTACGGGGTGCAGGACAGCGTCCGGATGGCCATCGACCTGGAGCTGCGCTACCGGGGCCTGCGCGCCCCGCACAAGCTGAAGTCGGCGGTGTCCGGCTGCGCCCGCGAGTGTGCGGAGGCGCAGAGCAAGGACTTCGGGGTGATCGCGACGGCGAGCGGCTGGAACCTGTACGTCGGCGGGAACGGCGGGGCGGTCCCGCGCCACGCGGACCTGCTGGCGCAGGACCTGTCGGACGCCGAACTGGTGCGGCTCGTCGACCGGTTCCTGATGTTCTACATCCGCACCGCCGACCGGCTGGAGCGGACGTCCACCTGGCTGGAGCGGCTGGAGGGCGGCCTGGACCACCTGCGGGACGTGGTGGTGCACGACTCGCTGGGGCTGTGCGACGAGCTGGAGGCCCTGATGGCCGACCACGTGGCGCACTACCGTGACGAGTGGGCCGAGACCCTGTCGGACCCGGAGCGGCTGCGCCGGTTCGTGTCCTTCGTCAACGCGCCCGGCGCGCCCGACCCGACCGTGAGGTTCGTTCCCGAGCGCGACCAGGTCAAGCCCGACCTGGCCGTCCTGACCGTGGGAGGGGCGGCCCGATGACCGTCGAACTGGAGGTGGCCGGGGGGTGGCTGACGGTATGCCCGCTGTCGGCGCTGGTCCCGGGGCGCGGGGTCGCGGTCCTGCTGCCCGACGGGAGCCAGGCCGCGGTCTTCCTCGACCGCGCGGGGCGCCCGTACGCGATCGGCAACCAGGACCCCTTCACCGGGGCGCACGTCCTGTCGCGCGGGCTGGTGGGGCGTGCGCAGGGGCGGCCCTTCGTGGCCTCGCCGCTGCTGAAGCAGCGCTTCGACCTGGAGTCGGGGCGCTGCCTGGACGACGAGGAGGTGGCGGTCCGGACGTACCGGGTACGGACCGCCCCCGCCCCGTAGGGCCTCAGCCCTGGACCGCGGCCGGATCCATCCACACGAACTCCCACACGTGGTGGTCGAGGTCCTCGAAGGCGCGGCCGTACATGAAGCCGAGGTCCATGACGGGGCGGGGTTCGACGGCGCCGGCCGCGACGGCGGCGTCGACGACCTCGTCGACCTTCTCCCGGCTGTCGGCGCTGAGCGCGACCATGACCTCGGTGGTCTTCGAGGCGTCGGCCACCGGCTTGGTGGCGAACTCCTTGAACTTCTCCTCGGTCAGCAGCATCGCGAAGATGCTGTCGCTGACGACCATGCAGGCGGCGGTGTGGTCGGTGAACCGGGGGTTGAAGGAGTAGCCGAGCTTCTCCCAGAAGGCCTTCGCGGCGTCCAGGTCCTTCACCGGCAGGTTGACGAAGATCATCTGGCTCATCTCGGTTCCTCTTCCCTGGTGGGGCGTGGTGCGTGGTGCTTTGTCGAAGGGGTAGACCCGGGGATCCGGCAGAACTCATCGCTGTCCGGCGGAGTTTTTTCAGGGATCTCGTTTCCGCAGTTCACAGGCTTCGGAAGGGCGGCGTCCGGCTGCCTGGCGGGGGTAGGGCGACTGCCCGCGCACCGGTCGCCCCGGCGTCACGGGGAGTTGGCGTCCCGTCCATGCCGCGCCCCTAGGTTCCTCGACGCATGCGAACCCGCGCCCGGCCGGTCGCGGGGGCCCTCCTCCCACAGGAGTGACCGTGGAACGTCGTACCTTCCTGCGCGGTGCCGTGATCGGCACCTCCGCCGCCGCCTTCGCCGGAACCCTCGGCCACGGGGCCGCGTACGCCGCCCCGGCCCAGCCGGGCGCCGGTCCCTACGGGGCCCTCGGCGCGGCGGACGCCAACGGGATCATGCTCCCGTCCGGGTTCACCAGCCGGGTCGTGGCCCGCTCCTCGCAGACGGTCAGCGGCACGTCGTACACCTGGCACAGCGCCCCTGACGGCGGCGCGTGCTTCGCGGACGGCAGCGGCTGGATCTACGTGTCGAACTCGGAGATCAACCCGAGCGGCGGTGCGAGCGCGGTGAAGTTCAATTCCTCGGGCACGGTCACCGGGGCGTACCGGATCCTGGCGAACACCCGGCAGAACTGCGCGGGCGGCAAGACCCCGTGGAACACCTGGCTGTCCTGCGAGGAGGTCAGCCTCGGGTACGTCTACGAGACCGACCCGTACGGGGTGAACGCGGCCGTGCAGCGGCCCGCGATGGGCCGCTTCAAACACGAGGCGGCGGCGGCCGACCCGGTCCGCCAGGTGGTCTACCTGACCGAGGACGAGACGAACGGCTGCTTCTACCGGTTCGTGCCCACCACCTGGGGCAGCCTGTCCGCCGGCACGCTCCAGGTCATGGTCGCCGGAAGCGGCACCTCCGGCTCCTTCAGCTGGCAGAACGTGCCGGACCCCGACGGCTCCCCGACCACGACCCGCACCCAGGTGTCCGGCGCCAAGCACTTCAACGGCGGCGAGGGCTGCCACTACGCGAGCGACACCGTGTGGTTCACCACCAAGGGCGACAACCGGGTCTGGCAGCTCAACCTGGCGAGCAGCACCTACGAGCTGGCCTACGACGACTCCCTGGTCCCCGGCGGCGCGGCGCCGCTGACCGGTGTCGACAACGTCACCGGGTCGACGTTCGGGGACCTGTACGTCGCCGAGGACGGCGGCACCATGGAGATCTGCGTGATCACCCCGGACGACGTGGTGGCGCCCTTCCTGCGGATCACCGGCCAGTCCTCCTCGGAGATCACCGGCCCGGCCTTCTCCCCCGACGGCAGCAGGCTGTACTTCAGCAGCCAGCGCGGCACGACCGGCTCCTCGACCGGCGGCATCACCTACGAGGTGACCGGGCCGTTCCGCGTCTGACGCGCCCGCCCGGCACCCGGCCCGGCGGGGAGGAGCCGACCTCCCCGCCGGGCCGCGGCGCGTCCGGAGAACCGATCCTTCAGGAGACCACCGCGCCTCCCTTGAGCAGGGCCGCGCCCAGCGGGGTCACCGTGTGCAGGACGGCGTTGCCGTGGCGCAGGGTCGTCACCAGGCCCGCCTCGCGCATCACGCAGGCGTGCTGGCTCGCCGAGGCCAGGGAGACCCCGGCACGGCGGGCCAGCTCGCTGGTGGTGGCCCCGTCGCCGATGGCCCGCAGCACCACCGAGCGGGTGTGGCCGACCAGCTTGCCCAGGGTGCGCTGGCGCTGCTCCTCGGCCGGCCGGGCGGCCTCCCCGTTCCCGGCCGCGGAGGCCAGCTGGGCGGCGGCCGGGTAGACCAGCACCGGCGGCAGCTCCGGGTCATGCAGGGTCACGGCCGTACGGCGGCAGAAGAAGGACGGCTGGAGCAGCAGCCCGCGCCCGCGCAGCCGTACGTCCCGGTCCACCGGGTACTCGCACTCCAGCACCGGGGCCCGCCAGCGCAGCATCGGCGGCAGGGAGGCGAGCAGCTCGTCCGCGCCGCCGTCGAGGAGCGCGCGGCCGCGTGCCGCCCGTTCGGCCTCTATCTGGGCCTGGATGTGGCTCCAGTACGGCTCCACGGCCGCCCGGTGGTAGGCGCGCAGCTCGCCCAGCAGCCGGGGCAGGTGTTTGGTGCCGCCGTCCATGAACTCCCGCAGCCGGGTCGGCGGCGGGGTCCCGAAGGCGGCCCCGAAGCCGGTCCCGGCGCCGGCGCCCACGAGGGACAGCTCCCGGCGCAGCCGCTCGGGGCGCAGCGCGCGCAGCGCGTCGAGCCCGAGGTCCCACCCGTACTGGCCCTCGGCCGGGGTCAGGAAATCGGGGAAATAGCCGCGAGCCGGTATGAGCGCACCCAGCAGCCTTGTTTCACCATTCAACCTGCTCCGGGTTTCCGTGCGCCATTCGCCGAAGAACCGGGCGTCACGCCGGTCTCTTAAGCGATGAAAACTAAGAATCGTTTCCCACAACGCATCGGGACGCCCTGCCATCCGTACGCGTGCCAGGTCCACTCCAGTGAAATGGATACGAAGCACCGAACCCCCACCTGTGCAACCGCAATCCCCCCGCCCCACGAGTATGCATGCCGTCACACGTGGTCACCACGCCCTTTCGGCCACAGTTGAAACCCCTTTCGGCGGAGGCGTGACAAGCGAAATCCTGTACTCCGCCAGGCACACTCCGGTGCGACCGAAACGCTCCGTGAAGGCCGTGGGGGGCTTTGCGGGGCCTGGCGGTCGGTCGCACCGGGAAGCGCCGACGTGCCTGGCGGATAGGCGGCAGGCGGTGGACGGGTGGGGATCCGTCCACCGCCTGGCGCTGTAATGACATTGTTGAAAATTTCGCGATACGGGCGGTCTCGCACCCGCCCCCGAAATGGGATGCGCCCTCCCCCGGCAGTCAGGGAACCGGGGGAGGGCGCAGTCTGTGGGGCTCGGGGAGCCCTGGGGGCCTCACGGGCCCGGGCGGGGCCCCGAAGGGCCCCTGGAGGGTCTCAGCGGCTGTCGGAGCCCTTGGCCTCGGCGGCGGCGCGGCCGGCCTCCAGGCGCGCCACCGGGATCCGGAACGGCGAGCAGGAGACGTAGTCGAGGCCGACCTCGTGGAAGAAGTGCACCGACTCCGGGTCGCCGCCGTGCTCGCCGCAGACGCCGAGCTTGAGGTCGGGGCGGGTGGCCCGGCCCTGCTCGACCGCGTGGCGCACCAGGGAGCCGACGCCGTCCCGGTCGATGGTCTCGAAGGGCGAGACCCCGAAGATGCCCTTCTCCAGGTAGGCCGTGAAGAAGCTGGCCTCGACGTCGTCGCGGGAGAAGCCCCACACCGTCTGGGTCAGGTCGTTCGTGCCGAAGGAGAAGAACTGCGCGGCCTCGGCGATCTGGGCGGCCGTCAGCGCGGCGCGCGGCAGCTCGATCATCGTGCCGACGGAGAGCTTGAGGCTGGTGCCGGTGGCGGCCTCGACCTCGGCGATGATCGCGTCGGCCTCCTCGCGGACGATCTCCAGCTCCTGGACGGTGCCGACCAGCGGGACCATGATCTCGGCGCGCGGGTCGCCCTTGGCGTTCTTGCGCTCGGCGGCGGCCTCGGCGATCGCCCGGACCTGCATGGCGAACAGGCCGGGGATGACCAGGCCGAGGCGGACGCCGCGCAGACCCAGCATCGGGTTCTGCTCGTGCAGCTTGTGCACGGCCTGGAGCAGGCGCAGGTCGTTCTCGTTGGCGTCCTTGCGGGACTCGGCGAGGGCGACGCGCACCGACAGCTCGGTGATGTCGGGCAGGAACTCGTGCAGCGGCGGGTCGAGCAGGCGGACGGTGACGGGCAGGCCGTCCATCGCCTCGAACAGCTCGATGAAGTCCTGCTTCTGCAGCGGCAGGAGGGCACTGAGTGCCTCCTCGCGCTCGCCGTCGGTGTCCGCGAGGATCAGGCGCTCGACCATCTCGCGGCGCTCACCGAGGAACATGTGCTCGGTGCGGCACAGGCCGATGCCCTGGGCGCCGAAGCGGCGGGCGCGCAGCGCGTCCTCGGCGTTGTCGGCGTTGGCGCGGACCCGCAGGCGGCGGACGCGGTCCGCGTACGCCATGATCCGGTGCACGGCGGCGACCAGCTCGTCGGCGTCGTCGGCGCCGGCGTGCATGCGGCCCTCGAAGTACTCGACGACCGGGGACGGCACGACGGGTACCTCACCGAGGTACACCTTGCCGGTGGAGCCGTCGATCGAGACGACGTCGCCCTCTTCGATGACCGTCTCGCCGACCGTCATCCGGCGGCGCTTGGTGTCGACGTCCAGCTCCTCGGCACCGCAGACACAGGTCTTGCCCATGCCGCGGGCGACGACGGCGGCGTGCGAGGTCTTGCCGCCGCGGGAGGTCAGGATGCCCTCGGAGGCGATCATGCCGTCAAGGTCGTCCGGGTTGGTCTCGCGGCGGATCAGGATGACCTTCTCGCCGGAGCGGGACCACTTGACGGCCGTGTACGAGTCGAAGACGGCCTTGCCGACCGCCGCGCCCGGGGAGGCGGCGATGCCGCGGCCCAGCAGGGTGGTCTTCGCGCCCTCGTCGAAGCGCGGGAACATCAGCTGGGCCAGCTGGTGGCCGGTGACGCGCTGGAGCGCCTCGGCCTCGCTGATCAGGCCCTGGTCGACGAGCTGGGTGGCGATGCGGAAGGCGGCGCCGGCGGTGCGCTTGCCCACGCGGGTCTGGAGCATCCACAGCTGGCCGCGCTCGATCGTGAACTCGATGTCGCAGAGGTCCTTGTAGTGGTTCTCCAGCGTCGTCATGATCGTCATGAGCTGGTCGTAGGAGGCCTTGTCGATGGTCTCCAGGTCCGCGAGCGGGACCGTGTTGCGGATGCCCGCGACGACGTCCTCGCCCTGGGCGTTCTGCAGGTAGTCGCCGTAGACGCCGGCGTGGCCGCTGGCGGGGTCGCGGGTGAAGGCGACGCCGGTGCCCGAGTCGGGGCCGAGGTTGCCGAAGACCATGGAGCAGACGTTGACCGCGGTGCCCAGGTCGCTCGGGATGCGCTCCTGGCGGCGGTAGAGCTTGGCGCGGTCGGTGTTCCAGGAGTTGAAGACGGCCTCGACGGCGAGGTCGAGCTGCTCGCGGGCGTCCTGCGGGAACTCCCGGCCGGCCTCCTTGGAGACGATCTTCTTGAAGACCTTGACCAGCTTCTTGAGGTCGGCGGCGTCGAGGTCGGTGTCGACGGCGACCTTCTTGGCGGCCTTGGCCTCGTCGAGGGCGTCCTCGAAGAGCTCGCCCTCGACGCCGAGGACGGTCTTGCCGAACATCTGGATGAGGCGGCGGTACGAGTCCCACGCGAAGCGCTCGTTGTCCGCCTGCGCGGCGAGGCCGACGACGGACTCGTCGGAAAGGCCGATGTTGAGGACCGTGTCCATCATGCCCGGCATGGAGAACTTGGCTCCGGAGCGGACGGAGACCAGCAGCGGGTCGTCCGACTGGCCGAGCTTCTTGCCCATCTTCGCCTCGAGGGCGGCGAGGTGCGCGCTGACCTCGTCGCGGAGCTCGGCCGGGGCCGAACCGCTGTCGAGGTAGACCTTGCAGGCCTCAGTGGTGATGGTGAAGCCGGGAGGGACGGGAAGACCCAGGTTGGTCATCTCGGCGAGGTTGGCCCCCTTGCCGCCGAGAAGGTCCTTGAGGTCCCGGTTGCCCTCGGTGAAGTCGTAGACGAACTTCTGATCTTTGTTTTCCGACACGGGTCTCGACTCCTCGAGGACTCGGGTGGCTGCCCTGACGGCCAGGAACATACCCAGATCGAAGGCTTATCGGTACGTCCACTTGGCGGTCATGGGGCCGTAACCACCCGTGCGCCACCGTATCGAAAGTAACCGATGGGTAATGCGATCGTACGAAGAGCCTTCAGAAGCCGAAGCCCGAGCAGCCGTTTGAGGCTTGATCCCGCTCGGATGAGCGATCATCGATACATTTGCGTTCAACTCTTGAACGAACAAAGGGTGGCACCCAGTGCCACCCTTTGAAAGTCTTACCCGTGACTTACGCGCTCATCTGAGCGAAACCTCTCCCATGCGTGGCGTATATCACGCGGCACGCAGGGCGATTTCTCAGCCTCCGGACGTGTCCAGCTCGGCATCCTCGCTCACGCCGGCGCAGTCGTAGGGATCCTTCAACCAGCCGTCCGGCAGGACAACTCGGTTGTTTCCGGACGTCCTGCCCCGCGGACCGTCCGCACCGTCAGGCCAGGGCTGGTCCAGGTCCAGCTCGCTCAGATGAGCGTCCAGTTCGGCCAGGGAGGAGGTGACGGCCAGCTTGCCGCGCATCTCGGAACCGACGGCGAAGCCCTTGAGGTACCAGGCCACGTGCTTACGGAAATCGATCACACCGCGCGCCTCGTCGCCGATCCACTCCCCCAGCAGCTGCGCGTGCCGCAGCATCGTGGCGGCGACCTCCCGCAGGTTCGGCTTGTGGAAGTCCTCGGGGCGCCCCTCGAAGGCGGCGACCAGGTCGTTGAACAGCCAGGGCCGCCCCAGGCAGCCGCGTCCGACCACCACGCCGTCGCAGCCGGTCTCGCGGACCATGCGCAGCGCGTCCTCGGCGCACCAGATGTCCCCGTTGCCGAGCACCGGGATCTCCGGGACGTGCTCCTTGAGCCGGGCGATGGCCTCCCAGTCGGCGGTGCCGCCGTAGTGCTGGGCGGTGGTGCGGCCGTGCAGGGCGATGGCGGTGATCCCCTCCTCGACGGCGATCCGGCCGGCGTCGAGGTAGGTGAGGTGCTCGTCGGTGATGCCCTTGCGCATCTTCATCGTCACCGGCAGGCCGCCGGCGCCCGCGACCGCCTCGCGCAGGATGGCGCGCAGCAGGTTGCGCTTGTAGGGCAGGGCCGAGCCGCCACCCTTGCGGGTGACCTTGGGGACCGGGCAGCCGAAGTTGAGGTCGATGTGGTCGGCGCGGTCCTCTTCCACGATCATGCGGACGGCCTTGCCGACGGTCACGGGGTCCACCCCGTACAGCTGAATCGAGCGCGGCTTTTCCGTCGCGTCGAAGTGGATCAGCTGCATGGTCTTCTCGTTGCGCTCGACCAGGGCGCGTGTCGTGATCATCTCGCTCACGAACAGCCCCTTGCCGCCCGAGAACTCGCGGCAGAGCGTACGGAACGGGGCGTTGGTGATGCCGGCCATGGGCGCGAGCACCACGGGGGGCTGCACGGTGTGCGGGCCGATCGCGAGGGGCGGAGGGAGCGTGGTCATCCCTCCATTCTCGCCCACGCGCCGTTCGTTAGTTAGCCGTACTATCGGCGGTATGCATCACACGAGTGTCGTGGATCACATGAGCCGTAGGCGCCGCCTGCTGGTCCTCGCGATCTGCTGCATGAGCCTGCTGATCGTCAGCCTGGACAACACCGTGCTGAACGTGGCGCTGCCCGCGATGCGCCGCGAGTTCCACGCCTCGGTCTCGGGCATGCAGTGGACCATCGACGCCTACACCCTGGTCATCGCCTCGCTGCTGATACTGGCCGGGTCCACGGCGGACCGGATCGGGCGCCGCCGGGTGTTCGCCTGGGGGCTGGTCCTCTTCACGGCGGGATCGGTGCTCTGCTCACTGGCGCCGACCCTGGAATGGCTGGTCGTCTTCCGGATGCTCCAGGCCGTCGGCGGGGCGATGCTCAATCCGGTCGCCATGTCGATCATCACCAACACCTTCACCGACCCGAAGGAACGCGCCCGGGCCATCGGCGTCTGGGGCGCGGTGGTGGGCATCTCGATGGCCGCGGGGCCCCTGGTCGGCGGGCTGCTGGTGGACTCGGTGGGGTGGCGGTCCATCTTCTGGGTCAACGTGCCGGTGGGGCTGCTCGCCCTGGTGCTGACCCTGCGGCACGTCCCCGAGTCCCGGTCCGAGCGGCCGCGCCGGGCGGACCCGGTGGGCCAGCTGCTGGTGATGGCGCTGCTGGGCGGGGTGACGTACGCGATCATCGAGGCGCCGGCCGAGGGCTGGAGCTCGCCGCCGATCCTCGGGTGCGCGCTCGGCGCGGCGGCCGCGCTGGCCGGGCTCCTGTACTACGAGTCCCGGCGGGCGGACCCGCTGATCGACCCCCGGTTCTTCCGCAGCGCCCCCTTCAGCGGGGCGACCGTGATCGCGGTGAGCACCTTCGCCTCGCTGTCCGGCTTCCTCTTCCTGACCACCCTCTACCTCCAGGAGGTGCGGGGGCTGGACGCCCTGGACGCCGGGCTGCACATGCTGCCGATGGCCGCGTTCGCCTTCCTGTGCGCGCCGGTGTCGGGGCGGCTGGTCGCCAGCCACGGGCCGCGGCCGTCGCTGCTCGTCTCCGGCGTGGCCATGGGGGCGAGCGGGCTGCTGTTCGCGGCGTTCTCGGCGGAGACGTCCACACCGTTGATGTTCACCGGGTACGTGCTGTTCGGCATCGGCTTCGGGCTGGTCAACGCGCCGATCACCAATACGGCGGTGTCCGGGATGCCGCGCGCCCAGGCGGGGGTGGCGGCGGCGGTGGCCTCCACCAGCCGACAGACCGGCGGGGCGCTGGGCGTGGCCGTGATCGGGGCGGTGCTGGCGGCCGGCACGGCGGGCGGTGCGGACTTCGCGACGGCGACCCGGCCGGCCTGGTGGATCATCACCGGCTGCGCGCTGCTGGTCGTCGTGGTCGGGGCGGTGACCACCGGCCCGTGGGCCCACGCCACCGCGCTGCGCACGGCGCAGTCCCTCGAAGCGCCCGCCGCCCCGCCTTCCGCTCCCCCGCCGGCTCAGGCCTCCGGCCCCGCTCCGGGCTCCGGCTCCCGGATGGACGGCGGGCTGCCCCCGGCGACGGGTCCGGCCCCGGCCGGCTGACCTCCCGCGACGCGCGTCCCCGTGCGGCCGGACCCTTTCGCGGGTCCGGCCGCACTCGTGTCTCCCGCTCCTTCCCTTCCCGGGCCGTCTCCGCACACGTACGGATGACAGATATTGAAATCTGTCATCCGTCATGCCATTCTCGTTCCATGACGACGAACGAGAACACCGCGACCGCCACCACGTCCGCCCCCGCCCCCACCCGCCGGCTGGGTACCACGGGCCCCGCCGTCTTCTCCCTGGGGCTGGGCTGCATGGGCATGTCCGCCCTCTACGGCGAGGCGGACCGGGCCGAGTCGCTCGCGACCATCCACGCCTACCTGGAGGCCGCCCCGGAGGGCACGAACGCGCTGCTCGACACCGGCGACTTCTACGGCATGGGCCACAACGAACTGCTGATCAACGAGGCCCTGCGCACGGCGCCGACGGCGGCCCGCGAGCAGGCGCTGACCAGCGTCAAGTTCGGTGCGCTCCGTACGGTCGAGGGCGGCTTCACCGGCTACGACGGCCGGCCCGAGGCCGTGAGGAACTTCCTGGCCTACTCGCTCCAGCGGCTCGGCCGGGACCACATCGACATCTACCGGATCGCCCGCGTGGACCCGGACGTCCCGATCGAGGAGACGGTCGGGGCCATCGCCGAGGCCGTCCAGGCCGGGCACGTACGGCACATCGGCCTCTCGGAGGTCGGCGCGGACACCCTGCGCCGCGCGGCGGCCGTCGCTCCGGTCTCGGACCTCCAGATCGAGTACTCCCTGATCTCGCGCGGCATCGAGGACGAGATCCTGCCCACCGCCCGCGAGCTCGGCATAGGCGTCACGGCGTACGGGGTGCTCTCCCGCGGCCTGATCAGCGGGCACTTCACCCGTGACCGCGCCCTGACCCCCGGCGACTTCCGCGGGATGAGCCCCCGCTTCCAGGGCGACAACCTGCACCGCAACCTCGACCTGGTCGAGGCCCTGCGCAAGGTCGCCCAGGAGAAGGGGGTCACCGTCGCGCAGACCGCCATCGCCTGGGTGCTCTCCCGGGGCGAGGACATCGTGCCGCTGGTCGGCGCCCGGCGCCGGGACCGCCTCACCGAGGCACTGGGTGCCATGCGCGTGGAGCTGACCGCCGGCGACCTCGCCGCCATCGAGGAGGCCGTCCCCGCGGGATCCGCCTCGGGCGAGCGCTACCCGGCGGCGCAGATGGCCCACCTCGACAGTGAGCACTGAGCTGGCGGTACGGTCGTACCCATGCCCTCCGCTGCCGCCGAGCCCCTGACCCCCGAGCGCATCCTCGAGACCACCGAGGAGGTGCTGCGCCGCTTCGGCCCCACCAAGGCGACCGTGGTGGACGTCGCGCGCGCCCTCGGGGTGAGCCACGGCAGTGTCTACCGGCACTTCCCCTCGAAGGCGGCGCTGCGCGAGGCGGTCACGGACCGCTGGCTCGCCAAGAGCGTGGTCATGCTGGAAAAGATCACCTCGGCGCCCGGGGAGCCCGCGCCCTCCAAGCTGGAGGCCTGGCTGGAGGCCCTCTTCGAGGCCAAGCGGCACAAGGCGGGCGACGATCCCGAGCTGTTCGCGACGTACACGGTGCTGCTCGGCGAGAACAGCGGGGTGGTCGAGGCGCACCTCGGCGAGCTGATCGACCAGCTGACGCGGATCATCGCCGAGGGCGTGGCCGCCGGCACCCTGGTCGCGCCCGACGTCCCGGCGGCCGCCCGCGCCGTCTTCGACGCCACGGGCCGGTTCCACGACCCGCAGTACGTGGCGGACTGGCTCTCCCCCAGCATCCTCACGGAGTTCGAGGCCGTCACGGCGCTGCTCATCCGGGGCCTTCGCCCCTGAACGGCCCCCGCTGCGGGCCCGGTTGACCGGAATCATCCCTTCCGGACAGCTTGGCGATCATTTTGGGGCATGTCGGCTTGTACATGTCACTGGTGGTTCTTTACGGTCCCCTTACCGCACTCATCAGGTACGTCCAGGGGGACCCCTTGTCCACAGCAGCGCAGCCCGCACCACCCGCACGGTCCGGCGGGGCCGCCGCGATCGGTTTGCTCCTGACCATCGCCTTCAACGTGGTCGCGCCGATCCTCACCTACAACATCCTCACCGAGGACCACGGCTGGAGCGAGGCCTCGGCGCTGCTGGCCAGCGGCATCTGGCCGGTGCTCGACAGCGTGGTCATGGTGGCCTGGCGCCGCAAGCTGGACGAGTTCGCCGTCATCACCCTGGTCTTCCTGGTGATCACGGCCGTCGTCTCGCTCGTCGGCGCCCAGTCCACCCGGGCCCTGCTGGTCAAGGACTCCGCCGTGACCGGCCTGTTCGGACTCCTGTGCCTGGCCACGCTGCTCGCGCCGCGTCCGCTGATGTTCTACTTCGGCCGGAAGTTCGGCACCGACGGCACCCCGGCGGGCGTGGCCTACTACAACGGCCTGTGGCAGTACGAGGGCTTCCGCAACGCGCAGCGCCGCATGACGCTGGTGTGGGGCGTGGTCTACCTCATCGAGGCGGCCGTCCGTGTCGCCCTGTCGTACGCGCTGGACACCTCCACCATGGTGGCCCTCAGCCCGTTCCTGATCTACGGGACGCTCGGCGGCCTGGCCCTCTGGACGGTCCGCTTCGTCAAGCGCACCAAGGCCGAGGGGGAGAAGCGCGCGGCGGCCGCGGCCGCCGCGGAGGCCCCCGCGGCCTGACGCCCGCGGCGGACGCACGAAAGACCGGTGGCCCGGTGCGCGGATCGCGCACCGGGCCACCGGTCTTCGAGCGGGAACTAGCAGCCCAGCAGACGGCTGCCGAGGTAGCTCTGGATCTGGTCCAGGGAGACGCGCTCCTGCTTCATGGTGTCGCGCTCGCGCACGGTCACCGCGTTGTCGTCGAGGGTGTCGAAGTCGACGGTGACGCAGAACGGCGTACCGATCTCGTCCTGACGGCGGTAGCGGCGGCCGATGGCGCCCGCGTCGTCGAACTCGATGTTCCAGTTCTTGCGCAGGTCGGCGGCGAGGCCCTTGGCCTTCGGCGACAGGTTGGCGTTGCGCGAGAGCGGGAGGACGGCGACCTTGACCGGCGCGAGGCGCGGGTCGAAGCGCATGACCGTGCGCTTCTCCATGGCGCCCTTGGCGTTGGGGGCCTCGTCCTCGACGAACGCGTCGAGCATGAAGGCGAGCATGGCGCGGTTGACGCCGGCCGCCGGCTCGATGACGAACGGCGTGTAGCGCTCGTTCGCCTCCTGGTCGAAGTAGGACAGGTCCGTGCCGGAGGCCGCGGAGTGCGCCTTCAGGTCGTAGTCGGTGCGGTTGGCCACGCCCTCGAGCTCGGAGAACTCGCTGCCGCCGAAGTTGAAGCGGTACTCGATGTCGGCGGTGCGCTTCGAGTAGTGGGACAGCTTCTCCGCGGGGTGCTCGTACCAGCGCATGTTCTCCTCGCGCATGCCGAGGCCGCGGTACCAGTTCCACCGCTCCTGCATCCAGTACTCCTGCCACTGCTCGTCCTCGCCCGGCTTGACGAAGAACTCCATCTCCATCTGCTCGAACTCGCGGGTGCGGAAGATGAAGTTGCCGGGCGTGATCTCGTTGCGGAAGGACTTGCCCATCTGGGCGATGCCGAACGGGGGCTTCTTGCGCGAGGAGGTCTGCACCATGGCGAAGTTGGTGAAGATGCCCTGGGCGGTCTCGGGACGCAGGTACGCCTTCGAGCCGGTGTCCTGGGTCGGGCCGAGGTGGGTCTCCAGCATGCCGGAGAACTGCTTCGGCTCGGTGAACTGGCCCTTCACACCGCAGTGGGGGCAGTTGATGTCGGCCAGGCCGTTCTCGGGGAGGCGGCCGTGCTTGGCCTCGTACGCCTCTTCCAGGTGGTCGGCGCGCTGGCGCTTGTGACACGAGGTGCACTCGGTCAGCGGGTCGGAGAACGTGGCGACGTGGCCCGAGGCCACCCAGACCTCGGGGGCCAGGATCACGGAGGAGTCGAGGCCGACGACGTCCTCACGCCCGGTGACCATGGCCTTCCACCACTGGCGCTTGATGTTCTCCTTGAGCTCGACACCGAGCGGGCCGTAGTCCCAGGCAGCCCTGGAGCCGCCGTAGATGTCACTGCACGGGTAAACGAAGCCACGGCGCTTGCTCAGGCTGACGATGGTTTCGATCTTGTCGGCGGCCACGGTGCTCTCTTCATTACGAGGACGAACGCGAATGCCTCAGGTTACCGGCGCCCGCACCCCCCCTTTCAAATCGGGTATGCCCTTCCGCGGCCCCCGCTACCCCTCCCACCTGGGTTTTTGACAACGGTTTCCATCTTTGATGAAAATGGATGTCATGAACGTACGACGCCTCATACCCACGACCGCCCTCGCCGCCGCCGTCGCCCTGGGCGCGACGGCCCTGACCGCCTGCTCCGGCACGGCCGGCGCTGCGGGCGCGGAGGACGGAAAGCTGCACGTCACGGCGTCGTTCTACCCCCTGCAGTTCCTCGCCGAGCAGATAGGCGGGGACCACGTGAAGGTCGACACCCTGACCAAGCCGGGCGTCGAGCCGCACGACCTGGAGATCACCCCGAAGCAGACCGGGCGGCTCTCCGAGTCCGACGTGGTCCTCTACCTCAAGTCGCTCCAACCGGCCGTCGACAAGGCCATCGCCCAGTCCGGCGTGAAGAACATCGTGGACGCGGCCACCCTCACCAAGCTGGAGGTCCACGGCACCTCCGGCGAGGAGGACCACGACCACGCCGCCGAGGGCCACGACCACGATCACGGCCACTCCCACGGCGAGGCCGCCGAGGACCCGCACGTCTGGCTGGACCCCGTCAAGTACACGGAGATCGCCAAGGGGTTCGGCGCCGCCCTGGAGAAGGCCGACCCCGGCCACGCGGCGGACTACCGGAAGAACACCGGCGAACTCGTCGCCAAACTGGGCGCCCTGGACACCGAGTTCAAGGACGGCCTGAAGAACACGGCCTCCAGGACCTTCATCACCACCCACTCCGCCTTCGGCTACCTCGCCGAGCGCTACGGCCTCGACCAGGAGGGCATCTCCGGCGTCGACCCCGAGTCCGAGCCGAGCCCGGCCCGGATGAAGGAGCTCCAGGCCGTCGCGAAGAAGGACAATGTGACGACCGTGTTCTTCGAGACCCTGGCCAGCGACAAGACGGCCAAGACCCTCGCCCGGGACACCGGCCTGCAGACCGACGTCCTCGACCCGCTCGAGGGCATCACCGACACCTCGCAGGGCACCGACTACCTCGAGGTCATGCGGTCCAACCTGAAGAACCTCCAGAAGGCGCTCGGAACCAAGTGACGACAGCAGCAACGGAGGCGCGAGCCATGCAGTCAACGCCCCGCCCGGCGGACGACGACCAGACCGTCATATCCCTGCGCGGGGCCACCGCCTCGCTCGGCTCGCGCCCCGTGCTGCGCGGGATCGACCTCACCGTCCGCCGCGGCGAGGTCGTCGCCCTCCTCGGCGCCAACGGCTCCGGCAAGTCCACGGCCGTCCGCGCCGTCGTCGGCCAGGTCCCCCTCACCGACGGCGCCCTGACCCTCTTCGGCACCGACTTCAAACGCTTCCGCCAGTGGTCGCGCATCGGGTACGTCCCCCAGCGCACCACCGCCGCCAGCGGTGTCCCGGCCACCGTCCGGGAGGTCGTCTCCTCCGGCCGCCTCGCCCGCTCCCGCTTCGGGATCCTGCGCAAGGCCGACAAGGCCGCCGTCGAGCGGGCCCTGTCCCTGGTCGACATGGACGGCTACGCCGACGCCTCGGTCAACGCCCTCTCCGGCGGCCAGCACCAGCGCGTGCTGATCGCCCGGGCCCTCGCCGTCGAACCCGAGCTGCTGATCATGGACGAGCCGATGGCCGGCGTGGACCTCGCCAACCAGGAGGTCCTCGCGAGCGCCCTGCGCGAGCAGGTCGCCGCCGGGACCACCGTGCTCCTCGTCCTGCACGAGCTGGGCCCGCTGGAGCCCCTGATCGGCCGCGCCGTCGTGCTGCGCGACGGCTGCGTCGTCCATGACGGCCCGCCCCCGGAGGCCGTCGGGCAGCACGCCCTCCCCGGCCACGACCACGTACACCCCCACGCGGCGCACGACGCCGAGCCCCTGCGGACGGGACTGCTGAGCTGATGGACCTCCTGCACTACGCCTTCATGCAGCGCGCGCTGATCGCCGCCGCGCTGGTCGGCATCACCGCGCCCGCGATCGGCACGTACCTCGTCCAGCGCCGCCAGGCCGTCATGGGCGACGGCATCGGCCACGTCGCCATGACCGGTGTCGCCCTGGGCTTCCTGCTCAACACCAGCCCGGTCTGGATGGCCACCCTGGTCGCCGTCGCCGGCGCGGTCGGCATGGAGCTGATCCGCTCCCGCGGCAGGACCAGCGGCGACATCGCGCTCGCCATGCTCTTCTACGGCGGCCTGGCCGGCGGTGTCATGATCATCAACCTGGCGCCGGGCGGTTCCACCGCCAACCTGAGCAGCTACCTCTTCGGCTCGATCACCACCGTCTCCGCCGAGGACATCACCGCCGTCGTGATCCTCGCCGCGTTCGTCGTCGCCGTCACCCTCGGCCTGCGCCGCCAGCTGTTCGCGATCAGCCAGGACGAGGAGTTCGCCCGCGTCACCGGTCTCCCGGTGCGCGCGCTGAACCTCCTGATGGCCGTCACCGCCGCCGTCACCGTCACCGTCGCCATGCGCATCGTGGGCCTGCTGCTGGTCAGCGCCATGATGGTGATCCCCGTCGCCGCCGCCCAGCGGGTCACCCGCGGCTTCGCAGCGACCCTGTCGCTGGCCATGGCCATCGGCGTGGTCGTCTCCCTGAGCGGCACCGCCGCCACCTACTACATCGACGCGCCGTCCGGTGCCACGATCGTGCTGCTCGCCATCGCCGTCTTCATCGTCACGACGGCCCTGTCCACACCCCTGGCCAGGCGCCGCGCGAAGGCCTCCCGGGCCGCCGAGGAGGTCTGCGTCCAGGACGACGTGAAGGTCTAGGCCCCTCGGCCGCCTGGCACAATGGCGGCAGGCCGAAACGAGGAGGAACCGGTGGCGACTGCGCCTGGCGAGACGGGTACCGCGCCAGTACGAGGGCGATCCACCCGGCAGCGGGCAGCCGTGGCGGCGGCGCTGGACGAGGTGGACGAGTTCCGCAGCGCCCAGGAGCTGCACGACATGCTCAAGCACCGCGGTGACTCCGTGGGCCTGACCACCGTGTACCGCACCCTGCAGTCCCTCGCGGACGCGGGCGAGGTCGACGTGCTGCGCACCAGCGACGGCGAGTCCGTCTACCGGCGCTGCTCCACCGGCGAGCACCACCATCACCTGGTCTGCCGCAAGTGCGGCAAGGCCGTCGAGGTGGAGGGCCCCGCCGTGGAGAAGTGGGCGGAGTCGATCGCGGCGGAGCACGGCTACGTGAACGTGGCGCACACCGTGGAGATCTTCGGCACCTGCGCCGACTGCGCGGCCGCCGGCTAGCCGATCCGGGTCAGGTTCCGGTCGAAGAACGATCGGATCCGGTCGAGATCCCCGGGGGCCGCGGCGGCACGCTTCGGCAGCCAGCCCAGGTCCCCGCCCCGGAACACGAGGACGAACAGGCTCCGGGTCTCGGCCCAGCCCCGGTACCTGTCCCACGTGTGGGCCACCGCCGTCCCGTCGGGGCGGTGGTTCCGCGTCCCGAGCGCCGTGACCACGCAGGTGTACTCGGGGTGCTCCGCGGCCCAGCGGTGCATCCGGCGCGCCCGCCGCCGCAGGTCCAGGCAGTGCCAGACCGCCCCCAGGACCATCCCCACCCCGCCGGCGAAGGCCAGGCCGGCCGGGTCCGCCGCACGGCCGTGCTGGGCCGCGACCAGCGCCACGGGCACGGCCGGGAGGGCCACCAGCCACAGCAGCAGTCCCCTGCGGCCCGCGGGCGTCCTCAGGGCGCGCCACCGCAGCACCTCCCACGCGTCGCGGCCGGCCGCGACGTACCGCAGCTCCACCGCCGGTTCGGTCGTGTCCATGGCGGCGGAGCCTAGCGGAGGCCTCAGCTCCCGGTGCCCTCGGGCTGGTTCGGGACCGCGCCGCCGAAGCGGCGGTCGCGCTGCGCGTACTCCAGGCAGGCGTCCCAGAGGTTGCGGCGGTCGAAGTCCGGCCACAGCACGTCCTGGAAGACCATCTCGGCGTATGCGCTCTGCCAGATCAGGTAGTTCGAGGTGCGCTGTTCGCCGCTGGGCCGCAGGAACAGGTCCACGTCCGGCATGTCCGGGTAGTAGATGTACTTGGCGAAGGTCTTCTCGTTGACCTTCGACGGGTCCAGCTTGCCGGCGGCCACGTCGCGGGCGATCGCCTGCGCCGCGTCCGCGATCTCGGCGCGGCCGCCGTAGTTGACGCAGAAGTACAGGGTCATGGCGTCGTTGTCGACGGTCTGCTCCTGCGCGACCTGGAGCTCCTGGACGACGGACTTCCACATCTTCGGCATCCGGCCGACCCAGCGGATCCGGATCCCGAGCTCGTTCATCTCGTCGCGGCGGCGCCGGATGACGTCGCGGTTGAAGTTCATCAGGAAGCGGACCTCGTCGGGCGTGCGCTTCCAGTTCTCCGTCGAGAAGGCGTAGAGGGAGAGGTTCTTGACGCCCATCTCCAGGCAGCCCTTGAGCACGTCGAGGACGACGCCCTCGCCGACCTTGTGGCCCTCGGTGCGCGGCAGGCCGCGCTCCTTGGCCCAGCGGCCGTTGCCGTCCATGACGATGGCCACGTGGTTCGGGACCAGCTCGCCGGGGATCTTCGGCGGGCGCGCACCGGACGGGTGCGGCTCGGGAACCTTGTACTCGCGGCGAGAGCGTCCCAGAATCCCGCGTCGTGCCATGTGCCAGCTCCTATTTCTCGACGTATCGGAGCGAGCGTAGCCCGCGCTCCAGATGCCAGTGCAAATAGGCCGAGACCAGCCCGCTGCCCTCCCGGGCGTGACGGGCCTCGCAGGCGTCCGCGTGCTTCCAGTCGCCCGTCAGCAGGGCGCTGAGCAGGGCGATGGCCTCCGACGAGGGTACGACGGAGCCCGGCACCCGGCAGTCCCCGCATATGACCCCGCCGGCGGCGACGGAGAAGTGCCGGTTGGGACCGTGGATCCCGCACTTCGCGCAGTCCTCGAAGCTGGGGGCGTAGCCGTTGACGGCGAGGGAGCGCAGCAGGAAGGCGTCGAGGATCAGGTGCGGTTCGTGCTCGCCCCGGGAGAGCGTGCGCAGGCCTCCGACCAGCAGCAGGTACTGCTGTACGGCGGGTTCGCCCTCGTTCTCGGTGAAGCGCTCGGCGGTCTCCAGCATGGCCGTGCCGGCGGTGTAGCGGGCGTAGTCGGTGGCGATGCCGTTGCCGTAGGGGGCGATGATCTCGGTCTGGGTACACAGGGGGAGGCTGCGGCCGACGAGGTCGCTGCCGCGCGCGAAGAACTGCACGTCGGCGTGGGAGAAAGGTTCCAGCCCGGCACCGAACTTGGACTTGGTGCGCCGGACGCCACGGGCGACGGCCCGGACACGGCCGTGGCCTCGGGTGAGGAGCGTGATGATGCGGTCCGCCTCACCCAGCTTCTGGGTGCGCAGCACGATGCCGTCGTCGCGGAACAGACTCATGGCCCCATTGTCCCCCGGGCGCGGACAGCGCCGACCCCCGGCCGGACCGTGTCCGGACGGGGGTCGGCACCCCTTGGGAGGATCAGGAGGCGGGGGCACCCGCGTCGTCGGCCGTCTCGGTCTTCTCGGCCTTCTCGGTCTTCTCGGCCGTCTTGACGGCCCCCTCCTCGGCCGTCTGCTCGGCCGTCGCCCCGGCAGCCTGCCCGGCCGTCGGCGCGGCGGCCGTCGGCGCGGCGGCCTTCTCCGCGCCGGCCGGGGCGGCCGCCGGCTGGCCGGGCAGCCCGATCTCGGCGGGGCCCGGGAGGGCGGTCCGGGCGTCGTCCCCGGCCAGGCCGTTGAAGATCAGGTTGAGGACGATGGCGGCCGTGGCACCGAGGGTGACGCCGCTGTTGAGGAGGGAGGACAGGTCCGGGTCCATGTGCTTGGAGAAGAGGACCGGGACGGTGGCCGGGAGCAGGGCGAAGGCGAGGGAGACGCCGACGACCAGCGCGTTCCTCTCCTCCTTGAGGTCCACCTTGGCCAGGGTCTGGATGCCGGCCAGGGCGACCATGGCGAACATGACGGTCGCGGCGCCGCCGAGGACCCCGTGCGGGACGGCGGCGACGATCGCGGCGGCCTTGGGCAGCAGACCCAGGATGATCATGAAGACGCCCGCGGCGACCACCACGAAGCGGCTCTTGACCTTGGTCATCCGCACCAGGCCGACGTTCTCGGCGAAGGCGACGTAGGGGAAGGAGTTCAGGACGCCGCCCAGGGCGGTCGCGGCGCCGTCGGCACGCAGGGCGCGGGCCACGGTCTCGCTGTCGACCTCCTTGCCGACGATGTCGCCGACCGCGTAGGTGTCGCCGGTGGTCTCGACCATGGTGATCAGCATGACGATCAGCATCAGGACGATCGGGAACCACTCGAACTTCGGGACGCCGAAGTGGAAGGGGGTGCTGACGCCGATCCAGCCGGCGTTGCCGACGTCGCCGAACTTCGCGTCCCCGAGGACGAACGCGACCACGGTGCCGGCCACCAGTCCGAGGAGGATGGCGATGCTGGAGAGGAACGGCTTGCCGATCTTCATCAGGACGAGGATGAAGAGCATCGTGCCGCCGGCGTAGGCGAAGTTCTTGGGGTCGCCGAAGTCCGGGGTGCCGAGACCGCCGGCCGCGTCGTTGAGGCCGACCGGGATCAGGACGATGCCGAGCACCGTGATGACGGTGCCGGTGACCACCGGCGGGAAGAGCCGCATGACCGCCCGGAACGCCTTGGCGGGCAGCCAGGCGAAGGCGAAGGTCGCCATGCCGGCGGTGATGACCGCGCCGTAGATGACCAGCAGCGCGGCGGTGCCGCCGCCGGCGCCGAGGCCTATGGCGATCATCGGGGACACGGCGGTGAAGGTGACGCCCTGGATCAGCGGCAGTCGCGCGCCGATCCTGCCGATGCCGAAGGCCTGGATGATCGAGGCGATACCGCAGGTGAAGAGGTCCGCGTTGATCAGGTAGACCAGTTGTTCAGGGCTCAGCTTGAGTGCGCTGCCCACGATGATCGGGACGATCACCGCGCCGGCGTAGAAGGCGAGTACGTGCTGGAAGCCGTACAGCGCGAGCTTGGGGAGGGGGAGCACCTCGTCGACCGGGTGCGTGCTCTGCTCTCCGTTGGCGGAAAGCCGGGCGGCGACACGTGCCATCTCTGCCTTGCCCTTCAAAGGTAGGTAACTGAGAGGAATTCGGGGGGGATCTGGTTGCCCCTGGCCGGAGTGGGTCGTTAACCCGTTGGTCCGCCTGGGTCGTCCGTGGGAACACGCGAATCTCGTCGTCGTGTGACCGGAATTGAACGCCTGTGGAAGTGCTCACAGATATCGGCGACTTCGACAAAGAGTTGACGTTCTGGGACGCCCGATCTGGAGGTTCCTCCAGTGGCGGAGGCCCGCGCCGAGGAGTATGGGACGACGGGCCCCGAGCACCCCGTTCCGCTGCACACCTGCGAAGTTCCCCGCCCCTGACAGGCGCTTACCGGGTTCGCAAGTATTCGGTCACGCAAATCAGGGGGGCTAATTCCGGCCGTCCGGAATGCGGAAATCTTGTACGGAAGTGGGGGATCCACCTCTTGCACGGATCAAACTACCGGCCGGTTCGGCTCCGCGAGGCCGGATCGTTACCTCTCGGAACTCCGCATGCCGGAATTCCGCCCCAAAAAACGTCCCGGGCCCGGCGGAAGACCGCCGGGCCCGGAGTCGTACGTGCTCCTCCTACGGCGCGCGGACCGCCGACAGCAGCCCGTTCACCTCGTCCGCTGTCATCCGCAGCGCCGCGCCGACGGTGGCCAGCACCTCGCGCTCGGCCGGGATGTAGGGCCCGTCCGCGAGCGCGATCCGGGCGCCCTGGAGCAGGATCGACTCCCGCCCCGGCCCCGCCAGGTGCGGGGCGAGCGGCTCCAGCGCCTCGTGGAGCTCGATCGACAGCGCGGCCCCGCAGCACTCGGGCCCGTCGTAGAGCCCCAGCCGGCCCTCGTCGGTGGCCAGCGCGTCCACGAGGGACTCCAGCTGCTCCGCGGTGCAGTCCTGGAACCCGGCGGCCCGTACGGCCGACACGGCGGCCTCCAGGGCGCTGCGCGAGGCGGTCCCGCCCGCCGCGAGGACGGCCAGCGCCACGGTGTGCTGGGCGTCGCGCAGCAGGGCCGAGAAGCGGGTGGTGGTCAGGTGGTCCAGCACGTCGGTGTCGAAGCGCTGCCGGCAGCCCTGGCACTCGACGACGGGCCCGGCCTGGCCGCGCGGCAGCAGCGGCACGCCGAGCACGGTGAAGCGCCGGCGTCCGGTGCGCCTGCGGTAGTTGCGGTCACCGCCGCAGTCGGGGCAGAAGAACTCCCCGTCTCCCACGGTGCTCCAGGTGGTGCGGATGCCCCAGACGGTCAGCTTCCGGCCGTCCCCACCCCGAACTGGCAGCACGTCGCACCTCCATAACCTTCCGGCGGCACCGCCGGACTGGCGTGATGTTAGCCACATCGGTGAGGCTGCGTCAGTCGTGCGACAAGACAACATCGCGCGGGGCCGGGAGTTGGCCGAAGTGCGCCCCCGCCGCCTGGCGGTTTCGGCGAAGGGCCGTGCGCGTGAACGCCGTTCGGGTTCCCCGCCGCTCCCACGGACGAGTGACCGAGTACACGTACGTCGACCGGTAGCCCCTCCACACCGGCCCGCGGCGGGAACGGCGGAGCCCCCGCCCCTCCGGTCGGAGGGGCGGGGGCCCGTCGGGATGACTAGCGGCCCGCGCGGTTGACGGCGGAGATGACCGCCTTCAGGGAGGCGCGGGTGGTGTTGGCGTCGATGCCGATGCCCCACAGGACCCGGCCGTCGATCGCGCACTCGATGTACGAGGCGGCCACGGCGGAGGCGCCCTCGCTCATGGTGTGCTCGGTGTAGTCCAGCAGGCGGGCGTCGACGCCGATGCCGGCCAGCGCGTCGAAGAAGGCCGAGATCGGGCCGTTGCCGGTGCCGTTCAGGACCGTCTCGACGCCGTCCACGACCGCCTCGACGGTCAGCGTGTCGGTGCCGTCCTTGTCGGTGGCGGTGGAGCCGGAGCGCAGCTGGATGCGGCCCCACGGGTTCTCGGGGTTGGGCAGGTACTCGTCCGAGAAGACGTCCCAGATCGCCTTCGGCGTGACCTCGCCGCCCTCGGCGTCGGTCTTGGCCTGGATGATCCGCGAGAACTCGATCTGCATGCGGCGCGGCAGGTCCAGCTTGTGGTCGTTCTTCAGGACGTACGCGATACCGCCCTTGCCGGACTGCGAGTTGACCCGGATGACCGCCTCGTAGGACCGGCCGACGTCCTTCGGGTCGATCGGCAGGTACGGGACCGCCCACTCGATGTCGTCCACGGTCTTGCCCTGGGCGGCCGCGTCGGCCTCCATGGCGTCGAAGCCCTTCTTGATGGCGTCCTGGTGGGAGCCGGAGAAGGCGGTGTAGACCAGGTCGCCCGCGTAGGGGTGGCGCGGGTGGACCTCCATCTGGTTGCAGTACTCGCTGGTACGGCGGATCTCGTCGATCTGGGAGAAGTCGATCTGCGGGTCGATGCCCTGGGAGAACAGGTTCATGCCCAGGGTGATCAGGTCGACGTTGCCGGTGCGCTCGCCCTGCCCGAACAGGCAGCCCTCGATGCGGTCGGCGCCGGCCATCAGCGCCAGCTCGGCGGCGGCGACGGCGGTGCCGCGGTCGTTGTGGGGGTGGACGGAGATGCAGACGTGCTCGCGGCGGGTCAGGTTGCGGGCCATCCACTCGAAGCGGTCCGCGTGGGTGGACGGCGTCGAGCGCTCCACGGTGGCGGGCAGGTTCAGGATGATCTCGCGGCCCTCGCCCGGCTGCCAGACGTCGCAGACGGCCTCGCAGACCTCCAGGGCGAAGTCCAGCTCGGTGTCGGTGAAGATCTCCGGGCTGTACTGGTAGCCGAAGACGGTCTCGGGGCCCAGCAGCTTCTCGGCGTACTCCATGACCAGGCGGGTGCCGTCGACGGCGATCTGCTTGATCTGCTCCTTGGAGCCGCGGAAGACGACCCGGCGGAAGGTCGGGGCGGTCGCGTTGTACAGGTGCACGGTGGCGCGCTTGGCGCCGATCAGCGACTCGACGGTCCGCTCGATCAGGTCCTCGCGGGCCTGGGTCAGTACGGAGATGGTGACGTCGTCCGGGATCGCGCCCTCTTCGATGATGGAGCGGACGAAGGCGAAGTCGGTCTCGCCGGAGGAGGGGAAGCCGACCTCGATCTCCTTGTAGCCCATGCGCACCAGCAGGTCGAACATCTCGCGCTTGCGGGCGGGGGTCATCGGGTCGATCAGCGACTGGTTGCCGTCGCGCAGGTCGGTGGAGAGCCAGCGGGGCGCCTTGGTGACGCGGGCGTCCGGCCAGGTGCGGTCGGGGATGTCCACCTGCTCGTACGCGCCGTACTTGTGGATCGGCATCCCGGAGGGCTTCTGGGTGTGGGTCGCGTTGGTGATGGGCGTGGGGCGACCGACGAAAGTGTGCTGGCTCATGGCGTTGGGCTCCTCGCGTGTCCGCGTGTAGTTCGCTGAACGGCCGACGGCGGTCGTAAAAACCGCAACACCAAACTCCGCGGGGAGGGGGCCGGCCTACGACTACAGACCCTCGCCGCGGCAGCTAAGGAGAAGCAGCCCGAAACGCATGATGGGCCGAGCCTAACCGAGCCGCGCCGTATCGCGAGGACCTGTTTCAGTATGCAAGACCCGGGTGCCCGATTTGCACCCTTTGTGAGTTACGACTCCTTCCGTGCGCCCGGTTCAGGGTGATCCGTCAACACGGCGCGTCAGGTTTGAGACAACCGAATGAATCATGGTCGCCGCTAGTGACAGCGTCATGACCCACTGCCACATTTCCGTGCATGGATGCCATCCTTTCCCCAGGCCACACCCCCCACCGCCCCGTCTTCTGCACCGTCGTGCCGCCGCACCTGCTCCGCAAGGCCGCCCAGTCCGCGGACAGCGCGCGGGCCGACGCCGCCCTGCGCACCCTCGAACACGACAGCGGCCTGCGCGAACGGCGCCAGGTCAACGCCCTCAGGGGGGTCGCCCCCTCCCTGGCCGACGCGCCCTCCGAAGGGCCCGCCCGGACGGTCTACGACGCCCAGCACCGCACCCGGCTGCCGGGGAAGAAGGTCCGCGCGGAAGGCTCCGAACCGGTCAAGGACGCCACCGCCAACCGTGCCTACGCCGGGCTCGGCGCGACCTACGAACTGTTCCTCAAGGCCTTCGGGCGCCATTCCATCGACGACTCCGGGCTGCCGCTGGACGCCACCGTCCACTACGGCCAGGACTACAACAACGCCTTCTGGGACGGCCGCCAGATGGTCTTCGGCGACGGCGACGGCGACCTCTTCCTCGACTTCACCGTGTCGGTGGACGTCATCGGGCACGAGCTGGCCCACGGCGTCACCCAGTACACGGCCAACCTCGATTACCACGGCCAGTCCGGGGCGCTCAACGAGTCCATGTCGGACGTCTTCGGCTCGCTGATCAAGCAGTACTCCCTGGACCAGACCGCCGACCAGGCGGACTGGCTGATCGGCGCCGGGCTGCTGGGGCCGAACGTCACCGGGGTCGCGCTGCGCTCCATGAAGGCGCCGGGCACCGCGTACGACGACGACGAGCTCGGCAAGGACCCGCAGCCCGCGACCATGGACGACTACGTCACCACCTCGCGCGACAACGGCGGCGTCCACATCAACTCCGGGATCCCCAACCACGCCTTCTACATCGTGGCCACCGAGCTGGGCGGCAAGGCCTGGGAGCGGGCCGGGCGGATCTGGTACGACACGCTGACCGGCGGACAGCTGGGCGAGAAGGCCACCTTCAAGGACTTCGCCCGGCTGTCGACGGCCGCCGCCGTCGCCCGCTACGGCGAGGGCGGCGCGGAGCACCAGGCCCTCCAGAAGGCCTGGTCGGCCGTCGGCCTGGCCTAGGCCGTCCCGCTCCGATAGAAGGGCACCATGCGGATCGAAGTGGTGCGGACGGGCGGTTTCGCGGGGATCGAGCGCCGGGCCGAGGTGGACACCTCGGGCCGGCCCGACGAGGAGGAGTGGCAGGCGCTGGCCCTGCTGGCGCTGCGCCCGGACCCCCGGGCCGCCCAGGGGCCGGGCGGGGTGCGGGACGGGTTCTCGTACCGGATCACGGTGGACGGGCGGACGGTGTCCTGCCAGGACCCCCACCTGTCGGACGCCCAGCGCAGCCTGGTCTCCCGGGTGCTCAAGGAGGGCGCGTAGGCACGGCCCGGGAAAGGGGATGCCCGGGTCGTGGTGGTCCTGCTTGGATGGCGGGATGACTGGAACGATCTTGAACGCCCTGGAGCAGTACTACGACACGGTCCCCCGCCGGGGCGGTGCGCGGGGCGAGGACTTCGGGCCGCTGACCCTGTTCGTGCAGGAGGGGGAGGGCTGGCAGTACTACGCGCGGCCCGCGCCCGGCGGCGCCGACGCGACCGCCGCCGACGTGCTCCGGGTGCTGGAGAGGCAGCGGGAGCTGAAGGTGCCGGAGGCCTTCGAATGGGTGGCCGAAACCACCCCCTCGCTGCGGGCCGCCGTGGAAGCCGCCGGGCTGCACGTCCACGCCCACCCGCTGATGACGCTGGACGCCGGCGCCGAGCCGCTCCCGCCGCATCCCGAGGTCCGGCTGCTCGGCGCCGACGACCCGCTGCTCCGGGCCGCCGTGACCGTACCGGCGCTGGCCTTCGGCGAGCCGGGCACGGCCCTGGGCACCGCGGGCCCGGCGGAACTGGCGGCGGCCGTGGCGGACCCGGGGGCCGAGGAGCGCCGGGCCCGCGTGTCGGCGATGCTCGCGGACGGGCGCACCGCGGTGGCCGCGGCCGTGCGCGACGGGCTGGTCCTCTGCTCCGGCCAGTACAACCCGGTCGGTGACGTCGCCGAGATCGTCGGCGTCGGCACCCTGCCCACCGCCCGGCGCCAGGGGCTCGCCCTCGGGGTGACGGCGGCACTGGTCGCCGAGGCCCGCGCCCGGGGCGCCCGTACGGTCTTCCTGTCGGCCGGGGACGAGGACGTGGCCCGGATCTACGCCCGCGCCGGGTTCCGGCGGGTGGGCACGGCCCTGATAGCGGAGCCGGCGGCCGGCTGAACGGGGAAGGAGTTGCCGGTTCGGCAACGGAAGTTGCCCGGGCGGCGGCACCGGCGCAGCATCGGCCGTACCGGCAGACCCTCCCCCGGCCACCACCGGGGGACCCCATGGAAGAGGCCCCGTGACCCAGCACCAGCACCACCAGCACCAGGACCAGGAGCAGCACCCCGACGGCGCGAGCGAGGGCTGGTGGGACGCCCGCTACCGCGAGAGCGACCGCATCTGGAGCGGCAGGGCCAACGAGGTCCTGGTCCGCGAGGCGTCCGGCCTCACCCCGGGCCGCGCCCTCGACCTCGGCTGCGGCGAGGGCGCCGACGCCGTGTGGCTGGCCCGGCAGGGCTGGCGGGTCACCGGCACCGACATCTCCGGGGTCGCCCTCGCGCGGGCGGCCGGGCACGCCGCCGAGGCGGGGCTCGGCGACCGCGTCGACTGGCAGCGGCACGACCTGGCCGAGTCGTTCCCCGACGGGCGGTTCGACCTGGTCTCCGCGTGCTTCCTGCACTCGTACGGGGACTTCCCGCGCGAGCGGATCCTGCGTACGGCCGCCTCCGCCGTGGCCCCCGGCGGGATCCTGCTGATCGCCGGCCACGCGGGCGGACCGTCCTGGGACCCGGACGCGCACGCCGACGTACGCTTCCCGACCCCGGACGAGGTGCTCGCGGACCTGGAGCTGCCGGAGGGCGCCTGGGAGGTGCTGGTCTCGGCCGAGCACGAACAGGCCCTGACGGCCCCCGACGGCCGGCCGGGGACCCGCAGGGACAACGCCCTGAAGCTGCGGCGCCTCGCCTGACGGCGGCCGGGGCGTCCCCTAGAAGCCGAGCTTGCGGAGCTGCTTGGGGTCGCGCTGCCAGTCCTTGGCGACCTTGACGTGCAGGTCGAGGAAGACCGGCGTGCCGAGCAGCGCCTCGATGTGCTTGCGCGACTTCATGCCGACCTCCTTCAGGCGCGAGCCCTTCGGGCCGATGATGATGCCCTTCTGGCTGGGGCGCTCGATGTAGACGTTGGCGTGGATGTCCAGCAGCGGCCGGTCCGCGGGCCGGTTCTCGCGCGGGATCATCTCCTCGACGACGACGGCGATGGAGTGCGGCAGCTCGTCGCGCACGCCCTCCAGCGCGGCCTCGCGGATCAGCTCCGCGACCATCACCATCTCGGGCTCGTCGGTGAGGTCGCCCTCCGGGTACAGCGGGGGGCTCTCGGGCAGCAGCGGCGCGATCAGGTCGGCCAGCAGCTGCACCTGGGTGTCGCCGACCGCCGAGACGGGGACGATCTCCGCCCACTCGATGCCGAGCTCGGCGCCGAGCTGGTGGATGGCGAGGAGCTGCTCGGCCAGCTGCTTGGACTCGACCAGGTCGGTCTTGGTGACGATGGCGATCTTGGGGGTCTTCTTGATCCCCGCGAGCTCCTTGGCGATGAACTTGTCGCCGGGGCCGAGCTTCTGGTCGGCGGGCAGGCAGAAGCCGATGACGTCGACCTCGGCCCAGGTGGTGCGCACGACGTCGTTGAGGCGCTCGCCGAGCAGCGTGCGCGGCTTGTGCAGGCCGGGGGTGTCGACCAGCACCAGCTGCGCGTCCGGGCGGTGCACGATGCCGCGGACGGTGTGGCGGGTGGTCTGCGGCCGGTTGGAGGTGATCGCGACCTTGGTGCCCACGAGCGCGTTGGTCAGGGTCGACTTGCCCGCGTTGGGGCGGCCGACGAAGCAGGCGAAGCCCGCGCGGTGCGGGGCGGTGGGCTCGGGGGAACGATCGCTCATACGGGCCATTCTCCCCGATGCGGCCCCCCGCGCCGACCAGGCTCCCGCGGAGGCGGGTGGGGCGCCGCCCGGCTCGGACCCACCGGGCCCCGAAGCCGCCGCCCGCTGCGCCGTCCCTGCGGGGCCGCGCGGGCCCCGGCCGCCGCCGACCGAGCCCGGTGGCCCGTGCCGTCGGCGGGTCCGCTGCGCGGGCCGAGTTCCCCTACCCGCCCTTCGCCCGTTCCCCGGGGCTGCGCCCCGGACCCCCTCCCGGGGGCTCCGCCCCCAGACCCCCGCGCCTCAAACGCCGGCGGGGCTGGATGCATCCAGCCCGCGCGGCGTTTGAGCGCAACGGGGTCAGGGGCAGCGCCCCTGGGAACGGGCGAAGGGCGGGTAGGGGGCCAGCCCCGCGCAGCGGTCCGGCGGCCCGCGTCAGGAAGGCAGCAGCGTCAGGGTGAGGAGCGCCCGGTAGGCGCCCGGCCGGGTGTACGCGGGGAGCGTGAGGGTGAGCACGGCGTCGACCGTGGCGGTCCCGGCCCCGCCCGTGGCCAGGACGGCCCCCTCCGGCCCCGCCGGCCCCGCGGGACCCGCGGCGCAGCCGCCCCGGCAGGACGGGGTCCAGGACGGCACGCCCCCGGGGGCGCCCGCCGTGAGCGTCGCCGTCAGCTTCCACCGCCCGCCGCCGGCCCGGGTGTCCGTGACCGTGACCGTGCCGATCCGCCCGGGGGCCGCGCCGCCGCCCCCGTACGCGACCGCCCCCAGGGTCACCGCCGCCCCCGCCTGGGTCAGCGTCAGCCCGCCCGGGGCGGGGGCGGAGACCGCGTAGGGCGCCGGGGCCGAGCCCCGTGGCGGCGACCAGGCCGGGCCCTCGTACGCCAGCACTCCCGTCGTGGCCCGGTCCGTGACGGGCAGCTCCACCGCGACGGCCCCGCGCGCGTCCGCGATGACCCGCGCCCGGTCGGCCGTCGGGGCGGCGGCCGCGCGGCCCTCCACGGTCACGGCCGCGCCGGGGGTGAAGCCGACGCCCGCGACGCGGACCCGCGCCCCGGGCTCGCCGCCGGCCGCGCCGAGGGTGACGCGGCGCAGGTTCATCAGCGGCGGCGGGCCGTCGGGCATCCCGCACGCCCCGCCCCCGTCCTCCCGCGCGGGGGAGGACCCTCCCGTCGACCCGGGGTCGCCGCCCCCTGGTTCGGAGGAAGCCCCGCCAAACGCCGGGGCCGCCACCCTGGTCGGGTCGCCGCCGCCCGGGGCCGCGCCGGGAGCGGACGCCCCGTTCGCGGTCTCCCGCTCGGGGGAAGCCCCGCCCGGGGTCGCGCCCCCGCCCGGCACCGGGGCCGGCACCGGGCCCGGGTCACCGCCGCTCGGCTCCACCCCACGGGCGGACGCCCCGCCCGCGACCCCGGAGCCGGACAAGGTCCCACCAGACGCCGGGGGCGTGACCGTAGCCGGGGCACCCCCGCCCGGCACCGGGGCCGGCACCCGGCCCGGGTCACCGCCGCTCGGCTCCACCCCACGGGCGGACGCCCCGCCCGCGACCCCGGAGCCGGACAAGGTCCCACCAGACGCCGGGGGCGTCACCGTGGATGGGGCACCGGCGCCCGGGGCGGAGGGGGCCTCGGGGGGCGGCGGGAGCGGTGCCGCGGCGGGCCTCGGCTTCGTGGTGGGGGCCGACGACGGGCAGTGCCCCGGCCGTGGCTCCTCCTCGGCCGCCGCCGGGGTGCCCAGCGCGGCCGCCGCGAGCACCGCCGTACCCACGGCCGCCGACCACCTCCTGCTGCGCGCGCGTGTCCGCACCTGCCCGCCCCCTCCCCGACCGGGGGCCATTCACGGGCGGGCGGCGGGAGAAGTCAATGCACGGACCCCGCACCGACTGATGGCCCATCAGAAGACGGCACGGTCTCCGTCGCCCGGAAGGTGCGCCGGTAGGCCGTCGGGCTGACCCCCAGCGCCGCCTGCACGTGCTTGCGCAGTGACTGCGCCGTCCCGAAGCCCGCCTGCCGGGCCACCGCCTCGACCGGCAGCTCCGTCCGCTCCAGCAGTTGCCGGGCCCGCTCCACCCGCTGCCCGGTGATCCACTCCCCCGGGCTCACCCCGCACTCCTCGCGGAACCGGCGCGTGAAGGTCCGTACCGACATGGACTCCTGCCGGGCGAGGTCGCTCAGCCGCAGGGGCTCGTGCAGCCGGTCCAGCACCCAGGCCCGCGCGGCCGTGGTGCTGGCCTGCTGCGGCCCGGGCACGGGCCGCCGGACGAACTGGGCCTGCCCGCCCTCGCGGTGCGGCGGTACGACGGTCCTGCGGGCGGTGTCGTTGGCGACGGCGGCGCCGTGGTCGCGGCGCACGATGTGCAGGCACAGGTCGATGCCGGCGGCGACCCCGGCGGAGGTCAGCACGTCCCCGTCGTCGGTGTAGAGCACGTCGGCGTCGACCCGCACGGCCGGGAACATCCGCTGGAAGTGCTCGGCGTGGGCCCAGTGGGTGGTGGCCCGGCGGCCGTCGAGGTACCCGGCGGCGGCCAGGACGTAGCCGCCCGTGCAGATGGACACCATCCGGGTGCCGGGCCGGACGTGGGCGAGGGCCGCCGCCAGGCCGTCGGTCAGCCGGCCCTCGGAGTGCACCGGGCCCAGCTCGTGCGAGGCGGGGACCACGACGGTGTCGGCCGTCGCGAGCAGCTCGGGGCCGTGCTCGACGTACACCGTGAAGTCGGCGTCGGTGGGGACCGGGCCCGGGGCGAGGCCGCAGGTGAGGATCTCGTACAGGTGCCGCTCTTCGGGGTCCTTGGCCCGGCCGAAGATCCGGTGCGGGATGCCGAGTTCGAAGGGCAGCAGCCCGGCGAGGGCGAGGACGACGACGCGGTGCGGCTTCTCGACGGTGGCCATGGCCCGATCGTAGCGAAGCATGACAGTCAGGCCACTGGTCGCGCAGGGGCCCCGGGCCGGAAGCTGTCGGCGTGACCCAGACAGCCCCCGCCTCCCCCGCCTCCTCCACCACCGCCGCCCGCGCCCCGCGCGAGCCCGGCCGCGTCCACCGGGCCTGGTTCGCCGCCGCCGTGGCCTTCGTGACGATCATCGGCGCGGCCGCCTTCGCCTCCCTCCCCGGGCTGCTCATCGAGCCGCTGCACGCCGAGTTCGACTGGTCGCGCGGCACGATCGGCTTCGCGGTCTCCGTCAACCTGGCGCTCTACGGGCTGACCGCGCCCTTCGCCGCCGCGCTGATGGACCGTTTCGGCATCCGCAAGGTCGTCGCCGTGGCCCTGACCGTGATCGCGGGCGGCTCGCTGGCCACGGTGTGGATGACGGCCGCCTGGCAGCTGGTGCTGTTCTGGGGCGTGCTGGTGGGCCTGGGCAGCGGCTCGATGGCACTGGCCTTCGCGGCGACGGTGACCAACCGCTGGTTCACCGCCCGGCGCGGCCTGGTCACCGGCATCCTGACCGCGGCCGGCGCCTCCGGCCAGCTGATCTTCCTGCCGCTGCTGTCCTGGCTGGTGGAGAACCACGGCTGGCGCCCGGCCTCGGTCACGGTGGCGCTGGCGGCCCTCGCCGTCGTCCCCTTCGTCTGGCTGCTGCTGCGCGACCACCCGGCCGACGTCGGCCTCGCCCCGTACGGAGGTGCGTACGAGCCCAAGCCCGCGCCCGTGCCGGGTGCGGCCCGCCGGGCCGTGGGCGTGCTCTTCCGGGCGGCCCGCACCGGCCCGTTCTGGCTGCTGGCGGGCACCTTCGCGATCTGCGGGGCCTCGACCAACGGACTGGTGCGCACCCACTTCACCCCGGCGGCGCACGACCACGGCATGCCGGTGACGGCCGCCGCCGGACTGCTCGCGGTGATCGGCGTGTTCGACGTGCTCGGCACCATCGCCTCCGGCTGGTTCACCGACCGCTTCGAGGCGCGCCGGCTGCTGGCCGTGTACTACGCCCTGCGCGGGGTGTCCCTGATGTTCCTGCCGGTGCTGCTGGCGCCCAGCGTGCACCCGCCGATGGTGTTCTTCATCGTCTTCTACGGCCTGGACTGGGTCGCCACCGTCCCGCCGACCATCGCCCTGTGCCGCGAGCACTACGGGCAGGACAGCGCGGTCGTCTTCGGCTGGGTCCTGGCCTCGCACCAGGTGGGCGCGGCCCTGGTGGCCTTCCTCGGCGGGGTCGCCCGTGACGCCTTCGGCTCGTACGACCTGGTCTGGTACGCGGCGGGCGGGCTGTGCGCGGTGGCGGCGCTGATGGCGATGGTCATCCGCCGCCGGGTGCCGGAGCCGGCTACAGCGGCGGCCGGTTGAGCAGTTCGCGCAGCCAGCGGGCGCGGTCGGCGTCGCCGGTGTCCCCGGCGGCTCCGCCGTCCGCTTCGCGGGGGCCCGCGGGGAAGAAGCGGCCCCAGGCACTGACCCGGCCGATGGCCGCGAGCCGCCAGGCCAGCCGGGCCGCGCGGCGCAGCTCGCCGGGGGTGCGCCCGGCTCCGGTCCACGGCTCCAGGTAGGCGTCGCGCAGCCGGGGCAGCACGTCGGGCCCGTACCGCCGGGCCGCGGCCCGGCCGGGGACCAGCAGGCTGCAGAAGGGGTGGGTGACGCGGGCGTCGCCCCAGTCGAAGAAGGTGTACCGGCCGGGTTCCGGGGTGAAGACCTGCGCGTCGTGGAGGTCGCAGTGGTCGAGGGTGTCACCGATGCCGGCCCCCGCGAGTTCCGCGCACCAGTCGGCGAAGCGGGGCCGCAGCGCGTGCAGGGCCCGGCGGTCGGTGTCGTCCAGGGCGGTGTTCTCCTCGGCCATCCGGTCGAGGATCCCGGGCAGTGCGGCGGTCCGCGCGCCGGGGACGCCGAGCGCCTCGATCTCGGGGGTGTGCGGGAGGAGGGAGCGCTGGAGTTCGGCGTACCGGCCGAGCACCGCCTCCCAGGCGCGGGGTCCGCCGCCCCGGCGGTCCTCGTCCAGGGTCTGCCGCAGGAGCGGGCCGCCGTCCGGCAGCAGGGCCCAGCCCCGGGCGGCGTCGACGGCCAGGGGCCGCAGCACGCTGCCGGGGACCCAGTCGGCCAGGGCCCGGGTGAGCCCGGCCTCGAAGGCGCCGGCGGGCGGGTTGGCCTTGAACCAGACGGGCCCGCTCCCGCCGACGGAGAACCGGAGCAGTACGGACCACGGCCGCAGCCGGACCTCCCTGGGACCGTTCTCGGCCAGTCCGTGCGCGGCCAGGGCGTCGGCGGCCCAGCGGAGCGCCTCCGCGCGCCAGTCGGGCCGGTCCCAGGGGGTCACGGCCCGGGGGAAGTCCCCGCGGTCCGCGGTCTCGCGCGCGTCGGGCTGCATCGGCCCATCACACCACCGCGCCGGCGGGCGCCGCCATCGGATTCCAGCCCGCCCGGCGGCCCTGCCGGGCCGTCGCCCGCCGCGGACCGCCGGAGGGCTCGGCTCAGGCTCCGGCCGGGGTGGTGGACTTCAGGGTGCCGTCGGGGGCGGCGAGGAGGACCGGGGTGTCGGGGCCGCCCAGGTCGCGGACGGCCGCGCGGTCGGCGTCGGCGGGGGCGTCGGCCGCGCTGACGACGGCGGCGGCCTCCAGGGAGGTCGCGCCGCTGGCGACGGCCATGGCGACGGCCGTCTGGAGGGCGCTCAGCCTGAGGGAGTCGAGCTCCACGGTGCCGGCGACGTACGTGCGGCCGGTCTCGTCCCGTACGGCCGCCCCTTCCGGGACTCCGTTGCGGGCCCGCGCGCTGCGTGCCAGCGTGATGATCTTGCTGTCCTCGGGGTCGATCCCGTTGCCCACGGTGCTCTCGCTCATAGGCGAAAGCATAGGGAGCGCCCCGGTGCGGTCGTGCGACGACCCCGCCGGGGCGCTCACTCGCGCTCCCCGCCCCCCGCCGTTCCCCCGTGGAGCAGGACAAACCTAAGCGAAAGGTAAGGGACTCCTGGGTTCCAAAGGTCCCGTCCCCACATGACCTTCGACCCTCTTCCGTGCGGCGGCGGCACGCCCCGGCCGCACCGCCGCGCCGCACCCGTCGTCACGCCCGGTCGAGCTTCAGCCGCTCCGCCCGCGGCAGCCCCGCCACGACCAGGTCGTACGAGTCCTCCACCAGCTCCCGCACCAGCGCGTCCGGAAGGCCGCCCACCGTCACGGTGTTCCAGTGCCGCTTGTTCATGTGCCAGCCCGGCACGATCGCCTCGTGCTCGGCCCGCAGCCGCACGGCCGCCTCCGGCTCGCACTTGAGGTTCACCTTCAGCGGTTCGGCGTCCAGCGCGGTGAGGGCGAACATCCTGCCCAGCACCTTGAACACCGAGGTCTGCGGGGTGAAGGGGAACTCCTCCACCGCCGCGTTGAAGCCCAGGCAGAACGCGCGCAGCTCCGCGGGGGTCATTCCCCCTCCTCCCCTTCGGCCGCCGCCCCGGCGACCGGCTCCACCAGCACCGTCACGATCTTGTTCCGGCGTCCCGCCGGGGACTCCGCCGTCAGCCGCAGCGGCCGCCCGTCGGGCAGGTCCACCACCGCCGAGGCGCCCGCGATCGGGACCCGGCCCAGCGCCTTGGCCAGCAGCCCGCCGACCGTCTCCACGTCCTCGTCGTCGAAGGCCTCCACCCCGAACAGCTCGCCGAGGTCGGTGATGTCGAGCCGCGCGGTGACCCGGTAGCGGTCCTTGCCCAGCTCCTCGACGGGCGGGATCTCCCGGTCGTACTCGTCGGTGATCTCGCCGACGATCTCCTCCAGGATGTCCTCGATGGTGACGATGCCGGCCGTGCCGCCGTACTCGTCGATGACGACGGCCACGTGGTTGCGCACCGACTGCATCTCGCGCAGCAGGTCCCCGGCGTTCTTGGTGTCGGGGACGAAGACCGCCGGCCGCATCACCGTCGAGACCAGGTCGGCCTCCGCCTCCCGGTTGATGTGCGTACGGCGGACGAGGTCCTTCAGGTACACCATGCCGACGATGTCGTCCTCGTTCTCCCCGGTGACCGGGATCCGCGAGAAGCCGGACCGCAGCGCGAGCGTCGTCGCCTGCCGGATCGTCTTGTAGCGCTCGATGCAGACCAGGTCGGTGCGCGGCACCATCACCTCGCGCACGAGGGTGTCCCCCAGCTCGAAGACCTGGTGCACCATCCGGCGCTCGTCGTCCTCGATCAGGGATTCCTTCTCCGCGAGGTCCACCATCGCGCGCAGCTCGGCCTCGGAGGCGAAGGGTCCCTTGCGGAAGCCCTTGCCGGGCGTGAGCGCGTTGCCGATCAGGATCAGCAGCTGCGGGACCGGCCCCATCACCCGGGCCAGCGGTACGAGGACGTACGCGGCCGCCGTCGCGGTGTTCAGCGGGTGCTGGCGGCCGATGGTGCGGGGGGAGACGCCCACCGCCACGAACGACACCAGCACCATCACGCCGATGGCGGTGAGCAGCGCCGTCCAGTTCTCGCCGAACGCGTCGAGGCAGACGTACGTGACGAGCACGCCGGCCGCCATCTCGCAGGTCACCCGCACCAGCAGGGCCACGTTGACGTACCGGGTGGGGTCGGCGGCGACCTGGGCGAGCTTGGCGCTCCCGCGCCGGCCCTCCCGTACGGCCTGCTCGGCGCGGAAGCTGGAGACGCGGGCGATCCCGGACTCGGCGCAGGCCGCGAACCAGGCCACCACGGTCAGCAGGACCGCCCCGGTGATCAGCTGGGCGGCGCCGGTCACGAGACGGTGGGGGCCGGGGAGGGGCCCGTGAGGCCGCGCTCGGCGCGCCAGCCGTCGACGATGGCCGCCTGGAGGCCGAACATCTCGGCCTTCTCGTCCGGCTCCTCGTGGTCGTAGCCGAGCAGGTGCAGCACCCCGTGGACGGTCAGGAGCTGGAGCTCCTCGTCCATGGAGTGCCGCGTCGGCGCCTCGTCGCCCTGCTTCTTGGCCACCTCGGGGCAGAGCACGATGTCACCGAGGAGCCCCTGCGGGGGCTCCTCGTCGTCCTTCGCCGGCGGACGGAGCTCGTCCATCGGGAAGGACATGACGTCGGTCGGTCCGGGGAGGTCCATCCACTGGATGTGGAGCTGCTCCATGGCGTCCTCGTCGATGACGATGACGGAGAGCTCGGACAGCGGGTGGATCCTCATCCGGGTGAGCGCGTAGCGGGCGATGTCGAGGATCGCCTGCTCGTCGACCTCGGTTCCGGACTCGTTGTTGACGTCGATCGACATGGTGCGCTGGGTTCTACTTCCGCTGGTGGCCGTTCGGGGCCGGGTGGGCATCGTCGTACTTGGCGTACGCGTCGACGATACGGCCGACCAGCTTGTGCCGGACCACATCCTCGGACGTGAGCCTCGAGAAGTGGATGTCCGGCACCCCGTCGAGGATCTCCTGGACCTGGCGCAGACCGCTCTTGGCGCCGCCCGGGAGGTCGACCTGGGTGACGTCACCGGTGACGACGATCTTCGAGTCGAAGCCGAGCCTCGTCAGGAACATCTTCATCTGCTCGACGGTGGTGTTCTGCGCCTCGTCCAGGACGACGAAGGCGTCGTTGAGCGTCCGGCCGCGCATGTACGCCAGCGGCGCCACCTCGATCGTGCCCGCCGCCATCAGGCGCGGGATCGAGTCGGGGTCGATCATGTCGTGCAGGGCGTCGTAGAGCGGCCGCAGGTACGGGTCGATCTTGTCGAAGAGCGTGCCCGGCAGGAAGCCGAGCCGCTCGCCCGCCTCGACGGCGGGGCGGGTCAGGATGATCCGGCTGACCTGCTTGGACTGGAGCGCCTGGACGGCCTTCGCCATGGCGAGGTAGGTCTTGCCGGTGCCGGCGGGGCCGATGCCGAAGACGATCGTGTTCTTGTCGATCGCGTCGACGTACCGCTTCTGGTTGAGGGTCTTGGGGCGGATGGTGCGGCCGCGGCTGGAGAGGATGTTCTGGGTGAGCACCTCGGCCGGGGTCTCCGTGTCACCGCCACCGCTGCCGTTCGCCTTGAGCATGGCGATCGAGCGTTCCACTGCGTCCTCCGTCATCGGCTGCCCGGTGCGGAGCACCAGCATCATCTCGTCGAACAGGCGCTGGATCAGGGCGACTTCCGCCGCCGCTCCGATCGCGCTGACCTGATTGCCCCGAACATGGATGTCGGCCTTCGGGAAAGCCTTTTCGATCACGCGCAGCAGGGCGTCGCCCGAGCCGAGCACGGTCACCATCGGGTGCGTCGCCGGGACCGTGAAATGGGCTCGCGCCTGGCCCTGCGCCGGGGTGTGGGCTGTCGGTGTCTGAGTCATGGGCCGGCACTGTGGCCTGCGCATACCTCCCACTGAGGGGCCGATCCCATCGCCGGCCTCCGGAGTACCAAGGGTACGTCCACGCAGGGTCGCGCCCGAGGGGTTTTCCGGGCGGGCCGGGCCTAGACGGGGTGGCGGAAGCCGATGGTGGGGACCGCGCGGCGGCGCGGGCAGGGGGCGGCGCCGGGCGGGACCAGGGCGTCCAGGAAGGCGTAGCGGCCGCGGAGGGCGTCGGGGGCCGTGCGCCACCAGTGGGCCACCTCGGGCCAGCCCGGGGCGGAGAGGGAGCCGCCGAACTCCTGCACCGACAGGGCGGCGGTCAGCCCGGCGAAGGCCAGCCGGTCGGCGAGCGGCCACCCCGCGAGGCTGCCGGTGACGAACCCGGCCACGAACACGTCCCCGGCCCCGGTGGGGTCCAGGGCGTCCACCGTGATCGCGGGGACCTCCGCGGTCTCCCCGGTGCGGCCGTCGACCGCGTACGAGCCCTCCGAGCCCATGGTCACCACCGCGACCGGGACCTTCTCCGCGAGGGCCCGGGCCGCGGCGCGCGGACACTCGGTCCGCGTGTAGCGCATCGCCTCCCCCGCGTTGGGCAGGAACGCCTCGCAGTGCTCGAGGTCGGCCAGGGCCCCCAGGTCCCACCGCCCGGTCTCGTCCCAGCCGACGTCCGCGAAGATCCGCGAGCCCCGGCGGGCCGCCTCGGAGATCCAGTCCGCGCCCTGTCCGGCGCCGAGGGAGGCCACCGCGGCCCGGGCCTTCGGGGGGCACCAGGGGAAGGGGCCGGGGCCCGCCGGGGGCGGCGCCTCGTGGCCGTGGGAGACCATCGTGCGCTCGCCCTCGTACGCCATGGAGACGGTGACGGGGCTGTGCCAGCCGGGGATGGTGTGCGACATGGACAGGTCGATGCCCTCGCCCTGCTCCAGGGCGTCCCAGCAGTACTCGCCGTAGTGGTCGTCGCCGAAGGCGGCGGCCAGCGAGGTGCGCAGGCCCAGGCGGGCGAGGGCGGTGGCCATGTTGGCGACGCCGCCGGGGCTGGACCCCATGCCGCGCGCCCAGGACTCCGTACCGCGCACGGGCGCGGAGTCCAGGCCGGTGAAGATGATGTCGAGGAAGACCGTGCCGGTCAGGAACACGTCGCAGCCGGGCTCGTGAGGGTCGCGCACCGGGCGGAGCGGGTCGAGGGTGATGCGGCTGTCCCGACTGGTCACGGCGTACTCCCCGTTGGTGTGTCGTTTCTGCGTACGGTCCGGAAAGCTGCCAGCCCTGCCCGGGCCCGACCGGACCAAACCCCAGTGTGACGCACCTCACTGGACGCGGTGCGCCCACGGAGCCCCTAGCGCTTCGGCAGTGCCACCCGCCCCAGGTCCGCGGCGACCGTCAGCTCGCCCTCGAACCCCGCCGCCCGGGCCTGGCGTTCGAACTCCGACGGGTCCGCGTACCGCTGCGAGAAGTGCGTCAGCACGAGGTGCCGCACCCCGGCGTCCCGCGCCACCCGGGCCGCCTGTCCGGCGGTGAGGTGGCCGTGGTCCTCGGCCAGCCGGACGTCCGCGTCGAGGAAGGTCGACTCGATGACCAGCATGTCGCAGCCCTCCGCCAGCGCGTCCACGCCCTCGCAGAGCCGCGTGTCCATGACGAAGGCGAACCGCTGACCCGGCCGGTGCTCACTGACGGCCTCCAGCGTGACCTCGCCCTCCGGCCGCTCCAGCCGCCCCTCGCGCTGGAGCCGGCCCACGTCCGGCCCCTTGACCCCGTACCGCGCGAGCAGTGCGGGGACCATCCGGCGCCCGTCCGGCTCGGTCACCCGGTAGCCGAAGGACTCCACCGGGTGCGAGAGCCGCCGCGCCTCCAGGACGTACGAGGGCCCGCTCGCGAGCACCCCGTCGGCGGCCACCGGCTCCTCCCGCAGCGCCACGGTCTCCCGGTAGGCGGTGGCGTACCGCAGCCGGTCGAAGAACCTCTGCCCCGAGGCCGGGTAGTGCGCCGTCACGGGGTGCGGGACCTGGTCGAGGTTGATCCGCTGGATCACCCCGGCCAGGCCCAGGCTGTGGTCACCGTGGAAGTGCGTGACGCAGATCCGGTTGATGTCGTGCGCCGCGACGCCGGCCCGCAGCATCTGCCGCTGCGTGCCCTCGCCTGGGTCGAAGAGGATGCCCTCGCCGTCCCAGCGCAGCAGGTAGCCGTTGTGGTTGCGGTGCCGGGTGGGAACCTGGCTGGCGGTGCCGAGGACCACGAACTCGCGTACGGACACGACTTATCCGGGCGGCCACTGGAGGCCGCGGCCGCCCAGGACGTGCAGGTGGGCGTGGAAGACGGTCTGGCCCGCGCCGGCCCCGGTGTTGAACACGACCCGGTAGCCCTGGTCGGCGACCTCCTCCGCCGCGGCGATCTCCCCGGCCTCACGCAGTATGTCGGCGATCACCGTCGGCTCGGCGGCGGCGAGGGAGGCCGCGTCCGGGTAGTGCACCTTGGGGATGACGAGCACGTGGGTCGGCGCCTGCGGGTTGATGTCCCGGAAGGCGAGGGTCGTCTCCGTCTCGCGGACGAGCGTCGCCGGGACGGACCCCGCGACGATCTTGCAGAACAGGCAGTCCGCCTGCGGTTCCCCGGCCATTGCTGCGCCTCCCGTGACGTTGATCGGTCCGGGCATGCTATCGGCCCCGCGGCGCGGGCTCCCGCCGCCCTGGCCGGGCACGACCGGCTCCCGACCGCCCCGCCCGGCCGGGACCCGGCGCCGCTGCGCGGGGCTGGGTCCCCTACCCGCCCTTCGCCCGTTCCCCGGGGCTGCGCCCCGGCCCCCCTGGGGGCTCCGCCCCCAGACCCCCGCGCCTCAAACGCCGGCGGGGCTATATGTAGCCCCGCCGGCGTTTGAGGCGCGGGTCCGGGCAGAGCCCGGGGAACGGTGGAAGGGCGGGTAGGGGACCTCGCCCCGCGCAGCGGCACCCCCCGCGCCGGCCCCGCAGCGCAACGCCCCGCAGCTCAACGCCCCGCACCGGCAACCGCCCGGCCAAAGCAGAGGCCCGGCCAGGGCAGGGGCGATCGTTACGACCAGCGGCCCGTGCGGGCCAGGAGGACGGCCGCCGCAGCCGTGCCCGCGGTGGACGTGCGCAGCACCGACCGCCCCAGCCGGTACGGCCTGGCGCCGGCCTCCGCGAAGACGGCCAGTTCCTCCGGCGAGACCCCGCCCTCGGGGCCGACCACCAGCACCACCGACCCCTTCTCCGGCAGCGGAGCCGTCGCCAGCGCCTGCGACGGGGTGTCACGGTCCTCGTGCAGCACCACCGCCAGATCGGCCTGCGCCAGCAGCGCGGCCACCTGCTTCGTGGACATCGCCTCGGCCACCTCCGGGAACCGGACCCGGCGCGACTGCTTGCCCGACTCCCGCGCCGTGGAACGCCACTTGGCCAGGGACTTCGCCCCCCGGTCGCCGCGCCACTGCGTGATGCACCGCGAGGCCTGCCACGGCACGATCACGTCGACGCCGGTCTCCGTCATCGTCTCGACCGCCACCTCGCCCCGGTCGCCCTTCGGCAGCGCCTGCACCACCGTGATCCGGACGTCGGGCTCCGGCTCCTCCAGCACGGCCTCCAGGTCCGTGACCACCAGCCGGTCCTTGCCCTCGGCCGCCTTGACCACGCCCTGCGCCCACCGGCCGCGCCCGTCCGTGAGGACCACGTCCTCGCCCGGGCCCAGCCGCTTCACGGACACCGCGTGCCGCCCCTCGGGGCCGTCCAGCACGAACTCCGGCCCCGCCGGAACCTCTTCGACCACGAACACGGGGGCCGTCATGACGTTCTCCTCATCTGCAATGCGTTCAACGCGTTCTGCGCCCCGGCCAGTTCGGCCGCCAGCACCTCCACCAGCTCCCCGGCCGGCAGCGCCCGTGCCAGCCGGTGCCCCTGGCCCGCCCACAGGGACATGCCCTGCGGGTCCCCGGCCGCCGCGGCCGCCTTGCGCAGCCCCGCGGTCATGTGGTGGACCTGGGGGTAGGCGGCCGGCGCGTACGGCCCGTGCTCCCGCACGAAGCGGTTGACCAGGCCCCGCGCGGGCCGGCCCGTGAAGGCCCGGGTCAGTTCCGTGTGCGGGAACATCAGGTCGGTCAGGGCCTTCTTGTGCATCGGGTGCGCGCCCGACTCCGGGCAGGCCAGGAAGGCCGTGCCGAGCTGCGCCGAGTCCGCCCCGGCCGCCAGCACCGCCGCGATCTGCGCGCCGCGCATCAGGCCGCCCGCCGCGGTGATGGGCAGGGCCACGGCCTCCCGTACCTGGGCGACCAGCGCGAGCAGTCCGACGCCGGCCGTGCCGTCGGTCTCCGGGTCGTCGCGGTGGGTGCCCTGGTGGCCGCCCGCCTCGACGCCCTGGACACAGACGGCGTCGGCGCCCGCCGCCTGTGCGGAGCGGGCCTCCTCGACGGAGGTGACGGTGACGACGGTACGGGTGCCGGCCCCGCGCAGGCGGGCGAGGACGTCGGGGGCGGGCGTGCCGAAGGTGAAGGAGACCTCCGGGACGGGGTCCTCCAGCAGGATGGCCAGCTTCGCCTCGTAGCCGTCGTCGCAGTTGCCGACGGTGTCCTCGGCGGCGAGCGAGACCTCGTACCAGCCGGCCTCGCCGGCCAGCTGCCCGCGGTAGGTCTCGACGGCGGCCGGGTCGACGTAGCCGGTCTGCGGCATGAAGATGTTCACGCCGAAGGGCCGCCGGGTGAGGCCGCGCGTCTGCTTGATCTCCTGGTACATGCCGTCGGCGGTCTTGTATCCGCCGGCCAGGTAGCCGAGTCCGCCGGCCTCGCACACGGCGGCGACGAGCGGCGGGCACGAGACGCCGCCCGCCATGGGACCCTGCACGATCGGGTACCGGGGGAGGCCGTTCGGTGCGGAGGACATGCACCGCATCGTGCCACGTCCCGGCCACCGGGCCGAACCGTCGCATTCGCCTGGCATAGTCCGCTTCCCCGGTGTGTCCGGGAATCGCCCCGCGCGGTGTCCGGGAAGCACGGAGCCCGGCCCGGGATTCCCCGGACCGGGCTCGTACGACGTGCCGCCGCCCGCGTCAGCGGCCGTTGAACGCGTCCTTCAGGCGGCTGAACAGGCCCTGCTGGCCGGGGGCGAACTGGCCCATCGGCCGCTCCTCGCCGCGCAGCTTCGCGAGCTGGCGCAGCAGCTCCTCCTGCTGGGCGTCCAGCTTGCCGGGGGTGGTGACCTCGACGTGGACGATCAGGTCGCCGCGGCCGCCGCCGCGCAGGTGGGTGACGCCCCGCCCGTGCAGCGGGATGGCCTGGCCGGACTGGGTGCCGGGCCGGATGTCGATCTCCTCCATGCCGTCCAGCGTCTCCAGCGGGCACTTGGTGCCCAGGGCCGCGGCCGTCATGGGGATGGTGACCGTGCAGTGCAGGTCGTCCCCGCGCCGCTGGAAGGTCGGGTGCGGCAGCTCGTGGATCTCCACGTAGAGGTCGCCGGCGGGGCCGCCGCCGGGGCCGACCTCGCCCTCGCCCGCGAGCTGGATCCGGGTGCCGTTCTCGACACCGGCGGGGATCTTGACGGTGAGGCTGCGGCGGGAGCGGACCCGGCCGTCGCCCGCGCACTCGGGGCACGGGGTCGGGACCACGGTGCCGAAGCCCTGGCACTGCGGGCAGGGGCGCGAGGTCATGACCTGGCCCAGGAAGGACCGGGTGACCTGGGAGACCTCGCCGCGGCCGCGGCACATGTCACAGGTCTGCGCCGAGGTGCCGGGGGCGGCGCCCTCGCCGGAGCAGGTGCCGCAGACGACGGCGGTGTCGACCTGGATGTCCTTGGTCGTGCCGAAGGCGGCCTCGTCCAGTTCCAGGTCCAGGCGGATCATGGCGTCCTGGCCGCGGCGGGTCCGCGAGCGCGGGCCGCGCTGCGAGGCCTGGCCGAAGAAGGCGTCCATGATGTCGGAGAAGTTGCCGAAGCCGCCCGCTCCGAAGCCGCCCGCGCCGCCACCGCCGCCCGAGGAGGACAGCGGGTCGCCGCCGAGGTCGTAGACCTGCTTCTTCTGCGGGTCCGAGAGGACCTCGTAGGCCGCGTTGATCTCCTTGAAGCGCTCCTGCGTCTTCGGGTCCGGGTTCACGTCCGGGTGGAGTTCACGGGCGAGGCGGCGGAAGGCCTTCTTGATCTCGTCCTGCGATGCGTCGCGGCGCACGCCGAGTACGGCGTAGTAGTCCGTGGCCACTTACGACTCCGCCAGGATCTGTCCGACGTAACGTGCCACTGCGCGTACCGCTCCCATCGTTCCGGGGTAGTCCATGCGGGTCGGTCCGACCACGCCGAGTTTGGCGACTGCTTCGCCGCCCGAACCGTAGCCGACGGACACGACCGACGTGGAGTTGAGTCCCTCGTAGGCGTTCTCGTGACCGATTCTTACGGCCATTCCCGACTCACCGGCCTCGCCCAGCAGCTTCAGGAGCACGACGTGCTCCTCCAGCGCCTCCAGCACGGGCCTGATGGTCAAGGGAAAGTCATGTCCGAAGCGGGTGAGGTTGGCGGTGCCGCCGATCATCAGCCGCTCCTCCGCCTCCTCCGCCAGCGTTTCGAGGAGGGTCGCGAGGACGGCCTTGACGGTCGCCCGGTCGTCGATCTCGAACGACTCCGGAAGGTCCTGCACCAGCTGCGGCACGTCCGTGAAGCGGCGGCCGACGACCCTGCTGTTCAGACGCGCCCGCAGGTCGGCGAGGGAGTTCTCGCCGAAGGGGGTCTGGGTGTCGACGAGGCGCTGCTCGACGCGGCCGGTGTCGGTGATGAGCACGAGCATCAGCCGGGCCGGGGCCAGCGACAGCAGCTCGACGTGCCGCACGGTGGAGCGGGTCAGCGACGGGTACTGGACGACGGCGACCTGCCGGGTGAGCTGCGCGAGCAGCCGTACCGTGCGGCCGACCACGTCGTCGAGGTCGACGGCGCCGTCGAGGAAGTTCTGGATGGCCCGGCGCTCCGGCGTCGACAGCGGCTTGACGCCGGCCAGCCTGTCGACGAAGAGGCGGTAGCCCTTGTCCGTGGGGATGCGGCCGGCGCTGGTGTGGGGCTGCGCGATGTAGCCCTCCTCCTCCAGCACGGCCATGTCGTTGCGCACGGTGGCGGGCGAGACGCCCAGTTTGTGCCGCTCGGTGAGGGCCTTGGAGCCGACGGGCTCCTCCGTCCCGACGTAGTCCTGGACGATGGCACGCAGCACCTCGAGTCTGCGTTCGCTGAGCATCGCGCACACCTCCGGATGCGGTCGGTCGTCGGTCAGGCCGTCGGGGCCGGTCCTGGCTTGTTGGCACTCTGCGCGTGTGAGTGCCAGAGATCCCCCGGTCAGTGTACGGCCGGGTAGTACGCCGCAGGCAAGGGCGGCCCGCCAGGGTAGCGTCACCGCATGGACGTACGTTGGGAAGAGGCGGGCTGGGAAAGGGTCACCGGACGGGTCGGCCGGAGACGGCTGCCGGTGTGGGACTGCACCGTGGGACTGGTGGTGGGGGACGAGTCGGTGCTGCTGATCGACCCGGGATCGTCCGTGCGCGAGGGCGCGCAGGTGCGGGCCGAGGCGGAGCGGCTGACGGGCCGGCGCGTGACCCATATCGCATTCACCCACGGACATTTCGACCACGTGCTGGGCGGCGGAGCCTTCGCCGGTGCCGAGTTCTTCGGGGCGGTGGGCCTGGAGCGGCTGCTGTCGGCGCCGACGGGCCGCGAGGAGGTGCGGACGAGCGCGGTCCGGATGGGTCTGGCGGAGGCGGAGGCCACCGAGGCGGCGGACCTGCTCCAGGCGCCCCGGCACCTGGTGTCGGGCGAGTGGACGCTGGAGCTCGGCGGGGTACGGGTGCTGCTGGCGAACCTGGGGCCCGCTCACTCCGAGCACGACCTGGCCGTCTTCGTGCCGGGCGAGCGGGAGGCGGTGTTCTGCGGGGACCTGGTCGAGGAGTCGGGCGAGCCCCAGGCCGGCTCGGACGCGGTGCCGGGCCAGTGGCCGGCCGCACTGGACCGGCTGCTGTCGCTGGGCGGAGACGACGCGGTGTACGTGCCGGGTCACGGAGCGCTGGTGGACGCGGAGTTCGTGCGTGCGCAACGCGACACACTGGCGGCCAGGTTCGGCGTGTCGGGGGCCTGAGGGCGCCGGCTCTCCTAGTGTCGGCCGGATGCGTGAGTACTCCCCCGACCTGACCCCGCAGTGGAAGCGCTCCAAGCCCGTGCCGGAGGTGCCGGCGGACCCGGACCTGGTGGTCGAGGTGGCGGGTACGGACTTCTGCGGCGCGGTGGTGGCCTGCGAGGCGGGCACGGTGACCCTGGAGGACCGCTTCGGCAAGCGCCGGGTGTTCCCGCTGGAGCCGCGCGGCTTCCTGCTGGACGGCGCGGTGGTGACCCTGACCCGCCCCGCGCGGGGCCCCGCCGCGCCGGCCCGTACGGCTTCGGGCTCGATCGCCGTCCCGGGGGCGCGGGCGCGGGTGGCGCGGGCGGGGCGGATCTACGTGGAGGGGCGGCACGACGCCGAGCTGGTCGAGCGGGTCTGGGGCGACGACCTGCGCATCGAGGGCGTGGTGGTGGAGTACCTGGAGGGCGTCGACGACCTGGCGGCGGTGGTCGCCGACTTCGCCCCCGGCCCGGACGCCCGTCTCGGCGTCCTGGTCGACCATCTGGTGCCGGGCTCGAAGGAGTCCCGGATCGCGGCCTCGGTGACGGGCCCGGACGTGCTGGTGGTGGGCCACCCGTACGTGGACGTCTGGCAGGCGGTGAAGCCGTCGGCGCTGGGCATCCGGGCCTGGCCGGAGGTGCCGCGGGGGCAGGACTGGAAGACGGGCGTGTGCAGGGCGCTGGGCTGGCCGGAGAACACCGGGGCCGCCTGGCAGCACATCCTGTCCCGTGTGACGTCCTACCGGGACCTGGAGCCGACGCTGCTGGGGCGGGTGGAGGAGCTGATCGACTTCGTCACCGCTCCCTGACCGGGCTACGACAGGGTGCCGAACTCGGTGGTGTCGAGCGTGACGCCGAGGACGTCGAGCGGGACCGGATCACCGAACTTGCCGGTCCACTCGTTCCGGTAGTCGGCCTCTTCTCCGGCACCGAAGGGTTCGGTGAGCACCACGCACTTGGCCTGGAAGGGGTCGATGATCAGGTAGGCGGGGATCCTCCCGCCCGCGTAGATGGAGCGCTTGGTCACGTAGTCGCGCAACTTGCTGGTCTTGGAGACGACCTCGACCACCATCGTCAGCACCCCTGCGGGCAGCAGACGGCCCGACTCGGGCGCAGCCTCGATGGGGAGGACCACGAGATCCGGCTGCGGCTCGGACGATTCCGCCGGGATGTCCACGTCCTGTGTCTGGAGCGGATACCAGCGATCCATGGGGATCTGCCGCTGCACGAACATGACGATCAGGTTGTGGACCACGTCCGGCCCCGCCATCATCACGATTTCCCCCCTGAGGAGCTCGACCTTGATCCCCTCGGGAGCCTCGAAGCTCTCGAAGTACTCGGTCATCCGGCGATCATCCACAGCGGTCATCTCCGTGCCCTCCACTTCTGCCGCCGGGGTTGCGACAGAAGGCTACGAACAGGCTAGGCCGCACCCGCCCGTATTCGCAGCGATTCACTCCGGGGAGTGATCAGTCCACCAGGTCCCGCACCACCGCGTCCGCCAGCAGTCGCCCGCGCAGGGTCAGGACCGCCCGTCCGGCCTCGTACGGGGCCGGCTCCAGCAGGCCGTCGGCCAGGGCGCGGCGGGAGGCCGCCAGGCCCGCGGGGGCCAGCAGGGACAGCGGGACGCCGTCGACCAAGCGGAGCTCCAGCAGGATCCGCTCCACGCGGCGGTCCTCCGCCGACAGCAGCTCGCGGCCCGCGCCCGGGGAGCGGCCCTCCGCGAGGGCGGCCGCGTAGGCGCCGGGGTGCTTCACGTTCCACCAGCGGACCCCGCCCACGTGGGAGTGGGCGCCGGGGCCCGCGCCCCACCAGTCGGCGCCGCGCCAGTACAGCTCGTTGTGCAGGCAGCGGCCGGCCTCGGTGGTGGCCCAGTTCGACACCTCGTACCAGGAGTAGCCGGCCCGCTCCATGATCTCGTCGGCGATCAGGTACCGGTCGGCGTGGACGTCGTCGTCGGTCATCGGGACCTCGCCGCGGCGGATCCGGCGGGCCAGCTGGGTGCCCTCCTCGACGATCAGGGCGTACGCGCTGACGTGGTCGGGCCCGGCGCCGAGCGCGGCCTCCAGGGAGGCCCGCCAGTCGTCGTCGGACTCGCCAGGGGTGCCGTAGATCAGGTCGAGGTTGACGTGTTCGAAGCCAGCCGCGCGCGCTTCGGCGACGCAGGCCTCGGGGCGGCCGGGGGTGTGGGTGCGGTCGAGGACCTTCAGGACGTGCTGCTTCGCGCTCTGCATGCCGAAGGAGATCCGGTTGAAGCCGCCCGCGCGCAGCTCGGCGAGGTACTCGGGGTCCACGGACTCCGGATTGGCCTCGGTGGTGACCTCGGCGTCCTCGGCGAGCCCGAACTCGTCGCGGATCGCCGCGAGCATGCGTACGAGGTCTCCGGCGGGCAGCAGCGTGGGCGTGCCGCCGCCGACGAAGACGGTCCGCACGGGGCGCGGGTCGTCGCCGAGCACCTTGCGGGCGAGGCGGACCTCGTCGATCAGGGTGTCGGCGTAGTTCTCGCGGGAGGCGAGGACGCCGCCGGTGCCGCGCAGCTCGGTGGCGGTGTAGGTGTTGAAGTCGCAGTACCCGCAGCGGGTGGCGCAGTACGGGACGTGCAGGTAGAACCCGAGCGGCCGCTCCGCGGCGCCCTCCAGGGCGTGCGACGGCAGCGAGCCGTCTTCGGGCATGGGGTCACCGTCGGGCAGTGCGGAAGGCATGCCGCCATTGTCCCGCACCGCCCCATGGTCGTTTACGCCTCGCCGGACGCGGGCGCGGGGCGGCGCGTGGCCGCGTACGGCGAACGGCGGTCGGGACCGGGCCCCCGGCCCCGACCGCGCCGCCGTCCCCGACCGCGCGGGCAGGACCCGACCGCGCCGCCGCGCACGGCCCGCACCCGTCCCGGGCACCGGCGCGCGGGGTGCGCGGGGCGGCCGCACCGCCCCGCCCCGTCCGGCCCGCCGCCAGGCGTCAGGCTTCCCGGGAGCCCTCGTACATCTCCTCGATGAGGTGCTTGAACTCACGCTCGACGGCCGGCCGCTTCAGCTTGAGGCTGGGGGTGAGGTCGCCGTGCTCGACGTCGAGGTCGCGCGGCAGGATCCGGAACTTCTTGATCGTCTGCCAGCGCTGGAGGCCCTCGTTGAGGGTCTGGACGTAGGTCTCGACCAGCCGGTTGGTCTCGGCCGCGGCGAGGACCTGGGCGTACGTCCTGCCCTCCAGGCCGTTCTCGGCGGCCCAGCCGAGGATGGCGGGCTCGTCGAGGGCGATCAGGGCGGAGCAGAAGTTCCGGTCGGCGCCGTGGACGACGATGGTCGACACGTACGGGCAGATCGCCTTGAACTGGCCCTCGATCTCGGCCGGGGCGACGTACTTGCCGCCGGAGGTCTTGATCAGGTCCTTCTTGCGGTCGGTGATGCGCAGGTAGCCGTCCGGGGAGAGTTCGCCGATGTCGCCGGTGTGCAGCCAGCCGTCGCTCTCGAGGACCTCGGAGGTCTTCTCGGGCTGGCCGTGGTAGCCCTGCATGATGCCGGGGCCGCGCAGCATGACCTCGCCGTCGTCGGCGATGCGGACCTCGGTGCCGGGGAGCGGCTTGCCGACCGTGCCGGTGCGGTAGGCCTCGCCGGGGTTGACGAAGGAGGCGGCGCTGGACTCGGTGAGGCCGTAGCCCTCCAGGATGTGGATGCCGGCGCCGGAGAAGAAGTAGCCGATCTCGGGGGCCAGGGCGGAGGCGCCGGAGACGGCGGCGCGCAGGCGGCCGCCGAAGGCCTCGCGGAGCTTGGAGTAGACGAGCGCGTCGGCGACCTTGTGCTTGGCGGTGAGCGCGAGGGGGGCGGTGGCCCGGCCGGTGCGGCGGTAGTTGTCCTGGGTGACCTTGGCGTACTCGCGGGCGACGCCCACGGACCACTGGAAGATCTTGTACTTGGCCCCGCCGCCGGCCCGGGCCTTGGCGGCGACGCCGTTGTAGACCTTCTCGAAGATGCGCGGGACGGCCGCCATGTAGGTGGGCTGGACGACCGGCAGGTTCTCGATGATCTTGTCGATGCGGCCGTCGACGGCGGTGACGTGGCCGACCTCGATCTGGCCGGAGGTGAGGACCTTGCCGAAGACGTGGGCGAGCGGCAGCCACAGGTACTGGACGTCGTCCGAGTTGATCATCCCGGTGGCCACGGTGGCCTTGGCCATGTACGACCAGTTGTCGTGCGGCAGGCGCACGCCCTTGGGGCGGCCGGTGGTGCCGGAGGTGTAGATCAGGGTGGCGAGCTGGTCGGGGGTGATGGCCGCGATCCGGTCCTTGACCGCCGCGGGGTGCTTGGCGAGGTACTCGTTGCCGCGCTCCTCCAGCTCGGCGAGGGAGAGCACCCAGCCCTCCGGGTCGCCCTCGGCGGGGACGGCGTCGGCGGCTTCCAGGACGACGACGTGGGCGAGGTCGGGAAGGTCGGCGCGGCGCTCGCGGGCCTTGGCCAGCTGCTTGGCGTCCTCGGCGATCAGGACCCGGCTCTCGGAGTCCGAGAGGATGAAGGAGGACTCCTCGGCATTGGTGCTGGGGTAGATCGTGGTCACCGCGCCGCCCGCGCACATGACGCCGAGGTCGCAGAGGATCCACTCGACGCGGGTGTTGGAGGCGAGCGCGACGCGCTGCTCGGAGTGCAGCCCGAGGGAGATCAGTCCGGCGGCGATGGCGAAGACCCGGTCGGCGGCCTGCCCCCAGCTGAGCGACTTCCAGTCGTCGGGACCACCCTCTCGGCCGGCCGCGGCCACGGGGAAGCGGTAGGCCTCCGCGTTCGGCGTGGCGGCGACGCGGTCAAGGAAGAGGGCCGCCACGGTGGGCGGACGGTTCTCGATCAAGGTCTGTGTGTCGCTCACGGACGTCCTCCGGACCACGCGGCAGGGCCTGCTCGGGCATGACTAGGGCATGACTACGGGCTTGTAACTGGCGAGTAACCAATGCTCAGAGTAGGGGGACTCCGGCTGGCGCGTAAGAGCCAACCGGCGGCCGATTCATAACGAAAGAGGCCCCCGGGCGTACGCTCGGGGGCCTCTTTCGCATACAGCCGCTACTTCTTCTTGGCGCCGGACTCGTCGCTGGACAGGACCGCGATGAAGGCCTCCTGCGGGACCTCCACGGAGCCGACCATCTTCATCCGCTTCTTGCCTTCCTTCTGCTTCTCCAGCAGCTTCCGCTTACGGGAGATGTCGCCGCCGTAGCACTTGGCGAGGACGTCCTTGCGGATGGCGCGAATGGTCTCGCGGGCGATGACGCGGGAGCCCACGGCGGCCTGGATCGGCACCTCGAAGGCCTGCCGCGGGATGAGCTCGCGCAGCTTGGCGACCAGGCGCACGCCGTAGGCGTAGGCGGCGTCCTTGTGGCAGACGGCGGAGAAGGCGTCGACCTTGTCGCCGTGCAGCAGGATGTCGACCTTGACCAGGCTGGAGGCCTGCTCGCCGGTGGGCTCGTAGTCGAGGGAGGCGTAGCCGCGCGTCTTGGACTTCAGCTGGTCGAAGAAGTCGAACACGATCTCCGCGAGCGGGAGCGTGTAGCGGATCTCGACCCGGTCCTCGGAGAGGTAGTCCATGCCGAGCAGGGTGCCGCGGCGCTGCTGGCACAGCTCCATGATCGCGCCGATGAACTCGGTCGGCGCGAGCACGGTGGCCCGTACGACCGGCTCGAAGACGTCCTTGATCTTGCCTTCGGGGAACTCGCTCGGGTTGGTGACGGTGACCTCCGTGCGGTCCTCCATCACGACCCGGTAGACCACGTTGGGCGCGGTGGCGATCAGGTCGAGGCCGAACTCGCGCTCCAGGCGCTCGCGGACCACGTCCAGGTGCAGCAGGCCGAGGAAGCCGACGCGGAAGCCGAAGCCGAGCGCCGCCGAGGTCTCGGGCTCGTAGACGAGCGCGGCGTCGTTGAGCTGGAGCTTGTCCAGGGCCTCGCGCAGCTCCGGGTAGTCCGAGCCGTCGAGCGGGTACAGGCCCGAGAAGACCATCGGCTTCGGGTCCTTGTAGCCGCCGAGGGACTCGGTGGCGCCGCCCACCTGCTGGGTGATGGTGTCGCCGACCTTGGACTGGCGGACGTCCTTCACACCGGTGATCAGGTAGCCCACCTCGCCGACGGAGAGGCCGTCGGCCGGGAGCATCTCCGGGGAGTTGGTGCCGATCTCCAGCAGCTCGTGCGTGGCGTTCGTGGACATCATCCGGATGCGCTCGCGCTTGTTGAGCGTGCCGTCGACCACACGGACGTACGTGACGACGCCCCGGTAGGAGTCGTAGACCGAGTCGAAGATCATCGCGCGGGCGGGGGCGTCCTTGACGCCGACCGGGGCCGGGACGGTCTCGACGACCTTGTTGAGCAGGGCGTCCACGCCGAGGCCGGTCTTCGCGGAGACCCGCAGGACGTCCTCGGGCTGGCAGCCGACCAGGTTCGCCAGCTCCTCGGCGAACTTCTCCGGCTGGGCGGCCGGCAGGTCGATCTTGTTCAGGACCGGGACGATCGCGAGGTCGTTCTCCATCGCCAGGTACAGGTTGGCGAGGGTCTGGGCCTCGATGCCCTGGGCGGCGTCCACCAGCAGGATCGTGCCCTCGCACGCGGCCAGGGAGCGCGAGACCTCGTAGGTGAAGTCGACGTGGCCAGGGGTGTCGATCATGTTCAGGATGTGCGTGGTGCCCGTGCCGGCGCCCTCGGTGGGGCTCCAGGGCAGGCGGACCGCCTGCGACTTGATCGTGATGCCGCGCTCACGCTCGATGTCCATGCGGTCGAGGTACTGGGCGCGCATCTGCCGCTGGTCGACGACACCGGTGAGCTGGAGCATCCGGTCGGCGAGGGTCGACTTGCCGTGGTCGATGTGCGCGATGATGCAGAAGTTACGGATCAGCGCCGGGTCGGTACGGCTCGGCTCGGGCACGTGGCTGGGGATGGCGGGCACGCAGTGTCCTGATTCTCGGGTCGCTGTCGGGATCTGCTGTCGGATCGGTAGGCAGACTTGTACGCAGACTCCCATGGTCCCATGGACGCGGGCATGCGCTCGGTTTGGGCCGGTCGAAGCACGCCTGGTAGCCTGGGTGGCTGTGTCTCGCATGCCCTCTCAGCAGACGAGGCACATTCCGAAAAAACTCTGAACCTGAAAAGGCTCTTTCGTGGCGAACATCAAGTCCCAGATCAAGCGGAACAAGACCAACGAGAAGGCTCGCCTTCGCAACAAGTCGGTCAAGTCCGAGCTGCGCACCTTCATCCGCAAGGCCAACGAGGCCATCCTCGCCGGCGACGCGGAGAAGGCCACCGCTGCGGCCCGCCTGGCTTCCAAGAAGCTGGACAAGGCCGTCTCGAAGGGTGTCATCCACAAGAACGCCGCCGCCAACAAGAAGTCGGCGCTGGCCTCCAAGGTTGCCGCCATCTGAGTTCCGCACTCGATGTGATCGCCGGGACGGACCCAGCGGGCCCTCTCTCCCGCTCCTGACCGGCACCCCGCGCCGCACGCGGCCTGCGTTCGCCACGCGGGTGCGGCGCACACAGCAGTGACCGAAGGCCCCGGTTCCCCCTTCCCCAGGAAGGAACCGGGGCCTTCGCGTACCCAGCCGACCCCGCCGACCCTTACTTACCGCCCCGCCGGCCCACCCGGCCCCTACAGCCCCGCCGGCGTTTGAGGCGCGGGGGTCTGAGGGCGGAGCCCCCAGGGAACGGCGGAAGGGCGGATAGGGGACCGGCCCCGCGCAGCGGCGCCCCGCACCGGCACCGACCCCACCACCAAGCGGCAGCGCGCCGGCTACCGCCCCCGCGAGGCCCTGGCGGCACGGGCCACCGCCACCACGGCCTTTTCCAGCGCGTACTCCGGGTCGTCCCCGCCCCCCTTGACCCCCGCGTCGGCCAGCGCCACCGCGCGCAGCGCCTCCGCGACCCCGTCCGCCGACCAGCCCCGCATCTGCTGCCGGACCCGGTCGATCTTCCACGGCGGCATGCCGAGGTCCCGCGCCAGATCTCCCGGCCGGGCCCCCCGCGGGGCGGACGCCAGCTTCCCGATGGCCCGCACCGCCTGCGCCAGCGCGCTGGTGATCAGCACCGGTGCCACGCCGGTCGCCAGGGACCATCGGAGGGCTTCGAGGGCCTCCGCGGCCCGCCCCTCGACCGCCCGGTCGGCGACCGTGAAGCTGGACGCCTCCGCGCGGCCCGTGTAGTAGCGGCCGACCACGGCCTCGTCGATGGTGCCCTCGACGTCCGCGCACAGCTGCGCCGCCGCGCTCGCCAGCTCGCGCAGGTCGCTGCCGATCGCGTCCACCAGCGTCTGGCAGGCCTCGGGGGTCGCCGAGCGCCCCAGGGTCCGGAACTCCCCGCGGACGAACGACAGCCGGTCCGCCGCCTTCGTCATCTTCGGGCAGGCGACCTCGCGGGCACCCGCCTTGCGCGCCGCGTCCAGCACGCCCTTGCCCTTGACCCCGCCCGCGTGCAGCAGGACGAGGGTGATCTCCTCGTACGGGTCGGCGATGTAGGCCTTGAGCTCCTTCACCGTGTCCGCGCCCAGGTCCTGCGCGTTCCGCACGATCAGGACCTTGCGCTCGGAGAACAGCGAGGGGCTGGTCAGCTCCGCCAGGGTGCCGGGCTGGAGCTGGTCGGAGGTGAGGTCCCGCACGTCGGTGTCGGCGTCGGCCGCGCGGGCTGCCGTCACGACATCCCGTACGGCGCGGTCGAGCAGCAGGTCCTCCTGCCCCACCGCGAGGGTGATCGGGGCGAGCAGGTCGTCGGTGGGGTTCTTCCTGGTGGCCATCGCCCCCAGCATCCCACGCCGCACTGACAGCACCCCTCGCCCGGTGCCCGAGAATGGTCGGGTGAACGTGCGACATGTACTGGTCCTGCCCGACCGCGACGCCGCCGAGGAGGTGGCCCAGGAGGCCGTGGACCGCTTCGGCCTCCCGGAGGAGCCCCAACTGGTGCGCGACGCCCTCGCCGGCGAGGACGACGCCGAGGACGCCCAGTGGCTGGTGGTCGTCGAGGACCCCGCGGAACGGCTCGACGCCACCTCCCTGGACGAGCTCGCCGCCGAGTACGAGGGCTGGCTCGAAGCCCCCTAGGGTCGGCGCCCCCTCCTACGCCTTGTGGACGATCTGCACGTCCAGCGCCACTTCCACGCTCGGCCCGATCGCCGCGATCCCCTGCGCCAGCACCGACTGCCAGTTCAGCGCGAAGTCGCCGCGGTTCAGCTCGGCCGTGGCACGGCAGGCGGCGCGCGGCTCGCCCTCCAGGCCCGTGCCGTGGCCCAGGTACTGGGTGTCGAGGGTGACCGAGCGGCTGACCCCGTGCAGGGTGAGGGCGCCCGCCACGGCCCAGCGGCTGCCGCTGCGGTGGATGAACCGCTCGCTGTAGAACTCCACCCGCGGGTGCCGGACCGCGTCCAGGAAGTCGGCGGACCGCAGGTGGTCGTCCCGCCTGCGCATCCCCGTGTCGATGCTCGCCGTGTCGATGATCACGTGCATGGAGGAGTCCTCCATGCGCTCGGCGATCCGCACCGCGCCGGCGAAGGTCGTGAACCGGCCCTGGATCCGGGCGAAGCCCATGTGCCGGGCGGTGAAGGCGATCGACGAGTGCGTCGGATCGATCTCCCAGTGCCCGGGCTGCGGCAGCAGCGGCGGCTCCACCGAGTCCAGGATGATCTCCGCGGTGCCGGGCTGCGCGGGGTCCCCCACCAGCGTCGCCCCGTGGAAGGCCGCGTAGCCCTCGGCGGTGACGGAGAGCCGGTACTCGCCCTCCGGCACGGCGGCGGTGAACCCTCCGTACGGGTCCGTCTCCCCGCTGACGACCCGTCGGCCTATCGGGTCGGTGACCTCGAACTTGGCCTGTCGGATGGGCTGGTGGACCGTATCGAGCACCCGACAGCTCAACAGCCGCGCCGTGTGCGGCAGTGTGAGAGTGGCGGATGTGGTCGAAGCGGCACCATTGGTCGTCTCCATCCCCCGTCGGCGACCGAACATGGCTAGTGCACCCCCGTGCTGTGTGGACTTGGACCGTTCTGGCGACGACGCATTCGATCATGCTGTCGGGTTGTGGGCAAACAGAATGGTCGCGCCCGGTATGACCACGCGCTTTCGGACGCCGTCCGGCTGGAAACGCACGCATCCGCGCACCGCTTCCGGAGACCGCCACGGAGCCGTCCTCGTCGGTGCGCAACACGGCCGCTCCACGCCCTCTGAGCTGCGCGATCGTGCTCGGAGCGGGATGGCCGTAGCGGTTGCCGGCGCCGACGGGGACGATCGCGAGGCGTGGCCGGATCCGGTCCTGGAGGCCCGGGTCCTGGTGCGCCGATCCGTGGTGGGCGACCTTGAGCACGTCCACCGGCCCCAGTTCCGGATGCTCCCTCAGAAGTGCTTGCTGGGAAGGGGGTTCGAGGTCCCCGAGCAGCAGGAGCACGAGGCCCGCGGAGCGCACCAGCACGGCGACGCTGGCGTCGTTGGGCCCGTCCGGCGGCGGGGCCGTCGCCGAGGGCCACAGCACCTGCCACTCCAGCGGGCCGGTCCGCCTCCGCTCCCCCGGCACCGCGGGCACGACGGGCACCCCGGCCCGCGCCGCCGCCCGGCGGACCGCGGCCGCCTGCGCGGGCGGCTCCTCCAGCACGGTGGTCTCGATCACACCCACGGACCGGCCCCGCAGCACCCCCACGACCCCTCCCACGTGGTCGGCGTGAAAGTGCGTCAGCAGGAGCAGCGGGACCCGGCTCACGCCGAGGGCGCGCAGGCAGTCGTCCACCGGCCCCGGTTCGGGCCCGGCGTCGACCACGACGGCCGTACCGGGACCGGCGGCCAGCACCCCGGCGTCGCCCTGGCCCACGGCGCACTGGACGTAGCTCCAGTCCGGCGGCGGCCACCCGGTGACGGTACGGATCAGCTGCGGCGGCCGCACCACCGCGACCAGCAGCACCACGGCCAGGGCGGCGCAGACCCCGCGCCGGCGCCCGAACCGCACCCCGAGCGCCACCGCGGCCGCCGTCACCGCGGCCAGCAGCAGCCCGCCCGCGAGCCCGCCGGGCCAGGGCAGCTCCGCCCCGGGCAGCCGCGCCCCGCCCCGCGCCACGGCGGCGATCCACCCGGCCGGCACTCCCGCGCACCGGGCCAGCAGCTCCGCCACGGGCATGGACAGCGGGGCCGCGGCGAGGACGGCGAAGCCGAGCACGGTGGCGGGACCGGCCGCCAGCTCCGCCAGCAGGTTGCACGGCACGGCGACCAGGCTCACCCGGGCGGAGAGCACCGCCACCACCGGCGCGCACACCGCCTGGGCCGCGAGGGCCGCCCCCAGGGCGTCGGCGAGGCGCGGCGGCGTCCCGCGCCGCCGCAGGGCCTCGCCCCAGCGCGGCCCGAGGGTGAGCAGCGCCCCGGTGGCCAGCACCGAGAGGAGGAACCCCGCGCTGCGGGCCAGCCACGGGTCGTACAGCACCAGCAGCAGCACGGCCCCGGCCAGCGCGGGGACCAGGGACCTGCGCCGCCCGGTGGCGAGGGCCAGCAGGGTGACCGCCCCGCAGGCGGCGGCCCGCAGCACGCTCGGGTCGGGCCGGCACACCACCACGAAGGCCAGCGTCAGCGCGGCCCCACCCAGGGCGGTGGCCCGCAGCGAGAGCCCGAGCCTCGGCGCGAGCCCGCTCCGCTCGGCGCGCTGCGCGCGGGCCGGGGGCCCGATCAGCAGATACAGCACCACGGTCAGGTTGGAGCCCGAGACGGCCAGCAGGTGCAGCAGGTCGGTGGCCCTGAACGCCTCGTGCAGCTCGGGCGGGACCCGGGAGGTGTCCCCGACCACCAGCCCCGGCAGCAGCGCCCTGGCGTCCCCCGGGAGCCCCTCGGTGGCGTCTCTCAGCCCGGCCCGCAGCGCCCCCGCGAGCCGCTGCACCCGGTCGGGGCCGCCCGTCACCCCGGGCGGGGTGTCAGCGGCCGGGCGGAGCAGGGCCACGGCCCGCTCCCCGTCCCGGGCCGGCGCCAGCCGGGCCACCACCGCGACCCGGGTCGAGGGCTCCAGGCAGGCCCACCCCGGATGCCCGGCCAGCACCCGGACGGGCGTCTCCACCCGGGTCCGCGTCCCGTCGGGCCCGCTCACCCCGGTCAGTACCGCGTCCAGCACCACCAGCGGCGGCCCGGCCCCGCCGCGGGCCGTCCGGGGGTCCGAGCCGACGGTGAGCTCCGCGCGCACCCGGGCGTGTTCCCCGGCCAGCCGGGCCACCGGCCCCGCCCGCGCCTCGGCCCGCTCCAGCCCGGCCACCCCCGCCCCGGCGGCGGCGCAGAGCAGCGCGGCGGCCACGGCCGGTCCGACCCCCCACCAGGGCTGCGACCCGCGACGGCCGACGAGCAGCAGCACCCCCGCCGCGGCCGCCGCGAGCCCCGCCCCGGCGGCGCTCCACCCGCCCGGCACCCCGAGCGCCAGCGCCGCCGCGCCCCAGGCCGCCACGGCCGGCACCGCCAGCCGCAGATCCACGGGCCCGGCCCGCTCGCCCCCGGCCGCCTCACCCGAGCCCCGCTCGCCCCCGGCCGCCTCACCCGAGCCCCGCTCTCCCGCGGCCGGCTCACCCGTGCCCGGCTCCCCGGCGGCGCTCACGGCCTTACCAGCCTTCGCAGCTCGGCGAACCTCCGCTCGCCGATCCCGTCGACCTGCCGGAGGTCCTCCACGGCCCGGAAGCCGCCCCGGGCCGTCCGGAACTCGACGATGTTCCGGGCGAGGACGGGGCCCACCCCGGGCAGCCCGTCCAGCTGCTCGACCGTCGCGCCGGCGAGGCTCAGCGGACCGGCCCCGCCACCGGCGCCCCCGCCGGGGGCCGGGCCGCCCGCGGCCGGCTGCGCGGTGACGCCCACCAGCACCTGTTCGCCGTCCACCAGCACCCGGGCCCTGTTGAGCCCGGTGGTGTCCGTGCCCGGCCGCACTCCCCCGGCGGCGGCCAGCGCGTCCTCCACCCGCGAGCCGCTGGGCAGCCTCCGCACGCCGGGGTCGCGGACCCTGCCGCCGACGTCCACCACGATGCGGGCCCCCGAACCGGCCGGGCCCGCCGACGGCACGGGGGCGGCGGCGACGGTGCCGGGCCCGAGCACGGCCGGAGCCGTCACCGGCCGGGGCCGGCCCGACCAGTACTGCTGGGCGGCGAACCCGACGGCCACCACCAGCACCACCGCCACGGCGGCCACCGTCCTCGGCTCCACCCCGCACCGCACCTGCACCCACACCGGCAGCCGCTCCCGCAGCGCGAGCCCGCGCGCCTCCCGGGCCCCGAGCGGCTCCCCGGGCTCCGGCCCGGCACCGGCAGCCGGATCCGCCGCACCGCCCGGCGGGTCGGCGACCCGCAGGGCCGTCTCCTCCACCCCGGCCCGGCCGCCCAGCAGGGCCTCGGCCCTGCGCCGCAGCACGACGGGGTCGGGGCGGGTCCGGTCCCGCCCCCGGATCCGGTCCCGCCCCCGGGGGCGGGAGCGGAGCCTGCCGTCGGACCGGCGCGCCCGCCCGGGCCCGCTCCCGCCGGGGCCGTCGGAAGGGGAGGCCGTGGAGATGCCTGGAGTACGCGTTCGAAGAGTCATGCCCCGAAGCTAGAACCGACCCCCGGTTCCCCGCTCGGAGGCCTCAATTCCGGTGAATAACCACCCCGTTGTGGACAACCCCGCCACCCTTCCGGGTGACCAACGGACCCGAGCCCAACCAACCCCGGGCACCCAACAGGCAGGCTGACCAACGGACCCCCGACGCTCAGCGCGGCGAGACGACCGCCGCCAGCAGCCCCGGCCCGGTGTGGGCGCCGATCACCGCGCCGACCTCGCTGACGTGCAGCTCGACCAGGCCGGGGATCCGCTCGCGCAGCCGCTCGGCGAGTTTCTCGGCCCGCTCCGGGGCCGCCAGGTGGTGCACGGCGACGTCGACACCGCGCGCCCCGGCCCGCTCGACGGCCAGCTCCTCCAGCCGGGCGATGGCCTTGGAGGCCGTGCGCACCTTCTCCAGCATCTCGATCCGCCCGCCGTCCAGGGTCAGCAGCGGCTTGACCGCCAGCGCGGAACCGAGGAGCGCCTGGGCGGCCCCGATCCGGCCGCCGCGCCGCAGGTAGTCGAGGGTGTCCACGTAGAAGTAGGCCGACATCTCCGCGGCGCGCTTCTCGGCGGCGGCCACGGCCTCGTCGGCGGACCCGCCGGCCTCGGCGGTCTCGGCGGCGGCGAGGGCGCAGAAGCCGAGGGCCATGGCGACCATGCCGGTGTCGACGACGCGGACCGGCACGGGGGCCGTCCGGGCCGCGACCACGGCGGCGTCGTAGGTGCCGGAGAACTCGGCGGACAGGTGCAGGCTCACGATGGCGGTGGCACCGGCCTCGGCGGCGTCCTGGTAGGCGCGTACGAACTGCTCCGGGCCGGGGCGGGAGGTGGTGACGGAGCGGCGCTTCTGCAGGGCCGCGGCGAGGCTGCGGGCCGAGATCTCGGTCCCTTCCTCCAGGGCCTCGTCGCCCAGGACCACGGTCAGGGGTACGGATGTGATCCCGTGCCGCGCCATCGCCTGCGGGGGGAGGTAGGCCGTGGAATCGGTGACGATCGCGACATGGCGGGACATGAGCCGGAGGTTACCGGCAGCGGAGGCCTTCCGGCAGCCCGGTCCGCCCCCTCGCCCGGAACCACCCCCGGACGCCCCTCTCCTCACACGCTCACACGCGCTCAGGCGCAGGCGCTCAGGTGGTGGCCTCCGGCCGGGCCGCCTTCTGCCAGGGGTGCGCGGCCGCCGGGGCGGCGGGGTCCAGCGCCGGCCGGGCGGGCTCCGCCGGCCGTGCCGCTTCCCCGGCCCGCTGCGCCGGCCGGGCGGCCCGGGGACCGGGCTCGGCGTCCGGGGCCGCGCCGGGGCCTCCCGCGGCCTCCTGGCGCGCGTCCCAGGCCGCCGCCGCGGCCGCCAGGTCGTCGACCGACTCCCGGGACCAGTCGCGCAGCGCGTCGGACTCGACCTCGATCTGCTCCGAGAGCAGCGTCAGCTCGTCGTCCGCGAACCGCCGGGCGCGGTCGCGCGCCGCCCACCGCAGGGAATCGGCCGACTTCGTGATCTTGAGGGTGCGCTCCCGCAGCTCGGGCAGGGACTCCGCGATCCGCTGGCGGTCGGGCTCCTGCTCCAGCCGCTTCAGCTCGTCGTCCAGCTCGTGGCCGTGGCGGCTCAGCCGCTCGAAGAGGGCGACGGACTCCTTGAGCGAGCTGTCCGACTGCACCCCCTGGTACAGGGCGGCCTGCGTGGCACGCATGGAGTTGCGCAGGTCGAGCCGCAGCTGCGCCAGCGCGCCGGCGACCCCGCCCTGACCGATGCTCCGGGCCCGCAGGGTGGTGTCCTCCACCGTGCGGCGAGCCTGCGTGATCGTCCGGTCCACGCCGCGCTTGGCCGCGCCGACCGCCTTGACCGTCGCCCAGGCACCCAGCCCCAGGAAGGCGAACAGCACCACCAGGGCAAAGATGATGATCAACGCGCCTACCTCCATGAGGTTCCCTTCCCCGGCTTGTTCCCGTCCCTCCCACCGTAAACGCCACGGGCAGGCCGGGGGTTCCATTCGAACCCCCAACCTGCCCGTACGGGATCACCCCGAGGGGCCGTCACCCGTCAGACGACGATGTTCACCAGCTTCGGCGCGCGCACGATCACCTTGCGGATCTCGGCCCCGCCCAGGGCCGCGACGACACCCGCGTCGGTGACGGCGAGCTGCTCCAGGTCGGCCTCCGAGATGCCCGGCGGCACCTCCAGGCGCGCCTTGACCTTGCCCTTGACCTGCACCACGCAGGTGACCGTCTCGTCCACGACGTACGCCGGGTCCGCGACCGGGAAGTCCTGGTGGACGACCGAGCCGGTGTGGCCCAGGCGGTGCCACAGCTCCTCCGCGATGTGCGGCGCCAGCGGGGCGACCAGCAGCACCAGGCGCTCGGCCACGGAGCGCTCCAGCGGGCGGCCCGCCTTGGTCAGGGTGTTGTTCAGCTCGGTGATCTTCGCGATGGCCGTGTTGAAGCGCAGGGCCGCCATGTCGGAGCCGGCCCCGTCGATGGCCTTGTGCAGGGCGCGCAGGGTGGCCTCGTCGGGCTCGCCGTCGACGACGGTGACCTCGCCGGTCTCCTCGTCCACGATGTTGCGCCACAGGCGCTGCAGCAGGCGGTACTGGCCGACGACGGCGCGGGTGTCCCACGGACGCGAGACGTCCAGCGGGCCCATCGCCATCTCGTACAGGCGCAGGGTGTCCGCGCCGTACTCCTCGCAGATCTCGTCGGGCGTGACGGCGTTCTTCAGGGACTTGCCCATCTTGCCGTGTTCGCGCTTGACCGGCTCGCCCTGGTGGAAGTACCCGCCGTCGCGCTCCTCGACCTCGGCCGCCGGGACGTACACGCCGCGCGCGTCGGTGTAGGCGTACGCCTGGATCATGCCCTGGTTGAACAGCTTGTGGAACGGCTCGGCCGAGGAGACGTGGCCCAGGTCGAAGAGCACCTTGGACCAGAAGCGGGCGTACAGCAGGTGCAGCACCGCGTGCTCGGCGCCGCCCACGTACAGGTCGACGCCGCCGTGCGGCGCGCCCTCGCGCGGGCCCATCCAGTACTGCTCGATCTCCGGGTCCACCAGGGCGGACTCGTTGTTCGGGTCCAGGTAGCGCAGCTCGTACCAGCAGGAACCGGCCCAGTTGGGCATGGTGTTGGTCTCGCGGCGGTAGGACTTCACGCCGTCGCCCAGGTCCAGCTCCACGTTGACCCACGCCTCGTTGCGCGACAGCGGGGTCTCCGGCTTGGAGGTGGCGTCGTCGGGCTCGAAGGTGCGCGGCGAGTAGTCCTCGACCTCCGGCAGCTCCAGCGGCAGCATCGACTCGGGCAGCGAGTGGGCGACGCCGTCCTCGTCGTAGACGATCGGGAAGGGCTCGCCCCAGTACCGCTGGCGGCTGAACAGCCAGTCGCGCAGACGGAAGTTGACGGTGCCCTCGCCGATGCCGCGCTCGGTCAGCCAGTCGGTGATGGCGGCCTTGGCCTCGACGACGCCCAGGCCGTCCAGGGAGATGCCCTCGCCGGCGGAGTTCACCAGCTTGGCGTCGTGGGAGACGAACGCGTCCTCCCACTCGGCGGTGTCGGTGCCCCGGCCGTCCGTCGGCTCGACGACGCAGCGGATCGGCAGCTCGAATGCGCGGGCGAACTCGAAGTCGCGGGTGTCGTGCGCCGGGACGGCCATGATGGCGCCGGTGCCGTAGCCCATCAGCACGTAGTCGGCGATGAAGACGGGGACCTTGGCGCCGCTGACCGGGTTGACCGCGTACTCGCCGGTGAAGACACCGGTCTTGTCCTTGGCCTCGGCCTGCCGCTCGACGTCCGACTTGGAGGCGGCCTGCTTGCGGTAGGCGGCCACGGCCTCGGCGGGGGTGGCGTAGCCGCCGGTCCACACGTCGTGGGTGCCCTCGGGCCAGGCGGCCGGGATGAACTTCTCGACCAGCGGGTGCTCGGGCGCCAGGACCATGTAGGTGGCGCCGAACAGGGTGTCGGGTCGGGTGGTGAAGACGGTGATGGCTTCGTCGCCCAGCGCGAAGTCGACGCGGGCGCCCTCGCTGCGGCCGATCCAGTTGCGCTGCTGCAGCTTGATGGCCTCGGGCCAGTCCAGCGCGTCCAGGTCGTCCAGCAGGCGGTCCGCGTAGGCCGTGATTCGCATGTTCCACTGGCTCAGGCGGGACTTGAAGACGGGGAAGTTGCCGCGCTCGGACCGGCCGTCGGCGGTGACCTCCTCGTTGGCCAGGACGGTGCCCAGCCCGGGGCACCAGTTCACGGGCGCGTCGGAGGCGTAGGCCAGGCGGAAGCCGTTCAGCACGTCGGCGCGCTCGGCGCCGGTCAGGTCAGCCCAGGCACGGCCTCCGGGGACCTCGCGGGTGCCGTCCTCGAAGGCGGCGACCAGCTCGGAGACCGGGCGGGCCTTCTTCGCGTCGGCGTCGTACCAGGAGTTGTAGATCTGGAGGAAGATCCACTGGGTCCACTTGTAGTACTCGGGGTCGATCGTCGCGAAGGAGCGGCGCTTGTCGTGGCCCAGGCCCAGGCGGCGCAGCTGGACCTTCATGTTCTCGATGTTCGCCTCGGTCGACACGCGCGGGTGCGTGCCGGTCTGCACGGCGTACTGCTCGGCCGGCAGGCCGAAGGCGTCGAAGCCCAGGGTGTGCAGGACGTTGTGGCCGGACATCCGCTGGTGGCGGGCGTAGACGTCGGTGGCGATGTACCCGAGCGGGTGGCCGACGTGCAGGCCCGCCCCGGAGGGGTACGGGAACATGTCCATGATGAACTTCTTGGGGCGGGCGACGACGGCCGGGTCGCCGGCCAGGTCACCGGTCGGGTTCGGCGCCTCGTAGGTGCCCTCCGCGTCCCATACGTCCTGCCAGCGTGCCTCGATGTCGGCGGCCATGGCAGCCGTGTAACGGTGCCCCTCGGCCGCCTCGGGGGCCGGGGTGTTCGTCTCGCTCATGATTCCTGAAGCTCCATCGATCGTCTCTGCCGTCTCTGCCCGCCCAAACGAAAAAGCCCCTCGCACAGGAGGGGACGCCGCGCCGATGCCGACCTTCTCGAGGGGTCGGTACTGATCAGCGCGGCTCGGTAAGCAGAAGGCGCACGGCACGCATGGCGTCAGGGTACCGCAGCGGCCCCGGCGGGCGCTCGGACGTTCCACCGGTCGGGCACGACGAGAAGCGGGCCACCCGATCCGGGTGGCCCGCTTCTTCACTGTGGAGCTAAGGAGAATTGAACTCCTGACCTCCTGCATGCCATGCAGGCGCTCTACCAACTGAGCTATAGCCCCTTGTTTCTCTCTGCCGCCGGGCCCCTTCTCGGTTTCCCTTGCCGGTTCCCCCTGGCGACATCGAGAACATTACACGGTCATGGCCCCAGACCAAAAATCGGTTTCCGGTGGGCCGTTATGTCCGTTTCGCACCGATCACGCCCGGGCGAACTGGTAGAAACGCTTCAGCGTGCAGTGCTCGTCGAGCAGACGGCCGTAGATCGGCTCGCCCTCCAGCTCCCGATACGTCTCGATCGGGTCGCCTTTTATGATCAGCGCCCGCGCGCATTCCTCGCACCAGTACTGGTAGTCGGGATTGACGGGCTCCATGTCCCGCACGATCGGCGTGCCGTTGTTGCACCAGTCGCACCGCCGCCGGTGTGCACCCATCCGTCAGCGACTCCCTCCCGCGTCGGGCCGTCGTGTCCCCCTCCGGCCGTCCGATTCTGCCACGTCGGCAGCGGACGGGTCAGCAAGCACACAAAAGGGAACAAACGCAAGGATCCCGCCCCCTGTTGGGGACGGGATCCTGATTGTGGAGCTAAGGAGAATTGAACTCCTGACCTCCTGCATGCCATGCAGGCGCTCTACCAACTGAGCTATAGCCCCGCTCTCCGCCGCGTTCCCCCCGTTTCCGGTGTTCTTCGCTGCGAACAAGAAGAACTCTAGCCTGTGACCAGCCGGAAAGTGAAATCCGGGTCCCGGCGGCCCTGCGGGCCACACGGAGGGCCCCGGCGGAAGCCTCAGTCGTCGTCGCCGAGCACCGGCTCCGGCAGGGTGCCGGCGTTGTGCTCCAGCAGGCGCCAGCCGCGCGCGCCCTCGCCGAGGACGGACCAGCAGCAGTTGGAGAGCCCGCCCAGGCCCTCCCAGTGGGGCGGCTCCAGACCCAGCAGCCGCCCGATGGTCGTACGGATCGTGCCGCCGTGGCTGACGACGACGAGCGTGCCGCCCTCGGGCAGCCGGTCCGCGTGCTTCAGCACCACCGGGGCGGCGCGGTCGGCGACCTCGGTCTCCAGCTCGCCCCCACCGCGGCGCACCGGCTCGCCGCGCTTCCACGCCGCGTACTGCTCGCCGTGCTTGGCGAGGATCTCCTCGTGCGTGAGGCCCTGCCACTCGCCCGCGTACGTCTCGCGCAGCGCCGCGTCGTGCGCCACGGACAACCCCGTGACGCCGGCCAGCTCGGCGGCCGTGTCCGCGGCCCGCCGCAGGTCGGAGGCGACGATGGCGTCCGGCTTCAGCGAGGCGAGCAGGCGGGCGGCGCGGCGCGCCTGCGCCACACCCGTCTCGGTCAGCTCGATGTCCGTCGAGCCCTGGAAGCGGCGCTCGAGGTTCCACGAGGTCTGGCCGTGCCGCCAGAGGACGATCTTCCTGCCGGGCTTGCCGGCGGTCGTCGTGGTCGTGCTCAGAACAGATCACCGTCCATCTCGTCGTCGCCCTGCGCCTCGCGCAGCTTGGCGTGCTCCTCTGCCTTGCCGATGGTGAGCTTGGCGTCCTCGGGGAGCTCGATCTCGGGGCAGTCCTTCCACAGGCGCTCCAGCGCGTAGAAGACGCGCTCCTCGCTGTGCTGGACGTGGACGACGATGTCGACGTAGTCGAGCAGGATCCAGCGGGCGTCGCGGTCGCCCTCGCGGCGCACCGGCTTGGCGCCGAGCTCCTTGAGGAGGCGCTCCTCGATCTCGTCGACGATCGACTTGACCTGGCGGTCGTTGGGCGCCGAGGCGAGCAGGAAGGCGTCGGTGATCGACAGCACGTCGCTGACGTCGTACGCGATGATGTCGTGCGCGAGCCGGTCGGCCGCCGCCTGGGCGGCGGTGGTGATGAGCTCGATGGAGCGGTCCGTGGCGGTCACTGGCCATGCTTTCGGGTTGGCGGACAGATATCCCCAAGGGTCTCACGTACCGCCGACGCCGCCCGCGCGGAAGGTCCGGCGCGGGCGGATGCGCAGGTGGGAGCCGGGACGGGACGGGGGCCGCCCGCTCCGGGCCGCCCCGTCAGGACGGCTTGTAGTCCTTGCCGAGCACCACCACGACGTCCGCGTTCACCGGGCTCTCGGCCTTCTGCACGGCCGATTCCGGCAGGCCCAGCGTCTTGGCGACGTCGACGGCCCGGTCCCGCTGGGCCTGGTCCTGGTACGTGATCCGCGTGGCGGCCGCCGTCCGGTCGGCCCTGCCGCCGTCCACGAAGCCGTAGCCGCCGTTGAGCAGCGCCGCCTTCGCCGCGACCTGCGCCTTCTCGTCCCCGGTGGCGTCCTTGAGGCCGACCCGCGGGGAGGCGCCGGGCTGGGCCGCGCCGAAGGAGCCGCCGAGGACCTCCTTGACGACCTTCCGGCCGGCCTCGTCGGTCAGGCCGCCGTCCGGTTTCACGGTGAGCACCTCGGTGCGGTACGCCGCCACCTTGGCGTGCTCGCCGATCCGCGACAGCAGCCCGCCGAGGTTCTTCGCGTCGAGCCCCGGGTCGAGGATCTGGCCCATGCTCTCGACGGTCGTGGCCGCCGCCCCGGGGTCGCCCGGGATCTTGCGGAGGACGGCGTAGAGCACCCGGCCGGTGCGCTCCAGCTGCTTGGCCTCCGGTTCGCCGCGGCCCCGGTACGTGGCGTACGCGACGGCCATCGCGCCGGTGAGGCTCTGCTTGGGCCCCTGTGCCACGGCGGGGGTCTTGGCCTGCTCGTCGGCCGGGACGGCGGCGTCGGTGTCGGCCTCGATGCCCCCGACCAGCTCGACGAGGCGTTCCAGGAAGGGGGTGTCCAGGCGCCAGGTGCCGCCGATGCGGGTGCCGAGGACGGTGTCGAGGGACTCGCGGGTGCCGAGACCGCCCTCCTCGACGGCCTTGCCGAGGGTGGTCGCGGTGCCGTCCTGCTGGGGGACGCCGAGCGTGTTGGGGATCAGGACGGTGGCGCCCTGCCCGGTCGTGACGTTGTCCACGAGGAGGGCGGTGGAGCTGCCGCCCCGCTTGGTGTTGTGCAGGTGGACGACGATCATGTCGCGCTTCTGCGCGCCGGCGGCGGCCGCGGCGGGCTTCTTCCGTCCCGGGCCGTCGAGGAACGGCAGCCCGCCCGTGTACCAGAGGTAGCCCAGCCCTCCGACCGCGGACAGGGCGAGGACGACGACCAGCGCGACGACCCGGTTGCGGCCGCGGCGGCGGGCCTCCTCACGGCGTTCGGTCCGGCTCTCGGTGAAGGCGAGCCAGTCGATGACGTCCTCGGAGTCCTCGTCGGGCTGGTCGATGAACGAGAACTGCTCCGTGCGGTAGTCGCGGCCGCCGGGTGCGTCCGCGACGCCGGCGGCGGACTCGGCGGGCGCGGCCCGGCGCGGCTCGGGCACCGGGGCGGGCGCGGGTGCCTGGGCCGGCTGCTGCTGCGGGGCGGCCTGGTGCGGGATCCACTGCGCGGGGTCCGGCGGGCCCGGGTACGGGTCGGGAGGCTGCGGCTCCGGGTACGGCTGCTCGTACTGGGGGTACTGCGGGTACGCCGCGTACTGCTGCTCGTACGGGTGCGGTACGGGCTGTGCGGGCTGTACTGGCTGCGCGGTCACCTGTCCGTACACCGGTCTGCCGTACGCGTCGTAGCCGATGAGCTGCTGCTGGGCGGCGTACGGGTCGTACGGATCCTGTGGGTCGTTCACCGCGGGGCCCCTCTCTCCGGAAGCTCAGGCTCCCCGGTACAGCTCGCGCTTGTCGATGTAGCGCACCACACCGTCCGGAACCAGATACCAGACCGGGTCGCCCTGGGCGACCCGCGTGCGGCAGTCCGTGGAGGAGATCGCGAGCGCGGGGACCTCGACCAGCGAGACCCCGCCCTCGGGCAGTCCGTCGTCGGTGAGGACGTGGCCGGGCCGGGTCACTCCGATGAAGTGGGCGAGGGAGAACAGCTCGTCCGCGTTGCGCCAGGTCAGGATCTGGGCGAGGGCGTCGGCACCGGTGATGAAGAACAGGTCGGCGTCGGCGTTGAGCGCGCTCAGGTCCCGCAGGGTGTCGATGGTGTACGTCGGTCCGCCGCGGTCGATGTCGATGCGGCTGACGGAGAACTGCGGGTTGGAGGCGGTCGCGATGACCGTCATGAGGTAGCGGTCCTCGGCGGGGGACACGGCCCGCTGCGACTTCTGCCACGGTTCGCCCGTGGGTACGAAGACCACCTCGTCGAGGTGGAAAAGGGCGGCCACCTCACTGGCGGCCACCAGGTGTCCGTGGTGGATCGGGTCGAACGTCCCGCCCATCACTCCGAGCCGGCGCTTGACCGGGCCCGTAGGCCTTTCCTGCTCTCCCATGAGCGCAGAGCCTACTGGCCCGGTGACACGCGCGCGGCGGCCCGGTCCCTACGAGGAGCCCGGTCTAGCGGTCGCGGTTCAGGCGGGTGGTCACCCAGAGCATGAGCATCAGGATCACGAACGCACCGCCACCGGTCAGGTAAGGGCTCAGGCTGTCGTGGTTGCCGCTGTGCTGCCCACCTTCCTCCGCAGCGAGGAGGACCAGGTCGTGGGCGGTGGTGGAGAGGCTCATCAGGCAGGTACCTATCGAGTCGGGGAGCGAGCGGAGACTTCCCTCACATCGTATGCGGGGGCCCCGGGCACGCTCACGCCGACTCAGGCGTTGGGGAGGATGGGCACACGTCACCACAGCCGACCGAGGGGGAAGGGCGCCATGACGAACAGCGGTTCCGAGACGTCACCGGCACGCGATCGCAGGAGGTTCCCGGGGATTTCCTCGCGGGCCTACGAGCATCCGGCGGACCGCTCGGCGCTGGTCGCGCTGCGCAGGCTCGCCGGTTTCGACACGGTGTTCAAGGCCCTCAGCGCACTGCTCCCGGAGCGCAGCCTGCGGCTGCTGTTCCTGTCGGACTCGGTGCGGGTGGGCGAGACCCAGTTCCCCCACCTGCACGCGATGCTGCGCGACGCCTGTTACGTCCTGGACCTGGAGAAGGTCCCCCAGATGTACGTGCAGCAGGACCCGAGGCCCAACGCGATGTGCATCGGGCTGGACGAGCCGATCATCGTGGTGACCACGGCCCTGGTCGAGCTGCTCGACGAGGAGGAGATGCGGGCGGTGGTGGGCCACGAGGTGGGCCACGCGCTGTCCGGGCACGCCGTGTACCGCACGGTGCTGCTGTTCCTGACGAACCTGGCGCTGAAGGCGGCGTGGATCCCGCTGGGCAATGTGGCGATCACGGCGGTCGTCACCGCGCTGCGGGAGTGGTTCCGCAAGTCGGAGCTGTCGGCGGACCGGGCGGGGCTGCTGGTCGGGCAGGACGTGAACGCCTCGATGCGCGGTCTGATGAAGCTCGCGGGCGGCAACCACCTCCACGAGATGAACGTCGACGCCTTCCTCGCCCAGGCCGAGGACTACGAGCAGGGCGGTGACCTGCGCGACTCCGTCCTGAAGATCCTCAACATGCTGCCGCGCACCCACCCCTTCACGACGGTGCGGGCGGCCGAGCTGAAGAGGTGGTCCCAGAGCCGGGAGCACCAGCGGATCATGGACGGGCACTACCCGCGCCGGGAGGAGGACAAGGACACCTCGGTGACGGACTCCTTCCGCCAGTCCGCCTCGCACTACGCGGAGTCCGTGCGGACCAGCAAGGATCCGCTGATGAAGCTGGTCGGCGACATCGCGGGCGGTGCGGGGGACCTGGGCGGGAAGCTGCGCGACAGGTTCACCGGATCGGGCGGCGGCGCCGCGCGGCAGTCCGGCGACCCGAAGGGAGCCCCCGGCACCCCCGGCCCCGCGGGCGCTACGGACTCGGGCTCGGGCGGGCGGGACTGACGGTGGACGGCGGGGCCGCCGGCCGGGTCGGGTCCGGCGGGCCGCTGGGCGCCCCGGCCGGTGCCAGGACGCCGCACAGCCCGGCCGTGCGCCGTGGGTTCCCGGCGGCGTACGGGTCGCTCGCGGGCGGTCCCACGGTGGTGGGCCCGGCTCCGGCCGGGAGGGGCCGGAAGCCCTCGGCGGGCTCGGTGGCGCAGTCCTGCGGCCCGGCCATCACGTAGGCCGAGGAGATCTCCGCCCGGCGGGCCGTGAGGTCCTCCCGGTCGAAGCGCAGGCGCAGCTCGCGGCGGACGGTGAACAGCGAGGCCCCGTCGGCGGCGGCGGGCGGTCCGGTCGCCGGCCGGACGGCGTACACGAAGGTGTGGTCGGTGCTCACCTCCAGCGACTCGGGGTTCAGCTCCTGGAAGGCGAGGATCCCGCTGACCCGGACGCGGCTGTCGGCGACGACGGCGGTGGCGGGGTCGAAGCGGACCAGCCAGCCGGTGGCGGCGTGCCGGCCGTCGCCGGAGGGTGAGGCCACGCTCTCGTCGAACTGGGCCAGCTGCCCGGGGTCCAGGAGCACCCGCACGGGCCGGGAGGCCACGCCGGCCAGGACGTCCGGGTCCAGCGAGGACTGCACCAGGTAGTCCTTGGCGATGGACAGGGCGGCGACGACCTGGCTCTCGGTGAAGTGGTGCGTGCGCCGCACGGCCGGGAGGGTGATGCCGGCGGCCCCGATCCCGTAGTCGGCCGCCGGGCTGTTCGCGTAGAGGTCGGCCGGGCGGCCGCCCGGCACCGGGACGGCCGGTGCCAGGGGGACGACGGTGCTGGTCAGCGGCTCGGCGTTACCGCCGGCCGGGGGTACGTACGGATTGCGCATGCCCATGTACACGGCGATGGCGAACGCCGACGCGATGAGCAGCACGAGCAGCATCCCCTGGCGGGCGCCGCGGCCCGGGCTGCCGGTGCGGGGGCCGGCGGAGCCGCCGGACCAGATGGAGCGGCTGCGGACGGCCCGGGCGTGCTCGCCCATGCGTTCCTGGGCGGAGAACTCCTGGAGCCGGGCAGCACGGACGAAGTCCTCGTCGAACACCACCGAGCGGAGTTCGTCCGGGCGCAGTTCGTCGTCACCCCCGCCGATGCCTTCGGGGGTGCCGTTGGGCGGATCTCCTGGTACGGCCATCGCTTCTCCCGCTGTCCCCGCTTCAGAGAAGCCCCCAGCTCCGGAGCGAACGAGTGGGGTCGTACCTTCAGGGTTGGCGGCCGACGGGGTACGTAAACGCGCCGACGCCCGTGACTTCCCTGAGCGGCGTGCTGGCCGGGGCGGGAGCGGGGTCCTGGTCGCCGGCGGCGCTGCGGTAGACGGCGCTGAAGGCCAGCGCGACCATGCCGAGCCCCATCACGACGGCGAGCACCCACGCGACGGGGCGCAGCCAGGGGGCGCGGCCGCGGTAGGGGCGCATGGCTCCGCCGTAGACGCCGTACGGGCCGTCCGCGTAGCCGTGCCCGTACGGGCCGTGCTCCCATCCGGAGTCGTCGAAGCCGTACCCGTCGGGGTGTCCGTAGTCGTCGTCGGCCGCCCAGCCTCCGGCGACGCGGGCGGCCTCGGCCTCGGCGCGCGCCCGGTCGGCGGCGCGCTGGCGCTCGGCCGCGCTCGGTTCATGGATCTCGGCGTTCCGGACGAAGTCCTCGTCGAGCACCACGGAGGCGAAGTCGAAATCCGCGCCTCCGCGGTCGTCGTCGGGCTCCCCGTCGTCCGGGAACGGCTTGCCCCCCACGTCGTCCGGCACGGGACCAGCGTAGACCTGGGGGGCGGGTTTGGGCAGGGTGTAAGGCCGAATCCGGCCACACCGTGTCCGGGCGGCGGTTACCGGACGTGACCGTCGCCGGTGACGATGTACTTGGTGGAGGTCAGCTCGGGAAGGCCCATGGGGCCCCGGGCGTGCAGCTTCTGGGTGGAGATGCCGATCTCGGCGCCGAAGCCGAACTGGCCACCGTCCGTGAACCGGGTGGAGGCGTTCACGGCGACCGTGGTCGAGTCGACCAGCTGGGTGAAGCGGCGGGCGGCGGCCTGCGAGGTGGTGACGATCGCCTCGGTGTGGCCGGAGGTCCAGCGGCGGATGTGGGCGACGGCGTCGTCGAGGGAGTCCACGACGGCGGCGGCGATGTCGTACGACAGGTACTCGGCGGCCCAGTCCTCGTCGGTGGCGGGGACGGCGGTGACCTTGCCGCCCTCGGCGGCGGCCAGCACCTGTCCGTCGCCGTGGACGGTCACGCCGGCCTCGGCGAGCGCGTCGAGGGCGCGCGGCAGGAAGGCGGCGGCGATGTCGCGGTGCACGAGGAGGGTCTCCGCGGCGTTGCAGACGGAGGGCCGCTGGGCCTTGGAGTTGACGAGGATGTCCACGGCCATGTCCAGGTCGGCCTGGGCGTCGACGTAGACGTGGCAGTTGCCGGTACCGGTCTCGATGACCGGAACGATGGACTCTTCGACGACGGTCTTGATGAGCGAGGCACCGCCGCGCGGGATGAGCACGTCGACGAGGCCGCGGGCGCGCATCAGCTCGCGGACGGAGTCGCGGGACTCGCCGGGGACGAGCTGGATGGCGTCGGCGGGCAGGCCGGCGCTCTCGATGGCGTCGCGCAGGATGGTGACGAGGGCGGTGTTGGAGGCGTAGGCGGAGGAGCTGCCGCGCAGCAGGACGGCGTTGCCGGACTTCAGGCAGAGCGCGGCGGCGTCGACGGTGACGTTGGGGCGGGCCTCGTAGATGATGCCGACGACGCCGAGGGGGACGCGGATCTGGCGGAGGTCGATGCCGTTGGGGAGGGTGGAGCCGCGGACCACCTCGCCGACGGGGTCGGGCAGGGCGGCGACGTCGCGCACGTCGGAGGCGATGGCGCGGACGCGCTCGGGGGTGAGGGTGAGGCGGTCGATGACGGTCTCGCTGGTGCCGGCGGCGCGGGCCTTGTCGGTGTCGACGGCGTTGGCGGCGACGATCTCGGCCGTACGGGCCTCCAGCGCGTCCGCGATGGCCAGCAGGGCCGTGTCCTTGGCGGACCGCGGGAGTGGCGCGATGGCGGCGGCGGCGGTGCGGGCCGCGTGCGCGGTGGCGGTGACGGGGGAGGCGGTGGTGGCGTCGTCGAGCGAGGTCATGCCGCCCAGGGTAATCCCCGCCGCCGTGGGCCCCACCGGCCCTTCCACCCCCCGAGACGTCCTGCCTCTCGCCGCGCCGCGCACACGGCGCGGCCCCCGGGGGGCCTCCCCGGCTTCGCGCCGCGCGAGCGGCGCGTCTAGTAGGGGTGCACGCCGACCGGGTGGGCCGGTGGGGGGCCGTAGCCCTCCGCGACGCGGGCGTGGTACGTGGGGCGGTCGATGACCTCCAGGCCGACGATCTCCCACGGCGGCAGCTGTGCCGTCGAGCGGTGTTCGCCCCAGAGCCGCAGGGCGACGGCCGCCGCGTCGTGGAGGTCTCGGGCCTCTTCCCAGTACCGGATCTCCGCGTGGTCGTCGGCGTACCGGCTCGTCAGCAGGAAGGGGTGGTCGTGCGCGAGCTGTTCCAGCCCGCGCCGCACCTCGGACAGCGGCGCCGGCTTGCCGGAGACGCTGAGGGTGATGTGCCACAGGCGGGAGGTCTCGGCCTGTTCGTCCCCGCCGCCGCCCACGCTGGTCAGCGCTCGTCTCACCAGCCCGCCTCCTGTCTGCGCTACGCGTGTCCGCCCCACACAGTTGACCAGTCCCCGGCCCGCCGTGCGGCGGTTTTCCCGAACCTCAGCCCTGCAGCAGCACCAGATCGTCGCGGTGGACGACCTCCCGCTCGTACGCGGGTCCGAGCTCCCGCGCAAGCTCACGGGTGGAGCGGCCGAGGAGCTGCGGGAGTTCCTTGGCGTCGAAGTTGACCAGGCCCCGGGCCACGGCGCGGCCGTCGGCGGCGCGCAGTTCGACGGGGTCGCCCGCGCTGAAGTCGCCTTCGACGGCGGCGATGCCGGCGGCGAGCAGTGAGCTGCCGCGTTCGGTGACGGCGCGCACGGCGCCGTCGTCGAGGACCAGGTGCCCCTGGGGGGTGGAGGCGTGCTGGAGCCAGAGCAGCCGGTCGGCGGAGCGGCGGCCGGTGGCGTGGAAGTGGGTACCGGTCTCGCGGCCGGCGAGGGCGTCGGCGGCGTGGCTGGCGGAGGTCAGGACCACCGGGATCCCGGCGGCGGCGGCGATCCGCGCGGCCTCGACCTTGGTGACCATGCCGCCGGTGCCGACGCCCGCCTTGCCGGCGCTGCCGATGGAGACGTGGGCGATGTCCTCGGGGCCGCGCACCTCTTCGATGCGGGTGGTGCCGGGCAGGGACGGGTCGCCGTCGTACAGCCCGTCGACGTCGGAGAGGAGGACGAGGAGGTCGGCGCGGACGAGGTGGGCCACGAGGGCCGCCAGCCGGTCGTTGTCGCCGAAGCGGATCTCGTCGGTGGCGACGGTGTCGTTCTCGTTGACGACCGGCAGGGCGCCCATGGCCAGGAGCTGGTCCAGGGTCCGGTAGGCGTTGCGGTAGTGGGCGCGCCGGCTGGTGTCGTCGGTGGTCAGCAGGACCTGGCCGACGCGGATGCCGTAGCGGGCGAAGGAGGCGGTGTAGCGGGCGACGAGGAGGCCCTGGCCGACGCTGGCGGCGGCCTGCTGCCGGGCGAGGTCCTTGGGGCGGCGGGCGAGGCCGAGCGGGGAGAGGCCGGCGGCGATGGCTCCGGAGGAGACCAGGACGATCTCCTTCTCGCCGCCGCTGCGCGCCTTGGCGAGTACGTCGACCAGGGCGTCCACCCGGTCGGCGTCGAGCCCGCCGGCCGCGGTGGTCAGGGAGGAGGAGCCGACCTTGACCACGATCCTGCGGGCGTCCACGACACCTTGCCTAGCCGTTGACACGTCTTTCCCCTCACCACAGAACCCGATGGCCCACTGGCCTACCGACCGACTGGCCCAATCTACGGGGTGGGGCGGCGGGGCCGCCCGCCGGTTTCAGACCGTGGACGAGGACCGGCCCCGCGCCGGGCCCTCGGTGGTGCCCGAGGCGGTGCCCGAGGCGGTGCCCGAGGCGGGGGCCGCGGCGGCGGCTCCGGTGCCGGGGATGAGGATCTTGCGCGAGAGCAGGAAGGTGAAGGGGATGGCGACGACGGCGGCGACCAGCGGCGCGATGCGGGTGTCCATCGCCGCCCAGGTGACCAGGGCGTAGAGCCCGGCGGACTGGATGACGTAGTTGGTGACGTTCGTCAGCGGGAAGAGGAGGAACTTCTTCCAGGTGGGGCGGGTGCGGTAGGTGAAGTAGGTGTTCATGAAGAACGACCCGATCATCGACAGCACGAAGGCGAGCGTGTAGGCGGCGAAGTAGGGCATCCACGGGTGCAGCAGCAGGTAGATGCCGAAGAAGGTGCCGGTGTTCACGCCGCCCACCAGGGCGAACCTCAGGATCTGGCCGAGCTGGTCGCGCCGGCTGTGGTCGCCCATCAGCGGCTGCGCTCCGCGATCACGGCTTCCGAGATGCCGGGCATGCGCTCGGGGTCAGCGCCGTGGGCCTCCTTGACCAGGAAGTGCGGGCGGCGCTTGGTCTCGTAGTAGATGCGGCCGATGTACTCGCCGATCAGGCCCAGCATGATCATCTGCATGCCGCCGATACCGGCGATCATCGCGACGATCGTGACGTAACCGGGCGAGTCGATGCCGTTGGTGATCGCCATCACGGTGATCCACAGCGCGTACAGTCCGGTCAGCGCGACCAGCGACACGCCGAGCCAGATGCCGAGGCGCAGCGGCTTGTTGTTGAAGGAGATCAGCCCGTCCATGCCGTAGTTCAGCAGGGACCCGAACTTCCACTTGGTCTCGCCCGCCTCGCGCTGGGCGTTCTGGTAGTCGAAGTGGACGGTGTCGAAGCCGATCCAGGAGAACAGGCCCTTGGAGAAGCGGTTGTACTCGGGGAGCGCGAGCAGGGCGTCGACGGCGGGCCGCGAGAGCATGCGGAAGTCGCCGACCCCGTCGGTGAGCTCGACGTCGACCCAGCGGTTGACCCCGCGGTAGTAGAGGCGGCTGAGCGCGGAGCGGACCTTCTTGTCGCCCTCGCGGGTGCGCCGGGCGATGATCTGGTCGTGGCCCTGCCGGTAGTGCTCCAGCATGGTCGCGATCAGCTCCGGCGGGTGCTGGAGGTCGGCGTCCATGATGACCACGGCGTCGCCGGTGGCCTCGCGGAGCCCGGCGAGCATGCCCGCTTCCTTGCCGAAGTTGCGGCTGAAGGAGACGTAGCGGGTGCGGTCACCGTGGTCCGCGGCGATCTTGCGGAGCTTTCCGAGGGTGCCGTCGCGGCTGCCGTCGTCGACGTAGCAGACCTCGTACTCGACGGGCAGGGCGTCCAGCACCTTGCGGATCTCGGCGTCGAACCGGTCGATGACGGCTTCTTCGTTGTAACAGGGGACAACTACCGACAGCTTGGTCATGAGCACTTCCTGCTGGCGTCCTAACGGGTGATTGTCGGCGACCGGGCCCGCCACTCACCTCTTCCTTAGAAGTATGCACGCCGGCGGTCGGCCTGCCCGAGTCGCGTGCGGCACACGGTAGCTTTGACGGGATAAGCGGAATGGAACGAAAGGATCGAGGTGCACGTGCCTGACGTCTCCGTGGTCGTCATCGTCTACAACGACGCAGAGCGTCTGCCGGCGGCCGTCCAGTCGGTTCTGGACCAGACCCTGCACGGGGTCGAGGTCGTGATCGTGGACGACTGCAGCAAGGACCGTTCCTACGCGGTCGCCCGGGAGCTGGAAGCCGCGAACCCGGGGCGGGTGCGGGCCTTCCAGCTGCCCGAGAACAGCGGGGGCTGCGGCGCCCCCCGCAACCACGGCATCAAGCAGGCCACCGGCACCTACGTCATGTTCCTGGACAGCGACGACGTCCTGGACCGCAACGCCTGCCGGAACATGCTGGCGGCCGCCGAGCGGACCGGATCCGACCTGGTCTCGGGCATGTGCGTGCGCGTGCACCTCGACAACCGGTGGGGCAAGACCACCGAGTGGTACCCGTGGATCTACTCCCGCACCCGGACGCTGGAGTCCATCACCGAGTACCCGGACCTGCTGGTCTACGACACCCTCTCCACGAACAAGTGCTACCGGCGCGCGTTCCTGCTGGAGCAGGGCCTGGAGTTCCCGGTGGGCATCCACTACGAGGACCTGCTGTTCTCGGCGCAGGCCTACGTCGCCGCCCGCCGGATCACGCTGATCCCCAACCACGTCTACTACTGGAACGTGGTCGAGAAGGCCGCCGCCAAGTCGATCAGCAACCGGCGCCACGAGATCGCGAACTTCGTCCACCGGATGGAGATCCACCGCCGGGTCGACGAGCTGCTCGCGGCCAAGGGCCACACGGCCATCAAGACGGCGAAGGACGCCAAGTTCCTCAAGCACGACCTCGTGCTGCACCTGCGCGACCTGCCGCTGCTGGGCGACGCCTACCGCCAGGAGTTCGCCCGGCTCGCCAACGGCTACCTGGCCGGCATCGACCCGGCCGCGTACGAGAACGTCACGTACCTCCAGGCCATCTGCGCCTACCTGCTCGGCAAGGAGGACTGGAAGAACCTCCTCCCGGCCGCCGACGCGATGACCAACAAGGGCCGGCTGTCCTCCCCGCTGGCCGAACGCGACGGGCGGGTCTACTGGTGCGCCGAGCACCTCGACGACGCCGAGGGCCGCCGGATACTGGACGTCACCGGCCAGGGCTTCCACACGGCCCCGCTGTCCTCCCTGGCCCTGGGCAACCGCCTGACCTCGTACGAGGACGACGGGCGCGGCACCGTCACCCTGTCCGGCACGGTCGTGAACCCCCTGGGCCGCATCCAGGAGGACGCCGGTCTGAAGGCCTCCCTGGAGTTCCGGGCCCGCCGGCAGATCGGCGTCCGCTCCTTCAGCTTCCCGGTGGCAACCGTGCGCCACGCCGGTAACACGATCGAGTGGACCGCCACCGCCGACATCGGCAGCACCGTCCGCCCCCTCGGCATCATCGACGCCGTCTGGGACGTGCGCCTGAAGCTGACGGCCGGCGCCGACAAGCTCACCACCCGCGTCTCGGTCGGCGGCGTCGACCTGGAGTCGGCGGCCCGGCTGCGGGTGCGCCCGCGCCTGACCCGGCTGGTCTCGGACCGCTTCGAGCCCGAGGTGACCAAGAAGGGCAACCTCTCCTACGTCCTGACCGCCGAGGGCCCCGCGGCCGTGCGCACCCAGACGCTGCTCGGCAGCGCCATGCACGGCAAGGCCGCCGGCCTGGTCAAGCGGAGCCTGCGCCGGGCCCTGAAGGCCCGCCGCAACATCGGCTCGGGCGAGCAGAAGGTGAAGGTCTACCACGAGGTCTTCTCGAAGCTGCCGGTCAAGAAGGGCACGGTCGTCTTCGAGAGCCACATGGGCAAGCAGTACAGCGACAGCCCCAAGGCGATCTACGAGGAGCTGGTCCGCCAGGGCGCCCCCTTCGAGGCGATCTGGTCCTACGCCGGCGCCAAGCCCACCGGCTTCCCCGAGCAGGCCACCCTCGTCAAGCGCTGGAGCTGGCAGTACCTGCGGGCCCTGGCACAGGCCGAGTACTGGGTCGACAACCAGGGGTTCCCGCTGGCACTGACCAAGCGCCCCGGGACCACGTACATCCAGACCTGGCACGGCTCCGCACTCAAGCGCATGGGCTTCCACGAGCCCCGCACCAAAGCGCAGGGCAAGACCGCCCAGGACCGCTTCCAGAAGGCCGTCGACCGCTTCGACCACTTCCTGATCCGCTCCGAGCACGACGTGCGCACCCTCGCCAAGGGCTTCCGGCTGCGCGACGAGGTGCTGCTGCGCACCGGCTACCCGCGCAACGACGCCCTGGTCGAGGCCCACCGCGCCGAGGCGCAGAGCGGGGAGCGCGTGCGCGGCCCGCTCGCCGCCGAGCTGGGCATCGACCCGGACAAGCGGGTGCTGCTGTACGCGCCGACGTTCCGGGCGAGCGCGGACGGCACGGTGGAGGGCTTCGAGTTCCCCTTCGACGTGGAGGAGTTCGCGGACCGGCTCGGCGACCGCTTCACGCTGCTGGTGCGCACCCACTACCTCAACAGCGTCTCGCTGCCGCCGTCGGTGGCGGGCCGGGTGGTCGACGTGTCCCGGCACCACGACATCACCCCGCTGCTGGCGCTCGCCGACGGGCTGATCACCGACTACTCGTCCGTGATGTTCGACTACGCGGTGCTGGACCGGCCGATGCTCTTCTTCGCGTACGACTACGAGAAGTACTCCACCGACATCCGCGGCACCTACTTCGACCTGAAGGAGAAGGCGCCCGGCCCCGTGGTGGCCACGGCGGACGAGCTGATGCAGGCCGTCTCCGCCTTCGACGAGGCCGACGCCAAGTACGCGGAGGCCCGGGAGCGTTTCCTCGCCGAGTTCGGCGAATACGACCGCGGGGACGCGGCCCGCCGGATCGTAGAGAAGTTCTTCACCAGGAGCGGCAAGTGACCCAGCAGCCCCACGAACCCGCGGCGCAGGGCGGCCGGGACGTCTTCATCGTCTCCAACAGCGTGGACGAGCTCGGCGGCGTGACCACCTGGTCCCACCAGATGGCCCGGCTCTTCACCGACCGGGGCCACCGGGTGCACATCGTCGGCATCGCCCCCGTCGCCGAGGAGATCCGCCAGCAGCTGCCGGAGGACCTCCCGTACGAGATGACCACCCTGTACGAGACCCACCCGCCCCGGGCCCGCCGCCTGCGCGGCCTCAAGGGCCGCCTCAACGCCCCGGAGCGGCGCCGGCAGGCGGCCCGCCGGGCGGGCATGCGCGCCAAGGCGGAGACGCTGAGCGCCCTCTTCCGGGCCGCCCGGCCCGGCGCCGTGGTCATCGTCACCCAGGTGTGGGCGATGGAGTGGGTGGCCCTCGCCGACACCAAGGGCCTGTCGGTCATCGGCATGAGCCACGAGTCCTTCGAGGCCAGCCAGACCTCCACCCGGGGCGCGCGGGTCCGCCGCTTCTACCCCGAGGTGGACCGCCTGCTGGTGCTCACCCCGGAGGACGCGGACCTGTGGATCCGGGCCGGCATGGAGAACGTGGCCAGCATGCCGAACCCGCTGCCGTTCATGCCGGACTCCCCCGCCCCCCGCACCGAGAAGGTCGTCGCGAGCGTCGGCCGCCTCGCCTTCGAGAAGGGCGTGGACCTGCTGCTCGACGCCTGGGCGGACGCGGCCCCGCGCCACCCGGACTGGACCCTGCGGATCTACGGGGCGGGCACCGAGGAGGCGACGCTCCGGGCGCACTGCACCTCGCTGGGCCTGGACGACTCCGTGGAGTGGATGGGCAGCACCGCCGACGTGCTGGGAGCGCTGCGCGGGGCGTCCGTCTTCGCGCAGGCCTCCCGGGCCGAGGGCTTCCCGATCACCCTGCTGGAGGCGATGGCCGCCGGCCTGCCGGTGGCCGCGTTCGACTGCGCGCCGGGCGTGCGGGAGATCGTGCGGCACGGCGAGGACGGGCTGCTGGCCCGCCTGGGCAACACGATGGAGCTGGCCGGGCACCTGGACGCCCTCATGTCGGACCGCGAGACGCGCGAGGCCCTCGGCGACGAGGCGTTCCGCAGCGTGCGACGCTACTCCCCCGCGGAGATCACCGACCGGTGGGAAGAGCTGTTCGCCTTCCTGGAGCGCTGACCCGCCCCGCGCCCGGTACGTACGAGGGAGCCGCCCGCCCCGGACCTGGTCCGGGGCGGGCGGCTCCCTCGTACGGGCGGTGCTCAGACCGTGTGGACGTCCCGGTGGTGGCCCGGGTGGCCGGGCTTGCGGTTGGCCTCCCAGCCGGCCCACGCCGAGGTGATCATCTCGCGGACGTCGTGCCGCGCCTTCCAGCCCAGCTCCGAGGCGATCCGGTCGGCCGAGGCGACCACCTTCGCCGGGTCACCGGGGCGCCGCGGGGTGACGACCGGCGCGTAGGTGTGCCCGGTGCCCGCGTTCAGCAGCTCGACCATCTCCTTGACGGAGACGCCCTCACCGCGGCCGATGTTGACGGTGAGGTCCTTGTACTCCCCCGCCGCACCCCACTCGGCGAGCCGGCGGGCCGCCACCACGTGCGCGTCCGCGAGGTCCTCCACGTGGATGTAGTCGCGGATGCAGGTGCCGTCCGGGGTCGGGTAGTCGTCGCCGAAGATGCGGGCGCCCTCGCCGGCGTCGTAGCGCTCGAAGACCATCGGCACCAGGTTGAAGACCCCGGTGTCCGCGAGCTCGGGGGCCGCCGCGCCGGCCACGTTGAAGTAGCGCAGGCAGGCGGTGGAGATGCCGTGCGCCTTGCCGGCGGCGCGGACCAGCCACTCGCCGGCCAGCTTGGTCTCCCCGTACGGGCTCAGCGGCCTGCACGGGGTCTCCTCGGTGACGGAGTCCACGTCGGGCATGCCGTACACGGAGGCGGAGGAGGAGAACAGGAAGTTGCGGATGCCCGCCGCCGCCACGGCCTCCAGCAGCACCGTGAGGCCCTGCACGTTCTCGCGGTAGTAGTACAGCGGCTTCTCGACGGACTCGCCGACCTGCTTCTTGCCGGCCAGGTGCACCACGCCGGTGATCTTGTGCGCGCGGATGGCCTCGTCCAGGGCGAGACGGTCCAGCACCGAGGCCGTCACCAGCGGGACTCCCTCCGGCACGCGGTCCTCCCGGCCCGTGGAGAGGTCGTCGAAGACCACGACCTTCTCACCCGCGAGCAGCATCGCCCGGACGACGTGCGCGCCGATGTATCCGGCGCCACCGGTGATCAGAAATGTCATGCGTATTCTCCCGAGCTCTAGCGTGACCTGCGCGTGCGGGCGCGGTCGAGGCGGTTGCGTACGAAGGTCAGCGCGCCCCCGGCACCGGGCGCGAGGCGCACGGCCAGCGCACCGGCGGCCGTGCGGTAGGGCTGCGCCAGCAGAACACCGTACCGGCTGCTGGGCAGGGCCCTGCGGCGGAGCAGACCGCCCAGGGGGCGCAGGGAGGTGTGCAGGGAGCTCCCGTCGGCGCAGCGCACGCCCACCCGGACGTCCCACGCCTGCATCCCGCGCAGCCCCCGGCGGCGCCCCTCGGCGGCCAGCGCGGCCGGCCGGAAGGGCACCTCGGCACTCCACCCGTCCCCGTCGCCGGCGGCCCGCAGCTCCACCGGCCGCAGCAGGACGGGGTCGCCTCCCGCCCGGGGCGGGAAGCTCAGCTGGACGGTCTGCGGACCGGCCCCGGCGAGCCGCCCGTACAGGTCGCGCACCCGCAGCCGGAGGGCCCCCGCCCCCGCGGGCTCGGCGTCGACGGTGACGGGCAGCTCCGCCACCGGCAGGGCGTCGAGCCCGTCCAGCGGCACGGGCAGCTCCGCGCTCCACACCGGCTCCCCGGCCGCGTCACGCGCGTACGGCGGCAGCAGCCGCGCCGGCTCGGCGGCGAACCGCATCAGCCGCTCCATGTCCCCGGGCGGGGTCTCCGCGGCCGCCAGCACCCGGGCCGCCCAGCGGGCACGGGCGGGCGCGGCGGCGACGTCGGCGGGGTCGAAGCCGGCCAGGTACTCGCGGGTCAGCGCCCACCAGTCGGCCCGGTACTCCGGGTCCTTGCCCAGCTCGCGCAGGTACATCCGCAGGTCGTAGTCGAGGAACTTCACCTGGCAGGCGCGGCCCAGCACCGGGGAGGCCGCGGCGAGGGTGCGGGAGGCCGTGCGGTGGGCCTCGACGCGCGAACGCCAGTTGCCGACGTCCTCACGGGCCAGGGAGATCGACACCTGGGCGGCGCTGCGGCGCACGTGCCACACGTAGACGAGGTCGCCGACGACCGCGATCCGGGGCCCGGCGGCCAGGACGCGGGAGGTGAAGACGAAGTCCTCGTACACGAACCGGCCGTCGGGGAAGCGGATCCCGTGCTCGTCGAGGAAGGCGCGGTCGTACAGCTTGTTCACGCAGAGGGTGTCGCGGACCAGCTCGGGCCGGTCCGCGGGCCGCTCGATGACGTCGCCCGGCGCGTACAGACCCGGCATCCAGGGCACCTCGCGGCCCTCGGGCAGCTCCCGGCGCACGCACGCGCCGACGGTGACGGGCGCCCGGTGCTCCTCGGCGGCCCGCAGCAGCGCCTCGGCGGCACCCGGCGGCAGGACGTCGTCGCTGTCCAGGAAGAGGATGTACGGGGAGGTCGCGGCGGCGATCCCGTCGTTGCGGGGGGTGCCGCAGCCGCCGCTGTTCTCCGTGCGGTGCAGGACCTTGAGGCGCGGGTGGGCCGCCGCCAGCTCGTCCAGCACGCCGGCGGTCCCGTCCGAGGAGGCGTCGTTCACCGCGATGACCTCGGCGACCACCGGGCCCTGGGCGAGGGCCGAGGAGACGGCCTCGCCCACGAGCCCGGCGTCGTTGTACGCGATCACCACCACCGAGACCGAGGGGCCCGCGGCGGTGTCACTGCTGGAATGGCTGCTGCTGCTCACCCGCAGGATCCTAGGCGAACGGCGTAAAGCCGACTTCAAAGCCGGCCCTCCGCCGCCCCCGCCCGGTCAGAAGGGACGGAACTCGTCGTACTCCTTCTGGGCCGAGTCGCCCCGGCGGGCTTCCTTCTCGTTGCGGCGCTGGGTCGCCGGACGCGGAGCCTCCAGGCGGTGGTCCTCACCGCGGCGGCCCAGCATCTCGGCGCCGGCCATCACGGTCGGCTCCCAGTCGAAGACGACCGCGTTCTCCTCGGAACCGATCGCGACGCCGTCGCCCGCCTTGGCACCGGCCTTCTTCAGCGCGTCCTCGACACCGAGGCGGTTGAGCCGGTCGGCGAGGTAGCCGACGGCCTCGTCGTTGTTGAAGTCGGTCTGGCGGACCCAGCGCTCCGGCTTCTCGCCGCGCACCCGGTACACGTCCTCGACCTCGTCGTAGGTGACGGTGAACCCGGCGTCGTCCACGGCCTTCGGGCGGATGACGATGCGGGTCGCCTCCTGCTTGGGCTTGCGGGCGCGCGCCTTGGCGACGACCTCGGCGAGGAAGTAGGAGAGCTCCTTCAGACCCGTACGGGCGACGGCGGAGACCTCGAACACCTTGTAGCCGCGGGCCTCCAGGTCCGGGCGGACCATGTCCGCGAGCTCCTGGCCGTCGGGGATGTCGACCTTGTTCAGGACGACGAGGCGGGGACGCTTCTCCAGACCGCCGCCGTAGATCTTGAGCTCTTCCTCGATGACGTCGAGGTCGGCCACGGGGTCGCGGTCGGTCTCCAGGGTGGCCGTGTCCAGCACGTGCACGAGGACGGAGCAGCGCTCGACGTGGCGCAGGAACTCCAGGCCGAGGCCCTTGCCCTGGCTGGCACCGGGGATCAGGCCCGGGACGTCGGCGATGGTGTAGACGGTCGAGCCGGCGGTGACCACGCCCAGGTTCGGGACGAGGGTGGTGAAGGGGTAGTCCGCGATCTTCGGCTTGGCGGCGGAGAGCACCGAGATCAGCGAGGACTTGCCGGCGCTGGGGAAGCCGACCAGCGCCACGTCGGCGACGGTCTTCAGCTCCAGGACGATGTCGCCGCTGTCACCGGGGACGCCGAGGAGGGCGAAGCCGGGCGCCTTGCGGCGGGCGGAGGAGAGCGCGGCGTTGCCGAGGCCGCCGCGGCCGCCCTCGGCGGCGACGTACGTGGTGCCCTGGCCGACGAGGTCAGCGAGGACGTTGCCCTGCTTGTCGAGGACGACGGTGCCGTCCGGCACGGGCAGGACGAGGTCCTGGCCGTCCTTGCCGGAGCGGTTGCCGCCCTCGCCGGGCTTGCCGTTGGTGGCCTTGCGGTGCGGGCTGTGGTGGTAGTCCAGCAGGGTGGTGATCGCCTGCTCCACCACGAGGATCACGTCACCGCCACGGCCGCCGTTGCCGCCGTCGGGGCCGCCGAGCGGCTTGAACTTCTCCCGGTGTACGGAGGCGCAGCCGTGGCCCCCGTTACCCGCGGCGACGTGCAGCTCGACGCGGTCCACGAAGGTGGTCATGGGTGTTCCTCCAGATACATACGGGAATGTCCCGGGCAGGCCTTGCTGCCCATTAAACGTGTCTATGTGACAACGCGCCGAGGGCGGACCTCTCTTCCCGGCGCCTGCCGGAAAGAGCTGAGATCCGCCCTCGGGGTGTTACGAACGCGTGTGATTCAGCAGGAGCTGGATCAGGCGGCCGGAACGATGTTGACGACCTTGCGGCCACGGTGCGTACCGAACTGCACCGCACCCGGCAGCAGCGCGAACAGCGTGTCGTCGCCACCGCGACCGACGCCCGCACCCGGGTGGAAGTGGGTGCCGCGCTGGCGGACGAGGATCTCGCCGGCGGAGACGACCTGACCGCCGAAGCGCTTCACGCCGAGCCGCTGAGCATTGGAATCGCGCCCGTTCCGGGTGGACGATGCGCCCTTCTTGTGTGCCATGTCTCAGTCCCTCTTACTTCGCAGCCGTGGGGATACCGGTGACCTTGATCGCCGTGTACTGCTGACGGTGACCCTGGCGACGGCGGTAGCCGGTCTTGTTCTTGTAGCGCAGGATGTCGATCTTGGCGCCCTTGGTGTGGTCCACGACCTCGGCCGTGACCTTGATCCCGGCCAGCACCCACGGGTCGCTGGTCACGGCGTCGCCGTCGACAACGAGCAGGGTCGAGAGCTCGACCGTGTCGCCAGCCTTGGCAGTGGAAATCTTGTCAACCTCAACGATGTCGCCGACAGCAACCTTGTGCTGGCGACCACCGCTGCGCACGATGGCGTACACGCGGATCTCTCTCTCACTCGGGACGGATGCTCCTGAAGCCAGCCGCTCACACGGGCCGGGGCCCACGGTGATCCGGATTGGACGAGCGGCCTCTCCCGTGACCCGGCCGCTTGCGCGGTCGTCCGGGAGGAAGGTGCTCAGGAGCGCGACGCACGCTGAACGGAAAATCGTCCAAGACACGCCGACGGTCTAGGTTACGGGGCTGGTTCCGGAGGGTCAAACCGGGCCCCGCAGCACCGTGGACCCCGCCCGGAGGCGGGGTCCACGGTCACGGAACGGATCAGGCCTCGGTCGGAGCCGTGACGGACGGAGCGTTCTGCTCCGCCGCCGCGGTCTTCTTCGTGGCCCGCTTCGCCGTGGTCTTCTTGGCCGTCGCCTTCTTCGCGACGGTCTTCTTGGCGGCCGCGGCCTTCTTGGCCGGAGCCTTCTTCGCCGTGGTGGCCGCCTTCTTGGCCGGAGCCTTGCGGGCGGCCTTCTTCGCGGGAGCCGGCGCCTCGGCCTCGGCTGCCGGGGCCTCGGCCGGGACGGCCTCCGCGACCGGCTCGGCGGCCGGGGTCTCGACGACCACGACGGCGGCCTCGGCCGCACCCGCGGGCGCGGTGGCCTTGCGGACGGCGCGACGGCGCGGACGGGCCGGGGCGGCCTCCACGACGGGCTCGGCCGGGGTCTCGACGACGGGCTCGGGCTGCGCCTCGGGCTCGACGACGGGCTCCTCGACCACGGGCACCGCCACCGGCTCGGCGACGGCCTCAACGACCGGCTCCGGCTCGGCCACGGCCACCGGCTCCTCGGCCACGACGGGCTCCGGCTCCGGGGCGGTCGCCTTGCGCGTCGCCCGGCGACGGGTACGGCCCTTCGGCGCGGCCTCCTCCACCGGCGCGGCGGGGACCGCCTCGACCGTCTCGGAGGCCGCCACGGCCTCGGCGACGACCTCGGCGGCCGGCTCCAGCACCGTGTCCGCGGGCTCGGTGACCGGCTCCGCCTCCACCACCGGGGCCACCGGCGCGGGAGCGGCCGGCGCCGGGGCGGCGTACCGCTCGGCACCGCGCGGGGCACCCGCCGGAGCGGTCGCCTTGCGGGTCGCACGGCGACGGTTGCGGCGCCCGCTGATGCCCGCGGCGGCCTCGGCCTCGGCCGGGCTGCTGTACAGCTCCTCGTCCGGCACGAACGCCGGCTCCGGAAGGGCGCGCGGAGCGGCGATCTCCGCGGCCACCTCGGCCTCGGTCTCGGCTTCCAGCACCTCGGCCTCGGCGGTCTCGACCGTCTCCGCCTCGTGCCCGTGCTCGTGCTCGTGCTCCACGGCGCGGCCACCGCGGCGCTTGGCGCGCTTGCCGTTGCCACCGCCGCCGACCGCGGTCGGGGTCTCCATGTGCACGATCACACCCCGGCCGTTGCAGTGGACGCAGGTCTCGGAGAAGGACTCCAGCAGACCCTGGCCCACCCGCTTGCGGGTCATCTGCACCAGGCCAAGCGAGGTGACCTCGGCCACCTGGTGCTTGGTGCGGTCACGGCCCAGGCACTCCAGCATGCGCCGCAGCACCAGGTCGCGGTTGGACTCCAGGACCATGTCGATGAAGTCGATGACGACGATGCCGCCCAGGTCGCGCAGCCGCAGCTGGCGCACGATCTCCTCGGCCGCCTCCAGGTTGTTCCTGGTGACGGTCTCCTCGAGGTTGCCGCCCTGACCGGTGAACTTGCCGGTGTTGACGTCGATGACGATCATCGCCTCGGTCTTGTCGATCACGAGGGAGCCGCCCGAGGGCAGCCACACCTTGCGGTCGAGCGCCTTGGCGAGCTGCTCGTCGATCCGGTACGTCGCGAAGACGTCGACCTCGGAGGTCCAGCGGGACAGCCGGTCGGCCAGGTCCGGCGCCACGTGGTTCACGTAGCCGTGGATGGTCTCCCAGGCACTGTCACCACTGATGATGACCTTGGAGAAGTCCTCGTTGAAGATGTCGCGCACGACGCGGACCGTCATGTCCGGCTCGCCGTACAGCAGGCTCGGCGACGAGGTCGTGATCTGCTTCGACTTCTTCTGGATGTCCTCCCACTGCGCCTGCAGACGCTCGACGTCGCGGCGCAGCTCGTCCTCGCTCGCACCCTCGGCGGCGGTGCGCACGATGACGCCCGCGTCCTCGGGGACGATCTTCTTGAGGATGGTCTTCAGACGCGCGCGCTCGGTGTCGGGCAGCTTGCGGCTGATACCGGTCATCGAGCCCTCGGGCACGTACACCAGGTAGCGGCCGGGCAGCGAGACCTGGCTGGTCAGACGGGCGCCCTTGTGGCCGATCGGGTCCTTGGTGACCTGCACCAGGACCGACTGGCCGGACTTCAGGGCGGACTCGATGCGGCGCGGCCCGTTGGCCATGCCGAGCGCCTCGAAGTTGACCTCACCGGCGTACAGGACGGCGTTGCGGCCCTTGCCGATGTCGATGAAGGCGGCCTCCATCGACGGCAGCACGTTCTGGACCTTGCCCAGGTAGACGTTGCCGACGTACGAGGTGGCCTCTTCCTTGTTGACGTAGTGCTCGACGAGCACGTTGTCCTCGAGGACGCCGATCTGGGTGCGCTCACCGGACTGGCGGACGACCATCACGCGCTCGACGGCCTCGCGGCGCGCCAGGAACTCGGCCTCGGTGATGATCGGCACGCGGCGGCGGCCCTGCTCGCGGCCCTCGCGGCGGCGCTGCTTCTTCGCCTCCAGACGGGTCGAGCCCTTGATGGACTGCACCTCGTCGGACGGCTCGGCCTTCTCGCGTGCCGGGCGCGGCTCGCGGACCTTGAGCACGGTGCGGACACCGTCCTCCTCGCCCGCCTCGACCTCGACGGCACCGTCACCGCTGCGGCGGCGACGACGGCGGCGGCGACGGCTGGAGGTGGAGGCGAGGGCGTCGTCGCCCTCCTCGTCCTCTTCGTCCTGGTCGGCTTCCTGCGGCTCGGCCTCCTGCGCGGCGGCCTCGCCCTCGGTCTCCTCGTACCCGGACTCGTCCAGGTCGGCGGCCTCCCCGCGACGGCGGCGACGGCCACCACGACGGCGGCGGCGCGACGGGCGCTCACCCGACTCGTCCGACTCGTCCTCGTCGAAGCCGTCGGCCTCGGCCTCCGGCTCCTCCTCGACGAGCTCCGGCTCGGCCGCGGGCACGGGCTCGGCGACGGCGCCGCGACGGCGGCGACGGCGGCCGGCGGGCTGCGCGGCGGGGGCCTGGACCTCGGCGGCGGCCTCGGCCTCGGCCTCTTCCTCCTCCTCGGCCTCCTCCGCCGAAGCGGCGGCGGCAGCGGCCGCGGCGGCCATGGCCGCGGTCTCCGGGGTCTGGAACATCGGCTCGGCGAAGACCGGAGCCTGGAAGACGGCCACGGCCGGACGCGCGGCACGGCGGGCGGCGCGGTTCGGGGCGGCCTCCGGCGCGGCGGCGGCCGGAGCGGGCTGGGCGGCGGCGGGGGCGGCCGGGGCCGAGGCGCGGGTGGCGCGGCGGCGGCCGCGCTTGGGGGCGTCCACGGCGTCGGCGACGGTGACGGCGCGGGTGGCGGCCTTCGGGGCCTCCTCCGCGACGGCCCGTACCTCTTCCTCGGCCTCCTCCTCGTCCTCCACGGCGGGGGCGTCCTCGGCCACGGGGGCCGGAGCGGCGACGGCACGGGTGGCACGGCGGCGGGCACGCGGGGCGGGAGCGGCCGGAGCCTCCTCCTCCACCGGCGCGGGAGCCGGCGCGGCCTCCACGACGACCTCGGCGGCCTCGGCGGCCGGAGCGGCGACGGCACGGGTCGCACGACGGCGGGCACGCGGGGCGGGGGCGGCCGGAGCCTCCTCCACGGCCGGCGCGGCAGCGGCGGCGGGCGCGGCCTCCACCACGACCTCGGCGGCCTCGGCGGCCTCGGCGGCCGGAGCGGTGGCGGCACGGGTGGCACGGCGGCGGGCACGCGGGGCGGGAGCGGCCGGAGCCTCCTCCTGCACCGGCGCGGGAGCGGCGGCCGGCGCGGCCTCCGCAGCGGCTTCGGCGGCCTCGGGCGCCGGAGCGGTGGCGGCACGGGTCGCACGGCGGCGGGCACGCGGGGCGGGAGCGGCCGGAGCCTCCTCCTCCACCGGCGCCGCAGCGGCGGCCGGCGCGGCCTCCACCACGACCTCGGCGGCCTCGGCGGCCGGAGCGGCGACGGCACGGGTCGCACGACGACGCGTACGCGGAGCGGGTGCGGCCGGAGCCTCCTCCACGGCCGGCGCCGCAGCGGCGGCGGGCGCGGCCTCCACGGGCGCCTCGGCGACGGCGCCGCCGGGCGGCCCGGCCGGCCGGGAAGCCGCTCGGCGACGCCTGCGCGGGGGCAGGTTGTCGCTGGGGCTGCCACTGTCGGCGGCGGGGGTGTTGTCGTTTTCGTTGTTGAGCATGCGGGGTTCTCCCGTCACGCTCCCGGGCGCCGCGGCTGACGTCCGGTCCGGCACGGCTCCGCGCGATGGGGCGCGGAACCGGCCTCCGGGGCGCGTTCGCCACACGGGAGCTGTAGTCCATGGCCGCCGGTTCCGTACGTGTTGTCCGTACGGCCTGGCGGAAGTCTTCAGGTCAGTGCGCTGCCCGACCCAGGTGGCTCCCGAGTTCCAGGGCGGCGCGACGACGACGGTCCTTACGCGGCGGGACCTTCCGGCGCCTTCGCGTCGGCGTTCACGGCGGCCGTGGGTGGGGCGGCCGTGACAGCCTCGCGGTCGGGCGCGAGCGGGTCGGTCACCGTGCCGGACTCCTCGTCGAAGAGCCCCTGCGCCAGCCTGGTCACCGCTGCGGGGACCGGCGGCGCCAGGTCGGCCACAGCTTGGAGACCGGACAGGACGTCGTCGGGTCGCACGGCAGGTGTCAAATGCCGAACAACCAGCCGCAGTATCGCACAGGCATTGTCCAGCGGCCTATCAACCTGGGCAGGAAGGGCTTCGAGGCTGACGACGGCGCCGCGGGTGTCGAAGGTCCGCATGCCGTTCTTGGTCCGGCGCTGCACCTCCACCGTCTCGGCGGCGAGGAAGACCTCCACCGCCCGCGCGGCGTCGGCGGGCTCGACGCCCTCCAGGCGCAGCTCCCAGACGGAGGCCGTCAGCCGGTCCGCGAGCCCGGAGGTCCGGGCCTCGACGGCGTCGACGATGTCCAGGCCGACCGGCATCGACTCGTCGAGCAGCTCGCGGAGCTTCTCGGGGTCGCGGTGCTGGGCGAGGCCGATCTCCAGGTACTCGGCCTCACTGCCGGTCCCGGTGGGAGCGGCGTTCGCGTACGAGACGCGGGGGTGCGGGGTGAAGCCCGCCGAGTACGCCATGGGCACCTCGGCGCGGCGCAGGGCGCGTTCGAAGGCGCGCTGGAAGTCTCGGTGGCTGGTGAACCGGAGGCGGCCACGCTTGGTGTAGCGCAGTCGGATGCGCTGCACCACCGGTGCGGGAGGCGGGCCTTCGGGCTGTCGCTTGCCCAGGGGTTCTTCTCCTTGTGCGGGGCGTCGCGGCTCGCGCGTCGCCCTGAGGTCTGTCGACCCGTCCGGCTCACCCCCGCCGTTTGCGCGGGGAGATCTCGGGAGCGGGTGCCGCGTCGGCGGCTGTCGTACTACCCAGAGTACGCGCCCGTGACCTCGTCGGTTCCCCCGGCGGCCCCCCGAACAGCAGGCGGCGCACATCGGCCCGCGCCTCGCGCACCGCGGCGCGGGCGGTGCGCCACACCTCGCGCACGGCGTGCCCGACGGGTGTGGCCACCTGCCGGTACACCCACGCGGCGGGCCGGGCGACCCAGCCGCGCCACAGCCGGCGCAGGCCGCGGCCGAGGGCGCGCAGGATCCGGCCGGCGAGGTGCCAGGCGCCGACGAGGAGCTCCCCGAGCGGCAGGAGGACGTACCGGTACAGCAGGGTGAGCGGCGGCAGGAGCAGGTACCGCCCCACCCAGGCCGCTCCGTGCCCGGCCGGTACGAGCACGTTGCGCCCCACCCAGGCCATCCCGTGCCCGGCCGGCACGACCGCGTACCGCCACGCACCCACCCATGGCCAGACGAACACCAGCATGCCGAGCCCGCGCACCAGCCACCGCAGTCCGTGCCCGACGGGCGTCAGCACCTCCCGGTACAGCCATCCCGTCGGCAGCACCACCACGTGCCGCAGCACCCAGGCAATCCCGGTCCCGGCCGGCACCAGCACGTACCGCCCGAGGGCCACGCACAGCCAGGCGGTCCCGAGCCCGAGCGGCCGCAGCAGGTACCGGTAGGCCACCTCGCCGACGGGCACGGCGACGTAACGCCACAGCCCCACCCACGGCCAGTAGAAGAGGACGAGCAGCAGCGGCCGCAGCAGGTACCGCCACACCCGCACCAGGACCCACCCGGCAGCGTCCCCGAGCGGCGCCAGCACATGCCTGCGCGCACCCCGCGCCGCCACCACGAGCAGGTCCCACAGGGCCCGCACCGGCAGCACCACGAGCACGGCGACGACCTTCACGGGCACCCGGACCACCCCGGCCAGACACCCGCCCCCACCAGGCGCGGCCTGCGCCTTCTCCATCTGCATGCCGCTAAGGACACCAGATCCCGCGCTTCCGTTGCGCCGCGGTCCCGCCCATCCGTCGATCGCCCCGGGCTCGGCCGTCAGCCGACTCCCCTACCGAGAATTCGACATTCGGTGCTCACGGATACCACCACTTCCCCCTTACGCCAGCCGGGGCCACCAGGCGCCCGTCGAAGAGCGGTGGCCAAGGACCTGGTCCGCGCGGGCATCACCTGCAAGGTCACGAGGACCAGGGTCCGGAAGGTCCGCGCCCCGCAGGTCCATATGGAGCTCGTCATACCTGAGGACGCGCGCCGACTCCTCGTGATCACCAGGGACGGGTTCGCGTCCGGGCCCGGGAAACGTGAATGCCCCTGCCTTGTGCCAGGGGCATTCACTCAACGTCACGACTTGGGGTTGTCGCCCACCACGCTCAGTGGGAGCAGCTTCTTGCCCGTCGGTCCGATCTGAATTTCGGTCTGGAGCGCAGGGCACACCCCACAGTCGAAGCACGGGGTCCAGCGGCAGTCCTCGACCTCGGTCTCGTCGAGGGCGTCCTGCCAGTCCTCCCAGAGCCAGTCCTTGTCCAGGCCCGAGTCCAGGTGGTCCCAGGGCAGGACCTCCTCGTACGTGCGCTCGCGGGTCGTGTACCAGGCCACGTCCACGCCGTACGCCGGCAGGGTCTTCTCCGCCGCCCGCATCCAGCGGTCGTACGAGAAGTGCTCGCGCCAGCCGTCGAAGCGGCCGCCGTCCTCGTAGACCGCGCGGATGACGTCGCCGATGCGGCGGTCGCCGCGCGAGAGGAGGCCCTCGACGATGCCCGGCTTGCCGTCGTGGTAGCGGAAGCCGATGGAGCGGCCGTACTTCTTGTCGCCGCGGATCTTGTCGCGGAGCTTGCCGAGACGGGCGTCCGTCTCCTCCGCCGAGAGCTGCGGGGCCCACTGGAAGGGGGTGTGGGGCTTGGGGACGAAGCCGCCGATCGACACCGTGCAGCGGATGTCGTTCTGGCCGGAGACCTCGCGGCCCTTGGCGATGACGTTGACCGCCATGTCACCGATCTGGAGTACGTCCTCGTCGGTCTCGGTCGGCAGGCCGCACATGAAGTACAGCTTCACCTGGCGCCAGCCGTTGCCGTACGCGGTGGCGACGGTACGGATCAGGTCCTCTTCCGAGACCATCTTGTTGATGACCTTGCGCATGCGCTCGGAGCCGCCCTCGGGGGCGAAGGTCAGACCGGAGCGGCGGCCGTTGCGGGTCAGCTCGTTCGCCAGGTCCACGTTGAACGCGTCCACGCGGGTCGACGGGAGGGACAGGCCCACCTTGTCGTCCGAGTAGCGGTCCGCGAGACCCTTGGCGATGTCGGCGATCTCCGTGTGGTCCGCGGAGGACAGGGAGAGCAGGCCGACCTCCTCGAAGCCGGTCGCCTTGAGGCCCTTCTCGACCATTTCGCCGATGCCGGTGATGCTTCGCTCCCGCACGGGGCGCGTGATCATGCCGGCCTGGCAGAAGCGGCATCCGCGGGTGCAGCCGCGGAAGATCTCCACGGACATGCGCTCGTGGACGGTCTCGGCGAGCGGGACCAGGGGCTGCTTGGGGTAGGGCCACTCGTCGAGGTCCATGACGGTGTGCTTGGAGACGCGCCACGGAACGCCGGAGCGGTTCGGGACGACACGGCCGATGCGGCCGTCCTCCAGGTACTCGACGTCGTAGAAGCCCGGGATGTAGACGCTGCCGGTCTTCGCGAGGCGCAGCAGCACCTCCTCGCGGCCGCCGGGGCGGCCCTCGGCCTTCCAGGTGCGGATGATCTCGGTCATGTCGAGGACGGCCTGCTCGCCGTCGCCGATGATGGCCGCGTCGATGAAGGCCGCGATCGGCTCGGGGTTGAAGGCCGCGTGGCCGCCCGCGAGCACGATGGGGTGGTCGACCGTACGGTCCTTGGCCTCCAGCGGGATGCCCGCGAGGTCCAGGGCCGTGAGCATGTTGGTGTAGCCCAGCTCCGTGGAGAAGGACAGGCCGAACACGTCGAAGGCGGAGACGGGGCGGTGGCTGTCGACGGTGAACTGGGGCACCTGGTGCTCGCGCATCAGGGCTTCCAGGTCCGGCCACACCGAGTACGTGCGCTCGGCGAGGACGCCCTCGCGCTCGTTCAGCACCTCGTAGAGGATCATGACGCCCTGGTTGGGCAGGCCCACCTCGTAGGCGTCCGGGTACATGAGCGCCCAGCGGACGTCACAGGACTCCCACGGCTTCACGGTGGAATTGAGCTCACCACCGACGTACTGGATGGGCTTCTGCACATGCGGGAGCAGAGCTTCGAGCTGTGGGAAGACCGACTCGGACATCACGCGACTTTCGTGAAGCGGGCAGGGGGCGACTCTCAAGCGTACCTTGAGGGCCGGATACCCCCGCCCACGTGATCACTTGAGGGCGGCCCGCAGCCCGGGGGCGGCCGCCTCGGCCCAGGCGGCGGGGAGGGCGCGTTCGACGCGTTCCGCGCGGGCTTCCTCGCGGCCGTGGAGCAGGCCCCAGGTGAAGGAGGGTTCGCCGGCGCCGTGGGCCTGGTGGGCCAGTTCGCGCAGGGCGGCGCGGGCGACGACGCTGTCCTGGTGCTCGCCGAGCAGGCTCTGGACGCCCTTCATGGCCTTGGCGAACTTCCGGGCGGGTTTCCCCAGGGCGGGCTCGGCGGCTTCGGCGGCGTAGCGGGCGCGTTTGGCGGCCTTGCGGGCCTGGTGGAGGGCGCGGTCGGCTTCCTGGCCGGGGTCCAGGGAGAGCGCGTGCTCGACGCGGGAGGCGAGTCGGGCGTAGTCGCGGAGCACGGCCTTGGGCAGGGCCTTGGCGGCGGGCTTGGCGGCGCCGGGCAGCAGGGGCGGGTCGGTGAGGAGGGCTTCGAGGGTGTCGAGGAGGGTGAGGTGGCGGGGGCTGTCGAGGACCGTGAGGGCGCGGCGGCGCGAGGCGGCGCGGCGGGTGGTGTTCCAGGTGCGCAGGCGCCCCCGGACGGGTCCGGCCTGGAGGGGGCGGGGGAGGTCGGCGAGGGCGGTCCGGAAGTGTTCGTGGAGGACCTCGCGGTCGCGGTCGGCGCCGAGTTCCGTGCCGAGGCGGCGCAGTTCTTCCCCGATGGGGTCGGTGACCTCGCGGTCGAGGACCTTGCGGTAGGTCTTGAGGGCGCTGCGCAGGCGGCGGGAGGCGACGCGCATCTGGTGGACGGCGTCGGGCTGGTCGCGGCGGACGCCGGGGTCGTGGGTGATCAGGGCGGTGACCTGTTCGCGCAGGTACGCCAGGACGTGCGCGCCGGCGGTTCCCTCGTCGGCCGGGTCGGGGCGGGGGCGGGCGGGGGGCTCGTCGCCGGTCTCGGCGAGGGCGCGGGCGAGTTTGGAGGGGGCGGCGGAGACCTTGAGCCCGGCGTTCCCGAAGGCCTTCTCGACGGCGTCGAGGAGGGCGGGGTCGGTGCCGTCGGCGAGTTCCACCTCGACCTCGGTCCAGGTGGCGGTGGTGTCCCGGTGCTCGGCGGTGACCTGGTCGGTGGTGAGTTCGGCGAGGAGGGCGCCGTCGGCGTCGAGGAGGTGGCTGGTCCGGCGGGAGGAGAGGAGCCGGACCATGGGTTCGAGGGGGGCGTCCCGGACGCGGGAGCGGACGAGGTCGGCGAGGGGGCCGGGGACGGTGTCGCCGAGGGGGGCGGTGACCTCGTCGCGTACGCCGGGGGCGACGGGGAGTTTGAGGTGCCAGCCGGAGTCGTGGCCGCCGGTGCGGCGGCGCAGGGTGAGGCCGTCGGCGGCGAGCCGCTGGTCGGGGGTGTCGTAGTAGACGGCGTCGAGGTCGGTGACGCCCTGGTCGACGACGGCGGCGATGCCGGCCGTGCCGGTGAGGTCGGGGACTCCGCGCTGCTCCGCCCCGGGCGTCGTGAACTCGAATTTCCGCTCGATTTCGCGCTTCGTGTCCGCCATGGACCGAATCTAGTCCGGATCGGTGCGCAGTGGGAGGCCGCCTCGGCGTCCGGCGGAAGGCCTCCCACCGCTTGGGGTGCGCGTCAGGCCGAGAGGGGCCGTTGCACCTTGATCGACTGGAGTAGGCCGATGGCCACCCAGACGGCGAACATCGACGAGCCTCCGTAGGAGACGAAGGGCAGGGGCAGGCCGGCGACGGGCATGATGCCGAGGTTCATCCCGATGTTCTCGAAGGCCTGGAAGGCGAACCAGGCGATGATCCCGGCGGCCACGATGGTGCCGTACAGCTCGGTGGTGGCGCGGGCGATCATGCAGGCGCGCCACAGGACGACGCCGAGGAGGCCGAGGATGAGGATGCCGCCGACGAAGCCGAGTTCCTCGCCGGCGACGGTGAAGACGAAGTCGGTCTGCTGTTCGGGGACGAACTGTCCGGTGGTCTGCGGGCCCTTGAAGAGGCCGGAGCCGGTCAGGCCGCCGCCGCCGATGGCGATGCGGGCCTGGTTGGTGTTGTAGCCGGCGCCGGAGGGGTCGAGCTCGGGGTTGGCGAAGGCGGCGAAGCGGTTGATCTGGTACTGGTCGAGGACGCCGAGCTGCCAGATGAGGAGGGCCCCGGCCGTGCCGGCGCCCATCAGGCCGAGGACCCAGCGGTTGGAGGCGCCGGAGGCGAGCAGCACGCCGAGCACGATGACGACCATGACCATGACGGATCCGAGGTCGGGCATCAGCATGACGATGCCCATGGGGGCGGCGGCCAGGCAGAGGGCCTTGACGACGGTGCGGTGCTCGGGATGTTCGAGGTCGCCGGCGTCGACCCGGGCCGCCAGCAGCATCGCCATCACCAGGATGATCGTGACCTTCACGAACTCCGAGGGCTGGAGCGAGAAGCCGCCGCCGATGACGATCCAGGCGTGGGCGCCGTTGATGGTGGCGCCGAGCGGGGTGAGGACGGCGGTGACGAGGACGAGCGAGAGCCCGTAGAGGACCGGGACGGCGCCCCGCAGGTTGCGGTGGCCGAGGAGGACCGTCCCGATCATCAGTACGAGGCCGATGCCGGTGTTGAGCAGGTGGCGCCAGAGGAAGTACTGCGGGTCGCCCTGGTTGAGGGTGTCCCGGTGGCGGGTGGCGGACCAGACGAGCAGGGCACCGGTCAGGGACAGGCCGAGCGCCGACAGCAGTATCGGCCAGTCGAGCCGGCGCAGGACCGAGTCGCGGGCCGTCAGCCGGGCGAGCGTGCCCTTCTGGGGCGCGTACCGGGACACGGAGAAGTTGTTCGCGGTCTGCATCATCACGTCTCAGTCATGCCGCAGGGGCGGCGGGCCGGCGAGCACGGGCGGCGTCAGCTCCTCCGGGGACGGGGGCACGTACGGCTTGATCTCGGGGGAGTCGATGGTGCCGTCGGGGTGGACGGTGGGCAGCTGTGCCTGCGGCTTGGGCAGGAGGGCCTTGCCGGTCTCCTTGCCGTCCATGGTGAGCCCGTACATCGCGTTGTAGATGTTGCGGACGGCGGGGCCGGAGGCGCCGGAGCCGGTGCCGCCCTGGGAGATCGTCATCACGATGGTGAAGTCGTCGGTGTAGGTCGCGAGCCACGAGGTGGTCTGCTTGCCGTAGACCTGGGCGGTGCCGGTCTTGGCGCGCAGCGGGATCTTGTCCAGGGGCCAGCCGATGAACCGCCAGGCGGCGGTGCCGCCGGGTTCGACGACCATGCGCAGGCCCTTGTCGAGGTCGCCGATGGTCTTGGCGTCGACGGGCAGTTTGCCGTGGGACTGGGGCTTGATCTCCTCGACCTTGCCCTGGGGGCTGACGACGGCCTTGCCGACGGTGGGGTTGTAGAGGGTGCCGCCGTTGCTGATGGCGGCGTAGGCGGTGGCCATCTGGATCGGGGTGACGAGGACGTCGCCCTGGCCGATGGCGAAGTTGATGCTGTCGTAGGCCTTGAGCTGGTTGCCTTCGAGGCAGCTCTCGTAGGCGATCTGCTCGACGTAGGTGCCGCCCTTCTTGCCCTGCTTGCACCAGGAGTCCTTGTTGGCCTCCCAGAAGCTCTGCTTCCAGTGGCGGTCGGGGATGCGGCCGCTGACCTCGTTGGGCAGGTCGATGTGGGTCTCGGAGCCGAGTCCGAACTCGCGGGCGGTCCGGTAGAACCAGTCGTGCGGGTTCTTGGGCTCGAGGCCGCCGTCGCGCTGCCACTCCTTGTGGCCGAGGGCGTAGAAGACGGTGTTGCAGGAGAACTTGAGGGCTTCGCCGAGGGTGATGGGGCCGTGGCCCTTGGACTCGAAGTTGGCGAAGCTGCGGCCGCCCATGTTGTAGGAGGCGCTGCAGTTGTACTTGTCGTCGAAGCCGTAGCCGGCGCGGACGGCGGCGCTGGCGGAGACCACCTTGAAGATGGAGCCGGCGGGGGCCTGGCCCTGGATGGCCCGGTTGAGGAGGGGGTAGTTGGAGTCCTTGCTGGTGAACTTGGCGTAGTCCTGGCCGGAGATCCCGCCGACCCAGACGTTGGGGTCGTAGTCGGGCTGGGAGGCCATGGCGACGACGCGGCCGGTCTTGGTCTCCATGACGACGACGGCCCCGGAGTCGGCTTCGTACTTGCGGCCGGTGATGTTGTCGGTCTCGTTGCGGACGACCTTCATCGCCTCGGCGAGCTCGTACTCGGCGACGGCCTGGACGCGGGCGTCGATGCTGGTGACGAGGGTGGATCCGGCGATGCCGGGGTCGGACTTGGTCTCGCCCATGACGCGGCCGAGGTTGTCGACCTCGTACGAGGTCACCTGGGCCTTGCCGCGCAGCTCCTTGTCGTACGTGCGCTCGATGCCGGAGCGGCCGACCTGGTCGGAGCGCAGGTGCGGCGAGTCGGTGTTCTTGGCCTTCTGGATCTCGTCGTCGGTGACGGGCGAGAGGTAGCCGAGGACCTGGGCGGCGCGGCCGCCGCCGACGGCCGGGTAGCGGCGTACGGCGGTGGGTTCGGCGGTGATGCCGGGGAAGTCCTCGGGGCGTTCGCGGATCTGGAGGGCCTGCTGGGTGGTGGCCTCGGTGGTGACGGGGATCGGCTGGTAGGGGGAGCCGTTCCAGCAGGGCTTGGGGGTCTGGGAGTCGCAGAGCCGGATCTTGTCCATGACGTCCTGCGGCTTCATGTCGAGGACTCCGGCGAGGCGGGTCAGTACGGCCTTGCCCCGGTCCTTTATCCGCATCAGCTCGGTGCGGGAGGCGGAGACGACGAGGCGGGTCTCGTTGTCGGCGAGGGGGACGCCGCGGGCGTCGAGGATGTCGCCGCGCACGGCGGGCTGCACCACGCGCTGGACGTGGTTGCTGCGGGCCTCGTCGGCGTATTCGTGGCCGTTGCGGATCTGGAGGTACCAGAGGCGGCCGCCGAGGGTGAAGAGCAGGGAGAAGACGAGGATCTGGATGATGACGAGCCGGATCTGCACCCGGGGGGTGCGGCCGGTCTCGGGAATGTTGGTCATGCCTGGTGCTCCCCCGTCACAGCTTCTTGACGTTCTTCACGCCTTTGACGCCCTTTATCCGCACGGCCCGGTTGGCGCGGCCGCGGGCGGTGCGCAGCCGCAGGCCGCCGCGCTGGCTGCCGATCCTGAGGCCGGTGCCGCCGGTGAGCCAGCCCGTGGAGACGTCGGCGCCCTGCGGCGGGCCGTTGTTGGCTTCGACGGCCATGGGGTCGTTCTCGGCGCGGCGGGCCAGGGCCATGATCCACGGCACGGTGAAGGGGGCGAGCAGGAGGTCGTAGAGGACGGCGGTGAACAGCAGCCCGCCGAGGCCGACGTGGCGTTCGGCGGTGTCGCCGACCAGGGCGCCGACCCCGACGTACAGCATGATCGATCCGGCGGCGGCGGCGAGGACGGTCAGCATGGGGCCCCAGGCGGAGCGGAACCGGCCGTTGTCGGGGCGGGCCAGGCCCACCAGGTAGCCGATGATGCACAGGACGAGGGCGTACCGGCCGGCGGCGTGGTCGGCGGGCGGGGCCAGGTCGGCGAGGAGGCCCGCCCCGAAGCCGAGGACGGCGCCGGAGGTGGGTCCGTACACCAGGGACAGGGCGACGACCGTGAGCAGCATCAGGTCGGGGACGGCGCCGGGGAGCTGGAGCCTTCCCAGGACGGTGACCTGGATGACGAGGGCGACCACGACGAGGGTGGCGGAGAGCAGGATCCGGTTGAAGCGCATGGCTCAGCGTTCCTCCTCGTCCGCGGGCCGGCCGGAGACGCTCGGGGTGGGCGTGACCGTGACGGTGACCGTGGGTGTGGGCTTGGGGGGTTCGGGCTTGGGGGGCAGGACGGTGTCGCGGGGGTCCTGGCGGGGCGGGACCACGACCACGCCGACGATGTCGAGGCGGGAGAAGCCGACGAAGGGGCGGACGTGGATGGTGCGGGTGAGGCCGCCGTTGGAGGGGTCGACCCGGACGACCTCGCCGAGCGGGACGCCGGGGACGAAGGGCTTGTTGGCGCGGGAGCCGAAGGTGACCAGGCGGTCGCCGGGGCTGACCTTGGCGCGGCCGTTGAGCATCTGGACGGCCAGGGGGCGGTCGCCCTGGCCGGTGGCGAAGCCGAGTTCGCCGCTGGCCTCCAGGCGGGTGCCGACGGTGAAGTCGGGGTCGCTGGCGAGGAGGACGGTGGAGGTGTCGGGGCCGACGGTGGTGACGCGGCCGACGAGTCCGTCGCCGTTGAGGACGGTCATGTCGCGTTCGATGCCGTCCTTGCTGCCGGCGTCGATGGTGACGGTCCAGGAGAAGCCCTGGGCCGCTCCTATGGCGATGACTTCGGCGCCCTTGATGCCGTACTGGCCGGCGCCGGCCCGCTTGAGCATCTCGTCGAGTTCGCGGATGCGGCTCTTGGCCCGTTCGTCGCTGCCCATCCTGGTCTTCAGGAGGGCGTTCTCCTGCTCCAGGCGGGTGACGCGGTTGTGGCGCTCGTCGGAGTCGCGTACGGCCCCTATGGCGTTGGCGACCGGGTCCACGGCGGTCGCGACGCCCTTCTCGACCGGACCGAAGACCGCTGCGGCGGCCTTGCGGGCACCGTCGACCGGTGACTCCTCGCCCGCTCTGATGTCCACCGTGATCAATGCGAACGCGATGGCGATCAGCAGCACCAGGAGCAGCCGGCTCTCTCGTGTGTCCCTCACGTGCGGCGGCCGTGCCTTCCTCGTAGAAAACCCGTGCGGCGGAGCCGCTCCGGCGGAGCCGGGGCTGCACCGGACTGTGCCTGTATATCAACGATCCGCCGCACGGGCGCGGTAGCACCCGTACGGCGGATCCTTGTGTTCCGCATGCCCCGTTGGAGGGGGTTTGGTCATCGCCGGGGCTGGGCGTCCAGGACCTGCTGGAGGGCTTCGAACTCCTCGACGCACTTGCCGGAGCCGAGGGCCACGGAGTCGAGGGGGTCCTCGGCGATGTGGATCGGCATGCCGGTCTCGCGGCGCAGCCGCTCGTCGAGCCCGCGCAGGAGCGCGCCGCCGCCGGTGAGGACGATGCCGCGGTCCATGATGTCGCCGGAGAGTTCCGGCGGGCACTTGTCGAGGGTGGTCTTGACGGCGTCGACGATGGAGTTGACGGGCTCCTCGATGGCCTTGCGCACCTCCGCGGCAGAGATGACGACGGTCTTCGGGAGACCGGAGACCAGGTCGCGGCCGCGGATCTCGGTGTGTTCGTCCTTGTCGAGGTCGTACGCCGACCCGATGGTGATCTTGATCTGCTCGGCGGTGCGTTCGCCGAGGAGGAGCGAGTACTCCTTCTTGATGTGCTGGATGATCGCGTTGTCCAGCTCGTCGCCGGCCACCCGGATGGACTGCGCCGTGACGATTCCGCCGAGGGAGATGACGGCGACCTCGGTGGTGCCGCCGCCGATGTCCACGACCATGTTGCCGGTGGCCTCGTGGACGGGCAGGCCCGAGCCGATGGCGGCGGCCATGGGCTCTTCGATGATGTGCACCTGGCGGGCGCCGGCCTGCGTGGACGCCTCGATGACGGCGCGCCGCTCCACCCCGGTGATACCGGAGGGCACGCACACGACGACGCGCGGGCGCGCCAGGTAGCGGCGCTTGTGGATCTTGAGGATGAAGTACCGGAGCATGCGCTCGGTGATCTCGAAGTCGGCGATCACGCCGTCCTTGAGGGGCCGTACGGCGACGATGTTGCCGGGCGTGCGCCCGATCATCTTCTTCGCCTCGGAGCCGACCGCCAGGATTCCACCGGTGTTCGTGTTGATGGCGACCACGGACGGCTCGTTGAGAACGATTCCCCGGCCCCTCACGTACACCAGCGTGTTGGCGGTCCCGAGGTCGATCGCCATGTCACGGCCGATGAACGACATGTTGTTCCCCTTGTTCCCCATGAGGAGCGTCTGGCCTTCCAGTTGATAGCGGCTGCTGTCAGGTCGGCGAGGTGGGTGTGTGGGTGGAGGCCCCATCGTAAGGCCGCGAGTACCGGTACCGCGCGACGGGACTCCGGCGATGCCGCCGGACGGGCAACCCGCCCCCATAGTGGTGACGTCGTGTTCTTGCCATGCGTTCCCGGATGCTTCCGGCAATACCGAAGGGCGACCGAAATTACTTCGGTCGCCCCAGGTCATGAGCGCTATTTGGCTGATGTCTCGTCAGGAAAGTGCGCTCGGGAACGCTCCGCTACGCTCAGAGGGCCGGGAAGAAGAGCTTCAGCTCGCGCTCCGCGGACTCCTCGGAATCCGAGGCGTGGATCAGGTTCTCGCGCACGATGGTGCCGAAGTCCCCCCGGATGGAGCCGGGCGCCGCGGCGATCGGGTCGGTGGGGCCGGCCAGCTGGCGCACACCCTCGATCGCGCGTTCCCCTTCCACGACCAGGACGACGACGGGGCCGCTCGCCATGAAGCCCATCAGGGGCTCGTAGAAGGGCTTGCCCTTGTGCTCACCGTAGTGGGCCTCCAGGGTCTCCGCGTCCAGCGTGCGCAGCTCCATCGCGGGGATGGTCCAGCCGGCCTTCCGCTCGATGCGGCCGATGATCTCGCCGACCAGGCCGCGACGGACGGCGTCGGGCTTGAGGATGACGAGCGTGCGCTGGGTCATGTGACAACTCCTTGCGGCAAACGGGTGCGGTGCGACGAATCTACAGGGCCGAAACGGTGAACCGTCACGCAGCGTCAGGAGCTGCGGCTTCCGCCTGACGGGCCGCCCAGCTGGCCTTGATCGCGTCGATCCTGCGGCCGTAGTGCACCGAGCACCACCACAGGCCCGCGAAGACCGCGCCCAGGAAGAACATCGTCGGGACCACGAAGCCGCTCGCGATCAGCCCGATCTGCAGTGCCCAGCCGATCTGCACCGCCCCGGGGCGCGACAGCATCCCGCACAGCAGCACCGACAGCAGCATCGTCACACCGCAGACCGTCCACACCTGGGCCTGGGTCAGGTCCGGGTTCTTCATGGCCACCAGGCCCGCGAAGCCGACGATGAAGAATTCACCGATCAGCGTGCTCGCGCAGAGCGTGCGCATCGATCCCTCAGCCCTTCTTGAACAGCAGGCGGGCCTCGCCCACCGTGATGACGGAACCGGTCACCAGGACGCCGGCCCCTCCGTATTCGGCCTCTTCCTCCGCAAGGGTGACGGCCGCCTCCAGGGCGTCGTCCAGGCGGGGCTCCACCTGCACCCGGTCCGGGCCGAAGACCTCGACCGCGATGGCCGCCAGCTCGTCCGCGCCCATGGCCCGGTGGCTGGTGTTCTCGGTGACCACGACCTCCGCGAAGATCGGCTCGAAGGCCTCGAAGACGCCCTTGACGTCCTTGCCCTCGCTCGCGGCCACGACCCCGATCAGCCGGCTGAAGCCGAAGGCCTCGGTGACCGCCTCCGCGGTGACCCGCGCGCCCGCCGGGTTGTGCGCGGCGTCCAGGATCACCGTCGGGCTGCGGCGCACGACCTCCATGCGGCCCGGCGAGGTCACCGAGGCGAAGGCCTGCCGCACCGTGTCCGCGTCCAGCTCCCGCGCGTGCTCCCCGCCGACGCCGAAGAAGGCCTCGACGGCGGCCAGCGCGACCGCCGCGTTGTGCGCCATGTGGGCGCCGTACAGCGGCAGGAAGATGTTCTCGTACTCGCCGCCCATCCCGCGCAGGGTCAGCATCTGGCCGCCGACCGCCACCTCGCGGGAGACGACACCGAACTCCATCCCCTCGCGGGCGACGGTCGCGTCGACCTCGACGGCCTTCTTCAGCAGCACCTGCGCCGCGTCCACCGGCTGCTGGGCCAGGATCACGGTGGCGTCCTGCTTGATGACGCCCCCCTTCTCCTGGGCGATCTCACCGGGCGTGGAGCCGAGCCGGTCCGTGTGGTCCAGGCTGATCGGGGTGATCACCGCGACCGTCCCGTCGATCACGTTGGTGGCGTCCCAGGTGCCGCCCATGCCGACCTCGACGACGGCGACGTCGACCGGCGCGTCCGCGAAGGCCGCGTACGCCATGCCGGTGAGCACCTCGAAGAAGGACAGCCGGTACTCCTCGGCCGCGTCGACCATCTCCACGTACGGCTTCACGTCGTGGTAGGTCTCGATGAACCGCTCGGCGCTGATCGGCGCGCCGTCCAGGCTGATCCGCTCGGTCACCGACTGCACGTGCGGGCTGGTGTAACGGCCGGTGCGCAGGTCGAAGGCGTTCAGCAGGGCCTCGATCATGCGGGCCGTGCTGGTCTTGCCGTTGGTGCCGGTGACGTGGATGGACGGGTACGCGTGCTGCGGCTCGCCCAGGACGTCCATCAGCGCGGCGATCCGGCTGACGGACGGCTCCAGCTTGGTCTCGCCCCAGCGGGTGGCGAGCTCCTGCTCCACCTCCAGCAGCGCCTTCGCCACCTCCGGGTCCTCGGGGCGGGCCGGCACGGGGTCGCCCGCGGGCGGCCCGGCCTGGGCGCGCAGGGTACGGCTGCCGGCCTCGATCACCGCCAGGTCGGGGTCGCGGTCGGACTCTTCCGCCACGATCTGGTCGAACTCGTCGAAGGGACGGTCGCGGTCACGGTCGTGGCTCTCGGGCTGCTGCTCACTCACGGGTCCAGTCTACGGACGGGGTCCCGCGGGACTTTCGACCCGGCCGTTTCAGGACCATCGGCCGCGAAAGCGACCTGATCGTTATGCAAGCCTTGCGGACAGGAGATAGGGGAACGAATGCCGCAGGCCAGCACCACCACGTCCGCTTCCAGCCGCGACATAGGGATAGACCTGGGGACCGCGAACACCCTCGTCTACGCCCGCGGGCACGGGATCGTCCTCAATGAGCCGTCCGTGGTGGCGGTCAAGGCCGGCACCACCACCGCCCTGGCCGTCGGGGCCGAGGCCAAGGAGACCATCGGCCGCACGCCGGGTTCCATCACCGCCATCCGCCCCCTCAAGGACGGGGTGATCTGCGACTACGAGGCCGCCGAGGAGATGATCCGGCACTTCGTGCGCAAGGCGGTGCCCGGCCGCCGCCCCCGCACCCGGATGGTGATCTGCGTCCCGTCCGGGGTGACCCCCGTCGAGCGGCGGGCCATCGTCCACGCCTCCACCCGGGCCGGGGCCAGGACCGTCCACCTCATCGAGGAGCCCATGGCCGCCGCGATCGGCGCGGGCCTGCCGGTGGCCGAGCCGCGCGGCTCCATGGTCGTGGACATCGGCGGCGGCACCTCCGAGGTCGCCGTGATCTCCCTCGGCGGGATCGTCACCTCGCGGTCCCTGCGGGTCGGCGGGGACCGGATGGACGCCGCGGTCATGGACTACGTGCGCAAGGAGCACGCGCTGCTCATCGGCGAGCGCACCGCCGAGGACGTGAAGGTCGCCATCGGCTCCGCCTGGCCCGTCCCGGACCGGCCCGAGCTGGAGACCCGGACCTTCACCGTGCGCGGCCGCGAGAAGGTCGGCGGCATGCCCAAGACCCTGGAGCTGACCGCGCCCGACGTCCGGGCCGCCCTCGACGAGCCCGTCGAGGCGGTCATCGCCGCGGTCCGCGCCACGCTGGAGGACTGCCCGCCGGAGCTGTCCGGCGACGTCATGGAGCACGGCATCGTCCTCACCGGCGGCGGCGCCCTGCTGCCCGGCCTGGACCTGCGCATCGCCTCCGCCACCGGCATCCCGGTCTTCGTCGCGGACGCCCCGCTGGACTGCGTGGCCCTCGGCTCCGGCCGCTGCGTCGAGGACCTCGACACCCTCAGCGGCCTGCTCTCCCCCGCGAAGGCCTGACCACGCCCCTCGTCCGGGACGGGCCCGGTCAGCCGCGCGGCAGCACCGCCACGACCTCGTACGAGTCGGGCGTCCGCGTCGCCGTCAGCGTGCCGCCCAGGCTGCGGACCCGCTCGGCCATGCTCGCCGTGCCCGAGCCCGCCGAGACCGGGGCCCGGCCCGGGACGCCGGCCGGCAGGCCGTTGCTGACCGCGATCCGCACGTGCGGGCCGTCCGCCCGCACCGACACCTCGATGGTCTCGCCGCGCGCGTGCTTGGCCGCGTTGGTCAGGCACTCCTGCACCACCCGGTACACCGCCGCCTGCCGCAGCGGCGACAGCCCGTGCGCCTGCGGGTCCATCGCCAGCCGGACCGGCGAGCCGGCCCGCCCGCTCTCCTCCGCCAGCGCCGCGAGCCCCTCCACGCCGGGCGTGGCGGCGCGCTCCCCGCGCTGCACGATGATCTCGTTCAGCACCAGGTGCGCCCGCCGGGCCGTGTCCGACAGCTCCTCGAAGTCCTTCGCGTACGGGGTCTCGCGCGCCCGCATCGACAGCACCTCCGAGCGCACCGTCAGCAGGGTCAGCTCCCGGCCGACGAAGTCGTGGACGTCCCGGGCGACGGAGGTCCGCTCCTCCTGCACCGCGTTGAGCACCGCCGACTCGGCCCGCCTGGCCTCCAGCTCGCGCACCAGGTCGTGCCGGTAGGCGGCGATCCCGACGGCCGAGGCGAGCACCCCGATGGGCACCACAAGGCCGAGGAAGGCGCTGAGCGTCGCGGCCTTCGGCTCGGGCCAGCCCGGCACGCAGAACACCGCCACCGCGAAGACCAGGTACCCGACGGTGGCCGACACCGCGGCGCGCCGCCCCCGGTAGCGGCCGACGGAGTACAGGGCGAACTGGATCAGGGTCAGCTCGTGCAGCCAGCCGATGAACACCAGGGCCGTGAGGTACGCCGCCCACGGCATCCGGCGGCGCAGCAGCAGCGTCGAGCAGCCGACGGTGAGCACGACGGCGGCCCCGGCGCCGTTGAGGGAGTTGTCGGCGGCGGCCAGGCCCGGCAGGTCGAGCGCCATCAGGGCCAGGCAGCTCAGCGCCGCGAGGACGTCCTGCGCCCGCGGGGAGGCGCCCGGGCCCTCGGCCGGCCGGCGGCCGGGGGCCACGAGCCGGAGGAACGCCGACGCGGCGGGCTTGACGTGCATCTCCCCATCATCCGTGGTCCGCGCCCGGGATCGGATCGGCGGGTGGGGCATATCAAGTGATATGCGGCACTCCGCTTCGGCGCCGGCCTCCTCCGAGCACGCGCGAGGGCCCCCGCACCGTCCGGGAACGGTGCGGGGGCCCTCGTACGACGGTCCGGCTACGCGGCTACGCGGCGGGCAGGCCGGCCAGCTGAGCCTGGATCCGGGCGATGTCCGCCTCGGCCTTGGCCAGACGGCCCTTGATCTTGTCCACGACGTTGTCGGGCGCCTTGGCGATGAACGCCTCGTTCGCCAGCTTCGCCTCGGCCTGCTGCTTCTCCTTCTCGGCGGCGCCCAGGTCCTTCGTCAGGCGCTTGCGCTCCGCCTCGACGTCGATGGTGCCCGACAGGTCGAGGGCCACCGTGGCACCGGCGACCGGGAGGGTCGCCGAGGCGCTGAAGGCGTCGCCCTCCGGCTGGAGGCGCAGCACCTGGCGGATGGCCGCCTCGTGCGCGGCGAGCACCGTACCGGACAGGTCGAGGCGGGCCGGGACCTTCTGCTTGTCGTCGAGGCCCTGCTCCTTGCGGAAGCGGCGGACCTCGCGGACCAGGTTCTGGACGCTCTCGATCTCGGCCTCGGCGGCCTCGTCGCGGAAGCCACTGTCCTTCGGCCAGTCGGCGATGACGAGGGACTCGCCGCCGGTCAGCGTGGTCCACAGGGTCTCGGTGACGAACGGGACCACCGGGTGCAGCAGACGCAGCATGACGTCGATGACCTCGCCGAGGACCCGGCTGGAGACCGTCGCCTGCTCGCCGCCCGCGAAGAAGGTCGTCTTCGACAGCTCGACGTACCAGTCGAAGACCTCGTCCCACGCGAAGTGGTAGAGCGCCTCGCTGAGCTTGGAGAACTGGAAGTCCTCGTAGTAGCCGTCGACCTGCGCGACCGTCTTGTTCAGGCGGGAGAGGATCCAGCGGTCGGTGGCCGACAGCTGCTCGGCCGGCGGCAGCTCGCCCTCGATCGTGGCGCCGTTCATCAGCGCGAAGCGCGTGGCGTTCCAGATCTTGTTGGCGAACTTGCTGGACGCCTGGACCCAGTCCTCGCCGATCGGCACGTCGGTGCCGGGGTTGGCGCCCTTGGCCAGGGTGAAGCGGACGGCGTCGGAGCCGTACTTGTCCATCCAGTCGAGCGGGTCGACGACGTTGCCGAAGGACTTCGACATCTTCTTGCCGCGCTCGTCGCGGACCAGACCGGTCAGCGCGATCGTCTTGAAGGGGACCTCGCCGTCCATGGCGTACAGGCCGAACATCATCATCCGGGCGACCCAGAAGAAGATGATGTCGTGGCCGGTGACCAGGACGTCGGTGGAGTAGAACTTCGCCAGGTCCGGGGTCTTCTCCGGCCAGCCCAGCGTGGAGAACGGCCACAGGCCGGAGGAGAACCAGGTGTCCAGGACGTCGGTGTCCTGGGTCCAGCCCTCGCCCGAGGGCGCCTCCTCGTCGGGGCCGACGCAGACGACCTCGCCGTCCGGGCCGTACCAGACCGGGATGCGGTGGCCCCACCACAGCTGGCGCGAGATGCACCAGTCGTTGAGGTTGTCGACCCAGTCGAAGTAGCGCTTCTCCATCTCGACGGGGTGGATCGCGACCCGGCCGTCGCGGACCGCGTCACCGGCGGCCTTGGCCAGCGTCTCGACCTTGACCCACCACTGGAGGGACAGGCGGGGCTCGACGGTGGTGCTGCAGCGCGAGCAGTGCCCGACGGAGTGCAGGTAGGGGCGCTTCTCGGCGACGATCCGGCCCTGCTCGCGCAGCGCGCCGACGACCGCGGAACGGGCCTCGAAGCGGTCCAGGCCGAGGAAGGGCCCGTGGACGGTGATGACGCCGTGCTCGTCCATGATCGTCATGTTGGGCAGGTTGTGGCGCTGCCCGATGGCGAAGTCGTTCGGGTCGTGCGCCGGCGTCACCTTGACGCAGCCGGTGCCGAACTCCGGGTCGACGTGCGCGTCCGCGACGACCGGGATCGAACGGTCGGTGAGCGGCAGCTTGACGAGCCGGCCGACGAGGTGCTTGTAGCGCTCGTCGTCGGGGTGGACGGCGATGGCCGTGTCACCGAGCATCGTCTCGGCGCGGGTGGTGGCGACGACGAGGCTGTCCTCGCCCTCGCCGTACCGGATGGAGACGAGCTCGCCGGCGTCCTCCTGGTACTCCACCTCGATGTCGGAGATGGCCGTCAGACAGCGGGGGCACCAGTTGATGATGCGCTCGGCGCGGTAGATCAGCTCGTCGTCGTAGAGCTTCTTGAAGATGGTCTGGACGGCCTTGGACAGGCCCTCGTCCATGGTGAAGCGCTCGCGCGACCAGTCGACGCCGTCGCCGAGGCGGCGCATCTGGCCGAGGATCTTGCCGCCGTACTCTTCCTTCCACTGCCAGACGCGCTCGACGAACTCCTCGCGGCCCAGGTCGTGGCGGGACTTGCCCTCCTCGGCGAGCTGCTGCTCGACCTTGTTCTGGGTGGCGATGCCGGCGTGGTCCATGCCGGGCAGCCACAGCGACTCGAAGCCCTGCATGCGCTTGCGGCGGGTCAGGGCGTCCATGAGGGTGTGCTGGAAGGCGTGGCCCAGGTGGAGCGAGCCGGTGACGTTCGGCGGCGGGATGACGATGGTGTACGCGGGCTTCTCACTCGCGGCGTCGGCCGTGAAGTAGCCACGCTCTACCCAGCGCTCGTAGAGCTTCCCCTCTACCTCGGCCGGCGCGTACTGGGTCGGCAGTTCGGAGTTGGGGGCACTGGGTGTCTGCGTGTTCTCGGTCACGGGCACAGTTTAGAGGCGTAACGGTCCGGTATTGAAACCGGTAATCCGGGGGCCCGGCGCCCCTGCCGCCCCGGCCTTCCGCCAGGATGTGTGAAACGGATAAGCACACCTCACAGGGGGACGCGGGATGAGTTACAACCAGCCGGGGCCATACGGCCAGCAGCCGCAGCAGCCGGGTCCCTACGGACAGCAGCCGAACCCGTACGGCCAGCAGCCCCAGCAGCCGGGCTACGGCTACCCCCAGCAGCCCCCCGCCCCGTCCTACCCCCAGCAGGCCCCGCCGCCGCCCCCGGCCTACCCCCAGCAGGGCGGCTACCAGACGCCTCCCCCGCCCCCGCCGGCCCCGCAGCCCGCGTACGGCTACCAGACCCCGCAGCAGCCGCAGCCCGCGTACGTCCCCCCGGCACCGGCCCCGCCGAAGAAGTCGAAGGCCGGCCCGGTCATCGCGGCGGTCGTGGCCGTCGCCGTCATCGCGGGCGGCGCCTGGTGGTTCCTGGGCTCCGGCGGCTCGGTCTCCGACGCGACGAAGGGCTACAAGCTGGTCGCACCTGAGTCGGTGGGCGAGTTCCAGAAGAACCCGAAGTACACCGAGAAGCCCATGACGGACAAGGACAAGCAGGAAGCGCAGGCCGCGGGCATCAAGAACCCCACCCAGGTGGGAATGAGCTACCTTTCCGGCGACCCGAAGAACCCGCTGACGCAGAAGGGGCTCACCTTCAGCGGCCTCTACGGCGAGATCGCCGACCCGGAGAAGGCGGTGGACGGATACTTCGCGCTCTTCAAGGCGAAGACGACCGAGAGCAACGACAAGTCGACGGCCGAACTCATCGGCAGCCCCAAGGAGATCACCCCGGACGGCTTCGAGGGCGCCATACTCAAGTGCCAGGACCTCAAGCTCACTTCGAAGGACCCGGCGACGGCCAAGGGGCCCAAGGAATTCACGCTCCCCGTCTGCATCTGGGGTGACTACAGCACCCTGAGCGTCGTGAGCGCCAGCGACGCCGTCTCCATCCTCGCCGGCAAGCCGGGCTACACCCTGGAGCAGGACGCGGAGCTCGCCGCGAAGCTCTACAAGACCGCCCGCGTCAAGAAGTAACCGCACGGCACGTACGCGGAAGGGGCGCTCCCGGTGGGGAGCGCCCCTTCTCGTATGTGCCGTGCGGTTACGCCGACTTCTCGTGCGGGCCCTGGTCCTTCGGGACGATGCGGGGGACCAGCGTCGGGTTGACGTTGGAGCGGACCACGTCGGCCGTGATGACCACGCGGGCCACGTCCTTGCGGGACGGGACCTCGTACATCACCGACATCAGGACCTCTTCCATGATGGCGCGCAGGCCGCGCGCGCCCGTCTGGCGGAGGATCGCCTGGTCCGCGATGGCCTCGAGGGCCTCGCGCTCGAAGTCCAGCTCGACGCCGTCGAGTTCGAACAGGCGCTGGTACTGCTTCACCAGGGCGTTGCGCGGCTCGACCAGGATCTGCAGGAGCGCCTCCCGGTCCAGGTTGTGGACCGAGGTGATGACGGGCAGGCGGCCGATGAACTCCGGGATCATCCCGAACTTCACCAGGTCCTCCGGCATGACCTCCTGGAACTGGTCGCTCGCCTCGATCTCCCGCTTCGAGCGGATCGTCGCCCCGAAGCCGATGCCCTTGGCGCCCGCACGCGACTCGATGATCTTCTCCAGGCCGGCGAAGGCGCCGCCCACGATGAAGAGCACGTTCGTCGTGTCGATCTGGATGAACTCCTGGTGCGGGTGCTTGCGGCCGCCCTGCGGGGGGACGGAGGCCGTCGTGCCCTCCAGGATCTTCAGGAGGGCCTGCTGGACGCCTTCGCCGGAAACGTCGCGCGTGATCGACGGGTTCTCGCTCTTGCGGGCGACCTTGTCGATCTCGTCGATGTAGATGATCCCGGTCTCGGCCTTCTTGACGTCGTAGTCGGCCGCCTGGATCAGCTTGAGCAGGATGTTCTCGACGTCCTCGCCGACGTACCCCGCCTCCGTCAGCGCCGTCGCGTCGGCGATGGCGAACGGGACGTTGAGCATGCGGGCCAGGGTCTGGGCCAGCAGGGTCTTGCCCGAGCCCGTGGGGCCCAGCAGGAGGATGTTGGACTTCGCGAGCTCGATCGCGTCGTCACGGCCCTGCGCGCCGCCGTTCTCGCCGGCCTGCACGCGCTTGTAGTGGTTGTAGACCGCTACCGAGAGCGCCTTCTTCGCCGGCTCCTGGCCGACGACGTAGCTCTCCAGGAACTCGTAGATCTCACGGGGCTTGGGGAGTTCCTCCCACCGGACCTCGGAGGTCTCCGCGAGTTCCTCTTCGATGATCTCGTTGCAGAGGTCGATGCACTCGTCGCAGATGTACACACCGGGTCCTGCGATGAGCTTCTTCACCTGCTTCTGGCTCTTTCCGCAGAACGAGCACTTGAGCAGGTCGCCGCCGTCACCGATGCGTGCCACGAGGTGCTTCCCCTTCGCCTGGGAGACGCTTTGGTTCAGCGCTCCTGGTGCCTCATATCCGACGGTACCTTGCCGGGGGCCCCGTTCGGGGCCCCCTTGACGCGGTTCACATCGCGGGATTCCGCGGTGCGGCCGCGCCGAGTGGCGGCAAGGATCAGACCGCGTTCATCTTCCGGGTCGAGACGATCTGGTCGATCAGCCCGTACGCCAGCGCGTCCTCGGCCGTGAGGATCTTGTCGCGCTCGATGTCGTCGCGGATCTTCTCGATCGGCGTCGACGAGTGCTTGGCCAGCATGGTCTCCAGCTGGTCGCGCATGCGCAGGATCTCGTTGGCCGCGATCTCCAGGTCGGAGAGCTGCTCGCGGCCGGTGCCGCCGGACGGCTGGTGGATCAGCACGCGGGCGTTCGGGAGGGCCATGCGCTTGCCGGGGGTGCCGGCGGCGAGCAGGACCGCGGCGGCGGAGGCCGCCTGGCCCATGCAGACCGTCTGGATGTCCGGCTTCACGAACTGCATCGTGTCGTAGATGGCCGTGAGGGCGGTGAAGGAGCCGCCCGGGCTGTTGATGTAGATCGAGATGTCGCGGTCCGGGTCCATCGACTCCAGGCACAGCAGCTGCGCCATGACGTCGTTGGCCGAGGCGTCGTCGATCTGCACGCCGAGGAAGATCACGCGCTCCTCGAAGAGCTTCGCGTACGGGTCGTACTCGCGCACGCCCTGCGAGGTGCGCTCGACGAAGCGCGGGATGACGTACCGGTTGTCGACCTGAGGGCCGGAGTAGAGGCCGCTCGCGGAGAAGTTGTTCTGCATCTGGGTGTTCACCGTCCTGGTGGCGTTCTGCGGGCTGTGGGTGCCTGGCACGGGCGGGCGGGGCGCAGGGTCCTCGTACGGGACCCCGTGCGCCGGGCCGGGGTCAGGCCCCGGTGCCGCCGCCGCCCGGGACCAGGGACGCGGCGGAGATGATCTCGTCGATGAGGCCGTAGTCCTTGGCCTCCTCCGCCGTGAACCAGCGGTCGCGGTCGCCGTCGCGGATGATCGCCTCCACGGTCTGGCCCGAGTGGTGCGCGGTGATCTCGGCCATGCGCTGCTTGGTGCGCAGCAGGTACTGGGCCTGGATCTTGATGTCCGAGGCGGTGCCGCCGATGCCGGCGGAGCCCTGGTGCATCAGGATGTCGGTGTTGGGGAGCGCGAAGCGCTTGCCCGGCGTACCGCCGGTGAGCAGGAACTGGCCCATGGAGGCGGCCATGCCCATGCCGATGGTGACGACGTCGTTCGGGATGTACTGCATGGTGTCGTAGACCGCCATGCCCGCCGTCACGGAGCCACCGGGGCTGTTGATGTACAGGTAGATGTCCTTCTCCGGCTCCGCGGCCAGGAGGAGGAGCTGCGCCGTGATCTTGTTCGCGATGTCGTCGTCAACCTGCTGGCCGAGGAAGATGATGCGTTCGCCGAGCAGCCGGTTGTAGACATGGTCGCCGAGGCCGCCACCGATGGACGGCTCACCCGCGGCGTAAGGCTTCAGATTCGTCACGTATCCACCTGCTCGTCTCCGACGGCCACATGCCGTCTCAGCGTCTCGTTCTGGGGCGCGGACCTACCGGGGGTCGATGCCCGCCGGCTTCGGGTACTCCCGTGCCCTCGTATTCATGGACCCTAACGCGCAGGTAGGACAACGCCATCCCGCTTCCCGAACTGTTCGCTCGGAGCGCAAGGTCCCGAGCGCCCCGCGAGGGCACGCGCAAGGGCCCGGACGCGGCTGCGTCCGGGCCCTTCGGGGCACTGCTCAGGGGGCTCCGCAAAGGCGCCTCCCGGAGGTGTTACTTGGCCTCGGCGTCACCCTCGACGGCCTCGGCGGCCGTCTCGGTCTCGTCCTCGTCGTCGGAGAGGTCGACGACCTCACCGTTGGTGTCGACGACCTTGGCGGCCTCGACGACGACCGCGAGGGCCTTGCCGCGGGCGACCTCGCCGACCAGCATCGGGACCTGGCCACCCTCGACGACGGCCTGGGCGAACTGGTCGGGGGACATGCCGGAGGACTGCGCGCGGCGCATGAGGTGCTCGGTGAGCTCCTCCTGGTTGACGCCCAGCTTCTCCTTGTTGACCAGCGCGTCGAGGACGAACTGGGTCTTGATGCCCTTGACGGCCTGCTCGGAGGTCTCGGCGTCGAACTCCTCGACCGTCTTGCCCTGGATCTCGAGGAACTTCTCGAGGTTCAGGCCCATCTGGCCGAGCTGGTGGTGCTCCAGGTTGTGCTTGCGGGTCTGGACCTCGTCCGCGAGGAGCTTCTCGGGGATCGGGACCTCGACGAGCTCCAGCAGCTTCTCCAGGACGCGCTCCTGGGCCTGCGTGGCCTGGTCGTACTGCTTCATGTTCTCGAGGCGCTTGCGGCTGTCGGCCTTCAGCTCGTCGAGCGTGTCGAACTCGCTCGCCATCTGGGCGAACTCGTCGTCCAGCTCCGGCAGCTCGCGGGCGGAGACCTTGGTGACCTTGACGGTGACCTCGGCGTCCTGGCCCTCGGCGGAGCCGCCCTTCAGCTGCGAGGTGAAGGTGGCCTCGCCGCCGGCCTCGAGGCCCGTGACGGCCTCGTCGATGCCGTCGAGGAGCTCGCCGGAACCGATGGTGTAGGAGACGTCGGTGGCGACGCCGTCCGCGAGGACCTCGCCGTCGACCTTGGCCTCCAGGTCGATGGTGACGACGTCACCCTCGGCGGCGGCGCGCTCGACGTCCTTGGTGGACGCGAAGCGGCCGCGCAGCTGCTCGACCGACTTCTCGACGTCCTCGTCCGAGACCTCGACCGCGTCGACCTCGACCTCGATGCCGGAGTAGTCCGGGATCTCGATCTCGGGGCGGACGTCCACCTCGGCGGTGAAGGTCAGCAGCTCGCCGTCCTTCAGCTCGGTGATGTCGACCTCGGGCTGGCCCAGCGGGTTCAGGTCCGCCTCGTTGACGGCCTCGGTGTAGAACTTCGGGAGGGCGTCGTTGACGGCCTCCTCCAGCACCGCACCGCGGCCGAAGCGCTGGTCGATGACGCGCGCAGGGATCTTGCCCTTGCGGAAGCCCTTCACCGTGACCTGCTGGTTGATCTTCTTGTACGCCGCGTCGAGGCTGTCCTTGAGCTCCTCGAAGGGCACCTCGACAGTGAGCCGAACCCGAGTCGGGTTCAGGGTCTCCACGGCGCTCTTCACGGTTCGGTCTCCTTGTGGCTGACTGCTGGGGGTTCTGCCGGAACGCTGCGATTCAGCGGCCTCGACGGATTCGGCCCGGTACATCAGACACACGGGCACGCAGCTTGCATAGTAACCGCAAGCGGCAATCAGCCCACAACGCGATCTTGGCGGACGATCGATGGCGCGGGCGGTACTGAGTGGTCGGGGTGGCCGGATTCGAACCGACGACCTTCCGCTCCCAAAGCGGACGCGCTACCAAGCTGCGCCACACCCCGTCGGTGCGACACGTAGGGTACATGCCCGGAGACCCTCCGACGCCCCCGGTTTCCCCGGCGGGCGCACGCGCGTACGGGGGCGGGCCCGGACACGGCGGGAAAAGCGGTGTGCACTCCCCCCGCGCGACCCGCTAGGATGCTGTCGTGCCGCGGTCCACGGACCTGCGGCGCGCGTGTTGCGGGTGTAGCTCAATGGTAGAGCCCTAGTCTTCCAAACTAGCTACGCGGGTTCGATTCCCGTCACCCGCTCTTCATGGCTCGGGGCCAGGCCGGAGATCTTCTCCAGGACCTGGCCCCTCGTCGTTTCCGCGGTCTTCCCGCCGTCGTTCCCGCGGCGTCCGCTCAGAGCTTGATGCCCGCGATGGTGTCCGCGAGGGAGTTCAGGAAGCGGTTGACGTCCGGGGCGATGGAGCTGGACGCGAGGAAGAACCCGAAGAGGACCGCGATGATCGCGGGGCCCGCCTTGATGTGGTTGCCGCGGATCAGGATCACCAGGATGACCGCCAACAGAACCACCACTGACAGCGAAATGGCCACTACTGATCACACCTTCGGTCGTCCCCTGGCCGGCCCGGCGCGCGCGGCGTTGCGCGCCCCACATGCACCATCCTCCCACCAACCGGGCCCGGCTATCCGCACCGTGACGAATCGCCATCGCGGCTTTCCCGCCAAACGGCCGCCCACCCGGCACATTTCGGGCGTCAGGGGACGGTGATGCCGAGGAGGGAGCGGACGTGTGCGTACTTGGCGGTCAGCCGGTCGCGGGTGGGTGCGTCCAGTACGGACAGGCGTACGGGGTCCGCGTTGTGCGCGAGGTCGGCCTCCTTCACCAGGACGGCGCCGGGGGTGGCGAGGATGCGGGCGGCGTACTCCCCGACCGGTTCGCCGGGACGTTTGGTGAGGGCCAGCACCATGTCCTTGACCTCCTGCGGGAGGGCGGCGGCCGCGAGCTGTTCCGGGCTGAGCGCGTCGTCCTCCACGGCGTCGTGGAGCCAGGCGGCGGCCTGCTGGGCGGGGCTGCCGCCGCGCAGGCGGACGCCCTCGGCCACGGCCGCCAGGTGCTCGGCGTAGGGCCGTCCGGCCTTGTCGGTCTGGCCCTCGTGCGCGGAGCGGGCGAGGGCCTCCACCTCGGCGAGGGTCAGGGAGCGGTCCGTCATGCGATCTCCTTCGCTGCCGCGCGCAGGGCCCGGGCGGCCCGGTCCACGTCCGCGGGTGTGGTGCGCCAGTTGGAGAACGCGGCGCGCAGGCCGGCGGTTCCCCCGAGGACGGTGGGGGTGACGAAGACGTCGGCGGCGACGGCCTCGCGCAGGGCGGTCAGCCGCTCGGGGGTGGGGGCTGCGGCGAGGGTGAAGCAGACGACGTTGAGGCGGACCGGGGCCAGCAGCCGGAAGGCCGGGTCGCGGTCGAGGCGTGCGCCGAGGTCGCGGGCGCAGGCGACGTCCCGTTCGACGATCTCGCGGTGGCCCTCGCGGCCGTAGGCGCGCAGGGTGAACCAGGCGGCGAGGGCGCGGAGCCGGTGGGAGTTCTCGGGGGTGAGGTGGACGAGGTCGGGGTCGGGGCCGAGGGGGCCGAGGTAGGCGGCGGCGTTGGCGAAGACCCGGGACTGGAGGTCGCGGCGGCGGGTGAACTGGACGGCGCTGTCGTAGGGGACGTTGAGCCACTTGTGCAGGTCGACGCAGACGGAGTCGCAGGCGTCGAGTCCCGCGACGAGGTGGGCGTGCTCGGGGCTGAGCGCGGCGAAGGCGCCGAAGGCGGCGTCGGTGTGGAGCCAGAAGTCGTGGCGTTCCCTGAGGGCGGCGACGGCCCGCAGGTCGTCGAAGTCGACGGTGTTGACGGTGCCGGCGTTGGCGACGACGACCGCCGGGCCGGGTGCGTCGGCGAGGGCGCGGTCCAGGGCGGCGGGGTCGACGGCCTCCCGGCCGGGGAGGGTGGGCACCGGTACGAGGGCGGAGCGGCCGAGGCCGAGGACGGACAGGGCCTTGGCGATGGAGGAGTGCGGGGCTCCGGAGAGCACGCGGACGGGGCCGAGGGCGGCGACGCCGTCCTGGGCCGGGGAGACGCCGAGGCGTTCGCCGAGCCACTCGCGGGCGATGGCGAGGCCGGCGGTGTTGGACATGGTGGCGCCGCTGACGAAGGTGCCGGTGTGGGCGTCGGAGAGGCCGAAGAGCTCGCGGAGCCAGCCGGTCGTCTCGCGTTCGAGGTGCTGGCCCGCGCCGTCCATGGCGGAGTTGGAGTTCTGGTCGTGCACGGCGGTCAGCCAGTCCCCGGCGAGGGCGGCGGGGGTGGCGCCGCCGGTGACGAAGCCGAGGTAGCGGGGGCCCGCGGAGGCGGAGAGGCGGGGCTCCCAGCGGGCCCGGAACTCGGCGAGGGCCGCTTCCGTGCCGGTGCCCTGCGCGGGGAGCGGCGCGGGTCCGGGCGGCGGGGCGTCCTGCGGGGGTACGACGGGGCGTTCGTCCAGGGTCGCGAGGGCCTCGGCGGCGGCGCGGCGGGTGGCGTCGAGGAGCTCGGGGAGGCGGGCCAGGTCGGCGGCGAGGGTGCGGTCCATTCCCCGGACGCTAGCCCCCGCCGGGGGTTCGGGGACGGGCCAATCCGCGCCGAGTGGCCTTTGCCGTGAGGGGCGTTGCCGTTGCCGTGGCCCGGCGGGGTGGGCCGCTGCGCGGGGCTGGTTCCCCTACCCGCCCTTCACCCGTTCTCGCCTCAGACGCCGGCGCGGCTGAAAGACCCGGGGCTGCGGCCCGGCCCCCTGGAGGCTCCGCCCCCAGACCCCCGCGCCTCAATCGCCGGCGGGGCTGGATTCTCCAGCCCCGCCGGCGATTGAGCGCACCGGGGCGGAGCCCCGGTTCTTCAGCCCCGCCGGCGTTTGAGGCGCGGGGTCAGGGGCGGCGCCCCTGGGAACGGGCGAAGGGCGGGTAGGGGACCCAGCCCGCGCAGCGGCCCGCCCACCCGCACCCGGCCCGCCGGCCCCGGCCACGGAACCCGGCCCCGACGGACGGAGTCCGGCGCAGCGGCGCGAAGCCGGGGAGGCCCCCTGGGGCCGAGCCGCGCGAGCGGCGCGTCAGAAGGGAGCGGCGGTGGTGCGGGGGACGCGGTCCGCGATGAGGCCGTCGGCGAGGAAGAGCACCTCGTCGGCGTGGGCGGCGGCGGCCGGGTCGTGGGTGACCATGACGACGGTGGCGCCGAGGGAGTCGACGGCGTCGCGGAGCAGGCCGAGCACCTCGGCGGCGGTGGTGGTGTCGAGGGCGCCGGTCGGCTCGTCGGCGAAGACCACGTCGGGCCGGGTGACCAGGGCCCGGGCGATGGCGACCCGCTGCTGCTGTCCGCCGGACAGTTCGGCGGGGCGGCGCCGGCCCTTGCCGTCCAGGCCGACGCGGGCGAGCAGCTCGGCGGCCCGGGCCCGGTCCTGGCGGCCGCCGCCGAGGCTCAGCGGGAGCATGACGTTCTGCTCGACGGTGAGCGAGGGCAGCAGGTTGAAGGCCTGGAAGACGAAGCCGAGGCGGCTGCGCCGCAGCTCGGTGAGCTCGTTCTCGTCCATGGTGGCGATCTCGGTGCCGCCGAGCCGGACGGAGCCCTCGGTGGGGGCGTCGAGTCCGGCGGCGCACTGGAGGAAGGTGGACTTGCCGGAGCCGGAGGGGCCCATCACGGCGGTGAAGCTGCCGCGCGGCAGGGTGAGGTCGATGCCGCGCAGGGCGTGCACGGCGGCGGCGCCGCGTCCGTAGACGCGTCGTACGCCGTTCAGCTCCACGGCGGGTCCGGTCCGCGCGTCGTGTCGCCTGGTCCGCCTGAGCCCCATGGTCTGCCGCCTTCCGTACCGGTGTGCGCTGGTGTCCCCGACGCTACGGAGGGGCGTGGCGCGGGGGCCATGGAGCGGCCCGGCGGACGGCTGGTGGGGTAATCCCCACCCCGGGGCCGTCAGGGTGAGCGGCGGATGAGGAGCAGCGCGCGGTCGTCGTTGACGTCCTTGGCGACCTTCTCGATGAGGTGCCAGGCGGCGCCGTCCCAGCCGGCGGCGACGTAGCGGTCGGCTTCGCCGGTCAGGCGGTCGATGCCTTCGCTGATCTCGCGGTCGGCGGTCTCGACGAGGCCGTCGGTGAAGAGCATGAGGACGTCGCCGCGCCGCAGGTTGCCGCGGGCGGGTTCGAAGTCGGCGCCGTCGTAGACGCCGAGCAGTGGGCCCTCGCCGGTGACTTCGCGCCAGCGGCCGGTGCCGGCCGAGAGCTGGAGGGCGGGGAGGTGTCCGGCGGACAGCAGTTCGTAGTCGCCGGTCTCCAGGTCGAGGACGAGGTGGATGGAGGTGGCGAAGCCCTCGTCCCAGTCCTGGCGCAGGAGGTAGCCGTTGGCGGCGGGGAGGAAGTCCTGGGGCGGGAGGGCACCGAGGAGGCCGCCGAAGGCGCCGGAGAGGAGGAGGGCGCGGGAGCCGGCTTCCATGCCCTTGCCGGAGACGTCGGTGAGGACGACTTCGAGGGTGCGGCCGCCGTTGGTGCGGGCGGCGACGACGAAGTCGCCGGAGAAGGACTGGCCGCCGGCCGGGCGCAGGGCCATCTCACGGTGCCAGCCGCGGGGCAGGGCGGGCAGCTTGCTCTGGACGCGGATGCGTTCGCGCAGGTCGAAGAGCATGGTGCCGCCGCGTCTCCAGGGCACGCCGACGCGGCTGCGGAACTGGGCGATGACCAGCCCGAAGAACCCGCACGCGGCGACGACGAGCACGGTGCCGGGGGTGACCCGGGCGGGGCCCTGGGTATAGGGGCCGAGGACGAGGGCCTCGACGATCAGGGCGGCCGCGGCGGCGGCGTACAGCCCGAGGAGGCTGGCGGGGCGCAGCAGGAGGCCGCCGGCGACGATGGGCAGGACCAGGGCCGACGGGGAGAACCAGACGGGCATCAGGAGGGTGCCGCAGGCTATGGCGGGGACGGTCAGCAGGAGGCCGGCGAAGGCCAGCCAGTCGGAGGCGTCGCCGCGGAAGTAGTCGACGGCGGATTTGCGCAGGGCTGTGCGTGCCCGGTGCGAAAGCATGCGCATCCGGGCCATGAACGTCTCCACGCGTGCTCCGGCCATTGCTTCGGGACCATATCCATCCCGGCTGTGAGTGCGCAGGGGGACCCCCGGACCAATGGCGCTTCGCGGGGCGAAAACCCTTCGACTGCGGCGGACGGGCCGCGTGAGGATGACCGCATGGCTCTTGAGATGCGGGTTTTGCAGCGGAATGAGTGGGATGTCTGGTTCGATCATCTGGAGCTGGCCTTCGGTGGTGTGAGGGAACCCGCACCGAGCCGGGAGCACCTGCGCTCGCTGACGGAACCGGAGCGCTCCCTCGGTGTCTGGGACGGCGAGGACTGCGTCGGCTCGGCCTCGGCCTTCGGTTTCCGCCTCTCGGTGCCGGGCGGGGCCCTGGTTCCGGTGTCGGGCGTGACCCTGGTGGGTGTCGCGCCGACGCACCGCAGGCGCGGGGTGCTGACGTCGCTGATGCGGCGCCAATTGGACGACATCCGTACGAGTGAGGAGCCGATCGCCGTGTTGACGGCATCGGAGCCGGAGATCTACGGCCGCTTCGGCTACGGCACGGCCGCGTACTCCCTGGCCGTCGACATCGACACCACCCGGGTACGCCTGTCCGTGCCGCCGGGGACGGACGCGGTGCGGCTGCGGCTCGTGGACCCGGACGAGTCCCTCGCGGACTGCGAGCGGGTGTACGCGGGTCTGGTCGCGGCCCGGCCGGGCATGCTGGCGCGGCAACCGGGCTGGGAGCGGGACGGGGTGCTGGACGTGCCGGAGCTCCGGGGCGGGGCCTCGCCGCTGAAGTGCGTGGTGGCCGAGGACGCGGACGGCGGGGTGGCCGGGTACGCGCGCTACCGGGTCAAGCCCGACTGGGAGCTGTCCGGCTCGGACGGCAAGGTCGAGGTCAGCGAGGTGCACGCGCCGGATCCGGCGGCCTACGCGGCGCTGTGGCGCTACCTCTTCGGGATCGACCTGACCTGGCACGTACGGGCGTACAGGCGGCCGGTCGACGACGCGCTGCTGCACCTGGTCAGCGACGTCCGGCGGTGCGGGATCCAGCAGCGGGACGCGCTGCACCTGCGGCTGGTGGACCTGCCGGCGGCGCTGGAGGCGCGGGGGTACGGGGCCGCGGTGGACGTGGTGCTGGAGGTCGAGGACGCGTTCTGTCCGTGGAACGCGGGGCGGTGGCGGCTGACCGCCGGGCGCGACGGGGCGGTGAGGTGTGCGCCCTCGTCGGACGCGGCGGACCTGGCGCTGTCGGTGCGGGAGCTGGGGGCGGCGTACCTGGGCGGGGTCACGCTGACCTCGCTGGCGGCGGCCGGGCGGGTGCGCGAGCTCCGGGTGGGGGCGCTGCGGGAGGCCTCGCGGGCCTTCGCCGCCGACGTCGCCCCTTGGCTCCCGCACAACTTCTAGCCTCTGCCGCGCGGGGGCGGACGCGGGGCGAGGTCCCCTACCCGCCCTTCGCCCGTTCCCCGGGGCTGCGCCCCGGACCCCCTGGGGGCTCCGCCCCCAGACCCCCGCGCCTCAATCGCCGGCGGGGCTGAGATGTGCTGCGCACATTCAGCCCGTTACCGGTGCGCCGCGCGGCTAGCGCTGTTGGCAGGTGGGGCACCAGAAGAGGTTGCGGGCGGCGAGGTCGGCGGTGCGGATCTCGCCCCCGCAGATGTGGCAGGGCATGTTCGCCCTCCGGTAGACGTACACCTCGCCGCCGTGGTCGTCCACCCTCGGCGGGCGCCCCATCGCCTCGGGGAGGTGCTCGTCGCGGACCGTGTCGATGCGGTTCTTCCGGACGCCCTCGCGCATCAGCGCCACCAGGTCGGCCCACATCGCGTCCCATTCGGCGCGGGTGAGGTCCCGGCCGAGCCGGTAGGGGTCGATGCCGTGCCGGAAGAGGACCTCGGCGCGGTAGACGTTGCCTACGCCCGCGACGACCTTCTGGTCCATCAGCAGGGCGGCGACCGTGGTGCGGCTGCGGGAGATCCGGGTCCAGGCGCGGCCGGGGTCGTCGGCGGGGCGCAGCGGGTCGGGGCCCAGGCGGTCGTGTATCGCCTTCTTCTCGCCCTCGCCGATCAGCGCGCAGGCGGTGGGGCCGCGCAGGTCGGCGTAGTGGTCCTCGTTCAGCAGGCGCAGCCGGACCGTGTCGGTGGCCGGCGGGGCGGGGGCGGGGCCGAAGCCGAGCTTGCCGAAGAGGCCGAGGTGGATGTGGATCCAGGCGTCGCCCAGCTCCAGGAAGAGGTGCTTGCCGTGCGCCTCGGCGCTCTCCAGCTCGCGTCCGTCGAGCAGTGCCGCGCTCTCGGCGAAGCGGCCCTGGGGGCTGCTCACCCGTACCGGGCGGGCGGCGAAGCGCTCGGTGTGGTCCTGGGCGAGGCGGTGGATCGTATGCCCCTCGGGCACGGCGGCGCTCCTCGATGCGAACGGGCGTGCCGCCGGACGGGGGGGTGTCCGGCGGCACGGCGTACTACTGGTCCTGCGGGTGGTGGGCCGGGATCGGGGGCAGCTCGCCGGTGGTCTCGTACGCGGAGAGCATGTCGATGCGGCGCGTGTGGCGCTCCTCGTCGGAGTACGGGGTGGCCAGGAACGCCTCGACGAAGCTGGTGGCGTCCTCCTGGCTGTGCATGCGGCCGCCGACGGAGATGACGTTGGCGTTGTTGTGCTCGCGGCCGAGCTTCGCGGTCTCCACGCTCCAGGCGAGGATGGCGCGGACGCCCTTGACCTTGTTGGCGGCGATCTGCTCGCCGTTGCCGGAGCCGCCGATCACGATGCCCAGGCTGTCGGCGTCCGCGGCGGTCTTCTCCGCGGCGCGGAGGCAGAACGGCGGGTAGTCGTCGACGGCGTCGTAGATGTGGGGCCCGCAGTCGACGGGCTCGTGGCCGTTGTTCTTGAGCCAGTCCACGAGGTGGTTCTTGAGCTCAAAGCCTGCATGGTCGGATCCGAGATACACGCGCATGGGTCGAGTGTGGCATGCGCGCCCCCCGCCGACCGCAGAGGGGTGTCGCATAAATCACTTCTAAACCTCAAGTAAACCCAAAGAACGCAGACAGGAGGGGTCGGGACCTTGGTCCCGCACTGGGGGCCTCAGGTAACTATCGGAAGAAGGTCTTCCGTACTGGCCGGAAATCGGGTTTGAATGCCGGAACTCTCCACCCGAGAACCTAAGGATTCGTCCATGAGCACGACGACGACCCTTCAGAAGGCAGGCGGCCCCGGCGAACCCGGTTCCACCCAGCCCTCCGACGGTCTCAAGGCCGGTCTCAAGAACCGCCACCTCTCCATGATCGCCATCGGCGGTGTCATCGGCGCCGGACTCTTCGTCGGCTCCGGCGGCGGCATCGCCAAGGCCGGCCCCGCCATCCTGATCTCGTACGCCCTCGTCGGCGCGATGGTCGTCTTCGTGATGCGGATGCTGGGCGAGATGGCCGCCGCGAGCCCGAACTCCGGCTCCTTCTCCGCCTACGCCGACCGCGCGCTGGGCCGCTGGGCCGGCTTCTCCATCGGCTGGCTGTACTGGTTCTTCTGGGTCGTTGTCCTGGCCGTCGAGGCCACCGCCGGCGCCGTCATCCTCGAAGGCTGGATCCCGGCCGTCCCGCAGTGGGCCTGGTCCCTGATCGTGATGGCCGTCCTGACCGCCACCAACCTCGGCTCGGTCGCCTCCTACGGCGAGTTCGAGTTCTGGTTCGCGGGCATCAAGGTCGTCGCCATCGGCGCCTTCGTCGTCGTCGGCATGCTCGCCGTCTTCGGCGTCCTGCCCGGCTCCGACAACCCGGGTGCCGGCTTCGCGCACCTCACCGACGCCGGCGGGTTCATGCCCAACGGCTGGGGCTCGGTCCTCACCGGTGTGCTGATGGTCGTCTTCTCCTTCATGGGCAGCGAGATCGTCACCCTGGCCGCCGGCGAGTCCGAGGACCCGCGCCGCGCCGTCACCAAGGCCACCAACTCGGTCATCTGGCGCATCGGCGTCTTCTACCTGGGCTCGATCTTCGTCGTCCTGACCCTGCTGCCGTGGAACGACAAGTCGATCGTCGACAAGGGCTCCTACGTCGCGGCCCTCGACTCCATCGGCATCCCGGCCGCTGGCCAGATCATGAACGTGATCGTCCTGACCGCCGTGCTGTCCTGCCTGAACTCGGGCCTCTACACCGCCTCCCGCATGGCGTTCTCGCTGGGCGAGCGCGGTGACGCGCCCAAGTCCTTCGCGAAGGTCAACAAGCGGGGCGTGCCGATGGCGGCCATCCTCGGCTCCACGGTCTTCGGCTTCGTCGCCGTGATCTTCAACTACACCAACCCGGACACCGTCTTCAGCTTCCTGCTGAACTCCTCCGGTGCGATCGCGCTCTTCGTCTGGCTGGTCATCTGCCTGACCCAGCTGCGCATGCGCAAGATCCTCGTCGCCGAGGCCCCGGAGAAGCTGACGGTGAAGATGTGGCTCTTCCCGTACCTGACCTGGGCCACCGCCGCGATGATCACCTTCGTCCTGGGCTACATGCTCTACGACGACGGCAACCGCGAGACGGTGCTGTACTCCCTGCTCGTCGCCGCCGTCGTGATCGTGGTCGGCGTGGTGCGCCAGTCGCGCCGCAAGGGCGAGCTCGCGGCCGGGGCCGCCGCCGAGGTGGCCGTCGACGCCGCGGTCGACGCCTCCTGACCCGCCCCCGCACATGACAGCAGCCCCGGACCGCACGCTCGCGGTCCGGGGCTGCTGTACGAGGGGGCGCCCGTACGAAGGGGGCGTCAGCCGCGCCGGCCGGCCAGCTTCCAGGCGGCCGGGAGCGCGCCCATGGCCAGGGCGGCCTTGAGGGCGTCGCCGATCAGGAACGGGGTCAGGCCCGCCGCGACGGCCGCGCCGAGCGACATGCCGGTGGCGGCCATCAGGTAGGGCACGCCCACCGCGTAGATCACGGCCGAGCCCACCACCATCGTGCCCGCGGTGCGGAGCGCCGAGCGGTCGGCGCCGCGCCGCGCGAGGGCGCCGACGAGGGTGGCGGCCAGCAGCATGCCGAGGACGTAGCCGAAGGAGGCCCCGGCCGCGCCGGAGGTGCCGTCCGCGAACCACGGCACGCCCGCCATCCCGGCCAGGGTGTACAGCGCCAGCGCCAGGAAGCCCCGCCGGGCGCCGAAGGCCGTGCCGACGAGCAGGGCGGCGAAGGTCTGGCCGGTGACCGGTACGGGCGAGCCGGGGACGGGTACGGAGAGCTGCGCGGCCAGGCCGGTGAGCGCGGCTCCGCCGACGACGAGGACGGCGTCCCTGACGCGGCTCGCGGGCAGCAGGTCGGCGAGGACGGCGCCGGGCCGGAAGGAGACGGAAGCGGTGCTCATCGAAGGCTCCGGGAGGTGGGTGATCGGGCGGGACACCGCGACGTTAGCCGTCGCCGCACGGCCGCCCCCACCGCCGACCGGGACAAAGCCATACTGTCCGGTTTGGTGGAGACCGCACAAAGATGCTGCCTTACACCTGAGTTGAAGTGATCCCGATCACGGGCCACATTCGACGACACATCCTTTTTGCTCCCCGGGGTCCACTCCAGCGAGACTGTAGGTTCCCGCCAAACCCCCCGGATACCCTGCGTCGCTTGCCTACCGAGAGTACGAATCTGCTCATGCGCGAAGATCTGTCCGTCACCGGGAGCGAACTGCCCCCGGAACCCCTGAGCCACAGCCTCAAGCAGCGGCACCTGACCATGCTGGGCCTCGGCGGCGTGATCGGCGCCGGCCTGTTCGTCGGCTCCGGCGCCGGCATCGGGATCGCCGGCCCCGCGATCATCTGCTCGTACCTGCTGGCCGGCGTGCTCGCCATGCTGGTGATGCGGATGCTCGGCGAGATGTCCGCCGCGATGCCCGCCTCCGGCTCGTTCTCCGTGTACGCGGAGAAGGCCCTCGGGCGCTGGGCCGGCTTCTCGGCCGGCTGGCTGTACTGGTTCCTGCTGGTGGTGGTGCTCGCCGTGGAGGCGACCGGCGCCGCGAACATCGCCCACGGCTGGGTGCCCGCGGTCGACCAGTGGCTGTGGGTGCTGATCTTCATGGTGGTCTTCACCCTCAGCAACCTGGCCGCCGTCCGGAACTTCGGCGAGTTCGAGTTCTGGTTCGCCGCCCTCAAGGTCGGCGCGATCGTGCTGTTCCTGATCCTGGGCACCCTGGCGGTCTTCGGCCTGCTCCCCGACACCGAGCCGGTGGGGATGGCCAACCTGACCGGGCGGGGCGGCTTCTTCCCGGCCGGGATCGGCGGGGTCATCGCGGGCATGCTCGCCGTGGTCTTCGCCTTCGGCGGCCTGGAGGTCGTCACCATCGCGGCCGCCGAGTCGGACGACCCGGCCAAGTCGGTGTCGCGCGCGGTGCGCAGCGCGGTGTGGCGGATCCTCTTCTTCTACGTCGGCTCGATGCTGGTCATCGTGACCCTGCTGCCGTGGGACTCGCTGGAGCCGGGTCAGAGCCCGTACGTGGCCGTGCTGGACTCCATCGGGATCCCGGCGGCCGGCCAGATCATGAACATCGTGGTGTTCGTGGCGCTGCTGTCGGCGCTGAACGCCAACCTGTACGGCTCCTCGCGGATGGTGTTCTCGCTGGCCGAGCGGGGCGAGGCGCCGAAGTCGCTGCTGAAGGTGTCGGGCAGCGGGGTGCCGACGCGGGCGGTGCTCGCCTCGGTGGCGTTCGGCTTCGTGTCGGTGGTGCTGAACCTGCTGTGGCCGGACACGGTGTTCCTCTACATGCTCAACGCGGTCGGCGCGGTGCTGCTGTTCGTGTGGGCGCTGATCGCGGTCTCGCAGCTGCGGCTGCGGCCCCGGCTGGAGCGGGACATGCCGGAGCGGCTGACGCTGCCGATGTGGGCGTTCCCGTACCTGACGTGGGCGGCGCTGGCGGGGATGGCGGCGGTGCTGGTGCTGATGCTGTTCGACGACTCGGCGCGGCCACAGCTGCTGTGGTCCTCGGGTGCGGCGGCCGTCGTGCTGCTGGTGGCGTGGTACCGGGAGGTCCGGGACCGGCGGTCCTGACCGTCCGGCGATCGTGGCGCGGGCCCGGGACTTCGGTCCCGGGCCCGTTCCGCTTTCCGGGGCGGGCGGTCACGTCCGGTGAGAGCGGTGTCCGGATAATGGACGTACGACGTCCGATAAACGGACGATCGGCAGACTGGCGCCATGAGTCAGAGCACCACCACCGCACCTCCCGAGCCCGGGGCGCCCGCGCCCGCGCCCGCGAAGGCCGCCTCCCCCCTCGGCAACGGCCTCAAGCAGCGCCACCTCTCGATGATCGCCCTCGGCGGGGTCATCGGCGCCGGCCTCTTCGTCGGCTCCGGCGCCGGCATCGCGGCCGCCGGCCCCTCGATCGTGCTGGCGTACGCAGCGTCCGGGCTGCTCGTGATGTTCGTGATGCGGATGCTCGGCGAGATGTCGGCTGCCAACCCGGCCTCCGGTTCCTTCTCGGTGCACGCCGAGCGCGCCGTCGGGCCCTGGGCCGGCTTCACCGCGGGCTGGATGTTCTGGACCCTGCTGGTGGTGGGCGTCGCCATCGAGGCGATCGGCGCGGCGCACATCCTGGCGGGCTGGTTCCCCGGCACCCCGTCGTGGATGTGGGTGCTGGTGCTCATGGTGGTCTTCACCGTCGCCAACCTGGGCGCGGTCGCGCGCTTCGGCGAGTTCGAGTTCTGGTTCGCCGCCCTCAAGATCGGCGCCATCGCGCTCTTCCTGGGCCTGGGCGTGCTCGCCGTCCTCGGCCTGCTGCCCGGCACCTCCTCCCCCGGCGCCGGCAATCTGCTGCACGACGGCGGCTTCCTGCCCAACGGCGTCGACGGCCTCCTCGTCGGCCTGCTCGCCTCGGTCGTCGCGTACGGCGGCCTGGAGACGGTGACCATCGCGGCCGCCGAGTCCGAGGACCCGGTCAAGGGCGTGGCCAAGGCCGTGAAGACGACCATGTGGCGGATCGCGATCGTCTACGTCGGCTCGATGCTGGTGATCGTCACCCTGCTGCCCTGGAACGACCCGGCCGTCACCGAGCACGGCCCGTACGCGGCCACCCTGGACCACCTGGGCATCCCGGCCGCCGGCCAGATCATGAACGTGGTGATCCTGATCGCCCTGCTGTCCGCGATGAACGCCAACATCTACGGCTCCTCGCGCATGGCCTACTCCCTGGTCGCCCGGGGCCAGGGCCCGAAGGCGCTGGGCAAGGTCTCCGGCGGGGTGCCGCGCCGCGCGGTGCTGGCCTCCGCGGGCTTCGGGTTCGTCACCGTCCTGCTGTCCTACTGGTACCCGGACACCCTGTTCGCCTGGCTGCTGAACATGGTCGGCGGGGTCATCCTCATCGTCTGGGGCTTCATCGCCGTCTCGCAGTTCGTGCTGCGCCGGCGCCTGGAGCGCGAGGCCCCGCAGAAGCTGGTCGTGAAGATGTGGGGCTTCCCGTACCTGACCTGGGTGGCGCTGGCGGGCGTGGCCGGCGTGCTGGTGCTGATGGCCCTGGGCGAGGACACCCGGACGCAGGTGGTCTTCACCGGCGGGCTGACGGCGGCCCTGGCGGCGACCGGTTACGCGATGCAGCGCCGGGCGGCGCGCGGCTGACGCCCCGACAGGCCTTTCCCGAGAGGCGGACCCCGTGTGCGACGCGGGGTCCGCCTCTCTTCGTACAGAGGTGACCCTTACGTGTGAGGCGGAATAGATACTGCTAGCGTGCAGTTGCGCATTAATTGCAATAAGCGATTGGCACGCCGAGGGGACCGGATACACGCATGGCCATCTACACGCTTCCTGAGCTTCCGTACGACTACGCGGCCCTGGAGCCGGTGATCAACCCGCAGATCATCGAGCTGCACCACGACAAGCACCACGCGGCCTACGTCACGGGCGCCAACACCACGCTGGAGCAGCTGGAGGAGGCGCGCGACAAGGAGAACTGGGGCGCCCTCAACGGCCTGGAGAAGAACCTCGCGTTCCACCTCTCCGGCCACATCCTGCACAGCATCTACTGGAACAACATGGCCAGCCCGAAGACCGGCGAGGGCGGCGGCGAGCCGACCGCGGCCGACGGCGTCGGCGACCTGGCGGACGCGATCACCGAGTCCTTCGGCTCGTTCGCCAAGTTCAAGAAGCAGCTGACCTTCGCGTCCTCCGCGACGCAGGGCTCCGGCTGGGGCGTCCTCGCGTACGAGCCCGTCAGCGGCCGGCTCGTCGTCGAGCAGGTCTACGACCACCAGGGCAACGTGGGCGTCGCGAGCACGCCGATCCTGGTCTTCGACGCCTGGGAGCACGCCTTCTACCTCCAGTACAAGAACCAGAAGGTCGACTTCATCGAGGCCATGTGGAACGTCGTCAACTGGCAGGACGTGGCCAGGCGCTACGCCGACGCCAAGGCGAACACCCCGCTGCTGATCCCCGTCAAGGGCTGATCCGCACCCCCGCAGACCCGTCCGCCTCGTGATCGTCTTCTCAGCCTTCGCGTGCGGGCGTGTACAGCGGAAGACCCCCGTGAGGACGTGACTCACGGGGGTCTTCCGTACGTACGGGGCCGGACGGGCCTGGGCCGGACTACTCGAAGGACGGGCCCTGGGTCCGGGTGCGCTTGATCTCGTAGAAGCCGGGGGTCGAGGCGACCAGCAGGGTGCCGTCCCACAGGCGGGCCGCGGCCTCGCCGCGCGGGGCGGGCGTGACCACCGGGCCGAAGAAGGCCACCTCTTCGCCGTCGGCGCCGGGCACGGAGATCACCGGGGTGCCGACCTCCTGGCCGACGCGCTCGATGCCGTCGTTGTGGGAGTCGCGCAGGACCTCGTCGTACTCGTCGGAGTCGGCGTAGGCGAGCAGCTCCGCCGGCAGGCCGACCTCGGCCAGGGCGTCGGCGATGACCTCGCGGGTCGCGCCGCGGCCGTCGTTGTGGATCTTGGTGCCGAGGGCGGTGTACAGCTTGCCGGTGACCTCGTCGCCGAACTTCTGCTGGGCGGCGACGACCACGCGCACCGGAGCCCAGCCCTTGGGGCCGAGCAGCTCGCGGTAGCGCTCGGGCAGTTCGTCGAGCTTGTTCTCGTTGAGCACGGCGAGGCTCATCACGTGCCAGCGGACTTCCACGTCGCGGACCTTCTCGACCTCCAGCATCCAGCGGGACGTCATCCAGGCCCAGGGGCAGAGCGGGTCGAACCAGAAGTCGACCGGCGTCTTCTCGCGCACCTGGGTGTCGGTCATGGCTCTCCTCAAGTCACATAAGGCGTCACGGGTCATGTTCTTATCCGCCAACCAGCCCGGGATCGCCCGCATTCCCCGTGGGAGGATTCCAGCGAAGACCGTGATCACGCACGAAGGAGTGCAACGTGCCCGGAGAGAACCTGTCCCGCGACGAGGCCCGCGAGCGGGCCGAACTGCTGTCCGTCGACGGGTACGAGGTGGTCCTCGACCTGAGGTCCGCGGTGGACGAGGCCGAACCGGCCGAGGGCCCCCGCACCTTCCGCTCGGTGACCACCGTGCGCTTCCGGGCCGCCGTCCCCGGCGCGTCCTCCTTCGCCGACCTGATCGCCCCCTCGGTGAACTCCGTCACCCTGAACGGCCGCGCGCTGGACCCGGCCGCGGTCTTCGACGGCGCGCGGATCGCGCTGGAGGGCCTGGACTCCGAGAACGTGCTGGTCGTCGACGCGAACTGCGCCTACAGCCGGACCGGCGAGGGCATGCACCGCTTCGTGGACCCGGAGGACGGCGAGGTCTACCTCTACACCCAGTACGAGCCGGCGGACGCCCGCCGCGTGTACGCCAACTTCGAGCAGCCCGACCTGAAGGCGCCCTACCGCTTCGAGGTGACCGCGCCCGAGGGCTGGCGGGTGTGGAGCAACGGCGCCGAGGAGTCCCGCGACGGGCAGACCCGGCGCTTCGCCGAGACGGCGCCCATCTCCACGTACATCACCTGCGTGGTGGCGGGTCCGTACCACTACGTCACGGACACCTACACGCGCGGGGACCTGACCATCCCGCTGGGCGCGATGTGCCGCAAGGGACTGGCGAAGCACTTCGACGCCGACGACGTGTTCCTCGTCACCAAGCAGGGCTTCGACCTCTTCCACGAGATCTTCGACTACCCGTACCCCTTCGGGAAGTACGACCAGGCCTTCGTGCCCGAGTACAACCTCGGCGCCATGGAGAACCCGGGGATGGTCACCTTCCGCGAGGAGTACATCTTCCGCGGGAAGGTCACGCAGGCCTCCTACGAGCGGCGCGCGAACGTCATCCTGCACGAGATGGCGCACATGTGGTTCGGCGACCTGGTCACCATGAAGTGGTGGGACGACCTGTGGCTGAAGGAGTCCTTCGCGGACTTCATGGGCTCCTTCGGACTCGTCGAGGCCACCCGCTTCGACCAGGCCTGGGTCACCTTCGCCAACAGCCGCAAGGCGTGGGCGTACCGGGCCGACCAGCTGCCGTCCACGCACCCCGTCACGGCCGACATCCGTGACCTGGAGGACGCGAAGCTGAACTTCGACGGCATCACGTACGCCAAGGGCGCCGCGGTGCTCAAGCAGCTCGTCGCGTACGTGGGCCGGGAGGCCTTCCTGGACGGCGCGCGGCGCTACTTCAAGGCGCACGCGTACGGGAACACCACCCTGGACGACCTGCTGTCGGTGCTCGGGGAGGTCTCCGGGCGGGACATGGCCGAGTGGTCGCGGGCCTGGCTCCAGACGGCCGGCGTGAACGCGCTGACGCCGGTGGTGACCTCCGACGCGGCCGGGCGGCTGACGGAGCTGGCGGTGGTCCAGGAGGGCGACGAGCTCCGCCCGCACCGGGTCGCGGTGGGCCTGTACCGGCTGGAGGCCGACGGGTCGCTGGTGCGCTACGCGCGGGCCGAGGCGGACGTGGCGGGCGCCCGGACGGTGGTGGCGGAGCTGGCCGGGCTGGAGCGGCCGGACCTGGTACTGGTCAACGACGAGGACCTCACGTACTGCAAGATCCGCTTCGACGAGGCCTCCCTGGCCACGCTGCGCGGCCACCTGGGCGACCTGACGGACCCGCTGGCGCGGGCGCTGTGCTGGTCGGCGCTGTGGAACCTGACGCGGGACGCGCTCATGCCCGCGCGGGACTTCGTCTCGCTGGTCCTGGCGCACGCGGGCCGGGAGACCGACGTCGGCGTGCTCCAGCAGCTGCACGCGCAGGCGCTGAGCGCGGTGGCGCACTACACGCCGGCCCAGCGGCGCGAGCAGACCGGACGGGACCTGGCCGCGGGCGCGCTGCACGAGCTGCGGCTGGCCGAGCCGGGCTCCGAGCACCAGCTGACCTGGGCCCGGTTCTTCGCGGCCAGCGCGGCGACGGAGGGCGACTTCCAGCTGCTGCTGGGCCTGCTGGACGGCACCGCGCGGATCGACGGGCTGGAGGTCGACCAGGAGCTGCGCTGGGACTTCCTGCTGCCTCTGGTGGCGCACGGCGCACTGGACGAGGCGGCGGTGGAGGCCGAGCTGACCCGGGACGACACGGCTTCGGGCAAGCGGCACCAGGTCCGGTGCCTGGCCGCCCGGCCGTCGGCGGCGGTCAAGGACCAGGCGTGGGCGGCGGTGGTGGAGTCGGACGCGCTGTCGAACGCGCTGGTGGAGGCCACCATCTCCGGGATGCAGCAGGGCTCGCAGCGCGAGCTGCTGGCCGGCTACACGGAGCGCTACTTCGAGGTGATCGAGCGGGTCTGGGCGCAGCGTTCGATCCAGATCGGCATCGACGTGGTGAAGGGGCTCTACCCGATGCTCCAGGACGCGCCGGCCACGGTCGAGGCCACCGACGCGTGGCTCGCCGCCCACCCGGACGCGGCCCCCGCGCTGCGCCGGCTGGTGCTGGAGTCCCGCGACGACCTGGCCCGCGCGCTGCGCGGCCAGGCCTGCGACGCGGCCGCGGGCTGACCCCGTGTCCGGCGGGGTGCGGGCCGGCGGCCCGCACCCCGCCGGCGTCGGGTGGCGGCGCCCGTGAGTTCGTAGGATGGTCGGACCCAGCGGGCCTATTCGGCACTCGAACGCCCGTACTTTAGCCCCAGCTTGTCCGGATTTGTCGACGGGCGTGTAACAGGGGTTAGCAAGGCCATGGCCTGAGGGAATCACCGCGTCATGAACCAGAACGCACCCCTCCCCCTCGCCCACCTCACCGCCAGCCGCCCCCGCGTGCTGACCCTCGCACAGCTGCGCGAGCACGGCGTCAGCGCCTCCGAGGCCGCCGGGCGGCCCTGGCAGCAGGTGCTGCCCGGGGTGTTCCTGCTCCACTCCGGCCCCGCGACCAGCGAGGAGCGGCTGCACGCCGCCCTGCTGTACGCCGGCCGGCGCGGCAGCGGCGAGGTCATGATCACCGGGCTGGCCGCCCTCGCGCTCTACCGGTTCTCCGCCACCCCCGCCCTGCTCGCCCTCTCCCACATCGACGTGCTCGTGCCCAACACCCGCCGGCTGCGCTCCACCGGTGACGTCCGCGTGGTCCGCGCCCACACCCCGCCCCGCCCCGTGGAGGTGACCGGCCTGCCGGTGGCCCCGGTGGCGCGGGCCGTCGCCGACGCCGTCGGACAGGTCTCCGACGCCGGCACGGTACGCCGCATCCTCAGCGAGGCCGTGCGCGGCGGCCACTGCGAACCGGCCGCCGTCGTACGGGAGCTGACGGTGGCCCGGCTGCTGAACCGGCCGCACGTGGTCGACGCCGTCGAGTCCCTCCTCGCCGAGGGCCGGGCCATCGCGGAGGACCGGCTGTACCAGCTCGTACGCGGCTACGAGCTCCCCGAGCCCGTCTGGAACGTGGACCTGCGCCTGCCCGGCGGCCCGCACCTGGGCGGGGTCGACGCGTACTGGCCCGAGCAGGCCGTCGCCATCGAGATCGACACCCGGGCCCCGCGCCAGGGCGAGGACGAGGACTGGTCGGAGGCGGTCCGCAAGCGGGAGACCCTGGAACGCCTCGGGGTGACCGTCCTGTACCTGACGCCCCGCAAGCTGCGCGACTGGCCCGAGCAGCAGGCGGCGGTCGTCCGGACCGCCCTGACGGCGTCCGGCGACCGCGAGCCCGCCGCCTACCTGGTCGTACTGCCCCGGTGAGGCGGGTTGGCCGGGGAGTACTCCGGGGCGCTCCAGCGCAGCCGCCCCGGATGCAGGCTCTCCACCACCGCCTCCACCCGGAAACGCACCGCCCGGCTGCCGCCGGGGCCGTACTCGGTCCGGGCCCGCCCGCTCAGCTGGAGCAGCCCGCCGCCCTCCCAGTCGGGGAAGAGCAGACCGGCCCGCTCGTCGGCGGCCAGGTTGCCCAGGGTCAGGAACATCGCGTTGCCCGCGTAGTCCGGCCAGAGCAGCTCCGTCGGCGAGAGCACCTCCACGAAGCCGGGCATCCCGCCCCGGTGGCTGGCGTCGACCCCGTCCGCCTCGGCGGTGGTGGCGACGAAGAAGGTGTCGGCGGCGCGGACGGCCCGCTCCTGGCCGGGGGTGAGCGCCTCCCCGCGCCGCACCACACCGGGCCCGTCGGGCACCAGCTCCAGCGGCTGCCGCTTCTGCAGGTACTTGGGGCAGTTGGAGAACACCTGCTCGGCCGCCACCGCGAAACCGCCGGGCGCCACGGCGAGGGTCCCGTTGAGCCGCATCCGGCGCCGGGTGCGCGGGTCGAGGGAGATCGTGCCGACCCGGGTGCCGGCGGTGGCCAGCGCCCCGGCCAGCGGGTCGCCCTCCGGAAGGCCGCCCGAGACCCGGACGCGGTCCGGCCCGGTGGCCCGTACGAACCCGGGCGCGCCGGTGAGCAGCGAGGCCCACAGCCGCCCCGCGCCGTCGGCGGCGCCGACGACCAGGTGGGGCTGCTGGGCGAGGAAGGCCGCCGCGACGTCGCGGATGTCCGCGCCGATGGAGCGGCCGACGTGCTCGGCGAGCTCGCGTACGCCGACCCGTTCCTGCACGGCCAGCGAGCCCTGGTGGTACCGGCCCATGATGTCCCCCAATCCTTGAGTTCCTAGAAGAAGCCGCAGGTCGGAGCGTCCGCCGTGGGGGCGGGAGCACCCTGCGCGCCGGTGGGCACGGAGATCTCCAGACGGGTGCCGTCCGGGTCGTGGAAGAAGATCCCCCCGGAGGCGGCGCCCTCGCGGTGGGCGACGACGCCCTCGTGGGCGAACTCGACGCCGAGGCCGCGCAGCCGCTCCTCGTACGCCCGGACCTCCTCGATCGCGCCGGCCGAGAACGCGAGGTGGTGCAGTCCGGCGGCCCGCGGCCGGTAGGGGCCCTCCGCCTGCTGCCAGAGGGTCAGGACGAGTTCGCCGTCCCGGCCGAGGAACGCGTACCTGCGGCCCTCCTCCTTGCCCTCGCCCAGCAGCGCGAAGCCGAGGGCGTCCCGGTAGAAGGCGAGCGAGCGCTCCAGATCGGTGACGTTGAGGCCGATGTGGCCGGTGCGGAGCGTGCCGGTGGTGTCCGTGGTGCCTGTGGTGGCGGTCGACATGAGGGTCCCTTCCCCGAGGTCCGAGAGTTTCTAACCTTCTATCTCGAGATTACGGGTTAGGCAGAACTCCGTCAACCGGTCACGTACCCTTGAGGGGTTAGCGGCGCGAGGAGGCGGACATGACGGCGGCGACCACGGACCCACGCCCACTGACGGGCGAGCCCGTCTCCCTGGACCTGCTGAACACGCGCTGGATGCTGGACGGCGAGATCGCCGACCTCTTCGCGGGGGCCTATGGGCTCAGCCGGCTGGAGGGACTGGCCGTCTGGCTGGAGAGCACCGGCCTGGCCGGCCGCTTCCGTGCCGACAAGTCGACCCTGGTCCACCTGCTGACCGCGCGCGAGGCCATCGCCCGCGCGGTCGCGGACCCGGCCGACGAGGGCGCGCGCTCCCTGGTGGACGCCGTACTGGAGCACGGCCGGATCCGGGCCACCCTGACCTCCGACGGCCCCGGCGAGCGCGCCGAGTTCGCCGACCCCTCCTGGGGCCCGGCCTGGACGGCGGCCCGCGACTACCTCGGCCTGCTGGCCACCGCGCCCGACCGGATCCGCAAGTGCGCCTCGGAGACCTGCGTCCTGCACTTCCACGACACCTCGCGCAACGGCACGCGGCGCTGGTGCTCCATGGCCGTCTGCGGCAACCGCGCCAAGGCCTCGCGGCACTACGCGCGCACGCGCGAGCGCTGAACGGTCGGAATCTGTCACACCGGTCGTGAGACGGAAGGCCGATCCTTCCCCGTAAGAAGGTCGGAAAGTCGATAAATCAACTCACCGGGCCTTGCGAGTCGCCCCGGCTTGCCCCGTCATGTCCTCACTGGCGGAGCCTCCGCACTGACGGGAACCCGCCATGTCAGGTCTCGGTCAATGACAACACTCCCCAAACAGCAGTCACTTAGGCAAAGCTGACCGGTCATCCGGCACCGAATTCCGGACCGTATCTTTCACTTAGCCAGGGATGCTGATGACCCTCGACTCCCCCAGCTCCACCACCGGGGCCATACCCGGCACCAGGCGCGCGGCCCGCGTCGCGGCGGCCGCGGGCCTGGTGGCCGCCCTCTGCGCCACCGGCGCGGTGCCCGCCTTCGCGGCGGCCGGCGACGACCCGTGGACGACCGCCCCGGTCAAGTCCGCGGACCAGAAGCTCGGTTCGGCCGACGCCGAACTGCTCCAGGAGGCCAAGGCCAAGGGTGACGCGACCGTCACCGTCATGGTCGCGACCGCCCCCGGCCAGACCAAGCAGGTCGCCGACCAGCTGGACGCCGTCCAGGGCGCCTCGATCGGCCAGACGTACGACAAGCTCGGCTACGTACGCGCCACCCTGCCGACCGACAAGGCGGAGGCCGCCCTGAAGGCGGCCGCCAAGCTGGAGTCCGTGCACGGCATGGACCTGCGGCACGAGATCCGGCTCCCGGACCCGCGCCCCGAGGCGAGCAAGGACGGTTCGGCGAAGAAGACCGCCGCCGAGACCTACCCGGCGCCGGACAAGAACACCCCGGCCAAGAACCCGTACAACCCCTCGTTCGAGACCGGCTCGGTGGACTTCGTCAAGAAGAACCCGCAGGCCGACGGCCGTGGCGTGACCATCGGCATCATGGACTCGGGCGTCGACGTCAGCCACCCCGCGCTGCAGAAGACCACCACCGGCGAGCGCAAGATCGTCGACTGGGTGACCGCGACCGACCCGATCACGGACAACGACGGGACCTGGCGCGCCCAGATCACCCCGGTCACCTCCGCGGGCGGCGCCTTCACCGCCGGCGGCCAGAGCTGGAAGGCCCCCGAGGGCAGCTTCCAGTGGAGCCGCTTCAGCGAGTCGATCACCGCCAACGGCGACATGAAGGGCGACGTCAACCGGGACGGGGACACCACCGACCGGTTCGGCATGCTCTACGACCCGGCCGCCGGCACCGTCCGCGTCGACACCGACCAGGACGGTGACTTCACCAACAACGAGCCGATGAAGCCGTACAAGGACGGCTTCCAGATCGGTTACTTCGGCAAGGACGACCCGGCCACCGAGGTCGCCGAGCGGATCCCGTTCACCATCGAGATCCGCAAGGACGTCAAGATGGACCCGCTCGGCGGGGACTGGGTCGGCAAGAAGGCCGACTTCGTCAACATCGGCATCATCGAGTCCGAGCACGGCACGCACGTCGCGGGCATCACCTCCGCCAACGGCCTGTTCGGCGGCCAGATGAACGGCCAGGCGCCCGGCGCCAAGCTCGTCTCCTCCCGCGCCTGCTCCTGGTCCGGCGGCTGCACCAACGTCGCGCTGACCGAGGGCATGATCGACCTCGTCGTCAACCGCGGCGTCGACATCGTCAACATGTCGATCGGCGGCCTGCCGGCGCTCAACGACGGCAACAACGCCCGCTCCGAGCTCTACAAGAACCTCATCGACACCTACGGTGTCCAGCTCGTCATCTCGGCGGGCAACGAGGGCCCGGGCGTCAACACCATCGGCGACCCCGGCCTCGCCGACAAGGTCATCTCCGTGGGCGCCGCGGTCTCCAAGGAGACCTGGGCCGCCAACTACGGCTCCGGCGTGACCAAGAAGTACAACATGTTCCCCTTCTCCTCGCGCGGTCCGCGTGAGGACGGCGGGTTCACGCCGACCATCACCGCCCCCGGCGCTGCCATCAACACCATCCAGACCTGGCTGCCCGGCGCGCCCGTGAAGGAGTCCGGCTACAGCCTCCCGGCCGGCTACGGCATGCTCCAGGGCACCTCGATGTCCTCGCCGCAGGCCGCGGGCGCCAGCGCCCTGCTGATCTCGGCCGCCAAGCAGGCGAAGATCGCCCTGCCCCCGGCCAACCTGCGCGTGGCGCTGACCAGCACCGCCAAGAAGATCGACGACGTCCCGGCCCACGCACAGGGCGCCGGTCTCATCGACATCCCCAAGGCGTGGGAGTCGATCCAGCGCGGAGCCAAGGCCAACGAGTTCACGGTCAAGGCCCCCGTCGACACCGCGCTCGACCAGTTCCTGAAGACCCCGGGCTTCGGCACCGGCCTCTACGACCGCGAGGGCGGCCTGAAGGTCGGCCAGAAGAAGGTCTACGACGTCGTCGTCACCCGCACCACCGGCGTCAAGTACGGCACCCGGCACAACATCAGCTGGCGCAACAACGACGGCACCTTCAAGGTCGTCGGCGGTGGCGGCTACGACTACGTCACCCTGCCGCTGAACAAGCCGGTCACCATCAAGGTCGAGGCCAACGTCAAGTCGGCCGGCGTCCACAGCGGCATCCTGCAGCTCGACGACCCCACCACCGAGGGCGTCGACAAGCAGATCCTGGCCACGGTCGTCGCCTCCACCCCGCTGGCGCAGCCGTCCTTCACGCTGTCGGACACCTCCACCGTGCAGCGCAACAGCCACAAGTCGTACTTCGTGACCGTTCCGCAGGGCGCCAAGACCCTCGAGGTCGCCCTCGGCGGGCTCGCGGCGGGCAGCCAGACGCGCTTCATCTCGATCCACCCGTACGGCACGGGCGTCGAGGACAGCGCGACCACCCAGTGCTACCCGAACTACGACAACCCGGCCAACAAGTGCCGCCCCGACCTGCGCTCGTACGAGAACCCGCAGCCGGGCGTCTGGGAGATCGAGGTCGAGTCGCGCCGCACGTCGCCGCTGCTCGACAACCCGTTCAAGCTGGACGTCTCCGTCCTCGGCGCGGGCTTCGACCCGGCCGTCAAGGTCCTGCCCGAGGTCAAGCAGGGCACCCCGGCGCCGGTCCAGTGGACCGTGAAGAACGACGCCGCCGCCATCTCCGGCGGCAAGCTGCGGGGCGGCCCGCTCGGCTCCGCGAAGGTCGACAAGCCGACCATCGCCGCCGGCGAGACCAAGACCACCGAAGTCACCGTCGGTGAGGGCGCCGCCCGCCTCGACGTGGCGATCAACAAGCCCTCGGACACCGCCGCCGACCTCGACCTCGAGGTCTACAAGGACGGCGTCAAGGTCGGCTCCTCCGCCGACGGCGACTCCGACGAGTCCGTCAGCCTGCTCAAGCCCGCCGCCGGCACCTACACCATCAAGGTGATCGGCTACGCGGTCCCGGCCGGCACGACCACGTACGACTACCGCGACGTGTTCTTCTCCGCCGCCCTGGGCTCCGTCCAGGTCGACGAGGCCGCCGCGGTCAACCTCGCCACCGGCGCCTCCGCGCAGGTCTCGGCGAACGTCCTGGTGACGGGCGCGGCCCCCGAGGGCCGTCAGTTCTTCGGCCAGGTCCAGCTGCTCAACGCCCGCGGCACCGCCGCCGGCACCGGCAGCGTGCAGATCGACAAGGTCATCCCGTAACGGTGTGAACGCATGACGGAGGGGCGGTGCTCGACCGAGCACCGCCCCTTCGGCTTCCCCCTCGCGTTCCCCCCTCGCGGCGCTACTTGCCGAGCGTGCGCAGGGACTCCGCGTACGTGCCGACCGCGTGGGCGATGACGTCCAGGTTGGTGTCGAACGCCTTGAGGTCGATGTTCTTCAGGTTGTCGCCCGCCCCGTGGTAGTTCGGGTCGTACGCCGCCCCGGCCGTGCCGCCGTAGCGCTTGGCCTGCTCGGCGGTCTTGATGCCCTCGGCCCCGGTGAAGGTGCCGCCCGCCGGGATGCCGTTCTCGATGAACGGGCCGTAGTCGGAGCGGCCGTCGAAGTCACTGCCCTCGTGCGGCTTGCCCTTCTTGTCCAGGAAGCCGTTGATCAGCGCCTCGATCTGCGCCGAGCCCGCCGGGCCGGCGCCCGCGCCGGTCTTGTCCGAGTCGTCGCCGTCGTAGACGAACTGCGCCGGGTTCGGCGAGGCGATCATGTCGAAGTTCAGGTAGAGCGCGATGTCCTTCTTCTGCTTCTCGGACAGCTGCGCCACGTAGTGCTCGGAGCCCAGCAGGCCCAGCTCCTCCGCCGACCACCAGGCGAAGCGCACCTTGTTGGCGGGCCCCTTGTTCTTCTTGTTTGCACCCTCGTCGGCGAGCTTGAGGGCCACTTCCAGGAGGCCGGCCGAGCCGGAGCCGTTGTCGTTGATGCCGGGGCCCTCGGGAACCGAGTCCAGGTGCGAGCCGACCGTCACCACGCGGTCGGCGCGCCCGCCGCGCGTCTCGGCGATCACGTTGCGGGTGGTCTTCTTCACGTGCTCCTGGTCCAGGTCCAGGCGCACCTTCACCTCGCCCTTGGCGGCGGCCGCGGCCAGCGCCTCACCGTCGGCCAGGGTGATGCCCGCGCTCGGGATGACCCCCTCGGCCGGGGAGGAGAACCCGCCGCGGACCGGGGTGGTGCCGCTGTGGTTGTAGACGATCACGCCGACCGCGCCCGCCGCGGCGGCGGCCCGCTGCTTCTCCACGAAGGTGCACGCACCCCGCTTGACCAGCGCGATCTTCCCGGTGAAGGTGCCGGACGCGTAGTCGTCGGCGGTGCAGCCCGGGGTCTCGTCGACCCGGGCCAGGGCGAGCGGGGCCGCCAGGCCGCCGGCCGGGGTGGACTTGGTGAAGGTGAAGGCGGCGGTGGCCAGCTCGCGCGGCTGGTCGCCGAGGACGGTGGTCCTCTCCGTCTTCGTGTGCGCCTCGTAGATGTCGAAGTCCTGGTACGAGACGTCGTACCCGGCCTTCTTCAGCGTGTCGTGGACGTACGCGGCCGAGGCGGCGTGGCCCGGGGTGCCCGCGGCCCGGTTGCCGCCGTTGGCGTCCGCGATCTGCTGGAACTTCGCCAGGTGGCGGTAGGCCCCGCGCGCGGTGACCTCCTCCACCAGCTCCTGGGCCAGCTTCCCCTCGCGCGGGTGGGCGCTGGCCGGCGTGGCCGCCAGCAGCACGGGAGCGGCGACGGCCGCCGCCGCGAGGGCGGCGAGGGCCGGTATGGACCGGCGGTGGCGGTGGATCTTCGGCATGGTGTGGTCCCCCCGGGGTGCGGGTGTATCGGAGTCTGGTGCGCCGCGTCCGGATAACGATCACGGCTGAACGGAAGCTAACCGCCCCTGACCAGGCAAAACGGACTTTCGGTGGCGGTGAAACACGGCCGTCACGGACTCGTCACCCCGGTTCACGAACCCGACACTGTCCGCACCTCGGACAATGGATTGGACAAGCCTCGTGGGGTCGAACGCATGATGGCCTCACGCGCGCCCGCGTCCACGTATTTGAAGGAGTCACCGTGAGGGTCGGAATCGTCGGAGCCACCGGACAGGTCGGCGGAGTCATGCGCGGCATCCTCGCCGAGCGGAAGTTCCCGGTGGACGAGCTGCGGCTGTTCGCCTCGGCCCGTTCCGCCGGCTCCACCATCGACTGGCAGGGCCGGGAGATCACCATCGAGGACGCCTCCACGGCCGACTACTCCGGCCTGGACATCGTGCTCTTCTCCGCGGGCGGCGCGACCTCCAAGGCCCTCGCCGAGAAGGTCGCCTCCCAGGGGGCCGTCGTGATCGACAACTCCTCCGCGTGGCGCAAGGACCCCGAGGTCCCCCTCGTGGTCTCCGAGGTCAACCCGCACGCGATCAAGAACCGCCCCAAGGGCATCATCGCGAACCCGAACTGCACCACCATGGCCGCCATGCCGGTGCTGCGCCCGCTGCACGAGGAGGCGGGGCTCACCGCCCTGATCGCCACCACCTACCAGGCCGTCTCCGGCTCCGGCCTGGCCGGCGTCGCCGAGCTCGACGGCCAGGTCAAGGCCGTCGCCGCCGACGCGACCAAGCTGGTCCACGACGGCGAGGCCGTCGAGTTCCCCGAGCCGGGCGTCTACAAGCGCTCCATCGCCTTCAACGTGCTGCCGCTGGCCGGCGCCATCGTCGACGACGGCTCCTTCGAGACCGACGAGGAGCAGAAGCTCCGCAACGAGTCCCGCAAGATCCTGGAGATCCCCGGCCTCAAGGTCTCCGGCACCTGCGTGCGCGTCCCCGTCTTCTCCGGCCACTCGCTCCAGGTCAACGCCCGCTTCGAGCGTCCGATCAGCGTCGAGCGCGCCTACGAGCTGCTGAAGGACGCCCCCGGCGTCGAGCTGTCCGAGATCCCGACCCCGCTCCAGGCGGCCGGCAAGGACGCCTCGTTCGTGGGCCGCATCCGCGTGGACGAGACCGTCGACAACGGCCTCGCCCTGTTCCTCTCCAACGACAACCTCCGCAAGGGCGCCGCGCTGAACGCCGTCCAGATCGCGGAGCTGGTCGCGGACGAGCTGCGCGGCTGACGCCACCGGTCCGACGCGGAGGGGCGGTGCCGGTACGGCACCGCCCCTCCGGCGTGTCAGGGCCGGCGGACCTCGAAGAGGAAGCAGCCGTACTCGGCCGCGCGGACGTGGACGAGGGCGGTGCGCGGGTCGGCGAAGGCCTCCGCCAGGGCCTGGTCGACGGATTCGGCGGCACCGGCTTCGGGCAGCGTGAGGACGCGGCCGCCGAGGATGCGGCCACCCGCGTCGTAGCGGCGGACCGTACGCAGGGCCCCCGCGTTCGCGAAGGGGTGGCCGGACCCCGCCCCGGGTCCGCCGCACTCCGCGCCGTGGACGAAGACCGGGCCCTGCTCGTCGTACGCGCCCGGGTCGGCTCCCGTGGCGGCGGCCCAGCGGCGCAGCGGGGCGTAGGAGACGAGGGCGATCAGCTCCCCCGGCCGGCTGCGGCGCAGGCAGCAGCGCAGCGGCGCGCCGCCCTCGGGGTCCTCGTACGGAACGCAGGGGCGCCCGGCGTCGTCCCGCGCCCGCAGGGCGGTCAGGGTGGCGGGCGGGATGGGGAGCGCGGTGTGCGTCGTCGTGGTCATGGGTCCAGGGTGCGCGGGCGGCCCCGCCGGGTCTGGCGGGAATCGGACCTCGTGTTCGCCTCTGGATTAGTCCCGCCCGGCGGCCCGGCCCGCGTGGAAGGATGGCCGGGCAACGTCACCATCAAAGGAGATGAACGCGTGCCTGGCACGAATCTCACCCGTGAAGAGGCTCAGCAGCGGGCGAAGCTGCTCACCGTCGACTCGTACGAGATCGAACTCGATCTCAGCGGCGCGCAGGAGGGCGGCACCTTCCCGTCCGTGACCACCGTGCGCTTCCAGTCGGCCGAGGCAGGCGCCGGGACCTTCATCGACCTGGTCGCGCCGGCCGTCCACGAGGTCGTCCTGAACGGCAAGTCGCTGGACGTGGCCGCCGTCTTCCGCGACTCGCGGATCGCCCTGGACCACCTCGCCGCCGGGGCCAACGAGCTCCGTGTCGTCGCGGACTGCGCCTACACCAACACCGGCGAGGGCCTGCACCGCTTCGTCGACCCCGTCGACCAGCAGGCTTACCTGTACACCCAGTTCGAGGTGCCGGACGCGCGGCGCGTCTTCGCCAGCTTCGAGCAGCCCGACCTGAAGGCGACGTTCCAGTTCACCGTGACGGCCCCCGAGGGCTGGACGGTCATCTCGAACTCCCCGACGCCCGAGCCGAAGGACCGGGTGTGGGCCTTCGAGCCCACCCCGCGCATCTCCTCGTACATCACCGCGCTGATCGTCGGCCCGTACCACGCGGTGCACAGCTCGTACGAGGGCCCGGACGGGCAGTCCGTGCCGCTCGGCATCTACTGCCGCCCCTCGCTCGCCGAGTTCCTCGACGCCGACGCGATCTTCGACGTCACGCGGCAGGGCTTCGACTGGTTCCAGGAGAAGTTCGCCTACGACTACCCCTTCGCGAAGTACGACCAGCTCTTCGTGCCGGAGTTCAACGCGGGCGCGATGGAGAACGCCGGCGCGGTCACCATCCGCGACCAGTACGTCTTCCGCTCGAAGGTGACGGACGCGGCGTACGAGGTGCGCGCCGAGACCATCCTCCACGAGCTCGCCCACATGTGGTTCGGCGACCTCGTCACCATGGAGTGGTGGAACGACCTGTGGCTGAACGAGTCGTTCGCCACCTACACCTCGATCGCCTGCCAGGCCTACGCCGAGGGCTCGAAGTGGCCGCACGCGTGGACCACGTTCGCGAACTCCATGAAGACCTGGGCGTACCGGCAGGACCAGCTGCCGTCCACGCACCCGATCATGGCCGACATCCGCGACCTGGACGACGTCCTGGTCAACTTCGACGGCATCACGTACGCCAAGGGCGCCTCGGTGCTCAAGCAGCTCGTCGCGTACGTGGGCATGGACGCCTTCTTCAAGGGCGTGCAGGCGTACTTCAAGGCGCACGCCTTCGGCAACACCCGCCTTTCGGACCTGCTGGGCGCGCTGGAGGAGACCTCCGGCCGCGACCTGACCGCCTGGTCGAAGGCGTGGCTGGAGACGGCCGGCATCAACGTGCTGCGGCCGCAGATCGAGACGGACGCGGACGGGGTCATCACCGCGTTCGCCGTCCGCCAGGAGGCCCCGGCGCTGCCGGCGGGCGCCAAGGGCGAGCCGGTGCTGCGGCCGCACCGCATCGCGGTCGGCCTGTACGACCTGGAGGGCGGCAAGCTCGTCCGCAAGGACCGGATCGAGCTGGACATCGACGGCGAGCTGACCGCCGTACCCGAGCTGGCGGGACGCGCCCGTCCGGCGGTCGTGCTGCTGAACGACGACGACCTGTCGTACGCGAAGGTGCGGCTGGACGAGGTCTCGCTGGCGAACGTCACCGCGCACCTCGGCGACTTCACCGAGTCGCTGCCGCGCGCGCTGTGCTGGGCTTCGGCGTGGGACATGACGCGTGACGGCGAGCTGGCCACGCGCGACTACCTGTCCCTGGTCCTGTCGGGCATCGGCAAGGAGACCGACATCGGCGTGGTGCAGTCCCTGCACCGCCAGGTGAAGCTGGCCGTCGACCTGTACGCCGACCCGGCGTGGCGGGACCAGGGCCTGGCCGTCTGGACCGAGGCCACGCTGGAGCACCTGCGCGGCGCCGAGCCGGGCAGCGACCACCAGCTGGCGTGGGCGCGCGCCTTCGCGGCGACGGCCCGCACCGAGGGGCAACTGACCTACCTGGCGGCGCTGCTCGACGGCTCGGCCGAGGTCGAGGGCCTGGTCGTGGACACGGAGCTGCGGTGGGCGTTCCTGGAGCGCCTGGCGGCCACGGGTCGCGCCGACGAGGCGGCCATCGCGGCGGAGCTGGAGCGGGACGCGACGGCCGCCGGCGAGCGCCACGCGGCGACGGCGCGGGCCGCGCGCCCGACCGCCGAGGCCAAGGCGGAGGCCTGGGCCTCGGTGGTGGAGTCGTCCGACCTGCCGAACGCGGTCCAGGAGGCCGTGATCGGCGGCTTCGTCCAGACCGACCAGCGCGAGCTGCTCGCGCCGTACGCGCAGAAGTACTTCGCGGTGGTCAAGGACATCTGGGAGAGCCGCAGCCACGAGATCGCGCAGCAGATCGCGGTGGGCCTGTACCCGTCCCTCCAGGTGTCGCAGGCGACCCTGGACGCGACGGACGCGTGGCTGGCCGCCGCCGAGCCGAACGCCGCGCTGCGCCGCCTGGTCTCGGAGGCCCGCGCGGGCGTCGAACGCGCCCTGAAGGCCCAGGCAGCGGACGCGTCGGCAGCCTGACGGTTTGGGCCCCCGCCCCTGCCCCTGGTGGGGGCCGGGGCGGGGGCCGGCTATCTCCCCCTCGAGGGGGTGGGGCGGGTCGGTGTTTGCCCACCCGCCCCCTCGTCTGCGGGCCGGAGTCCGGGGGCGGTGTCCCCCGGACCGGTCTCAGGGAGGGGCGGAGGCTTCCCGTCAGTCCCATCGTCCTTCCGGTTCGGACCGGTCCCTCAAGGGCGCTCCCTTCGGTCGCGTCGCTACGCGATGGCCTTCGGCCACCCTTGACCGACCGACCCGAACCGGAAAGCCGAAAGACTGCCGGGAAACCCCCAAAGAAACGGGACGGACGATCCTTGGAGGAGCGGGTCTCTCAGCGCTGAGACGAGGGGCCGCGGGCAGGCCCGCCTGACATCCGGCCCTCAGGTGTCCTGATTCCGGGCCAGGGGTGCGGCTACCCGCACGAGAGGTTGATCCAGGTGGCCTCCAGACCCCCCAAGCGCGACAGATCGCTACGCGCTCCCCATTTCTCAGCGTCCGACGACCGCCTTGGGCTGATACCCGCACCAGAGGACGAACAGATCGACCTGGGAGTCCGGCAGGCGCGACAGATCGCTACGCGCTTCTCTTGTCTCGGCGGCCGGCGGCCGTCTTGGGCTGGTCCGGGGCGGGTTCGACGTTGGTGGCGGCGGTGGTGAACTCGCGGCCGCAGGCGCCACGGATGTAGGCCAGTTCCATCCAGCGTTCGATGCCGGTGTCGGAGACGTTCTCATTGATCACCGCCATCAACAGGCCTTCGGTGCCGGAGGCGATGTCTCGGACGCGTCGGTGGAGGAGGCGGTGGGGGACGTATTCGTACTGGTCAGTCATCGCAGGGCTCCTCGAAGGACGCGGTGAAGCGCTGCCAGCCGGAGCGGGCTCGGTCCAGCAGCTCCTGGGTGGGCGTGAACGAGGCCTCCAGGCCGAGCCAGGGGTCGCCCGACGTGTCGATCCCCAACACGCCCTTGGCGCAGCTGTGGATGATCCGGCTGGTCATGGTCGGCTCCTTACGTCGGCGCGGGACGGCCGCGCGATCACTGATCGGTGTGAAGAGGTAACCGCGTGTCGCCCCCGCGCGAGTACCGTTGGAGGGTCGGAGAAGCATGCAAGTCATGCACTTGTGGGGAGTTGCTCATGGCTCGACGCTCACGCACACCCAACACCGGCCTGTCGACGCTCCTTGAGCAGGCCGGATGGTCAAGAAGCCAATTCGCCTCGATCGTCAACCGCATGGGGGCGGAGGCCGGACTCGCGCTCAAATACGGTCAGCCTGCGGTGTCCCAGTGGGTAGCGGGGCACCAACCGAGGCCGCAGGTCAGGGCGCTGGTCGTCGAGGCGTTCGAACGGAAGCTGGCACGGCCGGTCACCTACGCCGAGGCGGGGCTCACGCCCCCGGGCGGAACGGCTGAGGCGGACACTGTGCGGGAACTCGTAGACCTCGGAAGGGCCGACATGGATCCGTCCCGGCGCCGCGTGATCGCGGCCGGAGTCTTCTCCGCAGCGCTCAGCATCCCGCTGTTCCCGACCCTCGCGCGGGCCGACAGCCCGGAGCCGATCAGGCCCGGGAAGGCGACGACGAAGGTCGGACAGGCGCAGGTGGACGCTGTGGCTGCGATGACGGACCGGATCGCCGACATCCTCGACGAACTCGGCGCTGGCCACGCCCGGCCGATGGCGGCAGCCTTCCTCGTGAACACCGTCGGCCCATGGCTGAAGGCTGAGGCTGCGGCCCCGGTCCGGCGCAGCCTCCTCGCCGCCGCCTCAGACCTGGTCTACCTGACGGGGTGGATGGCCATGTACGAACGGCAGCACCGGCTGGGCCAGGACTACTACGTGTCCGCGCTGAAGCTGGCCGGGGAGGCGGAGGAGCACACCACCTACTGCCGGACCCTGCGCGGCATGTCGCTCCAGGCATCCAACCTCGGGTACGGGAGGAGGGCCCTGGAACTCGCCGACTCGGCGGCGGAAGCGGCACCCTCCGCCGGCCCGCGCCTAGTAGCGTTCCTGCGCGGCCAGCAGGCGCATGGCGCGGCCATGGTCGGAGACAAACGACAGGCCTTCGTCCGCCTGCGCGAGGCCGAGGAAGCGCTGGCCCGAGCCGACGACCGCCGGGAATCCATCGGCGGCTACGACCGGACCGCCTACCTGTTCCACGTCGCGCACGTCCTGAACGAGACGAAGGATGTACCGGGCTCGGTAAGGACCTTGCGTGAATCGATCCGGCTGCAGCCCGCCAACGAGCGCCAAGGCCGCCTGCACGCCTACGGAGTCCTCGCACAGCGACAGCTGTCCATCGGCCACGTCGAGGCCGCGTGCGAATCGTGGAGCCGCTTCCTGGACGAGTACGAAGCCCTCTCCTCCGCACGGGGCGACGAGCACTTCGAGGTGATGAACCTCAGGCTCCGCCCGCACGGCACCGTTCGCGCAGTACGAGAACTCCGCGAGCGCGCCCGGCTCGTTGGCGCGCTCAAGGGCTGACCGGGCAGTCGCCATTGGGTTCATGTGCCAGCCCAGGACGACCGTCGACGCTGAGATCCGAGGAGCGTGTAGCGATCTGTCGCGCCCGTCGGGTCCCTGCGCTGCTCTGATCGGCTCTTGGTGCGGGTATCAGCCACAGGCGGTCGTCGGGCGCTGAGACGAGAGGAGCGCGTAGCGATCTGTCGCGCCTGGGGCGCCGCAGGTCGCTCTGATCAACCTCCCGTGCGGGCTGTCGCGCCCCTGGTCCGGGATCTGGACTCTTGAGGCCCCGGATGTCGGGCGGGCCGGCGCCTGGCCCCTCGTCTCAGCGCTGAGGGACCCGCCACTCCTCCTCTGGACCGTCCCGTTTCTTTGGGGGTTTCCCGGCAGTCTTTCGGCTTTCCGGTTCGGGCCGGTCGGTCAAGGGTGGCCGAAGGCCATCGCGTAGCGACGCGACGAAGGAGCGCCCTTGAGGGACCGACCCGAACCGGAAGGACGATGGGACTGACGGGAAACCCCCAACCCTCCCTGGGACCGCCCCGCGGGGTGCCGCCCCCTCAGCCCAGCCTCCCCGCCGCCCTCTGGAGGGCCCGCAGGGCCTGGGCCAGGGCCGGGGCCGCCTCCGTGCCCCGGCGGAGGGCGGCGATGACGTGGCGGGTGGGGCGGTCGTGGGTGAGGGTGCGGACCGTTACGCCCGAGGCGCGGGCCGAAACCATGCGGGGGACCAGGGCGACGCCCATGCCCGCCTCGACCATCGCCAGGATCGCGGTCCACCCCGAGGCCGAGTGGGCCTGTTCCGGGACGAAGCCCGCCGGTTCGCAGGCCGACCGGGTGATCTCCGACCAGGGGCCGCTGCCGCCGTAGATCCACCGGTCCGCCGAGAGGTCCGCCAGGCGGAGTACGGGTGCGGCCGCCAGGGGGTGGTCCGGGGGGAGGGCCACGTCCAGGGGGTCTTCCAGGAGGGTGATCCGGGTGAAGCGGGTGTCCTGGGCGGTCGGGGCGTGCGCGGCGAGGGAGAGGGCGAGGTCGACGGTGCCGGCGGAGAGGAGTTCGTACGACTCGGCCGCCTCGGTCTCGCGGACGCGGAGTTCGATGCCCGGGTGGGTGAGGCGGAGGGCGGCGACCGCCGGGACCACGAGGACCGGGACGGCGGTGGAGAAGGCGCCGACGCGGACTTCGCCCGACTCGCCGGACCGGTAGCCGGTGAGTTCGGCGTCGGCGCGTTCGAGCTGGGCGAAGACGGCTTCGGTGTGGCGCAGCACCAGGTGGGCGGCGTCGGTGAGGCGGACCCGGCGGCCCTGGGGTTCCAGGAGCGGCACCCCCAGCTGGCGGGAGAGGTTGGTCAGCTGCTGCGAGACGGCCGAGGGCGTCATGTGCAGCGTCTCGGCCGTCGCGGTCACGGTGCCCTGGTCGGCCAGGGTCCGCAGGATGCGGAGCTTCTTGATGTCCCAGTCGGTCACAGGGGGGAAGTTACCTGCGGGCAGTTACCTGCGGGCAGTTACCTGTTGGCAGATACCCGCAGGCAGTTACCTGCGGGCCGTGCTGCCGAAGGCGACTCCGCCGAGGATCAGGGCCATGCACAGGAGCTGGGCGGGGCCGGTGCGTTCGCCGAGGAGGAGCAGGCCGAGGGCTGCGACGCAGACGGGCTGGAGGTAGTAGACGACTCCCGCGCGGGCCGCGCCGATGAGGGAGATGGCCTTGTTCCAGGCGAAGAAGGCGACGGCGGAGGAGAAGACGCCGACGTAGAGGAGGGGGCCGACGGTGTGGGGGGTCGCCTCGAAGCCGCCCTGGACGGTGAGGGAGACGGCGTACGCGGGGGCCAGCATCAGGGCGCCGAGGACGAAGGTGCTCAGGAGGAAGGCGAGGCCGCCGATCTCGGCGGGCTTGCGCTTGAGCAGGGCGCTGTAGGTGGCGAAGGAGAGGGCGGCGCCGAACATCCAGAGGTCGCCGGCGCCGAAGTCGAAGCCGAGGGAGCCGTCGCCGACGAGCAGCAGGACGCCGAAGGCCGCGAGCAGCATGCCGCAGGAGCGGCGGGCGCCGAGCCGTTCGCCGCCGAGGCGGGCGTAGAGAGCCATGATGACCGGCGAGGCGGCCATGATCATGCCCATGTTGGAGGCCGAGGTGGTCAGGCCGGCCTGGTGCACCAGGGTGTTGTAGAGGGTGACGCCGAAGAGCGTGGCGAGGCTGATGTAGCCGAGGTGCTTGCGGAGCAGGGCCCGCTGCTGCCAGGCCTGGCGGGCGGCGAAGGGGGTGACCGCGACGGCGGCGATGATCCACCGCCAGAAGACGGCCTGGACGGGCGGGACGGTCTCGGCCATGCCGCGGGTGGCGACGAAGCTGCCGGACCAGACGACCGTGGCGACCAGGGCGAGGAGTACGCCGAGTCCGGCGGCTCCCTTCCTCGCCTTGTCTCCGGCAACGGCGCCGCCGCCGGCGAGGGTGCCGGCGGCGGTGGGTGCGGTGCGGATGCGGTCGGTGACGGTCACTGGTGGTGTCCCCCTGCGTGTGTGGTGTGGGTCGTGGACCCACTCTCACACCTTCGCTTCACCCAGGTCCATCGAAAGATTTTGACGGTTTCCTTCAGTCTTGCTGAACGGTCCCGGCGCGACCCGGGCCTCGGGCCCCACCTCACCCCCGGCCCCACCCCCGGCCGCGCCCTTCGGCGCCCGCCCCGGGAGCTGCCCGAAGACCGTGGCGCCGAAGGCGATGGTCATGCCCACCAGCTGTACGGGGGTCAGGGCCTGGCCGAGGGCGGCCCAGCCGATGACGGCGGCGGTGAGCGGCGACAGCGGGCCGAGCAGGGTGACGGACGTGGCGGTGAGCTGGCCGATGCCGCGGAACCAGAGGAAGTACGCGGCCCCGGTGTTGATCAGCATCATGTAGCCGTAGCCGAGGAAGGCCTTGCCGTCGAGGGCGGGCGGCGCCCCCTCGACCAGTGCGGCGATCGGGATGATGACCAGGCCGCCCGCGGTGAGCTGCCATCCGGTCACGGCCAGCGGGCCGACGCCCTCGGGGCGGCCCCAGCGCTTGGTCATGACGGTGCCCGCGCCCATGGAGGCGGAGGAGACCACGCCGGCTATGACGCCGATGAGGTCGAGCTTCGCCTCGGCGGTCAGCACCACCATGCTCACGCCGAACGCGGCGACCACGGCGGCGAGTACGGTCCGCAGCCGGGCCCGCTCCCCGAGGAGGAGGGCGGCGAGCCCCACGACGAAGAGCGGCCCGGCGGAGCCCAGTACGGCGGCGACGCCGCCGGGGAGCCGGTAGGCGGAGAGGAAGAGCAGCGGGAAGAAGGCGCCGATGTTGAGGGTGCCGAGGACCGCGGACTTCCACCACCAGGCGCCCTTGGGCAGGACGCGGGAGAGGGCGACCAGCAGCAGGCCGGCGGGCAGGGCGCGCATGGCCCCGGTGAAGAGGGGCCGGTCGGCGGGCAGCAGCTCGCTCGCGACGAAGTAGGTCGAGCCCCAGGAGATGGGGGCGAGCGCGGTCAGGAGGGTGGTGGTGACGCGGTTCACGGTCACTCCTCGGCGGTGAGGATCGGCTGGCGGGGTGAGGCTGGCCGCGACCTGCCCGGGGGCCCGTCCCCGGACCTCCCCGGGTAGGTCGCTGATAAGTAGCTTACTCCTAAGCTACTTTTAAGCAAGCTACTTTCTTGCGAACCACTGAGCGGAATCGGATACTTCATTTATGACCGAGGTGAAGAAGGACGCCCAGCCGGACGCCGTCGACGCGATCACCACGCAGTGGGCCGCGGAGCGACCGGACCTGGACACCGCCCCGATGGCCGTCTTCGGCCGGATCTACCGCATCGCCAAGGCCGTCGGCGACGCCGTGGAGCGCGCGTACAACGGCTACGGCATCAGCCGCGGGGAGTTCGACGTCGTCGCCACTCTGCGCCGCGCCGGGGCCCCGTACACCCTTTCGCCGCGCCAGCTGGCGGCCACGCTGATGCTGACCACCGGCGGGATGACGGGCCGCCTGGACAAGCTGGAGAAGGCCGGCCTGCTCACCCGCAGCCCCGACCCGCACGACCGGCGCGGCCTCCAGGTGACCCTCACCGACCGCGGGTTCGCCCTCGCCGACGAGGCCGTCTCCGCCGGCCTGGCGGTGCACCGCCGGGCCCTGGAGGGCTTCGACGCCGAAGAGGTCGAACAGCTCACCGGGATGCTGCGCAAGCTGCTCGCCGACGTGTCCCGGGGGACCCTGGGGGCCGAGGGACCCTGAGGACCGCCGGCCCCGGGGGATCCCGCGGGCCCCATCCGGGTACGCCAAGGCGCCGGAGGTCGCGTCGGGACCGGCTCACACCGGTTCCGCGGACCTCCGGCGCCCGGAAGCCTTGACGAAGGACCTGCCCGGTCGGGTCAGGCCTGGTTCTTGCGCGACTTGTCGCCGACCATCACGAGACCCGCGATGACCAGGAACAGCACGATCGGCGCGGCCACGAACACGCCGAGCGTCTCGCCAATGCTCAGGCCCGGGCCCGGGTCGTCACCGTCGTCGCGGGTCCGCGCGAGGGCGGGAGACGTCATCAGCAGCATCATCAGCGTCGATCCGGCCGTGACAACGCCGGCGCGCAGAGCGTTCTTCTTGTCCACGGTGCAAACGTAGCGAACACCTAAACGGGGCGCGCGCCCGGGGGTGCCGTACGGGTCTGCGCGCCCTCCCGCACCGCGCTCAACAGGGCGTTCGCCCGGGGTGAGGCGGTCAGCGCCTCCAGGGTCACGGGGCGGCCCTCCGCGTCGGCGACCGGCAGCCGCCAGTTGGGGTACTGGTCCCAGGTGCCCGGCAGGTTCTGCGGCCGCCGGTCCCCCACCGCGTCCGGCAGCCAGACGCCGACCAGCCGGGCCGGGGTGCGCAGCAGGAAGGCGTACAGGGCCCGTACGGCGGCCTCCTCGCCCTTGGCCTCCAGCCCCAGCCGGTCCAGTACCGCCAGCCACTCGGCGGTGTCGGCGGCGTCCTCGGCCCGCTCCAGGTCCAGAGGGCGGGTCAGCAGGCCCAGCCGGTCGCGCAGTTCGACGTGGGAACCGGCCAGCTTGGCGGCGGTGGGCGGCAGGTCGTGGGTGGTGGCGGTGGCCAGGCACTGCGACCGCCAGGCCCCGGCCGGCAGCGGTGCGCCGTCGCCCGCCCAGTCCCGCTCGAACCACAGCACCGAGGTGCCGAGGATCCCGCGCCGGGCCAGCGCCCGCCGTACCTCCGGCTCGACGGTCCCGAGGTCCTCGCCGACCACCAGCGCCCCGGCCCGGTGGGCCTCCAGGACCAGTACGGCCAGCATCGCCTCCCCGTCGTAGGAGACGTACGTACCCTGCGCGGGCGGGGTGCCCCGCGGGATCCACCAGAGCCGGAAGAGGCCCATCACGTGGTCCACGCGGACCGCCCCCGCGTACCGGAACACCCCGCGCAGCAGGGCCCGGAACGGGGCGTACGACCGGGCCTCCAGGACGTCGGGCCGCCAGGGCGGCAGCCCCCAGTCCTGGCCGCGCGCGTTGAAGGCGTCCGGCGGGGCGCCCACGGACATCTCCCGCAGGTGCAGGGGGCCGCTGCGGGCGTCCGAGCCGTCCGGGTGCACCCCGACGGCCAGGTCGTGGACGATGCCCACGCTCATCCCGGCCTCCCGCGCGGCCCGCTGGGCACCGGTCAGCTGGGTGTCCGTCAGCCAGACCAGCCAGCAGTGGAAGTCGGTGCGCTCCTTCGGGTCCTCCCCCGCGACGGCCGCGCACCAGGCGGCGTGCCGGGCGAGCTCCTCGCCCTGCGCGGCGCGGAAGGCCCGGTAGGCGGCCTCCCGGGCGGGCGCCCGCGGGACGGCGTACAGCAGTTCCAAGGCCGCGCGCTTGAGGGCCCACACGGCGTCCCGGTCGATCAGCGCCCCCTTCTCCAGCACCTCCCGGCGCAGCTCCCCGCCCCGGCCGGCGAGTTCGGCGAGGGCGTCCCGGTCGGGGCAGTCCGCCCACTCGGGGAGGTCCTCGACGCGCAGGTACACCGGGTCGGGGAAGCGGCGCGAGGCCGGCCGGTAGGGGGACGGGTCGGTCGGGGTCCCGGGGAGGGCCGCGTGCAGCGGGTTGACCTGGACGAACCCGGCGCCGTGGGTGCGGGCGGCCCAGCGGGCCAGCTCCGCGAGGTCGCCGAGGTCGCCCATGCCCCAGGAGCGCTCCGAGAGCAGGGAGTAGAGCTGGACGAGCAGCCCGTGGGCGCGGTCGGGCGCCGCCGGGGCCCGGTCGGGGGCCACGATCAGGGTGGCGGAGGCGGTGTGCCCGTCCGGCGTCCCGGCCGCCAGCCGGTGCACCCCGGGGGGCAGGCCGGGGTGCCAGTCGGCCTCCCCGGCCCCGTCCTCCAGGGTCACCCGCAGCCGGGTCCCGGCCGGCAGCGCGGCCAGGGCCGCCGGGGCGGGCTCGCCCCGCCAGTGCACCAGCGTCCGCGGGAGCAGCCGCCCGGCCCGCTCCCGTTCGGCCGCTGCGGCCTTGACCCGCACGTCCTCGGGGGTGTCGACGGGTACGCCGATCAGGCCCAGCACGGTCCGGACCGTGGCCTCGGGGACCTGGACGGTGACGTCCTCGGCGGGCTGGTAGGAGGTGGCGACGCCGTAGAGGGCCGCGAGCCGGGCGAGGTCGTCCATCGTCATCCTTGGCTGGGTGAGGGTTAGGTGAGCGGCTCGCTGGTGAGGGGGGCCTCGGCCACGAGCGGGGACTCACTGGTCAGGGGCGCGTACGCGGCACCGGCCAGCGGGGGTTCGCTGGTCAGCGGCGGGTGCGCGGCGCAGGCCGGCCCGTCGGCGGGGCCGGACGGCACGGGCAGGTGGGCGAGCGGGGCGGGTTTCCTGCGGTGGCCGGACGCGGTGCGGGCGTTCATGGGGTCCTCCCTCTGCGGTCCTCGGGACCGCCGTGCGGTTCTCGGGACCGTGCTGCGGTTCTTCGGACCTCCCATGCAACACCCGCGTCGAACACCGCAGCCATACCCAGTCAGGGGCATCGCATTCCTGGCGGATCCCGGTCAGATCACCCCACGCGCATTGACACCCCGGCAGCACGGGTGGTGGGCTCGGGCCCGTTCACACGGTCGGGGGACGACTCGGGACTGGGGAGGCTCCGTGCAGCTCAGGGGCAGGAAGCGGACCACGGCCGCGGCCGTCGCGGTCATCGGGAGCCTGCTCGGCGGGGCCGTCGCCTCGGCTCCGCCGCGGATCACCGCCTCGCCGGGGAACTCGGGATCCCCGCGCCCCGACAGCGGGTCCGTCCCCGTCTCCGCGGCGGGACTCGGGTCGGCCATCGACCCGGGCTCCGACGTTCCCCGAGCCGCTTCCGAGGGGCCGGCCGTGTGGCCGCGGCCGCAGTCGGCCACCGCCGATCCGGGCCGGGAGCTGCCGGTGCCGGCGGAGGCCGTCCTGGTGCTGCCGGTGGACGTGGACCCGTACGCCGCCGACGTCGTACGCGCCTCCCTGCGCGCGGCCGGGGTGCGCACCCTGCACGAGCGGCCCCCGGGCGCGGCGCTGCCCGAACGGGCCCTCGTCGTACGGCTCCAGGGCGCGGACGCCGAGGAGGCCCTGCTGGCGCTGGGCGCGGCCCCGGCCGGTGACCTGCCGGCCGGCGGCTACCGGCTGGCGGTGGGCCGGACCGGCGGGCGGGACACGGTCGCGCTGGCCGGGGTGGGCGGGGACGGGCTGTTCCACGCCGCGCAGACGCTGCGCCAGCTGCTGGCGGCCGGGCACGGCAAGGTGCCGGGGATGCTGGTGCGGGACTGGCCGATCGCGCCCGTGCGCGGGATCACCGAGGGCTTCTACGGGCAGCCCTGGAGCCGGGAACAGCGGCTGGCGCAGCTGGACTTCCTGGGCCGCACCAAGCAGAACCGGATGCTGCTGGCGCCCGGCGACGACCCGTACCGCACCACGGCCTGGCGCGAGGAGTACCCGCGCGAACGGCAGGAGGAGTACCGGGCGCTGGCGGAGCGGGCCCGCGCCAACCACGTCGTCCTCGGCTGGGCGGTGTCGCCGGGGCAGTCGATGTGCCTGGCGTCGGCGGACGACCGGGCGGCGCTGCTGCGCAAGGCCGACGCGATGTGGGAGCTGGGCTTCCGGGCGTTCCAGGTGCAGTTCCAGGACGTCAGCTACACCGAATGGGGCTGCCGGGCCGACCGGGTGCGGTACGGGACGGGCCCGGCGGCGGCGGCGAAGGCGCACGCGGAGGTGGCGGGCGAGCTGGCCGCGCACCTGGCGGCGCGGCATCCGGGGGCGGCCCCGCTGTCGCTGCTGCCGACGGAGTACTTCCAGGACGGCGCCACCACCTACCGGACGGCGCTGGCCGGGGCGCTGGACCCGCGCGTGGAGGTGGCCTGGACGGGCGTGGGCGTGGTGCCGCGCACCATCACGGGCAGGGAGCTGGCGGGGGCTCGGGCGGCGCTCGCGCACCCGCTGGTCACCATGGACAACTACCCGGTCAACGACTGGGACCCGGGCCGGATCTTCCTGGGGCCCTACGCCGGGCGGGATCCCGCGGTGGCGGGCGGTTCGGCGGGGGTGCTGGCCAACGCGATGGCGCAGGGCACCCTGTCGCGGATCCCGCTGTTCACGGCCGCGGACTACGCGTGGAACCCGCGCGGCTACCGGGCCGGGGAGTCGTGGGCGGCGGCGGTGCGGGACCTGTCCGGCCCGGACCCGAAGACGCGGGCCGCGCTGGCGGCGCTGGCCGGGAACACCGCCTCCTCGGGCCTGAAGGTGGAGGAGTCGGCCTACCTGAAGCCGCTGGTGGAGGAGTTCTGGCGGGCCCGTGCCCTCGGGGACAAGGCCGCCGGCGAGCGGCTGCGGGCGGCGTTCACGGTGCTGCGGGAGGCCCCCGGGCGCCTCGACGCACCGGTGGCGGCGGAGGCCGGGCCGTGGCTGGAGCGGCTCTCGCGGTACGGGGCGGCGGGCGAGCTGGCCGTCGACCTGCTGCGGGCCGAGGCCCGGGGCGACGGGGCGGCCGCCTGGCGGGCCTCGCGGGAACTGGCGGCGGCGCGGGAGGCGCTGGCGGAACCGGGCGGGGTGCGGGTGGACGGCTCCGTGCTGGACCCCTTCCTGGCGAGGGCGGCGGCGGAGTCGGACGCCTGGACGGGCGCGGCCCGCGAGGACGGCACCGTCCGGGAGGAGCCCGGCGCCTACACCGTCCGGCTGGACTCCGCGCGGCCGCTCGCCGCGGTCACGGTGATGACGGACCCGCTGGCGCCGGGCGCGCGGGGCGCGGCCGTGGAGGTGCACGTGCCGGGCGAGGGCTGGCGCCGGCTGGGCGAAGCGGCGGTGTCCGGCTGGACGCAGGCCGACGCGCAGGGAGTACGGGCGGACGCGGTCCGGCTGTCGTGGGCGGGGCCGGCGCCCGTGGTGCACAAGGTGGTCCCGTGGTTCGCGGACGGCCCGCGGGCCCGCTTCGAACTGGCCGACGGGGGCCGGGCCGACGTGGAGGCCGGGGGCGGCGCGCGCACGGTGACGGCGCAGCTGTCCGGGCTGCGCCCGGGGGAGTTCCGGGGCCCGCTGACGGCGGCCCCGCCGGCCGGGGTCCAGGTCCGGCTGCCGCAGGACGTGGTGGTGCCCCGGGGTGCGACGGTCGCCGTCCCGGTGGAGGTCACCGTCGCGGCGGGCACCCCGTCCGGGGAGTACGCGGTCCCGCTGTCCTTCGACGGGGAGGTGCGGGTGCTCACCGTCCGGGCGGTGCCGCGCACCGGCGGCCCGGACCTGCTGCGCGGGGCCCGCGCCACCGCCTCGGGGGTCGAGGGCCCGCAGTTCCCGGCGTCGGCGGCGGTGGACGGCTCCGCCGCGACGCGCTGGTCGTCCCCGGCGGTGGACGGCGCGTGGTGGCAGGCCGAACTGGCGGCGCCGGCGCGGGTGGGCCTGGTGACCCTGCACTGGCAGGAGGCGTACCCCGTGAGGTTCCGGGTGGAGACGTCGGCCGACGGCGTGACGTGGCGCCCGGGTGCGGTGGTGTCCTCCCGGGGCGGGGTGGACGCGGTCCGGCTGGACGCGCCGGACACGCGGCTCGTCCGCGTGACGTGCGAGCGGCGCGCGACGCGCTTCGGCTGCAGCCTGTGGTCCGCGACGGCCCAGGCGGTGGCGGCCCCCTGACGGGTGCCGGGCCGCTGCGCGGGTCTGCCCCTCCCCGCCCTTCACCCGTTCTCGCCTCAAACGCCGGCGGGGCTGATCTCAGCCTCGCCGGCGTTTGAGGCGCGGGGTCTGGGGCGGAGCCCCAGGGAACGGGGGAAGGGCGGGTAGGGGACCGGCCCCGCGCAGCGGTTCCCGCACCCCGGCACCGAGCGGCAGCGGCAGCGGCAGCGGCAGCGGCAGCGGCAGCGGCAGCGGCAGCGGCAGCGCACCCGCCCGGTGGTCCGTCAGGACGCGGCGGCGGCCGTCGCCGTCGGGACGCCGATGCGCTCCAGCGCGTCCTGCGCCCCGTACGGCTGGAGGTACGGCATCCACCGCGGATCCCGGTGCCCCGTCCCGATGATCCGCCACGCCAGCCCCGACGGCGGAGCGGGCTGGTGGCGCAGGCGCCAGCCGAGTTCCAGCAGGTGCCGGTCCGCCTTGACGTGGTTGCACCGCCGGCATGCGGCGACCACGTTGTCCCAGACGTGCTGGCCCCCGCGGCTGCGCGGGATCACGTGGTCCACGCTGGTGGCGACGGCCCCGCAGTACATGCAGCGTCCGCCGTCGCGGGCGAACAGCGCGCGGCGGGTGAGTGGAACGGGCCCCCGGTAGGGGACCCGCACGAAGCGCTTGAGCCTGACCACGCTGGGCGCGGGGACGGCGCGTGTCGCGCTGTGCAGGAAGGCGCCCGATTCCTCCAGGGAGACTGCCTTGTTCTCCAGGACGAGGACGAGCGCGCGGCGGAGCGGTACGACGCCGAGGGGCTCGTACGACGCGTTGAGGACCAGGACGTGCGGCACGGACTGCCTCCTTGTACGCCGGCGGCGCGTGGCTCGCGCCGGGACGATCTGCTCTCAGTCTCCCCTTACGGCTGGTCGAAGCGCCACCACGCGCCGGTAACGGGCCCGGGGTGTTTTCGACCACACTCCCTTTCATCCCCAGGTGAGTCCTGTCTCTCCCTCGAACAACGCAACGAGGTCGCTCCCGTGCCCCGTTAGTGTGGATGGCCTGCCCGCACCACCAGCACGACCGCATGACGGTTCCGCGGGCGGACCGCTATGCCCCTGGAGGTTCCCGCCGTGCCCTCGCCCGCCACCCTGCTGCCGCAGGCCGCGTCCACCACCGACGACGCCGCCGAGAGCGTGACGAACGCCGCGAGCTTCGTCGAGGAGAACTGGGCCACCTGGCTGAGCATCGGCCTGCGGATCCTGCTGATCATCGTGATAGCGGTGGCGCTGCGCAGCGTGGTCCGCAAGGCCCTGACGAAGCTGATAAGCCGGATGAACACCAGCGCGGAGGCCGTGGAGGGCACGGCGCTGGGCGGGCTGCTGGTCAATGCCGAGCGGCGGCGCCAGCGGTCGGAGGCGATCGGGTCCGTGCTGCGTTCGGTGTCCTCGTTCCTGATCCTGGGTACGGCCGCGCTGATGGTGCTGGCGGCGCTGAAGATCGATCTGGGGCCGCTGCTGGCGAGTGCCGGTGTGGCCGGTGTGGCGATCGGTTTCGGTGCGCGCAACCTGGTGACGGACTTCCTCTCCGGCGTCTTCATGATCATGGAGGACCAGTACGGCGTGGGCGACAAGATCGATGCCGGGGTGGCCTCCGGCGAGGTGATCGAGGTCGGTCTGCGCGTGACCAAGCTGCGCGGCGACAGCGGTGAGATCTGGTACGTCCGAAACGGCGAGATCAAGCGCATCGGGAACCTGAGCCAGGGCTGGGCGACGGCGGGCGTGGCCGTGCAGGTCAAGCCGACGGAGAACCTGGCGCACATCCGCGAGGTGGTCCAGGGCGTCGCGGACACCCTGGCCAAGGAGACCCCGTGGGACGAGCGCCTGTGGGGCCCGGTGGAGGTGCTGGGCCTGGACGAGGTGCTGCTGGCCTCCATGACGGTGAAGGTGTCGGCGAAGACCATGCCGGGCCAGCAGTTCGCGGTGGAGCGCGAGCTGCGCTGGCGGATCAAGGAGGCCTTCGACGCGGCCGGCATCCGGATCATCGGCGGCGCACCGGCCCCGGGCGAGGACGAGGCCCCGGCCGACCCGGCGGCGGCCGTCTCGGCGCCCTCCGCACTCGCCAACCCGGCCTCCCCCCAGTCCCTGGCCACCGCCCCGATACCGCCGGCGCCCGCGCCCGCTCCGGGGGTCCGGCTGCCCAAGTAGACCTCCGCCCGCCCCCTGCGCAGCCCCGCCGGTCCGTTCCGGCGGGGCTGCGGCATTGACAGGCCTCCGAAGCCAATAGGAAACTTACCTAACAGTCTTCTCGGTGAGGGAGGGACCCCGCCATGCCCGCCACCACCCCGGGAACACCCAGCCTGCTGCGCGCCATGAACGACCGCGCCGCCCTGGAGCTGCTGCTGGCGCACGGCCCCCTGTCCCGGACCCGGATCGGGCACCTCACCGGGCTGTCGAAGCCCACCGCCTCCCAGCTGCTCGCCCGGCTGGAGGCCGCCGGGCTCGTCGTCGCCACCGGCACCGACGGCGGCCGCCCCGGACCGAACGCCCAGCTGTACGCGCTCAACGCCCGGGCCGCCCACGTCGGCGGCCTCGACGTGACCCCCGACCGGGTGCTCGCCGCCGTCGCGGACCTGGCCGGCACCGTGGTCGGCGGCTTCGAGCTCCCCTACACCGAGGGCGCCGACGCCGTCGGCCAGGTCACCCGCGCCCTCGGCGGAGCCCTGGAGGACGCCGGGCTGACCCTGCCCGACCTGCACCGCCTGGTCATCGCCACCCCCGGCGCCTTCGACCCGCGCACCGGACGGCTGCGCTACGCCAGCCACCTCCCCGGCTGGCACTCCCCCACCCTCCTCGACGAGCTGGCCGCGGCACTGCCCCTGCCGGTCGAGTACGAGAACGACGTCAACCTCGCCGCGGTCGCCGAGCAGCGCCTCGGCGCGGCCCGCGGCCACGAGGACTTCGTCCTGCTGTGGAACGAGGAGGGCCTCGGCGCCGCACTGGTCCTCGGCGGACGGCTGCACCGCGGCTGGACGGGCGGCGCGGGCGAGGTCGGCTTCCTGCCCGTACCCGGCCACCCCCTGGTCCGCCAGGTCACCCGGGCCAACACCGGCGGCTACCAGGAGCTGGCCGGCGTACAGGTGCTGCCCGCGCTCGCCGCCGCGGCCGGACTCGGCCCCGGCTGCGCCCCGGGCGCCCCGCACACCGCGCAGGTGGCCGCCGGGGCCGAGCTGCTGCGGCGGGCCGCCGCCGAACCGGAGGGCGCCCGCCTGGCCTTCCTCCGGTCGTACGCCACCGCGCTCGCGACCGGTCTCGCCTCGCTGGTCGCCGTACTCGACCCGGAGATCGTGGTCCTGTCGGGCGCCCTGATCACCGCGGGCGGCGACCCGCTGCGCGCCCTGCTGGAGGACGAGCTCGCCGAACTGGCCCCCTCCCGGCCGCGGCTGGTCACCGGCGAGGTGCGCGAGCGTCCCGTGCTGCGGGGCGCCCTGGAGAGCGCGCTGGCCGCCACCCGCGAGGAAGTCTTCGACACCTCCCGCTGACGCCGCACCCGTCGCCCGTAGCCCATAGCACCTGGTCCGTAACCGCAGCCCGCAGCCCGCAGCCCCCGTGACGCCCCCCATCCAGTTCTCCCCCAGAGAGCGAGCCCCGCCATGCCCCGAGCCGCACGCCTGACCACCACCGCGGCCGCCCTTGCCGCCATATCCGTACTCGCCACCGCCTGCACCGGCCAGAACGGCACCGCCGCGGCCGACGACCCGAAGGCCGACGTCACCCTCTCCTTCTGGCACGGCTGGTCCGCGCCCTCCGAGGTCAAGGCCATCCAGGACAGCATCGACCGCTTCGAGAAGGCCCACCCGAACATCAAGGTCAAGGCCACCGGCAACATGACCGACGACAAGATCAACCAGGCGCTGCGCGCGGGCGGGGACAAGGCCCCCGACGTCGTCTCCTCCTTCGCCACCGACAGCGTCGGCAAGTTCTGCAACTCCGGCGCCTTCGCCGACCTGAACCCCTTCATGGAGAAGTCAGGGATCGACAAGGCCAAGGTCTTCCCCGCGACCCTGCTGGAGTACACGCGGTACAAGGACAACCAGTGCACCCTGCCGCTGCTGCACGACGCCTACGGCCTCGTCTACAACAAGACCGCGTTCGCCGCCGCCGGGATCACCGAAGCGCCCGTGACGTGGAGCGAGTTCGCCGAGGCCGCGCAGAAGCTCACCAAGGCCAAGGGCGATTCGTACGAGCAGCTGGGCGTGATGCCCACCTTCCACGGCTACGAGACCACCCCGATGCGGCTGGCCGCGCAGTGGAGCCCCACCTACTTCACCGCCGACGGCACGTCCAACCTGGCCGGCGACCCGGCCTTCGCGAAGATGCTGACCGCGCAGAAGGACCTGGTGGCCAAGCTCGGCGGCTACGAGAAGCTGGAACGGTTCCGCGCCGGCTTCGGTGACGAGTGGAGCGCCGAACACCCCTTCCACAAGGGGCTCGTCGCCATGCAGATCGACGGCGAGTGGCGCCCGGCCATGGCCAGGGAGGCCGGCGTCCCCTTCGAGATCGGCACCGCCCCGCTGCCCGTGCCCGACGACCAGCGGGCCGACTACGGCAAGGGCTACCTCTCCGGCACCATCATGGGCATCTCCTCCGCGAGCCGGAAGCAGAACGCCGCCTGGGAGCTGGTGCGGTACATGACCACCGACACCGAGGCCGTCGTCGCCTTCGCCAACGCCATCCACAACATCCCGTCCACGCTGGCCGCGCTGCGCTCGCCGCAGCTCCAGGTCACCCCCGAGTCGAAGACGTTCCTCGACATCGCCCGGCACGCGAAGTCGAACACCACCCCCGCCCGGGCCGACGGGGGCGCCTACCAGCTGACCTTCCAGGACTTCGCGTACGCCGTGGAGAAGGGCGACGTCCCCGACCTCGCCGCCGGGCTCGCCCGGACCGACCGGCAGATCGACACGGACATCGCGAAGGCCGAGTAGCCCCGATGACCACGGCCGCGGACACCCCGCGCACCCCCGCCCTGCGGGCCAGGCACCGGCGCGCCGCCCTGCGGACCCTCGCCTTCCTGTCGCCCTGGCTGATCGGCTCCGCCGTCTTCTTCGCCTACCCGCTGCTGTCCACCCTCTACTTCTCCTTCACCCGCTACGACGGCTTCCGGCCCCCGGTCTTCAACGGCCTGGACAACTGGAGCTACGTCTTCACCGACTATCCGCTCTTCTGGCCGGCCATGCGCAACACCCTGTGGCTGGTCGTGGTCATGGTGAGCTGCCGGGTCGTCTTCGGCCTCGGCGTCGGGCTGCTCGTCACCCGGGTCAAGACCGGCGCCGGCCTCTTCCGGACCCTGTTCTACCTGCCCTACCTGGCCCCGCCCGTGGCCGCCACCCTCGCCTTCGTCTTCCTCCTCAACCCCGGCACGGGCCCGGTCAACACCCTGCTGGACGCCGCGGGGCTGCCCGCGCCCGGCTGGTTCACCGACGCCGGCTGGTCCAAGCCCGCGCTCACCGCCCTCGCGGTGTGGGGCACCGGCGACCTGATGGTGATCTTCATGGCCGCGCTGCTCGACGTACCGAAGGAGCAGTACGAGGCCGCCGAGCTGGACGGCGCCGGGGCCTGGGCCCGCTTCCGGCACATCACCCTGCCGAACATCTCCCCCGTCGTGCTGTTCGCCGTGGTCACCGGGGTCATCCAGGCCATGCAGTACTACACGCAGCCGACGGTCGCCTCGAAGGCCGCCGCCGGGATCATCGGCGGCTCCGGCCAGCAGACCGAGCCCGGCTACCCCGGCAGGTCCACGCTGACCCTCCCCCAGACCGTCTACCACCTCGGCTTCCAGCGCTTCGACTACGGCTCCGCCTGCGTCCTGGCCCTGGTGCTGTTCGCCCTCTCCATGGCGTGCACCGCGCTCCTGATGCGCCGCCGCGGCGGACTGGCCGGAGCGGGTGACTGACATGGCCGACATGCGCGCACACCGCCGCACAGCCGTACTGCACTGGGTCGGGGTGCACTCCCTGGCCGTCGCCGCCGCCCTGTTCTTCGTCCTCCCCTTCGTCTTCCTCCTCCTCACCTCCCTGATGAGCGACCAGCAGGCACTCACCCGCGAGCTGTGGCCGCGCACCTGGGAATGGGGCAACTACGCGCAGGTCTGGCACACCCCCGGCTTCCTGACCTGGTGGCGCAACACCCTGCTGTACGCCGGGCTGGGGACCGTGCTGACCGTGGTGTCCTCGGTACCCGTCGCCTACGCCCTCGCCAAGTTCCGCTTCCGCGGACGGCGGCTCGCGCTGCTCCTGGTGATCGCCACGATGATGCTGCCACCCCAGGTGGTCGTCATCCCCATGTACCTCTTCTGGGCGAAGCAGCTCGACCTGTCCGGCACCCTGTGGCCGCTGATCGTGCCCCTGGCCTTCGGCGACGCGTTCGCGATCTTCCTGCTGCGGCAGTTCCTGCTGACCATCCCCGACGAGTACCTCGACGCGGCCCGCGTCGACGGCTGCGGCGAGGTCCGCACCCTGCTGCGCGTCGTCCTGCCCATGGCGAAGCCGGGGATCGCGGCCGTCGCCCTGTTCCAGTTCTTCTACGCCTGGAACGACTACTTCGGCCCGCAGATCTACGCCTCCGACAACCCGGCCGCCTGGACCCTCAGCTACGGCCTGGAGTCCTTCAAGGGGGCGCACCACACCAACTGGAACCTGACCATGGCGGCGACGGTGCTCGTCATGGCCCCGGTGATCGTCCTCTTCTTCTTCGCCCAGAAGGCGTTCGTCGAGGGAGTCACCCTGACCGGAGTGAAAGGCTGATCCCGATGAAACTCGCAGTGGTGGGCGGCGGTTCCACCTACACGCCCGAACTGGCCGACGGCTTCGCACGGCTGCGCGACACCCTGCCCGTCAGCGAACTCGTCCTGGTCGACCCGGCCGCCGAACGGCTTGAGCTGGTCGGCGGCCTGGCCCGGCGGATCTTCGCCCGCCAGGGCCACCCGGGGCGCGTCACCACCACCTCCGACCTGGACGCGGGCGTCGCCGGCGCCGACGCGGTACTGCTACAGCTGCGCGTCGGCGGGCAGGCAGCCCGGCTCCAGGACGAGACGTGGCCGCTGGAGTGCGGCTGCGTCGGCCAGGAGACCACCGGCGCGGGCGGGCTCGCCAAGGCCCTGCGGACCGTACCGGTGGTCCTCGACATCGCCGAACGGGTCCGCCGGGCCGCGCCCGACGCCTGGATCATCGACTTCACCAACCCGGTCGGGATCGTCACCCGGGCCCTGCTCCGGGCCGGGCACAAGGCCGTCGGGCTGTGCAACGTCGCCATCGGCTTCCAGCGCAAGTTCGCGGCGCTGCTGGACGTGGCGCCCGCCGAGGTCCACCTCGACCACGTCGGCCTCAACCACCTGACCTGGGAGCTCGGTGTCCGGCTCGGCGGCCCGGACGGCACCGACGTGCTGCCGCGGCTGCTGACCGAGCACGGGGACGCCGTCGCCGCCGACCTGCACCTGCCCCGGGCGCTGCTGGACCGGCTCGGCGCGGTGCCCTCGTACTACCTGCGCTACTTCTACGCCCACGACGAGGTGGTCCGGGAACTCGGCGCGAAGCCCTCGCGGGCCGCCGAGGTCGCCGCGATGGAGCGGGAACTCCTCGCCCTGTACGCCGACCCCGCGCTCGACGAGAAGCCCGCACTGCTGGCCAAGCGGGGCGGGGCCTTCTACTCCGAGGCCGCCGTGGACCTCGCGGCGGCCCTGCTGGGCGGCGGCGGGCCCTGCGTCCAGGTCGTCAACACCCGCAACGGCGGCACCCTGCCGTTCCTGGCGGACGACGCCGTGATCGAGGTGCAGGCACGGGTCGACGGAGGCGGCCCGGTACCGCTGCCCGCGCCCCGGCTCGACCCCCTGTACGCCGGGCTGGTCGCGCACGTCACCGCGTACGAGGACCTCGCCCTGGACGCGGCCCTGCGCGGCGGGCGCGAGCGGGTCTCCAGGGCCCTGCTGGCCCATCCGCTGGTCGGACAGTACGACCTCGCCGAGAAGCTCGCCGACCGGCTCCTCGCGCACAACAAGGAGCACCTGCCGTGGGCGTAGCCGTCCCGCCCGCCTGCGCCGTCGTCGCGATCGACGCGGGCAACAGCAAGACCGACGCCGCGCTGGTCGCCGCCGACGGCACCGTCCTCGGCACCGGGCGCGCCGGGGGCTTCCAGCCGCCCGTGACCGGTGTGGAGGCCGCCGTCGACGTCCTCGCGGAGGCGGTGGCCGGGGCGGCGGCGGCCGCCGGGCTGCCCGGGGTGCCGCGCGCGGCCCGGGTCTCGGCCTGTCTGGCCAACGCCGACCTGCCGGTGGAGGAGCGCCGGCTCACCGAGGCGGTGGCGGCGCGGGGCTGGGGCGCGGCCACCGAGGTGCGCAACGACACCTTCGCGATCCTGCGGGCGGGCGCGGACGGCCCGCTGGGGGTCGCCGTGGTCTGCGGGGCGGGCATCAACTGCGTGGGCATGCTGCCCGACGGGCGGACCGCCCGCTTCGCCGCCCTCGGGCAGATCTCCGGGGACTGGGGCGGCGGGGGCGGCCTGGCGCAGGAGGCCCTGTGGTGGGCGGCCCGCGCCGAGGACGGGCGGGGCGGTCCGACGGCCCTGGCGGCGGCGCTGCCGGGGCACTTCGGTCTGGCTTCGATGGCGGCGCTGATCGAGGCCCTGCACCTGGGCGGGCTGGACCGGGGGCGGCTGCACGAGCTGGTGCCGGTGCTGTTCGCGGTGGCGGGGGCGGGCGACGCGGTGGCGGCGGCGCTGGTGGAGCGGCAGGCCGAGGAGGTGGTGGCGCTGGCGGCGGTGGCGCTGGAGCGGCTCGGCCTGCTGGGGCGGGAGGCGCCGGTGCTGCTGGGCGGCGGTGTGCTGGCGGCCGGGCACCGGGGGCTGAACGGCCGGATCGGGGAACTGCTGGCCGCCCGCGCGCCCCTGGCCCGGCCCTCGGTGGTCACGGCCCCGCCGGTGCTGGGCGCGGCCCTGCTGGGCCTGGACGCGCTGGGTGCGCCGGCCCGGGCGATGGCGAGGCTGCGTGCCCGGTTCGAGTGAACCCGGGGCGCGGGCGGGCGTCTCAGGAACCACGGGGACCGCTGCGGCGTATTGACGGTGAAGGGTGACGGGGGAACGGCCGGGGGCAGGAGCCGGGGGCGGCGGCCGGAGGTCCGTGAGGGGGTCCGGGAGGGGGATCGTCCAAGATCGGGCACCGGGTGCTGTGGTCGGGCGCCGCTACGGCCATACTGCTGCGGAGCAGAGGGACCGAGGGGGAGGTCACGGTGGCCATCACGACACGCGCGTCCGCGCCCGGGGGCGGTACCTCCGGGGCGCCCGCCGGGCCGGGCGGGAGACCGTCCGCGCCGCCGGGGCGCAGTACGGCCTGGGCCGAGGGCGTGGAGCGGGTGCGCGCCGCGGCGACGACCGAGCCGGGCCGGCTGCGGATCATCGGCGCGGTGCTGGCCGCCCTGGTCGTGCTGTTCGGCGCGGTGGCGGTGTGGGAGGTGGCCGGCCGGGTCACCGCCGCGGAGGACGTGGTGGGCCGCAGCCAGCCGCTGAGCGCGGACGCCGCGAGCATCTACCGCTCCCTCGCCGACGCCGACACGGCCTCCTCCAGCGGTTTCCTCGCGGGTGCCCAGGAGCCCCGGGAGGTCCGCCGGCGCTACGAGAAGGACATCGCGAACGCCTCCCGGCTGCTGGTGAGCGCGGCGGCCAACACCGGGGCCGGCGGGGAGTCCCGCAAGGAGATCGCGCTGCTCGGCGAGCAGCTGCCCCGGTACACCGGTCTGATCGAGCAGGCCCGCGCCACCAACCGGCAGGGCCTGCCGCTGGGCGGCGCCTACCTGCGCTACGCCAACGAGCAGATGAGCACGGTGCTGCTGCCCGCCGCGCAGCGGCTGTACGAGGCGGAGACGGGCCGGCTGTACACGGACTACGACGAGGCCCGGTCCTGGCCGGTGGCGGCGACGGGCGCGGGCGTGCTCGCGCTGGGCGCCCTGGTGTGGGCGCAGCGGCGCAACTACCGTCGTACCAACCGGGTCTTCAACCACGGGCTGCTGGCGGCGACGGCCGCGGCGTCGGTGGTGCTGCTGTGGCTGACGGTGGGGCAGTCGGTCGCGCGGGCGGGGCTGGGCGAGGCCCGGGCCGAGGGGCAGGAGTCCCTGAAGGTGCTCAACGACGCGCGGATCGCCTCGCTCCAGGCGCGGGCGAACGAGAACCTGACGCTGATCGCGCGGGGTGCCGTACTGGCCGAGGACAAGAAGTCCGACAAGTACGACGTGGACTACGAGAAGAACATGAAGCAGCTCGACGCCGGTCTGGCGCGGGCGCTGCGGCTGGCCGACGACGCGAGCGGCCGGGAGCCGGTCTCGAAGGCCGTCGAGGGTGTGGCGCAGTGGAAGCAGCGGCACGCGGCGGCCCGGGACGCCGACGTGAAGGGCGACTACGAGCAGGCGCTGCCGCAGGTCATCGGGGACGCGCGGCACAAGGACAGCAGCGGGGCCTCGTTCGACACGGTGGACGCCTCCCTGGAGCGGGCCGTGGCCCATGAGCAGAAGCAGTTCACCCTGGCCGCCCGGGACGGGCTCGGCGCGCTGGGCGGCCTGCTGACGGGCTCGGCGGTGCTGGCGGTCGCCGGCGCGGCGGCGGCCCTCCTCGGCATCGGCCGCAGGCTTTCGGAGTACAGGTGAGATCGATGCGGATACGAGGCACACGGGTGCGGCGCGCGGCGGACCGGCTGCGGGGCTGGGGCGGGGTCAGCGCGATGGCCGCGGCCTGCGCGGTGACGGCCGCGGCGGTGCTGCTGCCGCTGGCCGGGTCCGCGCCGTCCGGCGGCTCCGCGGTGGTCCGCGACCCGGCGTCGGTGGCGGTGCTCCCGTACGCGCCGGCCGACACCTGTCAGGACCCGGAGGCCAGTCTGCGCCCGTCGGGGCTGGACGGCCCGGCGATCGAGCGGATCCGCAAGGCGGGCAAGCTCGTGGCGGGCGTGGACCAGAACAGCTTCAAGTGGGGCTACCGCAATCCCGACGGCCACCTGGACGGTTTCGACATCGACCTGGTCAAGGCGATAGCGAAGGACATCCTGGGCAACGAGGACCTGGTGATCTACCGGGCGATCCCGACCAGTCAGCGCGTCCCGGCGCTCCAGGAGGGCCGGGTCGACATCGTGGTGCGGACCATGACGATCAACTGCAAGCGGCTGGAGGACGTCGCGTTCTCGACGGCCTACTTCGAGGCGGGCCAGCAGGTGCTGGCGCCCAAGGGTTCGCCGATCACCGGCTACGACGCCTCGCTGAAGGGCCGCCGGATCTGCACGGCGACCGGTTCGACGGCGGAGGCGGCCCTGAAGTCCCAGTCGTACGGGTCGGTCGGGGTGTCGGTGGCGAACCAGCTGGACTGCCTGGTGCGGCTGCAGCTGGGCGAGGTGGACGGGATCATCACGGACAACGCGCTGGCCGCCGGGCAGGCGGCGCAGGACCCGTCGGTGCAGCTGGTCGGGGCGCCGTTCACCCGCGAGCTCTACGGGGTGGCGATGAACAAGGACGCCTCCGACCTGGTGCGCCGGGTGAACAAGGTGCTGGAGAACTACCGGGCGGGCGGTGACCAGAGCCCGTGGGCGACCTCGTACCGCAAGCACTTCGAGGACGTCCTGCCGAGGGCGAGCGTGCCGCCGGCGCCCAAGTACCGGGACGGCTGAGGCCCATGGCGGATTCGGAGCGGTACGTGAGCGAGCGGGGCGGACTTCATGCGGGCGGGGACCGGGCGGGCGGCTTCCGTGCCGGGCGGCCGTGGCCGGGGGCCGCGGTGATGGACCGGGACGACGTGGACCGTGCGCTGGCCCGTCTGGGCGCGGAGCACGAGGCCGTGGAGACGTCCCTGCTCGCGCTCCAGGACCACGCGGGCCGGCGCCTGCTGGAGGGCGCCGCGCTGAGCGGGGTCACCAAGGAGCGGTGGGCCGCCGCGGACGCGGCGGTGACCCGGCTGTGGACGTACTTCGACGCGTACAGCGGGGCGCTCGACGCGGCCCGGGAGATCCGCGAGCGGCGCCGCTGGCCGAGCCGGGAGGACCTGGCGGAGCTGACGGAGCGGCTGCGCGGCCCGGGGGTGACGATCGCCGGGGCCGGCGCGGAGGGCGTCGCGCTGGCGGAGCGCTTCTCGCTGGCCGAGCTGGTGTCGCGGATGAACGAGCTGTACGCGGCCTCCCTGGACGTGGTGGTCGCCGCCGACGCGGTGTGGTCGGCGCTGCCCGCGCGGATCGACCTGCTCGCCGCCGAGCTGCACCGGACGCGTTCGCTGGCGCACTCGGTGGGGGTCCGGCCGGGCGAGCACCCTTCGGGGGACGACCTGGAGGAGATCACCGCCGAGCTGGCGGAGCTGCGGCGGGCGGTGATCGCCGACCCGCTCGCCTTCTGGGTGCCGGTGGCGGGGAGTTCCGCCCCGGGCGGGGGCCGTCCGGACACCGCCCGCTACGACCGGGCGGCGCGCGCGCTGGACGACGTACGCCGGGAGGTCGAGGCGGTCCTGACGGTGCGGCAGGACGCGGAGCAGCGGCTGATCGCGGTGCGGGACCTGCTGTCGCGGGCGGACCGGACCCTGGCGGAGGCGCGTACGGCGCGCGGCGAGGTGCTGGCGAAGATCGCGGCGTCGGAGGTGCCGGCGGTCAGCGGCCCGCCGACTGCCCTGCAGGAGCAGCTGGCGGCGGCCGCCGAGTACCGGCGGCAGTCGCAGTGGCACCGGCTGTCCCCGCTGCTCGACGCGCTGGAGGACCGGGCCGAGGAGGAACTGCGGCGGGCCCGTGAATCGTTGACCGCGGTGACGGCGCCGCTGGCGGTCCGGGCGGAGCTGCGCGGGCGGCTCGACGCGTACAAGGCGAAGGCGGCCCGGCACGGCCTGGCGGAGGACCCGTTGCTGACCGAGCGGTACGACGCGGCCCGGCGGATGCTGTGGAGCGCGCCCTGCGACCTGCGGGCCGCCGAGCAGGCGGTGTGGCGCTACCAGCAGGCGACGGCGGAGGCGCTGGCCCCGCAGGACCACCGGCCCGGACGGCCGGGAGAGGAGGAGGCATGAGCCTGATCGGATCGCCCTGCCTTCGTCCGGGCTGCCCGGGGTCGTACGAGGACATGGGCGGCGGCGAGGTCTACTGCGACACCTGCGGGCTCGCCCCGGTGGGAGCGGTCGCGGCGGGCGCGGAGGAGCTGGTGTCGCCTCCGACGGGGATGACGAGCGCCGCCCGGCAGGGCGACTCGCGGGGTTCGGCGGGTTCGCGCGGTTCGGGGCGTTCCTCGGCGTCGGCCCGCTCCTCGCGGTCCTCGCGGTCCTCGTCCTCGCGGCGTTCGGTGTCGGGGCGGCTGTCGCGCGCGCTGTCCGGTTCGGGGTCCACCCGGTCGGTCTCGGTGCGCAGTTCGGGCTCGTCGGCGTCCTCGTCGGGGCGCGGCCGGCTGGGCGCGGGGCTGGTCAGCGTCCCGGAGGTGCCGCGTCCGGATCCTTCGGCGGCGGTGCTGGAGAACCCGGAGGTGCCGGAGCGCAAGCGGTTCTGCTCGCGCTCGGACTGCGGGGCGCCGGTGGGCCGGGCGCGCGGCGACCGGCCGGGGCGCACGGAGGGCTTCTGCACCAAGTGCGGGCACCCTTACTCGTTCGTGCCGAAGCTGCGCGCCGGGGACGTGGTGCACGGCCAGTACGAGGTGGCGGGCTGTCTCGCGCACGGCGGGCTCGGCTGGGTCTACCTGGCGGTGGACCGGGCGGTGTCGGACCGGTGGGTGGTGCTCAAGGGCCTGCTCGACACCGGGGACCAGGACGCGATGGAGGCGGCGATCTCCGAGCGGCGCTTCCTCGCGGAGATCGAGCACTCGAACATCGTGCGGATCTACAACTTCGTGGAGCACCTGGACCAGCGGACGGGTTCGCTGGACGGGTACATCGTCATGGAGTACGTGGGCGGCAAGTCGCTGAAGGAGATCGCCAACGAGCGGCGGCGGCCGGACGGCCGGCGCGACCCGCTGCCGGTGGAGCAGGCGTGCGCGTACGGGATCGAGGCCCTGGAGGCGCTCGGGCACCTGCACAGCCGGAACCTGCTGTACTGCGACTTCAAGGTCGACAACGCGATCCAGCAGCAGGACCAGCTGAAGCTGATCGACATGGGCGCGGTGCGGCGGATGGACGACGAGGAGTCGGCCATCTACGGCACGGTGGGCTACCAGGCACCGGAGGTGGCGGAGCTGGGGCCCTCGGTGGCCTCGGACCTGTACACGGTGGCGCGCACGCTGGCGGTGCTGACGTTCGACTTCCAGGGCTACACGAACGTGTTCGTGGACTCGCTGCCCGATCCTGAGCACATCGAGGTGTTCCAGCGGTACGAGTCCTTCTACCGGCTGCTGGTGCGGGCCACGGATCCGGATCCGGGGCGGCGTTTCGCGTCGGCGCAGGAGATGGCCGACCAGCTGACGGGGGTGCTGCGGGAGGTCGTGGCGCTGCAGACGGGGCGGCCGCGGCCGTGGCTGTCGACCCTGTTCGGGCCGGAGCTGCGGGTTCCGGACACGGAGTTGTACGAGGACGCGGCCGGGGCGGAGGTGTCCCGGCTGGGTGTGCGGGCGGTGGCCCCCCGGCGGGGCGGGTCCCTCTTCGGGCGGCGCTCCGGCGGGGCGGGTGCGGCGGGTGCCGTGCCGACCGGTGCCGCGGCGGCCGTGCCTGCCGGTGCTGCGGCGGCTACCTCCGGCGGCGGGGGCGTCGCCGGCGGCGGGACCGTGGCCCCGGGTGTGGCCGGGGGCGCCGGTGCGGCCGGGAGCGGGGCGGCGTACGCGGGTGCGGCCGGGGCCGAGGCGGCCGCCGCCGGGGCCGTTGCGCCCGCCGGGCGGGGGGCGTTGCCCTCGCTCGGGACCACCGCCACGCACGTCGCCGGGGCCCCCGTGCCCGGGCCGCGGCACGCCGCGCCGGCGCCCGCGCAGGCGTTCGCGCCGCTGGCGGTGGCCCGTACGCCCGTACCGGCGGCGGCGGGGCTTGCCGTGCTCGACGCCCGTGACACCGCCCTCGCCCTGCCGGTCCCGCTGGTGGACCCGGCCGACCCCAATGCCGGGTTCCTCGCCGGACTCCTCGCTTCCGCGCCCGCCGACCTGCTCGGCGCCCTGGCCGCGGCCCCGGCCGACTCCGCCGAGCTGAGGCTCCGCGAGCTGCGCGCCCGGCTCGAACTGGGCGAACTGGCCGTGGCCGGCGAGGCCCTGGCCGAGCTGGAGGCCCGCCATCCGGACGACTGGCGGGTGGTGTGGGCGCGCGGGATCGCCTCCCTGGCCACCGGGGACGACGAGATAGCGGCCCTGTCCTTCGACGCCGTCTACGACGCCTTCCCGGGCGAGCCGGCTCCGAAGCTGGCGCTCGGGCTGTGCGCCGAGGTCCTGGGCCAGCTGGACAACGCCGCCGAGTACTACCGGCTCGTCTGGATCACCGATCCGGGCTTCGTCAGCGCGGCGTTCGGGCTGGCCCGGGTCCAACTGGCCGCCGGCGACCGGGAAGCGGCGGTGGACACCCTGGAATCGGTACCGGAGGCGTCGATCCACTACACCGCCGCACGGGTGGCGGCGGTACGGGCACGCCTGCGCGACCGGTCCCCGGACGAGGAGCTGCTGGCCGATCTGGTGGCTGCTTCCGGCCAGGTGGAGGCGCTGCGGCGGTTCGGCCTGGACCCGGAGCGGCAGGAGCGGCTGACGACGGAGGTTCTGGGCTCCGCCCTGGACTGGGTACTGTCGGGTAGCCGGGGTGCCGACCCCGGCCGGACCTCGCTGCTCGGCAGTCAACTGGACGAGCGGGGGCTGCGCTTCGGCCTGGAACGCTCCTACCGTGTCCTCGCCCGGCTGGCGCAGCGGGGCGAGGAGCGGATCGAACTGGTGGAACGGGCAAACCGTTTCCGTCCCCGGACGTGGGTGTGAGTGATGTCGATGCATCGGCCGTCGGGCTGCCCCAGCTGCGCGGAACCCCTGGAAGAGGGTGACCGTTTCTGCGGGGTGTGCGGATACGCCCTCTCCGCCGCTCCACCGGACGCGGACCCCACCCCGACCCTCCCGGTCACCCCGACCGCGGGCGCGACGGGCCGGGCCGGTCACGAACCCCCGTCCGCCCCGCCGCCGGCACCGGCCCCCGCGCCGCCGGCCGCGGCCCCGGCGCCACCGGTTCCGGCGGCGGCTCCGGTTCCGCCTGCCCAGGTCCCGGCTCCGGCTGTGCCCCCGGCACCGGCGGCCGCGCCACAGACTCCTCCGGCCCCGGCCCCGGCCCATCCTGCCGCGCCGTCGGGGGCCGCGGCTCCCGTGACCGCGCCCGGCTGGGAGCCCGGGTACGGGGCCCCGGCGGGCGGGGCCCCCGACGCGCCCGGCGCCGAGGCCGTGCCCGCCCCGGTCCCGGCCGCGGCCGCGTACTCCGCCTCCGCCCCCGGCTACGGCGGGACCCCGGCCGGGTACGGCGTGCCCGCGCCCGGCTGGGAGGGCGAGCCCGGCCCGGACGCCCCCTGGGCCTCCGCCGGCGCCGGCCCCGACGGCCCGCACGAGGACCCGTACGCCCCGGCCGCGCCCCCGCAGAACACCGCCACCGGAAGCGGGGAGGCGCTCGCCGCCGCCCCGCAGGGCGAGGGCCGGACCTGCGTCGCCTGCCGCGCCGGGCACGTGGACACCGACGGGTACTGCGAGCACTGCGGCCACGCGCAGCCCCGCGAACGGGACCACCTGGAGGAGGAGCTCTGCAGCGTCGCGGCCGTCAGCGACCGCGGCCTGCGCCACCACCGCAACGAGGACTCCTTCGCCGTCTCGGCCACCGCCCTGCCCGACGGCTCCGCCGCGACCGTCGCCATCGTCTGCGACGGCGTCTCCTCCGCCAGCCGCCCCGACGAGGCGTCGGCCGCCGCCGCCGGCGCCGCCAACGAGGCGCTCCTGGAGGCCCTTCCGCGCGGCGCCGACCCGGTGGAGGCCATGCACGGGGCGATCCTCGCGGCGGCCGCCGCGGTGACCGCGCTCGCCCCGCCCACCCCCGGCGCGCAGAACGCCCCCGCCTGCACGCTGGTCGGAGCCGTCGTCAGCGGCGGCGTGCTGACCATCGGCTGGGTCGGCGACAGCCGCGCCTACTGGGTGCCGGACGACCGCGCCGCCCTGTCCCGCCGGCTCACCGAGGACGACTCCTGGGCCGCGCAGATGGTCGCGGCTGGCCTGATGGGCGAGGCCGAGGCCTACGCCGACGTCCGGGCCCACGCCATCACCGGCTGGCTCGGCGCCGACGCGTACGACCTCGAACCGCACACCGCCAGCTTCAGACCGGACCACCCCGGCGTGGTGGTCGTCTGCACGGACGGCCTGTGGAACTACGCCGAGTCCGCGCGGGAGATGGCGCAGGTCCTGCCCGCGGACGCCGCGGACCGGCCGCTGCACAGCGCGCAGGTCCTGGTCGGGCACGCCCTGGACGGGGGCGGCCATGACAACATCACCGTCGCCGTCGTGCCCTTCGCGGGCCCGGCGGAGCCCCACGCCCAGACCGGAGCGGAAGCCGGAGCGGAGCCCGAAGCGGAACCGCAGGCCCGCCCCCGGGCCTGAGCACGCACCACCCCAGCCGGCCCGGAGGAGGAGACCGACCGATGGCGAACTTCGCCAAGCCGAGCGCACCCCGCTTCAGCGTGGAGGTGTACCAGAACGAGTTCCTGCCCGAGGGCGGGCGGGACGTGCACGCCATCGTGACGGTCACCTCCACCGGCGGAGCCACGGCCACCGCCGCGCACGCGCCCGGCGGCCAGGACGCGGCCGTCGTGATCATGGTGGACTGCTCCGGTTCCATGGAGTACCCGCCGGACAAGATGCGCGGCGCCCGCGAGGCCACCGCCGCCGCCATCGACACCCTTCGCGACGGCACCGCCTTCGCCGTGATCGCCGGGACGCACGAGGCCCGGGAGGTCTACCCCGGCCAGGGCGGCCTCGCCACCGCCGGACCCGCCACCCGCGCCCAGGCCAAGGAGGCCCTGCGCGGCCTGCGGTCGGGCGGCGGCACGGCCATCGGCACCTGGCTGCGGCTCGCCGACGGCCTGCTGCGCCGCACCCCGGCGACGATCCGGCACGGCATCCTGCTCACCGACGGCCGCAACGAGCACGAGGACCCGGCCGTGCTGCGCGCCACCCTCGACGCCTGCGCCGGCCGCTTCACCTGCGACGCCCGCGGGGTGGGCACGGACTGGGAGGTGAAGGAGGTCACCGGCATCGCGAGCGCGCTGCTCGGCTCCGCCGACATCGTCGCCGATCCGGCCCACCTCGCCGAGGACTTCACGCGCATGATGGAGCAGGTCATGGGCAAGGAGGTCGCGGACGTCGCGCTGCGCCTGTGGACCCCGGTCGGCGCGGAGGTCCAGTACGTCAAGCAGGTCTCGCCCTCCGTCCACGACCTGACCGGCCGCCGCACCGAGGCGGGCCCGCGCGCCGGGGACTACCCGACCGGCTCGTGGGGCGACGAGTCCCGCGAGTACCACGTGTGCGTCCGGGTGCCGGGGGCCGCCGTGGGCCAGGAGATGCTGGCCGCCCGCGCCTCGCTGGTCCTGCCGGGACCGGACGGCGAGCCCCGGCCGCCGCTCGCGCAGGGACTGGTCCGGGCGGTGTGGACGGACGACCTCGCCGCGTCGACGGCCATCAGTCCCCAGGTGGCGCACTACACGGGACAGGCGGAACTCGCGGAGGCTATCCAGCAGGGCCTGGAAGCCCGCAAAATGGGCGATGTCGACAGTGCGACGGCGAAGCTGGGCCGTGCCGTGCAGTTGGCGAGCGCCTCCGGGAACGCCGACACCGCCAAACTGCTCGCGAAGGTGGTGGATGTCGTCGACGCGGCGGCGGGTACTGTGCGGCTGAAGGCGAAGGTCGCCGATGCCGACGAGATGACCCTTGAAACGCGTTCGACGCAGACCGTCCGAGTGAAGAAGACCTGAGAAGAAGCCTGACGCGATGACGCAGGAAAAAGGGGGAACCGCCGCGATGCCGACCTGCCCGAACGGCCACCAGTCCGCCTCCGACGACTGGTGCGAGGTCTGCGGCCTCCGCATGACCGCCCCCGCCGGCGCCGCCTCCGCCGCCCCCTCCTACGGCTACGGCTACCCTCCCACCGGCGGGGAGCCGACCGCCCAGGCCGAGCTGTGCCCGCAGTGCCGGACCCCGCGCGAGGCGATGGCCCCCTTCTGCGAGGAGTGCCGGTACAACTTCCTCACCCGCTCGGCGACCCCGTACGCCGCCGAGCCCGCACCGGCCGCCGCGCCGGGCGCGTCCGGGCCCGGCACCGGCGCGGTGACCGCCCCGCCGCCCCCGCCGCCGGCCCCGCCGCAGCCGGTGTTCTCCCAGGACCACTTCGAGTACCAGGGCTCCCGCCCCTCGCGGGTCAACCGGCCGGCCGAGCCGCTGCAGAGCGATGACGACTGGCTGCTCCAGCCGCCCGCGCAGGAGCAGCCCGTCGTGGCGCCGGAGCGGCCGCAGCCCGTGCCGCAGGAGTTCCGTCCCCAGTCGGAGTACCAGCAGTCCGAGTACGCGGCTCCCGAGCACCCGCAGTCCGAGTACCAGCAGCCCCGGCCGCCGCAGCCGTCACAGTCGCCGCAGCCGTCACAGCCGGAGCCGTTCGCGGCCCCGGACCGCGGCGGCAGCGCCTCCTGGTCGGCGACGATCGGCCCCGACCGCTCGTACTTCCTGGCGATGATGCAGCGCAGCGGCCCCGAGGCCGCCGCGCTCAACCTGCCCGCCTACTCCCCGGAGCTCCACCTCCCGCTCTCCGGCGGGCAGATCACCATCGGCCGCCGCCGCGCCTCCACGGGCGAGTCCCCGGACATCGACCTGTCGGTGCCCCCGGAGGACCCGGGCGTCTCCCACCAGCACGCGGTGCTGGTCCAGCAGCCGGACCTGACCTGGGCCGTGGTCGACCAGAACTCCACCAACGGCACCACCATCAACGGCGGCGAGGACCCCATCCAGCCGTACGTCCCGGTCCCCCTCGCCGACGGCGACCGCGTCCACGTCGGCGCCTGGACCACCATCACGGTCCGCCGCGGCTAGTCGCGGGGCGGGGCCTCCTCGCCCAGGGGCCACACATAGGGGCCCTGGGGGTCGTCGAGCCAGGCCCACTGTCCCTCCGGCGTGACCGTGACCCCGAAACGTTCGCGCGCCGGCCGGCCCTCGCCCCGCCACAGGTCCAGCGCCTCGCGCGGGTGCAGCACGTCCGCGGTCAGGATCAGCAGGAACTGGAAGCGCTCGTTGTCGACCAGTTCGTACGGGATCCCGTGCAGCGGCCCGGTCGCCCCGGGCGGGCCCGGCGCGGCCGTGGCCCCACGCAGCGGGACGAAGTAGGCCGGGGTGTGCAGGAAGCGGCCCTCCGCGAAACCGGCGTCCCGGACGGTCAGCGCGATCAGCCCGGTCGACAGCGGGGCCAGGATCCGCGCCCCCGGCCGGCACTGGCCGAGCCAGGCGGGCGGGATCAGCGGCAGGGTGCAGGTCACGAGGATCCGGTCGAAGGGCGCCCGGGCGGGACAGCCGCGCGCCCCGTCGCCGGTGACCACGGCGGGCCGGTAGCCGACCCGGGCCAGGTGGGAGCGCGCCGACTCGGTGATCTCCTCGTCCAGGTCCACCGTCGTGACGAGGCCGTCGCCGAGGCGGTGGCAGAGCAGGGCCGCGTTGTAGCCGGTACCGGCGCCGATCTCCAGCACGTTGTCCCCGTCGCGCACGCGCAGCGCGTCCAGCATCTTCGCCATCAGGGAGGGCTGGCTGCTGGAGGAGACCAGCTCGCCGTCGCGCAGCCGCGTGGCGAGCGGGGCGTCGGTGTACACCCCGCGCAGCCAGCGGGCCCGCTGCTCGGGATCCGGATCCTCGCCCCACAGCCGCTCGTGCCCCGCTCCGCGGCCGGTCCAGAAGTACGGCACGAACAGGTGCCGGGGCACGGCGGCGAAGGCCGCCCGCCAGGCCGGGTCCTCCAGCACGCCGGCGGCGGTGAGTTCCCGTACCTGGGCGGCGTGCGCCGTCTCCCGCAGGTCCTTCTCCGCGGCCCTCGCCGTGCCCATGTCTCCACTGTGATGCGGGCGGGCGCGGGGTGCGACCTCTCGGCAGGGACGGGCGGCGGCGGTCCTAGGACCGGGGTCCTCCGTCCGGGCGTCTGAGACGATGGTCGGGTGAATGACGACGCGCAGAGCACGGTGCAGGAGACGACCTTCTACGATCAGGTCGGCGGCGAAGAGACCTTCCGCCGTCTGGTCCACCGCTTCTACCAGGGGGTCGCGGGGGACCCGCTGCTGCGCCCGATGTACCCGGAGGAGGACCTCGGGCCGGCCGAGGAGCGGTTCGCGCTGTTCCTGATGCAGTACTGGGGCGGCCCGACGACGTACAGCGAGCACCGCGGGCACCCGCGCCTGCGCATGCGGCACGCGCCGTTCCAGGTGGACGCGGCCGCGCACGACGCGTGGCTGGCCCACATGCGCGTGGCGGTGGACGAGCTGGGGCTCGCGCCGCAGCACGAGGCCCAGCTGTGGCGGTACCTGACCTACGCGGCCGCCTCGATGATCAACACCGCGGGCTAGCCGGGCCTCCGGCCCCTACCGGACCGGCGCCCCCTGCGTGCAAGGGTCCCTGCAAGCGGCCGAACGCTTCCCCTCGGCCGAGGGCTCCTGCCAGGCCCGTACGGGGCACGGGCGGGGCGCCCGCGGTACCCGGTGGGCCCTCCCGGGAACCCCTTCCGTCGCACCAACACCGACGGAACTGGAGGTTCCATGTCGCAGGGCACCGCAGACACGGTTGATCCGACCACCGACGCGGACGGGGAGGCGCTGGACCGCGCCCTCGCCGCGAACGCGTCCGGCGCGGATCCCGGCCTGCACGAGAGTACGAGCGCGAGTTCCTCCCAACCCGCCCGCGGGCCGGCACCCGAGTACGGGTCCGGCGGCCGCACGGCCGCCCGCAGGCAGCTGGACTCGGAATAGGGGGCGCGCCATGTCCATGAGGTTCCAGAACAACTACCACCGCGAGATCTGGACGATGGTCGAGCGGCACCATCCCGGCTGCTCCGACGGCAGCAACTGGGTCAAGGAGGGCTGGTGGAAGCTCGGCCCCGGGGAGAGCGCGGTGGTCTACGGCGGTGACGTCCTCGCGCTCAACCAGATCTGGTACTGCTACGCGTTCGCCGGCGACGGCGCCGAGTGGCGCGACCGCTTCCGGGAGACGGTCCCGAACAGCGCCTTCGAGTGGTGTGCGAACACGTCGGACTCCAACTCGCGGACGATCTTCATGAGCGAGTTCGTCGTGAGCCGCCCGAACCACGTGCACTCGTTCAACCCGTAGCCCGGCCGGGAACGGCAGGGCACGGCACGACGCACGGAGCAGGCCCGTCCGCCCCCGGTCCCCGGTGGGCGGGCGGCCCGGCCCGGGACGGGAGCCCTAGACGGGCCGCACCTGGATGCCGCCCAGGCCGGCGAGGGCGCCGGGGCGGCGCGTGGCGACGGAGCCGTACGGGGTGCTGAGCCGCAGCCAGCCGCCGGAGGCGAACAGGGCCACCGGGGCGGGAGCGCTCGCGTCGGGGGCGCCCGCGGGCACGGGGGTGCGTACCGGACGCAGGAAGCCCAGGGACTGGGCGGCATGCGCGGCGCGCAGGGGCAGCTCGGTGTCGCCCAGGGTCCGGGACCAGATCTCGCGGCCGATGCGGTCCCGCTCGGAGCGGGTCCGGTGCTGCGGGGGCAGGGCCTCGTCGCGGGCGCGGAACTCGGCGACGGCGGCGGCCACGGCCGCGCGTACCGCCTCGGCGGCGGGCAGGCCGGGAACCGGACTCCAGCCACCGCGGGGCGGCAGGACGCCCGTCCAGGGCGGGCCGGTGACGGGTCCGGGCACGGTCACCGCGGCGCCGCTCTCGTCGACGGCCTCCAGCAGCTCGCCCGCGGAGACGGTGACGTCCAGCGGGGCAGCGAGGGGCTCGGCGAGGCGTGCCGCACGGACGGCCAGGACCTCGAAGGAGGGCGGGCGTCCGAAGACGGCGAGCGCGCCGCCGCCCGCCGCCGCCTGGAGGCGTACGGCGGCGGCGCGGTCGTAGTGCACCAGCCGGCCCAGGAAGGCGGCGAGGTCCGCCGCCTCCCCGGAGTCGGCGAGGCGCAGCTGTCCGCTCATGCCGCGAGGCGCCCTTCGGCGGCCGCGGGGGCTTTCTCGGGCTGGTCGAGGTACTGCTCCAGGAAGTGCCGTTCCTCGTCGGTGATGCGGCGGGGCCGCCCCTCGGCGAGGTTGTAGGGCACGACGACCGTCTCCGCGCGGACGTAGACGGTCTCCGGAGCGTCCTCGGTCGCCTCGTCCTTGACCTCGTAGCGGATGGTCAGGGACGCGGCGCCTATCCGGGTCACCCAGGACTCGATGAGCACCGGCTCGTGCCGGTGCACGAGGGGGAGCTTGTAGTCGATCTCGTGGCGGGCCACGACGGACCCGCCCGTGAAGGACTCGCTGCCCTCCCCCGGCGCCAGGCGGAACATGAAGTCGATGCGCGCCTCCTCCAGGTAGCGGAGGAAGACGACGTTGTTGACGTGCCCGAAGGCATCCATGTCCGCCCAGCGGAGGGGGCACCGGTAGTGGTGTCTGGCCATGACCGCGACCTAGCCCCGGGTGAGCTTCTTGTAGGTGGCACGGTGCGGACGGGTGGCGTCCGGGCCGAGCCGCTCGACCTTGTTCTTCTCGTAGGACTCGAAGTTGCCCTCGAACCAGAACCACTTGGACTCGCCCTCGTAGGCGAGGATGTGCGTGGCCACCCGGTCCAGGAACCAGCGGTCGTGGGAGACGACCACGGCCGCACCGGGGAACTCCAGCAGCGCGTTCTCGAGGGAGCCCAGGGTCTCGACGTCGAGGTCGTTGGTGGGCTCGTCGAGGAGCAGCAGGTTGCCGCCCTGCTTGAGGGTGAGCGCGAGGTTCAGGCGGTTGCGCTCACCGCCGGAGAGGACGCCGGCCGGCTTCTGCTGGTCCGGGCCCTTGAAGCCGAAGGCGCTGACGTAGGCGCGGGACGGCATCTCGACGTTGCCGACGTTGATGTAGTCCAGCTCGTCCGACACGACCGCCCAGAGGGTCTTCTTGGGGTCGATGTTGGCGCGGCCCTGGTCGACGTACGAGATCTTGACGGTCTCGCCGACCTTGATCTCGCCGGAGTCCGGGGTCTCGAGGCCCTGGATCATCTTGAAGAGCGTGGTCTTGCCGGCGCCGTTCGGGCCGATGATGCCGACGATGCCGTTGCGCGGCAGCGTGAAGGACAGGTCGTCGATGAGGACCTTGTCGCCGAACGCCTTCGAGAGGTTGTTGACCTCGACCACGATCGAGCCCAGGCGGGGGCCCGGCGGGATCTGGATCTCCTCGAAGTCGAGCTTGCGCATCTTGTCGGCCTCGGCCGCCATCTCCTCGTAGCGAGCGAGACGGGCCTTGGACTTCGCCTGGCGGCCCTTGGCGTTGGAGCGGACCCACTCCAGCTCTTCCTTGAGGCGCTTGGCGCGCTTCTCGTCCTTCTTGCCCTCGACCTTGAGGCGCTCGGCCTTCTTCTCCAGGTAGGTGGAGTAGTTGCCCTCGTAGGGGTGGGCGCGGCCGCGGTCGAGCTCCAGGATCCACTCGGCGACGTTGTCGAGGAAGTAGCGGTCGTGGGTGACGGCCACGACGGCGCCCTTGTACTGGGCCAGGTGCTGCTCCAGCCAGTTCACGGACTCGGCGTCGAGGTGGTTGGTGGGCTCGTCGAGGAGCAGCAGGTCGGGGGCCTCCAGCAGCAGCTTGCAGAGGGCCACGCGGCGCTTCTCACCACCGGAGAGGTTGGTGACGGGCCAGTCGCCGGGCGGGCAGCCCAGGGCGTCCATGGCCTGCTCCAGCTGGGCGTCGAGGTCCCACGCGTTGGCGTGGTCCAGGTCGTCCTGGAGCTTGCCCATCTCCTCCATCAGCTCGTCGGTGTAGTTCGTCGCCATTTCCTCGGCGATCGCGTTGAACCGGTTGAGCTTCTGCTTGATCTCGCCGACGCCGTCCTCGACGTTCTCCAGGACGGTCTTGGACTCGTCGAGCTTGGGCTCCTGCATGAGGATGCCGACGGAGTAGCCGGGCGACAGGAAGGCGTCACCGTTGGACGGCTGCTCGATGCCCGCCATGATCTTCAGGACGGTGGACTTACCGGCACCGTTCGGGCCGACCACGCCGATCTTGGCCCCCGGCAGGAAGTTCAGGAAGACGTCGTCGAGGATCACCTTGTCGCCGTGCGCCTTGCGCGTCTTGCGCATGGTGTAGATGAACTCAGCCAAGAGAAACCGTCCGGCAGATCGATGGTGGGCAGATACACCCCATACTGCCGTACGTCCATCCCCCGGGGGAAACCAGTACGTGCGCGGGGGGAGGCCCGGGGCGGTCCGGCCTGGGCGGCCTGACCGTGAGTACTCCTGGTATTACGGGTACGACAGGTGCCGCTCGGCAGGTACGACGCGGCGGGTACGAAGCTCTGGGGGGAGTTCGATGGACGGCTGGCTGCTGCCGCTCTCGATAGCGCTCATCGGCATGACGGGCACGCTCTTCGCGCCGCTGCTGACGCAGCGGCTGGTGGGACGGGTCCAGTCCGAGCAGTTCGAGCGGCAGGAACGGATGGCCGAGGGCCAGTGGCAGCGCGAGCAGCGGGCGGCGGAGCTGGACGTCCGCCGGGCCTGCTACGTGGCGGCGATGGCCGGGTACCGGCGCTACCGGATCGAGCTCATGAACTTCCTGTGGCTCGCCCACAAGGCCGGGGCGGCCGGGGACGGGGACGGAGCCGGGAACGGGAACGGGGACCGGGACGCGGTGAGGGCCGCGGGCCGGGCCGACCTGGAGGCGGCCCGGCAGGCGATGCACCTGGCGTTCGCGGAGGCGCAGCTGGTCGGCTCGGAGGCCGTGGTGGCGGAGCTGGACGCCACCGCGGAGCGGCTCTCGCAAGCCTTCTACCGGGTGCTGCGGCTGGACGAGGGCGATCCGGTACCGGACGGCGGCTTCGAGGCGGTCAAGGCGGATCTGCTCGGGCTCGGAGAGCGGTGGAAGGAGATGCGCGCCGTGATGCGGGCCGACCTCGGGACGGACGCCCGGCTTCAGCGGGGGCGGTAGACGGTCAGGGCGTCGGGGAGGGCGTCCAGGGTGAGGGCGGTGGGCGCCTGGGCGTACTCGCCGTCGTAGGCGAGCGGGGTGCCGGGCGGGACGTCCGCGACGCGCAGGCGGCGCAGCCGGGTGGCGACGTGGACGGGGGACCGGCTGAGCGGGCCGGCGAACGCGGCGGCCAGCAGGCGCGGGCCGGGGCGGCCGCCGCCGTGGACGATCCGCAGGTCGAGCAGGCCCTCGCCGAGACCGGCCCGGCGGCGGGGTGTGGGGCCGGTGCCCTGGTAGGTGCCGTTGCCGGCGAAGAGCAGCCACGCGCTGCGGGGCCGCCCGGCCAGGGTCATCCGTACGGGCCGCTCGGCCCGCAGCACCCGCCAGGCCGCCAGCACCGCGGCCGGCCCGCCCCCGATCCGGGGCGCCCACCGCAGACGGTGCCGCAGCAGCTCGGGGTAGGCGCCGATGCTGAAGTTGTTCAGGAAGTACCGGACCCCCTCCCCGGACTGCCCGGACCCGTCGGCCGGGGTGATGCGGCCCAGGGAGACGCGGACCGCCTGGCCGGCGAGGAGGGCGCGGCAGGTGTCCTCCGGGCCGATGAGGCCGAGGTCCAGCGCGAAGTGGTTGAGGGTGCCGCCGGGGAACACCGCGAGCGGCACCCCGGCCCGCAGGGCGGCGGTCGCGGCGGTGTTGATGGTGCCGTCGCCCCCGTACACGCCGAGCACCTTCGCCCGGGCGGCGGCCTCCGTCATCGCGGCCTCCACCTCGTCCCCCGCGCACTCCACGACCTCCGCCAGGGGCAGCAGCTCACGCAGTACGGCGAGTCCCGCCCCGCGGGGCGTGCCGGACGCGGTGTTCACCACGACCGTCAGCCCGGCCCCGTCCGGCAGTGCGGGCGCGTCGGCCGCCGGGCGCTCCGCGCCGGGGACGGCCCGCGCCCGTTCGGCGCGGCGCACGAGCCCGCGTACGGCGAACCCCGCCGCGACCCCGAGGGCCGCGCCCGCCAGCACGTCGGAGGGGTAGTGCACGCCGGTGTAGACCCGGGAGAAGGCCACCGACGCGGCCACCGGCGCCACCGCGGCCCCCCACCCGGGGGATTCCAGGGCGAGGCCGGCGGTGAAGGCGGCGGCCGAGGCGGAGTGCCCGGACGGGAAGGAAGTGGTCCACGGCTGCACGGCCGGCAGCCGCGCCACGGGCACCCCTTCCAGCAGCGGCCTGGGCCGGCGCACGGACCACTTGCCGACGGTGTTGATGGTGGCCGAGGCCAGCGCCAGCGAGGCGGCGGCCGTCAGCGCGCCCTTGCGGGCCCGGGCCGAGCCGACGACGGTGATCGCCGCGGCGGTCGCGCCCCACAGCACCCCGTGGTTCGCGGCCCGGCCGAGGGCGGGCAGCACCCGCTCGCCCCCGGGCCAGTGCCGTTGCGCCACGAAGTCGAACAACCGTCGGTCCCAGGCCGCGAGGGTGCCGCGCCAGGTCAGTTTCTGATCAGCCACAACCACGCCTCTACCCCGGGCCGCCGCCCGGAATCAGCCCTCGCCGTCCTCCCCCTCGAACGGCCGCTTGCGCAGCAGCAGCACGACCATGCCGCCCAGCACCACCAGCCCGACCGCGAGGGAGGCGATGACCGGGGTGGCCGCGGAGCTGCCGCTGGTCGCCAGCCGCTCCTCGTCCGGGGAGTCCGGACCGGCCGAGGCGGACTCGGCGGCCACCGCCACCTCGGACGTTCCGCCCAGCTGGCCCACGGCTGCGGCCGTGCCCGCCGCGACGGCCGGCGGCTGCGGCCAGACCGCGGTGGCGGTGGCGGCCGCCGCGGACTCGCTGGAGCCGGCCACGATCTGCGTCTCGGCCGGGATCCCGCTGGTGAACACGCGCCCTACGGGCACCTTGGTGGAGCCGTGCACGGTCACCGAGGCCGTCCCGTCGGGGGTGCCGGCGGGCACCTCGAAGTAGAGCCGGCTGCCGTTGCCCGCGGAGGTCACCGGCCGCCCGTCGGAGTCGACCACCCGCACCCCCATGGCGGTGGCGGCCGTGTCAGGGCTGACGGTGACGCTCTGCGCGCCCGTCCGGACGGTGACCGGGCCGAGCCGGGTGCCGACGGCTCCCGTCAGCGGACCGGACACCTGGCCGGGGTCCAGGTCCAGCGACGCCGGCGGCTCCGGCAGCCGGCCGGCCTCCCGCTGGAGGTAGTCGGCGAGCAGTTCCGCCGCCGGGTCGGCCGCCTCCACCTGCGCTCCGTCGGCCAGCCGCCAGATCGCCACCTGGGTCCCGGCGGCCGCGCTCTCCGCGGTCAGCGTCCCGGCCCCGGCGGCCTTCGCCAGCCCGGCCAGGTCGTTGTGCTGGGGGTAGGAGTGCTCCAGGACCCAGCGGATCCGGCCGCCCGCGTCGGTGTTCCGGGCGAGGGGGCTGCCGCCCCAGCCGCTCTCCGTGTACCGGGCCTGGGGCTGCGCGTAGCCCGCGATCCCGACTCCGTACGTCTGGAGCATGCCGCCGCCGTCGACCCGCATCTCGTACAGGCCGGCGGGGATCTGCCGGACCGAGCCGTCCCCGCCGCGCAGGACCGCCTGCCCGTACGTCTTGAGGCCGTCGAGCACGGCGCTCGCGCCCCCGGAGGTCCGGCCGGCGGCGGCCGGGCCGGAGTCCGCCGCGGCGCGGGCACCGGGCGCGGCGGTGAGGGCCGCGGCCAGCAGGGCCGCCGCCAGGGGCCGGCGCACGGAGCCGCGTACCGCACTCGCGGCGGCGGTGGCGGCACCGGGACCGCCACCGGCTGGAAGCGGAACGTCCGGCCGGACGGGTCCGGCCTCGGGTGGGACGGTGGGCGCGGAGGCCGGCCCGCCCGCGGACGCGGTGGACGCCGCGCGGGGCTCGGAGGATGCGGAGGATGCGGGAACAGCAATCGACACAGTTCTCCCCTTCGGGCCGAAGACCAAGGTGCCCGTGAGTACCGGGGAATCCTAGCCGCCTCGAACACTCAGACCACCGCCGCCTTCTGAGGGCCCATCAGTGGGGTGTCCGTCCTGACCACCCTGCGGAAGGCCGCCGTTCCGCGGGTGAGGTCGTGTCCGACGGCGATCGCGTCGATGTCCGCCGAGAACCAGCGGACGCCCTCGCCGTCGGGCGGGTCCTCCCGGACCCGCAGACGCCCGTGCACCACCAGCGGTTCCCCGACCGAGACGGAACTGGCCAGGTTGACCGCCAGCACCCGGCGCGCCCACACCGTGTAGAAGCTGGTGGGAGCGTCCGTCCAGGTCTCCGTGCGCCGGTCGAAGTACCGCGGGGTCACGGCGAAACGGAATCTCGCCGACGGACCGGTCACCGTCTCCTTGAAGTCGATCTGCGTCGCCACGTGCCCCACCAGCGTCACCAGGGTGTCGTTCATCCCGGCCGCCCTCCCCCGCACTCCGTACCCGTGCGGACCATCCGCACGAGGTACGACCATGCTGGCCCCGGGCCCCGGCATCCCGCTCCGGCCTGTGGATTACTGGCGGGTTGTGGACAACTTCGTCCCCCCTGCGGCGACCGCCGCGTACTGTTCGCGCACCTCGCGGTAGCGCAGCAGCTCGGCCGCCACCGGTTCCAGCACCCGGGCCCGGCCGCAGCCGGCCGCCGCCTGCCTGAGCCGCCGTTCGGCGTCCTGGCCGTACCTGCGCGCCGGGCCCCGGGCGGCGATCGAGCAGGCCCACTCCACCAGCGGCCCGCCGACGATGCCCGCCACCATAAAGAGCACGGGCGGCAGCAGTTTCGGCTCCAGGACACCGACGATCTGCCCGACCAGCCACAGGCCGCCGAAGATCTGCACCAGTGTCATGGCCGCCTGCGCCAGCACCGCGACCGGCCACCAGGCGGGCCGCGGCGGCTTCGCGCCGGGTACGGCGACGGCCGCGCCCAGGGTCACCGCCAGCTCGTCCAGCGCCTCCGGCAGCCGCTCGGCGCCGCGCACCGCGGTCTCCCGTACGGCCTGCGCCCAGGGGTCGGGCAGGCCGGTGACCGCTTCGTCGGCGACCGTGCGTACGGCCTGCTCCACGCGCTGACGGGCGGTCACCTCCTCCTCGGGGGGCGGGGCCGCGACCGCGCCGGAGCCGCGGCCCTTGGCCGACATCAGGGCCAGGGACGCGAGCGAGCGCGGGGCGCGCCGGCTCTCGTACCAGCGCCACAGCCGCAGCCAGGGCGTGCCGCAGGCCTTGCCGGCGTTGCGCCGCCAGGCCCGCTCGGCGGCGAGGCCGGCCGCGTACGCCCCGACGGCTTCCGCGAGCCGGTCCTCGAACTCGGCGCGCGCCGCCTCGCCGATCTCGGGCCCGGAGGGTCCGCAGTGGCCGTCGGCGACGTAGAGCGGGCGCAGGCGCAGCGCGGCCTGGTCGACGTCGGCGGAGATCCGCCGGGTCGCGGCGCCCTTCTCCTGGGTGAACTGTCCGAGGAGCTCGCGGAGTTCCCCGACGCCCTCACCCGTCAGGGCGGACAGTCCGAGGACGGTGGCGCCGGGCTCGCCGTGCTCGCCGAGGGCGATCCCGTCGTCGTCCAGCAACCGCCGCAGGTCGTCGAGTACGAGGTCGGCGGCGTCGCCGGGGAGCCGGTCGACCTGGTTCAGCACGACGAAGGTGACCTCGGCGTGCCCGGCCAGCGGCCGCAGGTACCGCTCGTGCAGGACGGCGTCCGCGTACTTCTCCGGGTCCACCACCCACACCACGGCGTCGACCAGCGCCAGCACCCGGTCGACGTGCTCCCGGTGCGCGCCGAGCGCCGAGTCGAGGTCGGGCAGGTCGACGAGGACCATGCCGCGCAGCGCCTCGGCCTCCGGGGTCTCGCGGGGGCGGCGCCGCAGCCGTCCGGGGATCTCCAGCCGGTCGAGGAGGCCGGCGGCGCCGTCGGACCAGCTGCAGGCGATGGGGGCGGCGGTGGTGGGGCGGCGCAGTCCGGTTTCGGAGATCTGCACTCCGGCGAGTGAATTGAAGAGGGTGGACTTGCCGCTTCCGGTGGCTCCGGCGATGGCGACGACGGTGTGCTGGGGGGACAGGCCCCGGCGTGCGGCGGCTTCGTCGAGGACCCGGCCGGCTTCGGCGAGGGTCTTGCCGTCGAGGCGGGTGCGGGACAGCCCGACCAGCTGGCGCAGGGCGTCGAGGCGCGTCCGCAGGGCCTGGGCCTCGGGGCTGAGCGGGGGCGAGGGCGCCTTGCCGCCGTCGCTGCCGGCGCCGGAGACGGCCCGCACGATCGCCTCGTCGGCGCCGTCCGCGTCGTCGTCCTCGGCGCCCGCCGCCTTCCGTCGGCCTTCCGCTCCGTCTTCCGCCTGCTCGTCGAGGCCGCCGGCGAGGAGGGCGGCGTCGAGCAGCGCGTCGTCGATGAGGGCGTCGCCGGCCCGCGCGCCGCTGCCGCGCGGGCCTCCCTTGCGGTTGGCCCGGTGGCGGGAGCGTGCGATGAACCCGTCGTCCCACCGGTCGCCGGCGTGGTCGCGGTCGCGGTCGGTCACGGCGGTCACCGCGTCACCTCTCCTTCTGCAGTACGGACAGCGCGGCGATCAGCTCGGCCTGTGGTTCGGGGGTGACTTCGAGGGCCTGGAGGGGGGCCAGCCGGCGGTCCCGTTCGGCGCGCAGGACCTCGTCGAGGTGGTCCCCGACGAGTTCGCCGCCGCGGTCGCGCAGGCGCAGGGCGGCCTGTGCGCCGATCCGCTCGGCGAGCTTCTCCCCGGCCGGGCGGGCCCGTTTGCCGCCGAGGAGGGCGGCGACGAGGAGGGCGGCGACGCCGTCGGGGTCGGGCGCGGGCTGCTTGCCGAGCTTGGCGACCTCCTCCTCGGCGAGCTCCTCCAGTACGCGCCGCCAGCGGCGTACGGCCACGCCGATGCGTTCCGCCGCCTCCCGGTCGGGCGCGGGCAGCGGCACGGCGCCGGAGGCGGGTTCGCGCCGCCAGACCTCGGCGATCCGCTCGTCAGCGGCGGCGACGGCGCACTGGAGGAGCGCCGCGAGGGATTCCGCGAGGGAGTCGAGGAGTTCGTCGGCGCTGGTGTCGAGGGGGTAGCCGCGCCACCGGGTGAGGGCGTCGCCGGCGAGCACGGCGCCCTTGTCGAGGCGGTTGCGGACCCGCTTGCCCTCCTGCCGGTACGCATCCTCGACGGCGGTGGTCAGCCGGACGGCGGCGGCGTGCTGCGCGGCCACGGCGGAGGCCAGCTCCGGCATGCGGCGCTTGAGGGAGTCGAGGGCGCCGAGGGCGGTCCGGCCGACCGCGTACTGCCGGGCGGCGGGGTCGTGGACGTGGTGGGTGAGCCAGGCCAGCAGCGGCGCGACGGCGCTGGCCGGCAGCAGCCCGCCCCCGCCGGCCGACTCGGGCAGTTCGGGCACGGTGAAGCGCGGTACGTCCCCCAGCCCGGCACGGGTGAGCAGTGCCCCGTACTGGCGCGAGACCTCGGCGAGCACCTGGTGCGGGACGCGGTCGAGGACGGTGATCAGGGTGGCGTTGTACTGCTTGGCGGTGCGCAGCAGGTGCCAGGGGATGGCGTCGGCGTACCGCGAGGCGGTGGTGACCATGACCCAGACGTCGGCGGCGCAGATCAGCTCGGCGGCGAGGGTGCGGTTCTCGACGAGGAGGGAGTCGATGTCGGGGGCGTCGAGGACGGCGAGTCCGCGCGGGAGGGTCGACACGGTCTCGATCCGCAGCTCGCTGGTGGCGCCGGGGTGGCCGGGGGGCCGCACGCGGTTCTTCCTGGAGGAGGGCACCAGCTCCTCGTCCTGCTGGGGCGCCCAGACGCGCATGAGGTCGGGGAGGATCCGCATCCCGGCGAACCAGTGGTGGTCGTCCGGGTGGCAGACGAGCACCGGGGTGCGGGTGGTGGGGCGGAGCACTCCGGCTTCGCTGACCTGGCGGCCGACGAGGGAGTTGACGAGGGTGGACTTACCGGCCCCGGTGGAACCGCCGACGACGGCGAGGAGCGGCGCCTCGGGCGCCTTCAGCCGGGGAACGAGGTAGTCGTCGAGCTGCGCGAGCAGCTCTGCTCTGGTCTGGCGGGCGCGTGGGGCGCCCGGCAGGGGCAGCGGCAGACGCACGGACGCGACCCGGTCGCGCAGGGCGGACAGGGCATCGAGCAGCTGAGGCCGAACATCCAAGGTCACCACAATGCGAAGAATGCCCAATTTGGGACCATTTTTGAAGCTTATACGCCCTCTGCGCGCCGACCGCGACTCCTGAGGGACATCATGGACACGGCGGACGAGTGGGACGCAGGCATAACGAGTGCACAACACCCAGGCCGACGCGGCGCAAAAGCGGTGCGAGAATCGCACCTGCCTGCGATTATCGGGACCGCTTCACCGAACCTCCACAACGTGGCACGCGAGTGAAGCAACCGGGACAAGGCAACCGGAGCCCTATCCTTGACCCGGCACGGACCGCAGTCCCACCCCCACCAAGGGGCTCCAGGCCACCACGGTCACCTTCCGGCCCCCGTAGCTCAGTGGATAGAGCAGGCGCCTTCTAAGCGCTTGGCCGCAGGTTCGAGTCCTGCCGGGGGCACTTCCTTCCACCTCCCCGGGGTTTCCCGGGCCGCCCGGGCCGCCTCGAAGAGCGGTCGTCGCGGCGTCCGCGACTGGCGGAAATTCACTCGACCGGACCCTTGCGGGATCCTTGCACCCGCAAAAGCGGAAAGCCCGGAACCGGAAGAGCACCGTCCCGCCCGACGGGGGTTTGTTCGGGCGGGACGGCGTGCGGGGCGGCGCCGGATCGGGTCCGGTCCGGATCGGATCGGGCCCTGGTCCGGGTCCCGTTCCTGGTCCGGGTTCTGGCTCAGCCGGCCTGGGGGGCGGGGGCGGGTTCGGCGGGGGCCGCGTCGGCCGGGGCGTCCTGCGGGGAGACACCGAAGGCCTTCACGGCCTGGTAGTACGTCCAGGCCGTGCTGTCGCAGGAACCCTTCTTGACGCCCGAGTACTGCGAGCAGACCCGCTTGAGGTCGGCGTAGAAGGCGTCGTCCAGCCGGGACTTGTTGGCGGAGAAGGTGCCGGCCGCCTTGTAGTTGCGGTAGCCGAAGTCGTGGCGGGCGCAGGCCGTCTGGAAGGGGAAGCCGAAGGGGTTGTCGGGGGACGAGGAGCAGTAGTCCGTCGACCAGTCGAAGGCGTACGAGGCCCAGTTGCCCTGGCTGCCGCGCGCCGCCACCCAGGCGTTGTGGCTGGAGGCGCTGGTCTGCGTCCAGCCGCTCAGCACCTGCGGCTTGTCCGCCGGGACCGCCGAGGCCGGGGTGGCGAGGGCCAGCAGGCCCGCGGACACGGACGCGAGCAGGGGTACGAGACGGCGACGCATGGCATTCCTCCGAGTGGGGGCGGCGGGCGGGCGGGCGACGGGGCCGCCCGGTCCAACTCCCGGCGCGGCGTCGGGACTCACCCTCGGAGCACGCCATATCCCCGACCCCTACCGCCCCTATAACGCGGCCCGGACGCCTACGTGTCGGCCCCTCCCCCTGGACCGCACCCCTCTCAGGTATGACCCCGCCTCCGACCTCCGGCAGATTCGAGGTTGATACCGGGGAGGGACGCGCGCGTGACTCCCACCCCGAACACTTATGGGTATGAACCGCCGTCCGCTCGTCATCGCCGCCGCCGTCGCGGGAGTCCTCGCCCTGGCCGCCTTCGCGCTGCCCAACCTGCCGCCCAACCCGGTCACGGACGCCCTGCAGAAGCAGGTCCTGCGGGAGAAGGGCACGCGGTACGCCAGTGCCGCCGACGCCCCGAAGAAGGGCGACCGGGCGTTCGTCCTGCCCAGCTGGATACCGGGGGACGCCACCGACATACGGATACGCGCGCGCGGCGACGGCGGGGCCCGGCTGATCCGGTTCACCCTCGGCAAGACCCCGCTCGACGGCCCGCAGTGCGCGGCCGGAACGCCGAAGAAGGCGGGCGGCCCCCGCCTGGGCGCCCGCTGGTGGCCCGGCGACACGCGGCGCGAGGAGCGGCCCGAGTGCCGGGACCGCTACCAGTACCAGGTGTCGGTGCGCGGCCGGCAGGTGTACGCCTGGACCGACGGCACGCCCTCGCCCGGAGCCCGAATACCGGACGGCGGGGGCCTGAACGGCGGCGCCCCGAACGGCGGCCCGGCCGTCGCGCCCGCCGCGGTGTCCGGCGGCACCCCCGCCAGGTAGGGGAAGCCGCTCAGACGGCCTCGCGGTCGAGGACCGCGGCCGTGGCCCGGGCGAAGCCCTCCGGGTTGTCGAGCATGATGTTGTGCCCGCAGTCCGGTACGGCCACCACGGTGACTCCGGCGGCCTCCAGGGCTTCGGCGCCGGCGAGCGGCCCGTCCTGCTCCGGGAGGAGGAAGCCGCGCGGGATCTCCAGCTCCAGCAGGAGCTCCCGCATGGTGGGCGTGGTGCCCGCGGCCAGGTTCACGGCGCTGCGGTACAGGGCGGTGCGGCCGGCCAGCCGCATGGTCGACCACCAGTGCGCGCCGACCCGGTCGCGGACCTCCGCCCAGCCTCCGGCCAGGAACTCCTCCTCCGTGTAGGAGGCGAGGCCGCTGCTGCCGGCCGTGCCCGGGACGGGCGGCTGCGGGTCCAGGTTGGCGTCCACCAGGACGAGGCGGGAGACCAGCCGGGGGTGACGGGCGGCCAGCACGATGGCCACCGCTCCGCCCATGCTGTGGGCGATCACCTCGGCGCCTTCGGCACCGGCCGCGGTCATGGCCCGCGCCACGGCGTCGGCGTGGGCCTCGAGGGTGTACGAGAACGTCTCGGGACGGTCGCTGTGCCCGTGCCCCAGCATGTCGAGCAGCAGCGAGCGCCGCCCGGCCAGCAGCGGGTGCACGGCGCTCGCGGCGAAGTAGGCGGGAGAGGTCGAGCCGAGCCCGTGCAGGTAGACGCGGGGCGCGTCCGCTCCCGGCAGTTCGACCCAGCGGATCCGGTCGCCTTCCGGCGTCACGATGGCACTGTGCACGGCGAGTTCCCCCTGAAGTGATGCGCGAAGTGATGATCGACAAGTCCGGCACGAGGGTAACCAGGGCTCCAGCGGCCTCCTCTACCCTCGTCGGATGACCTTGTACGTGAACCAGCTCGGCGGCGCCGTGCCCCTGACCGGACCGCCCCCGGCCGGGGCGGGTGTGGCGGTGTGGTCGCTGGACACCACGCGCGAGGCGATCGGCGGTCACGAGGCCGGCGGGGCGCGGGCGCTGCTGGACGCGGCCGAACGGGAGCGCGCCGAACGGCTGCTGCGGCCGGCCGACCGGCGCAGCTACCTCGCCTCGCACCTGGGGCTGCGCGTGCTGCTCGGCGGGTACCTGGGGCTGCCGCCGGAGGAGGTCGCCCTGGTCCGCGAGGACTGTCCGGGGTGCGGGGGGCCGCACGGCCGTCCCGCCGTGGCCGGCGGCGCGGTGCACTTCTCGCTGTCCCACAGCGACGACGTCGCGTACTTCGCCTTCTCGGGGGTGCCGGTGGGCGTCGACGTGGAGGGGATACCGCGGGCGAGCGCGGTGGCGGACGTCCTGAGCAGCCTGCATCCGGCGGAGGCGGGTGAGATCACCGCGCTCCCGGAGGCGGAGCAGCGGGTGGCGCTGGCCCGGGTGTGGGCCCGTAAGGAGGCCTGTCTGAAGGGCACCGGCGCGGGGGTCGCCTTCGGCCTGGCCGAGCCGTACGTGGGTTCCGGCCCCGACCCCGCCCCGGTCCCCGGCTGGACCCTGCGCGACCTCCCCGCCCCGGCCTCCTACGCCGCCGCGGTCGCGACCCGCGCCGCCGCCTGACCTCCGGCGGCCGGCGCCGCGTGGGCCGGTTCCAGCGCCCGCCGCACCGCCTCCGGCGCCGACCGCGTCCTGCGTCATATCCGCATGCTCAGACGTCCCCGCCGCCCTACCCTGGCCGTCATGGACATCCGCCGCGCCCGCAGCGCCGCCGAACTCGCAGCCGCGGAGGGGCTCTTCGACGGGCCCGCCCGGACCGAGTGGTCCGAGCTCTTCCTCGCCCGGTCCGGACACCTGATGCTCATCGCCTACGTCGACGGGGTGCCCGCCGGCATGGTCTCCGGCGTCGAGATGACCCACCCCGACAAGGGCACCGAGATGTGCCTGTACGAGCTGTCCGTGGGCGAGGGGTACCGGCGGCGCGGCATCGGCCGGGCCCTGACGCTGGCCCTCGCCGACGAGGCCAAGACCCGCGGCTGCTACGGCATGTGGGTGGGGGCCGACACGGACAACGAGGCGGCGCTGGCCACCTACGCGTCGGCGGGCGCCGAGGACGAGGGCCTCTTCTCGATGCGCGGCTGGCCCCTGCGCGACGCCTGAAGGTGCGCGGCGCCCCCGGGGAAGCCGGGCCCCGACGGCCGGGGACGACGCCGGTGCGGACCCGGTCCGGGTCCGGCCCGGTCCGTCCGCACCCTGCGGCGGCGATTAGGGGGCCAGACCGCGACGCCTGGAGGTGCGCGGCCCGCCACGTGCCGGAAACCCGGTCCAGGGCCGGCCCGTCCGCCCGCACCCCTGCGCCGGCGTGTCGGGGGCCGGTCGGCGACGCGGGCGCACCATGTGCCGGGAGACCCGGTTCGGGGGCGGTCCGGGCGCACCCCTCCGGCGGCGTGTCGTGGGGCCAGTCGGCGCACCCTCCGCGCGGGGGCGGTCGCGCTGGCCGAGCATCGGCCGCATGACCGCCATGACCTCCCTGCTCCCGGCCGCCGTCCTGCTGGTGGCGGCCGCCGTCCTGCCACCGCCGCACCCCGCCTCCGCCGCCGCCCCGGCCGCCGAAGACGCCCCCGCCTCCTACGTCGTGATGCTGAAGGACACCACCTCCCGCGCCCCGACCCGGGCCCTGGCCGCCGAGGCGGCGCGGGCGGGGGACGCGGTCGGAGCGGTCTACGACGCCGCCCTCAACGGCTTCGCGGTGCGCACCACCGCGGCTCGCGCCGCCGCCCTCGCCGCCGATCCCCGGGTCGCCTCCGTGGAGCCGGACGCGCCGTTCCGGATCTCCGGCTCGGCCCCCGCCCCGGAGCCCCCGGCCGGCTTCCCGCAGCCCCCGGCCGTCCCGGTCTCGGTCCCGGCCCCCACCCCCGCGCCGGTCCTCACGCCCGCACCCGCACCCGTCCCCGTGCCAGCCCCGGCCCCGGTCCCGGTCCCGGCCCCCGTCCCGGCGCCGGTCCTCACACCTGCTCCCGACCCCGTCCCGGTCCCGGCCGTCCCGGCCGTCCCCGTCCCCGTCCCCGCGCCCGTCCTCACGCCCGCGCCCGCGCCCGCCCCCGCCGCCCTGACCCAGCGGCCCGCCCCCTGGGCGCTCGACCGGATCGACCAGCGCGAGCTGCCGCTCGACGGTTCGTACACGTACTCCGGCAACAAGGGCCAGGGCGTCACCGTCTACGTGGTCGACACCGGGATCAACACCCTCCACCAGGAGTTCGGCGGCCGCGCCCGCAACGGCTACAACGGCTACAACGGCCTGTTCCAGGGCGGCGCCCAGGACTGCAACGGCCACGGCACGCACGTCGCGGCCACCATCGGCGGGGCGACGTACGGGGTCGCCAAGGGGGTCTCCCTGGTCGGTGTGAAGGTGGCCGACTGCCGGGGCGACGGGAGCCTCTCGGTGATCCTGCGCGGCCTCGACTGGATGGTGAAGGACCACCTCAGGAACCCGGCCCGGGGTCCCGCCGTCGCCAACATGAGCATGGGCGGCACCCGGAGCCACTCCATGGACGCGGCGGTGATCCGCGCGGTGGCCTACGGGATCACCTTCACCGTCGCCGCCGGCAACGAGGCCCGGGACGCCTGCGCCGGCTCCCCGGCCGCCGTCCCGCAGGCCCTGACGGTCGGCGCGACCGACGACGCCGACCGGCGTCCGCGCTTCTCCAACCACGGCCGCTGCGTGGACATCTCGGCACCGGGGCAGTCCGTCGTCTCGGCCTGGAAGGGCTCCCCGACCGCCCTCGCCCGGGCCTCGGGCACCTCCATGGCCGCCCCGCACGTCGCGGGCGCCGCCGCGCTGCTCCTGGCGGACGGCCGGGCCGGAACCCCCGCCGAGGTGGGCCGGCTGCTCGTCCTCGACGCCGTCCCGGACCGGATCACGAACCTGCCCGCCGGAACCCCGAACCTGCTCCTGCACGTCCCCGCCGCACCGTAGCCCGACGACACGGCAGCCACCGACCAGTCGGTATCCGATGTCCCACCAGACCGGGTCTGATGGGACATCAATGTCTGTGCGCTTCGGGCGAAAGCAAGCCATTGACTTCTCGGCACCGCGACGCGTCAATGACGGCCATCCGCACCGGCTCGGCCTTCCCCACACAGCGGGTGGGGGGAGGGGTTCGTCATGACGAAGGAGTCGCGACCCTGTGAGTACGAGAACCCTCAGACGAAGAGTGCTGGCCGGGGCGGGCGCCCTGTCCCTGGCCCTGACGGGCGGCGTCGTGGCCCTGACGGGGCCGGCGCAGGCCGCGACCAAGACCACCCCCGTGCCGGTGAAGTGCGTCGCCCCCGCGCCCCAGCCGGGCGCCAACGGCAGCCAGGACTACACCGTCACGGTGCCGGACACCGCCAAGGCGGGCGAGACCGTGCCCATCACCATCGACCCCGGCGAGACGCCGGTCGTCCCGATGTTCACCATCGACACGGTCAACACCATCAAGGCGAAGCTGCTCGTCGGCGGGGTCGCGCAGACGGTCACCAGTCCTGCCGTGAACAGCCACCAGGAAGCCGGCAAGAAGGCCGACCCGCCCGCGTTCAGCGGCACGGTCAAGATCCCGGACGGCACCGAGGGCACGACGGTCCAGATCACGATCGACCAGGTGGTCACGGACGCCGACCTCGGCGGGACGGTCTACACGACGACCTGTACGCCGGACCCGCGCCCCAGCGCCCCGGTCGCCTCGATCGCCGTCGAGGCCCTGCCGAAGGACCCGGTCACCACCAAGCTGACGCCGAACAGCGGCAAGGCCGGCACCGCCGTCACCGCGACCGGCGCCAACTTCCCGGCCGGCCCGGTCACCTGTTCCGCCCAGCTCGCGGGCGCGGCGACCGGTGACGCCGGTACCGGCACGGCGGACGCGTCCGGTGCCGCCACCTGCAACATCACGATCACCAAGAAGGCCGACACGATCAAGATCGACGGCTCGGTCGCCCCCGGGAAGCCCTTCGTGTTCATCGAGGAGCAGGCGGGCGTGCGGAACCCGGTGGACATCGAGGTGCTGCCCGGGCCGCTGGCCCTGGGCCCGAAGGACGGCCAGCCGGCCGTCAGCTTCGGAGCGGTCACCATCAACGGCAAGGCCCAGTCGGTGTTCGGCGCGTTCAACGCCGCGACCGTCCAGGACTTCCGCGGGGGCAGCCTCGGCTGGGACGTGACGGCGACCCGTACGCCGTTCCTGAACCAGGCGACGGGCCACTCGATGGCCAAGGCGCAGCTCGGCATCCAGCCGTCCTGCACCGTGACCAACCCGGACAGCCCGAGCACCTGCACGGCCGGCGCGCCGGGCGCCATCTCGGGCACGCCGATGAAGGTCGCCTCCCAGGCGGCCGGCGGTGAGGAGCTGACCGGCGGCGAGTTCGCCGTGGGCGGCGCGGCGATGATCCAGCTGCCGCCGTTCATGTTCGCCGACACCTACCAGTCGGTCGTGACCTTCTCCATCGCCTGATCGCCTGATCGCCTGACGGACGACCCGACCCGGGTGGTGCGGCGCCGTTGCGCCGCACCACCCCCTCCGCGTTCCACCCGCCGCGACCTGGAGACCGACGCCCATGCGCCTCCGCACCGCTGTCCGCTCCCTCCTCCCGGCCCTGTCCGGCACGCTGGTGCTGCCGGCGCTGCTGCTCCCCGCCGCCCCCGCGAGGGCCGCGGACAACGGCACGTGGGGGGTCTTCCCGACTCCGCCGGCCGGCGCGTCGGTGACCGACCGGGCGTACTTCTTCCACCAGGGCGCCGCCGGGACCACCGTCAGCGACAGCGCGACGATCGTGAACTCCTCCGACAGGGAGCTGACCTTCCGGGTCTTCGCCACCGACGCGATGAACACCCCGTCGGGCGGTGCCTTCGCCCTGCTGCCCGTGCAGACCAGGCCGAAGGACGTCGGCGCCTGGGTGGCGCTGGCGCCCGGGGCGGAGGCCACCGTCACCGTCCCGCCCCGGGGCCGCAAGGACGTCCCCTTCACCGTCAAGGTCCCCCAGGACGCCGTGCCGGGCGACCACGTCGGCGGGATCGTCGCGCTGAACACCGAGGTCGAGGGGGTGCGCAAGGAGGGCAAGGTGCAGGTCGGGGTGCAGCGCCAGGTGGGCGCCCGGATGTACTTCCGCGTTCCCGGCCCGCTGACGCCCGGACTGACCGTGGAGGACGTACGGGTCACCCGGGGCGCCCCGCTGCTGCCGTGGGTCAAGGACGCCCGGGCCACCGTCACGTACACGCTGGTCAACCGGGGCAACGTGGTCGTCGAGCCGAGGGTGGCGGTGTCCGCCGAGGGGCTGTTCGGGCGCCGGGTGCTGAACCGGCCCGCCCGGGACCCGAAGCTCGTGCTGCTGCCCGGACAGCGCGTCGAGCTGACCGAACCGTGGCCGGACGCCCCGCAGTTGGACTGGGTGTCCGTCAAGGTCCGCGCGGGTGCGGCCGCTCACCCGGACCTCGCCCCGGAAGCCGGTACGGACTTCGTCGCCGTCCCGTGGCCCGCCGCGGGCGTGCTCCTGGTCCTGGCGGGGGCCGGCACCACCCTCCTGGTGCTGCGCCGGCGGCGCCGCGCCACCACGGAAGAAGCGCTGAGCGAACCGGACTTGGCGCGGGCCCGCTGACCGGCGAGGGTGTCCCCGGGGTGACGGCATCCGGCCATCACCCGTGACGGGGAGGCACGACGGATGGAACGAGAGCACAGCGAGACCGGGTCCGCCGCGCCCGTCGCCCGGCCGGTCAGGGGCGTGGGCCTGCTGACCCGCATCGAGCGGGCGCTGGGCACCGGGACCGCCGCCTACCTGCCCGGGGACGGCTGGATACGGCTCACCCTCCCGCTCGACGACGGCGGCCCGGCGCCCGTCACCGTGGACGTGGTCGCCGACACCCTGCGGGCCCCGCACGGGATCGCGTACCTGCTGCCCGGCGGTGGCCTGAACTTCGCGGCGGACTTCTTCACCCCGGCCCGCGACAACCTGGCCCACCACCTGCGCCGCCAGGGCCTGCTGGTGGTCGGGGTGACCCCGCGCGAGGACGCCGCCCGCCCCGAGGAGGTCACCGCGGACTTCGGACTGGCCGCGCACCGCCGGGACCTGGCGGCCGTGGTGGCCGCGCTGGACTCCGTACTGGGCCTGCCGTACGCGTACGCGGGCCACTCGGCCGGCGCCGCCCTGGCCCTGGACGCGGCCTCCCACGACTCCTCGGAGCGGCTGCTGCGGGTGCTGGCCCTGGACACGACCGGCCCGTACGCGGGAGCCCTGGCCGAGCGGGCCGCCGAGACCCGGGAGGCGTACGAGGAGCAGCTCGCGCGGGGTGTCCACGCGGCCGACCCGGGCCTGGCGGCGCTGGTCGCCCGGGCGGTCGCGGACCCGGCGGGCGCGTCGCAGGCGCCCTGGCCGCCGGACCCGGCCCGGCGCTTCACGCACGCGGGCCTGGCCCACTTCGCGCTGCTGCGCACCGCGGCCCTGCCCGGTCCGGCGAACTGGATCTACCGCCAGGGCCACGCCGCGGGCGAGTACGTCTTCGGCGCCTCCCCCGCCGAGGACCGCTTCGCGCCGGCCCACACCCCGCTGGCCGCCTGGCACGCGGCGACGGCGGCCCTGGGCAGCGGGCTGGTCCCGACCGCGCTGATGCGGGACCTCGCGGCGGTGTGGGCGGGCGACGGCAAGGCGTACGGGATCGCGTGGGAGCGGATCCGCTGCGAGGTGGTGTGGGTCAACACCGAGCTGGGCCGGGGCGACGAGCCGCGCGGCGCGGAGCTGATCCGGGCGGCGGGCAACGACCGGGTCCGCTTCGCCGTGGTCCCGGGCTACGGGCACGGCGACGCGGTCTGGTCGCGGACGGCGGCGGCGGACGTCTGGCCGCTGCTCCGGGGCTGAGGGGACGGCGCAGCCCCCGGCCGGTGAGGGTTGGCCGGGGGCTGCTGGTGCGGCGGGGCGCCGGGCCCGGGCGGTCGCGGCCCGGGGGACGGCCCGGGCTCAGTGGTTGCGGGGGAAGCCCAGGTCGACGCCGGCGGGGGCGTCGGCCGGGTCGGGCCAGCGGGTGGTGACGACCTTGCCGCGCGTGTAGAAGTGGATGCCGTCGTTGCCGTAGATGTGGTGGTCGCCGAAGAGCGAGTCCTTCCAGCCGCCGAAGGAGTGGTAGCCCACCGGCACCGGGATCGGGACGTTGACGCCGACCATGCCGGCCTGGATCTCCAGCTGGAAGCGGCGGGCGGCGCCGCCGTCGCGGGTGAAGATCGCGGTTCCGTTGCCGAACGGCGAGGCGTTGATGAGGGCCACGCCCTCCTCGTAGGTCTCGGTGCGCAGCACGCACAGGACCGGGCCGAAGATCTCGTCGCGGTAGGCGTCGGAGTCGGTCTTCACGTGGTCGAGCAGGGACAGGCCGATCCAGTGGCCGTTCTCGTACCCGTCGACCGTGTAGCCGGTGCCGTCCAGGACCACGTCGGCGCCCTGGGCGGCCGCGCCCTTGACGTACGAGGCGACCTTGTCGCGGTGGGCGGCGGTGATCAGCGGGCCCATCTCGGAGGTCGCGTCGTTGCCGGGGCCGATCTTGATCTTCTCGGCGCGCTCGCGGATCTTCTCGACCAGCTCGTCGGCGATGGCGCCGACGGCGACGACCGCCGAGATGGCCATGCAGCGCTCGCCGGCCGAACCGTACGCGGCGGACACGGCCGCGTCGGCGGCGGCGTCCAGGTCGGCGTCCGGGAGCACCAGCATGTGGTTCTTGGCGCCGCCCAGTGCCTGGACGCGCTTGCCGTTGGCGGAGGCGGTGGTGTGGATGTGGCGGGCGATCGGGGTGGAGCCGACGAAGGAGACGGCGGAGATGCCGGGGTGGGCGAGGAGGGCGTCGACGGCGACCTTGTCACCGTGGACGACGTTGAGGACGCCCGCCGGCAGGCCGGCCTCGGTCATCAGCTCGGCCAGCTTGACGGAGGCCGACGGGTCCTTCTCGCTCGGCTTGAGGATGAAGGTGTTGCCGCAGGCGATGGCCAGCGGGAACATCCACATCGGGACCATCGCGGGGAAGTTGAACGGGGTGATGCCCGCGACCACGCCGAGCGGCTGGCGGATGGCGGAGACGTCGACGCGGTTGGAGACGGAGGTCGACAGCTCGCCCTTGAGCTGGGTGGTGATCCCGCAGGCCAGCTCGACGATCTCCAGGCCGCGCGCGACCTCGCCCAGCGCGTCGGAGTGCACCTTGCCGTGCTCGGCGACGATCAGCTCGGCGATGGCGTCGCGGTGGGCGTCCAGCAGGGCGCGGTAGGCGAAGAGCACCTTGGTGCGGGCGGCCAGCGAGGACTGACCCCAGGTGAGGAAGGCTTCCTGGGCGACCTTGACGGCCGCGTCGACCTCCTCGGCGGAGGCCAGGGCGACCTGCGTGGTGACCTCGCCGGTGGCGGGGTCGGTGACCGGGCCGTAGTTGCCCGACGCGCCCTCGACGGTCTTGCCACCGATCCAGTGGTTGACGGTCTTCATTGTGCTGCTCCTTCACAGATGGCGACGTCGCTGCGCGGCTTGCCGGTCGTACTCTTCACGGGCCAGGGCCGCCGACGCACGGGTCGCGGTCTCGGCCACAGGAACATCCCACCACGCCTGTGCCGGGGGCGGGCCCGACACAGTGTCGGGTGTTCGGGTCTGTGCGTAGACACATGTGGGCCGGTCCGACAGGCGGGCCTCGGCCAGGGCTTTTCGCAGGTCACCGATGGTGCGGGTGTGGATCACGGCCATCCCGAGGGAGGCGGCGTTGGCCGCGAGGTCGACCGGAAGCGGGTCCCCGGTGTACGCGCCGCCGGGTGCCCGGAAGCGGTAGGCCGTGCCGAAGCCCTCGCCGCCGACCGCCCCGGAGAGCCCTCCGATGGAGGCGTAGCCGTGGTTGTCGAGGATGACCACCTTGACGGGGATCCCCTCCTGGACGGCGGTGACGATCTCGGTGGGGTTCATCAGGTACGAGCCGTCGCCGACGAGCGCCCACACCGGGCGGTCCGGGGCGGCGAGGGCCACGCCGAGGGCGCCGGGGATCTCGTAGCCCATGCAGGAGTAGCCGTACTCCACGTGGTACTGGTACGCGGAGCGGGCCCGCCAGAGCCGGTGCAGGTCGCCGGGGAGCGAGCCGGCCGCGTTGACGATCACGTCGGTGTCGTCGACGAGGGCGTCGAGGAGGCCGAGCACCTGGGCCTGGGTGGGGACGGCGTCCCCGTCGGGGGCGTGGAAGGCCTGGTCCACCAGGGCCTCCCAGAAGAGCTTGGCCTTGCGGTACGTCCGCTCGTACGCCGGGTCCACGCGGTGGCCCGCCAGCTCCGCGCGCAGCGCGTCCAGGCCCTCGCGGGCGTCGGCGACCAGCGGCAGCGCGGCCTGCTTGTGGGCGTCGTACGGGTCGAGGTTGAGGCCGAGGAAGCGGACGCCGGGGTCCTGGAACAGGGTCGAGGAGGCGGTGGTGAAGTCGGTCAGCCGGGTCCCGGCGGCGATGACCAGGTCGGCGGCGCGGGCCAGGTCGTCGGCGGTGGCGGTGCCGGTGTGGCCGACGGCGCCGACCTCGGCGGGGTGGTCGTGGCGCAGTGCGCCCTTGCCGGCCTGGGTGGCGGCGACGGGGATGCCGGTGGCGTCGGCGAAGGCCCGCAGGGCGTCCTCGGCGCCGCTGTGGCGGATGCCGCCGCCGACGACGAGGAGGGGCCGGCGGGCCGCCCGTACGGCCTCGGCGGCGGCCCGCAGCTCGTCGGTGTCGGGCCGGGGGCGGCGCACCCGCCACACCCGCTCGGCGAAGAACTCCTCGGGCCAGTCGTACGCCTCGGCCTGCACGTCCTGCGGGAGCGCGAGGGTGACGGCGCCGGTCTGCACGGGGTCGGTGAGCACCCGCATCGCCTGGAGCGCGGCCGGGACCAGGGCCTCGGGGCGGGTGATCCGGTCGAAGTGGCGGGACACCGGCCGCAGGGTGTCGTTGACGGAGACGTCACCGGCCCAGGGCACCTCCAGCTGCTGGAGCACCGGGTCGGCGGGCCGGGTCGCGAAGGTGTCCCCGGGCAGCAGGAGCACCGGGATCCGGTTGATCGTGGCGAGGGCGGCGCCGGTGACGAGGTTGGTGGCGCCGGGCCCGATGGAGGTGGTCACGGCGTGCGCGGAGAGCCGCCCGCGCTGCCGGGCGTACCCGACGGCGGCGTGCACCATGGCCTGCTCGTTGCGTCCCTGGAGGAAGGGCATGGCCTGCGGCCCGCTCTCCAGCAGCGCCTGCCCGATCCCGGCGACGTTCCCGTGCCCGAAGATCCCCCAGGTGGCGGCGATCAGCCGGTGCCGGCGCCCGTCGCGCTCGGCGTACTGCACGGACAGGAAGCGCACGAGGGCCTGCGCGGTGGTGAGCCGGACGCTGCGCCGGGCCGTCACGGGGTCTCCTCGGGTCGGGGGGCGGTGGGTTGCGCACGGGGTCCCGTGCCGGGGTCCGGGGTCCGGGGGAAGGGGAGGCGGGGGTCGACGGCCCGGGCGGGCCAGGTGTCGCGGATCCAGGCGTGGTCGGGGTGGTCCCGGATCAGCCACTCGCGCTCCGCGTCCGGGCCGGCCATCACGTTCAGGTAGTACATGTCGTGCCCGGGCGCGGCGATCGACGGGCCGTGCCAGCCGTCGGGGATCAGGACGACGTCACCCGACCGCACCTCGGCGAGGACGTCGGTCTTCCCCGCGGGCGAGGGCGTCACGCGCTGGTACCCGACGCCGGGGGTGCCGCCGTGCGGGGCGATCTCGTAGAAGTAGATCTCCTCCAGGCGGGACTCCTCGCCCGGGTGGTGCTCGTCGTGCTTGTGGGGCGGGTACGAGGACCAGTTCCCGCCGGGGGTGAGCACCTCGACGGCGATGAGCCGGTCGCAGTCGAAGGCGTCGGCGGCGGCGAAGTTGTGCACCTGCCGCGAGCACTGGCCGGCGCCGCGCAGCTCGACGGGCACCGCGGCGGCGGGGCCGTACCGCGCGGCCAGCCGCCGCTCGCACCGCGCCCCGACGAGCGCGAACCGGCCGCCCGCGGCGGAGGCGATGCCGGCGCGGGCGTCCCGCGGCAGGTACGCGAAGTCGGTCGGCCCGTCGAACACCGACGCCCGCCCCCGCAGCGGGATGCTCCCGGCGGAGTTGGCCGCGTAGCGGACGTCGCAGGCGCCCGACAGGGGGAGGACGATCCACTCCGCGTCCCCGCACGTGTGCGCGTACTCCTCCCCCGGCGCCAGTTCCAGCACCACCAGCCGGGTGAGTTCCATCCCCGCCTCAGACCGCACCGGCACGTCCCAGCACCTCCTCCACCTCGTGCGGGAACGGCATCGCCGACGAGCACGCCAGCCGCGAGGCCACGATCGCCCCGGCGGCGTTGGCGTACCGCAGCACCCGCTCCAGGTGCCAGCCGGCCAGCAGCCCGTGGCACAGGGCGCCCCCGAAGGCGTCCCCGGCGCCGAGCCCGTTGACGACCTCCACCTCCACCGGCGGCACCTCCACCGCCGTCCCGTCGCGGTGGACCGCGAGGACGCCCCGCGGCCCCCGTTTGACCACCGCCAGCTCCACCCCGGCCGCGAGCAGCGCCTCCGCGGCGGCGTACGGCTCGCGGCGGCCGGTGGCCACCTCGCACTCCTCGGTGTTGCCGACGGCCACCGTCGCCAGCCCGAGGGCCCGCTCGTACCAGGGCTGCGGCGGGCCGTCCCACAGCGTCGGCCTCCAGTCGAGGTCGAAGACCGTGGGCCCGGACTTCGAGCGGGCCTCCAGCGCGGCCAGGGTCGCGGCGCGGCTCGGTTCGGCGCTCAGGCCCGTGCCCGTCATCCAGAAGACGCGCGCCGCCCGCACCGCCGTCCGGTCGATCTCGTCCGGGGCGATCTCCAGGTCGGGCGCCTTCGGGAGGCGGTAGAAGTAGAGGGGGAAGTGGTCGGGCGGGAAGACCTCGCAGAAGGTGACGGGTGTCGGGTGGGCGGCGACCTCCGTCACCCACCGGTCGTCGACCCCGAACGCCCGCAGCTCGGCGCGCAGGTACGCGCCGAAGGGGTCGGCCCCGGTGCGGGTGATGACGGCCGTGCGCCGTCCCAGCCGGGCGGCCGCGACGGCGACGTTGGCCGGCGAGCCGCCGAGGAACTTGCCGAAGGTGTCGGCCTCGGCCAGCGGTACGCCGGTCTTGAGCGGGTAGAGATCCACCCCGATCCGCCCCATCGTGATCAGGTCGTGGACGGCCCGTCCGTCCGACGTCTGCACAGCCGGTTCTGCTCCCACGCGTTCTCCCACTCGTCCTCCCTCTTCGCCCAAGCCCGCACCTAAGGTGGCCGTCATGACCTCCTCCCCGCCCGCGTTGACCCGTATCCGTGTCGGTTCGGCTCCGGACTCCTGGGGTGTCTGGTTTCCGGAGGATCCCCTGCAGACCCCCTGGGAACGGTTCCTCGACGAGGTCGCGGACGCCGGGTACGAGTGGATCGAGCTGGGCCCGTACGGGTATCTGCCCACCGATCCGGTCCGGCTCGCCGACGAGACCGCCAAGCGCGGGCTGCGGGTGTCCGCGGGCACCGTCTTCACCGGACTCCATCACGGCCCCAGCGTCTGGGAGCAGACCTGGGCGCACGTGTCGCGGATCGCCGCGCTGGCCCGGGACACGGGGGCGGAGCACCTCGTCGTGATCCCGGCCTTCTGGCGCGACGACAAGACCGGCGGGATGCTGGAGGACCCGGTCCTGAGCCCCGCCCAATGGCGTGAGCTGACGTCCCAGACCGAGCGCCTGGGCCGGGAGGTGCGGGAGCGGTACGGGCTGCGGATCGTGGTCCACCCGCACGCGGACACGCACATCGACACCCCGCAGAACGTGGCCCGGTTCCTGGACGCCACCGATCCGGCACTGGTCTCCCTGTGCCTGGACACGGGGCACTACGCGTACTGCGGCGGGGACAGCGTCGAGGCGATCGAGACGTTCGGCGAGCGGATCGGCTACCTGCACCTGAAGCAGGTCGACCCGCGGGTCCTCGCCGAAGTGCGGGCGCAGGGGACGCCGTTCGGCCCGGCGGTGGCGCGCGGGGTGATGTGTGAGCCGCCGTCCGGGGTGCCCGCGCTGGAGCCGGTGCTGGCGGCGGCGCAGCGGCTCGGGGTGGAGCTGTTCGCGATCGTGGAGCAGGACATGTACCCGTGTCCGCCGGAGCGTCCGCTGCCGATCGCCCGGCGCACCCGTGCCTATCTGCGCTCCTGCGGCGCCCGTTGACGACCCCGAACCCCTGGAGGACAGACATGAGCACGCTCGGCATCGCCGTCATCGGCACCGGGAAGATGGGCGCCGACCACGTCCGCCGGATCGGCGAGGCGGTGGGCGGGGCGCGGGTGGTGGCCCTGGCCGACCCGGACGGGGACCGGGTCAAGGAGGTCGCGGCGGGCCTGGACGGGGCGGGCGCGTACACCGATCCGGCCGCGGCGGTGGCGGCGCCGGGGGTGGACGCCGTACTGATCGCCTCGCCGGGACCGGCCCACGAGGAAGCGATTCTGCACGCCCTGGGGCGGGAGTTGCCGGTGCTCTGCGAGAAGCCGCTGACGCCGGATCCGGAGGGGGCCCTGCGGGTGCTGGAGGCGGAGCGCAGGCTCGGCCGGCGGCTGGTGCAGGTGGGGTTCATGCGGCGCTTCGACGCCGAGTACGAGCGGCTCAAGGAGCTGCTGGACGCGGGCGGGATCGGCCGGCCGCTCTTCCTGCACTGCCGCCACCGCAACGCCGCCTCGCCGTCCTTCTTCACCAGCGACATGCTGATCAGCGACTCGGTGGTGCACGAGGTGGACGCGGCCCGCTGGCTGCTGGGCCAGGAGGTGACGGCGGTGACGGTGCTGTCCCCGACGCCGTCCTCGGCCGCGCCCGAGGGGCTGCGCGATCCGCGGCTGGTGCTGCTGGAGACCTCGGGCGGGGTGGTGGTGGACGTGGAGATCTTCGTGAACTGCGGGTTCGGCTACCAGGTGCAGTGCGAGGCCGTCGGCGAGTCGGGCAGTGCCCGGATCGGTGACGGGCACGCGATGGTCGTCCAGTCGGGCGGCCGCTGGGGCGGGGAGATCACCCAGGACTTCACCACGCGCTTCGCCGACGCCTACGACCGGCAGGTGCGGCGCTGGGTGGCGGCGGCCGCGCGGGGCCGGGTGGACGGCCCCGACGCCTGGGACGGGTACGCGGCCGCCGCCGTGTCGGAGGCCGGGCTGGCAGCGGCGCGCAGCGGCGTACGGACCCCGGTGCGGCTGGCGGAGCGGCCGCGGCTGTACGCCCGCTGAGCGCGCGGGGTCGGGCCCGGGAGCCCCGCCGGGGCCCGGCCGGGCCCACCACGGGGGGGGAGGGCTCCTGTGTCACTTACGTCACGGGAGTCGCCGTCGTGTCACACATGTCCGTACTACGCGGGTTTTCCGTCACAGGGAGTTCACAGACCCTCCCCCGCCCTCACCGAGCGTCGTTCTCCGGGCACAACCCGAGTGATCGTCAGTGTCCACGCGCCGGCTCCCCCGACGGCCTCCCGGCCGGCCCCGCGCCGTGGACCAGGAGGTGGCGTGGATGAGCGACCGACAGCTGTGGTCCTACAAGGAGATCGCCGCCCATATCCGGGTCCAGCCGGACACCGTGCGCTCCTACCGCAAGCACGGACTGCTGCCCGCCCCCGACCACGTGGAGGGCGGCAAGCCCTACTGGTACGCCGACACCATCCGGACCTGGGTCTCGCGCCGCCCCGGCAACCGGGGCCGCCGCGAGGAGTGATCCGGCGGCGGGCGCACCGTGGTGGCCATGATGGGGGTGGACGCGCGCCCAATTCCCGCTCAATACCCCCTAGGGGTATAGACTGGGAGAGACAGACGTCCCCCCGACAGAGGAGAACGACATGACCGCCGTGACGGTAACCGTGTACAAGGTCACCGGGATGACCTGCGGGCACTGCGAGGGCGCGGTGACCGCCGAGCTCACCGCCCTTCCCGGCGTGACCTCGGTCAAGGCCGTCGCCGCCACCGGCGAGGTCACCGTCGAGTCCCAGGCCCCGCTCTCCGAGGAGGACGTGCGCGCCGCCGTGGACGAGGCCGGGTACGAGCTCGCCGGCGTGGCGGCCTGAGCCAGGCCCCGGCACCCCTCGCACGGCAGTACCCGCCGGGCCGCACCCGCCAGCTCATACTGGACCGTACGGCCCGGCCCTCCCCCTGGAGCGGGAACATGAGCAGCAGCACAGTGCACGACGGGCCCATAACGGAGGCCCCCGCCTCCGAGGTCGAACTGACGATCGGCGGGATGACCTGCGCCTCCTGCGCGGCCCGCATCGAGAAGAAGCTCAACCGGATGGACGGCGTCAGCGCCACCGTCAACTACGCCACCGAGAAGGCCCGGGTCTCCTACGGCGGAGCGGTCCAGGTGGCCGACCTGATCGCGACCGTGGTCAGGACGGGCTACACCGCCGAGGAACCCCCGCCGCCACGTCCCGAACCGGAAGCGGAAGCGGAGCCCGGGGACACCGCCGCCGTACGCGACCCCGAACTCGCGGCGGCACGGCAGCGGCTGCTGGTGTCCGCCGTCCTGGCCCTGCCGGTGGTCCTGCTCTCGATGGTCCCGGCCCTCCAGTTCGACAACTGGCAGTGGCTCTGCCTCACCCTCGCCTCACCCGTCGTGGTGTGGGGCGCCCTGCCCTTCCACCGGGCCGCCTGGACCAACCTCCGGCACGGCGCCGCGACCATGGACACCCTGGTCTCGGTCGGCACGCTGGCGGCCTACGCCTGGTCGCTGTGGGCGCTGTTCCTCGGCCACGCCGGCATGCCCGGCATGCGGCACGGCTTCGACCTCACCGCCGGGCGGACGGACGGCTCCTCCGCCCTCTACCTGGAGGTCGCGGCGGGCGTCGTGACCTTCATCCTGCTCGGCCGCTACCTGGAGGCCCGCTCCAAGCGGAAGGCGGGCGCGGCGCTGCGTGCGCTGATGGAGCTGGGCGCCAGGGACGTGGCCGTCCTGCGCGACGGCCGCGAGGTGCGGATCCCCGTCGGCGCGCTCGCGGCCGGGGACAGGTTCGTGGTCCGGCCCGGCGAGAAGATCGCCACCGACGGCACCGTCGTCGAGGGCTCCTCCGCCGTGGACGCCTCCATGCTGACCGGGGAGTCCGTCCCGGTCGACGTCACCCCCGGGGACGCCGTCACCGGCGCCACCGTGAACACCTCCGGGCGGCTCGTCGTCGAGGCCACCCGGGTCGGGGCCGACACCCAGCTCGCCCGGATGGCCCGCATGGTCGAGGAGGCCCAGAACGGCAAGGCCGAGGTGCAGCGGCTCGCCGACCGGATCTCCGCCGTCTTCGTGCCCGTCGTCCTGCTCCTCGCGCTCGGCACCTGGGTCGTGTGGCTGCTGCTCACCGACGACCCCACCGCCGCGTTCACCGCCGCCGTGGCCGTCCTGATCATCGCCTGCCCCTGCGCCCTGGGCCTGGCCACGCCGACCGCGCTGATGGTCGGCACCGGCCGGGGCGCGCAGCTGGGCATCCTGATCAAGGGGCCGGAGGTGCTGGAGTCCACCCGGCGGGTGGACACCGTCGTGCTCGACAAGACCGGGACGGTCACCACCGGCCGGATGACCCTCACCGGGGTGCACGCGGCCGAGGGCGTGGACGAGGGGGAACTGCTGCGGCTCGCCGGCGCCCTGGAACACGCCTCCGAGCACCCGGTGGCCCGGGCGGTCGCCGCCGGTGCCGCCGAGCGGGCCGGGGAACTGCCCGCGCCCGGCTCGTTCGAGAACCTCGCCGGCCTGGGCGTCCGGGGCACGGTCGAGGGGCACGAGGTCCTGGTGGGGCGCGAGCGGCTGCTCAGGGACCACGGCATCACCCTGCCCGCCCCGCTCGCCGCGGCCAGGGAAGCCGCCGAGGCCGCCGGCGCCACCGTGGTGCTGGCCGCCTGGGACGGCGCGGCCCGCGGGGCGCTGACCGTGACCGACGCCGTCAAGGGGACCAGCGCCGAGGCCGTGGCCCGGTTGCGGGCCCTCGGCCTCACCCCGGTGCTGCTGACCGGCGACAACAGGGCCGTGGCCGAGGCGGTGGCGCGGGAGGTGGGCATCGACGAGGTGATCGCGGAGGTGCTCCCGCAGGACAAGGTGGACGCGGTCCGCCGGCTCCAGGCCGAGGGCCGCACGGTCGCCATGGTCGGCGACGGTGTCAACGACGCGGCCGCGCTCGCCCGGGCCGACCTGGGCCTCGCCATGGGCACCGGCACCGACGCGGCCATCGAGGCCGCCGACCTGACCCTCGTACGCGGTGACCTGCGGGTGGCGGCGGACGCGATCCGGCTCTCCCGGCGGACCCTGGCCACCATCAAGGGCAACCTGTTCTGGGCCTTCGGCTACAACGTGGCGGCGCTCCCGCTGGCCGCCGCGGGGCTGCTGAACCCGATGATCGCGGGGGCCGCGATGGCGTTCTCGTCGGTCTTCGTGGTCACCAACAGCCTGCGGCTGCGCTCGTTCCGCTAGAGGACCTCCTCCCCGTTCCCTCCACAGGTCCTTCACTGGAGACGCAGATCACAGTGATGGCAACGTAACCATCCGGGGTGGTCACGGGTCTAATGGGGCGATGCCGGAAAACGTCTTGGGGGACGTTTCACGGAGGTCCTTGGGGGGGCTTCCGGGCATCCGCCGGCCGGGACGCGTGCCCTCGGGAAGCTTTGAGCGGCCCACCCGACCCGAACGGGTCCCGGCACCCACCGACGCCCCGGCGCGGATCCCGTGGGGGGAATCCGCCGCCGGGGAAAAGGGAAGCGCCCCGACCGTCGACCCGTGGGGGGATCGACGGCGGGGCGCTTTCCGCGAACCGGAGCGGCCGGGAGGACCTAGCGGGCCTCGACCGGGACGAACTCGCGCAGGACCTCGCCGGTGTAGATCTGGCGCGGGCGGCCGATGCGGGAGCCGGGCTCCTTGATCATCTCGTGCCACTGCGCGATCCAGCCGGGAAGGCGGCCGAGCGCGAAGAGCACGGTGAACATCTCGGTCGGGAAGCCCATGGCCCGGTAGATCAGACCGGTGTAGAAGTCCACGTTCGGGTAGAGGTTGCGGGCGACGAAGTACTCGTCGGCCAGCGCGTGCTCTTCCAGCTTGAGCGCGATGTCCAGCAGCTCGTCGCTCTTGCCGAGCGCCGAGAGGACGTCGTGCGCCGCCGCCTTGATGATCTTCGCCCGGGGGTCGAAGCTCTTGTAGACGCGGTGCCCGAAGCCCATGAGGCGGACGCCGTCTTCCTTGTTCTTCACCTTGCGGATGAAGGCGTCGACGTCGCCGCCGTCGTTCTTGATGCCCTCGAGCATCTCCAGGACGGACTGGTTGGCGCCACCGTGCAGCGGGCCCCACAGGGCCGAGATGCCGGCGGAGATCGAGGCGAACATGTTCGCCTGCGAGGAGCCGACCAGGCGCACGGTGGAGGTCGAGCAGTTCTGCTCGTGGTCCGCGTGCAGGATCAGCAGCTTGTCGAGCGCGGAGACCACGACCGGGTCCAGGTCGTACTCCTGGGCCGGCACGGAGAAGGTCATGCGCAGGAAGTTCTCGACGTAGCCGAGGTCGTTGCGCGGGTAGACCACCGGGTGGCCGACCGACTTCTTGTACGCGTACGCGGCGATCGTCGGGAGCTTGGCCAGCAGACGGATCGTCGAGAGGTGGCGCTGCTTCTCGTCGAACGGGTTGTGGCTGTCCTGGTAGAACGTCGACAGCGCGCTGACCACGGACGACAGCATGGCCATCGGGTGGGCGTCGCGCGGGAAGCCGTCGTAGAACCGCTTCACGTCCTCGTGCAGCAGCGTGTGCTGGGTGATCTCGTTGCGGAACGACGCGAGCTGGTCGACCGTCGGCAGCTCACCGTTGATCAGCAGGTAGGCGACCTCGATGAAGGTCGAGCGCTCCGCCAGCTGCTCGATCGGGTAGCCGCGGTAGCGCAGGATGCCCTGCTCACCGTCGAGGTAGGTGATCGCCGACTTGTAGGCGGCGGTGTTGCCGTAGCCACTGTCCAGCGTGACGAGCCCGGTCTGGGCCCGGAGCTTCGAGATGTCGAAGCCCTGGTCACCGACGGTGCTTTCGACCACCGGGTAGGTGTATTCACCGTCCGCGTACCGGAGTACTACAGAGTTGTCGCTCACGTCATCCCTCACCGACGTAGTGCCTCTTCTTCGAGGTGCCCTGACTGCCTCTACCTTCCCCCATTTGGCGCAGGAGAGTGCACTCGGGGTCGGCCTTTGGTCTCTTTGACGGCACTGAGTGCCTTCAACCTGCTCATCCTGCCCCCTCCCCACCTGTTGTCGGAACCCCAAATGATCGATCATCTAGGTGATGTTTCCCACCGAGACCCGGCCGGCGAGCCGCGCGGCCACCGCCGTGTACCTCCTGCCTGCGGAAACGGTACGCACCGCCTGCCCCAGGGCCTTGCGGGACCCGACCAGGACGACCAGTTTCTTCGCCCTGGTCACGGCCGTGTACAGCAGGTTCCGCTGGAGCATCATCCAGGCCCCGGTGGTGACGGGGATCACGACCGCCGGATATTCACTCCCCTGGGAGCGGTGGATGGTGACGGCGTACGCGTGCGCCAGCTCGTCCAGCTCGGCGAATTCGTACCCCACCTCCTCGTCCTCCTCTGTACGCACCGTCAAGCGCTGCTCGTCCGGGTCCAGAGCGGTGACCACGCCGACGGTGCCGTTGAAGACGCCGTTGGCGCCCTTCTCGTAGTTGTTGCGGATCTGGGTGACCTTGTCGCCCACCCGGAAGACCCGGCCGCCGAACCGCTTCTCGGGCAGGCCCGGCCGGGCCGGGGTGATCGCCTGCTGGAGCAGGCCGTTGAGGTTCCCCGCGCCGGCCGGGCCCCGGTGCATGGGGGCCAGGACCTGGACGTCCCGGCGCGGGTCGAGTCCGAACCGGGCGGGGATCCGGCGGGCGGCCACGTCCACGGCGAGGAGCCCGGCCGCCTCCGTGTCCTCCTCCGGGAAGAGGAAGAAGTCCGGCAGGCCGTCGGTGATGGGCGGCACCCCGGTGTTGATGCGGTGCGCGTTGGTGACGACGCCCGACTGCTGCGCCTGGCGGAAGATCCGGGTCAGCCGGACGGCCGGCACCGGCCCGCCCTGCGCCAGCAGGTCCCGCAGGACCTCGCCGGCGCCGACCGAGGGCAGCTGGTCCACGTCGCCGACCAGCAGCAGGTGCGCTCCCGGCGCCACCGCCTTGACCAGCTTGTTCGCCAGCAGCAGGTCCAGCATCGAGGCCTCGTCGACCACGACCAGGTCGGCGTCCAGCGGCCGGTCCCGGTCGTACGCCGCGTCCCCGCCGGGCTTGAGCTCCAGCAGCCGGTGCACGGTGGAGGCCTCGGCCCCGGTCAGCTCGGACAGCCGCTTCGCGGCGCGGCCCGTGGGGGCGGCGAGCACCACCTTGGCCTTCTTGGCCCGGGCCAGCTCCACGATGGAGCGCACGGTGAAGGACTTGCCGCAGCCGGGCCCGCCCGTGAGCACCGCCACCCGGCGGGTGAGGGCCAGCCTGACCGCGTCCCGCTGCTCGGGGGCGAGGCTGGCCCCGGTACGGCCGGCGAGCCAGCCGAGGGCCTTGTCCCAGTCCACGTCCTGGAAGCCGGGCATCCGGTCCTCCTCGGCGTTCAGCAGCCGGCGGACCTGGCCGACCAGCGAGAGCTCCGCCCGGTGGAAGGGGACCAGGTAGACCGCGGTGAGGGGATCGGGGCCGCCCTGGGGGTCGGGCACGGGCTCCCGCACGACGCCCTCCGGATCGGCGGCGAGCTCGGCCAGGCACTCGATGACCAGCCCGGTGTCCACCTGGAGCAGCTTCACGCCGTCGGCGATGAGGCGCTCCTCGGGGAGGAAGCAGTGCCCCTGGTCGGTGGACTGGGACAGGGCGTACTGGAGGCCGGCCCTGACCCGCTCGGGGCTGTCGTGCGGGATGCCGACGGCCTGGGCGATGCGGTCGGCGGTGAGGAAGCCGATGCCCCAGACGTCGGCGGCGAGCCGGTACGGCTGGTTCTTGACCACCGAGATGGAGGCGTCCCCGTACTTCTTGTAGATGCGGACCGCGATGGAGGTGGAGACGCCGACGCCCTGGAGGAAGACCATGACCTCCTTGATGGCCTTCTGCTCCTCCCACGCGGCGCCGATCAGCTTCGTCCGCTTGGGGCCGAGGCCGGGGACCTCGATCAGCCGCTTCGGCTCGGCCTCGATGACGTCGAGGGTGTCGAGGCCGAAGTGTTCGACGATGCGGTCGGCGATCCTCGGGCCGATGCCCTTGATGAGGCCGGAGCCGAGGTAGCGGCGGATGCCCTGGATGGTGGCGGGCAGGATCGTCGAGTAGTTCTCGACGGTGAACTGCCTGCCGTACTGGGGGTGCGAGCCCCAGCGGCCCTCCATGCGCAGGGACTCGCCGGGCTGCGCGCCGAGCAGCGAGCCGACGACGGTCAGCAGGTCCCCCGCGCCGCGGCCGGTGTCGACCCGGGCGACCGTGTAGCCGCTCTCCTCGTTGGCGTAGGTGATGCGCTCCAGCACCCCCTCGACGACTGCCGGTTGCACCGCCCCGTTGTTCACCATGGCACGAAGCTACAGTCCGCCGCCGACAGGGCGCCGGGGCCTGTGGACGAACGAAAGGGGGTCCGGCCTCGCGGCCGGACCCCCTCACGGTTACCCCTCCCTCGTCGGACTTCCCGATCCCCCCAGATCCCCACCCGGAAGTCCCGACGTTCCATACGACCCGCGTGGCGCCCGGAGGGTTGCATGCGGAATCACAGCTTTACCTTTCCATTACGTTCAGCCACCCGGGGAGTACTCCGAGGTGCCGTGAAATCACCGCACACGTAGCGTTTCCGGCATGAGCGACTCTTCCTTCGAGGACGACGTACTGGGCGAACTGGGCGAGGACAGGCTCCAGGAGATCGCCACCCTGCTCGGCACCGACACCGACGACGCCCGCGCGACCGTCTCTCAGACCGTCGGGGCGATGACCGGCGGTCTCCAGGAGAAGGCCGACGCCGGCGACGACGAGGTCCGCCAGGCCTTCGCGGAGGTGTCCGAGCCCCCGCTCCAGGGCGTGGCCACCCTCGGCGGCGGCCTCGGCGGCCTGCTCGGCGGCGGGATGATGGCCGGGGTGCTCTCCAAGGTGAGCAGGCCGGTGGCCAACGCCGTCTCGAAGAAGACCGGCATCCCCGCGCCGACGGTCATGCGCGTCATCGAGCTGCTGATCCCCGTGGTGATGGCCGTCTTCGCCAAGCGCGCCGCGGGCAGGGGCTCCGCCACCGCCGGGGCCCCGGGTGCCGCCGCCCCGGGCGCCGCGGCCTCCGACGGTCCCGGCCTCGGCGACCTGCTGGGACAGATCCTGGGCGGCAGGAAGTAGCCACGTCCCGCCCGTCGGCCCCGCGCTATCCTCGGCAGCCATGGAGACTTCCGCCGCGGCGGTGCGGCTGCGGGAACCGGGGCCCGGTGAGCTGGGCTGGATCGTGCAGCGCCACGGCGCGCTGTACGCCGCCGAGTACGGCTGGAACCAGGAGTTCGAGGGGCTGGTGGCGCGGATCGTCGCGGACTTCGCCGAGGACCACGACCCCCACCGGGAGCGGGTCTGGATCGCGGAGTACGAGGGCGAGCCGGTCGGCTCGGTGATGTGCGTGCGCGAGGACGGCTCGCCCGGCACGGCCCGGCTGCGGCTGCTGCTCGTGGACCCCGCCGGGCGCGGCCTCGGGGTGGGCACCCTGCTCATCGCCGCCGTCGTCGCCTTCGCCCGTTCGGCCGGTTACCGCGAGCTGGTGCTGTGGACCAACGACGTGCTGACCGCGGCCCGTTCGCTCTACGAGCGGGCCGGCTTCACCCTGGTCGCCGAGCGCCCGCACCGCTCGTACGGGGTCTCCCTCACGGGGCAGGACTGGCGGCTGCCGCTGCGCGAGGACCCCCCGCGCTGACCGGGCCCGTACGGGTCTTCGCGCGCGCGGGGGCCAGCGAGGTCAGGCCCACCCCGCCGACCAGCAGCACCGCCGCCACCCAGCGCGGCCCCGAGATCCCCTCGCCGAGCACCAGCGCGGCCGAGGACATCCCGAACACCGGCACCAGCAGCGAGAACGGCGCCACGGACGAGGCCGGGTAGCGGCGCAGCAGGTAGCCCCAGGCGCCGAAGCCGAACACCGTGGACACCCAGGCGACGTAGCCGATGACGGCCACGCCGGACCAGTCCAGGGCGCGCAGCGCGGCCAGGTCCCGGCCGGGTCCCTCCAGCAGCAGCGAGAGCCCGAACAGCGGGACCACCGGGACGGTGCACACCCACACCATGAAGTTCAGCGCGTCGGGCGGGGCGGCCTTGCGGGTGAGCACGTTGGACACGCCCCAGCAGGCGGCGGCCGCGACGACCAGGACGAAGCCGGTGACGGGCCCGGACAGGCCCCGGTCGACGGCGGCCACCGCGATCCCCGCCAGCGCCACGGCCATGCCCAGCAGCCGCACCCGGCCGGGCCGCTCGCGCAGCACGACGGCGGCCAGGGCGGCGGTGAAGACGGCCTGGACCTGGAGCACGAGCGAGGACAGCCCGGCCGGCATGCCGGCCGCCATGCCCGTGAACAGCAGCCCGAACTTGGCGATGCCGAGGGCGGCGCCGACCCCGAGGACCCACTTCCAGGCGACCTTGGGGCGCCCCACGAAGAACACGGCGGGCAGCGCGGCCACGAGGAAGCGCAGCGCGGACAGGAGCAGGGGCGGGAAGTGGCCGAGGCCGATCTCGATGACGACGAAGTTGAAGCCCCAGACGGCGGCGACGAGTACGGCGAGTGCGGTGTGTACGGGACGCATGCTCCGAGCATCGACGCCCGGATCATGTAGCACCAGCGCGGATCCCTACCGGGATGGATGAAGCAGTGCTTACGATTGGCGGATGCTCGACCTGTCCCGGCTGCGCGCCCTGCACGCCGTCTCCGTCCACGGTTCGGTCGCGGGCGCGGCGGCCGCCCTCGGCTACACCCCCTCCGCGGTCTCGCAGCAGATCGCCAAGCTGGAGCGGGAGACCCGCACGACGCTCCTGGAGCGGCGCGGGCGGGGGGTCGCGCTCACCGAGGAGGCCCGCCACCTGGCCGACACCGCCCGTGAGCTGCTGGCGATCGTGGAGCGCGCCGAGACCACCCTGGAGGAGCGGCGCGGCCGGCCGAGCGGCCTGCTGACGGTGGCGGCCTTCGCGTCGGCGGCGCGCGGCCTGCTGCCGGGGGTGCTGGCCGAGCTGGCGCGACGCCATCCCGCGCTGGACGTACGCCTCACGGAGGTCGACCCCCACCTGTCGGTGGACCTGGTCGCCCGGGGCGTCACCGACCTGGCGGTGGCCCACGACTGGGACATCGCCCCGCTGCCCGCCCCCGAGGGCGTGGAGCAGGCCGTCATCGGCGACGACCCCTGCGATCTGGTGGTCCCGGCCGGACACCCCTTCACCACCCGGCGGGCGGTGCGCCGGACGGACCTGGGGGGCCAGCGGTGGGTGTGCCAGCCGCCCGGGCGGGTGTGCCACGACTGGCTGGTGCGGACCATGCGCACGGCGGGGTTCGAGCCCGACATCGCGCACACCGCCGAGGAGAACCACACGATCGTCGCGCTGGTCGCGGCCGGCCTCGGGGTGGCGGTCGTTCCCCGGCTGGGTACCGGGGCGCTGCCGCCGGGCGCGGTGGCCGTACGGCTGGAGCCCGGGCCGGTGCGCAGGCTGTACGCCCTGTGGCGGACGGGAGCGGCCCGCCGGCCCGCGATCACCGAGACCGTGCGCACCCTCCAGGGCCACTGGACGGCGGCGCGGGAGCGTCCCTAACGGGCCATTCCCGAGTGTCCGTCAGGCGTGGCGCCGGGTACGGCAGTAGGGTCCCACGGGTGCCGAACCACGCCTCCCGCCGGGCCCTGCTCGCCGCCGCCGCGATGGCCGCCGTCACGGCCGCCGGAGCCGCCGGGGCCGCCTCCACGGCCTCCACCGCCGCTCCCGGGACCCCGGACGACTCCCGGGCCCCCGGCGGGCCGCCGGGGCGCGGCCCGGACCGGGAGCGGCTGCGCGCGCTGGTCTCCGGGCTCGGGCTGCCCGAGCTGGTGGGGCAGCTGTTCGTGTCCCGGGCCTACGGGCATTCGGCGACGGACCCCGACCCGGCGGACGCCGAGCTGAACCTGAAGCACTTCGGGGTGCGCACCGCCGCCGAGCTGGTGGCCCGCTACCACCTGGGCGGGGTCGTCTACTTCGCGTGGGCCCACAACACGCGTGACCCGCACCAGATCGCCGCCCTGTCCAACGGGCTCCAGCGGGCCGCCGCGGACTCGGGGGCGGGGATCCCGCTGCTGCTGTCGGTGGACCAGGAGCACGGGGCCGTCGCCCGGATCGGCCGGCCCGCGACCCTGCTGCCGGGGGCGATGGCGCTGGGCGCGGCGGGCTCCGCCGAGGGGGCCCTGCGGGCGGCCCGGGTGGCGGGGACGGAGCTGGCGGCGCTGGGCATCCGGCAGGACTGGGCTCCGGTGGCCGACGTGAACGTGAACCCGGCCAACCCGGTGATCGGCGTGCGCTCCTTCGGCTCCGACCCGTCCGCCGTCGCGGCCCTGGCCGCGGCCCAGGTGCGCGGCTACCAGGGGGCGGGGGTGGCGGCGGCGGCGAAGCACTTCCCGGGACACGGGGACACCGAGACCGACAGCCACGTCGGGCTGCCGGTGATGCGGCACTCCCGCGCCCAGTGGGAGGAGCTGGACGCGCCGCCGTTCCGGGCGGCGGTGCGCGCGGGCGTGGACGTGATCATGACGGCGCACATCGTCTTCCCCGCCCTCGACCCCTCGGGGGACCCGGCGACCCTCTCGCGGCCCATCGTGACCGGCCTGCTGCGCGAACAGCTGGGATTCCGCGGGGTGGTGGTCACCGACGCCCTCGACATGGCGGGGGTCCGGCAGAAGTACGGGGACGACCGGGTCCCGGTGCTGGCCCTGAAGGCGGGCTGCGACCTGCTGCTGAACGCGCCGGACCTGGGCCTCGCGCAGCGCGCGGTGCGGGCGGCGGTGGAGTCGGGCGAGCTGTCGCGCGGCCGGGTCGAGGAGTCGGTGCTGCGGGTCCTGGAGCTGAAGGCCCGCCGGGGCCTGTTCGAGGACCCGTACACCTCCGACGCGGCGGTGGACGCGGCGGTGGGGACGGGCGGGCACCTGGCGGCCGCCGACGCGGTCGCGGCGGGTACGACGACGCTGCTGGCCAATCCGCGCGGGCTGCTGCCGCTGGACGCGTCGGCCGGGCCGAAGCTGCTGGTCACCGGCACCGACCCGGTCTCCCCCACCGGCACCACGGGCCCCCCGACGGCGGTCCTGGCGCGGGAGCTGACCGCCCTGGGGTGCCGGGCGCAGGCCCTGCCGCCCGAGCGGGCGGCGGCGGCCGCGCCGGGGCACGCGGCGGTGCTGGTGTGCACGTACAACGTCCCGGAGGGCGAGAGTCCGCAACGCGCGCTGGTGGCGGAGCTGGTCGCGACGGGCGTCCCGGTGGTGCTGCTCGCGGTCCGCAACCCGTACGACCCGGCGCGCCTGCCCCGGTGCGCCGCCGAGGTGGCCACGTACACGTGGACGGACGTGGAGATGCGGGCGGCGGCCCGGGTGCTGACGGGCGCGAGCCGGCCGTCGGGCCGGCTCCCGGTGCCCGTCCCGGGCCGCTACCCGCTGGGCCACGGGCTGTCGTACTGAGGCGCGCCCCCGTACGACAGCCCGTCGGGGACCCCTACCGGCGCAGCGAGTCGCGGCGCAGGTCGGTCTGGTCGAGCACCGGGTCCGGTGCGGCGAGCGGGGCCACCGCCTGCGGGGCGGCGGCGCCGTCGGTGCGGAACACGTCGGCCGCGGGGGCGACGCCGGCCCACTGGAGGATCCGCGCGGTCGCGAGGGCCTTCTCGCCGTCCTGGAGCTTGGCGACGTTGGCCCCGTGGTTGGCGCCCGGAGCGGTCATCACGTAGCTGTCGCGCGTCCCGTACCCGAGGTGGAAGGGCTCGGCGCCCCACGGGTCGTTCTGCCCGTACACGAACAGCATCTGGTGGGCGTTGTTGCGGACCCAGTTGTCCACGTCCGCCATGGCCGCCGGCTGGAAGGTCATGGGGATGTCGCGCGGCACGAAGTTGCGCGGGGGCTGGTAGCCGTAGCGGCTCAGGCCCTTGAGGTGGGGCTGCTTGATGTCGGGCGAGCCGAGCTGCGTGCCGGCCTGGTAGTAGTACGGCGTGTACGTCTCCAGGCCCTGGTCGGCGTAGGCCGAGAAGCCGGAGATCGTGTCGACCGTGTCCCAGATCTGCTGGTCGGTGGCGGTTTTGGCGTCCGGGATCGTGGCGCAGTCGGCGAGCAGGCTGTACTGCCAGAAGGCCCAGGTGTAGTCGAGGACCACGGCCTCGAAGGCCTTGTCGAGGCTGCCGACGGTGTTGAAGGTCCAGCCGTTCTCGGCCGCGGCGGCCTTGTACTTGGCCTCCAGCGGCTCGCGGCGGATCAGGGCCTCGCGCTGGACGTTGTTCAGCTTGTCGCGGCACTCCTTGGTGCCGACCTTGCCGAAGAACCGGTCGTAGGCCGAGTCCTCCTTGTTGACGACGTCGTTGGGCGCCACGTAGGCGACGACACCGTCCATGTCGCGCGGGTAGAAGCGCTCGAAGTACGTCGCCGTCATGCCGCCCTTGCTGGCGCCCGTGGACAGCCAGTTCTTGGGGTAGATCTTCTTCAGGGCGGTGAAGAGGCGGTGCTGGTCGCTGGCCGCCTGCCAGATGTCGAGCTTCGACCAGTCCGCCGGGTCGGGGCGGGACGGGTTGAAGAATCGATACTCCATGGACAGCTGGTTGCCGTCGATGATGGTCGTCGGCTCCGCGCGGCGCGGGTTGGTGTTGACGTTGTAGCCCGAGGTGAAGAACACCGTGGGGCGGGAGACGTCCTTGTGCAACAGGGTGACGCGCTGCTTGAAGGTGCCCTTCCACGGCTGCCGGTGGTCGACCGGCTGCTCGTAGTTCAGTACGAAGAACCGGTAGCCGGGGTACGGCTTCTCCTCGATCAGGCTCATGCCCGGGATCGCGAGGATCTGGTCCTTGATGTCCGCGGCGGATGCCTGTCCCGCGGTGGCCCGCGTGGCGGCGGCCGGCTCTGCGGCGGTGGCCGTCTGAGCCGTGAGACCGGCCGTGCCCGCGGCACCGATCAGCACCGCGACGGGCAGTATCCGGCCAAGCGTCTTGCGCATTCACCCTCCCCTTGAGTTCACTGTGGTCGCCCGTGAACCTAGCGGGATCAACGCGTCCGTGAACAGCCCCAGTTGGGACGCCGGCTCAGCACAGGATCCAGCCAGATTCGACGGATCCGGCCGCCATCTCGCCCCTTACATACACACACCGGCTGATCGCGCCCACGGTGACGGGGCCCGCGTAGCGGGTGAATTGCCCCGCATCGCCCACCGGCACCCCGCCGCGCGGCTGAACGCTGACGGCCATGTGGCGGCGCTCCCCCGGCCGCAGGGCGACGGTCATCGCGCAGACCTGGGTCCGGCTCTTGAACACCCGCACCTCGCCGCCGGGCAGCGGCATCGCCTTGACCAGCTGGCCGGCACAGCCGCCGGTCGCCGCCGACGCGGCGGGCGCCGCGAGGACTCCCCCGACCGCGAGCCACAGCGCGCCCCCCAACACCCCCAGGGACACGGCCCGTCCCCGACGCCCGCGGTCCTGCCTCATCCTGTCCCCCCGATCGGTCGTACGTAACACGTACGCACGTACGACGCTCAGCCGACCCGGAAGGTTGCACTACCCTGGGCGATCGACCGAATGCACACCGTAGCCGTGAAAGGCAGCCGACATGACGACCGATCTGCTCGACCGCAAGCTGGAGCGCGCGTTCGCCCACCTGGACGCCGACGACAACGGCGTGATCGACGAGAAGGACATGATCGCGCTCGGGTCGCGGCTGCTGACGGCGCTGTCGGAACCCGCCGACTCCCCCAAGGCGGCCGAGGTGTTCCGCGGGCTCACCGACTTCTGGGTGGACCTCTTCAACGAGCTCGGCGTCGGCCAGGACCAGAAGCTGACCCCGGCGCAGTACCGGGACGGCATGACCCGCCTGTACAAGGACGGCGGCCCGGCCTACGAGAAGTCCTTCCGGCCGATGATGAAGGCCATCCTCACGGTCGCCGACACCAACGGCGACGGACACATCAGCCCCGAGGAGTTCCACAAGGCGCAGCTGGCCTTCGACACCCGGCTGGAGCCCGCCGACGCGGACACCCTCTTCGCGAAGATCGACAAGAACCACGACGGGTACCTGTCGGTGGACGAACTCCTCGACGCCGTGCGCGAGTACTACACCGGTGACGACGAGGACGCCCCCGGGAACCTGCTCTTCGGCGAGCTCTGATCCCGGGGGCGCCCTCCCGCGGCCGCGGCCGCGGCGGCCGGCCGGCTACGCGGCGGCGGCCGCCTCGTCCTCGCCGGCGAAGGTCTGCCACAGCACCGCGTACCGCCCGCCGCGGGCCAGCAGTTCCGCGTGGCTGCCGTCCTCGACGACCCGGCCCCGGTCCATGACCACCACCCGGTCGGCCCGGGCCGCGGTCGTCAGCCGGTGCGCCACCACGAGGGTGGTCCGCTTGCCCGCGAGGCGTTCGGTGGCCTGGTTGACCTGCGCCTCGGTGGCCAGGTCCAGGGCCGCCGTGGCCTCGTCGAGCAGCAGCACGTCCGGGTCGACCAGCTCGGCGCGGGCCAGCGCGATCAGCTGGCGCTGGCCCGCCGAGAGGTTGCGGCCGCGCTCGGCGACGGCGTGCAGGTAGCCGCCGTCGAGGGTGGCGATCATGTCGTGGGCGCCGACCGCGCGGGCGGCGGCCTCCACCTCGGCGTCGCTCGCCCCGGGCCGCCCGTAGGCGATGGCGTCGCGGACCGTCCCCGGGAAGAGGTACGGCTCCTGGGGGACGACCCCCAGCCGGTGTCGGTACGCCGTCAGGTCCAGCTCCCTCAGGTCGGTGCCGTCGGCGGTGACCCGGCCGGAGGTCGGGTCGTAGAACCGGGCCACCATCTTGACCAGCGTGGACTTGCCCGCCCCGGTCTCACCGACGAAGGCGACGGTCTGCCCGGCGGGTATCCGCAGGCTGATCCCGGCCAGCGCCTCGCCCTTGCTCCCGCGCTCCTCCGCGGTGCCGTACCGGAAGCGCACGCCCTCGAAGGCGATCTCCCCGCGCAACGCGGTGACCTCGCGGGGCTCGGCCGGGCGCGGGGTGGTGGTGGGCTCGCGCAGCAGGTCCTGGATCCGGCCGAGGGAGACGGTGGCCTGCTGGTAGCCGTCGAAGACCTGGGACAGCTGCTGGACCGGCGCGAAGAACAGGTCGATGTACAGCAGGTACGCCACCAGCGCGCCCGTGGTGAGGGTGGCCGCCTCGACCCGGCCCGCGCCGACGATCAGCACGGCCGCCGCCGCGCCCGAGGACAGCAGCTGCACGAAGGGGAAGTAGACAGATATCAGCCACTGGCCGCGCACCCGCGCCTCGCGGTACGCGTCGCTGCGCTCGGCGAACCGGGCCCGGCCCGCCTCCTGCCGGCGGAAGGCCTGCACCAGCCGGATGCCGGCCACGGACTCCTGGAGGTCGGCGTTGACCAGGCTGACCCGGTCGCGGGCGAGCTCGTACGCGGCGACCGACTTGCGGCGGAACACGACCGTGCCGATGACCAGCACGGGCAGGGTGGCGAAGACGATCAGCGCGAGTTCGACGTCGAGGACCAGCAGGGCTACCAGGATGCCGAAGAAGGTCAGGACGGAGACGACGGCGGTGACCAGCCCGGTCTGCAGGAAGCTCGACAGGGAGTCCACGTCGGTGGTCATCCGGGTCATGATCTTGCCGGTGAGCTCGCGCTCGTAGTAGTCCAGGCCGAGCCGCTGGAGCTGCGCGAAGATCTTGACGCGCAGGGAGTAGAGCACGCGCTCGCCGGTGCGCCCGGTCATCCGGGTCTCCGCGAACTGCGCGGCCCACTGGCCGAGGACCACGGCGAGGGCGAGCAGGGACGCCGCCCACACCGCGCCCAGCGCGGCCTGCTCGACGCCCTGGTCGATGCCGTGCCGGATCAGGACGGGGAGCAGCAGCCCGGCGCCCGCGTCGAGGGCGACCAGGCCCAGGCTGACGGCGAGCGGGGCCCAGAAGCCGGCCAGCAGCCTGCGCAGGCCGTAGCTCTCCTCGGCGGCCGCGGACCGGGCCTCGTCCACACCCGGCTCGTCGTCGGCGGCCGGCAGCGCGGCCACCTGCGCCAGCAGTTCGGGCGTGGCGCCCGGAGCCGGTTCGGCCTCGGTCCGCTCCTCGCGGCGCCACAGCTCGGGGGTGACGCCGGCCACGCGCCGCTTGGCGTTCACCGGCTCGGAGTCGATCTCCGCCTCGAGCTCGATGTCCTTCTCCAGGTCCCGCTCGAACTCCGCCATGGCCGGCGCGTCCGGGGTCCGCGGCGAGTGCGCGCCGAGGACCTCCGGGTCGGTGAGCAGCCGCCGGTACAGCGGGGAGCGGCGCTCCAGCTCCTCGTGCGTGCCGATGTCGGCGAGCCGCCCGTGCTCCATGACGGCGATCCGGTCGGCGAGCGCGAGGGTGGAGCGCCGGTGGGCGATCAGCAGGGTGGTGCGGCCCGCCATGACGGCCCGCAGCGCCTCGTGGATCTCGTGCTCGACGCGGGCGTCGACGGCCGAGGTGGCGTCGTCCAGGAGCAGCAGGCGGGGGTCGGTGAGGATGGCGCGGGCGAGCGCGACGCGCTGGCGCTGGCCCCCGGAGAGGGTCAGGCCCTGCTCGCCGACCTTGGTGTCGTAGCCGGCGGGGAGGGCTTCGATGAAGCCCTCCGCCTGGGCGGCGCGGGCGGCGGCCCGGACCTCCTCCTCGGAGGCGCCGGGGCGTCCGAAGGCGATGTTGGCGCGGATGGTGTCGGAGAAGAGGAAGGAGTCCTCGGGCACCAGGCCGATGGCGCCGCGCAGCGAGTCGTAGGTCAGATCGCGCACGTCACGGCCGCCGACGCGGACGGTGCCGCGGTCGGCGTCGTAGAAGCGCGGCAGGAGCAGGGAGACGGTGGACTTGCCGCTGCCGGAGGCGCCGACGAGGGCCACGGTCTCGCCCTCGGCGAGGGCGAGGGAGAACCCGTCGAGGACGGGGCGGCCGGGCTCGTACCCGAAGCGGACGTCCTCGAACTCGACGGTGGCGGGTGCGTCGGCGGGGAGCTCCTCGGTCCCCTCGCGGATGTCGGGCTCGGTGTCGATCAGCTCGAAGACCCGCTCCGCTCCGGCCCGGGCCTGCTGGGCGACGGTGAGCACCATGGCGAGCATGCGGACGGGGCCGACGAGCTGGGCGAGGTAGGTGGAGAAGGCGACGAAGGTGCCGAGGGTGACCTGTCCCCGGGTGGCCATCCAGCCGCCGAGGGCCAGGACGGCGACCTGTCCGAGGGCGGGGACGGCCTGGAGGGCGGGGGTGTAGCGGGAGTTCATGCGGATGGCGCGCATCCGCCCGCCGAAGAGCCGGCGGCCGGCCGCGCGCAGCTTGCCGGTCTCCTGCTCCTCCTGCCCGAAGCCCTTGACGACGCGTACGCCGGTCACCGCGCCGTCGACGACGGAGGCGACGGCCGCGGCCTGCTGCTGGGCGTACCAGGTGGCGGGGAAGAGCTTCCTGCGGCTGCGCTTGGCGATGAACCAGAGGGCGGGGGCCATCAGCAGCGCGACGAGGGTCAGCAGCGGGGAGAGCCACAGCATGACGCCGAGGGATATCCCGAAGAGCAGGAAGTTCCCGATGGTCATGGGCAGCATGAAGAGCAGCCCCTGGATCAGCTGGAGGTCACTCGTGGCCCGGCCGACGACCTGTCCGGTGGACAGCTCGTCCTGCCGGCGCCCGTCGAGGCGGGCGATGGTGTCGTACATGTCGGTGCGCAGGTCGTGCTGCACGTCGAGGGCGAGGCGGCCGCCGTAGTACCTGCGTATGTAGGTCAGTACGTAGACCAGTAGGGCGGCGCCCAGGAGCAGGCCGGCCCAGGGCCCCATGGGCCTGCTCTCGTCGCCGATGACGTCGTCGATGATGACCCGGGTGACGAGGGGGACGAGTGCCATGACGGCCATGCCCGCCAGCGAGGAGCCGAGCGCGAGGAGCACGTTGGCCTTGTACCGCCAGGTGTAGGCGGCCAGCCGTCTGCCCCAGCCCCGCTTCTCACCAGCCGCTGTCTCCCCAGCCTGCGCCGCCGTCACGTGGTCGCCTCCCCGTAGGTCCTGTCCTGCCGCCTCCCCCAACGCCCCCACCGGGGGATTTCATCCCGCTGCAACAATCGCACCGGTGTTCCGGGAGGGCTCGGCGACTTCGCCCGGACGGGCTAGACACGGGCTAGAGGTGGGTCGGGGCGAACATCTTGAGGGTGGCCGGGAGGACCAGGACCGAGGGGCCCGGGGTCTTCAGGGCCCGGGTGAGGTCCTCGCGGAGGGTGTCCGGGGTGGTGGTGGACGCCGGGACGCCGAAGGAGGCCGCCAGGGCGGTGAAGTCCGGGCGGGTCAGTTCGGTGGCCGTGGTGCGGCCGTCGAAGGAGGCCGTCATGTACTCGCGGAGGATGCCGTAGCCGCCGTCGTCGACGATCAGCCAGGTGACGTCCAGGTCGTGTTCCCTGGCGGTGGCCAGCTCCGAGAGGGAGTACATGGCGCCGCCGTCGCCGGAGACCGCGAGGACGGGGGCGCCGGGTTCGGCGACCGCCGCGCCCAGGGCCGCCGGGAAGGCGTAGCCGAGGCCGCCCGCGCCCTGTGCCGAGTGCATGGTGTTGGGGTGCTTCGGGTCGAACGCGGACCAGGCCCAGTAGGCCAGGATCGTCATGTCCCAGAAGGACGGTGAGCGGGGCGGCAGGGCCTGCCTGATGGAGTCCAGGAGTTCCCGTTCGAGGGTGACGTCCTGCGGGGCGAGGCGGTCCTCGACGGCGGCGAGGAGCCCGCGGACCCGCTCGGGGGCCTCGTCGTCCTCACGGGGTTCGACCGTCTCCAGGAGGGCCTGGAGGGCGAGGCGGGCGTCGGCGTGGATGCCGAGGGCCGGGTGGTTGGACTCCAGCTTGCCGAGGTCCGCCTCGATCTGGACGACCCGGCCGGTGGGGAAGAACGTGTGGTAGTTCGAGGACAGCTCGCCCAGGCCGGAGCCGACGACGAGGAGGACGTCCGCGTCCTCCAGGAAGTCCGTCGTGTGGCGGTCCTCCAGCCAGGAGCGCAGGGAGAGCGGGTGGTTCCACGGGAAGGCGCCCTTGCCGCCGAAGGTGGTGACGACGGGGGCGTTCAGGCGCTCCGCGAGCTGCCGGAGCTTGCCGGCGGCGTCGGCGCGGACCACGCCGCCGCCCGCGATGATCACGGGGCGGGAGGCCTTCGAGAGCCAGTGCGCGGCCAGTGCGGTGAGCTCCGGGCGCGGGGCCAGTTCGTGCGGGGTCGCGTCCATGCCGGTGACCTCGGGGATCAGCGTCCCGGCGCGCAGCACGTCCTCGGGGATCTCGACCCAGACCGGGCCGTGGGGGGCGCTCAGCGCGGACTCCCAGGCTTCGGCGATCACGGAGGGGATCTGGGAGGGGGTGCGGGCGGTGTGGACGGACTTCACCACGTCGCGGAAGGACGCCGACTGGTCCCGCAGCTCGTGCAGGTGGCCCCGGCGGCCCCCGCCCAGGCCCGCGGTGGGGACCTGGGAGGAGATCGCGAGGACGGGCGCGGAGGCGGCCGCGGCCTCCGCGAGGGCGGGCAGGGACATCAGTGCCCCGGGCCCGGTGGAGAGCAGCAGCGGCACGGCCTCGCCGGTGAGGCGCCCGTACGCGTCGGCGGCGAAGCCGGCGTTGTTCTCCGTGCGCAGGGTGACCAGGCGCAGGTCGGAGCGGCCGACGGCGTCGAAGAGGCCCAGCGCGTGCTGGCCCGGCAGGCCGAAGACGGTGGTGGCGCCGAGCCCGCGCAGCGTCTCCACGACCAGGTCCCCGCCCGTGCGGCCCGGCGGCGGGGCCAGGGCGGCCGCCGTCTGGGCCTCGGTGGGACGGAGTACCAGGTCGTGGTCGTGCGTCACGGGTGTGGGGTGCCCTTCGTGCTCGGCTGCCGCACCGTCCTCGCCGCCGCGGCGGGGGTTCAGCCCTGGCGGGAGGCGGCGATCTGACGGCTCATGATCGTGGTCAGCTCGTACGCGGTGTGCGAGGCCGCGACCGAGGTGATCTCCGCGTGATCGTACGCCGGGGCGACCTCGACGACGTCGGCCGAGACCAGGTTGCAGGACGACAGGCCGCGGATGATCTCCAGCAGCTCGCGGGAGGTCATGCCGCCGGCCTCGGGCGTGCCGGTGCCGGGCGCGTGGGCCGGGTCGAGCACGTCGATGTCGATGGAGATGTACAGCGGGCGGTCGCCGATGCGCTGGCGCAGCTGGTCGGCGACCTCGTCGGCGCCGCGGCGGTAGACGTCGGCGGAGGTGACGATGCCGAAGCCCATCTTGGCGTCGTCGTCGAGGTCCTGCTTGCCGTACAGCGGGCCGCGGGTACCGACGTGGGAGAGCGCCTCGGTGTCGAGGATGCCCTCTTCGACGGCGCGGCGGAACGGGGTGCCGTGGGTGTACTCGGCGCCGAAGTAGGTGTCCCAGGTGTCGAGGTGGGCGTCGAAGTGGAGCAGGGCGACCGGGCCGTGCTTCTTCGCGACCGAGCGCAGCAGGGGGAGGGCGATGGTGTGGTCGCCGCCGAGGGTCATCAGGCGGGAGCCGGAGGAGAGGAGCTCGTCCGCGGCGGCCTCGACCGTCTCGACGGCCTCGTTGATGTTGAAGGGGTTCACCGCGATGTCACCGGCGTCCGCGACCTGCGCGAGGGCGAACGGGGAGGCGTCCTGGGCCGGGTTGTACGGGCGCAGCAGGCGGGAGGCCTCGCGGATGGCGTTGCCGCCGAAGCGGGCGCCGGGGCGGTAGGAGACGCCGGAGTCGAAGGGCACGCCGACGACGGCGACGTCGGCGGAGCCGACCTCGTCGAGGCGCGGCAGGCGGGCGAAGGTCGCCGGGCCCGCGTAGCGCGGGATGCGGGAGGAGTCGACGGGGCCGCGCGGCTGCGTGCTCATGGGGGGGTGCCCTTCTGGTGGTCCTGCTGGTGCGGTCCTTCGAGCGTAAGCGTGCCGCGCGGGGGTGGGGAGGGTACGTTTCATCCATCGGGCAGCACTGGAATGTACGGAGTATCCATGGCGGAGGTTCCGCTCGGGGTCCCCTCGAGCCCCGGCGACGGGCCGCGGGCGGGGGTGCCGGCGTCGGCGCCCGCCGGTGAGCCGATGACGCCGCCCGTGGGGCTGGCGGCGCTGCTCGGCGAGCGGGGGCTCGGGCTGCGGCACCTCGCGGGTCCGGCGGTGGCGGAGGTGCACGGGGTGCACGCCTCCGAGATGGCGGACCCCTCCCCCTACCTGCTGGGCGGTGAACTCCTGCTGACGGCCGGGGCCGAGCTGACGGAGGCCGGCGCCGCCGGCTACGTCGCCCGGCTGGCCCGCGCGGGGGCCGCCGCGCTCGGCTTCGGCGTGACCCCGGTTCACGAGGTGGTGCCGCCGGGCCTGGCCGGGGCGTGCGAGCGGTACGGGCTCCCGCTGGTCGAGGTCCCGCCCGGGACCCCGTTCACGGCGGTCGCCCGCAGCGTCGGGCGGCTGATGGCGGAGGCCCGTACCCGGGAGCTGCGCCGGGTCGCGGAGGCGCAGCAGGCCCTGGCGGCGGCCGCGGCCCGCCCGGACCCGGTCCCGGCGCTGCTGTCCCGCCTGGCGGCGAGCCTGACCGGCTGGGCCGCCCTGCTCGACCCGGCCGCCGGGCCGGGGGCCGGGGCCGGGGCCCCCGGCCCCGCCGGGGGAGCCCGGAGCACCGGTACCGCCCGGGCCGCCGGAACCGCCCCGGGTGCCGCTCCGGGTGCCGCCCGGGCCGCAGCTTCGGCGGGGGTTCCCGCGGCGCCCGCGGCCGGCGGAGGCACCGACACGGTTCCGGGCGCCGTCGCCGCCGCCGGGGGCGTTCCGGACGCGGAGGTGCTCGGGGCCCTGGCCGCGCTGGTGCGGCGGGTGGGGCCCGGGGCGGCGGCCACCGCCACCGATGCGCTCGGCCCGGTGAGCCTGGCCGCGTACGCCGTCGGCGGCGGGCGGGTGCTGGCCCTGGCCACCCCGGGGCGGACCCCGGGCGACCACACCATCGCCTCGATCGCCGCCGTACTGCTGAGCCTGGTCACCGCGGAGCACCCCGCCGGGGACGAGGCGGCGGCCCTGACCCGGCTGCTGCTGGACGGGGATCCGGCCGGGGCGCTCGCGCCCGGGCCCTGGTACGCGGTCCACGCCCGCGGCGACGGCGACCCCCGGGCCCTCGCCGCCGCGCTGGGCACCGTACTGCTGGACCCGCGCGGGGACGGCGTACGCCTGCTCACCGACCGCGAGCCCGGCCCGCAGCCCGGCTGGCGGCTCGGGGTCAGCGCCCCGGCCGCGCCCGGCGCCCTGGCCACCGCCGCGGCGCAGGCCCGCCGCGCCCTCGCGCGTGCCGAGGCGGCGCGGACCCCGCTGTCGCGGCACACGGACCCCGGCTTCGCGGGCCTGGTCGGCGAGGAAGAGGCGCGGGCCCACGCCGAGGCCCTGCTGGAGCCCCTCTCCCCCGCCCTGCGGGACACCCTGCGCGGGTGGCTGGCCCACCACGGCAGCTGGGACCGCAGCGCGGCCGCCCTCGGCCTGCACCGCAACACCGTCCGCCAGCGCGTCGCCCGCTGCGCGGCACTGCTGGACCGGGACCTCGACGACCCGGACACCCGCATGGAGCTGTGGTTCGCGCTGCGCCGCCTGCCGTGAGGCCGGCTCAGCGGTTGAACGCGGCGAGCCCGAAGCGCTGGACGATCTTCAGGCCGTCGCTCTTGGCGTCCGTGCTGTTGACGGAGTAGACGAGGGTGCGGGACAGGTCCCGGGTCGCGGCGATGACCGTGTGGTAGCCGGGGCGGGCTCCGGTCTTGCCCCAGACCTCCCTGCCTTTGACGACGAGCCGTTCCAGACCGGCGCTGCGGGTGGCACCGGGGAGATCGGGGACGGTGAACATCTCCTTCAGCTGCGGTTCGGGTACGACCTGGCCGCGGAACAGGGCGAAGACGAAGCGCTCCAGGTCCCGGGTGGTGGAGATCATGTCGCCCGCGGCGAAGCGGTCCGTCATGTTCCATTCGGTGACGTCCACCTGTTCACCGCCGATCAGCTGGTAGCCGCGGTTGTGCGGGCCGTGGATGCGCGGGTCGGCGCCCCTGGGGAAGGAGCTGCCGGTCATGCCGACCGGGCGGAAGATCCGGACCTCGGCCTGGTGGGCGTACGAGTCGCCGGTGACCTTCTCCACCAGCATGCCGAGGATCGTGTAGCCGATGTTGCCGTACTGCTGCCTGGTGCCCGCTTCGAACGCGGGGCCCTTGGACAGGCCCCCGGCCACGACCTCCTGGTAGGGGAGGGTCTCGAAGCGGTGCGGGTACTCCTCCTCGACGGTGTCGCCGAAGGAGGCCCCGGGCTGGATGCCGCTGGTGAAGTTCAGCAGGTGGCGGACGGTGACGGGCGTGGTGAAGCTCGCCGGGACCAGGCCCGGCAGGTAGGTGTTCACGGGGGCGCCGAGGTCGACCTTGCCCTCGGCCGCGAGCTGGAGGACGAGGGCGGCCGTGACGACCTTGGTGGTGGAGCCGGCCCGGAAGCGGGCGTCGGCCAGGGCCGGGGCCCCGGTCCTGAGGTCGCGCACGCCGGCGGTGCCGGTCCACCGGCCGTCGCCGCCCACGCGGATCAGCGCGGCGGTCGCGTCCCGGTCGGGCAGCCCGGCGATCCCGGCGCGCAGGGCCGCCACGTCGGGGCCCTGTCCGTCGGCGGCCCTGCCTTCGGCGGCGCCCGGGGCGGACGGCGCCGCGAGGGCGGCGGTGGCGGTCACGGGTCCGGCGGCGAGGCCGAGGAGCAGGACTGCGGCCAGGGCGGTGCGGGTGCGTCGGTTCACTGCGGCTCCGGTGGGCTCGGTTCGGCGGCGTTCGTTCGGACAGGTCCATCCTGGTGAGCGCGCCGCCCCGCCGGATCCTGCGCGCAGAGGACCCCGACGGCCCCTTTCCCCTCCGGGACGGGGCCGTCCGCCTCAGGGTGATCCCGGGGTCCGGCCCCGGGGGCGGCCCGCCTCCGGGCGGCGTCGGACGGTGTGACCGACCCGCTATGGACAGGATCGACAACCCGCCGGTAACTTAGCTATGAGCAAGCGCTTAGACATGGGCGGCGGACCGCCGCGACGAAGGGAGCCGGCCGTGCGCCGTACGGTGTTCAACGAGGACCACGAGGCGTTCCGCGAGACCCTCCGCGCCTTCATCGAGGCCGAGGTCGTCCCCGTCTACGACGAGTGGTTCCAGGCCGGCCAGGCGCCGCGCGACTTCTACTACAAGCTCGGCGAGCTGGGCATCTTCGGCATCAACGTGCCCGAGGAGTTCGGCGGCGCGGGCCTGGACACCCACAAGTTCGAGGCCGTCCTCTACGAAGAGACCTCCCGCGCGGGCGTCAACTTCGGCGGCTCCGGCGTGCACGTGCTGCTCGCCCTGCCCTACATCAAGATGCTCGCCACCGACGAGCAGAAGAAGCGTTTCCTCCCGAACTTCGTCTCGGGTGAGGAGATGTGGGCGCTGGCGATGACCGAGCCGGGCACCGGTTCCGACGTCGCGGGCATGAAGACCACCGCCAAGCTCTCCGAGGACGGCACCCACTACGTCCTCAACGGCTCCAAGACCTTCATCACCGGCGGCGTGCACGCCGACCGCGTGATCGTCTGCGCCCGCACCTCCGCCCCGTCGGCCGAGGACCGCCGCTTCGGCATCTCCCTCTTCGCCGTGGACACCAAGTCCGAGGGCTACTCGATCGGCCGCAAGCTCGACAAGCTGGGCCTGAAGACCTCCGACACCGCCGAGCTGGCGTTCGTCGACGTCAAGGTCCCGGTCGAGGACCTGCTCGGCGAGGAGGGCAAGGGCTTCTACTACCTCGGCCACAACCTGGCCTCCGAGCGCTGGGGCATCGCCTTCGGCGCCTACGCCCAGGCCGCCGCGGCCGTCCGGTTCGCCCAGCAGTACGTCACCGACCGCACCGTCTTCGGCAAGCCGGTCTCGCACTTCCAGAACACCAAGTTCGAGCTGGCCGCCTGCCAGGCCGAGGTGGACGCGGCCCAGGCCGTCGCCGACCGCGCGCTGGAGGCCCTGGACGCCGGCGAGCTGACCCCGGCCGAGGCCGCCTCCGCGAAGCTCTTCTGCACCGAGGTCGCGCACCGCGTCATCGACCGCTGCCTCCAGCTGCACGGCGGCTACGGCTACATGAACGAGTACCCGATCGCCCGCCTGTACGCCGACAACCGCGTCAACCGCATCTACGGCGGCACCAGCGAGATCATGAAGTCGATCATCGCGAAGTCGATGGGCCTGTAACCCACTTGAACGACTCGCTGGCGGACCTCCTCGATCTGCTCGACCTGGAGCAGATCGAGGAGAACATCTTCCGCGGCACGAGCCGCACCTCCCTGGTGCCGCGCGTGTTCGGCGGCCAGGTCGCGGCCCAGGCACTGGTCGCGGCCGGCCGCACGGTGCCCGCGGACCGGCTGCCGCACTCGCTCCACTCGTACTTCCTGCGCACCGGCGACTCCGGCGCGCCGATCGTGTACTCCGTGGACCGGATCCGCGACGGGCGGTCCTTCACCACCCGCCGCGTGGTCGCCGTCCAGCACGGACAGCCGATCTTCCACCTCTCCGCGTCCTTCCAGACGTACGAGGAGGGCATGGAGCACCAGGCCGTGATGCCGGCCGCGCCGGACCCGGAGTCCCTGCCGACGGCGGCCGAGGCGCTGCCCGCCCACCGGGACGTCTTCCGGGACCCCGGCACCGTCGAGCGGCTGCTGGAGGCGCGCGGCGCCGTGGACCTGCGGTACGCGACCACCCCGCCGTGGGGCTCGGTCGGCGAGCCGCGGGAGCCCCGCTCCCAGGTCTGGTTCCGCACGCAGGGCAAGCTCGCGGACGACCCGCTGCTGCACATCTGCCTGGCCACCTACGTGTCCGACATGACCCTGCTGGACTCGGTGCTGCTCGCGCACGGCCGGGGCGGCTGGGCGGTCGGCGACGTGGTCGGCGCCTCGCTGGACCACGCCATGTGGTTCCACCGTCCCTTCCGCGCCGACGAATGGCTCCTGTACGACCAGGAGTCCCCCTCGGCGTCCGCGGGACGGGGCCTGGGACAGGCCCGCATCTGGACCCAGGACGGCCGCCTGGCGGTCACCGTCATCCAGGAAGGTGTCGTGCGCGTCCCGCGCGGCTGAGCGGACATACCGTCGGCCCATGCCGGTCGTAGCCGAATCCGACGTCGCAGCCGACGGGGCGGGATCCGAGAGCGTCACCACGGTGGTCGTCGCCGTGGTCACCAACCTGGCCATCGCCGCCGCGAAGGCCGTCGCCGGGATCGTCAGCGGGTCCAGCGCGATGCTGTCCGAGGCCGCGCACTCGGTGGCCGACACCGTCACCGAGGTGCTGCTGCTGGCCTCCCTCAGACGCAGCGCCCGCCCCGCCGACGAGGCGCACCCGCTGGGGTACGGGCCCGAGCGCTACATCTGGGCGCTCCTCGCCTCGATCGCCACGTTCGCGGGCGGTGCGGTCTTCGCCGTCTACGACGGGATCCACACCCTGGTGCACGGCGAGGACCCCCGCGACCCGGTGTTCTCGTACGCCGTCCTCGCGGTCGCGTTCGTCCTGGAGGGGTACTCGCTGCTGGTGGCGTGGCGGCAGGTGACCGGCGAGGCGGCGCGGATGCGGGCGCCGCTGGGGCTGTACGTGAAGCACACCCCGGACACGGCGGTGAAGGCGGTCCTGCTGGAGAACGCCGCCGCGCTGGCCGGCCTCGTGCTGGCGGCGGGCGGGCTGCTGGGGGCACAGCTGACGGGGTCGGGCGTCTACGACGGGGTGGCCTCCCTGCTGATCGGGGCGCTGCTGGTGGCGGTGGCGTGGGAGCTGGGGCGCTCGAACGCGGGGTACCTGATCGGGCGGCCGCTGCCCGCGGCGATGCGGGCGGAGGTGCGCGAGGAGCTGCTGTCGGTCCCGCACGTCGAGGGGGTGCTGGAGCTGACCACCCTGGTGCAGGGGCCGGACGAGGTGCTGATCGCGGCGAAGGTGGACTTCCACGACCTGGCGTCGGCCCGGCAGGTGGAGGCGGCCTGCGAGGACGCGGAGGCCCAGCTGCGGGAGCGGTGGCCGGCGGTCCGCCGGGTCTACCTGGACCCGACGCCGACCCCGCCGCCCGCATCCGCGGCGGAACCTTCGCTACCGCCCGGGGCTGTGCAAGGCTGACCGGGTGAACCTGGAGGACCTCGCCCGACTGCGCCGGGCCCGCGACCTGATGGACCGCAACTACGCGGAGCCGCTCGACGTCACCGCGCTGGCCCAGGTCGCGCTGATGTCGGCGGGGCACTTCTCGCGCAGCTTCCGCGCCGCCTACGGGGAGACCCCGTACAGCTACCTGATGACGCGCCGGATCGAGCGGGCCAAGGCGCTGCTGCGGCGCGGCGACCAGTCGGTGACGGAGGTGTGCTTCGCGGTGGGCTGTACCTCGCTGGGGTCGTTCAGCGCGCGGTTCACGGAGCTGGTGGGCGAGAGCCCGAGCGCGTACCGGGCCCGTGACCACGGGGCGGACGCGGCCCTGCCGGCCTGCGTCTCGAAGGTCCACACCCGGCCGGTCAGGAACGGCCCCCACGCCGGCTGACCGGTCAGTCCCACCAGAACGACCAGTGGGCCGTGCCCACCAGCGCCTGCGCGGCGTAGGCACGGACCGTGCCGGAGCCCTGCCGGACGTTGTCGGGGCAGAACGCGAAGTGCTCGGCGGCGACCGGGAGGGCCTCGGCGAGCGTGCGGGGCGGGGCCGCCACCGAGAGGTCGAGCCGGTCGAAGCCGAGGGCGAGGACGCGGGCGCCGAAGCGGTCCTCCCAGGAGCGCAGCACGGCGCAGATCCGGGCGGTGTCGCCCTCGTGGTGGACGGGACCGCGCCAGCCGATCGCGGCCGGCAGATCGGCCCCGCGCCCGGCCGGGGCCAGCGCGAGCCGGGGGCCGTCACCCAGCCACCCCCGCGCGAGCAGCCCGCCCGCCACCGCGTCGGCGGCCGCCCCGGGCTCCGCCGTCGGGGTGCCGGACCGGGCGGCCCCGGGCCAGGCCCGGCCGAAGGGGGCGATCAGCTCCGCGCCCTCCTCCCCTTCCTCCGGGTCGGGGACGACGGCGTCCCAGTACTCCCGCAACACGGTCCGGGCGTCGTGGTCGCCCGGGTCGGAACAGCGCTCCGGCTCCACGTGGTCCTCGTCCCGCCACCACTCCCGCGGCCCGTACCGGTCGTGGAGCAGTACGGGAAGCAGCCCGGCGGGAACCGGGTACGCGGCGGCCGGGGCGTCCACCGGCCCGTCGGAGAGCCACAGCAGCGCCTCGTACCGCACCCGCCGCAGCGGCCCGCGCCGCACCGGCCGGGTGACGAGACCCCCCGGCGGCAGCCCGGCGATCCCGCCGGCGGCATCGAACGCGGACCACGGGCTCGGCACATCGACCATGCCGCTGACCGTACCGCCGCCCCCCCGACACCCCCACCGAACCGCGAGCCGGCGCCGCTGGGCCGGGACGGCGCGGCCAGGCCGCCGAGCCTGGGCCGGGGCAAGCCGATGCCGCAGGGCCGGCCCGCCAAGCCGGGGCCGGGCCAGGGCAGGCCGGGGCCGGGCAGGGGTCCCGCACCCCGCCCGGCCAGGCCTAACGCAGGCCCGCCGCCGCGAGGAGGTACGCCACCATCGGGTCGTAGAAGCGCGGGTCGCGGACGTGGTCGTCCAGGGGGACGGCGACCTGGAGGGTGCCCTCCGCCTCGCCGAGGAACAGCGCCGGGTCGTTGCAGTCCGCGTACCCCACCGCATCCAGCCCGCGCTGCGCCGCGCAGCCCGCCCAGCCGTGGTCGGCGACGACCAGGTCGGGCTGCGGGCGGCCCTCCGCCGCGAGGCCGTCCAGGATCGCGGCCATCGGGGCCGGGGAGTGGGTGTGCCACAGGGTCGCGCCCCGCTCCAGCACGGCCACGTCGGCGAACTGCCACACCGAGCCCTCGTCGGCGACCAGGCCGGACGGGATCCGGACGATCTCGCAGCCCGCGGCGCGCAGCGCGTCGGCGGTGGCGCGGTGGACGTCGAGCAGGCCGCCGGGGTGGCCGGTGGCCAGCAGCACGCTGTGCCGGTCGAGAGCGGCCTTGTGCAGCCGGGCGGCCATGCGGTCCAGGCCGGCGAGGGTCAGTTCGGGGTCGATGGTGTCCTGGCCGGTCCGGTGGGCCGGGTCGTCGACGACGCCGACGCGCTCGGCCATCACGGCCAGTACGTCCTGCTCGTCGGCCCAGCGGTCGCCGAGTTCCAGGCCGAGCCAGTAGTGCCGGTCGCCGTTGGCGAGCTTGCGGTAGTGGGAGAGGTTGTTCTCGCGCGGGGTGGCGACCTGCCCCGCGATCCGCGTGCGGACCAGGTGGTCGATGAGTTCGGCGCGGCTGGGTACGGGCGTCTCTATCGGCTTCGGCATGCGGCCCATTCTGCCGCCGCCCGCCCGGAGGCGTCCGTTCCACCAAGCACCCCTCGAGCCGGGCCTCACCCCGACAGCGCCCCGAAGGCCCCGTTGGCCAGCCTGCGCAGCAGGGACTCGGTGGCCTCGCGGCCCGGCGCGGCCAGGTGGGGGGTGGAGTTCAGCAGGCCGAAGACGGCGTGCACGGCCACCCGCACCTCCGCCTCGCCGACCTCGGGGTGCAGTTCCCGTACGACCTCCACCCACAGCTCGACGTACTGCCGCTGGAGCTGGCGCACGAGTTTGCGGTCGGCCTCGCGCAGCCGGTCGAGTTCGCGGTCGTGCAGGGTGATCAGCGCCCGGTCGTCCAGGGCGAAGTCGATGTGCCCCTCGACGAGGGAGGCGAGGATCGCCTCCGGGTCCCCGGCGGCCTCCTCGACCCGCCGCCGGCCGCCGGTCAGCAGCCGCTCGCTGATCCCGACGAGGAGCTCGGCGAGCATGGCGTCCTTCCCGGCGAAGTGCCGGTAGAGGCCGGGGCCGCTGATGCCGACCGCCGCCCCTATCTCGTCCACGCCGACGCCGTGGAAGCCGCGCTCCGCGAAGAGACGAGCGGCCTCACTGAGGATCTGCTCACGACGGGTCGGGGTGGCCGCTCTGGTGCTCATGGAAATCCATTCTAGACAGGGCGGTTAGCGCTCGTTAACCTGAACCCAAACGCGTTAACGGTCATTAACAAAGCGTGCACGAGCAAGGGAGCTCGACCGATGCAGCAGGCACCAGTGCTGACGAGCGCCGCGGACCCGGCGTCCGAGGCCTGGCGGACCAATGAGGCCGCCCACCGCGAACTGGCCGAAGGCCTGCGCGCCCGGCTCGACGCGGCCCGCCTCGGCGGCGGCGAGAAGGCCCGCGCCCGCCACACCGCGCGCGGGAAGCTGCTCCCCCGCGACCGGGTGGACACCCTCCTCGACCCCGGTTCGCCGTTCCTGGAGCTGGCCCCGCTGGCCGCCGAGGGCATGTACGGGGGCGCGGCCCCCGCCGCCGGGGTGATCGCGGGCATCGGCCGGGTCAGCGGGCGCGAGTGCGTGATCGTCGCGAACGACGCCACCGTCAAGGGCGGCACGTACTACCCGATGACCGTGAAGAAGCACCTGCGCGCCCAGGAGGTGGCCCTGGAGAACCGTCTCCCCTGCCTCTACCTGGTCGACTCCGGCGGCGCCTTCCTCCCCATGCAGGACGAGGTCTTCCCCGACCGGGAGCACTTCGGCCGGATCTTCTACAACCAGGCCCGCATGTCCGGGGCCGGCATCCCGCAGATCGCCGCCGTCCTCGGCTCCTGCACGGCCGGCGGGGCGTACGTGCCGGCGATGAGCGACGAGGCCGTCATCGTCCGCAACCAGGGCACGATCTTCCTCGGCGGCCCGCCGCTGGTGAAGGCCGCCACCGGGGAGGTGGTCACGGCCGAGGAGCTCGGCGGCGGCGAGGTCCACTCGCGCGTCTCCGGCGTCACGGACCACCTCGCGCAGGACGACGCGCACGCGCTGCGGATCGTACGGAACATCGTGGCGACCCTGCCCGCGCGCGGGGCCCTGCCCTGGTCGGTCGAGGCTCCCGAGGAGCCCAAGGTGGACCCGTACGGCCTGTACGGCGCCGTCCCCGTCGACTCCCGCACCCCCTACGACGCCCGCGAGATCATCGCCCGCGTCGTGGACGGCTCCCGCTTCCAGGAGTTCAAGTCGGAGTTCGGGCAGACCCTGGTCACCGGCTTCGCCCGGATCCACGGCCACCCGGTCGGGATCATCGCCAACAACGGCATCCTGTTCGCCGAGTCCGCCCAGAAGGGCGCCCACTTCATCGAGCTGTGCGACCAGCGCGGCATCCCGCTGCTCTTCCTCCAGAACATCTCCGGCTTCATGGTCGGCCGCGACTACGAGGCGGGCGGCATCGCCAAGCACGGCGCGAAGATGGTCACCGCGGTGGCCTGCGCCCGGGTCCCGAAGCTGACCGTGGTCGTCGGCGGCAGCTACGGCGCGGGCAACTACTCGATGTGCGGCCGGGCGTACTCGCCGCGCTTCCTGTGGATGTGGCCCAACGCCAAGATCTCGGTGATGGGCGGCGAGCAGGCCGCCTCGGTGCTGGCCACCGTCAAGCGCGACCAGATCGAGGGCGCCGGCCAGGAGTGGCCCGCCGAGGACGAGGAGGCCTTCAAGGCCCCGGTCCGCGCCCAGTACGAGGAGCAGGGCAACGCCTACTACGCCACCGCGCGGCTGTGGGACGACGGGGTCATCGACCCGCTGGAGACCCGGCAGGTGCTGGGACTGGCCCTGACCGCGTGCGCGAACGCCCCCCTGGGCGACTCCGGCTTCGGCATCTTCCGTATGTGACGTGAGTGACGTGAGGACCCCTTCGATGTTCAGCACTGTTCTGGTCGCCAACCGCGGCGAGATCGCGGTACGCGTCATCCGCACCCTGCGGCAGCTCGGCATCCGCTCCGTCGCCGTCTTCAGCGACGCCGACGCCGACGCGCGCCACGTACGGGAGGCCGACACGGCCGTCCGGATCGGCCCGGCGGCCGCCGCCGAGAGCTACCTGTCGGTGGAGCGGCTCCTCGACGCCGCGAAGCGCACCGGCGCCGAGGCCGTCCACCCCGGCTACGGCTTCCTCGCCGAGAACGCGGCCTTCGCGGCGGCCTGCACGGAGGCCGGGCTGGCCTTCATCGGGCCGCCCGCCTCCGCCATCTCCCTGATGGGCGACAAGATCACGGCGAAGGAGACGGTCCGCGCGGCCGGCGTCCCGGTGGTCCCGGGCTCCTCCGGCAGCGGCCTGACGGACGCCGAACTGGCCGCGGCAGCCTCGGAGATCGGCATGCCGGTGCTGCTCAAGCCCTCGGCGGGCGGCGGCGGCAAGGGCATGCGGCTGGTGCGGGACGAGGCGGTGCTCGCCGAGGAGATCGCGGCCGCCCGCCGCGAGGCGAAGTCCTCCTTCGGCGACGACACCCTGCTCGTGGAGCGGTGGATCGACCGGCCCCGGCACATCGAGATCCAGGTGCTGGCCGACGCGCACGGGAACGTGGTGCACCTGGGCGAGCGCGAGTGCTCCCTCCAGCGGCGCCACCAGAAGGTCATCGAGGAGGCCCCCTCGGTGCTGCTGGACGAGAAGACCCGCGCGGCGATGGGCGCGGCGGCCGTGGAGGCGGCGCGCTCCTGCGGGTACGTCGGCGCGGGCACGGTGGAGTTCATCGTCCCGGGCGGGGACCCGTCCTCGTACTACTTCATGGAGATGAACACCCGCCTCCAGGTGGAGCACCCGGTGACCGAGCTGGTCACCGGCCTGGACCTGGTGGAGCAGCAGCTGCGGGTCGCCTCGGGCGAGCCCCTGCCCGTCACCCAGGACGGGATCCGGCTGACCGGGCACGCGATCGAGGCCCGCGTCTGCGCGGAGGACCCGGCGCGCGGGTTCCTGCCGTCCGGCGGCACGGTGCTGGCGCTGTCGGAGCCGGACGGCGGCACGGTGCGCACCGACTCGGGGCTGACGGCGGGCGTCCCGGTGGGCTCGACGTACGACCCGATGCTGTCGAAGGTCATCGCGTACGGGCCCGACCGCGCGGCGGCCCTCCGTGTCCTGCGGGGTGCGCTGGCGGACACGGTGATCCTGGGTGTCCAGACCAACGCCGGCTTCCTGCGTCGTCTGCTCGCGCACCCGGACGTGGTGTCCGGCGACATGGACACGGGCCTGGTGGAGCGGGACCTGAGCAGGCTCCTGCCCGACGGCGTCCCGCCGGAGGTGTACGCGGCGGCCGCACTGCTGGCCTCTGTCCCCCACCCCGCCCCTTCCCGAAACCGGGCCCTGCCCGGACCCGCGCCTCAGGCGCCGGCGGGGCTGGACGGGGGCGCTGCCGGCCCCGGCGGCCAGACCGGCGGCTCCGCCGCGTGGGTGGACCCCTTCGGGGTGCCCAGCGGCTGGCGCCTGGGCGGCACGCCCGCCTGGACCGTCCACCACTTCCGCCTCCCCGGCGAGGAGCCGGTGGCCGTCCGCTCCCGCCCGGCAACTTCAGCCTCGCCGGCGTTTGAGGCGCGGGGTCTGGGGCAGAGCCCCAGCACCACCGGCCCGCAGGTGGAACTCCTCCTCCCGACGGCCTCCGACGGCGGAGCCGCACCAAACTCAGCCCCGCCAGCGATTGAGGCGCGGGGCCTGGGGCAGAGCCCCAGCGGCCCGGCCCGGGCCCGGATCGTGGACCGCACCGCCGACACCCTCACCCTCGAACTCGACGGCGTCACCTACCGCTTCAGCCACGCCACCTCCCCGGACGGGGTCTGGCTCGGCCGCGACGGCGACAGCTGGCACGTCCAGCACCACGACCCCGTCACCGCCTCCCTCAGCGGCAGCGGCAGGGCGGGCGCCGACACCCTCGCGGCCCCCATGCCCGGCACCGTCACCGTCGTCAAGGTGGCCGTCGGCGACCAGGTCACGGCCGGGCAGAGCCTGCTGGTCGTCGAGGCGATGAAGATGGAGCACGTCATCTCCGCCCCGCACGCCGGCACCGTCACCGAACTCGACGTCACCCCGGGCACCACCGTGGCCATGGACCAGGTCCTGGCCGTGGTGACCCCGGACGACGGGGAGGAGGCCTCGTGAACGGGCTGCCCATGACCGTCCCGGCCCCCGCCGGGCTCCCGCCCCGCGTCCGCATCCACGAGGTCGGCGCGCGCGACGGGCTGCAGAACGAGAAGACGGCCGTACCGACCGCCGTGAAGGCCGAGTTCGTCCACCGGCTCGCCGCGGCCGGCCTGACCACCATCGAGGCCACCAGCTTCGTCCACCCCAAGTGGGTCCCCCAACTCGCGGACGCCGAGCAGCTCTTCCCGCTCCTCTCCGACGTGGACGCGGCGCTCCCGGTCCTGGTCCCCAACGAGCGCGGCCTGGACCGGGCGCTGGCCCTGGGGGCGACCCGCATCGCCGTGTTCGGTTCGGCCACGGAGACCTTCGCCGCCCGCAACCTGAACCGGACGGTCGCCGAGTCCCTCGCCATGTTCGAGCCCGTCGTGGCCCGTGCCAAGGCCGGGGAGGCGCACGTGCGGGGCTACCTCTCGATGTGCTTCGGGGACCCCTGGGAGGGGGCCGTCCCGGTCCACCAGGTGGTCCGCGTCGCGAAGGCCCTGCTGGACCTGGGCTGCGACGAGCTGAGCCTCGGCGACACCATCGGCGTCGCCACGCCCGGCCACGTGCAGGCCCTGCTGTCCGAGCTGAACGCCGCGGGGGTGGGGACCGACCGGATCGGCGTGCACTTCCACGACACCTACGGCCAGGCGCTCTCCAACACCCTCGCCGCGCTCCAGCACGGCGTGACCACGGTCGACGCGTCCGCCGGCGGCCTCGGCGGCTGCCCGTACGCGAAGAGCGCCACCGGCAACCTCGCCACCGAGGACCTGGTGTGGATGCTCGACGGCCTCGGCATCGAGACCGGGGTCGACCTGGCCGCCCTCACCGCCACGAGCGTGTGGATGGCCGAACAGCTGGGGCGCCCCAGCCCCTCCCGTACCGTCCGCGCCCTCTCCCACAAGGAGTAGTCACACCATGTCCCTCGACCACCGGCTCACCCCCGAGCACGAGGAACTCCGCCGCACCGTCGAGGCGTTCGCGCACGACGTGGTCGCACCGAAGATCGGCGACCTGTACGAGCGGCACGAGTTCCCCTACGAGATCGTCCGCGAGATGGGCCGCATGGGCCTGTTCGGCCTGCCGTTCCCGGAGGAGTACGGCGGCATGGGCGGCGACTACCTCGCCCTCGGCATCGCCCTGGAGGAGCTGGCCCGCGTCGACTCCTCGGTCGCGATCACCCTGGAGGCGGGCGTCTCCCTGGGTGCCATGCCGCTGTACCTGTTCGGCACGGAGGAGCAGAAGCGGCAGTGGCTGCCGAAGCTGTGCTCGGGCGAGGTGCTCGGCGCGTTCGGCCTGACCGAGCCCGGTGCGGGCAGTGACGCGGGCGGCACCCGCACCACGGCCGTGCGCGACGGTGACGAGTGGGTGATCAACGGGTCGAAGTGCTTCATCACCAACTCCGGTACGGACATCACGGGCCTGGTCACGGTCACGGCCGTGACGGGCCGCAAGGCCGACGGCCGCCCGGAGATCTCCTCGATCATCGTCCCGTCCGGCACCCCGGGCTTCACGGTGGCCGCTCCGTACTCCAAGGTCGGCTGGAACTCCTCCGACACCCGCGAGCTGTCCTTCGACGACGTGCGGGTGCCGCTCGCCAACCTGGTGGGCCAGGAGGGTCGCGGCTACGCCCAGTTCCTGCGGATCCTCGACGAGGGCCGGATCGCCATCGCGGCCCTGGCGACGGGCCTCGCGCAGGGCTGCGTTGACGAGTCGGTGAAGTACGCGAAGGAGCGGCAGGCCTTCGGCAAGCCGATCGGTGACAACCAGGCCATCCAGTTCAAGCTGGCCGACATGGAGACGCGCGCCCACATGGCCCGCATCGGCTGGCGCGACGCGGCCTCCCGGCTGGTGCACGGGGAGCCGTTCAAGAAGGAGGCGGCCATCGCGAAGCTGTACTCCTCGACGGTCGCCGTCGACAACGCCCGGGACGCCACGCAGATCCACGGCGGCTACGGCTTCATGAACGAGTACCCGGTGGCCCGCATGTGGCGCGACTCCAAGATCCTGGAGATCGGCGAGGGCACGAGCGAGGTGCAGCGCATGCTGATCGCCCGCGAACTGGGCTTCGCCGGCTGACCCAACACCCGCGCCGCGCGCGGGGAACGACGAGGGGACCCGAAAATAATTAGGGTCCCCTTACCGTTTTCGGCCAAGGTTAGGCTAACCTTCCCACCGAACGGCCTCGGGTCCCCCGGCCGCCCTGCACGCACGAAAGCGGAATTCCCCATGCCCAAGCCCAGCTCCACGTTCCTCTCCCGCCGCGGTCTCGTCGCCGCCGGCGGCGCCCTCGGCCTCGTCGCGGCTCTCACCGCGTGCGGCGGCAACGACAAGGCGAAGGACGCTGAGGGCGGCAAGGGCGGCACGGCCGCCGCTTCGGGCGCGTGGAGCTTCAAGGACGACCTGGACAAGACGGCCAGCGCCAAGTCCACGCCGAAGAACATCGTGGCCTACACCGGCACCGCCGCCGCGCTGTACGACTACGGCGTGCAGGTCAAGGGCGTCTTCGGCCCGACCAAGCTGGCCGACGGCAAGGCCGACCCGATGGCCGGCTCGATGGACATCTCCAAGGTCGAGATCCTCGGCAACGTCTACGACGAGTTCAACGTCGAGAAGTACGCGGCCCTCAAGCCCGAGCTGCTCGCCACCAACACCTGGGACGGCACGTACTGGTACGTCCCCGAGGCCTCCAAGGACAAGATCCTGAAGCTGGCCCCGGCCGCCGCGATCGGCGTGGGCGACAAGGTCTCCATGGACAAGGCCCTGGAACGCACCGCGGACCTCGCCAAGTCCCTGGGCGCCGACCTGAACTCGAAGAAGGCCGCCGACGCCAAGGCCCGCTTCGACGCCGCCTCCGCCAAGGTCCGCGAGGCCGTCAAGGCCAACCCGGGCGTCAAGGTGCTCGTCGGCTCCGGCGCCGACCAGCTCTTCTACGTCTCCACCCCGAAGACCTCGGCCGACCTGAAGTACTTCGAGTCCCTGGGCGTCGAGTTCGTCTCCCCCGAGCAGGACAAGCTGGACCCGCAGGGCTTCTACGAGAGCCTGAGCTGGGAGAACGCCGGCAAGTACAAGGCCGACGTCGTCCTCCTCGACAACCGCACCCAGGCCCTGCAGCCCGAGGCCCTGAAGGCCAAGCCGACCTGGAACGAGCTGCCCGCCGTCAAGGCCGGCCAGGTCGCCCCGCGCGTGACCGAGCCGATCTACTCGTACGAGAAGTGCGCGCAGATCCTCGAGGACCTCGCCAAGACCATCCAGAACGCCAAGAAGGTCTCCTGACCCTCTCGCGCCGGTCCTGAGGGCCGGGCCGCGGGCCACCGCCCGCGGCCCGGCCTCCGGCACTGACCGCCCGGCACCACACCCGCCGCCGGCGCCCATTCGAATCCCAGGGGGGACTCGCGCATGACCGCCACCGCATCCGAGGCCGAACAGGCCGTGGCGCACTTCCGCTTCTTCACGATGGAGGTGCTGCGCACGCGCCGCCTCGGCCACTCGTTCCTGCGCGTCACCTTCGGCGGTGAGTCCCTGGCGGACTTCAGGTCCGGCGGGTACGACCAGAGCCTCTCGCTCTTCCTGCCGCCGGCGCACGCCGAGCACACCGAGCTGCCGTCCACCGACGAGGACACCTGGTTCGGCGCCTGGCGCGCGATGCCGGACGAGGACCGCCCCGTGATGCGCTCGTACACGGTGCGCGAGCAGCGGCGTACGGACGCGGGGGTGGACGAGGTCGACATCGACTTCGTCCTGCACGGGGACGCCTCACCGGCCTCCCGCTGGGCGGGCCGGGCCGTCACCGGCCGCCGGATCATGGCGATCGGGCCGGCGGTCGCGGAGAACAAGTCCGTGCGCTTCCAGCCCCCGGCCGCCACCGACGCCTTCCTGATGTACGCGGACGAGACGGCCCTGCCCGCCGCCGCCGCGATCCTGGAGCGGCTCCCGGCCGGCGTGAAGGCCAGGGCCTGGTTCGAGGTCCCGCACGCGGACGACCGGCTGGCCCTGCGCACCGACGCCGACGCCGACATCACCTGGATCGTGCGCGCGAAGGGCGCGTCCGGCCCCGACCGGGCGGGCCGCGTGGTGGAGGAGATCCGCGCGGCGGAACTGCCCGCCGCCGAGGCCCCGTACGCCTGGCTGGCGGGCGAGGCCGGCACGATCCGCGCGGTACGCCGCCACCTGGTGCAGGAACGTTCCATCAACCGGCGCGCGGTGCGCTTCACCGGCTACTGGCGGCTCGGCGCCAGCGAGGAGCAGCTGCTCGCCGAGGCGTACGCGGGCCAGGCCCCGAGCGAGGACCCGGCGTCCGAGCTCTAGCCCCAACGCCCTTGCGGCACACGGAACTTCATGCGGGAGGCCCCGGCATTCGCCGGGGCCTCCCGCATTTGTGATCGAATTAAGGTTAGGCTAACCTAACTCTCGCACCCCACGCCTTGCCCGTCCCCCCGCTCACCCCTGCCCGGAGGAAAGTTGATGCGCCAGCATCTGCTGAACGAGACGACCGCGGACCTCTACCGGCGCTCCGTCACCGAGGGCGTCGACCGCGTCGCCGCCAAACTCGCCACGACCGAGCGGCCCCACACCGGCATATCCGTCGACGAACTCGCCCCGGTCATCAACGGGATCGACCTCGACCAGCCGCTCGGCGACGCCGCCGCCGCCCTCGACGAGCTGGAGGACGTCTACCTCCGCGACGCCGTCTACTTCCACCACCCGCGCTACCTGGGCCACCTCAACTGCCCGGTCGTCATCCCCGCGGTGGTCGGCGAGTCGGTCCTCTCCGCCGTCAACTCCTCCCTCGACACCTGGGACCAGTCCATCGGCGGCACGCTCATCGAGCGCCGCCTGATCGAGTGGACCGCCCGCCGCATCGGCCTCGGCGAGGGCGCGGACGGCATCTTCACCTCCGGCGGCAGCCAGTCGAACTTCCACGCCCTGCTCCTGGCCCGCGACGAGGCCTGCCGGACCGTGATGAAGCGGGCGCTCGACGAGGGCACCGAGCTCACCAAGGCCGAACTGCTGCCGAGACTGCGCATCTTCACCTCCGAGGCCAGCCACTTCAGCGTCCAGAAGTCCGCCGCCATGCTGGGCCTCGGCTACGAGGCCGTCATCTGCGTGCCCGTCGACCGCAACCGCCGCATGGACACCTCCGTCCTGGCCCTTGAGCTGGAGAGCTGCGCCGCCGAGGGCCTCTTCCCGATGGCCGTCGTCGCCACCGCCGGCACCACCGACTTCGGGTCCATCGACCCGCTCCCCGAGATCGCCCGCCTGGCCGGCGAGCACTCCGCGTGGATGCACGTGGACGCCGCCTACGGCTGCGGACTGCTGGTCTCCCCCACCCGCCGGCACCTCCTCGACGGCATCGAGAAGGCCGACTCGGTCACCGTCGACTACCACAAGTCGTTCTTCCAGCCCGTGAGCTCCAGCGCGATGCTGGTCCGCGACCGCGACACCCTCAAGCACGCCACGTACCACGCGGACTACCTCAACCCGCGCCGGATGGCCGAGGAGCGGATCCCCAACCAGGTCGACAAGTCCATCCAGACCACGCGCCGCTTCGACGCCCTCAAGCTCTGGATGACCCTGCGGATCATGGGCGCCGACGGCGTCGGCTCCCTCTTCGACCAGGTCGTCGACCTCGCCGCCGCCGGCTACGACGTCATCGCGGCCGACCCGCGTTTCGAGGTCGTCGTCGAGCCGCAGATCTCCACGCTCGTCTTCCGCTACCTGCCCGCCGGCGAGACGCGCGGCGACCTCGTCGACGAGGCCCAGCTGCACGCCCGCAAGGCCCTGTTCGCCTCCGGCGAGGCCGTCGTCGCCGGCACCAAGGTGGACGGGAAGCAGTACCTGAAGTTCACCCTCCTCAACCCGCAGACCACGACGGCCGACATCGCGGCCGTCCTCGACCTCCTCGCCGCACACGCCGAGCAGTTCCTGGGAGAATCCCTTGCCGTCCACCGCTAAGCCCCACGACTTCATCGGCATCGGCCTGGGTCCCTTCAACCTGGGACTGGCCTGCCTGACCGCGCCGATCGACGAGCTCGACGGGCTGTTCATCGAGTCGAAGCCGCACTTCGAGTGGCACGCCGGGATGTTCCTGGACGGCGCGCACCTGCAGACGCCGTTCATGTCGGACCTGGTCACCCTCGCCGACCCGACCTCGCCCTTCTCCTTCCTGAACTACCTGAAGGACAAGGACCGGCTGTACTCCTTCTACATCCGCGAGAACTTCTACCCGCTGCGCGCCGAGTACAACGACTACTGCCGCTGGGCCGCCGACCGGCTCGACAACGTCCAGTACTCCACCTCCGTCACCGAGGTGACGTACGACGAGGCCGCCGGCGTGTACGAGGTCCACACGGACCGCGGCGAGACCCACCGGGCCCGCCGCCTGGTCCTGGGCACCGGCACCCCGCCGCACGTCCCGGCGTCCTGCGCGGGCCTCGGCGGGGACTTCCTGCACAACTCCTCGTACATGCAGCACAAGGAGACCCTCCAGAAGAAGAAGTCGATCACCCTGATCGGCTCGGGCCAGAGCGCGGCCGAGATCTACTACGACCTCCTCGCCGAGATCGACGTACACGGCTACCAGCTCAACTGGGTGACCCGCTCCCCGCGCTTCTTCCCGCTGGAGTACACCAAGCTCACGCTGGAGATGACCTCCCCGGAGTACGTGGACTACTTCCACGCCCTCCCCGAGGAGACCCGCTACCGGCTGGAGGGGCAGCAGAAGAACCTCTTCAAGGGCATCGACGGCGACCTCATCAACGCCATCTTCGACCTGCTCTACCAGAAGAAGATCACCATGCCGGGCACGGTCCCCACGACCCTGCTCACCAACAGCTCCCTGAACAGCACGGCGTACGACACCACCACGGGCACGTACACGCTCGGCCTGCGCCAGGAGGAGCAGGAGCGGGACTTCACCCTGACCACCGAAGGCCTGGTCCTGGCCACGGGCTACAAGTACGTGGCACCGGAGTTCCTCACCCCGATCCACGACCGGCTGAACTTCGACGGCCACGGCCGCCTCGACGCCGGCCGCAACTACGCCGTCGACGTCACCGGCCGCGGGGTGTACCTCCAGAACGGCACCACCCACAACCACTCCCTCACCTCGCCCGACCTGGGCATGGCCGCGTACCGCAACGCGTACATCGTCGGTGAGCTGCTCGGCCGCGAGTACTACAAGGTCGAGAAGTCCATCGCGTTCCAGCAGTTCGCGGCCCCGGAAGGCATGCACGCATGAGCACCACCCCTGAAATCCTCTTCGCCCGCACCGACGCGGCCCTCGGGACCTTCGCCATCCGCCCCCTGGACCCCTTCGCGGACGCGGAACTCCTGCACGGCTGGGTGACGCACCCGAAGGCCGCGTTCTGGATGATGCAGGAAGCCTCCCTCACCGAGGTCGAGCGCGAGTACGCGCGCATCACCGCGCACGAGGACCACCACGCCTTCATCGGCCTCCACGAGGGCCGCCCGGCCTTCCTGATGGAGAGCTACGACCCCTCGAAGCTGGAGCTGGTCGGCCTGTACGACGCGCGGCCCGGCGACATCGGCATGCACTTCCTGGTGGCCCCCTCGGACACCCCCATATCCGGCTTCACCCGCGCGGTGATCACCACGGTCATGGCCTCCCTCTTCGCCGACCCGGCGGCGGAGCGCGTGGTCGTCGAGCCGGACGTCCGCAACAAGGCGGTCCACGCCCTGAACGAGGCGGTCGGCTTCGTCCCCGAGCGCGAGGTCCAGAAGCCCGAGAAGACCGCCCTGCTCAGCTTCTGCACCCGCGCCCGGTTCGAGGCGGCCACCGCCCTCACGACGGGAGTCCCGGCATGAGCCTCGCCGACGCCGTCTCCCACCTCTCCCCCGAGCTGTGGGCCCGCGCCAACCGCGCCCTGGTCCGCAAGGCCCTCGCGGAGTTCTCCCACGAGCGCCTGCTGACGCCCGAGCCGCTGGGCGGGGACCTCTACTCGGTCCGCAGCGACGACGGCTCGGTCGAGTACCGCTTCCGCTCGGCCCTGCACGCCCTGGACCACTGGGCGGTGGACGAGGAATCCATCACCCGCCACGGCAACGGCACCGAGCTCCCGCTCGACGCCCTGGACTTCCACATCGAGCTCCGGCAGACCCTGGGCCTGAGCGCGGAGGTCCTGCCGGTCTACCTGGAGGAGATCTCCTCCACCCTGGCCGGCACGGGCTACAAATACACCAAGCCCCAGCTCAGCTCGTCCACCCTCGCGAAGTCCACGTTCCAGGACATCGAGACGGGCATGACGGAGGGCCACCCCTGCTTCGTCGCCAACAACGGCCGGCTGGGCTTCGGCGTGCACGAGTACCTCTCGTACGCCCCGGAGACGGCGAGCCCGGTCCACCTGGTGTGGGTCGCCGCCCGCAAGGACGTCTCCACCTTCACGGCGGGCGCGGGCCTGGACCACGACACCTTCATGCGCGAGGAGCTGGGCGAGGACGCCCTCACCCTGTTCGCCGCGAAGATGACCTCCCTGGGCCTGGACCTGGCGGACTACCACCTGCTGCCGATCCACCCCTGGCAGTGGTGGAACAAGACCACGGTCACCTTCGCGGCCGAGATCGCCAACCGCCGCCTGGTGCTGCTGGGCGAGGGCTCCGACGCCTACCTCGCGCAGCAGTCGATCCGCACCTTCTTCAACACCACCACCCCGACGAAGCACTACGTCAAGACGGCCATCTCGGTCCTCAACATGGGCTTCATGCGCGGCCTGTCCGCCGCCTACATGGAGGCCACCCCGGCCATCAACGACTGGCTGCACCAGCTGATCGAGTCCGACGAGGTCCTGCGGTCGGTCGACTTCTCGATCATCCGCGAGCGGGCGGCGATCGGCTACCACCACCGCCAGTACGAGCGCGCGACGGACCGCTACTCGCCGTACCGCAAGATGCTGGCCGCCCTGTGGCGCGAGTCGCCGGTGAACTCCCTGCGCGAGGGCGAGCGCCTGGCCACCATGGCCTCGCTCCTCCACGTGGACGCGGACGGCAGGTCCTTCGTGGGCGCCCTCATCGAGGAATCGGGCCTCACTCCCGCCGAATGGCTGAAGCCGTACCTCCGCGCCTACCTCCTCCCCCTCCTCCACTGCTTCTACCAGTACGACCTCGCGTACATGCCGCACGGCGAGAACACCATCCTGGTCATCAAGGACGGCGTCGTACAGCGGGCGATCTTCAAGGACATCGCCGAGGAGATCGTCGTCATGGACCCGGACGCGGTCCTCCCGCCGGCGGTGGAACGCGTCCGCGCGGACATCCCGGAGGACATGAAGCTCCTGTCGATCTTCACGGACGTCTTCGACTGCTTCTTCCGCTTCCTGAACTCCATCCTGGTCGCGGAAGGCATCTGCGACGAGTCCACCTTCTGGCAGGCGGTGGCGGACTGCGCCCACGACTACCAGGCCTCGACCCCCGCCCTGGCGGACCGCTTCGCGCAGTACGACCTCTTCACTCCCGAGTTCCAGCTGTCCTGCCTGAACCGCCTCCAGCTGCGCAACAACAAGCAGATGGTCGACCTCGCCGACCCGGCGGCGGCCCTCCAGCTGATCGGCACCCTCAAGAACCCCGTCGCGCCCTTCGCGCGGCGGTGACCGGTGGGGGGGCGGGCGCGGCGTCGATACGGTCCCTCGAAGCCGCACCCGCCCTCCGCCCCGACGCCGGGGCCGCGAAGCCCTGACTGGCCCTCTTCGCGGCCCCGGCGTCGTGCCGTCCCTCAGCGGTAGCGGACGACCCGGACCCCGGACTCCCGGAACCCGTCGAGGCTCTTGAGCTCCTCCGCCGAACCGTCCACGAGCCCCACGAAGCCGCCCTCGGAACGCAGGCCGGTGAGCAGCAGACCGGTGGACTCCCGCCCCCGCCCGTCCAGCCGGCGCACCCACACCAGGGCGCGGCCCCCGGGCGGCAGGGCCGCGAGCGCCTGGACGGAGGCGGTGACCGTCGGGAACTCGGACACCTGCATGACGGGCCCCAGCTGCGCCATCGTCGAGGCGAACCAGTCGGCCTTCCCCGGCTCGGGCGTGGGCCCGGCCGCCTCGCCCCGGTCCCAGCGGGCGAAGAACCCCCACGGGTCGGAGTTGGGCAGCAGGAACGGCGCCCCCGGCCCCTTCGGCACCACCAGCGCGGCGTCGAGCATCGAGTGCCGCCAGTCGCCCGTCCGCAGCGCGGCGGTGGTCTGGCAGGCGAACAGCCACCCCCGGGCCGTCTCGTCGGCCGGATCCGGCGCCACGAGCTCGACGGGCACCTCGTACGTCTCCCCCAGCCACGCCTCGGCCTTCGCCCGCGCCGCCCCGAAGTCCTCGGCGGACTGCGGCGCCCCCGGCCGGAACCGCGCGAACACCAGCTCCAGCACGCTCTCGGTGTCGAGCCGGGCGAGCCCGCCCGTCATGCCGTCGAGGAACACCACCGTGCCGCTGTGGTTGTGCGCGTACAGCAGGTGCCCGCTGACCTCGGTACCGCCGATCGCCCGGCGCACCCACATCACGCCCTGGGTGTCCGGCCCGGTCTCCTCGACCCGCCGGATCACCTCGTCCCAGCTCCCGCACCGCAGCTGCTCGGCGGTCGGGAAGTACCGCTTGAGCAGCAGCTCCCACCACCCGGGCGCCTCGTGCGAGGGCTGCCAGGGCAGCGGGCTCGACGGAGCCCCGGCGATGGCCGCGGCCACGGTGACGACACACCCGCGCGAGTTCAGCCGCCGGGCCTCCACTTCAGGATCGCGCTTGGCAGGAGCACGTGTATACGCCGCGACGTCCCCCCAAGGGTCATCAGAGGAAGGGTGGAAAGGCCGACCCGGCGTCTTGGGCACGACGACCGACGCTGCCAGCATCGGCGTCCGCGGGTATCCCGGCTGCTCGACCGTCCTGCAGGCAAACAGCCACGTGCCCGCGTCCTCGGCCACCGGCTCGATCCCCACCAGCTCGACGAGCCCGCGATAGGTGTCCAGGAGCCACTGGAGCGCCTGCTGCCACGGCTCGGCCTCGACGGTCCTTCCCTTGGCCGCCGTCTCCCAGCCTCCGTGGCGCACGAAGGCGAGGTAGTCGGCGACCGGCATGTGACTCGGCGGGAAGTGAACCTCCGCTCCGTCCTTGGGTACGATCACCACCTTCGTCAGGGGCCCCGCCCACCGGTTCCCCGAGTCGATGCTTTCCTGCGCATCGATCCTGATGATCCAGGCCAGCTCGTGCTCTTCGCTGAGCTCCGGCTGCATGACGAGCGTCCACGGCCCATCGGAGTACGCGCGCTCGGCATAGGGCCTGGCCGCCTCGACGGCCTCGTTCAACGTGAGCATCTCTGAATCCTGACGTAGCTATTTGTAGGGGACATGGGCGATCTCGCTGATATTCGCGGTCTCCAGCTTGGCCAGGGTTCCGGTTTGCCCGTCCAGGAAGACGACGCCGTGCGGAGTGTTCACGGCGTTGAAGACGTGCCCCATGCCTCCGTGACGGGAGATGGCGACCACACTGCGTGAGCCCTCACCCCGCTTCTCCAAGTCCTTGATGATGTCGTCGTAGCTCTGGACGACTTTCGTCGCACTCGGCTCCACCCCGAGCTCCTTGAACGGTATGTCACCCCCGGTCACCCTCGGCGCCGCCGAAACCTCCACACCGTCCAGCCGCCTGTCGACCGTCACCACGTTGTGCGTGCAGTTGTACTGATAGCCCGGCTGTTGCTTGTGGTTCAGATCCCTCATCCACGGGAACTCCTCGTCGAGGAACTTCTGAGCGTCCTCGATGTCGACCGAGTCCGCATGGATCGCATCGCGCTTCGTCACCCCCTTCGCGGGCCGCGCCAGGTGCGACCACTTCGACGGGTTCGCCGCCGCCTCCGCCGCCGCCTCCGCGACCCGCGCGCCCGTCTTGGCGCCGCCCATCCCCTTCGTGCCCAGCAGCTCCGGTACCAGGCGGCCGAGGCCCTCGCTGGGGTCGTCCTTGAGGGGGTCGAGGAGGGCGCTCGGGATGCGTTCCGGGTGGGCGGCCGTGGAGACGAGGCCCGCCAGGGTCATGTTGACGTGCTGGGAGTACTCGGCCGGGTGGGTGAGGTTGTACGGGTCGTACGGGTTCAGGCCGCGGGCGAAGTCGACGGTGGCCGCCGTGCCCTTGAGCACGCCGCCGACGAAGTGGTTCAGCTCCAGCGCCTGGCCGGCCTCGTGGTCGACGAAGCTGCCCCAGGCGCGCTCGGACGCCGACGGCATGGCCGGGGCCTTCTCCGTAGCCGCCTCCACGGCCCGCTGGGCCGTTCGGGCGGCCTCGTCGCGCTGGCGGCGGGCCTCCGTGAGGATCTCCTGCGCGCGCCCCCGCGCCGCCTCGCCCGGGTCGGCGCCCGGTGCGGGGCAGGGGCCCGGGTCTCGGCCGGCCTTGGCCGCGGCCTCGTACGCGTCGGCCCTGGCCCGGTAGGCGTCGGCCGCCTCCTTCGTGGCCTTCACGCCCTGCCGGTAGAGGTCGACGGCCTGGGCGGCCTGCTTCTGGGCCCATTCCACGGTGTCCGCGTAGTGCTTGAGGGCATTGGCGCCGTCCTGGCAGGCGTCCGACGCGTGGAACCAGTCCGTGGGGTGCATCGCGAACTTCTCGCGGAACGCCTCGGCGGCCGCGCCCTTCCAGTTGCCGGTTTCCAGGGCCTTCATGCCCTGGCCGACCTTGTCGAAGGCGGAGTGGAAGTCGGCGAGGTGGGCGGCCGCCTCGCGGATCGCCGTCGGCTTGCCGTGGACGAGTTCGTCGGCCTGCTCGGTCTGGCCGAGCTGCTGTTCGCCCACGGAGGCGCCGAGGTTCGAGGCGACGCCGTCGCCCCAGTCGTCGACCTTGTCCGCCCAGCCGTGCGCGCCCACCTGGTCCAGGACGTCGCCGACGCCGTGGGCGGCGCCGCTCACGCCCTCGCCGACCGCCTTCTTGGTGGCGTCCCAGCCGTCCTCCAGCTTCTCCAGCCCCCGGTCGACCAGACCTCCCCAGTCCGGCATCAGTGCTCACCGCCCTTGCCGCCCTTGCCGGCCTCCGGTGCGGGCCCGACCCAGCCCTCCACGGCCCTGTCCATGTCGTCCCGCAGACCGGTGGCGTCCAGCAACTGGTTGTGGAGGAGGGTGTCGGAGCTGTTCACGTCCCGTACCGCGCCCTTCCAGGCCTCCGTGCTGTTCCGGTCGGCCCGCTGGAAGGACTCCGCGCTGTAGTCCGCGTCCCTGACCTGCGTGTACGGGTTGTCGGCGAGGACCTCGCCCCAGTCCTTCCCCGTGATGTCGCCCTCGGAGGCGTACGGGTTGCCCAGGGCCGAGTTGACCAGCACCTTGAAGCCGCCCTGGATGTACTGGTCCTGTTCGTGCACCAGGCCGGCCGACAGGCCCACGTTGGCGGCGAAGTCGTTGCCCTGCTGGACCAGGGAACGCACGCCCCACTCCCAGCGCTCGCAGAACGCGTTGAAGGAGGAGGTCAGGCCGTCGTGGCCGGTCTCCAGCCCGGACAGCGACAGGTCCGAGAAGCCCCGGCCCATGCTGGCCGTGCCCACCATCCCGAGCTCCTTCAGCTCGGCCAGCGTCTTCGTGATCCCGTCGGCGATCTGACCGAGTGCCTGCTTCGACACGTCCAGGTCGGAACCCTCCCCGCTCACGCCGCCACCTCCCCGTCCAGCGCCGCCGCACCCGGCACGATCCCGCGCACCGGCGGGAACACCGCGCCGTCGGGACCGGCGGCGTCCAGAGCCACCCCGCAGGGGAAGTCCAACTCCGGGATCACCTCGTCCAGCAGCCGGGCACCGGCCACCCGCCGGAACGCCCACTCAGACCCGGCTTCGCCCCGCGCCTCGGCGAACCGGGCAAACGTTTCCTCTCCCGAGAAGGCGCAGATCCAGTCCAGCCCGCCGAGCCGAGCGGTCCACAACCCGCCCAGCGTGTCCAGCGGTACCAGCACCAGCTGCCTCCGGAACGCGGCCAGCCGCGCCCCGGCCGCCTCCCGCGCCTCACCGAGCGGATCCGCCACTGCCGCGACCCGGCCCGGCGTCACACCGGGCCCTGCGGTCAGCCGCGCGGCCGCGGCCGCCCGCAGCTGAGCCCACTCCTCGTCAAATCCCATCCGAAAATGCCCCCTTGGCTCCCGCCGACCGACCCCCGCCTCCGCAGATCGTGGCACGGACCGGCGACAGCCACGCCGTCGGCGGCTACTCCCAGGGCACCTCCGGTGCCCGGTAGTACGCCGTCCCCTGCGCGGCCAGGCGGGGGCCCTGGGCCGCCAGGCGGTCGCGGTAGGCGGGCCAGGAGAGGGCCGCCGCCGGGGACCAGCCGAGTTCCGCGAGGCCCAGGAGGCGGGGGAAGGCCATCAGTTCCCAGTCGGCGCGGCCGGCGATGGTCTCCGTCCAGAGGGGGGCTTCCACGCCGAGGACCGCGGATTCGGGGACGTCGGGGAGGTGGGTGCCCGGGTTCCAGGAGTAGGAGCGCTGCACCGGGACGTAGCCGGCCCAGGCCAGGCCCGGCTTCGTCTCCTTGTCGTACTTCATGTCCAGGTAGGCGCGGTCCGCCGGCGAGAGGATCAGGGGGTGGCCCGCGCGGGCGGCCGCCGCCACCGCCGACTTCTCCGCCGCCGCTGTCTTGTCGGTGCCCCAGTACTGGAGGACCGCGCCCGGCGCCGGGCGGGCGTTCGCGAGCTGGTGCCAGGCCACCACCGTCTTGCCGTGCCTCGCCACCACCGCCTGGGCGCGGTCCATGAAGGCCGCGTAGTCCGCCGCCGGGGTGGAGTGGGCCTCGTCGCCGCCGATGTGGAGGTAGCGGCCGGGGGTGAGGGCGGCCAGTTCGCCGAGGACGTCGTCGATGAACTCGTACGTGCGCTCCTTGCCGACACAGAGGGAGCTGAAGCCGACCTTGACCCCGGTGTAGCGCTCGGGGGCCCTGCCGTCGCAGTTCAGCTCCGCGTAGGAGGCGAGGGCGGCGTTGACGTGGCCGGGCATGTCGATCTCCGGGACCACGTCGACGTAGCGGCGGGCCGCGTAGGCGACCAGGTCCCGGTACTCGTCCTTGGTCCAGTGGCCGCCGGGCCCGCCGCCGACCTCGCTCGCGCCGCCGTACGCCGCCAGGCGCGGCCAGGAGTCGACGGCGATGCGCCAGCCCTGGTCGTCGGTGAGGTGCACGTGCAGGGTGTTGATCTTGTACTGGGCCACCTGGTCGACGTACCGCTTGACCTGTTCGACGGGGAAGTGGTGGCGCGCGACGTCGACCATGGCCCCGCGGTACGCGAAGCGGGGGGTGTCCGTGACCTCGCCCCCCGGGACCTCGCCCGCGCCCCGCACCGGCAGCAGCTGCCGCAGCGTCTGCCCGCCGCGGAAGAGGCCCGCCGGGGCGTGCGCGGTCACGGTGACCCCGGAGGCGGTGGTCCGCAGCCGGTAGCCCTCCGCGCCCAGCTCCCGGGCCCCGGGGTCCAGCCGCAGCCGGATCCCGTCCCCGTCCCCCTCCTCCCCGCCGGCCACCGGCAGCGGCAGTCCGCTCGGCCCGCGCAGCTGCTCCGCGAGGAGTTCGCCGACCCGCCGGACCTCCTCCCCCGAGCCCGGCCCGGTACGGATCACCGTGCCCGGGCCGAAGGCGTACCCGGCACCGCCCGAGGCCCGCGCGGAGACCGGCGCCGGCAGGAGCCGTTCGTAGGGGGTGAGGACGGCGGAGGCGTGCGGGTGCCCGGCGTCGTCGCCGTGGGCCGCCGTGCAGGAGACGGCGGCGGCCAGGGCGAGGAGGGCGGCGAGCGTGCGGCGCGGGGCTCTCATCCGCCCAGGTATAGGCCAAACGGCCCGCCCTCGGGCGGCACTTGGCGGTGGGAGAATCATCGGATGGCGGAAATCATCCAGAAGGACGGTACGTGGACCTTCGACGGGGACGCGGTGCGCATCGTGCCGGGCCGCGACAAGGGGGTGGGGCTGCTGCGGCAGCACCTGGGCGAGGTGGTCGTGCCGCTGCGCGCGATAGGGGGGATCAGTTACGAGCCGGGGCGCAAGGCGGGCCGGCTGCGGCTGCGGCTGCGGGACGGGGCGGACCCGCTGGTGCAGGTGACGGGCGGGCGGCTGCCGGAGGCCTCGGACCCGTACCGGCTGTCGGTGGAGTCGGACCGCAGCGGCGTCGCGGAGTACTTCGTGGACGAGGTACGGAACGCCCTGCTGCTGGACGAGGTGGATCCGGGGCCGTGCGACGCGTACCTGATGCCGGGGCCGCCGTTGCCGCTGTCGTTCGGGGCGGGCGACGCCACGGTCTCCTTCGACGGCGACCGGGTGGTGCTGGACTGGAACTGGACCACCGAGGAGGCCAAGCGCTCGGGCGGCCCGTGCGAGTTCCGGGTCGCGGACGTGCGGGCGGTGGACTGGTCCCCTTCGAAGGGCCTGGACCACGGATGGCTGCGGTTCACCCTGGAGGGGGCGACGAAGGCCCCCGCACCCAAGTACGACCGCTGCGCGGTGGAGCTCTTCGGCTTCAAGAAGGACCCGCTGATGGCGCTGGTCGCGGCGGCCGTGGCGGTGCGGATGCCCCATCCGGCGGCTCCCGCGCCCGAGCCGGCGCGGCCCCTGCCCCTCGCGGACGCGGCCCCGGCGCTGGCGGGCGAGCCCGCGGACCACGACACCCTGCTGCGGCGGCTGCGCGAGGTGGGCGAGCTGCACCAGTCGGGGATCCTCACCGCAGATGAGTTCTCGGCGGCGAAGGCGGCGATTTTGGGTCGTTTCTGACCACGGAGTACCGGAATCTCCTATTCCCTGGTCCAGACCAGCGAGATCCTGCCCGATATCGGGCAGGATCTTTGCGTTTCACTCCTTGGACAGTCAATATCTACTGGTGCTCGACCGCCGCCCGTCGCATGACGACCTCGTCGACCACCTGGTGCGCAGCACCGCGCTGCAGCGCGGGGAAGCCGCCCGGGTGGTGCTGGACGTGCTCGCCTACTTCAACGAGACGACGGAGGAGTTCGTCCGCCGCCGCCACCGCGAGCTGCAGTCGGGCGGCGCGGTCAACGCCGAGATCTTCGAGCGGATCGCGGCCGAACTGCCGCACCGCGCCGTGGCGCCACCGGAGCTCTCGCTCCGGCAGCTGCGCCGCATCGTCTACGGCTGACCGGGGCCGGCGCGGCGGGCCCGGGCCGGCCGCGCGGGGAAGAGCACGACCACCGAACCTCAGGAGGGGCAACACCGTATGTGCGGAATCGTCGGTTACATCGGCAAGCGTGACGTGGCGCCGCTGCTGCTCGAAGGCCTGGCACGACTGGAGTACCGCGGATACGACTCCGCCGGCATCGTCGTCAACAGCCCGAAGGCCGCCGCGCTGAAGATGGTCAAGGCGAAGGGCCGCGTCCGCGACCTGGAAGCCCGCGTCCCCAAGCGCTTCGCCGGCACCACCGGCATCGCCCACACCCGCTGGGCCACCCACGGCGCCCCGAGCGACACCAACTCGCACCCGCACCTGGACCCCGAGAACAAGGTCGCCGTCGTCCACAACGGCATCGTCGACAACGCCGCCGAGCTGCGCGCCAAGCTGGAGGCCGAGGGCGTCGTCTTCGCGTCCGAGACCGACACCGAGGTGATCACCCACCTGATCGCCCGCTCCCAGGCCGACAGCCTGGAGGAGAAGGTCCGCGAGGCGCTCAAGGTCATCGAGGGCACCTACGGCATCGCCGTCATGCACGCCGACTTCGCCGACCGCATCGTCGTCGCCCGCAACGGCTCCCCGGTCATCCTCGGCATCGGCGAGAAGGAGATGCTCGTCGCCTCCGACGTGGCCGCCCTGATCGCGCACACCCGCCAGGTCGTGACCCTCAACGACGGCGAGATGGCGACCCTCAAGGCCGACGACTTCCGCACCTACACCACCAGCGGTACGACGACCACCGCCACCCCGGAGACCGTGGAGTGGGAGGCCGCCTCCTACGACATGGGCGGCCACGACACCTACATGCACAAGGAGATCTCCGAGCAGCCCGACGCGGTCGACCGCGTGCTGCGCGGCCGGATCGACGACCGCTTCAACACCGTCCACCTGGGCGGCCTGAACCTGGACCCGCGCGAGGCGCGCGGCATCCGCCGGGTCAAGATCCTGGGCTGCGGCACCTCGTACCACGCCGGTCTGATCGGCGCCGGGCTGATCGAGAGCATGGCCCGCATCCCCGCCGACGCCGAGCCGGCCTCCGAGTTCCGCTACCGCAACCCGGTCGTGGACCCCGACACCCTGTACATCGCCGTCTCCCAGTCGGGTGAGACGTACGACGTGCTCGCGGCCGTCCAGGAGCTCAAGCGCAAGGGCGCCCGCGTCCTCGGCGTGGTCAACGTGGTCGGCTCCGCCATCGCCCGCGAGGCGGACGGCGGCGTGTACGTGCACGCCGGGCCCGAGGTCTGCGTCGTCTCCACCAAGTGCTTCACCAACACGGTGGTGGCCTTCGCACTGCTCGCCGTGCACCTCGGCCGGATCCGGGACCTGTCGGTCACCGACGGCAAGCGGATCATCGAGGGCCTGCGCAAGCTGCCCGCGCAGATCGAGGAGATCCTGAAGGGCGAGGAGGACATCAAGCGCCTCGCCGCCGAGTACGCCGACGCCAAGTCGATGATGTTCATCGGCCGCGTCCGGGGCTACCCGGTCGCCCTGGAGGCCTCCCTCAAGCTGAAGGAGATCTCCTACATCCACGCCGAGGCCTACCCGGCCTCCGAGCTGAAGCACGGCCCGCTCGCCCTCATCGAGCCGGCCATGCCGACGGTCGCGATCGTCCCGGACGACGACCTGCTGGAGAAGAACCGCGCGGCGCTGGAGGAGATCAAGGCCCGCAGCGGCCGCATCCTGGCCGTCGCGCACCGCGAGCAGGAGAAGGCCGACCACACCATCCTCGTGCCCAAGAACGAGGACGAGCTGGACCCGATCCTGATGGGCATCCCGCTCCAGCTGCTGGCGTACCACACGGCCCTGGCCCTGGGCCGGGACATCGACAAGCCGCGCAACCTGGCGAAGTCCGTCACCGTCGAGTAGTCACGGCGCGCGCACGCGGAAGCGGGCGCGGGCACGGCACGCGGAAGGGGTGCCACCGGAACTCCGGTGGCACCCCTTCGCGCTACCCGCGGTCCGGGCCCGTCAGCCCGCGGCGACCGCCCGTCCGGAGGTCCTGCCCAGCGCCATCGGCCAGTTGGCCAGCGCGGCCGTGGCCCCGTACCAGGCCAGCAGCCCGGACACGGCCGCGACCCAGCCGCCCGCCTTGGCCAGGGCGGCGGTGTCCGCGAAGGCGGCTATGGCCAGCAGGAGGAGGGAGAGGGTCAGCAGGCCGTAGACGCCCTGGCCGAACAGCCCGCTCGACGCGGCGAGCGTCAGGGTCAGCGCGAGCATCGCGAAGAGGACGAGAAACGTTCCGGCCGCCTCGTCGGAGACCGAGGCTCCCGCGCCCTTGGCCCAGGTGAACCAGAAGATGCCGAGGCCCGCGAAGGCGGTGCCGTTGAACCCGTTGCCGCCGCGGTACTCCAGGAGGCCGAGGAGGAAGAGGGCCGCCCCGCCGACGTACATGGCGAGCGAGACGGAGTTGGCGGCGGTCACACCCGAGAGGACACCCGTGTGGCCGATACCGAACGCGAGAAGGGTGAGACCCAGGGCGATGTTCCCCAGGGTCGAAGTCGAGGCCTTGCTTCCCGCAGAGACACCATTGTCCACGGCGGGCTCCCTTCGATCTGCAGTTGTTTGCTGCGTCCCAGCAGCATTTATCTACCCTTTACAAGAGGGTTCACAACCGCACAATCGACATACAGCGGGTTACGGAATGACAACAACGGGTCGCTGTGCCCGCTTCGCCAGCCGCCCCGCGACCGAGCCGAAGATCCGGCCGACGATCCCGTGGGTGGAGCCCACCACGATGGCGTCCGCCGAGTACTCCCGGCCGACCTCCTCCAGCTCGTGGCAGATGTCGCCGCCGCGCTCGACGAGGATCCACGGCACCTCGGACAGGTAGTCCGCGCAGGCCAGCTCCAGGCCCAGCACCTCGGTGCGGTGGTCGGGGACGTCCACGAAGACGGGCGGCTCGCAGCCGGCCCACACCGTGGTGGGCAGCCGGTTCGCGACGTGCACGATGATCAGACCGGAACCGGAGCGCCGGGCCATGCCGATCGCGTACGCCAGGGCGCGTTCACTGGACGTGGAGCCGTCGAAGCCAACCACCACGCCGTGACGGAAGGCCGGGTCGCAGGGGTGGCGCGTCTGTTCCACCGCGCGCAGGTCGCTCGATACGGAATCGGCGAGGTGCTTGCGCTTGCGGTCCGCGGGTTCGGGGAATTCGTGACCGGCCATGGTGTCTCGGGGAGGAGTCCTCGGGGGAAGCGACAGGGACGGTTTCGGCGACTCGGATCTTCTGACGACGGGGCCCGTGCCACGAGCGTTTTCGGCGACGCAGCGTGACCATGCTCTGTCCTGGAAGCATCTTTCCAAGCCCTTACCCACCAGGGTACGGCGACACTCCTGTCCTGCACAGGGCATGCCGCCCTTGGAGAGCGTCCCAGGGAGCATGCCGGAGCGCGGGCGCCTTGGCAATGGCAGCTGTCCCCTACAGGCAGTGACCAGAGACCCGCGCGCCACCCGTGCGCGCAGTGACCGAGGGCCGCACCGGGACGTTGGACAGGAGTCCGACCGTCCAGGAAGAGCCCGCAGGGAGTACGCCGTGCCCGGCCATCCGGTTCACCCCGTCCCGCCCGTCCAGCCCGCTCCGATGACGCGGTCCGCCCGGTCCGCCCGCTCCGCGCCGCCCTCGGCGCGCGCTCCGCTTCACCCGTCCGTGCAGTCCGCCGGACGGGTACACGAGGACCCGGCGGGTGACGTGGTGCGCTGGGCGGCCTTCAGCTGCCTGCTCGTGCCGGTCGTCCTGGTGGTCTACGGGACCTCGTACGGCGGGGCCGCCGTGGCGACCCTGGGGCTGGCCGCCGTCACGGCCGCCTGCCGGGTGCTGCTGCGGTACTCGGAGAAGACGGAGCGGGCCGCGGCCCGCGTCCTGTCGGAGGATCCGCTTCCGTCCGGGCACCGCGGCCGGCACTCGCGCACCGGGGCCGGTTCGCACCGCGGCTGCCACGGTTCCGCAGGGACGTCCCCTCACGACTGACCGATTCGCACGTACACACCCGGTTGTTTTCAGCCAACTTCCGGACCCTGTGCTTCCCTTGCCGGAATGTCCCCCCAACCCCCCTACCATCAGCGACTACGGGCGACAGGGGACGATTCGACCCCATGAGTACTGGCCACGGCCGGATCGCGGGCTTCCCCGTCGGGTAGCGGAGTGGAACGCTTCCTGATCGAATGCTTTTCGCCAAGTTGCCAAGTCGACATAGCGCTGCGTGCTGAACTTGTCACGCCGACACCACGGGACGCAGTAGATTCGATCATGTATTTACGGCGGGGGATCCACGTGCAAGGCCGAGGGGAAACGTGCAGGTGCGACCAGACCAAGGAGTCGCGACACCCAAGGGGGGCTTAGCGCCATGAGCCAGGATTCCACCGCCGCTGTCGTCGCAGACGCGGGCCGGAAGCTCGCGGGGCGTCGTCGCAGGGAGATCGTCGCCGTGCTGCTGTTCAGCGGCGGGCCGATCTTCGAGAGTTCCATTCCGCTGTCCGTGTTCGGGATCGACCGGCAGGACGCGGGAGTTCCACGCTACCGACTGCTCGTGTGCGCCGGGGAGGACGGTCCGCTGCGGACCACCGGCGGACTCGAACTGACCGCGCCGTACGGGTTGGAGGCGATCGCCCGGGCAGGCACGGTCGTCGTCCCGGCCTGGCGCTCCATCACCTCGCCGCCCCCGCCGGAAGCGCTCGACGCGCTGCGGCTGGCGCACGAGGAAGGCGCCCGGATCGTCGGCCTGTGCACGGGAGCCTTCGTGCTCGCCGCCGCCGGGCTGCTCGACGGCCGGCCCGCGACGACGCACTGGATGTACGCGCCGACGCTGGCCAAGCGCTACCCGTCCGTCCACGTCGACCCGCGCGAGCTGTTCGTCGACGACGGCGACGTGCTGACGTCCGCGGGCACCGCGGCCGGAATCGACCTGTGCCTGCACATCGTGCGCACCGACCACGGCAGCGAGGCGGCCGGGGCCCTGGCCCGCAGGCTCGTCGTCCCGCCGCGCCGCACCGGCGGCCAGGAGCGCTACCTCGACCGGTCGCTCCCCGAGGAGATCGGCGCCGACCCGCTCGCCGAGGTCGTCGCCTGGGCGCTTGAGCACCTCCACGAGCAGTTCGACGTGGAGACGCTGGCCGCCCGCGCCTACATGAGCAGGCGCACCTTCGACCGGAGGTTCCGCTCGCTCACCGGCAGCGCGCCGCTCCAGTGGCTGATCACCCAGCGGGTGCTCCAGGCACAGCGGCTCCTGGAGACCTCCGACTACTCGGTCGACGAGGTCGCCGGACGCTGCGGCTTCCGCTCGCCGGTCGCCCTGCGCGGCCACTTCCGGCGGCAGCTGGGCTCCTCCCCGGCCGCCTACCGCTCCGCCTACCGCGCCCGCCGTCCCCAGGCCGACGTGCCGGTGTCGGAGATGCAGGGCTCGCCCGTGCCGCACCAGCGCACCCCGCAGCCCCAGCGGGCCGCGGCGGCCCTGGCCGCCTCCGGCCCGAGCGTGACCGAGCTGTACGCCCCGAGCAGGGTGCTGCGCGAGCACGCGTAGCCGTCCCCGCGCGAGCGGAGGGAGGTCCCCCCACCGGTGGAGCACCGGTGGGGGGACCTTCCGCATAAGGTGGGGCGCATGAACGATCGCATGGTGTGGATCGACTGCGAGATGACCGGGCTCTCGCTGACGGACGACGCACTTATCGAGGTGGCCGCGCTGGTCACCGACTCGGAGCTCAACGTGCTCGGCGAAGGCGTGGACATCGTGATCCGCCCGCCGGACGCGGCCCTGGAGACCATGCCGGACGTGGTGCGCGAGATGCACACCGCCTCCGGCCTGCTCGACGAGCTGGCCGCCGGCACGACCCTCGCCGACGCCGAGGCCCAGGTCCTGGCGTACGTGCGGGAACACGTGAAGGAGCCGCGCAAGGCCCCGCTGTGCGGGAACTCGGTCGGCACCGACCGCGGGTTCCTCTCGCGCGACATGCCCGCGCTGGAGAGCCACCTGCACTACCGGATCGTGGACGTGTCCTCGGTGAAGGAGCTGGCGCGCCGCTGGTACCCGCGGGCGTACTTCAACAGCCCGCCGAAGAACGGCAACCACCGGGCGCTCGCGGACATCAAGGAGTCCATCGCCGAGCTGCGCTACTACCGGGAGGCGGTCTTCGTGCCGCAGCCCGGACCCGACTCCGACACCGCCCGCACCATCGCCGCCAAGCACGTCGTCACGGACGAGTAGGCCCTCCGGAGGGGGGCGCGGGGGAAAGGTGGAGCGAGCACCCTCCAACACCCTGTACCCTTTTCTTCGGCCGGTCGTTCTGCGACCGGACATGGTGGGTGTAGCTCAGTTGGTAGAGCACCTGGTTGTGGTCCAGGTGGCCGCGGGTTCAAGTCCCGTCACTCACCCTGCGGGAAGGCCCCGGTACGCGAAAGCGGACCGGGGCCTTCTGCGTTCCCACGGTGCCCTTCCGGTGCCCCGGCCGCCCGGGGCCTTCCGAAGGGGGCGTTCCGTGACTAGCGTCACGGCCGACGGGCAACGGTGTGCGCCGGAGAAACGGGAGGGTCGGCGTGCGGCTGGAGGCTGCCCCATGTCCCGTTCCACCGTGTCCCGGCCCGAGGCCGGGGCCGCTCCCGCAGGGCTGCGCGGGGTGTTCGCCCTCGGCGGGCGCGTCCTGCCCGTGCACGCGTTCCTGGCCCGGCTGCCCGCCGCGCTCTGCCCCGTCGGCACGCTGCTGCTCATCAACGACCGCGACGGCATCGGCGACGCCGGCGCCGTCGCCTCCGCGCTCTGGCTGGGCCAGGCCCTGGGCGGGCCGGTCATCGGGAGGCTGGCCGACCGGCGCGGCCACCGCCCGGTGCTGCTCGTCGCCTGCGCCGCGAACGCCGCCGTGCTGTGCGCCCTGGTCGCGGCCGTGCTGGCCGGGCTGCCGCTGGCCGCCCGGATGGGGCTGGCGGTGGCGGCCGGGCTGACCGTCCCGCAGGTGGGGCCGCTGGCGCGGGCCCGCTGGGCGCGGCTGGCCGGGGAGGACCGGGCCCTGCTGGGTTCCGCGCTGTCCTTCGACACCACCCTCGACGAGATCGGCTTCGTGGTGGGGCCCGCGCTGGCCGGGATCCTCGCGGTGACCGTGCACCCGGCCTCGGCGCTGGTGCTGGCGGCACTCCTGATCCTGGTGTCGGGGACGCTGTTCGCCCTGCACCCGAGCGCGCCCGGACCGGTCGCGGCGGGGGGCGCGCGGGCCGGCGTACGCCTGTGGTCTGCGGGGCTGGCCCTGCTGTTCACCATGGCCGTGCTGCAGGGAGCCGCGTTCGGCGGGGCCAACACGGGCGTCAACGCGCTGGCGGGCTCGCTGGGCGAGGGCGGCGCGGCCGGGCTGGTCTGGGCCGGGATGGCGGTGACCAGCTCCCTCGCCGGCCTGGTGACCGTGGCCCGGCCCGGGAGCGCGGACCTGCCGGTGCGGCTGCGCTGGACGGTCGGGATCCAGGCGCTGCTCACGCTGCCGCTGCTCGCGGTGTCGGGGCTGTGGGGTGCGGCGGCGGCCGTGGCCGGGATCGGGCTGGCCGTGGCCCCGCACCTGATCGCGCTGTTCGGGCTGGCCGAGCGGACCGGCCCGGCGGAGCGGATGGGCGAGGCCATGACCGTGCTGGGCAGCGGCCTGATCGTCGGGCAGGCCCTCGCCGCGGCGGCGGCCGGGCCGCTGGCGGCCGCGTACGGGTACCGGGCCGCGTTCGCGGTGTCGTGCGGGGCGGTGGCCGCGTCGGCCCTGCTGGGGACGGCGGCCGCGGGGCGGGTCCGGTTCGGGCCCGCCGTCACGAGGAACGCAACGCCCCCAGTGCCTTCGCCAGGTCTTCCCCGGTCATGACGGGGGCGACCTCGATCTCGGCGTTGAACTCGTGGAACAGGTCCCAGGTCAGCGAGGGCAGCTGCCCGCTGTCCTGGAGGTCGAAGACGATCCAGCAGGAGCGCACGCCCTCGTGGAGGCCGAAGTAGGCCGCCTCGGGCTTGACCCTGTCCATCAGGCTCTTGATCGCCTGGGGCAGGCCTCCGGTCGTGATGCCCTCGTTGGTGGCGGCCGTGTCCATGTGGGCCCTGAGCATGACTCTCATGCGTGGCTCCTTCCGTCACGGCCACCCTCGGCGCGGTACGGGGGCGCGGCAACATTTGCGCCCCCGTCCGGCGGAGCGGTGCGGGGCGGCGGTCAGGCGGAGGGGCCGCCGGCCGCCTGGATGTGGAAGTTGAACTCGGAGTGCCCGAGGGCGCCCATGACGCGCAGCCACACCGGCAGCAGCATCTCGGTGCCGCGCGCGGTCTCGATGCCGCCGAGGTCGAGGATGGCGCGGTCCGGCCAGCCGAAGGAGCCCAGCAGGTCGTGGACGGTCTTCTTGGCGTCGGCGTCCTCGCCGGAGAGGAAGACGGTGTGCTCGCCCGGCACCCGGGCCGGGTCCACCATGATCTGGCAGTTCATGGTGTTGAGGGTCTTGACCACGCGCAGCCGCGGGAAGGTGCGCTGGATCAGCTCGCCGAGGCTGTCGTCGTTGGCCGGGTCCAGGACGGGCGGGAAGCCCTTGGAGAAGTCCAGCGGGTTCGAGATGTCGATGAGGACCTTGCCGTCCAGGTCGGCCGCGTCGGCCTCGCCCAGGGCGTCGACGCTGACCCGGCCGCCCGTGGCGTTGACCAGGACCTCGCCGTCCCGCGCGGCCGGCGCGAAGCCCGCGAGGCCGATCTCCGGGTGGGCGGCCTGCCATGCGGCGTACTCGGCGCGGGCGAGGGTGGACCGCGGGTCTCGGGTGCCGATGACCACCTCGTGGCCCAGGGAGGCCAGCCGGGCGGCCACCGTACGGCCGACGACACCGGTGCCGAGAACTGCGTAGCGCATGTGGATGTCCCATCAGGTTCGGTTCTGCACGTGCCGGCGCGGGATGCGGCCGCTACGGGGAGGGGGTGTTTACCGGCCCCCAACTGGCGCGATCCGTAAGGTATTCCACGACTCGGCGGAACGTCTGCGTCCAAGATCCCGGCGATTTCCGGAAGGTCGTCGTCCGCGCCGTGGTGCGGGGCCGGCGTGGGGCGCGTCAGGCGCCGCGGCGCTTGCGGCGGGCCCGGCGGCCGCCCTCGCCGCCCCGGGCCCGGCCGTCCAGGGCGATCCACACCCGCACCTCGGTCCCGCCGAGCACCGAGCGCCCGAGCCGCACGTCGCCGCCGGTGGACTCGGCCACCCGGCGCACGATGTCCAGGCCCAGCCCCGTCGAGCCGTCGCGGGCGCCGTCGTTGCCGCGCCGCAGGGCGGCGTCGGGGTCGGCGATGCCGGGGCCGCCGTCGGAGACGAGGACGATGACGGCGTCTCCGGCGTCGTGCACGTCCACCGCGAAGGGCGTGCCCTCCGGGGTGTGCCGGAACACGTTGCCGAGCATGGCGTCGAGCGCGGCCGCCAGCTCGGGCCGGGCCACCGGGATCCGCACCGTGCGGTCCACGCCCGCGAGCCGGACCTCGCGGCCCTCGTCCTCCGCCAGCGCCGACCAGAAGCCCATCCGGTCGCGGATCACCTCGGAGGCGTCGCAGCCGGCGGTGGCGGTGCTGGCGGGCGGGCGCTGCTCGCGGGCGGTGCGGATGATCGTGTCGACCTCCCGCTCCAGCTGCTCCACCGCCGCCCGGGTGTGCTCGGCGGCCGGGCCGTCCCCCAGGGAGGCCGCGTTGAGCCGCAGGACGGTCAGGGGGGTGCGCAGCCGGTGCGAGAGGTCGGCGGCGAGCTCCCGTTCGTTGGCGAGGAGTTCCACGACCTGGTCCGCCATCGAGTTGAACGCGAGGGCCGCCGAGCGGAGTTCCTTGGGGCCGTCCTCGGGCACCCGCGCCCCGAGCCTGCCCTCCCCCAGCTGGTGCGCGGCGTCCGCGAGCCGTTCGGCGGGGCGCACCAGGCGGGCGCCGAGCCGGTCCGCGACGGCCACCGAGCCGATGACGAGGGCGAGTCCGACGCCACCGAGGATCAGCCAGGCGGTGGTGACCCCGTTGCTGACCTCGCTCTCCGGCACGTAGATCTCGATGACCGCGATGTCCCCGGAGCCGAGGGCGATGGGCTGGAGCAGGGCCGATCCCCCGCCGGGGACGCGGGCGGTGGTCGCCCGGCCCAGGGAGCGGGTCTGGGCGACCGCCTGCGCGTCGGCGCGGCCGTCGCCGATGTCCACGGGGGCGGCGCCGCCGATCGCGGGGACGTGCACGGCCATCCGTCCGGCGGCGCCCATCTCGGTGGACTCCACGGCCCGGCGCAGCTGTGCGGGGTCGGTGGTGATGGACAGGGTCGGCCCCATGGTGGCGGCCTGCCGTTCGGCGTTGGAGAAGGCCCGGTCGCTGGCCATCTCCCGCACCACCATCGCCAGCGGCACGGCGAAGGCCAGGACCACCATGGTCGTGACCGCGAGGCACACCTTGACCAGCGCCCATCTCACAGCGGCGGCTCCAGCTTCACCCCGACCCCGCGCAGGGTGTGGAGGTAGCGGGGCCGGGCGGCGGTCTCGCCGAGTTTGCGGCGGAGCCAGGACAGGTGCACGTCTATGGTCTGGTCGTCGCCGTAGGACTGCTGCCAGACCTCGGCGAGCAGCTCCCGCCGGGCCACGACCACCCCGGGCCGGCCGGCGAGGAAGGCCAGCAGGTCGAACTCCCGCCGGGTGAGGTCGAGTACGGCGCCGTCGAGTTCGGCCTGGCGGCGCAGGGGGTCGATGGCGAGGCCGCCGACGCGCAGAACGCGCGAGGGCGGTTCGGCGCCCGCGGCGGCGCGGGCGCGGCGCAGAACGGCGGCCATGCGGGCGGAGAGGTGCTCGACGGAGAAGGGTTTGGTCAGGTAGTCGTCGGCGCCGTCGTTGAGGAGCCGGACGATCTCGGCCTCGTCGTCGCGGGCGGTGGCGATGATGACCGGTACGTCGGTGATGCCGCGCAGCATCTTCAGGGCCTCGGAGCCGTCGAGGTCGGGCAGTCCGAGGTCGAGGATGACCACGTCGAAGCGGTTGTGGGCGACTTCGCGCAGGGCCTCCAGGGCCGTGCCGACGCTGCGCACGGTGTGGGAGGCCTCGGTCAGGTGCCGGATGAGGGCGGAACGTACGAACTGGTCGTCCTCGACCACGAGCACACTAGCCATGGGCGCACCGTAGTCCATCCGGGGGACCCGGGGAGGTGCCGGGACGGGTCTGTGACGTGTGGTGCACTATGTGCCCTGATGCGACGAGGACCTGTACATGCCATGGCCTGGGTGCTGGCGACCGCGGCCGCCGTGACCCTGTCGTGGTGGGGTGTGCACACGGTCATGTCCGGGACGGCCTACGATCCCCCGCGCGCGGTGCCGCTGACGGCCAGGGCGCCGGACGCGACGCCGTCGTCCTCCTCCACCCGGGCGCCGGATCCGACGCCCTCGCCTTCCGGTTCACCGTCCGCGTCCCCGTCCGCCTCCGCGTCCGCGCCGGACCGGGCCGGGGCGGCGCCCTCGGCGTCCGCGAGGTCGAAGCAGGCGCCGGCGCCGGGCCAGCGCCCGTACCCGGAGGGCGGTCAGGGCGGCGGGTCCGGCACGGTGAAGAGCTACTCGGTGTCGGGCGGCCGGGTCGTCTTCGACCTCGGGGCCACCTCGGCCGGGCTGGTCTCGGCGACACCGGAGGCGGGCTGGCGGATGCAGGTGTGGAAGCAGGACTTCTGGATCCGGGTCACCTTCACCCAGGGCAGCCGCGAGGTGTCGGTGTTCTGCACCTGGCACGACCATCCGCCGATGGTGGAGACCGTCGACCCGTAGGGGCTGGGCGCGCTCCCCGCGGCCCGCCGCTCAGCGGAAGACCGAGGGCGGGGGCTGGGGGGAGGGGACCGCGGAGGCGTCCCTCACCGGGGTGGCTCCGCCCGTGAAGCCGGCCAGGGCGCGGCCGTGTTCGACCCGGCCGGGGTGCGGGTCGCTCGCCACGCGGCGGGTGAACTCGGCCACGGGCAGCTCCCGGTCGGAAGCCACGAGGACCGCATTGCCGAAACGTTTCCCCCGCCAGACGACGGGGTCCGCCGCCAGCGCCAGCTCCGCGAACCGGGAGGCGGCCGTCGCGACCTGGCCCCGCAGGTGCGCCAGCGGCGGGCCGTCCGCCAGGTTGGCCACGTACCAGCCGGTGGGCGACAGCGCCCGGCGCACCTCGTCCAGGAACTCCCCGCTGGTCAGGTGGGCCGGGGTGCGCGCCCCGCTGAACACGTCCGCGATGACCAGGTCGGCCCAGCCGTCCGGCACCTTCGCGAGCCCCGCCCGCGCGTCCACGGCGCGTACGCGGATCCGCGCCTGCGGGTCCAGCGGCAGGTGTTCCCGCACGAAGGCCACCAGGGCCCCGTCCACCTCCACCACCTGCTGCGTGGACCGGGGGCGCGCGACGGCGGTGTAGCGGGCCAGGGTGAAGGCGCCGCCGCCCAGGTGCACCACGTTCAGGGGCTGCCGGGCGGGCGCGATCAGGTCGATCAGGTGGCCGATCCGGCGCTGGTAGGCGAAGTCCAGGTGGCCGGGGTCGTCCAGGTCCACGTGGGACTGCGGGGCGCCGTCGATCAGCAGGGTCCAGGCGCGGGAGCGCTCGCGGTCCGGTGCCAGCTCCGCCAGCCCGCCGCCCACCTGTCCGCAGAGCGGTCCGGCGGCCGGTATCGCGCCGCCCCTGTTACCCCTGCCGCCCTTGCCTCTGCTGCCCTTGCCTGTGCCTGCCACGCCCCCATTATCGCTGGCCAGGGCATCACCGGCAGTTGTCGGCCGCCTCGATGAGCCGGGCCGCCTCGCCCAGCGCGGCGCGCAGCACCTCGGGGTCGGTGACCGGCCCCACGGCGTCGGGGGGCAGCAGCCAGCCCGTACCGCCCGCCGTGGGTGCGGCGGCGAGGTCACCGAAGCGCATGCCGCGCCCGTTGCTCTGCGTACAGGCACTGCCGGGCAGGTCCCATGCGTCGGCCGTGCCGGGCGGGACGAGGAAGGCGAGGGTGTCGCCGGAGCCGTCGTGCAGGACCGGGCCGACGCCGGGGGCGGCCAGGCCCGCGCCGCGCCGGATGATGTCCACCGCCTCCAGGCCCTGACGGGCGGGCACGGTCACCAGGTCCGGGGCCTCGAGGGGGACCCGCAGGCCCGGAGCCGGGGCCGGGGCCGGGGAGGTCGCGCCGGGCTCGGGCGCGGTGTTCGTTCCGATGCTGTCCATGCCGGCCTCCACCAAGGGGAACCCCTCCTCGATCCGTATCCGCATGGGTTCAACGCGCGGAAGCGTCAACGGGTGCGGCGGCAAGACGCCGCAAAGGATGGCAGTTCATGGCGGATCGCGGGTGAGATATCCGTTTTGTAGCCAAACACCGTGTGAGGCGCCCGGCGGCGGCGGTACGTTCATGCGCGCCGGAACCCTGAATCCGGAGCGAGACCGACAGGGATCGACGGGGGTCCTGCCTTCCTGCGGGACACCCGGGATCGTCCAGAGAGGCACACGTCCATGGCGGCGTCCCCCCACTCACCCAACTCCTCCTTCCGCCGCCTGCGCGGACAGCACTCCCCCGCCGAGTTCGCGGCCATGGTCCGCCGCGCCGCCCGGGAGATCGGCGAAACGGTTTCCTGCGACGCCCGCTACATCGGCCGGGTCGAGTCGGGCGAGATCCGCTGCCCCAACTACGCCTACGAGCGGGTCTTCCTCCACATGTTCCCCGGCCGCACCCTGGCCGACCTCGGCTTCTCCCCGCGCGAGGCGGTGCGCGGCCGGGGGGCCCAGCGCGCACTGCCGACGCCGCCGGTCTTCACCCACCTCGTCCAGCGTTCCAAGGAGAGCGACGTGCTGCGCCGCGCGTTCATGACGGGCGGCTCCGCGACCGTGGCGGCCGCGACGCTCAGCCTCACCCTGCTCGGCGACGCCCGCAGGATCCCCTCCCGCGCCGGGGAGGCCGAGGCGGCCGCGGTCGAGGACGCGGTACGGCAGATCCGGCTGCTGGACGACCGGCACGGCGCCGACGCCCTCTACCGGCGGGCGGCACAGCCCCTGAGGACCGCGTACGCGCTGCTCGACGCGGGCACCACCCGCCAGTCCACCGAGGACCGGCTGCACGCGGGGGCCGGGGAACTGGCCATCTCGGTGGGCTGGCTGGCGCACGACTCGGGCCGTTTCGAGGACGCCCGCTCGCACTACGCGGAGGCCCTCGCCACCGCCCGGGTCTGCGGCAACGCGGCCCTGGAGGCGCACGCCTTCAGCAACATGGCCTTCCTGGCCCGGGACCGCGGCCGCCACCGCGAGTCGGTACGGGCCGCCCAGGCGGGCCGGCGCGCGGCCCGCTCCCTGGGCTCGCCCCGGCTGCTGGCGCTGCTGGCGCTGCGGGAGGCGGGCGGCTGGGCGGGCCTCGGGGACCGCCGGGCGTGCGAGGAGTCCCTGGCGCGGGCGCACGCGGAGTTCGCGCGGGGGACGTCGGCCGCCGACCCGGAGTGGATGTCCTTCTTCGGCGAGGCCGAGCTGGAATCGCTGGAGTCCGGCTGCTGGGCCGCCCTCGGGGAACACGCCCGCGCGGCCCGGCACGCCCGGCGGGCGGCGGACCTCCAGGACCCGCACTTCGCGCGCAACGTCGCCCTCTACACGGCGGAGCTCGCCGACGACCTGGCCCGGGCGGGAGCGCCCGACGAGGCCGCCTGGGCGGGCGGCCGGGTCCTGGACCTGCTGACCGAGGTCCACTCGACCCGGATCCGGTCGATGCTGGCGGGCACGGCCCACACCCTGGTCCCCCACCAGCGCTCCCCGCGCGTGGGCGCCTTCCTGACGCGCCACGCCCAGGCCTGACGCTCCGCCGGTGGCGCGGGGCGCCCTGCGGGGAGGGCGGCCCGGGGTTCGGGTGCGGGTGCGCCGTGGCTGGTCGCGCAGTTCCCCGCGCCCCTGGCGGGGGCACGGCCCCGGCGGCGGCTGGCCTGCCGGGGCCGGGCGGCCCGGGGTTCGGGTGCGGGTGCGCCGTGGCCGGGCGCGCAGTTCCCCCCGCCCCTGGCGGGGCAGGGCCCGGGCGGTCAGCCTTCCAGGTGGCCCGTGTCGTTCCAGCGTTCCAGGGCCGGGGCGCCGTAGGCCCAGCCCAGGACCGACAGGGAGGTGGGGTCCAGGCGGATGCGGGCGCCGAAGGAGGCCTCGAAGCCCAGCCAGCGGGCGGCCAGGGTGCGCAGGATGTGGCCGTGGGCGAAGACGAGGACGTCGCGTTCGGCCGCGCGGGCCCAGGCCACGACCTCGTCGGCGCGCGCCGAGACGTCGGCGACGGACTCGCCGCCGGGGACCCCGTCGCGCCAGATCAGCCAGCCCGGCCGGACCGCCTGGATCTCGGCCGGCGTCATGCCCTCGTAGTCGCCGTAGTCCCACTCCATCAGGGTGTCCCAGGCATCGGCCTGGGCCCCGAAGCCGGCCAGGTCGCAGCTCTCGCTCGCGCGGACCAGCGGGCTCGTGCGCACCTCCAGGCCGCGCAGGCCCGCCCAGGGTTCCCGGGCCAGGCGCTCGCCGAGCCGCTTCGCCCCCAGCCTGCCCTCCTCCAGCAGCGGCACGTCCGTGCGTCCCGTGTGCTTGCCGAGCAGGGACCATGCCGTCTGGCCGTGGCGGGCCAGCAGGATGCGGGGGGCCATCTGTGTTTCTCCCGGTCCGTGGGGGTTCCGTCCGTCCATCATCGCCGACGCCGTCGCAAGCGCGGCGACCGGACCGTTTCCGCCGTATGACCACGATTGTCAGTGGCGGATGGGACACTTCCGCCCGTGAGCTCCTACCCGCCCGACGGCCCGCCCCAGACGACACTGCGGCAGCGGCTCGCCGACCTGCGCGGCCCCGCCGTGCCGCCGCGCCCGCTCGACGCGCGCGCGCTCGCCGCCCTCGCCGCCAATCCCGGCTGCGGCAGACGGGCCCTGCTCGACGGCGCCGGGGTGGACAAGACGGCGCTCGCGGCCGCGCTGGGCTCCCCCGCCGCCTTCGGGCAGTCGCAGTTCGCGATCGTCCGCGGCAACTCCTTCGAGGCCCGGGTCAAGGGCGACGGCGGAGTGGAGCTGCTGCGGCTGACGCACGCCCGTCTCGGCGGGGGGGCCGAGCCGCCCGGGCCGGACTCCCGGGTGCCGGACCTGACCGCCGCCGGGCCCGAGGGGCGTGCCGCGCGGACGGCGCTGGCCCTGCGGGAGGCCACCGCCGCGGGGACGTGGACGCTGCTGGACCATCCGATGCTGGCCCTGGAGGTGGCGGGCACCCCCGCGTACCTGGAGCCCGACGCCGTCGTGGTCCACCCCGACGGCCGCTGGACCGTGGTGGAGATCAAGTCGTTCCCGATGATCGACGGGGCCGCCGACGCCGCGAAGGTGGGGGCCGCCGCGCGGCAGGCCGCCGTGTACGTGCTGGCCCTGGAGCAGACCGCCGGGAAGCTGGCGGGCGCCGAGGTCGGCCACCAGGTGCTGCTCGTCTGCCCGAAGGACTTCTCCAACCTGCCCGCCGCCGCGCTCGTGGACGTACGCCGGGAGCGGGCGGTGACCCGCCGCCAGCTGGAGCGGCTGACCCGGGTGGAGGAGCTGGCCGAGGGGCTGCCGCAGGGGCTGTGCTTCGACCCCGCCCGGCCCGCCGCCGAGCTGACCGAGGCCGTCTCGGCGGTCTCCGCCTCCTACGCCCCCGAGTGCCTCGCCGCCTGCGAACTGGCCTTCCACTGCCGGGAGCGGGCCCGCGAGGCCGGGGAGCCGGCCGCGCTGGGCCGTTCCGTACGGGGCGAGCTGGGCGGCCTGACCACCGTCGAGGCCGCCCTCGCCGCAGCCGCCGGGGCGCGGTCCGACGCCGGAGCGCACGCCGGCTCCGGACCTGGCACCGACCCCACCGCCGCCGCCCTGCGCGAGGCGGCCCGGCTGCGGGCCGAGGCGCTCGCGTCGGCCGCCGCCCGACCCCCGTACCAGGCCCCGGAGACCCCCGAATGCCCCTGCTGAGCACCCTGGCCCGGCTGGAGGCGGTCCGCGCGGGCCGCGCCCAGCCGCTCGCGACCGTGCGGCACCGCCACCTGAGCGAGCGACCGCTGGTCTTCGTACCGCTGACCACCGCCGGCGAGGCGGGCGCCCCGCTGGGCGCGATGCTGGGCACCGACCGGCACGAGCCGCGGATCTTCGTCATACCCCAGCCCCGCGACCGGGACCTGCGCTGGCGGTTCCTCGGCGACCTCGCCGTGCAGGTGATGGCGTACGTGGACGCGTACGCGGACGTCGTCGAGCCGGCCGAGCGCACCGAGACCGACCCGGAGACCGGCAAGAAGGTCAAGGTCGAGGCCGAACTGTGCGTGGACGCCCCGCAGATCCTCGTGCCGAGCCGGGCGGGCATCGAGTACGTGCGCCTGCTGGGCCGGTCCATGCGCTTCCGCCGGACCGCCGAGGAGGACCCGGAGAACCCCTACCCGGCCCCCACCCAGGTGCCGCTGCTCGGCCGCTGGCTCACGCACCTCGCCGAACGCTCCCGCGTCCCCGGCTCCTCCATGCTGCTGTCCGCCACCGACCTGCTGGGCCGGCACTGGGCCACGGGCCAGAGCGACCTGGAGGACCAGCACCTCGGGGCGCTGCTCGGCTGGATCGACCCGCCGGAGGGCCTCTCGGGCGCCGAGTTCGCGCTGCGCGTGGAGCTCGCGCGGGGCGCGGACGGGCAGCTGGAGGTCCCGCCGGCCGGCCCGGCCACCGACCCCGCCTTCGACAACAAGCTGCTCGCGCCGGCGATCGCCAGGTTCGACGCGGCCCGGGCGGCGGTCGGCGGGACGTCCGAGGGGGACGGCGTACGCCGGGCCGAGCGGGCGGTCCGGCAGCTGGTCCTGAGCCAGATGGAGACCGCCTGGTGGCAGACCTGGGCGGCCGTCGACCTGATGCGCACGCTGCCGCCGGGCGAACGGACCGAGGAGCGCTGGACCCGCGACCGCTGGTCCTTCACGGGTCACCGCGACCGGGTCCGGGCGGGCGAGCCGCCGCAGCCGCGCCGGGACGACGCGGTGACGGCCGCCCAGAAGCTGGCCACGCGGGAGACCGAGCAGGTGCGGCTCGACGCGCAGGAGGCGCTGGACGACCCGCTCGTGATGGCGGGCCGGCGGTTCGCGGGCGAGGCCTTCGCCGGGGAGGTCACCGAGGTGCTGATGGAGTGGTCCGAGGGCAAGCGCCCCCGGCCGCGCCCCCTGGTGACGGTGGCCACCGAGGACCGGCCGCAGCTGGCGGACGCGGGCGGCGGGAAGGTGTTCCGCTCGCTGGACGGTCGGCAGCAGGCCTTCGAGTTCGTGCGGTACGAGGAGGACGGGCAGCTGGTGCTGCGCGTGCTCGACAAGATGGGCGCGGGCCGGGAGCCGGTGGCGGGCTCGGTGCCGGAGAAGGGCGACCGGGACTGCTGGACCCTGTTCGAGCACGACGCGCGCGGCGGCCCGAAGCTGCCCGACCCGGAGCACACCCCGTGGACGCACGGCGGGCCGCCGGGCTCCGCGACCGCCGCCGCCCCCGCCCTGGACGCCGTGACCGACGAGGACCTGCTGTGACCGCCGCCTTCGACCCGGGCGCGGCCGCCGACCGGGCCACCGCCGCAATCCTCCACGACACCCTGCACGGCACCGCGCGGGGCGTGGTGGTGGACTCCCCGCCGGGCGCCGGCAAGTCGACGCTCGTGGTGCGGGCGGCCCGGGAGCTGGCCGCGGCCGGGCGCCGGCTGATGGTGGTCGCGCAGACCAACGCGCAGGTCGACGACCTGGTGCTGCGGCTCGCCGAGAAGGACCCGGAGCTGAAGGTGGGCCGGCTGCACAGCAGTGACGGCGACGCCTACGACCCGGCGCTGCGCGGGCTCCCGTCGGTCACCCTGTCGGCCAAGCCGGCGGACCTGGCGGAGCTGCCGGTCACCATCTCCACGGCCGCCAAGTGGGCGTACGTGAAGGCCGACGCGCCGTGGGAGCACGCGATCGTCGACGAGGCGTACCAGATGCGCTCGGACGCGCTGCTGGCGGTGGCCGGGCTGTTCGAGCGGGCGCTGTTCGTGGGCGACCCGGGGCAGCTGGACCCGTTCAGCGTGGTCGGCGCGGAGCAGTGGGCCGGGCTGTCGTACGACCCTTCGGCGTCGGCGGTCTCCACCCTCCTCGCGCACAACCCCGGGCTGCCGCAGCACCGGCTGCCGGTGTCGTGGCGGCTGCCGGCGACGGCGGCGCCGCTGGTCTCGCGCGCCTTCTACCCGTACTCGCAGTTCCGCAGCGGCACCGGCCCCGGCGAGCGGCGCCTCGCGTACGGGGTCGCGGGCGACGGCTCGGGCCCGGACCGGGTGCTGGACGAGGCCGCCGCGTCGGGCTGGGGGCTGCTGGAGCTGCCGGCCCGGCACACCCCGCGGACGGACCCGGAGGCGGTGGGGGCGGTGGCGCTGGTGGTGCGCCGGGCACTGGACCGGGGCGCGGTGACCTCCGACGAACGCTCCCCCGCCCCCACCCCGCTGACGGCGGACCGCATCGCCGTCGGCACCGCCCACCGCGACCAGGCGGCGGCGGTCCGTACGGCGCTGGCGTCCCTCGGCGTCACGGGGGTCACGGTGGACACCGCGAACCGGCTCCAGGGCCGCGAGTACGACCTCACGGTGGTCCTGCACCCCCTGTCGGGCCGCCCCGACGCGACGGCGTTCCACCTGGAGACGGGTCGCCTGTGCGTCCTGGCCTCCCGGCACCGGCACGCCTGCGTGGTGGTGGCCCGGGCGGGGATAGCGGAGCTGCTGGACGACCACCCGTCGACGGAGCCGGTGCAGCTGGGCGTGACCGTCAAGTTCCCGGACGGCTGGGAGGCGAACCACTCGGTCCTCGCCCACCTCGCCGAACACCGCGTCCCCTGGCGGCCGTGAGAGGATCCGGGGCGGTATTCAAGGGGGGCGGTCCGCATGGGACTTGACTACGGCTACCAGATCTACCTGCCGGCGCGGAACGTCGCCCGGGCACTGGGCGAACTCACCCGGCTGGCGCCGCCCCACGACCGGGTGCCGCCGCTGGCGGTCACCCTGCCCGGCGGTGAGCGGGTCACCGTCCCGTTCACGTCCGGGTTCAAGAGCGAGCCGGTCGACTGCTCCGCGGGCGGCTCGCTCGACCTCGACACCTCGATCATGTTCGGCGCCGACGACGCTGTGCGCGCGTACGTCGACGGCCGCGGCCTGGTGCCCGACGGGCTCGGGAGGCTCCAGGTCGGGTACATCTACATGATGGGGACGTTCGAGTCGCCGCTCCACCCCCGCCACGCGCTGCTGGATTTCACCGCGGCCACCTCCGAGATGAGCCGGCTGTTCGAGCGCTCGGCGAGCATCAGGGAGGTGTTCACCGGGCTGGCGGCCGCCTCCGGCGCCGTGTGCTGCCTGCTCGACACCGAGAGCGAGACCTCCCGGGCGACCTGGCTGAACGGCCGCCCAGTCGACGAAGCCGTCCCGGGCATCTACTCCGAGGGCTTCCGCGAGTTCACACAGACCTGGGACGACTGACGGCCGGCCGGGACGGCTACTGCTCGCCGAACAGCATCCACTTCTCCACCGTCTCCAGCGGCGCGAAGCCGGCGCGGGCGTAGACCTCGTGCGCGTCGGCGGTGGCGAGCATGATGCGGCGCAGGCCGTACGGGGCCAGGTGGGCCTTCACCGCCTCGACGAGGGCGCCGCCGAGGCCCTTGCCGCGCGCGCCGGGGTCCACGTACACGTCGCAGAGCCAGGCGAAGGTGGCCAGGTCGGTGACGATCCGCGCATAGCCGAGCTGGGCGCCCGAAGCGCTGTCGTACAGGCCGAAGTTCAGCGAGGAGGCGACCGCCCGGTCGTGGCTCTCACGACTGCGGCCGAGGGCCCAGTAGGCGTCCTCGGAGAGCCAGCGGTGGATCCGGTCGCCGTCGAGCCGGGAGGGGTCGGTGGAGATCTCGTAGCCGTCCATCGGGCCATCCAAGCAGCGCCGGCCGGGGCCCGGCCAGCGGTTATCCGGTGTGGTCCTTGCGGGTGACGCCGAAGTGGCGGCGGAGGGTCTCGCCGGCGTCGGCGAGGGCGTCCAGCTGCTGCGGGGTGAGGACGTCGATCAGGTGCCGGCGTACGGATTCGACGTGCAGCGGGGCCGCCGCGGTGATGGTGTCCACGCCTTGGCCGGTGAGCACCACCTCGGCGCCGCGGCCGTCGCCGGGGACCTCCTCGCGGGCGACGAGGCCGCGCTGCTGCATCCGGCTGATCTGGTGTGAGAGTCGGCTGCGGGACCACTGCATCAGCACGGCGAGCGCGCTGATCCGCATGCGGTGGCCCTCGGTCGAGCCGAGGGCCGACAGGACGTCGTAGTCGGCTTCGGAGAGGGCGCTGTCCGTGTTGAGGTCACGCGCGATCTCCGCGTCCACGAGGGGGAACATGCGGCGCCAGGCGTACCAGGCGTGCTGTTCGGACTCGGTGAGCCAGCGGGGGTGGGCCGGCTCGGGCGCGTCGGTCATGGCAGCAGACTACCCGGTTTGGTGATACATCAACAATGTAGTTGACATATCACGCGGCACCGATTTTCCTAGGTGACACGTCAACAACCACACTGTGGACCACACACCGCACCAGCATCCAACGGGAGTTCACGCCATGACCCGACTGCTCGTCATCTCCGCCGCGACCCGCCCCACCTCCTCTGGACGCCCCGTCGCCGAATGGGTCGTCGGCCAGGCCCGCGACCACGGCGCCTTCGAGGTCGCCCCGGTGGACCTCGCGGAGCTCGCCCTGCCCTTCCTGGACGAGCCGGAGTACGCCTCCACCGGCAACTACGCCCACCAGCACACCCGCGACTGGAGCGCGATCGTCGACGCCGCCGACGCGGTCCTGTTCGTCCTGCCGATGTACAACGGCGGCTTCACCGCCCCCTTCAAGAACGCCGTCGACTTCCTCTACCGCGAATGGCAGGGCAAGCCGTTCGGCCTGGTCAGCTACAGCGCCGGCGGTACCGGCGGCGCCCCCGCCGCCCGGATGCTGCTGCCGGTGCTCACCCAGCTCGGCATGCTCCCCGCCGAGCGCTCGGTGGCCATCGCCGGCATCAACGGCCTGGTCGGGGCAGAGGGCTTCAACGCGCCCGAGGGTCTGGCCGCCGAGCTGGCGGGCGTCCTGGACGACGTCGCTGCGCTGGTCAAGGAGCCCGTGTCGGCCTGACTCCCGGCACCCTTGCGCGACGCTGGACAATGGAGGGTGGCCCAGGATCCGCAGCGCAGCAGGAGGACACGCATGGCAGAGCCCGAGCGGACCGAGCGGAGGCAGCGGCCGGCGCCGCTGCTCTTCGAGCCCTCGGAGGCCGCCACGGACCCGGAGCACTTCTTCGACCTGGAGTCGATCGAGGACCCCCGCGAGCTGTTGACCCGGGCCACCGAGCTGACGCTGGCGTTCCGGGCAGCGCAGGACCGGGCGGTGGAGTTCCAGGCCCTGGCGGCGGCCCAGCTGGCGGACCCCCGGCGCTTCGACCGGCTCCCGCCGCAGGCCATCGCCGCGATCGCGGAGTGGACCGAGGACTACGCCCGCAAGATGATCGAGTTCGGCGAGGACCTCCAGCGCGGCACCACTCCCGACACGGTCTAGCCGTACGGAATGCCGGGCCCGGGCCCCCGCCGTCGGGTGGGGGCGACCGGGCCGGGCCCGGTGTCGGGACCCGTCACCCACGGTCCCGCCCCGGCCGGCCCTCGGCCCGGGCCGCCGCCGGAGCGCGGCCCGGGGGTCCGGGACACGGCCGAGCCCCCGGCATATGCGCGGCGCAAGATACCCCAGGACCACCCGCCCCGTCCCGGTTTTCGGTAACTCCACGAAAGGGTCACACTACGCCGGGTACACCTGGCATATGACGACCCTGACGACGGCCGGCGGCTGCCCCGCCCTCGACGGCCCCGACGCACGCACCGCGCCCGCGACCCAGGTGACCGCACAGGGCGCCGCCTGGCTGGCCTCCGCTTCGGCCCACCCGGGGGAGACCCTCGCGGCCTGGGAGGCGCGGCCCGCCTCGCCCGCGGTGCTGCCCTGCGGGACCGCGTTCGACGTCGTCAACGTTCCGCTCGTGGTCGGCCGCCGGATGCTCGACCTGCTCTGGGAGCGGGGGCCCGGCTCGGGGCCGGCCGCCGTCCACCGCGGCCGGATGCTGCTCTTCGCCGCCCCCGGCACCGCCCAGCGGCTCCCGGCGCTGCTCGCCTGGGAGGAGTGGGGCCCGGGCGCCCCGGCCCCGCTGTGCCACGGCCACGGGGACGCCGTCACCGTGCCGCCACTGGCCCCCGCCCCCGGCCCGTCGCGGTGGCTGGTGGCCCCGGACACCCGGCTGCCCTGGCTGCCGGGGCCGGACTCCCTGCTCTGGGCGTTCCTGCACGCCGTCCGCGGCCCGGTATCGATTTTTGGTTCGGCCGAAACGGATGCTAGTGTCTACGACGTCAGCAGGCGCCGCTAGCTCAGTTGGTTAGAGCAGCTGACTCTTAATCAGCGGGTCCGGGGTTCGAGTCCCTGGCGGCGCACAGACGGGAGAAGGCCCCCGCTCTTCGGAGCGGGGGCCTTCTTCGTGTGCGCGGACGGTCCCTCAGGTCGTGATCTTCACCGTGTAGGCGCCCGACTGGGTCCGGTCCGCCACCTCGATCGTGATCCGCTCCCCCGGCACGGTGAAGGTCTCCCCGACCTCCAGCGGCGCGTCCGCGAGCGGCGGGTACACCGAGCGGTCCCAGCAGGCCTCCGTGCGGGGGTGGCCGTCGAGCACCTCGATCGGCCCGCCGCCCGAGGCCGCCTCGTTGCGGACCCGGTAGACCAGGACCCCCTCCGTGCAGGTGTCCCCGTCATTGCCCGCGGAGCCCCGCGCCTCGACCGCGATGGCGCTGCCGGGGCCCGTACGGATCACCGCGAGCCGGGTGCCGCCCGTACCGCCGGGCGGCGGGGCCTGTGACAGCGGCTGGAGGGTGTGCAGCGAGGTGCCGGACCGTACGCAGTCCACCTGGGCGGGATCCAGCCAGCCCAGCTTCCACTTGTGCCAGGCGAACAGGTCCGGTGACATCCCGAACTGGCTGCCCATGACGTCCCAGTCGCCGACGTACGTGTCCCAGTCGCCCTTGCCGTCCGTCGGGCGGTGGTAGAGGTCGGGCAGGTCGAAGACGTGCCCGGTCTCGTGCGCCAGCACGTTGCGGTCCGGCGGGTGCTGCTCGAAGACGGTCACGATCCGCCGCAGCGACGCGCCGTCCGCCACGATCGGGCGGTCGAAGTTGACGACCTTGGTGGCGTCGGAGTCCACGCCGGGGGCGCCCGGGTCGGCGACGAAGTACACGACGTCGTACGCGCTGAAGTCGACCAGCGGATCGGCGGCCGCGACAGCGTCCCGCAGGTAGGCCGCCCGGTCATCGGGGGCCCAGTCGCGCTGTATCCCGTACGCGGTCGCCGGCCGGGGCATCTGGATCCACCGCTCCTGCGGGTGCGGGACCAGCCGGAACCGGCCGTAGGAGGCCCGCTCGAAGAAGTCGCTGGTCGCCGGGAAGTAGTCGGCCGTCAGCTCCCGGGGCGTCACGGCGGCGCGGTGGCCGGGGAAGGAGAGGAACACCATGACGGCGTTCAGGGTGCGCTCGGGCCTGGGGTACGCGGCGTTCCAGGTGTCCACGCCGAGGGAGTGGTGGGCGGCCGTCCGCGTCAGCGCGCAGGGCCCCGCGGCGGCCGTGTCGGCCGCCACCGCCGGCCCGGCGACGAGCGACATGGCGGCGAGCGCCGTCAGGGAGGTGAGCGCCGCGGCCGTACTTCGCATGCGGGAGCGGTCCACTCCCCCGGGTGTCTGCTCTCGCCGCACATCGACCTCCCGATGGTGGATTCGTCCCGTCCCATCCACCTTGAGGCGATTGTCTGACTAATGTCCTGTTCCGGTGCCCCACATGAGTGAGCGCTACGGCAAGCCGGTGACCCCGCCCCTTGACGCCTGTCACTACGGAACGTCACGCTCGATCACGTGAGAACAGTTAGCGTCACCAGGTGTTCACAGGCGTGCGCAAACGGTCGCCCGGCTGCCGTCCGACCCCCCGTCAGCACCTGCCCCCGAAGGCGTCAGCACGGCGACGGACCCCGCCCCACACGGCGACGCCGCTGGATAGGGCCTCCCGGCAGCCTCTATGATCGGCACACTTTCCTGCGCGGACACTCACGAACACAGCGGGAGCGAACGGTGAGCGGAACCTCAGAGGAGACCGGTTCGGCGGCCGAGAGCATCCGCCCGGCCCTTACGGAGCGTCACCCTGCGGTGCCTGTCGTGCCCGAACCGCGCGACTACCGCGCCGCCTTCGACGCGGCGCACCTCGCCATGGCCGTCGTCGGCCGCAGCGGCGAGGTGATCGCCGCCAACCGGGCCCTGGCCGCCCTCCTGGGCGCCGAGCCCCACGCCCTCGCCGGGCAGTGCGCCGCCGACCTGGTGGACCTGGCGGCGGAGGCCCGTACCTGGCAGGCCTACCAGGAGGTGCTGCGCGGCCGGCAGGCCCGGCTGCGCTGCACCCGCCGCCTCAAGCACCCCGACGGGCACTCCCTGTGGACCGAGGTCACCCTGGGCCCGGTGACCGGCACCCCGGACGTCCTGCTGTCCGTCGCCGACATCAGCGACCGCCGCGACCTCCAGGCCCGGCTGCGGCACCTCCAGATGCACGACCCCGTCACCCGGCTCCCCAACCGGGCGCTGTTCTTCGAGCGGCTCTCGGCCGCCCTGGAGGCCTCCGCCTACGGCACGGCCGGCACCGGCCGGATCGGCCTGTGCTACCTCGACCTCGACGGCTTCAAGGCGGTCAACGACACCCTCGGCCACCGCGTCGGCGACCGGCTGCTGACCGCCGTGGCCGCCCGGCTCACCCAGTGCGCCGACCAGTCCGGGTACGGCCGCTCGGGCGGGCACCTCGTCGCCCGGCTCGGCGGCGACGAGTTCGCCCTGCTGGTCGAGGACTCCACCGGCACCGAGCAGCTCGCGGACCTGGCGCGCAGCGTCCTGGCCGCCGTGCAGGAGCCGTTCGACCTGGCCGGACAGCGGCTGTCGGTGTCCGCGTCGATCGGCGTGGTGGAGCGGGACGCGGCCGGCACCTCGGCGACGGGGCTGATGCAGGCCGCGGACACCACGCTGTACTGGGCGAAGGCGGACGGCAAGGCCCGCTGGACCCTCTTCGACCCCGAGCGCAACGCGCACCGGATGACCCGGCAGGCGCTCTCGTCCAGCCTGCGCCCGGCCGTGGAGCGCGGGGAGTTCGAGCTGGAGTACCAGCCGCTGGTGGACCTGGAGAGCGGGGTGGTGCGCGGGGTGGAGGCCCTGGTCCGCTGGAACCACCCCCAGTTCGGCATGCTGACGCCGAATCGGTTCATCGGGATCGCCGAGGAGGACGGCTCGATCGTGCAGCTGGGCCAGTGGGTGCTGCGCACGGCGTGCCGGCAGGCGCGGCGTTGGCAGATCGAACAGCCCAGTGACTCGCCGGTGTTCGTCTCGGTGAACGTGGCGGTGCGCCAGGTGTGGGACTCGGACCTGGTGGGGGACGTGGCGGAGATCCTCGCCGAGACCGGTCTCGCCCCGCAGCTGCTCCAGCTGGAGCTGACGGAGTCCGCGGTGATGGGGTCGGCGGGCCGGCCCCTGCAGGCGCTCCAGGCGCTGAGCGACATGGGCGTGCGGATCGCCATCGACGACTTCGGGACCGGCTACTCGAACCTGGCCTACCTCAGCCGGCTCCCGGTGTCGGTGCTGAAGCTGGACGGCTCCTTCGTGCGCGGCTTCCGCTACGAGGAGGGCACCCACCCGAACCCGGCCGACGAGACCATCGTGGAGGCCCTGGTGCAGCTCGCGCACCGGCTCGGGCTGACCGTCACCGCCGAGTGCGTGGAGACCGCCGGGCAGGCGGCCCGGCTGCGGCGGGTCGGCTGCGACACGGGCCAGGGCTGGCTGTACTCCCGGGCGGTGGCACCGGAGCGCATCGCGGAGATGATCGCGCCGCCGCCGGGCGCCCGGTTCGCGACGGGGACCGCGCAGCCGCCCCGGTGAACCGGAACCGCCCCGCCCCTCGGGAGGAGGGGCGGGGCGGTCCGGCGCTCGGCGCGGGGTGGGGGGAGATCAGCAGGCGCCGAGGTCCTTCCAGACACCCCATTCACCGGTGGTGCCGGGCACCTCGTTCTGCGTCCACCACTGGGCCCGGTACTTGCGGCCGTTGTGCGAGACCTCGTTGCCGGCGGTGTAGACCGTGCCCGGGACGTAGGCCGGGACGTTGCCGCAGCCGGTGGTCGGGGGCGTCGTCGGCGGGGTCGTCGGCGGCGTGGTGGGCGGAGTGGTGGGAGGCGTCGTCGGCGGGGTGGTCGGCGGCACGGTGGTCCCGCCGAGGGCGTCCGAGATCTGGTTCAGCAGCGTGGTGTTGTTGTCCAGGCCGAGGAGGGAGTACATCATCGCGCCGGCCAGGCCGCGCTGCTTGCCGTAGTCGACCCGGGCCTGGATCGACTTCTGGTTCAGGCCGGTGAAGAACTCGCCGTCCTTGTAGAAGTAGGAGGCCTTGGCCTGGTCGTCCCAGTAGGTCGTCGCCGGGTTGTCGACGATCCCGCCGAGCTCCTTGTAGTTGGCGATGCCGGCCTGCTGGCTGGTGGGCCGGGCGCCGGAGGCGCCGGTGGCGGGCTGGGCGAGGCCGCCCGCCGCGCCGGCGGGGACGCCCTTCCAGCCGCGGTAGTAGAACTCGTAGCCCAGGGTCAGCTTGTTGGCGGGGAAGCCGCCGGTGATGCCGTAGGCCGGGTTGCCGTCGATCCAGGAGTCGATGGCGTTGTCGATGCTGTACTTCTGGGTGCCCGGGGCGATCGGGTCGGTCGGGTCGTTGGTGCCGGAGTACAGCGGGGACTGGTGGTACGTCGGCCCGTCGCCGTCCCAGGCGCCGTGCATGTCGTACGTCATGATGTTCGCGTAGTCGAGGTACGCGCCGATCTTGTCCGTCTCGATGTACTTGATCTTGTCCTGGCCGGCCGGGAGGGCCGAGGTCAGCAGGTACTTCTTGCCGCCGTTCGCCTTGCCGTAGGCGTCGAGCTGCTCGCGGAACTCCTTGAGCAGGAGGGTGAAGTTCTGCTTGTCCTCGGGGGCGTAGTGGTTGCCGAGGTGGCCGCCCGACGAACCCGGGTACTCCCAGTCGATGTCGATGCCGTCGAAGATCCCGGCCGCGGTGCCGGGGCCGCCGTAGCCGTCGGCCTTGGGCAGGTTGCCCTTGATGTACTGGTCGATGCAGGAGGAGACCAGCTTCTTGCGGGAGGCGTCGGTCTTGGCCGCGTCGCTGAAGTACTTCGAGTACGTCCAGCCGCCGAGCGAGATGTTGATCTTCAGGTGGGGGTACTTGGCCTTCAGCTGCTTGAACTGGTTGAAGACGCCCACGATGGGCTGGTCCCACTTGTCGGCGGTGCCGCTGACGCTGTCGGCCGCACTGAAGGACTTCTGGTAGTCGGCGTACGAGTCGCCCGCGCCGTCACCGGCGTTGGGGTTGTTGTCGTCACCCGCCGCCTTGTTCGCCTCGAAACAGGTGAGGTCGGTGGGGTGGATGTTGCCGAACGAGTAGTTGATGACGTCCAGCTTCCCCGCTATGCCCCTGGTGTCGAGGTGCTTGGGGTAGAACGCGTTGCCGTACACGCTCCACTGGTCGTAGTAGGCGATCCGCACGCCGCCGGCCGCGGCGGTGGTGGAGGCGTCGGCGGCCTGGGCGGTGCCGAGTCCCGCGAAGGCGGCCAGCGCTCCGGCTGCCAGCGCGGCCGTGGCGGCGGCCGCGACGAGGGGTTTACGGATGTGCATGAACTGCCTCCGTGGGGGTGGGAGGGGAGGGCGTCAGCTGTAGGTGAGAGAAGTGATAGCGATCACCCGCCACCCCAGTCAATGGTTTGGACCAAAGAAGGACTAGACCACTCGGCGGCCAAATGCCCTCGTCAGAGACTTGGGCGCACACCAGAAACCGCCCGCCACCCCGGGTGACGAGCGGTTTAAGGCTCCCTTAGGTCATGCTGCGGCAAGGTTTCGGCAACAAACCAGCCAAACGCCGTTCTTCACGGATCCGGCCCCGCTCAGCGCGTCGTCAAGGGCTCCGTCGGCATCCCGTACGCATTGGCAACGAGCCCGTAGGAGCGGACGCGGGCGGCACCGCTGTGGGCGCTCGCCGTCAGCATCAGCTCGTCCGCACCCGTCCGCTTCACCAGGGCGTCCAGCCCGGAGCGGACCTCGTCGGCGGTGCCGTGGACGATGTTGGCGAGCCAGGAGTCCACGAACTCCCGCTCCGCCGGGGAGAAGGGGTACGCCGCCGCCTCCTCGGGCGTCGGGACCAGCCCGGGCCGCCCGCTGCGCAGCCGGAGCATCGCCAGCGCGCCGGCGAGCGCCTGCGCACGGGCCTCGGCCTCGGTGTCGGCGGCCAGCGCCGAGACCCCGATCATGGCGTACGGGGCGTCCAGCACCGCCGACGGGCGGAAGCTCTCGCGGTACAGCTCCAGCGCGGGCAGGGTGCCGGCGGCGGAGAAGTGGTGGGCGTACGCGAAGGGCAGGCCCAGCTCAGCGGCGAGGCGGGCGCTGAAGCCGGAGGAGCCCAGCAGCCACAGCGGCGGGCGGCCCGAGGGCCCCTGCACCGGGCCGGGGACGGCGTGCACGCGGGAGTACGGGTGCCCGTCGGGGAAGTCGTCGTCGAGGAAACGGGTGAGCTCCGCGAGCCGCCGGGGGAACTCGTCCGCCGCCTCGTCCAGCCGCCCGGGCCCGCGCAGCGCGGCCGCCGTACGCGGGTCGGTGCCCGGCGCCCGGCCGAGCCCGAGGTCGATCCGGCCCGGGGCCAGCGCCTCCAGGGTGCCGAACTGCTCGGCCACGGCCAGCGGGGCGTGGTTGGGCAGCATGACCCCGCCCGAGCCGAGCCGGATCCGGGAGGTGTACGCGGCGAGGTGGGCCAGGATCACGGCCGGGGAGGAGCTGGCGACCCCGGGCATGGAGTGGTGCTCGGCGACCCAGTGGCGGTGGTAGCCGCGGGACTCGGCCTGGCGGGCGATCCGCACGCTGGTGCGCAGGGACTCGTGCGCGGTGGAGCCGCTGCCGACGGTGACCAGGTCGAGGACGGACAGCGGCACGGGCGCCTCGCCGCGCGCGGTTCCGCGGACCGGGTCCTGGGCGGGGTCCCGGCCGAGGTCCTGGCCGGGGTCCTGGACCGGCCCCCCTCGCGGATCCTCCGGCCGCCCGCCCGTGCGCCGGCCCGTGTCCCCGGTGTCGCTCATCGTCGCTCCCGTCCCGTCCCCGCTCGTGCGCCCGCGGCGCCCCGTACGCCTCGTACGGCGTTCGTACGAAGAAGTCGAACGGGATGCGCCCGCCGGGCATTCCCGGCAGACCGGGGCATGCCCGTGCCGCTGGCATATGCCATTCGAGTAGGCCCAGGCAGGGGGACCTGATTAAGCCATCAATCTCATCAACACACGCTCCACGTGGGCCTCTTGATGGCTATCGTGGTAGAGCAAGCGGTAACAACCTGGTAGGGGGAAACCGTGGCGCTGAAGCCCGAGCCGACCGCGCCGTTCCACTCGGTGCAGTACGCCCTGCGCGTACTCGAAACGATCTCGCGGCACACCGGCGGTGTGACCGACGTGCAGATCGCGCGTGAGACCGGCCTGCCCGCGGTCCATCTCGCCCCGATGCTCCTCATGCTGCGGCGCGAAGGGTACGTGCTCCAGGTCTCGGACGGCGCCTACGCCATAGGGGACTCCCTCGTCCTGCTCGGCTCCGGCCAGGACCGGCAGCAGGCCCTCCAGGAAAAGCTCCAGGAAACCCTCGACAGGCTGCGCGACTCGGTCGGCGCCGCCGTCTACATCAGCCGCTACGTGGACGGCGAGGTCCGCATCACCCAGTTCGCGGACAGCCCCCGCACGCCCAAGGTGCACGAGTGGGTCGACTTCCGCTCGGCCGCCCACGCCAGCGCGGTCGGCAAGTGCCTGCTGACCCAGCTCGACCTGAACGGGCGGCGCGACCACCTGTCCCGGCACAAGATCGCCCGGCTGACGTCGAAGACGATCGTGAACGAGCGGATCCTCTTCTCCAAGCTGGACGCCCAGCCGGCCACCGTCCCCGTCCTGGACCTCCAGGAGTACGCCGTCGGCACCGTCTGCGCGGCCGTCCCCATCACGGCCGGCGCCGCCGTGGGCTGCCTCGCCCTGTCCATGCCCGTCGAGCACGCCCACCGGCTGCGCGCCGCGGCCGACGCCCTGAACCGCAAGGCCGCGCCGCTGCTGCTGTCGCTCACGCTCTGAGGCCCCGGGCAGGGGGCCGAGGTGCGGGGCGGGGAGGACGGGGCGGGCGGCCCGGAAAACACTTCGGGCGGTTCCCGGTGAACCGGAAACCGCCCGAAGGACAGGTGCGCCGCCAGGGACTCGAACCCCGGACCCGCTGATTAAGAGTCAGCTGCTCTAACCAACTGAGCTAGCGGCGCCTGCTGACAGAGAAAATACTACCTGCTCCCCGGGGGTGCTCCAAACCAATGACAGGGGCGCCGCCCGGCGGCCCCTCAGCGGTCCGGTCAGCGGTCCAGCAGCTCCCGGCGGCCCCGGGCCTCGTACGCGGCCAGCAGCGCGGCCAGGTCCTCCCCGTCGAGCGGGCGGTAGGCGCCGCCGGTCCGGTGCCAGACCGGGCCGGGGCCGAGGAAGCCGGCCCGGCGCAGGGCCACCCGGTGGACCTTGTTCGTGGCGGTGACGGGCAGCTCGTCGAGGATCCGGACGTAACGCGGGGCCATCTTCGTGCCGAGGTCCGGCTGGGCGGCGAGGAAGGCGCTGAAGGCGTCAGGGGCGAAGGCCGCGCCCTCCCGCAGGGCCACGGCGGCCATCACCTGGTCGCCCGCGACCTCGTCCGGGACCGCGTACACGGCGACGGCGGCCGCCGCCTCCCAGCGGGCCAGGACGTTCTCGATCACGGCGGCGGCCAGGTTCTCGCTGTCGACCCGAAGCCGGTCGTCGGTGCGGCCCGCGAAGTAGAGGAAGCCCTCGGGATCCCGGAAGAAGAGGTCGCCGGTCCAGTACCAGCCTCCCCGGGTGCGGGCCGCCTCGGCGTCGGGATTGCGCCAGTAGCCCTCGAAGGCGCTCCGGCCCCGGTTGACGAGCTCGCCGATGGCCTCCTCCCCGTTGAGCAGCCGGCCCCGCGCGTCCAGCCGGGCCGGCGGGCACTCGCGGCCCGTCTCCGGATCGACCACGGCCAGGTCGTCCCCCGGGGCGGCCCGGCCCAGCGCGCCCTCCGGGGTGCCGGGGCCGCGCTGGACGGAGGCGCCGCCCTCGGTGGCCCCGTACCCCTCGACCAGCCGGACCCCGAACCGTTCGGCGAAGCGGGCCGCGTCCACCGCCCCCGCCTCGGTGCCGAAGCCGAGGCGCAGCCGGTGTGCGCGGTCGTCGGGGCGGGGCTCGGTGGCCAGCAGGTACTGGACGGCCCGGCCGACGTAGGTGAAGTACGTCGCCCCGTAGGCCCGTACGTCGTCCAGGAACGCGGAGGCCGAGAAGCGGCGGCGCAGCGCGACCGGGGCGCCGGCCCAGAGGGCGGGCAGCCAGTCGGCGATGACGGCGTTGCCGTGGAAGAGCGGCATGCAGACGTAGTGGACGTCGTCCGGGGTGACCGAGAAGTGGCGGGCGAGCGATCCCCCGGCGGCGGCGAGGCGGCCCTGGCTGCAGACGGCCGCCTTGGGGGCGCCGGTGGAGCCGGAGGTGAAGTAGAGGAGCAGCCGGGTGTCGGGGCGGGGGCCGCCGGGCCGTACCCGGGCCTCGCCGGGCTCCGCGGCGGCGTACGGGGCGAGCAGGGCCGCGTACTCCTCGGTGCCGGTCACCAGGAGGCGTACGCCGGGCAGGTCGAGGCCGCGCAGGAGGGGGAGGTGCGCGGGCTCGGTGACCAGGATCCGGCAGTCGGTGTGCAGGATGTCGCGGGCCAGCTCGGGGCCGCGCCGGGTGGGGTTGATCCCGGCGACGGCGGCCCCCGCGAGCGCCGCCGCGCCGAGCCAGGCCGGGAACTCGGGGGTGTTGTCGAGCAGCACGCCCACGTGCGGTTCCGCGCCCGCCGGCAAGAGGTCGGCGAGGAGCGCGGCGCGTACGGCGGCCTCCTGGGCGGCCCGGTGGCGGCTGAGGACGGTGGGCCCGGCGCTGTCGGCCGCGCCGGCCCCGTACATCAGTCCCGGCCGGTGGTCGCCCCACTGGCGCGCGACGAGTTCCGCGACGGTCTCGGCGGCATCGGGTGCTGTCGTGGTCCGCATGCCGCCGGAGGTTAGCTGACGTTCCGTCAGAATTGAACGTCGGAGCAGGCGTAGAAGGCCATCGGGGTGTCGTTGACGGTCCAGACGGCCAGGATCATGTGCCGCCCCGACTTGCCGGCGGGCATGGAGCCGCGGTGGATGGTGGTCATGTCCGGGCGGCCGCCGTTGTAGGGGACGACGAGGAAGGGCTGCGGGTCGAGGGAGGCCCGGGTGAGGGGCCTGGTCGGGTCCCAGCCGTTCTTGGTGACGTAGTACCTGAAGTCGGTGGTGGAGTGGTTCGCGGTGAACTGCCAGCGGAAGTCGAAGGGCTGGCCGGAGTTCACGCGGGTCGCGGGCCAGTTGCCGCCGCGCGGGTCGTCGAGCTGGGCGAACTCGGCGTGACCGCCGGCGCATATCTTCCCGTCGGCGGGACCGGCCGCCGGGAAGCCCTTGTAGCCCTCGACGCTCTGCGGTTCCCACTGGATGGGTCCGCAGTCGGAGACCGTCCTGTTGGCACAGAGCTTCTGGCGGCTGATGGGGGTGTCGGTGTAGCCGTGGCCGCTGGCGCTGGGCGCACCGAACAGGGCGGCGCCGGCGAGGAGGCCGAGACCGGCCGTCGCGGCCGCGCCGACGCGCACGGAGCGCGAGGGGCGTCCGGGGCGCGTGGGGTTCGTGGGCCATGAGGGCATGCGGAAGGAACGCATGGTGCTCCTTGGGCGTGTGGGGGGATGGTCGGGGATTCCGGCGGGGGGCCGTGCGCGCGCGTGGGGATCGGCCCTGGCGGGCCGGTGGGGACTGCGACTCCGAGCGGTGGCACTAGGTCTAGACCAAGTCCCACAGTATTGACGGGAGTTGGCCATGTCTATACCAATGCGAAAACGGGTGGTCCGGTCATTACCGGCCACCCGTCTCCGCCTGGAACTCCGTGGAACTCCCGTGCAACCCCTGCGACTGCCGCTACTGGTCGGACCGCCCGGTGTAGAAGGCGACGGTGAGGTCCTTCACCAGGGCCTTGCGTTCGTAGTCGTCCAGCTCCACGATGCCGCGCGAGGTCAGCCGGTGGACCGTGTCGTCCACGGCGTCGACCACCGAGGTCAGCACCGTGTCCCGGTGCTTCGCGTCGATCGCGGCGACCCGGCGGCGGCGCATCGCCTCCGCGACCTCCGGCGCGTACTCGATCCGGGTGGGCTGGGCGGAGAACACCTCGATCCCCACCGCCTCCGTCTCGGCCGCCACCATGCGGGTCAGCGCGTCGCCGACGGCCTCGGCGTCGCGCAGGGTCGGGGCGTCCTCGTGGAAGGCGTCGGCCGGCAGCTGGGACAGCACCCGGGCCATGGCCGACTCGACCTGCTCGGCCAGGTAGTCGATGTGGTCCTCGACGGCGAGGGTGGCCCTGGCCGTGTCCTTCACCTGCCAGACGACCTGCACCACCACCTGGAGGGCGAGGCCGCCGGAGTCCACGGCGGCCATCGGCTCGCTGCGCCAGTGGCGCAGCCGGACGTCGACCCGCTGGCGCAGCAGGAGCGGGCTGATCCAGGTCAGGCCGGTACGCCGGACCGTGCCGCGGTAACGGCCGAAGAGGGTGAGCACCCAGGCGTGGCCCGCCTTGGCCCGGCCGAGGCCGCCGAGCGCGAGGAGGGTGACGATGCCGAGGAAGGCGAGCGGGGGCCAGTGCGCGGCGCGCAGCCCCTGGTAGGCGCGGGGCGTGGCCCCGAAGGCGGCGACCACGGCGGCGGGGACCACCCCGGCCCGCCACAGCACGGCCGCGCAGCCGAGGAGGGCGAAGCCGCCGACCAGCACCGCGATCCAGCCGGGCAGCACGGGCCCGCGGTGCTCCCGGAGCCGGTCGTCACCCCGGGGCACGCGGCGCCCGGCGGGCGGCTTCCTCGGGGCACGGGCGACGGGGGCGGCGGCCGGGGAGGCGGGGGCGTGCGGCTGCGGGCGGAACGGGAGGTGCAGCGGGACCTGCGTGACGGCGGTGCCGGTGCCGCTGCCGCGCGGGGGGCGCGGGAGGCCGTCGCGCGGGCCGGGGTCCTCGGTGCGCATCCCGCGCGCGACGGCCCGGGCGGCGATCTCGGCGGGCCCGGGCCCGGGCACGCCGGACGGGGGCTCGGGGGTGGGGTGCGGGATCCCGGCCCCGCCCCCGTCCCCGCCCTGACCCCGGGCGGCGGGCACGTCCCCCCGCGCGTGCTCCGCCGCCGGCCCGGGCACGGCCGGTTCCGGGCCTACCGGGTGCGCGGCGGCGACCCCGGACCCGAACCGGGTGGCCCCGAACGGCTGCGTCGCCGCCGGGGCGGCCTCCACCGGCCCGGTCCGCGTGCCGGGCGCGGCCGGGCGCGCCGGCGCGGGGGCCGCCGACGTCCAGGCGGCAACCTCCGGCGCCGGGCCGACAGGGGCCGGCTGCGGCATCCGCGCGGACTCGGCCGGCTGCACCACCGGCCGGGCGGGGACCGCCAGCTCGGTTGCGGCTGCCCGGGCGGGGACCGCCGGCTCGGTTGCGGCTGCCCGGGCGGGCTCCGCACCCGGCACGGAGTACCCGGCGGGGGCCGGCGCCGCCCAGGCTCCGAGCTGCGGAGCCGCCTGGCCGGCCGGCCAGGCGGGGACCGGCTGCGCCGCCGGGCGCACGGAGGCCAACGGTTCGGCCCGCAGGCCGGGCACGACCGCCAGGGCGGGCTCCGCCCCCGGCACGGGGTGCCCGGCGGGGTCCGACTGCGGCGTCCGCGCTCGGGCGGGCTCGGCCGGGTGCGCAGGTGCGGCGGGCGCAGGCTGCGCCGCCGGCGCGGGGGTGGCCGGCCAGGCGGCAGCAGCCGGGCCGGGTGCGGCCGCCCGGGCCGGCTCCACCCCTGGGGCGGGGTGCCCGGACGGGGCCTCCGGACCCGCCGGGCCGGCCGGATGCCCGGCAGGGGCCGGCTGCGGCGTCCGCGCGGGCTCGGCGGGCTGCGCCGCCGGCGCGGGGGTGGCCGGCCAGGCGAGGGCCGCCCGGGCCGGCTGCGCCCCCGGCGCGGGGTGCCCGGCGGGGGCCGTCGGCAGCGCCCGCGCGGGGTCGGCCGGGTGCCCGGCGAGGGTGGGCTGCGTCGTCGGCGGCGGGGTGGTGGGGGGCGGGGCCCAGGTGCCCCGGTACACCGCGACCGGTTCCGCAAGCGTCGCCGCAGGCGGAACGGCGGGGAGCCGGCAGGTGCCCGTCGTGAAGGTGGTGCGGGTGGGGTACATCGTTGCCTCCGTCATGCGAACAGCCGGCGCCAGGTTTCCGGGCCCGGGTAGCCGTCGGCCGAGGCGCCGCGCCAGCCCTGGGCGCGCTGGAAGGCCTCGACGTTGCGGCGGTCGGCCTCGCTCCAGCGCAGGCCCGGGCCGGACGTGTAGTACTTGCCGAAGCCCTTCTGCACCAGCCGGCGGCCGAGGGCGAGTACGGCCGGATGGGACTGCCCCGGGCGGAAGACCCGCGGCCCGGGATAGGCGGGCACCCCGACGGAACCCGGCAGGGCCCCCGGCGGCGCCTTCGGCGGCTTCACGGTGCCCGGAGCCGTCCGGCCCGTCGGCGGGATGTCGTTGCCCTGGCGCTGCACCAGCAGCCGCCAGGTGTGCTCGCCGGGGATGCCGTCGGCGTCGGCGCCCGTCCAGCCCTGCGCCTGCTGGAAGGCCTGCGTGGCCTGCCGGTCGGCCTCGCTCCACTTCGAGCTCGCCCCCTTGGGGTAGAACCGCAGGGCGCCCCGCCCGATCAGCATCCTGGCCAGCTCGGTGACGTACTCGTTGTCGGCGCCCGGGCCGAACTTCGCCGCGCCGGGGAAGGCCGCCGTGCCCGCCGCCGGGGCGCCCGGAACCGGCACGTCCGGGAGGACCCCCGTGGTCACGCCGTTGTAGCGGTACGGGAGGTACTTCTCCGAGTTCTTCCAGTACCCGTACGGCGTGGCCAGCTTCCGCGTGTACGGGCGGGTCTGCTCGTACGCGACGTAGTGGGTGCGCGTCTCGTCGGCCCAGCCGCCGAAGATGACGACGTGCGAGCCGTTGTTCGGGTCCGCCGGGTTGTGGAAGAGCAGCATGTCCCCCGGCAGCAGCTCCTCCTTCGTGATCTTCGTGGCGAAGGTGTCGAGGCTGCCGGTCCACTCGTTCGTCCCGAGGTTCCAGACCATGGAGACGTACCCCGAGCAGTCCTGCCGGTAGCCGTCCGACCAGTACTCGGACATGCTGTAGGGGACCTGGGCGTCCAGCCAGATCTTCGCCCGGTTGATGATCGTGGCCCGGTCGATGGCCCGCACCGCGGGCGGCGCGCCCGGTCGGCCCGCCGCCGAGGACGGCGGACGCGGACCCGTGACCGGGGCCGGGCGTCCGTGCAGCGGGGCCCGGCCGCCCTGCGGGGTGCCCGGACCGTCGGAGCCGTTGCGGTCGTCCAGCGCCACCGGCCCCGGACCCGGCACCTTCCCGGCCGCGGCCAGCGCCGCCGAACCGCCGCCGCCGAGCACCACCCCCGCCGCGGTCGCCAGCACCAGCGCCCGGCGCGCCCCGCGCGCGGCCGGGTGACCGCCGTCCCGGAGCGCTATGGCCCGCCCGCGCGCGAGGGTGCGGCGCCGCTGCGCGCACCCGAGGCACACGCAGTCGCCGGCGGGCTCGTACTCCTCGAAGACCGGCATCGTCATCGGCGTCGGCGGCGTCGGCATCTGCACATGCACCGGAGGCTGCATCGTCATGCGGTTCCGTCCACTCCCCTGCTCGTCCACTGGTCGGCCGGGCACGCATCTGTCGGGGCATCAGATTCGGCTCGACCAGACATATCGTGCACGATAAACCCCCAAACATGGGTTAATCGGACAACACGGGCGCGGCTGGTCACGAGCACCTCGGCAGGTGGGGTAGAGTTTTCCCTGTCAGCAAGCGCCGCTAGCTCAGTTGGTTAGAGCAGCTGACTCTTAATCAGCGGGTCCGGGGTTCGAGTCCCTGGCGGCGCACAGACGAGGAGAAGTCCCCCGCAGCGAAAGCTGCGGGGGACTTCTTCGTTTCCGGAATCGTTTCCGAATCGCCCCCGGCTCCGTTCCCCGGTCCGGACGGGTCAGACCGCGGCCGCGCCCGTCCCCGCGACCGCGCCCGCCCCCGTCAGGTACGCGGAGACCACCACGTTCGCCGAGTACTGCCGGGCCGTCTTGTCGTAGTTCCCGCCGCAGGTCACGAGCCGCAGTTCGGCCCGGCCCTTCACCCGGGGGCCGTACGCCGCGTGCGGGTCGAAGCCCGCGCGCTCGTAGACGCGTACGTCCTCCACCGTGAACTCGGCGACCGTCGCGTCCGCCCGCGCCACGCGGATCTTCTGGCCCGGCTTGAGCGTGCTCAGGCCGTAGAAGACGGCCGGCTTGGACTTCGTGTCCACGTGCCCCACCATCAGCGCCGCACCCGCCGCCCCGGGCGCGGGGCCCGCCCCCCACCAGCCCACCGTGCCCGGGAGCTCGTACGGCGGCGGGTCGATCGCCCCCTGCGCGTCGAGGCCCCGCGCGATCACCGGCGCCCGGACCCCCAGGTCCGGTACGTCGACCCGCGCGGGCATCGCCCCGGACAGCGGGGCCCGCGCGGCCGGGAGGGCCGGCCCCGACTGCCCGGCGGCCTGCTGCCCGGCGGGCGCGGCGGGCGGAACCCCGGTGATCTCCTTGCCCCACAGCCACAGGCCCATCACCAGCACCGTCCAGGCGGCGAAGGTCAGCAGCCGGCCGCCCGCGGAGGCCCTGGGCTCGCTCATCCGCCGTTGCGGCGGCGGCGCAGGGTGATGGCCCGGCCGGCGACCGCCAGGGTGGCCGCGGCGGCGAGGACGGCGCCGATCACGGTGTGGGGCAGCCCGGGACCGTCGCCGCCGTGGCTCTTCTTCGCGGCCGTCGCCAGCCGGGTCGTCTCCGCGACCTCGGCGGACATCCCGCCGCCGCCCGCGTGGACCGGCCAGACCGGCGAGTGGTGCGGGTCGGGGCGGTGGTGGTCGCGGCGGATCTCGATGGAGCCGCGCAGGCCGTCGGCGCCCTCGCACTTGATCCGGATCTCGTGCCAGCCCGGGTCGGCGTGCGGGCGGATCTTCGCCTCGCCATGGAGGGTCCGGCCGTCGCCGTGCCCCGGGAAGAGCCGGGCGTCGGAGACGAAGACGGGCGAACGGGCCACCCCCCAGTCGCCGTCGCAGCCCCGGACGCGGATCTTGACGTGCGCCCCCGGGTCGGCCGGGTTCGGTTCCGCCGAGACGCCGCCGCGGTCCCACTCGTTCGCGAGGGCGGCGGGGGCGGTCACGGCGGCGAACGCCGTCAGGGCGACGGCGGCCCCTGCGACACGGAGAGCGATCAGAGAACAGCGCATGGTGAACCTCCTCAACAAGGAGATTCACGCGCGGCGCGCCGCTCCGCATCCGGAGCGGCGCTCTCTTGGCCCGTACGTGTCAGCCGTACGCGCTAACGCGCGGCCGCGGGCGGCTAGACCAGGTCGACCAGGTCGGCGATGGAGTCGACGGTCTTGGTGGGCCGGTAGGGGAACCTCTCGGTGTCCTGGGCCGTGGTCAGACCGGTCAGCACGAGGAAGGTCTGCATGCCCGCCTCCAGGCCGGCCAGCACGTCGGTGTCCATGCGGTCGCCGATCATCGCGCTGGTCTCGGAGTGGGCGCCGATGGCGTTGAGGCCCGTACGCATCATCAGCGGGTTCGGCTTGCCCGCGAAGTACGGCTTCTTGCCGGTCGCCTTGGTGATCAGCGCGGCGACCGCCCCCGTCGCCGGGAGGGGGCCCTCGGTGGAGGGGCCGGTCTCGTCCGGGTTGGTGCAGATGAAGCGGGCGCCGCCGTTGATCAGCCGGACCGCCTTCGTCATGGCCTCGAACGAGTAGGTCCGCGTCTCCCCGAGGACCACGTAGTCGGGCTCGTGGTCGGTCAGGACGTAGCCGATGTCGTGCAGGGCGGTGGTCAGGCCCGCCTCGCCGATGACGTACGCGGTGCCGCCCGGGCGCTGGTCGTCGAGGAACTTGGCGGTGGCGAGCGCCGAGGTCCAGATGTTCTCGACGGGCACGTCCAGGCCCATCCGGCTCAGCCGGGCCTGCAGGTCGCGCGGGGTGTAGATGGAGTTGTTGGTCAGCACCAGGAAGGGCTTGCCGGAATCGCGCAGCCGCTTGATGAAGGCGTCCGCACCGGGGATCGGGGTGCCCTCGTGGATGAGGACGCCGTCCATGTCGGTGAGCCAGGATTCGATCGGCTTGCGCTCCGCCACTGACTTCTCTCCGCTCTGGTGGCCGCTGACCTGTGGGTCTGTGGTCTGTACCACCACCCTAGCGGGCGCGGGCCGCGGACGCGGGGGGCGTCCACGGCCCGGACGTACCGGCCGGGGACTACTGGCCGAGGCGGACGTCGTCCACGGTCCAGTACCAGTTGTTGCTGCCGCTGTAGCGGAAGCGGACCTGGACGTCCGTGGCACCGGCGGGGACCTGGAGCTGGAGGGACTCCGCCCTGGCGACGGCGTCGGCGGTGTACGTCTTCACCACCGCCGGGGCGCCGCCGTCGTACGAGACGAGGACCTGCGCGGTCTGGCCGGCCTCGTGGCGGTAGTGCGTCCGGAAGTCCAGGGTGCGCGTGGTGCCGCCGGTGACCGCCCACTTGGGGGTGATCAGGGTGGAGTCGAAGGTGCCGGTGTGGGCCTTGTCGTCCCACTCGTCGGAGTCGGCGACGGCGAACACGTCGCGGGAGCGGACGTTCAGCTCGCGCCACTGGTCGCGCTGCGCCTGGCTCCAGAACTCGTCGGTGGCGAAGGCCCAGCCGGCCCATTCGGTGACTCCGCCGGTGCCCATCTTCGAGTTGTCGACGGACCAGCCCGCGGGCGGGGTATGCGTGAAGCCCTTGGTGCCGACGGGGATCCCGGTCTCGTCCACGCGGGCCTGGAGGCTCGGGCGCAGCGTGTCGAAGGGGTCGCCGTCCGGGCTCGCCAGCGGTACGCCGTCCAGGGCGGCCGTGCTGACGCCGAGCTGGGCGAGCGCGGTCGCGGCGACGTCGACGAGGCGCACGTCCTCGCGCACGGAACCGGCCGGGATGCCCGCCCCCCTGGCGATGACGAAGGTGCCGCGCTCCTGGATGGTGGAGCCGCCGTGGCCGCCGCCGTCGGTGTGCCCGTGGTCGGTGGTGACCAGGATCTTCCAGTTCTCCTGGGCGTACGTCGGGCGGTTCTTGACGGCGGTGAGGAGCTGGCCGACGAGGGTGTCGACGCGGCCGATGGCGTCGAGGTACTGCTGGCTGGCGGCCCCGTAGGAGTGGCCGGCGGAGTCGACCTGGCCGAGGTAGACGAAGGCGGCGTCGGGGTTGCCGTCGCGCAGCTCGGCGGAGGCGGCCGCGGCGATCTTCGGGTCCTCGTTGCCGTAGCCGTCGCGGTCGCCCTTGAGGGAGAGCCGCTTGTCGACCTTGGCGGAGAAGACCGGGCCGTTCTGGTCGGTGGAGGTGATGGGCTCCCAGTCGGCGGCCGCGTAGGTGTTGAGGGACGGCTTGGCGTTCTCGGCGCGGGTCAGGAAGTCGGGGTGGGCGCCGTAGTTCTTGCCGGTGAAGGAGTTGTCCTTCACGCCGTGCTTGTCGGGCCAGACGCCGGTGGCGATGGTGGACCAGCCGGGGCCGGAGGAGGTGGCGGCCATCGGGTTGGCGTAGAGGGTGCTGCGGGCGGTGAGGCCCTCGGCCATCAGGCCGCCCAGGTGGGGGGCGTTGGCGGCCTTGACGCGGTCGAGGACGACACCGTCGAGGCCGATGACGAGCACCTTGTCGGTGTTCGCCTGCGCCGCGGCGGGGGCCGGGGCGGAGGCGGCGGCCTTGGCAGCGGCCTCGGCCGCCGCCTTCGCGGGGTCGGTGGGGTGGGGGGCGGCCCAGGCGGTGGCGCCGAGGCCGAGGGTGGTGGCGAGCAGGACCGTGGCGGTGGCGGCCACGGCGAGGGTGCGTCCGGGCGGGACAGTGGACACGTGCTCCTCCAGGAGCGTCGGGGAAGGCGCGGCGGATCGAGCGGGAACCTGCGGAGTGGGTGCGTGCACGCGGACGTGCGGCGGGCCCGGACCGCAGGGAGCGACCTTCGGTCCAGACCCGTTATGTACTGGTGACTGTCGCGGCCGTGGGTGGCCGCCGGGTTACGTCTCAGCTGCCGGTCGCGGACTTCCACGCGTCGACGTGGGCGGTGAGGTTCTTGTCGATGTCGGCCCAGTCCGGCTGGAAGACCTCGACTCCGGCCATCAGCCTGGTGAGTTCGACGGCGTTGGCGTCGGTCGGCTTGACGTCGGCGCGCGCCGGGAAGCCGCCGCCGATCTCGCTGACCTGCTTCTGCGCCTCCTCGCCGAGCATGAAGTCGAGGAGCTTCCTGCCGTTCTCGGCGTGCGGGGCCTTGGCGACCAGGCCGGCTGCGTAGGGCAGGGCGAAGGTGGTGGGCTTGCCGCCGTCCTTGGCGGGGAACCAGATGCCCAGGTTGGGCATGGACTTGGACTGCGCGAAGTTCATCTGGACGTCGCCGTTGGCGACGAGCAGCTCGCCCTTGTCGGTCTTCGGCGCGAGCTTGCTGGTGGAGGAGGACGGGCCGACGTTGTTGGCCTGGAGCTTCTTCAGGTACTCCAGCGCCGGCTCCTTGCCGCCGAAGTCGTGCATCGACTTGATCAGGACGGCCGTGCCGTCGCCCGCGACACCCGGGGTGGAGTACTGGAGCTTGCCCTTGTACTTGGCGTCGAGCAGCTCCTCCCAGGTCTTGGGCGCCTGGCCGAGTTCCTTCTTGTTGTAGACGAAGCCGAAGTAGTTGTTGACGACGGAGGTCCACTTGCCGTCGGCGGCCTTGTCGGCCCCGTTGACCTGGTCGGAGCCCTGCGGGGCGTACGCCTGGAGCAGCCCCTTTCCGTCGGCCTGCTGGATGAAGGGGGGCAGCGTGATCAGTACGTCGGCCTGGGTGTTGGTCTTTTCGCGGACGGCGCGCTGCACCATCTCGCCGGAGCCGCCCTCGACGTACTTGACCTCGATGCCGGTCTTCTTGGTGAACTCGGCGAAGACCTTGTCGTACCAGCCGTCGCCCTTGTCGCTCTTGAGTCCGTCGGCGCTGTAGACGGTGACCACCTTCTCGCCGCCGTCCCCGGCGTCGGCGGCCGGGGTGGATCCGCCGCCGCAGGCGGTGAGGGAGGCGGCGAGGGCGAGGCCGCCGGTGAGGGCGGCGGCGGTGCGGAGCGTGAACGTGGACGTGGACGTGGACGTGCCGGTCATGGAACTTCCTTACGGGGAAAGGGAGTCTGCGGGGGACGGGGACACCGGAGGGGGGTCGGCGGGGGCGGGGTTACCGGAGGGAGTCAGCGGTAGGAGGCGCGGGTGCGGACGCGGGAGACGGCCAGCAGCACCAGCAGGGTGGTGGCCATCAGGACCACGGCGACGGCGGAGCCGGCGAAGAGCGAACCGCGGTCGGTGGCGGTGAAGATCCGGACCGGGAGGGGCATCCAGTCCGGCGGGTAGAGCATCATCGTGGCGCTCAGCTCGCCCATGGAGAGGGCGAAGCACAGACCCGCGGCCGCGGTGAGGGACGGCAGCAGGAGCGGGAGGCGGATCCGCCACAGCACGCGGCCGGGACGGGCGCCCAGGGAGGCCGCGGCCTGCTCGTACGCGGGGTCGAGACGGACGATGGCCGCGGAAACCGACTGGTAGGCGAACGCCGTGACGAGGACCGTGTGCGCCAGGACGACGATGGAGCCGGTGCCGTTGAGGAGGACGGGCGGCCGGCTGAAGGCGACGAGCACGGCGAGTCCGACGACCACGGACGGCACGGCGACGGGCAGCACGAACAGGGCGTCCAGGCACCGCTTGCCGCGCCGGCCGAGGGACGCGGCGGCCAGCGCGGCCCAGGTGCCGACGGTCAGCGCGAGCAGGCTCGCGGCCAGGGCGGTGGCCAGGGAGGTGGTCAGGGCCTGGAGGGACTCCCCGCGGACGGCCGCGGCGTAGTTCGCCGTGGTCGGGCCGGAGGGAAGGGCCCCGGACCAGTGGGTGGCGAAGGAGGCGGCCACCACCACGAGGAGGGGCAGGGCGAAGAGGGGCAGGAAGAGGACGCCGAACAGGCCCCAGGCGGCCCAGCGGCCGCCCTTGCTATGCACCAGCACGCTTGCCCACCACCCGGTAGAGGCCGAACAGGCCGACGGATATCGCGATGTTGACGACGGCGACCACGCAGGCGGCCGCGTAGTCGGATTCGAGGATCGCCTTGCCGTAGACGAGCATCGGCAGGGTCGTGACGTCCTTGGCCCCGGTGAACAGGACGATCCCGAACTCGTTGAGGCACAGGACGAGGACGAGGCTGCCGCCGGCGGCCAGGGCGGGCAGGGCCTCGGGGAGGATCACCTGCCGGACGATCCGGGCGGGGCGGGCGCCGAGGCCCGCGGCGACCTCCAGCTGAGCGGTGTCCAGCTGGGAGAAGGCGGCGAGCAGCGGGCGCATCACGAAGGGGGTGAAGTACGTGATCTCCGCGAGGAGGACGCCCCAGGGAGTGGTGAGGAAGTGGAAGGGGCCCTCGGAGACGCCGAGGACGCCGGTCCAGACGCCGTTGGCCATGCCCACCGTGCCGTAGATGAAGAGCAGGGCGAGGGTGATGAGGAAGGAGGGGAAGGAGAGGAAGACGTCGATGAACTTGGCGACGGCCCTGGCCCCGGGGAACGGTACGAACGCGATGACCAGGGCGAGGGTGAAGCCGAGGAGGAGGCAGCCGGCGGTGGCGCCGACGGCCAGCCAGACGGTGGTGCCGAGGGCCTCGCGGAAGGCGTTCGAGGCGAAGACGGCGGAGTAGGCGTCTAGGGCGCCGCCGCCGTTCTCGGGGGTGAAGGACTGCCGGACGACCAGCGCGAGGGGGTAGAGGAACACCAGCGCCAGCACCACCACCGGGGGCAGCGCCCAGACGGCGCGGGGCAGGCTCAGCCGCGGGTCGGGGCCGGCGCCGGGGGTGTCCGGGCCGGGGCCGGGGGCCGGCGGAGCGGGGGCCGGCGGAGCGGGGGCGTGCCGGGCGGGGGCCGGCGAGGTGGCCTCAGCCATCACAGACCCCCGCCGCCAGCAGCACCGCGTCGCGGGGCTCGAAGTGCAGGGTCACCTCGTCGCCCAGCGCCGGGGTCTCCCTCAGCTCGGGCAGGTCCGCCTTCACCCGGTGCCCGCCCACGTCCACGTACAGCCGGTGCGTCGAGCCGCGCCACTGCACCTCGGTGATCGTGCCGCGCAGGGCGTTCGGCCCCTCGCCGAGTCCAAGCAGGTGCGGGCGTACGCACAGGGTGGCGGTGGAGCCCGGGGCCGCGGGCCCGGCGTCGAGGGCCAGCGGGCGGCCCGCGAAGACGGCCCCGCCGTCGGCCACCGTCACCGGCAGCAGGTTGGCGTTGCCGACGAAGGACGCGGTGAACTCGGTGCGCGGCGCCCGGTACAGCTGCTGCGGGGTGCCGCAGTCCTGGAGGCGGGCCCGGTCCATGACGGCGATCCGGTCGGCCAGCGTCAGCGCCTCGACCTGGTCGTGGGTGACGTACAGGATGGACACCTCGGGCAGTTCGCGGTGCAGCCGGGCCAGCTCGGCCAGCATCCCGGACCGCAACTGGGCGTCGAGGGCCGAGAGCGGCTCGTCCAGGAGGAGGACGCCGGGACGGATGGCGAGGGCGCGGGCGATGGCGACGCGCTGCTGCTGGCCGCCGGACAGTTCGCGGGGGTAGCGGCGGGCGTAGGCGGCCATCCCCGTCATCTCCAGCGCCTCGGCGACACGGGCGGGGACCTCCGCCTTGGGGGCCTTCTGCGCCCTGAGCCCGAACGCGACGTTGTCCTCGACGCGCATGTGCGGGAAGAGCGCGTACTGCTGGACGACCATCCCGATGCCGCGCTTGTGCGGCGGCAGGGCGGTGACGTCCCTGCCGCCGAGCAGCACCCGCCCGGAGGCGGGCCGGACGAAACCGGCGACCGCGCGCAGGGCGGTGGTCTTGCCGGATCCGGAGGGGCCGAGGAGGGCCATGACCTCGCCGGGCTCGACGGTCAGGTCGAGGGAGTCCAGGACGGTGGTGCCGTGGTAGGCGACCGAGACGGAGTCGAAGCGGATGCCGCTCACGACGGCTCCGCGAGCGGGGCGAGGAGGGCGGGGAGCTCGGTGACGGAGCCGAGTACGTGGGTCGCGCCGTGTCCGGCCAGCGTGGCGCGGTCGTGAGCGCCGGTGAGGACCCCGGCGACGGTGCCGGCGCCGGCGCGGCGGCCGCTGAGCATGTCGTAGGCGGTGTCGCCGGCGACGACGGTGTCGCGTACGTCGGCCACGGCGCCGGTGCGCAGGAACGCGGCCAGCACCATGTCCGGGTAGGGGCGGCCGCGGCCGCCCGCGTCGGCGGGGCACAGGGTGAGGTCGGCGAGGTCGCGCCAGCCGAGGGCGTCGAGGATGGCGTCCTGGGTGACGCGGGCGAAGCCGGTGGTCAGGGCGACGGTGTGGCCGGCGGCGCGGAGTTCCTCGATGGCGGCGCGGGCGCCGGGGAGCGGGGCGACGAGGCCGCCGTCGACGAGTTCCGCGTACGCCTCCTCGAAGGCGGAGTTGGCGAGCCGGGCGCGCTCCTGCGTGCCGAAGAGGTGGCGGAAGACGGAGATCTTCGACTCGCCCATGGTGTCGCGGACGTACTGGAGCTTCTCGGCGTGGCCGGGGGTGCCCGGTTCGACGCCGAGGCGGGCGGCGGCCTGCTCGAAGGCGCGCTCGACGAGACCGCCGTCGGCGACGGTGGTGCCGGCCATGTCGAGGACGACCAGCTTCCTGGGGACGTTGCCGAGGATGCCGTTGGGGACGTTGCCGGGCACGTTGTCGGGGATGTTGTCGGGCACGTTGTCGGTCATGCGGTTCACCAGCCCAGTTCGTTCGCGGTGGTCTCGGCTATGGCGGGCGAGCAGGTCATGCCGCGGCCGCCGGGTCCGGTCACCAGCCAGACGCCGTCGGCCACCTGCTGGCGGTGGACGACGCGGGTGGTGTCGGTGCACTGCGCGTACACGCCGGCCCAGCGGTGCCTGATCTTCGGCAGGGGCCGGCCCAGGAAGGACTCGACGACCTGGGTGAGGTGGTCGTAGGGGTCTTCGAGGGTGTCGAACGCGAAGGGGTGCTCGTACTCGTGGGTGTCGCCGATGGTCAGTCCGCCTTCGAGGCGCTGGACCATCAGCAGCTGCATCCTGTGCGCGGCGGCGACGGGTGTCTGCGCCTGCTCGGCGTTGAGGACGTCGAGCGCGTCGCCGCGGTAGGCGGGGTAGTAGCGGAAGCTGTCGGCGTCGGCGACGGAGGTGGTGAGCGGCTCGCCCAGCGGGGCGGTCTGCATCATCTGGAGCCGGACGCGGCGGACGGGCAGTTCGGGGGCGAGTTCGCGGACCAGGCCGGACAGCCAGGCGCCGGTGGCGAGGACGACGGCGTCACCGCGGTGGACGTCGCCGTGGTCGTCCCGGACCGCGCCCGGGCCGGCCAGGTCGCGCACCTCGCGGCCGGGGACGAAGGTGTAGCGGCCGGAGGCGCGGAGGGCCTCGCGGAGGTGGAGCTGGGCGGTGCGCGGTTCGACGGCCGCGTCGCGCTCGCACCACAGGGCGGCCTCGAAGGCCCCGCGCAGGGCCGGGTTGACCGCCCGTGCCTCGGCGGCGGAGACCAGCTCGTAGCCGCGGGCGGCGGCGTCGGGGCGGGCGGCGGCCGCCTCGGCGACCGCGTACTCGCGGGCGTTGCGTACGGGGGTGAGGGAGCCGATGGCGCGGAAGCCCAGGCCGGGCACCTCCGCGCCGATCCGCTCCCAGAGCTCCCGGGCGCGCAGGGCGGTGTCGAGCTCCTCGCCCCCGGCCCGGCCGCTGACCCAGATCTGGCCGAAATTGCGCAGTGAGGCGCCGCGCGCCTCGGCCTCGCGCTCGATCTGGACGACCTCGTGGCCGCGTTGGACTGCTTGCCAGGCGTGCATGGTGCCGACCACGCCGCCTCCGACGACTATGACTCTCACGGCGTCCACGGTCGGCGCGACCGGTGACCCGGGGGGATCGCGTGGGCGACGGGGCAGTGAACAGCCCTCGACGCTTGGACTAGACCCGTTATCGTTCCGTGATGCGAGTGGGCCGCTGTTTGTCCGATTGACGGGGATTCGAGCGGGACTCGCCGGGCTATTCGGGCCGCAGGTGGGTCGTGAAGCTGAACCGGTCGCCACGGTAGAGCGAACGCACCCGTTCCAGCGGCCGACCGTCCCGGTCCCGCGAGAAGCGGTGGATGAGGAGCATCGGGAGCGCGGGCGGGGTGCCGATCAGCAGGGCCTCGCGGGGGGTGGCGAGGACGGTCTCCAGCTTCTCGTCCGCGTCCCCGAAGGAGATGCCGAGGCTGTCGTGGAGGTAGCCGTAGAAGGAGGAGTCCGGCTTGAAATCGACGTCGAGGCGGGGGACCCGGGCAACCCGGATGTACGTGCTCTCCAGCCCGACGCGCTCGTCGTCGGCGAGCAGCACCCGCTCCAGGTGCCAGACGGGCTCGCCCGCCTCGGCGCCGATGCCGGGCGCGAGGTCGGGCGGGCAGGGGAAACGCTCGAGGCCGATCAGGTTGCGGCCCGGGCGCCGGCCCTGACGGCGCACCCCCTCGGTGTAGCTGGCGAGGGAGAGCGGCTGCTCCAGCTTGGGGCCGGCGACCACCGTCCCGCGTCCGGAACGGCGCAGCCGGCCTTCGAGCAGCAGCTCGCGCAGGGCCTGGCGTACCGTCTCGCGGGCCACCTCGTACCGCTCGGCGAGATCGCGCTCGGTGGGCAGCAGGCCGCCTTCGCCGAGCTCGTCGAGGAGGTCGGCGATGCGGGCCTTGACGGCGTAGTACTTGGGGATGCGGCCGTGCTCGGGGATGCCGGAGCGGACGGGCGAGCCGGGGCGGTGGGGCGGCGTGTTCTGGTCTTCCACGCTCGGACTGTACGCGGGGCAGGTGTACGGGGCGGGCGGGCTACGCGTACGGGGCGGGGTTACGCGCAGGGGCCTGGTCAGGCGTACGGGCCTGGCTACGCGTACGGGGTCTGGTTACGCCGACGGGTCATGCCGACGGGGACGGCGAAGGGTCACGGCGAAGGGTCACGCCGACGACGGTCACGCCGAGGGGTCACGCCGACGCGGGTCACGCCGACGACGGTCACGCCGACGCCCTGATCCTCCGCGCCCCGAGCAGCAGCCCGCCCCCGGCGGCGAGCGCCGCGACGGCCATCCCGCCGTAGGCCCACTCGCGGGGACCGGTGTGCGCGAGCGAGCCCGCCTCGGCCGGGTCCTGCGGCCCCTGCACCGTGAAGCGGTACCCGCCGGCCTCGCCGACCCACTCGCCGTCGTCGGCCTGGCGCTGGACCAGCGCGGCGTCGGCGACGACCTCGCCGAGGGGGGCGTCGGGGGCGAAGGCGAGCCGCACCTTGACGGTGGCCGAACCCCCGGCCGGGACCGACAGGCCGGAGAACCTGCTCCCGCCGTCGAACACGGCGATGATCTCGCCGCGGTCGGAGCGCTCCAGGGTGACGGGGTAGGGGCCGCCGGGCGCGTCGAACTCCATCTTGAGGTGGGCGGGGCGCAGGGCCCGGGCGGGGTCGGTGAAGACGACCACGGGGTGGATGGCCGTGCAGGTACCGCTGGTGGTGTTGGTCAGGTCCAGCAGCCAGCTCTGCGGCCCGGCACCGGCCCGGTAGACCGCCGGCCCGCCCCGGATCCGCGCCCCGATGGGGAAGGCGGTGGCCTTGCCGTCGCCGCAGGTGGCGTGCGCCCGGGAGGGCAGCGCGGGGGCGGGTCGGGCACCGCCGCCGTTGCCGATGTCGGCGGTGGCGGTGGGGGCGCCGAGGGCGAGCAGGAGGGCGGTGAGGGCAAGGGCGTTGCGGGTGTCGCGCAGTCGCATGGAGGACCCTTTGCTGCTCGCCGGACGGTACGGAAGGCAACGAACCAGAACGATGTTCGGACGAGGCGACAATCACCCCGCCCCTTGTCCGCACCCTGCCACGACCCCGCACCCCGGGCCCCGCACCCCACGCGCGAACCCTGCCGGTTTACGCCCGAACGGCGGCCGGGGTCAAACCGGGCCCCCGACGCGCGGGGCCCGGAGCCCCCGATCTAGCCCACCGGCGCCTGGGGCGCGGGGCGCGGGGCGGAGCCACCGGTCCAGCCCCACCGGTGCCTGAGGCGCGGGGCGCGGGACTCGGGGCGAAGCCCCCCCACCGGCGCCTGAGGCGGGGGGCTCGGGGGGGGGGCGGAGCCCCCCTCCAACCCAACCGGCATTTGAGGTGCGGGGTTCGGGGCGAAGCCCCCACCCAGCCCCACCGGCACTTGAAGCGCGGGGCTCAGAGCGGAGCCCCCATCCAGCCCACCGGCGCCTGAGGCGCGGGCCTCGGGGCGAAGCCCCCCCCATCCAGCCCCACCAGCGTTTGACGTGCGGGGCTCGGGGCGGAGCCCCCCATCCAGCCCCACCGGCATTTGAGGCGCGGGCCTCGGGGCGAAGCCCCCCATCCAGCCCCACCGGCGTTTGAGGTGCGGGGTTCGGGGCGGAGCCCCGAGGAACGGTGGAAGGGCGGGTAGGGGATCCCGCCCCGCGCAGCGGCCCACCCCGCCCGGCCCGCCGGCCCGGCCCCGCCAAGGCCCGGCCCCGGCGCAGCCCCCCGCACCCCGCCGGCCAGGCCAGGGTCAGGCCCACCCGAACACCCGCCCCCGCACCAGCGCCGCCGCCCCCTCCGCGACCCCGGCCGGGGACGGCTCGACCGACGGCGGGCGCTCCAGCAGGACGCGGGACGCCAGCACCGCGCGGACCCCGGCCACGAAGGGCTCCGGGTCCACGTCCACCACCCGGCCACCGAGCAGGATCCGGTCCACGTCCAGCAGCGCGGCCAGATTCGCCGCCCCTTCCCCCAGGATCCGCGCCGCCTCCGCCACGTCGCCCCGGGCCACCGCCGCCAGGCAGAGCACCTCCAGGCACCCGCGCCCGCCGCACCGGCACGGCGGCCCGTCCAGCCGCAGCACCTGGTGGCCGAACTCCCCCGCCGCCGAGCGCGCCCCCCGGTGCACCGCCCCGTCGATCCGCAGCCCGGCGCCGAGCCCGCTGCCGACGTGGAGGTACACCGTCGTGCCGGAGCCCGGCCCGCCCGGAGCCCCGGGATCCCCCGGAGCTCCCGCCGCGACCCCGGCGTTGGTGTCCTTGTCCAGCACCACCGGCAGCCCCAGCCGCCCCGCCAGCACCTCCCGCAACGGGTACCCCGCCCAGTCCGGGAACCCCGTCACCCTCCCGAGCACCCCGCTCCGCCAGTCCAGCGGGCCCGGCGCGGCGGCGCCCACCCCGAGCAGCGGCGGCCCCGCCCCCGCCTCTCCGGACACCCGCGCGACCGCTCGTACGACGCAATCCACCACCGCCCCGGGGCCGGCCCCGAAGTCCAGCGGCCCGCTCCACCGCGCGACCACGCCGCCCGCCAGGTCGACGCGGACCGCGCTCAGCTCGTCGCGGTCCAGGTGCACCCCGACCGCGTGCCGGGCCCCGGGCACCAGCCGCAGCAGCGTGCGCGGCTTGCCGCCGGTCGAGGGGCCGCGGCCGGCCTCGGCCACGAGCCCCTCCGCCACGAGCCGGGCGGTGATCTTGCTGACGGCCTGCGGGGTGAGCCCCGTACGCGCCGCGAGCTCGGCGCGGCCCAGCCCCGGCGCCCCCGCGGCGCGCAGCAGGTCCAGCAGCAGCGCCTCGTTGTGCCCGCGCAGCGCCGGCAGGTTCGCCCCGCCACGCCCGCTCCCGCCCTCGCCCCTGTTCACCAGCCCATTGTCCACCCTCCTTGCACTTACACAACGCTGTTGCCAAAGTGTCCCCATGAACGCCACCCCCTCCCCGGCCTCCGCCTCCTCCCCCGCCTCCCCCTCCTCCCCGCTGCGCGTAGCGCTCATCGGCTACGGACTCGCCGGCTCCGTCTTCCACGCCCCGCTCGTGTCCGCGACCGACGGCCTCCTCCTCGACACCGTCGTCACCTCCGATCCCGGCCGGCAGGCCCAGGCGCGCGAGGCCCACCCCGGCGTCCGCATCGCCGCCTCCGCCGACGAGCTGTGGCAGCGGCCGGACGCGCCCGACCTGGTCGTCGTCGCCTCCCCCAACAAGACCCACGTGCCCCTCGCCACCACCGCCCTCACCGCCGGCATCCCCGTGGTCGTGGACAAGCCGCTGGCCGCCACCGCCGCCGAGGCGTACGGACTGGCCGCGCTCGCGGAGCGCACGGGGACCTTCCTCTCCGTCTTCCAGAACCGCCGCTGGGACAACGACTTCCTCACCCTGCGCCGCCTCCTCGCCGACGGCGAGCTCGGCGAGGTCCAGCGCTTCGAGTCCCGCTACGAGCGCTGGCGGCCGCAGCTCAAGGGCGGCTGGAGGGAGTCCGGGGCCCCGGAGGAGATCGGCGGCCTGCTGTACGACCTCGGCAGCCACGTCGTCGACCAGGCGCTGGTGCTCTTCGGCCCGGCGGTGCGCGTCTACGCGGAGACCGATGTGCGCCGCCCGGCCGCGGAGGCCGACGACGACACGTTCATCGCGATCACGCATGCGAACGGTGTCCGCTCCCACCTCTACGTCAGCGCGACCGCGGCCCAGCTCGGCCCGCGGTTCCGCGTGCTCGGCTCGCACGCCGGCTACGTCAAGTACGGCCTGGACCCCCAGGAGGCCGCCCTGCGCGAGGGCCTGCGGCCGGGCGGCGGCGACCCCGGCGCGCAGCCCTGGGGCGAGGAGCCCGAGCACCTGTGGGGGCGGCTGGGCTCCGGCGAGTCCCCCCTGACCGGCGGCGGAATCCCGGTGCGCACTTCTCCCGGGGACTACCCCGCGTACTACGCCGCCGTCGCGGCGGCGCTGCGGACGGGCGGCCCGGCGCCGGTCACCGCGCAGGAGGCGGCACGCTGCCTGGCGGTACTGGAGGCGGCCCGCAGGTCCTCCCTCGAGGGGGTGACCGTGGAGATGTGATCCGCCCGGCGTGACCGGCCTTTGTCGGAAAATCGATGCATTGAGCACCGAATCGCGATCTATCCTGCACGGGCTGTTGATCATCACACGTGTGAAGAACGGAAACCCTGCCTGTGAAGCTGCCCCGGATCGCGTCCGTCGTGGCCACCGCCGCGATCGCCCCGGCTGTCCTGCTCTCCTCGCCCGCCTTCGCGGCCGACGCCTCGTCGGCGACGGCCCCGTCGTCGCCGACCGCGCCCGACCAGGACCCGCAGGGCGGCGCGCAGCCCACGACGACCCCGGCGAAGACCCCGGCCGAGGACCCGGCAGCCCAGGAGCGGGCCCGGGTACAGCAGATCCTGAACGACCCGGCGAGCGGCCCCGGCGTCCGCGAGGCCGCCGCGAAGGCGCTCAAGGGCGACGCCGACGCCGTGCGGCACTTCCTGAACGTCGAGTACGCACGGCAGCAGTTCGACGACGACTACGTCCGGATCTCGAAGATCATCGACGTCGGCGGGAAGGCCGTGAAGGCCGCGGCCAAGGAGGCCCTGCTCAAGAACAACCAGGACGCCTTCACCGAGTTCCTCAAGAACGGCCAGCACGTGGCCCGCCTCGAGGACGACCGCGTCGAGATGATGCGCATGCTGAACGGCGCCGGCCGGGGCATCACCCAGGCCGTCAACGACCTCATGAGCCACGGCACGCGCGAGCAGATCCGCGAGTTCGTCGCCACCGGCCAGCACAAGGTCCGCGCCGAGGACGACCGGGTCGCGCTGCTCGGCATGCTGAAGGACGCGGGGCCGGGCCTGAAGGAGGGGATCATCAAGCTCCTCGAGAGCAACCCGACCCCCGAGCAGCTGCGCGAGTTCGTGAAGAACGAGCAGCACCTGCTCCGCGACGACGACAACAGGGTCGACATCGCGAGGATGGTCGCCAACGCCGGCCCGGAGCTGAAGAAGGCCGCCCTCGCCGCCCTCAAGGGCACCGCGGCGGACCGCACGGAGTTCCTCAAGACCGGCCAGCACGTGGCGCGCGCCAAGGACAAGGCCGCCGGCCACACCGGCGGCTCGGGCACCACGGGCGGCACCGGAACCGGCACGAACACCGGCACGGGCGCGGGCACCGGCACCGCCGGCGTGGTCCAGCCCGCCGTCGCCAAGGGCACCGGCGGCAACGCCAACGCCACCCCGGCCGGCGGCTCCGGCTCCACCCCGCTCGCCAGCACGGGCGCCGGCTCCGAGACGTGGATCGCCGGCACCGGCGCCGCCGCGCTCGCCGCGGGCGCCGGCCTGGTCGTCGCCAACCGCCGTCGGCGCGCCTCGGCCGAGGGCTGACCGGCACCGCTCCACCGTCACGCACACGGGGAGGGGCGGGCCGCCACCGGCAGCCCGCCCCTCCCCGCACTCCCGCCCAACGCGCACAGTGCGGGCTGCGCGGGCTGCGCGGGCTGCGCGCACTACGCGCTCTTGAACTCCTGCCGCTGCCGGCCGAGCTTCTCGATCTCCAGCTCCACCACGTCGCCGGCCCGCAGGTACGGCTTCGGCTCCGGCTGGCCCATGGCCACGCCGGCCGGGGTGCCGGTGACGATGACGTCGCCCGGGTACAGGGTCATGAACTGGCTCAGGTACCGCACGACCTCGCCGACCGGGAAGATCTGGTCGGCGGTGTTGCCGTCCTGCCTGAGCTCGCCGTTGACCCACAGCTTGACGTCCAGGACCTGCGGATCGGGGACCTCGTCGGCTGTGACCAGCCACGGGCCGAGCGGAGTGAAGGTCTCGCAGTTCTTGCCCTTGTCCCAGGTGCCGCCGCGCTCGATCTGGAACTCGCGCTCCGACACGTCGTTGACCAGCACGTAGCCGCCCACGTGCGCCAGACCCTCCTCGGCGGAGCCCAGGTAGCGGGCGGTGCTGCCGATGACGACGCCGAGCTCGGCCTCCCAGTCGGTCTTCACGCTGCCGCGCGGGATGAGCACGGTGTCGTCGGGGCCGACCACGGTGTCCGCGGCCTTCAGGAACAGGATCGGCTCGGCCGGCGGCTCCGCACCGATCTCGGCCGCGTGCCCGAAGTAGTTCAGCCCGATGCCCACGACCTTGCCGATCCGGCCGACCGCGGAGCCGATCCGCAGCCCCTCGGCGTCCAGGACCGGCAGCTCGCCGCCCTCCGCGGCCTCCCGTACCCGGGACAGTACGGACTCGTCGGACAGCAGGGCGCCGTCCACATCCGTGATCAGGCCGGACAGGTCCCGCAGGGTCCCGTCCTGGTCGAGCAGCGCGGGGCGCTCCGACCCGGCGGGTCCGACACGCAGCAGCTTCATGGGCATTCTCCCGTGGTCGTGGGTGGTCGACCCATGGGCATGCCGGTGGAACGGGCACGGCACGGGCCGGCCGATGGGTTGCGGCCATCGGAGGATTGGCTGATCCTCCAAGAAGTCCGGCCAATCCGCAAGACCCCGTTCACAGACTGGAACGCGCGGCGCTCTCCTTCCGGTACTGGAGCCAGGCCCGCTCCCCGACCGACCAGGCGGTGGTGGTCAGCAGGTAGAGCCCGGCGGCCAGCGGGACCACGGCCGCGGTCACCAGCGTCCCGAACGACAGCAGGGGCACTACGCCGCCCAGCTTCCGCATCGCCTCCACCTGCTCGGCACTCAGCGCCGGCGAAGCCCCCTTCCCACCGACCGGCACCGGCACGGGCGCGGGCACGGGCGCGGCCGCGGCAGCCCGCCGCCCCCGCACCGCGCTCCAGGCGGCCACCACCGCGATGGCGGCGAACAGCGCGAGGAACACCAGCCCCTGCGCTCCGAACGGGCCGCCCTCCTCCAGCGCCCCCGTCCAGCGGGCCCCGAGCGGCGCGGCGAACAGCCGGTGCCCGAGCAGCTCCCCGCCCGAGGAGAACGACCGGTACATCAGGTAGAACACCGGCAGCTGCAGCAGCATGGGCAGGCAGCCGGCCGCCGGCGTCGCCGCACGGAACGCGGCACGGCCCAGCGGGTACAGGGCCAGCCGTACGAGAACGGTGAACAGCACGATCGCGGCAGCGGTCGCGGACTCGGCCAGCACCGGCTCCAGAAGCCGGCCCAGCTCGACGACAAGATCAGTGAAAACGGACACGCGGGCCCTCCGAGGGGTCTCGTCAAACGTCGAAAGAGGTGCATTTCGGCGTGACGACCCGCGAGGGGCGACAACAGCGATCGGTCAGCAGAAGGCAGGAGGCACTGCGCGCCCCTACGCGGCCGTCAGGACCGGACGGCCGGGTGCCCTGGGCCGCGACCGGCCCGAGGCGTCGGGATCGCGCTGCGGCAGGAACGCCGTGCGCTGCTCGCGATCACGGATCGCGGTACGTATTCGGTGCGGCGGCACGGGCCGTACGAGGGACGCGGCCAGTACGGCGGCCCCCACGGCGACGGCGGCGGCCAGCACGACCACCCCGGCGGCCAGCCCCGCGTCCCCGGACACCAGCCCGAGGAACCCGCCGAGCAGCAACAGCGCGACGAGCACCCGCACCACGCGCGAGGACGACAGGACGGAGGAGACGAAGAAGGACCGCGCACGGACGAACCGCTCGAACACCATCCCCACCCCCTCCTCGAAAGTCGAACCCACGCCCGATACTAATGCTCCGCACTGACAACGGTCTTGAGGGCCCCCCACACCACCATCCGGTACCTGGAGCTGTACTCGGGCGTGCACGTGGTCAGCGTGATGTAGGAGCCGGCCACCTCATAGCCGTACCCGGGCTTGACCCCGCTCCGCGGCACCGGAGCGATGACCCCCACGTCCCCCGGGCTCGTCTCCGCCAGCACCTTCCCCACCACGTACACGTACCGCCGCCCCCGCACGTCGACGTACACCTCGTCCCCGTCCCGCAGCCGGTTCAGGTACCGGAACGGCTCCCCGTGCGTGTTCCGGTGCCCGGCGAGCGCGAAGTTCCCCTCCGCACCGGGCTGCGCGGTCCCCGCGTAGTGGCCGGCGTACCCCTTGTCCAGCACGGCCCGCTTGTCCACCCCCTCGGCGACGGGCACGGCGAGCCCGATCCGCGGAATCCGCAACACCGCGTACGCCTCGTCCCGCGCCGGCACCCGGCCCGCCGGAGCCTTCCCCCCGGGTGGCGGCGACGGCGAGGCCGCCCCGCGGCCCTTCCCCGGAGCAGGCGCCACCGGAGGACCGCTGGACCCACCCTCGACAACGACCGGATCCCCACCCCCGTCGCCCGCCGGAGCCCCGGCCCCATCCCCGGAAGGGGACTCGGACGCGACGACGCCCCCGGACCTCCCCCACCCCTCCTCCAACACCTGGACCTGCTCCTGCGCGGCCGCCGCGGCCTGCCGGTTGGTCCACCACACCTGGTGCACGACCAGCAGCGCCACCACCACACCCACCGTGGTGAGCACCTCGCCACCCACCCACCACAGCCGCACCAGACCCGCCCGCCCCACCGGCCGGCCGCCCCTCTGCACCACCACCCGCACGCGATCCCGCACGGCGGGCACCCTAAGACCTCCCCCCTCAACTGACCAGCAGCAGTACGGTGTGAACCATGCGCCCCGACACGCCTGCCGAGCACACCGCCGAAGCCGAGCGTCTGATCCGCACGGCGACCCGCTACCCCGAGGACCAGGAGCCCTTGCTCCTCCAGGCCGCGGCCCACCTCGAACTGGCCGACGCCCGGGAACGCGCGAGCGCCCTCTACGACCAGCTCCTCTCCTCCTCCCCCGCCAACCCCCACCTGATCAAGGCTCTCCAGGCCGCGAACCTGTGGGAGTACGGCCACGAGGCCGAGGCCCGTGCCCTGATCTCCGGCATCCGCGCCGCCGCCCCCACGGACCCGGCACCCTGGGAAGTCATCGCCGAGGCCCTGGAATCCCACGACGAACTCGAGTCCTCCCACGAGTGCTTCACGGAGGCGGCCACCCTCCTCACCTCGGAGGACACCCCCCTCACCCACGCCACCACCGCACTCCTGACGGGCCGCCACCGCGTCCGCAGGCTCCTCGGACTCCCCCACGACGACTGGGACATGGTGGCCGACACCCGCCACACAGGCCCGATCCCGCTGGACGAACTCCACGACCCGAAGCGCATCTGGGCCCTGGGCTCCGAAGACCCTGCCGAACTCCGCGCCGAGATCGCCCGCCTCCGCGCCGAACTCGGCGACCGCCGCGCCGCCCTGTCCCGCCCCTTCCCGGTGGCGATCCTGCACTGGCCGGCCCGCGAACTGTCCGAGCTCCTCACCAGCTACCCCACCCTCGCGACGGAGTACCCCACCCGGGAAGCCCACCTCCAGTCCGTGGAATCCTCCCTCCGCGCCCTGTCAGCCTCCGGCACCACGAACCTCGGCATCGTGACGGGCAGCGTCCCCTCGTACGAAGCCTTCGCGGCCTCGGAGAAAACCTCCCCGGCCTCCCCGGCCCTCCTCCCGGAATACGCCACCACCCTGGCCGCCCGAGGCAAAGCCACCCCCTGGCCCCCCACCCCCACGTCCCCCTGCTGGTGCACCTCAGGCAAGCCCTACGCGGAGTGCCACGGCGCCTGACAACAGTGGGAAACCGAACGGCTCCCAGCCAAGACCCTGTCTTCATCCCGAAGGATTCCATGACCAGCGCATACGAGTCGGACCCGATCTTTCAGACCCACCCGCTGCAAGTCCTGAACCTGGTGACCCGGATCCAGAGCAGCGAGATCGCTCTACCCGACTTCCAGCGGGACTTCGTATGGGACCCCACTCGTACTGCCGAACTCCTGGGATCCATCATGTCCCGCTACCCCGTGGGGACACTCCTTTTCTGGGAACAGGACAAGGAACAGAGTTTCGCCAGCAGAAGTTTTGACGGCGCCCCAACAACCTCTCTCAACCTGCCTTCCGTGCTCGTCCTCGACGGTCAACAACGTCTGACGTCCCTCTATCAGGCATTGACCGGCTCTGGCGATGAGCGATACTTCATAAAAGTTGACGAGTTTGTTGATATCCCTTCGCGAAAGGTACGGGAGGTGGCAGACGTCGACTTCGAAAAGGCGATCTTCTCCATGCCGGTCGCACCCAAAGCCGGACGCAGAAGCCAGGCCCTGCTCCCTTCTCACCTCCCCATAGCCGAAGTGCACCAGTTCGACCAGTGGTTGGATGACTACGCAGACGCCCTGGAAGCCGATCCGCAGACACCCCTCACCGCAAGGGAGGCAAAGAGCCTGTACCGAGAAATGCGCGACAAGTACATCAGCCCGCTCAAGACGTACGGCCTCCCTGTCCTCACTCTTCCGAGTTCGACCTCAATGGATGCCGTCTGCACCATCTTCGAGACACTGAACCGGACGGGAAAGCCGCTCGGCCCCTTCGAACTCCTCACCGCGCGCTTCTTCCGACAGGGGGTCAATCTCCGAGATCTCTGGGACGAAGCCGAGGCCAACCACAGGTCTCTCAAGGAGTTTCGAATCGACCCTTACAACGTACTTCAGGCGATCTGCCTGCGAGCCCGAGGAAGCGCACAACGTTCGGACGTACTCAAGAAGCTGACCGGCGACGACATCAATACGCACTGGAAGAGTGTTACCGCAGGCTTTGCGGGCGTCATCGACATGATCCAGTCAGACTGCGGTGTCACTTCGCAGAAGTGGCTCCCGTACGGAATGCTCCTCACCCCCATGGCAGCAGTTTGGGAACAGCAGAAGGACCTCAAGCCCCTGGATCGCTCTCAGGCCCTGCGTCGACTGCAGCAGTTCTTCTGGGCGAGCGTCTTCACAACGAACTACGACCAGGGCGCCAACAGCCAGATGGGGGCTGACTACTCCCGCCTCTCCAAGTGGATCACCGCCGCCGAGGAAGAGGCCCCCGAGGCCGTGAGCGAGTTGCCCATCAACGCGGCGACCTTGCGCACGGCAACAGTCCGCCGCAAGGCCCTTTATTCAGGCCTCATTTGTCTACTCGTCAAGAACAGGGCGGCGGACTTCCACACGGGGCAGAGCATGACAGCAACCCGATCCCCGGAGGCCGAGTCTCACCACATCTTTCCGAAATCATATCTGGCAAGGCAGCCGGCCGGAGAAAGCTCCGAGCTGATGCTTAACCGCTCCCTCATTGACGGAGAGACGAACCGCATCATCGCAAACCATGCGCCAAGTACGTACATCGAGAAGATGAAAGCCACCTATGGCGAACAGAGGTTGGCGGACGTTCTGGCCTCACACGCCATCGCAAGTCACGAAACCAGCGGACTTCTGCGTGACAACTACACGATGTTCCTGGATGAGCGCCTGGAGATCGTCATTCAACTCGTCGAGGAGGCTACAGGCAAGGTGATCCAGCGCGATGTAACCCACTAGAAAACTCTCCTTTTGCTCCTCGAGCCCACGGGACTCCCGATTTGCTAGAGGTCGAACGGTAGGCCCAACTGCTCGTGGCCGCGGGCTGTGGCCCTGGGTGGGGTGGGGCGGGTGGTGGCCAGGGTGAGGAGGGTGCGGAGGGCTTCGATGACCTCCTTCGGGGTGTCGCGGATCATCGACGGGGTCGCGCTGGCCACCAGGATGCCGTGGGCCTCCAGGCGGAGGCGGCGGCGGAGGGTGGCCTGCCAGGCGTCCCGGGTGTAGTGGTACTCCGCCGAGTCGACCTCCAGGGCCACGCCCTCGTCGGGCCAGTAGGCGTCCGGGCTGGCCAGGAAGGTGCCGTCCGGCGTGTAGAGGCGGGCGTTCCACAGCGGGGCCGGGAGGTCGGTGCCGGTGAGGGCGTCGCGGGCCCGGGCCTCGGCCGGCGAGCGGATCCCGGCCAGGAGTTCCCCGGCGGCGGCGCGGATCGCCGGGCGGGCCAGGAGGCGGGCGCTGCGGAGTTCGGCGTGGAGGTCGTGCGGGTGGCACCAGCCCGCCTGCACGACCTGGGCCAGGACCGAGCGGATCCGGTCGGGGTGCGCCTCGGGTCCCGGGCGGGCGGCGAAGTCGGCGGCGGCGCGGACCGGGCGGGCGCTGGGGACGCCCGCGACGGTGATGGTGCGGGGCCAGCGGGAGGTGGTCAGGGGCCGGACCTGCGGGGTGCCGGCGAGCCGGCGCGGAGCGCGGATCAGGACGTCGGCCGGGGCGGGTGGGGTGTCGCGGATGCCGAGGAGGGAGAGGGCGGCGGCGCCGGTGAGGGCGGCGGTCTCGCCGGAGAGCGGGTCGGCGGCCGGTTCGGCGGCGTACAGGACGGCGGCCAGGGCCCGTTGGCGGTGGTCGGGCGGGCCCGTCTGGAGGAGGTAGACGCGGGGCAGCAGGCGTTGCCAGGGCCCGCCGGGGCGGGTGCGGGAGGTGACGGTGCCACCGGGGACGCCGGCGGTGGCGGTGAGCTGGTGGCGGGTGGCGAGGCCGAGCTGGCGGCGGGCCACTTTGGCGGTTCCGGGCGTGATCATGCCGCGGGTATGCCCGCTGCGCACCCGGCTAGGCCGTGTCTTTCGGATCTTCCCGGTCAAGCGCGCGTTGTCCGGTGCTGTGCATCGGCGCGTTGGCGGGGCGCCCTTGTGCTGGACGTGCTCGGGTGCACCGCCAACGCGGCGAGGTGCGGTGCCGGGCGGCGCGGGTCAGGCCGGATCCGGAAGACACGGCCTAGCGGGGACGCCCCGGGTGGTTCGGGGACAGGAAGACGACGACGCCCGTCTGGGTGCCGGGGAGCGCGGGCACCTCGTGCCAGCCCAGGCGGCGGTACGTGGCCACCGTGTCGGTGGCGAACCGCGAGGTCAGCAGCCAGGCCCGGCGCTGCGGGGCGTCCGCGGTGATCTCCGCGAGCAGGGCCCGGCCGGTGCCGTGGCCGCGCGCGTGGGCCCGTACGGCGAGCTCGTCGATCTCCAGCGCCCCGACGAGCAGCTCTCGTACCCGTTCGGCTCCGAGCTGGGCCGCGACCTGCGGGTACGCGCGGTGCTGCGGGAAGGGGGCCTGCGTCAGCCAGCCGGTGGCGAACCCGTCGACGCCGGCCTCGGACTGCGCGAAGGCCATACGGAACCCCGGGCGCCGGACGTCCGTCTGGAGGCGGGTCGAGAACTGGCGAATGGTTTCTTCGCATTCGTTCCAGGGCGCGGCGGAGAAGACCTCGGCGTAGGTGTCGACCAGTTCGTCCGCGAGGTCCAGGACGGTGCGTCCGTAGGAGATCACTGTGTCGACTCCTGGGGTGATTGGGCTGATTCCTGCTGGAAGACCGAATTTACGCGCACGGGGTTCCCGCGTCCGGTGATGCGCAGAAGCGGCGTGTGTGCGACAAATCGCCTCCGCGTCGTCCGTGTCGCGGACGGGGATGGGGCGTTGAGCAACCCGTGAACACGGACAGACTGCTGCGGGCGGCGGGGCGGTGCGCGCTCGCCTTCCTCCTCGTCCTCGGGGTCGTCGCGCTGTTGCCGCGCGCGGTACGGGAGGCGCTGCCGGACGCGGTGGTGGGCGGGGCGGTGCTGGTGCTCGGGGCGGTGGGGGTACGGCGGGCCTCGAGGGGGCCGCGTTAGGTTTGACGGGTGGGTGCGGTGCCGGGCGGCCGTGTGCGGGGCGGGGCCGGGCCGGGCCGGCCATGGCATGGCAGATCAGTTCCGTTCAGTTCATGGAAGACACGACGTGTGAGGGAGTTCGAGATGGCTCGGGTACCGAGTTCCGCGGTGGCGGCGGCTGGGCTGGTCGGCGGTTACGCCGTGGCCCGCTGGACCAAGAAGCGGCCGCTGGGCGGTGTCGTGCTCGGCGCCGCCGGGCTCGTTGCCGGGCGCGAGTGGCACAAGCGCGGCGGGGTGCCGGCCGCGGCCGGGCTGGGGGCGCTGTACCTCGCCGGCTTCGCGGGGGCGCATCCGCTGGCGAAGAAGGTCGGGGCATGGCCGGCGGTCGTCGGTGCGGCCGGTGTCGTCGCCGCGACCGCGTGGGCCGTGGCGGACCGCTCCGCCTGACCGGTCCCTCCGGGGGGCTGGCCAGTACCCGCCGGGGGAGCCGTGTCCCCCGGGGGTGCCGTGTCCCCTGGGGGTGCGCTGTCCACCGGGCCGGGGACCTTGCTCTGGCCGGGGGGCGCTCCTCGGGCCGGCGCCCCGTCCCCGGCGCGGGTTCCGGGGGCTGGTGGCCCGCCCCTCGGGTCGGGGCCGCTCCCCTGGCCGGGGTTGTCGAGGGGGGCCGCTGCGCGGAGCTGTCCCCTACCCGCCCTTCCACCGTTCCCCGGGCTCCGCCCGGACCCGCGCCTCAAACGCCGCCGAGGCTGGAAGGCCCCGAGCTGCGCCCGGCGCGGGAACTCGACCCACGGCCGAATCCCCCGAGCTGCGCCCGAGCCCGCCTGAGCCTGAAAGCCCCCCGGGTGCGCCCGGGGCCCTGGGAGGCTCCACCGAGGCTGAAAGACGCCCAACGGTGCCCGTGCCCGCTGGCTAAGACCGAGGCTGAAAGGCCCCGGGTGCCCGGCCCCCTGGGGCTTCGCGCCGCAGGCGCCGGCGAGGGTGGATATGCCGACCCGGTGCCCGTCGGCTTCTCGCGGCGCCCCGTTCGTCCTCAAGTGCGGGTACGAGCCCCAGACCGGCTGAGGACGCTGCGACGTGGGCAGCGCGTAGCGATCGAATGCGCCAGGGCGTTCCGCAGGGGGCTCTATGCATCTTCTGGGGTGGGTAGCGGCGCCAGACGGTCGCCGGCCGCCGAGATGTGAGGAGCGCGGAGCGATCTGGCGCGCTGGGGGACTCCGTCGGCTGCTCTGATGGACCTCTCGTGCGGGTAGCCGCGCCCCCGGATCGGGTTGGCGGCTGCTGAGGGCCCGGATGCCCGGCTGGGGAAGGCACGCGGCCCCTCGCCTCATCGCTGAGACCGGTGCCTGTCTCTTGGACCGTGCCGTTTTTTGGGGGGTTTCCCGGCAGTCTTTCGGCTTTCCGGTTCGGGCCGGCCTGTCAAGGGTCGCCGAAGGCGATCACGAAGTGACGCGACCGGAGGGAGCGCCCTTGACAGGCCGGCCCGAACCGGAAGGACGATGGGACTGACGGGAAACCCCCCACCCCTCCCTGAGACCGCCCCAGGGTATGACGCTCCCCGCACCACACGACCGCGCACACCGCGCGCGCCGGCACGGCTGGGGTCAGCGCCGCCCCCACCCCGCCCGGCCGCAGCGTTGAAACCGGCCGCCACGAGCCGACGTACGCACCGACCCGCAGACGGGGAGGCGGGTGGGCGACCACCGCCCGGGCTCGGTACATCGAGGGGGAGATGGCGGGCCCCCGCCGGAGGCGACGTACAGCAACCCTGCGGACCGGAGCCAAGGCTGAACCGGCGGGCCCGCGCCGCGCGACGGCGTGCCGCACCCCGAGGCCCGCACCACCCCCTACCCCCCCAACACCCGCGACACCGTGTAGATCAGCAGCCCCGCCAGGGCGCCCACCACCGTGCCGTTGATGCGGATGAACTGGAGGTCGCGGCCGATGTGGGCCTCGATCTTGCGGGAGGTGTGTTCGGCGTCCCAGGCCGCCACCGTGTCCGTGATCAGCGACGTGATCTCCCTGCGGTAGGTGGTGACCACGTACACCACCGCGCCCTCGATCCAGCTCTCCACCTTCTCCTGCAGGCGCCCGTCCGTGGCGAGCCGGGCGCCCAGGGACATCAGCGAGGACCGGACCCGCAGCCGCAGCTCGCTCTGCTCGTCCTCCGCCGCCGAGATGATCATCGTGCGGATCGCGGACCACGCCGACGCGATCACGTCCTGGATCTCGTCCCGCGCGAGGACCTCGGACTTCAGCCGCTCCACCCGCGCCCGCGTCTCCGTGTCCGACTGGAGGTCCACCGCGAAGTCGCGCAGGAAGCGGTCCACCGCCCCGCGCGCCGGGTGGCCCGGCATGTCGCGCATCTCCGTGACGAAGCGCAGCAGCTCCTTGTACACCCGGTCGCCGATCTTGCGGTCGACGAAGCGCGGGGTCCAGCCGGGGGCTCCGCCCTGGACGGCGTCCATGACCGAGTCCCCGTGGGTGACCAGCCAGTCGTGGACCTTGGCGCACACGAGGTCGACGGCGCGGTGGTGGCCGCCGTCGGCGACGACCCGCTCCAGGGTCTTGCCGATGCCCGGGGCGATCTCCGCCGCCTCGGCCCGCCGCGTGATGGCCTCGCCCACCACGGCCTGTACGTCGGAGTCCCGCAGCACGGTCAGGGCTCCGCGCAGCGCGGTGGCCAGCTCCGCCGTGACGCGGTCGGCGTGTGCGGGCTCGGCCAGCCAGGCGCCGAGCCGGCCGCCGATGGCGAGGGAGTGCAGCCGTGCGCGTACGACGTCCGCCGACAGGAAGTTCTCGCCGACGAACTCTCCGAGGGAGATCCCCAGCTGGTCCTTCTTGGTGGGGATGATCGCGGTGTGCGGGATGGGCAGGCCCAGCGGCCGCCGGAAGAGGGCGGTCACCGCGAACCAGTCCGCGAGCGCGCCCACCATGCCCGCCTCGGCCGCGGCGGCCACGTATCCGGCCCAGGCGCCGGCGCCCCAGGCGTTCTGCGCGCACTTGGCCAGTACGTAGACGACCGCGACCAGGAGCAGCAGCCCCGTGGCGGTCGCCTTCATCCGGCGGACGCCGTGCCGGCGCTCCTCGTCCGCCGCGTTGAAGACGAACCCTCCCCTTGGCGGGGCCGGAGGGCCGCCCCTCGTACGCTCACCCGTGCTGCTGTTCACGTGCCGCTCCTGCCCTTCCCCCGATGGCCGGTTTTGTCTGCATAGCATCCGACTCCCGGGAGGTCCGGGGAGTTCCCGGCGCGCCGCCGGCAAACCCTAGAGCTCCTTGCGGGGCGCACCTCCATCGAGCCCCTTCTGCCCCTTCGGCTGCTTGACCTTGACCGCGACCCCGCCCCAGAGGGCCAGGCCGTTCACGACGACGCGCGGGGCGCCGGGTTCCGGCCGGTTGTCCAGGGACTTGCCCTGGTCGAAGGCGCCCATGATGCCGATGCCGCGTACGTCGACCTCGACGCCCGGCGGGACGGTGATCTCGATGCCGCCCATGACGGCGACGCAGGTGATGACGACCTCGCGCTCCGCGAAGTCCGCCTCCCGCAGGTCGAGCTCACCGCCGCCCCAGATCGCCACGGCGTTGAACCGGGCGGGCACGGTCCAGCGGCCCTTGCGCTGGAAGCCCGACATGACGGCGACGGCCGTGGCGGAGGTCCCCGTACCGCCGATCCGGTCCGGCCATGCCGAGGAGGGGCCCGGAGCGGAGACGGGTGCGGGGGACGGGGAGGAGCCGGCCGCCGGCAGGTCGCGGGTCAGCGGTTCGAGTTCCGCGTACGTACGGGACGTGTAGGCCGCCTCCAGCCGTTCCTCGAACTCCTCCATGTCGAGCCGGCCCTCGGCGACGGCGTCCCGCAGCCGGTCCACGACGCGCTCGCGGTCGGCGTCCGACGCCCTCAGCGCGGGCGGCTCGGCCGCCGCCGCGCTCTCCGGGGAGGGCTGCCCCGTGGCGGGCTTCTCCAACGAGGTCTTCCCCGGCGAGGTCTTCCCCGGCGAGGGCTTCTCCAGCGAGGTCTTCTCCGGCAACGGCTTCTCCGGCCGCTCGTCACTCATGTGGCCCACCCTATGCAGACGCCCGGCGCCCCACCCCGGGGCGAACCCTGATTTCCCCCTACCTCGATCCCCGGCCCCTCACCCCCGCCCCGCGTACATGCGCGCGATCACGTCCTCGATGTCCGGATCCCGTACCGACAGGTCCAGCAGCGGGTACCTGGCCGCCACCGCCGCCACCAGCGGTGCCGCCGACTCCCCCGCCGGGAACGCCAGCCACTGCCGCGGCCCCTCCACCCTCACCACCCGGGCTCCCGCCACCTCCAGCGGCGGGAGCTCCCGTTCCAGGTCGACCACCAGCGTCCGCTCGCTGCCCTCCCCCAGGGCGTGCAGTCCGCCGAGCGCCCCGTCGTACACGAGCCGGCCGTGGTCGATCACCATCACCCGCTCGCACAGCTGCTCGATGTCCTGGAGGTCGTGGGTGGTGAGCAGCACCGTGGTCCCGCGCTCCTCGTTCAACTGCCGCAGGAAGCCGCGTACGTTCGCCTTGCTGACGACGTCCAGCCCGATCGTCGGCTCGTCCAGGTACAGCACCTCCGGGTCGTGCAGCAGCGCCGCCGCGATGTCCCCGCGCATCCGCTGCCCCAGCGACAGCTGCCGCACCGGTACGTCGAGCAGCCCGGCCAGGTCCAGGCGTTCGACGCACCTCTCCAGGTTCTCCGCGTAACGCGCCGCCGGGATCCGGTACATCCGGCGCATCAGCCCGTACGAGTCCTTCAGCGGCAGGTCCCACCACAGCGTCGTGCGCTGCCCGAACACCACCCCGATCCGGTGCGCGAGCCGCATCCGCTCCCGTGCCGGGTCGATGCCGGCGACGCGCAGCCGGCCGCTGCTCGGGGTGAGGATGCCGGTCAGCATCTTGATGGTGGTGGACTTCCCGGCCCCGTTGGGCCCGATGTAACCGACCACCTCCCCGCGAGCGATCGTGAAGCTGATCCCGTCCACGGCCCTGACCTGCCGTTTCTCCCGGCGCATCAGCCCCACCCGGCGCCGGACGTCGAAGACCTTCTCGACCCGGTCCAAGGAAATCAGCTCGTCGGGCACGCTCGGCATGATCAACTCCCCGTACTCCGGTACGAACGCACACCCGCGCGCCACGCCAGCGACGCGGGCAGGAACACCGCGAAGGCCACCAGCGGGCTCAGGAACGCCACCCACCCCGGCAGCCCCAGCGGATCGGGCCGGCCCAGCACGTACAGCGCGGGCAGCCAGTTGACGAAGGCCAGCGGGACCACGAACGTCGCCCCGCGCAGCAGCTCCTTCGCGAACACCGTCGGCGGGTACTGGAGCATGGTGCAGCCCCCGTACGTGAAGGAGTTCTGCACCTCCGCCGCGTCCCCGGCGACGAACTGGAAGGCCGCTCCGGCCACCAGCACCCCGCCGAAGATCCCCGCCCCGGCCACCACCATGACGGGCACCAGCAGCACCTTCGCCGGGGTCCAGTGCACGTCCAGCACCGACACGGCCCAGCCGAGCACCCCCAGCCCCTGCACGATCCGCCCCAGTCGGCGCAGCGCGAAGCGGTCCGCGGCGACCTGGGCGAGCAGCGGGACGGGGCGTACGAGCATGGTGTCGAGGGAGCCGTCGCGGATCCGGGTGCCCACCCGTTCGGTGTTGCCGAGGAGCAGGTCCGCCAGGCCCAGGGAGGCCGAGCAGGCCCCGTACAGCAGGGCGATCTCGGGCAGGGTGAAGCCGCCCAGGGCGTCCACGTGGGAGAACATGACGGCGATGGCGACGAAGTCGAGGACGGTGATCGCCGCGTTCCCGACGGTGGCCAGCAGGAACGACATCCGGTACGTCATCGTCGAGCGGATCCACATCCCGGCGATCAGCCCGTACCCGCGCAGCCCCTCCCACAGCCGTCCCCGGGGCCCCGCCTCACCCGGCCCCGCCTCACCAGCCCCCGCCTCCCGGGTCACCGCCGCGGTCCCAGCCGCAGCCGCGGCCTCAGCCACCCTGCACCACCACCTTCCGCGTCGCCGCCGACTGGACCAGCCGCCCCGCGCCCAGGAGGGCCAGCGCCCACGCGGCCTGGAACCCGAGCGCCCGTACGGCTCCCCCGGCCCCGGTGTGGGTGCCGAGCAGCACGTCCAGCGGGACCTGGAGCATCGCGGCCCACGGCAGCAGCCGCACCAGCTCGCCGAAGCCGCCCGGGAAGACGGTCAGCGGCAGCAGCATCCCGGAGCAGAAGATGGTCACGACGGTGGCCATCATGTTGACCCCGGACCCCTCCAGCAGCCAGAACGCCGCGAGCCCGAGCAGGTACCGCACCGCGAACCCGACGACCAGTCCGAGGCAGACCGACACCAGGAACAGCAGCCAGCGCAGCGGGTCGGACGGCAGCGCCAGGGTGAAGGCGCACGCCCCGGCCACCAGGGGCAGGACCCCGCGCCCCAGCAGCTGGAAGCCGGCCCGGCCGAGGTCGGCCGCGAGCCACCACGCCTGGAGGTCGGCCGGGCGGTACAGGTCGACGGCGATGTCACCCGTCCGGATGCGTTCCTGGAGCTCCTCCTGGAAGCCGCCGCCGATGAGCGAGCCGGCGGCCAGCAGGGACTGGCTGACCCAGACGAAGGTGAGGGCCTGGGCCTGGTCGTAGCCGCCGAGGTGGGGGCGCTCGTCCCACAGGGCGAGGTACGTGTAGGCGACGATGAAGCCGAAGACGGTGTTGGTGAAGACCCCCGCGGCCGTCGCCGTCCCGTAGGTGGCGTACCGCCGGAACCCGCCGGCCGCGACGGACATGTACAGGCGCACCGCATCCCTCCGTTTCCCCCGTCGTTCCCACGTCGGCCAAAGCGCGCGAGCTTAGTGCGGAGGGGCGAGCCACGCGACCGTTTTACGCCAGTCCATCTGGACACCATGAGGTAAAAATGTGGATATTTCCCACGGTCACGAGGAGCCCTGGAGATGAGCGACCAGTCACCACCCCCCGGCTGGCCCCCTCGCGACCCCGACACCCCGCCCAACGCCCCGCCCCACGCCCCGCCCGGCACCCCGAGGCCGCGCCCCGCCCCGAAGGGCCGCCCCGGACGCCCTCCACGCACCGGCTGGCGCCGCCTCCTGCCCACCTGGCGCATGGTCCTCGGCGCCCTGCTGCTGGCCGCCCTCCTGATCGGCGGCGCGCTCGTCGCCGGCTACCTGCTGGTCGACATCCCACCGGCCAACTCCGCCGCGACCGCCCAGTCCAACGTGTACCTCTACGCCGACGGCTCCCAGCTCGCCCGCGACGGAGAGGTCAACCGCGTCAACGTCCCCCTGTCGCAGGTCCCCCTGGGCGTCCAGGAGGCCGCACTCGCCGCCGAGGACCGGGACTTCTACTCCGAACGGGCGGTGGACCCGAAGGCGATGGTCCGCGCCGCCTGGAACACGGCGACCGGCAAGGGCACCCAGTCCGGTTCGACCATCACCCAGCAGTACGTCAAGAACTACTACCTGGGCCAGGAACAGACGATCAAACGGAAGGTCAAGGAGTTCTTCATCGCGATCAAACTCGGTCGCGAGAAGTCGAAGGACTACATCCTGGAGGGGTACCTGAACACCAGTTACTTCGGCCGCAACGCCTACGGCATCCAGGCCGCCTCCCAGGCCTACTACGGCAAGGACGTCAACAAGCTGACCACCGCCGAGGGCGCCTACCTCGCCACCCTCCTCAACTCCCCCAGCGCCTTCGACGTCGTCTCCCACCCCCAGAGCCGCGACCGCGCCGTCGCCCGCTGGAACTACGTCCTCGACGGCATGGTCAAGAAGAAGTGGATGACGCCCGAGGAGCGCGCCGCCGTCCGGTTCCCCGAGCCCGGCAAGGTCCGCGCGGCCGCCGGCCTCTCCGGACAGCGCGGATACCTCGTCGAAGCCGTCAAGGACTACATCACCGAACACAAGATCCTCGACGACAAGACCCTCGCCGAGGGCGGCTACCGGATCACCACCACCATCGACAAGCGCCGCCAGAACGCCTTCGTCGACGCCGTCCAGAAGCAGCTCGTGGACAAGCTCGACCCCGAGGCACGCCCCGCGGACCGCGTGGTCCGGGCCGGCGGGGCCTCCATCGACCCCGCCACCGGCAAGATCGTCGCCCTCTACGGCGGCATCGACTACACCAAGCAGTACGTGAACAACGCGACCCGGCACGACTACCAGGTCGCCTCCACCTTCAAGCCGTTCGTCTTCGCCTCCGCCGTCCAGAACGACTCCCGCACCCAGGACGGCCGCCGGATCACCCCGAACACCCTCTACAACGGCGACAACAAGCGCCGCGTCGTCGGCACCCGCATCCCCTACGCCCCCGAGAACGAGGGCCAGCAGTCGTACGGGGACATCACCGTCACCACCGCGACCGACCTCTCCGTCAACACGGTCTTCGCCCAGATGGTCGTCGACGTCGGCACCGAGAAGGTCAAGCGCACCGCCATCGACCTCGGCATCCCCGAGGACACCCCCAACTTCGTCGTCGGCCCGGCCATGGCCCTCGGCACCATGCAGGCCAGCGTCGTCGACATGACCCAGGCCTACGCCACCCTCGCCGACCACGGCCGGTACACCCCGTACACCTTCGTGGAGAAGATCTCCAAGGACGGCGACGACGTCCACCTCCCCGACCGCACCCCCCGCCAGGCCGTCCCCCGCGAGGCCGCCGACACCACCACCTCCATGCTGGTCAGCGTCGTCGACAACGGCACCGGTACGGAGGCCCTGGCCGCAGGCCACCCGGCCGCCGGCAAGACCGGAACCGCCGAGCTGGACCGCGCCGCCTGGTTCGCCGCCTACACCCCGGACCTCGTCACGGTCGTATCGGTGATGGGCCAGGACCCGGACACCGGCACCCTCCAGTCCCTGTACGGGGCGCTCGGCGAGGCCCGCATCGGCGGCGGCGGCTACCCGGCCCGGATCTGGGCGGCCTACACGAAGGCGGCCCTGGAGGCCACGGACCCGGAGGACTTCGACCTGGAGCTCCAGCCCGGCGCGGCCCAGCTCCCGCCGCCCCCGCCGGTCCAGCCCACCACCCCGCAGCAGCCCGACGGCAGCCGCCCGCCGTGGCAGCGCCCCGACCGGCCGACCCCGCCGGGCCCGCCCACCCCGCCGGGCCCGCCGAACGGCGGCCAGACCCAGGGCGGGCAGGACAACGGCGGCCAGACGAATGGCGGCCAGACCACCGGCGGCGAAACGAACGGCGGCCAGACGAACGGGGGCCAGACCACCGGAGGCCAGACCAACGAGGGCCAGACCACGGGCGGCGAAACGAACGGCGGCCAGACCACCGGAGGCCAGACGACCGGCGGCCAGACCAACGGGGGCCAGACCAACGGCGGCACCACCCAGGGCCCGGGCCGCCGCCCGCCGTCCCACTTCCTGGAGTAGGCCCGGCGGCGGCCGGGGCGCGTTCAGTGCCCGGAGGTGGCCTTCAGCCCCACCACCGCGACCAGCAGCAGACAGATGAAGAAGATCCGGGCGGCGGTGACGGGCTCCCCCAGCACCGCCATCCCGAGGACGGCCGCCCCGGCCGCGCCGATGCCCACCCACACGCCGTACGCCGTGCCGATGGGCAGGGTCTTGGCCGCGTACGACAGCAGCACCATGCTGGCGACGATCCCGGCACCGGTGAACACGGACGGCCACAGCCGGGTGAAGCCCTCCGTGAACTTCATGCCGATCGACCAGCCGACCTCGAGCAGACCGGCGACGAGAAGAAGAACCCAGGCCATGACAGGCACCTCCGGGACGAGAGCGGAAACGGGGTGCGTCGTCTTTGCGTCCTGCTACCCGGTACGGCGCGTCTCGTCGGGGGTTCCGCTCCACCGTAGCAAAGGGCACGCAAAAGGGCCGGTGACACCGGTCACCGGCCCTTCGACGGTCGTCTCACGGGTCTCTCAGAGGTACAGCCCGGTGGAGTCCTTCGACCCCTCCAGCCGCTCCGCCGCCACGGCGTGCAGGTCCCGCTCGCGCATCAGCACGTACGTCGCCCCGCGCACCTCGACCTCGGCGCGGTCCTCCGGGTCGTACAGCACGCGGTCCCCGGGCTCGACGCTGCGTACGTTCTGCCCGACCGCGACCACCTCGGCCCAGGCGAGCCGCTTGCCCACCGCGGCCGTCGCCGGAATCAGGATGCCGCCGCCCGAGCGCCGCTCGCCCTCGGGCGTGTCGGACTTCACGAGCACGCGGTCGTGGAGCATGCGGATGGGCAGCTTGTCGTGGGTCGTGTTCTCGCTCACGAACCGAACCTACCTGCCGCCCACCACCCTGTAAGCCGGAGGGTGGTCACGGCTTGCGGCGCGAGGAGGCGACGAGCAGCCCCACCACGCCGGCCGCGAAGAGCGCGACCGGCACGATCCGCTCGAGGCGCGGGGCGCCGTCCTCGTGGCGCAGGCCGTCCTTGACGTCGGTGACGAGCCGGTTCACGGCGACGAAGGCGCGGCCGACGGTGTGGTCCACCGCCGAGGCGACCCGGGCCTTCGCGTCCCCGATGATCGTCTGCGGGTGCATGCGCACGCCGATCTCGTCGAGCGTCTCGGCGAGCTGCTCGCGGCGGCGGACGATGTCCGCCTCGATCTGTGCGGGGGTCCTGGCTTCCGGCACCGCGCTGCCTCCGTCGTCGTTTCGTCGTCTGTGGGCTTGATCCGTCATGGACAGTCTGTCAGCTAAGTCAGCTTAGGCTCATGCCGTACGGATCCCCTCCCGAGGAGAGCACTGACATGAGCGAGCGACTCCAGCCGGGCGACATCGCCCCCGCCTTCACCCTGCCCGACGCGGACGGCAACGAGGTCTCGCTGGCCGACCACAAGGGCCGCAAGGTGATCGTGTACTTCTACCCGGCGGCCCTGACGCCGGGCTGCACCAAGCAGGCCTGCGACTTCACGGACAACCTGGACGTCCTGGCCACGGCCGGCTACGACGTCATCGGCGTCTCCCCGGACAAGCCGGAGAAGCTCGCGAAGTTCCGCGAGCAGGAGCACCTGAAGGTCACCCTGGTCGGGGACCCGGAGAAGGAGACCCTGGCGGCGTACGGCGCGTTCGGCGAGAAGAAGCTGTACGGCAAGACGGTCACCGGGGTCATCCGCTCCACGGTGGTCGTGGACGAGGAGGGCAAGGTCGAGCACGCCTTCTACAACGTCAAGGCCACCGGCCACGTTGCGAAGATCATCAAGGACCTGGGCATCTGACCCCGTCCGGCCCCTCCCCCGCGAAGTCCCGCACCACAAGTGGTGCGGGACTTTCCGTTTATCGCACGTAACCTCCCGTGATGCTGATCGGTTAGCCCGTGCGAGGCCGGAGCACTCGGCCGGAACGGAGAACGGCGATGGCAGTGAGCCCGTACACGCGGGAGCGACTGGCGGAGGCGGCGAGCGCGTCGCGCACGCTGACGGAGGCGCTGGAGAGACTGGGGGTGGACCCCCAGAGCGGCTCGCGCACGTACATACGCGAGCGCATGAGCCGGCTCGGGGTGGACGTCGCCCACTTCGAGCGCGAGGGGCACCGGTGGACCCGGGCGCTCCTGGAGGAGGCCGTGGGTGCCTCCAAGAACATGTACGAGGTACTGCGGCTCCTGGGGCTGGATGCAGTGGGCGGGAACCACACCCACATCAGCCGCCGCGTCCGCGCACTGGGCATCGACACTTCCCACTTCACCGGCCCGTCGCGAACCGACGCGATGCGCGACAACCGCCGACGGCGCGCACCGGCCGAAATCCTGCGCGAGGACCGCGGCCCACATCCCCGGCGCACCCCGAACTCCATGCTCCGCCGCGCGCTCCGAGAGCTGGGCGTCGAAGATCTCTGCACCCAATGCGGAATCGGCACGCTTTGGCTGGGCGAGCCGCTGCCACTGGAAGTCGACCACATCAACGGCAACTGGCGGGACAACCGCGTCGGCAATCTCCGCCTGCTGTGTCCCAACTGCCACTCCACGACGGACACCTATCGAGGTCGCGGCAAGGGGCGGCGTCGGTGAGCACCAGGCGCGCCTACACCCGTGAAGTGCTGGCCGAGGCCGCCGCACAGTGTCGCAATCTCGACGAAGTCGTCGCCCACCTCGGCACGACGCCCTACGAACAGCTCAAACGCTACCTCCAGCGGAGGTTCGCCCACTACGGCATCGACATCTCGCACTTCGAGTAGACCGGGCGCCGCCCTCGGCCTTCGGAGGAAGAACTCGCCGTCGCAGTCGCCCAATCCGCCGGCATGGCCGAGGCGCTCCGGCGCCTGGGGCGACCCGACAACAGCCGTCAACGCGCCTGCCTGCGCGAGTGGATCGCCGCCGACGCGGTCGACACCTCCCATTTCGTGGGGCAGGCCCATCAGCGGGGGAAGAGGGGAACGACGCCGGCCAAGACCGCCGAGGAGATCCTGGTTCGCCATGACGGGCGACGCCGGACCGGAAGCGAGCTCCTGCGTCGCGCCCTCAGAGAGGTGGGCGTTCGGGAAACGTGTGACCGGTGCGGCTCACCCCCTCAGTGGCATGGCCGTCCGATGACCTTGGAAGTCGACCACATCAACGGCGACTGGAGCGACGACCGTCGCGAGAACCTGCGACTGCTGTGCCCCAACTGCCATGCGATCACCAGCACCTGGTGCAGGGGAGGTAGTCGCACGAAGATCGGTTGATCTTGCCTGACCCGCGCAGCCGCCTGCCGCTATCATGGCAGGCGGCTAGCGGCGGTGGCGCAGAGGCGACGCAGCAGACTTAGGATCTGTGGCCTGTGAAAGGGCTTGAGGGTTCGAATCCCTTCCGCCGCACGAGAGCGGCCTGCGAATCAAAGGAATGATTCGCAGGCCGTTTGTTTGCCGCCGTCAGCCCAGCAGCTCCCGGAGCACCGGGATCAGGCCGCGGAAGGCCTGGCCGCGGTGGGAGATGGCGTTCTTCTCGTCCGCCGTCAGTTCCGCGCAGGTGCGGGTGTCGCCCAGGGGCTGGAGGATCGGGTCGTAGCCGAAGCCGCCGCCGCCCACCGGGGTGTGGCGCAGGGTGCCCAGGAGGCGGCCCTCGACGACGCGTTCGGTGCCGTCCGGCAGGGCGAGGGCGGCCGCGCAGAAGAAGTGGGCGCCGCGGTGTTCGTCGGAGATGTCGCGCAGCTGGGCCAGCAGGAGGTCCAGGTTGGCGCGGTCGTCGCCGTGGGCGCCGGCCCAGCGGGCGGAGAAGATGCCGGGGGCGCCGTTGAGGACGTCCACGCAGAGGCCGGAGTCGTCCGCGATGGCGGGGTGGCCGGTGGCGCGGGCGAGGGCGTGGGCCTTGAGGAGGGCGTTCTCGGCGAAGGTGACGCCGGTTTCCTTGACGTCCGGGATCTCGGGGTACGCGTCCGCGCCGACCAGCTCGTGCGGCAGGCCGGCGGCGGACAGGATGGCGCGGAGCTCGGTGACTTTGCCCGCGTTGCGGGTCGCGAGGATCAGGCGGGTCATGGTCCCCATTATCCCGGGGTGCAGACCTTGGAGATCTCCGCGGCGGCGTCGGCGATCGGCTTGACGTCGGGGGTGGTGTCGCCGTTGTTGACGGCGGTGCGGACGTTCTTGACGGCCGTGCTCATGGAGTCGACGGCCTTGCCGAGGTCGGCGTTGCCCGTCGTGTCCTTGATCTTCTTGAGGTTGGTGTCGATCTGGTCGAGCGCGTTCTGGGTGTCCTGGATGCTGTTGCCCGCGTTGGAGACGGCCTGCTGGAGGTCGTTCACGCTGTCCGCGATGGCGACGGCGGTGTTGGCGCAGTCCATGGCGGTGGAGATGGCGTCGCAGGCGGTGAGTGCCGGGACGGTGAGGGCCGCGGCCAGGGCGACGGCGGCTATGCGGAGTTTCGGCTTGCTCTGCTTCATGGATCGGTCCCCCCGGGACGGGCTGGATGCGTGGACGGGCGCACGGTCGTGAGACCGGGCGCCCGTACCTGGTGAGACGCTCGTCCGCCTCGGGCGGTTGCCCGGGGGCTAGAGGGCCTGGAGGTTCAGGGCGCCGAGCTGGAGGGCCTCCAGGTCGGCGCAGCCGCCGGCGGCGAGGTCGAGGAGGGCGTTGAGTTCCTTGCGGTCGAAGGGCTCGCCCTCGGCGGTGCCCTGGACCTCGACGAAGCGGCCGTCGCCGGTGCAGACGACGTTCATGTCGGTCTCGGCGCGGACGTCCTCCTCGTAGCAGAGGTCGAGGAGGGGGACGCCGTCGACGATGCCGACGGAGACGGCGGCGACGGTGCCGGTCAGCGGCTTGCGGCCGGCCTTGATGAGCTTCTTGCCCTGGCCCCAGGCGATGGCGTCGGCGAGGGCGACGTAGGCGCCGGTGATGGCGGCGGTGCGGGTGCCGCCGTCGGCCTGGAGGACGTCGCAGTCCAGGACGATGGTGTTCTCGCCGAGGGCCTTGTAGTCGATGACGGCGCGCAGCGAGCGGCCGATGAGGCGGGAGATCTCGTGGGTGCGGCCGCCGATCTTGCCGCGGACGGATTCGCGGTCGCCGCGGGTGTTGGTGGAGCGGGGCAGCATCGAGTACTCGGAGGTGACCCAGCCTTCGCCGCTGCCCTTGCGCCAGCGCGGGACGCCTTCGGTGAAGGAGGCGGTGCAGAAGACCTTGGTGTCTCCGAAGGAGATGAGGACGGAGCCCTCGGCGTGCTTGCTCCATCCGCGTTCGATGGTGACCGGGCGGAGCTGTTCGGGCGTGCGGCCGTCGATGCGAGACATGGCTGTGAGCCTAGTCGGTGCGGGGGTACGCGTGGACCCCGTCCGGTGTGGCCGGGACGGGGTCCGCGTACTGCCTCTGGTGGTGTGTGCCGAGCCGGGGGCTCAGCTCACATCATGTCTTCGATCTCGCCGGCGATCGGGTCGGCGTCGGTGCCGATGACGACCTGGATGGCGGTGCCCATCTTGACGACGCCGTGGGCGCCGGCGGCCTTGAGGGCGGCTTCGTCGACGAGGGAGGGGTCGGCGACCTCGGTGCGCAGGCGGGTGATGCAGCCCTCGACCTCTTCGATGTTGTCGATGCCGCCGAGCCCGGCGACGATCTTCTCAGCCTTGGTGGCCATGTGTTTCTCCCTGAGTGTTTCGAAGGACGAGTCCTGGCGGCCGCGGCCGGCCGGCTACCCGCTGCGTCCTCTTCGTCACGTTAGCTCACGTTGCTCACGGTTGGCCTATCTGCGCGAGCGCGAGCCGGACGCCTGTCGAAGGATGACGATCAGCAGCAGCCTGCCCGCAACTGGTCTACACCAGTGTGCCGCACGTACTGCGACCGCCAAAACGGGCCGGGTCAGGGAGGAAGCGGATGAGCGCGAGCAGCGCAGCGGAGGTGCCGCGCAGGCAGTGGTGGAACGGCCTGTTCCAGGGGTTGCAGAAGATGGGGCGGAGTCTGCAGCTGCCGATCGCGGTGCTGCCGGCGGCGGGCATCCTGAACCGGCTGGGGCAGCCGGACGTGTTCGGCGTGGAGGGTCTGGACTGGTCGGCCGTCGCGAGGGTGATGGCGGGGGCGGGCGGGGCGCTGCTGGACGCGGACCTGGGGCTGCCGCTGCTGTTCTGCGTGGGTGTCGCGATCGGCATGGCGAAGAAGGCGGACGGGTCGACGGCGCTGGCGGCGGTGGCGGGGTTCCTGGTCTACCGGGGGGTGCTGCACGCGTTCCCGAAGCCGTGCCCGGCGGGGACGAAGGACGTGGGGGGCGGCTGTCTGACGCCGACCGACACGTTCGCGGGGTACGCGTACCAGAACCCGGGGGTGTTCGGCGGGATCGTGATGGGGCTGCTGGCGGCGTGGTTCTGGCAGCGGTACCACCGGGTGAGGCTGGTGGACTGGCTGGGCTTCTTCAACGGGCGGCGGCTGGTGCCGATCATCATGTCGTTCGTGGCGATCGGTTTCGCGGTGCTGTGCCTGTGGATCTGGCCGCCGGTGGGTGACGCGCTGGAGAGCTTCTCGGACTGGCTGGTGGGGCTGGGCGCCTGGGGTGCGGGCATCTTCGGGGTGGCGAACCGGGCGCTGCTGGTGATCGGTCTGCACCAGTTCCTGAACGTGCCGGTGTGGTTCCAGTTCGGCAGTTACACGAAGCCGGACGGGGTGACGGTGCACGGTGACATCAACATGTTCCTGGCGGGCGACCCGAACGCGGGTCTGTTCCTGTCGGGCTTCTTCCCGATCATGATGTTCGCCCTGCCGGCGGCGGCGCTGGCGATCACGCACTGCGCGAAGCCGCAGCGGCGCAAGGAGGTGGGCGGGCTGATGCTGTCGGTCGGGCTGACCTCGTTCGTCACGGGGATCACGGAGCCGTTGGAGTACTCGTTCCTGTTCGTGGCGCCGGCGCTGTACGTGGTGCACGCGGTGCTTACGGGGGTGTCGATGGCGGTGACGTGGGCGCTGGGGGTGCACGACGGGTTCAGCTTCTCGGCCGGTCTGATCGACTACGTCATCAACTGGGGGCTGGCGACGAAGCCGTGGATGATCATCCCGATCGGGCTGGGTTTCGCGGTGGTCTACTACGCGGTGTTCCGCTTCGCGATCACGCGGTGGAACATCCCGACGCCGGGGCGGGAGTCGGACGAGGAGATCGCGGCGATGGAGGCGGAGAACACCAAGGCGTAGCCAAGCCGTTATACGGGCGGGCGGGCGTCCGTTTTCGGGTCCTTCGACCCGCTCGACAGGCCTCCGGATCCCTGAATCCGGGGGCCTGCGGCATGTCCGGAAGTCCGTGGGCGGGCGGGGCGGGGCGGCGGGCGGGGCCGGATCGCGGACCGGGGGTAATTGAAGGTTCCTTATCTAACCCCGACCGTGCTACAACTGGTCTACACCACGCATTGGTGTAGACCACGCGGGCCTGCAGCAGCGCCGCGCGTACCCCCTTTCGAAGACGTCGCCTCCCCCTTCAGTGATGCCCGGGCGGCGCCTTGCCCCCATGGAGGAAGTTGATGAGTACGGCTACCGCCGCGCCCGCCAAGAAGCGGGGCTCCGGCCTGATGCAGGGCCTCCAGAAGGTCGGCCGCAGCCTTCAGCTGCCGATCGCGGTCCTGCCCGCCGCCGGCATCCTGCTGCGCCTCGGCCAGCCGGACGTGTTCGGCAAGGACGGCCTCGGCTGGGGCAAGGTCGCCTCGGTGTTCGCCACCGCCGGTGACGCCGTCTTCGCCAACCTCCCCCTGCTCTTCTGCATCGGTGTCGCCATCGGCTTCGCCAAGAAGGCGGACGGCTCCACCGCCCTGGCGGCACTCGTCGGCTTCCTGGTCTACAAGAACGTCCTCACCGCGTTCCCGGTGACCGAGGCCGTCGTCAACACCACCGAGAACAAGGGTGTGGACGTCGCCGCGACGTACAACAACCCCGGCGTCCTCGGCGGCATCATCATGGGTCTGCTGGCCGCGGTCCTGTGGCAGCGCTTCCACCGCACCAAGCTGGTGGACTGGCTCGGCTTCTTCAACGGCCGCCGCCTGGTCCCGATCATCATGGCCTTCGTCGGCGTCCTCGCCGGCGTCTTCTTCGGCCTGGTCTGGGAGCCCGTCGGCGAGGTCATCTCCAACTTCGGCGAGTGGATGACCAGCCTGGGCGCCGGCGGCGCGGGCCTCTTCGGCCTCATCAACCGCGGTCTGATCCCGATCGGCATGCACCAGTTCGTCAACACCGTCGCCTGGTTCCAGATCGGTGACTTCACCAACGCCGCGGGCGAGGTCGTCCACGGCGACCTGAACCGCTTCTTCGCCGGTGACCCCGACGCCGGCCTCTTCATGACCGGCTTCTTCCCCATCATGATGTTCGGCCTGCCGGCCGCCGCCCTGGCCATCGCCCACTGCGCCCGCCCCGAGCGCCGCAAGGTCGTCACGGGCATGATGGTCTCCCTCGCCCTGACCTCGTTCGTCACCGGTGTGACCGAGCCGATCGAGTTCTCGTTCATGTTCATCGCACCGCTGCTCTACGCGATCCACGCCGTCCTGACCGCCGTCTCGATGGCCGTCACCTGGGCGCTGGGCACCCACGCGGGCTTCACCTTCTCCGCGGGCCTGATCGACCTCGGCCTCGGCTGGAGCAAGTCCACGCAGCCCTGGATGATCATCCCGGTCGGCCTGGTGTTCGGCGTGATCTACTACGTGCTCTTCCGCTTCGCGATCACCAAGTTCAACCTCCCCACGCCGGGCCGCGAGTCCGACGAGGAGCTCGCCGAGATGGCGAAGGCCGAGGCCAAGTAAGGCCCGGGCCCCGCGGACCCCGCGGCCCCGCAGTTTCGTAGGCGGCAACTACGCGACGGAGCCCCCGCTCTCCCGGAAGGGAGGGCGGGGGCTCCGTCGTTGCCGGCGGGCCGGCGGGGTGCCGGGCCTCAGACCTCGTAGACGGCGCCCGCGTGCGCCAGGTCGACGCGGCCGTCGAAGACCGCGCGGGCGTCCGCCAGGTTCCGCGCGGCGTCCGTCCACGGCGGGATGTGCGTCAGCACAAGCCGGCCCACGCGGCCGTCGCGGGCGTACTCGCCGGCCTCGCGGCCGTTGAGGTGGAGGTCCGGGATGTCCTCCTTGCCGTGCGTGAAGGAGGCCTCGCACAGGAACAGGTCCGCGCCCTGGGCCAGCATCCCCAACTCGGGGCAGACCCCGGTGTCGCCCGAGTACGCCAGCACGCGGCCGCCGTGCTCGACGCGGATGCCGTACGACTCGACGGGGTGGCAGACCTTCTCCGTGCGGACGGTGAACGGGCCGATCTCGAAGACGGCCGGCTTCAGGGTCCGGAAGTCGAAGACCTCGCTCATCGAGCGCTCGTCCGGGACGTCCTCGTACGCCGTGGTCAGGCGCTGCTCGGTGCCCTCGGGGCCGTAGACGGGGATGGTGCCGCAGCGGCCGCCCTCGTGCCGGTAGTAGCGGGCCACGAAGTACGCGCACATGTCGATGCAGTGGTCGGCGTGCAGGTGGCTCAGGAAGATCGCGTCGAGGTCGTAGAGACCGCAGTGGCGCTGGAGCGCGCCGAGGGAGCCGTTGCCCATGTCGAGGAGCAGCCGGAAGCCGTCGGCCTCGACGAGATAGCTCGAACATGCCGAATCCGCGGCCGGGAAGGACCCCGAACAGCCGACGACGGTGAGCTTCATGGAGCGTGAACCTCCGGGGACGGTCCGTGGACGGAATGCGGGCCGTGCGTGGGTCGAGCGTAAGGCGCGAAACCTCCGGTCGCTCCTCCGCGGCGGGCCGTTGTGGGGGGAATCACCTGTGGTGTCACCCGGCAGAGCGATGGGGGGCACGGGCGTTGCCGTGCCGGGGGCGGCGTGCGCGGCTACGGTCGGAATATGGACACGTCGTGGTGGCCCGCCGTGGTGGCGGCGGTCGCCGTGGCGGTGGTGGTGCTGCTCCCCCGGCGGGCCACGGCGCGGGCGGCGGCGCCCCCGCCCCACGGCCCGGCGCCGGCGCCGCGGGTGCGGCCGGGTGAGCTGTGGCGGCTCGCGGACGGCCGGACCTGCCTGGTACTGGCCGTACGGGCGCACCGGGAACGGGTGCGGGTGGCCTGGATCACCGGGAAGTACGACGACCGGCGGGCCGGGGTGATCCCGGTGCCGCCGGGGATGGCCGGGTGGCACGGGCGGGGCGGCTTCCTGGAGGCGGACCGGCCCGAGGAGGTGTCGCTGTGGGAGTTCCGCACGCCGGTCGGGACACTGGACCCGGTGTTGTGGGACGAGGCCAAGGGGCTGGGAGGCGGTGCGCGGTGATCCGGCTGCGGCGCGTCTACGATCCCCCCGAGCCGGGGGCGGACGGCGTGAGGGTGCTCGTGGACCGGCTGTGGCCGCGCGGGCTGTCGAAGGAGGCGGCCGCGGTGGACCGGTGGCCGCGGGCGGTGACGCCGTCGGCGGAGCTGCGGAAGTGGTTCCACGCGGGCGGCACGCCGCAGGAGTTCCGGGCGCGGTACGAGGCGGAGCTGGCCGCTCCCGGGGCGGTGGAGTGCCTGGAGCGGCTGCGGGAGCTGGCGGCGGCGGGCCCGCTGACCCTGGTGACGGCGGTCAGGGACCCGGACCACAGCCACGCGGCGGTGCTCGCGGAACTGCTGGAGCCGCGCGCGTGAGCGCGCCCCGCCCGCCGCGGGGTGCGGCGGGCGGGGCGGGGGCGATACCGGAGCGGCGCCGGGGCCGGGGCCACGGCGATGCCGGGGCAGGGCCGGTGCCGGGGCCACGGCGGTGCCGGAGCGGTGCCGGGCCGCGGCGGCCGCGGGTCAGATGTGGCGGACTGGTTCGCGGTCCGTGCACAGGGCCCAGATGATGAACACCCCGAGGGCGATGGCGATCAGCGACCACAGGGGCTGGTACGGCAGCCACAGGAAGTGCAGGATCACCGAGATCGAGGCCAGGACGACGCCGGCGACCCGGCCCCAGTGGGCGCCCTTGAGGATCGCGACGCCGACGGCGAAGACGATGATGCCGAGGATGAGGTGGATCCAGCCCCAGGCCGTGAGGTCGAACTTGAAGGTGTAGTCGCCGACCGGCAGGTACACCTCGTCGTTGGCGAGGGCGGCGATGCCCTCGAAGACGCTGAACACGCCACTGACGGTCATCAGGACGCCGGCGAAGGCCGAACCGCCGGTGGCCCAGGCGTTGGGGGAGGTACTGCCCGGGGTGGTGGTCATGTCGCCACCTTCCTGCTGCGGGGAACCGGTCGTAGCAAGCCTGCGCGCGCGGGGCGGGGCTCGCGACCCCGAGGGGGCCGAACGGGTGAACGGCAGGCACCGGCCGCGGGCCCGGACGCCGGAACGCCGCCGGCCCCGCGTGCTGCGCGGGGCCGGCGGCGTTCCGGAGGGTGCCGTGCGTACGCTCAGGCCCAGAGCTGGCCCTGGAGGACCTCGATGGCCTCTTCGGTGGTCGCCGCCGTGTAGACGCCGGTCGACAGGTACTTCCAGCCGCCGTCGGCCACGACGAAGACGATGTCGGCGGACTCCCCGGCGGCGACCGCCTTGCGGCCCACGCCGATCGCCGCGTGCAGCGCGGCCCCGGTGGAGACGCCCGCGAAGATGCCCTCCTGCCGGAGCAGTTCACGGGTGCGGGTCACCGCGTCGGCCGAGCCCACCGAGTAGCGGGTGGTGAGCACCGAGGCGTCGTACAGCTCGGGGACGAAGCCCTCGTCGAGGTTGCGCAGGCCGTAGACGAGGTCGTCGTAGCGCGGCTCGGCGGCGACGATCTTCACGCCGGGCACGTGCTCGCGGAGGTAGCGGCCGACGCCCATGAGGGTGCCGGTGGTGCCCAGGCCCGCCACGAAGTGGGTGACGGAGGGGAGGTCGGCGAGGATCTCCGGGCCGGTGGTGGCGTAGTGGGCGCCCGCGTTGTCCGGGTTGCCGTACTGGTAGAGCATCACCCAGGAGGGGTTCTGCTCGGCCAGCTCCTTCGCCACCCGCACGGCGGTGTTCGAACCGCCCGCGGCCGGCGACGGGATGATCTCGGCTCCCCACATCGCGAGAAGGTCGCGCCGCTCCTGCGAGGTGTTCTCCGGCATCACGCACACGATCCGGTAGCCCTTGAGCTTCGCGGCCATGGCGAGCGAGATGCCCGTGTTGCCGGAAGTGGGCTCCAGGATGGTGCAGCCGGGGTACAGGCGGCCGTCCTTCTCCGCCTGCTCGACCATGTGGAGCGCGGGGCGGTCCTTGATCGAGCCGGTCGGGTTGCGGTCCTCCAGCTTGGCCCAGATCCGGACGTCCTCGGAGGGGGACAGCCGGGGCAGGCGCACGAGCGGGGTGTTGCCGACCGCCGCGAGGGGGGAGTCGTAGCGCATTACTTCGAGCCGCCGGCCACGGCCGGGAGGATGGTGACGCTGTCGCCGTCCTTGAGGGCGGTGGAGATGCCGTCGATGAAGCGGACGTCCTCGTCGTTGAGGTAGACGTTCACGAAGCGGCGCAGCTTGCCGTCCTCGACGATGCGCGCCTCGATGCCCTGGTGGCGGGTGTCCAGGTCCGCGAACAGCTCGGAGAGGGTGGCGCCCTCGCCGTTCACGGCCTTCTCGCCGTCGGTGTAGGTGCGGAGGATGGTCGGGATGCGGACCTCGATGGCCATGGCGGGCTCCAGTGTCGTGAAGGGGGCGAAGAAGTGTGCGGGCGCGCGTTGGTGCGGCCCCCGCGCGGAAGGGGCCCCGGTGCTCAGACGGCAGGACAGATGGCGCTGGCGAGGCGGCACAGGTCGACGTGCAGCCGCGCCACGAGCAGCAGCCTGCCGGGCGTCTCGATGCTCACGTCGTGGGAAACCATGCGGTCATGTTAACGATTCCCGGTCCGGTGTTTGGAGTGTGATCCCGCATCGTGGACGCAGTCGGCTCACATACTGGTCAGTAGGCGGCGACGACCTGCACTTCTTCCTCCGTGATCACGCCGTCGACGATCCGGTAGGAGCGGAACTGGAACTCGCCGAGGCCGTCCTGGTCGGCCGTCGAGACGAGGACGTAGTGCGCGCCGGGCTCGTTCGCGTACGTGACGTCGGTGCGCGAGGGGTAGGCCTCGGTGGCGGTGTGCGAGTGGTAGACGATCACCGGCTCCTCGTCCCGGTCGTCGAGCTCGCGGTAGAGCTTGAGCAGATCCTTCGAGTCGAACTCGTAGAACGTGGGCGACCGGGCCGCGTTGAGCATCGGGATGAACCGCTCGGGGCGGCCGGTGCCCGCGGGGCCGGCCACGACGCCGCACGCCTCGTCCGGGTGGTCCTTGCGGGCGTGCTCGACGATCTGGTCGTACAGGGCCTGGGTGAGGGTCAGCATGAGCCACAGGATAAACAGACGGGCCCTCCCGTACCGAGGAGTGGTACGGGAGGGCCCGAATGGTGGACACATCCCCCTGGGGCAGGGCCCGGGGGCGGGTTCCCGGCCGCGGCAGGCGGCCGGGAACCGCGTTCAGCCGGTCAGCGGGTGACCTTGTTGAAGGCGGCGCCCTGCGGGTTGCGGGCCTTGAGGACGAGGTAGGAGACGCCCAGGATCAGACCCCACAGCGGGGCGCAGTACAGCGAGACGCGGGAGTCCTTGTCGACGCCCATCATCACGATGACCATGCCGATGAAGAGCAGGGCGAACCAGCTGGACCACGGGGCGCCGGGGGCGCGGAAGGCGGACTTCGGCAGCTCGCCGCGGTCGGCCTTGGCGCGGTAGCGGATCTGGCAGACCAGGATCATGACCCAGGCCCACATGCCGGAGATGGTGGCGAAGGAGACGACGTAGTCGAAGGCCTTGCCCGGGGCGACGTAGTTGATCCAGACGCCGACCAGCATCAGCGCGGCGGAGAAGGTGGTGCCGGCGAGCGGGGTGCCGTTCTTGGTGAGCTTGGTGAAGAACTTGGGGCCCTGGCCGTTGAGGGCGAGGTCGCGCAGCATGCGGCCGGTGGAGTACATGCCCGAGTTGCAGGAGGACAGGGCGGCGGTCAGCACGACGAAGTTGACGATCGCGGCGCCGATGCCGAGGCCCATCTTCTCGAAGGCGAGGACGAAGGGGCTCTCGCCGGCCTTGAAGTTGGACCACGGGATGACCGACATGATCATGATGAGCGCGCCGACGTAGAAGACGGCGATGCGCCACGGCACGGTGTTGATGGCCTTGGGCAGGGTCTTCGCGGGGTCCTTGGACTCGCCGGCGGTGACGCCGACCAGCTCGACCGCGAGGAAGGCGAACATCACGATCTGCAGGGTCATCAGCGTCTCGCCGATGCCGTTGGGGAAGAAGCCGCGGTCGTTCCACAGGTTGGAGACGGAGGCGGTCGCGGCCGCGTCGGAGAAGCCGACGGTGAGGATGCCGGCGCAGATCAGGATCATGCCGACGATGGCGGTGACCTTGACCATGGAGAACCAGAACTCCAGCTCGCCGAAGAGCTTCACGGAGATCAGGTTGGCCGCGTAGAGGATCACGGTGAAGATCAGCGCGTACGCCCACTGCGGGAAGCTGTCGTTCGTCCAGTACGACATGTACTTCGCGGCGGCGGTGACCTCGGTGATGCCGGTGACCACCCAGAACAGCCAGTAGGTCCAGCCGGTCGCGTAGCCCCAGAACGGGCCCAGGAACTCGCGGGCGTAGTCCGAGAAGGAACCGGAGACGGGCCGGTACATGAGCAGTTCGCCCAGGGCCCGCATGATGAAGAAGATGACCAGTCCGGCGATGGCGTAGGCCAGGATCAGGCTGGGTCCGGCCTTGGAGATCGCCTTGCCGGCGCCCAGGAAGAGGCCGGTGCCGATGGCTCCGCCGATCGCGATCATCTGGATCTGGCGGGCTCCGAGCGCCCGGTGGTAACCCTCCCCGTCGCCTTCGCCCTGACCGCCCTCGCCGGGCGTCCTGTCGTTCTGCTCGACCTGCACAGAGGTCATGTCTTGGTGCGCCTTTCTCCACGCCGACCCGCGCCTCGAACGGCTGCGGATCGGGTACCTCGATCCCCCCGGATACGGATGGAGTTGCACGCCGGCGGTCAGCCGGTTCCAGCGGGCCGGGGGACATGGGTGGCGTCCCGTCGGCGGTCGTGAAGATCTATCACGTGGTCGCGGGCGGGAGAAGGGCGCAAAAGCGGCACAGGGCACGGCGATATCAGGACACGGCGCCACAAAAGGATCAGACCACCGCATGACGGTGATCTGATCGTTATCCGGATTTGAGCGTCCGCTGAGCGAACACACACGGGGACGTGACGTTCGTGGGGCGGACGGGCCCGCCCCGCCCGCCTCAGAGGGTCTCGATGAGGGTCTCCTGGAGGCCGCCGAGCCAGAGGTACGCCATCACCATCGGCTTGCGCGGGTCGTCGTCCGGGAGCCGGAACAGCACCGCGCTCTCGTCGTCCTCGGTGATGTCGAGCCGGGCCGCGATGGTCAGCCGCAGGTCGTTGAGCGCGCCGAGCCAGCGCAGCGGCAGCTCGCCGGTCAGCTCCAGCACCGCCGCGTCCTCGCCGGCCGGGGTGAGGGAGTCGAGACTGCGTACGACGGCCAGCGCGTCCTCCCGCTTGCGGGAGCGCAGGTCGTTCTCGGTGAAGCGGCGGAACTCCGCCGAGCGGGCCCGCAGCTCCTCGGGGTCCTCCCCGCCGCCGGGGCCGTCGGGGCCCCCGTAGGCGTCCGGGAAGAGCCGGGCGAGCGCCGGGTCGGCCGGGGGCTCGGTGGGGCCGTCGGAGGCGAAGAGCACGGCCAGCGGGTCGGCGTCCGCGGCGGGCTCCGGCTCGCCGGGGCCGATAAGCTCCAGCAGCTGCACGGCCAGCGAGCGCAGGATGGAGATCTCGATCTCGTCCAGGGCCACCGCGGCCCCGCCGCCCTCCAGCGGCTCGAACACGCCGCCCATCAGTTGCGGTCCTGCGAGAGGGTCGCCCAGAGCCCGTAGCCGTGCATGGCCTGCACGTCGCGCTCCATCTCCTCGCGGGTGCCGCTGGAGACGACCGCCCTGCCCTTGTTGTGGACGTCGAGCATCAGCCTGGTCGCCTTGTCCTTGGGGTATCCGAAGTACGCCTGGAACACGTACGTCACGTAGCTCATGAGGTTGACCGGGTCGTTGTGCACCAGGGTCACCCACGGGACGTCCGGTTCGGGGACCGCGAAGGTCTCCTCGGCCGATTCGGTGCGTTCGATCTCAATAGGAGCAACACTCACTTGTCCCATGCTGCCACTGTGACGGGCCGGTCGCACAAACGGGCCCCCACATCTCGTCACTTTGACGAGATGTGCGCTAGCATCCGTGGCATGAACCCTGCGGACCTGGGCCTGCCGGTGGACGTGCCGTCGACAGCGCTCTTCACGGATCACTACGAGCTGACGATGCTGCAGGCCGCCCTGGCGAACGGCACCGCCGAACGCCGCTCGGTCTTCGAGGTCTTCACCCGGCGGCTGCCCGAGGGGCGGCGCTACGGGGTGGTGGCCGGTACCGGGCGCGTCCTGGACGCCGTGGAGAACTTCCGCTTCGACGGCGCGGTACTGGAGTTCCTGCGGGAGCGGGCCGTCGTCGACATGCGGACCCTGGACTGGCTGGCGTCGTACCGCTTCTCGGGTGACATCTGGGGATACCCGGAGGGGGAGGTCTATTTCCCCGGCTCGCCCGTCCTGCGGGTCGAGGGCAGCTTCGCCGAGTGCGTCCTGCTGGAGACGGTCGTCCTCTCGATCCTCAACCACGACTCCGCCATCGCCGCGGCCGCCTCCCGGATGGCCTCGGCGGCCGGCGAGCGCCCGCTGATCGAGATGGGCGCGCGCCGCACCCACGAACTGGCGGCGGTCGCGGCCTCGCGGGCCGCGTACGTCGGCGGCTTCACCTCCACCTCCGACCTGGCGGCGGGCTTCCGGTACGGGATCCCGACGGTCGGGACCAGCGCGCACGCCTTCACCCTCGTCCACGACAGCGAGCGGGACGCCTTCACCGCGCAGGTCGCCTCGCTGGGCAGCGGGACCACCCTGCTGGTGGACACGTACGACGTCGCCGAGGCCGTACGGACGGCCGTCGAGGTCGCCGGGACGGACCTGGGCGCCGTACGCATCGACTCCGGCGACCTGCTGCTCGTCGCGCACCGGGTGCGGCAGCAGCTGGACGAGCTGGGCGCGACGCGCACCCGGATCGTGGTCACCTCCGACCTGGACGAGTACGCCATCGCCTCGCTGGCGGCGGCGCCGGTGGACGCGTACGGGGTGGGCACCCAGCTGGTGACCGGCAGCGGGCACCCGACGTGCTCGATGGTCTACAAGCTGGTCGCGCGGGCCGCCTCGGCGGACCCGAAGGCACCGCTGGTGCCGGTGGCGAAGAAGTCCTCGGGCGGCAAGACGTCCGTCGGCGGCCGCAAGTGGGCGGCGCGCCGGCGCGACTCCGCGGGGGTCGCGGAGGCCGAGGTAGTCGGCACCGGGCCGGTGCCGGCCGCGCTGGCCGGCTCGCAGCTGCTGGTGCAGCTGGTGAAGGCGGGCGAGGTGGTGGCCCGCGAGCCGCTGGAGGCCGCGCGCGACCGCCACCGGGCGGCCAGGGCCGGGCTCCCGCTCTCGGCGACGCAGCTGTCGCGCGGCGAGGCCGTGATCCCGACCGAGACGCCTTCTTAGCGCGCCGCCGGCGGGGGCCCGGCCCAGGGCCCGTGATCACAGGTTCGGGGAGGGGCGGGGCAGGGGAAGAGGACCCGCGGGGCCCGCCGCGCCGCACCGCACGACCACACACACCGACCCGAAGGACACGCGACATGCACCGCGCACTGATCGTCGTCGACGTACAGAACGACTTCTGCGAAGGCGGCAGCCTCGCGGTCACCGGCGGCGCGGACGTCGCCGCCGCGATCACGGAGCTGATCGGGCAGAGCACCCCCGGCTACCGGCACGTCGTGGCCACCCGGGACCACCACGTCGACCCGGGGTCCCACTTCGCGCGGCCCCCGGCCGAGCCGGACTACGAGACGTCCTGGCCGGTGCACTGCGTCGCCGGGACCGAGGGCGTCGGCTTCCACCCGAACTTCGCCCCCGCCGTCGCCTCCGGGGCCGTCGCCGCCGTCTTCGACAAGGGCGCCTACGAGGCCGCGTACAGCGGTTTCGAGGGCACCGACGAGAACGGCCGGGGCCTGGCCGAGTGGCTGCGCGACCGGGACGTGAGCGAGGTCGACGTGGTCGGCATCGCCACCGACCACTGCGTGAAGGCCACCGCGCTCGACGCCGCCCGCGCCGGCTTCACCACCCGCGTCCTGCTGGACCTGACGGCCGCCGTGGCCCCCCACACCACCGAGAAGGCCCTGGAGGAACTCCGCACGGCCGGCGTGACCCTGGTGGGCGGCTGAGCCCCCTCAGCCGCCCAGGAGGGCGCGGATGGGGTGCCAGAGTTCGTGGCCCGGGTCGGGGGCGCCGCGCCACAGGAGGCCGTCGGGGTGGTGCAGGACGGCGGTGACCTCGTCCGGGGTGGGGGGCTGGGCGTTGCCCCTCAGGTACACGGCCCGCATCCCGAGGTTCCGCAGCCTGGTCAGGGCGCGGGCCCGGTTCACGGCGTGCACCAGCACGCGTACGTCGCCGCCGTCGCCGGACGGCCTCGGCAGCGTGAGCGCGACCACCACGCTGCCGCCTGGCAGTCTGACGAAACCTCCACCGGGCATGATCCTCAGCTCCCCCGTCAATAAGAACAGTCGTCCCCGCATCTAAACGCGATCGGCCGCCGCCCGCTAGAGGGCGACGGCCGATCATGTTTTGACCTGCGGCTTTACCGAATTACTTGGCGGCGGGGCCGACCTCGATCGTCATCTGGAGGCCGTCGTAGGTCTCCTTCGCGATCTTGATCTTGGTGTTGGTGTCAGCGACCTTCACCGAACCGGTCGGGTTCTCGTCGTAGTAGTACTTGCCCTTGTGGTCGTCGAAGACCAGGTTCGCGGGCTTCGGCTTGACGAAGAGCGACTCGCCCTTGTTGTGCAGGGTGAACGCGTCCGTCGAGTACGCGCTGAACGTGGCGTCGTACGGCTGGATCTTGTTGCGCAGCAGGGTGCCGTCCGACCACTTCATCGGCTTGGCGTTGGCGTCGATCGGCAGGATCAGACCCGAGCCCGGGTGCTGGCTCGTGTTGTTGTCCTTCTGGGACTTGTCCCACAGCCAGATCAGCAGGCCGTCCTGGTACGGGTAGTGCTCGACCCAGTTCGGCTTGGTGTTGGCCCAGCCGAAGTTGTACGGGCCGGCCTTGAGGGTGCGGTCGTAGGAGACGTAGCGGCGGTTCTCGGCGATGTAGTACTGCGGGTACTCCTTGGTGAAGCCCGCGCCGATGCGCTCGAAGCCCTTGCCGGTCCAGCCGTTGTCGCCGTTCTCGGCGCCGTCGGTGAACAGCGTGGCGCCGTCCGCGGTCAGGGTGACGGCGTCGGCCGTGAAGCCCTTGCCGCCCGCGCCGCCGTCCGTCTGGTAGCGGAAGCGGAGGTCGACCTTCTTGCCCGCGTAGGCGTCCAGCGGGAAGTTCAGCGACTTCCAGGCGCCGGAGGTGCCGGTCAGCGACGGGCTGCCGGAGGCGTCGGCCGGGATGGCCGCGCCGTCGGCGGTGCCGGCCAGCGCGTGCCAGGTGGCGCCGCCGTCCGTGGACACCTCGGTGTAGAGGAAGTCGTAGTCGGCCTCGATGTCCCACCAGCCCTTGAGGGAGAGGGCGGCGGACTTCTTGCCGGTCAGGTCGACCGAGCGGGTCAGGGTGTTCTTGAGGTCGTCACCCATCTGGCTCCACCACTGCGAGGAGCCCTCGGCGGGAGCGACGATGTCGGTCTTGACCTGCTTCTTGGGCAGCTCGACGACCAGCGCCTGCTTGTCCTTGGTGTTGTACTCCGACACACCCAGCTTGTGGGTGGACTTCGTCGCGGCCTTGGCCTGGTCGTAGTTCAGCCAGCCCAGCTGCAGCTTGTCCCAGGCGGTCATGTCGCCCGGGAGGTCGCCTATGGAGTCCTTGCCGTTGCCGAGCCAGGAGCCGGCCGACATCAGGGACCAGAAGCCGACCGAGTTCTCGCCGCCACCGGAGGTGTCGTAGAGGTCCGGCAGACCGAGGTCGTGGCCGTACTCGTGCGCGAAGACGCCGAGGCCGCCGTTCTCCGGCTGCATCGTGTAGTCGCCGACCCAGATGCCGGTGTTGCCGATCTGGGTACCGCCGGCCTTGTTGTTCGCCGGGCCGGTCTTGCCGACGTCGGTGCCGTACGCGTACCAGCGGTGCGCCCACAGCGCCGTCTTGCCCTGCACGCCGCCGCCGGCCGACTCGTCCTCGCCCGCGTGGACGATCTGGAAGTGGTCGATGTAGCCGTCGGGCTCGTTGAAGTTGCCGTCGCCGTCGAAGTCGTTGCGGTCCCACTGGTCGTACTGCGCCAGCTGGGCCTTGATCTGCTCGTCGGTCTTGCCGGCCTTCTTCTGGGCCTCCGTCCACGCGGTGACGCCGTCGCGGACGGTGTCCCACACGTTGGAGCAGTTGGTCTGGCCGCAGTAGTTCGAGCCGTAACGGCCCTCGTTGTACGGGACCTTGACCCAGTCGGCGACCTCGCCCTCGACCGAGTAGCGGCCCGAGGAGGTCTTCTCGTAGTAGGTCTTCAGCGAGTCCTTGCCCTGGCCCGTACCGAAGTACAGGTCCTGGAAGTAGTCGCGGCTGAAGTCCTTGCGCCAGGCGGTGCTGTTGTTCGACGCGCGGTCGGGCTGCGCGATCGTGTTGTGCAGCGGGCCGGGCGTGCCGCCGTACTTCGGCTCCGGCGGCTTCGGGCCGGTCGGGCCGTCCGGGTCGAACATGGTCGTGTTGTCGACCTGGTCGCCGAACTCGACGAGGATCGTGAAGATCTTGTCGGTCTTCTCGCGGCCCAGCTCGACGTACTTCTTGTCGTCGAGCTTGACGACCTTCGAGGCCCCGCGCTGCTCGACGTTCTTCTTGCCCGCCAGCACCTGGTCAAGGGCCGCTTCACGCGCCTGCGCGTTCTGCTTGCTGAACGGGGTCTCGAGGTTGTGCTGGACCTGCTCCTTCGCGGGGGAGCTCGGGTCCTGCTTGTCGGCGGCCGGAGCGCCGCCCCAGCTGCTGTCGGCCTGGGCCGTGGTGATGAAGGCGCCCGAGGCCGCGGTGGCGGCCAGGGTCACGCCGACGGCGGCGGCGCGCAGCGCGCGACGCCTGGTGGAGTTACCGGTCACTTGATGTCGTTCCCCTCCCGCGGCCGCGACGTAGGTCGGAACATCTCCGTAGGAGTGGGGGGTTCCGCGCGGCGCGCGTCTCAAGTGACGACATTTGACCGGAGAGTCTAAAGAAAAGACAGACCTTGACTTCTTCCTTACAACTGCACTATGCGGTCAGCGAGTTCCGCTATTCGGACGTTCCGTCGCCATACGGGCTCATCCGGGGCGAAGGCCTCCGCTTGCCGGGTCCCGCGGCCGGTCGCGCGGCCGGTCGTGCGACACCGTGCGACGCCGTGCGCCCCTCCGTGCACCGGCACCGTGGGTAAGGTCACGCTTACTTGCCGCTCCGTCCGGGCATCCCTCACGGGAGTCACTTGACGCGTGCGCGATCTGTCGATGCGACTCCCACCCTCCACGCCTTGAGGACGGAAAACGCCATGCCGCGTCCGACTGCCGCACAGCTCGCCTACGGCTCCGCCACCGTCGTCGTGTCGACGATCGCCATGCTGCTGCTCTCGCAGACGAGCACCGGGATCGGGGTCGCGGTCATCTCCGCCGCCGCGCTCGCCCTCGGCCTGCTGGTCGCGCTCACCGTGCCGCTCCCGCGGCGCCGGGGCCGGCACGCGGCGCGGCGCGGCGGGGCGCAGGCATCCGCCACCGGGGCGGCCGGGGCGGGTTCCGGCGGGGGTTCCGGCGGGGGTTCCGCCGCGCGGGACGGGGCGGCGGCGGGAGCGGGTGCCTCCCGGGTGCCCGAGCCCCGGACCGCCTCGGCGGACCACCCCGTCCACCACTGACCGGACACCGGCGCGGGCGGCCGCCCCCACCGGGGTCGGCCGCCCGCGCGTGCCCTCGTACGAAGGGATCCGGCTCAGGTCGCGGTGACCACCACCGTCTTGGCCACCTTGTCGTGGAGCCCCTGCCGGTACGGCTTGTCGACGAGCATCGACACGATCAGCGCGAGCGGCCACAGGCAGAAGCAGCACACCAGCGCCGGCACCCAGAGCACGACGCCGCGGCCGAGCGCGGCGCCGGAGGGCGGCACGCTGCCGTCGTTGAGCATGGCGACGCGCAGGCCCATGGCCCTCTTGCCGACGGTCCGCCCGTTCTTGTGCGTGAACCACCAGTCGTAGCCGACGTACGCGACGATCGTGATCAGCGTCCACACCAGGCCCGTGCCGCCGTACGACTTCGTGATGACCTCGGTGACGTCCTCACCCTTGTCCGTGTCCACGACGTACCGCCGGGACCCGAAGGGCAGTTGGATGAGGAACAGCGGTACGCCGACGATCAGCAGGTCGATCACGCGCGCGGCGAGCCGCTTGCCGAAGTCCGCGAGCGGGGGCATCCCGGCGAGCGGATCGGGCATGCCGTGGCCGCCACCACCGCCGTACGGGTCTCCGGGCCCGCCGCCGTACGGGGGCGGGGGGTAGCCGCCGGGGGGCGGGGGCGGGGGGTAGCCGCCGCCACCGGGGGGCGGGGGCGGCGAGCCGTACGGCGAACCGCCCGACGGGGGCGTCGGATCGTGGGGCTTCTTGAGGAACGGGTCGTCCTCGGGGGGCTGGCCCGGCGGCGGCTGGTCGGTGCTCATGGCCCGAGTCGAACCCGGCTCCGCGCGCCCCGCAACGCGGCCGCGTCCGTCCGGGGCACGGGCCCGTCGCGGCGGCGGCGGCCGCCCCCTCAGCGGGTCACGAACGTCCCGGCGGCGCGGTCGTGCCAGGCCCGCCTGCGGGGGCGGTCCACCAGGCACCACAGGCTGCCCGGCAGCCCCAGGAAGGCGTACACCAGCCAGCGGCCCAGGGCCGCGCCGAAGCCGGGCGGGCGCAGGGTGGCGGTGGCCAGCACCCGCACGCCGAGCAGCTTCTTGCCCGGGGTGAGGCCCCAACGGGCGGTGGGCAGGGCCTCGTAGAGGACGCCGAAGAGCAGGACGGCACCGAGTACGAGGCCCAGGTAGCCGGCGGTGGTGGCGTCGAGCAGGTACACGGTGGTGGTGCGGCCGCTCGCCCGGGCGGCGTCGACCTTCGCCTCCAGATGGGCCGTCACCCTGGGTACGACGGGCACCGCGACGGCCGCGGCGACGGCGGTGTGCACGAGGGAGTCCAGCAGCCGTGCCACCCCCCGCCGCCCCAGCCCCGCGGGCCGCACGGCCCGCTCCGCCATCCGCTCGAAGACGGCCCGGCTGTCCTCCCGCGCGGGTGCCTCCGGCGGCGGTACGGGGGCACCCGCGCGGGACCCCGAGGGCGCGGGGGCGGGCTCAGGGGCGCGGCGTTCGGCGGCGGGGCGTTCCGGGGCGTGGGCCCGTACCGCGCTGGCGTCCCGGGGTTCCGGCCCGGGGGCGCGTCCCGCCGCCGGGGTCCGGTGCTCCGGGTCGGGGGCCGGTGCCGGCCCGGGGGTCCGGCGTACCGTCGCCGGCTGCTGGGGGTGCTGCGGGTGCTGCGGGTGCGGCTGCGGGTGCTGCGGCTCCTGCGGCCGTTGCGGCGGGGTGTGCGGGGTGGCCTCCGGCCAGCTGGAGGTGAGGCCCGAGGTGCCGGCGCCCGGGGCGTCGGGCCAGGCCGGCGGGCGGGCCGACAGGATGCCGACGCTCTCGGCGGCGGCCTGCGCCGGGAGCCGCTGCGCGGTGGCGGCGGCCGCGGGCCGGGCCAGGGAGATCCCGGCGGGCCGGCCGGGCTCGGGCTCCGCCGGGTCGCCCCAGGAGACCCGCGCGTCGCGGGGCCCGCCGAAGCCGGCCTGGTGGACGGGGTCGACCTGCCACCCGCCCGGCCCCCGGCCCGGCTCGGCCCCGCCACCGCCCGGGCGCGGCTCCGGTTCCGGTTCCGCTGCGCCGCCCCGGCCGGGGTCCGGGGTTCCGCCCCACTGCGGGCCCGGGGCGGAGTCCCGGAGCCGGGCCGGGGCGGGGTCCCCGTGGCCGGCGGGGCCCCACGGCGTCGGGCCCGGGTCCCGCAGGGCCTCCGTCATCGAGGTGTCGTCCAGGAAGACCGGCCCCGTCTCCTCCACCCGGACGGCCGTGGGAACGGCGGCGGCGGGACGGCTCGTACCCGGGACCCAGGACGCGCCGTTCCAGTACCGGACGTACCCGGGGATGGACGGGTCGGGGTAGTAGCCCTCGCGGGCCGCGTGCTCTCCGTCACCAGGGGAGGCCGTCAATGTCCCCAACTCCGATCGTGGCTTGAGGCTTGTGCAGGGGAGGACCCAAGGGGAGGACCATAGCCAAGAACCCCCGCCCGGCAGGTCCGGTAACGGGAGATTCCAAACGTTCGGGCGAACCTCGCCCCACCCCCACCCCACCCGACGGGTTCCGGTCAGCCGACAGGTTTCGGCCAACCTGACATTCGGTGCGGAAACCCGCGTCATACCCGGGCACGAGGGTGCTCTCTCCTCGTGCGGGGCGAGATCCGCCCCGCGTCCGCAGACGAACCCACCGAAGTGAGGCCGCGATGCACCACCCCGTCATCGAGCGCGAACTCGAGCTGAAGCTGGTCCTGTCCCCCGAGCGCAGCATCCCCGTCCCCGCGAAGCTGCTGTACCTCACCGACGACCCCTACGCCGTGCACGTCACCTTCCACGCCGGCTCCAGCACCCCCGTCAACTGGACCTTCGCCCGCGAACTGCTCGTCGAGGGGGTGTTCCGCCCGTGCGGCCACGGCGACGTCCGGATCTGGCCCACGAAGATCGACAACCAGTCCGTCCTGTGCATGGCACTGAGCTCCCCCGACGGCGACGCCCTTCTGGAGGCCCCGGCCGGCTCGGTGTCGGCCTGGCTGGAGCGCACCCTGCGCGTGGTCCCGCCGGGGACGGAGGCGGAACGGCTCGGTCTGGACGCCGCCCTGGCCGAGCTGCTCACCCCCACCCCCGCCGACGAGCTGTGGCTGCGCGACCCGTGGCCCTCGGACGAGGCCGCGGACGGCGACCTGTGAACGGCACCCACGGCACCAACGGCACCCCGTACGACGGGACGACGCGGACCTCAGAAGAGCTTGCCGGGGTTCAGCAGCCCGAGCGGGTCGAAGGCCTGCTTCACGGCGCGCTGCATCTCCAGTGCGACCGGCCCGAGTTCGCGGGCCAGCCACTCCTTCTTCAGCACCCCCACCCCGTGCTCCCCGGTGATCGTCCCGCCCAGGGACAGCCCCAGGGCCATGATCTCGTCGAAGGACGCCCGGGCCCGCCGCGTCTCGTCCTCGTCGGCGGGGTCGAAGCAGACCACCGGGTGGGTGTTGCCGTCGCCGGCGTGCGCGCAGACGCCGATGAGGAGGTCGTGCGCCGCGGCGACGACGGCCGTCCCCTCCAGCATCTCGGCCAGCCGCGAGCGCGGTACGCACACGTCGTCGATCATCGTCGCCGGCCGGAGCGCCTCCAGGGCGGTGAGGGACATCCGGCGGGCCTGGAGCAGCAGTTCCGACTCCGCCTCGTCCTCGGCGGGTACGACGGACGCCGCCCCGGCGGCGGCGCACAGCCTGCCGACGGCCTCCAGGCCGGCGGGCGCGTCCGGGGTGTCGAAGGCGGCGAGCAGCAGTGCCTCCGTGCTCTCGGGCAGGCCCATCTTCCCGAGGGCGTTGACGGCGCGGACGGTCGTACGGTCCATCAGTTCCAGCAGCGAGGGCGTCAGGCCCGCCTCCATGACGGCGCAGACGGCCTCACAGGCGGCGGCGACCGAGGGGAACTCGGCGGCGAGCGCCAGCTGCCGGGGCGGCGCCGGCCGCAGCGCGAGGACGGCCCCGACCACCACCCCGAGGGTGCCCTCGGAGCCGACGAACAGCCGCGTCATGTCGTACCCGGCGACGCCCTTGGCGGTACGGCGGCCCGTGCGCAGCAGCCGCCCGTCGGCCAGCACCACGTCCAGCCCGAGCACGTACTCGGCGGTGACGCCGTACTTCACGCAGCACAGCCCGCCGGACGCGGTGGCGATGTTGCCGCCGATGGTGCACTGCTCCCAGCTGGAGGGGTCGGGCGGGTAGAAGAGGCCCTGTTCGGCGACGGCCCGCGAGAGGACCGCGTTGACCACGCCCGGTTCGACGACGGCGATCCGGTCGACGGTGGAGACCTCCAGGATCCGGTCCATCCTGACGAGGGACAGCACGATGCAGCCGTCGGAGGCGTTGGCGGCCCCCGAGAGACCGGTGCGGGCGCCCTGGGGGACCACGGGGACCCGTAGGGCGGTGGCGGTGCGCATGACGTGCCGCACCTGTTCCACCGTCCGCGGCAGGACGACGGCGGCGGGGGTGCCGGCGTCGCAGAAGCCGGCGGTGTCGCGGGCGTAGGAGGCGGTCACCTGAGGGTCGGTCAGCAGCGACCCGGGCGGGAGTCCTTCGCCGAGTCGCACGATGAGATCGTCATCCATGTGGCCACAGTGGCAGCCGGGGCCATCGGTGTGAACACGGCGGCGACCGGCTTCGGACACCTCGGCGGGCTCTTCATATTGACGCACAGTGAGCGCATGCACGGTTTCGACGAGCAATCCCAGCAGCCCGCGCCGCCCGTGACCTTCACCGGACGCAAGACGGTCGTGGCGGCCGCGGTGGCGGTGGTCCTGATCGCCGGGGCCCTGCTGATCCGCCCGGCCCGTACCGGTGACGACGCCCGCCCGCCGGGGCCGAGCGAACGGGCCGCGTCGGCGGTGGGCATGGGTGCCCCGGCGGCGGCGGTGGACCTGACGGCGCTGGTGGCGGACCGGGAGAAGTGGGTCGCCTCGCACGCCGACGACGACGCTTCGTGGGCGGTGCTCGGGTCGGCGTACCTGGAACAGGCCCGGCGGACGGCCGATTCCGCCTGGTACCCGAAGGCGGAGAAGGCGCTCAAGCGGTCGCTGGAGGTCCGCCCCGCCGAGAAGGGCAACTTCGACGCGATGACCGGCATGGGCGCGCTGGCCGACGCCCGGCGGGACTTCGTGACGGCGCGGAAGTGGGGCGAGCTGGTCCGGGCGCAGGCGCCGCGGCGCTGGACGGCGTACCCGGTCCTGGTGGACGCGTACACGGGCCTCGGCGACTACAAGGCCGCGCAGCGGGCGATGGACCGGCTGATGGAGCTCCGGCCGGGCCTGGCCGCGCACCTGAGGGCGGCCCAGGTGTACCGGGACCGGGGCTGGCGCGAGGACGCGGTGGTGGCGCTGGAGGCGGCGGGCGGGGAGGCGAAGGCCCCCGCGGAGAAGGCGTACGTGCTGTTCCGGCTCGGGGAGCTGGCGTGGGAGCGCGGCGACCCGGCGGAGGCGCTGCGCCAGTACGAGGCGGCGCTGCGCACCGACCCGGCGCAGGGCGAGGCGCTGGGCGGCCGGGCCAGGGCGCTGGCGGCCCTGGGCCGGGGCGGGGAGGCGGTACGGGACTACCGGCTGGCGCTGGGCCGCACCCCGGTGCCGAGGCTGGCGCTGGAGCTGGGCGAGCTGCTGGACTCGCTGGAGCGGCCGGAGGAGGCGCGGGTGCAGTACCGCTCGCTGGCCGCGCTGGCGGCGGCGGGCGCCGCGAACGGGGTCAACGAGGAGGTCGTCCTCGGCCTGTACGAGGCGGACCACGGCGATCCGGCGCAGGCGGTGCGCCGCCTGTCGGCGGAGTGGGCGCGGCACAAGAGCGTGCAGGTGGCCGACGCGCTGGGCTGGGCGCTGCACAGGGGCGGGGAGGACTCCGAGGCGCTGGAGTACGCGAAGAAGGCGACCGACCTCGGGCTGCGGAGCGCCGAGTTCTCGTACCACCGGGCGATGATCGAGCGGGGGCTGGGCGACGAGGCGGCGGCGCGGCGGAGCCTGCAGACGGCGCTGCGCACGAACCCGGTGTTCTCCCCGGTGCGGGGGCCGCTGGCGAAGGAGGCCCTGGCGGCGATCGGGCAGCCGCCGGCGGGCGGGCCGGAGAACATGCAGCCGCGCACGCCGTGGGTGGCTCCGGAGCTCCCGAAGCCGAGGGCGGCGGCCCCGAAGCCGAAGCCTGCGGCGGCCAAGCCGAAGTCGCGGCCTGCGGCGCCGAAGCCGAAGTCCCCGTCCGCCGGCACGTAGCGGGCCGCTGCGCGGGGCGAGGTCCCCTACCCGCCCTTCCACCGTTCCCCGGGCGCTGCCCGGACCCGCGCCTCAAACGCCGGCGGGGCTGCATGCAGCCCCGCCGGCGTTTGAGGCGCGGGGGTCTGGGGGCGGAGCCCCCAGGAGGGGTCCGGGGCGGAGCCCCGGGGAACGGGCGAAGGGCGGGTAGGGGACACGGCCCCGCCGGGCACCCGGCGGAGCCGCCCCCGCAGCCGAAGCCGCAACCTACAGGTTGCCGCGCTTCTCCTGCTCCCGCTCGATCGCCTCGAACAGCGCCTTGAAGTTGCCCTTGCCGAAGCCCATCGACCCGTGCCGCTCGATGATCTCGAAGAACACCGTCGGGCGGTCCTGCACCGGCTTGGTGAAGATCTGCAGCAGGTAGCCGTCCTCGTCCCGGTCCGCGAGGATCTTCAGCTCGCGCAGCTCGTCGATCGGCACGCGGGTGTCGCCGACCCACTCGCCGAGGGTGTCGTAGTACGTGTCCGGCACGGACAGGAACTCCACGCCCGCCGCGCGCATGCTGCGCACCGTCGAGACGATGTCGTTCGAGGCCAGCGCGATGTGCTGGACGCCGGGGCCGTTGTAGAACTCCAGGTACTCGTCGATCTGCGACTTCTTCTTCGCGATCGCCGGCTCGTTGATCGGGAACTTCACCTTCTTGGTGCCGTCCGCGACGACCTTCGACATCAGCGCCGAGTACTCGGTGGCGATGTCGTCGCCCACGAACTCCTTCATGTTCGTGAAGCCCATGACCTTGTTGTAGAACGCGACCCACTCGTTCATGCGGCCCAGCTCGACGTTGCCGACGCAGTGGTCGATCGCCTGGAACGTCCGCTTGGCCGGCGCCGCGACCAGCGGCTCGCGGGCCACGTAGCCCGGCAGGTAGGGGCCGGTGTAGTCGACGCGCTCGACCAGGGTGTGGCGGGTCTGGCCGTAGGTGGCGATGGCGGCGAGCACGACGGTGCCGTTCTCGTCCTTGACCTCGTGCGGCTCGTCCAGGCCGCGGGCGCCCTGCTCGACGGCGTAGGCGTAGGCGGCACGGGCGTCCGGGACCTCGATGGCGAGGTCGATGACGCCGTCGCCGTGCTCGGCGACGTGCTCGGCGAGGAAGCGGCCGTGGTCGGTGGTCGCCTTGATGACGGAGGTCAGGACGAACCGCGCGGAGCCGTTGGTCAGGACGTAGCTGGCGGTCTCGCGGCTGCCGTTCTCCGGTCCGGAGTAGGCCACGAGCTTCATGCCGAAGGCGGTGGAGTAGTAGTGCGCGGCCTGCTTGGCGTTGCCGACGGCGAAGACGACCGCGTCCATTCCCTTCACCGGGAAGGGGTCTGCCTCACGCGCGGTCTGCGGGGTGGTGTCCAGGGTCTCAGTCATGAGCGCAGATTCCCGCGCTTCCACAAGCTGCGCAATAGTTTCCATTTCCGCTGTACAGAATGCCCAGCCGAGCCGGAGGATGACTGAGAGATCTGTGCAGTATGACCAGCCGATCGAGGGAAGGTTTCCATGGGCATCGACGAACTCGACGGCCGCCTCATCGTCCTGCTGGCGCGCGAGCCCCGCATCGGCGTGCTGGAGGCCTCCCGCCGGCTGGGCGTGGCGCGCGGCACGGTCCAGGCGCGGCTGGACCGGCTCCAGTCGAACGGGGTGATCCGCGGGTTCGGCCCGCAGGTGGACCCGACGGCGCTGGGGTATCCGGTGACGGCGTTCGCCACGCTGGAGATCAAGCAGGGGCAGGGGGCGGACGTACGGGCGCACCTGTCGGGCGTTCCGGAGGTGCTGGAGCTGCACACGACGACCGGGCACGGGGACATGCTGTGCCGGCTGGTGGCGCGGTCGAACGCCGACCTCCAGCGGGTGATCGACCGGGTGGTGGGCTTCGGGGGGATCGTGCGGGCGTCGACGGCGATCGTCATGGAGAACCCGGTGCCGCTGCGGATCATCCCCCTGGTGGAGCAGGCGGCCGCGGACGGCTGAGGGCGGGCCCCGTCGAGTTCCAAAGAAGAGTTTGCAAAGAAACCCTTGCAGAGAAGCCTTTGCAACCTTACGGTTGAGCCATGCCCGACAAGAACGCCGAAGGCCCGCAGCAACAGCCCGTGGTCCGCACGCTCGACGCCCGCTCCCTGCGCGGCCTCGCCCACCCCCTGCGCATGCGCATGCTCGCCGCTCTGCGCCACGACGGACCCGCCACCGCCTCCCAGCTGGCGGAGCGGCTCGGCGAGTCCAGCGGCTCGACCAGCTACCACCTGCGCCAGCTCGCCGCGCACGGCTTCGTCGAGGACGCACCCGGACACGGCAAGGGCCGCGAACGCTGGTGGAAGGCCGCCCACGACGGCACGGCCTTCGATGAGTCGCTGATGTACGACGGCGACCCGGAGACGCGCGGCGCCGCCGACGCCTTCCTCCACGAGATCGCGACGATCCACACCCAGGAGATCAGCACCTGGCTCGGCGACGCCCACAACTGGTCCAAGGAGTGGCGGGCCTCGTCGGACCTCAGCGACTTCACGCTGCGCCTGACGCCCGCCCAGAGCCATGAACTGATCCACCGGATGCACGAACTCGTCAACAGCTACCGCGACCTGCCGCAGGCCGAGGGCGCCGAGTCGGTCCGCTTCCACACGCACGCCTTCCCGCGCCGCGGCAACGCCTGAGCCCCGACCCCGGCCCCGCACCTCCACCCCGCGTTCACCCAGAAGGAGTCCTGCCATGCACACCTTCCCGCACGCCCTGACCCACGCCGCCCGCACCGCCGAACTGACCGCCGAGGCCGCCGCCTGGCGCCTCGCCCGAGAGGCCGCCCCCGCCGCTCCCGCCCTCCCCGCCCTGCGCAACCGCCTCGGCGAGGGTCTGATAGCCGTCGGCACCCGCCTGCTCCAGCCGGTCCCCGCCCACGCCCGCGTCCGGCACCAGGCCGCATGAGCCGCCGGCCCTTCACCGCGGTCCTGGCCGCCAACACCATCTCCATCGCCGGCAGTTCGCTCACCCTCATCGGCGTCCCGTGGTTCGTGCTCCAGACCACGGGGAGCGCCGGCCGGGCCGGGGTCGTCGCCTTCTGCGCCACCCTCCCGGTCGTCGTCGCCGCCCTGGTCGGCGGCCCGGTCATCGACCGGATCGGCCGCCGCCGGGTCTCCGCCGCCTCCGACGTGGTCTGCGCCGCGTCGGTCGGGGCGATCCCCCTCCTGCACCACGCGGGGCTCCTCGAGTTCTGGATGCTGTGCGCGCTGATGGCCGTCGGCGGCCTCGCGCACACCCCGGGCCTGACCGCCCGCTACGTCCTCCTCCCCAGCCTCGCCGAGCACGCCGGCACCACCGTCGCCCGCGCCGCCGGCCTCTACGACGGGGTCTCGCGCGGGGCCCGGATGATCGGGGCCGCGGTGGCGGGCGTACTGATCGCCGCCCTGGGTGCGGAAGCGGTTCTCCTCCTGGACGCGGCCACCTTCGCCGCCTCCGCCCTGCTGATCTCGGCCTTCCTGCGCGGGGTCGCCGCCGCCGAGCCCCAACGCACCGGCGAGAAGCCCTCGTTCGCCGCGTACCGCACCGACCTGGCCGAGGGCCGGCGGTTCCTGACCCGCTCACGACTCCTGCTGGGCATCACCCTCATGGTGATGGTGACCAACGGCCTCGACCAGGGCTGGTCCTCCGTACTCCTCCCGGTCCACGGCCGCGAGGACCTCGGCGACGCGACCGCCCTCGGTCTGATGGTCTCCCTCTTCGGCGGCTTCGCCCTGCTCGGGGCGCTGCTCTACGGGGCCTGGGGCCAGCGCTTCCCCCGCCGGGCCGTGTTCGCGGGCGCCTTCCTGATCTCGGGCGCCACCCGCTACGTGGTCGCCGCCGTCACCGACACCCCGCTGCCCCTCGCGGTGACCATGGCCCTGTCCGGCCTGGCCGCGGGCGTGCTCAACCCGATCCTGACCACCGTGGTCTACGAGCTGGTGCCGGAGGACATGCGCAGCCGGGTCTCCAGCGTGAGCATGGCGGGCAGCGAACTGGCCATGCCGATGGGCGGCCTCGCGGCGGGCCTGCTGGTCGACGCCTTCGGCGTGACCCCGGCCCTGCTGGCGTTCGCCGCCGTCTACCTCCTGGCGACGCTGATCCCGCTGGTCTTCCCGTCCTGGCGCGGCCTCGACGGAAAGCCCTCCGTCAGCAGGACGGAACGTCCCCGTTCCGGTTCAGCGCCCGCAGCGAGCCCACCGCGTCCGTCAGCGAAGTGACGGGGACCAGCCGCAGGCCCTCGGGGAGGTCGGACTTCGCGTCCGAGCACTCCGCCTTCGGCACCAGGAACACGGTCGCCCCGTCGCGGCGCGCGGCCTGGGTCTTCAGGCCCACCCCGCCGACGGCGCCGACCGTGCCGTCGGCGGTGATGGTGCCCGTACCGGCGATGCTGCGGCCGCCGGTGAGTTCGCCGCCGCTGCCGTCGCCGTCGAGCTTGTCGACGATGCCCAGGGTGAAGAGGAGTCCGGCGCTCGGGCCGCCGACGTCGGCGAGGTTGAGCTGGACCTTGATGTCCTTGGGGTCCTTCTTGAGGAAGCCGAGGGCGGCGGCCGCGGCGGCCGACTGCGACTGGGCCATTTCCTCCAGGTTGTGCTCCTCGATCTGCTTGTCGCTTCCGCCCGAGGGATACACCGACTCCCGGGGCATGACGGCCTGGTCCGTCTTGAACCAGTGGCCGATCAGCTCGGGCAGCTTCATCGTCGAGGAGGGGCCGGTGGCCCGGATGGTGGTCATCCGGAGCTGGCCCTTGGTGTCCCGCACCGGGGCGCCGGTGACGGTGATCACCGGCTTGCCCTGGTCGGAGCCCAGTACGTCGGCCGTGGGGCCCGGCACGGCCACCACGAAGGGCAGCGGCGCGAGGGCCGCGACGGCGAACAGCCCGAGGACGGGCGCGGCGCAGACGGCCAGGGCGGCGGGACGCGGCAGACGTGTGAGGCGAGAGAGCACCCGGCCAATCTACCGACCCGGGCCGCCCGGCCCGTCCCGGCGGGCCCGGAGCCGGACCGCCGCGGCCTCCCCGCGACGGCCTGGCGGCCCGGCGGGAGGGACCGGTGCGACGACTCCGCCCGACGGCGGCTCCGCCCGGCGGCGGCTCAGCGCAGGGCGTCGGCGACCTCGCGGGCCGCGTCCACCACGCGGGGCCCGACCCGCTCCGGGACGGCGTCGGCCAGCATCACGACGCCGACGCTGCCCTCCAGTCCGGTGATGCCGACGAGCGGTGCGGCGGCGCCGCTGGCGCCCGCCTCCAGCTCGCCGTGGGTCAGGGTGTAGCCGGGCTCGATGAGGGAGCCCTGGCGGGCGGCCAGGATGGCCCGGCCGGCCGCGCCGCGGTCCAGCGGGTGGCGGAAGCCGGCCCGGTAGGCGACGTGGTAGTCGGTCCAGGTGGGCTCCACGACGGCCACGGCGAGGGCCTCGGTGCCGTCGACGAGGGTCAGGTGCGCGGTGGCCCCTATGTCCTCGGCGAGGGAGCGCAGGGCGGGCAGCGCCGCCTCGCGCACGAGCGGGTGGACCTGCCGGCCCAGGCGCAGCACGCCGAGCCCGACGCGGGCCCGGCCGCCGAGGTCGCGGCGGACCAGGGCGTGCTGCTCCAGCGTGGCGAGCAGGCGGTAGACGACGGTGCGGTTGACACCGAGGCGGTTGGAGAGCTCGGTGACGGTCAGACCGTGGTCGGTGTCGGCGAGCAGCTTGAGGACTCTCAGCCCTCTGTCGAGAGTCTGGGAGGTTTCCGCGGTCACGACGCCTCTCCCTCTGTGATCGGTGGGCGGCGGTGACTCTCACACGGTGCAGCGCTGCCGGTCCCTCGGCGACGCACGGAGAGGCCGCCGGTGGCGGCCAAGGCACCGGCTGCGCTCCCGCGGCGGCGCTGCCACGGGGCGTTCGATGCGGGGACAGTAGCGAGCGAGTCCGCTGAGCGAAAGGCCTCGTCCAGAATCCGGGCGCCTACTGCCGGTTTAAGACGTTTTCTGCACGGGGCTGTATCGATTCGTAATGTCCCCTGACCGAAAACCGGTTTACACGGCGCTTAGGCTGATCGTGTTCAAAAAGATGTTGGGGGGGCGGGGTGCAACGTACCCCGGCACGCATACAAGGGGAGAGAAGCAACAGTGAAGCTGAAGCGCATGGCCGTCGTGGCCGCTGCCGCTGTCGTCGGTCCGACGGTCCTCATGGCCACGCCCGCCATGGCGGACGAGGCCCAGACCCCGGCCGTCACGACGCCCGACGCCGCGCCGAAGGACGACGCCGCGCCCGCCGCCGAGACCCCGGCGAAGGACGCGAAGCCGGCCGCCGAGACCCCGGCGAAGCCCGCCGCGGAGAAGCCGGCCCCGGCTCCGGCCCCGGCCAAGCCCGCCGCCGAGAAGCCGGCCTCCAAGCCGGCCCCGGCTCCGCAGGTCGAGGACGCGGACGAGTACAAGGAGGGCCCGAAGCTGGGCCTGAGCGGCCTCCCGGCCGGCGGCTTCAAGGCCGGCGGCGACTGGACCGAGGTCACCCTGAAGGTCGACAACCGCGGCATCCAGGGCTTCAAGGACTACGGCTTCGCCGTTCTCGGTGGCAACGACAACGACACGCTGCACGCCAAGCACCTCGACATCCAGATCTACAACGGCACGAAGTGGGTCGCGGCCGACAAGGACCCGTCGGGCCAGACCGCCGGCACCGTCTTCGACAGCTACGTCGACGAGGACGAGGTCTTCACGGTCAAGCTGCGCATGAAGTTCAGCAAGGACGCTCCGCTCGGCAGCATCGAGTTCGTCGTCGCCGGCGGCAGCAACAACGTCGACGAGGAATTCGCGTCCGACGCGCAGTTCTACACGTCGAAGATCGTCCGGGGCTCCACCGGCGGTGGCAACACCGGCGGCAACACGGGTGGCCACAACAACGGTGGCAACACCGGCGGCAACACCGGTGGCAACAACAACACCAAGCCGAACGGCGGCGGCACCACCACGCCGATCGTCGACACCAACACCGGCTCCGGCAACACCGGCGGCACCCACACCGGCGGCGAGCTCGCCGAGACCGGTGCGGACGCCGCCACCAGCTGGGCGCTCGGCGCCGGCGGTGTCGCGCTCGCCATGGGTGCGGCCCTGGTCGCCGGCACCGGCCGTCGTCGCCGCGTCACCAACTGACCCGGGCTCCACGAGAACGGGGTCCGTGCGCACCGCGCACGGACCCCGTTTCCCGTTCTCAGGAGGGTCTCACCGCATCCGGGTGGCCCACTCCTGCACCTTCTTGATCCGCTCCTTCAGCTGCCCCGCCGTCGCCTCCGCGCTCGGCGGCCCGCCGCACACCCGGCGCAGCTCCGTGTGGATCACCCCGTGCGGTTTCCCGCTCTGGTGGACGTACGCGCCCACCATCGTGTTCAGCGACTTCCGCAGCTCCAGCAGCTCCTTGTGCGAGACCACCGGCCGCCGGTCGGCCGGCAGCTCCAGCAGGTCCGCCTCGGAGTCGGGCTTGCGGCGGCTGTGCGCGATCTGCCGGGACTGCCGCTTCTGCAGCAGCAGCTGCACCTGGTCCGGCTCCAGCAGACCCGGGATGCCGAGGTAGTCCTGCTCCTCCTCGCTGCCCGGGTGCGCCTGCATGCCGAACTCGGCGCCGTCGTACAGCACCCGGTCGAAGACGGCGTCGGACTCGAGGGCCTCGAAGGACATCTGCTCGTCCTCGCCGGTGTCCTCGTCCTCCTGCCGGTTCGCCTCCTCCATCTCCTTCTCGGACTCGGCGTACGGGTCGTCGTCCTCGCCCGCCTTCTTCGGCCGGTCCAGGACGTGGTCGCGCTCGACCTCCATCTCGTTGGCGAAGCCGAGGAGGTAGGGGATCGTCGGAAGGAACACGGACGCCGTCTCGCCGCGCCTGCGCGATCGTACGAAGCGGCCGACGGCCTGCGCGAAGAACAGCGGCGTCGAGATCGTCGTCGCGTACACGCCCACCGCGAGGCGCGGTACGTCGACGCCCTCGGACACCATGCGGACCGCGACCATCCAGCGGTCGTCGTTCCCGCTGAAGGTGTCGATGTTCTTCGAGGCGCCCGCGTCGTCGGAGAGCACGAGGGTCGCCTTCGTGCCCGTGATCTCCCGGATCAGCTTCGCGTACGCGCGCGCCGCGTCCTGATCGGCGGCGATGACGAGCCCGCCGGCGTCCGGGATGCCCTTCCTGACCTCCGTCAGGCGCTGGTCGGCGGCACGCAGCACGTTCGGCATCCAGTCGCCGCGCGGGTCCAGGGCCGTGCGCCAGGCCTGCGAGATGGCGTCCTTGGTCATCGGCTCGCCGAGGCGGGCCTCGATCTCGTCGCCGGCCTTGGTGCGCCAGCGCATGTTGCCGCTGTAGGACAGGAAGATCACGGGGCGGACGACGCCGTCGCCGAGGGCGTTGCCGTAGCCGTAGGTGTAGTCGGCGGAGGACCGCCGGATCCCGTCGTTCCCCTCCTCGTACGTGACGAAGGGGATCGGGTTGGTGTCGGACCGGAAGGGCGTGCCGGTCAGGGCCAGGCGCCGGGTCGCCGGGTCGAAGGCCTCCAGACAGGCCTCGCCCCAGGACTTCGAGTCGCCGGCGTGGTGGATCTCGTCGAGGATCACCAGCGTCTTGCGCTGCTCGCAGCGGTTGCGGTGCAGCATCGGGCGCACGCCGACGCCCGCGTAGGTGACGGCGACGCCGTGGTAGTCCTTGCTCAGCGGCCCGGCCGAGTACTCGGGGTCGAGCCGGATGCCTATGCGGGCGGCGGCTTCCGCCCACTGCTTCTTCAGGTGCTCGGTCGGCGCGACCACGGTCACCTGCTGCACCACGTGGTGGTGCAGCAGCCAGGAGGCCAGCGTGAGCGCGAAGGTGGTCTTGCCGGCGCCGGGGGTGGCGACCGCGAGGAAGTCCCGCGGCTGGGTCTGGACGTACTTGTCGAGCGCCCCCTGCTGCCAGGCTCGCAGCTTGCTGGCGGTACCCCAGGGGGCACGGCCGGGGAAGGCGGGTGAGAGGTGGTGGGAGGCGGTAGTAGTCACGGTCTCCGGTTCGTTGCTCTCGGCGGTCGTGGCAGTCGTGGCCGTCCCCGCCGACGTGGTGGTCGTACGTAGGACAACCGGGCCACCTTACCGGCGCGCGCCCGCCCCCCGCGGAGGGACAGGCCCGTGACCTCGGCGGGTGCGGCGAGGGTCACACCGGCCGGACACCCTCCGCCGCGCACGCGTCACAGCGAGCGCAACCGCCGGGCGATCGAGGCGAGATCGGCCTCCCGCCCGGCCGCGACGTCCACGACCAGGCCGTACGCACGGTCCTGATCGGCGTCCGCGAGGTCCACCCCGTTCACGGCGAGGAAAGTGGCCGCGGCGAGCCAGGCCGTGCGCTTGTTCCCGTCGACGAGGGGGTGGTTCACGGCGATGCCGTGCAGCAGCGCGGCGGCCTGCTCGTACGGGTCCTCGTAGGCCGGCGTCCCGAACATGCGGGCGCGGGGCCGGTGCACGGCCGACTCCAGCAGCCCGGGAGCCCGCAGCTCCACGGGCTGCTCCCGGGCCAGGCAGGCGTGCCGGGCGAGGTCCAGGACCTCGGCGAGGGTCAGGTGCCGGACCGGGGCGGCGGCGCTCACTGCCCGAGCCTCTCCAGCAGCCCGGCATGCCGCACCGCCAGCCGCGCGGCCTGTGCCCCGACCCGCTCGCGCTCCCGGCGCAGGTACGCCCGTACGGCCTCCAGGGCCAGGGCCTCGGGGGTCGAGTCGGTGGCGTCGGCGAGATCGGCCAGCTCGGCGCGCTCGGCGTCGGAGATCGGAAGGGCCAGCGCGTTCACGTCCACGAGGGCAGCGTAACCAGCGCAGCCGACGGCCCCCCACCCCTTTTCCGCGCCCCCGGGCACCGCTGCGGCGTCCCGTGCCCAGCCCCCGGCGGGGGGCTCAGGATCCGACGGACGGCCCGGCCCTCGGCGGAGGCGGGGCCAGGCCCCGGCAGGCGCAGCCGCACGTCCCCGCGGCGTCGGCCCCAGGCCGCGGGACCGGGCTCAGGGCCGGCGGGGCTGGGGTCAGGCCCGACGGGGCCAAGCCCAGGCACGGCGGAACCGGCCTCAGGCGCCCGCAGGGTGCGGCTTCCGGCGCGGCCGGTTCAGGCACCCGCAGGGTCCGGGTTCCGGCGGGGTCGGGGTCAGGCGCCCGCAGGGTGCGGGGTCCAGCGGGACCGGGTCAGGCGACCGCGGGGTGCGCAGGCGGGTGGGGTGGGTCCAGGCGGGTTGCGACCCAGGCGCCGGCCAGGGCCACGCAGGCCATCGGGAGGAACACCACCAGGAACGCCGCCGGGTGCGAGGCCGCGGCCCCGGACGCCGAGGCGGCGGCGTCGTGCCCCGCGCCCACCGCCCCGCCGCCCAGCGCGGCGAACGCCGCGCCCCCGGCCGCCAGCAGCACCACGTTCGCCAGCGCGTCCGAGATCTGCAGCGCGGCGGAGTTCGCCCCCGCCTCCTCCGGCGCGGACAGCTTGAGCAGCAGCACGCTCGTCGAGCCGATCACCAGCCCCATGCCGAGCGAGCCCACCGCCCAGGCCAGCGCCAGCGTCCACACCGGCACCGCCTCGACCAGCACCGCCGGGGCCCCCGCGATGGCCACCGCCACCATCACCATCCCGGCGACCATCAGCCGCTCCCGGTAGGGCGCCGTCCGGCCCTGCGACTGCACCCACGACCCCAGCGCCCACGTCACCCCGCCCAGCGCCAGCGAGAAGCCCGCCCACGTCGGGCTCAGCCCGCGCTGGGTGACCAGCATCAGCGGCACGAAGCTCTCCGCCCCGATGAACGCCCCCGCCGCCACTCCGCGCAGCAGCACCACCGACGGCAGCCCGCGCCGCGCCCGGTACGTGCCGCGCGGCAGCAGCCCCAGCACCGCCGGCACCAGCAGGGCCGCGCCCGCGAGGCCGGGCAGCAGCGACAGCCACCGCAGGTCCTGGGCGGCGTACTGGAGCAGCCCGGCGCCCAGCGAGATCCCGAGCGCCAGCCGGATCCGCCGCCGGTCGAACGCGACCGGCGCGGCCGGGTCCACCGGCCCGGACGCGGTGCGCCGGATCGCCGGCAGCGCCACGATCAGCGGTACGACGACCAGCGCGGGGATCCCGAGGAACACCCACCGCCAGCCGAGGCGCTCGGTGACCGTCCCCGCCGCCAGCGGCCCGACGATCGACGGCACCACCCAGCTCGCCGCGAAGGCCGCCATGATCGCGGGCCGCAGCCGCTCCTCGTAGGCCCGGCTGACCACCACGTACAGGGCGACGATCACCAGCCCGCCGCCGAACCCCTGCACCGCCCGGCCGAGGACGAACACCCCCATCAGCTGCGCGGTCCCGGAACACACCAGCCCGGCGGCGAACGCCCCGATCCCCACCGTCAGCGGCCGCAGCGGCCCCTGCCGGTCGGCCCACTGCCCGGACAGCACCATGGCGAAGAGGCTGGTGGTGAAGTACGCGGAGAACCCGAAGGCGTAGAGCCCGATCCCGTCCAGCTCCCGCGCGGCGACGGGCATCGCCGTCCCGACGGCGGTGGCCTCGAAGGCGATGAGGAAGATCACGGAGATGATCCCGACGCTGAGCGTCCGGTACGCCGGCCCGAGAATGCCGCCCTGCGGCGGCGGGGCGGCGACGGTGGTCTCGGATATCCCGGGTTCAAGGGCGCTCATCGCCCCAGAGTAAGTTCCAAGGGCCACTCTCGCCCCTGTCATTTCGACCGATCCCGCCTCGGCCGCGCGACCTAGGTCCGCGAGCCCGTGTGAACGCGGCATGGCAGTCACATTGCAGACGCCGCGCCGCCCTTCCCCCGCCGCACGGGCCCCCGTACGTTCGTACTCGTCACCACGCACCACCGCACCACCTCATCACCACACAGCCGTGTGCCCGAGTGGTTGAGGGACTCGCCTGCAAAGCGGGTTACGCCGGTTCGATTCCGGTCACGGCTTCCACTGCCCCTGACCAGGCAGAACGGATGGGAGGCACCCCGCACGGGGTGCCTCCCGTTCCTTCGTCCGCCTCCGGCGGGCGCTTCGCGGGCGGGGCTCAGTCGACCTTCTCCCCGTCATACGTGCCGCCCTGGCAGTAGTCACCCGCGTCGTTGATCGCGGGGGTCCCGCCGCCCTCCCTGCACTGGGACGGAGTGACGACGGTGACGGCGGATGGTGCGCCCTGAGCGGTGGCGGCCGTGGCCGCGCCCGTGAGGCCGATGCCGGAGAGGGCCGTCGCGGCGGCGACGGCAGCGAGGATTCGTCGAATGCGCATGTGGTTCCCCTTTCGCGGTGTTCCCGTCCAGGAAACAGAAGCCCCTCACTCCAGGCTGCGCCCCATCGATGAGGTGTGCGAGTCCAGCGCGACGGCCCGCGGCCGCCACTCCACGGGCACACGACCGGCCCCACGGCCAGGAATGCCGACGGCGCGTCCGTGCGCGCCCCGGACTCACGTGGCTTCCTTCGCCTGCGCCTCGTGGCCCTGCTGCCGCGCGATGGTGTTCCCGGACACGTACCCGACCCGCACCGACTCGACGAGGTCGTTGCCGAAGTCGCCGTCGGGGTCGATGCCGTGGCGCGCCACGAACTGCCTCATGGGCGCCTCGGCGTTGTGCTCACCCGCCTGGAACATCGCCTTGTTGGAGGCGTGCGTCCGGCCGTCGACCTCGTCCTTGTGCTTGTCCTTGGTCTCGTCCGACCACTCCCCGATGACGCCCGAGACGGCCTGCTCCACGGCACCGCTGCCGGTGTCCACGGCCAGCGGGACGACGACCGCCGCCGCGCCCGCCACGGCGGCCGTGGCCGGCAGGAAGGCCGCACCGGCGGCGATCGCGGCGGTGGTGCCGAACTCCGCCCAGTGCGAGCTCCGCTCGTGCGCCTTCTCGTACGCCTCGTTCTCCTTCTCGCCGGCCGCCCGGACCTGCTCGGCGCGGGACTCGTCGAGGATGCCCTGGACCTCGGCCCCGGTACGGACCACCGTCCGGGCCCGGCCCTCGTCGATCGTGCCGCCCTGCGCCGCCCGGCTCTCCAGGACGCTCGCGGAGTAGACCCGTTCGGCGGTGGACACGGTGGCGTAGGCGTCGGGGTGCTGGGCGAGGGCGGCGAGCAGGTCCCGGGCGGACGCCCGGTTCAGGTTCGCGTGCTTGTGCCCGTCGTCGGCTCGCGGTGCGAAGACGCTCGCCTTCTCCTTGCCGTCCACCGCCTGGTTGACGTCGTCGATGTACCCGGCGGTCATGCGGCCCAGGCTGTCGACGAGTGCCTCGTGGTGCTTGAGCAGCCCGGCGTCGCCGCCGTACTTCAGCACGGCGGCCTCCATGACCCGCGCTCCGGCCCCGGTCCGCTCGAGTGCGGGCGCGGGGTCGTCCCAGGCGTGGCCGAGGGCGGCCGCCTCCAGGGCGTGACCGAGGGCGTCGGGCATGTACGAGCGGGCCCTCTCCAGGTCCTGCGGCCTGGTGCTTCCCGTGTCGATCGTGGAGCGGTACCCCTCGGCGGCGAAGAAGTCGAGGTAGTGCTCGACGCGCCCACCCGTGGCGTCCCTGCCGAGGTCGGGGGCGCCGGACCGCACGCGCCCGTCGGTGGTGTAGGCGGGGCGGTTCCGGTCCGTGTCGAAGAACTCGGCCGCGGCGGCCGGGCTGTGTCCCAGGGCCTCCAGGAAGCCGACGACGGGGTCGTAGCCGGCGCCGTTGACCCCCGAGGGGTTCAGCAGGTTCCTGCCGTAGCCGGCGCCCAGCTGGCGGCCCCGGTCGAAGAAGCCGGGGTCCTTGGCGTGGATCTGGGTGGCGTGGTCGGCGATCGGAACCAGGAACCGGGGGTCGTAGTTCCCGTACCGCATGATGCCGCCCAGCAGCTGGTACCCGAACGGCGGGTTCTGCTCGTACCGCCCGACGGGGATCTGCTGGGTGCCGAGCCTGCGCAGCTCCTGTGCGTAGCCGTCGGGCAGGTGCGGCTCGGTCGTGGAGCGGGTGGCGGTGGCCAGGTTGAGGCCGAGGTTCTTCTGGAGTTCCTGGACGTCCGTCAGGCGCTGCTCGTCGAGCCTGCCGTAGGAGTGGGTGTCGGTGGCCATGGTGCCGAAGAAGCGGAGCGCGCCGCTGGGGCCGAGGTTCCCGTAGAAGGCGGTCGCGAACTCCGGCTTCGTGGCGTTGTCGGCCAGCAGCTCGTTCAGCTCCGCCAGCTCGGCGTGCGAGAGGTCGCGGCCCTTGCGGGCGAGGTCGGTCGCGCGGCCCGCCTGCTCGGCGGTGAGGCCGGCGAACGCGGGGGCGGTGAAGTCGTGGTCGTCGGCGAGGTTGGCGCCGAGGAGCCGGGCGAGGGAGCGGTCCACGTCGTCACAGGCGTCGACGGCCGCGTCCACCTTCGCCTGCCAGCGGGGCCGGTTGACGCGCAGGGACTCCTGGTAGTCGGGATCGTGGCGGGCCGCGTGCCGGTCGGCGTCGGTGGCCAGGGGTAACGCCTCGACCTTCCCCTTCCCGTCCACCCGGAAGCCCGCGGCGGGGGCCTCCTCCTCGGCGATCCTCCTCAGCCGGTCGCGGGAGGACCTGAAGGTGTCGTGGCCCTGGGCGAGGGCCCGGTGGACGCCCTCGGCCTCCTTGGCGGCGTCCTCGAACTCCTTGGCCGTCCTGTCGACGAACGGCCGCGCCACGCCGGCGGTGACCCCGCTCCACTCGGCCTTGTCGGACTTGGCCTTCATGCCGTTGCGGGCGGCCTCGGCCAGCTCCTCCAGCTTGGCGGCCATGGCCTGCCAGTCGCGGACGGCGGTGGCGAGCTTGTCGATGGGGGCGTTCAGCACGTTCTCGTACGTCACCACGGCGGTGCCTGCTCCCCGACTACTTGAGGTAGGCGTCGAGCTTGGAGGTGGTGAACTCCGCGTAGAGGCACTGCTCGTCCCTGCGGTGGGAGGAGAGCGAGTAGTTCAGCCCGTTGGAGATCTGCGCGCAGGCGGCGGCGAGGGTCTCGACCTGGGATTCCCACCGGGCGTTCGCCTTGGCGAGCGCGGCCCCGCTGCCGAAGCCCTCGCGCGAGAGCGCGCCGGCGGCCTCGGCGGAGGCGGTGGCGGCGTGCCGGCCGTCGGCCTGGAGGCGGGAGTGCAGCTTGTGGGCCTCGCTGCCGATGGCGCCGATGTGGTCCTGGTTGAGGACGAGGTCGGCGGGGCCGGGGGCGGGGGCCTGGTTGAGGCGGGTCGAGATGTTGGCCGCGGCGGTGGCGCGTGCGGCGGACCACTCCTCTTCGAAGGACATCCCGGGTACTCCCCACTCCGTGTCTGCGTCAGGACCTCGCCCGCCGTACGACGACTGCGGCGACGGCTCCGCCGATGAGGACACAGGCCCCCAGCCCGAGGGCGATCCAGGACAGACCGCCACCGCCGTCGCCCTTGTCTACCGCAGCCCCGGCCCGGGGCGGGGGCGGGGCGGTGATCTTTCCCCCGGTCGAGGGAACGGGAGCGCCCGATGCTGCCGTTCCGGCTGCCGCCGCGGCTGCCGCGAGGTCGGGCAGCGGATACACGTCCGCCGGGCCGGGGTCCCCGGGGGTGGGGAGGGCGACGCGGGGGCGGACCACGCCGTAGCCGATGTAGTCGTTCCGCTCGACGCCGTCGACGGGCTTGCCGGCGGTGTTGAGGAGGACACGGAGGATCTGGTTGTTGGTCCAGGTGGGGTGAGCGGACCAGAGGAGGGCGGCGGAGGCCGAGGTTAGGGCGGTGGCGTCGCTTGTGCCGTGGCCTGTGCAGAGGCCTGTACCGCCGCTGCACGCGGTAACGATGTCGGTTCCAGGCGCGGACATGTCCACCGCGGCATTGTGCTGCGACTCCTTGGTCGCCGCGCCGTCGCGGTCAACGGCCGCGACGCCTACCACTCCCGGTGTCGCCGCAGGGTAGAAGGTGTCGTCATTGCCGTCGTTTCCGCTACTAGCAAAGATCAATTTGCCCTTCGCGAGTGCCTCCTTGACCGCGTTCGACAGATCCGGCGAATCGGGCCATGAACCCATCGAAACATTAAGGATCTTCGCGTTGGAATCTGCCGCGTACCGGATAGCATCGATCAATGTGGTATTGCGCGAGATGCCATTTCCGTGAAGATCAACACGCAGTGGGAGAATCTTCGCACCAGGGGCCAGACCGAAGGCGCTGTCTACGCCGCCTGGCCCCTTTCCATTGGCGGCGATGATCGAAGCCATGGCAGTGCCATGGTTCTTATAGTCACTGCGCTCATCACCCGCAATCGCCTCCGGGGCAAAGTCCTTACCCGGTAGAACTTGGCCTTCAAGCTCCGGAATGCGAGCCACGCCGGTATCGATCACCGCAACGGTGACTCCTTCGCCCGTGCTGGCCTTCCAGATGTCGTCGGCCCGCATGGCATCGAGATGCCACTGCTGCTCTCGGACGGTCTGCGCATTGGCTGGGGTCGCCGCAACTCCAGCCAGCAGCAGTCCCACCAGGGCTGAGTTGACCTTACGCATGGGCATCCCGTGCAACTTCCGCTCCACTCAGTCGATCACTGGCGGAACAACTCGACGGTTGCCCTGCCAGGTCTCTTCGTCCTCAGCAAGGTAGCCGGGACGGTAGCCACCCTGGCCCCCACGCCTCCTGCTCGGAGCAGGTGGAGCGACCCCACCATTACCCAACCCGCCCACGGCGGCCCCTCCGCGGGTGAGGCCCGAACCACCTTGGGTGAAGGCCTGACTCCCAGCGGTCTGTCGACCACCGACAATGCCGCCAGGTTCCGTGGCCAGCCGCCGTCCGCTCGCCGGGCCACCAGCGGCTCCATGGGGACCACCAAAGCCGCCGCCCATCATCCCTGGCGTTGGGCGACCACCCGTGTGGGGAGCGTCTCCGCCAATGACCGTGCCACGGGGGATGGCCGTGCTGCTTCCACCGGTGGCGATTGGACGCCCTCCGACGATCCCACTGTCACGCGGAGGGAGAGGGGCTACGACACCAACCTCACCGCCAAGAGCAACCGGGGGGCGCTTAACCGGCAATGAGCCCCCAAGACCAGGCGGCCCACCACCCGGCGGAAGGGGCACAGTCGGGACCGGCCCGCCGGGAAGGGTCCAACCAGGCCCGTTAGAGCTCGGGGCCAGTAGGCAGGCTCGGGGCGAGGGGCAACACCTTGTCGGGCAGCGTGGCCACATGATCGAGTTCCACATCGGGGCCACGATCCGGTACCACCGGCCCCAGCCCCACAGCGGGAGACATTGCGGCATCAGGCAAGGACCGGGGTGCAGGCGACGAGCCGGACGCACTCAAGGGCGCACCAGACGAGGGTGAGGACGGCGAAGGCCCATACGCTGCACCACCCGCACCAGAGTCTGCCGGGCCTGCGCCTGCGCCTGGGCGCTCTAGATAGGCCCCGTGACGATTGTCGATCGGCGGCACGAAGTCCGGCGGCGGCGCCGGAAACGTCGGCACAGTCGCCTTGTTCATCTCCGCCGACGACTGCTCGTACGACTGCGCGAGCTTCGTCAGCTGCTGCACCGCCTGCTGGTGGTCCGCGGTCAGCTTCGTGTGGGCGGTTCGGCCGAGTTGTTGGGCGTCCGGGTCATTGTGGAACTTGTGCGCCGCGTCCAGGTTCTCGGCCGCCGACGTGTCGTACTTCGGGGTGTTGGCCTTCACCTCGATCATCGTCTGCGCCGCCTGCGTCATCCACTTGCCGCCGGCCTCGCTGTAGTCGCCCAGCAGCAGCGTCGCGTTGCCCGCGCGGCTGACCCACTCCTGGAAGGCGTGCGCGGCCTCGCCCTCCCAGCCCTTGACCTGGTGCTTCTTGAGGGCGCTGCCGATCTCCTTGATCACGGTCGCAGCTTCCGCCAGCTGCGTCGCCCGGGCCTTGACCGTTTCCGGGTTGACCGACGCGATCATCGCCAGCAGCTGCTCGTGCGAGTAGCCCTCGAAGTTCGTCGTCGCCATCAGATCGTGCCCTTCGACGTACTCGGGTTCGGAGTCGGGGGCGCGGTCGGGGCGTGCTTCTGGGCCTCGCGTTCCTGCTGGACCAGGGGGTCGCGGTCCGGTACGTAGGCTTCCTTCGACTGCTTGATCAGCGCCCGCATGCGGGCCTGCGTCTCCTCGTCCACGCCGCCGTAGCCCTTGCCCGCCGTCAGGATGGCGATGCCCAGCGCCTCGATCTGGCCCGCCAGGCCCGCCGACAGCTTCTGCAGCTCGCCGTGGACCGTCGTGTACGCCTTGAACAGGGCGTCCGCCTCGGCGAAGCCCGTGCCCAGGGTGCCCGCCGGCAGGGTGCCGTGGGCCAGTTTGCCGGCGTCCGCCTCCGAGCCGTCGAGGGTCTTCAGCAGGGCGTCGACCCGGTTCTTGTAGTCGGTCAGGGAGTCGTACTCGACCTCCAGGGCCTTCGCCTGGGCCATCAGGCCGGCCGCCACCCCACTGGCGACGTTCACCCCCAGCAGCCCCGGACCCGCGTTGTCCACCGCCACGACGCCTCCCCCGCTCCCCGTCCCCGTCCCCGTTCGCACCCGCTCGCGCCACTCTAACGATCGGCGCCGACAGGCCCCAAGCGGTTAGGAGTTGGGCGCCGCCGGCACCGGTGCCGCGACCGCCGCGGATGGCCGGATCGGGATCCTGTTCACGGGCCGGCCCGTCGCCGCGCGGACCGCCGAGGCCACCGCCGCCGGGGTCGTCACCACCGGGACCGCGCTCGCCGCCTTCGCGCCGAACGGGGCCACCACGTCCCGCTCCTCCACCAGACGGACGATCCGCACCGCCGGGGCGTCCAGGGACGTCGGCAGGGCGTAGCCCGTCAGGTCCGGGTGGCGGACCAGGCCGGCGACCGAGCGGAGGTTCTCCGTCAGGGCCGCGCCGACGCCCTGGGTGACGCCCGCTTCGATACGGGCCTCCAGCTGGCGGGGGTTGAGGACGCGGCCGACGTCCTGGGCGACGGCGAGCTCCACCACCCTCACCGTGCCCAGCTCGATGTCCACGTCGACGACCGCGCGGATCGCGCAGAACGCGAGCCCGACGAAGGCGTCGCCCTGACCGTCCGAGTCCAGCGGCTCCGTGGGATGGGGGCGGCACTGGGCCGTCGCCCAGAGCTCCTTGCCCTCTATGGCCTCCGCGACGGACATGGAGAAGGCCCCGTCGTACGACGTGATCCGGCCGTCCTGGATCTGGAGGAGTTCCGTCGACATGCCGAGCTTGTGGGCCATGGGCTGGAGGAGCTGCGTGCGGACCATCTTCGCGGCCCGTTCCACGGCCCCGCCCGACACCCAGGTGTGGCGGCCGTGGGCGGAGGGGCCCGCCGGCGGCTGGTCGGTGTCGACGGGGGCGCAGGTCACCTCGTCGATGCCGAGGACCTCCTGGACGATCTGGCGGGCGAGGGTGGCGAAGCCCTGCCCGGTGTCGACGGCCGCGCAGATGACGGTGGCGGCGCCGCCGACCACCTTCACGGTGGCGGTGGAGACCTCGTCCGCGCCCTCGGCGCCGAGCATGTGGACCATGCCCACGCCGTAGCCGACGCCGCGCCGCACCGCGCTGGGTTCGCCCGCGCCCTCGGGGCCGCCGGGCAGCAGCCACTCCTCCTCGGGGGTGTCCTTGGGGAGGGAGGGCAGGGGGAAGTCGCGGACCGAGCGGAGGAGTTCGGCGACGGGGGCCGGGCAGGTGACGGTCTGGCCGGTGGGGAGCAGGTCGCCGGTGGCCAGGACGTTGCGCAGGCGCAGCTCCGCGCCGTCGATGCCGAGGGCGGCGGCGAGCTTGTCCATCTGGCCCTCGTACGCGGCGCAGACCTGCATGGCACCCTCGCCCCGGACGTGGCCGGAGGGCGGGTTGTTCGTGCGGACCGCCCAGCCCTCGACGAAGGCGTGCGGGACGACGTACGGGCCGCAGGCGAAGGCCACGGCCGCCGCGAGGGACTCGGCGGAGGCGTCGGCGTAGGCGCCGGCGTCCATCAGGATCTGGGCCTCGACCTTGACCAGCCGGCCCTCGGCGTCCGCGTGGTGGCGGTAGCGCAGCAGAGTCGGGTGCCGGTGGGCGTGGCCGAGGAAGGACTCCTCGCGGGTGGCGGCCAGCTTCACCGGGCAGCCGGTGCGCAGGGCCAGCAGGCCGAGCGGCAGCTGGAAGGCGGCGTCCTCGCGGTCGGCGGTCGCACCGGGCACGCCGGTGACGACGACGCGTACGCGGTCCGGCTCCAGGCCGAAGCAGGCGGCGGCGAGGTCGCGGTCGGTGTGCGGGTCGGTGGAGGCGGTGTAGATCTCCACGCCGCCGTCGGGGCGGGGCACGGCGAGGCCGGCCTCGGCGCCGATCGGGGCGGGGTCCTGGCGGCCGATGCGGTAGAGGCCCTCGACGACGACCTCGCCGGTGGCCTCGGGGTCGCCGTAGCGCAGCGGGATGTGCCGGATCAGGTTGCCGTCCGGGTGCAGCGGGGCCGCGCCGAAGGACTGCTCGGGGTCGGTGACGGCGTCGAGGAGTTCGTACTCGACGATGATCGCGGCGGCGGCGAGGCGCGCCGTGTCGGGGTGGTCGGCGGCGACGGCGGCGATGGGCTCGCCGTGGTGGCGTACGACGTCGTGGGCGAAGACCGGCCGGTCGGCGATGCGCCGGCCGTGGGTGGTCGCGCCGGGGACGTCGGCGTGGGTGATGACGGCGCGCACGCCGGGCATCTCGGCGGCGGCCGAGGTGTCGATGGAGCGGATGCGGGCGTGGGCGTGCGGTGAGCGCAGCACGGCGGCCCACAGCAGGCCCTCGGCCCAGAGATCGGCGGCGTAGGGGAAGGTGCCCTCGGCCTTGGCGCGGGAGTCGGCGGAGGGGACGGAGACGCCGATGCCGCGCAGGGGGCGCGGCTGTTCGGTGTCGCCGTCGGCGCCAAGGCTGACCGTCGCCATGGTGGTGGTCGTGGTGGTGCCGGCCGTCGCCGTGGCCGCGTCCTGCCCGCTCACGCCATGCCTCCGTTGTGCTGGTCCCCGCCGAATCCGTTCCCGTGCAGGCCGCCGAGCCCGTCGGGTCCGTGTGGCCCGGAGGGTCCGTCCGGTCCGGGGAAGCCGTCGGGGCCGAGGTGGCCGGTCGGGATGCCCCGGCCGTCGGTCCCGTGCGGGCCCGCCTGGCCGTCGAAGGCCGCCTGGCCGCCGTCGTAGCCCGTCTGGCCGCCGTCGTAGGCCGTCTGGCCGCCGTCGAACACGCCGGATCCCGGGTTCGAGCCGAAGGGGTCGAAGCCGTCCGTCCCGTGGGCCGCGTGGATCCCGCCCTCGCCGGGCTGCGCCTGGTGCGGGATGAGCGCGTCGGCCTCCGCGGCGGTCGCCTCCCGCTCCGCGACGACCTCGCGGACCGCCTCGATGACGCCCTTGTAGCCCGAGCAGCGGCAGAGGTTGCCGCACAGCGCCTGGCGGGTCTCGAGGTCGCTGGGGGCGTGGTTGCCCTCCAGCAGGTCATGGATGGTCATGGCCATGCCGGGTACGCAGAACCCGCACTGCACCCCGCCCGACCTGCACAACGCCTGCTGCACGTCCGAGAGTTCCCCGCCGCTCGCGAGGCCCTCGACGGTACGCACCTCACTGCCGGCCGCCGTCGCCGCCGGGACCAGGCAGGAGGCGACGAGCCGCCCGTCGACCTGGACCGCGCAGGCTCCGCACTCGCCCTGCGAGCAGCCGTCCTTGGCGCCGGCCAGGCCGAGCCGCTCGCGCAGCACGTACAGCAGGGACTCGCCGATCCACGCCCCGGTGACGGGCCGGTCGGCGCCGTTGACCCGCAGGACGTACGACGCCGACGGGTGCTCGTGCTGGGCGACGGCGGGGATCCGCTCTTCCTCGTACGCGGTCTCCTGGACCGGGAAACTCCCGGTGTCGCCCTCGGCCGGAGGTGTCGCACCGCTGTCGGCACCGCCGTCACCCGGCACGGGCGCGGCCTCCGCTTCGGCCGGAGCGGCCGCCGGGGGCTCCGCGAAGGCGGGTCCGGCGGTCTCGGCGCCCTCGGCACCGCCGTCGGCCTCCACCGGACGCGACCGCTCACCCTCGACCGGCATCTCGGCCGGGCCGTGCGAGGCCTCGATGTCCGGGGCGGCCGCGGGCACGGCCTCGGGCTCCGGCCCGGCCTGGAGGTAGCCCTCGGGCAGCGGGGTGCCCACGCCGGGGCCGCCCAGCACCCTCGGACCGCGTCCGGCCGACAGCGCGGCCGCGGGCGCACCGGCGGCGCCGCCTGGGAGCACGCCGGAGCTCAGCAGCACCCCGGGAGCCGCCTCGGGCGCCGCGGGCTGCTCCCAGGGCGCGGGCGTCCCGCCGGCGGGACCGCCCCAGCCGCCGTCCAGGGCGGGGTCGCCGGCGCCGCCGGGCAGCGTCCACTGCCCCGTCGCCATCGCGTCCTCCGGGCGGTGCACCGCCTCGGGGAAGTGCCACTCGGCGGTCGCGCCGGGATCCGGCTCGGCGTGGGGGTCGGCGTAGGGGTCGGCGTGCGGGCCCGTGTGCAGCCCGCCGCCCAGCGTCCCGTGCGGGCCACCCTGCGGGGCGGCATGCGGGTCCAAGTGCGGCACACCCCCGTGCGAGCCCCCCTGCGGGTCGGCCTGCGGGGCGGCCTGCGGGTCCAAGTGCGGCACACCCCCGTGCGGGGCGGGGTGCGCCCCGAACGGGCCACCCTGCGGCGCGGCGTGCGGCCCGCCCTGCGGCTCCCCGAGCAGGCCGGCGTGCGACGCCCCCTGCGGCTCCCCGTGCAGGCGGGCACCGCCCTGCGGCTCCCCGTGCGGGACGCCGCCCGACGGCTCCCCGTACACGGCGCCACCCGACGGGTCGAAGTGCAGCCCGCCGCCCAGCGTCCCGTGCGCCCCGCCGGCGGACGGCTCGGCGTGTGCGGAACCGTTCTGCGGCTCGGCCTCGGCCTCTCCCGCGGGCGCCGCCGCGAACGCGGCCGCCACCGACGCCGGGAGCGGGATCGACGCCGGGATCGGCGCGCGGGCGGGCGCCTGCGCGGCGGCTCCGGCGGACGGGCCGGAGCCCGCCGCCCCGGGGGCCGTTCCCGAGCCGGCGTCCGGCCACTGCACCGGCATCGTCCAGGTGCCGGTGGCGGAGGGGTCCGCACTGCCCGACCCCAGCGGCACGATCATCGGCGGCGGCACGAAGCCGTGCCCGGGCGCCGCGAGCGGCTCCCCGCTGTCCAGCGCGTCCAGCATCTCCTGCGGCAGCTGCACGAAGGCCGTGGCCTCGTTGTCGTACTCGCCGCCCTGCGGGACCGGCTCCCAGCCCCAGCCGTTGCCGGCCCCGGCGCCCTGCCCCGCGTTCCCCGTCGTTCCGCTCACGTTCTCGTTCTCACTCATGAGGTCAGCGCCCTCCCCAGGGCCCTGCGCGCCAGCACGGCCACCGTCCGCCGCAGGTGCAGTACCGCCGAGGACACCTGCTCCCCCTGGTCGGGCACGCAGGCGGCCGCGACGTACTCGCCGAAGGCCTCCAGTGCCTCGGGGGCCAGGCTGCGGTCCCCGTCCCAGTCGATCAGCGAGGCCACCCACTGCTCGGCCTCCAGCGGCCGCAGCGGCATCGGGGCCACCGCGCCGATCGCGCACCGCACTCCGCGGCGCGCCGGGTCCAGTACGAGTCCCACGGACGCCACCGCGCGGCCCGGGCCGGTACGCCCGGTGGCCTTCAGGAACACCTGAGGGGCGTGCAGCAGCGGCACCCGCACGAAGCCGATCAGCTCGCCCGGCCGCAGCATGTCGCGGCCGGCCAGCAGGTGGGAGACGGGGATCTCGCGCTGCGAGCATCCGGTGTCGCCGAGGCTGCCGGGGCCGACGATGACCAGCTCGGCCTCCAGCGCGGCCAGCACCGGCAGGGCGTCACCGGTCGGCGCGGCCGAGGCGATGTTGCCGCCGAGGGTGCCGGCGTTGCGGATCTGCGGCGGGCCGGCGGCCCTGGCGGCCGCGGCCAGCGCCGGGATCAGGGCGGCGAAGTCCGGCCGTCCCATCCGGGCGTGCGTCAGTCCGGCGCCGAGGAGCGCGTGCCCGTCCTGGTACTGCCAGCCGCGGATCTCGTTGATCCGGCCGAGGCCCACCAGGGCGGCGGGGCGCAGCAGCCCGGCGTTGACGGCGGCCATGAGGTCGGTGCCGCCCGCCACGGGCACGGCCGCGGGCATGGCGGCGAGTGCCGCGACGGCCTCGTCGAGCGAGGCCGGCAGCATCACGGACTGCGCCCGCTCCGCCTGCGGCCCGAGAGACGAGTGCGGTGCGTGCGGCCCCTGAGCCGAATGCGGTGTGTGCGGTGCGTGCGTGGTCAACCCGGCTGCCCCTTCCCGATGTCCCGGTCCCGGCGCTCACGCCTGTCCGCCGTACGGTACGTGCTCACCGCCGGGACGTGGCAACTCTGGCACATCTTCGGGAGCGCCCGGCGCGAGGGTCGCCCGGGTACGGGGTGCCGGCCCGCGGGCCGGTGCCGTCCGCGCGCGGCCGGGGCGGGGCCCCCGGGCGGGGCGTGCGGGCGGGCCGGCGCCGCCCGCGGCACGGTCCGGCCCCCCTCCGCCCGAACGTCCGTTTTCCCCTGGATCAGCCTCCTTTGGGCGAGAGTTCCAAAGGTTCCCGAAGAGTTCCGCTTCCGGACAGGCGGCGCCGGAGCGCCCCCCGTGCCCCCGGGTCACACGATCGGGGGCGCGCCTTCGAGCGGGCGTCCCACGACCCCCGGACGCCGCTGCCACGGCAACGGTCCGGCCAGTGGCCGGTAGTCGACCCCGAGGGCGTCCAGGCGGGCCAGGTGGGCGGCCGTACGCGCCTCGAAGCCGGCCCAGTCACGGGATTCCGGTTCGGGCAGCCGCGACCAGACCGTCTCGGCGAAGGCGGCCAGCCGGGGGAACACCTGGTAGTCCACGCGGGACTGGTTCTCCATCACCTCGGTCCACACGTTGGCCTGGGCGCCCAGCACGTGGGCGGCGGCCTCCGGCGACAGCTTCGGCGGCACCGGCTCGAAGCGGTAGACGTCCTCCAGGGTGCGCACGTACCCGATGGGCATCGGCTCGTCGGGGCCGTCCGCCTGACGGTGGTCCAGGTACACCTGCTGCTCGGGGCACATCACCACGTCGTGCCCGGCCTCGGCGGCGGCGACGCCGCCCGCGTACCCGCGCCATGAGGAGACGGCGGCGCCGTCGGCGAGTCCGCCCTCCAGGATCTCGTCCCAGCCGATGAGCCGGCGGCCGCGGGCGGCGAGCCAGCCGTCGAAGTGCCGGATGAACCAGGACTGGAGGCCGTCCTCCCCGTCGACGCCGAGCTCGCGGACGCGCGCCTGCGCGGCGGGCGAGGCCCGCCACTGCTCCTTGGGGCACTCGTCGCCGCCGACGTGGACGAACGGCGAGACCTCGGCCGGGAAGAGGTCCAGCAGTTCCTCGAAGACCCCTTCGTAGAAGCGGAGCACCTCTTCGGTCGGGGCGAGGACGTTCTCGCTGATGCCCCAGTCGTCCCACACGCCGAGCGCGGCGGTGTCCACGACGTCCGCGTTGCCCAGCCACGGGTAGGCGGCGATGGCGGCCTGCGAGTGCCCGGGGACGTCGATCTCGGGGACGATCCGTACGTGCCGCTCGGCCGCGTACGCGACGATCTCGCGGATGTCGTCCTGGGTGTAGAAGCCGCCGTGCGGGGTCTCGTTCCACAGCGGGGAGGCGCGGTGGCCCCAGCGGCTGCGGGCCCGCCAGGCGCCCACTTCGGTGAGCCGGGGATGGCGCTCGATCTGGACGCGCCAGCCCTGGTCGTCCGTCAGGTGCAGGTGGAGCACGTTCAGCTTGTGGGCGGCGAGCAGGTCGATGTGGCGCAGCACCCCGTCCTTGGGCGTGAAGTGCCGGGCGGTGTCGAGCATCATGCCGCGCCATCCGAAGCGGGGGCTGTCGGTGACGGCCGCGTACGGAAGGCTCCAGGTCCGGCCGGGCCGCAGGGGCGCCCGCCGGTAGGCGTCGGGGCCGAGGAGCTGACGCAGCGTCTGGGCGCCCCAGAACAGCCCGGCGGCGTCCCCGCCGGTCAGCTCCACGCCGTCGGCGCCGATGTCGAGCCGGTACGCCTCGGACCCCAGCCCCTCCGCTCCCCCGGGCCCGATCCGCAGCCGTACGTCGCCGCGCGCGCCGGCGGCCGGCGCGGGCAGGGCCCATCCGGTGGCGGCGCCCACCTCCCGGCGCAGCCAGCGCGCGACACCCCCGGTGCCGGGCCCGGCGTCGAGCACGGGGTCGGGTCCGAAGGTGTGGCGGCGCCCCTCCGGGTCGGGAACGAGGTGTTCGGGGAGCGGGATCAGGTCCATGCGTCAGTCCTCCGCGTCGGCCGGCCGGTCACCCGCGCGGAGGCGGCGGCCGGCCCGCGGCGTCCCGCTCGGCACCCGTCCCCGCGGGGCGACGCTCGTCGGGCCGACCCTAACCCGCCCCGCGCACACGGCGAAGGCCCCCGGACGCGCTCGCGCGCATCGGGGGCCTTCGGCGGCACAGACCAGGACCTGGTTACTGGTCCTTGCCGCCCTTGTCCTTGTCGCCGCCGGCGCCCATGGACTCGTAGATCTCCTTGCACATGGGGCAGACGGGGTACTTCTTCGGGTCGCGGCCCGGGACCCAGACCTTGCCGCAGAGCGCGACGACGGGGGTGCCGTCGAGCGCGCTCGCCATGATCTTGTCCTTCTGGACGTAATGGGCGAAGCGCTCGTGGTCGCCGTCGCCGTGGGACACCTGCGGCGTCGGTTCTACGAGGGTCCCCGTACCAGTCCCGCGCTCGGGCTCAAGAGTGCTCATAAATCCAGGGTACTGAACCCCGCCGGGCTCAGTTCAGCGACGGGTCGTCCAGATAGGTGGCGACCATCGCGAGCTCGCTGCGCTGGCGGCGCAGCACCGCCCGCCACAGCCGTTCGGGGTCCGGGTAGGAGACGTCGCCCGGTTCTGAGTCGACGACGTACCAGGCGCCCTCGCCGAGCTCGTCCTCCAGCTGGCCGGGGCCCCATCCGGAGTAGCCGGCGAAGATCCGCAGGGCGCCGAGGGCGGTGGCGAGGAGTTCGGGCGGGGCCTCCAGGTCGACGAGGCCGATCGCCCCGTGCACCCGGCGCCAGCCGAGCGGCCCCTCCTCACCGGGTATCACGGCGACGCCCAGGGCGGAGTCCAGTGCGACGGGGCCGCCCTGGAACACCACCCCCGGATCGCCGGCCAGCGGGGCCCAGGGGAGCAGGATGTCGCGGACGTCCACGGGGGTGGGCCGGTTGAGGACCACGCCGAGCGAGCCCTGCTCGTCGTGGTCGAGCAGCAGCACCACCGCGCGGTCGAAGTTCGGGTCCGCGAGGGCGGGGGTGGCCACGAGCAGCCGCCCTGTGAGGGAGGACACCTCGGTCATGGGCACATGATCTCGCACAATCGCCCCTCGGGGGGAGCGGGCGACGGCAACGGATCAAGCGCAGCTCAGGGCGCACGGCGACAGAGAGGAGCGCGCGCCGCCCCGCACGCCGGAACGCAACACTCCGCTACCTGGCGGACACCGAGGGTGCTGTGCCGTATTCATGACAGTCCTACGGCCCCGTCACCCATACAAACATGGGGGTGGTGGCCCTTACCCTTACGTCTGGTCCCCTGCCCATCCACTCCGGAACGCGAGATCCATGACCGGCAACGATGTCCTGCTTGTCCACGGCGGAACCCCGCTCGAGGGCGAGATCCGTGTCCGCGGTGCGAAGAACCTCGTGCCGAAGGCCATGGTGGCCGCCCTGCTCGGCAGCGAGCCGAGCCGGCTGCGCAATGTTCCCGACATCCGTGACGTGCGGGTCGTGCGCGGTCTGCTCCAGCTGCACGGCGTGACCGTGCGCCCCGGCGAGGAGCCGGGCGAGCTGATCCTCGACCCGACCTACGTCGAGAGTGCGAACGTCGCCGACATCGACGCGCACGCGGGCTCCTCCCGCATCCCGATCCTCTTCTGCGGCCCCCTGCTGCACCGCCTCGGCCACGCCTTCATCCCGGGCCTGGGCGGCTGCGACATCGGCGGCCGTCCGATCGACTTCCACTTCGACGTGCTCCGCCAGTTCGGCGCGACCATCGAGAAGCGCGAGGGCGGCCAGTACCTCGAGGCCCCGCAGCGCCTCCGCGGCTGCAAGATCCGCCTGCCCTACCCGTCGGTCGGCTCGACCGAGCAGGTCCTGCTGACGGCCGTCCTGGCCGAGGGCGTGACGGAACTCAGCAACGCCGCCGTCGAGCCGGAGATCGAAGACCTCATCTGCGTCCTGCAGAAGATGGGCGCGATCATCTCCATGGACACCGACCGGACCATCCGGATCACCGGTGTCGACCGCCTGAGCGGCTACAACCACAAGGCGCTCCCGGACCGCCTGGAGGCCGCGTCCTGGGCTTCCGCGGCCCTGGCGACCGGCGGCAACATCTACGTGCGCGGCGCCCAGCAGCGCTCGATGATGACCTTCCTGAACACGTACCGGAAGGTCGGCGGCGCCTTCGAGATCGACGACGAGGGCATCCGCTTCTGGCACCCGGGCGGCCCGCTGAAGGCCATCGCCCTGGAGACGGACGTGCACCCCGGTTTCCAGACCGACTGGCAGCAGCCGCTGGTCGTCGCCCTGACGCAGGCCACGGGCCTGTCGATCGTGCACGAGACGGTCTACGAGTCCCGCCTCGGCTTCACCTCGGCGCTGAACCAGATGGGTGCTCACATCCAGCTGTACCGCGAGTGCCTGGGCGGCAGCGCCTGCCGCTTCGGCCAGCGCAACTTCCTGCACTCGGCGGTCGTCTCCGGCCCGACCAAGCTGCAGGGCGCCGACCTGGTCATCCCCGACCTGCGCGGCGGCTTCTCGTACCTGATCGCGGCGCTGGCGGCCGAGGGCACCTCGCGCGTCCACGGCATCGACCTGATCAACCGCGGCTACGAGAACTTCATGGAGAAGCTCCAGGAGCTCGGCGCCAAGGTCGAGCTGCCCAACGGCGACCTGGTCTGACCATCTCCCCGCGGGGGCCCGACGGGGCCCCTGCCGGGCCCCCTGCGGGGCCCTGGAAAGGCCTGAGGGCGGCCACCCCGAACGGGGTGGCCGCCCTCGGCCGTTCTACGTACCACTGCCGTCCCGAGGGCCTGTGCGGCCCTCGGCACAAGGGCGGTACTACTTGCCCTTGGCGGCTTCCTTGAGCTTGGAGCCCGCGGAGACCTTCACGCTGTAGCCGGCCGGGATCTGGATGGGGTCGCCGGTCTGCGGGTTGCGCGCGGTGCGAGCGGCACGGTGGGTGCGCTCGAAGGTCAGGAAGCCGGGGATGGTGACCTTCTCGTCGCCCTTGGCGACGATCTCGCCGACGGTCTCGGCGAGCGCGGCCAGAACGGCGTCGGCGTCCTTGCGGGTCACCTCGGCGCGCTCGGACAGAGCGGCCACCAGCTCACTGCGGTTCATGTTGTACTCCCGTGTTCAACTTGCCTTAGAGGCGTGAGATCGAAGCCGATGCTGCCAGGGCCCTAGGACAGTGCCCGGACCCGGGTCTGAACGTCAGACCCTCTCGCCCGGTTACGCATCCTGCCCCCACCAGCGGCGGGAAAGCCAATCCGGCACCCGCCAGGGTCACACGAAAAGCGCCACAGTCACGCCGCGGTGACGCTCCGTCCGCACCATGGGCTCCGGGGGATGGCTCCGGTGGATGCGGACCGCGGGCCACGCGGGCATCCCCGCAACCCTATGGGCGCCCCGGGGGGCCCGCATCCCGCGACGCGCCGGTATCAGGCCGTGGGCCCCGTCACAGCGGGAGTCTGAGCGGCCTGCGCGGCCTTGCGGACGGCGCCCGCGACGGCTCCGGCGACCTTGTCGTTGAAGACGGACGGGATGATGTAGTTCGCGTTCAGCTCGTCCTGGCCGACGACGTCGGCGAGGGCGGCCGCGGCGGCCAGCATCATGTCGGTGTTCACGGTGCGCGACTGCGCGTCGAGCAGGCCGCGGAAGACGCCGGGGAAGACCAGCACGTTGTTGATCTGGTTCGGGAAGTCCGAGCGGCCGGTGGCCACGACGGCGGCGGTCTGGCGCGCGACGGCCGGGTCGACCTCCGGGTCCGGGTTCGCGAGCGCGAACACGATGGCGCCCTCGGCCATGGCGGCGACGTCCTCGCCCGAGAGCACGTTCGGGGCGGAGACGCCGATGAAGACGTCGGCGCCGACCACGGCCTCCTTGAGGGTGCCGGTGTAGCCCTCGGGGTTGGTGTTGTCGGCGATCCAGCGCAGCGGGGAGTCCGGCGCGGCGTCGACCAGGTCGGGGCGGCCGGCGTGCACGACGCCGTGGATGTCGGCGCTGACGGCGTTCTTGACGCCCGCCGCGAGGAGCAGCTTCAGGATGGCCGTACCGGCCGCGCCGGCACCCGACATCACGACCTTGACGTCCTCAACTGCCTTGCCCACGACGCGAAGTGCGTTGGTGAGGGCGGCGAGGACGACGATCGCGGTGCCGTGCTGGTCGTCGTGGAAGACCGGGATGTCGAGGGCCTCGCGCAGGCGGGCCTCGATCTCGAAGCAGCGCGGCGCGGAGATGTCCTCCAGGTTGATGCCGGCGAAGCCCGGGGCCATCGCCTTGACGATGGCGACGATCTCGTCGGCGTCCTGGGTGTCGAGGCAGATCGGCCAGGCGTCGATGCCGGCGAAGCGCTTGAAGAGGGCGGCCTTGCCCTCCATGACGGGCAGCGCCGCCATCGGGCCGATGTTGCCGAGGCCCAGGACGGCGGAGCCGTCGGTCACGACTGCGACGGAGTTGCGCTTGATGGTGAGGCGGCGCGCGTCCTCGGGGTTCTCGGCGATGGCCATGCACACGCGGGCGACGCCCGGGGTGTAGATCATCGAGAGGTCGTCACGGTTGCGGATGGGGTGCTTGGACGACATCTCGATCTTGCCGCCGAGGTGCATCAGGAAGGTTCGGTCGGAGACCTTGCCGAGGCTGACGCCCTCGATGCCGCGGAGCTTCTCGACGATCTCGTCGGCGTGCGCGGTGGAGGTGGCGGCGATGGTGACGTCGATACGGAGCTTCTCGTGCCCGGAGGCGGTGACGTCGAGGCCGGTGACCGATCCTCCGGAAGACTCCACGGCGGTGGTGAGCTGGGAGACCGCGGTTCCGCTCGCGGGCACTTCCAGGCGGACCGTCATCGAATACGAGACGCTGGGCGCCGTTGCCATGGCCGTGTTTCCTCTTCTGTCCCTGGTTTCGCTGTACACGGATCCCGCCCCACGCCGTCCACGGATGGGCGGGTGCGGCAGGACCTGTTGTCCGATCGTCCCACCTACCAGCCGGTACAAGGTAACCAGCTACAAATTTCGGAAAGACTCTTCCACCATACGAGAGAACTCGGGCGCCTGGAATGGTGGGTTGATACAAAACAGGTCCGCGCCCCCCACTCGGTGGAGGGCGCGGACCTGGTGCAATCACGGCTAAGACACCGACCCGCCATGCTCGCCTCGCGGCAAGTGGTCGCTCTAAGCGACGAAGGTTGGGCCCGGGGGCTTGGATCGAGCCGGTGTCGTACCCAGGCTAACAAAGGATCGCCGGAAGCGACCCCCCTCCCGCGCGTTGGACACCCCGATCACGCGCCTGGCCGCCAGCCGTCCGGGAACGGCCCGCCACCTGCCGGGCGCCGGCGAAGCCGGGCCGGCCAGGACGCCGCCCCGGGCCGGACGGCCCAGGGCGGCCCCGGCGGGCCTCCACCGGGGCTCCGGCGGGGCTGCGGCGGGGCTGCGGCGACCGGCGGGCCGGCGGGCGCGTTACGGCCGCAGGAGCTCCGGGACGCCGTCCGCGCCCGGCTTGTCGCCCGCCGCCGAGACCACCGTCAGCTGCTGCGTCGCACGCGTCAGCGCCACGTACAGCACCCGCAGACCCGCCGGGGACTCCGCCGCGATCTCCGCCGGGGACACCACCACCGTCGCGTCGTACTCCAGGCCCTTGGCCTCCAGGCTGCCCAGCGCCACCGCCCGCTCGCCCAGGTCCGCCAGCCAGCCCGCGGCCTCCGCACGCCGGTCCATGGCCACGACCACGCCCACCGTGCCGTCCACCTGCTCCAGCAGCCGCCGCGTCTCCTCCCGCACCGCCGCGCCCAGGTCCTCCCCGGCCGCCGTGAAGCGGGGCTCCAGGCCCGTCGAGCGCACCGCCGTCGGCGGCTCCATGCCCGGCATCGCCAGCTCCAGCACCCGGGCCGCCACCTCGGCGACCTCCGCCGGGTTGCGGTAGTTCACGGTCAGCGTGAACCGCCTGCGCGGCCGGGAGCCGAGCGCCTCGTCCCGCGCCGCCGCCGCCTCGTCGGGGTCCGTCCACGAGGACTGCGCCGGGTCACCGACCACCGTCCAGGTACCCGTCCGGCCCCGCCGGCCCACCATCCGCCACTGCATCGGCGTCAGGTCCTGCGCCTCGTCCACGATCACGTGCGCGTACTCGGTCCGCTCGGCCGCGATCCGCTCGGCCCGCTCCCACTGGGTCTCCTCGCGGGTGGGCATCAGCTCCTCCAGCCCGCTGAGCTGGTCCAACGGGTCCAGCTCCCGCTTCCGCTTCGGGCGCGCCGGCGCGCCGAGGAGCTGGTTCAGCTCGTCCAGCAGGGCCACGTCGTGCACCGACAGCGGGCCGGAGCCGTCCGCGCCCACCCGGCGCAGCGAACGCGCCAGCTGCCGCGTCTCGCGCGGGTTCAGGTCCCGCCGCGACCAGCGGCCCAGCCGCCGCTCGTCGGCCATCGCCGCCAGCACCCGGCGCGGGGTCAGCTCCGGCCACCAGGCGTTCAGGAAGCCGAGGAAGTCGTCCTCGGTGGAGATGTCCTCGTCGAACGCGCTGCGCAGCTCGGCCGCCAGCTCCGGGTCGCTGTGCCGGCCGGACGCGCCCGTCTTCGCGTACAGGGCGTCCAGGAGCAGCTTGCGGGCGCGCGGGCGCAGCAGGTTCACGGGGGCGGTGCCGCCGAGCACGTTCTGCCGGATCCGGTTCAGCTCCGGCGCCTCCAGCTCCACGCGCCGGCCGAACGCCACCACGCGCAGCCGCTCCGGCGCCTCGCCCAGCTCCAGGGCGCCCCGCACCGCCTTGCGGAGCACCTTGAGCATGCGGGAGGAGCCCTTGATCCGGGCCACGGACGGTTCGTCGTACGTGGTCGCCTCGGCGCCGTCGACGAGGGACCCGAGCGCCCGGATCGCGACCTGGCCCTCCTCGCCGAGCGAGGGCAGGACGCCCTCGGTGTAGGCGACGAGCAGGGGGGTGGGCGAGACGATCAGGATGCCGCCCGAGTAACGGCGGCGGTCGTGGTAGAGCAGGTACGCGGCACGGTGCAGCGCCACGGCCGTCTTCCCGGTGCCCGGCCCGCCGGCCACCTCCGCGACGGAGGCGGCGGGGGCGCGGATCACCAGGTCCTGCTCCGCCTGGATGGACGAGACGATGTCCCGCATGGTGTGCGTACGGGCCCGCCCGAGGGCGGCCATCAGCGCGCCGTCGCCGATGGCGGGCAGCTCCCGCCCGTCGAGGGAGGCCGTGACCTCCGGGCGCATCAGGTCGTCCTCGACACCGAGCACCTTGCGGCCCTTGGAGCGGATCACGCGGCGGCGGATGACGCGGCCGGGGTCCTTGGGGGTCGAACGGTAGAACGGCGCGGCCGCCGGGGCCCGCCAGTCGATGACGAGCGGCGAGTAGTCGGAGTCGAGCACGCCGATCCGGCCGATGTGCAGGGTCTCCGCGATGTCGGCGGTGAGATCGGCGCGGATCGCGTCGTCGGCGGGCTGGACGGAGGTGTAGGCCCCGTCGGGGCCGCGCTCCCCGTCCTTGCCGAGGACGAGGTCGATCCGGCCGAAGAGGAAGTCCTCGAACTCGTTGTTGAGCCGGTTGAGGTGGATCCCGGCGCGGAACACCTGCGCGTCCCGCTCGGCGAGCGCCCCGGGGGTGCCCACCTGGCCGCGCTTGGCGGCGTCGTTCATGAGGAACTCGGCCTCGTGGATCTTCTCCTCAAGGCGTCGGTACACCTGATCGAGATGCGTCTGCTCGACCGCGATCTCCCGATCGCGAACGGAATCCGCCGTGCTGTCGACAGCGGCATTCTGCGCGGCCACCAAGGCCCCCTTCTGACGTGCATGGGCGACCGTCAACCGTACGCGAATCCAACCGCTCTCCGCACGCCGGTCTCGGGGGTCGGGTGGGCGGGCGGGGACGGCATCCCCTCGGACGGCCTCGGGGAGGGTTGGGGGCTTCCCGTCAGTCCCATCGTCCTTCCGGTTCGGGCCGGTCCCTCAAGGGCGCTCCTTCGGCGCGTCGCTACGCGATGGCCTTCGGCCACCCTTGAGGGACCGACCCGAACCGGAAAGCCGAAAGACTGCCGGGAAACCCCCAAAGAAACGGGACGGACGATCCTTGGAGGGGCGGGTCCCTCAGCGCTGAGACGAGGGGCCGGGCGCCGGCCCCGCCCGACATACGCCCCCCACGTCCGTGATCCCGGGCCAGGGGCGCGACCACCCGCACGAGAAGACGACCAGAGCAGCCCAAGGAGCCGACAGGCGCGTCAGATCGCTACGCGCTCCTCCCGGCATAGCGTCCGGCGACCGTCCTGGGCTGATACCCGCACGAGAGGACGAACAGGGCAGCCCACGGAGCGGACGGGCGCGGCAGATCGCTACGCGCTCCTCTCTTCTCGGCGTCCGGCGACCGTCTGTGGCTGATACCCGCACGAGAGGACGAACGGATCAGCCCGGCGATCCGACGGGCGCGTCAGACCGCGACGGACGGCTAGGGGAGGCGGCGGGCCAGGACCTGGCCCGGCCAGGCGCCGGACAGGAAGGCTTCGGTCGGGGTGAAACCGTTGCGCTCGTAGAAGGCGACCAGCTCGCCCCCGCCGCCCGCCCAGCAGTCCACCCGCAGGAGTTCCAGGCCGGCCCGGCGCGTCTCGTCGGCGGCGTGCGCCAGCAGGACCGCACCGATACGCAGACCCGCGCGCCGGCGGTCGGAGACGAGCAGGCGCACGTACACCTCGGCCTCCTCGGCCGGCTTGATCGGCATCTGGGGACTGGGACCGGAGTCCAGCACCATGGCCCCGACGGGAACACCGTCCAGCTCCGCGATCCAGGGCTCGTTCTCGGTCAGGTACCGCTCGACCCGCTCCACCCCGCCGGGCTTCTGCGAGTACGGCGTGGTGCCCCACTGCTCGGTGTTGCCACGGGAGTTCATCCACGCGACAGCCCCGTCGAGCAGGTCGAGAACGGCCGGCGCGTCCGCGAGGACGCCGCGCCGGACGCGTATGCCATGTGTCGTCTCGTTCACGCCCGAAGCCTAGCCAGGGCCTGTCCCTTAACCACGTGACCCGAACAGGTGGAGCCGGGGTGACGCGCCGGAACCGACGTGTCCGGCCTGTCGGATCGCCGGGCTGATCCGTTCGTCCTCTCGTGCGGGTATCAGCCACAGACGGTCGCCGGACGCCGAGAAGAGAGGAGCGCGTAGCGATTTGCCGCGCCCGTCCGCTCCGTGGGCTGCCCTGTTCGTCCTCTCGTGTAGGTATCAGCCCAGGACGGTCGGCGGACGCTATGCCGGGAGGAGCGCGTAGCGATCTGACGCGCCTGTCGGCTCCCTGGGCTGCTCTCGTCGTCCTCTCGTGCGGGTAGTCGCGCCCCTGGCCCGGGATCACGGACGTGGGGGGCGGATGTCGGGCGGGGCCAGCGCCCGGCCCCTCGTCTCATCCCTGACGGACCCGCCCCTCCAAGGATCGTCCGTCCCGTTTCTTTGGGGGTTTCCCGGCAGTCTTTCGGCTTTCCGGTTCGGGACGGTCTGTCAAGGGTCGCCGAAGGCGATCACGAAGTGACGCGACGAAGGAGCGCCCTTGACAGGCCGGCCCGAACCGGAAGGACGATGGGACTGACGGGAAGCCCCCAACCCGCCCTGAGACCGCCCCAGGGGATCCCGCTCACCCCGCCCCCGCCACCTCCCGCACGCGGCGCCGGTGGCGGGCCACCCGCTCCCTGTTGCCGCACAGTTCGCTGGAGCACCACCGGCGGCGTCGGCCGCGGGAGGTGTCCAGGTAGAGGCGGGCGCAGCCGTCGCCCTCGCAGGACCGGATCAGGGCCAGGTCCCCCGGGTCGGTGAGGAGCTCCACCGCGTCCCGGGCCACCGTGGCCAGCATCCCGGCGCACTCCACCCCGCCGCAGAGTTCCCGGACGAGGTGGCCCTCCTGGTTCCGTACCGCGCACACGCCCGGGGGCGGTCCCGCGGCGGCCGCGTTCACCCGGGCCAGGGCTTCCTCCTCCGGGCCGGTGCCGGCGAGTTCGGCCCGTACGAGGGTGCCCACGTCGTGGCGCAGCGCGCGGAAGGCCTCCACCCAGTCGGGCCCGAGCCGGCGGAGCGGGGTGTGGTCGGGGACGAGGCCGGCACCGACGAGCCACAGCCGCAGCGCATCACCGTCCCGGAGCCCCTCCCGGAGCCCCTCCCGGAGCCCCTCCCGGAGCCCTTCGCCGGACCCTTGCCCGGCGCCTCCCCGGCCCCCTTCCCGGAGCCCTTCCCGGAGCCCCTCCCCCATCCCCTCCCGGCATCCGGAACCGGCTCCTTCGAGGCCGTCCGTGGCCAGCAGGTCCAGGCACACCCGCCCGGAGTCGAACCACATCCCCGCGCGCATGCCCGTACGCATCCCGGTACGCACGCCCGTCGTGCCCGTCGTGCCCGTCCACATGCCCGTCACCGCCTCGTCGCCGCCTCGTCGCCGTGGGACCGGACCGCCTCCCCAGAGTGCCGTCGGCGGGCGGGAAGCGGAAGCCCCCGCGCGGGGCGGGAGGGGTGGCTATGCGGCGGGTGCCTCGTCGTGCAGCACGCGCTGGAAGAGGCGGTGGTCGCGCCAGGCTCCGTTGATGTGGAGGTACCGGGGGGCGAGTCCGATCTCGGTGAAGCCGTTCTTGGCCAGGACCCGTATGGAGGCGTGGTTGTCGACCAGCGTCTGCGCCTCCACGCGGTGGAGCCCGAAGTCCTCGCGGGCGGCCCGGAGGACTTCCGCCAGCCCTGCGGTGGCCAGGCCCTTGCCGTGCCAGTCCCGGTCCATCCAGTAGCCGACGCCGCCGCTGCACAGGGGGCCGAGCGCGATGCTGCCGAGGTTCATCGCTCCGACCACGGCGCCCCCGCCCGCCTCGACGAACACGTACGGGACGAGCCGGCCCGCGTCGCGCTCCTCCAGCATCCCCTCGATGCGGGCCAGCTGCCCGGCCTCCGTGTAGAAGGCCTCGCTCCGCAGGGGCTCGTACGGCGCCATGGCGGCCCGGTTGCGCGTCAGTACGTCGGCCAGCCCGGCGGCGTGCTCGACCGCCAGGCCCTTCATCTCCACCCCGTTGATGATCACCCGGGCACGCTAGCGGATCCCCGCCGCGGTGCTCCAGCCCTCGCCCTCCCCCGCGTCCAGCGAAAGCCGGTACCCCCGCTTGACCACCGTCTGGATCAGCCGCGGCGCCCCCAGGGCCGCCCGCAGCCGGGCCATCGCCGTCTCGACGGCGTGTTCGTCGGTGCCCGCTCCCGGCAGCGCCCGCAGCAGCTCGGCCCGGGACACCACCCAGCCGGGCCGCCGGGCGAGCGCGGCCAGCAGAGCCATCCCGGCGGGCGGGACCGGGCGCAGCCCGTCGTCGACGAGCACGGCGTGCCCCCGGATCTCCAGGCGGTGTCCGGCGACGGGCAGGACCCGTGCCCGGCCGGGGAGTTCGCGGCACAGCACCTGCACCAGGGGCCCGAGCCGGAACCGCTCCGGCTGGACGGTGTCCACCCCTTCGGCCTGGAGCGGCAGTGCGGTGACGGGCCCGACGCACGCTGCCGCGACGGGCCCGCGCAGGGACTCCAGGACGGCTTCGCGCAGTCCCCGTTCGGCGGCGCGGGACAGCAGGGAGGCGGCGGCGGGCGCGGAGGTGAAGCTGACGGCGTCCACGGCCCCGACGGCGATGGTGTCGAGCAGCCGGTCCAGGGGTGCGAGGTCCTCGGGCGGCATCCACCGGTAGACCGGTACGGGGACCACCTCGGCCCCGCCGTCGCGCAGGGCCTCCACGAATCCGGGGAGGGGTTCTCCGTGCAGCTGGAGCGCGATGCGCCGCCCGGCGACGCCGGCCGCGAGCAGCCGGTCCAGTACCTCGGCCAGCGATTCCGACTGCGGGGACCAGGCTTCCACCAGTCCGGCGGCCCGTACGGCGCCCTTGACCTTGGGGCCGCGCGCGAGCAGTTCGGTGGTGCGCAGCCGTTCCAGCAGTTGTTCGCCGATGCCCCAGCCGTCGGCGGCTTCGATCCAGCCGCGGAATCCGATGGCGGTGGTGGCGACGACGGCGTCGGGCGGGTCGTCGACGAGTTCCTTGGTGGCGGCCATGAGTTCGCCGTCGTCGGCGAGGGGCACGATGCGCAGGGCGGGGGCGTGGATGACGGTGGCTCCGCGCCTGCGCAGCAGGGCGATCAGTTCGTCCGCCCGGCGGGCGGCGGTGACTCCGACGGTGAATCCGGCCAGGGGGCCGTGCGTGGCGTCGTCCATCGTGGTTGCCTGCCTTGCCCAGAAGGTGTGCGTCGGGGGTGTTCCGAGCCTGCCAACGCGGCGTGTCAGGCTCGGTTCCACCGCATTTCCGGTCGGTTAACCGGCCGGTGACCGCCTCGGCCGTGCCTCACACCGAGGTGAGCTGGGGCCTCTTCCCGTCCTGTCCGTCGGCGGCGGGGGCCGGGGTGGCGGTGGGCCGGCGAAGGTATACCGCCCAGGTGATGGCGCAGCACACCGCGTAGAAGCCGAGGAAGGTGGCGAAGGCGGCCGTTCCGGAGCCGGATTGGAGGAAGGCGGAGCGGAAGACGAGGTTGATGGCGAGGCCGCCGAGCGCGCCGACGGCTCCGATGAGTCCCATGGAGGCGCCGGAGAGGCGCCTTCCGTGGGCGGCGGCCGCTTCGCCGTCGAGGCCCCGTGCGAGGGCCTTGGCGGCGAAGATGCCGGGGATCATCTTGTAGGTGGAGCCGTTGCCGAGGCCGCTGAGGGCGAAGAGCGCCACGAAGCCGGTGAGGAACACCGGCAGGGACGCGCGTACGGAGGCCAGCAGGACCACTGCGGTCGCGGCGGCCATCGCCACGAAGGTGGCCAGGGTGATCCGGGCGCCGCCGAACCGGTCGGCGAGTGCCCCGCCGACGGGGCGGGTGAGGGAGCCCAGGAGCGGACCGATGAAGGTGAGGGAGGCGGCCTGGAGCGGGGTGCGTCCGAACTGGGTCTGGAGGACGAGCCCGAAGGCGAAGCCGTAGCCGATGAAGGAGCCGAAGGTGCCGACGTAGAGGAAGGCCATGATCCAGGTGTGGGCCTCGCGGGCGGCTTCGCGGACGGCGCCGCCGTCGCTGCGGACCGGCGCGAGGTTGTCCATGCGTACGAGGGCCAGGGCGGCGGCGAGCACGATCAGCGGCAGGTAGGTCCACAGCAGCAGCCGGGGGTGTCCGGCTCCGGCGGTGCCGATGACGAGCAGGGCGGCGAGCTGGACGACGGGGACGCCGATGTTGCCGCCGCCCGCGTTGAGGCCGAGGGCCCAGCCCTTCTTGCGGAGCGGGAAGAAGGCGTTGATGTTCGTCATGGAGGAGGCGAAGTTGCCGCCGCCGACGCCGGTGAGGGCGGCCACGGCCAGGAAGGTGCCGTAGGAGGTGCCGGGTTCCATGACGACGAGGGCGGCGATCGTCGGCGCGAGGAGGAGCAGGGCGCTGACGACGGTCCAGTTGCGGCCGCCGAAGCGGGCGACGGCGAAGGTGTAGGGGATGCGGACGAGGCCGCCGACGAAGGTGGCGGTGGCGATGAGGAAGAACTTGCCGGCCGGGTCGATGCCGTACTGGGGGCCCATGAAGAGGACCATCACGGACCACAGGGACCAGATGGAGAAGCCGATGTGCTCGGAGAGGACGGAGTAGAGGAGGTTGCGGCGGGCGGTCCGTTCCCCGGTCTCCGTCCAGAAGGCCTCGTCCTCGGGGTCCCACCGCTCGATCCAGCGGCCTCCCCTGCGCGGTGCGGTCGTCGCAGCGGTCATCACACGCCTCCACCCTCCACAGCTGTCGTGCTCTGTGGTGAGGAGGCTAGGAACGGCGCGTTTCGGTCCCGGTCCCCGCCGGATGACCGGTGGGAAACCGTGCACTCACCCGCCGTCCGGGCCGGGTGTGAGCGCTGCGGGGAGCCAGCTGTCCGGGGGGACTTCCAGCCAGCCGCCGGTGTTCTGGAGTTCGGTCACGGCGCGGTGGAGGGCGTCGAGGCCGGGGTGGCGGTGGCCCTTGCGCCACACCATGGCGAGCGGGGAGAGGGGTACGGGGTCGACGAGGGGGCGTTTGACGCTGCCGGGCATGTCGAGGAAGCCGACGGTCGCGAGGACGGGGTTGCGGGTCTTGGCCATGACGCGGCCGAACTCCTCCTTGCCCATCGCGACGGGGGCGGGCGGGGCGACGGCGATGCCGCGTCCGGCGAGGAGTTCGCGGGCCAGGCCGGTCCACTCCAGGGTGCGGGGGTTGCCGGCTCCCGCGTAGACGGTCTCGCCGGCGAGCGCGGCGAGCGGTACGCGGTCCAGGGCGGCCAGCGGGTGGTCCTCGGGGAGCAGCACGGCGAGGGGTTCGTGGCGTACGGGGCGGTGGTCGAGCCGGGCGCGCAGGGCGGGTGCCAGTCCGGCGGCGTACCCGAAGGAGACGTCGAGCCGTCCGGCGGCGATCTCGCCGGCGGCGTGGGTGAGGCCGCTCTCGAAGCGGGCCATCAGTTCGCAGCCGGGGGCGAGTTCGCGGGCGCGTTCGAGGACGCGGCGGCCGGTGCTGGGGCCGTCGGTGTTCATGTCGACGAGGAGGGCGCGGGGTGGTCCGGCGAAGGCGGCGGCGAGTTCCTCGTGGGCGCGGAGCACTTCGCGGGCGTGGGGCAGCAGGCGTTCGCCGTCGGGGGTGAGTTCGACGGTGCGGGTGGTGCGCAGGAACAGTGCTGTGCCGAGGGTCTGTTCGAGGCGGCGGACGTCGCGGCTGAGGGCCTGCTGGGCGATGTAGAGGCGGGCGGCGGCGCGGGAGAAGTGCAGTTCCTCGGCGACCGCGAGGAAGCCGCGCAGCAGGCGGGGGTCGACGTCACGGGCGGTCATCCCCGCAGGTTAACCCGGCGATTGACAACGTGAGCGCGTGAATGGTCCCGGAACAGGTGTTGGACCGGGGCCGGGGGCGGGCCGCAGGCTCGGTGCATGCCGCAACAATCCCCGCTGATGGCCGTGACCGGCAGCACCCTGGTCCTGGCCGCCCCGTCCCCGGCCGCCCCGTCCCGCGCCCGGGCGTCCGCCCCGTCCCCGTCCCGTGCCCGGGCGTCCGCCCCGTCCCCGGCCGCGTCCCGTGCCCTGGGGCCCGCCCCGGCCGCGTCCACCGCGCCCGCGTCCGCGTCCGCGCCCGCCCCCGCCGGCGTCGCCGCCGCCCCGGCCCGTGACCGTGTCCGCGGCCCGTACGTGCGTCTCTTCGCCCGCCCCGGCACGCGCGGGTTCACCGCCGGGAACCTGCTGGCCCGGCTGCCGATGGGCATGTTCGGCGTCAGCGCCGTGATGATGATCGCCGGGCAGCGCGGCTCGTACGCCCTGGCCGGCGCGGTCACCGCCACCGGGCTGGCCGCCACCGCCCTCGTCGCGCCCTGGACGGCCCGGCTGGTCGACCGCCACGGGCAGGCCCGGGTCGCCGTACCGGCCACCGTGATCGCCGTCCTCGGCTCGCTCTCCCTGGTCCTGTGCGTGCGTACGCAGGCCCCCGCATGGACCCTGTTCGCCTCGTACGCGGCCACCGCGACGACCCCCAACATCGGCGGCATGTCCCGGGCCCGCTGGACCCACCTGCTGCCCCGCTCCGAGCAGCACACCGCGATGTCCTTCGAACAGGCCGCGGACGAGCTGTGCTTCATGCTCGGCCCGGTCCTGGCGGCCTTCCTGTGCACCGCCGCCTTCCCGGAGGCGGGCACCCTCGCCGGAGCGGCCCTGCTGCTGACCGGCATGCTGGTCTTCACCGCGCACCGGGCCACCGAACCCCCCGCGACCGGGGCGCCGGCCGCCGCCCTGGGACCGTCGCCGCTGCGCGCCCTGCTCCCGCTGCTGGGCCTGCTCCTGGCCACCGGTGCGGTGTTCGGCTCGATGGAGGTGGCCTCCATCGCCCACCTCGCCGCCCTGGGCCTCGGCGGCGCCTCGGGGCCGGTACTGGCGCTCCAGGCGGCGGGGTCCTGCGCCGCCGGGCTGTTCTACGGGACGCGCCGCCCGCGGAGCCTGCGCACCTGCCTGCTGGCGCTGTCCGCGGCGATGGCCCTGCCCTGGGCGGCCGCCGCGACCGGCTCCCTCGCGCTGCTGGCGGGGGCCCTGCTGCTGGCCGGGATGGCCACGGCGCCGGTGATGGTGGGCGCCATGGCGCTGGTGCAGCGGGCCACTGCGCCCGGCCGCCTGAACGAGGGGATGAGCCTCGCCGTCACCGCGATCCTGGCGGGCATCGCGGCCGGTTCCGCCGGCGCGGGCCAGGCCGTCGACCGGCTGGGCTCCACCGCGGCCTACGCCCTCCCGGCCGGCGCCGCCCTGCTCGCGCTGGCCCTGTCAGCCACAACCTCCCTATTTATCCGTATTGTTCCGGCGGGCGAGTGACGCGCCCGCGTGGTACGCACCACTCCTCCGCGCGATCCCGCATAACTGGGGGTGCTTTCCCCCAGCGGCCCTTCCCTTCGCGGAGGAACTCCCCTTGCCTGCTTCCCGCTCCGTCTCCTCGGCCCTCGTCGTCGCGGCCGTCACCGCGTCCTGCCTGGTGCCGGCCGTACCGGCCCTGGCCGACGCGTCCGAGATCCGGTTCTTCCAGCCGTACGTCCCCTCCATCGCCCCCGGCAAGACGGGCCGCGTCGTCATCGCGGCCGTGAACGGCCAGGAACCGGCCCGCAGCAGCACCTTCCGGATCACCGCCCCGGAGCGGACGACCTTCCCGGAGGCCCGCTTCTACTGGGACGGCCGGCGTGCGGCCGGCTCCTGCACCCGCTCGGCGGACGCGCGCCTGCTGACCTGCGACGCGGGCACCCGCGCCGGCTTCGCCTTCCCGGCCGATACGCAGACGCGGCTGGCGGTGACCCTGAAGGTGGACCCGAAGGCCCCCCAGGGCACGACGCTGGACGGCGGCGAGTGGTCCAACGGCACCGACGCCCCCGCCTTGTTCGCCGTCGCCACCCCGGTGACGGGCCCGAAGGGCGACGACGGCCGCCCGGGCCACGACGGCCACGACGGCAGGCCCGGCCACCACGGCAAGCCGGGCCGCCCGGGCCCGCAGGGCGAGAAGGGCGAGAAGGGCGACAAGGGAGACCGCGGCGAGCGCGGGGAAACCGGCGAGCGCGGCCCCAAGGGCGACCGCGGCGACACCGGCGAGCGCGGACCGCGGGGCCCGAAGGGCGAGACCGGCCCGGCCGGAGGCCCCCAGGGCCCCGCAGGTCCGCAGGGCCCCAAGGGCGACACGGGCAAGGACGGCCGCGACGGGAAGAACGGCAAGGACGGCAAGGCAGGCCCCCGCGGCCCGCAGGGCGTGAAGGGCGACACGGGCGCCCGGGGCCCGCAGGGCCCGAAGGGCGAACCCGGCCCCGCCGGAGGCCCCCAGGGCCCCAAGGGCGAACCGGGCAAGGACGGCCGGGACGGCCGCGACGGGAAGAACGGCAAGGACGGCAAGCCCGGCCCCCGCGGCCACGACGGCAAGCCCGGCGCCGACGGCCGGCCCGGCAGGGACGGCAAGCCCGGCCCGCAGGGACCGGCGGGCCCCCAGGGCATCCCCGGCCCGAAGGGCGAGAAGGGCGACACCGGTAAGCCCGGCGGCACCTGCAAGAAGTGCGGTGACCACCACGGCAAGGACGACCACCACGGCAAGGGCGGAAAGGACGACCACGGCAAGGGCGGCCACAAGGCCACCCCGAAGGCCCGCATCGTCACCTCCGGCCAGGGCCTCGGCATCCGCTCCGGCCCCGGCACGGGCTACGGCAAGACCGGCAAGATCGCGGCCAACACCGTCGTCGCGCTCCAGTGCAAGGTCAACGGCCAGACCGTGGGCGACAACCCGATCTGGTACAAGCTCGCCGACGGCCGCGGCTGGATCGCCGCCCGCTACGCCCTGAACCTGAACAAGGTCCCGTACTGCTGAGCCCCCGGCGTCACGCCCCGGCATGACGAAGGCCCCGCAGCCAACAGGCTGCGGGGCCTTCTCGCACACCCTCCGGTACCCGAATCCGGTACGAGAGCGGTACCGTATCCAGGTACCACTCTGAGAGGGAGAGCAACCATGCCCATAAGCGCCAGCGAAGCCCGCAAGACCCTCTTCCCCCTGATCGAGCGCGTCAACAACGACCACACCCCGGTGCGCATCAGCTCCAAGAACGGCGACGCCGTCCTGATGTCGGCCGAGGACTACGACTCCTGGCAGGAGACCGTCTACCTGCTGCGCTCGCCGGCGAACGCCCGCCGCCTCATGGAGGCCGTCGCGCGCGACCGGCAGGGCACGGCCGGCATCGCCAAGAGCATGGACGAGCTGAACGCGCTGGCCGGTGAGGAGTGAGGAGCGTCCACTTCGACCCGGACGCCTGGGAGGACTTCCTCTACTGGCTCGCCGCGGACCGGAAGATGGCCAAGCGCATCACCCGCCTGATCGGCGAAGTCCAGCGGGCACCCTTCGAGGGCATCGGGAAACCGGAAGCGCTCAAGGGCGACCTGTCCGGCTACTGGTCCCGCCGGATCGACGACGAGCACCGGCTCGTCTACCGGGCCGACGACAAGGAAGTGAAGATCCTCAAGGCCCGCTACCACTACGCCGACTGACCCCCGGCATGACGAAGGCCCCGCAGCCAACAGGCTGCGGGGCCTTCGCCCACATGGGATGAGTGGAGATGGCGGGAATCGAACCCGCGTCCAACGGTGCAGAAGCAGGGCTTCTCCGAGCGCAGTCCGCTGCGATTTTCTCGGCCCCGGAGATCACACGGACAAGTCTCCGACGGGCTCAGTCACTGTTTGGTTTCCCTCCAACCCCCGTGACCGGGGCTAGAGGTTTAGATCCCTTGTTGACGCCAGGATCCGGACCGGGACCACTTCCGGGCTGACGCTCCTCACAGAGGCTTCAGCTCACTGTTATTAGGCAGCGAGGGTGAAGCGGGAGTTATCGCTCTTGGTGTTGGCGATTATTTTTTGCGACATGTGGTTAGCGAGATCATTGCCGCTTCCTCGGCTCGCTTCCCCTGCATCGACAGCCGCTGTCGAAACCGATCATCCCCATGTTTTGTTAACAAAGTGCTCCGACCCCGGAGGGCCGGTGCTGAACCCCATGGTACGCGAAGTGGACCACCGGGTGCCAGGAGATTAAACCGTGCCCCGCTGCTTGCGCCGGACCGCCGAGATCGCGCGCTGCGTCTCGCGCGTGTCCTGCTTCTCGCGCAGGGTCTGGCGCTTGTCGTACTCCTTCTTGCCCTTCGCCAGCGCGATCTCGACCTTCGCCCGGCCGTCCTTGAAGTACAGGGACAGCGGGACGACCGTGTGGCCCGACTCCTCGGCCTTGCGCTCCAGCTTGTCGATCTCCTCGCGGTGCATGAGGAGCTTGCGCTTGCGCCGGGCGCTGTGGTTGGTCCAGGTGCCCTGGCTGTACTCCGGGACGTGCACGTTGTACATCCAGACCTCGCGGCCCTCCACCGACACGAAGCCGTCCACCAGCGAGGCCCGGCCCTGGCGCAGGGACTTGACCTCGGTGCCGGTCAGGACGATCCCGCACTCGTAGGTGTCGATGATCGCGTAGTCGTGCCGGGCCTTCTTGTTCTGGGCGATCAGCTTGCGCCCTTTTTCCTTAGCCATAGTGCGGTCATTTTCGCACTACGACCCCACCCCGAGGCCACCCAATACCGTGCGCGCCCGCTCCTCCGCCCCGTCGCCGGCCGCGAGGTCCGGGGTGATGCCCCCGCCGTCGAGGCTGCGGCCCGCCGGGGTGCGGTACGTGCCCACCGTGAGCTCCGCCACCGCGCCGCCCGGGAGCTCCGTCGGCATCTGCACCGAGCCCTTGCCGAAGGTGCGGGTGCCCACCGTCACCGCGCGGCCGCGGTCCTGGAGGGCGCCGGTGACCAGCTCGGCCGCGCTCATCGTGCCGCCGTCGACGAGGGCCACGAGGGGACGGGCGGTGTCCCCGCCCGGGTCGGCGTACAGGGCGCGCTCGGAGCCGCGTACGTCGTACGTCGCCACGAGCCCGCCGTCCAGGAACGCGGAGGCCGCGGCCACCGCCTCGGTGACCAGCCCGCCCGGGTTGCCGCGCAGGTCCAGCATCACCCCGGCGCCCGGCGGGGCCTCGCGGACGGCCGCCCTGACGCGGTCCCCGGAGCCCCGGGTGAAGGAGGCCACCTTGATCACGGTGATGCCGCCCGCGAGGCGGCGTACGGTCACCGGCTCGGTACGCAGCTGCGCGCGCCGGACGGTGACGGTGAGGCCGGCGCCGTCCCGGCTGAGGCCGAGCACCACCGGAGTGCCCGCTTCCCCGCGCAGCAGCGCCACCACGTCGGCCACCTCCAGCCCGGTCACGCTCCGGGCGTCCACGCTCAGCAGCCGGTCCCCGGCCCGCAGGCCGGCCCGGTCGGCGGGGCTGTCCGGCTGGACCCGGTCGACCTCGATCCGGCCGTCCCGGCGGCGTCCGGCCCAGAGCCCGACCCCGGTCCAGCGGCCGTCGAGTTCCTCGGCGAAGGCGGCGTACTCGCCCCGGTCGTAGACGGTGCCCCAGCGGTCGCCGCTGCGGCTGACGACCTCCTGGGCGGCCTTCTTGCCCGACTTCCCCTCGGCGACGGCCTCGGCGGCGGCCCGGGCGACGGCCTCCCGGTCGGCGGTGCCGGTCCCGGTCTCGGGGGCCGGGGGCCGGTCCGGTGCGCCGGCGCCCGCCAGGAAGGCCGTGCCCGTCTCCTGCGCGTCCGGCGAGGACCAGCACCCCGTGCCCGCGGCGGTGCCCACGCAGACGAGGAAGACCAGCGTCAGAGCGGCCCCGCGACGCAGGTCGCGGGGCCTCGTACAGAAGGCGGGCAGACCCGGCATGCCGCCGAGTCTAGGACAAGCCCCGCCGCGGCAAGCCCGGTTGAGCACGGAGCACAGGAGGCGCTCGTCATACCTTCAGGTACTTGCGCAGCGCGACGAACGCGGCCAGGGAGGGCATCAGCAGGCCGATGACCAGCACCAGCGGCAGCTTCGTGAGGACCGCGTCCCAGCCGATGAAGTTGATCAGCTGGAGCTTGTCGCGGAGCGCGATGCCGTGGTCGATCACGAAGTACTGGCCGGTGCCGAGCATCGCGCAGGCGAAGACCGCGCCGATGAGGCCGGCCACGGCGGCCTCCATGATGAACGGCACCTGGATGTAGAAGCCGGAGGCACCCACGAGCCGCATGATGCCGGTCTCGCGCCGGCGGCTGAACGCCGAGACGCGCACCGTGTTGACGATCAGCAGCAGGGCCACGATCAGCATGACGAGCATGATGCCGAGGGCCGCCCAGTTGAGGGTGCCGAGCAGGGCGAAGAGGTTGTCGAGCTCGGTGGACTGGTCCGCGACCGACTGGACGCCGTCGCGCCCGGCGAAGGCCGAGGTGATGACCTCGTACTTCTCCGGGTTCTTCAGCTTGACCCGGAAGGAGTCGGGCATCTGGTCGGGGGTGACGACGGAGGCCAGCGCGGTGTGGCCGAAGCGCTCCTTGTAGTGCTTGTAGGCCTCGTCCGAGGACTCGTACATGACGGTCTGGACGAGGTCCATCTTCTTCAGCTCGGACTCGATGCCCTGTTTCTGCTCGGGGGTGACCGCCCCCTTGGCGCAGGGCCGGCCGCTGCCCGCGGCGGCGCCGGCGGAGGCCGCCGGCGCACCCGCGGCCGCGCCCGGGGCGGCGGCGCCGGCCGCGTCCAGGGCGTCGTTCTTCGTGCAGAGGTAGACGGTGACGTTGACCTTGTCGTACCAGTACCCCTTCATGGCGCTGACCTGGTCGCGCATGAGGAGGGAGCCGCCGAACAGGGCCAGGGACAGGGCCACGGAGATGATGACCGCGAAGGTCATGGTGAGATTGCGGCGGAGGCCGACGCCGATCTCCGACATGACGAACTGGGCGCGCATGACGTCTCAGGGGCCTTTCAGTGCTGGTAGCCGTAGACGCCGCGCGACTGGTCGCGCACGAGCCGGCCCTGTTCGAGTTCGATGACGCGCTTGCGCATCTGGTCCACGATCTGCTGGTCGTGCGTGGCCATGATGACGGTGGTCCCGGTCCGGTTGATCCGGTCCAGGAGCTTCATGATGCCGACGGAGGTCTGCGGGTCGAGGTTGCCCGTCGGCTCGTCGGCGATCAGCAGGGCGGGGCGGTTGACGAAGGCGCGGGCGATGGCGACGCGCTGCTGCTCGCCGCCGGAGAGCTCGCCGGGCATGCGGCCCTCCTTGCCGCCGAGGCCGACCAGCTCCAGGACCTGGGGGACGGCCTTGCGGATCTCGCCGCGCGGTTTGCCGATGACCTCCTGGGCGAAGGCCACGTTCTCGGCGACCGTCTTGTTGGGCAGGAGGCGGAAGTCCTGGAAGACGGTGCCCAGCTGGCGCCGCATGTGCGGGACCTTCCAGTTGGAGAGCTTCGCGAGGTCCTTGCCGAGGACGTGCACCTGGCCGTGGGTGGCCCGTTCCTCGCGCAGGACGAGCCGCAGGAAGGTGGACTTGCCGGAGCCGGAGGAGCCGACCAGGAAGACGAACTCGCCCTTGGCGATGTCGAGGGAGACATCTCTGAGTGCGGGCCGGTTCTGCTTCGGGTAGGACTTGGAGACGTTGTCGAATCGGATCACGGGAGCACCACGGTCGCCGGGAGTAGGTGACCGTGACCATACGCGACCGGACGACGGGTGGGGACCCGGCAACCGGAGTTGCCCGATATATCCACCGGTGCGGGAGGAGTCGGATCGTGATTGCCCGGACGGGCCGCGCCGAATGTCGGCGGAGCTGGCACAGTGGTAGGGGGAACGGACCGCGTCCCCGCACCGTTGACCATGTCGAGGGGACGAGAGGAGGAGCGCATGACATATGACCGGCTCGTGTGCGCGAACTGCGCCGCACCCGTCAGCCAGGGCCGCTGCCCGGTGTGCCGGGCGAACCGGGAGCGCCTCCAGCAGGAGGGCCCCTTCGCCGGGCTGAATCCGGCGACGGTCATCGCGCTTCTGGTGGTGCTGGTGGCCGCGCTGGCGCTGGTGGCACGGTCCGCGTAGACCGCGTCGCGTCCCGATCAGCAGGCATCACCGTGTGGCCGCGTGGATCACACGTAATGGGGAAGGGCCCGGACACCGCCTGGTGTCCGGGCCCTTCCTCGTGCTCACGCGTTACGCGGTCTGCTCCTGCTGCTTGCGCCAGCGGATTCCGGCCTCCAGGAAGCCGTCGATCTCGCCGTCGAGGACCGCCTGCGGGTTGCCGACCTCGAACTCCGTGCGCAGGTCCTTGACCATCTGGTACGGGTGCAGGACGTAGGAGCGCATCTGGTTGCCCCAGGAGCTGCCGCCGTCCTTGAGCGCGTCCATCCTGGCCTGCTCCTCCTGGCGGCGCCGCTCCAGCAGCTTGGCCTGGAGCACGTTCATCGCGCTGGCCTTGTTCTGGATCTGCGAGCGCTCGTTCTGGCAGGAGACGACGATGCCGGTCGGGATGTGCGTGATGCGCACGGCCGAGTCGGTGGTGTTGACGCCCTGGCCGCCGGGGCCGGAGGCGCGGTACACGTCGACGCGCAGCTCGGACTCGTCGATCTCGACGTGGTCGCTGGTCTCGACGACCGGCAGCACCTCGACGCCCGCGAAGGAGGTCTGGCGGCGGCCCTGGTTGTCGAAGGGGGAGATGCGCACGAGGCGGTGGGTGCCCTGCTCGACGGAGAGGGTGCCGTAGGCGTACGGGGCCTTGACGACGAAGGTGGTCGACTTGATGCCGGCCTCTTCCGCGTACGAGGTCTCGTAGATCTCCGTCGGGTAGCCGTGGCGCTCGGCCCAGCGCAGGTACATGCGCTGGAGGCGCTCGGCGAAGTCGGAGGCGTCCACGCCGCCGGCCTCGGCGCGGATGTTGACCAGGGCCTCGCGCTCGGCGTACTCGCCGGAGAGCAGGGTCCGGACCTCCATCTCGTCCAGCGCCTTGCGGACGGACGTCAGCTCGGCCTCGGCCTCGGCGAGGGTGTCCGCGTCGTCCATCTCCTGGGCGAGTTCGAACAGCACCGCGAGGTCGTCGATGCGGCCGCGCAGGGTCTCGGCCTTGCGGACCTCGGCCTGGAGGTGCGAAAGCTTGCTCGTGATCTTCTGGGCGGCTTCCGGGTCGTCCCACAGGGACGGCGCGGCGGCCTGCTCCTCGAGCACGGCGATATCTGCCCTCAGCTTGTCGAGGTCCAGGACGGCCTCGATCGACCCCATGGTCGAGGAGAGGGACTTCAGCTCTTCGGAAACATCGACGACTGCCACGGGTCAAGCCTAGCCGGTCCTCGGACGGCACTGTCCGGGCAGGCCGGATCGGACCGTACAGAGGAGCGCCGATACGGGCGTACGCTCCTCGTATGACCGTTCTACTCGTGAAGCGCCGCCATGTGGACCACATGCGTGTCACCACGACGAGCTGTCTGCCGCCGGACCAAGCACAAGCCTGATCAACCCCGATCCGACTTCGGTCCTGCACGCGGCCACGCTGTCCCGGCGCCATCCCTGCCGGCGGACCGCTCCTCCGCACGCCCCGCCATCTCTGGGGCACAGGACCCTGTGACATCCGAAACGGAGCCGTCATGCCGTCCGCGCACCCCTCTTCCCCTTCCTCCACCTCCTCCGCCGCCGCGTCCGCGCCCGCCCTGGCCGTCATCGACCTCTCTCGGGCCGACGACCCCGCCGAGCGCCCCGACTTCCTGAAGCAGCTGCACGCCGCGGCCCGCGACACCGGCTTCCTGTACCTGACCGGACACGGCATAACCGAGGCGGAGACCTCCCGCATCCTTGAGCTGACCAGGGCTTTCTTCGCGCTCCCGGAGGCCGACCGGCTGGCCGTGAGCAATCTGAACTCCCCGCACTTCCGCGGCTACACCCGCATCGGCCACGAGCTGACCGGCGGAGCCTCCGACTGGCGGGACCAGCTGGACGTGGGCGCGGAGCGGCCGGCGCCGGTCCTGGGGCCGGAGGACCCCGCGTACCTGTGGCTGGAGGGCCCGAACCAGTGGCCGTCGGCGCTGCCGGAGCTGAGGGAGGCGGTCCTGGGCTGGCAGGAGCGCCTGGCCGGGGTGGCGCACCGGCTGCTGCGGGAGCTGCTGGCCTCGATCGGCGCTGCTCCGGACTTCTTCGACGCGGCCTTCGCGGACCGCCCCCACCTGCACACGAAGCTGATCCGCTACCCCGGGTCCGCGCCGTCGGGCGCCGACCAGGGCGTCGGCGCGCACAAGGACTACGGCTTCCTGACGCTGCTGCTCCAGGACTCGGTGGGCGGGCTCCAGGTGGTCCGGGACGGCGGCTACGTAGACATCGAGCCACGGCCGGGCGCGTTCGTGGTGAACCTGGGCGAGCTGCTGGAGATCGCCACCGAGGGGTACCTGCGGGCCACCGACCACCGGGTGGTCAGCCCTCCGGGGGCGGTGGAGCGGTTCTCGGTGCCGTTCTTCTACAACCCGAGGCTGGACGCGGTCGTGGAGACCGTCCCCGGCGACTACCTGCGTGCGGCGCCGGGCGTGGCGCACGACGCGTCGAACCCGCTGCACGCCGAGTACGGCCGCAACGAGCTGAAGGGCTGGGTCCGCGCCCACCCCGAGGTCGCCCGCCGCTGGCACCCGGCCCTCACCGCGGTGTAGCGGGCGGTCCGGGGCGCCGATCGGGGCGTCCCGGCCGGGCCGGAGCGGGTCCCACCCGGGCCGGGGGGTCCTACCTGGGCTGGGACGGGGCCGACTGGCGGCCCTTGCCGTCGCGCGGCGGAGGTGCCGGGTCGTCGCCGGAGACGGCGATCCAGCTGCCCAGGCCCACCGCCGCCACCAGGGCCAGCGCCGACGCGGAGAGCACCAGGCGCCGCTTGCGCTCGGCCTCGGCGCGGTGCCGGGCGGAGCCGGGCCGGTGTCCGCCGGCCGGGCGGGGGACGCGGGCGGTGCCCAGTGCCCCGCCCGCCAGTTCCTCGGGGCCCGGGACGCGCATGGAGGTGTGGGTGTCCCGGTTGGAGTCGGTGGCGGAGCCGGGGACCAGTGGGACCACGCCCCGCCTGCGGACCGGGTCGGCGCCGGCGTCGGGCTCCCGCTCGGGCTCGGGCTCCGGGTCGGCGTCGTCCGGCTCGTCCACGTCGAGCGGCGGCATCCCGGCCAGCAGCGGCAGCAGGTCCCGGAGCCGGGCCGACAGCTCGGAGGCGCGCAGCCGGGAGGCGGGGGCCTTGGCCAGGCACTGGACCATCAGCTGCCACAGCTCGTCGGGGATGCCCGGCAGCGGGACGACGGTCTCGGTGACGTGCCGGCGCAGCACCGCGCCGGGGTGGCCGCCCCCGAAGGGGGTGAAGCCGGCCAGCAGCTCGTACAGCACGGTGGCCAGGGCGTATATGTCGACGGCCGCCCGCGGCGGCAGCCCCTCCACTATCTCCGGGGCCAGGTAGTCGGGGGTCCCGATGATCCGGGTCGTGGGGGCGGTGCCGCGGCCGGCGCCGGCCCGGCGCGGGGAGTCGATGAGCTTGGCGACGCCGAAGTCGGTGAGGAGCGCGGGGTGCGCGCCGCCGGGGCCGAGCGGTCCCTGCATGTCGAGCAGGACGTTCTCCGGCTTGACGTCGCGGTGGACGACGCCGGCGGCGTGGGCGGCGGCCAGGGCGTCGGCGACGTCGGCGACGATGGCCACGGCCGCCTCGGGGGCGAGCCGGCGCTCGCGGTCGAGGCGGGTGCGCAGGTCGGTGCCGCGTACGAGGTCCATGACGAGGGCGAGGTCGTTGCCGTCGACGACGAGGTCGCGTACGGAGACGACGTGCGGGTGCTCCAGGCCGAGGAGCGCGCTGCGTTCCTGGACGAAGCGTCCGACCAGTTCCTGGTCGGAGGCGAGGTCCTCGCGCAGGAGTTTGACGGCGACGGGGCCGTCCGGGCCTTCGCCGAGCCACACCGTGCCCGCGCTGCCGCGCCCCAGGATCTGGTGGGCGGTGTACCGGCTGCCGATCTTCCGTGCCACGACTGCTCCCTCAGCGGCTGGCGTAACGGACCAAAACTACGCGGCCGTGTGGGTGTTGGGGTGGCCGGATCGCGGTGACCTTCACTTCTGCGGGCGAAATCACGTCCTGGATGTCGACAAATCCACAAGGTCGGCGCTACGGGAGGCTCCGGAGGACCCCGGCGAGGGTCCTCCGGAGGGCCGGAGGGCGTTCAGGAGCCGCTGCCGCCGCCGGCGCCGTCCCCGATGGAGCCGACGAAGTCGACGACGTCGGTGCCCCAGCTCCAGACCTGGTCCCACCAGCCCTTGCCGGTGCCGATCCACTCCTGGAGCGGGGTGAGCTCCCAGACCAGCCAGCCGCCGACGAAGAGCAGCAGGATCAGCACCAGGCAGCCCTTGAGGCAGCCGAGGCCCGGGATCCGCACGGGGTTGGCGCTGCGGCGGCGCGGCTCGCGCGGCGGACGGGGCTCGCGCGGGGGCGCCTGCGGCCGGCGCTGCTGCGGCGCGGGAGGCGGCTGCGGCGGCTGCTGCTGGGGTGGCGGCTGGGGCTGGCGGTACTGGGGCGGCTGCGGCGGCTGGTACTGCTGGGGCTGGTAGTGCTGCGGCGGCTGCTGGGCGTACTGCTGCGGCGGAGGCTGCTGCTGGTACTGCTGCTGCGGCTGGTACTGCTGCGGCGGCGGTGCCTGGCGGTGCTGCTGCCGGGGCGGCTGCTGCGGGGGCGGCGGCATCTGCGGAGCCGGGCGCTGGGGGCGGCGGCGCAGGGGGTCCTCGCTCGGGTCGAGGTAGTGCATCTGCGTCTGCTCGTTGCGGTCGCGCGCGGCCCGCATCTGCGACTGCCACGGATGCGGCGCGTCGGGCTGCTGCACCGGGGGCATGACGGACGTCGGGTCGGGCGCGCCGCCGGGGGCGCCGGGCGCGGTGGTGGCCGGCAGCACGGTGGTGGCGTCGGCGCCGCCGACCGGCGGGAGCACGCTCGTCATGGCGTTCGGGTCGTACGCGTCCGGGTCGTACGCCCCGGCCTGCGCGGCGGCGGAGCCGGGGGCCGCCGGCGCGCCGGGGACCGGGGCGGGCGAGGGGTCGGGGGCGAGCAGGGCGGCGACACCGAGGGCGGCCTCGACCTCGTCGGGCGAGGAGTGGACGCGGATGCCGGCCGCGACCACGCGCAGACCGCGGGCCAGACTCTCGGCGCTGGGGCGCTCGTCGGGCTCCTTGCGCAGGCAGTGCTCGATGACGATCCACAGCGCCTCGGGCACGCTGGGGGGCCGCTGCGGCTCCTCGCTGAGGTGGCGGTGGAGGACTTCGAGCGCGGTGCCGCCGGCGAACGGCGGGCGGCCGGTGACCAGCTCGTAGAGGAGGATGCCGGCGCCGTAGATGTCGACGGCGGAGGTCTGCGGGCGGCCCTCGGCGGACTCGGGGGCCACGTAGGCGGGGGTGCCGACGAACTCGTGGGTGCGGGTCAGGCCCGGGGAGTCGGCCAGGCGCGCGATGCCGAAGTCGGTGAGCATCGGCTTCATCTGGCCGTGGCTCTCGTCGAGCAGCACGTTGGCGGGCTTCAGGTCGCGGTGGACCACGCCGTCGGCGTGGCTGGCGGCGAGGGCGTCCGCGATCTGGGCGGTCAGCAGGGCGGCGGCGACCGGGCTGAAGGGGCCGTTCTGCCGGATGTACTTGTGCAGGTCCGGGCCGTCGACGAGGTCCATGACCAGGGCGAGCAGGTCACCCTCGACGACGAGGTCGCGGGTGCGCACGATGTTGGGGTGGGTCAGGCGCAGCAGGACGGAGCGCTCGCGCAGGAAGCGCATGACGATGTCCGCGTCCTGGGCCAGCTCCTCCTTGAGGACCTTGATGGCCACGGTCTCGCCCGGCTGGCCGGCGACGGCGGCTTCCGCACCGGCGGTCTCCCGCTGGCGGGCGCGCCAGACGGTGCCCGTGGCGCCGCGTCCGAGCGGCTCCTCGAGCAGGTACTTGCTGCCGACTGGCCGCACGTCTCGCGCTCCCTGCTGTCGTCTTTCCGGCTGATTCCGCCGAGTGGGTTTCCGGCCCAACTCTAGGGGGTGTCCCGGTGGAAGACGCGGGGCGACGGAGGTTGGTTGCCGCACATATGTGCGAAGGGTGAGTTTTGTGGGTTATGCCGGGGGCCCATTTCCCCGGTTTTCCCCCGACGGGGTGGCCGCATTCGCCCCGGTGGGTGAACCCCGCCACCGGAATCCAAGATCATTTATTGACGGGTGCCGGGCGTGTTGCGGGCGACAGGTGCGAGGATGCACCCGTACGGAACGGCCGGGACGGGAGCCCTGCCTTCCGGCATACCTGAACGGACGACGCGTCCGTGCCGGGCGGGGGGTCGATCGGGCGGGCAGCCACCGCCGTCCCCCTGCCGGGCGCACGCACGCACCGCGCACTGCGCTCCGCGCAGAAGGGACCGCTGACGGCGATGCAGATCCGGCTGACCGTCCTCGGGTCGCGCAGCGGCCACCAGGCCGCCACCGCACCCGCCGGCTGTGACGTGCTCGTCACCGCGCCCGCCGGGACCGCGCTGGCCGCGGTCGCCTCCGGACTCGCGGCGGCCGCGGGCGGCCCCGACACCGGGGGCACCACCGTGCTGTACGCCGGTTCGCGCCGCCTCGACCCGCAGCGCGCCGTACTCGGCGAACCGCCCCTGGTGGACGGGGCGGTGCTGCACCTGCACGTCCCCGGACCCGACACCGCCGCCGTCCCGGCCGCCGACGGTCCGGGCACCCCGCAGCTGCACGTGGTGTCCGGTCCCGACGCGGGCGGGGTCCACCTGCTGCACCCCGGGTCCGTGCGGATCGGGCGCTCGGCGGACGCCGACGTGCCGCTCGACGACCCGGACGTGTCGCGGCTGCACTGCGCGGTGACCGTGCTGGCCGACGGCCGGGTCACGGTCGCCGACCTCGGCTCGACGAACGGCACCACCCTGGACGGCGCCGACGTCGGCGCCGCCTCGGTCCCGCTGGCGCCGGGCGCGCTGCTGCGGATCGGCGAGTCCACGCTCCGGCTCGCCCCCGCGGGCGGCGAACGGCCGCTGGCGGTCGTCCCGGACCTGGAGGGCCACCTCGGCCTGCCGGACGCCTCCGGCGGAGGTACGGGAACCCGCGCGGCCGGGGACACCGGCCCCGGCGACGCCGCCCGCCCCGGCCACTCCGGCGCGCCGGGCGCGGCCCCGGGGGCCGACGGCGGCACGGGCACGGGCCCCGGCACCGGCGGAACGCGGCCCGGCCCGGGTGCGGGTGCCCCCGAGCCCGGTACGGGGCCGCAGGCCCCGGCCGCCGCCGGACCGAAGCGGCCCTTCCCCGCCCCTTCGCGCAACGCCGGCTCCGCCCCCGACCCCACCCCGGGCCCCGGCGTTGCCGGGTCGGCGCCGCTGGGCGCGGCTGCGGCCGAGGCGTACCCCGCCGGCCCCGCGGACGGCGGGGCCAGGCCGCCGCGCCGCCGGGGCGGGATCGGCGCGTGGGCCCGCAAGTGGGTGCGCGGCGACGAGGACGACCCGGGCCGGCCGGCCGATCCGGGGACGCCCGCGCAGGCCGCCCCCGACGAGGACGACCCCGCGGCCCTGCTGCTGGCGGCGCTCGGGCCCACCGGACGGCTGTGGTCGCGCGGGGCCGGGCACCCCCGGTTCATGGAGGTGGGGCTCGGCGCGGGCAGCCGCGTCACGTTCCCCGAATGCGGCTCGCTCGGCGTCGCCGGACCCCGGGCACGGCTGACGGGAGTGGCCCGCTCGGTGATCGCCCAGCTCGCCGCACTGCACTCGCCGGCCCGGCTGGAGATCGTCCTGCTGGCCGCCGACCGCGCCCGGCCCCTGGCGGAACGGCGCCGCGACTGGGGCTGGCTCGGCTGGCTGCCCCACGTCCGGCCCGCGCACGGCCAGGACTGCCGGCTGCTGCTCGCCTACGACCGCGACCAGGCGGCCGCCCGCACCGCCGAACTGACCCGGCGGCTGGAGGACGGCCCGCTCGGCACCGGCTGGGCGGCCGCGGACCCGGCGGCGCTGCGGCAGGCCGCCGCCGGGTACGAGGGCCCGCGCACGCTCGTGGTCCTGGACGGCGACCCGGACAGCGCGGCCCTGCGCGACCTCACCGGCCGCCTCGCCTCGCACGGGGCCGCGGCCGGCATCCACCTCCTGGTCCTCGCGCAGACCCCGGCCGCCACCGCGGCCTCCCCCGTCGCCACGACGTACGAGTCGGCCTGCGCCGCCACCCCCGCGTTCCGGGACTGCGGCCGGATCGCCCTGCTCAGCGGCGACGTGGCCACGGCCGTACGCGGCTTCGCGGTCAGCGGCGGCCGCCCGGTCGCCGCCGGCCCCACGGCGGTCGCCGACGGCGTCTCGGCGGCCTGGGCGGAGCGGTTCGCCCGGGCCCTGGCCCCGCTGCGCGCCGACGGCGTCCAGCCCGGCCCCGGCGCCCCCCGCCCGGCCGCGGCCAACCTCCCGGCGGCGTCCCGGCTGCTGGACGAGCTGGGGCTGGCCCGCGCCACCCCGGCCTCCCTGATGGCCCGCTGGGCGGAGGCCACCGAGCAGGGGCAGGGCGTCGGCGGCCTCGCGGAGGTCGTCCTCGGCTCCGGGCGGCGCGGGCCGGTCGGCGCCGAGCTGGTCCACGACGGCCCGCACCTGCTCGTGCAGGGTCCCGCGGGGAGCGGCCGCACGGAGCTGCTGCGCTCCATCGCCGCGTCCCTGGCCGCGGCGGCCCGCCCCGACCGCCTCGGCCTGCTCCTCCTCGACGGCGCCGGCGGCGAGCGCGGCGACGGTCTCCTGCCGTGCACGGAACTCCCGCACGTGTCGGCCCACCTCGTGGCCTGCGACCCGCTGCGCATGCGCGAGTTCGCGCAGGCCCTCGGGGCCGAGCTCAAGCGCCGCCACGAGCTGCTGGACGGCGTCCCCTTCACCGAGTGGCACGCCCGCCGCGAGCTCTCCGACCGGATGGTCTCGCCCCGCCGGCCGGCGCCCGGCGAGCTGAACGGGGACATCGACTCCCCGCGCACGGGCACCCTGCGGCTGCGCGCCGCCGCCACCCGCACCGAGCCGGCCGCCGGGCCGACCCCGCTGCCCCGGCTGGTGGTGCTGGTCGACGACTTCGACGCGCTGGTGGCCCCGGCGCTGGGCAGCCCCGGCCGGCCCGCCGCCGGTTCGCTGGTGCGGATCCTGGAGGGGGTGGCCCGGGAGGGCACCCGGCTGGGCGTGCACCTGGTGGTGGCCAGCGCCCGCCCGGAGCGGACCGCCGACACCGAGGCGGCCCGGCTGGCGACGCTGCGGGTCGAGCTGGACGCGCCCGACCAGCCGGGGCCGGGCCGGGGGCGGCTGCTGTACGCCGACGGGCGTGCGGTGCCGTTCCAGGCGGGCCGGGTCACCGGCCGGATCCCGCGCACGGCGACCCTGAGGCCGACCGTCGTTCCGGTGGAGTGGGAGCGGATGGGCGACCCGCCGGCCCGCCGCCCGGTGCGCGAGCTGGGCAACGGGCCGACCGACCTCGCACTGCTGGCCAGCGCCCTCGACCGGGCCTCCCACCTGGTCTCGGCGATACCGGTGCCGTTCCCCCAGGCCCCCTGAGCCGCCCCGGCTCCGCGGCGCGCGGTATTGCGGGGGTGCGCGGGTCGGCGTAGACCTTGTGGCACGCGGCACACCACGGGCACGACGGCATCGGGGGCGAAACCATGCGCACACAGCACGGAACCGGCCACACGAAACGCACGGCGGCAAGAGTCTGGGCGGCGCTCGCCGCGGCGGGCGCGCTCGCGCTCACCGCCTGCGGCGGCGGGGACGGCGACGGCGGCGGCACGGGCGGGTCCACTCCGTCCGGGCAGCAGAGCGCCCACACCGTCGAATTACCGAAACTGCCCGGCGAGAAGCTGGAGGTCGCCGCGGTCTGGACGGGGCCCGAGCAGGCGAACTTCACGAAGGTGCTGAAGGAGTTCGAGAAGCGCACGGGCGCGAGCGTCACCTTCGTCCCGGCGCAGGACCCCATCGTCACCTTCCTCGGCACCAAGATCGCGGGTGGTCAGCCGCCGGACGTGGCGCTGCTCCCCCAGGTCGGGGCGCTGACGGCGGCGGTGCGGAACAAGTGGGCGCAGCCGGCGGGCCCGGAGGCGCGGGCGCAGCTGGAGAAGAACTACGCGCCGGGCTGGCGCAAGCTGGGCGCGGTGGACGGCACCCAGTACGGCGTCTACTACAAGGCCGCCAACAAGTCGCTGGTCTGGTACAACGCGAAGGCCTTCGAGGCGGCGGGCGTGAAGCCCCCGGCGACCTGGAAGGACTTCCTGTCGGTCGCCGACACGCTCTCCGCGTCGGGCACGGCGCCGGTGTCGGTGGCGGGCGCGGACGGCTGGACCCTCACGGACTGGTTCGAGAACGTCTACCTGTCGCAGGCGGGTCCGGAGCTGTACGACCGGCTGGCCCGGCACGAGATCAAGTGGACGGACGACAGCGTGAAGCAGGCGCTGACCACCCTGGGGCAGCTGTTCGCCCGCAAGGACTTCCTGGCGGGCGGGACGGCCGGGGCGCTGGCGACGGAGTTCCCGAAGTCGGTGACGCAGACCTTCACGGGCGGGGACCGGCCGGCGGCGGCGATGGTCTTCGAGGGTGACTTCGTGGCCGTGAACATCGCGCAGACCAAGGCGAAGGTGGGCGAGGACGCCCTGGTGTTCCCGTTCCCGGCGGTCGGCGCGAAGCCGCCGGTGGTCTCGGGCGGGGACGTGGCGGTGGCGCTGAAGCCGGGCAAGGGCGCGCAGGCGCTGCTGACGTTCCTGGCGTCGGCGGACGCGGCGGCGGTCCAGGCCCGGGAGGGCGGGTTCGTGTCGCCCAACAAGGCGGTGGACCTGGCCGCGTACCCGAACGACATCCAGCGGGGCATCGCGAAGGCGCTGATCGCGGCGGGCGACGACTTCCGCTTCGACATGTCCGACCAGGCTCCGGCGGCCTTCGGCGGGACGCCGGGCACCGGTGAGTGGAAGGCGCTCCAGGACTTCCTGGCGAACCCGTCGGACGTGGCGGGGACGCAGGAGAGGCTGGAGGCGGAAGCGGCCAAGGCGTTCGGGAACTGACGCCGTGGCGGCGACGGCCAAGCCCGGGGCCCGGCCCCGGGCGCAGCGCCGCCGGGACGTGTCCCGGCGGCGGCTGGTGGCGGCGGCGTTCCTGCTGCCCGCCCTGGTGCTGCTGGGCGCGCTCGTGGTGCAGCCCATCGGCTACTCCCTCTACCGCAGTCTCTTCGACCGCTCCGGCGACGCCTTCGTCGGGGCGGGCAACTACCGGCGGATCCTGAGCGATCCGGTGATCCGTACGGCGCTGCGGAACACCGCCGTGTGGGTGGTGTTCGCTCCGGCGGCGGCGACCGCGCTGGGGCTGGTCTTCGCGGTGCTGACGGAGCGGGTGCGCTGGGGGACCGCGTTCAAACTGGTGGTGTTCATGCCGATGGCGATCTCGATGCTGGCGGCGGGCATCATCTTCCGGCTCGTGTACGACCACGACCCCCAGCGGGGCGTGGCCAACGCGGTGTGGGTCGGGGTGCACGACACCTTCGCGGAGTCCTCCGCCTTCCCGGGAGCCCGTCCGGGCCGGGACTCCCCGCTGGAGCCCGCCGGCGGCGGTGCGCTGGTGACGCGGGGCACGGTGCGGGCGGGCGAGCCGGTGCTGCTTCCGCTGGTCGGGGTGGCGCCGGAGGCGCTGCCCGGGGGAACGCGTGCGGCGGGGCGCGCCGCGGTGGTGCCGGGGAAGGTGACCGGCACCGTCTGGCAGGACTTCACCCGGGGCGGCGGCGGCCTGCCGAACGTGGTCGACCCGGCGGAGTCGGGCCTGTCCGGGATGCGGGTGGAGGCGGTCAAGGACGGGCGGGTGGTGGCTTCGGCGACGGCCGGCCCCGACGGCACGTTCACGCTGCCCGCGGCGGCCGACGGGGCGCGGCTGCGGCTGCCGGAGTCGAACTTCCGGGCGGCGTACGCGGGGGTGGAGTGGCTCGGCCCGGTGCTGGTGACCCCGGCGGTGATCGGGGCGTACGTGTGGATGTGGGCCGGGTTCGCGATGGTGCTGATCGGGGCGGGGCTGGCGGCGGTGCCGCGCGAACTGCTGGAGGCGGCGCGGGTGGACGGGGCCGGTGAGTGGCAGGTGTTCCGCCGGATCACGGTGCCGCTGCTGGCGCCGGTGCTGGTGGTGGTCCTGGTGACGCTGGTCATCAACGTGATGAAGGTCTTCGACCTGGTGTTCGTGATCGCTCCGGGCGCGGTGCAGGACGACGCGAACGTGCTCGCGCTCCAGCTGTACCGGACGTCCTTCGGGACGGACGCCGATCCGGGGCTGGGCAGCGCCATCGCGGTGCTGCTGCTGGTGCTCGTGGTGCCGGTGATGCTGCTGAACATCCGGCGGATGCGGAAGGAGGCCTCCCGATGAGCACCCCGGCGAGAACCGCGCCGCGCGTCCTGCGGCGGCTGGCGGGGAGCGTGCTGCTGCGCGCCTTCCTGGTCCTGGCCGGACTGTTCTGGCTGCTGCCCACGCTGGGTCTGCTGGTGTCCTCCCTCCTGTCCCCCGACGACCTGAACCGCGGCGGCTGGTGGCGGGCGCTGACCGAGCCCGCGCGGCTGACGGCGTCCAACTACGCGCACCTGCTGGAGAACGACACCATCACCGGCTCGCTGCTCAACACGGTGCTGATCGCCGTCCCGGCGACGCTCCTCGTCCTCGTCCTCGGCGCGTTCGCGGGTTACGCCTTCGCCTGGCTGGAGTTCCCGGGCCGGGACTGGCTGTTCCTGGTCGTGGTGGGGCTGTTGGTGGTCCCGGTGCAGGTGGCGCTGATCCCGGTGTCGGAACTCTTCGGTTCCATCGGCCTGTTCGAGACGACGGCGGGGGTGGTGCTGTTCCACACGGCGTTCGGGCTGCCGTTCGCGGTGTTCCTGCTGCGCAACTTCTTCGCGGAGATCCCCCGCGAGCTGCTGGAGGCGGCCCGGCTCGACGGGGCGGGCGAACTGCGGCTGTTCGCACGGGTGGTGCTGCCGCTGGGCGGGCCGGCCATCGCCTCGCTGGGCATCTTCCAGTTCCTGTGGGTGTGGAACGACATGCTGGTGGCGCTGGTCTTCGCCGACTCGGCGCACCCGCCGGTGACGGTGGCGCTCCAGCAGCAGGTGCGGCAGTTCGGGAACAACATCGACGTGCTGGCGCCCGGCGCGTTCCTGTCGATGGTGGTGCCGCTGCTGGTGTTCTTCGCCTTCCAGAGACAGTTCGCGACGGGGGTGATGGCCGGCGCCGTGAAGTAACCCACCGCCACCGCGGCGACCGGGTCCGACATGGGGTGTTGACGCTGCGTAACCCGAATGCCGCACGCTGCGTAACCCGATCGCCGCGCGCGCGGTTCCTGGGCAATATGCCCGCGCCGACCCATGGATGTGCCGTGCCCCGGTTCAGCGTCATCGTGCCCGCGTACAAGGTTCAGGCGTACCTCCAGGAGAGCCTGGACTCGGTCCTGTCCCAGTCGTACCCGGATCTGGAACTGATCGCGGTCGACGACGCCTCCCCGGACGCCTGCGGTTCGATCATCGACGAGTACGCGGCCCGCGACCCCCGGGTCACCGCGGTGCACCTGGCGCACAACCTGGGCCCGGGCCCGGCCCGCAACGCGGGTCTGGCCCGGGCCTGCGGCGACTACCTGCTCTTCCTCGACGGCGACGACGTCCTCACCCCCGGCGCCCTCCAGGCGGTCACCGACCGGCTCAAGGCCACCGGCTCCCCCGACGTCCTGGTCTACGACCACGCCCGCACCTCCTGGACCGGCGAGACCGTCCGCGACCGGTCCGCGCACCGGCTGTCCGAGGAGGGCCCGGCCAGCTTCCGGCTCGCCGACCGCCCGGGCCTGCTCGGCATGCCGATGGCGGCGGGGAACAAGGCGTACCGGCGCGAGTACGTGGAGCGCGAGGGCCTGGAGTTCCCGCCCGGCTTCTACGCGGACACCCCCTGGACCTACCCGGCGCTGCTGGCCGCCGAGTCCGTGGCCGTCCTCGACCGGGTCTGCGTCCACTACCGCCGGCGCCGCACCGGCTCGGTCACCACCACCCTCAGCCGGCGCCACCTCGACGTCTTCGACCAGTACGACCGGGTCTTCGGCCACCTCGCCGCCCGTCCCGAGCTGGACCGCTGGCGCCCGGCCGTGCACCGGCGGATGGCCGAGCACTTCTGCGCCGTGTACGCGGACCCGCGCCGCCTCCCGCGCGCCGCCCGCGCCGAGTTCTTCGCACGGGCCTCGGCCCTGCTGCGCCGCCACCGCGTCCCGGGCGGCCCCGGGTCCCTGCCGCTGTCGCTGTCCCGCGCCGACCGGCTCCGCCACACCCTGATGCGCCTCGGCGCCCGGCGCGCCTACGGGCTGGCCTCGGCCGTCCGCGCCGCCTCCCTGGCCGCGGGCCGCGCCGGGTCCGCGCTGGGGCGGGGGCTGCGCGAGAGCGCCCTGCGCCTGCACTACCGCGTGCAGCGGCTGCTGCCGCTGCGGCCCGAGCTGGCGGTGTTCACCGCGTACTGGCACGGCGGCTACGCCTGCAACCCGGCGGCGATCGAGGCGAAGCTGCGGGAGCTGGCCCCGCGCATGCGCACGGCGTGGATCTGCGACCCCCGGCACGCGGCCACCCTGCCGCCCGAGACCACCCCGCTGCGGCCGGGCTCGGCCGCGTACTGGAGCGCCCTGGCCCGGGCCGGGTACCTGACGACGAACGTGAACTTCGACCGCGCCCTGGTCAAGCGGCCCGGCCAGATCCTGCTCCAGACGCAGCACGGCACCCCGCTCAAGCGGGTCGGCCTCGACCTCCAGGACCGTCCGGCGGCCACCCCGACCACGGACTTCGAGGGGCTGCTGCGCGGCGCCGACCAGTGGGACTACCTGCTGTCCTCCAACCGTCACTCCACCCTGGTGTGGGAGCGGGCCGTCCCGGCCTCCTACACCACCCTGGAGTACGGCTACCCCCGCAACGACCCCTTCCACCGGGCCGGGCAGGAGGAGGTCCTGGCCCTGCGCGAGCGGCTGGGCATCGCCCCGGGCACCACCGCGATCCTGTACGCCCCGACCCACCGCGACTACCGGCGCAGCCGGCCCGAGCACCTGGACTTCGAGCGGGTCCTGCGGGACCTGGGCCCGCGCTTCACGATCCTCGCCCGCACGCACCTGACGTACGCGGGCACGGAGTCCGCCCGGGACCCGCACCCGAGGCTGCTGGACGTCTCCGCCCACCCGTCGGTGGAGGAGCTGTGCCTCGCCTCGGACGCGCTGGTCACGGACTACTCGTCCCTGATGTTCGACTACGCGTCCCTAGACCGGCCGATCGTGATCCACGCGGACGACTGGGAGGCGTACGAGGCCGCCCGCGGCACCTACTTCGACCTGCGCGCCTGTCCGCCGGGGGCGATCGCCCGCACGGAGGACGAGCTGGTGGACATCTTCGCCACCGGCCACTGGCAGGGCTCCCGCTCGGCCCAGCTGCGCACCGCGTTCCGCTCGCGCTTCTGCTCGTACGACGACGGCCACGCGGCCGAGCGCGTGGTCCGCCGCGTCTTCCTCGGCCAGTCCACCCCGCTCCCGGCGATCACCCCCCTGGAGGACCGCCGCCCCGCTCCCCCGGCCTCGGCTCCGGACCTGACGCCCCTCGCCACCGGCCTCTGGCCGTAGCCCCGCCATCCAGCCCCGCCGTCCAGCCCCGCCGGCGTTTGAGGCGCGGGGTCCGGGGCGGAGCCCCGGGAGGGGTCCGGGCGCAGCCCGGGGAACGGGCGAAGGGCGGGGAGGGGACCTCGCCTCGCGCGGCGGCCCCGGTCAGGCCCGCCACCCCGCCCGGCCAGGGCCACGGCACCCGGCGGCTAGCCGACCCGCAGGCCCGCCACCACCGAGCGGGCCAGGCCGTCCAGGTACGCGGCCGGCACGGCGTCCCGCACCACGACCTGGCGCCAGTACAGCGGGCCGATCACCAGGTCCAGGGCGTGGTCGGGGTCCGCGCCGGGCGGGAGCTCCCCCCGGGCGACGGCCTCGGAGACGATGCCCTCGGCGAGCCGCCGCTGCCCCTCCACCAGCGCCCCCCGCACCGCGTCCGCGATCTCCGGGTTCCTGGCGGCCTCGACCAGCAGGTCGGGGATCACCGCCGAGGCCACGGGGTGGCGCAGTACGTGTGACATGACCTCCAGCAGGGCGCGTACGTCCCCGTAGAGGGACCCGGTCGCCGGCACGGGAATGCCGTCCGCGGCGACGGCGCCGATCAGGTCGAGCACCAGGTGCAGCTTCGACTTCCAGCGCCGGTACACGGCGGTCTTGCCGACCCCGGCGCGCCGCGCGATGCCCTCGATCGACATCCGGGCGAAGCCCACCGCCGCGAGTTCCTCCACCACGGCCGCCCGGATCGCCTCGGTGACGTCCTCGCGCAGGACGGCGGCGCCGGCGGGAGCGCGGCGGGCGGCGGCGGGTGCGGCGGCGGAGTCCTTGGTCATGCACAGAGCATAGCGGCGACGCCGTCACCTGCCCGTCACGACGATACGGTTGCGTTCCGACGACCCACGCCCTACTGTCACCGTAGCGACGATACGGACCCGTCCCATCGTCAGGCGACGCCCCAGACCTCCGTCGAAAGCGACCCCGTGACCACCGTGACCCCAGCGGCGCCCGCGCCGCCCTCCCCCGCGGAGCTGGCGGCAGCCTACGGCCTGACCGTCAGCGGCGCCCGCCCCTCCCTCCCCCGCTACGTCGCGCAGCTCTGGAACCGCCGCCACTTCGTGACGGCGTACGCGACCGCCCGGATGCACGCCACGTACAGCACGGCCAAGCTCGGCCAGGTCTGGCACCTGATGACCCCGCTGCTCAACGCGGCCGTCTACTACTTCGTCTTCGGCATCGTCATGCGCGCCAGCCACGGCGTCCCCGACTACGTGCCGTTCCTGATCACCGGCGTCTTCGTCTGGGACTTCATCGGCAGCTCCGTCAACGCCGGCACCCGCGCCGTCCACAGCAACCTCGGCCTGGTCCGCGCCCTGCACTTCCCCCGCGCCAGCCTGCCCATCGCCTCCGTGGTCCAGCTCTTCCAGCAGCTGCTCGTCACCATGGCGGCCCTGGTCGTCCTCCTCCTGGCCTTCGGCCAGACCCCCTCCGCCTCCTGGCTGATCGCGGTCCCGGCGCTCTTCCTGATGGCCGTCTTCTGCGCCGGCTGCGCGATGGTCATGGCCCGCATCGGCAGCAAGAACCCGGACGTCAGCCAGTTGATGCCGTTCGTCCTGCGCACCTGGATGTACTCGTCCGGCGTGATGTGGTCCATCGACACCATGCTCAAGACGGACCACCTGCCGCACTGGGTCTCGCTGATGCTCAAGACCAACCCGGCGGCCGTCTACATCGACCTGATGCGCTTCGCGCTGATCGACAGCTTCAAGGCGGGCTCGCTCCCGCACCACGTGTGGCCGATCGCCATCGGCTGGGCGCTGCTCGCCGGCGTCGGCGGCTTCGTCTACTTCTGGAAGGCAGAGGAGGAGTACGGCCGTGGCTGACACCGACACCCGTGTCCCGACCGTCATCGCGGACGAGGTCCACGTCGTCTACAAGGTCCACGGCGCAGGCCGCAAGGGCAGCGCCACCGCCGCCCTCAGCCGGATCTTCTCCCGTCGGCCCGCCCCCGGCGTCCGCGAGGTCCACGCCGTCAAGGGCGTCAGCTTCACCGCGTACAAGGGCGAGGCGATCGGCCTGATCGGCTCCAACGGCTCTGGCAAGTCCACCCTCCTCAAGGCCATCGCCGGCCTCCAGCCGGTGGCCCGCGGCGCGGTCTACTCGCACGGCCAGCCGTCCCTCCTCGGAGTGAACGCGGCCCTGATGAACGACCTCACCGGCGAGCGGAACGTCGTCCTCGGCGGGCTCGCGATGGGCATGACCAAACAGCAGATCCGCGAGCGCTACCAGGACATCGTCGACTTCTCCGGCATCAACGAGAAGGGCGACTTCATCTCCCTGCCCATGCGCACGTACTCCTCCGGGATGGGCGCCCGGCTGCGGTTCTCGATCGCGGCCGCCAAGGACCACGACGTCCTGATGATCGACGAGGCCCTCGCCACCGGCGACGCCGCCTTCCAGCGCCGCAGCCAGGCCCGCATCGAGGAACTCCGCGCCCAGGCCGGCACCGTCTTCCTCGTCAGCCACTCCATCGGCACGGTCCGCGAGACCTGCGACCGCGCGATCTGGCTGGAGTCGGGCGTCCTCCGCATGGACGGCCCCTCACAACAGGTCTGCGACGCGTACGAGGCCGCCAGTTCCAGCCCCGCCGGCGTTTGAGGCGCGGGGGTCCGGGGGCAGACCCCCCGGCAACGGCGCCGCACCCGAAGACGTCAACGGGCCGGGCCCGGAACCCCAGATGGGGGTCCCGGGCCCGGCCCGTTCCGCTACCGCCAGCGCCAGCGCCAGCGACTACGCGTGGGACCGCAACAGCGACCGCATCGTCCGCATCGCCACCGACAGGTTCGCCAGGTCGAAGTCGTCCGAGCCCCGGATCTCGTCCAGGGTCGTCCGCGCCCGCCCGATGATCGCCGCGTTCTTCTCCTCCCACGCCTTGAAGCGCTCCTCGGGAGTGGAAGAGCCGTTGCCCACCGACAGCACGTCGGCCGTCAGCGCGGCGTGCGCCGCGAACAGGTCCTCACGGATCGACGCGCGGGCCATCGACTGCCAGCGGTCGGACCGCGGCAGCTCGATGATGCGGTCCATCAGCTGCGTGATGTCCAGACGGTCGGCCAGGTCGTAGTACACCTCGGCGACGGACAGCGGGTCCACGCCCGTCCGGTCCGCGATGGCGACGACGTCCAGCGTCGGGAACGCCGACGAGAAGCCGGCCACCTTCGCCGCGAGCTCCTCCGGCACGCCCTCGCCGGTCAGCTCGTCCAGGATCGACTGGTACCACTCCAGGTCCGCACCGCGCACCAGCTTCGGCAGCTCCGACCAGACCTCCGACACCCGGGCCCCGAACAGCTCGATCGTCTCGGTGATCTGGAGCGGCTGCGGCCGGTTGTTCAGCAGCCAGCGCGTGGCCCGCTCCACCAGGCGCCGCGAGTGCAGCCGCACCCGGGTCTGGACGTCGGCCGGGACCTTGTTGTCCAGCGCCTCGACCGCGTCCCACACCTCGGCCAGGCCGAAGATCTCACGGGCCGCGAGCTGCGCCCGGACGATCTCCTCCGTGGAGGCGCCGGTCTCCTCACGCAGACGGTGCAGGAAGGTCGAACCACCGGTGTTGACGGTGTCGTTGACCAGCAGGGTGGTGATGATCTCCCGGCGCAGCGCGTGCCCGTCGATCTGCTCCGGGAACTTCGCCCGCAGGGCGCCCGGGAAGTACGCGTGCAGCAGGCGGCGCAGGTACGGGTCGTCCGGCAGCTCGGTGTGGATGAGCTCGTCCGCCACCGTGATCTTCGTGTAGGCGAAGAGGACCGCCAGCTCCGGCTGGGTCAGGCCCTTGCCGGTGTTGAGCAGCTCGCGGATCTGCCGGTCGTTGGGCAGGAACTCCAGCTGGCGGTCCAGCAGCCCGTCCCGGCCCAGGCGGCGCATGAAGCGCTGCTGGGCGTGGAGCAGGCTCGGGGCCTGCGCGGAGGCGTTGGCCAGGGCCGTGTTCTGCGCGTAGTTGTTGCGCAGCACCAGCGAGCCGACCTCGTCGGTCATCTCGGCGAGCAGCTTGTTGCGCTGCTTGACGGTCATGTCGCCGTCCGCGACCACCGCGTTCAGCAGGATCTTGATGTTCACCTCGTGGTCGGAGGTGTCCACGCCCGCGCTGTTGTCGATGGCGTCGGTGTTGACCTTGCCGCCCTCGCCGCCGGCGCCGGTGCGGGCGAACTCGATGCGGCCCAGCTGGGTCAGACCCAGGTTGCCGCCCTCGCCGACCACCTTGGCGCGTACGTCGGAGCCGTTGACGCGGATCGCGTCGTTGGCCTTGTCGCCGACGTCGGCGTGCGTCTCGGCGGTCGCCTTGACGTACGTGCCGATGCCGCCGTTCCACAGCAGGTCCACCGGAGCCTGCAGGATGGCCTGCATCAGCTCGGCCGGGGTCATCTTGGTGACGCCCGCCTCGATGCCGAGGGCGGCCCGCATCTGCGCGTTCACCGGGATGGACTTGGCGCTGCGCGGGTGGACCCCGCCGCCCGCCGACAGCAGCGCGGTGTCGTAGTCCGCCCACGAGGAACGCGGCAGCTCGAACAGGCGCCGGCGCTCGGCGTACGAGGTCGCCGCGTCCGGGGTCGGGTCGATGAAGATGTGCCGGTGGTCGAAGGCGGCGACCAGGCGGATGTGCTCGGAGAGCAGCATGCCGTTGCCGAAGACGTCGCCGGACATGTCGCCGACGCCGACGACCGTGAAGTCCTGGGTCTGGGTGTCGTGGCCCAGCTCGCGGAAGTGCCGCTTGACGGACTCCCAGGCGCCGCGGGCGGTGATGCCCATGCCCTTGTGGTCGTAGCCGGCCGAGCCGCCCGACGCGAAGGCGTCGCCCAGCCAGAAGCCGTACGACTCCGCGACGCCGTTGGCGATGTCGGAGAAGGTCGCGGTGCCCTTGTCGGCGGCGACGACGAGGTAGGTGTCGTCCTCGTCGTGGCGGACCACGCCCTTCGGCGGCACGACCTCCCCGCCGACCATGTTGTCGGTGATGTCGAGCAGCGCCGAGATGAAGATCTTGTACGAGGCGATGCCCTCGGCGAGCCACGCGTCGCGGTCCACCGACGGGTCCGGCAGGTTCTTCGCGACGAAGCCGCCCTTGGCGCCGACCGGCACGATCACCGTGTTCTTGACCATCTGCGCCTTGACCAGGCCGAGCACCTCCGTACGGAAGTCCTCGCGCCGGTCGGACCAGCGCAGACCGCCTCGGGCGACCTTGCCGAAGCGCAGGTGGACGCCCTCGACGCGCGGGGAGTACACCCAGATCTCGAACGCGGGGCGCGGGGCCGGCAGGTCCGGGATGGCCTGCGGGTCGAACTTCATCGACACGTACGAGTGCTGCTCGCCCGCCTCGTCCAGCTGGAAGAAGTTCGTCCGCAGCGTCGCCTTGATCAGCGTCAGGAAGGAGCGCAGGATGCGGTCCTCGTCGAGCGAGGCGACCTGGTCCAGGGCCCCGTCCAGCTCCTCCATCATCGCGTCGATCAGCTCGGTGCCGGCGGCCTGACGGCCCGGCGACATCCGCGCCTCGAAGAGCGAGACCAGCAGCCGCGTGGTGTGGACGTTGTTGCGGAGGGTGTCCTCCATGTAGTCCTGGCTGAAGGTGGAGCCGGCCTGGCGCATGTACTTGGCGTACGCGCGCAGCACGACGGCCTGGCGCCAGGTGAGGCCGGCGCCCAGGACGAGGGTGTTGAAGTTGTCGTTCTCGGCCTCGCCGGTCCACACGGCCGCGAAGGCCTCCTGGAACCGCTCGCGCGCGTCGTCGCCGAGGTACGCGTCCCCGTTGCCCGGGGACGTCGGCATCCGCAGACCGAAGTCGTAGATCCAGGCGCTGACCCGGTCGCTGCGGCGCAGCTCGTACGGCCGCTCGTCGGTGACCTCGACGCCCAGGCGCTGCAGGACCGGCAGGACCGCGGAGAGGGAGACCTGCTCGCCCTCGCGGTAGATCTTGAAGCGGCGCTCGCCGGGGCCCGCGCCGACGGGCTCGTACAGCGACAGCGCGAAGGGGCGGTCGCTGGCGGACAGCTTCTCCAGGTGGCACAGGTCGGCCACGGCCGCGCGCGGCGAGTGGTCGGCCTTGTAGCCCTCGGGGAAGGAGGTGCCGTACTTGCGGCTCAGCTCGGCGGCGCGCTCCTCGCCCAGCTCGGCCGTCAGCGCCTCGCCGAAGCCGTCGGCCCAGGAGCGGGCCGCCTCGACCAGGCGGGTCTCGACGCGCTCGACGTCGGCGTCGGTCAGCAGGGGCAGCTCGGTGCCCTGCGGGACGCGGACGACGAAGTGGATGCGGGAGAGGATCGACTCGGTGTTCCAGGCGGTGAAGTCGACGCTGGTGCCGCCGAGCTCCTCCCTCAGGATGTCCATCAGCCGCAGCCGGACACCGGTGGTGAACCGGTCGCGCGGCAGGTAGACGAGCGCCGAGTAGTAGCGGCCGTACTCGTCCTGGCGCAGGTACAGCCGCAGCCGACGGCGCTCCTGGAGGTACAGCACGGACGTGGCGATCTCGCGGAGCTTGTCGACCGGGGTCTGGAACAGCTCGTCGCGCGGGTAGGTCTCCAGGATCTGGAGCAGGTCGCGGCCGTCGTGGCTGGACGGCGAGAAGCCGGCGCCCTCGAGGACCTCGGCCACCTTGCGGCGGATCACCGGGACGCGGCGCACCGACTCGGTGTACGCGGCGGAGGAGAACAGGCCGAGGAAGCGGCGCTCGCCCACGACGTTGCCGTCGGCGTCGAACTTCTTCACGCCCACGTAGTCGAGGTACGAGGGACGGTGCACGGTGGCGCGGCTGTTGGCCTTGGTCAGCACCAGCAGGCGGTGCTCGCGGGCCTTGGCTCGGGCGTCGGCGGGCAGCCGGTTGAAGGACGGCGAGACGGGGTGCGCGTCCTCCTGGCCGCGGTGGACCGGGTCGGAGCGCAGGATGCCCAGACCGGTGCCGGGCACGGCGGAGAGGGCGTCGCCGTCGACGAGGTTGTACTCGCGGTAGCCGAGGAAGGTGAAGTGGTCGTCCGACAGCCAGCGCAGCAGCTCACGGGCCTCTTCGAGCTCGTACTCGCGCAGGTCCGGGGCGGTGGGCTCGTTCGGCAGCTCTTCGGCGATGCGCAGCGCGGCGTCGCGCATCTTCTCCCAGTCCTCGACGGCCTCGCGGACGTCGGACAGGACGCGCAGCAGGTCTCCGGTGATCTGCTTGAGGTCGGCCTTGTCGGTCTCGCGGTCGATCTCGACGTGGATCCAGGACTCGACGAGGGAGTCGTGGGGGCGCGCGGTCTTGGGACCGTGGGCGTCGCAGTCGGGGCCGAGGATCTCGATGAGCTTGCCGGTGACGTCACGACGCACGACGACCTGCGGGTGGATCACGACGTGGATGCCGCGGCCCTGGCGGGACAGCTCGTTCGTCACGGAGTCCACGAGGAACGGCATGTCGTCCGTGACGACCTCGACGACCGAGTGGCTGGAGGTCCAGCCGTTCTCCTCGACCGTGGGGGTGTGGACCCGGACGCTCGCGGTGCCCTGCGGACGGGTCTCGGCGAGCCGGTAGTGGGAGAGCGCCGCGCCGAACACGTCGACCGGGTCCCGGTCGGCGAGGTCCTCGGGGGCGGTGTGCAGGTAGTAGCGCTGGAGGTAGGAGAGCGTCGTGCCCGGGTCGGGGCGCTCGCCGTGCTCGGACCCAGTCGGAAGTAGCCCCCCGGCCGGGCTGTTCTCAGCTACCCGTGCCGCCCGCGCGAGCAGCTCGGCCTTTGCTTCGTCCAGCTTGGTCTGCATGTCCTCTGGCTCCTGTCGCGCGCCATTGCGTGACGTAGGTGGTGAAGGAAGGAATGACAAAGCGCCGCGATGAGGCGGGATGTCCGTCCGGATCGGTTTTCGACGCCGCGGCGTCGGGAGGGCCGCCGGGGAAGGCTTCGACCGTGATCGACAGGTCCCGGCGGCGGGGATCAGCGAAGGCCCGGCCGCGGAGGCGCGCCGGGCGCGGGTCGGGGGCGTCAGTGCCCCCGAGGACTATCGCGCTGATCACGGGTACAAGGCTATCTCGCCCCACCCCCCGGTCGTCATTCACTGCATCTGTACAAAACCGGGGGCAAAACCTGGACACTCTGGCCAGAGGCGTGGCCGGAACGGTCCGTTACCGGCCTATCCGGCCAGCTCACGGGCCATGGCGACGGCCTCGGCCAGGCTGTCCACGACCGGGACCCCGGCGGACTCCAGGCTGGCGCGGCTGTGCGACCCGCCCGTGTACAGAACGGCGTACGCGCCCACGTGCCGCGCGGCCGTCGCGTCGTCCACGGCGTCACCCACCAGGACCGTACGGCGAGCGGTCACCCCGGCCGCCTCCAGTGCGGCCATATGGCGTACGAGGTGCCCCGCCTTGGACGTGTGCGAGGGCCCGACGCGGCCGTCGACGCGCAGGAAGTGCACGTCGATGCCGTGCTCCCGGACCAGGGGCACGAGCTTCTCGTGGGGCGCGAGGGACAGCAGGGACTGGGTGAGCCCGTCCGCCTGCCACCCCCGCAGCAGCTCCCGCGCCCCCTCGGTGAGCCCCGCGTCCTCGGCGGCGGCCCAGTAGTGGCGGTGGAAGGCCTCGTCCATCACGGCCCACTCGGCCTCCGTGGGCAGCCGGCCCATCAGCCGCTCGTAGAACTTCGGCACCGGCACGACGTACAGCTCGCGGTACCGCTCCAGCGTGAGCGGGGCGAAGCCGAACTCGGCGAAGGAGGCGTTGGTCGCGGCTATGACGGCGTCGATGTCGTGCAGCAGGGTGCCGTTCCAGTCCCACACGATGTGGGCTCCAGCGGCGTTCGACCCGGCGTTCGTCGGGGTGCTCGTCGCGGCGTTCGTCGCGGCGTTCGTCGCGGCGTTCGTCGCGGCGTTCGTCGCGGCGTTCGTTTCCCTGCTCATCCCAGCAGCCCCGGGATCTCCTGCACCCCGAACCACAGCAGCTCGTGGTCCTCGGCGCCGTCCACGGTGAACTGCGCGTCGTCGTCCCCCGCGTCGGCGGCCGCGAGGGCCCCGGCGGCGGCCGCGACGTCACCTTCGGCGTCGTCGGCGTCGGCGTGCACGGCGGCGGCCGCCTTCAGCCGCACGGCGGCGCCCAGGGTGACCTGCCCGAGGGCGGCCTCGTCCAGCCCGGGCACGGCGGTGGCGGCCTTGTCGTCGACGTCGACCGCCACCACGACCCGCCGGCGGGGGGCGGCCGCGTCGGCGGCCAGCAGGCGCAGCGAGGCAAGGGCGGCGCGGCTGAGGGCGGCGTACTCCAGCTCCTCGACGTCGTCCGACACGTACCACTCGCGCAGCCCGGGCGTGACGGCGTACGCGAGGAGCGGGGCGGGCCCCAGCTCCCCCGCCTTGTGCGCCTCGGCGAGCCCGGGGAGGGTCAGGGGGACGTACACGCGCATGGCCGGCTGCTTTCGGTAGTCGGAAACGCCCTCAGGATACGACCCGGTCCCGCCCCCGGACCCGACGCCCTCACCCCTCCGCACCGCCACCCGCCACGGCCGGCAACCGCCGCGGGCGGTGCACTTACGGGGGCCGGCGCGCCCGTCCCCCCGGGGGTCGGCAGCCTGCCCACGGGGAGGCCCGCGGCGCCGGCCCCTGCGGGGGCGGGGCCCGGGGCTACAGCGCGCGCCCGGCCGGCGCCCGGCGCCGCGGCAACCGCCCACGGGACGCCGGGCCGCGTTGGCCCCTACGGCAGTGGCCCTGGACTACAGCGCCCGCCCCGCCGTCCCCCGGTGTCGCCCACCTGCCCACAGGGACGCCGGGCCGCGCCGGCCCCTACGGGCTGCGGGGCCCGGGGCTACAGCGCCGGCCCAGCCGTCCCTCGGCACCGGCAGCCCGCCGGCGGAACGCGTCCGCAGCCGCCGCTACTGCCGTGGGCCCTGGACCTCGACGGCCGCGCACCGCCAGCGTCGGTCGGGGCCCTGTTCCAGCCGGAACGCCATCGCCGAGACCCGGTCCCCGGTCGAGATCCGGGCGAAGGCCTCGATGACCCCGGGCCCGGGGTGGAAGCGCCCGCAGTGCCGCAGCACCGGCCGTAGCCGGTCACGCAGCGGGCCGTCGGGGGCGAGGGTGACCAGCTGCTCGTACGCCTCGCCCACCGTGAGGCCGAGCAACGAGTGGACGGGGCGCTGGCCGCTCAGCACCGCCAGCAGGCGCTCCGCGAACCAGTCGTGGGGGGCCAGCCTGCGCACCTGCCGGGGCACCCCCGCCGGACGGCGCTGGTCCCGCCGGCCGGCGGGCCGCGTCCGCCCCGCCCCGCCGGGCCTGCTGCGACTGCCCTCGCCGCCGACCGTGCCGCGCGTGATGGTGTCCATGGCGTTTCCCCCGATCAGACCGAGCCCGGCGGTACCAGGCGGTAACTTGATGCGGGTTTTCTACGGCCGCCGAACACCCTCCGCAACCGGCGCCGACCCCCCGGCCCCGACCCCGCCGAGGTTCACCTATCCGTGTGGCAACCCCCCGCCCCCCAGGCCCCCGAGCACCCCCACAACACCCCTCAGGTGGACGCCCAAAGCCCCCGCGGGAGGAACCCGATGGAGTACCCCCCGATCACCCTCTCGGCCCCACGCGGAGCCGGGGGCGGGGCGGGGGTGGGAGGAGCGGTATCCCCTCGGACGGTCTCAGAGAGGCGTGGGGGCTTCCCGTCAGTCCCATCGTCCTTCCGGTTCGGGCCGGTCCCTCAAGGGCGCTCCTTCGTCGCGTCACTTCGTGATCGCCTTCGGCGACCCTTGACCGACCGCCCCGAACCGGAAAGCCGAAAGACTGCCGGGAAACCCCCAAAGAAACGGGACGGTTCGGAGAAGGACGGACGGGTCTCTCAGGGATGAGGCGAGGGGCCGGGCGCCGGCCCGCCCGACATCCGGCCCCCACACCCGCGATCCGGACCAGGGGCGCGGCAACCCGCACCAAAGGTCGATCCGGGCGACCTGGGAAGCCCCCAGACGCGACAGATCGCTACGCGCTCCTCCCGTCTCAGCGTCCGACGACCGCCTATGGCTGATACCCGCACGAGAAGCCGATCAGAGCGGCTCATGGGGCACCCAGGCGCGTCAGTTCGCTACGCGCTTCTCTGATCTCGGCGGCCGGCCGCCGTCTTGAGCCGGTCGTCGGCCATACAGAAGACTCACGCGCCCCTTTTGACCCCGTATGGGGGCCTGTTGTGGGGTCGGATGGCTCTCTGTCGGAGTCTGCGGGTGAAAAAGACATCCGCAGACTCCGGCAAGCCGCCAAAGGCCCTGAGAGAGGGCGGATTCGACCTCCAAAGGGCTTCGTCCGCCCCTCTCGCGGCCCATCCCAGCCCCAGACGGCCGCCGGACGCCAAGCCGGGAGGAGCGCGTAGCGATCTCTCGCGCCCGTCCACTGCCTGGGCTGACCTGGTCGTCCTCTGGCGCGGGTATCAGCCACAGGCGGTCGTCGGACGCTGAGAAACGGGGAGCGCGTAGCGATCTGTCGCGCCTGTCGGCTCCCTGGGCTGTCCTGGTCGGCCTCTCGTGCGGGTGGTCGCGCCCCTGGCCCGGGATCACGGACGTGGGGGGCGGACGTCGGACGGGGCGGCGCCCGGCTCCTCGTCTCAGCGCTGAGGGACCCGCTCCTCCAAGGATCGTCCGTCCCGATTCTTTGGGGGTTTCCCGGCAGTCTTTCGGCTTTCCGGTTCGGGCCGGTCGGTCAAGGGTCGCCGAAGGCGATCGCGTAGCGACGCGACGAAGGAGCGCCCTTGAGGGACCGGCCCGAACCGGAAGGACGATGGGACTGACGGGAAGCCCCCAACCATCGATGAGACCGCCCAGCCGGGACCCCCCGCCCCCCAACCCCGCCGGGGCCGGACACCGCGTGGTGTCCGGCCCCGGCCGGGTGGGCTGCGGGCCTCGGGGCCCGGTGCGCGTTACTTCTTGCGGCGGCGGCCGCCCGAGGCCTTCTGGGCGCGGCGGCGTTCCGCGCGGGTCAGGCCGTCGCCGCCGGCGGCGTCGGAGTCGAAGTCGCCCTCGACCACGCCGCCCTCACCGTCGACCGTCGGGGCGGAGAAGTGCAGGCGGTCCGGGCGCTGCGGGGCGTCCAGGCCCTTGGCGCGGATCTCGGGGCGGGCCGACGGGACCGGCTCCTTGACCAGGGAAGGGGCCGCGTCCTGCACCGGGAGCTCCTCGACCTGCTGCTCGACCTGGACCTCCAGGTTGAACAGGTAGCCGACGGACTCCTCCTTGATGCCCTCCATCATGGCGTTGAACATGTCGAAGCCCTCGCGCTGGTACTCGACCAGCGGGTCCTTCTGGGCCATCGCGCGCAGGCCGATGCCCTCCTGGAGGTAGTCCATCTCGTAGAGGTGCTCGCGCCACTTGCGGTCGAGCACCGAGAGGACCACGCGGCGCTCCAGCTCGCGCATGACCTCCGACCCGAGGGCCTTCTCGCGCGCTCCGTACTGCTCGTGGATGTCGTCCTTGACGGACTCGGCGATGAACTCGGCGGTGATGCCCGCGCGGTCGCCGGCCGCCTCCTCCAGCTCCTCGACGGTGACCTTGATCGGGTAGAGCTGTCGGAAGGCGCCCCACAGCCGGTCGAGGTCCCACTCCTCGGCGAAGCCCTCGACGGTCTCGGCGGCGATGTAGGCGTCGATGGTGTCGTCCATGAAGAAGCGCACCTGCTCGTGCAGGTCCTCGCCCTCCAGGACGCGGCGGCGCTCGCCGTAGATGACCTCGCGCTGGCTGTTGAGGACCTCGTCGTACTTCAGGACGTTCTTGCGGGTCTCGAAGTTCTGGGTCTCGACCTGCGACTGCGCGGACGCGATGGCGCGGGTCACCATCTTGTTCTCGATCGGGACGTCGTCCGGCACGTTGGCCATGGACATGACCCGCTCGACCATCTGGGCCTTGAAGAGGCGCATCAGGTCGTCGCCCAGCGACAGGTAGAAGCGGGACTCGCCCGGGTCGCCCTGGCGGCCGGAGCGGCCGCGGAGCTGGTTGTCGATGCGGCGCGACTCGTGGCGCTCGGTGCCCAGGACGTACAGGCCGCCGAGCTCCTTGACCTCTTCGAACTCGGCCTTGACGGCCGCCTCGGCGCGGGCGAGGGCCTCGGGCAGGGCGTGCGCCCACTCCTCGATGTGCTCCTCCGGGTCGAGGCCGCGCTGGCGCAGCTCCGCCTCGGCGAGGTCGTCCGGGTTGCCGCCGAGCTTGATGTCGGTACCGCGGCCGGCCATGTTGGTGGCGACGGTGACGGCGCCGCGGCGGCCGGCCTGGGCGACGATCGTGGCCTCGCGCTCGTGCTGCTTGGCGTTGAGGACCTCGTGCGGGATGCCGCGCTTGGAGAGCTGCTGCGAGAGGTACTCGGACTTCTCGACCGAGGTGGTGCCGACGAGGATCGGCTGGCCCTTCTCGTGCTTCTCGGCGATGTCGTCGACGACGGCGGCGAACTTGGCGACCTCGGTCCGGTAGATGAGGTCGGGCTGGTCCTTGCGCTGCATGCCCCGGTTGGTGGGGATGGGGACGACGCCGAGCTTGTAGATCTGGTGGAACTCGGCGGCCTCGGTCATGGCCGTACCGGTCATGCCGGAGAGCTTCGAGTAGAGGCGGAAGAAGTTCTGCAGGGTGATCGTGGCGAGGGTCTGGTTCTCGTCCTTGATGTCCACCCCTTCCTTCGCCTCGATCGCCTGGTGCATGCCCTCGTTGTAGCGGCGGCCGGCGAGGATGCGGCCGGTGTGCTCGTCGACGATCATGACTTCGCCGTCGATGACGACGTAGTCCTTGTCGGCCTTGAAGAGCTCCTTGGCCTTGATCGCGTTGTTGAGGTAGCCGACGAGCGGGGTGTTGACCGACTCGTAGAGGTTGTCGATGCCGAGCCAGTCCTCGACCTTGGCGACGCCGGCCTCGTGGATGGCGACGGTGCGCTTCTTCTCGTCGACCTCGTAGTCGCCGGTCTCCTCGATGCCCTTGAGCGGGTTGCCGGCCTCGCCCTTGGTCAGGCGGGTGACGAGCTTGGCGAAGTCGGCGTACCACTTGGTGGCCTGGTCGGCCGGGCCGGAGATGATCAGCGGGGTGCGGGCCTCGTCGACGAGGATCGAGTCGACCTCGTCGACCACGGCGAAGTTGTGGCCGCGCTGCACCAGCTCGTCCTGCGACCACGCCATGTTGTCGCGCAGGTAGTCGAAGCCGAACTCGTTGTTCGTGCCGTACGTGATGTCGCACAGGTACTGCTCGCGGCGCTGGGCCGGCGACATGTTGGCCAGGATGCAGCCGACGCTCAGGCCCAGGAACTTGTGGACGCGGCCCATCATCTCGGAGTCGCGCTCGGCGAGGTAGTCGTTCACCGTGATCAGGTGGACGCCCTTGCCGGACAGCGCGTTCAGGTACGCGGGGAGCGTGCCGACGAGGGTCTTGCCCTCACCGGTCTTCATCTCGGCGACGTAGCCGAGGTGCAGCGCCGCGCCGCCCATGATCTGCACGTCGTAGTGCCGCTGGCCCAGGACGCGCTTGGCGGCCTCGCGGACGGTGGCGAAGGCCTCCGGCAGCAGGTCGTCCAGGCTCTCGCCGTCCTGGTAGCGCTGCTTGTACTCATCCGTGAGCGCGCGCAACTCGGCGTCGGAGAGGTTGACGAAGTCCTCTTCGATGGAGTTGACCTGGTCCGCGATGCGGTGCAGTTTGCGCAGGATCTTGCCTTCGCCTGCACGCATGAGCTTGTTGAAGACGGACACTGAGGCTGGTCTCCTTGCCGGTCGGGCCTGGGCACTTTACGTAGCCGGGCACGGCAGGTGGGCCCCACCGCAACGGCCATCGTAAGCGAGGACGTGGTCGCGTCGGGAGGTCCGCCGTGTCCGCAGGGCACGGGCGCCCGGAATGAGAACGTACGGGGGACGGATTCGGTGCCGGGGTGGACGAAAACCCCTCGCCCGGGTTACCCGGCGCGGCAACAATCCGTTCATGGAACCCGTCACCCTGGCCACCGAGCGCCTCCTGCTGCGCCCCTTCGCCCCCTCGGACACCGAGGAGGTGTACGCCGCCTGCCAGGACCCCGAGATCCAGCGGTGGACGCTCGTGCCCTCCCCGTACGAGCGGGCGCACGCCGAGGCGTGGGTCACGCACGTCTCGCGGAGCGCCTGGTGGGAGGACCGCGAGTACGGCTTCGCGGTGCGGCTCGGTGCGGAGGGCGCCGAGGGGCCGCTGGTGGCCGCGGTGGGGGTGCACGTGCGCGGCGCCCAGGGGTACGAGATCGGCTACTGGGCGGCGAAGGAGCACCGGGGCCGCGGCTACGTCGCCGAGGCGGTGGCCGGGGTCGCCCGGTGGCTGTTCACCGAGGTCGGGGCCGGCCGGCTGGAGTGGCGCGCCGCCGTGGGCAACGCGGCCTCCCGGGCCGCCGCCGAAAAGGCCGGGTTCCGCTTCGAGGGCACCCTGCGCGGCGCGCTCGACCACCGCGGCACCCTGCGCGACTGCTGGGTGGCCGGACTGCTGCCCTCGGACCTCGGCCTGCCCTCGCGGCTGCCGTACCTGCCCGCTGTCAGTGCCACCCCCTAGGGTCGCGGCATGACGACGCTCTCGCTGTCCGCCGACGAGGCCCGCCGGATCGCCCTGCGCGCGCAGGGGTTCCTGGGGGCGCCCGACCGCCGGGGCGGGGTCCGGGGGGTGCTGCGCCATCTGGGGGCGGTGCAGCTGGACACCATCTCGGTCCTGGCCCGCTCGCACGAACTGGTCCCGTACGCGCGTCTGGGCGCGGTGGGCCGGGACGTGGTGGAGAAGGCGTACTGGTCGGACAGCCACGCCTTCGAGTACTGGTCGCACGCGGCGTGCATCCTGCCGATCGAGGAGTGGCCGCACTTCGCCTTCCGCCGCCGGGCGCGGCGGGCGCGCGGCCACCGCTGGCACGTGCTGGAGGACAAGGAGCGTTCGACGCGGGCGGTGCTGGACCGGCTGAAGGCCGACGGTCCGCTGACCTCGTCCGAGCTGGGCGGCGCGAAGAACGGCGGCGAGTGGTTCGAGTGGTCCGAGACCAAGATCGCGGTGGAGTGGCTGCTCGACACCGGTGAGGTGGTGTGCTCCGAGCGGCGCGGCTGGAAGCGGGTCTACGACCTGGCCGAGCGGGCCGTCCCGGACGCGCTGCTCCATGACGACCTGGACGACGCCGAGTGCCTGCGCCGGCTGGTCGCGCTGGCCGGGCGGTCGCTGGGGGTCGGTACGCGCGCCGACATCGCCGACTACCACCGCCTCAAGGGCGAGCAGGTCGACGCGGTGATCGCGGACTCCGGGCTGGTGCCGGTGGAGGTCGAGGGCTGGGGGAAGCCCGCCTGGGCGGATCCGCAGGCGCTTCGGACGGCGCCGCTGGGCCGTCACCGTACGACCCTGCTGTCCCCGTTCGACTCGCTGGTCTGGGACCGGCCGCGGACGGAGCGGATCTTCGGGTTCACGCACCGGCTGGAGGCGTACGTGCCCAAGCCGCAGCGGATACACGGGTACTTCGCGATGCCGCTGCTGGCCGGCGGGCGGCTCCGGGGCCGGCTCGACCCGGCCCGTGAGGGCCGCACCCTGGTGGCCCGCCAGGTCTCCCTGACGGCGCCGGGGGCGGCGGGCGCGATGGCGCGGGCGCTGCGGGAGGCCGCGGAGTGGGTGGGCTGCGACGCGGTCCGCGTCGAGCGCGCGCAGTCCCCGGCGGAGGCGGCCGCGATCACCGCGGAGCTGGCGGCGCTGGGCGCCTAGGGGGCGGTGGGGACCCGGCCGGGGCGGACGCGGTCAGCGGATCTCCAGGATCTTCTCCCGCATCGCGTACACGACGGCTTCCATCCGGGAGTGCAGCTGGAGCTTCTCCAGGATGTTGCGGACGTGGTTCTTCACGGTGTTCTCGGAGATGAACAGCTGCTTGGCGATGTCCCGGTTGTTCATGCCCGTGGCCACCAGCTTGAGGACCTCGAGTTCCCGGTCCGTCAGCCGCGGCGCCGGGACCAGCCGGCGCTCGTCGGTGCGCTGGATCATCGACTTGAACTCGGTGAGCAGCTTCGACGCCATCGACGGGCTGATCTGGGACTGGCCGTCGGCGACCGCGCGGATCGCCGTCGCCACCTCGTCCGTCGAGATCTCCTTGAGGAGGTAGCCGGTGGCGCCCGCCTTGATCGCGTCGTAGAGGTCGGCTTCCTCGTCGCTGATCGTCAGCATGATGATCTTCGCGGAGGGGGCGACCTCCTTGATCGAGGTGCACGCCTCGATGCCGCCGCGCCGGGGCATCCGCACGTCCATCAGCACGATGTCGGGCAGCAGGTCGGCGGCCTTGTCCACGGCCTCCGCCCCGTCCCCGGCCTCGCCGACGACCTGGATGTCCTCCTCCTGGGCGAGGACGATCTCCAGCCCGCGCCGGAAGAGGGCGTGGTCGTCGACCACGAGCACCCGGATCGGCTCCCCGGCCGGGTCCTGCGCCCCATGACAGTCGGCGCCGTCGTCGTCGCGCGCCGGCCCGAAGCCGTCCGCCATCGTTCCTCCCCCTGCATGTGCTGAGCTGCTGGGCCAACCCGGCCGGGTCGGCCGCCGGTTGACTGCCCGACATGATTCCATGCCCGCGCTACGGGTCGGGGTGCTGGCGGAATCCGTATGGCTCATACGAGTCATACAGGTGCCCCTGCGGAACGCCTCGCGTTCCGCAGGGGCAATGGTTGAATTTCAGCCTCCGAGCGCGCCGCCCGCGCCCGCTCCCGAGGGCTCCGAGCTGGACGCCCCGTCGGGGTCCACGTGGATGACGCCGTAGTCGTAGGCGTGGCGCCGGTAGACGACGCTGGGCATCTTGGTCTCGGAGTCGACGAACAGATAGAAGTCGTGGCCGACCAGTTCCATTTCGTACAGAGCCTGGTCGAGCGACATCGGCCGGGCCGAGTGGGTCTTCTCGCGGACGATGAGCGGGCCTTCGCCCTGTACCTCCAGGGAACCGATCCGCTTGACCGGGACCCCTTCCTCCGTGTCCTCGTAGACCGGCTCGCCGTTGCTGTTGAGAGTCGCGACGCCGGCGACGTGGTCGGCGACCTCGGCCGCCGAGAGCCGTCCGGTGCCACGGCGGGTGAAGCGCTTGTCGTGCTGCTTGCGCAGCCGGGCCTCCAGCTTGTCCTGTGCCAGGTCGAGCGCCGCGTACGGGTCGGCGGCGGCGGCCTCCGCCCGGATCACCGGTCCCCGCGAGTGCAGGGTGATCTCCACGCGGTCGGAACGGTCGGCCTGGCGCGGGTTGTGCTCCTTGGACACCTCGACGTCCAAGCTGATCACCTTGGCGTCGAGCTTCTGGATCCGCTCCGGATTCAGCTTCTCGGCCACGTGCTTGCGGAACCGCTCGGGCACCTCGGTCTTGCGGCCCTTGACGACGATGTCCACGCAGAACTCCGTTCCCGGAGACCCCCGCTCTGGGCGGCGGAGCGTCTCCCTTTCGCACCAGGCTCCGGTGAACACCGGAGCCTCGGACTTGGCGACTTTCACCTCCTCCTCCCCCATCGGCAAGATCTACATCCCACCGACTTCGGAGTAGAGAGAGCCCCCCTCACAGGTACTGCACACGAAGATTCCAATAAACAGACGGACTGCTGCTCCGATACCCGGGGCCGAAGGTTCGCCAGTTCCTCACAACCGAACATATCTCTCAAAGCCGGTTGTCGGCACCCGCTACCGAAACGTACCTCCGATCAGGTGGGTCTTCCCTCTTACTACCTGCAACGATGCGCATTCCCCCGTGGTTCCAAATCTATTCACAAGATTTTTGCCCGGTCCGGGTTTCCGCCGTTCGGCGCGAAGGAACCCGCCGGAGCGGCGACCACTGCGGCAGCCTCCGCCCGCAGGCCCGCCATGCGCAAGGCCCTCGCCGCCTCCGCGAGCGTGGCTCCGGTCGTGATCACGTCGTCCACCAGCACGATCCGAGCCCCCGCCGCCAGCGCGGCCCCGCCCCGACGCACCTCCAGGGCCCCCGCCAGGTTCTCCTGCCGCTCCCGGGCCCCCAGGCCCGCCTGGTCCGCGACGGCCCGCCGCAGCCGCAGCACGGGCGCCACGCGCGCGGCCGCACCGGCCCCGCGCAGCCGCCCGGACGCGGCCAGGGCGATCCGCCGCGCCGGGTCGTGCCCGCGCGCCCGCACCGCCCGCCGCGCGGAGGGCACCGGCACCAGCACCAGCTCCGCCGCGCCCGCGGCCCGGCCGCCGACGGCACCCGTGCGGGCCACCGCCGCCGCCAGGGCCGTCCCGAGGGGACCGGCCAGGGGCAGCGCCCCGCGCTCCTTGTGCGCGAGCACGACCGCCCGTACGGCGTCCTCGTACCGGGCCCCCGCGTACACCGCGGGCAGCCCCGCCGGGCCCGCCCGCCGCGCCGCGGGACGCACCCGGCCCGCGCCCGTGCCGCTCAGGGCGTCCCGGCACGCCCCGCACAGCACCACGCGGGCGGCCCCGCAGCCGGCGCAGTCCACCGGCAGGACGAGGCCGGCCAGCTCCCGCCACCACTCCCGCACGCATCCACCCTGCCGTGCCGGACGCGGGCCCGCGACCCCTGTGGAAAACCGCCGCCGGAGCGCGCGGCCGCTCAGCCCGGGTAGACCGGCAGCCGGCCGCCCGCCGCGACCGTGCGCCACTGCGCGCCCGACGGCAGCCACACGATGCCGTCCTCGCCGAACCCGACCACCGGCTTGCCCTCGTCCTCCGAGGCCGCGATGGCGCTCAGCCCCGTCGCGCCGGGCAGGCTCGCGGCGACCATCGACCCGTCGGACAGCATGTAGCGGGCCTGGTCCACGCCGCCGCTCTCCCGGCCCACCACCAGCAGCCGGCCGCGCGGCGCCCAGCTCATCGCCGTCACCTCGGCCATCTGCGGGGCCGCCGGGCGCAGCTCGCGCACCGAGACCCGGGGGGAGTCCCCCTTGCCCTCGGGCCGTTCGATCCGCCCGATGAACAGGTTCTTGCGGGTGCTGTCCTTCTCCACCAGGAGCGCGATGCGCACCCCGTCCGAGGAGGCCTTCAGCCCGCTGATCCGCCCGCCGTCGAGCCCGGCGACGTCCACCTTCTGCGGGGTGCCGGTGCCGGCGGGCACCCGCCACAGGCCCTGCGTCTGCGGGTCGAGGTCGGCGATCCACAGGTCGCCCTGGGCGTCCCAGCTGGGCGCGGTGAGCTTCCCGGACCTGCTGGTCAGCAGCGGCTGCTGCGGCATGGGGCCCGCCGTCGTCAGCGTCACCACGAAGAGGTTGTGCCCGTCCTCGGAGACGACCGCGGCACGCTTCTCGTCGTACGTCACGGCCGCCGAACCCACCTTGAAACCGGCGGCGGTGGCCAGCGGGCCGGGGGCCGGCTCCGGCTTGTCCTGCTGCTGCTCGCTGTTGGCGTCGAGCATCATCCGGACGAGCCTGGCGTCCTTGTCCACGTAGTACTGGTGCTCCGGCGACGGCGGCCGGTTGGCGATGGCCGCCGCGGTCGAGCCGGTGACCCAGCACAGCGAGGACTTGCCGTCGGGCTTGAGCAGTTCGACGCGGTCCAGCTTGGAGGTCGTCAGGTCCCGGACGGTGTAGAGGAGTTGGGTGGCCATCTTCTGGCACTGCGGCTGGGCGACGTTCGAGGCGATGCCGTTGAGCGGGACGCGCAGCGTGTTCTGGCCGTCGTACGAGAGGGACTTGGTGCCCTCGCGCAGTTCGCTGCCGGTGGGGAACGCGGTGGAGACGACCGGGCCGAGCCACTTGGAGGGGCCGGTCAGCAGGGACTGAACGGTCTGCGTGGTCGGGTCCATGCGGGAGTCGGGGTCGGTGCGCTGGCGGACGTACACCGGGTCGGCGACGAGGGTGTTGCCGGAGAAGTAGTACTTGTTGACGGGCTTGTAGATGCGCTGGAAGTCGGACTCGCTCAGGACGAGGTTGCTGGGCGGGGTCGCGATCCGCCACTGCTTGTTGACCTGGACCAGCTGGAGGTACTCCTCGTAGCGTCCGCCGCCGCTCTCCGGCTGGTAGGCGCTGCGCTCGTCCACGGTCGCGAGCTTCTTGCCGTAGATCTTCCAGCGCGGTTCCTCGGACTCCTTGTCGCCCGGTGCGGGGACCCGGCCGAGGCCGGCGGAGAGGACGGTGACGGCCGAGCCGGGCCGCCAGCTCGCCGCGGCGCTCTGGGTGAGGTACTTGCGGGCCGTCGCCAGCTGGGGGTCGTCGCTGGTCATGGCTTCGAGGAAGCCGTCGACGATGTCGGCGGGGCTGGCCTTGTCGGCCGGCGGCACGCCGAAGACGCGGACCTGCGAGTCGACGCCCTGCGAGGCCTCCACCCGGCGGATCTCGCCGCGGTCGGGCATGGAGGCGCAGCCGCCGACCAGCAGGCCGACGGCGCCCAGGGCCAGCGCCACCAGGGTGGCGCGGGGTCGGCCGCCCGCCCGGGTCCGTTCGTTCCCTGCGCCCCGGCCGGCTGCCGCCGCCCGCTCAGCGTCCTCCACCGGATCCATCCTCCTGTGCTGCGCTCTGGTCGGCGGGCCTGGCCACGACGCGGGCGCCGTTGCCGGGCAGCGCCGTGGGGTCGGCGGGCACCGGCAGGGCGGTGGTGACCGCCGGCCTGGGCGGTATCGGGTCGCGGTCGGGGCGCTCGGCGCGCCCGTCGGGGTGGCCGCCGGTCCCGCCGGCGCCGCCCGTGCGCCCGGCGGCCTCCGCGGCGGCGCGGGCCCGGTTGCCGCGGGAGTCCTCGGGCTCCAGCGGGATCGGGGATCCGCGCAGGGGCTCGTCGGCGGTGCGGGGCAGGGTGAGGCGGAACTGGGAGCCGCCGCCGGGCTCGCCCCAGGCCTGGAGCCAGCCGCCGTGCAGGCGGGCGTCCTCGACGGCGATGGACAGGCCCAGGCCGGTGCCGCCGGTGGTGCGCGCCCGGGCGGGGTCGGCCCGCCAGAAGCGGTTGAAGACGCGGGTGGCCTCGCCGGGCTTGAGGCCGACGCCGTAGTCGCGGACGGCGACGGCGACGGCCCCGCCGGCCGAGGCGAGGCGGACCACCACGTCGCGGCCCTCGCCGTGCTCGACGGCGTTGACCACGAGGTTGCGCAGCACCCGCTCGACGCGGCGGGCGTCGGCCTCGGCTATGACGGGCTGGGTGTCGCCGAGGACGCGGATCCGGGTGCCCTTGTGCTCGGCCAGCGGTTCGGCGCCGTCGATGACGCGGCGTACGACGTCCCGCAGGTCGATGGGCTCGGCCTGGAGGTCGGCGGCGCCCGCGTCGAAGCGGCTGATCTCCAGCAGGTCGGAGAGGAGCGACTCGAAGCGGTCGAGCTGTCCGGCGAGCAGTTCGGCGGAGCGGGCGGTGACCGGGTCGAAGTCGACGCGGGCGTCGTGGATGACGTCGGCGGCCATGCGGACGGTCGTCAGCGGGGTGCGCAGCTCGTGCGAGACGTCCGAGACGAACCGGCGCTGCAGCCGGGACAGGTCCTCCAGCTGCTGGATCTTGTTCTGGAGGTTCTGCGCCATCTTGTTGAAGGCCTCGCCCAGACGGGCGATGTCGTCCTCGCCGGTGACCTTCATCCGCTCCTGGAGCCGTCCGGCCGAGAGCCGCTCGGCGACCCCGGCGGCCATCCGGACCGGAGTGACGACCTGGCGCACCACGAGCCAGGCGATGGCGCCGAGCAGCACGACCACGAACACCCCGGCCGTGGCGATGGTGACCTTGACCAGGTTGAGGGACTCCTCCTCCTGGGTGAGCGGGAAGAGGTAGTAGAGGTCGTACGGGTCGCCGTTGATGTCGGTGAGCCGCTTGCCGATGACCAGCGCGGGCTCCGGGAGCTTCTCCCCGGCTCCGGCGGTGTAGCGGATCTGCGAGAAGGTCTTGAAGGTGCCGGTGGCGTGGTTCACGGAGCGGCGCAGGGCGAGCGGGACGCTCGCGGTGGGGTCGACGTTGCCGGAGGCGCGGGCGCCCTTGACGCCCTGGGCGCCGGGGGCGGTCTGTTCGCCGGTGCCGGTGCCGGCGCCGAGGGCCACCACCTCGAAGGCGGTCTGGCCGCCGCTGGCGAGCTGTTTGACGAGCGAGTTCATCCAGGTGCTGGCGTCGCGGCCGACCTTGTTGTCGGTGGCGTCGGGGCCGTCGGCGGCGAAGGGCGTGTTGGCCTTCTCCTGTGCGACCGCGAACCCTCCGGCGGCCTGGCTCTGGGCGGCCTCCTCCTTGGCGTCGAGGAGTCCCTTGGAGACCTGGGCGATGACGACGAAGCCGAGCGCGAGGACCACGGCGAGCGACATCAGCAGGGTGGCGGCGACCACCCGGAGCTGGATGTTGCGCCGCCAGATGCGGACAGCCGGAAGCAGCGGCCGGCGCACGAGGCGTACGAACAGCCGCAGGAGGGGGCCGCCGGGTGCTCCGTCGGCCATGTGACGGAGCTGCCGGCCGCCCCGCAGGACTCCTCGCCGGGAGCCGCCCCGGGCCTTGCCGGGCGGCACCTCAGCTGGGTCCGGCCTTGTAGCCGACACCGCGCACCGTCACGACGATCTCGGGGCGCTCCGGATCCTTCTCGACCTTGGAGCGGAGCCGCTGCACGTGCACGTTGACCAGGCGGGTGTCCGCCGCGTGCCGGTAGCCCCAGACCTGCTCCAGCAGCACCTCGCGGGTGAAGACCTGCCAGGGCTTGCGGGCGAGCGCGACCAGCAGGTCGAACTCCAGCGGGGTGAGTGCGATGGAGGCGCCGTCGCGCTTGACCGAGTGGCCTGCGACGTCGATGACCAGGTCACCGATGACGAGCTGCTCGGGCGCGGGCTCCTCCGACCGGCGCAGGCGGGCCCGGATGCGGGCCACCAGCTCCTTCGGCTTGAACGGCTTGACGATGTAGTCGTCGGCGCCCGACTCCAGGCCGACCACGACGTCCACGGTGTCGCTCTTGGCGGTGAGCATGACAATAGGCACGCCCGACTCGGCCCGGATCAGCCTGCAGACCTCTATGCCGTCCCGTCCGGGCAGCATGAGGTCGAGCAGCACCAGGTCCGGCTTCGCCTCCCGGAAGGCAGCCAGTGCCTTGTCACCGTCCGCTACGAACGACGGCTCAAAACCTTCTCCACGCAGCACAATGCCGAGCATCTCGGCCAGCGCGGTGTCGTCGTCGACGACAAGGACGCGTCCCTTCATGGTTGACATCATCCCATTAGCTAATCGTTACCCGGCGGTGAGCTGCCCCACAGCCAAAAGGGCTGGAAATCGCCCCTCGGACCTGCGTGGAGATCAGGACGACCAGTCTGCCCCGGATCCGAGCGACAATTGAAGGGCGGGAGCGGCGCGCGATCCGGGGGCAGCCGGTGATCCGGGGACGGCCCGACCGATCCGAGCGCCCCCATGGCACGATGGCAGCCGACCAGCGCGCCCGCCACGGCAGGTGCACGTGAAGGAGCGACGATGACTGACTCTCCGGGCTGGGCCGCGCCCGGATCCCCGTCCGACGGCCAGGGCTCCGACGCCGACCGGCCGGCCGCTCAGCCCACCGGCACGGGGAACGACACCGGCACCGGCACCACCTCCGGCGAGGGCACCACGCCCGCACAGGCCCCCGGCCCCACCGCCGACGCGAAGTGGTCCGCAGCACAGCCGCCGCCCGGACAGTGGACCAGCCCCGCCACCGGCCCCACCCCGCAGCCCGCCGCCCCTCCCGCACCCCAGGCGCCCGCCGCCGGCTGGGGCACCCGCCCCGGCAGCCCCTACCAGTACCCCGGCGGCTGGGGCAGCACCCCGCCCGCCGCCAAGCCCGGCATCATCCCCCTGCGCCCCCTCGGCCTCGGCGAGATCCTCGACGGCGCCGTCGGCACCCTGCGCGGCCACTGGCGCTCCGTCCTCACCATCAGCCTCGTCGTCGCCGCCCTCTCCCAGGTCGCCCTGCTGGCCATCCAGCGCACCTGGCTGAACGACCTCCCCACCGCCGACGAGAACCTCACCCCCTCCCAGGCCGTCAAGCTCATGGGCGACACCGCCGTCGTCTACGCCACCCAGTACTTCCTGGAACTCCTCGGGCTGATCCTCGTCACCGCCCTGCTCGCACCCGTCGTCAGCCGCGCGGTCCTCGGCCAGGCCTCCACCCCCTCCGACACCCTCAAGGCCGTACGACCCCTCGCCCCGCGCATGCTCGCCCTGACCGGCCTGCTGCTCCTGGGCGCCGTCGCCGCCCTCCTCCTCCCGGCCCTCCCCGGCATCCTCACCGGCAGCGCCGCCCTCACCGCCCTCGGCATCCCCGTCGGCTTCGTCCTCCTCGCCTGGTTCTACGTCACCTTCGTGCTGGCCCCGCCCGCACTGATGCTGGAACGCGGCTCGGCCGCCGCCGCCCTCAAGCGGTCCGCGAAGCTGGTCAGGGGCTCCTGGTGGCGGATCTTCGGCATCAGCCTGCTCATCTGGCTGATCCGCACCATCACCGCCATGGTCATCGTCATGCCCTTCGCCGGCATCGCCCTGCTCGTGTCCCCCGAGGGCCTCTCCGGCCTGCTGGACGGCACCGCCGCCCTCAGCTGGAGCTTCCTCCTCATCAGCGCCATCGGCGGCGTCGTCGCGGCCACCGTCACCGTCCCGATGCAGACGGGCGTCACCACCCTCCTCTACATCGACCAGCGCATCCGCCGCGAAGCCCTCGACCTGGAGCTCGCCCGCGCCGCCGGCCTCCACGGCTACGGCACCCCCACCGCCGAACGACCCGGAGGCTGACACGCCGATGAGCACGGGGGGACTCATCACCACCGCCGCAGGCGACACACCACCACTGACCACCCCGCGCGACGCCGCCCGCGAGGCGGCCGAACGCGAGCTGGCCAAGCCCGCCTACCACCAGGACGAGCCCGGGCTGCTCCAGCGCGCCCTGGACCGCTTCTGGGACTGGCTGGGCGACTTCCTCGACCGCGCCTCCGGAGCCACCCCCGGCGGCTGGGCCGGCCTCCTCACCATCGCCGTACTGGTCCTCCTCGTCATCGCCGCCCTCTGGTGGCGCCTCGGCACCCCCCGCCGCACCCCCACCGGCACCGCCGCCCTCTTCGACGAAGGCCCCCGCAGCGCCGCCGACCACCGCACCACCGCCGACGCCCACGCCGCCGCCGGCCGCTGGAACGAAGCCGTCCAGGAACGCATGCGCGCCCTCGTCCGCGCCCTGGAGGAACGCACCCTCCTCGACCCCCGCCCCGGCCGCACCGCCGACGAGGCCGCCGCCGAAGCCGCGCTCAGCCTCCCCGCACACGCCGCCGGCCTCCACGCCGCCGCCCGCACCTTCGACGACGTCACCTACGGCGGCCGCACCGCCGACGCCGACGCCTACGCCCGCCTGCGCACCCTCGACCTCACCCTGGAACGCACCAAGCCGCTCCTGACGGGACCCGCCGCATGACCGGCCCCAGCGCCCCCGCCCCCACCTCCACCACCCCCACCGGCCCCCAGCGCTGGGCCCGCGCCCGCGGCCTCCTCCTCGCCCTCGGCATCCTCCTCGCCGCCGCCGTCACCCTCGCCGCCCTCCAGACCGGGGACCACCACGGCCGCCTCGACCCCCGCTCCGCCGACCGCGACGGCAGCCGCGCCCTCGCCCAGCTCCTGCGGGAACGCGGCGTCACCACCCGCGTCGTCACCAGCGCCGAAGAAGCCGCCGCCGCGACCGGCCCCCGCACCACCCTCCTCGTCACCGACCCCGACCTGCTCGGCGAACCCCAGCGACGCGCCATCCGCTCCGCCATCGACCTCTCCGGCGGCCGCACCGTCCTCATCGCCCCCACCAGCCTCAGCCTCCCCGACCTGGCCCCCGCCACCCACACGAAGTCCTTCGCCCACCGCGACGACCTCGACCCCGGCTGCGCCCTCCCCGCCGCCACCACCGCCGGCCGCGCCGGCACCGGCGACGGCCTCCGCTACACCACCACCCACCCCGCAGCCACCGCCTGCTACCCCAGCGACGGCCACCCCACCCTCCTCGTACTCCCCAGCACCACCAAGGGCGGCGACACCGTCCTCCTCGGCTCCGAACGCCCCCTGCTCAACCAGCACCTCGCCGAACAGGGCAACGCCTCCCTCGCCCTCCAGCTCCTCGGCTCCCGCCCCGACCTCGTCTGGTACCTCCCCACCCTCGCGGACATGCCCGCCGACACCCCCGCCGACGAGAAGAGCCTCCTCGACCTCGTCCCCTCCGGCTGGCTCTGGGCCCTGCTCCAGCTCTTCGCGGCCGCCACCCTCGCCGCCCTCTGGCGCGCCCGCCGGCTCGGCCCCCTCGTCACCGAGAACCTCCCCGTCGCCATCCGCGCCTCCGAGACCACCGAGGGCCGCGCCCGCCTCTACCGCAAGACCTCCGCCCGCGACCGCGCCGCCACCGTCCTGCGCGCCGCCGCCCGCGAACGCCTCGCCGCACTGGTCGGCGTACCACCCGCCCAGGCCCACGACCCCGCCACCCTGGTCCCCGCCGTAGCCGCCCGCCGGCCCCACGCCACCGGACCCGACCCGGCCACCACCCTCTTCGGCACCACCCCCGCCGACGACGCGGCACTCGTCGCGCTCGCCGACCACCTCGACGCCCTCGAAAGAGAGGTCCGCACCTCATGACGGCCACCACGGACAGCGCCCGCTCCTCCCTGGAAGCGCTCCGCACCGAAATCTCCAAGGCCGTGGTCGGCCAGGACTCCGCCGTCACCGGACTCGTCGTCGCACTCCTGTGCCGCGGCCACGTCCTCCTCGAAGGCGTCCCCGGCGTCGCCAAGACCCTCCTCGTCCGCGCCCTCGCCGCCTCCCTCGAACTCGACACCAAACGCGTCCAGTTCACCCCCGACCTGATGCCCAGCGACGTCACCGGCTCCCTCGTCTACGACGCCCGCACCGCCGAGTTCTCCTTCCAGGACGGCCCCGTCTTCACCAACCTCCTCCTCGCCGACGAGATCAACCGCACGCCCCCCAAGACCCAGTCCTCCCTCCTGGAAGCCATGGAGGAACGCCAGGTCACCGTCGACGGCACCCCCCGCCGGCTCCCCGACCCCTTCCTCGTAGCCGCCACCATGAACCCCGTCGAATACGAGGGCACCTACCCCCTCCCCGAAGCCCAGCTCGACCGGTTCCTCCTCAAACTGACCGTCCCCCTCCCCTCCCGCGAAGACGAGATCGGCGTCCTCACCCGGCACGCCGCCGGCTTCGACCCCCGCGACCTGCACGCCGCCGGCATCCGCCCCGTCGCAGGCGCCCGCGAACTCGAAGCCGCCCGCAAGGCCGTCGAGAACACCACCGTCTCCCCCGAGATCGCCGCCTACGTCGTCGACCTCTGCCGCGCCACCCGCGAATCGCCCTCCCTCACCCTCGGCGTCTCCCCCCGCGGCGCGACCGCCCTCCTCGCCACCTCCCGCGCCTGGGCCTGGCTCACCGGCCGCGACTACGTCACCCCCGACGACGTCAAGGCCCTCGCCCTGCCCACCCTCCGCCACCGCGTACAGCTGCGCCCCGAAGCCGAGATGGAAGGCGTCACCGCCGACTCCGTCATCTCCGCGATCCTCACCCACGTCCCCGTCCCCCGCTGATGGCCCTCACCGGACGCGCCGCCCTCCTCGCGGCCCTCGGCAGCCTCCCCGTAGGCCTCCTCGAACCCAGCTGGACGGGCCTCCTCGCCGTCAACGGCACCATCGGCCTGGCCTGCGCCGCCGACTACGCCCTCGCCGCCCCCGTACGCGCCCTGCGACTCACCCGAACGGGTGCCACCACGGTCCGCCTCGGCGACACCGCCGACGTCGGCCTCACCATCACCAACCCCGGCACCCGCACGCTGCGGGCCCGCATCCGCGACGCCTGGCCCCCCAGCAGCTGGCACCCCGGCACCGAAACCGACGCCTCCCGCCACACCCTGACCGTCCCCGCCGGCGAACGCCGCCGCCTCACCACCCGCCTGCGCCCCACCCGGCGCGGCGACCGCAAGGCCGCACTCGTCACCGTCCGCTCGTACGGCCCGCTCGGCCTGTGCGCCCGCCAGGGCAACCACGACGTCCCCTGGACGGTCCGCGTCCTGCCGCCCTTCACCAGCCGCAAGCACCTCCCGTCCCGCCTCGCGCGCCTGCGCGAACTCGACGGCCGCACCAGCCTGCTGACCCGCGGCGAGGGCACCGAGTTCGACAGCCTCCGCGACTACGTACCCGGCGACGACACCCGCTCCATCGACTGGCGCGCCACCGCCCGCCAGCACAAGGTCGCCGTCCGCACCTGGCGCCCCGAACGCGACCGCCACATCCTGATCTGCCTCGACACCGGACGCACCTCGGCCGGACGCGTCGGCGACGCCCCCCGCCTGGACTCCGCCATGGACGCCGCCCTCCTCCTGACCGCCCTGGCCACCCGCGCCGGCGACCGCGTCGACCTCCTGGCCCACGACCGCCGCCCCCGCGCCCAGGTCCAGGCCCGCTCGGCCGCCGACACCCTCCCGGCCTTCGTCGACGCCATGGCCGGCCTCGAACCCGAACTGGTCGAGACGGACGCCCGCACCCTCGTCTCCACCATCCTGCGCAGCGCCCCGCGCCGCTCCCTGGTGGTCCTCCTGACGAGCCTGGACGCGGCCCCCGTCGAAGAGGGCCTCCTCCCACTCCTCCCGCGGCTCACCCAGCGCCACACGGTCGTCCTGGCCTCCGTGGCCGACCCCCACATCGCCGCCATGGCCGAGGCCCGCGGCTCCCTGGACTCCGTCTACGAGGCCGCCGCGGCCACCCAGACCCAGTCCCAGCGCCGCCGCACCGCCGACCAGCTCACCCGCCACGGCGTCCACGTCGTCGACGCCACCCCCGACACCCTGGCCCCCGCCCTGGCCGACACCTACCTCGCCCTGAAGGCAGCGGGCCGGCTCTAGGGGTTACCCGAAGGGCCCGTTCGGGGACACCGTCACCGCCGGCCGCTGCCGGAGCTGCAAAACGGCCCGTAAACGCAGAAAAGCCCCGCACCAGAAGGTGCGGGGCTTTCCCACAATGATTGTTCGGCGGCGTCCTACTCTCCCACAGGGTCCCCCCTGCAGTACCATCGGCGCTGAAAGGCTTAGCTTCCGGGTTCGGAATGTAACCGGGCGTTTCCCTAACGCTATGACCACCGAAACACTATGAAGTTTGAACTCCAGCCGGCAAGGCGAGTTCGTTACTTCAGAACTAACACAGTGGACGCGAGCAACTGAGGACAAGCCCTCGGCCTATTAGTACCAGTCAGCTCCACCCGTTACCGGGCTTCCACATCTGGCCTATCAACCCAGTCGTCTACTGGGAGCCTTACCCTCTCAAGGAGGTGGGAATACTCATCTTGAAGCAGGCTTCCCGCTTAGATGCTTTCAGCGGTTATCCCTCCCGAACGTAGCCAACCAGCCATGCCCTTGGCAGGACAACTGGCACACCAGAGGTTCGTCCGTCCCGGTCCTCTCGTACTAGGGACAGCCCTTCTCAATATTCCTACGCGCACAGCGGATAGGGACCGAACTGTCTCACGACGTTCTAAACCCAGCTCGCGTACCGCTTTAATGGGCGAACAGCCCAACCCTTGGGACCGACTCCAGCCCCAGGATGCGACGAGCCGACATCGAGGTGCCAAACCATCCCGTCGATATGGACTCTTGGGGAAGATCAGCCTGTTATCCCCGGGGTACCTTTTATCCGTTGAGCGACGGCGCTTCCACAAGCCACCGCCGGATCACTAGTCCCGACTTTCGTCCCTGCTCGACCCGTCGGTCTCACAGTCAAGCTCCCTTGTGCACTTACACTCAACACCTGATTGCCAACCAGGCTGAGGGAACCTTTGGGCGCCTCCGTTACCCTTTGGGAGGCAACCGCCCCAGTTAAACTACCCATCAGACACTGTCCCTGATCCGGATCACGGACCGAGGTTAGACATCCAGCACGACCAGAGTGGTATTTCAACGGCGACTCCACAACCACTGGCGTGGCTGCTTCAAAGTCTCCCACCTATCCTACACAAGCCGAACCGAACACCAATATCAAACTGTAGTAAAGGTCCCGGGGTCTTTCCGTCCTGCTGCGCGAAACGAGCATCTTTACTCGTAGTGCAATTTCACCGGGCCTATGGTTGAGACAGTCGAGAAGTCGTTACGCCATTCGTGCAGGTCGGAACTTACCCGACAAGGAATTTCGCTACCTTAGGATGGTTATAGTTACCACCGCCGTTTACTGGCGCTTAAGTTCTCAGCTTCGCAACCCCGAAAGGTCACTAACCGGTCCCCTTAACGTTCCAGCACCGGGCAGGCGTCAGTCCGTATACATCGCCTTACGGCTTCGCACGGACCTGTGTTTTTAGTAAACAGTCGCTTCTCGCTGGTCTCTGCGGCCACCCCCAGCTCAGAGAGCAAGTCTCATCACCAGGAATGGCCCCCCTTCTCCCGAAGTTACGGGGGCATTTTGCCGAGTTCCTTAACCATAGTTCACCCGAACGCCTCGGTATTCTCTACCTGACCACCTGAGTCGGTTTAGGGTACGGGCCGCCATGAAACTCGCTAGAGGCTTTTCTCGACAGCATAGGATCATCCACTTCACCACAATCGGCTCGGCATCAGGTCTCAGCCTTAACGTGTGACGGATTTGCCTACCACACGGCCTACACCCTTACCCCGGGACAACCACCGCCCGGGCTGGACTACCTTCCTGCGTCACCCCATCGCTTACCTACTACCACCTTGGATCGCCGGCTCCACCACTTTCCATTCCCCGAAGGGTCCGGAACGGCTTCACGGGCTTAGCATCAGAGGATTCGATATTGGGCGTTTCAAAGCGGGTACCGGAATATCAACCGGTTGTCCATCGACTACGCCTGTCGGCCTCGCCTTAGGTCCCGACTTACCCTGGGCAGATCAGCTTGACCCAGGAACCCTTAGTCAATCGGCGCACACGTTTCTCACGTGTGTATCGCTACTCATGCCTGCATTCTCACTCGTGAACCGTCCACAACTAGCTTCCGCTGCTGCTTCACCCGGCACACGACGCTCCCCTACCCATCACAGCGGGCGTTGGCCCTATTGCTGCAATGACACGACTTCGGCGGTACGCTTGAGCCCCGCTACATTGTCGGCGCGGAATCACTTGACCAGTGAGCTATTACGCACTCTTTCAAGGGTGGCTGCTTCTAAGCCAACCTCCTGGTTGTCTCTGCGACTCCACATCCTTTCCCACTTAGCGTACGCTTAGGGGCCTTAGTCGATGCTCTGGGCTGTTTCCCTCTCGACCATGGAGCTTATCCCCCACAGTCTCACTGCCGTGCTCTCACTTACCGGCATTCGGAGTTTGGCTAAGGTCAGTAACCCGGTAGGGCCCATCGCCTATCCAGTGCTCTACCTCCGGCAAGAAACACAC
>NZ_CP034350.1:2980000-3340000 GCF_003950035.1 Streptomyces sp. W1SF4
GCTGATAGGCCGCGGGCTCATCCTTCACCGCCGGAGCTTTCCACCACAGGAGATGCCTCCCGCAGTCGTATCCGGTATTAGACCCCGTTTCCAGGGCTTGTCCCAGAGTGAAGGGCAGATTGCCCACGTGTTACTCACCCGTTCGCCACTAATCCACCCCGAAGGGCTTCATCGTTCGACTTGCATGTGTTAAGCACGCCGCCAGCGTTCGTCCTGAGCCAGGATCAAACTCTCCATGAATGTTTACCGGTAATCCGGTCCACACCACGAAAGAGCGGGCCAGTCACGGTCGGAATAAGACCGACTGGCCACAACGTCCTCGCTGTGTTCGTTGCCTGCCAGTGCCCGAGGGCCCGACAGGTCTTTTTCAAAGGAACCTCATCCACCGGAGTGGACGGGGTATCAACTTCTGGCGTTGATTTTTGGCACGCTGTTGAGTTCTCAAGGAACGGACGCTTCCTTTGTACTCACCCTCTCGGGCTTTCCTCCGGGCTTTCGTTCTTCGTTCTTGCGATTCAGACTCTATCAGAGTCTTTCTCGCTTGCTTTCCAGGTCCTGCACTTTCGCGCTTTCCCTTTCCGGCGGTTCCGACTCTATCAGAAGTTTTCCACCGGATTTCCCGGCTTCGGATTCCTGGATGAGGAGTCGACTGCGCCCCACAGGAATTCAATTCCGAATGGGAGCGAGAGAGATTTTAAACCATCGCTGCCGAACTTGTCCAGTTCGAGGCAACCGTTCGAATCTACCTCCCCACAGTGGCCGTGTCAACGGTCTGCGGGACGACGAGGAGACTAGCAGCTCAGCTGCCTTGTACGCACATCAGGCTGCCGTCGGGAGCGTCGCCGTGCGGTCCGCCTCCTCCACGTCGCCCACCTCGCCCGCGCGGGAGGCGCGGCCGCCGAGGACGTAGACGTAGGTGAGGAACGCGGCCTCCGCGACCACGCCGATCGTGATGCGGGCCCAGGTCGGAAGGCCCGACGGGGTCACGAAGCCCTCGATCAGGCCGGAGACGAAGAGGACCGCGGCCAGGCCCATGGCCATGCCGAGGGCGGCGCGGCCCTGTTCCGCGAGGGCCGTGCGGCGGGTGCGGGGGCCCGGGTCGATGACCGTCCAGCCGAGGCGCAGGCCCGTACCGGCGGCGACGAAGACGGCGGTCAGTTCGAGGAGGCCGTGCGGGAGGATCAGGCCGAGGAAGACGTCGAGGCGGCCGGCGGAGGTCATCAGGCCCAGGCCGACGCCCAGGTTGGCCATGTTCAGGAACAGGATCCACAGGACCGGGAGTCCGAGGAAGGCGCCGAGGACGAGGCAGATCGCTGCGGCCTGGGCGTTGTTCGTCCAGACCTGCGCGGCGAAGGAGGCCGCCGGGTGGCTGGAGTAGTAGGTCTCGTACTGGCCGCCGGGCCGCGTCAGGTCCTTGAGGTGCTCGGGGGCGGCTATGGCGCTCTGCACCTCGGGGTGGGCGGCTATCCACCAGCCGATGAGCACGCCGAGGGCGGTGGAGAGCAGCGCGGTGGGTATCCACCAGCGGCGGCTGCGGTAGACGGCCGCCGGGAAGCCCTCGGTGAAGAAGCGGGCGGCGTCGCGCCAGCCGGCGCGGCGGGTGCCGGTGACCGTCGAGCGGGCGCGGGCCACGAGCTGGGTGAGGCGGGCCGTGAGCATCGGGTCCGGGGCGCTGGACTGGATCAGGGAGAGGTGGGTGGAGGTGCGCTGGTAGAGGGCGACGAGTTCGTCGGCTTCCGCGCCGGTGAGCCGGCGGCCGCGGCCGAGGAGCTGCTCCAGGCGGGCCCATTCCGTCTGGTGGGCCGCCACGAAGACGTCGAGATCCATCCGGTTACCGCTCCCCTGCCCCTGGCCACCCGATACGGCTTACTTCTCCTGCGGTCAGCTTGGCAGACTGGGGTGGACAGGGGCGGGTCAGGTCGGGGAAAGGTGCGCGCGTTGAGCGATCTGGTGACGGGAGACGCGGTCGTCCTGGGTCTGCGGCCGGCGCGGCTGCCGAGCCGGGCCCTGGCGGTCCTGCTCGACCTGGTCGTGTACGGCGTCGGGTTCGTGGTGGTGATCGTCGGGCTGGTGGCCGCGACGGCTTCCCTGGACGAGGCCGCGCAGGCCGCGGTGGCGGTGGCCAGCCTCCTGCTGGTGGTGGTCGGCGTGCCGATCGCGGTGGAGACGCTGAGCCACGGCCGCTCGCTGGGGAAGCTGGCGTGCGGGCTGCGGGTGGTGCGGGAGGACGGCGGGCCGATCCGGTTCCGGCACGCGCTGGTGCGCGGGGCCATGGGGGTCGTTGAGCTGCTGCTCACCTTCGGGGCGGTCGCCTGTATCGCCTCGCTGATGTCGGAGCGGGGCCGGCGGCTGGGTGACGTGTTCGCCGGGACCCTGGTGGTGCGGGAGCGGGTGCCGGGTACCCGCGTCATGCCGGTGCCCCCGCCGCCGCCGTGGCTGGCCGGGCAGTTCGCGGCGCTGGACCTGTCGGCGGTGCCGGACGGGCTGTGGCTGGCGATCCGGCAGTACCTGACGCGGATGAACCAGCTGGACCCGCACACGGGTGCCGCGATGGCGGTGCGGCTGGCCGATGACGTGGTGGCCCGGACCGGGACGCCGCCGCCGCCCGGGGTGCCGGCCGCCGCGTTCCTGATGGCGGTGGTGCACGAGCGGCAGTCGCGGGACGCCGCGCGCGCCTTCGCCCCGGCGCCGATGCCTGAGCAGATGCCGGCGCCGATGCCTGCACCCGTGCCCGTGGCCGGGCCGGTCGTCGCTCCCGCGCCGGTCGTGGCGCCCGTGTCGCCGACGCCGCCGCGCGGGACCGGGTTCGCGCCGCCGGCCTAGTCCTCGAAGCCGTCCGGATCGTCGGCGTCCGCGAAGGACGACGGCGGGGTCTCCAGGTGTTCGAGTTCGATGCCGGGCGCCGAGAGGACCACGTCGCCCGCGAGGTGCACGGTGTGGACCTCGCCCGTGTCCAGGGCGGTGACCTGGTACTCGTCCACCACCAGGGGGCCGCTGTCCGTCGGGTGCTCGGCGCGGGAGAGCAGGGTCCAGGCCTGGTCGACCGTACGGGGTGCCAGTACGGGATCGGTGAGCGCGAGGAGCCGGACGCGGGTCGCGGGGGCGCCGGGGGTCAGGCGCAGCAGGCGGGCCGTGGCGATGAGGAAGGCCGGGGAGCTGCCGGTGAAGCCGGGGGCGGCGACGTTGCCCTCGGTGGCCTCGGCTCCGGCGGGGTCGGTGCGGACCCAGGTGACGCCGTCGATGGCTGCGCCGCGCACCTGCCAGCCGCCGGCGTTGGCCTCCATGCGGATGGGTCGGCCGAGGGCGTCGAGGGCCAGGTCCAGCGAGCCGCGGTGGTCCCCGTCCGGGGTGGTCAGCTGGGCCACGTAGCGCCAGCCGGAGGGGCCGGGGGCGCAGTGGAAGTGCTCCTCGCCGAGGGGGGTGTGGTCGTGCGGGTCGTGGAGCGAGTAGCGGCCGCGGGGCATGGCGTCGGGTCCTTGGGTACGGGGCAGGCCCCCGGCGCGGATGCCGGGGGCCTGCCTGGAGTGCTGCGGATCCGTGGGGATCGGTGGCGGTGGATCAGTAGCGGTAGTGGTCGGGCTTGTACGGGCCCTCGACCTTGACGCCGATGTACGCGGCCTGCTCGGGGCGCAGGGTGGTGAGCTTGACGCCGAGGGCGTCGAGGTGGAGGCGGGCGACCTTCTCGTCGAGGTGCTTGGGGAGCACGTAGACGTCGGTCGGGTACTCGGACGGCTTGGTGAAGAGCTCGATCTGGGCCAGGGTCTGGTCCGCGAAGGAGTTCGACATCACGAACGAGGGGTGGCCGGTGGCGTTGCCCAGGTTCAGCAGGCGGCCCTCGGACAGCACGATCAGGACCTTGCCGTCGGGGAACTTCCAGGTGTGGACCTGCGGCTTGACCTCGTCCTTGACGATGCCCTCGATCTTCGCGAGGCCGGCCATGTCGATCTCGTTGTCGAAGTGGCCGATGTTGCCCACGATGGCCTGGTGCTTCATCTTGGCCATGTCCGAGGCCATGATGATGTCCTTGTTGCCGGTCGTGGTGATGAAGATGTCCGCGGTCTCCACCACGTCCTCGAGGGTGGCGACCTGGTAGCCGTCCATCGCCGCCTGCAGCGCGCAGATCGGGTCGATCTCGGTGACGATGACGCGCGCGCCCTGGCCGCGCAGCGACTCCGCACAGCCCTTGCCCACGTCGCCGTAGCCGCAGACGACCGCGACCTTGCCGCCGATCAGGACGTCGGTGGCACGGTTGATGCCGTCGATCAGCGAGTGCCGGCAGCCGTACTTGTTGTCGAACTTCGACTTGGTGACGGCGTCGTTCACGTTGATCGCCGGGAAGAGCAGGGTGCCCTCGGCCATCATCTCGTAGAGGCGGTGGACACCGGTCGTGGTCTCCTCCGTCACGCCGCGGATCTCGGACGCGAGCTGCGTCCACTTCTGCGGGGCCTCACCGAGGGTGCGGTTGAGGAGCGTGAGGATGTGGGCGTACTCCTCGGAGTCCGCGGTGGACGGGTCCGGGGCCGCGCCGGCCTTCTCGAACTCGACGCCCTTGTGGACGAGGAGGGTGGCGTCACCACCGTCGTCGAGGATCATGTTCGGGCCGCCGGTGGGGGTGTTCGGCCAGGTCAGCGCCTGCTCCGTGCACCACCAGTACTCCTCCAGCGTCTCGCCCTTCCAGGCGAAGACGGGGACGCCCTGCGGGTTCTCCGGGGTGCCGTTCGGGCCGACCGCGATGGCGGCGGCGGCGTGGTCCTGGGTGGAGAAGATGTTGCAGGAGGCCCAGCGGACGTCGGCGCCCAGCGCGACGAGGGTCTCGATGAGGACGGCGGTCTGCACGGTCATGTGCAGGGAGCCGGTGATGCGGGCGCCGGCCAGCGGCTGCGCCTCGGCGTACTCCTTGCGGATCGACATCAGACCCGGCATCTCGTGCTCGGCCAGGGTGATCTCCTTGCGGCCGAAGGCGGCAAGGGAAAGGTCGGCGACCTTGAAGTCCATGGGTGATGCTCCTCATGGTTCGAGAGGTGGGTACGGCTGGGCCGCGCACGGGGCTGGCCGGTGCACTGAGCACAGTCCGTCGCGGGGCCCTCTCTCCCCTCGGCCGGTCACGAGGACCGCCCGACCGCCATCAGCAGCGACGCCTGACACTGATGACGAATCTACACCGATCGGCGGAGCGGACCCCAGTGGGGACGGGAACAAGTCGTTCTTCGTTTCCAGGCCGTCCGGCGGGATGTTCGGGGCCTTTCGGACTTTTGATCCGCCCCTCACCTGGTGCAGGATGCCGGTGGATCGGTTCGTGCGCGCGATCCTCGGACACCAAGGGGGCCGCGATCCGGGAGCTGGCAGAGGTGGACGAGCTCGTACGGGTGGCCCTCGCCCGGGAGGCGCAGGGCACCACGGGGCTCGGCGAGTCGATCGCGATCCCGCACGCCAAGACGGACGCGGTGGCCCGCCCGACGGTCGGCTTCGCCCGGTCTTCGGAGGGCATCGAGTGGGGCGCGCTGGACGGGACGAAGGCCCGCCTGGTCTAGATCCGGTAGCCCCGGCACCCGCCCGTACGTACGAAGGCCCCCGCGGCAGGTGAGCTGCGGGGGCCTTCGTACGTACGGGCGGGCGGGGCCGGTCAGCGGCCGTCGCCCTTGGTGAGGTCGGGGCGGGGAGCGAGCTCGGGCTGGTAGATGTCCGGCTCCAGGTAGATCACGCGGGCGATCGGGACGGAGGCGCGGATGCGGGCCTCGGCGGCGTTGATGGCGTTGGCCACCTCGGTCGCGGTGTCGTCGTGCTGGACGGCGATCTTGGCGGCGACGAGGAGCTCCTCGGGGCCGAGGTGCAGGGTGCGCATGTGGATGACGCCGGTGACGGTGTCGCCGTCGACGAGCGCGGCCTTGATCTTCTCGACCTCGGCGGTGCCGGCGGCCTCGCCGAGCAGCAGGGACTTGGTCTCCAGGGCCAGGACGACGGCGATGACGATCAGCAGGACGCCGATGCACAGGGTGCCGATGCCGTCCCAGACCCCGTTGCCGGTGAGCAGGGCGAGGCCGACGCCGATGAGGGCGAGGACGAGGCCGACGAGCGCGCCGAGGTCCTCCAGCAGGACGACGGGCAGTTCGGGGGCCTTGGCGCTCTTGACGAACTGCCTCCAGCTCTGGCTGCCGCGGCTCTCGTTGGACTCCTTGATCGCGGTGCGGAAGGAGAAGCCCTCCGCGACGACCGCGAAGACGAGGACGCCGACGGGCCAGTACCAGGCCTCGATCTGGTGCGGGTCGTGGATCTTCTCGTAGCCCTCGTAGATGGCGAACATGCCGCCGACGGTGAAGAGCACGATGGAGACGAGGAAGGCGTAGATGTAGCGCTCGCGCCCGTACCCGAAGGGGTGCTGGGGGGTGGCCTCGCGCTGGGCCTTCTTCCCGCCGAGGAGCAGCAGGCCCTGGTTTCCGGAGTCGGCGACCGAGTGGACGCTTTCCGCGAGCATCGACGAGGAGCCGCTGAAGAGGAATGCCACGAACTTGGCTACAGCGATGGCGAGGTTGGCGGCGAGTGCCGCCACGATCGCCCTGGTACCGCCCGACGCGCTCATGGGTGCTGGGTGTCCTTCCTGGCCGCTGACTACGGCCGCACATTGTTGCAGCTGCGGGTGCGGCCGACGCTACGTCAGAGGACCACGGTGGCCCGGAAGACGGTACCAGCACCGGACAGTTCGGTCTTTTCGCCCGCGGGGACGAAGACCGACTCGCCGGGCGCCAGGGCCAGTTCGCCGACGCGGGGGGCGCCTGCGGTGCAGAGCAGGATCTGCGGGGCGCCGTCGGGGAGGGCGCGGGGGGCTCCGCCGGGGGCCAGGACGTGGCGGGAGAGCCGGAATTCGTCGATGGGGGTCTCGTAGACCTCCTCGCCGTCGCCCTCGGGACGCAGGATGCCCGGGGCGCTCGGCTCGAAGATGACGACCTTCAGCAGCTCGGGGACGTCCACGTGCTTGGGCGTCAGCCCGCAGCGCAGCACGTTGTCCGAGTTGGCCATCAGCTCGACGCCGAGGCCGTCGAGGTAGGCGTGCGGGATGCCGGCGCCGAGGAACATGGCCTCGCCGGGCTGGAGCCGCACGTGGTTGAGGAGCATGGCCGCGATCACGCCGGGGTCGCCCGGGTAGTCGTGGACGAGCCCCGCGTACGCCTCGTACGGCCCGCCGAGGCGTTCGGCGGCGGCCGCGGCCTCGGCGACGGTGCGCGCCATCTCCTCGCGGTCGGCGGTGAGGACGGCGGTGAGGACCTCGCGCAGGGCCGCCTCCTCGGGGTGGGCGCGCAGCAGGTCCACGTACGGCTTGAGGGAGTCGACGCCGAGGCCTTCGAGGAGGTCCGCGGCCTCCGTCGGCGGGCGGAAGCCGCACAGGCCGTCGAAGGGGGTGAGCGCGCAGATCAGCTCGGGCTTGTGGTTGGGGTCCTTGTAGTTGCGGTGGCCCGCGTCGATCGGGACGCCGCGCCGCTCCTCGTCCTCGTACCCGGCGCGGGCCTGGGCGAGGTCGGGGTGGACCTGGACGGAGAGGGGGGCGCCTGCGGCGAGGATCTTGAGGAGGAAGGGCAGGCGGGGGCCGAACCTGGCGACGGCGGCTGCTCCGAGTTCGCCCTCCGGGTCGGCGTCGATGACGGCCGCCAGGGTGGTCTCGCCGGCTCCGCGGTCGAGGCGGGAGGGGGCGCCGGGGTGGGCGCCCATCCACATCTCGGCCTGGGGCTCACCGGTCGGCTCGACTCCGAGGAGGGCCGGGATCGCGGTGGTGGATCCCCACGCGTAGGGGCGGATCGTGTTGGTGAGGCGGTCCATCGTCGTCGTCTTCCTGGATCTGGATGTGGTGCGGGCACGGGTGTGCCTAGCTGTGTCCCCGGGCCGCCAGCGCCAGGTAGGCGGTGGCGAAGTCGGTGACGGCGAGGAGCTCGGCGAGCTGTTCCAGGTCGCCGCCCTCCTCCGGTTCGAGCTCGCTGATGGCCGTGTCGTGGCTGAGGGCGAGCTCGCGCGCGGCCGGGGCGGCGCTGAGCGCGCCCGTCGGCCGGTCGCGCAGCAGGACGATGCGGGCGCGCAGGGCCTGCGGCTCCTCCACGCGGTCCCGGAAGAAGTCGTCCGGGTCGGCTCCGGCGGCGAAGGCCCCGGCGAGCAGCACCCCGTGCGCGGGCAGCGCCTCGGGGAGGGTCGCGGAGAGCGCGGGGCGGCCGGCCAGCTCGGCGAGGGTCGCGGCGAAGCGGCGGCCGGCGGGGCCGGCGCCCTCGCCCTCGCTCCAGATGAGGGGGAGCGAGTCGGCCAGTTCGGCGGCGAGGGTCTTGGCCGGGTTGGAGTAGGTGGCGATGGCCGGGCCGCAGCGCTCGGCGGTGCGGTCGAGGCGGTCGGCGACGCGCTGGAGGGCTTCGGGGGCGGCGCTGATCAGGCCGACCTTGTCGAGGAGGACCAGCAGCGGGGTCAGCAGGGCCCAGAGGGCGCCCGGACCGGCCGCGGCGGACTCGTCGTACTCCTGGTAGGGGGCCTTGGCCATCGGTACGAGGACTCCGTGCGCGCCGTTCACCGCCTCGCCCAGCGGTGAGCGCTCGGGGGCGACGGCGACCACGGCGCAGCCGCGCCGGTAGGCCTGCTCGGCGAGGGCCGCGAGGCCGGGCTCGGTGCCGTCGGTGGTGGCGATGAGGAGCAGGTCCACGGCTCCCGCCCAGCCGGGCAGGTTCCAGCGCAGCGCCCCGGCGGCGTGCGCGACGCCGGTGGGTTGCAGGCGGGTGACCGGCGCGGAGGCTCCGGCGAGGGCGCCGAGCAGGTCGGCGACGCCGGTGGCGGCCGTGCCGGAGCCGGCGATCAGGACGGAGCGGGGGCGCCCGTCGGGGCGCAGGTCCGCGAGTCCGGCCTCGGTGGCGTGCCGGGCCGCGGTGCGGACCCGGGCCCCGGCCTCGGCGGCGCCGCGGAGCAGGCCGCGGCGGTCGGCACGGGCGAGATCGTCCGGTGCGTCGAGGAGTGACTCGTCGAGCATGGGGGCCTCCGGCGGGGTTGACGGATCCAGGCTGGTCGAGCGGTGGGGAACGGGGGCCGGTCAGGCGGGGCGGCGGGCCTCGTCCACGAGCAGGACCGGGATGCCGTCGCGGACCGGGTACGCGAGACCGCAGTCCTGGCCGGTGCAGATCAGCTCGGGGGCGGTCTCGTCCGCCGACTCGTCCCGGAGGGGGGCGTGGCAGGCGGGGCAGGCAAGGATCTCCAGCAGGCCGGCTTCGAGCGGCATGGGGCGGTTCCCTTCGGGGATGCGGATCGCTTATCGCGGATTGGGCGAGGTCAGCGTACCGCCGAGTCACCTGCGGTGCGGCTTGACGCGGGCCGGGCGCCGTTGCCCTGCCGGGCGGGGTACCCGGTTTCGGGTGCGGGTCCGTCGCCGGGGGCTCTGCCCCCGGACCCCCGCGCCTCAAACGCCGGCGGGGCTGGATTTCGCCGGCCTGGCGGAGCCGCCGGCGGGCGCGGGGCAGGGGCGACGCCCCTGGATCCTGCGCCCGCCGGTCGGGCGTTACGCGCGGACGAGGGCGAGGACCTCGTCGCGGATCCTGGCCAGGGTGGCCTCGTCGCGGGCCTCCACGTTGAGGCGCAGGAGCGGCTCGGTGTTGGAGGGGCGGAGGTTGAACCACCAGTCGGCGGCGGAGACCGTGAGGCCGTCCAGCTCGTCGAAGGTGACGCCCTCCTGGCCGGCGTAGGCGGCCTTGACGTCGGCGGTGCGGGCGGCCTGGTCGGCGACGGTGGAGTTGATCTCGCCGGAGCCGACGTAGCGGTCGTACTCGGCGACCAGCTCGGAGAGCGGGCCCTGCTGGCCGCCGAGGGCCGCGAGGACGTGGAGCGCGGCGAGCATGCCGGTGTCCGCGTTCCAGAAGTCCTTGAAGTAGTAGTGCGCCGAGTGCTCGCCGCCGAAGATGGCGCCGGAGGCGGCCATCTCGGCCTTGATGAAGGAGTGGCCGACGCGGGTGCGGACGGGGGTGCCGCCGTTCTCGCGGACGACCTCGGGGACCGACCACGAGGTGATCAGGTTGTGGATGATCGTGCCGGTGCCGCCGTTGCGGGCGAGCTCGCGGGCCGCGACCAGGGCGGTGATGGCGGACGGGGAGACGCCCTCGCCGCGCTCGTCGACGACGAAGCAGCGGTCGGCGTCGCCGTCGAAGGCCAGGCCCAGGTCCGCGCCCTCGGCGATCACGCGGGCCTGGAGGTCGACGATGTTCTTCGGGTCGAGGGGGTTGGCCTCGTGGTTCGGGAAGGTCCCGTCCAGCTCGAAGTACATGGGGACGAGGTCCAGCGGGAGGCCCTCGAAGACGGTGGGGACGGTGTGGCCGCCCATGCCGTTGCCCGCGTCGACGACGACCTTCAGCGGGCGGATGGCCGTCAGGTCGACCAGGCCCTTGAGGTGCTCGGCGTAGCCGGTGAGGGTGTCCTGCTCGGTGATGGTGCCCGGGACGGTGCCGGCGGGGATCTCCGGGGCGCCCTCGTCGGTCCACTTCTCGGCGAGCTCGCGGATGGTGGCGAGGCCGGTGTCCTGGCCCACGGGCGCGGCGCCGGCGCGGCACAGCTTGATGCCGTTGTACTGGGCCGGGTTGTGCGAGGCCGTGAACATGGCGCCGGGCAGGTCCAGCTTGCCGGAGGCGTAGTACAGCTGGTCGGTGGAGCACAGGCCGATCAGGGTGACGTCGACGCCGCGGGCGGCCGCGCCCCGGGCGAAGGCGGTGGACAGGCCCGGGGAGGAGGGCCGCATGTCGTGGCCGACCACGATCGCCGTGGCGCCGGTGACCTCGACGAACGCAGCACCGAACAGTTCGGCCAGGGGCTCGTCCCACTCGTCGGGTACGACGCCACGTACGTCGTACGCCTTGACGATGTTCGAAAGATCTGCGGCCACTGCCTGCCCTCCTGAAGGTTCTGTGCGGTGGAGCAAACCTACCTTGTACGCAGAGCGGCTTTTCAGACGATCCGTACGTCAGGAATCGGGCGAACGGAGGACGCGCAGGTGTCCGCGACGCGTCTCGCCGGCCACCGGGGCACCCGGTCCGGACCCGCCGGCCTCGGCCGCGCGCTCGGGCGGACGGGCCGCCTCGCGGACCGCGTTGGCCAGGGCTTCGAGGTCGTCGCCGCTGGGGCGGGACGGGCCGGAACCGTCCGACAGGCGCACGACTTCCCAGCCGCGCGGGGCGGTCAGGCGCTCGGAGTGCTCGGCGCACAGGTCATAGCAGTGGGGTTCGGCGTAGGTGGCGAGCGGGCCGAGAACTGCGGTCGAGTCGGCGTAGACGTACGTCAGTGTGGCGACGGCAGGGCGGCCGCACGCGGTGCGCGAACAGCGACGTACAAGGCTCACGACGTTGGACGGTACCGCACTCTTGACCGGGCCGCGACGACTCGCCCCCCGGCCGTCCTCCCGTGTCGTACTCCGTCCGGGCCGTGCCACGGGTGACGAAGAGGGGCAACGGGTCCGTAACGCGGCCCGATCTTGGCCGACGTGACACCAGGTCGTGACCGTATCGGGTCCTGGCCGTGGCGTGCGGGCTACCCTGCGGGGGTGACGGACAGTTCGCTTCCTCCCCGCCCGGCGGTCCCCGCCGCGGCCCCTTCCGAGCCGCGCCAGCGGCGGCGCGACCGGCACGGCCGGGGCATGCGCGGGCCGCTGGCCCCGCCGCAGGTGCCGCTGTCCGCGAGCCGGGCGGAGCTGTTCGGGGACCTCGTACGGGATTCCGTGGAGCGGCTGGAGCGGCGCTGGACGCAGCTGGCCGAGGTGGAGTTCGTCATCGCGGACGTGCCGGGGCCGCCGGGCGGGCCCGACGCGGGCTGGAACGACGAGGCGGTGCCGCTGGGCGGGCTGGTGGAGGCCCGGGACGGGAAGCCGGCGCGGATCGTGGTGTTCCGGCGGCCGGTGGAGATCCGGGCCAAGACGCGGGACGAACGGGCGCTGCTGGTGCACGAGATCGTGGTGGAGCAGGTCGCGGAGCTGCTGGGGCTGTCGCCGGAGACGGTGGACCCCCGGTACGGGCAGGACTGACGCCCCGCCCGTACCCGGTTTCGGCACCCGGTTTCAGCGCAGCAGGATCGAGGGGTCCTCGGCGGCCCGGGGGACGGAGACCGTGGAGCGGTCGTCGCCGAAGGCCTGGACGGTGAACATCGGGATCCCGTCGTGCGGCAGGGTCAGGGTGCGGGCCGCGTGGACGGGGCCGCCGGACAGGGTCTCGACGGTCAGGGCGTAGGGGCCCTTGCCGCCGGTGGGGGCCGGCGGGGTGACCGCGCGGGTGGTACCGCCCTTGAGGGTGATCTCCGTGGCGGCGCCCTGCCCGCCCTCGGTGCCCGGGGAGGCGGTGACGCGGACCTTCGCGTCGGCGCCGGAGGCGGTGAGGGTGAGGACGGTGGCCTTGTCGTCGGCCCGGTTGTCGGCGACGGTGGCCCGCTCGCCGACGGGCGTGCTCGCGGGGACGAAGGCCAGCTCCTGCTTGGCGGCGGTGCCGCGGACCACGCGCAGGGCGGCGACGACGGGTACGGCCTTCTTCGGGTCGGCGGGGGCCAGCAGCAGGGAGCCGGCCTCGCCCCGGGTGACGTCGCCGAGGTCCAGGGTCTCGGTCATGCCGCCCTTGAGGTGGAGGCGTTCCCGGCCGGCCGGGTTGATGGGGCCGGTGGGGCCGGACAGCTTCACGGTGAGGTCGGCGTCGTCCTCGCCGGGGGCGAAGGCGACCAGCCGTACGGAGGTGGCGTCGGCGGGGATGCCGGGCAGGACCAGGGTGTCCGCCGGGCCCGCGGAGGCCGGGAGCCAGTCGGCGCCCGTGCCGTCCTCGGCCACGTGGACGGAGGCGCCGACCCGGCCGGAACGCGCCGTGACGTGCGCGGTGGCGTCCGCGAGCAGGCTGTCGGGGGCCAGCTGGGACAGCGACACCTTGGTGGTGGACCGGGGGGCGACGTCGTACACGGGGTCGGCGATGCCCGGCTTGTCCTTGAGCAGGCCGTCGGGGCCGTGCAGCTTGACGGCCACCTCGGCGACGGTGTCGTCGGGGTTGGTGAGGTGGACGTAGTCCTGGCGGCCCTTGGCGGTGCTGACGCCGGGGAACCAGAAGTCGGTGCCGGGCGCGGTGCAGGCCAGCCCGAGGAGGCCGCGCGCGTGGCCGGCGGACACCTTGGTGGTCTGCTGGGCGGTCCAGCCGGGGGCCAGGGCGCCCTGGGCGGCGCCCGTCAGCGCCGGTGCCTCCGCGCCGGAGGCGGTGGCCGCGACGGGCTTGCCCGGCTCCTTGAGGTCGAGGACCGCCTTGCCGTCCTTGTCGGCGAGCCGGGCCGGGCCGGCGGCGCCTCCCTTGCCGGGGGTGAGGGAGGTGTACGTGGTCTCGGCGATGTCCGAGGAGCTGGGGGCGGGGCACACCAGCACCGACCGTTCCACCGGCATCCGGGCGGCGGCCGCCCGTCCCGCGCCGCCGGCCGGGGTGGCGGCGGGGGCGGTGAGGAAGGCCAGCCCGGTGGCGGCGGCCAGCGCCGCCGTCACGGCCGCGAGCGTCAGGGGGGCGCGCTGCTTCACTGGTTGCTCCCGTCCGGACGCGGGTGGTGCTGTCCGTAGGCGTCGTACTGCTGCTCGTACTCGTACGGGTGGGGCTGCTGTTGCTGCGGGAAGTGCGGCTGTCCCCCGGTCGGGGGATACGGGCCGTAGGCGTCGGGGGCGGGCTCCGGCTGGTGCGGCTGCCGCGCCTCGTACGGGTGGGGCTCCTGGTAGGCGTACGACTCCTCGCCGTACACCTGCTGCGCGGGGATCTGCGCGTACGGGTCGACGACGGCCTCGGCGGGGACCGGCTCCGGGTCGGGCGCGGCGGCCGGCCCGGTGCGGCGGCGGCGGCCGTGGCCGGGCTCGCCGGCGCCGTCCCCGGGGGCGGCGTCGGGGGCGGTCTCCTCGGGCAGGTCGTCGTCGAGGCGGGCGCGGCGGCCGGGCAGGGCCATCACGAGGAGCAGCAGGGCGAGGGTGCCCTGCGCCCAGTGCCAGGCGGTGCGGGGGAAGGAGTCCTGGTGGACGAGGTCGAGGTGGCCGGCGTCGGTGGGCAGGGCGAAGCCCTGGGCCCAGCCGTCGACGGTCCGGGGGGTGAGGGGTTCGCCGTCGAGGGTGGCCCGCCAGCCGGCGTCGGCCCGGTCGGCGATGCGCAGGGTGCGGCCCTCGGGGCCGGCGGGGAGGTCGGCGTGGACCTCGACGGGGCCGGCCTCGACGGTGAGGGTGGCGGTCTGGCCCTGGCGGGCGGGGACGATCGCGACGCGGGAGGTGAGCCGTTCGACCTCCCACAGGGCGGTGCCGTCGTTCTGGTGGCGCTGTTTGAGGCCGGGGGTGCCGTCGAGGATGCGGCGCATGGGGGCGGAGCCGCCGGCCGGGATCATCACGTAGCGCACGGCGAAGGCGCTGAGCTGCTCGGACTGGTTGGCTCCGGAGCCGGAGACCAGGCTGGAGACGGCTTTGGCGAGGCGGGGTTCGGGGCCGGCGGCGGCGAGGAGTTCGCCGTCGCCGAGGCGGGCGCCGGAGCCGCGGACCAGGGCGTAGGAGACGGTGGCGGGCGAGTCTCCGCCGAGGACCAGCGTGCGGGTGCGGTTGGTGTCGCCCGAGTGCTCGGCGACGACGGCCGGGACCTGGACGGGGTCGCGCCGCTTGAGGGGTCCGTCGGCGCCGGCCGCGACCCAGGCCGCGGCGAGGAGCAGCGGGCCGGCCGCGGCGGCGAGTGCGGTCAGGGCGGCGAGCGGCTGGCGCCAGCCGAAGCTGCGGGCGGCGACGCGGTACTTGGCGCCGTCCGCGCCGAGTGCGGCGGCCGCGAGGAGTCCGAGCCCGTACAGGAGGGTGCCGGGGCCGGCCCAGCCGGTGCGGTCCAGGAGGACGGCGAGGAACAGTCCGGCGAGGGCGGCGGTCCATGCGGTGCCGACGGCGAACCGCCGGTCGGCGCGGAGCAGGGCGGCGAGGGCGGCGAGCAGGACGCCGGCGAGCAGGAACGCGCCGGTGGTGCCGGGGCCGCCGGGGTCGGCGGTGAGGAGGCCGAGGGGGGTGGCGGAGCCGGTGCCGTAGGGCAGTCCGGCTTCGCGCAGGAAGCGGCCGGGGTGGGCGAGGAGGCCGAGGGACCAGGGGGCGAGGACGGCGAGGGGGACGGCGAGGACGGCCAGCAGGCGGGGGGCGTACGTCTTCCGGTGCGCGCGGCGCGCGAGGACGGCGGCGGTGCCGAGGACGGCGGCGAGGGGCCACGCGACGGGGGTGAAGGCGGTGGCCAGGGTGAGCAGGAGGGCGTACGTCCACACGGCGCGGCGGCCGCTGCCGGGCTCGGTGTCGGTGAAGCCGTGGGCGGTGGCGGCGGAGCGGGCGATGAGCGGCAGGAGTACGGCGAGGACGGCGGTGCCGAGGCGGCCGCCGGCGAGGGCGCCGGTGACGGCGGGGAGGAAGGCGTAGCCGACGGCGGCCCAGGCGCGCAGCAGGCGGGAGGTGACCAGGGGCCGGGAGGCGAAGTAGGCGGTGAGGCCGGCGAGGGGGACCGAGAAGACCAGGAGCAGGGTCAGGGCGGCCTGGGTGGAGCCGAGGAACAGGGCGGAGAGGCCGGCGAGGACCGCGAGGTAGGGGGGTGCTCCGGCGGTGGTGCCGGTGCCGACGGGCTGCCATTCGCCGGTGTAGGTGTGCCAGAGGCCGCCCGCGCCGGAGGGGGCGGGGAGCAGGGCGCCGCCCGTGAGGCTGCCGCCGCCGATGAGGGCGCGGCAGGCGACGAGGGAGACGAGGAGGAGTCCGGCGAGGAGGGCGGGTGAGGGGTTGCGGGCGATCCGCTTGAGCCGGCCGGGCCGGTCGGCTTCGGGGTAGTCGGTGTCGTCGCCGCCGGGGCCGGGTTCGAGGCCGGCGCCGTGCCGGCCGGCGGGGGCGGGGTCGCTGTCGCGTCCGGAGCCGAGGTGGGCGGCGAGCTGTTCGGCGCCGGCGCGGAGAGTGGCGCCGGGCGGGGGGAAGAGGGGGCGGAGTTCGGCGGCGGGGACGGCGGGGCGGCGGCGCGCCCTGCGGGCGGTGAGGATCCGGCCGGGCCGGAGCAGGGTGGCGAGGAGGCCGGTGAGTTCGTCGACGGCCTGGCCGGGGGCTTTGCCGAGGAGGTAGCCGAGGGTGCGCAGCAGGGTGCCGAGGACCAGGCGCAGCAGGACGTAGGGCAGGGCGCGGCCGGGGGTGTTGGCCAGCAGGGTGTGGACGGCGCCGGCCTTGTCGACGCGGTGGGGGCTGACGGCGGAGCGGCCGGCGCAGTCGACGGTGCGGCGTTCGCGGGAGGCGGCCTCGGCGTGCCGCAGCACGGCGTCGGGGGCGACGAGGACGGTGTGGCCGGCGCTGTGGGCGCGCCAGCAGAGGTCGACGTCGTCGCGCATCAGGGGCAGTCGGCGGTCGAAGCCGCCGAGGGCGTCGTACACGTCGCGGCGTACGAGCATGCCGGCGGTGGAGACGGAGAGGACGGGGCGGACCTGGTCGTGCTGGCCCTGGTCCTGTTCGCGGCGGTCGAGGCCGGTCCAGCGGCGGCCGCTGCGGGCGATGGTGACGCCGGCTTCGAGGAGTTGCCTGCGGTCGTACCAGCCGCGGAGCTTGGGGCCGATGACGGCGGCGTCGGGGTTGCCGTCGGCGACGCGCAGGAGTTCGGTGAGGGCGTCGGGTTCGGGTGCGCTGTCGTCGTGGAGCAGCCAGAGCCACTGGACGGGTTCGCCGTGGGGGAGGTCGGGGAGGTCGTAGGCGTCGTCGCGCCAGGTGCGGCTGACGGGGTCCCAGCCGCTGGGGCGCTTGAGGTAGGGGAGTTCGTCGGGGGTGAGGGTGCCGGCGCTGCGGGCGGCTTCGTCGACGGCGGCGCCGAATCCGGTGCGGCGGGCGAGGTGCAGGACGCGGTCGTCGCCGAGGGCTTCGGCGAGGAGGCGGGCGGAGTCGTCGGCGCTGCCGGTGTCGGCGGCGACGTGGTTCTGCGCGGGGCGTTCCTGGGTGAGGAGTCCGGCGAGGGTCTCGGGCAGCCAGCGGGCTCCGTCGTGCGCGACGAGGACCGCGGTGACGACGTGCCGGGGGAACTCGGGGGTGGCGGCCGCCTGCGGGGAGGCCGGCGAGCTGCTGTGCGGGGACATCGCGGTACGGGCCCTCCGGCCTGGGGATCCGGGGGTGTTGTGCCCTCGGAGGCTGCTGGACAGCGCCCCACACTAACGGCTGGGAAGGGGAGGGTACGCCGCGTCGGAAGAAGGTCCGGAACGCGACGGTCCGCCTCCTGCGGGGAAGGTGCGGGAGGCGGACCGTTTGCTCGGTCTGACGTTGTTTGACGTTGCTTTCGGTGGTGCTCCGGGACCGTTTCGGATCGCCGGTCGTCGCCGCTCTCAGACCGCGGCCTTTTTCAGCCGGCGCCGCTCGCGCTCGGACAGACCGCCCCAGATGCCGAATCGCTCGTCGTTGGCGAGGGCGTACTCGAGGCATTCGGAGCGGACCTCGCAGGCGAGGCAGACCTTCTTGGCTTCGCGGGTGGAGCCGCCCTTCTCGGGAAAGAAGGATTCGGGGTCGGTCTGCGCGCACAGTGCGCGCTCCTGCCAACCGAGCTCCTCGTCCGCCTCTTCGACCAGCAGTTCCTGAAACAGCTCGGTCATGTGCGCCCCTCGCTCTGTCTGTGCGTCCCCGTGATGTTGCCGTTACTGATCGCCGAGCAACGACACGAGTGAAATTACAAGTGTGTGGCTCCTGTGCAGTCAAGCCGAGATCTGCTATTGGGGCCCTTATTCACTCTGCGGAACCAAGCGTATACAGAAAGTGTTCATATCGCCAAAAATCGTGACACAAGCCACAGGCTGTCCGCGGCTGCCGCCCTCGTTCGAGGTCGACGCGTCACTCTCAGGAGGGGTTGCGATTCGGCCGAAGATGCAGCCGAGATCACATTCCGATCACGAGTGACGCCCACGGGTTTGATCTCGGTTCCCGTCGAGTCGGAGCGGCACATCCCCGGGCCGTGAGTGCACAAACCTTTCTCCGCGCACAGTAACCGGATGAGGTGAAACTTTTCCCACAAACCGGACATTGGGTTGACAGTCCGGCCCTCGGCCCGGTCTCCTTGTCCTCATGTCAGCGCCCGCAGCCGCCACCTGGACCCCCATTCGTGGGTTCCTGCGCGCTGCCCAGGTTCGCTGTTGCTGTTGCAGCTGTTGATGCCCCCGGAGCCCCTGGCTCCGCAGAGCTCCGGCCACTCCCCCACAGCAACCGCCCCGCACGACTGACACCCGTCGAGGACACCCCCACGATGAACAGCGCCTCCGCATCCTCCGCCGCGACCACCGCCGCCTCCGCCACGACCGCGACCTCCCCGGCGACCGTCGTCCCGACCCCGGCCCCGGCCACCGCCCCCGCGCCCGCGCCGGCCGCCGTCGTCGAGAGCGACCTCCAGATCGCCGGCGACATCCTCGCCGTCCAGCACCTCCTCCAGCCCGCCCGCGAACACCCCGTCACCGTCGCCGAGTTCGCCGGCCTCGCCCGGTCCATCGCCGAGGACCGCGCCAGCTGGGAACACCTCGTCCGCTACGACGCCACCACCCGCTGGTACCACCGCCTGCGCACCGGACCCGGCTACGAGGTCTGGCTGCTCAGCTGGGTCCCCGGCCAGGGCAGCGGCCTCCACGACCACGGCAGCTCCTCCGGCATCCTCACCGTCCTCGACGGCCGGCTCACCGAGCACACCCCCCGCGGCCGGCTCACCCACGCCGCCGGATCCCAGCGCGTCTTCGCCCCCGGCTACGCCCACGAGGTCGTCAACGACACCCTCGACGGAGCCGTCAGCCTGCACGTCTACTTCCCCGGCCTGACCGAGATGCCGATGCACAGCTGCTCCCCGGCCCGCCAGGAGCACGTACCCGCCTGACAGACTGCGGGGTATGCGCATTGTTGTTCTGGCCGGCGGCATCGGCGGCGCCCGTTTCCTCCGCGGACTCAAGTCCGCCGTCCCCGACGCGGACATCACGGTCATCGGCAACACCGGTGACGACATCCACCTGTTCGGGCTGAAGGTCTGCCCCGACCTGGACACGGTGATGTACACCCTCGGCGGTGGCATCAACGAGGAGCAGGGCTGGGGCCGCACCGACGAGTCCTTCACCGTCAAGGAGGAACTCGCGGCGTACGGGGTCGGACCCACCTGGTTCGGCCTCGGCGACCGCGACTTCGCCACCCACATCGTCCGCACCCAGATGACCGGCGCCGGCTACCCGCTCAGCGCCGTCACCGAAGCCCTCTGCGACCGCTGGCAGCCCGGCGTCCGGCTGCTCCCCATGACCGACGACCGCGTCGAGACCCACGTCGCCGTCACCGACCCGGAGACCGGCGAACGCCGCGTCGTCCACTTCCAGGAGTACTGGGTCAAGCTCCGCGCCTCCCTCGACGCCGAAGCCGTCGTCCCCGTCGGCGCCGAACAGGCCAAGCCCGCCCCCGGCGTCCTCGACGCCATCGCCGGCGCCGACGTCATCCTCTTCCCGCCGTCCAACCCCGTCGTCTCCATCGGCACCATCCTCGCCGTACCCGGCATCCGCGAGGCCCTCGCCGCCGCCCCGGCACCCGTCGTCGGCCTCTCCCCCATCGTCGGCGGAGCACCCGTACGGGGCATGGCCGACAAGGTCCTCGCCGCCGTCGGCGTCGAAACCACCGCCGCCGCCGTCGCCCGCCACTACGGCTCCGGCCTCCTCGACGGCTGGCTCGTCGACACCTCCGACGCCGACGCCGTCACCGAGGTCGAAGCCGCCGGCATCCCCTGCCGGGCCGTCCCGCTGATGATGACCGACACCGACGCCACCGCCGCCATGGCCCGCGCCGCGCTCGACCTCGCGGAGGCCACCCGGTGACCGTCCCCTCCTACGAGGTGCGGGCCGTCCCCGGCATCCCTGAGATCCGGCCCGGCGACGACCTCGCCCGCCTCATCGCCGACGCCGAACCCGGCCTGCGCGACGGGGACGTCCTCCTCGTCACCTCGAAGATCGTCTCCAAGGCCGAGGGGCGCATCGTCCGCGCCGACTCCCGCGAGGACGCCATCGACGCCGAGACCGTACGCGTCGTCGCACGCCGCGGCACGCTGCGGATCACCGAGAACCGCCGCGGACTGGTCATGGCGGCCGCCGGCGTCGACGCCTCCAACACCGAACCCGGCACCGTCCTGCTGCTGCCCGAGGACCCCGACGCCTCGGCCGCCGCGATCCGCGCCGGACTGCGCGCCGCGCTCGGCGTCGACGTCGGCGTCGTCGTCACCGACACCTTCGGCCGGCCCTGGCGCTCCGGACTGACCGACGTCGCCATCGGCGCCGCCGGGGTACGCGTACTCGACGACCTGCGCGGCGGCACCGACGCCCACGGCAACCCGCTCAGCGCGACCATAGTGGCCACCGCCGACGAGCTCGCCGCCGCCGGAGACCTCGTCAAGGGCAAGGCCGCCGGACTGCCCGTGGCCGTCGTCCGCGGACTCCCGCACGTACTCGGCGACGGCTCCACCGCCGCCGACCTGGTCCGCGCCCCCGCCGACGACATGTTCCGCCTCGGCACCTCCGAAGCCGTACGCGAAGCCGTCACCCAGCGCCGCACCGTACGCGCCTTCACCGACGACCCCGTCGACCCCGGCGCCGTACGCCGCGCCGTGGCCGCGGCCGTCACCGCCCCGGCACCGCACCACACCACGCCCTGGCGGTTCGTCCTGCTGGAGTCGGCCGCCGCCCGGCTGGAACTGCTCGACGCGATGCGGGACGCCTGGATCGCCGACCTGCGGCGCGACGGCAAGTCCGAGGAGTCCATCGCCAGGCGGGTGCGCCGCGGCGACGTGCTGCGCAACGCCCCGTACCTGGTCGTGCCGTGCATGGTCACGGACGGCGCCCACGACTACGGGCACGCGCGGCGGGACGCCGCCGAACGGGAGATGTTCGTCGTCGCCATGGGCGCCGGCGTGCAGAACTTCCTCGTCGCCCTGGCCGGCGAGCGGCTCGGCTCGGCGTGGGTGTCCTCGACGATGTTCTGCCGCGACGTGGTGCGCAAGGTGCTCGCGCTGCCCGACGACTGGGACCCCATGGGGGCCGTCGCCGTCGGCCGCCCGGCGGCACCCGCCGCCGACCGGCCGGCGCGGACGCCGGAGGCCTTCATCGAGGTGCGGTGACTTCGGTGACTTCGGTGACTTCCTAGAGCCTGCCGATGTCGGTGCGCGGCATCCGGGGCATGCGGCGGGGCGGGGTGCGCCCCGCCAGCAGCACGAGCCGGGCCGCGCGGTGCCGCTGCCCCTCGTACGGGGCCAGCAGCTCCAGCATCCGGGCGTCGTCGGCGTCCCGCTCACCGGCGAGGGCGTAGCCGATGATGCCGGGCAGGTGCAGGTCGCCGGTGGTCACGGCGTCGGGTGCGCCGTTGCTGCGCTGGAGGGTCTCCGCGGAGGTCCACGGCCCGATCCCCGGCACCGCCTCCAGCCGCGCGGCGGCCGGCCCCGGCTCCATCGCGGCCGCCTCCTCCAGACGGGCGGCCACCCGGGCGGCCCGCACGATGGTCGACGAACGCTTCATGTCCACCCCGGCCCGGTGCCAGTCCCAGGAGGGGATCAGCGCCCACTCCCGGGCGGCGGGCATCACGTACAGCTCCCCCGCGAGCGGCCCGGGCGCGGGCGTCCCGTACTGCCGGACCAGACGGCGCCAGGCACGGTACGCCTCGTCGGCGGTGACCTTCTGCTCCAGAACGGTCGGGATCAGCGACTCCAGCACCAGCCCGGTCCGGGTCAGCCGCAGCCCCGGACTGCGGCGGTGACTGGCGTGCACCAGCCGGTGCCGGGGTACGAAGACGGCCGGATCGTCGGCGGCTCCGAGCAGCGCGGGCAGGTTCTCCAGCAGCCAGTCCCGCCCGGGCCCCCACGCCTCGGCGTCCGCCCCCTCGGGCGTCGCGGCGACCCGGAGCGTGGCGGGGCCGTCGGGGGTACGGGTGGCCCGCCAGACGGAACCGTCGGGGGTGGTCCGGAACGTCGGATCCCCGGGCCCCCGCCGCAGCGGCCCCAGCACCAGCCCGAGATCCACGGGGGTCCCGGGGTTCCAGCGCCGCCCCTTCGCCCCCGCCCCACCGGAGCGCCCCCGCCCCGCGGGCACGGCGGTGTGACCACCCCGGACGGTGGTCCGGGTGGTGGGGGTGGTGGTGCTGGGGGTGGAGGGGGTGAAGCGGCCGGCCATGCGTCGAGCGTAGCCCGGCGGGGGCGGTATCCCCCGGGGCGGTCTCGGAGAAGGTCGGGGGTTTCCCGTCAGTCCCATCGTCCTTCCGGTTCGGGCCGGTCCCTCAAGGGCGCTCCCTTCGGTCGCGTCGCTACGCGATGGCCTTCGGCCACCCTTGACCGACCGACCCGAACCGGAAAGCCGAAAGACTGCCGGGAAACCCCCAAAGAAACGGCACGGTCCAGAAGAGGGCGGACGGGTCTCTCAGGGATGAGACGAGGGGCCGGGCGCCGGCACGCCGGGCATCCGAGCCCTCACGAGTCCAGTTTCCGGGCCAGGGGCGCGACTACCCGCACGAGAGGTTGATCAGAGCGGCCTCCAGACCCCCCAAGGCGACAGATCGCTACGCGCTCCTCCCGTCTCAGCGTCCGACGACCGTCCTGGGCTGATACCCGCACCAGAGGACGACCAGGTCAGCCCACGGGTCGGTGGGCGCGACAGATCGCTACGCGCTCCTCGAATCTCGGCGGCCGGCGGCCGTCGAGGGTTGCTCTGAGGCGGGTTCGACGTCGGCCTGCTTCGGGTGGGGGCTCGGGCTGCGGAGTTCACCGCCTGGCTCCACCGGGACGCGGGAGCCCCGGCACACGTCACGGTCTTCTTCCACGATCGTGCTGTCGAGTGGGCGACCGTGACGGGCGATGCACCCATGCACGCCTATGTCCTGCTCCGAAAAGCCCAGGCCACCGACCGTCATGACGCGGCCCGCATGCTTGACCTCGCCCACGCTGCGGCCAACGGCCCCTGGAAGCTGCCGCCCCGTGCACAGGCCGAGGCCCTTCAGCAGGAAGCACGGGCCCTCGCCCTCACCGGAGCCCCACCGGACACTGTCGCCCGCACGCTGGACTCAGCCCACCACGCCCTGGGCCGGGCGGGGCGTGCCGAACCCGCGAGCTGTACCGGGCCGCTCTGCGCCGGATACACCCTCGACCGGCTGATGGCTCAGAGCGCGATCAGCCACCGCGAGGCCGGCCAACCGGGCCGTGCGGCGGACCTGCTCCGACAGCACCTCGCCCACGGCACGTTCGCGCCCAGGGACCGGGCCTTCTTCACCGCCCACCTGTCGGGCGCTCTTGCCGCGGCCGGCGAACCTGATCAGGCCGCCGCCACCGGCATGTCCGCGCTCAGCCTCGCCGCCGCTCCGGGCTTCGGCCAAGCACTCGGCGAGCTGCGCCGGAACGCCTCCGAGTTGCGCGCTCACGCACGGCGCCCAGCCGTACGTGAGCTGCGTCAAGCGCTCACGGCGCTGACCGCCTAGGAGGTGAGGAAACGAGTCACCCGCTCGATGACCTGTGTCTGCCAGACCTGGGTCTGAGGATCGGCATAACCGGGGTCGTCGTGTACGGCGAAACCGTGCTGGGCTCCGTCCAGTTCCATCAGGTCGGCCTGGCTCGCGAAGACGGACTGGTACCGACGCGAGGACTCCACCGGGACGAAGGTGTCCTTCGTCCCGTGCACCATCAGGACCGGTGCCCGCACGGCCCGGAGGTAGACGTCCGGATCAAGGTAGAACACCTCGTTGTGCAGGGCCCGCCCCAGCTCGAACGGTGACTTCTCCGTGAAGCCGAGCTCGTCCAGATCGCGGGCAGCGGGGTGGGAGATGTAGTCGCCTTCGAAGTACGGGCGGCTGTCCACGTAGCGGTCCCGATAGTCCAGGCGTGGGTTCAGGAGCACCAGCCGGCCCACGTCCTGCGGCCGGTACGCCGCGTGCAGGGCGGCCGCTCCACCGGAGAAGGAAGCCGCGATCACATGGGGCGGCCCGTCGAGCCCCCATTCGCGCCGCACCTGGTCTCCGGCGGCCCGGATGTCGTTGGAGACGCCTGCGATGGTGATGTCCTGCGGACGACCTCCGCTCGCCCCGTGCGCCCGCAGATCCAACCGCAGGGACAGCAAGCCGGATGCTGCGAGCCCTTCGGCCAGGCGGCGGAAGAATCCGCCCTCCTCCCTCGTCACCCCGGCACCGTGCACCAGCACGGCGCATCCCCTCGCCGCCTCGGACGGCGCTGCGACCGTGCCCGCCAGCTCTGTACCGTCCAGCGACCGGAACCGAACTTCCCACTCAGAGGCCATGACCCCGATGGTAGGGATTCCAAGGCAAATCCGGCCGCCGGACGCCGAGACGCGAGGAGCGCGTAGCGATCTGGCGCGTCCACCGGCCCCGTGGGCTGCCCTGTTCGTCCTACGGTGCAGGCATCAGCCCAGGACGGTCGTCGGACGCCATGCCAGCAGGAGCGCGTAGCGATCTGACGCGTCTGGGGGCTTCCCAGGTCGCCCGCATCAACCTCTCGTGCGGGTTGTCGCGCCCCTGGTCCGGAATTGCGGACGTGGGGGCGGATGTCGGGCGGGCCGGCCCCGGCCCCCTCGTCTCAGCGCTGAGAGACCCGTCCCTCCACCTTGGACCGTGCCGTTTCTTTGGGGGTTTCCCGGCAGTCTTTCGGCTTTCCGGGGCGGGTCGGTCTGTCAAGGGTCGCCGAAGGCGATCACGAAGTGACGCGACGAAGGAGCGCCCTTGACAGGCCGGCACGACACGGAAGGACGATGGGACTGACGGGAAGCCCCCAACCGGCTATGAGACCGCCCGAGGGGAACCCGCCCCCGGCCCTCGGCCCGCAGGCGAGGGGGCGGGTGGGCAGCCACCGCCCTGCCCCCGCCCCTCGAGGGGGTGATAGCGGGCTCGCGCCGCAGGCGACGTACCCCGCCTACCGCCCCTGGAGTTTTGCCGAGGTGGTTCTCGTCGGCGGGAGCTGGTTGTAGAGGAGGCGGCCCGGGCATTCGGTGGCGAAGCCGTCGCGGTGGCCCGAGATGACGTTCAGCTTGACGTTGCTGCCCTTCGGGTAGCGGTTGCCGCCGCCCGACTTGAGGGTGGTCTTCGCCCTCGGGTCGGCTCCGAAGAGGCCCAGCTTCCAGGCCGTCAGGCGGGCCACCGCGTCCACCGCCGGGGCCGGCGGGGCCGTGGAGGTGTAGGTGCCGATCACCGCGATGCCCATGCTGTCCGCGTTGAACCCCATGGTGTGCGCGCCGAGCACCGGCTTCGCGACGCCGCCCGCCCGGCCCTCGTAGACCGTTCCGCACTTGTCGACGGCGAAGTTGTAGCCGAAGTCCCGCCAGCCGCTGCTGACCACGTGGTACCGGTACAGGCTCCGGATCACCGCCGGGGCGTCCTTGCAGGCGTAGTTGTTGCCGGAGGCGGTGTGGTGGACGAAGGCGGCCTTGACGGTGCTGGTGTAGACGAAGCCCGTCTCGCGCAGGGACTCGTCCGCGCCCCAGCCGCGCCGGGTCACGATCTTCGGGCGGGGGCCGATGTACGGCGCGGCGGCGGCGGTGAGTTCGCCGTCGGCGGCGAAGACGGCGTCGGCCGTGGAGTCCGCCTTGTTCAGGGCGGGGATCTCCAGGGCGCCGAGGGGGGCGTGCGGGAGGTTGGCGGAGGAGGCCTCCGCCGTCTCCATGGTCATGCCGGTCTGTGCCGCGGTGTCGCCCTTGTCGTCGTCCGAGTCGTCCGCGGGGCGCTGTGCCGGACGGGTCGTGGCGCCGCCGGTGCCGTTCTTGCCGTCGAGGACCTCCACGGGCGCCGCCGAGCCGGGGTCGACGAGTTCGATCCGCATGCCCGAGGGCAGCCGGGACGCCGCCCGGGTGGTGCTGGTCTCCGCCTGGACGCGGATCTCCACGGCGTCGGAGGCGCCGACCCACAGCGGGGCGGTGCTGCCGCGGACGCGGCCGGTGCCGCGTTCCGTCGCGTCGGGGTCGGCGGCGTGTTCGCCGTTGTGGGTGTCGAGGTCCTGCCAGTCCGACCACTGCCGGGTGCCGACCGCGCGGGTCCGGACCTGGACGCTGCCGACGAGCGGGGTGCTCACGTCGTCCCAGACGACGCCGACCAGCGAGAACGTCTTGACCTCGCGCGCCGCCAGGCCCCGGGTCTCGGCCGGGTCCGGTGCGGCGCTCATGCCGGGCACGCCGGGGATGCGGGCGCCCGAGGGCGCCAGGGGGACGAGCGGCAGCGACTGGGTGGATCCGGCGGGGTCCGCGGGGACCGACTCGGCCTGGGCAGGAGTGGACAGCGCGAGCGGCATGGCCAGTGCGGCAGCCGTCGCGACGCCGATGGAGGAAGCAAGGAATCCGCGCATGGAAGCGATGCTGGGCACAGCCTCCACGAAGCGCCATCGGAGAACTGACGATCCGTCCGACGATCAGTGCGGCCGCCCACCCCCGTACGGGCGAGCCGCCACCCGCCGTACGGGGGACGGGCCCGCGTACGCTGGGCCGGGTGAACGCCACTGACCGCACCCCTGCCGACCTGCTGCGATCCGCGCTCGCCGCCGATCCGGGCCGCCCGCTCGTGACCTTCTACGACGACGCCACGGGCGAGCGCGTCGAATTGTCCGTCGCCACCTTCGCCAATTGGGTGGCCAAGACCGCCAATCTGCTCCAGGGTGACCTGGGCGCCGAGCCGGGCGACCGGCTCGCGCTGCTGCTGCCGGCGCACTGGCAGAGCGCCGTGTGGCTGCTCGCGTGTGCGTCCGTCGGGGTGGTGGCCGAGGTGGGCGGGGATCCCGCCGGTGCCGACCTGGTGGTGAGCGGGCCCGACACCCTGGAGGAGGCACGCGCCTGCTCCGGTGAGCGGGTGGCGCTCGCGCTGCGTCCGCTGGGCGGGCGGTTCCCGCAGCCGCCGGCCGGGTTCGCGGACTACGCGGTGGAGGTGCCGGGGCAGGGCGACCGGTTCGCTCCCTTCGTGCCGGTGGACGCCGACGGCCCGGGCCTGGTGGTGGGCGGCGAGGAGCTCAGTCACGCGGACGTGGTCGAGCGGGCGCGGGCCGACGCGGCCGGCCGGGGCGCCGGCGAGGGCGCCCGGGTGCTGTCGGGGCTCGGCTACGACAGCTGGGAGGGTTTGTCGGCGGGGCTGTACGGGGCGCTGGCCACGGGCGGCTCGGTGGTGCTGTGCCGGAACCTGGACGCGCTGTCGCCGCAGGCGCTGGAGCAGCGCGTGGAAAGCGAGCGCGTCACCCTGCGGGTCTGAGGGCACCCTCCGGGGGCCGTGCGGGGGCTCCGCCGCGATTTGTCACCCACATGGCCCTTGCCCGCCCCCTGCCCCCGGGCCGTCGGGCTCGCCCGGGGGCAGGATCGGCTCCAGGCCGTGCTCACCCGTACGGCTGGTTGCCGGCAGGGCGAGGGATGGAGCGCCAGTGGCGGACAGCGCGGGCATACCGGACGGCGGAGCGGCCGGGAGCGGCGGCGCGCCCCCGCACGGCCGCGGCCGTGGTCGCGGGCGTCGGCGCCGGATGCTGCGCTGGGTCGGGCTGGGGCTGGTCCTTCTGGTGCTGGCGGGCGCGGCGGCGGGCTGGTGGCTGTACGCGAAGCTCGACGGGAACATCACGGAGGACACCTCCGCCGAGGCCGAGCTGCGGCGCTACGAGCGCGAGCGGCCGACGCGCTTCGGGGCGGGCGTCCAGAACATCCTGCTGATCGGCTCGGACTCCCGGTCGGGCACGGCCAACTCGCGCTACGGGCAGGACGAGGGCACGCAGCGTTCGGACACCGCGATCCTGCTGCACCTGCCGGCGGACCGCGGGAGCGCGACCGCGGTGTCGATACCGCGGGACCTGATGGTGGAGGTCCCGAGCTGTCTGAAGCCGGACGGTACGCGGACCGGTGAGCGGCTCGCGCAGTTCAACTGGGCGTTTTCGTGGGGCGGGGCCGCCTGCACGATCCGTACGGTCGAACGGCTGACGGGGATCCGGATCGATCACCACATGGTGGTGGACTTCGGCGGGTTCAAGAAGATGGTCGACGCGGTCGGCGGGGTCGAGGTGTGCCTGAAGCGGCCGGTGGTGGACGGGGAGGCGCACCTCAGGCTCCCGGCGGGGCGCCAGCTGCTCCAGGGTGAGCAGGCGCTCGGTTTCGTGCGGGCGCGGTACGGTCTGGGCGACGGCAGCGACACCGAACGGATGGAGCGCCAGCAGCAGTTCCTGGGCTCGCTGGTGGAGAAGGTGAAGAGCAACGGGGTGCTGCTGAACCCGGGGCGGCTGTATCCGCTGCTGGACGCGGCCACCTCGTCGGTGACCACCGATCCGGGGCTGGCGTCGTTGCGCGGCCTGTATGAACTCGTACGGGGCGTACGGGACATACCGACTGATCAGGTCAAGTTCCTGACCGTGCCGCGTCGCCCGTACGCGGCGGATCCCAATCGGGACGAGCTCGTCGAGCCGGACGCGGCAAGGTTGTTCCGGCAGCTGCGCATGGACCTCCCGCTGACGGTCACCTCTGCGGAGCCGGATCCGCGGGTCCGGCCGGAGCCCGATCCGGAACCCGATCCGGAGCCTCGTACGGGGCCCTGGGAGCGGGTCCGGGAGAGCGCCGGACCGGCGACGGCGACCGGCCCGGCGGCCGCCTCGCGGGAGCCGTCGCCGACGCGAAGCGGAAGCCCGGTGGGGGTCACGCCGGCGCCGACTTTCACGGGAACCACGGCGGCCGCGGCCGACTGCCGGTAAAGCAATCCAAAAGCCCGGGGTCCGGCCGAGCCCGATGGGCGGTTTGGCCCGTTATAGAGAGAGTGGATTTTGTCACCAGCATGGTTTGGGGCTGACCTGGCCGGATAAGGTGAGCGATCCGGTGCACGGGCCGTGACAGGGGCCCCGCACCAGCAGCCGGATCGTTGACCGCGTGCCTGGGGGGAGGCGCGTCGCGAAGCACCGACGGAGGATTCGAGCAACCGTGGATGCGCAAAGCCGTGGGCGGGCGGACGAGATCGACCCCGCAGACCAGTGGGTGCTCAATCCCCGCACCGGCAACTACGAACTGCGACTGGGCCATTCCGCAGCGCAGCAGCCCGTCGTCGCCGCGCCCCGCAGATCCCGCAGGACCGCCACGGCTCCCTCCGCGCCGACCGCTCCCTCCCCGGCCGTACCCAAGCCCCGCCGCGGCGAGGGCCTGCCCGGCGGGCGGCGCGGCGGGCGTCCGCGCAAGGGCGGCGGTCCGCCCCGGCGGCGGAAGGTGCTGGTGGCGACGGGCGGGACGCTGGCGCTGCTGCTGGTCGCCGGCGGGCTGGGCTCGTACCTCTACTACGAGCACCTGAACGGCAATCTGAAGGTCATCGACACCGGTGGCGTCGGCGGCGGCTTCAAGAAGGACCAGCCGATCAACATCCTGGTGATCGGCACGGACAAGCGCAGCGGCAAGGGCAACGAGGGCTACGGGGACGCGGAGAGCGTCGGGCACGCCGACACCACGATCCTCTTCCACGTGTCCAAGGACCGCACCAACGCGACGGCGCTGTCCATCCCCCGCGACCTGATCACCGACATCCCGGCCTGCCCGACGAAGCAGCCGAACGGTTCGGTGAAGGACATCGCGGGCACCAAGGGCACCCGCTTCAACAACAGCCTGGGCCAGGAGGGGCGCGACCCGGGCTGCACGATGCGCACGGTCAAGCAGCTGACCGGCATCGAGGTCGACAACTTCATGATGGTCGACTTCAACGCGGTGAAGAACCTGAGCACGGCGGTGGGCGGGGTGCCGGTGTGCGTGGAGAAGGACGTCAACGACCGCGATTCCAAGCTGAACCTGAAGGCGGGCGAGCACCGGCTCCAGGGCGAGCAGGCGCTGGCCTTCGTGCGGACGCGGCACGCGTTCGGCAACGAGAGCGACCTGGACCGGATCAAGACCCAGCAGCAGTTCCTGGGTTCGATGATGCGGGAGATGAAGTCCAAGGAGACGCTGACCAGTCCGAAGAAGTTCGTGTCGCTGGCGGAGGCGGCCACCAAGTCGCTGACGGTGGACCAGGGGCTGGGGTCGATCGGGAAGCTCACCGACCTCGCCGGTGAGTTGAAGGACATGAACCTCAAGAACATCACCTTCACCACGCTCCCGGTGCTCGACAACCCGAACGAGCCGGCAAACCGGAAGTCGACCGTGGTCCTCAACGCGGCGCCCGCCGAGGAGCTGCTGCGGATGGTCCGGGCGGACGTCTCGCTGACCGAGGTCGAGAAGAAGGAGGCGGCGGCGAAGGAAGCGGCCGACGCCGACGCCAAGGCCCGGCAGGACGCGGTGCTCCAGGGCAACCGCGCGCCCGCGGGGGACGTCCGGGTGGACGTGTACAACGGCGGTGGGCCCCCGGGATCGGCCTCCACTACCCTGACCTGGCTGCAGAACAGCAAGGGCGTCCTCAAGGCCGGCAACCACGGCAACGCCTCCGCCCGGCTGGGCGCCACCCAGCTGGAGTTCGCCCCGAACCAGGCCGACCAGGCCCGGGCGCTGGCGGACATGATGGGGCTGTCCGGTGCCGCGCTGAAGATGGGTTCCGTGGACGCGGGTCCGAGGACGCCGATGAAGCTGACACTGGGTGCCGACTTCAAGGAGCCGGGGAAGCCGCTCGGTGCGCCGCAGGCTCCGCAGCAGGCGCCCGAGGGGCTCCAGCGGGTCGAGGCGGACAAGGCGGTCTGCGCGAAGTGAGCGGTCCGCGCCACGGGGGCGGACGGCTGTTAGGCACGGCACGCACCAGCACCACCGATCTTTTCGACCGGCCGGCGTATGACGGGCGGTAGCCGGCAGGACCGGCACCACACCGACCAGTAGTGATCTTGAGGGGGGACGCGTGAAGCACAGCAGCGTGCGGGGGGAGGGGGCGCCCGACCAGGCCGCCGACGGCATATCCGACGGCGAGCGGAAGACCGCCGCATCGGTGCCCCCGCCCCGGAAGGGCTCGGGTACGGCCCTGCCCGCGGAAGGCGGGCTCCCGGTGCGGCGGCGCCGCCGCCGGGTGCTGTTCTGGGTGGCGTCCGTCATGGCGTTCCTGATCCTGGGGACGTCGGCGGCCGGGTACCTCTACTACCGTCACCTCAACGGCAACATCCGCAGCGGGCAGCGCCTGAGCGGGGAGAGCGGCGTGGAGAAGACCCACGCCAACGCCAAGGGCCAGCGGCCGCTGAACATCCTGCTGATCGGCTCGGACAGCCGCAACAAGCCGGAGAACGTCGAACTGGGCGGCAGTCACGACACCGTGGGGAACCCCCCGCTCGCGGACGTGCAGATGCTGCTGCACGTGTCGGCCGACCGGGAGAACGCCTCCGTGGTGAGCATCCCTCGCGACACCCGGGTCGAGATACCGGAGTGCACGGACCCCAAGAGCGGCGAGAAGTTCAAGAAGACCCGGGCGATGATCAACGAGTCGCTCGGTCGCGGCGGTCCCGGCTGCACGCTGGCCACGTGGGAGAAGCTGACCAACGTCTACATCGACCACTGGATGATGATCGACTTCTCCGGTGTGGTGCAGATGGCCGACGCGGTCGGCGGCGTCCCGGTCTGCGTCAAGGACAACGTCTGGGACCGGCCGATAGCCACCTCCGGCGGCGGCTCCGGCCTCAAGCTCCAGAAGGGCACCACCCGGGTCAAGGGCGAGCAGGCCCTGCAGTGGCTGCGCACCCGGCACGCGTTCAGCAGCGACCTGGGCCGGGCGCAGGCCCAGCACATGTACATGAACTCGATGATGCGCGAGCTCAAGAGCCAGAACGCCTTCACCGACGTCGGCCGGATCACGGCGCTGGCCGAGGCCGGCACGAAGGCGCTGGAGGTCTCGGAGGAGATCGGCTCGGTCAAGAAGCTCTACAACCTGGCCATGCAGCTCAAGGACGTGCCGACCAACCGCATCACGATGACGACGATGCCGACCTTCCAGGACCCCTCGGACCCGGACCGGCTCGTGGTGAACCCGGCGGACGCCGACAAGCTGTGGACGATGCTCCGCAAGGACGTGGCCTTCGACAAGAACGGCACTCCGACCACCCCGCAGAGCCCCTCGGCCTCCGCGTCCGCTCCGTCGCAGCCCTCCTCCGGGGCCTCGCAGCCGGGCCAGCCGTCGCCGTCGGGCCAGCCGGCGCAGCCGGGCCCGGGGCCGTCCGCGGCTCCGTCGACCGCGCCGGACAAGATCCAGGTCAACGTGGTCAACGGCACCGCGGTGGAGAAGATGCCGCTGGCCCCCCGGCGGGCGAACGTGGTGGCGGAGGCCCTGGTCGCCAAGGGCTTCACGGGGGCCCGCGCGGACAGCGCGCTGACCCCGGAGAAGGCCACCGTGGTGCGCTACCCGTCCCCCGAGCTGGCCGGCGAGGCGCAGAGCGTGGCGGCGGCCATGGGCATCCCGGGCACCGCGGTGCAGCAGTCGGCGGACGTCTCGCGGATCACCCTGATCGTGGGCGGCGACTGGCGCGACGGCGCGGTCTACCCGCAGCAGGCGCCGCCGGAGGCCGGTTCCGTGCCGGACACGGCCGACGCCCTCAACGGTTCGGACACCGGGGCCTGCATGGAGGTCTACAAGCCGTACCGCTGGTGAGCCGGCCCGGTCGAACGCGAAGGGGTGACCCGGTCCGTGGAGGGCCGGGTCACCCCTTCGTGCCGTTTCCGCCGCCCGCGGCGGTGTCAGACCTGCGAGTGGTCCCGGGCTCCGGCCGGGCCCGGGACGGACGGGCGGCGGCTCGCGATGACCTTGCGGGCCAGCGAGCGCGGGCTGGTGAGGAAGCCGAAGCCCCAGCTCATGTGCATGGTGGCGAGGGCGAGCGGGATCTGGGCGCGGGCCTTGAGCGGCAGCCCCCGGCCGGCCGGGACGGAGCCCGCGGTGATCGCGGCGAGGTAGCCGGCCGGGACGGCGAAGGCCCACGGGGTGAGGGCCACGCCCGCCACCACACCGGCCGCGATGGCGCAGACGGCGGTCGGCGGGGCGAGGTAGCGCAGGTTGATGGAGCCGGAGTGGTAGCGGGCCACGACGTGGCGCCAGCGGCCGTAGTCCTTGTACTGCTTGGCCAGGGCTCGTACGGAGGGCCGCGGGCGGTACTGGACCTTCAGCTCGGGGGAGAACCAGATGAGCCCGCCCGCCTCGCGGATGCGGAAGTTCAGCTCCCAGTCCTGGGCGCGGATGAACTCCTCGTTGTACCCGCCCTGCTGTTCGAGGGCCTCGCGGCGGAAGACGCCGAGGTAGACGGTGTCGGCGGGGCCGGCCTGGCCGCCGGTGTGGAAGGCGGCGTTGCCGACGCCGATCTTCGAGGTCATCGCGGCGGCGACGGCCTCTTCCCAGGCGTTCTCGCCCTCGGCGTGCATGATGCCGCCGACGTTCTGCGCGCCGGTCTCCTCCAGGAGGCGGACGGCGGTGGCGATGTAGTTCGGGGAGAGCATGCCGTGGCCGTCGACGCGGACGACGATCGGGTGACGCGAGGCCTTGATCGCGGCGTTGAGGGCGGCGGGGGTCCGTCCGGTGGGGTTCGGAACGGTGTGGACGCGGGGGTCTTCGCGTACGAGTTCGGCGGCGATCTCGTCGGTGCGGTCCGTGGACGGCCCGAGCGCGATCACCACCTCCATCTCGCCTGCGTACTCCTGTCCGAGGATGTGCCGGACGGAGTCACGCAGGTGGCGCTCCTCGTTGAGCACCGGCATGATCACCGAGACTGCGGGCTGCTGGGCGGGCATGTCGTCCTTCACGGTCGGGTACCGGTGTCACGTTACCGCGTACGGGGGAAACGGGTGCGCGGCGGACGAGCGGTACGGACAGCGGCTGATCGTATGGGCCTACTGTTCTGACGAATCTGCCCGATGTGCCGGCCGGTCGGCACCGTGAGCGAACCGCCGGCTCCGTCCCCGTGCTGTCCCCCGCGGAGGTGTCCACCGTGCCCCAGCCGCACCGTCCCACCCCACCCGCCAGGCCCTCCCAGCCGCAGCGTGCGCGCGGCGGCGGCCGCCGGGGCAGGCGCCGGGAGGGCAGGCCCCGGTGGGGGGTGCGGATCGCGGCCGGGCTGTCGCTGGTGGTGCTGGGGTCCGGAGCGGTCGGGCACGCGGTGATGACGGGCCTGGACACCGGGATCGAACGGGTCGACCCCTTCAAGGACATGAAGAACCGCCCCCAGGCCGGGCACGGGATGAACTTCCTGCTCGTCGGCACAGACGGCCGCGACCGGATCACCCCGCAGGAGAAGCGCGCGTTCCGGCTCGGCGGCGCCCCCTGCCACTGCACCGACACGATCATGCTGGTGCACCTCTCCGCCGACCGGGAGCGGGCCAGCGTCGTCAGCCTGCCCCGGGACAGCTACGCCGAACTGCCCCCGCACCGCGACCCGGTGACCGGCAAGCCGCACCGGCCGCACCCCGTGAAGCTGAACGCCGCCTACGCCGAGGGCGGGCCGAACCTGACCGTGCGCACCGTGGAGAACATGACGAAGGTCAAGATCGACCACTACCTGGAGGTGGACTTCAGCAGCTTCATGAAGACCGTCGACGCGATGGGCGGCGTGGAGATCTGCACCGTCAAGGCGCTGCACGACCAGAACACCGGCCTGGACCTGCTGCCGGGCACGCACCGGCTCAACGGCGGCCAGGCCCTCCAGTACGTCCGCTCCCGCCATGTCGACGGGGCCTCCGATCTGGGCCGCATGCAGCGGCAGCAGCGGTTCGTCGCCGCCCTCGTCAAACAGGCCACCGGGGGCGGGGTGCTGCTCAACCCGGTGAAGTTCAAGGAGGTCAGCTCCACCCTGCTGGGGTCGGTGCGGGCCGACCGCGACTTCGGCTCGGAGCAGATGCTGGCGCTGGGCCAGGCCATGCGCGACTTCACGCCTTCCTCGTCCGAGTTCGCCTCGGTGCCGGTCGGGGACGCCTCGTACCCGGTCAAGGGCATCGGCTCGACGGTGAAGTGGGACGGCCCGAAGGCGGCCCGGCTCTTCGAGTCGCTGCGCCAGGACCGGCCGCTGGCCCCGCCCCGGCCCGGCGGGGGCGCGGGCGGGGGGCAGCGGCCCGCCGCCGTGCCGGTGGACGTGCCGCCGCAGCAGGTGCGGGTCCAGGTGGAGAACGGGACCCGGATCGACGGGCTCGGCGGCCGGGTGGACGAGGCCCTGCGCGCCACCGGCTTCGACACGACCCGCACCCCGGGCAACGCCGCCAGCCGCGACGTCCGGCGCACGGTGATCGCGTACGACCCGCGCTGGGACCGCTCCGCCCGCACGGTGGCGGCGGCGCTGCCGGGCAGCGAGCTGCGCGCGGTCGCCGGGCAGGGCCGCACGGTGCTGGTGACGGCCGGCTCGGAGTACCGCAAGGTGGTGCCGGTGCGGGCCGAGAACCCCTACCGGGACGGCGGCGCCCAGGCCGTCACCGGCGACCAGGTGGTGTGCGGGCCGTAGGCCGTCCCGCCGGCTAGGCCGTGCGCTCCAGCAGGGAGACCGTCAGGCCGCGCACCGTCTTGCTCTCGGCCACCCGGTAGTGGCTGCGAAGCGCTTCGGCCTGCCCCTTGGGGAACTTGTGGTACGGGTTGTCCGTGCCGCTCCAGGTCACCACCCACACCCGGGGGGTGGTGCCCAGGCACTGCGCGGGCCGGCCGCACTCCTTGGGGAACAGGTCGTCGCGCTGGAGCGCCGAGCGCTCGGCGAAGACGTCCTTGAGGCGGACGCGGTCCGGCAGGAAGTACTCCACCTGGAAGTCGATCATGAACACCCGGTCGTCGCCGCGTACGGGCGCGAACCCGTCCCCGGGCCGGTAGCCCTTGGCGATGATCTTCGCGACGGCCTGGCCGTCCTGCTCGACCCTGGCCCACTCGGTGCGCATCTGCCGCTGGTCGGGCAGGCCGAGGACGATCAGCGCGGCCAGCACCAGCGCCCCGGCCCGCAGCGGCCGCAGCGCGGCCAGCGCGGCTGCCGCGAGCACCACCCAGGCGGGCACGGTGAAGAGCAGGTAGCGGTCCATGAAGTACGAGGTGCTGCCCTGCGACACCACCCAGGCGGCCACGACCGGGGCCGCGCCGGTCAGCAGGAGCTCCCCGGCGGGCCGCCGGCCCCGGCTCCAGGCGAGCGGCAGCAGCACCAGCGCGCCGAGGAGCAGGCCGGTGGTCGGGGAGGCGAAGAGGGTGCTCCACAGGTCGGCGAAGCTCCGCAGGTGCGGGGTCTTGATCCAGCTGATCTGCCGGGTGACCTGACGCTGCCCCAGCAGCACCAGCGGCACCACGGGCAGCAGGCCCACGGCCACCGTCACCGCGAAAGCGACGACGGTCCGCCCGCGCCGGTCCCGCCGCCACCGCAGCAGCACGATCAGCCCGTGCGGCAGCAGGATCAGCAGGGACACGACGTGGAACAGCCCGGCCGCCGCCACGGCGAGGGCGTACGGGGCCCAGCGCCGCGGGGCCGGCCGCTCCAGCGCCCGCAGCAGCAGCCAGGTCGCGGCGCTGACGGCGAGCACGACGAAGGCGTACGACCGCGCCTCCTGCCCGTACCGGGACACGGCCGGCACGAACGCGAAGAGCAGCCCGGTGAAGACGGCCGTGCGCCGGTCGAAGAGCGTACGGGCCGTCAGGACGGCGAAGGCGGCGGCGCCGGCCATGGCGAGCGCCGACGGGAACCGGAGCATGGCGAGGGAGTCGCCGAAGACGGAGACCCACCCGTGCAGCAGGAGGTAGTAGGCGCCGGAGACGGCGTCGACGTGCCGCAGCATGTCGATCAGCTCGCCGGTGCTGCGCGAGGCGGCGTTCCAGCTGGCGAGCTCGTCCCGCCAGGGCTGGGCGCGGCCGATGCCGAACGCGGTGACGGCCAGGGTCAGCAGTGCGGCCCACAGCCAGTCGAGGCGGGCCGGCAGCCGGCGGGGCGCCGCGGGCTCCTCGTCCGTTCCGGCGCTTCGGCGCCCGGCCGCACCGGCCGGGGAGTCGGGCAGCGTGCGTGCGGAGGTCATCGGATGGAAGCGCCTTCTGCGGGGACGGCAGGGCGCTCGACGGTCGCGGCGCGGCTGCGTACGGGTGGTCGGACGTCAGCGCAGCAGTCTACGGGGGCGTCACTGCCGCAGCCGAATGGATCACTCCTCGATGCCCTCGGCCGCGCGCCGCGCGCGCAGCTCGGTGATCGCCTGCCGGCGGGCGAGCCGGTGGGTGCGGCGGATCTGGGCCTCCTGGTAGCGGCGCTCGTCCTGCTCGGTCTGCGGGATCACCGGCGGGACCCGGCGGGGCTTGCCGTCGGCGTCCACCGCCGTGAAGACGAGGTAGGCGCTGCCGACCTGGGTGGCGGGGCTCGACTCGTTCCACCGCTCGGCGAGGACGCGTACGCCGACCTCCATCGAGGTGCGTCCGGTCCAGTTGACCTGCGCCCGGACGTGGACCAGGTCGCCGACGCGGACGGGGGCGAGGAAGGCCATCTCGTCCATGGAGGCGGTGACGGCGGGGCCGCCGGAGTGCCGCCCGGCCACGGCGCCGGCCGCGTCGTCCACCAGCTTCATGATCACACCGCCGTGCACGGTGCCGAGCAGGTTGGTGTCGTTGGCCGTCATGATGTGGCTGAGGGTGGTCCGGGACGCCGAGATCGGCTTGCCCTCGGGTGCGTCCGGTATCTGTGTCATACAGCCACCTTAAGTGCCGCCCGTAGGCATCAGGTGTGCAACAGGCGCGGTACGAAGCGTGGACCGGGGTGTCGGGCGGCCCTCCCGGCCGGGCATCCTTGTGCGCATGAGTGACTGGGACGGGTACGGCGAGCGCGACGCGCGGGGCCGCCGCGATGACGGGTACGGGCGCGGCAGCGGGCAGGCGCAGCCGGAGGGGGCGCAGCGGATGCGCCGCGTCCAGCGGCAGCCGCAGCAGCCGCCCCAGCGCCCGGGGCGTCCGCCGGTCCCGCCGCAGGCCCCGCCGCAGGGCGGCCGTCCGGGGTACGGGGTGCCGCAGCAGGCGCAGGCTCCGGCCTCGGGATACGACAGCGGCTACAACACCGGCCAGGTGTACGGGCGTCCCGCGGCTCCCGGCGGTCCGGGCCAGCGCCCGCCGGGCGGGCCCGGCGGCCCGGGCAGGCCGCAGGGGCCGGCCCCTGACTGGCGCAAGCGGATCAAGATCGGTTCGATCGCGGTGGTCTCCGTACTCCTCGTGACCGGCATCGGCACCTACTTCTGGGCGGACTCCCAGGTGCGCCGCGAGGTGGACCTGTCGAAGGTCATCGAGCGCCCGAAGGAGGGCGACTGCACCACCTACCTCATCGTGGGCTCCGACAGCCGCGAGGGGATGTCCGACGAGGAGAAGAAGAAGCTCCACACGGGCTCCGCCGAGGGCAAGCGCACCGACTCGATGATGATCCTGGCGAAGTGCTCCAGCGGGAACACGATGATCTCGCTGCCGCGCGACTCGGACGTGGAGATCCCCTCCTTCGTCGGCTCCCAGTCGGGCAAGAAGTTCCCCTCGCAGGGGCGGCGGGTCAAGCTCAACGCCGCGTACGCGGAGGACGGGCCGGAACTGCTGGTGCGGACGGTGGAGTTCAACACCGGCCTGCGCATCGACCACTACGCCGAGATCGGCTTCGCGGGCTTCGCGAACATCGTCGACGCCCTCGGCGGGGTGGAGCTGGACATCGAGCAGGGCTTCAAGGACGAGAAGTCGGGCGCCGACTTCAAGGCGGGAAAGCAGACCCTCAACGGCGAGCAGTCGCTGGCCTTCGTCCGCACCCGGTACGCCTTCGCCGAGTCGGACCTCCAGCGGACGAAGAACCAGCAGAAGTTCCTCTCCGCGCTCGCGAGCCAGGCGGCCACCCCGGGCACGGTCCTGAACCCCTTCTCCCTCTACCCGGTCATGGGAGCCGGCCTGGACACGCTGATCGTGGACAAGGACATGGGGCTGTGGGACATGGGGCAGATGTTCTTCGCGATGAAGGGCATCAGCGGCGGTGACGGCGTGTCGATGAACATGCCGATCTCCGGTCAGCGCGGCGGCAACCTGGTCTGGGACAAGGCGAAGGTGCAGCAGCTGGTCAAGGAGATCCAGAAGGACCAGAAGGTGACCGTCAGGGGGCAGTGACCCGGCCCCCGGCGGGTGGTGGAACGAAGGAGGAGGGGAACCCCGGCCGGGGTGCCCCTCCTCCTTCGTCGTCCGTCCGTGCGTTACTTGCCGGCGCGGGCGCGGAGCTTCCACGGCATGGCGATGGACTCCAGCTGGACGGCCAGGTTCATCTTGGACTCGCCGACGGTGCGGTCCTCGAAGTGGATCGGGACCTCCATCACCTGGAAGCCGCGGCGCAGGGCCTTGTACTTCATCTCCACCTGGAAGCTGTAGCCGGCGCTGCCGATCGACGCGAGGTCGATCGCCTTGAGCGCGCCGGCGCTCCACAGGTTGAAGCCGCCGGTGATGTCGCGGACGCGGGTGCCGAGGATGGTGCTCGCGTACGCGTTGGCCCAGCGGGAGAGCAGCTTGCGGTGCGCGCCCCAGGCGTCGGACAGCGTGCCGCCCGGCACGTAGCGGGATCCGACGACGAGACCGGCTCCGGTGGAGCGGGCGACGCCCAGCATCTCGGAGATCTTGCCGGCCGGGTGGGAGCCGTCGGCGTCCATCTGCAGGACGTACTCGGCGCCGTCCTCGACGGCCTTGGCCATGCCCGCTGCGTAGGCACGGCCGAGGCCGTCCTTGGCGGTGCGGTGCAGGACGGACATGCGGGGCTTGCCGTCCTCGGTGAGGAAGCCCTCGGCGAGCTCGTCGGCGATCTTGCCGGTGCCGTCGGGCGAGGAGTCGTCGACGATCAGCAGGCGCAGGCCCGGCTGGTCGAGGCCCATGAGCAGCTCCACCATGCCCGGCAGGTTGCCCGCCTCGTTGTAGGTGGGCATGACCACGGTGAGCGGCGTGTCCGCCCAGGTGTCGGGGAGCTTGGTGGTTGCGACGTCGGTCGGGCGGGGAGTCTGCTGCTCGCCTATCACAGGTTGTGCCTCACTGAAGTTGGTCACCGGTCGGAGGAGAAACGGACGGCGGCGTCCGGCAGTTCAGCCTCGCACCACACCCGCACCCCTGCGCGAAGTTCGTTGTCAGCCCCCACGACGGCGCCGTCGCCGATGACCGCGCCCGTCAGCACCGTGCGCGTTCCCACCGAGGCGCCTGCGCCGATGAGGCTGGCGCTCACCACCGTGTCCGCGCCGAGGATCGCGCCGTCCAGCACGATGGAGCCCTGGACGACAGCACCCGATTCGATCCGGGCGCCGGCACCCACAACGGTACCGCCCGAGAGCTTGGCGCCCTCCGCCACCTCGGCACCGGGGAGGACGAGCGCCTCGCCGCGCGGGCCGGGGACGGCCGGGGAGGAGACGACGCCGCGCACCAGGTCGGCGGAGGCCTGGACGAAGGACTCGGGCTTGCCGAGGTCCAGCCAGTAGGTGTCCTCGGTGACGCCGTGGAGCTTGGCGCCGGAGGCGAGCAGGCCGGGGAAGGTCTCGCGCTCGACGGACACCGGCCGGCCGGCGGGGATGGAGTCGATCACGCTGCGGCGGAAGACGTAGCAGCCGGCGTTGATCTGGTCGGTGATGATCTCCTCGGGGGTCTCCGGCTTCTCGGTGAAGGCCAGCACCCGCCCGTCGGCGTCGGTGGGGACCAGGCCGAAGGCGCGCGGGTCCTCGACGCGTACGAGGTGCAGGGAGACGTCGGCGTCGGCCGCCTGGTGCGACTCGACCAGGCCGGCGATGTCGAGACCGGTGAGGATGTCGCCGTTGAAGACGAGGACCGGGGAGTCCGGACCACCCGTCAGGCGCTCGGCGGCGTTGCGGATGGCGCCGCCCGTGCCCAGCGGCTCGTCCTCGACGACGTATTCGAGGGTGATGCCGAAGTCGGAACCGTCGCCGAAGTAGGGCTCGAAGACCTCGGCGAGGTAGCAGGTGGCCATCACGATGTGCGTGACCCCGGCGGCGGCGGCCCTGGCTATCTGGTGGGCGAGGAACGGGACGCCCGCTGCCGGAACCATCGGCTTGGGGGTGTTCACCGTCACGGGGCGCAGTCGCGTCCCCTGCCCGCCGACCAGCAGGATCGCTTCCGTCATTTTGTTCTCTCCCCAACCGGTTCAGGCGTACGAAGCTTCAAAGTTAGCCCATCCCGGGCGGTGCAAAGCCCTCAGGCGGGCCCTGCGGGCCGCCTCCGGCAACGTTCCGGTTACGGCGGGTTCCGTACTCCGCGCGGGCGCGGGGACCCGGCCGTCCCCTCTCTATGTACGGCGTGCCGGCCGAGCGGCCGAAGACCCGCTGCTCAGCGGCGAAAGCCCGCCCGCGAGATCCGCCCGCGGGCCGCGGGCCGCGCGGGCGGGCCAAGGGACTCCTCCTCGGGCCGGGCGCGGCGGCCCGCCGGGGGCGTACGGCCGCGGTCCGGCCGCCCGCTGGATCGGAATCGTTACAAAGGAGGGTGTACGGAAAGGCCCCCGGCGGGTGCGGGGGCCTTTCGCGCGTCTCCGGGCCGGGCGCGTTACGGCAGGTTGCGGGCCATGACGATGCGCTGGACCTGGTTCGTGCCCTCGTAGATCTGGGTGATCTTGGCGTCGCGCATCATGCGCTCGACCGGGTAGTCGCGGGTGTAGCCGTAGCCGCCGAGGAGCTGGACGGCGTCCGTGGTGACCTCCATCGCGACGTCGGAGGCGAAGCACTTGGCCGCGGCGCCGAAGAAGGTCAGGTCGCCGTCGACGCGCTCCGACTTGGCGGCCGCCGCGTACGTCAGCTGGCGGGCGGCCTCGATCTTCATGGCCATGTCCGCGAGCATGAACTGGACGCCCTGGAAGTCGCCGATCGGCTTGCCGAACTGCTTGCGCTCCTGGACGTAGCCCTTGGCGTAGTCCAGGGCGCCCTGGGCGATGCCGAGGGCCTGGGCGGCGATGGTGATGCGGGTGTGGTCGAGGGTCTTCATCGCGGTGGCGAAGCCGGTGCCCTCGGCGCCGATCATGCGGTCGGCGGGGATGCGGACGTTGTCGAGGTAGACCTCGCGCGTCGGGGAGCCCTTGATGCCGAGCTTCTTCTCGGGGGCGCCGAAGGAGACGCCCTCGTCGGACTTCTCGACGACGAAGGCCGAGATGCCCTTGGAGCGCTTCTCCGGGTCGGTGACGGCCATCACCGTGTAGTAGTCGGAGACGCCCGCGTTGGTGATCCAGCGCTTGACGCCGTTGAGCACCCAGAAGTCGCCGTCGCGGACCGCGCGGGTCTTCATGCCGGCCGCGTCGGAGCCCGCGTCGGGCTCGGAGAGGCAGTAGGAGAACATCGCGTCGCCCTTGGCGAGCGGGCCGAGGTACTTGGCCTTGAGCTCCTCGGAGCCGGAGAGGATCACCGGGAGGGAGCCGAGCTTGTTCACGGCCGGGATCAGGGAGGAGGAGGCGCAGACGCGGGCCACTTCCTCGATCACGATCACGGTGGCGAGGGCGTCGGCGCCGGCGCCGCCGTAGGTCTCGGGCACGTGAACGGCGTGCAGGTCGTTGGCGACGAGCGCGTCGAGGGCCTCCTGCGGGAAGCGGGCCTCCTCGTCGACCGCGGCCGCGAACGGGAGGATCTTCGCCTCGCACAGCGCGCGGACGGAGTCGCGGAGCATGTCGTGCTCCTCGGCCGGGCGGTACAGGTCGAAGTCGGCAGAACCCGCCAAGATCTCTCACTCCCCAAGGTCACGCGCCGTGGAAGGCGCGACAGCCGTGTGTCGCTGTCGCACGCCCGGCGCGGGATGCTAACTACCGTTAAGTAACCCAAATTCTAGTTCCCGGCGTCCGTGCAGCGATATGCGGCGCGTACGTGAGCTGCGTGACAGCCGGATGCTCCGGGGAACGTCCCCACGGACCGGCCCGACTATGCTCGGGGCCGCAAACGGCCCCGCACCTCTGGAGCATCCATGGCCCCCCTCAAGATCACCGTGATCGGTACCGGCTACCTCGGCGCCACCCACGCCGCGGCCATGGCGGAACTCGGCTTCGAGGTGCTGGGCCTGGACGTGGTCCCGGAGAAGATCGCGATGCTGGAGGCCGGCCGGGCCCCGATGTACGAGCCCGGCCTGGAGGAGCTGCTCGCCCGGCACGTGGCGGGACTGCCCGGATCCACCGGCCGGCTGCGGTTCACGCGGTCGTGGGAGGAGCTCGGCGCGTTCGGCGACGTCCACTTCGTGTGCGTGAACACCCCGCAGAAGCACGGCGAGTACGCCTGCGACATGTCGTACGTGGACGCGGCGTTCGAATCGCTCGCCCCGCACCTGAACGGGCCGGCGCTGGTGGTCGGCAAGTCGACCGTGCCGGTGGGCTCGGCGGCGCGGCTCGCGGCGAAGCTGGCGGAACTGGCCCCGGCGGGCGCGGACGTCGAACTGGCGTGGAACCCGGAGTTCCTGCGCGAGGGCTTCGCGGTGCAGGACACCCTGCACCCCGACCGGATCGTCATCGGCGTCCGGGGCGAACGCGGCGAGAAGCTGCTGCGCGAGGTGTACGAGACCCCGATGTCCGAGGGCAGCCCGCTGGTGGTCACCGACTTCCCGACCGCGGAACTGGTCAAGACGGCCGCCAACTCCTTCCTGGCCACCAAGATCTCCTTCATCAACGCGATGGCGGAGGTGTGCGAGGCCGCCGGCGGCGACGTGGTCAAGCTCGCCGAGGCCATCGGCCACGACGAGCGGATCGGCGCGAAGTTCCTGCGCGCCGGGATCGGCTTCGGCGGCGGCTGCCTGCCCAAGGACATCCGCGCCTTCATGGCCCGCGCCGGCGAGCTGGGCGCCGACCAGGCCCTGACCTTCCTGCGCGAGGTCGACTCCATCAACATGCGCCGCCGCGGCCACATGGTCGAGCTGGCCCGCGAGGCCGTCGGCGGCTCCTTCCTCGGCAAGCGGGTCGCCGTCCTCGGCGCCACCTTCAAGCCCGACTCCGACGACGTCCGCGACTCCCCCGCCCTCAACGTCGCCGGGCAGATCCACCTCCAGGGCGGCCAGGTCACCGTCTACGACCCCAAGGGCATGGACAACGCCCGCCGCGTCTTCCCCACCCTCGGCTACGCGGACTCCGCGCTGGCGGCGGCCCGCGGCGCCGAGGTCGTCCTGCACCTCACCGAGTGGCGCGAGTTCCGCGACCTCGACCCGGCCGAGCTCGGCGCCGTCGTCACCGACCGCCTCGTCCTGGACGGGCGCAACGCCCTGGATCCGGTGCGCTGGCGGGCGGCCGGCTGGACGTACCGCGCGATGGGCCGGCCGCAGGCCTGACGCCATGACGACGACCAGCAGCCTCCCCGCCGACCCGGCCGCGCCGGCCACGGCGCCGGGGCCCGCCGCGCACCGCCGGCGGACCTCCTTCGAAGCGGCCGCGCGCGGACGCGGCGCCCTCGCCGGCATCGCCGGCTTCTGGCTGGCCAGCCGGGCCGCGATGCTCTGGATGCTCGTCAACGACTTCTTCAGCTCGAACCTCGTACGCGTGGAGGTCACCGCGACCTACCACAACTGGTACGACGTCCTGTCCACCTGGACGCTGCCGCAGAACGACATCATGTGGCAGTACCCGCCGGCCGCCGCGGCGGTCTTCCTCTCCCCCGACCTGCTGCCGTTCCTCACCTACTTCCAGGCCTTCGTGGCCCTGACGGTGCTCTGCGACGGCGTGGTCCTGCTCGGCCTCGTCCGGGCGGCGCGCAGGAGCGACGGCAGCATGGCCGGCGCCCTGCTGTGGCTGGCGGCGCTGCCGATGATGATGGCGACCCCGTTCGCGCGCTACGACATCCAGGTCACCCTGCTCGCGGTCTTCGCGCTGCTCGCGCTGCGCAGCCGCCCCCGGGCCGGCGGGGTCGTCGCCGGCATCGGCGCGATGGTCAAGGTGTGGCCGCTGCTGACCCTGCTCGGCACCCCGCGCGGCAGGTCGACGCGGGACGCCGTCGTCGCGGCCGCGCTGTCCTGCGTGGCGCTGCTCGCCGTCTTCGCGGCGCTGTTCAGCGACACGCTCGGCTTCCTCGGCAACCAGGGCGACCGCGGCGTGCAGGTCGAGTCCCTCGGCGGCTCCGTCCTGATGGCGGCCCGCTTCCTGGACCTGTGGCCCGGCTGGATCGACTTCCAGTACGGGGCCTTCGAGTACATCGGCCCGTACGTGGCGGACATCGCGCGGGCCTCGCTCGCCCTGACCCTGGCCGGCTTCCTGCTGCTCCTGCTGTGGCGCGTCCGGGCGAACCACTGGACGAGCGCGACGCCTTTCGACGCCGCGCTCTGCGCGATCCTGGTCTTCACGGTCACCAGCCGCGTCATCAGCCCGCAGTACATGATCTGGCTGCTCGGCCTCGCCGCGGTCTGCCTGACCTCCAGGAACACCACCCAGCGCCCGGTCGCCTGGCTGCTCGTCGCCGCCAACGCGCTGACCACGCTGATCTTCCCGGTCTGGTACGCGGACATCCTCGCCACCAGCGCGCTCGGCACGGCCTTGCTGTGCCTGCGCAACGGCCTCCTGCTCTACGCCACGGTGTGGTCCGTGGTCCGGCTGTGGAAGGCGACCGTCCGGCGCGGGCCGGCGCCGGAGGCCGCTGCGGCCTAGGGGGCCCTAGGGCGCTCTGCGGTGCTGGGCGGCGCGGGCCGTGAACTCCGCGTCGCGCAGCACCCTCTGGGCGTTGCCCCAGGTCAGCAGGGCCAGGTCGGATTCCGTCCAGCCGCGTTCCAGGAGTTCCGCGATCAGGTGCGGGTAGCCCGAGGGGTCCGCGAGGCCGGCCGGGCGGGGCCCGCCCCGCTCGGCGCCGAAGGCCGCGCCGAGTCCGACGCCCTCCGGGCCCGCGATGGCCCGTACGTGGTCCAGGTGGTCGGCCACCGCGTGCAGGGAGTCCCCGGTCCGGGCGGTGTCGAAGGTGACCATCGCCAGGCCGTTCGCCGCCCGCAGCGCGAGCAGCACCTCGTCGGTGACGTTGCCCGGATGCGGGTTGAGGGCGGCGGCCCCCGTGTTCGAGATGATCACCGGTGCCTTGGACGCCGCCGCGAGCTGGCAGGCGGCGGCCGGCGGGCAGCCCGTCAGGTCCAGCAGCATCGCCAGCCGGTTCACCTCCTTGACCACCTCGTGGCCGAAGGCCGTCAGACCCTCCTCGGCCCAGGGGGCGCCGGCGGGCGCGAGGAGGCGCACGCCCAGCGCATGGAAGGCCCGCAGCGCGCCGAGGGAGTCGGTGAGCGTACTGCCGGGGACGGGGCCGAGGAACGAGGCGATCCGGCCCCGGTTGCGGGCGTCGGCCATGTCGTCGGCGCTCAGCGCCAGGCACAGGCTGTCGGGGTAGCGGCGCATCAGGGACCGCGCCACGTCGATCTGTTCGAGGGTGTCGGACACCACCTGGTCGGCGGCGGCGTCCGGGCGGGGCCGGCCCGGGGGCACGAGCAGCGTCCAGAACTGGGCGCCCACCCCGCCGGCGCGGAGCCGGGGGATGTCGGTGTCGACGCCGGTGTCGGGGGTGTCGATGTCGTGGTACGGGCTCTGGCGCAGGGTCCAGACGAGGGTGTTGCACCCGTCCGCGACGGGATGGACGGCGAGCAGCTCGGCTGCGCGGTCGAGGGCGCCGCCCGTGAAGGCGGGAGCGGGGACGTCTTCGGCTCCGACGCCCACGGAGTGGGGTTCATCCTGCAGATCGGCCATGGCAGTGGCTCCGGTCTCGGCGGCAGCAGGGAGAGAAGGTGCTGCCACCGTGCCACGCGGTGCACCGGGGCCGCCCGGCGGATGTGGCGTTCGGGTGGTTCCCCCTGCCCCGGCCCGGGCCGGGGCAGGGTGGGGCCGGGGGTCAGGGGTGGGCGTTCGAGGGGCCCGTGGTGGCCGAGAGGGCGCGGGAGGTCGATTCCGCGTCGCGCAGCACCCGTACCGCGTTGGACCAGGTCAGCTTCGCCAGGTCGGCCCGGGACCAGCCGCGCCCGATCAGCTCCGCGATCAGGTTCGGGTAGCCCGACACGTCGTCCAGCCCCGCCGGGGTGAACGCGGTGCCGTCGAAGTCGCCGCCGATGCCGACGTGGTCGATGCCGGCCACCTCGCGCATGTGGTCCAGGTGGTCGGCGACGGTGGCGGCGGTGGCCACCGGGCGCGGCCGGGCCGCCTCGAACTCCCGGTGCAGGGCCATCGCCTCCGGGGTGGTGTCGAGGTGGTGGAAGCCGTGCGCGCGCAGGTTCTCGTCCGCCGCCAGGGTCCACTCGACGGCGGCGGGGAGGATGAACTTGGGCACGAACGTGGCCATCGCCACCCCGCCGTTGCCGGGCAGCCGCTCCAGCACGTCGTCGGGGACGTTGCGCGGGTGGTCGCAGACCGCGCGCGCCGAGGAGTGCGAGAAGATCACCGGCGCCCGGGAGGTGTCGAGGGCGTCGCGCATCGTCGTCGCGGCGACGTGCGAGAGGTCCACGAGCATCCCGATGCGGTTCATCTCGCGCACCACCTCGCGGCCGAAGCGGGTGAGCCCGCCGTGGCGGGGTTCGTCGGTCGCCGAGTCCGCCCAGTCGATGGTGTCGTTGTGGGTGAGCGTCATGTACCGCACGCCCAGCTGGTGCAGGGCGCGGAGGGTGGCGAGCGAGTTGTTGATGGAGTGCCCGCCCTCGGCACCCATCAGCGAGGCGATCCGGCCCTCGGCGCGGGCCGCCTCCATGTCGTCCGCCGTCAGCGCGCGCACCAGCGAGTCCGGGTAACGGGTGATCAGCTGGCCGACGGCGTCGATCTGCTCCAGGGTGGCGCTGACCGCCTCGTCGCCGCTGTAGTCGGAGCGCACGTACACGGACCAGAACTGGGCGCCGACCCCGCCGGCGCGGAGCCGGGGCAGGTCGGTGTGCAGGTGGTCCGACTGGTCGCCGGCGATGTCCCGCCGGTCGAGGTCGTAGCGGACCTGCTGGCGCAGCGCCCAGGGCAGGTCGTTGTGCCCGTCGACGACCGGGTACTCGGTGAGCAGCTCCCGGGCCTGCGCCAGCAGGTCCGCCGCGCTCACTTGCCGAACCCGAAGGAGCCCGAGCCCGCGACCTTCGTCCGCAGCCGCTTGCCCTTCTCGGTGGCCTGGTCGTTCAGCTCCTGCTGGAACTCGCGCATCCGGCCGAGCAGCTCCGGGTCGTGCGCGGCCAGCATGCGTACGGCCAGCAGGCCCGCGTTGCGCGCTCCGGCGACGGAGACGGTCGCGACGGGGACCCCGGCGGGCATCTGCACGATCGACAGCAGCGAGTCCATGCCGTCGAGGTACTTCAGCGGGACCGGCACGCCGATGACGGGCAGCGGGGTGACGGAGGCGAGCATCCCGGGCAGGTGGGCGGCTCCGCCCGCGCCCGCGATGATCGCCTTCAGGCCGCGGCCGGCTGCCTGCTCGCCGTACGCCACCATCTCGCGCGGCATGCGGTGGGCGGAGACGACGTCGACCTCGTAGGGGATCTCGAACTCGTCCAGGGCCTGGGCCGCGGCCTCCATGACCGGCCAGTCGGAGTCCGAGCCCATGACGATGCCTACGACGGGGGAGGTGCTCATTCGGTGATCGTTCCTCTGAGGTAGCCGGCTGCGTGACGTGCGCGCTCCAGCACATCGTCCAGGTCGTCGCCGTATGCGTTGACGTGGCCGACCTTGCGGCCGTGTTTCACGTCCTTGCCGTACATGTGGATCTTCACCTGCGGGTCGTGGGCCATGCAGTGCAGGTAGCCCGCGTACATGTCGGGGTAGTCCCCGCCGAGCACGTTCGCCATGACCGTCCAGCGGGCCCGGGGGCGCGGGTCGCCCAGGGGGAGGTCCAGGACCGCGCGGACGTGGTTGGCGAACTGGGAGGTGACCGCACCGTCCTGGGTCCAGTGGCCGCTGTTGTGCGGGCGCATGGCCAGTTCGTTGACGAGGATGCGGCCGTCGGTGGTCTCGAACAGCTCCACGGCCAGGTGGCCGGTCACGCCGAGTTCCTTGGCGATGCGCAGGGCCAGGGCCTGGGCCTCGCCGCCGAGGGCTTCGGAGAGGTCGGGGGCGGGGGCGATCACCGTGTCGCAGACCCCGTCCACCTGGATGGACTCGACGACGGGGTAGGCCACCGCCTGGCCGTGCGGGGAGCGGACGATGTTGGCGGCGAGCTCGCGGACGTAGTCCACCTTCTCCTCCGCCAGGACGGGGACGCCCGCCTTGAACGGCGCCTCCGCGTCCTCGGGGGTGCGGACGAACCACACGCCCTTGCCGTCGTACCCGCCGCGCACCGTCTTGAGGATGACGGGGAACCCGCCGACCTCCTGCGCGAAGGCCGCCACGTCCGCCGGATCGCTCACGATCCGGTGGCGGGGGCTGGGCGCGCCGATCTCGTCGAGCTTGGCGCGCATCACCCCCTTGTCCTGGGCGTGCACCAACGCGTCGGGCCCCGGCCGGACGGGGATGCCGTCCGACTCCAGGGCCCGGAGGTGCTCGGTGGGTACGTGCTCGTGATCGAAGGTGATCACGTCGCAGCCGCGCGCGAAGGCGCGCAACGTCTCCAGGTCGCGATAGTCGCCGATGACGACGTCGCTCACGACCTGGGCCGCCGAGTCCTGTGGGGTGTCACTGAGGATCTTGAATCTGATGCCGAGGGGGATACCCGCCTCGTGGGTCATGCGGGCGAGCTGTCCGCCGCCGACCATGCCGACTACCGGGAACGTCACGCCTCCAGGGTATCCGGCGGTATTCCGCCATTCGGACGTGACCCTGGCGCGGACCCGCCGGTGGCCCCCGAGGGCCCCGTGTGCCGTGCGTCGCACGGGGTGCCGGGGCGCGGACTCCCGCCGCGGGGGACACTTAGCATGGTGTGGTTGACGAGATCGGGTGACGCGCCGCCGCGGGGCGACGACGACGGACAGGACTGAACCATCACATGAGCAGCACGCCGAACGCCGTACCGCTGTCCGAGCGCCTGCGCGGTCTCGCCCGGGAGGCCGTCAAGTTCGGGGCGGTCGGCGGAGCGGGCGTCCTGGTCAACTTCGGCGTCTTCAACCTGCTGCGCAACACGACCGACCTGCAGACGGTGCGCGCGAACGTCATAGCCATCGTGGTCGCGATCATCACGAACTACGTGGGGTTCCGCTACTTCACCTACCGTGACCGCGACCTGGGCAGCCGGCGCCGCGAGATGCTCCTCTTCGTCCTGTTCAGCGGGATCGGCATGGTCATCGAGAGCGGCGTGCTCTACGTCGGCACGTACGGCTTCGGCTTCGACGGCTCGCTCGCCAACAACGTCTTCAAGTTCGTCGGCATGGGCGTGGCGACCGTGTTCCGCTTCTGGTCCTACCGGACCTGGGTCTTCAAGGCCCTGCCCACGCCGGCCGCGCACTCGCTGGTCGTCGAGCAGCGCGACGGGCACGAAGAGCCCGCGACCCCCCGGACCCCCGAGCCCGCCGCCAACCAGGGCTGACGGCCCCCCGACGGCTACCTGACCGTACGCTCCGGCTCCGCGCGCTCCGGGGCGGTGCGGCTGAGGAAGAGCGCGAACACCGGCGGCCGGCTCTGGAGCAGTTCCAGACGGCCGCCGTCCGCTTCCGCGAGGTCCCGGGCGACGGCCAGGCCGATGCCGGTGGAGTTGCGGCCGCTGATGGCCCGCTCGAAGATCCGGTTGCCGAGGTCGGGCGGGACGCCGGGGCCCTCGTCCGTGACCTCGATGACGGCCTGGTTGCCGGTCACGCGGGTGCGCAGGGCGACGGTGCCGCCGCCGTGCATCAGCGCGTTCTCCACGAGGGTCGCCAGGACCTGGGAGACCGCCCCGGGGGTGCCGACGGCCCGCATGCCGGTCTTGCCGGAGCGGACCACGGCCCGGCCGGCGCTGCGGTAGGCGGGCCGCCACTCCTCCACCTGCTGCTTGACGACCTCGTCCAGGTCGAAGGGGACCGCCGAGCCGGTCCGCGGGTCCCGGGAGTTCGTCAGCAGCCGCTGCACCACGTCCGTGAGCCGCTCCACCTGGGTGAGGGCGATGCTCGCCTCCTCCCGTACGGTCTCCAGGTCGTCGGTGACCGTGATCTCCTCCAGCCGCATCGACAGGGCGGTCAGGGGGGTGCGCAGCTGGTGGGAGGCGTCGGCGGCCAGGCGCCGCTCGGCGGTCAGCATGCGGGCGATCCGCTCGGCGCTGGAGTCCAGCACGTCGGCGACGCGGTCCAGCTCGGGGACCCCGTAGCGCTTGTGCCGGGGCCGCGGGTCGCCCGAGCCGAGCCGTTCGGCGGTCTCGGCGAGGTCGGTGAGCGGGGAGGCCAGCCGGTTGGCCTGGCGTACGGCGAGCAGTACGGCCGCGACGACGGCCAGCAGCGCCACCGCGCCGACCACCGCCAGGGTCCGCCCGACCTCCTTGGTGACGGTGGCCCGGGACTCCTCGACCACCACGTGCATGCCCTGTTCGCCGCGGGCGGTGCCGCGGATGACGCTGTCCTCGATCCGGTCGCCGACCTCGACGACCGGCCGGCCGGGGACGGTGATGCGGGCGTACGTGCCGAGGTCGAGCTGCTCGGCGAGGGCGCCCGCGTCGACGGGCTTGTGCTCCAGGGCGTCCGCCTCGACGATGCCGAGCAGCCGCAGCGCCTCGGAGCCGATGCGGTCCTGGGCGCTGCTGGTGATGGTCCGGGTCTCCACGATGACGAGGGAGACCCCGAACACGGCGATCACGACGAGCACCACGGCGAGCGTGGAGTTGATGAGGCGGCGGCGCATGCCCTGGGTGTCAGCTCTTCTCGAAGCGGAAGCCGACGCCGCGGACGGTCGCGATGTAGCGGGGGTTGGCGGCGTCGTCGCCGAGCTTCTTGCGCAGCCAGGAGATGTGCATGTCGAGGGTCTTGGTGGAGGACCACCAGGTGGTGTCCCAGACCTCGCGCATCAGCTGGTCGCGGGTGACGACCCGGCCGGCGTCGCGGACCAGGACGCGCAGCAGGTCGAACTCCTTGGCGGTGAGCTGGAGCTCCTCCTCCCCCATCCAGGCGCGGTGCGACTCGACGTCGATGCGCACGCCGTGGGTGGCGGGGGCCTGGCTGGCCTCGCCCGCGCCGCGCCGCAGCAGGGCCCGTACGCGGGCCAGCAGCTCGGCGAGGCGGAAGGGCTTGGTCACGTAGTCGTCGGCGCCGGCGTCGAGGCCGACGACGGTGTCGACCTCGTCGGCCCGGGCGGTCAGCACCAGGATGGGGAAGCCGTGACCCTCGGCGCGCAGTCGCCGGGCCACCTCCAGGCCGTCCATGCCGGGCAGGCCGAGGTCCAGGACGACGAGGTCGACGCCGCCCTGCAGTCCGGCGTCCAGGGCGGTGGGGCCGTCCTCCCGGACCTCGACCTCGTACCCTTCCCGGCGCAGGGCGCGGGCGAGGGGTTCCGAGATGGATGCGTCGTCCTCGGCGAGCAGTACACGCGTCATGTGGGTGATGGTAGTCCGCGGCGGCTGAAAGCAGGCGCTTGCCCGCACACCCCTCTCGAACTGGGGTTATGGACTACTACCCGCCTTCGAACATGACGTATCGGTTCCCGGAATGCCTGTGATCCATCTCTCAAGCCCTTCCATATGCATCGGTGCCCTGTCGTATGGTGGCGGAACGCCCGATGCACTACCGAGGGGATATTTGCGCTCAAATCCGCGCGAAGAACCTCAAATTCTGCTCTGGTCGGTTCATTCCGGCCCAGATGACAGTGAATGACCTATGGGCCGGGCCCGGCGCGCGAGGAGGCGCGCGGGGCGTGGATCCCGGTTACGGCTGCCCCGTCACCCCGCCATAGCGGGACACGAGACCCCAGGGCGTGGGGTGGGACATCCGTCGCCGGTGCCGGCCAACCCCCACCGGGCGCTGAACAGCTCACGAAGCCAAGCGTCCCGAGCAAGCAAGGATCGACCATGGCTTCCAGCCTGACGAAGGACTCGGCGACTCCGGCGCCCGAAAAGACCTTCTTCGGCCACCCCCGTGGCCTGGCCACTCTGTTCATGACCGAGATGTGGGAGCGGTTCTCCTACTACGGCATGCGGGCCCTTCTCGTCTACTACCTGGTCTCGGGCGGCGCCGACGCCGCCACGGGCAGCCAGGGCGGCGGTCTGGCCATGACCGCGGCGACGACCACGGCCATCTACTCCGTGTACGTCTCGATGGTCTACCTGATGGCCATGCCCGGCGGCTGGTTCGGTGACCGCGTCTGGGGCGCCCGCAAGACGGTCGCCATCGCCGGCTTCATCATCATGGCGGGTCACCTCTCCCTGGCGCTCCCCGGCCAGGCGATGTTCTTCGTCGGTCTGATCCTGGTCGCGGCGGGCTCCGGTCTGCTGAAGGCCAACATCTCCACGATGGTCGGCCACCTCTACGACGGTCCGGACGACCCGCGCCGTGACGGTGGCTTCACCCTCTTCTACATCGGCATCAACCTCGGTGCCTTCGTCGCTCCCTTCGTCGTCGGCACGATCGGCAAGGAGCACAACTGGCACCTCGGCTTCGCGCTCGCGGCCGTCGGCATGGGCCTGGGCCTCGCCCAGTTCCTGATCGGCACCAAGAACCTGAGCCCGAAGAGCAGCCAGGTCCCGAACCCGCTGACGCCGGAAGAGCGCAAGGCCGTCCTGACCAAGGGCGCCCTGGTCGTCGTGGCCGTCGCCGTCTTCTACGGCGCCGTCGTCGCCCTGGGCATGTACACGCTCAACTGGGCCCTGGTCCCGCTGACGCTGGCCGGCCTGCTCATCCCGATCGCCGTCCTGGTCCGCATCAAGCGCGACAAGGACCTCTCTGGCGCCGAGCAGTCGAAGATGACGGCCTACATCTGGTTCTTCATCGCCGCCGCCGTCTTCTGGATGATCTACGACCAGGGTGGCTCCACGCTGTCCCTGTTCGCCGACTCCAAGACCGCCGACACCGTCTTCGGCTTCGAGTTCTCGGCCACCTGGTACCAGTCGCTGAACCCGCTGTTCGTGATGGCGCTGGCCCCGGTCTTCGCCTGGGCGTGGCTGTGGCTGGCGCGCAAGAACCAGGAGCCGAACACCATCGTGAAGTTCGCGATGGGCCTGGTCCTGATCGGCGCCTCGTTCTTCGTCTTCATCGTCCCGATGGGCATGGCGACGGGCGACACCAAGGTCTCCCCGATGTGGCTCGTCTCGATCTACATGATCCAGACCATCGGTGAGCTGTGCGTCTCCCCGGTCGGCCTCTCGGTCACCACCAAGATGGCCCCGCAGAAGTACGCCTCCCAGATGATGGGCGTCTGGTTCCTCGCGGTCACCGCCGGTGACTGCACCACCAGTCTGCTCTCCATCGCCGGTGTCGACCTGAACGGCACGTGGGTGATCGGCTTCCAGGCCGCCGCCGCGGCCCTGGCCGGCTTCGCGGTCTACACGTACCGCAAGAAGGTCCAGGCCCTCATGGGCGACGTGCACTGACGCACCCCGCACGAACGCGCAACGGCCCGGCACACCGGAAGGTGTGCCGGGCCGTTGCGCGTTCCGGGGTCCGTCAGCGGGTGCCGCGCAGGCGGCGCCACGGGGTGAAGGTGAAGACCGCGCCGCCGAGGAGGATCACGGTGCCCGCGACCAGCCCGAGGGCCTTGAGGCCGCCGTCGTCGTCGGCGCCGGTCTCGGCGAGGCCGCCCGGGCCGGCGCTGCCGGAGGCCGCGGAGCCGGAGGAGGTGGAGCCGGAGCCGCCCGGCTGGGCGGTGGTGTCCAGCTCCAGGGAGACACCGCTGCCGGTCGCCTTGCAGGGCACGTTGATCGGGGTCGAGCCCGGGGCCATCGTGACGTCGATCGTCAGCTGGTCGGGGCTCAGCGTCACCTTGCCCGACTTGCCGGGCTTGTAGGTGCCCGTCATGTCGCTGAGGCTGACCGGTGCCTTGTCCGGGATCGGCTCGGCGTTGGCCGGGCCGGTGACCTTGACCGTGCCGCTGTCGGCGCCGCCGAGCTTGATGTCCATGGAGGGCTTGAGGGCCCCCGCGGGCAGGGCCATGGGGGCGGCCATGGCACCCTTCGCGGTCTTGACGGTGAGGTCGAAGGCGCCGCCGGCGTTCTTCCTGGCGTTGACGGTGACCGGGGTCTTGATGCCGCCGGGGACGACCGCGCCGCAGTCGTACGCCACCTCGACCGCCTTGCCCGGGAAGTCGGTCTGACCGCCGCTGCCGCCGGTGCCTCCGCCCGAGCCGCCCGTGGTCGCGCCGCCGGTGGTGGTGCCGCCCGTCGTCGTACCGCCGGTGGTGGTGCCGCCCGTCGTCGTACCGCCGGTGGTGGTGCCGCCGGTCGTCGTACCGCCCGTCGTCGTGCCGCCCGTGCCGCCGCCGTCCGTCACGTCGATGACCGCCCCGCCCTTCACCTCGCCCACCGGGGCGCACTTGGTGACGAAGGTGCCGAAGGAGAAGGTCACCGCGACCTCGTACTTGCCGGGGGTCACGGTGATCTTGCCGGCCTTGGTCAGCTTCAGCTTGCCCTTCATGGTGGACATCACCATGGGGGCCTTCTTCGGGATCTCCGGGTTCTTCTTCTCCCCGACGACCTTGACCTCCCCTCCCCCGCCGCCGACGGTGAGCCAGCCCGTGGGCTGGACCGAGTCCTTCGGGATCACCATCAGGTCCGTGTTGTTCGAGGCCGGCTTCACCGTCTCCCACGACACGTCGACCTCGTCGCCGACCTTGGCCGCAGCCGGTGCGGTGATCTTGGCGGTGGTCTCGCCCTCCACCGGGTCGCCGCCGCCGGCCGGCGGCACGCACTTGACCTTGAACGTGGCTTCGGCGGCCTGGGCGGGGGAAGCCGCCACGGCGACACCCGCGCCGCTGAGCAGCAGCGCGACCAAGGCCGCGCTCGCCCTCCGTTGGGTCTTCACGATGGTCCCTTCGTCGTCGGACTGTGATCGGACGGTGCGGATGTCTGTGGGGGTCCCGCGTCCCGCGGTTCCGGCTGCGGGGTGAACCAGGGGAGCGCCGGCGGCCGAGCCCCGGCGGCCCCGGCGGCCGTGACCCGGGGCAGCCGGGCGGTCACCGCCGCCGGGTCCGGGGCGGCCTTCGGGCCCCGGTGGCGGCCGGGGGTACCCGCGCGGGGGCGGACCCGGTCGACGACGGCCATGCCCGCACGGAAGAGCGCCGTCGGGATGACCACCAGCAGCAGGCCCCAGAAGAGCAGCACCCCGTACGGGCGGTCCACGCCCCAGGGCTGGGCGGCCAGGACCGTGTCCCCGTACTTGAGGGAGACGGTGTAGTCGCCGTGGGCGCCCGCCGGCAGGGCCACCTCCAGCGCGACCTCCGCCTTGCCGCCGGGCGGGATCGTCCCCTTCCAGCGGGCCTCCTCCCACACCGGGGCGAAGACCCCCCGCGCGGTGCCGAGCTGGAAGACGGGGTCCTTGACCGGGGCCGAGCCGAGGTTGCCGACGGTGGCGGTGAACGTGCGGCCGGGCGGCGCGCCGAACCAGGTCAGCACCCCGTCCTCGCCCCTCAGCCGCACGCCCGTCAGCATCGCGAGGCGGGCCGTGCCGGACTCGGCGGGCAGGTCGGCCACCGGATGGCCGGTGATCCTGACCGGCACGGCCACCGTGGACTGGTCCCCGTTGACGGAGGTCACGTTGACCACGCACGGGCAGGGCTTGGGCGGCTCCGCGACCGGCAGCCGGGCGGTGAAACGGCCGTCGTCGGTGACGGAGACGGCCGTGCCGTCGGCGTTGGCGCAGCTGTTGGTGCCGCCGATCATGTTCTGGCCGCAGACCAGCAGCATGACCAGGGTCTTCGGCCGCCAGCCGGTGCCGGTGACCGTGATCTCGGTGCCCTTGGCCGCCTCCTGGAGGGACAGCGCCGCGGTGGGCTTGCCCTCGGCCGCGGCGGCCGGGGCGCCCGCCGCGAGCAGCGGCAGCAGGGCGAGGGCGAGCGCCGCCAGGGCCGCGCCGAGGGGGGATGCGGCCTTCGCGCCGGCCGTGCGGCTCACCTGGGTGCTCCCGTCAATTCGGTCAGCAGGGTCGGTCCCGTCGGCTCGTGGTCGTCCGCCGCCGCGTCCCCCTGGGTCGGCGCCTCCCGCGTCGCCGTGCGCCGGGTGCGCCGGGCCCGTACGAGGAGCAGCGCGGCCAGGGCGGTCCCGGCGAGGGCGAGCAGGGCGCCGGCGGCCAGGCCGGTGGCGCCGCCGGGGGCCAGCCAGGCTTCGGCCTCGGCGGTGGCCGGGGCGGCGCCGGGGGCGGTGGCGGTGAGGGTCAGGGCCACCCGGTCGAGGGCGGGCGCGTCGGGCCAGGGTTCGCTCAGCCGGGCCCGCCGGCCGGGCAGCAGCTCGACGGGCAGGGCGCGGGCGGGCCGGCCGGCCGGCTCGTGCAGGGCGGCCTCGGCGCGCAGGGCGAGTGCGGGGGTGAGGGTCACGTTGCCCCGGTTGACCAGGGTGTAGTCCACCGTGGTGGCCGGGCCGTGACCGCGTACGGAGACGTCCTCGACGGTGAGGGCGGCCACGGCCGGGCCATCGACGCGCAGGTGGATCCGTACGCCCGTCTCCCGGCCGGGCCCGCCTGCGACGACGGCGGCGGGGTGGTCGCCGGGCGGGGCCGCGGCCGGCACGGTGACGGTGAAGGGGACCACCGCGCGGGTCCGGGGCGGGAGCCTGACGGTGGCGGAGCCGCCGAAGCTGATCCACGATCCCGCGCCGGAGGCCCCCGGCGCGGCGGGGCGCACGGCGAGGGCGCCGTCCGGGGCGTTGTCGGCGTCGGCCCCGCGCAGGGTGACGGTGTACTCGCGGTCGCCGGGGTTGTCGAGGGCGAGGCGGTCCTCCAGGACGGTGCCGGCGGGCCCCGCGAGGTAGAAGTACGGCCGCGCCGCACCGGGCCGGGCGGTAGCGGGCGCGGCGGTCCAGCCGGGCCCGGCAGGCTCAGCGGGTGCGGCGGGCCCGGCGGCGGTAGCGGGCCCGGCGGACACGGCCGCGGCCGGGGCGGCGTGGAGGGTGGCCGCGGCGAGGAGGGCGGCGGCGAGCAGCCTGCGGCCGCGTCGTGCGGGGATGGGGGGCACGGGCGGGCGCCTCCGTTCAGGGCCGGGTGCGCTGGGGCTGCCGGCCGCGCCGGGTCAGCCAGAGCACCCCGGCGGCGCCGGAGAGGAGGACGGTGGCGCCGAGGGTGCCGAGGGCGAGGGCGGAGTCGGCGGGGCCGGTCTGCGGGAGGGTGTCCCCGCCACCGCCACCGCCGTCGCCGCCGGTCTGCGGGGCGCCGCCGCCGGCGGCGGTGACGTCCGTCTCCAGGGACGGCTTGGGGCTGTTGCCCGGGTTGCAGGTGGTGGTGGTCCCCATGGCCTTGATGGTGAGGACGCCCGCGGTGAAGGTGACCTTGCCGCTCTTCTTCGGGGTGTAGGTGCCCGACAGGTCGGTGATCCTGATGGGGGTGTTGGCGGGCACGGCCTCGGGGTTGGGCGGGCCGGAGACCGGCACGGAGACCTTCTCGGCGCCGTCGGTCATGATCACGGCGCTGGGGTTCATCGCGCCCTTGCCGAGCTCGATGGGGCTGGAGGAGACGCCCTTCTGGAAGGACATCGTCAGCTTGTAGCCGTCGCCCTCCTTGACGGCCTTGATGTCGATGGGCGAGACCGCCGACTTGTCCCCGATCGGGGTCTGGCACTTGTACTCGACGTCGACCACGTCGGCGTGGGCCGCGGGGGCGGCGAGCAGGACCGCGGACCCGGCGAGCGCGAGCGCGAGCGCCGGCGCGAGTGCGGTGGAGCGTTTCCGGTCGGACACCTTCGTCTTCCCCTCGGGCCACAAGTTACTGACGACACATCAGATCGGTGGCACAAGGTACGCCCGGGACCTCACGGAGGGAAGACAAAGGGCGAACGGCACTTCGGGCGGTCCGGCGGCCGGCGTTCCGGCCGCCGCTCAGGCGGCGCGGACCCCCCGCTGCCAGACGGCGGAGACCAGCGGCACGCCCGGGCGGTAGGCGAGGTGGACGTGGCTCGGGGCGTCGAGGAGCGCCAGGTCCGCGCGGGCGCCGGGCGCCAGCCGGCCGATGTCGTTCCGGCGCAGCGCGCGGGCCCCGCCGGCGGTGGCGGCCCACAGCGCCTCGTCGGGGGTCATGCCCATGTCCCGGACGGCGAGCGCGATGCAGAACGGCATGGAACTCGTGTACGAGGACCCGGGGTTGCAGTCGGTGGACAGGGCGACCGTGGCGCCCGCGTCGAGCAGCCGGCGGGCGTCGGGCCACTGGGCGCGGGTGGAGAACTCGGCGCCGGGCAGCAGGGTGGCGACGGTGGTCCCGGCGGCCTGGGCGAGGGCGTCCACGTCGGCGTCGGTGAGGTGGGTGCAGTGGTCGGCGGAGGCCGCCTCGAGCTCCACGGCGAGCTGCACGCCGGGCCCGTACGAGAGCTGGTTGGCGTGCACGCGCGGGATCAGCCCGGCGGCGGCGCCGGCGGTCAGGATCGCGCGGGCCTGGTCGCCGTCGAAGGCGCCCTTCTCGCAGAAGACGTCCACCCAGCGGGCGTACGGGGCGCAGGCGGCCAGCATCTCGCCGGTGACGAGGCCGACGTAGCCGGCCGGGTCGTCGGCGTAGTCCGGGGAGACGATGTGCGCGCCGAGGTAGGTGACCTCCTCGGTGTGCTGGGAGGCGATGCGCAGGGCGCGGGCCTCGTCGGCGACGGTGAGGCCGTAGCCGGACTTGGTCTCGAAGGTGGTGGTGCCCTGGCGGCGGGCCTCGTCGAGGTGGCGCAGCAGGTTGGCCTCCAGCTCCGCGTCGGTGGCGGCGCGGGTGGCGGCGACGGTGGTGCGGATGCCGCCGGCGGAGTAGCTGCGGCCGGACATCCGGGCGTTGAACTCGGCGGTGCGGTCGCCGGCGAAGACGAGGTGGCTGTGCGAGTCGACGAACCCGGGGATGACGGCGCGGCCCTGCGCGTCGAAGGACGCGTCGGCGGCGGGGGCCGAGGCGGCGGGGCCGGTCCAGACGACGGTGTCGCCGTCGATGACGAGGGCGGCGTCCTCGATCAGGCCGAGGGGGGTGCCGTCGCCCTGGGCGGGGTCGTTGGTGACGAGGCTGCCGATGCGGGTGATCAGGGTGGTGGACACGGGGTTCCTCTCGGGGGGGGTCCGGCGTCAGTCGCGGACGGCGGCGATGGCGGCGGCCAGGGCCCCGGCCACGTCCCCGACCAGGGTGTGGTGACCGTCGCGGACCACGTGGCGGCCGGCGACCACCGTGTGGCGGACGTCGGCGGCCGAGGCCGCGAAGACGGCCGTCTCCGCGCCGAGCCGCGGCGGCGGGCCGGCGGTGCGTACGGAGTCCAGCGCGACGGTGGTGAAGTCGGCCAGGGCGCCCGTCTCCAGGCGGCCCGCGTCCGGGAGCCCGAGCGCGGCGTGGCCGTCCTCGGTGGCGGCGCGGAGCAGGGCGTTCGCCGTCCAGTGGCCCCGGGTGCGGCTGGCGAGGCGCTCGTTGAGCTCCATCGCGCGGGCCTCCTCCAGCAGGTCGATCACGGCGTGGCTGTCGCTGCCCAGCGACAGCGGGCTGCCCGCCCGCTGGAGCAGGCCGGCCGGGCCGATGCCGTCGGCGAGGTCGCGTTCGGTGGTGGGGCACATGCAGGTGCCGGTCGTGGTCCCGCCGAGGAGGGCGATGTCCGCGTCCGTCAGGTGCGTGTTGTGCACGCCGGTGGTGCGCGGGCCGAGGACGCCGTGGTCGGCGAGCAGCTGCGTGGGCGTGCGCCCGTGGGCGGCCTGGCAGGCGTCGTTCTCCGCGGTCTGCTCGGACAGGTGGACGTGCAGCGGGGCCCGCCGGTCCTGCGCCCAGCCGGCGACCGTGGCGAGCTGTCCGGCCGGGACGGCCCGTACGGAGTGGACCGCCGCGCCGATCAGCGCGTGTTCGCGGGGCTTGAGGGCGGAGACCCGTTCGGCCCAGGCGTCGGCGGTGCCGTCGGAGAACCGCTTCTGGTGCTCGTTCGGGGCCTCGCCGAAGCCGGAGGAGAGGTACGCGGTGTCGAGGAGGGTGATGCGGATGCCCGCCGCGGCGGCGGCCTCGATGAGGGCCTCGCCCATGGCGTTGGGGTCGGCGTACGGGGTGCCGCCCGGCGCGTGGTGGACGTAGTGGAACTCGCCGACGTTGGTGATGCCGGCCAGGGCCATCTCCGCGTACACGGCGCGGGCCAGGTCGTGGTAGCTCTCGGGGGTGAGGTTCTGGGCGACCTTGTACATGACGTCGCGCCAGGTCCAGAAGGTGCCCGAGCCGACCTGCACGGCGGAGCGCAGTGCCCGGTGGAAGGCGTGGCTGTGGGCGTTGGCGAGGCCCGGGAGGGTCAGGCCGCGCAGGACCTCCGCGCCGGGGGGCGGGGTGTCGGTCCCGGTGCGCAGGGCGGCGATGCGCCCGTCGGCGGAGACCTCCAGGGTGACGCCCGGCTCGACGGCTGCGCCGAGCCAGGCGTGCTCCAGCCAGTACGTCTTCAGCGGCATGCCAGGCCTTCCAGTACGTCGGCGAGTGCGAGGACTCCGGCGACGCAGTCGTCCTCGGCCGCGAACTCCCGCGGCGAGTGGGAGACGCCGGTGGGGTTGCGTACGAACAGCATCGCGGTCGGGACGGACGCGGAGAGGATCCCGGCGTCGTGTCCCGCGCCCGTGCCGAGGACGGGGACGGATCCGCCGAGGATCCGGTTGAGCTCGTCGCGCAGGGCGTGCTCGAACTCGACGACGGGGGTGAAGGACTCCCGTACGACGTTCAGGTCGATGCCGTCGCGGTCGGCGTGCTCGCGGGCGGCCTTCTCGACGGCCGTGACGACCGTGTCGAGGGTGGCCTGGTCGGCGGCGCGGGAGTCGAGCCAGCCCCGGACGAGCGAGGGGATGGCGTTGACGCCGTTCGGCTCGACGGAGATCTTGCCGAAGGTGGCGACGGCGCCGGCGAGGGCCGCCTCCCGGCGGGCGGCCAGGACGGTCTCCGCGTAGGTGAGCATCGGGTCGCGGCGGTCCACGAGGCGGGTGGTGCCCGCGTGGTTGGCCTCGCCGTGGAAGTCGAACCGCCAGCGGCCGTGCGGCCAGATCGCGGAGGCGATGCCGACGCGGTCGCCGGACAGGTCGAGGGCGCGGCCCTGTTCGACGTGGAGTTCGACGAAGGCGCCGATGCGGGAGAGGCGTTCGGGGTCGGCGCCGATGGAGCCGGGGTCGTACCCGGCGGCCTCCATGGCCTGCGGCAGGCTGACGCCGTCGGCGTCGCGCAGTTCGTACGCCTTCTCCTTGGTCAGCTGTCCGGCGGCGAGCCGGGAGCCGACGCAGGCCAGCCCGAAGCGGGCGCCCTCCTCGTCACCGAAGTTGGTGATGGCCAGGGGCCGGGTGAGGGCGGTGCCGCGGGCGCGGAGCTCGTCGAGGGCGGCGAAGGAGGAGACCACGCCGAGGGGGCCGTCGAAGGCCCCGCCGTCGGGGACGGAGTCCAGGTGGGAGCCGGTGACCACGGCGTCGCCCGCGAGGGGGTCGCCGAGCCAGGCCCACTGGTTGCCGTTGCGGTCCACCTCGTACGCGAGCCCGCGCGCCTCGGCCTGCCCCCGGAACCAGGCCCGGCAGTCGGTGTCGGCGCCGGTCCAGGCGTACCTGCGGTACCCGCCGCTGCCGCTGTCGCGGCCGATGGGCCGCAGCTCGTCCCACATGGCGTGGAAGGAGCCCCCGGCCCCGGCGGCCGGGCCCCCCGGGGCGGAGCCCCGGGGGGCGGGGGCGGAGCCCCCGGTTCGAGCGGAGCCCTCGGTCACGCGGAGTCACCCTCGCGCATCGGGACGCGGACGCCGCGCTCGTCGGCGACGTCCTCGGCGATGTCGTAGCCGGCGTCGACGTGGCGGATGACGCCCATGCCGGGGTCGTTGGTGAGGACGCGGCGGATCTTCTCGCCGGCCAGCGGGGTGCCGTCGGCGACGGTGACCTGGCCGGCGTGGATGGAGCGGCCCATGCCGACGCCGCCGCCGTGGTGGATGGAGACCCAGGAGGCGCCGGAGGCCACGTTGACCATGGCGTTCAGCAGCGGCCAGTCGGCGATGGCGTCGGAGCCGTCGAGCATGGCCTCGGTCTCGCGGTACGGGGAGGCGACGGAGCCGCAGTCGAGGTGGTCGCGGCCGATGGCCAGCGGGGCGGCCAGCTCGCCGCTCGCGACCATGTCGTTGAAGCGCTCGCCGGCCCGGTCGCGCTCGCCGTAGCCGAGCCAGCAGATGCGCGCCGGCAGGCCCTGGAAGTGGACGCGCTCGCCGGCCATCTTGAGCCAGCGGTGCAGGGACTCGTTCTCCGGGAAGAGCTCCAGCATCGCCTTGTCGGTCTTGGCGATGTCCGAGGCCTCGCCGGACAGGGCGGCCCAGCGGAAGGGGCCCTTGCCCTCGCAGAAGAGGGGGCGGATGTAGGCGGGGACGAAACCAGGGAAGGCGAAGGCGCGGTCGTAGCCGGCCAGCTGGGCCTCGCCGCGGATGGAGTTGCCGTAGTCGAAGACCTCGGCGCCGGCGTCCATGAAGCCGACCATGGCCTCGACGTGCCGGGCCATGGACTCGCGGGCGCGGGTGGTGAAGCCGGCCGGGTCCTTGGCGGCGGCGTCGGCCATGTCCTCGAAGTCGACGCCGACCGGCAGGTAGGACAGCGGGTCGTGGGCGCTCGTCTGGTCGGTGACGATGTCGATCGGCGCGCCCTCGGCCAGCATCTGCGGGAGCAGCTCGGCGGCGTTGCCGAGGAGGCCGATGGACAGCGGGCGGCGGGCGTCGCGGGCCTCGGTGGCCAGCTGGAGGGCGTGGGCGAGGCTGTCGGCCTTCACGTCCAGGTAGCGGTGCTCGATGCGGCGCTCGATGGCGCGCGGGTCGACGTCGATGCAGATCGCGACGCCGTCGTTCATCGTCACGGCCAGCGGCTGGGCGCCGCCCATGCCGCCGAGGCCGGCGGTGAGGGTGATGGTGCCGGCGAGGGTGCCGCCGAACTTCTTGGCGGCGACGGCCGCGAAGGTCTCGTACGTGCCCTGGAGGATGCCCTGGGTGCCGATGTAGATCCAGGAGCCGGCGGTCATCTGGCCGTACATGGTCAGGCCGAGGTGCTCCAGGCGGCGGAACTCCTCCCAGTTGGCCCAGTCGCCGACCAGGTTGGAGTTGGCGAGCAGGACGCGCGGCGCCCATTCGTGGGTCTGCATCACGCCGACCGGGCGGCCGGACTGGACCAGCATGGTCTCGTCCTGCTTGAGGGTGCGCAGGGTGCGGACCATGGCGTCGAAGGAGCGCCAGTCGCGGGCGGCCTTGCCGGTGCCGCCGTAGACGACGAGCTTGTCGGGGTGTTCCGCGACCTCGGGGTCGAGGTTGTTCTGCAGCATCCGGAGGGCGGCCTCCTGCTGCCATCCCAGGGTGCTGAGCTCGGTGCCTCGCGCGGCCCGTACGGGGCGGGGTCCTGACATGGCTGGTGCCTCCTCCGATGTTGGTCAATCCATTCACATCCTCGCCGCATGAATAGTTCCAGTCAACAGCTGCGGGCGGGTCGGCCTGATGATGGGATGGCGCCATGGCCGCAGACACGCACGCGCAGGGCGCCGCGCAGCGCCGCGACCGGGCCGTACGGGCCGCCGTGGAGCAGGGGCTGCTGGACCGCGAGCCGGTGGTCTGCCTGCTCGACGTGGCCGGTATCCGCGCCTCCGCCGCCGCCCTGACGGAGGCCTTCGCGGCCGCGGTGGCTCCCGGGACGCCCGTCCTGCACACCTTCGCCGTGAAGGCCGCCCCGCTGGTGCCCGTGCTGCGGCTGCTCGACGGCTGCGGGCTGGGCTGCGAGGCGGCCAGCCCCGGCGAGCTGGCGCTGGTGCGGGCGGCCGGGGTCCCGGCGGAGCGGACGGTGCTGGACTCCCCCGCGAAGACGGCGGCCGAGCTGCGCGGGGCGCTGGCCCTGGGGATCGCCGTCAACGCCGACAACCACCAGGAGCTGGAACGCCTCGACGCCCTGGTGGCGGCGGCCCCCACCCGCTCCCCCGTCGGGCTGCGGATCAACCCGCAGACCGGCGCCGGGTCCATCGGCGCCCTGTCCACGGCCACCGCCACCTCCAAGTTCGGCTTCGCGCTGCGCGATCCGGGGGCGCGCGAGCGGCTCGTACGGGCCTACGCGGAGCGGCCGTGGCTGACCCGCCTGCACATCCACTCGGGCTCGCAGGGCGTACCGCTGGAGCTGATCGCCGAGGGGGTGCGGGAGCTGCACGGGCTGGCCGGGGAGATCAACGCGGCGGCCGGGGAGCGCCGCGTCGACACCCTCGACATCGGCGGCGGGCTGCCGGTGGACTTCACCTCGGACGCGCACGCGCCCTCGTACGCGGAGTACGTGGCAGCCCTGCGCGCCGCCGTCCCGGCGCTCTTCGACGGCTCGTACGGGCTGGTCACCGAGTTCGGGCGGTCGCTGCTGGCCAAGCACGGGCTGGTGCTGGCGCGGGTCGAGTACACGAAGACCACCGGCGGCCGCCGCATCGCCCTGACCCACGCGGGCGTCCAGCTGGCCACCCGCACCGTGTACGCCCCGGCCGCCTGGCCGCTGCGGATCCTGGCGTACGACGCCCAGGGCGCCCCCAGGACCGGGCCGCCGCTCACCCAGGACGTCGCGGGCCCGGCCTGCTTCGCGGGGGACCTGCTGGCCGCCGCCCGGGAGCTGCCGGAACTCTTCCCGGGCGACGTGATCGCCGTCCCGGACACGGGCGCGTACGCCTTCACGGCCCACTACGGCTACAACAGCCTCCCCCGCCCGGCGGTCCACGGCTTCACGACCGACGGCCCGGGCGGCGGCCTCCGCTTCACCCTGGCCCGCCGGGCCCAGTCCCCGTCCGAGATCGTCGCGGAGGCGGGCGGAGACCACGCCGACGCCCTGCTGTAGGAACCCGGCCCGACGGCGTCCGGGACGCGGGGGCCCGGGGCGGCGCCCCCGGGGACGGGGGCCGAGGCGGAGCCCCGGGGAACGGGCGAAGGGTGGGTAGGGGACCCCGGGCCCGCGCAGCGGCCCCCGCCCCGCCCAGCCGCCCGGGAGGGCCACGGCCTACTCCACGAACAGCCCCCGCGCAGCGGCCCGCGCGTCGAAGTCCTCCAGCCGCGCCTGCGCGTCCGGAAGGGCGTCCGCCATCGCCTCCAGCAGCACCCGCCCCAGCAGCATCGGCGCGCACGCCGTGTCGAAGGCCAGCCCGGTGCCGACCGGTGCCGGGATCAGCAGGTCCGAGTGCCGGGCGACGGGCGCGAAGGCCGAGTCGGCGACCGTCACCGCCGTCAGCCCCGCCGCCCGCGCGTGCTCCAGGGCCTCCACCACCTCGCGCGGGTGCCGCGGCAGCGCGAAGCACAGCAGCGCCGAGGCCCCGGCCGCGGCGGCCGCGTCGATCCGGTCGGCGAGCATGGAGCCGCCCTCGTCGAGGAGGCGTACGTCCGGGTGCACCTTGGCCGCGAAGTACGCGAACCCGCGCGCCTGCGAGGACGCCGCCCGCAGCCCGAGCACCGGCAGCGGCGCCGAGGCCGCGAGCACCCGGCCCGCCTCCTCGACCGGGGCCGGGTCCGCGAGCATCGCCGAGAGCCGCTGGAGGTTCTCGATCTCGCCCTGCACGGCCTGCTGGTACTCGTTGTACTCGCCCTCGCGCGCCGGCTCGGGACGCCCGGCGGGCGCGACCTCGCGCAGGTGCCGGCGCAGCGCCGGGTACCCGTCGAAACCGAGGGCCACGGCGAACCGGGTCACCGAGGGCTGGCTCACCCCGGCCAGCTCGGCGAGTTCCACGCTCGACAGGAAGGGCACCTCCGCCGCGCCGCGCACCATGCAGTGCGCGATGCGCCGCTGGGTCGGCGTCAGCCGGTGTCCCTCGAACAGCCGTTGCAGCCGTGCGGCCGGGCTGTCGTTCATCGCCGCCCCCTCCGTCCCGTCCCCGGTGAGATATTCAGTCACCCTGCACTCTGCATGTGTCTATGCAGCTGGGCAAGCCGGTGCCCGCGATCCGGATACGGGGGCTACCCCCAGTGCGGGCCGCGGCGGCCCTTCCTACGGTGGCGGCATGACAGAGCTCAAGAAGGAACTCGCCGCGACGCTGGAGGCCCGGCGGGAGCTCGGGCCCGAGTACGAGGCCGCGCTCGTGGACTCCTTCGTGGACAAGGTCGACACCCAGGTCCGGCGCCGCCTCGCCGAGGAGCGGCTGCTCCAGGTGCGCGGCGGGACGGCCGGGCAGGGCCCCGCCGGATCGGTGAGCGCCTTCGGGGAGCGCTTCGGCTTCGCGATCGTCACGCTGGTGCTGGCGGTCCCGCTGTCGGCCATCGGCGTCACCCAGGGCATCGGCGGCCTGGTGGCCACCTGGGCGGGCATCGTGGGCGTCAACCTCGCCCACGCCGGCCGCCTGCGCCGCCCCGGCCGCGACCCGCGCGCCTGAAAGGTGACGGCCGGCCCGCCGACGCGCCCTTCGCGCAAACGGTACGGGGGCGACACGTGACGGCAGCACCCGCTTAACACGGCTGCGCCACAGTGGTGTCCGTCGGCAGGGGAGCCCGGGAGACCGGGAAGGCAGCGCACCCGGCCGGCACCTCGCACGGCGCCCGCGCGCCTCCGGAGCGGCTCCCGGAACGCGCCGGCGCCACGGACGCGGACGGCCCTGACCCGGCCCGTGTCCCGGGCGGGGACCGCCGTCGTCCCGCCCCCCGGTCCGCCGGGGGTGCGGCGGTCCCCGCCTTCTGCGCGACCGCGGGGAGGCGGCGGCCCCGTGGCCCGCCGCCTCCCCGACCGCGTACGCGGGGACCCCCGCCCGGTTCCTACTTGGCCGTCTTGGCCAGGAACGCCAGCAGGTCCTGACGGCTCACCACGCCGGTGGGCTTGCCCTCGACCAGCACGATCGCCGCGTCGGCCTCGCCGAGCACCGCCATCAGCTCGGACACCGGCTCACCGGAGCCGACCTGCGGCAGCGGGGCGCTCATGTGCTTCTCCAGCGGGTCGCCGAGCGAGGCCCGCTGCGCGAACAGCGCCGCGAGGAGCTCCTTCTCCACGACCGAGCCGATGACCTCGGCGGCCATCACGTCGGGGTGGCCCGCACCCGGCTTGACGATCGGCATCTGCGAGACGCCGTACTCGCGCAGCACCTCGATGGCCTGGCCGACGGTCTCCTCGGGGTGCATGTGGACGAGCGACGGGATGCCGCCCTCCTTGTCCGCGAGGACGTCGCCGATGCGCGCGGCGGGACCGGCCTCCTCCAGGAAGCCGTGCCCGGCCATCCACTCGTCCGAGAAGATCTTGCTGAGGTAGCCGCGGCCGCTGTCCGGCAGCAGGACGACGACCACGTCGTCCGGGCCCAGGCCCTCGGCGGCGCGCAGCGCGGCGACGACCGCCATGCCGCAGGAGCCGCCGACCAGCAGGCCCTCCTCCTTCGCCAGGCGGCGGGTCATCTGGAAGGAGTCCTTGTCGGACACCGCGATGATCTCGTCGGTGACGTTCGGGTCGTAGGCCGTCGGCCAGAAGTCCTCGCCGACGCCCTCGACGAGGTACGGACGGCCGCTGCCGCCGGAGTAGACGGAGCCCTCCGGGTCCGCGCCGATGACCTTGACCTTCCCGCCGCTGACCTCCTTGAGGTAGTTGCCGGTGCCGGAGATCGTGCCGCCCGTGCCGACGCCGGCCACGAAGTGCGTGATCTTCCCCTCGGTCTGCTCCCACAGTTCGGGACCGGTGGTCTCGTAGTGCGAACGGGGGTTGTTCGGGTTGCTGTACTGGTCGGGCTTCCAGGCGCCGGGCTCGCGCGCGAGGCGGTCGGACACGTTGTAGTAAGAGTCCGGGTGCTCGGGGTCGACGGCGGTGGGGCAGACCACGACCTCCGCGCCGTACGCGCGCATCACGTTGATCTTGTCCATGGACACCTTGTCAGGGCAGACGAAGATGCACTTGTAGCCCTTCTGCTGGGCCACGATGGCGAGTCCGACGCCGGTGTTGCCGCTGGTGGGCTCCACGATGGTGCCACCGGGCTTGAGGGCACCGCTCTGCTCGGCGGCCTCGATCATCCGGACGGCGATGCGGTCCTTGACCGAACCGCCGGGGTTGAAGTACTCGACCTTGGCCAGCACGGTGGCCTGCAGGCCTTCGGTCACGCGGTTGAGCTTCACCAGCGGGGTGTTGCCGACGAGGCTGATCATCGAGTCGTGGAATTGCACCATGTTCTCCAAGAAGGGGACTCCACGGGTTCTCCGGGAGGTCCGGCCAGAGTATGCGGAAAGGGATTGGCCGACCGGCAGTACGGGGCAGGTAGGTCAACACGACACAGGAGGTGGCTCCAACGGTGTCCAGGGCGAGGACGGCCCGCCGGATCGCGGCGGGGGCAGCGTACGGCGGTGGCGGTCTGGGGCTGGTCGGGGTCGCCGCGTTCGGGCTGGTGCTGGCGGAGGTGCAGTTCGCGAAGCGCACGGTGGGCAACGGGCTGGGTGATCCGCCGCGCGCGGACGGCCTGTACGGGAGCGAGTTCAACGGGCCGGAGATGAGCCCGGGCCCGCTGCGGATGGGCATGCTCGGCGACTCCACGGCGGCCGGGCTGGGCGTCCACCGGGCCCGCCAGACGCCGGCGGCGCTGCTGGCGTCCGGCCTGGCGGCGGTGGCCGAGCGGCCGGTGGAGCTGCGGAACGTGGCCCTGTCGGGGGCCATGTCGGACGACCTGGACCGTCAGGTGAGCCTGCTGCTGGACGGGCGCGGCCCGGCGCCGGACGTGTGCGTGATCATCATCGGCGCGAACGACGTCACCAAGCGGATGCCGCTGACGCAGTCGGTGCGGCTGCTGACCTCAGCGGTACGAAGACTGCGGCTCGCGGGCTCGGAGGTGGTGGTCGGGACCTGCCCCGACCTGGGCACGATCGAGCCGGTGTACCAGCCGCTGCGGTGGATGGCCCGCCGGGTGTCACGGCAGCTGGCGGCGGCGCAGACGATCGGGGTGGTCGCGCTGGGGGCGCGCACGATCTCGATGGGGGACCTGCTGGGCCCGGAGTTCGCGGCGAACCCCCGCGAGATGTTCGGCCCGGACTCGTACCACCCCTCGGCGGAGGGGTACGCGACGGCGGCGATGGCGATACTGCCGACGCTGTGCGCGGCGCTGGGGCTGTGGCCGGGGTCGGACCGGCTGGACGTGTCGCGGGACGAGGACATGCTGCTGGTGGCCAAGGCCGCCTCGGCGGCGGCGGGCGAGCCGGGCACGGAGGTCATCCCGGCCCGCGGGCCGTGGGCCCTCCTGAAACACCGCCGCCGCCGGCGCCTCCCGGAACCCGAGTCCCCCCAGCCGGCCCCCACCGCCGGGGCCCCCGCCGTCCAGGACGACCACCCCGCGTAACCCCTCCGGGGGCCGACCGGCCCTTGAGCGGGGCCCTGCCGCCGGACGAGGGCCGCTGCCGGCGGTGTCCCGCTGCGCGGGGCCGTCCCCTACCCGCCCTTCGCCCGTTCCCCGGGCTGCGCCCGGACCCCTCCTGGGGGCTCCGCCCCCAGACCCCCGCGCCTCAAACGCCGGCGGGGCTATGGATAGCCCCGCCGGCGTTTGAGGCGACGGGCGCGCAGCGCCCGTACGGGGTCAGGGGCGGAGCCCCTGGGAACGGTGGAAGGGCGGGTAGGGGACCCAGCCCCGCGCAACGGCCAACGACCCGCACCCGACCCACCGGCACCCGCCACCCGAACCGACCCCGCCCAGCGGGCCGCCGGACGGAGTCCGGCGCGGCGGCGCGAAGCCGGGGAGGCCGCCTGCGGCCGAGCCGTGCGAGCGGCGCGTGAAAAAGGCGACCGGCGTCACACGCCGAGGGCGGTGACCCCGACCGTACGGGGCGGTAACTTCGCTTGCGGTCCCGCAACGACGCACACCCCCTTGGAGCCCCGATGCCCGAAGCCGTCATCGTTTCCACCGCCCGCTCCCCCATCGGGCGCGCCGGCAAGGGTTCGCTCAAGGACGTGCGCCCGGACGACCTCACCGCCACGATCATCCAGGCCGCCCTCGCGAAGGTCCCCGAGCTGGACCCGCGCCAGATCGACGACCTGATGCTCGGCTGCGGCCTCCCCGGCGGCGAGCAGGGCCACAACCTCGCCCGTATCGTCGCCGTGCAGATGGGCATGGACTACCTGCCCGGCACCACGATCACGCGCTACTGTTCCTCCTCCCTCCAGACCTCCCGCATGGCGCTGCACGCCATCAAGGCGGGCGAGGGCGACGTCTTCATCTCCGCCGGCGTCGAGACGGTCTCCCGGTTCGCGAAGGGCTCCTCCGACGGCCTGCCGGATACCCACAACCCGCTCTTCGCCGACGCCGAGGCCCGTACCGCCGCCGTCGCGCAGAGCGAGGGCAGCAGCTGGCACGACCCGCGCGAGGACGGCCTGATCCCCGACGCGTACATCTCCATGGGGCAGACCGCCGAGAACCTGGCCCGTCTCAAGGGCGTGACCCGCCGGGACATGGACGAGTTCGGCGTGCGGTCGCAGAACCTCGCCGAGGAAGCCATCAAGAACGGCTTCTGGGCCCGCGAGATCACCCCCGTCACGACCCCGGACGGCACCGTCGTCAGCAAGGACGACGGCCCGCGCGCCGGCGTCACGCTGGAGGGCGTGGAGGGCCTCAAGCCCGTCTTCCGCCCCGACGGCCTGGTCACGGCCGGCAACTGCTGCCCGCTCAACGACGGCGCCGCCGCGCTCGTCATCATGAGCGACACGAAGGCGCGGGAGCTGGGCCTGACCCCGCTGGCCCGGATCGTCTCCACCGGCGTCACCGCCCTGTCCCCCGAGATCATGGGCCTGGGCCCGGTCGAGGCGTCCAAGCAGGCCCTGAAGCGGGCCGGGCTGACCGTCGGCGACATCGACCTCTTCGAGATCAACGAGGCCTTCGCGGCCCAGGTCATCCCGTCCTACCGCGACCTGGAGATCCCGCTCGACAAGCTGAACGTCAACGGCGGGGCCATCGCCGTCGGTCACCCGTTCGGGATGACCGGTGCCCGCATCACCGGCACCCTGATCAACAGCCTCCAGTTCCACGACAAGCAGTTCGGCCTGGAGACGATGTGCGTCGGCGGCGGCCAGGGCATGGCCATGGTGATCGAGCGACTGTCGTAGTCCCCGGCGGCCCCGGCGGTCACCGGATCGAGCGGGGCCCCCAGGCCCCGCAAGGGATCCTCCAGGTCAGTGCGCTCTACTGACGGCAGATCCAACCCCGTCGCGGCCGAGCTGTGACCGAATCTCCCCCAGGATGTGACCTTTGTCCTGGGGGATCGGCATTTGCCCAGGTCAGGAGCCATCCCCCTTGGTCCGCAAGGACGAAAGACCTGTCCATTTCATGACGTAATGCACTGCACGCCATTCACAGCACAGGACAAGCTGATGTAGGAAGTCGGGGGATCGAATCAACCAGGAGTTAGTCAGTGAGCGCCATGTCTCTTGCCCTGCTGCTGACCACGGCCGCTGCCACGGCCGTGGGCGCTGCTGCGCTGCACGCCGTCCACGGACTGCGCAAGCAGGTCACCGCCCTGCGCGGTGAGCTTGCGGTGCCGGCCCACCCGCGCGCCGCGACCGTCCCGCACGCCCGCGCCGCGGTGCAGTCCCCCGCCGCCGAGATACGAGCCGCCGTCGCCGAGGCCCTGGCCGAGGAGCGCGAGCGCGAGCTGGCCGAGGCGCGGGCCTTCTGGGCCGCGCAGGAGGCACGTGACGCGGCCGACGCCCCCTCGCTGCTGGGCGGCCTGCCCGGCCTCGGCGAGGACGGCCCGGTCTTCCTGCCCCGGCAGGCGGACATGGTCGGCCTCGAGCCCGTCCTGGGCGACGACCTCGCCGACGAGTACCCCGAGGATTCCGCCGAGCTGGCCGCGGCCCGCCGCCGCCACCCCTCGCACCCCGACTTCGTCCCGGTCCAGCCGAACCCCGGCGCCGACCACGAGCGCACCGTCAGCCGCCTGGAGGAGCTCGCGGAGGCCCGTACGGCCCTCGCGGACGTCCGCCCGGGCCCCCTGGGCACCCTGGACGTGTACGTGTTCACCGACGGCACCACGCTCTGCATGACCCCGGGCCACCGGGAGACCGCGGAGCGCCTCGCCGAGGCCCTGCGCTCGGGCACCGCACCGGTCCTGCTGGGCGGCTCCGGCATCTCCGGCGCCTACGCGCTGACCTTCTCCTGCGGTGACGGCGAGGACCCCGACAGCAACGTCTACATCCTCGCGGACCGGGTCATCGCATCGCTCTGACTTCCGCCCGCTCCACCAGCGCCACGGCCTCGTCCAGCATCTCGGACGGGGCCTTCGCGCCGTCCGGGCCCGCCGCGGGGTCGGCCGCGCGCAGCGCCTCGGCGAGGTCGAGGCCGGCCACCGCCACCTGGTCCCCCACGGTGAAGGGGCCCGCGTCGGGCATCACGCGCGCCGGAGCCGCCCCCTCGGGGTCCTCCAGCCGCTGGGCGCGCCGCGCGAGCTCACGGGCCAGCTCCAGGCCCTCCGCGGCCGCACCCCGCTGGAGCCGGCTCTGCGGGGCGGCGCGCAGCCGGTCGGCGAAGCGTTCCACGGCGGCGTTCAGGGCTGAGGTATCGAGCACCCGGGCGACCTTACGCGCCGTACCGGCACCATTGCCAACAGGCGAACTCTGCGGCACGGTGACGTGAAGAGAACAGCACGGCGACACCCCCCGGAGGCGCCCATGTCCGTAGAGTTCTCCGAGAAGACCCACCGCAACATGATCGAAAGAATCCCCCAGACCACCGGTCGTGAGATCTCCGACTGGCTCCGCACCGTGGACGAAGGCCCCTCCCTCGTCCGGTTCGAGGAGAAGGTCAGCTGGCTGCTCGGCGCGCACGAGCTGTCGTACGGCCAGGCCAAGGCGATCATCCACGAGTACGGCCTGCGCAGAGCCGCCCGCAGGTTCGGCTGACCGCACCGGCGAGCACCGTCCACCCCCTCACGGGCCCACCGGAGCCGATGGAACCCCGGACGCGGGAAGGCCCCGCGAGCGGACCGCTCGCGGGGCCTTCCCCTTTCGCTGCTGCCGGTACGACTAGTCGTCGCCGGAGAGGATCTGGAACAGGCGCAGCAGCTCCAGGTAGATCCACACCAGGGTCAGCGTGAGGCCGAAGGCCGCCAGCCAGGCCTCCTCGCGCGGGGCGCCGTACGTCACGCCGTCCTCGACCTGCTTGAAGTCCATGGCGAGGAAGCAGGCGCCGAGGACGACGCCCACGATGCCGAAGACGATGCCGAGCGGACCGCTGCGGAAGCCGAGGCCGTCACCGCCGCCGAACAGCATGAACAGCGAGTTCGCCAGCATGAGCAGGACGAAGCCGAGGGCCGCGGCCATCACGAAGCCCGTGAAGCGGCGGGTGACGCGGATCCAGCGCATCTTGTAGGCGACGAGCACCGCCGCGAAGACGCACATCGTGCCGAGCACGGCCTGGACGACCACGCCGGGGCTGATGTAGGTGCTGGCGACCATGGAGATCACGCCGAGGAACACGCCCTCGAACGCCGCGTAGCCGATGATCAGCGCGGGCGTCGGCTTGCGCTTGAAGCTCTGGACCATGGCCAGCACGAACGCGACGAGCGCCGAGCCGACGGCGACGCCGTACGACTTGCTCACGTTGGCCGGGTCGACGGGAAGGGCGATCCACGCGAGGGTCGCGGTGACGATCAGGGTGCCGAGCGTCATGGCCGTACGGGTCACGACGTCGTCGATGGTCATCGCGCTGCCGCGGACCGGGGCCGCCGGCATGCCGGTGGTCGGGTCGGTGGCGTAAGGATTCGTCGCGTACGGGTTGGTCGCGGTCCCGGCCTGCGCGTGCTGCGCCTCGAAGCCCGCGTAGCCGCCGTTGTCGCGGCTGAACCCCCGTCGCGAGAAGACCGGGTTACTGCTCCTCATCTCACTCCTCCATGGCCACCGTGCGCGGCCTTGCGTCAAGAGTAATGCGCTCGCAAAAAAAGCACCCTACTGCTGGAGGAGGATCTTAGGAGAAGGCGCGGCGGACCGCCGCCGATAAACGGAAGAGCCGCATGTGTGCCCGGAGCCGGACTTGAACCGGCACGGCCCGAGAGCCAGCGAGGTTTAAGCTCGCCGTGTCTGCCATTCCACCATCCGGGCAAGGCGCGGCGGGCCCCGTGGAAAATGCCTTGAACGCAGTGATGAGCCTATCCGGAACACCCCTGCCACCTGGGGGCTCTCTATCCGATGTTGTCTGATTTTATTGGCGATTGAGTGGCCGTCAGACCCGATAAGTCGCGGTCGGCCCCCTTCCGGAGGATGCGCCGCCCCGCCCCGGGATTGACCTGATTCCGCTGCCTCCGCGCCACCCCGGGCCACCCCCCGCGCCGGACCCGCGTGGACCGCCGCACCGTCCCCCTCGACGGCGTCCCCGTCATACCAGAGGAGGAGACGGCGCCGCCCGCGGTCAGACTCCAGTGGGCCGTCGAACGGGCACCTCGGCTGATCCCCGGCGGGGGTGCCCCCGGTGAGGATGGAACGGTCCCGCCCCACCGCAGAACCGTTCGACAGGAGCACCCACGTGACCGCCATGAACTACGCCCGGCAGCACACCGCACAGGCCGTGGCGGCCCGCGCCACGCAGCTCTCCAAGGTGTACGGCCAGGGCGAGACCCAGGTGGTCGCGCTGGACAACGTCTCCGTCGACTTCGCCCAGGGCCAGTTCACCGCGATCATGGGCCCCTCCGGCTCCGGCAAGTCCACCCTGATGCACTGCGTCGCCGGCCTGGACACCTTCTCCTCCGGCTCCGTCCGCATCGGCGACACCGAGCTCGGCTCCCTCAAGGACAAGCAGCTGACCCAGCTGCGCCGCGACAAGATCGGCTTCATCTTCCAGGCCTTCAACCTGCTGCCGACCCTGACCGCCCTGGAGAACATCACCCTCCCCATGGACATCGCCGGCCGCAAGCCCGACAAGCAGTGGCTGGACACCGTGGTGGACATGGTCGGCCTCTCCGGCCGCCTCTCCCACCGCCCCACCCAGCTCTCCGGCGGCCAGCAGCAGCGCGTCGCCGTCGCCCGCGCCCTCGCCGCCCGCCCCGAGATCATCTTCGGTGACGAGCCGACCGGAAACCTCGACTCCCGCTCCGGCGCCGAGGTCCTCGGCTTCCTGCGCAACTCGGTCCGCGAGCTCGGCCAGACCGTCGTGATGGTCACCCACGACGCCGTCGCCGCCTCCTACGCCGACCGCGTCATCTTCCTCGCCGACGGCCGCATCGTCGACGAGATGTACGCGCCCACCGCCGACGGCGTGCTCGACCGGATGAAGGCCTTCGACGCCAAGGGCCGCACCAGCTGACCCGGAGCGTGACCGCCCCGCTCCGCGGAGCCCCCGCAGCCCTCCTCACAGACCTCCAGCCCCAGGACTGAGATCCCCATGTTCCGTACCGCCCTGCGCAACGTGCTCGCGCACAAGGCGAGGCTGCTGATGACGGTGCTCGCCGTCACCCTCGGCGTAGCCTTCGTCTCCGGCACCCTCGTCTTCACCGACACCCTCGGCAAGTCCCTGTCCGGCCAGTCCGCCAAGAGCTACCGCGGCGTCGCCGTCTCCGTCACCTCGTACGGGCAGGCCCGCTCCGAGGACGGCCAGAAGGAGGGCGACCCCGGCATCAGCCAGCAGACCCTGGACAAGGTCAGGGCCGTCAAGGGCGTCGGCTCGGTCTCCGGCCGCGTCTCCGGCTTCGCCGGCGTCGGCGACGAGAACGGCAAGCTGATCGGCACCGGCTGGGCCAACAAGGGCTCCAATTACGCCCCCGTCAAGGACGGCAAGGACCCCCGCTACACGTTCACCGACGGCACCGGCCCGGTCAAGGACGACCAGGTCGCCCTCGACAAGGAGACCGCGGCCAAGGGCGGCTACAAGACCGGCGACAAGGTCCGCGTCGCCACCAACGGACCGGTCCGCGAGTTCACCCTCACCGGCGTCTTCACCACCGAGGACGGCGCCGTCAACGCCGGCGGCAGCCTGGTCCTCTTCGACACCAAGGTCGCCCAGGAGCTCTACCTCCAGCCCGGCTTCTACGACGAGCTCTCCGTCGCCGCCGCCCCCGACGCCTCCGCCGACCAGCTGCTCGCCGACATCAAGCCGCTCGTCGACGGCAAGACCACCAAGGCCCAGACCGGCGCCGCGCTCGCCGCCCAGCAGGCCAAGGACATCGAGAAGGGGATGAGCAGCATGAGCAACATGCTGCTCGCCTTCGCCGGCATCTCCCTCTTCGTCGGCATCTTCCTGATCTACAACACCTTCACCATGCTGGTCGCCCAGCGCACCAAGGAGCTGGCCCTGCTGCGCGCCGTCGGCGCCAACCGCGGCCAGGTCATGCGCTCGGTGCTCGCCGAGGCCCTCGTCGTCGGCGCCCTCTCGGCCGCCATCGGCCTGGCCGCCGGCGTCGGACTGGCGGCCGGCATGCGCTCCCTGATGGACACCATCGGCGCCAAGATCCCCGCCGGGGACCTGGTCATCGCCCCGGGCACGGTCATCGCCGCCCTGGTCATCGGCGTCCTCGTCACCACCGCCGCCGCCCTGCTGCCCGCCTGGCGCACCGGCCGGATCGCCCCGGTCGCCGCCATGGGCAGCGCCCACCTGCCGGCCTCCGCCAAGTCCCTCGTGGTCCGCAACGTCATCGGCTCCGTGATCAGCCTCGCGGGCGTCGGCGTCGTCTTCCTCGGCGTCTCGATGGGCGGCGACGGCCGCATGGTCATCGGCGGCGGCGCGGCCTTCCTGCTCATCGGCATGATCGTGCTGCTCCCGCTGCTCTCCCGGCCGGTCATCGCGGCCGTCCGCCCGGCCCTGCAGAAGGTCTTCGGCGTCCCCGGCAAGCTGGCCGCCCAGAACGCCGTGCGCAACCCGCGCCGCACCGCCGTCACCGCCGCCTCCCTGGCGATCGGCCTCACCCTCGTCACCACCATGTCCGTGCTCGGCGTCACCATGGGCAAGGCCATCGACCGGATGAGCACCGACAAGCTCAAGGCCGACTACAAGGTCACCATGTCCGGCGGCATCGGCGGCCTCGACAAGTCGGTCGTCGACGCCCTGGCCAAGGCCCCCGGCGTCAAGGCGGTCTCCCCGCAGGCCGCCGGCTACTTCAAGACCGGCGACACCTTCCGCGCCGCGTCCGGCGTCAACCCGGCCGCCATCGGCCAGGTCCTGAACATCAAGGTCCTCAGCGGCTCCCTGGACAGCCTCGGCAAGGGCGAGGTCGCCGTCGCCGAGAAGACCGCGAAGAAGCAGGACCTGACCGTCGGCTCCACCCTCCAGGCACAGTTCGAGGACGGCCAGAAGGCCAACCTGAAGGTCGGCGCCGTCTACGAGGACCTCGACGGGCTGCTGTCCCCCTTCGTCCTCGACAACAAGATCCTCGCGGCGCACACCGACCAGCAGCACATCCCCGAGGTCTACGTCAACACCGCCGGCGGCCAGTCCGCGGCGAGCCAGCAGGCCGTCATCGACGCCCTCGGCAAGAACCCGGCGATGACCGTCGCCACCCAGCAGGACATGCGCAACGAGATGGGCGGCATCATCAACACGATGCTCAACATCATGTACGGCCTGCTCGGCATGGCGCTGATCATCTCCGTGCTCGGCGTGGTCAACACCCTGGCGATGTCCGTCTTCGAGCGGACCCAGGAGATCGGCATGCTGCGGGCGATCGGCCTCGACCGGGCCCGGGTGAAGAACATGATCCGCCTGGAGTCCGTGGTGATCTCGCTCTTCGGCGCGGTCCTCGGCATCGGCATCGGCCTCTTCCTCGCCTGGGCTGTCGGCTCCACCCTGTCCAAGGCGGTGCCGAACTACGAACTGGTCCTGCCCTACGACCGGATCGGCGTCTTCCTCCTGCTGGCCGCCGTCGTCGGCGTCCTGGCCGCCATGTGGCCGGCCCGCAGCGCCGCCCGGCTGAACATGCTGACCGCCATCAAGACCGAGTAGCGGTACGGGCGTACGCGCCGCGCGGGACGCGCACGGGACGCCGTACGCAAGGGCCCCGGGGCAACACGCCCCGGGGCCCTTCCCGTTGCCCGGCCGCCGCTGTCCCCGGCGGCCGTACGGCGCTACGCGGGGCCCGTGCCCCACACGCGCGTCCGCAGCGGCATCCCCGAGGCACCCGCGCCCCCGGGGCGCACCGCCAGCACCTGGTTGACCCCCAGCCGGCCGTGCTCGAAGCCCAGCGCGGACGCCGCCATGTACAGCAGCCACACGCGGGCCCTGCCGGGCGAGGTGAGCCGGACGGCCTCGTCCCAGTGCCGTTCCAGGCGCGCCACCCAGGCCCGCAGGGTCAGCGCGTAGTGCTCGCGCAGCGCCTCCACGTCGCGGACCTCGAAGCCGGCCCGCTCCAGCTCGCCGACGGTGGTGCCGATCGGGGAGAGCTCCCCGTCCGGGAACACGTACGCGTCGATGAACTCGTCGATCTCGTACGCCTGCTCGTCCTGCTCGGGGGGCCGGCCGATCTGGTGGTTGAGCAGCCGGCCGCCGGGGGCCAGCAGGGCGTGCAGTATCCCGGCGTACTCGCGGTAGCGGGCGGAGCCCACGTGCTCGGCCATGCCGATCGAGGAAATGGCGTCGTACGGGCCGTCCTTGACGTCCCGGTAGTCCTGCACCCGGATCTCCACCCGGTCGGTCAGGCCCTCCTCGGCGATCCGCTTGCGGGCGTACGCGGCCTGCTCGCGCGAGAGCGTGATGCCGGTGACGCGCACCCCGTACTCGCGGGCGGCGTGCAGGGCCATGGAGCCCCAGCCGCAGCCGACGTCCAGGAGGCGCCGGCCCGGCTCCAGGGCGAGTTTGCGGCAGACCAGGTCGAGCTTGTCCCGCTGGGCGTCCTCCAGGGTGCCCTCCGCGGTCCAGTAGGCGCAGGAGTACACCATGGAGGGCCCCAGGACCCGCTCGTAGAAGTCGTTTCCCACGTCGTAGTGGTGGCTGATCGCCTCGCTGTCGCGCCGCTTGGAGTGGCGCGGCCCGCCGCCGCGGACGGCCTCCTCCGGCGGCGGCGCGGGCGCCGTCCACGGACGCGCCAGGGCCACGAGGTCGCGTACGGCGGCCCGTGCGGCCGGGTCGCGCAGCAACGCGGCGGTCCCGGCGGGGCCGGAACCGAGCCCGGGCAGGTACGGGCGCAGGGCCGCGAGCTTGCCCAGCCCCGAACGGGCCGGGACGGGGACGGGGGCGGGGCCCCGCCGCTCCCGCTCCCACAGCAGGCCGCCCACCCGGTCGAGCAGTTCGAACAGGTCGCCCTCGACGGTCAGGTCACCGGCGACCCAGGCGCGGGCGAGCCCCAGTTCGCCCGGCTTCCACAGGATCCGGCGCAGGGCGCGACGGTGTGCGATCACCAGCACCGGGCCGGTGGCCGGGCCGGCCTCGCTGCCGTCCCAGGCCCGTATCCGCACGGGCAGGGGGGCGCCCAGCAGGGTTTCGGCAACGGCTGCCAGCCGCGGCGCGGCGTCGGTCATCTCAGGCACCTCCAGGAGTTCCGTGGAACGACTTCCCACTTCCCCTCTGGGGCAATCACGGCCGGTTTGCCCGCTGGAGCGCCCCTCGACCGGGGCTCCAGCCGGCCGTGCACCTCCCCGGGCACGCCGAAGGGGCCGCCCGCACCACGGATGGCGGGCGGCCCCTTCGGGGTCGTGCTCGGTTTCCTGCCGGACCGGCCGGGGTCAGGAGGCCTTGGCCTTCTGCGCCGGTGCAGCGGCGGCGGCCGGAGCCGGCGCCGGCTTGGCGGCCTCGTAGAACTCCTCGCGGGGGGTCTCCAGGGCTCCGAGGGAGACGACCTCGCGCTTGAGGAACATGCCGAGGGTCCAGTCGGCGAAGACGCGGATCTTGCGGTTCCAGGTCGGCATGGCCATGCCGTGGTAGCCACGGTGCATGTACCAGGCGAGCCGGCCCTTGAGCTTGATCTTCATCTTGCCCATGACGATCATCGCGACGCCCTTGTGGAGGCCGAGGCCCGCCACCGCACCCTTGTTGGAGTGCGAGTACTCCTTCTGCGGGAAGCCCCGCATGCCGGAGACCACGTTGTCGCCGAGGACCTTGGCCTGGCGCAGCGCGTGCTGGGCGTTCGGCGGGCACCAGGCGTTCTCGACCCCGGCCTTGCGGGCGGCGACGTCCGGGACCTGGGCGTTGTCGCCCGCGGCCCAGATGTAGTCCGTGCCCTGGACCTGGAGGGTCGGGGCGGTGTCCACGTGGCCGCGCGGGCCCAGCGGCAGGCCGTAGCGGGCCAGCGCCGGGTTCGGCTTGACGCCCGCGGTCCACACGATGGTGCTGGAGTCGACCTCGAGGCCGTTCTTCAGCACCACGTGGCCGTCCACGCAGGAGTCCATGGAGGTGCTGAGGTAGATCTCGATGCCGCGGGACTCGAGGTGCTCCTTGCCCCAGGTGCCGAGCTTCGGCCCGACCTCGGGAAGGATCTTGTCCGCAGCGTCGACCAGGATGAAGCGCATGTCCTCGCGCTTGATCGTGGAGTAGTACTTCACGGCGTCGCGGGCCATGTCCTCGACCTCGCCGATCGTCTCGGCGCCGGCGAAGCCGCCGCCGACGAAGACGAAGGTGAGGGCCTTGCGGCGGACGTTCTCGTCCGTCGTGGACTCCGCCTTGTCGAGCTGCTCGAGGACGTGGTTGCGCAGGCCGATGCCCTCTTCGACGCCCTTCATGCCGATGCCCTGTTCGGCCAGGCCGGGGATCGGGAAGGTGCGGGAGACGGCGCCGAGCGCGATCACCAGGTAGTCGAAGGGCAGCTCGTACGCCTCGCCGACCAGCGGCGTGACGACGGCGACCTTGCGGTCCTGGTCGATGGTGGTGACCCGGCCGGTGAGAACCTCAGCCTTGGGCAGCACGCGTCGCAGCGGGACGACAACGTGCCGAGGCGAGATGTTGCCTGCGGCCACTTCGGGGAGGAAGGGCTGGTAGGTCATGTACGACCGCGGGTCGACGACCGTGACGGTCGCCTCGCCGTAGCGCATCTTCTTCATGATGCGCTTGGCCGCGTACAGACCTACGTACCCACCTCCTACTACGAGGATCCTGGGACGCTCCGTGGTGCTCATGGAATGAGTATCCAGCACCCCAAGGGGTGACGCTCGTGAGCCCCTTCACAAGGTGCCACAAGGTCTCTGCTACACTGCGCGGCCCGCGTGACCCAGATCATGAGGCGCAACGGGAACCAACGTATACGCGGAGTCGTTGTTCACCCGGTCTGAACTGGCCTCCAAGGCCCCAACCGGACTGGACCACTGGGTTTCGTCCTTACCTCTGATACGAAACCCGTCGCGGCCGCGCATCGCACAAACAGGTGCCGAAACGGCCCTGCGACCCCCGGAACGGCACCGAAGGGCCCCCTCGTTGACCCGGCAGGCCCTTTTTCCTTGTGAAGAACTTCACGAACCTCGTTCCCGGAGGGGCACTTCCGGCCGCCCCAGGGGCCCCCTGGCGCCCCCGCACTGCCGCCGCACCGGCCCCCCTCCCCCCGCCCACCAGCCACTCGTCGGGCGGAACACGATGTTCAGCCGCACGAGCGCACGACGCCCGCTGCACGGCCGCCGGGGAACCGGTCGAGGCGCCGGGAGGCGGGCGGGAACGCCGAGGGCCCCCGCGGTCCGCGGGGGCCCTCGTGGTCAGCGGGCTCAGGCCGCGGACCAGGCGATGCCGTCCAGGATGTCGTGCTCGGAGACCACGACCTCGGTGGCGCCGACGCGCTCCATGATCGCGAGCAGGACCAGGGCGCCCGCGCCGATCACGTCGACCCGCCCCGGGTGCATCACGGGGATGGCGGCGCGCTCGTCGTGGGTGGCGCTCAGCATGCGCTCGCTGATCTCGCGCACCTGCTCGTAGGAGATCCGGGAGTGGTGGATCGCCGACCAGTCGTACGCGTCCAGGCCGAGCGCGATCGCGGCGACCGTGGTCACCGAGCCCGCGAGGCCCACCAGGGTGCGCGCCTCGGCCAGCGGGACCGTCTCGGCGGCCAGGTCCAGGGCCGCCTCGATGTCGGCCCGTATGGCGGCGATCTGCGCCGCGGTCGGCGGGTCGGTGACCTCGCCGTCCACCACCAGGTGGCGCTCGGTCATCCGGACGCAGCCCACGTCGACCGAGCGGGCCGCCCGTACGCGGTCCTCCCCGACGACGAACTCGGTCGAACCGCCGCCGATGTCCACCACCAGGAACGGCCGTTCCAGGTGCTCGTGCGCGACGAGCTCCTTGGTGGCGCCGGTGAAGGAGAACTCCGCCTCCTGCTCGCCGGAGATCACCTCGGGCTCGACGCCGAGGATGTCCAGCACGCCGCGGACGAACTCGTCCCGGTTCTCCGCGTCGCGCGAGGCCGAGGTGGCCACGAAACGCACCCGCTCCGCCCCGAACTCCTTGATCACCCCGGCGTACTCTCGGCAGGCCGCGAAGGTGCGCTCCAGCGCCTCCGGGGCCAGCCGGCCGGTCTTGTCCACGCCCTGGCCGAGCCGGACGATCGTCATCCGCCGGTCGAGCTCGACGAGCTCGCCGGTGGCCGGGTCGCAGTCGGCGACCAGGAGGCGGATGGAGTTGGTACCGCAGTCGATGCCCGCGACCCGGGTCACGCGGCCCCCTCCCCGGGCTCCTCTTCCGTCTTCTCCCCGCACGGGGTGACGCAGGCGCCCTTGGCCCACCACTCCGGCAGCATGGCCAGCGCCTCGTCGCCGAACGGGTTCACGCCGGGGCCGGCGGCCAGCGAGTGGCCCACCAGCACGTGCAGGCACTTGACCCGGTCCGGCATGCCGCCGGCGCTCGGGAAGCCCTGGAGCACCTCGATGGCGTCGCGGCGCCGGATGTAGTCCTCGTGCGCCTTCTGGTAGGCGGCGGCGAGCTCCGGGTCCTCGGCGAGCCGGGCCTGCATCTCCTTCATGACGCCGTTGGCCTCCAGCGTGCCGATCGCGGAGGCCGCGCGCGGGCACGTCAGGTAGTACAGCGTGGGGAAGGGGGTGCCGTCGGGCAGCCGGGGTGCGGTCTCGACGACGTCCGGCTGGCCGCAGGGGCAGCGGTGCGCGATGGCGCGCAGCCCGCGCGGCGGGCGGCCGAGCTGCTGCTCGAACGCCTCGATGTCCGCGTCGGTCGGCTCGGTGCGGTCGGTCTGGGGCGGGGGCGTCTGCATGCCTGGAGGAAGTCTCTTCGTTCGGTCGTGCGTGATGGGTGGGTCAGTGGTTCATTCACCGGGGCGGTCGGCCTTGTCGACGCCGTCCCAGACGTTGGAGTACCAGGGGCGGTCGGAACCGTCCTGGCCGCCGCGGCGGTGCTCCGGGGCCGCGGCCCCGGGGTCGGTCATGATGTAGCCGATCTCCCCCGGGCGCAGGAAGTGCAGGTGCCTGCGCGCCTGCTGCTCCGCGTAGGCGGGGTCCTGCCAGCGGGCCTTTTCGTCGCGGAGCTGTTCGAGGCGCTTGCGCGCGGTGTCGGCGGCCCGCTGCTGGTCCGTGATCTCCGAGCGCTGGGACACGTACTGGCGCATCGGATACGCGAGGGCGACGACCAGCGTACAGAGGACGAGGACCAGCAGTGCCGCGCGGCCGGTGAGCCGGCTGCGGCGGATGTGCCGGCGGGACTGCGAGCGGTAGACGTGGGCCGCGGTCCGCTCGCCGAGCTGCTTGAGCCGGGTCGCCGTCGAGAAGGTGGAGAACCGATCCCGGTTCCCGGCCATGGCCCCGCCTCCCCTGTGCGCGCACTACGCAATACGTCCCCGCACACGGTACGGGACCGAGTGCGGGGACGTACGGAGGCTGCGACCCCAGGGGTGTCCCCCCGGGAGGTGCCGCCCTGAGGCGGTGTCAGCCCTTGAAGCGCGGGAAGGCGCTGCGGCCGGCGTACACGGCGGCGTCGTCGAGGATCTCCTCGATGCGCAGCAGCTGGTTGTACTTGGCGACGCGGTCCGAGCGGGCCGGGGCGCCGGTCTTGATCTGACCGCAGTTCACGGCGACGGCGAGGTCGGCGATGGTGACGTCCTCGGTCTCGCCGGAGCGGTGCGACATCATGCACTTGAAGCCGTTGCGCTGGGCCATCTCGACGGCGTCGAGGGTCTCGGTCAGGGAGCCGATCTGGTTCACCTTCACGAGCAGGGCGTTCGCGGAGCCCTCCTCGATGCCGCGGGCGAGGCGCTCGGGGTTGGTGACGAAGAGGTCGTCGCCGACGATCTGGACCTTGGAGCCCAGGCGGTCGGTGATGGTCTTCCAGCCGGCCCAGTCGTCCTCGAACAGCGGGTCCTCGATGGAGACGAGCGGGTACGCCTCGACGAGCTCGGCGTAGTAGTCGGTCATCTCGGCGGCCGAGCGGGACTGGCCCTCGAACTCGTACTTGCCGTCCTTGTAGAACTCGGACGCGGCGACGTCGAGCGCGAGCGCGATGTCCTTGCCCGGGGTGTAGCCGGCCTGCTTGATGGCCTCGATGATGAGGTCGAGCGCGGCGCGGTTGGACTCCAGGTTCGGGGCGAAGCCGCCCTCGTCGCCCAGGCCGGTGGAGAGGCCCTTGGTGTGCAGGACCTTCTTGAGGGTGTGGTAGACCTCGGCACCCCAGCGCAGCGCCTCGGAGAAGGACTCCGCGCCGATCGGGGCGATCATGAACTCCTGGATGTCGACGTTGGAGTCGGCGTGCGACCCACCGTTGAGGATGTTCATCATCGGAACGGGCAGCAGGTGCGCGTTCGGGCCGCCGAGGTAGCGGAACAGCGGCAGGTCCGAGGCCTCGGACGCGGCGTGCGCGACGGCGAGGGAGACGCCGAGGATGGCGTTGGCGCCGAGCGAGCCCTTGTTGTCGGTGGCGTCGAGGTCGAACATGGCCTGGTCGATCAGGCGCTGCTCGGTGGCGTCGTAGCCGACGAGCTCCGGCCCGATCTGCTCGATGACGGCGAGGACGGCCTTCTCCACGCCCTTGCCCATGTAACGGTTGGGGTCACCGTCGCGGAGCTCGATGGCCTCGAAGGCACCGGTGGAGGCGCCGGACGGAACGGCAGCACGGCCGGTGCTGCCGTCGTCGAGGCCCACCTCGACCTCGACCGTGGGGTTGCCTCGGGAGTCCAGGATTTCCCGGGCTACGACGACGTCGATGGACGGCACGAGCATCTCCTTCTGGGATGTGACGCTGGGTGTGCGGTGGCGTGTGGGCCGTGGGACGGCCTTGCCGACTAGAGCCTAACCGGCTCCGGGGTGTGGGCTGCCCGACCGCCCGGCTCCTGGGACGAAAAAGGGTCCGAATACCCGTCTTCCGGGACATAGGACCCTTGATTTCACGTGCTTGCCGGGGGAACGGGCAGCGGAAGCCGGTGTTCCGGTTCCGCAATGCGGTGACCGGCGGACGACACGCCGCCGCCCGGCGCGTGGGGGGATACGCGCCGGGCGGTGGGGATGCTGCGGGGTGCCGCGAGAGTTACGCGGACGTTCAGGCGAGCTTCAGCTTCTGACCCGGGAAGATCAGGTCGGCGTCGGACACGGTGTCCTTGTTGAGCTCGAAGAGCTTCTCCCAGCCGCCCTTGACCTTGTTGGCGTCGGCGATGGTGCCGAGGGTGTCGCCTTCCTTGACCGTGTAGGTGCCGTTGCCCGTCTGCGGGGTCTCGGCCTTCGGGGTCGACGGCTTGGCCGGGGTCCAGTTGCCGGAGCCGGCGCCGGAGCCCTTGGTCTCGGTCTCGGTCTTCGGCGCGGACGGCTTGGCCGGGGCGGGCTTCGCCGGGGCCGGCTTGGCCGGAGCGGGCTTGGCCGGGGCCGGCTTGGTCTCGGGCTTCGGCTTGGCCGGGGTGGTCGAACCGCCGCCGTTGTACGAGGAGTTGGACAGGCCGACGCCGCAGTGCGGCCACGCGCCCTTGCCCTGGCCCTTGAGGACCTTCTCGGCGATGGCTATCTGCTGGCCCTTGGTGGCCTGGTTGGCCTGCGCGGCGTACGACTTGCCGCCGTACGCGGCCCAGGTGGAGGCGGAGAACTGCAGGCCGCCGTAGTAGCCGTTGCCGGTGTTGATGGACCAGTTGCCGCCGGACTCGCAGGCGGCGACCTTGTCCCACTCGGCCGCGGTGGCGGCGCTGGCGGTACCGGCGGCCATCAGCGGGGCCGCGACGGCGACACCGGCGACACCGGCGAGCGTGACGATGCGGACGGCCTTGGAGCCGCGGCGGTGCTTGCCCTTGCCGGAAAGCAGCATGGATTTCTCCTCACCGACGCCTTCGAGGTGAGCTGTCGGGTTCGGGCGGATGAGTTGCCCGGTCACGCGGCGCGGCGCGTGTCTTCACCCCTAGCCGGTACGCGGGCCGTCTCTCAACGGCCCTTCCCGGCGCCTACCTTGGTTCCCCCGCTCCTGCCTTCGGCGCTTGCGCGACGACTGTTCCCTCCGTCCGCCGGCAGGATTCGGCGATGCGGTCGAAGGAGCCCGCGGTGGCGAGCGATTCAGAAGGTAGACAGGTCTCTCCCCGATGTTCAACGTGTGATTTTGGGGAGAAACCGGCCTACTTGCCTTCCTGAAGAGCACGTTTGTGCAGGTGAGAAGGGGGTTTGCAACAGTTCCGGAACGAGACACGCCAGTTGTCCGGAAGAGATGCATGTCTCATTTGGCGATAACGGACATTCAACTCTTAATGGATGTCCGAACTGCCCACTATTTCTTGGTTAGATCCAGGTTCTGTCCGGGCTTGATGAGGTCCGCGTCCCCACCGATGACCTGCTCGTTGGCCTTGTAGAGCTCGTCCCAACCGCCCTTGACGCCCTTGGCCTTCGCGATGTCCGAAAGGCTGTCGCCCGGCTTCACGGTGTAGACGGGCTCCGCGGCGGGTACTGACGCCGCGCCAGGCGCCCCCTGCACCTCGATGGCGGCCGGGCCGCGGTGCTTGCCCGAGCCGTCCGACGCCGCGCCGGACGGGGTGCCCGCCGTGGCGCCCGGGGTGGCCGGAGCGGTGGGCGTGGCGCCCGGGGCGGGAGTCGCACCCGGGGTGGCCGGAGCCGTCGGGGTGGCGCCCGGGGCCGTCGGGGTGCCCGGGGCCGTGGGCGTGCCCGGGGTGGGCGTGCCGGGGGTGGGCGTGCCCGGCGTCGGCGTGGGCGTGCCGGGCGTCGTGGGCTGGACCGTGTAGTCCGGCTCGGGCATGACGGGCAGTCCGCTGGAGGGGCCCAGCGGGTAGTCCGGCAGCCCGCTCGGGTTGGACGGGGTGCCCGGCGCCGGGGTCGGGGCCCCGAAGTCCGTGGAGGGCTTGCCCTTGCCCGCGTTCGGCACCGAACCGTCGGGGCGGCCCTTGGTGGGCGCGACGGGCGCGGGCTCCAGCTTGTCACCGGGGTCCACGTCGGGCGCGGGGCCCTGCTGGGTCAGCCCGGCCGAGGCGGAGCACAGCGGCCACGCCTGGGGGCCCTGGGAGGCCAGCACGCGCTCGGCGACCGCGATCTGCTGGGAGCGGCTGGCGAGGTCGGGGCGCTCCGCGTACGCGAGGCCGCCGGCGTTGCGCCACTGTTCCAGGGTGAACTGCAGGCCGCCGTAGGCGCCGCTGCCGGAGTTCGCGCTCCAGGTGCCGCCGCTCTCGCAGTCGGCGACCTTGTCCCACGTGGCGGTGTCGGCCGCGTTCGCACCTGTGGCGGCGAGCAGCGGCATGGCCAGCGCGGAGCCGGTGACTCCTGCGGTGACGACGATCGCGGGTACCTGGCGGGGGCGTCTGTGGCGGCCGTTCCCGGGAAGCATGAGGCTGCACCTTTCGCATAACGGCGGGGTAACGGCAGAACCTAGCCGCCTTCGAACGGATGTCACAAGTTCGGCGGTGGAACGGTGCGGAACTGACTTCCGGTCAGTCCGGCGGCCCCCCGCGCCCTCAACCGTTCGGGACTGTGAAGCGGACGGGGAGGGTGCGCAGCCCCCGCATGATGAGTCCGCCGCGCCAGCGCAGGTCCGTAGGGGGAATCGCAAGTTCCAGATCCGGCAGACGCTTCAGCAAAGTTCCGAGCGCCGTCTGCCCCTCGAGACGGGCCAGCGGAGCGCCGAGGCAGTAGTGGATCCCGTGGCCGTATCCGAGGTGTTGGTTGTCACTCCGGGAGAGGTCCAGGGTGTCCGGGTCGGCGAACCGCTCCGGGTCGCGGTCGGCCGCCGCGAGGACCACCAGCACGGGGTCCCCCGCCGCGATGTCCTGCCCGCCCAGGACCAGCGGCCGGGTGGCGAACCGCCAGGTGGCCAGCTCCACGGGGCCGTCGTAGCGCAGCAGTTCCTCGACACCGGTCTCCAGCAGCGCGCTCTCCCCGGCCGCGAGGGAGGCCTGGAGGCGCTCGCGCTGGTCCGGGTTCATGAAGAGGGAGTGGATGCCGTTGCCGATGAGGTTCACGGTCGTCTCGAAGCCGGCGAAGAGCAGGATGAAGGCCATCGCCGTGGCCTCCGCCTCCGTCAGATGGTCTCCGTGGTCACTTGCCCGGATCAGATCGGAGATGAGGTCATTGCCCAGATCGTCCCGCTTGCGGTGGATCAGTTCCCCGAGATAGGCCCGCATCTGCTTCACCGAGCGCGCGACCCCTCCGCGCGGCCCGCCGCCGTGCCGGATCATCATCCCGGCCCAGTCGCGGAAGTCGTCCTGGTCCTCCCGCGGTACGCCGAGCATCTCGCAGATGGCGTAGATGGGGAGCGGGAACGCGAACTCGTGGATGAGGTCCGCCTCCCCCCTGCCCGCGAACCGGTCGATCAGGCCGTCGGTCAGCTCCTGCACGCGCGGAGTGAACTCGGCCACACGCCGCGGGGTGAACGCCTTCGACACCAGCCGCCGCAGCCGGGTGTGGTCCGGCGGGTCGATATTCAGCAGGTGCGTCATCAGCTCCGCCTTGCGCTCCCCCGGGATCCCGGTCTTGCCCTTGGCGTGCGCCGGCTCCGCGTGGTGCGCCGGGTTCTTGCTCAGCCGCTGGTCCGCGAGGGCCTGGCGGGCGTCGGCGTACCGCGTCACCAGCCAGGCCTCCACCCCGCTGGGCAGCCGGGTGCGGTGCACCGGGGAGTTCTCGCGCAGCCAGGCGTAGGCCGGGTACGGGTCGGTGGCGAACTCCCAGTCGAAGAGCGTCGGCATCTCCGTACGGGACGGATCGGGCTGGGCGGCGGAGGTCTGATCGTGCACCCGTCGACCGTATCCCGGCTCGCCACCGGCCATCCCTTATGGCCGCTTCATCGCGGCTGTCCGCAGATCGGACATCACTTGACGTCAGGTTCTGCGACATTCCTACTTTCGGTTCTGTGGACGTGAGGATCTTGAAGAGCAGTTTCGCGGTGGTGGAGAGAAGGGCCGAACACGCGGTCAAGTACTTCTACTCCCACCTCTTCTGGCACAACCCCGGACTCCGCGAACTCTTCCCCTCCTCCGCCGAGGACATGGAACGCCAGCGCGACCGGCTCTTCGCCGCGCTCACCCACGTCGTCACCCACCTGGAGAGCGGGACCCTCGTCCCCTACCTACGCGACCTCGGACGCGACCACCGCAAGTTCCTCGTCGGCCCCGAGCACTACGCGGCCGTCGGCACCAGCCTGATCGCCGCCCTCGCCCAGACCTCCGGCGACGCCTGGACCCCGGCCGTCGAGAAGGCCTGGTACGAGGCCTACCAGGTCATCGCCGACACCATGACCGCCGGCGCCGCCGACAGCGACGAACCACCCTGGTGGGAGGCCGAGGTGGTACGCCACCTCCAGTACGGACAGGACATCGGCGTACTGACCCTCGCCCCGCGCACCCCGCTGCCCTACCGCCCCGGCCAGTACGTCAGCGTGAGCAGCACCCGCGTCCCCACCACCTGGCGCACCTACTCCCTCGCCAACGCCCCCCGCCCCGACGGCACCGTCGACCTGCACGTCAGCCGCATCGAAGGCGGCCGCCTGAGCACCGCCCTGGTCCGCGACGTCCTGCCCGGCGAGGTCCTGCGGCTCGGCGCCCCCGGCGGCCGGCTCACCCTGCGCCGCGAGGACCGCCCCCTCACCCTCATCGCCGCCGGCACCGGGTGGGCTCCCGTACGCGCCCTGCTGGAGGAACTCCTCCAGCACCCTCCCGACCACGACGTACGCCTCTTCGTCGTCGCCCGGGACGCCGCGCACCTCTACGACCGGCCCCTGATCGACCGGCACGCAGCCGCCTGCCGCTGGCTCGGCGTCACCTACATCACGCCCGCCCCCGGGCAGCACCGCAACCAGGCCACCGACCGGCTGGCGACGGCCCTCGGCAACCGCGCCCTTTGGCGGGAACAGGACGTCTACCTCAGCGGGCCGGCCCTGTTCGTCGAGGAGACCTCCCACCTCCTCCAGGAACTCGGAGCCCGCCCCGACCGCCTCTTCCACGACGCCGTCCCCGTCGCCGGCTCACAGCGCCCCCGCCCGCTGGGCTTCGGCGAGTGGTTCCTGCACCGGCCGTCCCCGCAGTGGCACAACCCCTCGGCCCGCGCCCCGCGCGACTAAACCGCGTCCTCGACACCCTCGGCCGCCCGGATCGCGTCCCGGTAGACGCGGGCCGCCGCGCGCAGCGCCGTCTCCGGGTCGGTCCCCGACGCCTCGGCGCGGGCCGCCAGCTCCAGCAGCTCGTACCCGATGCCCTCGCCCCGGGGCAGCTCCACCGCCACCCCGCCCGCACGCGCCCGCCCGGCGAGCTTGGCCGCCAGCGCCAGGCCCGGCTGGCCCAGCGGGATCCCGTCGGTGACCGACTCCCGCTGCTTCTCCACCGCCTTGGTGGCCTGCCAGTGGGCGCTGACGTCCTCCGGGGAGTCGGCCGTGGCGTCCCCGAACACGTGGGGGTGGCGCCGGATCAGCTTGTCGACCAGGTCACCCGCGACGTCGTCGATGGAGAAGGCCTGTGCCCCGTCCTCACCGCCGCCCGCCTCCTCGGCGATCCGCGCGTGGAAGACCACCTGGAGCAGCACGTCGCCCAGCTCCTCGCGCAGCGCGTCCCGGTCGCCGTCCTCGATCGCCTCCACCAGCTCGTACGCCTCCTCGATGGCGTACTTCACCAGCCCCTCGTGGGTCTGCCGCGAGGTCCAGGGGCACTCCCGCCGCACCCGGTCCATGACCTGCACCAGGTCCAGCAGCCGCGCCCCCGGCAGGTCGTACGAGCCGGGCAGCAGCTCCAGGTCGGGCATGGCGACCCGGCCCGACCCGGCCAGCCGGGCCAGACCGTCCGTCAGCCGCTGGTCGCCCTCCCCGGACGGCAGCACCACGACCGTCCGGCCCCCGGCACACGCCGCGACGAGCTCGTGCGCGTCCGGGCCCTCCAGCTCCACCTCGACCCCCGCCTCGCGCAGGTACGGCAGCTGCGGGTGGCCCGGGTCGGAGCACAGCACCCGGTCCGCGGCGTGCAGCACCTGCCAGGCCGGCCAGGACAGCAGCCCCGGGGCGACCCGGTGGCTGGCGGTCAGCAGGACGATCCGGCCCGTGGGCTCGGCGGGAGCGGCGGCGGAGGCGGAGGTGTCGTTCACCCCCCGAACCTACCTCCGCCCGCCCGCCTCAGGCTCCGGCGGGGGCCGCCTGCTCCGGACGGGTCCGCTGGGTGATCCACGGCGTCTCCTGGTCCCCGAGCAGGATCTGCTGCGCGTCCCAGTGCCCGTACCGCGGGTTGACCTCGATGTGCAGCGCCTTCGCCGCCTCCCCCAGCTTGGCCAGCGCCTTGTCCTGGCTGCCGTAGTGCGCGAAGAGCTTGTCCCGCAACAGCTTGAAGCGGGTGTCCGCCTCGATCTGCCCCGGCGCCAGCTGCGCCTGCTGCAGCGCGGCGTCCCGCAGCGCCTTCTCCCCGCCCAGCTGCTCCAGCTGCGCCTTGCGGACGTCCTGGACCTCCTTTGGGCTCACGCTCAGCCCGGCGTCCTCGGCGGCCCGCTCGAGGACGGCGCTCTGGATCATCTTGTTCAGCTTCAGCCGCTCCAGCCCGGCGGTCGCGCCGATCAGCTGCGCACCCTGCTCGGACGTGCTCTGCGCGGCGCGCACGTCGCCGACCTGGGCCTGGAGCGCCGAGGTGGTGATGCGCTCACCCCCGACGACGGCGGCGGTACCGGGCCGGGTCTCCCCGGAACACGCGGTCAGCAGGGGGGCCGCCGCGAGCAGGACGGCGGAGACGGAGAGCGCAGTGCGACGGTGCAAAGGAGCCTCCAGGGCCGGGAGATTGTGCTTCGGTGCACAAGGGCCTTGCGGTGATCGATGGTATGCAGTCAGGGTGGCCCGAGCCACCGGTTCGACCAACGATTCCGGTGGTGTTGGGGTACGAGTTCACCGTTCCTGGTGCCGTCGGCCGTCGTTCTCCCGGTCCCGGTGGGCCGGGCCGGCCGACTGCTTCCCCGAACAGTCTTGGGAAGCGGGGATCAGCACCGGGCGATCGCTCCGGCCCCAGCAGGTCTTCCGCCCTCGACGGGCATGCCTGTGGTCCTCGGCGGGCCGGCGGTCCCGCGCACCCTCGGCCAGGACGCGGTCTGGCCGGTAGCTCTCCGCCGCACGATCCTCCGGTCGTGTGCGGTCACACCTTGCCGACGCCGTATCCCGTGTCCGAGGGCGCGCCTGCCGATCGCCGCCGCGGCCGCGTGATGGCCGGTGACGACGGTGGTCTTCGACTGCTGCTGGAGCGGAGCCTTCCAGTACTGGCCGCCCCAGCGGGAGGTGTAGGCCGGATCGACCGCGACGACAACCAGTCCGGCGTGGTGGGCCATGCCCCGAAGCCGTTCGCGGAACCGGGCGGTTGGCAAGCCTGCGACGGTGCGGCGGAAGGCCTTGCCGCGTTTGCCCCGTCCCATTGTTTCGCGCCCGGTGGCCCAGGTCGCGCCGAAACCGAGGTTCTCGATGGCCAGGCCCGCACAGCCGTGGTCCCTGGCGAGTCCGATCAGTGTGCTGATCGCTGAGCGGAGCCCGTCACGCCGGGAGGCTGGTCCCGTGAGATCGGTGGGCACGCTGACGGGGGTGCCGACCGGGTTGCCGTGCACGTCCACGACACAGACCGCGAGGTGGCCGGCATTGAGGTCCACGGCCAGCAGCCGGGCGCTCCTGGCGGCCAGTTCGACGGGGGTGGGCAAGGCAGCCTTCGGGGCGGACCAGGAGGCGTCGAGGTACCAGCGGCCGCGTCCGGGGTCACGCACGATGTCGTAACGAACGGCCCGGTCGGCCGTGACGCGGTCGAGCCATTCGTCCCGGCGATGGCTGAACCTGACGGTGCAGGCGAGCCGGTAGCGGCCGCGCGGCGCGTTCGCCAGGTGCCTCCGCGGTTCGGGCAGGACGACGGCGACCGCACCGCCCGCCGGGTCGACGCTGATCGTGTAGTTGCCGTGCGGCTTTCCGGACTCGCCGTCGGCGGTCAGGAACATGCGCCGAGCTGTCCAGCGCTCCCGCCACTCGTTCTCGGTGAGACCCTCATCGACGAGGCCGTGCCGCGCCTTGGCCAGACGACGGCCGCCCACCACGATCGCCGGCCGCCCGGCCCCGATGCGCCGCTCCGCCTCGGCCAGGCGCGACGTGAGAACCTGCAAACGCCGCTGCTTCTGCGCGCGCTCCGCCTGGCTGGGATAGCCGCGGACTCCGTCCACCTTGCGCCCGCACGGCACTGCCAGACGGCTGCGGATCTTCGCGACCGCCCGGAGTAGGGCCGACCGTTCGTCCGCCAGGCGCCGCGAGGAGAGGCGGTACTGGTCCTCGCTGACGCGGGTGATGGACCCTGCCCATCGGGACGACGAGACCCTCGTCAACGCGCGCTTGCTTTCGGTCCGCCGGGTGTCCTTTCCCGACACGGACCCGATCCGCAGGCGGTGGGCCAGGTCCGCCCGCGCGTACCGGCCCAGATGGTCGCCCACGGCCAGCAGCACCTCCACATCGCGGGCTGACGGACGCAGACGGTCCCGGATGCGTGCACCCGCGGGTGCCGGCACCGTGAACGGATCGGCCAACGCCCGCAGCCGGTGTCTCTGCCGCCTCTCACCGCCGGCCACTTCCCCCTCCCCTCTCCGACGCCGCGTCCCGCACACGCCCTCCGGCCACAATGGCCTCTCCGGCCGGGTCCGGGCGGCCGTGCGTGCGCCGTTCACCCGTACGAGGCACCCGGCGCTCACGGGCCGAGAGGGCCGGATCAGCAGTCGGCCACCCGTCGGCCACCCCTCCGTCAACCGTTGCTGCGAGGATCTGACCACCATGTCGACATCGCAGCTCGCCCCGCGCCAGGTTCCCGGGCGTCCCGCCGACCGGCCCGTACGACGTTCCGGCCGGAAGGATTCACTCCTCGGGGCGGTGTTCGCCTCGCTCGTCACGGCCGTTGCCGTGTGCGGTGGGGACGCCGTCGCGCGGGTGTTCCCGTACGGGGGGCGCCATCGCAGCGTCAACGACCTCGGCAACCAGTTCGTGCCGTTCCACGCGCACCTGTGGGACCTGCTGCACGGGCGGGCCCGGGGCGGGCTGCTGTTCAACTGGCAGTCCGGGTACGGGACCAGCTTCCTGCCCGATCTCGGGACCTACCTGACGAGCCCCTTCGCCGTACTGGTGGCGCTGTTCCCGCGCGAGGACATCGACCTCGCGGTGTACGTGGTGACCGTGCTGAAGATGGCGGCCGCCGCGGCCGCGATGGCCTGGCTGCTGCGGACCCAGCGGCGCGGGCCGTGGTGGGCGGCGGGGCTGCTGGGGGCCTCGTACGCGCTGTGCGGGTGGTCGGTGATCGAGGCCGCCTACAACCCGATGTGGCTGGACGGGCTCATCGCCTTCCCGCTGCTGTGCCTGACCGGCGAGTGGGCGCTGCGCGGGCGGCGGCCGGTGCTCGGGGTGCTGGTCGTCGCGGTGGGCTGGACCGCCAACTTCTACACCGCGTACATGGCCACGCTCGGCGCGGCGCTGGTGCTGGTCGTGCGGGTGGTGCTGACCCGGCGGGAGGTGCGCGAGCGGGCCCTGGTGGTCGGGCGGGCGGCGGTGACGACGCTGCTGGGGATCGGGCTGTCGGCGCCGGTGCTGGTGCCGCTGTTCCTCAGCACGAAGCAGGCCTACCCGGGCTGGTCCAAGGAGTTCGGGCCGGTGCCGTGGTCCGACTTCTTCGCCCGCCTGCTGCCGGCCACCTACTCCTTCAACTCCCCCGCCGTGTTCGTCGGCACCGGGACCCTGCTGCTGGTGGCGGCGCTGCCGTTCCACCGGGCGCTGCCGGTCCGTACCCGCTGCTGGTGGGCGGGGCTGGTGGTGGCGGTGGCGCTGTCCCTGCAGTGGGAGCCGACCCATCTGCTGTGGCACCTCTTCGCCACCCCGAACGGCAGCGCGTACCGGCAGACGTTCGTGCTGGCCGGCATCGCGGTGATCGCCGCCTGGACGGGCCTCGCCGCGGGCGTGCCCGGGGTGCGGGCGCTCGCGGCGGGCGGCGGTCTGCTGACGGCGGCCGCGCTGTGGGCGGGTGGCAGCGCCCTGGTGACGGCGTGGGGGTACGCGCTGTTCGCGGGCGGGCTGCTGCTGGGCGTCGCCGCGTGGCGGGCGCTGGGCCGGCGCCGGCTGCGGCCGGCGGCCGCGGGGCTGCTCGCGGCGGTGCTGGTGGCGCAGGCCGCGGCGGCGACGGCGTACGGGCACAAGGGCAAGCTGGCCGGGCTGGACGACTACCCGTCCTGGGGCCGGGCGCACACCGCGCGCGCCCGCGCCCTGGCCGGGGCGGAGGGCTGGCCGGCGTACCGGACGGACGCGGGCCGGCCGGCGCTGTCGGGCAACGACCCGCTGCTGCTGGGCGGTGAGGGCGGCGCGTACTACAGCAGCCACACCCCGGACGTGTTCACGCGCACGATGACGGCGCTCGGCGCGGGCTCCACCTCGCGCGGGCGCAGCGTGCAGAGCCTGGACAATCCGGTGACGGACGCGCTGTTCGCGGTGGGCGCCCGGCTGAAGCCCGACGGCTCGGTCGCCCGGCCGGAGGCCCTGCCGCTGGTCACCGTCCAGCCGGCGGAGGCGGCCGGGGCGTACGGGGAGTCGCCGTTCGCCAACCAGGAGCTGCTGCTGGGCGCGAAGGTGTACGAGGACCCGGTCGCGCCCGGGGTGTGCCGGGCGGGGACGGAGGCGTTCCTGTGGGCGCCGGAGTACAACGCGACGGCCCGGCTGGCGGGCGGGCGCCCCTTCAAGCTGAACGGGAACCCGCCGAAGAACCGGGCGGCGCTCCAGTCGCTGGGGCTCTCGCGCGGGCCCGCCTCGAAGCTCGTCTTCGACCGCCCGGCCCCCGCCCGGTGGGCGCTGTCCTGCCTGGACGGCACCCGGCTGGGCGCGGCGGTGGCCGCGCTGCGGGCGAGGGCGGCCACCGGCGTGCGGGTCACCCCGTCGGGGCTGACCGCCACCCTGCCCCCGGGCAGCACGGGCACGGCGGTGGTGTCGGTGCCGGCCATCGCGGGCTGGAGCTGCGACGGCCGCCCGGGGCGATCCCGCCTCGGCCTGCTCGCCGTCCCGCTGGACGGCCGCACCACCACGGTGACCTGCGAGTTCAGCCCGCCGGGGCTGCCGGCCGGGGTGGCCGTGGCGGGGGTGTCCGTACTCGTGGCGGCCGGGGCGGCGCTGCGCCGCCGGCAGCGGGGCGCGGGCGCGGTGGTGTAGGGGTCCCCGGCGCGGCGGCCGGCGCGGCCGGCGCGGTCAGCGCACCTGGCCCAGCCATTGCAGGGTGCGCCGGATCTCCACCGGGAGGGGGTGCGCGGGGCCGTGGACGCGGTCGGCGTCGTAGAGGAGGCGGACCAGGGTGTCGTGGGCGGCGGGGCGGTCGCCGAGGGAGAGCAGCAGGTGCGCTATCCGCCGGCGGACCTCCAGCGGCAGGCCGGGGTCGGGGTTGGCGTAGTGGTTCTCGAACAGGGGCAGCAGCGAGCGGTACTCCGCGAGGGCCGCAGCGGGTTCGCCGAGCTGCTCCAGGCACTGGGCGGCGTCGTAGCGGAAGCGCAGCGACTGGGGGTCCCCGGCGGGGAACTGGTCGGCGAGGCGGCGCAGTTCGGGGAGGGCGCGGCGGTACTGGCCGTCGTCCATGAGGGTGGCGGCGTACTGCTTGCGCAGGCTGCGGACGACCGGGGAGTGCTCGCCGTGCTCGGCGGCGGCCGCGGGGAGGATGTTGCCGAGGATGTCCACGGCCTGGGTGAGCCGGCCCTGGTCCAGGAGCTTCCGGGCCTCGTCGACGGCGCCGGGGATGTCGGGGCGGGGCGGCGCCGGGGGCGCGGTCGGACGCGGGGGCACGGCGGCGGCCCGGTCGGGCCAGGGTGCCTGGGGGCGCAGGAAGGGCCGGGTCGGGTCGAGCGGGCCGGCCGGGTGGCGGCTGCCGGGGGCGGGGAGGAGCGGTACGAGGGCTTCGTAGACCTCCTGGGCGGAGCCGGGGCGGTCCTGGGGGTCCTTGGCGAGGAGGCGCAGCAGGACGGCCTCCAGTTCCGGGGGGATCTCCGGGCGCAGGGGGCGGACCGGGGCCGGGGGTTCGTAGAGGTGGCGGTGGAGGACGCCGAGGGCGGTGGTGCCGGCGAAGGGCACGCCGCCGCTGAGGAGTTCGTACAGCAGCACGCCGAGGGCGTACAGGTCGGTGTAGGGGCCGACGGCGCCGCCCATGGCCTGTTCGGGGGCCATGTAGGCGGGGCTGCCGATGGGTGAGCCGGTGCTGGTGAGGCGGGTGGTGTCGGTGTCCATCACGGAGGCGACGCCGAGGTCGAGGACGAGGACGGTCCCGTCGGGGCGGATCATCACGTTCCGCGGCTTGAGGTCGCGGTGGACGATCGGTACCGCGTGCACGGCGGAGAGCACCGCGCACAGCTGTGCCACGACGGCGACGGCCCAGGGCCAGGGGTAGGGGTCGTGCTCGGCGAGGTGGTCGGCGAGGTCGGAGCCCTCGACGTAGCCCATGACGAGGTACAGCTCGTCGCCGTCGCTGCCGGCGTCGTGGACGGTGACGAGGCCGGGGTGGTCGACCTGGGCGGTGACGCGGCATTCGCGTACGAAGCGGCGGCGCAGCTCCTCGGCGACGGTGCCGGGGCCGGCGACCTTGTCGGGGCGCAGCAGCTTGACGGCGACGCGGCGGTCGAGGCGGCGGTCGTAGGCGGTCCACACCTGGCCCATGCCGCCCTGGCCGAGGATGGTGGCGAGCTGGTAGCGCTCACCGATGAGGCGTTCGGGTTCGGTCACCGCTGCGGGTCCTGGAACGCCGTGCTGTTCGGGTCCTGGTAGGGGCCGCCGGGCTGCGGGGGCCGCGGCGGGTTCTGCTGGCGCAGGAGTTCGCTGAGCTCGTCGAGTTCGGCGCGGACCTGGCCGAGGCGCGGGGGTGTGGCGGGCTGCTGCGGGGGCACGGGCGGCTGGGCGCCCTGCTGTCCGGCCGGCGGGTAGCCGTAGCCGGGGGTGGTCTGGTGCGGGGGCTGCGGCTGGTGGGGGCCGGGCTGCTGGTGCTGGGCGTACGGGGCCTGCGGCGCGGACGGGTACCAGGGTGCGGGTGCCGGGGCGAGGGCCTTGGACTCGTGGTGCCTGATGTCGGCGACGAGGTAGTAGACGCAGATCGCGAAGCCGGTGAAGATCGAGCCACCGGCGCCGAGGTTGCCCTGCCAGCCGTCCGTCTTCTCGGTCGGGTCGAGCCCGATGAAGACGATCCACACGACGGACAGGACCAGGCTCAGCACGAGCAGGGCCCAGTCCAGGGACTTGCGGGTGAGGACGGCGAGCCGCAGCATCGAGCCCCAGGCGAAGAAACCGCAGCTGAGGACGGGCAGCGCCGTGAAGAGCACGCGCAGCGTCATCGCGGCCCCGGAGAGGGGCCGGTGGCCGTGGGGGCCTTGCTGCGGCGGGATGCCGGGGCCGTGCATCGGTGCTCCTGACGGGCCGTGCGGAAAGGTGACGGCTCGAAGCGTATACAGCGTTTCCGGCCGTTCGTGAGGGGATGGACCCAACCGTTGCAGGGTCGCAGCACGGTCACTGGGGTGTGACGCTGCCGTCCGAGAGTCCGTCGTAGAGGCCTTGTACGAGCTGCTCCCCCAGGCGTCCCGCCAGCCTCAGCGCGTCCTCGAACTCGGCGAGGGCCCGGAAGCGGGCTCCGTAGCGCCGCTGTTCGGCGGGGGGCAGCCGGGGCAGCTGGAGCCGGCGCACGTCGAGGCGGGTGGCGGTGGAGGCGTGGCTGCTGGCGCGGCGGGTGTTGGCGGTGCCGCGCAGGAACCCGGCGAGGAACCAGGGGTCGAGGGCGGCCGGGTCGGGGCGCAGCAGCTGGAGGTTGCGGCCGATGACGGCGCCGGCTCCGCTGGCGGGGTCCTCGGTGACGACGCGGGCGGCGGAGAGGGCGCCGACGACGGGGACGACGACGTCGCCGGGTTCGGCGAGGAGGGTCTCGGCGGTGTCGGGGCCGGGGGTGGCGGCGGTGCCGGAGGGGGCGGTTCCGGCGTAGACGTCGTACTCGGTGAGGACGGGCAGTCCGTCGGTGCCGGTGCCGGTTCCGGCGCGCAGCAGCAGGGCTCCGGCGCGGGCGAGTTCGCCGACGGTGGTCTGTGAGGGGGAGGCGGCCGCGGGCTGGGCGGGGGCCGGGCCGGTGCCGGCGGGGGTCGCGGGCGGCGGGGTGAGCCGGGCGGCGCGGGCGAGGGTGGCGTCGAGGCGGTCGCGTACGGCGGCCAGCTCGGCGAGGCCGCCGCCGGCGGCGGGCGGGGGCAGGTGGCGGGCGGGGGTGAGGTCGACGTCGTCGTCGAGGAGTTCGATGACGGGTACGACGCGGCTGACGCCGGGGGTCTCGGGGGTGGCGCCGGTGCGGTCGTACGCGGTCCAGGCGGCGAGGACGGCGTCGCGCACGTCGGGCCAGGGGGCCCGCGCCTGGGCCGGCCCGTCGGGGTCGAGACCGGCGGTGTCGAGGAGCAGCAGTCCGGCGGGGACGGCGGCGCCGGGGGCGGGCTTGCGCAGCACCCACAGCTGGAGCGGGATCCCGTACGGGGGTGCGGCGCCGGCGGGGAGGGAGACGACGGCCCGCAGGGCGCCGCGGCGCAGCAGGTCGGCGCGGATGCGGCGGCCGGAGCGGCGGGCGGCGGCGGCGGGCGGCATGAGCAGCACGGCGGTGCCGCCCTCGCGCAGGCGGGCCAGGGCGTGCTGGATCCAGGCGAGTTCGGATTCGGTGCGGGCGGGGAAGCCGTACTCCCAGCGGGGGTCGTAGGCGAGTTCCTCGTGGCCCCAGTTGCGTTCGTTGAACGGGGGGTGGCAGAGCACGGCGTCGACGGCGGCGTCGGGGAAGGCGTCGGCGCGCAGGCTGTCGGCGGCGGCCGCGCGGACCTGGGCGGAGCCGTGCAGGGCGAGGCGGAGCGCGGCGAGCGCGGCCAGTTCGGGGGAGGCGTCCTGGGCGTGCAGGACGGTGGCGCCGGCGAGGGCGCGCAGCGGGCTGCCGGTGCCGCAGGCGGGGTCGAGGGCGGTGCGGACGCCGGGTCCGGCGAGGCCGGCCATGAGGTCGGCGCAGCCTTCGGGGGTCAGGGTGTACTGGCGGGGGTTGGCCTCCAGGTGGCGGCCGAGGAGGAATTCGAAGGCCTGGCGGGCGCCGAGTCCGGCGGCGAGTTCGGCGACGGCCCGCAGCAGGGTGACGGCTCCGGCGGCGGGGCGCACGGTCACGGGGTGGCCGGCTCCGAGCCGGGCGGTGAGCGCTTCGTCCCGTACGGCGGGCAGCCGTTCGGCGAGCCGGTCGTCGGGGAGGGCGGCGAGCTCCAGCCACCGCGCGGGGCGGTCCCGTACGACGAGCAGTGCGGCGCCGGCTTCGACGAGGGCGGCGACGGCGCCGCCGGGGTGGGCGGTGACCTGCTGCCAGACGCGTTCGCGCAGGGGGACCTCGGCGAGCTTGCCCTGGGCCCGCAGCCACGCTTCGACTTCGGGCAGCGCGAAGGAGGGGCTGGTCTCGGTGCCGCCGACGGGCTTGGGGAAGCCGGGGTGGCGGCGTCGCCAGTTGCTCACGGCGGCCCGGCCGACCCCTGCGAGGCGGGCGATCTCGGCGGCGGTGACCTCGGGGACGTTCTCCTCCAGCATGCCGGGAGCATACCGGTGCACAGCCGGGAATCCACTTCACAGCGTGAATCCAATCCATGGTGTGAATCGTGTTGACTCGGTTCACAGCCTCTGTTGTGATGTTCCCGTCAACAAGCGGAGCACGCCGGCCGCCCCGAGAGATCCGAGACAGGAGCACACCCATGTCCCAGTCCTCCACCCCGCGCCCGCGCCACGGCCGAAGCGCCCGCCACCGCGTCCTCACGGGCGCCGGCGCGCTCGTCGCCCTCGTCGCACTCGCCGCCTGCACCGGGGGCGGCGGCACGAGCGGCTCCAAGGACACCGGCCCGAAGAAGCCGACCGCGGCCGGCAACAGCCCCAAGGCGGGCGGCGGCCAGACGGCCGGCGGCAAGACGAGCGCGAAGCCGTCCGAGCCGAAGAAGGACGGCAAGAAGGCGGCGATGCGCGGCAGCGGCACCTTCCAGGCCGGCTCGGACCTCCAGCCCGGCACCTACCGCACCACCGGCAACAAGGGCCTGGGCTGCTACTGGGAGCGCGCCAAGGACGCCTCGGGCGAGGTCGAGTCGATCATCGCCAACGACAACGTCACCGGCACCAGCTACGTGACCATCGAGGCGGGCGACAAGCTCTTCAAGTCCAACGGCTGCAACGACTGGGAGACCATCGACCCGAAGGCCGTCTCCGACGCCCCGAAGACCGAAGCCGCGGGCGACGGCGGCATGTTCAAGGTGGGCCTCGACCTCGCCCCCGGCACCTACAAGTCGAGCGGCCCCGCCGCGGGCTCGGCCGGCTGCTACTGGGAGCGCGCCAAGAACGCCTCCCACGACGTCGACTCCATCGCCGCCAACGACAACCCCACCGGCCCGGCCGTCGTGACCGTCTCCGCGCAGGACGGCTACTTCAAGACCACGGGCTGCGCGACGTGGAAGAAGTCCTGACTCCAGCGACGCCGGACACCCGCCGGATACCCTCCGGATCCTGAACGATCCCAGGGGGGGACCAGCTCATGCGCACCACCACCATGCCCGCGGCCGTGTCCGCGGCCGCGACCGCACTCGCCCTCGCGGCCCTGCTGACCGCCACCGGCTGCGGCCCGGCGGCCGGCCCGGCAGCGCGGTCGTCCGCGGCGTCCGCGAAGCCGGATCCGCTCGCGGGCAGGGACCCGGCCGCCGTCCTGCGCGCCGCGTACGAGGAGACGGCGAAGGCCGAGAGGAAGAACGCGGCCATCACGCGCACCATCGGCGACCGCGAGATCAGCGCGGCCCTGACCTTCGAGGGCGAAAGCGGCTGCTGGGGCAAGGTCACGGTCGCGCGCGCCGGAACCGGGGAGATCCTGATGGAGGACGGCCGGCTCTCCTTCAAGGGCGACGAGGGCTTCCTCAGGGACCACTTCAGGGACCCGACCGCCTCGTACCCCGACAGCGGCCAGGCGGCCTGGATCGACGCCAGGACCTCGGACCCCTCGGTCGCACACCTGCGCACCCTGTGCGCGGCGGCCCGGCCCGACCGGGCCTACCCGGCCGAGCCCACCGGCGTCCGCCGCGAGCCGGACGCCCGCCAGAACGGCAAGCCGGTGGCGGTGTTCAGGTCGAAGGCCCCCGACGGCGGCGAGATCACCGACCACGTCCTGCTGGACGCGGTGCCGTACCTGGTCAAGCACGCGCAACAGGGGCCGGACGCCGGCTCGGTCGAGTACACCGGCGTGCGCGGACCCGCCGGGACGGTGTCACAGACACCCCCTAGTCTCGGATCCTGAGTCGTAGTCACCGGTCCACGGGGGAATCCAGATGCGCAGCCGTACGAAGACCACCACGTCGGCACTGGCCGCCGCGGCCCTGATCGGCGGCGGCCTGGCGGCGTGCGTGCCCGCCGACGGCCGGGCCTCCGACGTCGGCGACCGGGCCCGCGCCTCCCAGTCGCCCGGAGCGTCCGCCTCCGGGCCCGCCTCGCCGTCGGCCACCTCGGACGCCAAGGGCGAGCGGGCACTGGCCGACCTGTCGGGGGCGGAGATCCTCACCCGGGCCGGCGAGGCCACCCGCAAGGCGCAGTCCCTGCACGTCACGGCCACCGTGGAGTACGAGGCCAAGCCGATGCGGATCGACCTCTCCCTCGACAAGAAGGGCAACTGCAACGGCGCCGTCCGCCTCGACGGCATGGGGAAGATGGACATCATCAAGTCCCCCGACCTCGTCCACTTCCGCGGCGACGCCGACTACTGGCGGGGCGCCGCCAAGCAGAAGCACGCCTCGCAGAAGCAGACGGACCAGATGGTCGCCGTGCTCGCGGACCGCTGGGTCAAGCTCCCCGCCACCGACCCGCGCGCCGCCCCGATGACCGGCAGCTGCAACCTCGGAAAGCTGACGGACGACCTCGGCAAGGGCAGCCCGCTCGCCCGCAAGGGGGAGACGGGCAGCGTCGACGGCACACCGGCGCTGTCCGTCACCTCCCCCGCCCGGCAGGGCACCCAGACCGACTGGGTCGCGACGCGGGGCACGCCGTACATCCTGAAGTCGTCGATCAGCGGCGACACGACCGGCGCCCTCACGTTCTCGGCCTTCGACGTCCCGGTCGACACCGCCTCCCCGAAGGACTCCGACGTCCTGGACCTCTCCAAGACGGGCGGCGCGGTGGGCGAATCGGTCTGACCCGCCCTCCCGCTCAGCCGCCTCCGGCCCGCCGGACGTGCAGGTGACCGCTGAGCGGGAACTCCGGCGGCGCCGCGGGAAGAACGGCGCGGAAGAGGTAGCCGCTCTTCTCCGCCACCCGGCAGGAGGCCCCGTTGTCCTCCTGGTGCAGCAGGTCGAGGCGTTCCAGCCCGGAGCCGGCGAAGGTCTCGAACGCCCAGACCGTCAGCGCCTCCAGGGCGCGCGGGGCGACGCCCCGGCCCCGCGCCGCGGCGGCCGTCCAGTAGCCGACCTCGGCCGAAGCGCCGTCCGGCACGGGCCGCTTGAGGACCGCACCGCCCACCAGCCGGCCCGGCCCGCCCCCGGGCCCGGCCTCCAGCACCGCGAAGGCGAACCGCAGGCCCGCCTCCCGGTCCCGCCGCTGCCGCGCCACCCAGCGCAGCCCGCCGGCCGCGTCGTCCAGGGGCTCGGCGGTCCAGCGCCGCAGGAACGGATCGGCGTACGCCTCCACCAGCGCGGGGACGTCGTCCTCGCGCCAGGGCCGCAGCGACAGGGCCGGGAAGTCCGCCGTCGCGGCGGACTCCAGGGTCGTCGACGTGTTCATCGGCCGATGATACGCACGGGCGCGCGCTACGAGCCGAGGATCGTGGTGAGGAACTCGCCCGTCCAGGCCAGCAGTTCGCGGCCGACCAGCGGCTTGCCGCCGACCTTCGCCGTCTTCGGCCGAGGCACCAGCACCTGGGAGGTGGCCGGCTTGAGGACCGTCCCCGGGTACAGGCGCTTGAGGCGCAGCTCCTGCGACTCGCGCAACTCCACCGGCCCGAAGCGGATGTTCGGCCCCTGGAGGGTGATGTCCCCGACCCCGCAGGCCCGCGCCAGCATCCGCAGCCCCGCCACCAGCAGCAGGTTCTCCACCGGCTCCGGGAGCTTGCCGTAGCGGTCCGTCAGCTCCTCCCGCACGGCCTTGATGTCGGCCTCGGAGTTCGCCGCCGCGATGGACCGGTACGCCTGCAGGCGCAGCCGCTCGCCGGGCGCGTAGTCGTGCGGGACGTGCGCGTCGACCGGCAGCTCGATCTTCACCTCCAGCGGCGGCTCCTCCTGCGCCCCGCCGCCCTCGACGGCGGCCCGGTAGTCGGCCACGGCCTCGCCGACCATCCGGATGTACAGGTCGAAGCCGACGCCCGCGATGTGCCCGGACTGCTCGCCGCCCAGCAGGTTGCCCGCGCCGCGGATCTCCAGGTCCTTCATCGCCACGTACATGCCGGCGCCCATCTCGGTGTGCTGGGCGATGGTGGCCAGCCGCTCGTGCGCGGTCTCCGTCAGCGGCTTCTCCGGCGGGTACAGGAAGTACGCGTACCCGCGCTCGCGGCCGCGCCCGACGCGGCCGCGCAGCTGGTGCAGCTGGCTCAGGCCGAAGTTGTCGCCGCGCTCCACGATCAGGGTGTTGGCGTTGGAGATGTCGATGCCGGACTCGACGATGGTCGTGGAGACGAGGACGTCGAACTTCTTCTCCCAGAAGTCGACCACGACCTGCTCCAGGGCCTGTTCCGACATCTGGCCGTGGGCCGTCGCGATCCGCGCCTCGGGCACGATCTCGCGCAGCTTCGCGGCCGCCCGGTCGATGGACTCGACCCGGTTGTGGATGTAGAAGCACTGGCCCTCGCGCAGCAGCTCGCGCCGGATCGCGGCGCCGATCTGCTTCTCCTCGTACGGGCCGACGAAGGTGAGCACCGGGTGGCGCTCCTCCGGCGGGGTGGTGATCGTCGACATCTCGCGGATGCCGGTCACCGCCATCTCCAGGGTGCGCGGGATCGGGGTCGCCGACATGGTCAGCACGTCGACGTTGGCGCGGAGCTTCTTCAGCTGCTCCTTGTGCTCGACGCCGAAGCGCTGCTCCTCGTCGACGATGACCAGGCCCAGGTCCTTGAACTTCGTCTCCTGCGAGAACAGCCGGTGGGTGCCGATGACCACGTCCACCGAGCCCTCCTTGAGGCCCTCCAGGGTGGCCTTGGACTCGGTGTCGGTCTGGAAGCGGGACAGCGCCTTCACGTTGACCGGGAACTGGCTGTAGCGCTCGGAGAAGGTCCCGAAGTGCTGCTGGACGAGGAGGGTCGTGGGGACCAGGACGGCCACCTGCTTGCCGTCCTGCACCGCCTTGAAGGCGGCCCGCACCGCGATCTCCGTCTTGCCGTAGCCGACGTCGCCGCAGATCAGCCGGTCCATCGGGACCGACTTCTCCATGTCCTCCTTGACCTCGGCGATGGTGGTGAGCTGGTCGGGCGTCTCCGCGTACGGGAAGGCGTCCTCCAGCTCGCGCTGCCAGGGGGTGTCCGGGCCGAAGGTGTGGCCGGGGGCCGCCATGCGCGCGCTGTACAGCTTGATCAGGTCGGCGGCGATCTCCTTGACGGCCTTCTTCGCCCGCGCCTTGGTCTTCGTCCAGTCGGCGCCGCCGAGCCGGTGCAGGGTCGGGGCCTCTCCGCCCACGTACTTGGTGACCTGCTCCAGCTGGTCGGTGGGGATGTACAGGCGGTCGCCGGGCTGGCCTCGCTTGGCCGGCGCGTACTCGACGAGGAGGTACTCGCGGGTGGCGCCCTGCACGGTGCGCTGCACCATCTCGACGTAGCGGCCGACACCGTGCTGCTCGTGCACGATGTAGTCGCCGACCTCCAGGGTGAGCGGGTCGATGGACTTGCGGCGCCGGGTCGGCATCCGGCCGAGGTCCTTGGTGGCGGTGCGCTGCCCGGTCAGGTCGGTCTCGGTGAGGACGGCCAGCTTCAGCGCCGGGTCCACGAAGCCGTTGTCGATCGAACCGCAGGCGACGTGGACGATGGAGGGCTCGAGCGCCTCCAGCCGGGGCTCCAGCCGGGCGGCGATGCCCTCGCCGCCGAGCACCTCGACGGTGCGGGCGGCCGGGCCGTGGCCCTCGGTGAGGTAGACGGTGTGCCAGCCGTCGGCGATCCAGCCCTTGGTGTCGGCGAGGGCGCGGGCGGTGTCGCCCCGGTAGGCCTCGGGGGCGTGCATGCCGAGCTTCAGCACGTCGCCGCCCGCCATGTCCTCGTCGCCTGCCGCGAAGGGGGACACCGACCACCACATCATGCCGATCTCGCCGGCGTGCTCGCGTACGTCCGCGATCCCGCGCAGCGAGGCGGCGCCGACGTCGATGGGTGCCTCGCCGCCGCCGGCGGTGGCCGCCCACGAGGCCATCAGGAACTCCTGCGAGGTCGCCACCAGGTCGGCGGCGCGGGTGCGGACCCGCTCCGGGTCGCAGACGACGGCCATCGCCCCGGCCGGCAGGACGTCGATGAGCAGCTCCATGTCGTCGACGAGGACCGGGGCGAGGGACTCCATGCCCTCGACCGCGATCCCCTCGGCGATCTTGTTGAGCAGTTCACCGAGTTCGGGGTGCTCCTCGGCGAGCGCCGCTGCCCGCTCGCGGACCTCGTCCGTGAGCAGCAGTTCGCGGCAGGGCGGGGCCCACAGGCCGTGCTCGGCGATCTCCAGCGAGCGCTGGTCGGCGACCTTGAAGTAACGGATCTCCTCGACCTCGTCGCCCCAGAACTCCACGCGCAGCGGGTGCTCCTCGGTGGGCGGGAAGACGTCGAGGATGCCGCCGCGCACGGCGAACTCGCCGCGCTTCTCGACCAGCTCGACGCGGGAGTACGCGGCCGCCGCCAGGGCCTCGGTGATCACGCCGAGGTCGGTGGTGTCACCCTGCCGCAGGCTCACCGGAAGCAGGTCCCCGAGCCCCTTGACCTGCGGCTGGAGCACGGAGCGGATGGGGGCGACGACCACCGAGACGGGCCCGGCCGCCGGGTCGTCCTTGCTCGGGTGCGCGAGCCGGCGCAGCACGGCGATCCGGCGGCCGACGGTGTCGCTGCGCGGGCTGAGCCGTTCGTGCGGCAGCGTCTCCCAGGCCGGGTAGTCGACCACCTCGTCGGGGGGCAGCAGGGAGCGCAGCGCGGCGGCGAGGTCCTCCGCCTCGCGGCCGGTGGCGGTGACCGCGAGGACGGTCCGGCCGGTGCGGGCGGCCAGCGCGGCGATGGCGAAGGGCCGGGCGGCGGGCGGGCCGACGAGGTCCACGTGCATGCGGTTGCCGTCCCCGGCCGCGGTGACCGCCTCGGCGAGGGCGGGATCCCGGGTGACGGCGTCGAGCAGTCCGTGCAGGCTCATGAGACAGGCTTTCCATCCGGTGAGGGGCGAGGGGTGCCGGGGGCAACGCGAAGGGCCCGACACGTGAACGGGCCGGGGGTTCCCACCCTATGACGCCGCTCCCCCGGCCGCGCGGGGCATTGCGGTCCCGCGGGGGCGTGGCGGGGACCGGGCGTCGTCCGCGGCGGGGGCCCGGGGCCGTCCCCGGCGGGGAACAGGGGGGCGGAGGGAGGCATTCCGGTCAGGGGTGAGAATCTGTCCGGATGCCGATATCCGGAAGCCCCCCGAGCACCGGCGACCGCATCACGGGCGACCGCGCCGGGCGGGCCGCGCGCCGGGCACCGTACGCACTCGCCGCCGCGCTGTTCCTCGCGTACGCGGTGCTCTCGGTGACCCGGTACCGGCGGATGGAGGAGGGCTCCTGGGACCTCGGGATCTTCGAGCAGGCGGTCAGGGCCTACGCCTGGCTCCGGCCGCCCCTGGTCGACCTGAAGGGGCCGGGCTTCAACATCCTCGGCGACCACTTCAGCCCGGTCATCGCCCTGATCGCCCCGCTCTACCGGGTCTTCCCGACCCCCGTCACCCTCCTGGTGGTGCAGGCGGCCCTGATCGCGCTGTCCGCGCTGCCCGTCACCCGCGCCTCGGCGAAGCTCCTCGGGCAGGCCCGGGGGCTCGCGCTCGGGGCGGCATACGGGCTGTCCTGGGGGATCCAGCGGGCCGTGGAGTTCGACTTCCACGAGATCTGCTTCGCCGTACCGCTGCTGGCCTTCGCCCTGGAGGCGCTGCTCGCGCGCCGCTGGCGGGCCGCCCTGGGCTGGGGGCTGCCGCTGCTGCTGGTCAAGGAGGACCTCGGGCTCACCCTGGCCGCCCTGGCCCTCGTCACCGCCTGGCGGGCCCGGCGCGCCGACCCGCGGGCCGCACGGCTCGCGGCGGCCGTCGCCGTGGCCGGGGCGGCCGCCGCGGCACTGGTGTTCACCGTGGTGATCCCCGCCTTCGCCGCCGACGGCTACGCCTACTGGGAGAAGCTCGGCGGGGGCGAGGGCGGGGCCGGCGGCGGCCCGCTGAGCGGCCTCGGCACGAAGCTGACCACCCTCGGCTGGGTGCTCGTCCCCACCACCGGGCTCCTGGCGCTGCGCTCCCCGCTGCTGCTGGTGGCCGTGCCGACGCTGGGCTGGCGGTTCCTGTCGGGTGACCCGCACTACTGGTCCACCGACTACCACTACAGCGCCGTCCTGATGCCGGTCGTCGCCCTGGCCCTGGCCGACGCCCTCGACACCGCCCGGCGCAGCCCCCGGCCGCGGGTGCGGGCGTACGCCCACCAGCTGCCCGGCGCCGTGCTCGCCGCCGCCCTCGCGCTGAGCGCGACCAGCCTGCCGCTGGCCCGGCTCGGCGAGCGGTCCGCGTACGCGAAGCCCGCGCGGGTGGCCGCCGTCGAACGGCTGCTGGCGCAGATCCCGGACGGGGTGCGGGTGGAGGCCGGCCACGGGCCGCTGACCCGGCTGACCTCGCGCTGCCAGGTGTACTGGATCGGCGGCACCGAGGGGGTGCTGCCGGCCTTCCTGGTCTACGACGCCTCCGACGGCGGGGCCGGCGACCCCGTCGCCTTCGCCGAGCGGCTGCACCCGGGGTCGCGCTTCGCGCTGATGGGCGAGGCGGGCGGGTACGTCCTGCTCCAGCGGATGCTGTGAGCGCCCGGGCCGCCGGGGCCCTGGTCTGCCGGCCCCTCGGCCCCTGGGCAGCTGAGCCGCCGGGCCGCCGGCGGACGACGCCGGCCCCGGGCCGTCCCTGCGGACGGTCCGGGGCCGGCGCGTTCCCCCGTGCTTCCCCCGTACGACCGCCCCGCTACTCGCTGGCGATCGCGTTCAGGACGTTCATCCGCCCCGCCCGGAAGGCCGGGACCAGTGCGGCGAACAGGCCCACCAGGGCCGAGCCGGCGAAGACGCCGATGATGGTCGGCCACGGGATCTCCAGCACCTTCAGCCCCTGGAGGGCGAGGAGCTGCTGGGCGGTGGCACCCCAGCCCATGCCCAGGCCGAGGCCCAGCAGGGCGCCGAAGAGGGCGATGACCACCGACTCCAGGCGGATCATGCGGCGCAGCTGCCGGCGGGAGAGGCCGATGGCGCGCATCAGGCCGATCTCGCGGGTCCGCTCGACCACCGAGAGGGCCAGGGTGTTCACGACACCCAGCACCGCGACGATGATCGCGAGGGCGAGGAGCCCGTAGACCATGTTGAGCAGCTGCCCGACCTGGTCCTTGAGGTCCTGCTTGTAGTCGGTCTGGTTGAGCACCTTGTACTGCGGGTACTCGGCCATGGCCGCCTTGAGCGCCGTGTACGCGCTGTCGGCCTGCCCCTTCTCGGCCTTGGCCAGCAGCATGAACGGGCGGGCCAGCCGGTCGGCCGGGACGTTGGCCTCGGCGGTCGCGGTGCTGATGTACTTCACGCCCTTGTCGAGGTTGCCCTCGTCCGAGGTGATCGCGGCGACCTTCAGCCTGGTGGTCTTGCCGCCGTTGAAGGCGACCGTCAGCTCGTCGCCGACCTTGACGTGGTGCTTGTCGGCGTAGAGGGAGCCCACCGCCATGGAGCCGGCCGCGTACGCGTCCTGGTGCGCGCCCGCGACCATCTTGCGGCGCACGTCCTGCGCGTACGTCGGGTCGGTGACGCTGAGCTGGTCCTGGGCGGACGTGCCGTCCGGGGCGGTGATCTTCGCCTCGACCTCGCGGTACGCGGTGACGTGGTCCAGGCCCTTGGTGGACCGCATGGCCTGCTCGGCCTGCGGCATCATCGGCTGACCGCCCTGCGAGGCGACGATGTAGTCCGCGCCGACGCTGCGGTCGAGCTCGTCGGTGGCGGAGGCCACCATGGAGGAGCCGACCACCGACAGGCAGGCGACCAGCGCCAGTCCGATCATCAGCGCGGCGGCCGTGGCACCGGTGCGGCGCGGGTTGCGCAGCGCGTTGCGCTCGGCGAGCCGGCCGACGGAGCCGAAGGGCCGCAGCACCGGGGCGGCGAGCACCCGGACCACGACGCCGGCCAGCAGCGGGCCGATCACGATGAAGCCGATCAGGCTGAACAGCACGCCGACGGCCAGCCACAGCGAGCCCGCGGAGGCCTTGTCGGCGGCCGCGGCGAGGAACAGGGCCGCCCCGCCGATGCCCGTGAGCAGCAGGCCGAGGGCCGCGCGGACCCTGCCGGCCTTCTTGTCGCCGGGGGTTCCGGCGTCGCGCAGGGCGGCCATCGGGGACACCTTGCCGGCCCGGCGGGCCGGGACGTAGGCGGCGACGACGGTGACGACGATGCCCAGGACCAGGCCGACGGCCGGGGTCGTCCACTTGACCGTCAGGTCGGCGGTGGACAGCCGCATGCCCATCTGGCCCATCAGCTTCATCAGCCCGACGGCCAGGCCCACGCCCGCCGCGACTCCCGCGAGGGAGCCGACGACGCCGAGCAGGAACGCCTCGATGAGGACCGAGCGGTTGATCTGGCCCCGGTCGGAGCCGATGGCGCGCATCAGGCCGATCTCGCGGGTGCGCTGGGCGACCAGCATCGAGAAGGTGTTGAAGATCAGGAAGATGCCGACGAGGAAGGCGATGCCGGCGAAGCCGAGCATCACGTACTTCATGACGTCGAGGAAGCCCATGTCCTTCTTGTTGGCGGCCGCGGCTTCCTTGGCGGTCTGGACCTTGTACGTGTCCGCGCCGACCGCGGCCGCCACGTTCTTCTTCAGCTGCTCGTGCGTCACGCCGTCCTTGGCGGTGACGTTGACGTGGGTGAACGTGCCCGGGGCGCCGAGCAGCTTCTCCTGGGCGGTGGCGGTGTCGAAGTAGACGATGGCCGCGCCCGGGTTGGTCACGGTGAAGGAGGCGATACCGCTGATCTTCGCCCGGACGTCACCGGTGACGGCGATGGTGCGCAGCTCGTCGCCGAGCCTCAGCTTGTGCTTGTCGGCGGTGTCGGCGTCGACCATCACCTCGGTGGGGCCGCGCGGGGCGTGGCCGGAGGTGATCTTCATCGACTTGAGCTCGTTGTCGTTCCAGTTGCCCGCGATGGTCGGGGCTCCGGTGGTCGACCCCATGTTCTCGTTCTTGGAGTTGACGACGGTGACGGCCATCGAGACGACGCCGCCCTCGGCGGACTTCACGCCCTCGGCGGCACGGACCTTCTCCACGACCGAGCCGGGCAGGGACTCCGGCCTGCCGCGGGCCGAGACCTCCTCGCCCTCCTCGGCTTCCTTGGGGCTGACGGTGACGTCGGAGCTGGTGACGGCGAACAGCTTGTCGAAGGTGGTGTTCATGGTGTCCGTGAACACCAGGGTCCCGCAGACGAAGGCGACCGACAGCAGCACGGCGACCGCGGAGAGCGCCATCCTGCCCTTGTGCGCGAGGAAGTTGCGCCGCGCGGTCTTCATCACGGTCACGAGGTCCGCCCGCGCGCGTCGAAGTCCTTCATCCGGTCGAGCACCTGGTCGGCGGTGGGCCCGTACATCTCGTCGACGATGCGGCCGTCGGCGAGGAAGATGACGCGGTCCGCGTAGGAGGCGGCGACCGGGTCGTGGGTGACCATCACGATGGTCTGGCCCAGCTGGTCGACGGACTGGCGCAGGAAGCCGAGGACCTCGGCGCCGGCCCGGGAGTCCAGGTTCCCGGTCGGCTCGTCGCCGAAGATGATCGCCGGGCGGGCCGCGAGGGCGCGGGCGACCGCCACGCGCTGCTGCTGTCCGCCGGACAGCTCGGTCGGGCGGTGCTTGAGGCGGCCCGCGAGACCGACCGTCTGGACGACCCGGTCCAGCCACTGCTGGTCCGGCTTGCGGCCCGCGATGTCCATGGGGAGGGTGATGTTCTCCAGGGCGTTGAGCGTCGGCAGCAGGTTGAACGCCTGGAAGATGAAGCCGATCTTGTCCCGGCGCAGCTGGGTGAGCTTCTTGTCCTTCAGGCCGGTGATCTCGGTGTCCTCCAGGTGGATCTGCCCGCCCGTCACCGTGTCCAGCCCGGCCAGGCAGTGCATCAGCGTGGACTTGCCGGAGCCGGAGGGGCCCATGATCGCGGTGAACTGGCCGCGGTGGATGTCCACGTCCACGTGGTCGAGGGCGACGACGCGGGTCTCCCCGGAGCCGTAGGCCTTGACGACCTGGCGCGCCCGGGCCGCGACGGAGTTCTGTCCCCCGCCGCTCCCGTGCCTGGTCTCGGTCATCGCCGTTGTCACGGTGCTGTCTCCCCTGTTGGTGTGCCTGTGCTCGTGCTCGTGCTCGTGCTTGTGCTTGTGCTGCCGGTGCGGCCGGCGCGTACGTGGCCGGTATGTGCGTGGCCGATATCCGTACGGCCGCCGTCGAAGTCTGCGGTGCGGGGGGTGCCGGGCGCGCTGGTGCCCATCGCCGTATCCACCGGGGGGTTAACCCCACCCCCACCCACCGGCGGACCCGCTCGTATGAACCAGTTAAGGACCTCGCGGGCCTTTCGGCCTCCTCCGCCGGGACGAACGTCCCCTGGGCCCAAATGCTGAGCCACCCCTAGGGGTTGTCCGCCCTGCGACGGACCTGGGGTAGGGGACACGGAGGGCCCGGGCGTCCGTGAGACGGGGATTCCGCCCGGAGCGGCCCGGTGAGATGGTGTTCCCCGCAGACGAGGGGAACACCGTGGAAGCAGGAGAAAACCGGGCGAAAGGCTCCACGGAAGCTTCCGCGGAGGGCACGGCGGACCCCGTCGGCCACCCCGGAGGAAGCCCGGGGGTCCCGGAGTCCGGCCCCGAGGCCGTGCCGGGTCCGGCCGGCCCCGGACGGCCGCCCACCCGGGTCGTGGTGGCGCTGATGCTGAACATGGCCCTGGTCGCGCTCGACAGCACGATCGTCTCCACCGCCGTCCCGCAGATCGTCGGGGACCTCGGCGGGTTCGCCGTCTTCTCCTGGCTGTTCTCCGGCTACCTCCTCGCCGTCACCGTCACCCTGCCCCTCTACGGCAAGCTCAGCGACACCTTCGGCCGCAAGCCCGTCCTCCTCTTCGGCACCACCCTCTTCCTGGCCGGCTCCCTGCTGTGCGCGTCCGCCTGGAACATGGCCGCGCTCATCGCCTTCCGCGTCGTCCAGGGGCTGGGCGGCGGAGCCCTGCAGAGCACCGTGCAGACCCTGGCCGCCGACCTCTACCCGCTGCGCGAACGCCCCCGCATACAGGCCCGGATGACCACCGTGTGGGCGAGCTCCGCCCTGCTCGGCCCGGCCCTCGGCGGGGTGCTGGCCGGGTACGCGGGCTGGCGCTGGACGTTCCTGATCAGCGTGCCGCTGGCCGGGCTGGCCCTCGGGCTGACCGCCCGCCACCTCGTGGAACCCGTACGCTCCCCAGGCCGCCGGGGCCCCGTGGACTGGGCCGGGGCCCTCGCCGTCTTCGCCTGCGGCGGGCTGCTGCTCTTCGCCCTGGTCCAGGGCGGCGTGGCCTGGCCCTGGCTGTCGGCGCCCTCGCTGGCGCTGCTGGGCGCGAGCGTGGTCCTGGCGGCGGTGGTCGTCCGGGTGGAGCGCCGGGCCGCGGAGCCGATCCTGCCCGGCTGGGTGTGGCGCCGGCGCACCATCGCCGCCGTGAACCTGGCGATGGCGGCGCTCGGGCTGCTGATGGTCGCCCCGATGGTGTTCATGCCGATGTACGCCCAGTCCGTGCTCGGGCTCGGGCCGGTCGGAGCCGGGCTGCTGACCGCCCTGATGACGCTGAGCTGGCCGCTGTCGGCCGCCCTCTGCCAGCACGTGTACCGGCGCATCGGCTTCCGCGACACCGCCGCCCTGGGCGTCGGGCTGGGCTCGGCGGTGCTGTTCGCCTTCACCCTGCTGCCGTACCCGGCGCGGCCGTGGCAGCCCGCGCTGGTGATGCTGCTGCTGGGCGCCGCCCTCGGGCTGTTCCAGCTGCCGCTGGTGGTCGGGGTGCAGTCCACGGTGGGCTGGGCCGAGCGGGGCACCACGACGGCCTCGGTGCTGTTCTGCCGCACCGTCGGGCAGAGCGTGGGGGCCGCGCTGCTGGGGGCGGTGGCCAACGCGACCGTCGCCGCCCGGCTGGCGGGGGCGCCGCTGCCGGGGCTGCCGGAGCGCCTCGACGACGTGTCGCGGGCCCTGGCGGAGCCGGGCGGGCTGTCGCCGGCCGCCGCCGAGCACCTGCGGGCCGCGGTGGCGGCCGCGGTGGAGCACATCTTCCTCGGCGCGACGGCCGCCGGGGTGGCGGCGGTGCTGGTGCTGCTGCTGGTGGCGCCGCGCAGGTTCCCGGTGCTGCCGGAGCACGACTAGCCGAGGTGCGCACACCCCGACCCGCGCGTCGGGTTGTCATGTTCGGGCCCAGTGGGTGACCCTCTTGCCCAGGACCGCATCCGGGGGGACGTATGGCATCCGCACTCTTCGCGCTCGCGTTACTGGCCGCCCTGGCCGGGCCGGTGGCCCTGCGCCTGCGCCGCAGGCCGGGCTTCGTCACCGGCCGCGACGGCCGGCTCTCCACCTCCACCACCCTGGCGCTGGCCTGGACGGTGCTCCTGGTCTGGCTGCTGCTCGCGATCCTCGCGTACGGGCTCACGGCGGGCGGCGGCGTCTCCTACTTCCGCGGCACCGGCTCCGGCTCCGACGGCCCGCTGTCGTCCCTGACCTCGGTGTACCTGCCGCTGCTCGGGGGCCCGTACGCGGCCCTGATCGCGGCGAAGGCGGTCGTCGGCTTCCGCCTGGAGAGCGGCAGCATGGCCAAGCCGGCCCCCAAGCCCACCCCCGGCGGCCGCCGCCCGCTGCGGGAGCTGATCGCGAACGACAGCGGCCGGACCGACCTGGTGGACCTCCAGTACGTGGCCCTGAGCGCGGTCACGATGCTCTACGTCGTCCTCTTCTTCCTCTCCGACGTGGGCGGCGGGCTCCCCCGGCTGCCCGGCGAGATCTGGGCGCTGACCGGCGCTCCGGCCGGGGCCTACCTGCTCAACAAGATGGCCACCCGCCCCAACCCGGTGATCACCGACGTCACCCTCACTCCCGAGGGGCTGCTGCGGGTGGAGGGCGGCGGTTTCACCGAGCCCCGCCTCACGGTGGACGGCACCCCGGTCGAGGCGACGCCGGATCCGGCGACGGGCGCCCTGACGGCCCGGCTGCCGCAGCCGGCGAAGCCGCCGTTCACGGTGGTGGTCGTCGCGCGCGGGCTGCGCAGCGACCCGTACCGCTACGAGGGCGCCCCGGCCCCCGCACCCGCACCGGCGGTGCCGGCGGCCCCCGCGCCCACACCCGTGGCACCGGCCCCCGCACCCGCGACACCGACGCCGACGCCGACGCCGACGCCGACGCCGACGGCATGACGGGGGCCCGGCACCCCCGGGTGCCGGGCCCCTCGTCCGTTCGTCAAGCCAAGATCAGCCGATCGTGCGGAACGGGGAGTCGAAGTAGTCGGACTCCTCCTCGGCGCTGTCGGAGGCGTCGCTGTCGGCCGGCTGCTGCACGGGGGCCTGGGCGGCGTCCTCGCGCTTGTCCTTCTCGCCCGGCTCGGCGGGCTTCGCCTGCTGGTCGGATTCGAAGGCGACGGCGGAGGCCTCGAAGTCGCCCGCCTTCTCACCCGGGCCCGCGGCCGCGACCGGCTCGCCCTCGCAGTTCTTGTTGTCGAAGAACAGGGCCACCTTGTCGGTCTCGTTGACGGCTTCCTCGATCGGGGCGTCGGTCACGGCCAGCGCGTGGCACTTGTCCTCGGCCAGGTCGCTCACCTGCCCGGTCTTGCTTTCGCCGTTCTGCTGGAAGCTGTAGCTGAGGGCCTTGCCGTCGTCCGCGAGGGCGGTGGCGGCGGCCGGCAGGACGAGGGTGAGGGCTCCGGCGAGGGCTACGGCGGTGGTGCGAAGACGCATGAGGGGGGTTCCGTTCTTCTCTTCCGCGGGCGGATGCCGGTCCGGTGGCATCCGGGAGGGAGCGTAGGAGCGCGACGCGTTGGAGAAACCTTTCCTCGAGGGGAGCGCGCCCCGAGGTTCACCCACCCTGCCCCCCCACGGGCTCAGCCCGCCTCCCCATCCGGGGGGATCCGGTTCACCCGCCATCCCTCGGGGGTCTCGGTCAGCGTCAGGGTCCCGATCCAGTCCATCCCGCCCTCGGGGTACTCCCATTCGGCCGGGTCCGCCAGCACCTCCGGCAGCGCCTCGCGCGGCACCACCCCACCCGGCTGGAAGCCCGGAGTGCCGTCGGGCGCGGCCCACGGGACCACCCGGCGCACCTCGATCCACCCCCGGTCGACGAGGTCGAGCAGGATCGGGGCCAGCTCGGCGGCCGACAGCTCCTTGTCCTCCTCGGCCAGGTCGCCCCAGACGCCGGGCAGGATGTCGATCTCGAAGGCGTTGATCATGAAGGCCCGCTGGCTCTCGGTCAGCGACTCCCACTCGCGGCTCACGCGCCCTCCCCCTTGTGCCGGGCGTAGTAGCGCGCCACCCGGGCCCGGTTGCCGCAGGCCGACGCCACGCACCAGCGGCGGCGCGGGTGCGCCGGCAGGAACAGCAGCACGCAGTCGGACGCCTCGCACTCGCGCACCGCCATCACCCGGGGGTCCGTCACCAGCTCCACCACGGCCTCCGCGAGCTCGGCGGCGAGCCGCTGCGCGGGGGCGGCCTCCCGGTACGGGGCCGCCGTCATGCCGGTCAGCGCGGTCCAGGCCAGCTCGGTGCGGGCCGGGGCGGCGGCGAGGACCTCGTTGAGCGCGGCCAGCGCACCGGACGGGGGCCGCTCACCGCGCCGGGCGGCGGCCAGCAGCGGCCCGGCCGCCTCCCGCACGGCGTGCGCGGCGGCCACCTCGGCCTCCCCGACCTCGGCGACGCGGCTCAGCCGCCCGGGCTCCTCGGCCAGCCAGGCGGCGAGTCCCGCCCGGTCGGCGATGAGGTCGCCGGCCCCGGCGGGCCGGGTGTTCAGCAGGTCGAGGGCGAGGGGCTCGCCCAGCAGCGGGAACAGGTTCACGCCGCTAATGCTAGCAACACCACTTGACCCATTAGCCGCAGCTGCCGCAGACTAATGCCACCGAAGCCCAAGGAGGCATGTGATGATCGCTCACCACACCGTCGACGTGGACGGCGTGACCGTCGCCTACCGCGAGAGCGGCCCGGCCGACGGCCCGGTCCTGCTGCTCCTGCACGGCTTCCCCACCGCCTCGCACCAGTTCACCCGCCTCATGGACGCGCTCGCCGGCACCCCGTACCGGCTGATCGCCCCCGACTACCCCGGCTTCGGCCGCACCACCGCCCCGCACGGGTTCACGTACACCTTCGACCGGCTCGCCGACATCGTGGAGGGCTTCACCGACGCCCTCGCCCTCGACCGCTTCGCCCTGTACGTCTTCGACTTCGGCGCCCCCGTCGGACTGCGGCTCGCCACCCGCCGCCCCGACCGCGTCACCCACCTGATCGTCCAGAACGGGAACGCGTACGACGAGGGCCTCTCCGACGCCGCCCGTGAGTTCGCCGGCCTGCGCCGCGAGGTCCCCGGCAACGAGGAGCGCGTCCGCGCCCTGTTCACCGAGGAGGGCACCCGCTTCCAGTACGAGACCGGCGTCGCGGACCCCGCCCTGATCTCCCCCGACAACTGGACCCTCGACGTCCACTACCTCGGGCTGCCCGGCCGCGCCGACGCCCAGGCCGACCTCGCCTTCGACTACGCCTCGAACTTCGCCCACTACCCCGCATGGCAGACCTGGCTCCGCACGGCCGCCGTCCCGGTCCTCGTCGCCTGGGGCGCCGGAGACCCCTTCTTCACCCCGGCAGGCGCCAAGGCCTACCTCCGCGACGCACCCCACGCCGAGGTCCACGTCTTCGAGGGCGCCGGCCACTTCGCCCTGGAGACCCACCTCGCCGAGATCGCCCCGCTGATCCGCGACTTCCTCACCCCCACAGCCGCCGCCCGGTGACGCCCCCGGGGTCGCGCACCGCGTACACCCCGGCCCCGCCCCCGTACGACGCGGCGACGACGGCGACACCGCCGTCCAGGGTCAGCGCCGTGAAGTCCGGGCGGCCGGCCCCGGCCCCGGCCCCGGCCCCGGCCCCGAGAACCGTTTCCGCACCGGCCCCCATGAGGTCCCACTCCGCCGACAACCGCACCCGCCGCCAGCCGCCCTCCCCACCCGGCGGCATCAACAGGAACGCACCGCCCTCCCCGAACAGCCCCTCGGCCACCGCGAGCCGGTACCAGCACTCGTTGAGCGACTCCACCAGCCGCGGATCCGCGTACCGGACGTAGACACCCCCGAAGACCTCCGCCGAGCCGTACCCGGCGACCGCCGCGACCACCCCCTCCGGCACCCCACCGGGCACCGCCGCGCCCCCGGCCCGCGTCCACACCCCGCTCACCGCTAGGACCGGAACCCCACGATCCCGAACCCCGGCCGCGCCTCGACCTGCCGCAGCCACCCCAGCACGTCCCCCACGGCCTCGGACACCTCGCTGTCCAGCAGCGGAACCTCCCCCCGCCGCTTGGTCTCCTCGAACTGCTCCAGCGCCTTCACGCAGTCCTCGTACGTCCACTCGCCGCAACCCGGCGTGTACGTCGACGGCAGGCCGCCCGGCAGGTCCGAGAAGTCGAAGTCCTCGACCGAAACGGCATCGATCTTCAAAGCGCGCAGCCCCGCGTCGACCATCCCCAGCCAGTCGCCCCGGTACGGGGAGAAGGAGGAGTTGTCGAGGAAGGACCCCGTCAGGTCACAGAGCCGCTTGTACGCGTACGCGTACTGGAAGGCGTGCTCCCGGTCCTCACTGAACGGCCCGCCGTGCACCACCGCGCGCAGCGCCTCGTACGCCGTCGGCGCGCCGCCCTCGATCTCCGAGTCGAACCAGTCGTCGTCATGCGCGAGATCGGCGGCGAACCGCTCCCGGACCACCTCCAGGAGCGCGTCGTCACGCGAGCCGACCAGCGCGTGGACGGCCTTCAGATCGAGCAGGTACACACTCAGCGAAGAACTCATACCGCGAGGCTAACGGCGCCCACTGACAACCCACTTGGCGGTGCCCCTCCCGCCCCGCGCCGACCCGGCGCGGCCGGCCCGCCACCGCGCGGAGCAGCCCCTACCCCTCCGCCGGCGCCCGGCCCGTCAGCGCCGCAAGGCTGGAGCGGACGTGGCTCATGTGGGCCCGCATCTCCTCCTGCGCCTCCTGGTGCTCCCGCAGGATCCGCTCCGTCTCGCGCACCGTCCGTTCCTCCCGGACCCGCGCCTGCGCCACCAGTTCCTCCGCCCGCGCCTGCGCGTCCTCCTGGCCGTGCCGGGCCGTCTCCTCCGCCTCGGCGTACCCGCGCCTGGCCTCGGCCAGCCGCGCCTCGGCGTACCGCTCCAGCTCCGCGTACCGCGCTTCCTGCTCGTCCGCCCGCGCCGCGAGCTCCCGTCCCGACGCGTCCCACCGCTCGACCTGCTCCTGCTCCCGCTCCGCGAGCAGCGCCCGCGCCCGGCGCCCCGCCTCCGCCAGTGCGGCCTGCGCCTCCGACCGCCAGGCCGCCGCGTCCTCGCGCGCCTCCGCCCGCAGCCCGTCCGCCTCCCGCTGCGCCCGCAGCAGCCCCTGCCGCGCCCGTACCTCGGTCTGTTCGCGCACCGCCTCCGCGTCGTGCCGCGCGAGCTCGGCCACCCGGTCGGCGTGCGCCTCGGCCGCACCCGCCGCCTCCGCCGCGTCCGCCCGCGCCTCCTCCCGCAGGACCTCCGCCTCCTCCTGCGCCAGTTGCAGGATCCGCCGCGCCCGCTCGCTCAGCTCGTCGTACGTCTGCGGGGCCAGCGCGGCCACCGCCGCCCGCAACCGCTCGGCCTCCGCCTCCATCTGACGGGCCAGCACGGTCAGCCGCGCCACCCGCTCCCAGGCCTCGTCCCGGCTGCCGGACAGCCGCGCGAGATACCGGTCGACTTCGTCCGTCCGGTAGCCACGACCGCGCACAGTCGCAAAGGGTGCAGTCATCCTGGGAGCGCCTCTCTCGCGGGGATTGCTGTCAAGGATGCGTCATTTGCTCGCAGAAGCCGGAATGGCCGGGCCGGGTCCCCCACACGAGGAGACCCGGCCCGGCCACACGCACGCTCACCGCGTCAGAGCAGTCCGTCCCACATCTGCTCCAGCAGCACCGACCACCAGCTCTCCGGCGAAGCCAGCGCCGCACTGTCCAGACCGGCCAGGTTCGCCTGGAAATCGACGGTCCAGCGCCCGGCCTGCTCCGGCGTCAGATGCTGGCGCAGCCGCCACATGTGACCCAGCATCGCCAGCGAACGCGCGAACTGCGGCAGGCTCGAGTTCACGAATTGCGGCGGCACCGGGGCCCCGCCGGGTCCGGCCTCCACCGGCACCGCCACTATGTGCGCCGTCCCGTACTGCACGCACAGCGCCTTGCCGAAGTCACTGCCGACGACCAGGTACGAGCCCGCGTCCGACGCCGGCTGCACCCCGCGCTGCGCCGCCAGCTCGGCCAGCGTCGGCACCGGCTGGCCCGGCACGGCCTGCGCCCAGAAGAACGGCCCGAAATCGACCGGCAGACCCGCCCACATCAGGGTCTGCGCCACGATCTCCGGCACGCCCTGGCGCGACACCGCCCGCTGGTCGAAACGGAACACCCCCTGCGGCCCGAAGGCACCCGCCAGCTCCTGCGCGATGGCGTCCATCGGGATCGCCGGCTGGAGCGGAACCTGCGGCAGCGGCGCCCGGACCGGCGCGGGGCGCGCCGGGCCGTCCGCCACCTGGTGCAGCTCACCCTGATGGGTGAGGAGGTGGCGCATGCCCTGCTGACGGCCCGCGTGGTCGGTCCCGTACGGGGCCACGCTCGTGATCCGCACCTGCGGCCAGGTCTCCCGGATCATCCGGGCGCAGTAGCCGCCGGGCAGCTCACAGGACGCCAGCTCGGTGTGCAGCTCCAGCACCTGCTGCGGCGGCACGTTCATCGCGCGCAGCTCGTACAGGATCTGCCACTCCGGGTGCGGCGTACCGGGCGCCGAGCGGCGGATCAGCTGCTGCTCGGAGCCGTCGGGCGCACGGTAGCGCAGCACCGCCTGGTAGCCGGGGCCGACCGTGGGCGCGCCGGACGGGGCCTGCGGCGGCTGTCCCGCTGGCCCGGGCGGCGGGCCGGGGGGCGTGCCGGGCGGGCCGGGCGGCTGCACCGCACCGGGACCGGCCAGCATGGTCGCGGCGTGGTGCGCACCGGCCCCGGGAGCGCCGGGAGCCCCAGGGGCGCCAGGGGCACCGGGAGCCCCGGGCGGACCCGGGGGCGCCGGCGGCTGCACGACGGCGGGACCGGCGAGCATCGTCGCGGCGTGGTCCAGCCCCCCGCCCGGCGAACCGGGAGCACCGGGAGCGCCGGGAGCGCCGGGAGCGCCGGGCGGTCCAGGAGGCGTCGGCGCACCGGGAGGCCCGGGCGGCTGCACCACACCGGGCGCCGCCAGCATGGTCGCGGCGTGGTGCGCACCGGCCCCGGGAGCGCCGGGAGCCCCAGGGGCAGCGGGCGCACCGGGAGGCGCGGGCGGAGCCGGAGGACCGGGAGGCGCCGGAGGACCGGGCGGCGCCGGCGGACCGGGCGGCTGCACGACGGCCGGGCCGGCGAGCATCGTCGCGGCGTGGTCCAGCCCCCCGCCCAGCGAACCGGACGCGCCGGGAGCACCGGGCGGCCCAGGCGGCGCCGGCGGCGCACCCGGAGTCCCCGGCGCACCCGGCGTCGTGCCAGGCGCGGCCAGCATCGTGGCGGCGTACGCCCCGCCACCGGGCGCCCCGGGCGCACCCGGAGCCCCGGGCGCACCAGCCGGCGGCACCGGCGGCGCCTGCGGGACACCGCCCGGCGGGGACACACGGGCCCGGCTCGTCGGCGCGTCGGCGATGGACCCGGCGTCCGCCGGAACCGCCACCGCCGGAGCCACGGTCGTCCTGGGCAGCTGGCTGCCACCCGCCATCAGCGTGGTCTTGGCCTCCGGGGCCACCCCCGAGGCGGAGGGCGCGTCGTCCAGGTCGGAGCCGGCCAGCGGCGGCGCGAACACCGTGGCGGGCAGCGGAACGGAGCCGTCCTCGGCACCGGAGTTCACGTCCGTCCCGGCCCACGGCGTGGAGCCGGCCGGCACCCCGTCGGTCGCGGCCGGCTCGTACGGAACCTCGCCCCCGCGCCCGAGCGGAACCGGACCCCCCGCACCGGAAGCGGCACCCGAACCCGCAGCGCCGACACCGGCACCGGCACCCGAGCCGGAAGACCCAGCCCCGGACCCAGAGCCCGCACCCGCGGCACCCGCCGGCGGGATCCCCGCCCGGTCCGCCGCCTCCTGCAGCCACTGCGGCGGCGTCAGCATGAACGACGTCTGCTCCGAGTCGATCCGCGGCGGCGGAACCGAAGCCTCGGCAGCCGCCGACGCGGCAGCGGCCCCGTACTCCTCCTCGTACCGCCGGATCACCTCACCCACCGGCAGCCCCGGCCACAAGGTCACCTCACCGCTGTCCCGCGCGATGACCAGCCGCTGCCGGCCGCCACCGGACACCGGACCGGCCACCCGGTCCTCGGCCCACACCACGAATCCGAGCCCGAACTCCCGCACCCGCACCTCACGGTGCTGGTACGCGGGCACGTCCCCGTTGATCCACTCCTCGGCGCGCTCCTGCGCCTGCGCGAACGTCACCACGACGCCGTCACCCCTCACCCATGCCGGCACCGGACACTGCAACCGAACGCGCGAATCCGCCGTCCACCATCAGACCGGCCACCGTCTCCAGCTCCGGCGGGTTACCCGCCAACCGCTCCAGGAAGGCATCGAAATCGGCACCGCACGGCAGCAACAGACGCTCCACCCGCTCCTGCACCGTCCAGCCGTCCCGGTCGCGCGCGTCGTCGTAGGGGGAGAACCAGACGGAGCCCACGCCCTCGCCCCTCACCTTCACCGCGAGCAGGCCGCCCTGTACGAACGCCACGCACAGGTAGTCCTTCGTCAGGTGGTCCCGCAGGCACTTGTTCACGTACACCAGGTCGTTGACCGCGGCCTCCTCACGCACCGTGAAGAACGGCTGGTCCACCAGCAGCCCCAGCTCCACCAGCAGTCCCGCGCCGACCGGCGCACAGCCGCCCGCCGCCTTCAGGAACGAGCGGTACGCCTCCGGCAGCCGGTAGCCGAGGTCCTCCTCGACGCCCTGCACCTGCGTCTCCGACACCGACACCAGGGCCTTCGGCAGCCCCAGGTGCGCCGGACGCGCCTCCTGCAGCGGCCGGGCCCCGCGCTTGTCGTGGTCCACGGGGGCCGTCGCCAGTCCGGCGTGGTGCCGCAGCAGCGCCTTCACCTCGACCGGGACCAGCTCCATCCGCCGCGAGCCCGCGACGTGGTGCCAGGTCCAGCCGTGCGGGGTCGCCACCGGACCGACCGTGTCCCACAGCGGGTGGCCGGCGGCGCGCATCGCCGCGTTGGCGGACACGAAGTCCGTCAGGCGCAGCTCGTCCACGCCGAAGCCCTCCGGGGGCTCGGCGATCTCCACGGCCGCGCGCGCGTAGCGCGAGAAGTCGGGATGACCGTTGCCGTCCATCCGCACCCCGTGGGGATGCCGCGCAGCCCGGACGGGGTCCGGGAAGTGCACGACCTGCCCCGAGTAAGCGGCGTTGGGTGGCGCGGCCTGCTGCCCGAGCCGACCTGTCGTCATGGCGGTAGCCCCCTGCTGGATCTGGCTGGTTCACCACAGCCTATGTGCTCCGGCAAGACCCTCCCCCGCCCCCGACCCACGGGTGCGCAGACGGGGCGGGAACATCCGAATTGATACGAATATTCGACCCCGCTTCCGCGCGACAGGTGACATTTGACAGGCTGTCCCGCAGCACGGGGGCGTGCGCGACAGCGACCACCACCGCCGCCACGGGAGGGAAGAGCAACCATGCAGACCGCGACCACACGGACCGTGACCACACAGACCGCGACCACACACGACGTGGCACCGCGCCCGGGCCGCCCGCAGCCGGCCGACACCGGCGCCGCCGGGGACCCCCGGCTGCGCTGGAGCGGCACCGGAGCCGCCCAGACCACGCCCGTGCTCCGCTTCCGCCGCGACGGCATCCTGCCCACCGTCGCCGCCGCCCTCTCCGTCCGCGGCGAGACCCTCACCGGCACCGCCGGCAAGGGCGACCAGCCGCCCGCCCTGCACCCGCTCGTCCAGGACTTCCACGACACCCTCACCAGCGGCCAGCGCGAACGCTTCACCGGCCGGTGTCCCGAGGCGATCCTGCTCTCCCGCCACCTCACCGCCGTCGAGGGCGCCCGCAGCAAGCGCGCCTCGCGCAAGCCGCTCTCCGCGAGCGAGGCGCGCCGCTCCCTCAAGCACGCCCGCATAACCGCCCGCCACATCCGCGAGGACGGCGACCCCCTGCACGGCACCTACGCGCCGCCCTGCCGCTCCTGCGACGCGCTCCTCAACCACTTCGGCGTTCGCCCCGTCGACCTCACCCACCCCGAGTAGCCACCATGACCGCGTCCTCCGCCTCCTACGACCGCTCCTCGGCCACCCGCTTCCCCGGACCCGTGGACTCCGCCCTGCGCACCGCCGGCTGGGAACCCGGCCGCTGGGACATCAAGCAGGCCGAATACTGGGCCGACGCCCTGCGCGACCACACCACCCCCGCCGGCCACCGGCACACGGTGTTCCCCGCCGCCGTCGAGGCCTGGGCCGAATTCGGCGGGCTCACCCTCCGCGCGCCCGGCCCGGGCCGCCAGATAGCCCCCACGGCCGTACGCGTCGACCCGCTGACGGGCCTCCACCTCGCCCGCACCTTCGCCGACCTCGGGCGCGCCCTCTCCACCCAGCTCAGCCCGCTCGGCGCCGGCACCGACGGCGGCTCCCACCTCGCCATCGACCTCGAAGGCCGCGTCTACCTCGTCGACCACACCGGCGACTGGTACCTCGGCTCCGGACTCGACGAGGCCCTCACCCTGCTGCTCACCGGCCTCCAGCCCGCCCGCCTCACCACCGGCTGACGGGCCCCGCCGTACCTACCGGGCCGGCAGCACCGCGGACACCTTGAACCCGCCGCCGTCCGTCGGCCCGGACACGAACACCCCGCCCAGTCCCACCACCCGCTCGCGCATCCCGAGCAGCCCGTTGCCCCCGCTGGGCAGATCGGCACCCCGCGCCTCCCCCTCGCACGGGCCGTTCTCCACCTGCATGGCCACCTCGCCCTCCCGGTGCGCCAGCCGTACGACGACCCGCGCGCCCGGAGCGTGCTTGTGGCAGTTGGTCAGGGCCTCCTGCACCACCCGGTACGCCGTCTGCTCGACCTCCGGCCGGTAGCCGCCGCCGTCGCCCTGCACCAGCACCTCCACGGCCATCCCGGCCGCCCGCGACTGCCCCACCAGCGCCTCCAGCTCCGCGAGCGTCGGCCCCTCCTCCAGCGCCACCGGCGCCGACACCCGCCGCACCGCCGGCTGCTTCTCCGGAGCCCGCAGCACCCCCAGCATCTCCCGCAGCTCGGTCAACGCCTGGCGCCCCATGTCACCCACCAGCGCCGCGTTCCGCACCGCCTTCACCGGGTCCTTCGCGGCCACCGCCTGCAGCGCCGCCGCGTGCACCACCATGAGCGACACCCGGTGCGCCACCACGTCGTGCATCTCCCGCGCGATGCGCGTCCGCTCCTCCTGACGGGCCCACTCCGCGCGCTCCTCCGCCCGGTCCGCCAGCAGCGACAGTTCCCGCTCCAGCGAGTCCGCCCGCTCCTGCAGGCTCTCCATCAGCCGGCGCCGCGCGCCCACGTACAGCCCGAGCAGCACCGGCGGCACGGTCAGCGCCACCGCCATGAACACGGACAGCACGATCACGAGCGTGCCGTCGGCCTCGACGTCCCCGCGGGTCTGCACGTACGTCACCACGAACGTCCCGGCCAGCGACATCGCGGCCAGCGTGGCCAGGATCCGGCGGGGCACCTCGCACGCCGCCAACGTGTACAGCCCCACCACCCCGAGGAGGAAGCCCATCGTGGCCGGCGTAACGGCGATCCCGACGAGCACCACCGCCACCGGCCGGCGCCGGCGCAGCACCAGGGTGGACCCCACCAGCGCCCCGAAGAGCACCCCGGCCCACACCGGCACCCCGGCCTCGCGCGCGGTCGGCACCCCCTCGAAGGCGCACTCGACGGCCGAGGCCGCCCCGAGCCCCACGTCGAGCACGGCCGCCCGCCGCCGCTCCCACCACCAGGGCCCGTCCCGGCCCGTCCCCTCGCGCCCATCCCCCGTACTGGTCATGCCGTCCAGCGTACGCAGCGGGCCCGGCACGGGGGCGGGCCGAAATCCCGTGAACCGGCCGAGGCCGAAAGGCACGCCCCGCACCGCCGCTCAGACCGTCGCGTCGAGGGGGCAGGGTGCGGCATAGTAGGAGCGATCAACTTGGACCGGGACGACCAGTTGTCCCTTTCGAGTTGATTGGCCATCCCCTGTGGTGTAATTGGCAGCACTGAGGCTTTTGGTGCCTTATGTCCGGGTTCGAGTCCTGGCGGGGGAGCTTGGCACACGCGGGTCCCGGCTTCACGGTCGGGACCCGGCCTCGTTTTCGGACTGTGACCCCCCGCTATCCTTCACGGGTCCACCCCCGAAGCCGAAGGGCCCACCCGTGAGCGCAACCCGCCCGGCAGCCGTCGTCGTACTCGCAGCGGGTGAGGGCACCCGCATGAAGTCGGCCACACCCAAGGTTCTGCACGAGATCTGCGGGCGCACGCTCGTCGGTCACGTGGTCGCGGCCTCCCGCGAGCTGGACCCGACCCATCTCGTGGTCGTCGTGGGCCACGCCCGCGAGCAGGTCGCCGCGCACCTCGCCGACGTCGACGCCGGCGTCCGCACCGCCGTCCAGTACGAGCAGAACGGCACCGGCCACGCCGTCCGCATGGCCCTGGAGGAGCTCGGCGACGACCGGCCGGCCGGCACCGTGATCGTCGTCTGCGGCGACACCCCGCTGCTCACCGGCGAGACCCTGCGCGCCCTCGCGGCCACCCACGAGGCCGACGGCAACGCCGTCACCGTGCTCACCGCCGAGGTCCCCGACTCCACCGGCTACGGCCGCATCGTCCGCGACCCGGCCACCGGCGCCGTGACCGCCATCGTCGAGCACAAGGACGCCACCGACGCGCAGCGCGCGATCCGGGAGATCAACTCCGGGGTCTTCGCCTTCGACGGCGAGCTGCTCGCGGACGCGCTCGGCAAGGTGCGCACGGACAACAGCCAGGGCGAGGAGTACCTCACCGACGTGCTCGGGATCCTGCGCGAGGCGGGCCACCGCGTCGGCGCGGCGGTCGGCAGCGACCACCGCCAGATCCTCGGGATCAACAACCGGGTGCAGCTGGCCGAGGCGCGCGCGCTGCTGAACGCGCGGCTGCTGGAGCGGGCGATGCTGGCCGGCGTGACGGTGGTGGACCCGGCGAGCGTGTTCGTGGACGTGACGGTCACCTTCGGGCAGGACGCGGTGATCCACCCCGGTACGCAGCTGCTCGGTGCGACGCACATCGGCGAGGGCGCCGAGGTCGGCCCCAACACCCGCCTGAAGGACACCCGCGTGGGCGCCGGCGCCCGCGTGGACAACGCGGTCGCGGACTCGGCGGTGATCGGGGACCTGGCTTCGGTGGGTCCGTTCGCGTACCTGCGCCCGGGGACGAACCTGGGCGTGAAGTCGAAGGCCGGCACGTACGTCGAGATGAAGAACGCGACGATCGGCGAGGGCACGAAGGTGCCGCACCTGTCGTACGTGGGTGACGCGACGATCGGTGAGTTCACGAACATCGGTGCGGCGAGCGTGTTCGTCAACTACGACGGCGAGCACAAGCACCACACCACGGTCGGCTCACACTGCAAGACGGGTTCGGACAACATGTTTGTGGCTCCCGTCACCATCGGGGACGGCGCCTACACGGCCGCCGGCTCGGTGATCACGAAGGACGTGCCGCCCGGCGCGCTGGCCGTGGCCCGTGGCCAGCAGCGGAATATCGAGGGTTGGGTGGCCCGCAAGCGTCCCGGCAGTGCGGCCGCGACGGCCGCGCAGTCGTCGGCGGAGAAGGACTCCGGCAGCCATTGAGGTGAACTGACCGGAAACAGGTACGCCCAGGACGGCGTACCGTGATAGGTGCACGCAATTCGGCTGGCTCACCGTGTGCGGGACGGACGCACACGGGGGCGAGCAGCTTTCACACGTCTGAGGAGACAGTGCTGTGACCGGGATCAAGACGACCGGCGAGAAGAAGCTGATGCTCTTCTCCGGCCGCGCCCACCCCGAGCTGGCCGAGGAGGTCGCGCACCAGCTCGGTGTCGGCCTCGTGCCGACCAAGGCTTTCGACTTCGCGAACGGCGAGATCTACGTCCGCTTCCAGGAGTCGGCTCGCGGCGCGGACTGCTTCCTGATCCAGAGCCACACGGCTCCGATCAACAAGTGGATCATGGAGCAGCTGATCATGATCGACGCGCTGAAGCGCGCGTCGGCCCGCTCCATCACCGTGATCATCCCGTCCTACGGCTACGCCCGCCAGGACAAGAAGCACAAGGGCCGCGAGCCGATCTCGGCCCGCCTGGTCGCGGACCTGCTGAAGACCTCGGGTGCCGACCGCATCCTGACGGTCGACCTGCACACCGACCAGATCCAGGGCTTCTTCGACGGTCCCGTGGACCACCTGTCGGCCCTGAACGTCCTCGCGGACTACGTGGGCGCGAAGGTGGACCGCACCAAGCTGACGGTCGTCTCCCCGGACGCCGGCCGCGTCCGCGTGGCCGACCGCTGGTGCGACCGCCTGGACGCGCCGCTGGCGATCGTGCACAAGCGCCGCGACAAGGACGTCGCCAACCAGGTGACCGTCCACGAGGTCGTGGGTGAGGTCAAGGGCCGCGTCTGCGTCCTGGTCGACGACATGATCGACACGGGTGGCACGATCTGCGCCGCCGCCGAGGCGCTGTTCGCGCACGGCGCGGAGGACGTCATCGTGACGGCCACGCACGGCATCCTGTCGGGTCCGGCGGCCGACCGCCTGAAGAACTCGAAGGTCAGCGAGTTCATCTTCACCAACACCCTGCCCGACCCGTCGGACCTGGAGCTCGACAAGATCACGGTCCTGTCGATCGCCCCGATGATCGCCCGCGCGGTCCGCGAGGTCTTCGAGGACGGTTCGGTGACGAGCCTGTTCGAGGAACAGCAGTAGGGCTCACTGCCGCACGGGTAGATCCTTTTGGGCGCGGCCTCCCCGCCGGGTACACTCGACGAGTTGCTCGGCGAGGGAGGCCGTACCTGTTTTCCGGTACGGATGCTCCGTTATCGACGCGCTCTTCGTAGCAGGCCGTTCCGGCCGGGTGACCTCTGTCCGTCTTTCGTCACCCCACGAGGAGTGAACATGTCCGAGATCAAGCTTTCCGCGAAGCTCCGCGACACCTTCGGCAAGGGCTCCGCCCGCCAGTCCCGTCGTGACGCCCTGACCCCGGGTGTCATCTACGGCCACGGCACCACCCCGAAGCACGTCGGCGTCGAGGCGCACGCCCTGATGATGGCGCTGAAGACCCCGAACGCGCTGCTCTCCCTGGACATCGAGGGTGACGGCACCGAGCTCGTCATCCCCAAGGCCGTCCAGCGCCACCCGCTGAAGCGCAACATCCAGCACGTCGACTTCCTGATCGTCCAGAAGGGCGAGAAGGTCACGGTCGAGGTTCCGGTCGTGACCGAGGGCGACCTGGCCGCCGGCGGCAACCTGCTGGAGACCCTGCTGGCGACCGTCGCCGTCGAGGCCGAGGCCACGCACATCCCGACCGAGGTCAAGGTCTCCATCGAGGGCCTGGAGGCCGGTGCCTCCATCCACGCCAAGGACCTGGTCCTGCCGGCCGGCACCACGCTGGCCGTCGACGGTGAGACCGCCGTCCTGCAGGTCGTCGCCCCGCAGGCCGAGGAGCCGGCCGCGGCCGCCGAGGGCGACGAGGCCTGAGCCTCGCCCCACCTCAGCAGTTGCTGACCGACCGCCGTCCGGCTCCACTGGAGCGGGACGGCGGTCGTTCTCGTTCACCGGCTTGTTCACGGGTTTAAGGAGCTTTTGATGTCGGACGACGCGGCGCCGTGGCTGATCGTCGGTCTCGGTAACCCGGGGGCGGAGTACGCCGGCAACCGCCACAACATCGGTTTCATGGTGGCGGACCTGCTGGCGGAGCGGATCGGCGGGAAGTTCAAGGCGCACAAGGCGCGCGCGCAGGTGGTCGAGGGCCGGATGGGCCCGCCGGGACCGCTGAACCGCCGGGTGGTCCTCGCGAAGCCGATGTCGTTCATGAACCTGTCGGGCGGCCCGGTGACGGCGCTGCGGGACTTCTACAAGGTTCCGCTGGAGCGGATCGTGGCCGTCCACGACGAGCTGGACATCGACTACGCGACGCTGCGGCTGAAGCTGGGCGGCGGCGACAACGGCCACAACGGGCTGAAGTCGATGACGAAGTCGATGGGCGCGGACTACCACCGGGTGCGGTGCGGCATCGGCCGTCCGCCGGGCCGGATGCAGGTCGCGGACTTCGTGCTGAAGGACTTCTCCTCCACGGAGCGCAAGGAGCTGGACTGGTTCGTGGACCGGTCGGCGGACGCGGTGGAGTGCCTGGTCCAGGAGGGCCTGGAGCGCGCCCAGTCGGCGTACAACTCCTGACCCCGGCGCGGGAACGAGAGGGGACACGGGGAAGCCCCCGCCGGACGGCGGGGGCTTCCTTCGTTCACGGGCCCGCGTACGGGCCCTCGTACGGGCCCGCGTCAGCCGGTGTTGCGCAGGCCGGCGGCGACACCGTTGACGGTGAGCAGCAGGGCCCGGGCCAGCAGCGGGTCGGGTTCCTCGCCGCGGGCGGCGGCCTGGCGCTGGCGGGCCAGGAGGGAGACCTGGAGGTAGGAGATCGGGTCCAGGTAGGCGTCGCGGACGGCGAAGGTCTGCTGGAGGGCGGGCTGGGAGTCGAGGAGCTGCTCCCCGCCGGTGATGCGCAGGACCTCGCGGACGGTGAGTTCGTGTTCGGCCCGGATGCGGTCGAAGACGTGCTTCAGCTCGTCCGGGACGAGGGTGTCGACGTAGTGGCGGGCGATCCGCAGGTCGGTCTTGGCCAGCGTCATCTCGACGTTGGACAGGAAGTTGCGGAAGAAGTGCCAGCGCTCGCCCATCTCCGCGAGGACGGTGTCCTGGCCGGCCTCGCGCAGGGCCTTGAGACCGGAGCCGACGCCGTACCAGCCGGGGACGATCTGGCGGGACTGGGTCCAGCCGAACACCCACGGGATGGCGCGCAGGCCGTCGAGGCCGGCGCCGGAGTCGGGGCGGCGGGAGGGCCGGGAGCCGAGGTGGAGGTCGGCCAGCTGGTCGACGGGGGTGGCCGCGAAGAAGTAGGCGGGGAGGTCGGGGTCCTCGACGAGTTCGCGGTAGGCGCCGTGGGCGGCGTCCGAGACGATCTCCATGGCCGCGTCCCAGCGGGTGAGGGCGTCGTCGGACTGGCGGGGGGCCGTGTGCAGGGCGGAGGCCTGGAGGGTGGCCGCGACGGTCAGCTCCAGGTTCTCGCGGGCCAGGGAGGGGACGAGGTACTTGTCGGAGATGACCTCGCCCTGCTCGGTGACCTTGATCTCGCCCTCGAGCGTGCCCCAGGGCTGGGCGAGGATCGCGTCGTGCGAGGGGCCGCCGCCGCGGCCGACGGTGCCGCCGCGGCCGTGGAAGAGGCGCAGGCGGACGCCGTGGCGGTGGGCCACGTCGCGCAGGCGCCGCTGGGCGCGGTGGATCTCCCACTGGCTGGTGGTGATGCCGCCGAACTTGCTGGAGTCGGAGTAGCCGAGCATGACCTCCTGGACGTCGCCGCGCAGGGACACCAGGCGGCGGTAGGAGGGGTCGGCGAGCATCTCGTCGAGGATGACGTCCGCGGCGCGCAGCTCGTCGGTGGTCTCCAGGAGCGGGACGATGCCGATCTTGGCCCAGCCGGCGTGGAGGTCGAGGAGGCCGGCCTCGCGGGCGAGGACGGCGGCGGCGAAGACGTCGTCGGCGCCCTGGCACATCGAGATGATGTAGGACTCGATGACCTCGGGGCCGAACTTCTCGAAGGCGTCCTTGACGGCGAAGAAGACGCCCAGGGTCTTCTGCCCGGCCGCGTCGAGGGGGGCCGGGGTGGGCGCGAGGGGGCGGCGGGAGCGGAGTTCCTTGGCGAGGAGCTTCTGCCGGTAGTCGCGCGGCATGTCGGCGTAGCGCCAGGACTCCTCGCCGAGCCGGTCGAAGAGCTGGCCGAGGGCGTGGTGGTGGGCGTCGGCGTGCTCGCGTACGTCCATGGTGGCGAGCTGGAGGCCGAACGCGGCCAGGGTGCGGATGGTGCGGTCCATGCGGCCGTCGGCGAACAGGGCGCCGCGGTGTTCGCGCAGGGAGGTCTGGATGAGGGTGAGGTCGGCGAGGAGCTCGGCGGTGCCGAGGTAGTCGCGGCCCTCCTCGTGGGGGGTGCCCTTGGCGAGGCGCTCGCGGGTGTTGAGGAGCTTCTGCCGGACGCAGGTCGCCTTCAGGCGGTAGGGCTCCTCGGCGTTCAGCCGCTTGTAGCGCGGGCTGATCTCGGGGAGGCGTTCCAGGTCGGCCTGGAGGGAGGCGAGGAGTTCCTCGGTGGCGCCGGCGATGCGGATGGAGTTGGAGAGCAGGCCGCGCAGGAAGTCGACGAGTTCGAGGGCGTCGGTGATGCCGTGCTCGTGCTGGAGGATCAGGACGTCACGGGTGACCTGCGGGGTGACGTTGGGGTTGCCGTCGCGGTCGCCGCCGATCCAGGTGCCGAAGGTGAGGGGGCGGGTGCCGGCGGGCAGCTCGACGCCGACGCGCTGGAGTTCGGCGGCCAGGTCCTCCAGGACGTCGCCGACGGCACCGGCGTGGAGTTCGTCGAGGTAGTAGATGGCGTTGCGGGCCTCGTCGGCGGGCTCGGGGCGTACGACGCGCAGTTCGTCGGTCTGCCAGACGAGGTCGATGTTCTCGGCGAGGCGCAGGTCGTGGCGGCGGCGGTCGCCGGCGCCGGAGACGGGCTCCTCGAGGAGGGCCGCGATGCGGCGCAGCTTGTTCAGGACGCTGCGGCGGGCCGCCTCGGTGGGGTGGGCGGTGAAGACGGGGCGGACGTTGAGGTTCTTGACCGTCTCGCGCAGGTGCTCGGGGTCGGCGTCCTTGAGCATGTCGGCGGTCCGGGCGAGGAGCCCGCCCTCGGCGGCCCGGTGGGCGCGCAGCTCCTTGCCGCGGTGCACCTGCTCGGTGACGTTGGCGAGGTGGAAGTAGGTGGAGAAGGCGCGCACCAGCTTGGCGGCGGTCTCCAGGTCGATGTCGCCGAGGAGGGCCGCGGCGGCTTCGCCGTCGGTGCGGGTCAGGGCGCGGACCCGTTCGACGAGGTCGAGGAGTTCCTGGCCTTCCTGGCGGACGAGGGTCTCGCCGAGGAGGTCGCCGAGGCGGCGGATGTCCGCGCGCAGCTCCGCGTTCGCCGTCTGCGCCGTCCGCGTGGGGGCGGAGGGGTCGGCGGGCTGGGTGACGGGGGCCTGGGCGGCCTGGTCAGCACTGCTCACAGGTGCGGCTCCTTGCAGTGTTCGAGCGCTACTGGGCTGTGGGCTCCCGGGGGGTGTGCGGCCGTGCCGGTGGCCGGTCGTGCTGCGCAGCCCGGGCTGCCCGTGCGGACCGCGCTGTCCGACGACACCAGGATAGGTGGATCGCCCCTGTGCCCCGGCAGAGCGCCCGCCCTTTGGACTCGGTTCGCGCGGGTGGCGTCGTCCTCGCATCGCCGTCGCGTCGTCCTCGCGGCGCCCCCGCGTCGTCACTGTTGCCGCGGGGGCCGTCTTTGCCATACTTACGCTGCCGTAGGTTACGGATCCGTAGGTCCGTGGCCCGGCGCCTGCCGGCTTCTCACCCCCCAGGGGAACCCCACCATGACCATGAGTCCCGGACTGATCGAGGAATCCTCGGCCGTTTCCGTGCCCTCCGCGACACGCGGTGGCGAGCAGAAGCGCTCCGTGGAGCAGATCGCGCTGCTGCTGTTCATCACCGTGCCGTTCCTGGCGCTGCTGGCGGCGGTGCCGCTGGTCTGGGGCTGGGGGGTGACCTGGCTGGACCTCGGCCTGATGGTGTTCATGTACTTCCTGGCGTGCCACGGGATCACCATCGGCTTCCACCGCTACTTCACGCACGGTTCCTTCAAGGCGAAGCGGCCGCTCAGGATCGCGCTGGCGGTCATGGGGTCGATGGCGGTGGAGGGGCCGCTGGTGCGGTGGGTGGCGGATCACCGCAAGCACCACAAGTACTCCGACCACGAGGGCGACCCGCATTCGCCGTGGCGGTTCGGGGACACGCTGCCGGCGCTGATGAAGGGCCTGTGGTGGGCCCACATCGGCTGGCTGTTCGACGAGGAGCAGACCGACCAGCAGAAGTACGCCCCGGACCTGGTCAAGGACCCGGCGATCCGGCGGATCAGCCGTGACTTCGTGTTCTGGACGGTGCTGTCGCTGGCGATCCCGCCGCTGGTGGGGGGTCTGGTGACGATGTCCTGGTGGGGCGCGTTCACGGCGTTCTTCTGGGGTTCCCTGGTGCGCGTGGCGTTGCTGCACCACGTGACGTGGTCGATCAACTCGATCTGTCACGCGGTGGGCAAGCGGCCGTTCAAGTCGCGGGACCGGTCGGGCAACGTGTGGTGGCTGGCGGTGCTGTCGTGCGGTGAGTCGTGGCACAACCTGCACCACGCGGACCCGACGTCGGCGCGGCACGGGGTGCTGCGCGGGCAGGTGGATTCCAGCGCCCGGCTGATCCGCTGGTTCGAGCTGCTGGGGTGGGCCTGGGACGTGCGCTGGCCGTCCGGGGCGAGGATCGACGCCCGGCGCAGGGAAAACACCCCGAACGCGGCATGATGGGGGACGTGGCGATCGACGGCAGCAGTACCAGCAGCGACAAGCCCAGGCGGGGACGCCGGGTCCGGATGACGGGCGCCGAACGTCGCCAGCAACTGCTGGACATCGGCCGCGCCCTGTTCGCGGAGAAGGGCTTCGAGGGCACTTCGGTGGAGGAGATCGCGGCCAAGGCCGGGGTGTCCAAGCCGGTGGTCTACGAGCACTTCGGCGGCAAGGAGGGCCTGTACGCGGTGGTCGTGGACCGCGAGATGCGGCAGCTGCTGGACGGGGTGACGGGCGCGCTGACGGCCGGGCATCCGCGGGAGCTGCTGGAGCAGGCCGCGTTCGCGCTGCTGGACTACATCGAGAGCTACACGGACGGTTTCCGGATCCTGGTGCGGGATTCGCCGGTGGCGCAGTCGACGGGCACGTTCGCGTCGCTGATCAGCGACATCGCCACGCAGGTGGAGGACATCCTGGGGCTGGAGTTCAAGGCGCGGGGCTTCGATCCGAAGCTGGCGCCGCTGTACGCGCAGGCGCTGGTGGGGATGGTGGCACTGACGGGCCAGTGGTGGCTGGAGACGCGGCGCCCGAAGAAGGCGGAGGTGGCGGCGCACCTGGTGAACCTGGCCTGGCACGGGCTGGAGAACCTGGAGGCGCGGCCGCGGCTGGTGGGCCACCGCAAGAGCTGAGGTCCGCGGAAGGCCGCGGGCACGACGGCGCCCCGTCACCGGGAGGTGTTTCTCCGGTGGCGGGGCGCCGTCGTACGGGGGCGGGCGGGCCGGGCGACCGGCCGGCCCTCGGTCCGTCAGCCGTCCGTGGGGCCGCCGGCGCCGGGGGCGTGGGGCTCCAGGAACTCGAGCCGGTTGCCCACGGGGTCGTGGGAGTAGAAGCGCCGGTGGCCCGGCAGGCCGTCGTCCCAGACGACGTCGGCGCCGCGTTCGCGGAGTCTGTCCGCGTACGCCTCGATGCCGGTCACCCGCAGCCCGGGGTGCGCCTTGCGGGCCGGCCGGAAGTCCTCTTCCACGCCCAGGTGCAGCTGTACGCCTCCGGCGGTGAACCAGCAGCCCCCGCGCGCGGCGAGGACCGGGGGTTTGGAGATCTCCCGCATGCCCAGGACGTCTTGGTAGTAGGCGCGCAGCTTGTCCTCCGATCCGGGGGGCGCGGCGAGTTGGACGTGGTCGACTGCGGTCAGCACGGTCATGCCTCCTTGTGGGCGACGGCGAAGATGCGGCGGAACGGGAAGACCGTGCCCCGGGGGCCGGGCGGGTAGGCGGCGCGCAGCGCCTCGCGGTATTCGGCGAGGAAGCGGTCGGCGGCCTCGCGGTCGTCGCCGAGGGCGGTGAGGACGGGCCGCAGGGCGGTGCCCTTGACCCAGTCGAGGACGGGGTCGGTGCCCTGGAGGAGCTGGGAGTAGGTGGTCTCCCAGACGTCGACGGCGCAGCCGAGTTCGGTGAAGCGGGCGAGGTACTCGGCGGGTTCGAGGATGTGGATGTAGCGGGCGCCGTGTCCGGCGAGGCGGTCGCGCCAGCGCGGGGTGTCGCAGAGTTCGGCGAGGAGCCGGTGGCTGGGGGCGGTGAAGTTGCCGGGGATCTGGAAGGCGAAGGTGCCGCCGGGGCGCAGGCCGTTGATCCAGGCGGCGAAGGAGCCGGGGTGGCTGGGCACCCACTGCAGGGCCGCGTTGGAGACGATCAGGTCGTAGGTCTCCTCGGGCATCCAGTCGGCGATGTCGGCGTGGCGGAAGTCGATCCGGCCGCCGCCGGGGGTGGGTCCGCCGTGTTCGTCGGTGGCGCGCTGGAGCATCTGCGGGGAGAGGTCGAAGCCGGTGATGCGGGCGTCGGGCCAGCGCTCGGTGAGGAGCGCGGTGACGTTGCCGGGGCCGCAGCCGAGGTCGGCGATGCGGGCGGGGCCGGTGGGGAGCTCGGGTATGCGGTTCAGCAGGTCGAGGAACGGGCGGGTGCGGTGACCGGCGTGGCGGAGGTACTGCTGGGGGTCCCAGACGGGTGCGGAGCCGTCCAGGGAGTGGTGGCGCACGGCCGGCGCGATATCGGAATGCATGTTCGAGCCTCCCTACTGGTGGGGCGGTCGGAAGCGGAAGCCGTTCCGGCCCCCTCCATGCCCCATGCTCGGCCAGAATATATCTCGATGTCAAGATTCTCGATTTGAAGAGACTTCATGTCGACAGACCCCTTACACTGATCGGCATGGAGGACGAGGTCGACCGACTGGTCGCGGCATGGCGGCGAGAGCGCCCTGACCTCGACGTGGAACCGCTCGAAGTGCTCAGCCGCGTCAGCCGGCTCGCGCGCCACCTCGACCGCGCCCGCAGGCTCGCCTTCTCCGAGCACGGCCTGGAGCCGTGGGAGTTCGACGTCCTGACCTCGCTGCGGCGCGCGGGCGCGCCCTACCAGCTCTCCCCCGGACAGTTGCTGACGCAGACGCTCGTCACCTCCGGCACGATGACCAACCGCATCGACCGGCTGGCCAAGAAGGGCCTCGTCGAGCGACTGCCCGACCCCAGCGACCGGCGCGGGGTGCTGGTCCGGCTGACGCCCGAGGGGCGCGACCGCGCCGACCAGTCCCTGGCGGGACTGCTGGCCCAGGAACGCGCGATCCTGGCCCAGCTCTCCACCACGCAGCGCGGCGAGCTCGCCGGGCTGCTACGCCAGTTGACCGCTCCGTTCGACAACATCCCCGGCTAGCTCCGCGGGGCGTACGCCGGCCCGCCGGGCCAGCGCCACCGCTGCCAGGGTGGAGTGCACCCCGAGCTTGCCCAGCACGTTCTGCATGTGCGTGCGGACGGTGTGCGGGGACAGGAACAGCCGCGCCGCGACGTCCTTGCGGCCCAGCCCCGCCACCATGCAGCGCAGCACCTCGTGCTCGCGCGGGGTGAGGGACTCCACGAGCCGCTCGCTGTCGCTGCGGTGCTTGCGGGCGGCGGTCAGCTCCCGCAGCACCCCGGTGAGCAGCGCGGGCGGCAGGTGGGTCTCCTCGCGCAGCACCCCGCGGATGACGGCCAGCAGCCGGGAGAGCGAGCAGTCCTTGGCCACCCAGCCCGAGGCGCCCGCCTGGAGGGCGAGCGCGGCCCGGCGCGGGTCGTCGCGCTCGGCAAGGACCACGGTGCGCACGCCGGGGTGCGCCACCCGGACGCCCGCGACGAGGGCGATCCCGTCGGCCGGCGGCGGGGCCGGGCCGGAACCCGCTTCCCGCTGGCCGGGCACGGCGCCCGACGCGGCCGCGCCGGCGCCGAGGTCGGCGTCGACGAGCAGCACGTCGTAGCGGCGGCCTTCCGCCACCGCGCGCTCCAGGCAGCGCGAGGCCGCGGGACCGCTGCCGGCCGCGGACACGTCCACGTCCGGCTCGGCCGCGAGCGCGGCTGCCAGAGACTCGGCGAAGATGCGGTGGCCGTCGACCACCAGGACCCGGATACGAACCACAGAACCCCCAAGGGTCGGGGAACGGACGACTACGGGTACGACGTCCGGCCAGGTGGCCCACAGCCGCCGCGGCCGCCGCCGCGACATCTGTGCACTACCCCGGACCGGACGCCGTACCCGGCGTGTCTCGACCCCTGAATCAACACCGGCCCCCACCGGTGTCACGCTCAGCGTAGAGCGGGCGGGGTCCCGCGGTTGGCCGAATAGCAGAAGTTTTTCGAGCGGTTTTCCGGTGGGACGGTCCGCAACGGCCTTGGTGATGGCTTGTTTTCAACCCTCCGGGCGGCACCGGCGGCGGAATTCCGACCGGCGCGTGCCGCAGGCAGTTGCACGGGGGGCATTTCACCCGGCGTACGCACGCCGGGCGCCCGCGCGCGGCGCCTGCCCGCCGCGCCCGGCCCTCACGCGCGCGCCCCCCGCACCGGTCGGTGCGGGGGGCGCGCGGCGGGGTCCGGCAGGGGACCGGGGGTCAGGAGCGGCGCTCGCGGGCGAAGTTCCAGGCGTCCGTCACGATGTTGGTGAGGTCCGAGCGGGTCGGGGTCCAGCCGAGGCGCTCGTGCGCCCTGCGGGCCGAGGCGACGAGGACCGCCGGGTCCCCGGCGCGGCGCGGGGCGACGACCTCGGGGATCTCCCGGCCGGTGACCTTGCGGACCGTCTCGATGACCTCGCGGACCGAGAAGCCGCTGCCGTTGCCGAGGTTGCACACCAGGTGCTCGCCCTCGGCGGCGACGCGCAGCGCGGAAAGGTGGGCCTCGGCGAGGTCGGCGACGTGGATGTAGTCGCGGACGCAGGTGCCGTCGGGGGTCGGGTAGTCGTCGCCGAACACCGAGATGGACTCGCGCTGGCCGAGCGCGACCTGGAGCACCAGCGGGATCAGGTGCGTCTCGGGGTCGTGGCGCTCGCCGAACTCGCGGTAGGCGCCGGCCACGTTGAAGTAGCGCAGCGAGACGGCGGCCAGGCCGTGGGCGGCGCACTCCCCCGCGATCATGTGGTCGACGGCCAGCTTCGAGGCGCCGTACGGGTTGGTCGGCGCGGTCACCGAGGTCTCCGTCAGCGCGCCTTCGGCCGGCTCGCCGTAGGTCGCGGCGGTGGAGGAGAAGACGAGCCGGCGCACGCCGGCCTCCCGCATCGCGGTCAGCAGGGCGAGGGTGCCGCCGACGTTGTTGTCCCAGTACTTGCCGGGGTTCACGACGGACTCGCCGACCTGCGAGGAGGCGGCGAAGTGCAGCACGGCGTCGTAGGACGGGTCCAGGTGGTCGGCGGCGTCCTGGATCCGGCCGTCGATCAGCGTGGCGCCGGCGGGGACGCCCTCGGCGAAGCCGGTGGAGAGGTTGTCGAGGATGGTCACCTCGTGCCCGGCCTCCAGCAGATGGGCGGCCACGACGCTGCCCACGTATCCGGCACCGCCGGTCACCAGGTACTTGCTCACTCGCACTCCTCTGTATCGCGTCCGTCGCGCAGGCACGCCGATGCGCGTGCTCTGGTGACTGGCTTACCGGATTCCGCGCTTCCGAGGAAATCGCGGCCCTCCGGCACGGTACCCGCCCGCGCGGACGGGTACCGCCGCCGCCGTCCGGCGGCCGGGACGCGGGCCTGGACGCGGGCCGGGACCGGTGTGCGCGTCAGGCCCCGGCCGGCCCGCCCGCGAAGTCCTGCGGCCGCTCCCGCACGGGCGGGGCAGCCCGGTCCAGCAGCCCGGTGCGCGCGGCCAGCGCGGCGGCCTCCAGCCGCGACCCCACGCCGAGCTTCATCAGTACCCGCTGCACATGCGTACGGGCCGTGCTCGGCGCGATGGCCATGCCGGCCGCGATCATCCGGGTGTCCTCGCCCTCCGCGACCCGGACCAGCACCTCGACCTCCCGCGGCGTCAGCAGCCGCAGCAGCCGGCTGCCCTCGTCGTCGGGCTGCGCCGAGGGGTTCAGCAGCTCCGCGAAGGCCCCCTGGAGCAGCTGCGGGGCGATGGCGACCTCTCCCGCCCGGGCCTTGGCCAGGGCCCGTTCGACGCCCTCGATGCGCTCGTCCTGGCGTACGTACCCCGAGGCGCCCGCCGCGAAGGCCGCGGCTATCCCGCGCGGGCTCGGTACGGGGCCCAGCACCACCACGGCGATCTGCGGGCGTTCCCGCTTGATCCGCACCACCGGTTCGAAGACGCCGGGCTCCGCCGGGGCGGCGGTGCCGAACAGGCACACCTCCGGGGCGCGGCCGATGACCAGTTCGGCGGCTCCGGCCGCCGGCGCGGCCGCCGCGAGCACGCGGTGCCCGCGCAGCTTCAGGGCCGAGGCGAGCGCCTCGGCCAGCAGACGGTGCTCGTCGACCACCATGACCCGTACGCCCATCAAGGCTCCCACCCCAGATCCTTCTGACCCGGCAAGCTACACGCTTGTTCGACGGGGCGTGCCGGTTACCGCGCGAAAGCCCCCGATCGGTGGGGACCGTCCGGGGGCTTTCGGCGTCGGGGCCGGGCGGGCGTCAGCTCGCCGCGAAGGAGACGAAGAGGAACTCGGGGTCGGCCTTCTCCGAGTAGGGCTTGCGCACCGTGGTCCGGGAGATGAACAGGCGCCCGTTGTGGTAGCGGAACTCCGAGTGGTCCAGCGAGAACGCCGTCTCCAGGCGCTGGCTGGTCTTGTCGACCGGGTTCTGCATGAGCACGGTCTCCTTCATCGTCTTGCCGTCGATGCTGACGACCTGGCCGCCGCCGTCGTACGGGGGGACCTTGTAGGCGATGATGTTGGGCCCGTCCATGCGCAGCGGGTACATGGTGTACTTCTCGCCCGCGTCGGCGCGGTCACTGGTGGCCTTGCCGGTCTCCAGGTCGAAGGAGACGATCTCGTTGGTGCGGCCGACGGAGGACGTGCCCTGGTGCTCGTACGTCGGCAGGTAGACCTTGCCGTTGCCGACGACCATCTTCGAGCACTGCTCGACCTCGGTGGCGGGGCACTTGGGGGCGTAGCTGCCGGAGGAGAGGCCGATGCGGGTCTTGAGCTGGCCGGCGTCGTCGAGGACGAACAGGTCGCTGACGTTGGTGGCGTTCTTGGCGGTGTTGCCGACGTTGGCGGCGACGATGAGCGGCTTGGTGGAGATGATGCCGGCCCACTCGATGCCCGCGGACAGCTTGTACTGGTACTTCGGCGCGCCGGTGGCGGGGTCGAGGGCCTGCGCGTACAGCGTCGGGCTGGAGCCGCGGCCGCACTTGCGCAGGACGGCGAGGGCCTCGCCGCCGGCGTAGCCCATGTCGTAGCAGCCTTCGCCGTCGGTCTTCGGGGTCCACAGGGACTTGCCGTCGGCGAGGTTCCAGGCGGCGCCGCCGTAGAGGCCGCCCGCGGCGACGGTCTGGCCGCTGATGGTGACCTCGCTGAAGGCGACCGGCTTGTCGCCGCCGGTGGCGGACTTGGCGTTGGCGGACCAGAGGAGCTTTCCGGTGTTCAGGTCGATGACGCCGACCTGCGTGCACTGGGGGTACTTCTTCTCGTTGGTCGCCATGCCCTCCTCGAAGAGGATGGCGGTCTTGTTGTCGCTGATGTGCTTGGTGGCGCCGCAGACGTTGGCGGGGAGCGGGAGCTCCCACTTCTTGCCGCCGTCGACGAGGTTGTAGCCGACGACCTTGGCCAGGTCGGACTTGGCGTAGGTGGTGTCGGTCAGCCAGGAGCCGTCGACGGAGACCACGTCGGCCGGGGCCGGGCTGGGCACGTTGACCAGCGTCTTCGACTTGGGGTTGGACGGGACCTTCTCGCTGCCGGGGGTGCCGGCGGGGGCCTTGTCGCCGTCGGGGGAGCCGCTGGCGCCGCTGGCGGCCGGCTTCCCTGAGCCGCCCTCGTCGCCGGAGACGTACCAGAAGCCGCCGCCGATGATGAGCGCCATGGCCACGACGGCCGCGCCGACGATCGCCAGCTGGTTGCGCTTGTCGTTGCCGCCGCCACCGGCGGGGGCGGCGGGCTGCGCCGGGGCCTGGAGGGTGCTGGGCTGCTGCGGGTAGCCGTAGCCGGGCTGCGTCTGGGGCTGCGGGGAGCCGTAGCCGGCCTGGGGGGACGGCACGGTGGGCGGCTGGGCGGGGGGCTGCGGGGGGCCGGCCGGCGGCGGGCCGCCGAAACCGCCGGAGGGCGGCTGGCTGGGGGGCGGCGGGGTACTCATCGCGTGCTACTGCCTCTCGGTGGGGCGCTCGGTGGGACGCTCGGTGGACTCGTTCACTTGCCGAAGACCATCAGGAGACGCTCCTCCGTGTTGTTGCCGTTCAGCCTGGTGGCGGAGGTGAAGTACCGGCCGTCCTCGAAGGCCCGGACCTGGAAGGTGACCATCCCGCTCTCGATGTTCGCGGAGGGGCCGGAGGGCATGCGCAGCAGCGTCTTGGGCTGGCCGCCCGCGGCCGGCAGGGAGACGATCTCGCCGGGTTCGCGCAGGGCGCCGGCGCGGTAGGCGATGAGCTGGCCGTTGGCCGCCTTGACCGGGTACCAGTTGCGCTTGTCGCCCGCCTTCTGGCGCCACTTGGCCTTGCCGGTGGCGAGGTCGAAGGCGACGACCTCGTTGTCGGTGCCCTTGCCGGTGGTGGTGCGCAGGTAGAGGGTGTCGCCGTCGACGACGGAGTTGCCGCAGCCCTGGAGGCTGTCGGCGGTGCTTGCGTTGCAGTTGGTCTCGAAGGAGCCTTCGGCGGACATGCTGGCGCGCTTCTTGCCGTCGGGCGTCAGGGAGATGATGGCCCGCTTGCTGGTGTCCGCGTTCTCGAGGTCCTTGTTGCTGATGTCGAGGACGATCGGGGAGACGGACAGGACGCTGGTGACGCGGAAGCCCTTGGGGAGCCGGTAGGACCAGGTCTTCTTGCCGGTGACCGGGTCGGCGTCCTGGATCTCGATGGTCTTGTCGTCGTCCATGCACAGGGCGACGGCGAGCAGCTTGCCGTTGCCGGCGGCGTAGTGGCTCGGCTGGCAGCCCTCGGGGGTGTTGCCGGAGAAGAGCTTGTCGCCGGTGGAGAGCTTGTGGACGGTGGTGTTGGCCATCCGGTTGACGACGAAGACGTCGCCGGTGAGGTTGATGGAGACGGAGGCGCCGCCGTCGAAGAGGTTCTCCTTGGCGAGCTCCTTGGTCCATCCCTCCTTGCCGGCCTTCAGGTCGAAGAGCTTCATCTGGTTGCAGGTGGCGTTGGAGCCCTCGCCGTCCTTGACGGCGAGGACGGTCTTGCCGTCGGCGGTGGTCTGGTCGGCCCAGCCGCAGATCTCCGTCTGGAAGTCGACCTTCCACTTCTCCTTGCCGTCGGTGACGGCGTAGGCGACGACGGACTTGCCGACGGTCTTGACGACGCTGTCGCCGACCACCCACATCGCCGGGGCGGGGATGCCCGTGTCGCCGCCGGCCAGGAGCTTGGCCGTCTTGAGCCACAGCGCCTTGTCCTCGCCGGGCTTGCGGCCCGCGTTGAGGTCGGTCTGCTCGCCCATGCCGTTGCCGCTGCCGTCGCCCTTGTCCACGGACGGGGAGCCGGCCGGCTTGGGGTCGGCGGGCCCCGAGGCCTGCGCGGCGGGCTTCTTGGGATCCCCGTCGCCGCTCAGGAAGGCGAACCAGGCGCCGGTGCCGAGTACGAGGACGCCCGCGACGGCCGCCGCGACGACGACCGCCCCCTTGCGCCGGCCGCCCGGTCCGCCGGGGGCCGGGGCGCCGGGGAGCGTGCCGGGCCCGGACGGCGGGTAGGCGTACCCGCCCTGCGGGACGGCGTGCTGCGGCACCGTCGGCGGCTGCTGCGCGTACGGGTTGGGTCCCTGCGGCGGGTACCCGTAGCCCTGCGGCGGAGGGCCGGGCAGGTGCCCGTAACCGGAAGGGGACGGCGGCTGGTTCGGCGGCTGGGGCGGCTCGGTCATCAGCGCATACCTTCGGGGTCGGGCGGTGCGGGCGGTCCGGGAGATCGAAAAGAACCGACTCTTTCTATCACTCGTGGCCGGTACGCACCGGGCCGGTCGCACCCCTGTTCCCAAGGGAGGACCGGCCCGTGACACGGCCGTTATGCGCCCGGCCGGTGTGTTCCGGGGCCCTTTCGGGCCTCCTGGCCTCAGGCCTCTTCGGCCAGTTCCAGCCAGCGCATCTCCAAGTCGTCGCGCTCGGCGATCAGTTCCCGCAGCTCCGCGTCGAGCTTGGCGACCTTGTCGTAGTCGGTGGAGTGCTCGGCGATCTGGGCGTGCAGGTTCGTCTCGCGGTCCGACATCTTGTTGAGCTGGCGCTCGATCTTCTGGAGCTCCTTCTTCGCGGCCCGCGAGTCCCCGGAGGACGTCGACTTGGCGGCGGCGGCCGGGGCCGGCGCCGGGGCGGCGGCCTCGATCATCCGCCGGCGGCGCTCCAGGTACTCGTCCAGGCCGCGCGGCAGCATCCGCAGGCTCGCGTCGCCGAGGAGGGCCATCACCGTGTCGGTGGTGCGCTCGATGAAGAACCGGTCGTGGGAGATCACGATCATCGAGCCGGGCCAGCCGTCGAGGAGGTCCTCCAGCTGGGTGAGGGTCTCGATGTCGAGGTCGTTGGTGGGCTCGTCGAGGAAGAGGACGTTGGGCTCGTCCATCAGCAGGCGCAGGATCTGCAGCCGGCGCCGCTCGCCGCCGGAGAGGTCGCCGACCGGCGTCCACTGCTTCTCCTTGGTGAACCCGAACTGCTCGCACAGCTGGCCGGCCGTCATCTCGCGGCCCTTGCCGAGGTCGACGCGGTCCCGGACGCGCTGGACGGCCTCCAGGACGCGCAGCGAGGGGTCGAGTTCGCCGACCTCCTGGGAGAGGTAGGCCAGGCGCACGGTCTTGCCGACGGTGACGGAGCCCTCGGCGGGCTGGGCCTCGCCCTGGGTGCGGGCGGCCTCGGCGAGGGCCCGCAGCAGGGAGGTCTTGCCGGCGCCGTTGACGCCGACGAGGCCGACGCGGTCGCCGGGGCCCAGGTGCCAGGTGAGGTGCTTGAGCAGGGTCTTGGGGCCGGCCTGGACGGTGACGTTCTCCAGGTCGAAGACGGTCTTGCCGAGGCGGGCGTTGGCGAAGCGCATCAGCTCGGACTTGTCGCGCGGCTCGGGCACGTCGGCGATCAGCTCGTTGGCCGCCTCGATGCGGTAGCGGGGCTTGGAGGTGCGGGCGGGGGCGCCGCGGCGCAGCCAGGCCAGCTCCTTGCGCATCAGGTTCTGCCGCTTGGCCTCTTCGGTGGCGGCGATCCGCTCGCGCTCGGCGCGGGCGAAGACGTAGTCGCTGTAGCCGCCCTCGTACTCGAAGACGTCACCGCGCTGCACGTCCCACATGCGGGTGCAGACCTGGTCGAGGAACCAGCGGTCGTGGGTGACGCAGACGAGGGCGGAGCGGCGGGCCTGGAGGTGGCCGGCCAGCCAGGAGATGCCCTCGACGTCGAGGTGGTTGGTGGGCTCGTCGAGGACGAGGAGGTCCTGGTCGGCCATGAGCAGCTTGGCGAGCGCGATGCGGCGGCGCTCGCCGCCGGACAGCGGGCCGATGACGGTGTCCAGGCCCTGGCCGAAACCGGGCAGGTCCAGGCCGCCGAAGAGACCGGTGAGGACGTCGCGGATCTTGGCGTTGCCGGCCCATTCGTGGTCGGCCATGTCGCCGATGATCTCGTGCCGGATGGTGGCGGCCGGGTCGAGGGAGTCGTGCTGGGTGAGCACCCCCATCCGCAGGCCGCCGCTCTGCGTGACACGGCCGGAGTCGGGCTCCTCCAGCTTGGCGAGCAGCCGGATCAGGGTGGTCTTGCCGTCGCCGTTGCGGCCGACGACGCCGATCCGGTCTCCCTCGGACACGCCGAGGGAGATGCCGTCGAGCAGGGTACGGGTGCCGTACACCTTGCTGACTGCCTCGACATTGACCAGATTGACGGCCATCAGACGCGCTCCAGGGAAAGGGTGTGGATCAGCCCCTCAGCCTAACCCTCCGGGCCGACGCGGAACGTTCCACCAGCCAGGCGCCCCCCACTGCCATGCCGATGGCGGCGGGCGCGGTCACCGGGAAGGCGATCAGGACGGCGGTGTGACCCTCCAGCAGGCCGCCGAGGCCGGTCATGGACAGGCCGAGGATCCCCAGCAGGCACAGGGTGGTGCCGAGGGCGGCGGCGGCCCCGCTGCCGCGGGCGCCCTCCGCGGTCCGGGCCCGGGCGGCGGGCGGGGCGGCGGGCGCGGCGGCGGTCACGGGGCGGGGCGCCTCGAAGCGGCGGAAGCAGGCCACGAGCGCGGCGGTGAGGGCGGCGGCGAGCAGGATCCGCGGCGGCACCTGCGCCCACCAGGCGGCGGTGGCCGGCTCGGGCAGCGCCAGGCCGGCGGCGAGCTGGGCGGCGTACACGCCGAGCATGGCGGTGAGGTGCCACAGGAACGCGGTCATGGCGACCCCGTTGGCGGTGACGACCCCGCGCCACACGCGCGGCCGGGCCAGCCAGGCCGTCGCGGGCCGCGCGAGCAGCTGGACGGCGCCGACCAGCCACATGCCGTGGCAGAGCAGGGCGAGGGTGGGCGGGGCCATGTTGGAGACCTTCTCCCCCGGCATCCCGACCATGGACAGCGGGTACGGACCGGCCGCCACCAGCAGCACGGCCCCGGCGAGCCCGGCGGCGCCGAGGAGCGCGGGACGGGTGATGCGGCCGTCGGCGCGCAGGAAGCCGAGCTGGTGCACGGCGAGCCAGACGAACGCGAAGTTCAGGAACTCCGCGTAGGGCACGCCGAGCGCGAAGCGCAGTACGTCGACCAGGGCGGCGGCGCCGGCCAGGGCCGCGAAGGCGCCCCAGCCCCAGCGGGCGTGCAGCCGCAGCAGCGGCGGGGTGAGGGCCACCATCGCCAGGTAGATCCCGATGAACCACAGCGGCTGCGTCACCATCCGCAGCGCGGCACCGGCCAGCCGGCCGCCGTCCGCCCCGGCGAGCTGCACGAGCAGGGCGAGCGCCGCCCAGACCAGGACGAAGACCAGGGTGGGCCGCAGCAGCCGCTGGAGGCGGGCGCGCAGGAAGGCCGCGTAGACGGGCCGGCCCTCGCCGCGGCGTTCCAGCGACCGGTACGACAGGGCGTGCGAGAACCCGCCGACGAAGAAGAACACCGGCATGACCTGGAGCCCCCAGGTGAGCACCTGGAGCGGGGGCACCAGCGCGAGCAGGTTCCCTATGCCGTCGGTGCTGACGGCGGCCATCAGCCAGTGCCCGCACACGACGGTGGCGAGCGAGGCGACCCGGAGCAGGTCCACGTACCGGTCGCGGGAGGCGGGCGTGGCGGCGGCCATGGCGCGTGCGCTGACTGTCATGCCCCTACGGTCGCGGCCGCGCCCGGTGCGCCGACAGGGCGCGGGTACTCATCCCCGCCCTAGGTACCCGGCGCCCTTCCCGCGCCGGGCGGCCCCGGGGCCCGGGCCGACGGGCGGGCCTCAGGAGACGGCCGTGGCCCCCGGTGCCGGGGAGGAGGTGACGCGCGTGGCGCGGCAGGTGCCGGAGGCCTCCAGGGCGGCGGCGACCGTCGCCGCGGACTCCGCGTCCCGGACCAGGAACGCCGTCGTCGGACCCGACCCGGAGACCAGCCCGGCCAGCGCCCCCGCGTCGGCGCCCGCCGCGAGGGTGGCGGCCAGCTGCGGGCGCAGCGACAGCGCGGCGGCCTGCAAGCCGTTCGAGCCGGGCAGTACGGCGGCCAGCGCGTCGGCGTCACCCGAGGCGAGGGCCGCGAGCAGCGCCGGGGAGGCCTCGGGCGCGGGCACGTCCGTACCGGCGGTCAGCCGGTCGAACTCCCGGAACACCGCCGGGGTGGACAGGCCGCCCTCGGCGACCGCGAACACCCAGTGGAACCGGCCGGCGTCCACGGGGGTCAGGAACTCGCCGCGGCCGGTGCCGAGCGCGGCGCCGCCCACGAGGCTGAAGGGGACGTCGCTGCCCAGTTCCGCGCAGATCCCCAGGAGCTCCTCGCGCGGGGTGTCCAGCTTCCACAGCAGGTCGCACGCCAGCAGCGCGCCGGCGCCGTCGGCGCTGCCCCCGGCCATGCCGCCGGCGACGGGGATGTTCTTCGCGATGTGGAGGTGGACGGCCGGCTCGATGCCGGCCCGGGCCGCCAGCAGCTCGGCGGCGCGGGCCGCCAGGTTGCTGCGGTCCAGGGGCACCTGGTCGGCGTCGGGGCCCTCGCAGGTCACCGTCAGCGCGTCGGCGGGGGTCGCGGTGACCTCGTCGAACAGGGAGACGGCCAGGAAGACGTTGGCCAGGTCGTGGAAGCCGTCGGGGCGGGCGGCGCCCACCGCCAGCTGGACGTTGACCTTCGCGGGGACGCGTACCGTCACGCTCACAGCGCGGGCCTCGGGGCGGCGGGCTTGTGCTCGGCGATCGCGGCGAACTGCTCCACGGTCAGGGACTCGCCGCGCGCCAGCGGGGAGACGCCGGCGCCGGCCAGCGCCTGCTCGGCGGCGGCGGCCGAACCGGCCCAGCCGGCGAGCGCGGCGCGCAGGCCCTTGCGGCGCTGCGCGAACGCGGCGTCGACGACCGCGAACACCTCGGCCTTCGAGGCGGTGGTCTTCACGGGCTCGGCGCGCCGGACGAGGGAGACGAGTCCGGAGTCGACGTTCGGCGCGGGCCAGAAGACGTTGCGGCCGATGGCTCCCGCGCGCTTGACGTCCGCGTACCAGGCGGCCTTGACGGAGGGGACCCCGTACACCTTGTTGCCGGGGCGGGCGGCGAGCCGGTCGGCGACCTCGGACTGCACCATGACGAGGGTCCGCTCGATGCTCGGGAAGCGGTCGAGCATCGTCAGCAGGACCGGCACGGCCACGTTGTAGGGGAGGTTCGCGACGAGCGCGGTCGGCGCCGGGCCGGGCAGCTCGGTGACGAGCATCGCGTCGGAGTGGACCAGCGCGAAGCGGTCCTTCTTGTGCGGCATCCGCGCCTCGATGGTGGCGGGCAGCGCGGCGGCGAGGATGTCGTCGATCTCGACGGCGGTCACCCGGTCCGCGGCCTCCAGCAGGGCGAGCGTCAGCGAGCCCAGGCCCGGCCCGACCTCCACGACCACGTCGTCCGGCCGCACCTCGGCGGTGCGCACGATCCGGCGCACCGTGTTGGCGTCGATGACGAAGTTCTGGCCCTTCTGCTTCGTCGGACGGACGCCGAGGACGGCGGCCAGCTCTCGGATGTCGGCCGGCCCGAGGAGGGCGTCGGAAGGGACCTGGGAGGTCTCGTGGGGCTGCTGCTCTGCGGTGCTCACCGCTCAAGCCTACGGCCGCAGTGCGGCCACGGACTCGCCCCCCGCTGCACGTAGAGCTTCTTCGCCCGGTACGTCTGCTCCGAGGCGGACGCGTCCTGCGGGCGGCCGCTGCCGCCGAGGGCCTGCCAGGTGCTCACGTCGAACTGGTAGAGGCCGCCGTAGGTGCCCGAGGGGTCGGTGGCGGAGGGGCGGCCGCCGGACTCGCACTGGGCCAGCGCGGACCAGTTGAGGCCGTCGGCGCCGGCCACGGAGGTGGGCAGCGGCTTCGTGCCGACCAGGACGCGCTGGCTGACGGGCTCCCGCACGACCTCCTCGGCGATCTTCCGGGGCTGCTGGCGGACCCCGTTGACGGTGCGCAGGGCGTAGGTGACCCGGCGCGCCCCGGGGCGGCCGACGCGGTCGACGACCTCGGTGCCGGCGAAGAGGCCGGGGTCCTCGACGCGTTCGGTCTCGTACGGGATGCGTTCCTCGCGGACCTCGCGGGTGCCGGTGATGCGCAGCACGGTGACGGTCTGGCCGTCGCGGGGGAAGGAGTCCGGGGGGACGGAGGTGGTGTCCTGGCCGTGGAGGGTGATGCCGGCCTGGTCGAGGGCCTCCTTGACGGTGGCGGCGTTGGTGCGGATGGTGCGTTCGCGGCCGTCGGCCATGAAGGTGACGCCGCGTTCGGTGCGCACGCCCAGGGTGAGGCCGGAGCGGGGGACGGTGGCGGTGCGGGGGGTGGAGAGGTAGGCGCCCTCGACGCGGACGCCGAGCTGGCGCAGGGCGCCGTCGACGGTGCGTGCGGTGGTCCACAGCTGGCGGGTGGTGCCGTCGAGGGTGAGGCGCAGGGGCCGGCCGTAGCGGACGACGACCTGTTCGCCGTCGTCGAGGGCGGAGCCGGGCGCGGGGGCGACGAGGTCGTGGGGGCCGACGCCGAGGCCTTCGGACGCGAGGAGTTCGTCGACGCTCCCGGCGAAGGTGTGGAGGGTGCGGGGCACTCCGTCGACGGTGAGCCGGACGGCCTTGTCGGCGGCGACGAAGGCGGTGGTGCCGCCGGCCAGGAAGGCGACGACGAGGGCCTGCGGGACGATGCGCCGCCAGCTGCCGCGGGCGGGGGCCGGGGCGGCGGCGCGGCCGGCCGGGGCGGGGGCCGGGGCGGGGGCCGGGGCGGGGGCCGGGGCGGCGGCGGGGGCCGAGCGCCTGCGGCGGCCGGATCCGGCGCCGGGCGGGCGGCCGGGGGCGGGGTCGGTGCCGGGGGCCAGGGCGGGCGGTGGCGGGGGTTCCGCGGTGGTGGCGCGGCGGCGGCCGCCGGAGGGGGCGGCGGCGCGGCGGCGGGCGGCCCGGCGGCCCTCGCCGCGGGGGCCGGGGACCTGCGGCTCGGGGGCGGCGGCGCCGTACGGGGCGGCGTACGCGTCGGCGTACGGCTCCTCGTGGGGCGGCGCGTCGTACGGGGCGTCGTACGGGTCCGCGTACGGGGCTTCGCGCGGGTCCGGGCCGGGTGGGGTGTCCGGCCACGGGGCACGGCGGTGACTGCCCTGCGTTTCGCTCACGTCGCTCGCTCCACTGGTCCGGCCCCCGGCTGCTCGGGCACGGCACCCTAGCGGCAGGGGGCGTCACGCACCAAAGCCGTTCGACCACCCAGCGTGTCGGGCGAACGCCTGCGCGAAGGAGGGTGTGAAGCGGGGGCGGAGCGGGGGCCGGCGGCCGGTCAGTAGTCGAAGGCGCGCGCGGTGTTGGCGGCGAGGGCGGTGGCCATGGCGTCCTCGTCGATGCCGCGGACCGCGGCCATGGCGCGGACCGTCAGCGGAATGAGGTACGGGGCGTTGGGCCGTCCGCGGTAGGGCGCGGGGGTGAGGTACGGGGCGTCGGTCTCCACCAGCACCAGTTCCAGCGGCGCCACCGCGAGGGCCTCGCGCAGCGGCGCGGCGTTCTTGAAGGTGACGGTCCCGGCGAAGGACATGTAGTAGCCGGCGGCCGCGCACTCGCGGGCCATCTCGGCGTCGCCGGAGTAGCAGTGGAAGACGGTGCGCTCGGGGGCGCCCTCCTCGCGCAGCACGCGCAGGACGTCGGCGTGGGCGTCACGGTCGTGGATGACCAGGGCCTTGCCCTGCCGCTTGGCGATCTCGATGTGGGCGCGGAAGGAACGCTCCTGCGCGGCCATGCCCTCGGGGCCGGTGCGGAAGTAATCGAGGCCGGTCTCGCCGACCGCCTTGACGTGGTCCAGCGCGGCCAGCGCCTCGATCTCGGCGAGCGCGTCGTCGAGCGCGGACTGGCCGCCCCCGGGGCGGGCGCCCTGGCGGGACCGACCTCCCCCAGCCCTAGGGGGCTGGGAGGTGCCCCCAGGGTCCCCGTGGACGATCCGGGGGGCCTCGTTCGGGTGGAGGGCGACGGCCGCGTGGACGTTGGCGTACGCGGCCGCCGTCTCGGCGGCCCAGCGCGAGCCCTTCACGTCGCAGCCCACCTGGACGACGGTGGTCACGCCCACGGACGCGGCCTTCGCGAGACCCTCCTCGACGGTGCCGGACTGCATGTCGAGGTGGGTGTGCGAGTCGGCGACAGCCACCCGCAGCGGCTCCGGCAGCGGGGGCGGTACGTCCTTCGACGCGGCCTTGGCGGCGGGGGCCGGAGAGGAGGGGGAAGGGCTGGGGCTCATGAGCCGATCTTATGACCGCTCGCGCGGCCGCACCCAAGCCCTTTCCCGCGCCCTGCCCGGTGGCCCTTCCCGCGGGCTACGGCCCTACGACCGCTTGAAGAAGGCGCGGAGGCGCGACAGCGGCCCGCGGCGCCCCTCGGACGCGTCCACGGCCACCGGCCCCGGCGAGTCGTGCGACGGCGTCCGGCGCTGCTTCGGCGGGCGGGGGGCGTTCTCGCCGGCCGGGACGGGGCCGGCGATCCCGGGGGCGATGCGGTGGTGGTAGAGCCGGTCGATCGTGCCGAGCACCGTGGAGACCTGGCCCGCGCGCATGATGCGTACGACGTGTCCGCCGCAGTTGAGGCAGGTCGGGTTCGACAGCGGGGAGGGCACCCGCTCCCCGTTCACCGTGTACATGATGAACGGCTCGCCCTTGCCGTCGACGTGGTGCTCTATCGCGTACGCCTGCTCCCAGCCGTAGCCGCACTTCATGCACGCGAACGAGTAGGCCTCGTGCACGGTCGGTACGCCGGAGGTGGGAACGGGTGCCGGTGCCGCGGCCGTGACGGGTACCGGGGTGTCTGCGATCTCACTCATGCCAGCTCCTCTGGTTCCACTGGTGCCATTGCCAGTGGACGCCTCTTCGGGCGGGAGCGCATCAGGCCATGTCCAGTAATGGACGGTCCTTGGCCGAGTCATGCCCAAAGGGGCCGGTGCGCGGTCTGAGCTTTGCTTTTCAGATTAGCTCTTTACCGTCTTACGGCATCTTTTGTGTCGCGTTCTTTGCCGCGACGACCGCGTCGAAGACCTCGCGCTTGGGTACGCCGGCCTCGGCCGCGACCGCCGCGATGGCCTCCTTGCGACGCTCCCCCGCCTCCTCGCGCACGCGTACCCGGCGCACCAGCTCCTCGTCGTCGACGTCACCGGGCGCGGCGGCGGGGGCGCCCTCCACCACGACGGTGATCTCGCCGCGCACGCCCTCGGCCGCCCACGCGGCCAGGTCGCCGAGCCCGCCGCGCTTGACCTCCTCGTACGTCTTGGTCAGCTCGCGGCACACGGCGGCCCGCCGGCCGGCGCCGAACACCTCGGCCATGGCCGCCAGGGTGTCGTCCAGCCGGTGCGGGGCCTCGAAGTAGACGAGGGTGCGCCGCTCGCCCTCCACCTCGCGGAGCCGGCCCAGGCGCTCGCCCGCCTTGCGCGGCAGGAAGCCCTCGAAGCAGAAGCGGTCCACCGGCAGCCCGGACAGCGCGAGCGCGGTGAGCACGGCGGACGGCCCGGGCACGGCCGTGACCTTGATGTCCTTCTCGACGGCGGCGGCGACCAGCCGGTAGCCGGGGTCGGAGACGGAGGGCATCCCGGCGTCGGTCACCAGCAGCACCCGCCGGCCGGCCTCCAGGGCCTCGACCAGTTCGGGGGTGCGGGCGGACTCGTTGCCCTCGAAGTACGACAGGACGCGCCCGGTGGTGTGCACGCCGAGCCCCTGCGTGAGCCGGCGCAGCCGCCGGGTGTCCTCGGCGGCGATCACGTCGGCCCGCTCCAGCTCGGCCGCGAGCCGGGGCGGGGCGTCGGCGAGATCGCCGATGGGGGTCCCGGCGAGGACGAGTACGCCGTGGGAGGAGGGGGCTTCGGCACCGCGGGGCTGTTCAGCTGTCACCGGCCCATCCTCTCATTGGGGCTCGTGGGGGCTGGGGCTCCACAGGGGCGTTCCCTACGATGATCCGGTGACCAGTACCGCGACGCCGCCGCCCAGCCCCGCGGGGGCCCCGCCCGTCCGGCCGGGCGGAGGCGACTCCGACTACGAGCCGCCCGTGTGGCTGCGCCGCCTGCGCGGGTTCGGCTACGCGCCGGCCGCACCGGTGACCGACGTCCGCACCCGCCTCGTGCCCCCGTACGCACGGCCGTCCGCGCAGCTGTGGACGGCGCTCGGCGTCCCCGAGCCGGCCCGGCGGACCTGGCAGCGGGTGATGGCCTGGGCGGGACCGCTGCTGGTCACGCTGGTGGCGGGGGTGCTGCGGTTCACGCACCTGGGCAGCCCCAAGGCGGTGATATTCGACGAGACGTACTACGCCAAGGACGCGTGGGCCACCATCAGGCAGGGCTACGAAGCCAGCTGGCCCAAGGATGTCGACAAGTCGATCCTGTCGAATCCCGACGCGGTACCGCTCCCCCTGGACCCCGGCTACGTCGTACACCCGCCCGTCGGCAAATGGGTGATCGGCCTCGGCGAGTGGATGTTCGGCTTCACCCCCTTCGGCTGGCGGTTCATGACCGCCGTGCTCGGCACCCTGTCGGTACTGATCGTCTGCCGCGTCGGCCGCCGTCTCTTCCGCTCCACCTTCCTCGGCTGCCTGGCCGGCGCGCTGCTGGCGGTCGACGGACTGCACCTGGTGATGAGCCGGACCGCCCTGCTCGACCTGGTCCTGATGTTCTTCGTCCTGGCGGCCTTCGGGGCGCTGGTCATCGACCGGGACAAGGCGCGCGCCCGGCTCGCCGCCGCCCTGCCCGTCGACGAGGAGGGCCGCGCCCGCCCCGACGTCACGGTCGCGGAGACCCTGAAGCTGGGCTGGCGCCCGTACCGGCTGCTGGCCGGCGTCTGCCTCGGCCTGGCCTTCGGCACCAAGTGGAACGGCCTCGTCGTCCTGGCCTTCTTCGGGATCCTCACCGTCCTGTGGGACGCGGCCGCGCGCCGCACCGCCGGCGCGGGCGCCCCGTACGCGGCGATGCTGCGCCGCGACGCGCTGCCCGGATTCCTGTCGACGGTGCCGGTGGCGATCGCCGTGTACCTGGCCTCCTGGACGGGCTGGATCCTCAGTCCGGACAACGGCAAGGGCGGCTACTTCCGCGACTGGGCCGCCAAGTACGACCAGGGCAGCGCGCTGTCCTTCCTCCCCGAGTGGCTGCGCAGCCTGTGGCACTACGAGACGGAGGTCTACAAGTTCCACGTGGGCCTGACCTCCGGCCACACCTACGAGTCGAACCCGTGGAGCTGGCTGGTCCTGGGCCGGCCGGTCTCCTACTTCTACGAGTCCCCCTCGCCCGGCACCGACGGCTGCCCGGCGTCCGAGGCCGGCAAGTGCGCCCGCGAGGTGCTGGCCCTCGGCACACCGCTGCTGTGGTGGGCGGGCTGCTTCGCGCTGCTGTACGTGCTGTGGCGGTGGTTCTTCCGCCGCGACTGGCGGGCGGGCGCCATCGCGTGCGCGCTGGGCGCGGGCCTGCTGCCCTGGTTCAACTACCAGGAGCGGACCATCTTCTACTTCTACGCGGTGGTCTTTGTCCCCTACCTCTGCCTGGCGGTGGCGATGCTGGTCGGCGCCCTGCTGGGACCGGCGGGCTCCTCGGAGCGGCGGCGCGCGGTGGGCGCCATCGGCGCGGGCGTACTCGTCCTCCTGATCATCTGGAACTTCATCTATTTCTGGCCGATCTACACCGGCCAGACCCTGCCCATGGACTCGTGGCGTGGCCGGATGTGGCTGGACACCTGGATCTGACCCGTTACTGAGAGGTAAGGTCTCCTCACAGGTTCTTTGAACATGTTCAGAGAACGGGGGCTCCTGGGGAGGGGACGCAGTGAACGGGGCGGCGAAGGGTGCCATCGTCGGCGGGGTGTTCCTCGCGATGGCCGGCGGTACCGCGTACGGGGTGTACGCGCTGGTCGGGGACGCCGGCGACGGCGGCGCGGGCGACCGCGCCACGACGAACAGGACGGCGACCGCCGCCAAGGGGGGAAGCGGGCCGGTCACCGAGAAGGAGGCCGCCGCCACCGCGAAGGCCTTCCTCGCGGCGTGGGCGGCCGGCGACGACGCCACGGCCGCCGCGCTGACCAACAACACCCAGGCCGCGCAGACCACGGTGGCCGACTACCGCGCCAAGGCGATGGTGTCCAAGGCCGTCATCACCCCCGGCGCGGCGGAGGGCGCCTCGGTGCCGTTCAAGGTCGAGGCCGAAGTCAGCCACCAGGGCACGGCCAAGCCCCTCGTCTACGACTCCCGCCTGACCGTCGTCCGCGGCACCGAGAGCGGCAAGCCGCTCGTCGACTGGCAGCCCTCGGTGATCCACCCGCAGCTCCAGAAGGACGAGAAGCTGCGCACGGGCACCCCGGCGAGCCCGCCGGTCAAGGCCGTCGACCGCAACGGCAAGGAGCTGACGCCCGAGCAGTACCCGTCGCTGCGGCCGGTGCTGGACTCGCTGCGCAAGACCTACGGGGAGAAGACCGGCGGCACGGCCGGCGTCGAGCTGTGGATCGAACCGGCCACCCAGGACGCGCCGAAGCGGAGCCTGCTGACGCTGGTGGAGGGCAAGCCGGGGGAGATCCGGACCGTCCTGGACGCCGACGTGCAGGCGGCGGCGGAGAAGGCCGTCGCCCAGCACCCGGAGGCGTCCGTGGTCGCCGTCCAGCCGAGCACCGGCGACATCCTGGCGGTGGCGAACCACCGCAGGGACGGCTTCAACGCGGCGATGCAGGGCCGGCGGGCGCCCGGCTCGACGATGAAGATCGTCACGGCGGCGATGCTGCTGGAGAAGGGCCTGGTGGCGGCCGACCGCCCGGCGGACTGCCCGCAGAGCGTCTCGTGGGACGGCAAGGTCTTCCACAACCTGAACAACTTCTCGCTGAAGGGCCAGCCCTTCTCGACCAGCTTCGCCAAGTCCTGCAACACGGCCTTCATCGGCCTGATCGACGAGGTGCGCGACAACGGGGCACTGCCGAGGGTGGCCAAGGAGGCCTTCGGGATCGGGCTGGACTGGAAGACCGGCATCCCGTCCCAGGACGGCAGCGTGCCGGTGACCTCCGGCCCGTCGGCGGCCGCGGAGTACATCGGCCAGGGCGCCATCCAGATGAACCCGCTGAACGTCGCGTCGATCACGGCGACCGCCCGGACCGGGGTGTTCCGCCAGCCGGTGCTGGTCAAGGCCTCGCTGGACGGGCGCACCCTGGCCACCGCCCCGCGCGCGCTGGCACCGGGGGTGTCGGCGCAGCTGGTGAAGATGATGAAGCAGGCCGCCGGCCCCGGCGGCACGGCGGCGGGCGCCATGTCCTCCGTGGGCGGCTCCGACAAGGGCGCGAAGACCGGCTCGGCGGAGGTCGACGGCGCGGCGGCCCCGGACAGCTGGTTCACGGGCTTCCGGGGTGATGTGGCGGCGGCCGCCATGGTCGAAGGCGGCGGTCACGGCGGCGACTCGGCGGGCCCCATCGTCGCCACGGTCCTGAACGCCTCCTGACGGGGGCCCGCACCGCACGAGGCCGCCGCCGGCGGGGCCGCGGCCCCGAGCCGGAGGACCACCGGCCCCGTCCCACTACCGCCCCCGGCCGCGCGGTACCCGACCACCCGGCCACCCGGCCCCGGAGGCCCGGCACACGGCCGCCGGAACAGCCCGCCGGGGGCGGAGCGGGGGCGGCCGGGGCGGGCGCGGCCGGGGCCAGGGCCGAGACGGCCGGGGCGGGCGCGGCCGTGTCGGGAGCGCGACGGCCGGGGCGGGCGCGGCTTGGGCGGAACCGGGACGGCCGAAGCCAGGGCCGGCGCGGCGGATGCCAGCGCCGGGGGCCGAAACGGCACACGCGGGCCGGCCGCGCGCGGGGAACGACCGGCGGGGCGGCACACCTGAGAGCTCCGGCCGCAGCCGGAACGGGGGATGCCGACGCCCGACCTCCCCGGGCCGGGGACGGGAGCCCGATGGCGGGGCCCGGGGTAAACGCGTGGCCCCGGCCCCCGCACAGCGCTAGCGTCCCGGCATGACGACCAGCACCCCGCACCCCCTCTTCGCCCGGGCCCTCACCGAGCTGGGCCTCGACCTCGACGTCCGCGCCTTCCCCGAAGGGACCCGTACGGCCGCCGACGCCGCCGCGGCGATCGGCTGCGAACTCAGCCAGATCGTGAAGTCACTGATCTTCGCGGCGGACGGGGTACCGGTCCTGGTCCTCATGGACGGCGCCTCCCGGGTCGACGTCGAGGCCGTGCGGCGTCAACTCGGCGCCGCGAAAGTCACCCGCGCCGACGCCGCGCTCGTCCGCGAGACCACCGGCTACGCCATCGGCGGCGTCCCGCCCTTCGGCCACCGCACCCGCACCCGGGTGCTGGCCGACCGCTCGCTGCTGGAGCACGACGTGGTCTGGGCCGCCGCCGGCACCCCGCACACCGTCTTCCCCATGGCCCCGAAGGAGCTCATCGAGCACGCCGCGGCCGCACTGGCCGACGTACGCGAAGGGACCTGATCAAGACGGGAGCCGCAGCCGCCGGTTCCGGCCGCCCCGCCCCCGCCCGCTGCCGTACGGCGTCAAAGGCAGGACCGCAGCGCCCGCACCAGCGCCTGCGCGCGCGGGTCGGCGGTGACCGACTTGGCGTGCGCGTTGGTGACGTAGCCGAAGCCGATCCCCGCCTCCGGGTCCGCGAAGGCCAGGGACCCGCCCCGCCCCGGGTGGCCGAAGGAGGCCGGCGACAGCAGCGGGGACGCCGCCCCGTGCAGCATGTAGCCCGGGCCGAAACGGGTGTTCACGACCAGCACCCGGTCCGGCCCGGACGCGAACTCCGTGCCGGCCAGCGCCGTGGTGGCGGGGGTGAAGATCCGCGCCCCGTCCTCCACCACGCCGATGGTCGCCCCGTAGAAGCGGGCCAGGGCGCGCGCCGTGCCGATGCCGGCGGAACCGGGGAGCTCGGCCCCCTGGTAGACGGGGTCGTTCTCGTCCGGCGCGGGGTCGATGGCCGCGAAGGCGCGCCGGGTGAGGGAGTCCGGGTCGGCGTACGCCTCGGAAACGTTTCTCCTCGGCCGGGTCTTCAACAGCCCCGCGCTCGCCGGCGGCTCCACCGGCGCCACCCGGCCCACCCGCGGCGCCTCGCTCTCCGGCAGGCCTATCCAGAAGTCCAGCCCCAGCGGCTCGGCGATCTCCTCCGCGAGGATCCCGCCGACGGTGCGGCCCGTCGCCCGCAGCACCAGCTCGGAGACCAGCCAGCTGAAGGTCTGCGCGTGGTAGCCGTGCTCGGCGCCCGGCTCCCAGAAGGCCCGCTGCGCGGCGACCGCGCGCGCCCCGCTCACCCCGTCGGCGGCCTGCGCCGTGGTGAGCCCCCGGTCCAGCGCGGGCACGCCGGCCTGGTGGGCGAGGAGGTGACGGACCAGGGTCTTCTCCTTGCCGCCGGCCTTGAACTCGGGCCAGTACGAGCCCACCGGCGCGTCCAGGTCCAGCAGTCCGCGCTGATGCAGGAGGAGCGGGACGGCGGCGGCCACACCCTTGGTGGCGGAGCGCACGATCGTCACGGTGTCCTCGGCCCAGGGCCCGGCGGCGTCGCCGTCGGCGTCCTTCGTGCCAGCCCACAGGTCGACGACCTTGCGGCCGTCCCGGTACACGGCCACGGCCGCGCCCCGGTCCCCGAGGACCTCGAAGTTGCGCGCGAAGGCGTCTCTGACGGGCTCGAAGCCCTCGGTCACCACACCCTGGATGTTCACGAGCAGGCCAACAACCAGCGGCCGCCCCTTATGCCGCGGACCGCGCCCGGCCGGCCCGCACCACACCCCGACACCACCAGCTAATGCCACACGGCAACGCGGCGGCATTAGCCGCCACGTCACGTCACCACCTGGCGAGCCGCCCTACGCCGCCGCCACCGACCGCGGGTCGAAGCCGAACGGCAGCTCCAGCCGGTGCTCCCGCATCAGCGCCTCGTCGCACAGCAGGTCGCGGGTGCGCCCGTCGGCGGCGATCACGCCCTCGCTCAGGATCACCGAGCGCGGGCAGAGTTCCAGCGCGTACGGCAGGTCGTGGGTCACCATCAGCACCGTCACGTCCAGCGACCGCAGGATGTCGGCGAGCTCGCGCCGCGAGGCCGGGTCCAGGTTGGAGGAGGGCTCGTCCAGGACGAGGATCTCCGGCCGCATCGCCAGTACGGTCGCCACCGCCACCCGCCGGCGCTGGCCGAAGGACAGGTGGTGCGGCGGCCGGTCGGCGAAGCCGGCCATGCCGACCAGTTCGAGCGCCTCGCGGACCCGATCCTCCAGTTCCGCGCCCCGCAGGCCGGCCGCCGCCGGGCCGAAGGCCACGTCCTCCCGCACGGTCGGCATGAACAGCTGGTCGTCGGGGTCCTGGAAGACGATGCCCACCCGTCGCCGGATCTCGGCGAGGTTCCGCTTCTCCACGGGCAGCCCGGCCACGCTCACCGAGCCGACCCCGCCGCCGAGGATGCCGTTGAGGTGCAGCACGAGAGTGGTCTTCCCCGCGCCGTTGGGGCCGAGCAGTGCGACCCGCTCCCCGCGGCCGACGGTGAGGTCGACCCCGAAGAGGGCCTGGTGCCCGTCGGGGTAGGCGTAGGCAACCCCGGACACCTCCAGGGAGGGCTCGGACGCAGCGGCGGAGGAGGAGGAAGGAGAAGGAGAAGGAGAAGGAGACGTCACAGCGTCCATCCCATCAGACAGACGGCCAGCGCCGTCACGGGCAGCACGGCCGAGTACGCCCACTGGGCGCGGGTGGCCGTGACGTCGTCGATCACCGGCATGGAGCCGGCGTAGCCGCGGCTGACCATGGCGAGGTAGACCCGCTCGCCGCGTTCGTAGGAGCGGATGAAGAGGGCGCCGGCCGTCTTGGCGAGCACCCCCCAGTGCCGGACGCCGCGCGCCTCGAACCCGCGCGAGCGGCGGGCGATGGACATGCGGCGCAGCTCGTCGGTGATGACGTCGCCGTACCGGATCATGAAGGAGGCGATCTGGACGAGCAGCGGCGGCAGCTTCAGCCGCTGGAGTCCCAGCAGCAGGGCGCGTAGTTCTGTGGTGGAGGCGAGCAGTACGGAGGCGGCCACGCCGAGGGTGCCCTTGGCCAGGACGTTCCAGGCGCCCCAGAGGCCGGAGACGCTCAGGGACATGCCGAGGACCTCCACGCGTTCGCCCTGGGACACGAAGGGCATGAGCACGGCGAAGAGGACGAACGGCACCTCGATCAGCATCCGCCGCAGCAGGAAGCCCGCGGGGATCCGGGCGGCCGCCGCGACGGCGGCGATGAGGACGGCGTACCCGGCGAAGGCCCACATGGCCTCGCGCGGGGTGGACACGACGACGACCACGAAGGCGAACGTAGCGGCGATCTTGCAGTGTGGCGGCAGCTCGTGCACGGGCGAGTGCCCGTGCCGGTAGAGCTTGTGCGCGTGGCCGGCTCCCATGTCAGCCGGCTGTCGGGGCGGCCGTGGACGTCGCGGTCAGGTCCTGCGCGCGACGGCGGCGCACGGCCCAGAACACGCCGGTGCCGACGGCGACGGTCGCGCCGACGCCGATGACGCCCGCGAGGCCGCCGGACAGCCGGGCGTCGGAAACGTCCTTGACGCTGTAGTCGGCGAGCGGGGAGTCCGCGGCGGCGTGTTCCTCGACCTTGGTGTCGATGCCCTTGTCGGCGGCGACCTTCTCCAGGCCGTCGGGGCTGGCGGAGGCGTAGAAGGAGACGAAGCCGGCCAGTACGAGGGCGGTGGCCAGGCCGGTCAGCCAGAGCTTGCGGGTGGAGCGGGCGGCGGCCGGCACCGGGGTGGCGGCGGGGGCGGGGGCGTCGACCAGTTCGCCGCCGACGCGCAGCTTCAGCGGGGCGGTCAGCCGGCGCGCGCCGTGCACCAGGTCGGGGCGTACGGCGATCACGGCGCCGACGGTCGCGGCGGTGATGGCGGCTTCGCCGATGCCGATGAGGACGTGGACGCCGACCATGGCGGTGATGACCTTGCCGATCGGGACGTCGGTGGTGCCGCCGAGGGCGTAGAGGGCGGTGAAGGCGGCGGCCGCGGCGGGCACGGAGAGGAGGGCGCCGGCGAAGGCGGCGACGGTGACCGAGCGGCGGCCGGCGGGCAGCAGCTTGAGGAGGCCGCGGAAGACGGCGTAGGCGACGACCACGGTCACCACGGCCATGTTGAGGACGTTGACGCCGAGGGCGGTGAGGCCGCCGTCGGCGAAGAGGATGCCCTGCATCAGCAGGACGACGGACACGCAGAGCACGCCGGTGTACGGGCCGACGAGTATGGCGGCGAGGGCCCCTCCGAGGAGGTGGCCGCTGGTGCCCGCGGCGACCGGGAAGTTGAGCATCTGCACGGCGAAGATGAAGGCGGCGACGAGGCCGGCCAGCGGGGCGGTGCGCTCGTCGAGCTCGCGGCGGGCCCCGCGCAGGCTGACCGCGACAGCGGTGGCGGCCGCTACTCCTGCGGCCACCGAGACGGGTGTGTTGATGAATCCGTCGGGCACATGCATGGAGTAGCTCCGCATCCTCTTTCTCGCACAAGTCTTTAACCGTTCAAGAGTAGTGCCCAGTTGCAAACCGTTGGCAAGAGCAGCCAGGTCACAAATAGATCCGTGCGGTTTCGTCGGAATGTGCGAGGCTGGACGGACAAACGGACTGAAATGTTCCGATTAGAGGAGTCTTGTCGATGTCAGCGACCGCCGAGAATCCAGCAGCCACCGCCACACCGACCGCCGTCGAGGAGCGGGTGCGTGCCCGCGTCATCACCGACGAGCCCCTCTACCGGGCCATTCCGGTGGCCCTGCGCTTCACCCCCGCCGAGCCGCTGGCCGTGCGCGTCGTCTTCCCCGCCGAACTGTCCCCCGAGGACACCGACAACGAGTGGGTCTTCCCCCTGGCCCTCCTGGAGGCCGGCCTGCTGGCCCCGTCGGGGAGCGGAGACGTACGCGTCTGGCCGTGCGGGCGCGTCCAGGTGGTGATCGAGTTCCACTCGCCCGAGGGAGTCGCCGTCCTCCAGTTCGACAGCGCCGCGCTGCGCCGCTTCCTGCGCCGCACGTACGCCACCACCCGGACGGCGTAGCGCAACGCCACCGGCCCCGCACCTGGGCTTCCAGGTACGGGGCCGGCGTTCGGCAGGTGTGACTTTCCGGGCCCAGGGTTGACGCCCGGCGTTGACGCGGGGCGTTGGCCAGAACCGGCGGTCCGGACCGCGGCCCGGCCGAGGCCGGGCCCGCGGTCCTCGCCCGCGGATCAGGCGTTGACGAGCGCGCGCTCCTTGTCGGGGTCCTCCGGCGAACCGGCGTCGGAGGCGGACTCGCCGAGGTGCTTGCGCAGGCTCTCGCCCTCCACGTCCACGTTGGGCAGGATCCGGTCGAGCCACTTCGGCAGCCACCAGGCCTTGTGACCGAGCAGCGCCAGCACCGCCGGCACGATGGCCATGCGGACCACGAAGGCGTCGAAGAGGACGGCGACCGCCAGGCCGAAGCCGATCATCTTGACCATCGAGTCGCTGGCGCCGAGGAAGCCGGAGAACACGGCGATCATGATGACGGCGGCGGCCACGACCACGCGGGCGCTGTACTGGAAGCCGGTCACCACGGCCTGGCCCGGCCGCTCGCCGTGGACGTACGCCTCACGCATGCGGGTGACCAGGAAGACCTCGTAGTCCATCGCCAGGCCGAAGACCACGCCCACCATGAAGATCGGCATCATCGACATGATCGGACCGGTCTGCTCCACGCCGAAGAGCGAGCCGAGCCAGCCCCACTGGAAGACCGCGACGACCGCGCCGAGGGCCGCCACCACCGACAGCAGGAAGCCGAGCGCCGCCTTGAGCGGGACCAGGATCGAGCGGAAGACCAGCATCAGCAGCAGGAAGGCGAGGCCGACGACGAGCGCCAGGTAGGGCAGCAGCGCGTCGTTCATCTTCTGCGAGAAGTCGATGTTCATCGCGGTCTGGCCGCTGACGAACACGTCCTTGCCGTTGCCCTCGCGGATCTTGTGGACCAGGTCCTCGGTCTCGGTGGAGGACGGCCGGTCCTTCGGGATCACGCTGACGATCGCGGCGTCCTTGGCCTCGTTCTGGAGCGGCGGCATCACCGCCGCCACCCCGTCCAGGCCCTTGATCCGGTCGGCGGTGCTGTCGGCCAGCGCCTTGTCACCGTCGACGACCACCATCAGCGGACCGTTGAAGCCGGGGCCGAAGCCCTCGGACAGCATGTCGTACGCCTTGCGCTGGCTGGTGGAGACCGGCTTGGAGCCGTCGTCCGGCAGGCCCATCTCCAGCTTGCTCGCGGGGATCGCGATCACGCCGAGGCCGATCACACCGGCCAGCAGCACCACGACCGGGCGGCGCAGCACGAAGCGCGCCCAGCGGGTGCCGCCGTTGGCCTTGGGCTCGGCGCCGGCCGGGCGGCCCTTGCCGAACAGCTTGCTCTTCTGGCCGGCGGGCAGCACCTTCCTGCCCGCGAAGCCGAGGATCGCGGGGACCAGCGTCAGGGCGACGAGCACCGCGATGACCACCGTTCCGGCGGCGGCGACACCCATCTTCGTCAGCATCGGGATGTTGACGACGGCCAGGCCCACCAGGGCGATGACCACGGTCAGACCGGCGAAGACCACGGCGGAGCCGGCGGTTCCGGCGGCGCGGCCGGCGGCCTCGTCGCGCTCGCGGCCCTCGGCGAGCTCCACGCGGTAGCGGGAGACGATGAAGAGCGCGTAGTCGATGCCGACCGCCAGGCCGATCATCATCGCGAGGGTGGAGGTGGTGGAGCCGAGGTCCAGGACGTTGGCGAGCGCGGTGATCGAGGACACGCCGATGCCGACGCCGATCAGCGCGGTCAGCAGCGGCAGCCCGGCGGCGACCAGCGAGCCGAAGGTGATGACGAGGACGATGCCGGCGATCAGGATGCCGATGGCCTCGCCGGAGCCCGTCTCCGGGGCCTCCATCAGCGCGTCGCCGCCGATCTCCACCTGGAGGCCGGCCTTCTGGGCCGCGTGGCCCGAGTCCTTGAGCGCCTCCCGGGTGTCGTCCTTCAGCTCCATGCCGCTGACCTTGTACTTCACGCTGACGTAGGTGGTGGAGCCGTCCTGGCTCACCGCCTTCGTCTGGTACGGGTCGTCGACGGTGGCGATCTGGGCGGCGCCGTCGCCGCTCTTCAGCCCGGAGATGAGCTTCTCGACCTCGGCCTTGGGGCCCGGGTCGGTGACCTTGGCGCCCGCCGGGGCCTTGACGACGATGCGGGCGGTCGCGCCGTCGGCGGACATGCCCGGGAACTTCTCGTCCAGCAGGTCGAAGGCCTTCTGGGCCTCCGTGCCGGGTATCGAGAACGAGCCGGAGGTGGGCGCGGAGGCCGTCGCGGCGCCGAAGCCCGCGGCGACGAGCAGCGCCACCCATACGAGGGCGACCAGGCCGCGGCGCCTGAAGGCGCCACGGCCGAGCCGGTAGAGGAAGGTGGCCACGTCGTGGTTCTCCCGTTTCAGGTCGTGGGATGGATCCGGGACGGATCTGGGCGTGGAAAGCCGGCCCGACGACGAGAGCGGCGTGTCAGGAGCAGCAGGAAGGACGTTCTGTACTTCTGGGGAGCTGTGCTCCGCGCGTTCGTGCGGCCGGGGAGCCGGCCGCGGGCGGAGCACCCGGGCGGGACGTCAGACGCCGAGGGCGGGGAAGACCACGGCGTCGATGAACTGGCCGAGGAAAGCCCGGTCGACGGACCGGTCCTCGATCAGCGGCAGTGCGATGAACGCCCCGATGAGCATGTGCGGCACGAAGTCCAGGGCCGGGCAGTCCGGCCGGATCTCGCCCCGCTCGACGGCGCGCCGCAGCATCGCCTGGAGACCGTTGATCTCCGGGTCGACGAGCAGGTCGCGCAGTGCCCGGTGCAGCTCCGGGCTCTCGTGGACGGCATGGGCCAGGCCCCGCATCAGCGCGGTGTCCTTGGCCATCTGCGCGTCGTCGGAGCGCTCGACCATCATCGCGAAGTCCCCGCGCAGGGTGCCCGTGTCGATCTCCCTCAGGGAGACCGGCTGGGTGCATCGCAGGGCCTTGGCGACCAGCTCAGGCTTGCTCCCCCACTGGCGGTAGAGGGTGGCCTTGCTGGACTTCGTACGGGCGGCGACGGCGTCCATGGTCAGCGCCTCGTAGCCGACCTCGCGCAGGAGGTCGAGGACCGCCCCGTGGAGTTCGGCTTCCCGTTCGGGGGTGATCCGGCTGCGTCGGGCCGACATGACGTCGGTCACCCGGCAACTCGCCTTCATCGCGACCTCCTCCGAACGAAACGGTTCCGTACTCTTCAGAGCCTACCTCCCCGCCTAACGAAACGAAACCGTTCCGTTTCGCTAGTGGGGTGGCGTGGGTCACGCGGCCGGCACACGCATGCGTCACCCACACGGGCGCCACACGGTCACCTGTACGAGTTGCCGGGCCCCTCCGGCACGGAAAGCATTGGGGGGTGAGTCACGACGTCGCGTACCTCCGCTTCCCGCACCTCCACGACGACCTGCTGTGTTTCGCCACCGAAGACGACCTCTGGGTCGCCCCCCTGGTCCCCGAGGGCCAGACCCCCGGCCGCGCCTGGCGCATCACCGTCGACCGCACCCGCGTCGGCCACCCGCGCTTCTCCCCCGACGGACGGCACATCGCCTTCACCACCTGGCGCAGCCTCGACCCGGAGATCCACCTCGCCCCCGTCGACGGCGGCCCCGCCCGCCGGCTCAGCCACTGGGGCTCCACCGACACCCGGGTCTGCGGCTGGGACCCGGACGGCAACATCCTGGCCGTCTCCTCGCACGGGCAGCCCTTCTCGTACTACTCGTGGGCCTACAAGCTGCCCACCGACGGCAGCCCCGGCGGCCGCCTCCCCTGGGGCCCGGTCTCCGACATCCAGGTCGCCGACGTCGACGGCGAGCACCGCAGCCTGCTGCTGACCGGCAAGCCCCCGCACGAACCCGCCTCCTGGAAGCGCTACCGGGGCGGCGCCACCGGCCGGCTCTGGCTGCACGGGCGACGGCTCCTGGAGGACATCGAGGGACACCTCGAATCCCCGATGTTCGTCGACGGCCGGATCGCCTTCCTCTCCGACCACGAGGGCATCGGCAACCTCTACTCCTGCCTGCCCGACGGCACCGGCCTGCGCCGCCACACCGACCACGACGAGTTCTACGCCCGGCACGCCTCCAGCGACGGCTCCCGCGTGGTCTACCAGTGCGCGGGCGACATCTGGCTCGTGGACTCCCTCGCCGAAGGGGCCTCGCCGCGCAAGCTGCCGGTCCGCCTCGGCGGCCCGCGCGCGGGGCGGCGTACGTACCAGGTGCCGGCCGCCAGCAACGTCGACTCGCTGTCCGTGGACACCACCGGCCGGGCCAGCGCCGTCGTCGTGCGCGGCAGCCTGTACTGGCTCACCCACCGCGACGGCCCCGCCCGCACCATCGCCGACACCCCCGGCGTGCGGGTCCGGCTGCCCGAGATGCTCGGCAGCGGCGGGCAGGTCGCGTACGTCACCGACGCCGAGGGCGAGGACGCGATCGAGATCGCCTACCTGCCCCGCGCCTCCGGCGACCGCGAGCCGCGCCGGCTGGCCTCGGGCGAGCTGGGCCGCGTCACCGAACTGCTGTCCGACCCCGACGGCGAGCGGCTCGCCATCGCCTCCCACGACGGACGGCTGCTGCTGCTCGACGCGACGGAGGAGTCCAGAGGAGAGGTCACCGAACTCATCCGGTCGATCAACGGCCCCGTCACCGACCTCGCCTTCTCCCCCGACGGCTGCTGGCTGACCTGGTCACACCCGGGCATCGGACGCTCCCTGCGGCAGATCAAGATGGCGAAGATCTCCGGCCCCGGCGCACCCGTCGTCGTCGACGTCACCAACGGCCGCTTCGAGGACGAGAACCCGGTCTTCACACGGGACGGCCGCTACCTCGCCTTCCTGTCCTGGCGCGGTTTCGACCCGGTGTACGACGTCCACACCGGCGACCTGTCCTTCCCGCTGGGCTGCCGCCCCTACCTGGTGCCGCTGTCCTCGGCCACCCCCTCCCCCTTCGCCTTCTCCCCCGACGGCCGGCCCGCCGCCGGCGGACTCGACCCCGTCGAGGGCGAACCGGACGAGGGCGACGGCACCGTCACGGTGGAAGTGGAGGGCCTGGAGAACCGGGTCACCCCCTTCCCCGTCTCCGCGTCGAAGTACTCGGCCCTCCACCCGGTGCACGGCGGCGGACTGGTCTGGCTGCGCTGGCCGATCTCCGGCGCGCTCGGCGAGACCTTCGCCAACCCGGCCGACACCAGCGGCAAGCCGACGCTGGAGCACTTCGACATGACCAAGGCGCGCAAGACGGAACTGGCGTCGGGGCTGGACTGGTTCGCGGTCAGCGGCGACGGCACCCGGCTCGTCGTCAACGACGACGGTGACCTGCGCGCCGTGCCGGCCACCGAATCGGGTGACGGCGACTCCACCGTCTACCTCGACCTGCGGCGCATCCTGCACGAGGTGGACCCGGCGGCCGAGTGGCGCCAGGCCTTCGAGGAGGCCGGCCGGCTCATCCGGGCGTACTTCTGGGAGCCGAAGATGTGCGGCATCGACTGGGACGGCGTGCTGCGCCAGTACCGGCCGCTCGTCGAACGCGTCGCCTCCCCGGACGAGTTCGCCGACCTGCTGCGCGAGGTCCTCGGCGAACTCGGCACCTCGCACGCCTACGTCTCCCCCGCCCGCCGCAACGAGGGCCCGCCCCACTACCAGCGGGCCATCGGGCTGCTCGGCGCCAACCTCGTGCACCGGGAGGAGGGCTGGGTGGTCAAGCGGATCCTGCCCGGCGAGTCCTCCGACTCCAAGGCCCGCTCCCCGCTCGCGGGCACCGGCATCCGCGACGGCGCCGTCCTCACCCACGTCGACGGCCGGTCCGTGGACCCGGTCGCCGGCCCCTACCCGCTGCTGTCCGCGGCCGGCGGCACCACCGTCGAGCTCACCTTCCGGCCCGCCGAGGGCGAGGGCCGCGCCCGGCGCGTCGCGGTCGTACCGCTGATCGACGAACGTCCGCTGCGCTACCAGGACTGGGTCTCCAAACGCCGCGCCGTGGTCCGCGAGCTCAGCGGCGGCCGCTGCGGCTACCTGCACATCCCCGACATGGGCGGCTCCGGCTGGGCGCAGTTCAACCGCGACCTGCGCATGGAGATGTCCCGGCCCGCCCTGATCGTGGACGTACGCGGCAACGCGGGCGGCCACATCAGTGAACTCGTCGTGGAGAAACTCACCCGTTCGATCCTCGGCTGGGACCTGACGCGCGACGCGCAGCCGGTCTCGTACGCCTCGAACGCGCCCCGGGGCCCGATCGTGGCACTGGCCGACGAGGCGACCTCCTCCGACGGGGACATGATCACCGCCGCGTTCAAGCTGCTGGGCCTGGGACCGGTGGTGGGCCAGCGCACCTGGGGCGGGGTGGTCGGGATGACCGGCCGGCACACCCTGGGCGACGGGACGGTCATCACCGTGCCGATGAACGCCGCCTGGTTCCCGGAGTACGGCTGGTCGGTGGAGAACCACGGCGTGGAGCCGGACCTCGCGATCCTGCGCACCCCGCTCGACTGGGCGGAGGGGCGGCACGCGCAGCTGGACGACGCCGTGCACCTGGCGCTGGAGCTGCTGGAGCAGGACCCGGCGGCCGTGCCGCCCGGCTACACCGACGTACCGGACCGCCGCCGTCCGAAGCTGCCGCCGCGGGAGTAGGCGTACGGGCCGCGGGAGTAGGCGTACGGGCGGCCCGTACAAGCGGCAGCGGCACGGCGGCGGTGCACGCGGAGCGGAACACGGCGGCGGTACACGCGGAAGGGGCGCGATCCGGACCTCCTCGGTCGGACCGCGCCCCTCGGCGCGTGCTGGGCCGTCGTTCCAGGACTCAGGTCCGGTCGTCGAGCTCGCCCCTGATGTCGTCGGCCGGCCGCTGGGACCTGGACCTCATGTCCTTCTTCTGCTGCTTGGCCTTCGCGGTGCGCTCGGACATCTCGCCCTCGGCTCCCTGCTTGGCCTGTTCGGCGCGTTCCTTGATCTCGTTGGCCTTGTCCTGGAACTGGTCCTTGATACCCATGCTTCTCACTCCGTACGGGGTGTCGGTGGTTGGGCCTCGACCAGACTGACATGCAGCGACAAAGCACGCATTTCGATCAGCGGTTGGCCGATCGCTCCTGTTCGTCGGCCGCCCCGCCCGCTCCCACGAGCCCCTTGGGGACCTCGGCGAGCCTCGGTTCGAAGCGCTTCATCTCGCGCTTGCCGCCCGCCGCGATGACCGCCGGCAGGTAGCCGCGGACGCCCTGCATGCCGCGCAGCCACCACTGCGCGTACACGTGCGCCGAGCGCCGCTCGATGCCGGCCACGATCCGGTCGACCGCAGGACCCAGCGGGTAGGTGCGGTTGGCGGGCCAGGGCAGCCGCCCGCGCAGCTCGCGCATGACCGCGTCCTGGTCGGCGCCGCGCACCATGTCGGTGTCGGTCCAGGAGAGGTAGCCGACGCCGACCCTGACGCCCTTGTAGCCGACTTCGGCGCGCAGGCAGTGCGCGAAGGCCTCGACGCCGGACTTGGACGCGCAGTACGCCGTCATCATCGGCGCCGGGGTGATCGCGGCGAGCGAGGCGATCTGGAGGAAGTAGCCGCGGCTCTCCATGAGGACGGGCAGGAAGGCGCGGGCGGTGACGGCCCCGCCGATCAGGTTGACCTCGATGACGCGGCGCCAGGCCTCGGGGTCGGACTCCCCGAACGGACCGCCGGCGGCGACGCCCGCGTTGGCGACGACGATGTCGACTTTTCCGAAGCGCTCCTTGACCTCCCGCGCGACCCGGGCCATGGCCACGTGGTCGGTGACGTCGGCGTGCCAGTGGTCGCTGTCGGTGTGCAGCCGTCCGGAGACCTCCTTGAGCGCCTCCGGCTCCAGGCCCACCAGGGCGATCCTGGCGCCGCGCGCGGACAGCTTGCGGGCGAGCAGTTCGCCGACCCCGCGGGCGGCGCCGGTGACGACGGCGACCTGGCCTTCCAGACTCCTGCGAGCGCTCACGCGGTCTTCTCCTTCTCTGCGTCGGATGCGGCGGCCACGACGGATACGGCGGATGGGGCGGATGGGGCGGATGGGGCGGATGGGGCGGATGGGGCGGATGGGGCAGTTGGGGCTGGTGCGGCGGACGGGGCGCGGAGGTAGCGGCCCGTCAGCTCGCGGACGGCACGGGTGACGGCCTCGGGGGCCTCGACGGGGGTCATGTGACCCATGCCGGTGAGTTCGGTCAGGCCCACGCAGTTCGGCAGCGCCACCGCCAGCCGCCGCGCGTGCACGACGGGGGTGAGCCGGTCGTCCCGGCCGGCGATGACCGCGGTCGGCACGGTCAGCCGGGCCAGTTCGGCGTCCAGGTCCAGCCCCGCCAGCACTTCGGACCAGGCGTGGCGTACGCCCGCCGGGCAGGCGTGCACGATGCGGGCGCAGGCCTCCACCCGGTCCGGGGCGGACCCGGGGCCCATGGTGGCGTACTTGAGCACCGTGCGGGCCACGGGCGTGACCGGCCCGAGGGGGGCGCGCGAGCCCAGCACGGCGCGGGTCGTACGGGTCCTCGCGCGCCCGGCGCGCAGCGGCAGGACGGTCGCCTCCGCGACCAGCCGCGAGCTGCCGGTGCTGCACAGCAGGGCGGCCGCGACGTGCTCGGCGAACTCGGGGCGGGCGGCGGCGGCCATGACGGTCATGCCGCCCATCGAGTGCCCGGCGACCACGGCGCGTTCGCCGGGGGCGAGGGTCGCCTTCAGCACGGCGGCCAGGTCGTCGGCGAGGGCGGTGGTGCCGTAGGTGGCGGCCGCCGGGCTGCGGCCGTGGCCGCGCTGGTCGTAGGCGACGACCCGGTGGTCGCGGGCCAGGTCGCGGATCTGCGCCGCCCAGAAGGCGGTGGAGCAGGTCCAGCCGTGGGAGAGCACGACGGCCGGGGCCCCTTCCGCGCCGTGCACCTCCACGTGCAGCCGGGATCCGTCGGCGGATACGGCGACCAGTTCGCGGGCCGCGGCCGGCGGCGCGTACCGGCCGGCGGTGACGTGGCCGGGGCGCCTCACGCGGCCCCCTCCTCGGCGGGGGCGGTGGCCGGGCCCGACACGGTGGCCGCGGAGGCGGCGGCGGGGGCGGCCGCGGCGGCGGGGGCCGGGACCCGGTCGCGCTCGCGGTCGCGTACGCGTAGGACCTCGTACTCGGCCAGGTCGACCGTCAACGTGGCGCGCCGGAACTCACCCGTCGTGCCCGGCCACACGGTGGTGTTGCGGCCCTGGGCGTCCAGGTACCAGCTGGTGCAGCCGCCGGTGTTCCACACCGTCCGCTCCATCCGCGTCTGGACGCGCCGGTTCCACTGGTTGACGGCGGACGGCCGGACCGCGAGCGCCGTGCGCCCGCCCGGGCCGCCGCCGTCGAGGAGGGAGAGCTGGCGCAGGTAGTCGGCCATGTAGTTCAGCTGGGACTCGATCATCAGGATCATCGAGCTGTTCCCGAGGCCGGTGTTCGGTCCGATGATCGTCATCCAGTTGGGGAAGCCGGCCGCGGTCGCCCCGCGCAGCGCCTGCATCCCGTCCTTCCACGCGTCCGCGAGGGTCTGTCCGTCGGCGCCCACCACCCGTTCGGCGATCGGCATGTCCGTGACGTGGAAGCCGGTGCCGAAGATGATCGCGTCCACCTCGGTCTCGGTCCCGTCGGCGGCGACGAGCACCGAGCCCCTGATCTCCTTGAGCCCGGAGGCGACCACGTCCACGTCGGGCCGGGCCAGCGCCGGGTAGTACTCGCTGGAGAGCAGGATCCGCTTGCAGCCGATCCGGTACGAGGGCGTGAGCTTGGCCCGCAGCTGCGGGTCCTTGATGGAGCGTGCCATGTTGGCCTTGGCCAGGGTTTCGATCAGCCCGAGCTGGTTGGGCCGTTTGGTGAACGCGCTGACCTGGAGCTCGCGGATCCCCCACAGCAGTCCGCGGCGGGCCGACTGGGTGAAGGGCAGCTGCCGGTGCAGCCAGCGCTCGGCGGTGCTGATGGCGCGGTCCGTGCGCGGCATGACCCACGGCGGGGTCCGCTGGAAGAGCGTCAGGCGGGCCGTCCGGGGGGCGATGGCCGGCACGATCTGGATCGCGGAGGCGCCCGTACCGACCACGGCGACGCGCTTGCCGCCGAGGTCGTAGTCGTGGTCCCAGCGGGCGGAGTGGAACACCTTCCCGGGGAACTCCGCGAGCCCGGGGATCTCGGGCGTCTTCGGGTCGGACAGCGGTCCGGTCGCCGACACCACGACATCGGCGGTCAGGGAGCCGGCCGAGGTCTCGATCTCCCAGCGCAGTTCCCGCTCGTCCCAGCGCATCATCAGGACCTCGTGGCCGAGCCGGATGTGCGGGCGCAGCCCGAAGGTGTCGGCGACCCGCTCCAGGTAGGCGCGGATGGCGGGCTGCCCGGAGAAGGTGCGCGGCCAGTCGGGGTTGGGGGCGAAGGAGAAGGAGTACAGGTGCGAGGGCACGTCGCAGGCGCACCCGGGGTAGCTGTTGTCGCGCCAGGTGCCGCCGACGGAGTCGGCCCGTTCCAGGACGACGAAGTCCGTGATCCCCTCGCGCCGCAGCCGGACGGCCGCGCCGAGCCCGCCGAAGCCGGACCCCACCACCGCCACCCGTACGTGCTCGCGCGCGCCCTTGCCGACCTTCCTGCCCCTGCCGACCGTGCTGCCGCCCATGCCCGCCGCCTTCCGCACCGCAATCCGAACCGCAACGTTGCCAGCAATCACTGGCACAATCGGGAGAGTAGAGCAGCTCCGTACCCATGGGTAGGGGTCGCGCCGGGAAAGTTACCGCGAGTACTCCTTACGGACGCCCCGCGGACCGGCCCCGGCATGATCCACAGGGCACCCCCTAGGCTGCGGGGGTGGACAGACCGGCGACGAGAGGGGCGCGGCCCGCCGTGGAAACCGTGGAGCCAGTGGAGCGCGAGGGCGGGCGCGAGTACCGGACGGAGGAGCTGGCCGAGGCGGCCGGCATCCCGGTGCGCACGCTGCGCTTCTACCGCGAGCGCAAGCTGCTCCCGCCACCACGCCGCGAGGGCCGCATCGCCTGGTACGACGAACGCCACCTGGCCCGGCTGCGCACCATCGCCGCCCTGCTGGACCGCGGCCACACCCTCGGCGGCATCGCCGAACTGACCGCCGCCTTCGAGAAGGGCCGCGACGTCGGCCAGCTCGGCGAACTGCTCGGCATCGGCGGTTCGGAGGAGACCCCGGTCCGGCTCTCGCCGGAGCTACTGGCCGACTACTTCGAGGGCGAGGTCACCCCGGAGAACCTGGCGGCCGCACTCGACCTCGGTTACGTCGCCACCGACGGCGAGGCGATCGTGCACGTCAGCCGGCGCCTGCTGGACGTCTCCTCCGCGCTGGTACGCGAAGGCGTGCCGCTGTCGGCGGTGCTGGAGACGGGCCGACGGGTCCGCGAACACGCCGACGCGCTGGCGGAGCTGTTCACCGGGCTGATCTCCGCCCACCTCGGGGAGGAGGCCGTCACCCGGCTGCGCCCGCTGGCCAAGAGCGTGGTCGAGGCGGAGCTCACCATGGCGATGGACCGCCTGCACCAGCGGCCGTAGCCGCCACGGGAACCGCCGGCTTGGGCACCGCCGGCTTGGGGCACCGCCGGCCGACGCCAGCACCGTGGCCGCCCGGCCGGCGCGCCCCTCAGACGCCCAGCTCGTAGACCACCGTCACCGGTGCGTGGTCCGACCAGCGCTCCGGGTGCGTCTCGGCACGCTCGACGAAGGCCTTCACGGCCTTCGCCGCCAGCCCCGGGCTCGCGACCTGGAGGTCGATGCGCCAGCCCGCGTCGTTGTCGAAGGCCCGGCCCCGGTAGGACCACCAGGAGTACGGCCCCTCCGTGTCCGGGTGCAGCCCGCGCACGACGTCGACGTACCCGGCCTCCGCGTACACCTTCCCCAGCCACTCCCGCTCCTCGGGCAGGAAGCCGGCGTTCTTGCGGTTGGTCTTCCAGTTCTTGAGGTCCGCCTCCTGGTGGCAGATGTTCCAGTCGCCGCACACCACGACCTCCCGCCCGTCGGCGGCGGCCCGCACCCTCAGCGCCCCGAGGTAGCCGAGGAACTCCTCCATGAACCGGTACTTCTCGTCCTGCTTCGCGGTGCCCGCCTCCCCCGAGGGCAGGTACAGGCTCGCCACGGTGACGCCGGGCAGGTCGACCTCGATGTAGCGCCCCGACGCGTCGAACTCGTCGCTGCCGAAGCCCACCCGTACGGCCTCGGGCGCGCGCCGCGTGTACAGGGCGACACCGGCCCGGCCCTTGACGGCGGCCGGCGCGAACACGGTGTGCCAGCCCTCGGGCTCCCGGGCCTCCGCGGGAATCTGCGCCTCCTCGGCGCGCACCTCCTGGAGGCACACGACGTCGGCGTCGGATCCGGCGAGCCACTCCACGAACCCCTTCTTGGCGGCGGCGCGGATCCCATTCACATTCACGGAGGTCACGGTGAGCATCCCTGCACCATAGCGGGAGGGATCCGTACGATATTCGAATGTCTCACGGTATAAACATCCGCGCCGTGCCGTACGACCACCCGGACGCGGCGGCGCTCGACGCGCAGGTCCAGGTCGAGTACCAGCAGCGCTACGACGGCGAGGGCGACGCCACCCACCTCGACCCGGCGATGTTCCTCCCGCCGAACGGCCTCTACCTGCTCGCCTACGACGACGCCGGCCACCCCGTGGCCAGCGGCGCCTGGCGCCGCCAGGAGAAGAACGACGAGGGCTACTCGGACGGCGACGCCGAGATCAAGCGCATGTACGTCGTCCCGCGGGCGCGCGGCCTGGGCCTGGCCCGCCGCATCCTCGCCGAGCTGGAGGCCGACGCACTCGCTGCGGGCCGCACCCGCATGGTCCTGGAGACCGGCGACAAGCAGCCCGAGGCCATCGCCCTCTACCTCTCCTCGGGCTACGCCCTGTCCGAGAAGTTCGGCTACTACCGCGACTACCCCTCCAGCCGCTGCATGGCCAAGCCGCTGCACGCCACCGCAAACGCCTGACCGACGCCGCCGGGCCCGGCGGCGCCGCCCGCGCCCGTCGGCCTCCGACCGCGCCCGTCGGCCTCCGACCGCGCCCGTCGGCCTCCGACCGCGCCGGCCCCGCGTCCGACCGCGCCGGCCCGGCCGCCGACCGGCACCGCCCGGCGTGCGGCGGGCGCCGCCGGGCCCCCGCGGGGCCGTTCCGCCGGTTCAGCGGCCGAGCCAGCCGGCCCCGTCCGCGCCCCACCGGGACGGCCCCCGCCCCCAGTCCCCGAACGGGCTCGCGGCGTACCGCAGCACCCCGTACCCGGAGTCCGCCTCGCGCAGCCACGGCTCCGGCGCGTACCCCGGCACCGCCGCCCCCGCGGCCGGCACCTCCCGCACCAGCCACGACGCCGTCCCGGCGAGGGAGAACCGCAGCGCCCGGCCGCCGCCCTCCGCGAGCGCCCGCAGCACGCCCGCGGCCAGCAGGTACCCCGTGCCGTGGTCCAGCGCCTGCGCCGGCAGCACCCCCGGCTTCCCGTCCTCGCCCGCGCACCGCGCGGCGATCCCGTACCCCGCCTGCACCAGCGAGTCGAAGCCCCGGCGCCCCGCCCAGGGCCCGGTCCAGCCCCACGCGCACAGCTGCGCCACCACCAGCCGCGGGAACCGCTCCAGCAGCTCCCGCGCGCCCAGCCCGAACCGCTCCAGCGCGCCCGGCCGGTATCCCGTCACCACCACGTCGGCGGTGGCCAGGAGGCGGTCCAGCTCCGCCCGGCCGGCCGCGTCCCCGAGGTCCAGCAGCGCGGATCGCTTCCCGAAGCCGGTGTCCGCGTGCGCGTCGTCCGCCTCGCGCAGTGACGGGGAGTCGATCCGCAGCACGTCGGCGCCCAGCAGTCCCAGCGTCCGCGTCGCGACGGGCCCGGCGATGACCCGGGTCAGGTCCAGCACCCGCACCCCGGACGCGGGCAGCGCGCCCGGCCCCGGTGGGCGGCCGCCGCCCGGGCCCCGCACCCACTCCACCAGCGGCCGCGGCTCCCCGTACTCCGGCGCCACCGCGACGGCGAGCCCGCCCTCCGCGTAGACGGCCTCCTGCGCCTCGACGGCGCTCCGGCCCGCGAGGGCCTCCCGCACCGCTTCCGGGGTCGCGGGCACACGGAGCGCCCGTACCAGGGCCGCCTGGTGGTGCGGGTAGTTGGCGTGGGTCCGCACCCAGCCGTCGGCCGCCCGCCAGAACCCGGACAGCGGCGCGAAGCTCACCGGCGCCCGGCCCTCGACCCGCAGGTGCCGCTCGCTGACGAACGCCGTGGCCACGGCGCCCTCGTCCACCGTGACCGCGGCCGCGTCCAGCGCCGTGCCCCCGGCCCGTACGGCGGCCAGCTCGGCCGCCGCCAGCCCGCACACCCCGACGCAGGCCCGCGCCAATTCCCGTACAGGCAGTGGACCCTCCAGCCCGCTCGGCCCCGTGAATCCGACCCGTCCCGCCAACTCGCCGTGCCCGCCCAGCGCTTCCCACGCCTGGGCGACGGCCCCGTCCCCGTTCACCATGCGGACCATTGTCGCGATGCCGTACGCCGCCCAACCAGCGGATTCCCGACGGATTTCGGCGGCGGCGCGGAAAGCAGGGGCCGGAAAACAAGGGCCGGGGAAACACGGACCCGGAAACGCCGAGATCCCGCCCGGTCTTTCGACCGGACGGGATCTCGTGACGATTCCCGGTAGCTATCCGAGAACTGTCGTCTGTGGACCTGTGGGGATTTGAACCCCAGACCCCCTCGATGCGAACGAGGTGCGCTACCAGACTGCGCCACAGGCCCTTGCGACGTGTGAAACATTAGCATCCCCGCGCGGGTGCTCCAAAACGCGTTGTCGGGAGGGTCCGCGCAGGTCACCCGTCACTCGTTGGCGGCGCGCGGCCGGTCGTCACTCTCGTACTGGTCGAAGAGCGGCGTACGGCCGAGGTCGCGGCCCCGGGGGCGGGGCGGGGCGGGCTGCACGACCGGACCCGGTTCCGCCGGCTTCGGTACGGCCGGCTGGGCGCGCAGGCGGGGGTCGGTCGGTTCGGCGGCGCTGGAGCGGGCCGCGCTCCACCCGTCCGGGTTGACCGGGCCGGTGGCGCGGGGGGCGACCGGGGCCGTCACGTACGTCGGCAGGGGGACCGGTACGGGCTCCCAGCTGTCGCCGCGGGCGGGGCCGCGCTCGCGCTCGCGTTGCTGGTCCACCCACTCGGCGTGGTCGGTCTGCTCGACGAGCGCCCGGCGCCCGGCCTCCTGCGGGGAGACCGGCGGGGCGGGGTCCGGTTCGGCGCCGCCGTCGGGTGCGGCGGGCTCGGGCTGCTGCCGGTGACGCTGGGGGCGGTTCTCGCGCAGGCTGCGGGCGGCCGCCTCGGCGCGCCGCCGGTCCATCGTGAACTCGTAGCGGCGCCGCTCCTGGACCCGCAGGTGCACGATGTAGGCGCTCAGCAGCAGGGCGGGGACGGCGGGGGCCCACAGGTAGCGGATCCCGCCGACGGCCGCGGCGACCGCGCCGCCGCTGAACGCGAGGAAGAGGAGTGCCGTGGTGCGCCGACGGCGGGCGAGCACCTGGAGGCGCTGCTGCCGGCGGACCCGTTCGGCCTCAACGGATCTCGGCTCGGCCCTGGTCGGAGGCACGCCGAAGGCCCGGGCGTCGGCGTCCACGGAGTTCACCGTTTCCGTCGCCGCTTCCGGGTCCGCGTGGGGCTGGGCCTCCGCCTGATCCTCACCGCGCTCACGCAGCCCCTTGGCGTAACGGCGCTCCATTCCCGCCCGGCCGGAAAGCAGCCGGATGGCAGTGGAGAAGCGTTCCGTCGGACGCGCTTCGTTCAGCTCGTCCTGCCTCCGGAGCCACATGGGCACCAAGTAGGCGGCCCAGGCCCCGACGATGACTGCGTAGATGAGGCCGCTGCTGCTCACACCTCACACCGTAGAGGGGCGCGCCCGGGAGGATCAGCCAATTGGGCCGGTGTGTCGCACGATCCGGCTGATATCACCGACTTTTTTTGTGATTCTTCGGATCAGGTTATGGGCGAATCGCTCAACAATTCGAACGCTTTTGCGATTACCTGCTTACGGGGTGGGTGTCGGCGGGGGACTTTCCCGCCTGCGCGTGCGGTGCCAGCGGCGCAGCAGCCCCTGCGGGACCTCCTCCGCCGTCAGCGCGAAGACCAGGTGGTCGCGCCACGCCCCGTCGATATGTAGATAACGCGGCCGCAGCCCCTCCTCGCGGAAGCCGAGCTTCTCCACGACCCGGCGGCTGGGACCGTTCTCGGGCCGGATGCACACCTCGATGCGGTGCAGCCCCACCTTCTGGAAGCAGTGGTCCACCGCGAGCGCGACCGCCGTCGGCATCACCCCGCGGCCGGCCACGTCCCGGTCCACCCAGTAGCCGACGTGGGCGGCGCACATCGAGCCCCAGGTGATCCCGGCGACCGTCAGCTGACCGACCAGCCGCCCCCGGTACTCGATGACGAAGGGCAGCATCCGGCCCGCGTTCGCCTCGGCCCGCAGGTGGCGGACCATCTGTCGATATGTCGGCCTGTGGATGACGGGCCCCCACGGCGCGGGCGGCGGGATCGTCGCCTCCCACGGCCGCAGCCAGTCGCGGTTGCGCTGGTTGACCTCGCGCCAGGCACGCTGGTCCCGCAGCTTTATCGGCCGGAGCGTGACATCGCCGTCCGCCAGCACCACCGGCCAGGAGGGGCCGTTCAGCTCGGGCTCCCGGGCGCCGCGTCAGGTCTGGGGTGGTCCCCGCCCCGGAGCTGGTCGACGGCGTGCGGCAGGATCCGCGACAGCACCGCGAGGCCGTCCTTCACCCCGCCCGTGGAACCGGGCAGGTTCACGATCAGGGTGCGGCCGGCCACGCCCGCCAGGCCCCGCGACAGGGCGGCGGTGGGTACCTTGGCCAGCCCCTCCGCGCGGATGGCCTGCGGGATGCCGGGCACCTCGTAGTCCAGTACGCGGGCGGTCGCGTCCGGGGTCCGGTCGGTCGGCGAGATGCCGGTGCCGCCGGTGGTCAGGATGACGTCGTAGCCGCCGGCCACTCCCTCGCGCAGCGCCTGCTCGACGGGGTCGCCGTCCGGCACCACGCGCGGGCCGTCGACCGTGAAGCCCAGCCCCTCCAGCGCCTCGGCCAGCAGCGGGCCGCCCTTGTCCGCGTACACGCCCTGCGAGGCGCGGTTCGAGGCGGTGACGACCAGGGCGCGCCCCGCCGTGGGCCGCGGGGCCGCGCCCGCCGGATCCGGCGCCGTGACCGCTCCGTGGCTGTGGCTGTGGCTGTGGACCTCGCCGCCGCGCGGGGGGTTCACGATCGGGTCCAGTCGCCGGACTTGCCGCCGGTCTTCTCCTCCACCCGCACGTCGGTGATGACCGCGCCCTTGTCGACGGCCTTCACCATGTCGATCACGGTGAGGCCGGCGACCGCGACCGCGGTCAGCGCCTCCATCTCGACGCCCGTACGGTCGGCGGTCTTGACCGTGGCGAGGATCTCGACGGCGTCGTCGGCGACCTTCAGGTCCACCTTCACCCCGGAGACCGCCAGCGGGTGGCACAGCGGGATCAGGTCGGGGGTCTTCTTCGCCCCCATGATCCCGGCGATCCGTGCGGTGGCGAGGGCGTCACCCTTGGGCACGCCCTCGCCGCGCAGCAGCTCGATCACCCGCGGCGAGACGAGGACGCGTCCGCTGGCGCGCGCCGTCCTGGTGGTGACGTCCTTCTCGGAGACGTCGACCATCCGGGCCGCGCCGGCCTCGTCGATGTGCGTCAGCCTGCTCTGCGTACTCATGTCTGCGTGCCGCTCCCGCTCCGGGCCCCCTGGAGCCTGGGGCCTGTGTGATGCAACACGCTACCCGCACCGGCGGCCGCTCAGCCGAGCAGGATCACTTCCAGCTCGGCCCCGGGCTCCACCGAGGTGACGTCCTCCGGTACGACCATCAGCGAGTCGGCGTGCGCGAGCGCGGCGATCAGGTGTGAGCCCGATCCGCCGACCGGGGTGACGGTGCCGGCCTCGGCGTCGTACTTCCCGCGCAGGAACTGGCGGCGGGCGGCCGGGGAGCGGAGCGGCTCGTCGGCCTTGAGCACAGCGCGCACACCGGGCCGGGACACCTCGGACTCCGGCAGACCCATGAGCGTCCGGATCGCGGGGCGCACGAACAGCTCGAAGGAGACGTACGAGGACACCGGGTTGCCGGGCAGCGCCAGCAGCGGGGTGTGGTCGGGGCCGATGGTGCCGAAGCCCTGCGGCTTGCCGGGCTGCATGGCGAGCTTGCGGAAGTCGACGCCGCCGCCGGCGGGCTCGTCGCCCTCGCCGGACCCGGCGGCGGTCAGAGCCTCCTTGACCACGTCGTACGCGCCGACGGAGACCCCGCCGGTGGTGACGAGCAGGTCGGCCCGGATCAGCTGGTCCTCGATGGCGGAGCGCAGGGTCTCGGCGTCGTCGGCGACCGCACCGACGCGGTAGGCGATGGCGCCGGCGTCGCGGGCGGCGGCGGCCAGCGCGAAGCTGTTCGAGTCGTAGATCGTCCCGGGGGTCAGCGCCTCACCCGGCTGGACCAGCTCGCTGCCGGTGGACAGGACGACCACGCGCGGGCGGGGCCGGACCCGCACGGTGCCGCGCCCGATCGCGGCCAGCAGTGCGATCTGCGGCGGGCCGAGGACGGTGCCGGCGGCGAGCGCGAGGTCGCCGGCCTGTACGTCGCTGCCGCGCGAGCGGACGTGCGCCCGGGCCTCGGCCGCGCGGTGGACGCGTACCTCGCCGGCCGCGCCCTCGGGTGCGGCGCTGGCCGGGGTCATCCCGGAGGCGGCGCCGCCGCCCGTGCCGCCGTCGGTCCACTCGACCGGGACGACGGCTTCCGCGCCGGGCGGCAGGGGGGCGCCGGTCATGATGCGGGCGGCCTGGCCGGGGCCGACGGTGGGCAGCTCGCCGCTGCCCGCCGCCACGTCGCCGATGACGGCGAGCACCGCGGGGAACTCCTCGCTCGCACCCTGGACGTCGGCCGTGCGGACGGCGTACCCGTCCATCGAGCTGTTGTCGAAGGGCGGCAGGGCGACGGGCACGGTGACGTCCTCGACCAGGACACAGCCCTGGGCGTCCAGCAGCTGGAGCTCGATGGGCTCCAGCGGCCGGACGGCGGCGAGTACGTCCGCGAGGTGCTCGTCCACCGACCACAGACGGTGCCGGCCGGTGTCCTGCGGTGCGGAACTGCTCAAGGTGCTACATCTCCTCCGTGACGTAACGGTGAAGCCAGGTGCGGAACTCCGGGCCCAGGTCCTCACGTTCGCACGCGAGTCGGACGATGGCCCGCAGGTAGTCACCCCGGTCCCCGGTGTCGTAGCGGCGGCCGCGGAAGACCACGCCGTGCACCGGGCCGCCCACGCTCTCGTCGGCGGCCAGCTTCTGCAGGGCGTCGGTGAGCTGGATCTCCCCACCGCGGCCCGGCTCGGTCTCCCGCAGTATGCCGAAGATCGCCGGGTCGAGGACATAGCGTCCGATGACCGCGTAGTTGCTGGGCGCCTCGGCGGGCTCCGGCTTCTCGACGAGGCCGGTGATCCGGACGACGCCGTCCTCGGCGGTCGGCTCGACGGCGGCGCAGCCGTAGAGGTGGACGCTGGACGGGTCGACCTCCATCAGCGCGATGACGGTGCCGCCGGTGCGGGCGTGGACGTCGACCATCTGCCGCAGCAGCGGGTCGCGCGGGTCGATCAGGTCGTCGCCGAGGAGGACGGCGAAGGGCTCGTCGCCCACGTGCGGCTCGGCGCACAGGACGGCGTGGCCGAGGCCGCGGGGGTCGCCCTGGCGGACGTAGTGCATGGTGGCCAGGTCGCTCGACTCCTGGACCTTCTTCAGCCGGTCGTCGTCACCCTTGGCGATCAGAGCCGATTCGAGCTCGTAGTTCCGGTCGAAGTGGTCCTCCAGGGCCCGCTTGTTACGACCGGTGATCATCAGGACGTCGTCCAGCCCGGCGGATACGGCTTCCTCGACGACGTACTGGATGGCCGGCTTGTCCACGACCGGGAGCATTTCCTTGGGGGTCGCCTTGGTCGCCGGGAGGAACCGAGTGCCGAGCCCCGCAGCCGGGATGACGGCCTTCTTGATCACTGGGTGCGACTGAGTCATGGGCAGAACGATAGTGGGTCGTACAGGAGACCCAGCGGGGTTCCAGTGAATATGCCCGACTTGATTCATATGTGAAAGGAATTGTGACGAGACTGTGGTAGAAAACCCGCCCGGGAACCACCCCTTCGTACCCGAAAAGGCCTCCCTGCGCCGGGAACTCCTGGCCGCCCGCCGCGCCTTGCCCCCCGAGGCCCGCGACGCGGCGGCCCGGGCCCTGTCCCGCTCCGCCCTCACCCTGCCCGAACTCGACGGCGCCCACACCGTCGCCGCGTACGTCTCCGTCGGCGCCGAGCCCGGCACCCGCGAACTGCTCGACGCGCTGCGCGCGGCCGGCAAGCGGGTGCTGCTGCCCCTGCTGCTCCCGGACAACGACCTCGACTGGGCAGCGTACGACGGCCCGGACAGCCTCGCCGAAGCCGCCCACCCGGGGAAGATGCGGCTGCTGGAGCCCTCCGGCACACCGCTCGGCCCGGACGCCGTGACCGGCGCCGACGCCGTGCTGCTGCCCGGGCTCGCCGTCGACGGGCGCGGCATGCGGCTCGGCCGCGGCGGGGGCTCGTACGACCGGGTGCTCGCCCGGCTGGAGCGGGCCGGCGCGCATCCCGCGCTGGTGGTGCTCCTGTACGACGAAGAGGTGGTCGCGCGGGTCCCGGAGGAACCGCACGACCACCCCGTCCAGGCGGTGGCCACCCCGTCGGGGGTGGTGCGCTTTACCGCGTGAGCGGCCGGGCGGCCGTCGCCGCGCTCACGGCTTGAGCGTCAGGGTGTCCACTGTCGACTTGTCGACGGCGCCCTTCGCGAACGGCCAGTCCAGCAGTTCACCCTTGGCCCACATGGACGTCTGGTCCGTGTACGTGCCGGCGTACGCGTGACCCGAGGCGCCGGTCAGGTTGATCCAGCGGGACTTGTCCAGGTCGCCGAGGTTGACGACCATCCGCATCGACGGCACCCAGGTGACCTCGTAGCCGCTGGAGGCGTTCCAGCCGGTCGCGTTGACGGTGGCCTCGCCGCCGCCCACATTCCACGGGCCGCGGTTGAGGAGCCACTGCATGAAGCCCGGGCCCTCCTTGCCGATCGTCTGGTTCTTCAGCGTCAGCTGGTGCAGCCGGCCCCAGCTCCACGTCGACTGGTCCTTGCCGAGCTTGGCGGTCAGCTCCCAGCGGGCGTCCTCCATGGCCCGGGCGAACAGCTCGTCGCGGGTCTTGATCGGCTTGTCGTGGACGGTCTTCGGGGTGGCGGTCCACCACGGCGACTTCTCGTCCTTGACCAGCCGGCGGACCACCTCGAACCAGCGGTCGCCGCCGTCCGGCTGCGCCGAGTCGGGGCCGCGCGTACCGCACTCGCGGACCGTCTTGGTGAGGTCGTCGTTCGGGCCGGTGCTCTCCTCGCTGACGTTCATGCAGCTGCCCTCGACCCGCAGCTCCTTCGGCATCTTGTCGCCGAAGGCCAGCTTGAGGATGTTGCGCCAGACCGCGTTGAAGTACGCGGCCGCCGCGGAGTCGGACTCCTGCGTGTAGTTCCAGCCTTCGAGCAGCTTCTGCGCCGAGCGCACGTCCGGGTCGGAGACCTGGATCTTGGCCAGCATCGGGGTCAGCAGCGCGGCGATCTCGCTGCTGTTGTCCATCTGCATGGTGCGCATGTCATCGGTGGAGATCTTGCCGCTGTCCTTGGTCTTCGCCTCGATGAGGTCGTTGATCCGCTGGCTCCGGGCGCCGTAGCCCCAGTCCGTGGTCAGGACGTACGGGTACTTGCCGGCGGCGGCGTTCGCAGCGCCGCCGCTGCCGCTGCCGGGGGCGGCGGCGCCGGCGGGGGCGGACTCGGTGACGGCCTGGTTGGCGGTGACGATGTAGCCGCGCGCCGGGTTGAGCTCCCAGGGCATCTCGTTCTGCGGGATGTAGCCGGCGTTGCCGTCCCGGCCGCCCTTCCAGGCGTACTTGGGGTCCCAGCCGGGCGCCGGCAGGCGGCCGTCGCCCTGGTTGCGGATCGGGATCCGGCCGGGGGCCTGGTAGCCGATGTTGCCGTTGGCGCCCTTGTTGTCGGCGTAGATCAGGTTCTGCGAGGGGACCTCGAAGTCGGCCGCGGCGGCGCGGAAGCTGTTGAAGTCCTTGGCCCGGTTCAGCTTGAACACGGCGTCCATCGACTTGCCCGGGTCCAGGGCGGTCCAGCGCAGGGCGACGGCGTAGCCGTCACCGCGGTCGGGGGCCGAGCTGGGAACGGGGGCGCGGGAGCCGACGGTCTCCAGGTCGTCGCTGCGGTCGGAGATCAGCGGCCCGTTGTTGGTGGTGCGGACGGTGATCTTCTTGCTCTTGCCGCCCGCGACCTTGATCTCCTCTTCACGGGTGGTGAAGGGGACGACCTTGTTGTCGTAGACGTAGCCCTCGGGACGGACCTGCTCCAGGTAGAGGTCGGTCACGTCGGCGCCGAGGTTGGTCATGCCCCAGGCGATGTCGGCGTTGTGGCCGATGACCACGCCGGGCATGCCGGAGAAGGTGTAGCCGGCCACGTCGTACTGGCACTGGGGCGAGGCGGCGCGGCAGTGCAGGCCCATCTGGTACCAGACCGAGGGCAGCTGCGGGGAGAGGTGCGGGTCGTTCGCGAGGAGCGGCTTGCCGGTGGTCGTGTACTGGCCCGAGACGACCCAGGAGTTCGATCCGATGCCGCTGCCGTTGGGGCCGAGGATGGCCGGGATCTCGTCCAGGGTCCTGGCGAGGGAGCCGAGCTGCGTGCGCAGGCCGGCGCTCGCACCCTGGGCGGTGGCGTTGTCGGCGAGGCCGGTGGGGCCCGTCGCCCCGTTGGGGGTGGCCTGCGAGCCGGCGCCGGGGGTGGTGCCGCCCGTGCCGGTACCGGTGCCGGTGCCGGTGCCGGTGGTGCCGTTGCCCGTGCCGCTGGTACCCGTGCCGGTGCCCCTGCCCGTGCCGGTCGAGCCGGAGCCCGGGGTGCCCTGGGGGGCGTACTTGCCGCCGGAGACGGTGCCGCCCTCGACGATCGGCTTGTTCCGGTCGAAGGGGTACGGCGGGTAGAGCTCGTCGATCTGCGCCTGCGAGAGCTTGTTCGTCATCAGCGAGCGGTCGATCTCGTCCTGCATGTTGCCGCGCAGGTCCCAGGCCATCGCCTTGAGCCAGGCCACCGAGTCCACCGGCGTCCACTGCTCCGGCTTGTAGTCGTCGGTCAGCTTGAGGGCGGCGTGCTCGACGGAGAGGTCCTTGCCGGACTTCCCCTTCAGGTAGGCGTTGACCCCGTCGGCGTAGGCCTGGAGGTACTTCTTCGTCTCCGGCGAGAGCTTCTTGTCGTACTCCTCCTGCGCCACGTGGCGCCAGCCGAGGGTGCGCAGGAAGGCGTCCGTCTCGACCTGGCCGGAGCCGAACATCTCCGACAGCCGGCCGGCGGTCATGTGGCGGCGGACGTCCATCTCCCAGAACCGGTCCTGGGCGTGCACGAAGCCCTGTGCGCGGAAGAGGTCCTCGTCGTTGTCTGCGTAGAGCTGCGGAATGCCGTGCTCGTCGCGCTTCACATCAACCGACCCGGTCAGGCCTGGGACCTTGAGGGAGCCGGTCGTCTGCGGGAAGGAGGCGCGCACGGTGTCCACGCTCCAGTACGCGCCGTAGCCGAGGCCCGCCAAGAGCGCCAGGACCATGACGAGCACGAGCAGGCGTGCGCGTCGTCCCTTCTTCTTGACGGAAGGTCCGGATTCATTGGCGGGCATCGCTGTCCTTAGAGGGGCAGGGTGGTCCTGGGATTGCTGGGAGCAACCATAGGCGCAGGACCGCCTCCGTTGATCCGCCAGGGGTCGAGGTCCGTAGGACAGGCGGCAACGGGCGTTTCACAATGTGGTTATCGCGTAAAGAGTCCGTCAAAGATTAGGTAAGGTAACGAAGTACTTGCCGAATGCGCCGCCGGGGGAACGATCCGCCAGGCGCGCTCTGAGGAAAGGGCCGCCCGCTGACTGTCCACACGCTCAATGAGCTCCTGCTGGTCTGTTCGCTCGTGCTGCTCGTCGCGGTGGCGGCGGTGCGCATCTCCTCGCGCAGCGGACTTCCCAGCCTGCTCATCTACCTCGGCATAGGCATCGCGATAGGCCAGGACGGCATAGGCAACGTCGTATTCGACAACGCCGAGCTGACCCAGGTCATCGGTTACGCGGCGCTCGTCGTCATCCTCGCCGAGGGCGGTCTGGGCACCAAGTGGAAAGAGATCAGACCGGCCCTGCCGGCGGCGGTGGTCCTGTCGCTGCTCGGCGTGGCGGTCAGCGTCGGGGTCACGGCGGCGGGCGCGCACTACCTGGTGGGCCTGGAGTGGCGCCAGGCGCTGCTGATCGGCGCGGTGGTCTCCTCGACCGACGCGGCGGCCGTCTTCTCCGTACTGCGCAAGGTCCCGCTGCCGTCGCGGGTGACGGGCGTGCTGGAGGCCGAGTCCGGCTTCAACGACGCCCCCGTCGTGATCCTGGTCGTCGCCTTCGCGGCGGTCGGACCGGTGGACGAGTGGTACGTGCTGCTCGGCAAGATCGCGCTGGAGCTCGCGATCGGCGCGGCGATCGGCCTGGCGGTCGGTTTCCTGGGGGCGTACGGGCTGCGGCACGTGGCACTGCCCGCCTCCGGCCTGTACCCGATCGCGGTGATGGCGATCGCCGTGACCGCGTACGCGGCCGGCGCGATGGCGCACGGCTCCGGATTCCTCGCGGTGTACCTGGCGGCGATGGTGCTGGGGAACGCGAAGCTGCCGCACTGGCCGGCCACGCGCGGGTTCGCGGACGGGCTCGGCTGGATCGCCCAGATCGGCATGTTCGTGCTGCTGGGCCTGCTGGTCACCCCGCACGAGCTGGTGCACGACTTCTGGCCCGCGGTGATCATCGGACTGGTGCTGACCATGGTGGCGCGGCCGCTGGAGGTCTTCCTCAGCCTGCTGCCCTTCCGGATTCCCTGGCAGGAGCAGGCCCTGATGTCGTGGGCCGGCCTGCGCGGCGCCGTGCCCATCATCCTGGCGACGATCCCGCTGGTGACCGGGATCGAGGGCAGCGACCGCGTCTTCAACATCGTCTTCGTGCTCGTGGTGGTCTACACGCTGGTGCAGGGGCCGACGCTGCCGTGGCTGGCGCGCAAGCTGAACCTGCGCGACAGCGACGAGGCGGCCTCCGACCTCGGGATCGAGTCGGCGCCGCTGGAGAAGCTGCGCGGGCACCTGCTGTCCTTCGCGATTCCGGCCGCCTCGCGGATGCACGGGGTGGAGGTCGGCGAGCTGCGGCTGCCCGCGGGGGCGTCGGTGACGCTGGTGGTCCGGGACGCGAAGAGCTTCGTGCCGGCGCCGTCGACGGTGCTGCGGCGCGGGGACGAGCTGCTGGTCGTGGCCACGGATCCGGTGCGGGACGCGGCGGAGGCGCGGCTGCGGGCGGTGGCGCGCGGCGGCAAGCTCGCGGGCTGGCTGGGGACCGGTGGCGGAACGTCACTCTAGGTGGCGGAGGGTGTCCGGCGCGCCGCTCGAGCGATCGTTTTTCGTTAGAGCGGCGTTCTAATTCGGCCGATTTCGCTGGCTTGTGACCGGGCATGCACCCATTTCATGGGGCGCGGAATGCGAAGTTCCAGTTAATCGCAGGTGAAGTCATGCCTTGTCACCGTAATCACAGGGCGTGGTAGTGGATTCCCCTGTACGATGAAGGCACACCACATCGAACCAACTCTGCCTGACGCAGAGCTGGCGCGACCGCAAAGCGGCCGTGGCTCCCTCCCGCAGTGGGCGCCCAGGTATCACTCGGTTCTGCGCAAGAGGACAGCTCTCGGGGCTCCCACATGTACGGGTGCGGTCGCTCACAAAGCGGCCCGCCGTCCGCAGACGGGGACGCTCTACCAGGCAGCGGAAAGGCCAGGCCGTGACATCCGCGGTCACGACCGACAAGTCCGTCCGACCCGGCTACGGGCAGCTGCTGCGCACGCCCGGTGCCCTCTCCTTCGTCCTCCCCGGCTTCGCCGCCCGCCTGCCGTTCGGCATGCTGACCATCAGCATCCTGCTGCTCGTCCAGCACGCCACCGGCTCCTACGGCGACGCGGGCATCGTCGCCGCCGTCACCGGCGTCTCCATGGCCCTCTTCGCGCCGGTCATGGGCAAGTTCACCGACCGCCGCGGCCAGAGCGCCGTCCTCGTGCCGGTCGTCCTCCTCCACGCCGCCGCAGTCTCCGCCCTGACCGCGCTGGCGCTCCTCGGCGCCCCGCTGTGGGCACTCGCGCTGGCCGCCGTCCCGGCCGGCGCCTCCGTCCCGCAGGTCGGCCCGATGGTCCGGTCCCGCTGGGCGGCCAAGCTGGAGGGCTCGCCGCTGCTGCCGACCGCCGCCGCGTTCGAGTCCGTCACCGACGAGTTCACCTTCGTCGTCGGCCCGGTGCTCGCCACCGCGCTGTGCACCGGCGTCCACCCGGCCGCCGGTCTGGCGACCGAGGCGGCCCTGACCCTGCTCGGCGGCCTGTTCTTCGCCGCGCAGCGCGCCACCGAGCCGAAGGTCGCCCCGCTCTCGGAGTCCGGCGGCGAGCACCAGTCCGCGCTGTCCTTCCCGGGCCTGCGCGTCCTGATCGTTGCCTTCATCGGCATCGGCGCCGTCTTCGGCGGCATGCAGGTCTCGCTCGCCGCCTTCTCCAACGAGATCGGCAACCCGGGCGCCAACGGCGTGCTCTACGGCATCTTCGCGGCCGGCAACATGATCGCCGGCATCACCATGGGCGCCGTCGCCTGGAAGATCGGCCCGCGCCGCCGCCTGATCCTCGGCTACATGGGCCTGACCGCCGCCGCCTCGGTGCTGTGGGCCGCGCACTCGATGATCCTGCTGGGCGCGCTCGGCCTGGTCGTCGGCCTGTGCATCGCCCCCGCGCTGATCACCGGCTACACGATGATCGAGCAGCTGGTCCCGGCCGCCTCGCGGACCGAGGCCTTCACCTGGCTGACCGGAGCGGTCGCGTTCGGGCAGGCCGCCGCCGTGACCCTGGCCGGCCGACTGACGGACGCGCACGGGTCCTCGTACGGCTTCCTGGTGCCGCTGGTGGCCACGGCCCTGGCCCTGGTCACGCTGGTGGCGCTGCGCGGGAAGCTGGCGCCGAAGGCGCCGAGCCGGATCGTGAACTCGTCCGCGCCGGCCGCCGCATCGGGCGCCCGCAACGCGGCGAACGAGCGTGGGATCGGTCACCGCACGCCTGTGACGGTGGACTGATCCGCCGGAATACGTCACCATGGAGCGTCGTTAGCACTCATTGAGTGAGAGTGCCAGGAGGAAATTCGTGCCGACCTACCAGTACCAGTGCACCGAGTGCGGTGAGGGCCTTGAGGCCGTGCAGAAGTTCACCGATGAAGCACTGACCGTGTGCCCGAACTGCGACGGACGCCTGAAGAAGGTGTTCTCCGCGGTCGGCATCGTCTTCAAGGGCTCCGGTTTCTACCGGAACGACAGCCGTGGTGCCTCGTCGAGCAGCACCCCTGCCTCGAAGCCGTCCTCGTCGTCCACGACGACGTCGACCGCTGCCGCCGCCCCTGCCGCTTCGACCTCCTCGGCGACTTCGAGCACGGGCAGCAGCTCCACCTCGGCTGCCTGATCCCGCAGTACGTCTTCCGTTTTCCGCAAGGCCCCGCCGCCCTCTTGGGCTGCGGGGCCTTGCGCGTGCCCCGTTAGGGTGAGGCCATGGTGAACGCAGAGATCGGTGTAATCGGCGGGTCGGGCTTCTACTCCTTCCTCGAGGACGTCTCCGAGATCCAGGTGGAGACGCCGTACGGGTCTCCGAGCGACTCCCTGTACGTGGGCGAGCTGGCCGGGCGCCAGGTGGCGTTCCTGCCGCGGCACGGGCGCAGCCACACCGTGCCGCCGCACAAGATCAACTACCGGGCCAACCTGTGGGCGCTGCGCTCCGTCGGTGTCCGCCAGGTGCTGGGTCCCTGCGCGGTGGGCGGCCTGCAGGCGGAGTACGGGCCCGGCACGCTGCTGGTGCCGGACCAGCTGGTCGACCGTACGAAGGCGCGCGTGCAGACCTTCTTCGACGGTGAGCCGCTGCCGGACGGGACCGTTCCGAACGTCGTGCACACCACCTTCGCCGACCCGTACTGCCCGGTCGGGCGGTCGGTGGCGCTCGCGGCGGCGCGGGGGCGCGAGTGGGAGCCGGTGGACGGCGGCACCATGGTCGTCATCGAGGGGCCGCGGTTCTCGACGCGGGCGGAGTCGCGCTGGCACGCGGCGGCCGGCTGGTCGGTGGTCGGCATGACCGGGCACCCGGAGGCGGTGCTCGCTCGCGAGCTGGGGCTCTGCTACACCTCGATGGCTCTGGTCACGGACCTGGACGCGGGCGCCGAGACGGGTGAGGGCGTCTCCCACACGGAGGTCCTGAAGGTGTTCGGCGAGAACGTCAGCCGACTGCGGGAGGTCCTCTTCGACGCGGTGGCGGCGCTGCCGCAGACCGGGGACCGCGACTGCCTGTGCACCCACGTCCACGACGGCTGGGACCTGGGCATCGAACTGCCGTAGCGGCGGCTGAGGGCCGGTGGAGCCCTTGGGGGGCTCCACGGCCGAAGGAATTTTCCCGGCGGTGTCACGTTCCGCGGGGCTGTCCTGTCTCCATGGCGTAGGGGTCACCGGGACCCCCGAGCCGGAAGAGGCCGTCATGCCGCGCATCTCGCTCACCCCGCCGCGCACCCTGCTCACGCGCATCGGCGCCTGGTACTCGCGCCGCACCTACGGCAAGGTGCTGGACCCGGGCCAGGCGTACGGGCACAACTCGCGCGTGCTGTTCTCGTACGTGCGCATGGAGCAGCAGGCGGCGAAGTGGAACACGCTCGACGCCGGCCTCAAGCACCTGGCGGTGATGGCTTCGGCCGCGCGTATCAACTGCTCGTGGTGCATGGACTTCGGCTACTGGGAGGGCCGTGAGAAGGGGCTCTCGCCGGAGAAGATCGAGCGGGTGCCGCGGTGGCGGGAGTCGCGCGAGGTGTTCACCGAGCTGGAGCTGCTGGTCATGGAGTACGCCGAGGCGATGACCGAGACCGAGCCGTCGGTCACGGACGAGCTGGCGGCCGAGTTGATCGGCCGGCTCGGTGAGGCGGCGTTCGTCGAGCTGACGGCCATGGTCGCACTGGAGAACTGGCGTTCGCGGGTCAACAGCGCCTTCGGTCTGACCAGCCAGGGGTTCTCGGAGGCCTGCCAGGTTCCGAGCGGGCGCTGACACCTGAGGGTGACGGCGTTGTCCACAGCCTGGGGATTGTCCACAGGCCGGAGCGGACGCCGGCGCGGCGGCGGATCGTGAGGAAGGTCCGGGCAGTGGGCCCGGACGCCGGACCACGACCAGCTTGGCGGTGCCCATCATGTCCAGGACCTTTCCCCCGTCCCCCGTTTCCTCCTCCCCGCCCGTTTCCCCCGCTTCCCCCGCGTTCCCCGCTTCCGCGGACTCCCGTCCCGTCTGCTCTTCCACGTGTCCCCCGGCGCGGCCGGTGCCTCCCTTTCCCCCGCTCCGGGTGGGCCGGGGCGGAGGCCGCCTGCGGCGGGCTGTGCGCCGCAGGCGTCGGGTCGCCTCGGCCGGGCTGGCCGTGGTGGCGGCCGCCCTGGCGGTGGGCGGGACGGAGGCCCGGGCGTCCCGGGGCGCGCCCCCTCCCGCGCCCGTGGTGAAACCGGCGCCCGCGGCGGTGCGGATGGTGTCGGCACCCGTGCGCATCGCGGATGCCGGGACGGTGCGGCTGTTGCGTCCCGGTGACCGGGTCGACGTGGTGGCGGCGGAGCGCACCGGGGCGCCCCGGGTGGTGGCGGCGGGTGCGCGGGTGGCTGATGTGCCCGCCGTGGACGCGGGTGTGGGGGACGGCGGGGCTCTGGTGGTGCTGTCGGTGCCCCGGGACACGGCGCGTGCCCTGGTGGGGGCGGGTGCTGTGGCGCGGTTGGCGGTGACGGTGTGCTGATTCGCACTGAGGAGCAGTCAAGTCGCTCTGGAGGGGGCGCTGATTGGACACGCCGTGGCGTGCCTGCCGTAGTTTTCGGAACCGTTGGCTCCGTCTATAGCAGGCACAAGGAAAGGCTCAGTGGTGAGCGAGAAGAAGAAGGAGAGCGTACTGGCGGGCTTCAAGGCCTTCCTGATGCGCGGGAACGTGGTCGACCTGGCCGTGGCCGTGGTCATCGGCGCGGCGTTCACGAACATCGTGAACGCCATCGTGAAGGGCATCATCAGCCCTCTCGTGGGCGCCATCGGCACCAAGAACCTGGATGTCTACACCTCGTGTCTGAAGGCACCCTGTGGGGTCGACGCGAAGGGCGAGCCGACCGGCGTCAACATCATGTGGGGTTCGGTGCTGAACGCCGCGCTCAGCTTCCTGATCACCGCGGCGGTCGTGTACTTCCTGATGGTCCTGCCCATGGCGAAGTACCTCGCCAGGGTGGAGGCGCGCCGCAAGGCGAAGGAGGGCGTGCAGGAGAGCATGGAGATCACCGAGCTGGAGGTGCTCAAGGACATCCGCGACGTCCTGGTCGCGCAGCGGAGCGGGAACGGCGAGGGCACCGTCCGGGCGCAGGGGACGCCGGGGGCGCGCGACGCCTTCTGACGGCGGGCGCCGAGGGTCAGATGTGGTGCGGGGGCTTCTCGTCGAGGAAGCGGGCCAGGTCGGCCGCGCTGCCTCCGGCGGGCGGCCGCTCGCCCCAGCCGCGGTCGGTGTCGTCCGAGGACTGCTGGTCCAGCGGGTCGTCGAAGACGAGCTTCGGCCTGGGCTTCGGCTTCGTCGTCTCGGGCGTCGCCCCGGCTGCGGGCTTCGGGGACTGCGGGTCGGGGGCGGGGGCGGTGCTCATGCCCCAAGGGTACGGCCGCCCGCGCCCCCGGCCCCGGTCTGTGTCACGGCCGCTGCCGCTGCCGCTGCCCGGGTCAGCTGGGGGCTTCCGCGCCCTTGCGGGCGTAGAACCACCAGCAGACCGCGAGGCAGGTCGCGTAGAAGCCGATGAACAGCCACAGCGCGTGGGTGACCGCCACGGCGGCGAACATCGCGGGGATGAAGAAGAAGCCGTAGGCGGCGATGGCGGAGGAGAAGCCGGTGACGGCGCCCGCCTCCATCTCCGACTGCTTCAGCGCGGCCGCCTGCGCCTCGGGTCCCTGGCCCTGCGCTTGGCGCATGTGCTGCTCGCGGAAGATCACCGGGATCTGCCGGAAGGTCGAGCCGTTGCCCAGTCCGGAGAAGGCGAAGGCCGCCAGGAAGCCGGTGAAGAACGCCCAGAAGTTTCCCTGGTCGCCGCCGGACGGCAGCGCGAAGATCACGACCACCAGGGACGCCGCCATGCCGACGAAGGACAGCATGGTCACCCTGGCGCCGCCGAACTTGTCGGAGAGCCAGCCGCCCGCCCAGCGCATGAGCGCGCCGATGAACGGGCCGATCCAGGCGTAGGTGGTGGCCTGGTAGCCCTGCGTCTCGAAGTTGTTCTTGATCAGCAGGGGCAGGCCGGCGGCGAATCCGATGAAGGACCCGAAGGTGCCGACGTAGAGCCAGGTCATCAGCCAGTTGTGCTTGCGCTTGAAGATGACCTTCTGCTGGCTGAAGGGGGCCGCGGCCACCTTGAGGTCGTTCATCAGGAACCAGGCCAGCAGCGCCATGATCACCAGGAGCGGAACCCAGAGGAAGGCGCCGTTCTGGAGCCAGATGTCCGTGTTCTCCTTCGCGTCGTGCTGCGGGCCGCCCGCGGGGGCGCCGAGGACGGCGGCGGTGACCACCAGCGGGGCGACCAGCTGGACGACGCTCACGCCGAGGTTGCCGAGGCCGCCGTTGAGGCCGTTGGCACTGCCCTTCTCCCGCTTGGGGAAGAAGAAGCCGATGTTGGCCATGGACGAGGCGAAGTTCGCGCCGCCGATGCCGCAGACGGCCGCGATCAGGGCCAGCTCCCAGTAGGGGGTGTCGGTGTCCTGGAGGGCGAAGCCCAGCCACAGCATGGGGACGATCAGGATGAAGGTGCTGAAGGCGGTGAACTTCCGCTCGCCGAAGATCGGGCCGATGAAGGTGTAGAGGATCCGGAAGGTGCCGCCGGTGATGCCGGGGATGGCCGTCAGCCAGAACAGCTGCGACTTGGAGAAGCCGAAGCCGACGTCGTTCAGCTTGACGACGGTGACCGACCAGACCTGCCAGACCACGAAGCCGAGCATGAGCGCCGGGATGGACACCCAGAGGTTGCGCTGGGCGACCCGGCGGCCGGTGGCCTGCCAGAAGGCCTCGTCCTCGGGGCGCCAGTCACCGATGAGGGCACCGGGCTTGTAGGTCTCGGCGCGGTGCGAGCGCACCGCGGACGGGGTGGGCGTGGGTATCGACATGGTCATCGGTCCTTCGGGTCGAGGAGCCACAGGGCGATCACGACGAGGAAGGACAGGACCAGGAATCCCGCCCCCCACCAGGCCGTGCCGGTGTTGCCCTTCATCCACTCGTTGACGGTGACGGTCAGGGCCCAGAGCTGCCCGATCACGACCGTGAGGGCCAGGGCCAGCCGGGCGTTGAGCTTGGAGGAGCGCTCGGGTTCCTGTTCGGTGCCGGCGCCCGGGCCGGGGCCGGTGTGCCGGACGCGCGGGTCGCCGTAGCCGCTGGTGGCGCGGATCTGCGGGTACCGCTCGTGGACCGGCCGGTTCAGCCGGGGCTGGGTGCTCCCCGGGCGGTACGCGGGGCGGGGAGGGAGCTGTGCGTCGCTCATGTGCGCCTGCTTTCGTCGGCGCGGGCCGGACCGGGGCAGCCCAGGCGCTGTGCCGTCTCGGGCTGGGAGTCGCCGAACTGCCGGCACAGGGCTTCCTTGGCGGGCTCCCCGGAGCGGGCTGTGGCGACGGCCCAGACGCTGCCGTCGCTCCGCTCGGTCAGGAAGATCCTCGGGAGTGGGCGGGGTGGCGGCCCCGCGGTGACCTCACCGGTGCGGGCGTCGAAGACGCCTTCGTGGCAGGGGCAGTACAGCTCTCCTTCGGGCCCGCGGTCCTCGCGCCAGAGCACGGCGCAGGCCAGGTGGGTGCAGACGGCGGAGTAGGCGACGAGGCTGCCGTCGCCCAGGCGGATGGCGAGGGCCCGGTCCTCGTCGCCGGGGAACCTGAAGGCCACGGACTCGCCCGGTGCGAGCTGGTCGGTGACCTTCTTGGCTTCGGGCATCGTCTCGCTGTCGCCGTGACGGTGGAGGATGCCGGAGGCGACTGCGACCCCTCCGACGGCCAGGCCGCCGGAGACGGTGGCGACGATCCGCAGGTAGTCGCGGCGGGTGGTGAGGGAGTCGGCGCTGATCCGGTCCCGCAGCTGGTCAGCGGCCGCGTCGCCGCCGCCGGCGTCCGGGCCCGGTCCGGAGCCGGGTGCGGGCTGCTGGGTCACGCTCATCGGACATCCACCCCATTCACCTCCACGACGGGCAGTCCGCCGGGAACGGGCCACTGGACCTTGTCTGCGGGGACGACCATCGCCACGCCGGTGGAGACGACCACGTCGCCGAAGGCGAAGGAGTCGGCGACCTGGACGCCGGGGCGTTCGGCCTGGAGCTCTTCGAGCGTTCCGTAGAAGAGGGCCCCGGTCGGGCAGACGGTGGCGCACATGGGGGCGAGGCCGTAGGCGGTGCGGTCGTAGCAGAGGTTGCACTTCATCTGGAGCTTCGCCTGGAGGTCGATCTTCGGGACGCCGAAGGGGCAGGCGTTGACGCAGTTGGCACAGCCGATGCAGCGTGTGGTGTCGGCCTGTTGGACCACGCCGTCCGCGGTCACGAGGATGGCGTCGGCGGGGCAGACCTCCGCGCAGGGCGCGACGGGGTCCTCGCAGTGCATGCAGACGGTGGGGAGCGAGGCGACGGACTGGCCGGGGTCGGTGTAGTCCAGGTGGATCATCGACTTGCCGCGGTGCGAGTCGCATTCGCGGCAGGCGGAGACGCAGGCCTGACAGCCGATGCAGCGGCCGGGGTCGATGAAGATCGTGCGGCCCATCATGGCGGCGTCAGCTCCTCTCCGCCGTGCCACGGCCCTGTGAGGACGTGGGGGGCAGGGGGTCGGTGCGGGAGACCTGGGTCTCCGGGTAGGCCTGGCGGCCGGGGGCCGTGGGCGGTGCGGGGACCTCGTCGACGCGTTCGGCCGCCTCGATGCGGGCGGCGCACACCTTGTACTCGGGGATCTTCGAGCGGGGGTCGAGGGCGTCGATGGTGAGGGCGTTCGCGGCCGTCGGGACGGGCCAGTGGTAGGGGATGAAGACGGTGTCGGGGCGGATGGCCTCGGTGACGAGGGCCGGGAAGACCTCGCTGCCGCGTCGCGTGACCACCCGGACGGGGTCACCGTCGCGGAAACCGTGGGAGGGGTGCACCTCCACCCAGGGGCGCGGTGTCTGTTCGACGAGGGCGCCCAGCCGGCGGGTCTGGTTGCCGGACAGGAAGTGGGCGACGGTGCGGCCGGTGGTGAGGGAGAGCGGGAACTCCTCGGTGTAGGCGTCCATGGGCGGGTGCCATTCGACGACCTGCATGTGGATCTTGCCGTCGGGGTGGTAGGTCCTGCCGTCCTCGAACAGGCGGGGCGTTCCGGGGTGCTCGGTGGACGGGCAGGGCCAGGCGATGCCTCCGGTCGCTTCGAGCCGCTCGTAGGTGATGCCGTAGTAGTCGTTGACGGTGCCGGCGGAGGCGATGCGGAGTTCCTCGAACACCTCGCGGGAGCCGGCGAAGTCGAACTTGTCGCCGACGCCGAGGCGTCTGGCCAGTTCGCACATCACCCAGGTGTCGGTGCGCACCCCGGCGGGCGGCTCCTGGGCCTTGTTGTGCTTGACCACCCGGGCTTCGGTGTTGGCCATGACGCCCTCGTCCTCGGCCCAGACGGTGACCGGGAAGACCACGTGCGCGTTGGCGGCGGTCTCGGAGAGGAAGAAGTCGAACTGGGCGTGGAAGTCGAGGGTGTCGTAGCCCTGCTTGACCGCCCCGTAGTTGGGGAGTGAGACGAACGGGTTGTTGCAGATGCCGATCAGACCGCGGATCTCCTGCCGCTGCATCTGCCAGACCATTTCCATCATGGAGGTGCCGGCGGGCGGGAGGTCGGCCTCGTCGATGCCCCAGATCCGGCAGATCTGGCGGCGGTGCTCCTCGTTCATGATGGAACGGCCGCCGGGCAGGAGGTCGGCTTTCTGGCCGTGTTCGCGGCCGCCCTGGCCGTTGCCCTGGCCGGTGATGGTGCCGTAGCCGGCGCCCGGTTTGCCGAGGTTGCCGGTGGCCACGCACATGTTGATGACGGACAGGCAGTTCTCGACGCCCTGGGAGTGGTGTTCGATGCCGCGGGCGTGGAAGGCCATCGCCTTGTCCGCTCCGGCGAACATGCGGGCGACCTGGACGATCTGGGAGGCGGGGATGCCGCAGATCTCGGCGGAGCGGGCGGGCGGGTATGCCTGGACGGTCTTCTTGACCTCGTCCCAGCCGGTGGTGTGGGCCGCGAGGTACGCCTCGTCGGTGAGGCCTTCTTCGACGATGACGTGGAGCACGGCGTTGAAGAACGCCGAGTCGGTGCCGGGTTTGACGGGGACGTGGACGTCGGCGGTGCGGGCGATGGCCGTCTCGCGCGGGTCGATGACGATGAGCGTCGCGCCGCGGTCGCGGGCGCCCCAGACGTACTGGGTCATCACGGGGAAGCACTCCCCCACGTTCGACCCGGCGATCAGCAGGCAGTCGGTGAGGAGGATGTCGGAGAAGGGGTTGGCGGCGCGGTCGATCCCGAAGGCGAGCTTGTTGGCGCCGGCGGCGCTGACCATGCAGAGGCGGCCGTTGTAGTCGACGTGCCTGGTCTTGAGGGCGACCCTGCCGAACTTGCCGACGAGGTAGGTCTTCTCGGAGTAGAGGCTGGCGCCGCCGAGCAGCCCGAAGGCGTCGTTGCCGTGGGCGGCCTGGATGCGCCGGATCTCGGAGACGGTGAAGTCGAGGGCCTCGTCCCAGGAGGCCTCCTTGAACTCCTCGTAGCGGGACCGGCGCATCAGGGGCGAGGTCAGCCGGTCGGGGTGGTTGACCTGCTGGTAGGCGTTGATGCCTTTGGGGCACAGCCGCATGCGGTTGATGTCGTGGTTGCGGGGTTCGACGCCGAAGACCTTGCCGGCGTTGTCGACGCGCAGGTACATGCCGCACTGCACGCCGCAGAAGCAGCAGTGGGTGGGGACGAGGGTCTCGCCGTTCTGGTCGGCGTGCCACCGGTCGGCGGGGATGCCGCCGGCGTCGCGGAAGTTGCGGGTGCCGGGGGGTGCGATGGCCGGGTCGAGGGGCAGGGGTGCCGGCTTGGCGGGGTCCGTCGCGGTCACTTGAAGCCCTTCTTGACGTGGGTCAGGTAGGCGTGGCCGCGCAGGACCCGCTTGCAGCGGGGGCAGTATTCGGCGAAGGCGTGGAAGTCGAGCCGGAGGTCCTGCATCGTGCCGCGCAGGTTCTCCACGTACGGGGTGGTGTCGATGGGTTCGCCGCAGCGCTTGCAGGCGAAGATCTCCTCGTCCTGGCGGGCGGTGTACTTGAAGAGCTGCATGCCGACCGCCGCCGGCCGCTGGACGATGTGGAAGAACTTCCCGAAGGGGATGTAGATGAGCGTGAAGACCACCGAGACCATGTGGAGGATCGCCAGGAACTCGTAGCCGCCGCCGTGCAGGAAGATCGACGAGAAGGTGAGCAGCAGGCCGGTCACCGAGATCACGATGAGGCAGATCAGCGGGAGCAGGTCGTAGGCGAAGCGCTGGCCGGTGATGGCGCCGCGGTCCTTCATGCGGCGCCACAGGAAGTACGAGGCGCCGGGGATGACGAGGACGGCGGCGATGTCCAGGCCGTGGAACATCAGCCAGCCCAGGACGTCGAGCGAGTTGAAGCCGACGACTTTGAAGCCCCAGATCCGCATCTCGTAGCCGGGTCCGGATCCGCTGTCGGAAGTGAACGTGAACCAGCCCCAGGTGAGGGGGAAGGTGATCGCGGCGGCGAGCAGGCAGCCCCAGAAGATCAGCTGGTGGGCGGCCCAGCGGGCGCGGGAGCGGGCGCCGAGGAACTTCTGGAAGCCGAGGTAGGTGGCGGTCATCTTCGGGAGGGCGGTGGGTGCCTTCTTGAAGTTGGCGGCCGAGAAGAAGCTGCCGAAGCCCTTCTTGAAGAGGCGGCGCGCGCCGGGTGCGGACACCCAGACCGTGTACCGGTAGGCCACGCCGAAGGCGAGGAAGACCGTGGCGACGGCGTACGGCAGCAGGGCGGAGTCGAAGTCCCGCAGGAGGCGGCTGCCCAGCACGATCGCGGCGATGAGCAGGAGGGAGACGGCGACGCCGGCCGCGGTGGCGCGTGCGGTGACGGACCGTCCGGCCTGTGGCGGGTTCTCGGGCGGCCCGGGGGGTGGGGGCGGGGCTGCGACGAGTGCTTCTGTGGGCTCGGACACAGCACCACGCTAGGTGGTCTATGCCGATTCAGCCCGTTATGCGGAGCTTGGGGTTGCTCCGAACGGGTCATGCGGCCTTCAGCCCGTGCGCCGCGAAGACGGCCTTGGCCTCCTCCACCTGTGCGGGGGTCGGCGACGGGGTGTCGTGCAGGGTGAAGGGCATGTCCAGGGCGTCCCACTTGCTCTCGCCGAGCTTGTGGAAGGGCAGTACGTCGACCCGCGACACGTTCCCGAGGCCGCCGGCGAAGGCGGCGACCCCTTCGACGTTCTCGCGCGCGTCGGTGAGTCCGGGCACGAGCACGAACCGCAGGTGCACCTCCTTGCCGAGGTCGGCGAGGCGGCGCGCGAAGTCCAAGGTGGGCTCCAACGGCCGGCCGGTGACCTTCTTGTAGGTGTCGCGGTCCCAGGACTTGATGTCGAGCAGTACGAGGTCCACGTCGCGCAGCAGCGCGTCGCTGGCCCGGGAGCCGAGGAAGCCCGAGGTGTCGAGGGCGGTGTGGAGGCCCAGGTCGTTCTTCATGCGGTGCAGGATTTCGCCGGCGAAGACGGGCTGGAGGAGGGGTTCGCCGCCGGAGATGGTGGCGCCGCCGCCGGAGGCGGAGATGAACCGGGTGTACTTGCGGGCTTCGGCGATGACGGCGTCGGCCGAGGTGCGCCGGCCGCTGCGCATCCGCATGGTGTCGGGGTTGTGGCAGTACAGGCAGGTCAGCGGGCAGCCGGCGAGGAAGGTCACGAAGCGGGTGCCGGGGCCGTCGACTCCGGTGGACAGGTCCCAGGAGTGCACCGAGCCCTCGCTCGGGCGCTGCGTCGCGGCGGCGGCCAGGGTCCGCGCGGGGGTGGCCGGGGGCTGCTCGGTGGCGGCCGGGGGGCGGGTGGCGCTGACGACGGGGGCGTTCTCGGGGCCGACGGGGAGGCTCGTACCGAAGTAGACGGTCATGGCAGGTGCTCCAGTCGTGTTCCGGCGTGTCGAGTGCGTGCGGTGTGTGCCGGGGGCGCTGCGTGCGTGCTGTGCGTGCGGCGTGGCCGGTGGGGTGCGTGGCTCGGGGCCGGAGTGAGGGCCCGGCCCCGGGCCGCGCGGTCTGCGGTGGCGCTACAGCGCGCCGTGGAAGGTGCGGTTCAGCACGTCGAGCTGCTGTGCCCGGGTGAGCCGCACGAAGTTCACCGCGTAGCCGCTGACGCGAATGGTCAGCTGCGGGTACTTCTCGGGGTGCTCCATGGCGTCCATGAGGGTGTCGCGGTTCAGGACGTTGACGTTCATGTGGAAGCCGTCGACGGCCATGTAGCCGTCGAGGACGCCGGCGAGGTTCCTGATCCGCTCCTGCGGGGTGCGGCCGAGGCCGTCGGGGGTGACGGTGTTGGTCAGCGAGATGCCGTCCTCGGCGGCGGCGTAGGGGAGCTTGGCTACCGACAGGGCCGAGGTGACGTAGCCGTGGGTGTCGCGGCCGTTCATCGGGTTGGCGCCCGGGGAGAACGGTTCGCCGGCCCGGCGTCCGTCCGGGGTGTTGCCGGTCTTCTTGCCGTAGACCACGTTCGAGGTGATCGTCAGCACGGACTGGGTGTGCTCGGCGCCCCGGTAGGTCTCGTGCTTGCGGATCTTCCTCATGAACTCCTCGACGAGCCAGACGGCGATCTCGTCGACGCGGTCGTCGTTGTTGCCGTACGCCGGGAACTCGCCTTCGATGGCGTAGTCGGTGGCGAGGCCGCTCTCGTCGCGCACGGCGGTGACCCTGGCGTGCTTGATGGCGGACAGCGAGTCGGCTGCGACGGACAGGCCGGCGATGCCGCAGGCCATGGTGCGGCGCACGTCGCGGTCGTGCAGCGCCATTTCGAGGCGCTCGTAGGCGTAGCGGTCGTGCATGTAGTGGATGACGTTGAGGGCGTGGACGTAGGTCTCGGCGAGCCATTCCATCTGCTCGTCGAACTTGGCCATGACCTCGTCGTAGTCGAGGACGTCGGAGGCCGGCAGGCCGGTCCGCGGCCCGACCTGGGCGCCGGACTTCTCGTCCCGGCCGCCGTTGATCGCGTAGAGGAGGGTCTTGGCGACGTTGACGCGGGCGCCGAAGAACTGCATCTGCTTGCCCACCGGCATGGCGGACACGCAGCAGGCGATGGCGGTGTCGTCGCCGAAGCGCGGCCGCATCAGCTCGTCGGATTCGTACTGCACCGAGGAGGTGTCGATGGAGACGCGGGCGCAGAACTCCTTGAAGCCCTGCGGAAGCCGCGGCGACCAGAAGACCGTCATGTTGGGCTCGGGGGCCGGGCCGAGGTTGTAGAGGGTCTGGAGGTAGCGGAAGGAGGTCCTGGTGACGAGCGGCCGGCCGTCCTCTCCCATGCCGCCGATGGACTCGGTGACCCAGGTCGGGTCGCCGGAGAACAGCTCGTCGTACTCGGGGGTCCGCAGGAAGCGGACGATGCGCAGCTTGATGATGAAGTCGTCGACGAGTTCCTGTGCCTGTTCCTCGGTGAGGACGCCGGCCTCGATGTCACGCTGTAGATATATGTCGACAAAGGTGGAGGTGCGTCCCAGGGACATGGCGGCGCCGTTCTGCTCCTTCACGGCGCCGAGGTACGCGAAGTACAGCCACTGGATGGCTTCGCGGCCGGTGGTGGCGGGTCCGGAGATGTCGTAGCCGTAGGAGGCGGCCATCGCCTTGAGTTCGGACAGTGCGCGCATCTGCTCGGCGAGTTCCTCGCGCAGGCGGATCGTCTCCTCCAGCGAGCGGTTGCCGGCGGGGAGGGAGTTCAGCTCCTCCTTCTCGTCCTTCTTGCGGGCGATCAGGCGGTCGACTCCGTAGAGGGCCACGCGGCGGTAGTCGCCGATGATGCGCCCGCGGCCGTACGCGTCGGGGAGGCCGGTCACGATGCCGGCCTTGCGGGCGGCGCGGATCTCCGGGGTGTAGGCATCAAAGACGCCCGCGTTGTGGGTCTTGCGGTATTCGGTGAAGACCTTCTCCAGGTCCTCGGAGACCGGGTAGCCGTAGGTCTCCAGGGCGCCGGCGACCATCCGCCAGCCGCCGTAGGGCATGATCGCGCGCTTGAGCGGGGCGTCGGTCTGGAGGCCGACGATCAGGTCCTTGTCGCGGTCGATGTAGCCGGGGGCGTGTGCGGTGATCGTCGACGGGATGTCGTGGGCGACGTCGTAGATGCCCCTCTCCCGCTCTTCCGGGAACTTGTCGGTGATCGCCTTCCACACCGCGGTGGTGCGCTCGGTGGGGCCGGCGAGGAAGGAGCCGTCGCCTTCGTACGGCGTGTAGTTCTGCTGGATGAAGTCGCGGACGTCGATGGCGTCGCGCCAGAGGCCGCCCTTGAACCCTTCCCAGGCCTGGCCGTTCTTCGTGGTCTCCACAGGGGTGGCAGTCATCACCGGCACCTTCTCCGAGTCGCCTCATTGCTTGGGTCCATTCCACGCCTTTTGATCGATCATTTGGTGCCGCGATGGTCCTGAGCTGAGGCCCGAAGGTCCTCCGAGGGTGCCGAGCCGGCCGCTGGCACCACCTTTGAGCTGGCCGTTCTCACGGGACCTAAGTCCGTAGTGCGCTTGTGAATCGATTCACAAGAATGGGGAGTGGGAGCCCGGAAAGTCAGAAAAGCAGCATTTCTGCGGCGCCTGTGGATGACGCGACGCACGTCGTGAACGGGCCCGGCAGCATGAAGGAAGTCAGCGCGAGCGCGAGAGGAATGAGGCGGAGATGAGCAGTGACGTGATGGCGGGTTACCAGGGGTTGTCCTGCGCGGTGCCGGACGGCCCGGACGGGCCGGCCAGCCCGCCGAGGAAGAGGAGGAGGAAGAGGTACGCGGCCCAGCGCGCCGGCGGCCGCGGAGGGCTCGCGGGAGCGGTGGGCCCGGCCTCTCCGGCGGCGGGGCGGTGCGGATGCCGGCTCTCAGCGCCGTCCGGACCGGCGGAGGCGCCCATGGCGGTGGAGACGGGGGACTCGGTGATACGGCAGCAGGCGGCGGTGCAGGGCGGGTGACGGCGCCCGCCGGGTCCGGGTCGTGGCCGGCGGATGGCGGCGGGGGCCGACGGATGGCGTGAGCCGGGCTCGCCCCCTCCGTGCCCCCTCCCGCCCGGCGGCCCACCCGGGGTCAGCCGCCTGACGCCCGCGAGGCCGGGACCCGACGCAGGGCGCGAAACGGGAACCGAGTACGGGACTTTCGCGGGGGCAGGAGGGGCAGGTCCGGCGTCTGGGGGTGAAGCCCGATTCCGTGGACTGGACCCGGCGCCCGGGGGCAAAGCCCGACGCCACGGACGAGGCCCGGCGCCGCGGGCGTGACCCGACGCCCCGGATATGGGTCCGAGGCGCCGGGGTGGGCGGGAAGCCCGGGGCGAGGGTCTGGGGCCTCGGGTTCGCGGGACGCCCAGGGCGAGGGTCCGGGGCCTCGGGTTCGCGGGACGCCCAGGGCGAGGGTCCGGGGCCTCGGGTTCGCGGGACGCCCAGGGCGAGGGTCCGGGGCCTCGGGTTCGCGGGACGCCCAGGGCGAGGGTCCGGGGCGTCAGGGTTGGCGGGACGCCCGAGGGCAGGGGTGCGGCGGCCCGCTTCGCGGGAGCCCGAGGGCTGGGGCGGGGCCTCCCGCTTCGCCCCGGCCTGAGGGCAGGGGCCGGGGCGTCGGGCTTCGGGGAGCGCCAGGGGGCGGGAGCGTGGCTGGCGGGCGGGGTGGTGCTGGGCGGGTTAGCTGGGGGCTTCGGCGTTCTTGCGGGCGTAGAACCACCAGGTCACGACCACGCAGCTGGCGTAGAAGGCTACGAAGCCCCACATCGCGCTGGTGACGGGGAAGTTGGCGAACATCGCTGGGATGAAGAAGAAGCCGTAGGCGGCGATGCCGGCGGTGAAGCCCGTCACCGCGCCGGATTCGATCTCCGCCTGCTTGAGGGCGGCCGCGTACTGCGGGGTGCCCTCCGTCAGGCCCTTCAGGTGCTGCGCCCGGAAGATGACCGGGATCTGCCGGAAGGTCGAGCCGTTGCCGATGCCCGAGAAGAAGAAGGCGGCCAGGAAGCAGAGGAAGAAGCCTTGGAACGAACCGTGGTCAGAGCCCGAGGGCAGGAAGTTGATGACACCGATGATCGATGCGCCCATGCCCACGAAGGAGAGGATCGTCACCCGGGCGCCGCCCAGCTTGTCGGCGATCCAGCCGCCCGCCCAGCGCGCCAGCGCGCCCAGGGCCGGGCCCATCCAGGCGTAGGTGGCGACCGAGTACGCGGGGAAGGTGGTCTTGATGAGCAGCGGCAGGGCTGCGGCGAAGCCGATGAAGGAGCCGAAGGTGCCGACGTAGAGCCAGGTCATCAGCCAGTTGTGCTTGCGCCGGAAGATGATCTTCTGCTGGCTGAAGGGGGTGGAGGCGACCTTGAGGTCGTTCTGTCCGAACCAGGCGACCGCGGCGAGGACGACCAGGACCGGGATCCAGACGAAGGCGGCGTTCTGGAGGTAGATCTCCGAGCCGTTCGCCTTCTTCTGGCCCGCTCCGATGGCCAGGACGGAGGAGGTGATCAGGATGGGGGTGAGCAGTTGGACCACGGAGACGCCGAGGTTGCCGAGGCCGCCGTTGATGCCGGTGGCGTTGCCCTTCTCCTGCTTCGGGTAGAAGAAGCCGATGTTGGCGAGGGAGGAGGAGAAGTTCGCGCCGCCGATTCCGCAGAGGGCGGCGATGGCGACCATGGTGGTGTAAGAGGTGTCCGGGTCCTGCACGGCGAAGCCGAGCCAGAGCAGCGGGATGACCAGGACCACCGTGGAGAGGGCCGTGAAGCGGCGCTGGCCGACCATCGGGCCGAGGAAGGTGTAGAAGATGCGGGCGGTGCCGCCGGTGATGCCGGGGACGGCCGTCAGCCAGAACAGCTGCGACTGGGAGTAGCCGAACCCGACGTCCTTCAGGTTGGTCGCCGTGATGCTCCACACCTGCCAGACCACGAAGGCCACGAGCAGGGCGGGGACCGCGATCCACAGGTTTCGGGTGGCGACCTTCTTCCCGGTGGAGTGCCAGAAGGCGGGATCCTCGGGGGTCCACTGCGTGATGGTGCGGCCCGGGCGGTACTGCGCCGGGTCGGCGAGGACCTGTGGCGCTTGCTGCGTGGCGGAACTCATGGCGTGGTCCTGAACATCGAGACGGGTCCTGACGCATCCAGGCTCCGTCCCGGGGGGCGGGGGGCGGCAGGGGCGAACGTCGTGCGGGTGGCGGGACCTTGTCCCGCCGGGCGTGGTCCCTTCGTCTCGGGGCCGGGCTGGGCGGCCCGCTACGAGTCCGCCCGGGGTACCCGGGGGGCGTCGGCCGCGCGCCTCGCCGGTCGGGGGGTCGGGCCCTGGTGTGCTGGACGGTATGACGTACGTACCGATGACCGCCCGCAGCCGCGACGAGGGGCACCGGACGGCGACCTCGCTGGAGCTGTTCTTCGACCTCTGCTTCGTCGTGGCGATCGCCCAGGCGGGGGCCCGGCTGGTGCACGCGCTGGCGGAGGGCCATCCGGCGAGCGGGGTGGTCGGTTACTTCTTCGTCTTCTTCGGCGTGTGGTGGGCGTGGATGAACTTCACGTGGTTCGCCTCCGCCTACGACTGCGACGACGTGCCGTACCGGGTGGCGACGCTGGTGCAGATCGCCGGTGTGCTGGTCTACGCGGCGGGGGTGAGCCGGGCCTTCGACGACAACGACTGGACGGTGGCCGTCATCGGCTACCTGATCATGAGGGTGGCGCTGACGGCGCAGTGGTTGCGGGCGGCGGCCGGGGAGAGCGGTGCGGCGCGTTCGGCGGCACTGAAGTACGCGGCGGGGCTGGTGATCTGTCAGGTGGGCTGGGTGGGGCTGCTGTTCGTCCCGGAGGCTTGGAAGCGCTGGCTGTTCCTCGTGCTGGTGGTGGCCGAGCTGCTGGTGCCGGTGCTGGCCGAGCGGGAGCACCAGACACCCTGGCACGCGCATCACATCGTGGAGCGGTACGGCCTGTTCACCATCATCGTGCTGGGCGAGACCATCGCGGCGAGCACGGTGGCGGTGGAGTCGGCCCTGAACGAGCACGAGGCGTTGGGCGAGCTGCTGCCCATCGCGGCGGGCGGGCTGTTGATCGTCTTCGCCGCGTGGTGGATCTACTTCGCGGTGCCGATGCACGAGCGGCTGAACACCAACCGGGAGGCGATCCCCTGGGGCTACGGCCATCTGCTGATCTTCGCTTCGGGTGCGGCGATCGGTGCGGGCATCGAGGTGGCGGTGGAACACGCGGTGGGGCAGGCGCACATCTCGCAGGTCGCCGCGAACGCGGCCGTGACCGTCCCGTCGGCGCTGTTCCTGCTGATGGTGTGGTTGCTGCACTCGCGGCACTTCAAGCGGGGTGCGGCCCAGCAGCTGGTGCTGCCGGTGTCCGCGCTGGCGCTGCTCGCCTGTACGTGGGCGGGCCCGTACGCGGTGCTGTACGCGGGGCTGGTGGCGACGGCCGCGGTGGTGGTCGGCATGACCCTGGCGGTGCGCGGCGGGCAGTTCGAGCGTGTGGGCGCGGATGTCTGAGGCCGCGGCCGTCACCCCCACGCCCCCGGACGCGTTCAGCAGCTCAGCGCAACGGCTACAGGAAGAGACAGCCCCCATGACACTCCCCCCACAACGGCACGGCTCCGGTACCGATCCCGGAGGGGAACTGGCCGAGCCGGGTTTCTGGCAGCGGCCTCCCGATCAGCGGCTCGCGGTGTTCGCCCGGCTGCGTGCGTTGGACTCCCCCGTGTTCGTCCCCGAGGGGGGCGGTCACTGGGCGCTGGTGCGCCACGCCGACGTGCAGGAGGCGAGCCGGCTGCCGAAGGTGTTCGCGAGCGCGCCGGGGGTGACGACGCCGGAGCCGGCCCGGTGGGTGCGGGCACTGTTCGGGGACTCGATGGTCAATCTGGACGGCCCGGACCACGCGCAGCTGCGGAAGATCGTGCAGCGGGCGTTCACGCCGCGGCTGCTGGCGGCGGCCGAGGAGGACATCCACGCGGTGGCGGCCCGGATCGTGGACGACGTCCTGGCCGAGCGGCCGGACGAGTTCGTCTCGGCGGTGTCCTCGCGGCTTCCGCTGGAGGTCATCTGCAACATGATGGGCATCCCGGAGCACTACCGTGCGGAGATCGCGGACCGGGTCAACCACGCGTCGGAGAACATCGGTGTGGAGCGCGGGCTCGCGGCCCGGCTGCGGATGCCCGGGCGGGGGCTGCGGGCCCTGGCGCGGATGCAGCGGATGGTCGCGGGCATCGGGCGGGAGCGGCGCAGGAACCCGACCGACGACCTGATCTCGGCGCTGGTGTGCGCGAACGTGGACGGGCAGGCGCTGGGGGCGCGCCAGCTGGGCGCGTTCTTCAGCCTGTTGATGGTGGCGGGGGTGGAGACGACCCGCAATGCCATCAGTCACGGGCTGAGCCTGCTGACGGACTTCCCGGAGCAGCGGGACCTGCTGTTGTCGGACTTCGAGAAGTACGCGGACGGTGCGGTGGACGAGATGATCCGGCATTCGACGCCGATCATCCAGTTCCGCCGGACGGTCACCGCCGAGCACACGCTGGGCGGGCATCTGTTCCGGCCGGGGGACAAGGTGGTGCTGTACTACGCGTCGGCCAACCGTGACGAGGCGGTGTTCCCCGATCCGGACGCGTTCGACATCACCCGCTCGCCGAACCCGCATCTGGGTTTCGGTGGCGGCGGACCGCACTTCTGCCTGGGCGCGCATCTGGCCCGGGTGGAGATGAAGGCGCTGTTCCGGGAGCTGCTCACGCGGCCGGTGGGGCTGCGGGCGGTGGGGCTGCCCGACCTGGCGGGCTCGAACTTCGACAACCGGGTCCGCTCGCTGCGGTTCGCCTTCGAGCATCCGGCGTGAGGGGCCGGCCGCCGGGCAGGCTGGGAGCCCGGCGGCCGGAGCACGGCGGCCGCCGCAGGCGCGGCGGCGGCTGCCGTGGGCAGTGGCCGGCTCGGGGTGGGCCGGCCTGGGGTGGCCGGCTCGGGGTGGGCCGGCCTGGGGTGGCCGGCTCGGGGTGGCCAGCGCCGGGTGTCCGGTCAGCGCTGCAGGCTCTGCACGGTGACGAGGCAGTGGGCGCACTCGGTCAGGACTTCTTCGTCGCCGGCGAAGGCCTTCAGCTGCTCGGCGCTCACCGGCTGGCCGGGGACGGCCTCGGGCCACGCACGCGTGGCGAACAGGAAGTACACCTGGCCGCCGTCGTTGGCGGCCTCGACCCACTCGTCCGGGGCGGTGCAGGTGGCGTTCAGGCCTGGCAGGGTCAGGGCGATCTGGTTGTCCGCGAGGAGGACCTTCACGTCGAACTTCTGCGGGTTCACGGTGCCGTCCGCGACCTCGACGCCGATCGGCAGGCCCATCCCCTCCAGCAGCGCGCGGGCGGCCGCCTCGCCCGCTTCCCGGCCTCCCGGCCCGTCACCGAGCGTGTAGGCGAGGAGGTAGGGGAGCTTGTGACCCTCGGCGGGGTCGCCGATCCAGGCGAGCACGGAAAGGGTGCCGAGCTGCCTGCGGTCGGTTTCGGCTTGCGTAGAAGTCATGCGCGCACCTTAGTGCTCCGGCGCCGGGCCCTTTCACGGCCTTTCACCCGCGCGGGCTAGACCGACCAGAATCCCCCTCCGGAATTCGGCTGCATGTTCGCGTCCTGGTACTGGACCCGCACGATCTTCTGGTTTTCCGGAATTTCGAACACGACCCATCCTTCGGCCCGCTCGCCGACCGCGAGGGAATCGAAGACGAGTGGTTTGCCGGTGGTCAGTTCGCCGGTGCGCACCACCGGGTGGCGCTTGCCCGCGCCGTCGTACGCCCACATGCGCCCGAGTGCCCCGTACGAGGCCCCGCCGACGTTGACGAACGACATCGAGGCGGCCACCCAGCGCTTGCCGGCGGGCGGCTGGTAGTTCGGTTCGACGCTGACCGCCGGGTCCACGAACGCGTTCAGCACCGCCTGGAGGTGGCGGCCCACCTCGTGGCCTTGCACCCGTACGGAGTCACCCACATGGGCGTCCTTGGCCGCGCCGGGTGCCGCGCCGGCCCGGTCCTGGGCGGCGGGGTCCTCGTCGGCGCCGGGCGCCCCGTCGTCGACGGGGACGGCGGGGGCGGCGGCGGGGGCGAGCGCGGCGCCCTCGGGGGCGCTCTGGCAGGCGGTGGCGGTGAACAGCAGGAAGGGCATCAGAGCGGTGGCGGCGAGGACGGAGACCGAGGTGGAGACGGAGGCGGGCTGGCGCATGCGGGAACCCCTTCGGGGATCTTCGGGGCGGGGAGTATTTCCGGCCAGTCTCACGCGCCCGAGCGGGGAATTGCACACACCGACACGAGCACGCGGAACGAGTCGCCCGCCAATTGCCAGCACAATGCGTTCCGGTGGATTCCCGCCGCCCGCACCATCCGCACCCACCTGGAGGAAGAATGCGCACGCCCGCCCGCCGAATGACCCTGGGGGCCTTCTCCGCCCTGGCCGCGACGGCCCTGTTCACGGCTCCCGCCCACGCCACCGTTTTCAATCAGGGAATTTCCGTACAGTCGGAAGCTCACATCGCCGGGGACGGTTCCATCACCCTTTCCGGCACCTACCACTGCGAGGCCTCGTCACCCTCGGGAGCGGTTCAGATCAAGGCCACCGTCATCCAGGACGCCACCCGGCTGAGCATCGGCGCGGGCGAGGTCGTCTGTGACGGCGCCGAGCACGCGTGGGTGGCCGGCAGCCCGCTCACCGGCGGCATCCACCCGGGCACCGCGCGGGCCGTGGCCGAGCTCCAGGAGATCCACATGTCGGGTCTGATGCCCCGCGCCATCGACACGGTCGCGCTGGACGAGCAGGTCATCCAGGTCGTCGCGCAGCCGTAGCGGGGAGCGCGGCCGGGCGCGCGGGTGCGGTGGCCGCCGCTACCGGCACTCGGGCGCGACGCCCGTCATCGACATGAACGCGACCGTCTGGCATCCGGGGCCCGTGTGCGGACGTCCCGTCGTCCAGTCGACGACCGCCCGGCCCCCGGCCGCCAGCAGCAGGACCGCCAGCGTCGCCGCGATCCCCGTGACCGCGCCCCTGGTCAGGCGGCGCACCATACCCCCATCGGCAGCGGGGCGCCCTGGAAGACCGGCGCGTCCCGCACAACCAGCATCCGTTCCATGGCGGCATCATCACCCCGCCTCCCGCATATCGCCACCCGGGGTGACGGGCCGCTCACGCGGCGCGCCCGCGCGCCCGTCACCCCGTGCCGCGCGGGGTGCCCCCGGCGTCGAACTCGCACCAGACGGCCTTCCCGTCGCCCCGGGACTCCACTCCCCAGTGCGTGGCCAGGGCGTCCACCAGCAGCAGCCCGCGCCCCGTGGTGGCCGCCTCGCCCGGGGTGCGCCTGCGCGGCCACACGCTGGAGCGGTCCTTGACCCACAGCCGGATCCGCCGCACCGGCTCGGGCAGCACCTCCATGGTCAGCACCGCCCCGCCGTCGGTGTGCAGCAGGGCGTTGACCAGCAGCTCCCCCGCGGCGAGCTCGACGTCGTCGGCGAGTTCCGCCATGCCCCAGTCGCGCAGGGCCTGCCGCAGGGCGTAGCGGGCCTCGGACAGGCCCTCGGGGTCGGCCTGGTGGACGTACTGGTGGATGCGCGGCGCCCGGTGGGTGCCGGGGTCCGGGGCGCGGCGCAGGACGAGCAGGGCCACGTCGTCGCCGGAGCCCCAGCGTTCCCAGAGCCGGTCCAGGAGGTGGTCGGCGAGGGCTCCGGCGCCCTGGGGGCCGCTGCGTACGGCGTGGGCGAGGGCGTCCATGCCGGCGGTGATGGTGGTGCCGGGTTCCTCGACGAGCCCGTCGGTGCACAGCACGAGCGTCTCGCCGGGGACCAGGTCGAGGCGGGTCTCGGGGAAGTCCTCCTGTTCGAAGACGGAGGCGAGGCCGAGGGGGAGGCCGCCGCGGACGTTGGGCCAGCCGGTTCGGCCGTCCGTGTGGCGGATCAGCGGGCCGAGGTGGCCGGCGCGGACGGCCCGTACGCCTCCGGTCTCCAGGTCCACCTGTGCGTACATGCAGGTGGCGAAGCGTTCGGTGTCGAGTTCGGCGAGGAAGCGGGAGGCGCGGGCGAGGACGGTGGAGGGCGGGTGTCCCTCGCCCGCGTAGGCGCGCAGGGCGATGCGGAGCTGGCCCATGATGGCGGCGGCGTGGGTGTCGTGGCCCTGTACGTCGCCGACGACGATGCCGACGCGGTCGCGGGGCAGGGCGATGACGTCGTACCAGTCGCCGCCGACCTCGCGCCCGCTCCAGGCGGAGTGGTAGCGGACGGCGATCTCCCCGCCGGTGATGTCGGGGATGCGGCGCGGCAGCATGGCGGCCTGGAGGCCGGTGGCGAACTCGCGTTCCTGGTCGAAGAGGAGCGCCCGCTGGAGGGACTGGGCGACGATGCCGGCGAGGCCCAGGCACAGGTTGCGTTCCTCGGGGCTGAACTCGGTGCGCCGCCGGTAGAAGAGCACGAGTCCGCCGATGGCCTTGGCCTGGGCGATCAGGGGGAGGTAGGCGGCCGCGTCGTAGTGGATGCGGCGCAGGTAGTCGGCGAGCAGGGGGAACTCGCCGGCGAGTTCGGTGAGCGAGGTGACGAAACGTGCCTGCCGGCTGAGGATGGCCTGGGAGAGCGGGAGGGATCCGTCCAGGCGGGTGAACTTGCGTTCGCTGAGGATCTCCAGGGTCTCCCCGCTCAGCGCGATGATCTTGATGGTGCCGTTCTCGACGAGGCCCAGCGCCAGCCCGTCCGCGCCGAGCCGCTCCAGCGCGCCGGCGCCGGTCAGGGCTGCCGTCACGTCGTCGACGGTCACCGCCCGCGACAGGGCCTCGGTGGTGCGCTGCACGATGGCGGCCTGCTGGACGCGGGCGCTCTCCAGCCTCCGCAGCACCGTCGCGTGGGCGAGCTCGGCGGTGGCGTCCCGGACGATCCCGGCGATCCGCAGCGGCCGGCCGTCGTCGTCGCGCAGCACCCGGCCGGTGGTGTGGGTCCACTGGTCGCGGCCGTCGCGCCGGCGCACGGTGAAGTACGAGCCGTACGTGGACCCGCCGGCCTCCAGCACCGCGGTCACGGTGTCCGAGAGCCGGGCCGCGTCGTCGGACGGGATCCGCGCGCCGAGGGCCTGCGGGGTGCCGTCGAACTCGGCCGGCTCCAGGTCGAAGACGGCCAGGCCGGCCTCGTCCAGGCTGAGGCTGCCCGCGTCCAGGTCCCATTCGAAGCTGCCCATGCCGTTGAGCGCGAGCCGCTCCCCCGGGCCCGTCACCAGCCCTGGGGCACCGCGTTCCGGTTCTTCGCGCTCCGCCGCTGCCACGAGAGACACACCACCTAACGGCCTGGCCAGCACGGCTGGGAGATGAGCCGCTCCCACTCCTCGTCAGGATGCCCCGGAAGGGTGCGCCCGGCCTCCCGCCACCGCTTGACGAGGGAGAGGTAGATCGAGGGCTGGTCGCCGGCCCCGAAGTGGCCGGCGGACCGCCACCCGTACGACGCCCCGGCCGCGCCCCGGGGCGGCTGGCCGGCGGCGGACCGGGGCGGCTGGGCCGCCGCCCGGCCCGTGGTCTGCTCCCCGCGGCTGGCGGGGATGCGCACCCAGCCACGGCCGCCCTGTGCTCGCTCCGCGCCCATCGCGGACCCCTCTCAGGTGGATCTCAGCGTAGATACGTCTCCGGTCGCCCGGCGGCGGCCCGGACCGGCCGGGACGCGCCGGAGGAGCCCGGCAGCGGACCCCGGGCGCCGAGGCGCTTGCGGACTCCCTTCACCAGTCTCCCCGCCGTGAACCCCGCACCGTGCACGAATCGCATGGAAGGTCCGAATGAGGGAGCCGTCAGCAGTCCCGCGAAGAAAAGACCCGGCCACGAGGACTCGAAGCCCGCGCTCAGCTCCGGGGTGCCGCTGCCGCCCACGGTGGCCAGCGCGGCCCGCAGCCGCGCGTCGAGCAGCTCCAGCCGGTCCAGCCGCGGGGCGAACCCGGTCGCCGCGATGACGTGCGCGGTGTCCAGGACGACGGACTCCCCGGCCGCCGTGGTCAGCCCGAGCCGGGTACGGCCGCCCACCGCCACCGCCCGGGTGAGCCGGTGCCCCATGAGCACGGGCACCCGCCGCTCGAAGCGGTCCCGCAGCCACCACGCCCCGGCGGGCCCCAGGGCCGTGGCGGCGATCCGCTCGCGCGTCGGCGCGGGCAGCCGCCGCACCGCCCACGGCAGCTCCGACCACACCCAGCTGCGCCAGCCGGTGCCGAGCCCGCTGTGCGGGTCGCGCAGGGCCCGGGCCAGCGGGCGTTCCAGCGGCTGCGGGACGGCGTTCCAGTTCAGCCGGGACCGCCGGGCCACCAGACACGGCCGGGCCCCCGCCTCCGCGAGCAGCGCGGCCGTCTCCAGCGCGGCCTGCCCGGCGCCCAGGACGGCCACCTCGTGCCCGGCGAAGCGGGACAGGTCGCGGTGGCCGCTGCTGTGCGAGTAGTGGCCCGGGGGAAGCTCGCGCAGCGCCTCGGGGTAGTGCGTGAAGGGCATCACCCCGACGGCGAGGGCCACCGTACGGGCGAGCAGCGGCGGCCCCTCGGCGGTGCGGACGAGGAAGCCGTCGCCCTGGGGGGTCACCTCGGTGACGGTGGCCTCCTCCACCTCGGGCAGGCCGGCGTGCCGGGCGAACCACAGCCCGTACGCGCTGAAGGTGGCGATGGGCAAAGGGGTGGCGTGCTCGGCGGGCAGGCCGCGGGTGGCGCAGTAGTCGGCCAGGGTGTAGCGCCCGCCGGGCGCGGAGAGGTTCGAGGACCAGGGCTCCGACTTCAGGTACATGCCCTCGGGCATGTGGTCCCGCCAGGACGCCATGGGCCGGCCCAGCACCCGTACCCCGAGCCCGGCCGCCGCCGCGTGCGCGGCGACCGACAGCCCGTACGGCCCGGCGCCGACCACCACGAGATCGTCCGTCCGCCTCACGGCCACTCCTTCCACCAGATCGCCACCGAGTCACCGCTTCACCACGTCACCGCGCCGCGGCGCCGGAACACGACGCCGCGTCACATGTCACGGCGTCACCGCACCACTGCCTCACGCCCGCCACGCGGAGCCACCACATCTCCCGGCGTCCCCGCGTCCCGCCGAGTCACGAGGTCACCCCGTCACCCCGTCACCCCGTCACCGGCTCACCAGCTCGTCCGGCTCCGCCGAAGCCCCCGGCGGGGCCTGGCCCACGGCCGGTCCCGGCGGCTGGGACCGCGGCCACGACCGTTCGCCGCCGCGCTGGCGCGGCGCCCGCACCGCGCGGACCGTACGCCGCCCCTGCGCGGGGACGCCCCGCAGGGCGCGGGCCCCCTTGCCGAAGCCGCGCCCCAGGAGCGCGCCCAGCATCGCCAGGAACGGCCACAGGTCGTCGAGGGCGAACCAGGCCGCCTCCACCCGCCCCCGCTCCCCGCGCGGCAGCACCCGCACCGGGCCGGGCCGCGCGTCGCGGCCCCGCTCCCCGCACGCGCTCCCCGCCGGGCCCGCCGCAGCGGGCGTGCCGGGGGCACGGCGCGGCAGCGTGCGGCCCCGTACGGCGGCCAGCAGCGCGTAGTTCTCCGCGACGAAGACCCGCCCGGGCCCGCCCGCCGGAGCCGGCACCCGCTGGCCCGTCAGGTCCAGGTACACGGCCTGGACCACGTCCAGCCCCGAGTCGTCGGCGAACAGCCTGAACTGCGCGCCGGGCCGGGGATTGAAGTCCACCAGCCGGAACGTGCCGCACTCGTCCCGCCGGAAGTCGAGGTCCAGGATCCCCTGGTAGCCGAGCCGTTCGGCCAGCCGCAGCGCCGATTCCTCCACCGCCGGGTCCGGCAGCCAGCGCCCCACCGCCGTCAGCCCGGTCCGCACCGGCCAGGACAGCTCCTTGCGGCCCGAGCCGGCCAGCAGCGGCCGCCCGTCGCGGGCGAAGGCCCCGTGGAAGAACCAGTCGGTGTCCGGCCCGGCGGGCAGGAACCGCTGGAGCAGCAGCCGGCTCCCGGCCTCGGCGGAGCGTTCGTACAACCGGCGTGCGTCGGCGGCCGAGTTGACGAGGGTGGTGCTGCGCAGCCCGGCACCGGCCGGCAGCAGCCAGGGCCGGCTCCACTTCGCCACCACCGGCAGCCCCAGCCGCCACGCGGCGCGCGCCGCCTCGGGTCCGCTCGCCGGGATCACGGTCTCCGGGTGCGGGACGCCCCAGCGGGCGCACAGCCGCGAGAGCTCCGCCTTGTCCGCCACCCGGGCGGGCAGGTCGTCGGGCTGATGGGGGATCCGGAAACGGTCCGTCAGCATCGGCGCGACCCGGGACACCGCGATCGCGCTCATGTCGTCCATCGCCACGAGCACCGCCGGCCGGCCGATCCGCTCCGACACGCCGACCAGGCACTCCAGCAGCGCCTCGGGCGCCTCCGGATCCAATCCGCCCTCAGGACCGGCGTGCACGGCGCGCAGATAGCGCGAACGCCCCACGGGACCTCCCCCGGCTTCGACGACGGCATGGACCTCCACGCCCTTGCGCCCCAGGGATCTGACGGCGCCGAGGGTTCCGTGGTGGAACGGATTCCGGTCGAGTCTGAGCAGAACAGCGGGCACATGGCCGTCGAACGCGTTCATGGGAACGGTGTCTTTCACCTAGTCGGACCAAGCGGAGAGGATGCGCACCTGCGAATGGGCTACCCAGCGGCCACCGGACAGGCCATTCGTCAGATCTGATGTCTAACGTCTTTTACAAGCACACCGGTTCGCGAAAGCTCGGGAGACGCCATGCCCAGACCACGCCACCGCCTGGTGAGCACCTGCGTCGGTACGGTCACGGCCGGGCTGCTCGCCACCGGCGCCGCGCTCGCCGCCCCGGACGACGAGCCCCCCAAGGGTTCCGACACCGCCATGGGCGCCTACCTCGGCTACGGGCCGCCCGGGGTCGCCCGCATCCCCTACCTGTCGCACTGGCTCGGCGGCAGGGAGATCCGGGTCGGGCACACCTATCTCCCCGGCGACCAGTGGCCGGGGATCGAGGGCGGCGTGAACTTCCTCGCCGACTGGGCCGAGTGGCGCCGGGCCGAGGACGACCGGATGTTCGTGCTCAACGTGCCGATGCAGGCCCGCAACGAGGACCGGGTGCCCGACTGGCAGGTGGTCCAGCTGATCCGGGCCGGCGCGGAGGGCCAGTACGACCGGCACTTCCGCAAGCTCGCCGAGCGGCTGGTGGCGCTGGGCGTCCCGGACACGGTGATCGTGCTCGGGTGGGAGATGAACGGCACCACGTACACCCACCGCTGCGGTCCCGACCCGGAGCACTGGAAGGCGTACTGGAAGCGCATCGTCAACACGATGCGCTCCGTCCCCGGGCAGCGGTTCAAGTTCGATTTCGCCCCCAACCGGGGGACGGACGCGATCGGCTGGACCAAGTGCTACCCGGGTGACGACGTGGTCGACATCATCGGGATGGATTCGTACGACCAGGGGCCGGGCCGGACCTTCGACGAGCACGTCCGCCAGCCGTACGGGCTCCAGCAGCACGTCGACTTCGCGAAGGCACACGGCAAGCAGATCTCGTACCCGGAGTGGGGGCTGTTCCGGAACGGGGACAATCCGGAGTACCTCCGGCAGATGCTGAAGTGGATCGACCAGCACAAGCCGCTCTACCACACCATCACGGACTACTGCCCGCACGGTGTCTGGCGGTGCAAGCAGAACCCGCAGTCGGCGAAGGTCTTCCGCGAGGCGCTGGGCGAGCAGAAGCCGTCCGAGCCGACCCCGCAGGTCCCGACGCCGCCCGTGGTCCCGACGCCCCCGGTGGTGCCGACTCCGCCGGTGGTCCCCAAGCCGGACCTCCCGACGCCCCAGGTCCCGACGCCGCATTTCCCGACCCCACAGGTCCCGAAGCCGGAGGCTCCCAAACCGGACGCCCCCAAGCCCGAGCTCCCGAAGCCGGAGGCCCCCAAGCCCGAGCTCCCGAAGCCCGAGCTCCCGAAGCCCGAGGCCCCCAAGCCGGAGGCCCCCAAGCCGGAACTCCCGAAGCCCGAGGCCCCCAAGCCCGACGTGCCCGCGCCGGTGGACCCCGCGCCCGTCGACCCGGCGCCGGCTCCCGTCGAGCCCCCGCCGGCCGTCCCGGAACCGGTGCCCGTCACCCCGTCGCCGGACATCACCGTCCCGCCCCCGCTCCCGCCCGAACCGGCCCCCTCGGTGCCCGCACCCCCCGTGCTGTCCCCGAGCCCCCTCGCACCCCGGCCCCAGCCGACGCAGCCGACCACGCCCAAGCCCACGCCCCGGCCCGAACCGAAGCCCCAGCCCAACGACAGCAGGCAGTGGTGCCTCCCGCTCGACTTCGGCGAGTGGCTGAACAGCCTCCTCGGCGGTCACCAGTCCGTCTGCTTCCGCTTCGACTGGGGCAAGGACTCCGGCTTCTGGCCGTTCTAGACGGGTCATCGGACCCGCAGCTCGTTCAGCCGCGCCCGCCAGTCCCGGGCGGCCGGCAGCGCCTCGCGCAGCGCGTCCACCGCCCGCTCGCGCCCCGTGATCTGCGACTCGTACAGCCGCAGCAGGGGCGCGAGCGCGTGCGTGGCCAGCAGCAGGCGCTGGTTGACCACCGTCTCGGGCCGCCAGTGGTTCTTGTACGGCTCGTTGCCACGCAGGAAGCTCACCACCGGCCGGCCCTCCTGAAGGGCCCGGCCGGCCTCGTAGCGCAGCAGCAGCGTCGCCACGTCCACCTTCCGCTCGCGCAGGTCCGGGTCGGCCCCGTACAGGTAGCCGCCGCTCAGCGCCGCCGACAGCAGCGTCACGTTGGCGGCCACCACCTTCCCGTCCAGCCGGAACTCGGTGAGCCGGCCCTCCCCCGCCCGCACCATCCGCCGGGTGGCCCGGGTCAGGTGCTCGGCGAAGCGCGGCCGCAGGTGCTCGGGGGTCACCCCGCGCCCCCGCCACTGCTTCTCGTGGAGCCGCAGCAGGGTGCGCACGGCCTGCGGCACCTCCCGCTCCGTGACCTCGTGCTCCTCGATCCCGGCGGCGTCGGTCTTGCGCAGCTTGGCCCGTACGCGCTGCGCGCCGGAGGCCGGCATCCGCTTGACGAGCTGGTCGAAGGGGAGCGCGGGCAGCTCCATGCAGGTGGAGTCGGCGACCTTGGCGCCGACCCCGGGCCACGCCTCGTACAGCGCCTCCGCGGCGGCCCCGGGGCGGACCTCGCGCAGGTCGACGACGGCGGAGCGGGCGGCCCGGTGCAGCCCGTTGGCCAGGGCCGGGACGACCTGGCCGGCGTACTCGGCGGCGACGAGCACGTCGAAGTAGTCGGTGATGGGCCCGCCGAGCGGCACCAGCCGCGGCAGCGGCCGGTGTACGAGCATCAGCGCGGCCGCGCCGACGAGCTCCTCGCCGCGCCGCACGAGCAGGACCCGGAGCCGGCCGTCCTTCCCGTACGACAGCCACCAGGAGTGCAGCCAGGCGTGGCTCTGGAAGGGGGTGGCGGTGGGGCAGTTCCGGACGAGCCGGTTCCAGGACTCCTCCAGCGCGGCGAACTGCCGGGAGTCTCGGCACAGCGTCACCGTCAGGGCCCCGGTGGAGCCCCGCGTCATCGCACGGACTCCTTCTCCTTGGTCTCGGTGTGCTCGCCCTGGGCGGGCAGCGAGGCGTACTCCTCCGCCACCGGCCGGCCCGTCCCGCGCTCCTTGCGGCGGGCCGGGCGGGCCAGCAGCCACAGCCCGCCGAGGAGCCCGCCGGCGCACAGTCCGACGGCTCCGCTGATGGCGGCCGACGGGGAGGCCGGGTCGCTGGGCGCGACGGCCTGGTTGAACAGCAGCAGTTGCACGCCGGTGTTCTTCGCGGCCTGGTTGCTGCTCAGCGAGAGGGCGTCGGCGACGGCGTTGGCGACGTCGGCGGCCTCGGAGGGGCTCTTGGAGGTGCCGGTGATGGCGATCATCGGGGAGTCTGGGGAGGTCTCGGCGCGGACCTGGGTGCGCAGCCGCTGGGCGCTGATGCCGGCGCGGGGCTGGGCGTAGGCGAGGGTGGAGCTGCTGGTCGCGATCCGGCCGTAGGCCTGGGCGAAGCCGAGGGCGGTGGCCGGCTCGGTGGTCTCGTTCGGTACGGCGACGACGTAGCTGGTGGCGGCGTACTCGGGGGCCTTGAGCACCCCGTACGCGCCGCCCGCGGCCAGTCCGAGCAGGGCGCAGGCGGGCAGCGGCCACCAGGCGGGCGGCGGCAGGAGCCGGCGCTTGCGCTCGGAGCGGTGGTCGGACTTCTTCTGGTCGGGGGTGTCGGCCATGTGCGGTGCCTTCCTGGGTGGAGGGGGGTTGGTGCGGTCCCGGCCGTTCCCCCGGCCGGGGTGGAGCGAGGGGGTCAGCCGTCCCCGCCGGGTTCGGCGAGGGCCGGCCCCGCCTGGGAGGCCGCGGCCGTCGGGCCGGGAACGGCCGGGCCGGATCCCGTCGGGCCGGGCGGGGCGGGTGTTGCGCCGGGCCCGGGCACCGGTGTCTGCCGCTCCCCCGGCGCGGACAGCGCGAGGGCGTACACGTCCAGCAGTTGCGCGGCGGTGCGCGTGATGTCGTACCGGCGTACCACCGGGGGCGGCGGGAGCCGGCGCGCGCCCGCTTCCATGTGCCCGCGCAGCGCGGCGACCAGTTCCTCGGTGCCGGAGCCGATCCGCCGCGCCCCCGGGGCCTGCACGGCGGGGAGGTCGTCGATGGCGGGGCAGGTCACGTGCAGCACGGGCAGCCCGGCGGCCAGCGCCTCGACGACGGCGAGCCCGAACGCCTCCTCCCGCGACGGGGAGACGAACACGTCCATGGCGGCCAGCAGGGCGGGGATCCCGGGGGTGCGCCCGTCGGGGCTGTCGCCGAGCGGGTCGCGCTCGCCGAGCAGGTGGATCCGGCTCTGGGCGCCCAGTTCGGCGGCGAGCAGCCGCAGCGCGGCCCGTTCGGGGCCGTCCCCGGCCAGCAGCAGGTGTGCGCCGGGGAGTGCGGCGACGGCCCGGACGAGTACGTCGAACCGCTTGCCCGGCACCAGCCGCCCCACCCCGCCCACCACGAAGGCGCGTTCGGGCAGCCCGGTCCGGGTCCGGGCGGCGCGGCGTACGCCCTCGTCGAAGCGGAAGCGGGCGGCCTCGATCCCGTTCGGGACCACGTGCACCCGGGCGGCGGGCACGCCCCACCCCTCCAGCCGGGCGGCGACGGTCCCGGACACGGCGACGGTGGCCGCGCCGAGCCGCTCGCTCGCCAGGTACAGGGCGCGCACCCCGCCGGTGAGCGGCCGGCCCTCGATCTCGCCCTCGCCGAGGGAGTGCTCGGTGGCCACGGTGGCCGGGACGCCGGCGAGCCGGGCCGCGAGGCGCCCGTAGACGCAGGCCCGGTAGAGGTGGGTGTGGACGAGGTCGTAGCGGCCGCGGCGGATGAACCGGACCAGCTTCGGCAGGGCGCCGAGGTCGCGGTTGCCGCGCATGCCCAGGTGCACGACGCGGACCCCGTCGGCGCGCAGCCCGTCGGCGACGGGTCCGGGGTTGGTCAGCGTCAGCACGTCGCAGGGCATCGGCATGTGCCGCAGCAGCAGCCGCAGTTGCTGCTCGGCGCCGCCGACGCCCAGGCCGGTGATCACGTGCAGGGCCCTCAGGCCCTTGAGGTCCTCGGCGCCGCCCAGGTCCTTGACGCCCTTGACGCCCCTGACGCCCTTCACCGCAGCACCCGCCCGCGCAGCTCCCGCACCTGGTGCCGCAGCCGCTTGACGCGCAGCCGTGCGGCTCCGTCGGCCTGGCTGACGTGGGTGCGGGGCAGGGCGTGGCGGCCGGTGAGCCGGCCGGGGGAGATCGCGCAGGCGTAGTCGTAGCCGGCGGCGCGGGAGGCTTCGACGACCCGGGCGTCGAGGTGCCCGTACGGGTAGCAGAAGCCGTCGGGGAGGGTGCCGGTCAGCTCGCGGATCAGCTCGCGGCTGCCGCGCAGCTCCTGCTGGAGTACGTCGTCGGGGGCGGCGGTGAGGTCCTGGTGGAGCAGGCCGTGGGAGCCGATCTCCTGGCCGGCGGCGGCGACTTCGCGGATCTGCTCGGCGGTGAGGAGGGGCTTGCGGGGGCCCAGCGGGTCCCAGACGTTGTCGACGCCGAGCCGGCCGGGCAGCACGAACAGGGTGGCCGTGCAGTCGTGCCGGCGCAGCAGGGGCAGGGCGCGGGTCAGGAAGTCGGTGTAGCCGTCGTCGAAGGTGAGGCCGACGAGGCCGCGGCCGCGTCCGGCGGCGCGGGCCCGCAGCAGTTCGCCGACGCCGACGCCGCGCAGCCCGCGGGCGCGCAGCCACAGCAGCTGGGCCTCCAGGGCGGCGGGGGTGACGGTGATCCCGTACGGGTCCTCGGCGGGGTCGGTGAACTCGGTGACCGAGTGGTACATCAGGACCCACGGGGCCGGGCTCCGGCGGGCGGGGCCCGTCACGGCGGCGGGGGCCGTGTCGGTGTCAGCGGGCATTGCGGAACCTCTGGGTGAGCTGGGTGATCCGGTTGGCGGTGTGGGTGCCGAGCTGGGCGATCTGGCCGGGCAGGGCGGTGATCTCCAGCGCCCGTATGGCCATTCCGGTGGCTCCGAACATGGCGGGGACGAGCAGGCAGCCGAGGGCGGCGCTGACGAGCGGGTCGGCGATCATCGGGCCGGCGAGCCAGCCGGTGCCGCAGGCGGCGGCGGCCGCGACGGCGAGCCGGCCGATGCTGACGGCGACGCGGCGGACCTGGATGGCGATGATGCGGGAGCCGAGGCCGGTCAGGAGCAGCGCGGCGGCGGTGGAGATGCCGGCGGCGTTGGCCGCGGCGATGCCGTAGGTGCCCCACCAGCCGACGGCGAGGGCTCCGGCGACGATGTTGACGAGGAGTCCGGCGGCCATCGCGAGCGCCGGGAACCAGGTCGGGCGGGCGGTCGAGAAGAAGGGCCGGGACAGGGCGCCGACGAGGCAGTGGCCGAGCAGGCCGGCTCCGTAGACCCGCATCGCGGAGGCGGTGGCGAGGGTGTCCTGGTGGGTGAAGGCGCCGCGTTCGAAGAGCACCTGGATGATCTGCGGGGCGTAGCCGATGACCAGGGCGGTGCCCATGAGGACGGCGAGGGAGGCCAGCGCCAGGTCCTGCTCCACCCGCCTGCGGGCCTTCTCGCGTTCCCCGCCGGCCATGGCCTGGGCGACGACGGGGAAGGTGACGGTGCAGATCATCAGGGACAGCACCATCGGCATCTGCGCGACCTTCTGCGCGTAGTTGAGGTGCGAGATGGCGCCGGGCGGGAGGGAGGCGGCGAGGAAGCGTTCGACGAGTACCTGCGACTGCCGGAAGACGGCGAAGAAGATGACGGGGGCGATGACCCCGAAGGCGATGAGGGTGGGCCGGTCGCGGTCGCGCTGGCTGCGCGGGGCGCCCTTGGCGCGGCTGGGGGCGAAGCCGACGTTGCGGATGAAGGCGGGGAGCTGGACGAGGACCATCAGCAGCCCGCCGGCGGCGACTCCGGCGGCGGCCGCCCGGACGCCCCACAGGGTGTGGAGGGCGACCATGGTGCCGATGATGCCGACGTTGTAGGAGACGTAGATCGCGGCGGGCGGCAGGAACGAGCGGTGGGCGCGCAGGGCGGCGCTGAAGTACCCGGCGATGCCGAAGGTGATGACGGTGAGGGCGGTCATCCGGGTGCACTGGACGGCGAGTTCGGGGTCGGGCAGGCCGGGTGCGAGGACGCCGACGACGAGCGGTGCGGCGACGATGAGGACGGAGGCCACGGCGGCGAGGAACACGGCGAGCCGGGGCAGGGTCGCGCCGACGAGGAGCCGTACGGGGTCGGCGGCGCGGGCTTCGCGGCGGGTGAGGCCGGCGCGGCTGGCGGCTCGGCGGGCGAGGGCGTGGCTGAAGGCGGGGACCATCAGCAGGGCCATGGCGTCCTCGATGAGGAGCGTCGAGGCCATCTCGGGGACGGTCCAGGAGATGAGGAAGGCGTCGCTGTCGTGGCCGGCGCCGAAGAGGTGCGCGATGGTCTGGTCGCGTACGAGTCCGAACACGGCTCCGGCGGCGGTCAGTCCGGCGGTGACGGCGGCGGCCTTGGCGAGGAACCGGCCGAGGGGCGCGGTGCCGCCGCCGCTCTCACCGGTGCCGCCCGTGCCGGGCCGCGCGTCCCCGCGCACGCCGGCCCGCCCGGCCCGCCGTACTCCGTCAGGCACCGCGCCCGCTCCTTGGCCGCGCACCGCGCCCTGTTCGGCCGGGGTGCCGGCCCGGCGCGGGCCGTCGTATCCCGGTGCCGCCGCGGGCGGGCCCGCAGGGGTTCCGGGATCCGGCGCGCCCGGGCCGGGGGCCGGGTCCGGGGTGGTGCGGCCGCGGCCGGCCGGGGGGACGGCCGGGGCGGTACCCGCGGAGCCCGCGGCCGCGGCGACTTCGGTCGCCGCGGCCGCGGGCCGCCGCCAGGGAGTCGTGTCGGTCACCGGCCGGCCGGTCCCTCGGCGGCCAGCGGGCCGCTCCCGGGCGCGGAGCCGGTGTCCGTGGCGAACCCCGGGGAGGGCAGGGCCCACCACGCCGCGAGTCCGATGATCACGCCGGTCAGCACGGTGGAGGGCCCGCCGATGTCCGCGTACAGGAAGTCGGTCAGCTGCCACACGAACAGCCCGGTCGCGATCAGCCCGCAGTCCCGCACGGCCCGGTCGGTGCCCACCGCGCACCGCCGCAGCCCGGCGACCAGCAGCGCGGCCCAGCCGCCCGCCAGCGCGAGCAGGCCGATCAGGCCCTGCTCGCTGAGGATGAGGAGGTACATGTTGTGCGGGGACAGCAGCGGCTGCTTGATGAAGGCCTGGCCGGCGCCGGCGGTGTCGCTGCCGGAGGACAGCCCCAGCGAGGAGTGGCCGTCGCGGTGCGCGGGGAAGCCCTTGAGGCCCACCCCCGCCACCGGGCGTTCCCGCCACATCGACTCGGCGGCGGCCCACATGGTGTAGCGGTCGGTCACGGACTGGTCGGGGGCGCTGGAAACCTGGGTGATGGAGGTGAGCCGCTCGGCGACCATCTCGGAGCCGACGCCGAGCCCGCCGACGAGGACGACGCCCAGCGCGGCCAGCGCGACGAGCACCCGCAGGGCCCGCCGGATCCCGGCCATGGCCATGACCAGCACCGCCGCCCCGAGGGTGGCGATCCAGGCACCGCGGCTGAAGGACAGCACCAGCGGCACCACCAGTACGAGGGCGCAGGCCCCGGCGGTGCGGCGGATCCGCCGGGGCAGTCCCGGGGCGAGCGCGGCGGCGGTGGCGACGACGAGGCCGTACGCGACGACGGTGGCCATGCCCATCACGTCGCCGGGGCCGAAGGTCCCCACGGCGCGGACGTTGGCGCCCTGGTACGAGGCGCCGGTCTGGGTGGCGTACTGGACGACGCCCACGGCTCCCTGGACCAGGGCCAGGACGACGAAGCAGCCGGCGGCGATCCGGAACTCGCGGGCGTCGCGCACCAGCAGCACCACGGCCGCCGGGACGAGTACGAAGACCTGGAGGTAGCGCACGAAGCCGGGGAGGGCGGCGTACGGGTCGCCGGCGGTCATCGTGGACACCGCGAGCCCGACGCCGGGGGCGCCGAGCACGAGCACGCCGAGCGGGCTCAGGGTCCGCACCCGGCCGCGCAGGGCCTGGATCCCGCAGACGAGGACGAGCAGCAGCGAGGCGGCGTCGGCCGGGCCGACCTTGCCGGAGGCGGTCGCGTCGCCGGCGGGGAGCGGGGCGAGGAGGAACAGGACGGTCGCGGCGAGGGGCAGCAGCGGCCAGTGGCGGCGCAGCGCGCCCGTGTCGAGGGCGCGTACCGGGGCGGTCGCGGTGAGGGTCATACTCAGCTCCCTCCCAGCCGGAAGCGGAAGAAGGAGGCGGCGGTGCGGGCCAGGATCCACAGGTCCTGCCACAGCGACCAGGTGTCGATGTAGTGGTTGTCGAAGCGGGCCCGGTCCTCGATGGAGGTGTCGCCGCGCAGTCCGTTGATCTGGGCGAGGCCGGTGATGCCGACGGGCATCCGGTGGCGTGCCTCGTAGCCGGGGTGGACGGTGCTGAACTTGGCTACGAAGAAAGGCCGTTCGGGGCGCGGGCCGACGAGGCTCATGTCACCGCGTACGACGTTCCACAGCTGGGGGAGCTCGTCCAGCGAGGACTTGCGCAGGAAGGAGCCGACGCAGCTCATGCGGCGGTCGCCGGCGACGGTCCAGCGGGTGGCGGACTCGTGCTCGTCGGCGCGCAGGGTGCGGAACTTCAGCAGGGTGAAGGGGCGTCCGTAGAGGCCGACCCGCTCCTGCCGGAAGATCACCCCGGGTCCGTCGGAGAGCCGGACGGCGAGGGCGCAGAGGCCCATGACGGGGGCGGCGGCGAGGAGGGCGAGGGCGGCGAGGCAGGAGTCGATGGCCCGCTTCGCGGCGCGTTCCAGGGGCCGCGAGGGGCGCGGCAGCAGCGGCTGTACGGCGTATCCCCACAGCTGGTCGGCGGGCTGCGCGACGCGCATGCCGGTGACCTTGGCGGTCCCGGCGGGGTCGGCGAGCCAGAGCCGGCAGCCGTGGTCGTGGAAGAGCCGGACCAGGGAGGCGGTGCGTTCGTCGGCCTCGGGGGGACAGGTGAAGACGGCGTGCCGGACGGTGTTCTGGATGACGGCGCGGCGTACGTCCTCGTGGGTGGCGAGGACGGGGAGCTGGCCGGGCTCCCCGCCGGCGGGGGCGGCGGTGTCGGCGATCCCGACGGGGCGCAGTCCGTACTCGGGGCGGCCGTGCAGGGCGGCGGCGACGGCGCCGGTGCCCTCGCCGGGGCCGACGACGAGCGCCGAGACGGGCCGTCGTACGGCGGCGCGGCGGCGGAGCTGGTTGACGAACCCGCGTCCCGCGCAGGCCAGTACGACCTGGAGGCCGATGGCGCCGAGGAGCGCGCTCCAGGCGAGGGCGCGCTGGGGTGCGGCGGCGGCGAGGAGGGCGGCGGCCCCGGCCCAGAGCACGGCGGCGCGTCCGGCGAGGGCGGGCAGTTCGCGCAGTGCGGAGGGGGCGAGGCGGGGCCGGTAGAGGCCGGCCTGTGCGTGCAGGGCGGTGAGGAGGGCGGCGGCGGGCAGGACGGCTTCGGGGGGCAGGGTGCCGGCGGGCAGGGTGGTCGCGGTGACGGCGGCGGCGAGCGCGTCGGCGGTCAGCAGCGCGGTGACGCCTTCGTGGCGGCGGGCCCGCTGCGGCCGGACGGCGGCGCGGGCCCGGTCGGCGCGGGGTCCGCGCGGGGGGTGGATGGCGGTCACGGCACGGCGGGCTTCGGCGGGAGCCGCGGGGGCGAAGGCGCTGCCGCCGGCGTGCCCCGTGCCGCCCTGCCCGGTGTGCCGGGCGGGTGCGCTGTCCATCGTCATCGGCTGATGCGCTCCTGGTTCAAGGGCCGGGGCCTGCCCAGCAGTTCGTGGTACAGGCCGGTGACCGCGTCCGTGGTCCGCCGCACGTCGAACTCGGTCCGGGCGTGTTGCTGGGCCTGCTCCCCGAGTTCGGTGAGCAGCCGCGGTTCGGCGAGCAGCCGTCCCAGGGCCTTGGCCAGTGCCGTCGGGTCCTCCGGCGGTACCAGGCAGAGCCGTCCCTGGCCTGGCGGCAGGCTCTCCCGGGCACCGCTGACGTCGGAGACCAGGACCGGGCGGCCGCAGGCCATGGCTTCGAGCGGGGCGAGCGCCATGCCTTCCCACCGCGACGGCAGTACAACGAGATCGGCGGCGCGAAGCCACGGTCGGATGTCGGCGGCGGCCCCGGCGAAGTGGACGCCGGGGGGTGCGGTGCGGCGCAGCCGTTCGGCGTCGGGGCCGTCGCCGACGAGGGCGAGGCGGGCGTCGGGGACGGCGCCGAGGACTTCCGGCCAGGCGCGCAGCAGGACGTCCTGGCCCTTCTGGGGGCAGAGCCGGCCGATGCAGACGGCGAGGGGTCCGCCGTCGGGCAGCCGCAGTGCGGTGCGGGCTTCGGCGCGGCCGCCGTCGCGGCCGCGGGCGGGGTGGAAGCGGGTGAGGTCGACGCCGTTGCGGATCACGGCCCAGCGGGCGGTGATCCCTTCGGACTCGCCGGCCCGGCGTTCGGCCTCGCTGACGCAGAGCACCCGGTCGGCCCAGCGGGCGCCGAGGCGTTCCCAGCGCAGCGCGAGGGCGGCGGTGGTGCCGCTGACGGCGTCGAAGGACCAGGCGTGGGGCTGGAAGACGGTCGGCAGGGAGCCGCGTACGGCGAGGCGTCCGGCGAGTCCGGCCTTGGCGCTGTGGGCGTGCAGCAGGTCGGGGCCGAGGCGCCCGACCAGCCGGGCGGCGCCGAGGACTTCGGCGGGCAGCCCGGGTCCGGGGGAGCGTCCGGCGCGCCAGGTGTGCACTTCGGCTCCGGCGTCGCGAGCGGCGTCGGCGAGCTGTCCGCCGCGCGGGCAGCCGACGAGGACGCGCAGGCCGGCGGCGGTCTGCGCCCGTGCGAGGTCGGCGACGACGCGGGCGACGCCTCCGTCGACGGGCTGGACGAGGTGGAGGACGGTGAAGGGGGAACCTGGAGCGGCCTGTGACGGGTCCGGCGAAGGGTCCGGCATCGGGTCCGGCGAGGGGTGGTTCGGCACGTGGAGTGGTCTCCTGCGTTCAGCGGCGCGCGTCTGTCTGAACGAAGAGCACACCGAGGAATTGACCTTGGCTTTCGCCCGCGAACTTGAAGCTCAGGCTGCGGGCGCCACCGGACAGGGCGGGACTCAGGTCGAACACGTCCGCGTCATATCCGAGATTATTCATATGTTCGGGCTGTCGCACGAACGAGGGACGTCCGAATTCCGTGATCGTGGAATTCATAACATCATTAAAAGGATTTTCTGAATCACTGACGTTGACCCGTCGGCCACTGTCGGCGGTCACGGTGAGTGAGTCCCCGAGGGCTCCCCGGTCCCCGTCGTAGGCGACCACCCCGGCCTTCCCGGACGCGCCGGGCGCCACGTCCAGGCCGGCGACCTCCACCGTCTCCCCCGCCGCCTCGCCGGCGCCGGCGGCCAGCGACTCGAAGCCGTCCCACACCGAGACGCGGCGCAGCGGCTCCTGCGGGTGCTCGTACGCGACGACCAGGGTCCAGCCGCCCCAGGCACCCACCTCCGAGTGGCCCATGGCCACGTTGAGCTGGGCCACGGTCCACATCCCCGCCCCGCCCTTGCGCACCATCGGGGTGACGTCGGCCGAGGCCTGGTACGCGTCGCTGCCCTGGTCGGTGTGGTGCCCGATCACGGTGTCGGCCAGCACCGCCTTGTACGCGCCCCCGGGCTCGGCGACCAGCACCCGCCCGTTGTCCTCCGGCGGCTTCTGCTCCCCCACCCGCAGGTTCCCGCCCCAGTACAGGCGGGCGTACGAGACCTTCGCGCCCTGCGGGACCTTGAGCTCGGCCCGGGTGGAGTTGTAGGTGTCCGGGTCCTTGTCGACCTCGTCGTAGAACATCTCGAAGTCGCCGTTGACCCCCGCCGCGCCCTTCTTGACCTCGGCGCACGGCTCGGCCTGGTCGGTCTCCTCGCGGCGGCAGCTGATGGCGGAGTTGGAGGCCCTGACCAGCCCGCCGTGCTGGACGGCCTGGTAGCGCTGCGTGAAGGGCACCCGGGGCAATTCGCGCGCCCCGGCGGCCACCGCGGCACCCGCCTGGGGCAGGTGTGCGGAAAGTGTGAGGCAGGACAGCAGGCCGAGTGTGCCGAGGATTCTGCGGGAGGAACCCATGACCCTGTCTCCATTTTCGATCAAGGGGACAAAACAGGAGTGAACTTTGTCAGAAATCGGGCTGGAAATCACGTCGGACTCGCTCGTACGGCCTTTTGGGCGATAGCACGCACCCTCTCCGTGGGCGGGTCGTTATGCCGGTGCACCATCGTTCGAACCGAAAGGAAATACGGAGATGAAGAAGAGGCTGATGCGCGGCAGCACCGTGGCGGTCGCGGGCGCGGCGATGCTGATGGGCGGCGCGGGCCTCGCCTCCGCGCACGGCGGCGCCTCGGCGGACGGCGTCGCCGCGGGTTCCCCCGGTGTGGTGAGCGGCAACCTGGTCCAGGTCCCCGTGGACGTCCCGGTGAACGTCTGCGGCCTCACCGTCAACGTGATCGCGCTGCTGAACCCCACGTTCGGCAACACCTGCGTGAACGCCTGAACGTCAACCGCACCGCCCGAAACGGCGGCATCCGGGTGAAGCCACGCAACCCGAGCCGGGCCGAGGGCGTTGATCCGGGTGCTCCAGTACCGGGCAATCCTGCAAAAAAGGGACGATAATGATCAAGAAGTTTGCGGCCGGCGCAGCGGTTGCCGCCACCACCGTGGGCCTCGGCGCCGCCATGGCCCCGCAGGCGATGGCTGTCGGGAACGACAACGGCATCAACACCGTCAACGGCAACAACTCGGCGCAGATCTACGGCAACCAGGCCACCTACGGCAACATGAGCCCGCAGATGGCGCTGATCCAGGGCTCCTTCAACAAGCCCTGCATCGCCCTCCCGGCCAAGGTCAACGCGCAGTCGATCCTCGCGCTCATCAACGTCGGCGTCCAGGACATCCCGGTCCTGTCCAGCCCGCAGAACCAGCAGTGCACCGAGAACTCCACCCAGGCCAAGGGCGACGAGGCCCTCTCGCACATCCTGGACAACATCCCGATCCTCTCCGGCAACGTCTCCGCCGGCAGCTGATCGCGCAACACCCCGAGCGAGGCCGTCGCACCCCCGGGTCGCGGCGGCCTCGCCGCATGCCGGGGCCACGCAATTCCGGTCCCTTCCGATGCCCCCGATTAACGGTCCGAATTCACGGCGGGAGCGGTATTGATCGGGCCCGATCGGCTCGGATCGACCGCCTTGGGCATCGGAGTGAATTACGCGGGAACCCCGGGAAATTCCCGGTTTCTTTTCCCGGACCCACTCGTTGTTGTTTTTGCAGCGGATACACCTCTGCGGGAAGGATTGGAAAAGAAAATGAAGCACAAGAAGGCAGTGGTGCTGGCCGCCGGCGCGATGATGGCCGCCGGTGTCGCCTCCCCGGCCATGGCCGACGCGGGTGCCAGCGGGGTCGCGAAGGACTCCCCCGGCGTCCTCTCCGGCAACCTCGTGCAGGTTCCCGTGCACATCCCGGTGAACATCTGCGGCAACACCGCCCAGCTGGTCGGCCTCCTGAACCCGGCCTTCGGCAACACCTGCGTCAACGCCTGACGTAGCCCTCGGCCCGCGAGGGCGGGGCAGACCTCCTCGGGGTGGCCTCGGAGTGCACGGCGGTGCACTCCGAGGCCACCTTCGATTCAGTACCGGCCCACGCGCCGGTGGACAGGGAAGGACCCATGCGACAGGTACTGAGCCGACAGGTACTGGGCAAGGGGGTGCTCACCGCTGCGGCCGCATCGAGCCTGCTGTCGATCGCGACCGGCGCGGCCTGCGCGCATCCAGGGGCGATGGCCGAGGCCTCGCATTCGCCGGGTGTGCTGTCCGGCAACAGCGTCTCGGTACCGATCACGGTCACACCGAACCTGTGCGGCAACAGCGTGGACGGAGGTGCGGCCCTCAACCCCTCGATGGGGAACACCTGCGTCAGCTCCACCGGATCCCACGCCGGTGACGACGGCGGCCGCGACTACGAGCGGTACCTGAGCCCCGAGCACCGAGCGGCCTTCGAGCGCTACCTCGACGAGCAGCAGGGCGGCCGGCACGCGCTGCCCCGCCAGCGCCACGAGGAAGAGCGCCGGTACGAGGAACCCCGCGCGCACGCCCCCAAGCACGCCGCCCCGCGCCACGAGGCGCCCCGCCACGAGCTCCCCGCGCCGCCCCGCCACCACCAGGACGGCGGCGACGAGGGCGGCTACGGCGGGAACGGCTCCGGGGACAACGGCGAGGAGTGCGACGACCACCCGCCCCAGCAGCCCCCGCACGCGGAGCACCCGGCGCCCCACCCGGCACCGCACCCGGCACCACCCGCCCCGGCGCCGCAGCACCCGAAGCCCAAGCCGGAGCCCCGGCCCGCCCCCCATCCCGAGCCGAAGCCCGGCCCCGTGGCGGAGCACCCGGCCCCCGCCCCGGCCCCGGTCCCCGCCCCGCAGCCGGCACCCCAGCCCGCTCCGGTGCCGGCTCCCCCGCCGCAGCCCGCCCCGGTCCCCGCGCCGGCGCCCGTCCAGGAGGTGCCGCAGCCCGAGGAGCAGCCCCACACCCTCCCCGCGCCCGTCCCGGCGGCCCCCGCCGCGGAGGTCCCGGCCCCGCGTCCGCCGCACGGCAGCCAGCCGCAGTGGCCCGCGCCCGCGCCGCTCCCCGTCCCGGAGGTCGTCCGCCCGGCGGACCAGCCCCCGGCGGCCCCGGCCGGCGACCTCCCGGTGCACCTGCCCCCGGCGGCCGCTCCCGCCCCGGCACCGGCCCCCGAAGCGGCCCCGCCGGCCCACGTCCCGGCTCCGGCCCGGGCGGCCGCTCCGGAGCTGGCGGCCACCGGAGCGGGCGAGGTCTCGGCGATGGCGGCCCTCGCCTCGGCCCTCATCCTCGGCGGCTCGATTCTGTACCGCAGGTCCCGTATCGGCTGAAACCGGCTGAGACCGACTGACCGGGAATACCGGTAATCAGAAGAAATGCAGGCCGGAGAATCCCCTCTCGGATTCTCCGGCCGCTTCCGTGCGCCCGGCCCCGCGTTTCCGCAGCGGCCGGTAATCGTTAGCCAGGTCGAAAGCGGCGCGAGGGTCGCCGCAGGCACCTCTGTCCACGAAGAGAAAAGGATTTTCGATAATGAAGCTTTCCAAGGCCGCCGCTGTCGTCGCCGGCTCCGTCGCCGCGCTCGGGGCGGCGGCCCCCGCCTTCGCGGCGGAGGCGCCCGCCGGTCCCCCCATGAGCCTGTCGGCCGGATGGAACACGGCGCTCAGCGCCGTCGAGCCCGTCGTCGCCTCGTCTCCCGAGACCGTGGGCATGGCACTCGCCGAGCAGGGTGAGACCGTGAGCAAGGTCGTCGGCGCCGCCGATGGCGTGAACAAGCTCCGCAACAACGCCCCCGGCGAGCTGCTGGGCCTGGCGAACGGGGCCACCAAGGTCTCCCCGCTGCTCGGGGGCGTACAGCTCAACGGCGGCCAGCACTGAGCTGCCCGGGAACGACTGTGGGCGCCCCCGGCGATGCCGGAGGCGCCCACAGTCGTGTGGTGCGGACTGACGCGTGCGTCAGTCGTTGATGCAGACGTTGCCGAACGCGGGGTTCAGCGCGCCGATGATGCTCACGGAGTTGCCGCACACGTTGATCGGAACGTGGACGGGGACCTGGACCAGGTTGCCCGAGAGGACACCGGGGGAGCCCACGGCCGCGCCCTCGGCGCCGGCGTCGGCGGAGGCGGCACCGGCGGCACCGGCGACGGCGAGACCAGCGGAGGCCAGGGCCACAGCGGCCTTCTTGGCAGCAGTGTTCATGGGAAGTGCACCTTCTCTTCGATGTCCTGCCCCGATCCGGGGCTCACAGGAAGCGAAACGGTCCAGCTTCCCCGACGACACGGCCACGACCCGAAGTGAACCCGAACCAGACCTGTTCAGCCCAATAGTCGTAACCATGCCGACGGCCTGACCCCGCCGTCACCGCCTAGCTGCGGACGGGAATGTCGGGGATGTCGGGCACATCCGGGATGTCGGGCAGTTCGGGGATCACCCCGGTGGCCGGCAGGGCCGGGGCTGCCGGAGTGGCCGGGATCGCCGGGACGGCCGGGATCGCCGGGAGGTTGACCGACGGGAGGCCCTCCGGGAGCTTGATCTCGGGGAGCTTGATCTCCGGCAGCTTGATCTCGGGGAGCTTCACCCCGCCCAGCAGGCCCGTGAGGGAGTTCAGCAGGTCTCCCAGGGTCTTGGTCAGGCCGGCGAGGAGGTCGTCGATCGGGCCTGCGGCGACCTGCTCGGGGACGGCCTGCCTGACCTCCTCCAGCCGGTCGATCCGCTCCTGCACGGCGGCGGCCCGCTCTTCGACGGCCGCCGCGGCGCCGCCGCCGTCGGCGGCCACCGCGGGGGCGGCCGCGCCGGACAGTATGACGACGGCGAGGGCCGACGGGACGAGGACGCGGAGGCGGGACGGCTTCGTGCGCATGGGGGCTTCCTTCGGGTGGTCGCGAAAGCGGACGGGAACAATCCGATTCCTCACCCACCGTGCGGACGCCGTCTACGGAGCGCAACACGATCTTGAGCGCGGGGGCGGCCACTGGGGGCTGCGTACGGGCTTCGCGCAGGCGTCCGCAGCCGTCTCACCCGGACCGGGGAAAACGCCGCCCCGAACGGGCCGATCGAGTGAAGGAGCGGAACCAACCCCGCGGAGGGCCGGTTGATCAGGGCGCTCCACAAGCGGGCACTCGTGCGACAAAAGGATCAATGATGCTCAAGAAGATCATGGCCGCCGCCGCGGTCACCGCCGCCGCCGTCGGCGCGGGCGCCGCTCCCGCCATGGCCATCGGCAACGACAACGGGATCAACACGGTCAACGGCAACGGTGCCCAGCAGATCTACGGCAACCAGAAGACCACCGGCGACATGAGCCCCCAGCTCGGCCTGGTCCAGGGCACCCTCAACAAGCCCTGCATCGGCCTGCCCGCGAAGGTCAACGCCCAGTCGCTCATCGCCGCGCTCAACATCGGCGTCCAGGACATCAACGTCCTGTCCAACCCGCAGAACCAGCAGTGCACCGAGAACTCCACCCAGGCCAAGGGTGACGAGCCGCTCTCCCACATCCTGAGCAACATCCCGGTCCTCTCCGGCAACGGCTCGATCGGCAGCTGACCTCCTCCGCTCGACCCCTTCCGGGCGGGGCGCGCACCGGCGCCCGTGGAGCGAAGTGACGCGGTGACGAAGTGACGAGGGCCCCGGCGGCGTCCAGCCGCCGGGGCCCTTGGTGCGCCTACGCCCCGCGTCGCCGGCTCAGCCCGTCCAGAAGTCCCACCAGCGGGTCAGGACCAGCATCCCGATCACGCCGGTGTGCACGGCGGGCGGCGCCCAGGCGAAGTCGGTGAACAGCGCCCGCAGCGGGCCGGGCGCGGGCAGGTCGCCGGTGCGGACGTTGCGGGCGGTGACGGCCCAGAACATCAGCAGGGTCGCCACCCACGCGAGGCAGCACCACAGGCACAGGGCGTTGATCTCGTACAGCGACTGGACCATCAGCCAGGCGCAGAAGCCGGTGCCGAAGAGGGTCCCGGCGTTCAGTCCCAGCCAGAACCAGCGCCGGTGGCGGGCGCCGGCCAGCAGGCCCGCGCCGACGCAGACGACGACGGCGTAACCGGCCAGCCCGAGCATCGGGTTGGGGAAGCCGAAGGCGGAGGCCTGCTCGCTCTGCATGACGCTGCCGCAGGACACCACGGGGTTCAGACTGCAGGCGGGCTTGAAGTCCGGGTCCTCCAGCAGGAGGAACTTGTCCAGGGTGATCACCCAGGAGGCGAGCAGTCCGGCCGCCCCGGTGACCACCAGCAGCCAGGCCAGCCCCCGGGAGGCGCCCGGTTCGCCCTCGGGGCGGATGCGGGGGCGGCCCTGCTGGCGGGGGACGCCCACTGTGTTCGTTGCCATACCGCCCATGCTCCCGCGCAATGTGACGGACCGCCGCGAACCCGGGCCATCCGTACCCAACTTGACCTGAAGGTGTGGCGGGAACCCCTGATGCTTCCCGGACGTTTTACCGAATCCCGGACGTGATGTCAGCACCAGGGGCTACGTTGTGCTTCCGCGAAGTGACAAGCAGCGACGGCCTGGAGACCCACCTTGAGCGATCCGTACGAGACAACCGAGGCGCACCTCGAGCGACTCCTGGGCCGCGCCCTCAACTCCTTCGACCTGCCGGACAGGTTGGTCGAGCGCCTCGGCACGGCGCTCGCCCACAGTTCTTCGCTGTACACCACCCACCACAGCCCGTCGGCGGGGCTGTGGCGGGAGACCCACCGGCACACCTACCTGCTGCCCGACGGGGAGGCGGCGTCCCTGTGGGAGCTGGCCTACCGGCTCGGGGGCGACCGCGGCACCCGGCACGAGGTGTTCGAGAGCAAGGACGGGCTGGGGCTGGCGGTGGCCCGGCTGTTCGGGGAGTCCCCGGCGGATCCGGTGCTGCCCGAGGCCCCCGGGCCGGGCGACGGGGAGGGGGACGGCGACGACGGCCTGGAGGGTGATCTGGCGGTGCTGAGCGCGCTGTTCGCGGCTCCCTCGCCCCAGCAGCGCCGCCGCGAGTACACGGTGGAGCAGTCCGCCGACCACGCCCGTCGGGTGCTGCGCCGCGCGGAGAACGCCGACCGGCCGGGCGAGGCGGTGGCGGTGCTGCTGCGCTCGGCGTACGCGCACCACATCACGCAGGCGTTCGGCGGCCGGCAGTGCCTGGCCGACGGGCGGGACGCCGGTTTCAGCCTGTACGAGCACGCCTTCGTACTGCTGGACGGGAGCGAGTTCAGCCTGTGGGAGGTCGAGCACACGGCGACTCCGGACGGGCGGCACATGTGCGAGGTCTACGACAGCGAGGCCGCCGCGCGCGGGGCGATGGAGGTGCGGGCCCGGGTCCGCTGACGCGGGGCCGCCGGCGGCGGACGGCCGGCGGTCAAGGTCGCGGTGGCCGTCGCGGTGGCCGTCGCCGTGTCGGCCGCGGTGGCCGTCAGCCGGCCGACAGCGGGAGGTCCAGCGGCAGGTCCCGGGTGATGCGGACGGACTCGGGGCGCAGGTCCGCCGGGCCCGGCATGACGCTCCCCGGCAGCTGTACGGCGGCCGCGCCGTGGGCGAGGGCCGCGGCGAGGGCGGCGGGGCCGTCGCCCCCGGCGGTCAGGAAGCCCGCGAGGGCGGCGTCGCCGGCCCCGACGTCGCTGCGGACCGCCGTGACGGGGGCCGTGCCGTGGTGGGCGCCGTCGGCGGTGACCAGGAGCTGCCCCTGCGCGCCGAGGGAGGCCAGGACGGCGCCGGCGCCGCGCCTGACGAGTTCCTCGGCGGCCTTGACGGCGTCGCCGAGGGTGGACAGTGGGCGGCCCGCGGCCTCGGCGAGCTCGGCGGCGTTCGGCTTGACGACGTCGGGGCGGGCGGGCAGGGCCGCCGCCAGGGCGGGGCCGGAGGTGTCCAGGGCGACGCGGGCCCCGGTCTCCCGGGCGCGGGCGACGAGTTCGGCGTACCAGCGGTGGTCCAGGCCGGGCGGCAGGCTGCCGCAGCAGGCGACCCAGTCGGCCCCGGCGGAGCCGCGGACGGTGTCGAGCAGGAGGCCGGACTCCTGGGCGGAGAGCTCCGGGCCGGCCGCGTTGATCTTCGTGAGGGTGCCGTCCGGTTCCACGACGGCGATGTTGGAGCGGGTCAGGCCGGCGATGGAGACGGCGGTGACGTCCACACCCTCGGCGGTGAGCAGCTCCAGGAGCAGGGTGCCGGCGGAGCCGCCCAGCGGGAGGACCGCCGTGGTGGAGCCGCCCCCCGCCGCGACGGCCCGGGAGACGTTGACCCCCTTGCCGCCCGGGTCGACCCGCTCCCCCGCGGCCCGGAGCACCGCGCCGCGATCCAGCGAGGGGACCTCGTAGGTCCGGTCGAGGGAGGGGTTGGGGGTGACCGTGAGGATCATTGCGAGCCGCCTGTGGATTCGTGTCCGTTCGATACCTGATTCCGCCGCTTCGCCCGACCCTATGCAGGGAACCGGGGGAGAACAAAGAAAAACGGACATGCCCGCTCGGGGAGCGGGCATGTCCGCACGTCCCGGCCGCGGCCAGGGGCGGGCCGTCAGTGGGCGCCCTCCACGGCTCCCTCGCGCTCCGACATCGGGATCTGCCGACGCGGCAGCACGAACATCACCGCGAAGATCACCACGAGGACCGCCACGACCCACCACAGCGCTCCGCGGAAGGCCTCCGCGTACGGCACCCCGAAGATCCGGTCGTCCTCGATGGACCCGAAGAAGACGACGGAGGTCAGCGCGAGGCCGAGCGCGTTGCCCGTCTGGCCGGTGGTGTTGATCAGGCCGGACGCGGAGCCCGCGTGCTCGCGCGGCACCTGGGACAGGATGGTGTCGTTCAGCGGGGCGACGATCAGGCCCATGCCGACGCCCATCACGATCAGGGGGGCGGCCATCTGCCAGGAGCTGATCCCCATGCCGTAGCGGTCGGCTTCCCAGATGTACAGGAGCAGGCCCGCGGCCATGACCAGCGCGCCGGCCTGGAGCACCTTGCGGCCGAACCGCGGGACGAGCTTCTCGACCGAGACGCCGGCCGCGACGGAGACGGCGATGGAGAAGGGGATGCCGGTGCTGCCCGCGTGCAGCGGGGTCCAGCCCAGGCCCATCTGCATGTACAGCGTCCAGACGAGGAAGAAGATGCCGGTCGCGAGGCCGAAGGCCAGCTGGACCGTGATGCCGCCGGCGAAGCTCTTGATCCGGAAGAGGGAGAGCTCGACGAGCGGGGACCCGTCCTTCTTGATCTTGTGCTTCTCGTAGCCGATGAAGACGGCGAAGACGACCGGCGACGCGATCATGCAGGCGAAGCCCCAGAGCGGCCAGTCGTTCTCCCGGCCCTGGGTGAGCGGGTAGATCAGCATGACCAGCGCGAGCGTGGCGAGGACGACGCCCACCAGGTCCAGGCGCAGGGCCTTGGGGGCCTTGGACTCGGAGATGAACGCGCGGCCCATGAGCACCGCGGCGATGCCGACGGGCAGGTTGATCAGGAAGATCGTGCGCCATTCGAGGCCAAAGAGGTCCCACTCGGTGAGGAGCGCGCCGAGCATCGGCCCCGAGACCGCTCCGAGTCCGACGATCGCGCCGAACATGCCGAAGACCTTGCCGCGCTCGTGCGGCGGGAAGGTGACGTGGATGATCGCGAGGACCTGCGGGACCATCAGGGCCGCCATGGCGCCCTGGAGGAGGCGGGAGGCGACGAGCATGGCCGGGTCGGGCGCGATGCCGCAGAGCAGCGAGGCGACGGTGAAGCCGGCGACGCCGACGAGGAAGAGGCGCTTGCGGCCGTAGATGTCACCGAGACGGCCGCCGGTGATCAGGCCGGCGGCGAAGGCGAGCGCATAGCCGGCGGTGATCCACTGGATGGCACTCGTCGACGCGCCGAAGTCCTGGCGCATGCTGGGTATCGCGATGTTGACGATCGTGACGTCGACCAGGTCCATGAAGGACGCGGTCATCACGATGGCGAGCGCCAGCCAGCGGCGGCGGTCGCCCGGGGCGGCGGCGTCGTCGCCGGGGGCGGCTGGTGCGGGTGCTGCTACGGCGGGTGCGTTCCGCTCTTCTGGGACGGGCCCGTTCTCTCTTTCGGGCGATGCCATGGACGTCTCGGTGCTCATGGAGGCAAACCTAGACGGCATGTAGGCCAGGACGTGTCCTACTTACCTGGCTATCTTGAAGTATGAACGACACCCCCGCCCGGCTGCTCACCCTGCTGTCCCTGCTCCAGACCCCGCGCGAGTGGCCGGGCAGCGAGCTGGCGCAGCGGCTCGGGGTGAGCCCGCGGACCATCCGGCGGGACATCGAGCGGCTGCGGGACCTGGGATACCCGGTGGAGGCCACGCTGGGCGCGGTCGGCGGCTACCGGCTGGTGGCGGGGGCGGCGATGCCGCCGCTGCTGCTCGACGACGAGGAGGCCGTGGCCATCGCCGTCGGGCTGCGGGCGGGGGCCGGGCACGCCGTCGAGGGGGTGGAGGAGGCGTCCGTACGCGCCCTCGCGAAGCTCGAGCAGGTCCTGCCGGCGCGGCTGCGGCACCGGGTGGGCGCCCTGCAGTCGGCGACGGTCGCGGTGACCCGGGGCGACGGGCCGAGCGTGGACCCGCGGACGCTGACGGCGATGGCGGGGGCGGTGGCGGGGCCGGAGCGGCTGAGGTTCGCGTACCGGGCGCGGGACGGGGTGGACTCGCGCCGGCTGGTGGAGCCGTACCGGCTGGTGAGCACCGGGAGCCGCTGGTACCTCGTCGCCTACGACCTGGAGCGGGAGGACTGGCGCACCTTCCGGGTGGACCGGGTGAGCGAGCCCTTCGCGACGGGGGCCCGGTTCACGCCGCGGCCGCTGCCGATGGAGGCGGCCGAGTTCGTCCGGCGCGCGCTGCGGGGTGAGCGGACGTACCCGGTCGACGTGTCCTTCGCCGCGCCGCCCGAGGAACTGCCGGCGTGGCTGCGCGAGGCGGCCGCCCCGGAGGCGGGCGGGGCGCGGGTGCGCTTCGAGAGCGGGGACGCGCCGGAGTGGCTGGCGGCCCGGATGGCGCTGACGGGGCTGGACTTCACGGTGCGCGGGCCGGACGCCCTGGCGGAGGCGGCCGGGGCGCTGGGTGCGCGGCTGACCCGGGCGGGGGCCTGAGGGGGGGTCCGGGCGGGGGCCTGAGGGCGGCCGGGCAGGGACCTGAGGGCGGTCCGGGGCAGGGGGGGAGCCCCGGCGCCTGGGGGGGGGTGGCACCGGGGCTCGTCCGGGAGGGAGCGGGGGCGCGCGGGCGGCGGGCCGGTCAGGCCACGGCGTCGAAGCCGGTGTCGCGGGCCATGCGCTTGAGCTCCAGCAGGGCGTGCTTCTCGATCTGGCGGATCCGCTCGCGGGTCAGGCCGTGCTGCTTGCCGACCTCGGTCAGGGTCCGCTCGCGGCCGTCCTCGATGCCGTAGCGCATCTTGATGATGGAGGCCGTGCGCTGGTCGAGCTTGCCGAGGAGGTCCTCCAGCTCCTCGCTGCGCAGCAGGGACAGCACGGACTGTTCGGGCGAGATCGCGGAGGTGTCCTCCAGCAGGTCGCCGAACTGGGTGTCGCCCTCGTCGTCGACCGACATGTTGAGGCTGACCGGGTCGCGCGCCCAGTCCAGGACGTCGCCCACGCGCTTCTCGGTGGTGTCGAGTTCGGCGGCGATCTCGGCGTGCTCCGGGTCGCGGCCGTTCTCGCGGTTGAACTCGCGCTGGATGCGGCGGATCCGGCCGAGCTCCTCCACGAGGTGGACGGGGAGGCGGATGGTGCGGGACTGGTCCGCGATGGAGCGGGTGATGGCCTGGCGGATCCACCACGTGGCGTACGTGGAGAACTTGAAGCCCTTGGCGTAGTCGAACTTCTCGACGGCCCGGACCAGGCCGGCGTTGCCCTCCTGGATGAGGTCGAGCAGGGGCAGGCCGCTGCGGGGGTAGCGGCGGGCGACGGCCACGACCAGGCGGAGGTTGGACCGGATGAAGACTTCCTTGGCGCGCTCGCCTTCGGCGGCCAGGGCTTCCAGCTCCTCGCGGGCGGGCATCTCCCCGTCACGCTCTATCTCGCCGTCGAGGATCTGCCGGGCGTACACGCCCGCCTCGATGATCTGCGAGAGCTCCACTTCCCTGGCGGCGTCGAGCAGCGGGGTGCGCGCGATCTCGTCGAGGTACATGCCGACCAGGTCGCGGTCGACGATTTCCCCGCCCGCAGCGCGGGCGCTGCTCGTGGACTGACGACGGGCGACGGCGCGGGTTGCCATGCGTGCTCCCTTGCGATGCGATGAATCGGTCGCGGTGCGTCCTCGGACACTCTTCCGAGTGCCCGCTTCCGAAAGGAAACAACGACTGGAATCGGGACAGAATTCCCACGCTGGTCTCCCTTTTGCGAGATCTTGCAGTATCCTGCCCCGCCACCCCCCGGACCGGGGGACGGCGATCTCCTGCGAGAACCCGGGAACGCGCAGGTCAGGCCGGTCCTGAGGGCCGGCGCCGAGGTACCCGCGGAGCCGTGCGGCGACGGCGTCCGTGAGACGGCCGTCACATCCGGCACTCCCGGTTCGAGCCGGGGCGGTGCCACCCGCGGGGGCGTTCCCACCCTGAAGACGGGCCGCGCCCGCTCCTGGTTGCCTGGACCGGCGATCGAATCGCTGAAAACAAGACAAGGTGCGGCAAGGCGCCCTATATCACCCCAAGGCGGCGAACGCGTGTCGTACGTGCGCCCGTCCGGGTGATTCGGCCCTCGTCCGGGTGAAGCGCGGGCATATTCCTACGGCATGCCCCGTTCCGGCCGTAGCGTGCCGGGGGTGATCGCACACATCCCGCGGCCGTCCCGCACCGCGGCGCCGACGAGCGCCCGTCCCGAGGCAGACCCCCATCTCGACAAGGCCCTCTGGCGGGCCTGGCAGGCCATCGACCCGCCCGAGACGTTCCGCGTCGAGATCGTGGAGGGGCTGATCGAGATGTGGCGGGTGGGGCGGCCGTTCACGCACGCCCTCACCGCGAACCGGCTGCGGTCCCGGCTGGCCTCCCACCTGGACGGGGGCCCGTACGCCCCCTACATGGCGATGTACGTGGTCGGCGGCTACCAGGCCTGGGCGCCGGACGTGCTCCTCGCCCCGGACGACCTCACCGGGCACGCCGCCCGGGGGGAGCTGGGCATCAAGGCGTCGAGCGTGCCCCTGGTGGCCGAGGTCGTCGCCCCGGGCCCGCAGGACGTCGCGCGGGACCGGGTCCGCAAGCGCCGCGCGTACGCCCGGGCCGGGATCCCGGTCTACGTGATCGTCGACGACTACGACGGCCACGGCACGGTCAGCGTGCTGACCGGCCCCGTCCCCGACGAGGCGCGGTACGCGGGCGAGGTGCGGGCCCCGTACGGGACCTCGGTGGTCGTGCCCGAGGGGCCGGCCCGGGGCTTCGTGATCGGCGAGCAGGTCACCGGGCCCGCCCGCGTCCCCTAGGCGGCCCGGCCGGGTGCGGCACCGAACTGGACGGAGCGCTTCGACAGGCCCATCCAGAAGCCGTCCACCGGGGTGTGCTGGGCGGCGAGGTCGGATCCGGCGGCCCCGAGGGTGACGAAGAGCGGGGCGAAGTGCTCCGTGCGGGGGTGGGCCAGGCGGCCCGCCGGGGACTTGGCCTCGAAGTCGAGCAGGGCGTCGACGTCCTGCGCGGCCAGCGCCTCGCGGCCCCAGTGGTCGAACTCCGCCGACCAGCCGGGCACTCCCGGCCCGGTGTGCCGCAGCGCGGCCAGGTTGTGGGTGAAGAAGCCGCTCCCGACGATCAGGACGCCCTCGTCGCGCAGCGGGGCCAGCTTGCGGCCGATGTCCATCAGCCGGGCCGGGTCCAGCGTGGGCAGGGAGATCTGGAGGACGGGTATGTCGGCCTCCGGGTACATCTCGACGAGCGGGACGTACGCGCCGTGGTCCAGGCCGCGGTCCGGGATGTCCTGGACCGGGGTGCCGGGCGCCTTGAGCAGGGCGCGCACCGAGGCGGCGAGCTCCGGGGCGCCCGGGGCCCCGTACCGCACCCGGTAGTAGTGCTCGGGGAAGCCCCAGAAGTCGTAGACGAGCGGGACGGCCTCGACGGCGCCGAGCGCCAGCGGGGCCTCCTCCCAGTGCGCGGAGACCATCAGGATCGCGCGCGGCCGGGGCAGGGCCGCCGACCAGGCGGCGAGCTCGGCCGGCCAGAGCGGGTCGTCGGCGAGCGGCGGGGCCCCGTGGCTGAGGTACAGCGCCGGCATGCGGGAGGTCTCGGTGGTCACGGGGGCGCTCCTCGGGCTGGGTCGTGGGTGCGTGCGGTGCGGGGTCCCTCGAAAAGACTAACCCCGTCTCGTTCAAATTTGAACGAGACGGGGTGGTCAGTCATTCCCGCACGCGGTACCGCCCCGTCAGTGGGCGATCACCGGAACCTTGAACTCGGCGTCCTCGCCGGCGCCCGAGCCGGAGGCGACCGGGCCGCCGTGGCCCGGACGGCCGGTGTTGATCAGCGTGAACGCGATGGCCGAGCTGGCGACGAGGATGCCGACGGCCCACCAGATCGCGGACGAGTAGCCCTCGACCATGGCCTGCGCCTGCACCAGCTTCCCGGCCGGGCCGCCCGCCGCGGCCTCGGCCGCGTGGTCGGTCAGGTAGGCGGTGGTCGCGGACGCGGCGATGGTGTTCAGCAGGGCGGTGCCGATCGCGCCGCCCACCTGCTGCGAGGTGTTGACCATGGCCGAGGCCACGCCGGCGTCGGCCGGGTCGACCCCGTACGTCGACAGGGACATGGCCGGCATGAAGGCCGTGCCCATGCCGAGGCCCAGCAGCAGCTGCGCGGGCAGGATCAGCGCCGGGTAGGAGGAGCCGACCTCCAGCTGCGTCAGCATCAGCATGCCGGCGCCGGCGAGCAGGAAGCCGGGGCCCATCAGCAGGCGCGGGGCGACCCGGGTCATCAGGCGGGCGCCGATCTGGGTGGAGCCCGTGATCATGCCCGCGATCATCGGCAGGAAGGCGAAACCGGTCTTGACCGGCGAGAAGCCCTTCACGACCTGGAGGTAGTAGGTGAGGAAGAGGAACAGGCCGAACATGGAGATGACGGCCAGGCCCAGCGAGAGGTAGACACCGCCGCGGTTGCGCTCCAGCAGGACGCGCAGCGGCAGCAGCGGGGACTTCACCCGGGACTCGACGAACACGAAGGCGGCGAGGAGCAGCGCCGAGGCGACGAACATGGCCACGGTGACCGTGTCCGACCAGCCGGCGGACTCGGCGCGGGTGAAGCCGTAGACGAGGGCGACCAGGCCCAGGGTCGAGAGGATCACGCCGGGGACGTCGAGGCGGGCGCTGTTGCGCGAGCCGGCCGCCTCGCGGATGACCAGCCAGGCGCCGACGGCCGCGACGACCGCGAAGGGGATGTTGACGAAGAAGGTCCAGCGCCAGTTGAGGTACTCGGTGAGGAACCCGCCGAGGATCAGGCCGACGGCGCCGCCGCCGCCCGCGATCGCGCCGTAGATGCCGAAGGCCTTGGCGCGCTCCTTGGCGTCGGTGAAGGTGACCGCGAGCAGGGAGAGCGCGGCCGGGGCGAGCAGCGCGCCGAAGGCACCCTGGAGGGCGCGGGCGCCCAGCATCATGGCCTCGCCGGTCGCGGCGCCGCCGAGGGCGGAAGCCAGGGCGAAGCCGACCAGGCCGACGACGAAGGCGTTCTTGCGGCCCCACTTGTCGGCGATGCGGCCGCCGAAGAGGAGCAGGCCACCGAAGGCCAGCGCGTACGCGGTGATGACCCACTGGCGGTTGCCGTCGGAGATGCCGAGGTCGGTCTGGGCGGAGGGGAGGGCGATGTTCACGATGGTCGCGTCGAGGACGACCATCAGCTGCGCCAGGGCGATGAAGACCAGGGCCTTCCAGCGGCTGGGGTCGACGGCAGCCGGCGCGGTGCTCGCGGCTGTTTTCGGCATGGGGGTACCCACTTCACTGTGCGGATGACTGAAAAATTACTGAATGTCGGAAAACGAAGTCTGGGGCTGACGAATGGGGCTGACGAAGTCCCGGGCTGACGAAGTCCTGGGCTCTGGGAGGTCTCAGTTCCGGGGCATGCGCCTCAGGTCGTCCAACGTGGCCGCCGTGCCGGGCAGTTCGGACCGGGCCGGGGCCCGCAGGCCGTCCAGGAAGAGCTGGAGGTGGCGGTGGACGAACCGCTCCACGCCCAGGCAGTCGGTCCCCGGCAGGGGGCGGCTGAGCTGGGACAGCGCGACCATCAGGTCGCCGACGCCGATGTCGGCGCGGAGCAGGCCGCCGCCCTGGCCGGCGTCCACCAGCCGCTCCACGGCCGCCTCCAACGCGGCGCGGGCGGCGAGGAGTTCGGGGTGTTCGTGATCGAAGCCCGCCGCGAGCATCGGACACAGGGCGCCGATCCGCTCGTCGGCGGCGCCGTGCGTGAAGCGGCAGAGCGCCGCGAAGGCGTCCGGTTCCTCGGCGAGCGCGTCCTCGGCCAGGGCGGTGACCCGGTCCATCACGTAGAGCACCACGTGGTGGACGAGGGCCGCCCGGTCGGGGAAGTGCCGGTACAGGGTGGCGTTGCCGATGCCGGCCCTGCGGGCGATCTCGTCGAGGGGGGCTTCCGCCCCGAACTCGACGAACGCCTCGCGCGCGGCCACCAGGATCCGCTCCCGGTTGCGGACGGCGTCGGCGCGGGGCTTCGGGACCCGTCCGGGCGCCGCGGGGGCGGGACTCTTCATTCCGGTGCCTCCTGGGGCGCGGGATCCGGCGGATCCGTGTCTGCGGCCCCGCCAACCGGGGAGCCGGTCCCCGCTTCGTGGGACTCTCGTTCAAACGGGGATCCAGTCCCCGGTTATTTCACTCGTGAGTGTGAGCTGCGCCACACTCCCAGGAGGGGCTTTTGCCCCGGTCGGATCACATTCGGCGGCTTTCGACGCGCGGGCGTGTCGCAATCGTCGGAGGGTGAGCCCACAGAGAGCAGTCCGGACCCGGCCGGCTGCCGCGGACCGAAGGCGATCTCCATGCCGCAGACCCGCCGCCGGATACGCAGACCCTGTCGCACCAGCGCGTTCATCGGCCTCACCGCGCTGGCCCTGGGCGTCACCGCCACCGCCAGCGGCGGGATATCCGGCCGCGGCCAGTCGGCCGCCGGCCCCGTCGCCACCAGCGCCGAATCCGTACTGGCACCCTGCCGGATCACCGGGACCATGGGCGTCCAGATGTCGGAGGGCCTGCCCACCCCGCCGGGGTACTCCCGCTCCACCGGCGAGGTCCGCGCGCTGAACCTGATGATCGACTTCCCGGACGCCAAGGGCGAGGGCACGGCCATGGACCGGCTGGCGGAGTTCTTCCCCCAGACCTCCGACTGGTTCCGCACCAGCTCCTACGGCCGCCTCAACTACCGCGCCGAGTCACCGGTGCGGGACTGGCTGCGGATGCCGATGCCGTTCGCGGCGTACGGGATCGAACGCGGGTCCCCGTACGAGCCCGGCTACCGGCAGCTCGTCGAGCACATCGCGAAGGCCGCCGACGCCGAGGTGGACTTCAGCCGGTACGACCTGGTCAACATCCTGGTCACCCCGAACGCCGGCCCGTCCGCCCTGGACACCGTCCTGTCGGTCACCTTCTCCGGCAACGGCGAGGCGCCCATGGCCGACGGGGTCCCGCTCGCCAACACGTCCTTCGTCTACAGCCGCCAGGACGACGGCTCCGGCTCCTACCGGGAGACCGGCTACCGGGTCCTCCCCCACGAGAACGGGCACGTCTTCGGACTGCCCGACCTGTACACGGCCGAGGGCGGCGGCACCGTCGGCCACTGGGACATCATGAGCGAGGACTGGGGCGCCAACAACGACCTCCTCGGCTGGCACAAGTGGAAGCTGGGCTGGCTCGACAGCAGCCAGATCAGCTGCGCCTCCGCCTCCGGCACCAGTGACCACGTCCTGTCCCCGCTGGCCGTCGAGGGCGGCATGAAGCTGGCCTTCGTCCCGCTCTCCGAGAGCGCCGGCTACGCGGTGGAGGTGCGCACCCGCGCCGGCAACGACGAGGCCGTCTGCAAGCCCGGCGTGCTGATCTACAAGGTCGACTCGGACGTGGACACCGGGCGCGGGCCGGTGACCGTCTCCGACAGCGCGAGCGGCAGCGGCGGCTGCACGCGGCGGCCCAACGTGCACGCCGAACTGTCGGACGCGCCGTTCCGGCCGGGCGAGACCTTCACCGACGAGAAGTCGGGCATCACCATCGCCGTGGTGGGCGAGCTCCGCAACGGCCGCTACCAGATCCGCGTGACCCGGCCCTGACGCCCGTGCCCGTGCACTGACGCCCGGCCCCGTGCCCTGACGCCCGGCCCCCTGCCCGCTCTGCCCGCTCCGTCCGCCCGTCCACCCCGTCCGCCCTGTCCGCTCCGTCCGCCCCGTCCGCCCCGTCCGCCCGTCCGCCCTGCCGGCCAGTCCGGCCCGAGGAGGCCCTCCGTGACCGTGACCCCCACCACCCCCGAGGAACGCCTGGCGGCGGCCGGGCTGGAACTCCCGCCCGCCCCCGCGCCCGTCGCCGTGTACGTACCGGCGGTGGTCAGCGGGCACTACGTCCACACCTCCGGCCAGCTGCCCATGACCGGCGGCGCCCTGCCCGTCACCGGCAAGGTCGGCGCCGGGGTCACCCCTGAACAGGGCAAGGAGCTCGCGCGGCAGTGCGCGCTGAACGCCCTCGCCGCCGTCGCCTCCGTCGCCGGGGACCTGTCGGCCGTCAAGCGGGTGGTGAAGGTCGTCGGCTTCGTCGCGAGCGCCCCCGACTTCACCGGCCAGCCGGGCGTGGTCAACGGCGCGAGCGAGCTGCTCGGCACGGCCTTCGGCGACGCGGGCATCCACGCCCGGAGCGCGGTCGGGGTGGCGGTGCTGCCGCTGGACGCCCCGGTCGAGGTCGAGATCACCGTGGAGCTGCACACGCCGATGGGGGTGTGAGGCCGGCCCGCGCGGAGGCAGAACCTCCGGCGCGCCGGGCGCGTCACCCGGGGCATGACCCCGTACGTGACACCCCGCCGCCGGGGAGCCGCGGCCCGGCTCCGCCCTCCCCGCGGGGGCGCGGTCGCGGCCCTCGCCGTCCTGACCGCCCTGGTCCTGGTGGCACACCCCTGGCTGCCCGGCGGGCCGGCGCACGGCAACCCCCGCAGCCTCGTACAGACCTTCCTGCCCTGGACCGCCCTCGCGGTGCCCGCCCTGCTCGCCGCCGCCCTGCTGCGCCGCTCCCGGGGCGCCCTGGCCGCCGTACTGCTGCCCGCCCTGGCCTGGGCGTGGGCGTACGGGCCCGCCCTGGGCGACGGCTCGCGGGGCGGGCCGGCCGACTTCAGCGTCGTCACGCACAACGTCGACGACGCCAACCCCGACCCGGCGGGCACCGCCCGCGCCGTCGCCGCCTCGGGGGCGCAGCTGATCGCCCTCCAGGAGCTGACGCCGCCCGCGCTGGACGCGTACGAGCGGGAGCTGGCCGCGAGCCACCCGTACCACGTGGTGCGGGGCACGGTCGGGCTGTGGAGCACCTTCCCGCTGCGGGACGCGGACGCCACCCCGATCGTGCCGTGGCGGCTCCTGCTGCGCGCCACCGCCGACACCCCGAAGGGGCCGCTCACCGTGTACGTGGCCCACCTGCCCTCCGTCCGGCTGGGCACCGGCGGCTTCGCCACGGAGAACCGCGACGAGGCCGCCCGCAACCTCGCCGCCCGGCTGCGGGAAGGGCCGGGCGGGCGGACCCTGCTGGTCGGGGACTTCAACGGCACCACGGACGACGGCGCGCTCGCCCCGGTGACGCGGGGCTTCACCGCCGCGCAGGAGGAGGCGGGCGCCGGCTTCGGCCTCAGCTGGCCGGCCCGGTTCCCGGTCGCCCGGATCGACCAGATCCTGCTGCGGGGCGGGCTGACCCCGGTCTCGGCGTGGACCCTGCCCGCTACCGCGAGCGACCACCTGCCGGTGGCGGCGTCGCTGCGGTACTGACCGGCAGGGCGCGCAGCGCGTGGAACCTGAAGGTGGTGGTCCACGCCAACTCGGTCGCCGGCACGGCGAGTCGGAGCTCCGGCAGGCCGTGCAGCAGGGCGCCGAGGCCGAGGGTGAGCTGCGTGCGGGCGAGGGCCGCGCCGAGGCAGTAGTGGAGCCCGTTCCCGAGCGCGAGGTGGGCCTTGTCGGCGCGGGTGACGTCGAAGCGGTCCGGGTCCGGGTACCGGGCGGGGTCGCGGTGGGCGGCGCCGAGCGAGAGGAGCACGGTGTCGCCGACGGGGACGCGTACGCCGCCGATCTCGACGGGCTCGGTCGGGAAGCGGCGGATGGCGGTGTGGTTGGCGAGGGAGTGGCGCAACAGCTCCTCGACGGCCTCGGGCATGAGCTCGGGCTTCCGCCGCAGCAGGTCCGCCTCCTCGGGATGGGTGAGCAGGGTGAACAACCCGTTGCCCAGCAGGTGCTGGACGTTCTCACTGCCCGCCATGAGGATCAGGAAGGCGAGCGAGACGAGTTCGTCCTCGCTCAGCCGGTCGTCGACGTCGCGGGCGGCGATCAGGCCGGACAGGACGTCCGCACCCGGCGCGGCGCGCCGCTCGGCGACCAGTGCGGTGAAGAACCGGTGGATCTCCCCGACGGCGCGGGCGAGTTCCTCGCGGCCGGCCGGGTCGAGCATCGTCAGGACCCACCCGGAGAACCGCTCACGGTCCGCCTCCGGGACGGCGAAGAGGTCGCCGATGACCTTCAGCGGGAGCGGCCTGGCGAACTCGGCGACCACGTCGGCCGTCCCGTCCTCCGCGACCCGGGCGGCGAGCCGGCCGGCGAACAGGTCCACCGCGGCCCGGATCGACGTGCGCATCCCCTCGACGTGCCGGGGCGTGAACCCCTGCGCGACCAGCCGGCGCAGCCGCAGGTGGTCGTCGCCGTCCATGTTGAGCAGGTTGGCGTCGAGCGCCGGCGGCAGCGCGAACCCCTTGAACCCGTCCCCGGCGTGCCGCTTGTCCACCGACAGCCGCGGATCGGCGAGCCCCCGGCGCACGTCGGCCTCGTGCGTGACCAGCCACACCGCCGACCCGTCGGGCAGCGCGACCCGGTGCACGGACCCCTGCGCGCGCAACCGCGCGTATACGGCGTACGGATCGTCCCGGAACCCCTCCCCGAACGGCTGCGGCAGAACCCCCACGTCAACGCCCCCGGCCACGACACCCCCACCCCTCGCCGACGGCCCCGCGCACGCCGGATCATGGACCCAGGTTAAGAGGCGCCACCCGCACCCCACGATCCGCTAGGCTGTTGAGCGGTCAGCCGAGGACCGGGCCGCAACACCGGGCCGGGTCCGGGCAGTCCCGCCTTCGTAGCTCAGGGGATAGAGCACCGCTCTCCTAAAGCGGGTGTCGCAGGTTCGAATCCTGCCGGGGGCACGTGTGCGGAGACCCCCAGTCCGGTGTGGCTGGGGGTCTTCGGCGTTCGGGGCGGCGGGGGGTCAGCTGAGGCCTCTGCTGCGTTCGCCGATGCGGTCGCCCTGGGGGGTGCCGGCGCGCTTGAGGGCCGCCTTGGTGTGGGCGCCGCCCTTCACCTTGCTGCGGACCGGGCCCTCGAAGCCGTGGGCCTGGGTCCGGGGCTGCTGGAGGCGGTCCGTCGCCTTCGCGATGGCCGTCTGGACGTCCTGCTTCTTCTCTTTGCTCATCCCGTCGTCAACTCCCTCGGGAAGCACCCAATCGGTTCACATCGGATTAATGGGATCGTATGCATAGATTAGGCCCGATGCACCTGGATCAGGGGGCGGGGAAGGGGACCGGCTGTTCCGGGCACGGCGTGCCGCGCGGGAGCTGGTACTTCGCCGAGACCCGGTACTCCCCCGGCGCCGGGGCCAGCAGCTCCGTCCAGACGTCCCCGGCGGCGTCCGGGGCCGCCTTGGACAGGCAGCCGGACGTGTTCGCGTCCCGGGGCGGCGCTACGGGCTTCCCCGCGCCGTCCACCAGGCCCAGCCACGGGGAGTGCGGGATCCGCACCAGTACGCGGCCGGGCGCCGAGACCTCCAGCACCAGCTGGTCCGCGCCCGCCCGGACCACCCGCGCGGGCCCCGAGACCAGGCTCGCGGGGGCGTCCACGCGCAGCAGCCGCCAGTTCTCGTCGCCCCACACCTGGCTCAGGTACGGCAGGCCCCCGCGCACGAGCGCCGCCTCCGCCTCCCCGCCCGAGTCGGGCTTGTCGGCGGGCAGCACCACGTAGTGCACGGCCCAGCGGTCCAGCCAGTCCCGGTAGCTCTCGGCGGTGAGGGTGTCGTCGTAGAAGAGCGGGTTGCGCTCGAGGTCGGCCTGCCGGTTCCAGCCGCGCGCGAGGTTCACGTACGCGGGGAAGGCCGAGGACTCGCGGTGGCTGCTGGCGGGGACCACCTCGACCCGGCCCCGGTCGGCGCCCGCCTTGCCGAGCTGGTCGACCAGCGGGGCCAGCTCGCGGTTCCAGGCGGCCACCGGGGTGGTGCGGACGACGTCGGTGACGCTGTTGGTGGTGATCCAGGCGGTGAGCCCGGCGAAGGCCAGCAGCAGGGCGTACCGGCGCCGGGTGCGCGGGGCCGCGTACGGGAGGGCGGCGAGCAGCACCGCCCCGCCGAACAGCATGACCAGCCGGGTGACGTTGGAGCCGACCTGGGAGTCGATCGCCCAGGTCAGGAACACCCCGAGGGCGTACACGGCGGCGGCCGTCCGGACCGTCCGCCATGTTTTCGGGACGAGGAGGGCGACGGCCAGGCCGAGGAGGAACGGCAGGCCGGCCGAACCGATCCTCATCGGCTGCGTCCCCGAGAAGGGGAACAGCCACGCCGACAGCCCCACGACCGCCACCGGGGCCAGCCCGAGGGCGTACGCGCCCGGCCGCCGCCGGCTCAGGAACAGCGCGGCCGCGACCACCCCGAGGAAGAGCCCCGCCACCGGGCTCGCGGCGGTCGCCAGCCCGGCCAGCGGCGCCGCGACGGCGGCCTTGGCCCAGCGCCGCCGGGCCCACCTGCGGGGCCAGCAGAAGACGGCGGCGACGGCCCCGAGCGCGAAGAGGGTGCCGAGCCCGAAGGTGACCCGGCCCGAGAGGGCGTTGCACAGCAGCCCGTAGACCCCGGCCAGGGCCGGCCACAGGGGGCGCCGGACGGCTCCGCGGCAGCGGGTGAGGATCAGCGCGAGGAGCCCGGCCGAGGCGGTGCCGGCGATCATCATGGTGGTCCGGACGCCGAGCACGTGCATCACGTACGGCGACACCACGCTGTACGAGACCGGGTGCATGCCCCCGTACCAGGCGAGGTTGTACGCCGTGTCGGGGTGCCGGCCGACGAACTCCGCCCACGCGTCCTGCGCGGCGAGGTCCCCGCCGCTGTTGGCGAAGCAGAAGAACCAGACGACGTGCAGGGCCGCCGCCGCGGCGGTCGCCACGAGCACCGGGTGGCGGTGCGCCCAGCCGGGCGTGCGGCGGGGCGGGCGCGCGGGCGCGCCGGGGCCGCGCGGCGGCTCCGGCCGGCCGGCCGGCGCCCCCGTCTGCTGCTGCTCGGCTGTGGTCACGGACGACACCCTCTCGTACGACTGCCAGGACGTGGCACGGCGCCCCGGGGTTGCCCGGGGCGCCGCGCCGCGCCCGCCAGTCGTCAGCCGATCCGGGTCAGCTTGCTGCCGAAGCCCGGGGTCTCCAGCGCGCGCTGGAGCGCCACCGGCACCTTGACCTGGCTGGCGCCGTCGCCGACGGTCAGCACGCCGACCTGGGTCCCGGCCTTCGCCGACTCGGGGATCGCGGTGCCGCCGTCGCCGAGCTTGATGTCCACGGTCAGCGAGGACCAGCCGACGGCCTGGACGTCGGCGGTGGCGACGACCGGGGTGTGACCGCCGAGGCCGTCGTCCACGTAGCCCACGACCTGCCCCTTCTTCACGACGGGCGCGCCCTGGACCTCCTTCTGCGTGGCGATCAGCAGGGAGCGGCTCTGCGCGATGACGGTGTCGATGATCGGCGGCTTGTGCTGCCCGAGGACGGCGCCGACGAGCAGCTGGTTGGTGTCGCCGACCTTCTTCTGCGCGGCGAAGAGGAGGTTTCCGCCGGCCTTGGTCGTCGTACCGGTCTTGATGCCGAGGGAGTCGTTGAACGGGACCAGACGGTTCCAGTTCTGCCAGACCTTGCCGGTCTGGTCGGTCCAGGCGGGCATGCGGGTGATGTCCACCAGCGCCGGGATCTCGACGATCTTCAGGCCCAGCTTCACCTGGTCCTCGGCGGTGGAGACCGTGGTGGCGTCCAGGCCCGAGGGGTCGGTGTAGGTGGTGTTGGTCATGCCGAGTTCCTTGGCGGTGTCGTTCATCTTCTTGACGAACGCCTCCTGGGAACCGGAGTCCCAGCGCGCGAGGAGCCGGGCGATGTTGTTGGCCGACGGGATCATCAGGGCGGCGATCGCGTCGTACTCGGAGATCTTCTCGCCCTCCTTGACCGTGTTGAGGGTGGACTCGTTGTCCGACTTGTCCTTCTGGCCCTCGGTCTCGGCGGTCTTGTCGACGTCGATCATCGCGCCCTTCTCACCCTTCTTGAAGGGGTGGTCGCGCATGATGATGTACGCCGTCATCGACTTCGTGACGCTCGCGATCGGCACCGGCTTCTGCTCGCCGGAGCTGCCGATGGTGCCGAGGCCGGCGGCGGCCATGGAGGCCTGGCCCTCGGTCGGCCAGGGCAGGTTCGGCGCCCCGCCGGAGAAGGTGTACGTGGCCTTCGCGGTCAGCTTGAGCTTCGGCGCGGGCAGCGGGCGCACCAGCTGCACGACGGCGAGCACGATGACGAGGAGCAGCACGAGCGGGGCGTAGATCTTGACCCGCCGGACCACGTTCCGCATCGGGGTGGGCGGCGGGGGCGGGTTGTTGGTGAGGTCCGCCAGCATGTCGAGCGGCGGCCGGGGCGGCAGCGGCTGCTGGGTGGTCCGCTCGCTGGGGTCCAGGCTGGGCCGGGCCGGCGGGGGCGGCGGCGGGGTGGGCCGCACCGGGGGCTTGGCGGCCGGGGCGGCCTCGCCCTCGCCGCGCAACGGTACGAAGGTGCTGACGCGGCGGTCGCTGTCGCCCTTGCCCGCGGCGCCGGTGCCTGCGGCGCCGGGCGTGGGGGAGGGCTTCCCGGGCGCGGCGGTGCCGGGGCCTGCGGCGCCGGGGCGGTCCGTGCCGGGCTTGGCCGTGCCGGTGCCTGCGGGGCCGGGGCGGTCGGTGCCGGGCTTGGCCGTCTCGGGCTTCGGGGCGGCGGACTTCCCGGTGTCCGGCTTGACCACGCCGAACGCGGTGGTGCGGGTGTCGGCGGCGGGCTTGCCGGCCGGCTTCCCCTTCTCCGCGTCGGGCGAAGCGGAACCGGGCTTCACGGCGCGGAAGACGGCGGTGCGCTCACTGTCGGAGTCCGCCGGGGGCGCGGCGGGCTTCCCGGCGGCCGCCGAGCCGGAACCCGGCTTCACCGCACGGAAGACTGCGGTGCGCTCGCTGTCGGAGTCCGCCGCGGGTGCGGCCTGCTTCTCCGCCTTCTCCGCCTTCTCCGCGTCCGCGGACGGCTTTTCGGGCGCGGAACCGGAACCCGGCTTCACGGTACGGAAGACGGCCGTGCGCTCGCTGTCGGCGGCGGCCGTACGCGGGTCCCGGCCCGGCTTCGCGGCGGACTTCTCCGCGTCCGCGGACGGCTTCTCGGCTTCGGCCGAAGCGGAACCCGGCTTCACGGTACGGAAGACGGCCGTGCGCTCGCTGTCGGCGGCGGCCGTACGCGGGTCCCGGCCCGGCTTCTCCGCCTCGGGAGCGGGGTCCGACGTCACGACACCGAACGCGGTGGTGCGTACGTCCCCCGACGGCTTCGCGGCAGCGTCAGGCTTCTCCGCCTCACGAGCGGGGTCCGGCTTCACCGCGCCGAACGCGGTCGTGCGGACGTCCCCGGACGGCTTCGCCGAACCCGAACCCGGCTTCTCCGGCTCCGGAGCGGGGTCCGGCTTCACCACGCCGAACGCGGTCGTGCGGACGTCCCCCGACGGGTTCGCGGCAGCGTCAGGCTTCTCCGAGGGCGCCGAAGCGGAGGCCGGCTTGTCCGCCTCAGGGGCGGAATCCGGCTTCACCGCGCCGAACTCGGTCGTGCGTACGTCGCCGGACGGCTTCGCGGAAGCGGAACCCGGCTTCTCCGGCTCCGGAGCGGGGTCCGGCTTCACCACGCCGAACGCGGTGGTCCGTACGTCCCCCGACGGCTTCGCCGAAGCGGAACCCGGCTTCTCCGGCTCCGGGGCGGGGTCCGGCTTCGCCGTGCCGGACGCGGTGGGGCGGGCGTCGCCGGACGGCTTCGCGGGAGCGGAGGGCTCCTCGGAGTCCGCCGAAGGGGAGGCCGGCTTCTCGTCGTCCCGCGGAGCGGACTGGCGGACCACGCCCGCCGCCGGGGTCTTCGGGTCCACCCGACCGGGGGACGGGCGTGACGGGGCGGACCCGGAACCGGACTCCGCGTCCTCCGTCCGCTCACCCGGCTCGTCCGCCGCGACCCACGCCGCCACGGCCTCCTTCAGCGGGTCTCGCGGCTGGAAGACCGACAGCCTCGGGTCCTGCTCCCCGGACGCTCCTTCATCTACCGACTTGTCGGGGGACTCGCCCGCCACCGTTCCTCCTCGATCGCTGTCCGGTCACTGTCCGAACCGTCTAACAGTGTCCCGTCTAGGGGGCATCGCCCAACCGCTAGACGAGAACGACATAGCTACTGGTTCCCGCCCAAAGCGAACAGGCACTCTCGACAGATGAATGTGAGAGGCGTCACCCTGTCACTCATCCACGCGGGGAGGCATGGATGGGCAGGAGCCGCAGAACAATTCCGGAGGAGCTTCTGCTGCTCGCTTTGGACCCGGCCACGGGTACCACGGCGCAGCCGCAGTCGCTCGACCTCGGCCTGGCCGGGGCACAGCTAGTGGAGCTGGCTCTGGCAGGACGGATAGCCCCTGACGGGGATCGTATCGCCGTGGTGATGCCACGGCCGACAGGAGATCCGACTCTGGACTCCGCACTGGAACTGCTGCGCAGGCGCGGCAGCCCGGTACGGGCCGTCCACTGGATCGGCGGACCCCGGCTGGGGCTCCGCCAGATTTACCTCGCGCACCTGGAGCGCTGCGGCATGGTGCATGCCGTCGCGGGACAGATGTGCGGGGTGCTGCCGACGACTCGCTACCAGGCGACCGACACGGCGATCAGCCGGGAGATCCGTGCCCGGCTCGACAACGCGATCCGCACCGGCGTACCGCCGGACCCGCGGACCGCGGCGCTCGCCGCGCTGGCCCACGCGGTCGGTCTCGGCAAGCACCTGTACCCCGGCAACGAGGGGCGGTCGTCCAGGTCCCGGCTGCGGGACCTGATCCGGCACGACCCGATGGGCGGTCTCGTCGCGCACGCCGTGATGGACGTCCAGAACGGCGTGGCCGCACAGCCGCGCCGTGACCGCGCCGCGCTGCCGCAGCCGCAGCCGGCCGTCCGGGCCACGGCGAGCGGCGCTGTTCCGCTGCAGCCGCGCCGGACGGGTGCGATGGCCCGCGCGGCCGCGCACTGAACCAGGGGTACGCGTACGACCCGCACGGCCCGCCACACCCCTTGACCCACCGGCGGGGCACGACCCACGGAAACGCTGATCCACCGATCCACGGATCCGCAGCTCCACCAGATCCGCCAGATCCACCAGATCCACCGACACCGCGGCCGGAGGTCCCCCAAGACCCGGTCCCGGAGCCGCCCGCGCGGGGTGGCGAGGCCGACGAGACGGCTTCGCCACCCCGCGTGCCGCTTTCCCGCGTTCCCCAGCGCCGTCGCACCCTTCGGTGGCACTCTGCTGAACACCAGACACTCAGCGAGACAGCGACAGAAGAAGGCGGAGGTGCCGTCCACGTGGCGTCCAATGTCAATCCCACCGTCCGACGCCGCCGACTGGGCATGGAGTTGCGCAAACTCCGCGAGGACAAGGGCATGACGGCCGAGCAGGTCGCCGAGCGCCTCCTCGTCTCCCAGTCCAAGATCAGCCGTCTGGAGAACGGCCGCCGGTCCATCAGCCAGCGCGACGTCCGCGACCTGTGCGAGGTGTACGAGGTCGAGGACCCCCGGCTCGTGGACTCCCTCATGCAGATGGCCAAGGACTCCCGCCAGCAGGGCTGGTGGCACGCCTTCGGCGAGATCCCCTACAGCGTCTACATCGGCCTGGAGACGGACGCGGCGAGCCTGCGCACCTACGAGCCCCAGATGGTGCCCGGCCTGCTCCAGACGCCCGAGTACGCCCAGGCGCTCATCCGCGGCGCGCTGCCCGAGACGGCGCCGGCCGATGTGGAGAAGCGCGTCCAAGTGCGCATGCACCGCCAGAAACGGCTGTCCGAGACGGAGAACAACAACCCGGACGTCGGCCCGCTGCGCCTGTGGGCGGTCATCGACGAGGCGGCGCTGCGCCGGCACGTGGGCGACCCGCAGTTGATGGTCCGGCAGCTGGAGTTCCTGATAGAGCAGTCGCAGCAGCCGTACATCACCGTGCAGGTGATGCCCTTCACGATGGGCGCCCATCCGGGAATGAACGGGCAGTACGCGATTCTGGAATTCCCGGACGCCTCGGACTCGACGGTCGTCTACATCGAGGGCGTGACGAGCGACCTGTACCTGGAGAAGGCCAACGACGTCCAGAAATACAGCGTGATGTACGAGCACCTGCGCGCCCAGGCCCTCAACGTGGACCAGACCCGGCAGTTCATCTCCGAGATCATCGAACAGCACGCGGCGAAGGCGAACTGAGCGCCGGGGGCCAGCACGGTACACCGTCGATCCCCGGCCACAGAAGGCCTGAATGGAATATGCCACCCGGTCGAGTGAATGCTCCCTTCGGCCATCGGGAGCTGCCGGTAGCGTCGATCACGTCGGCCTGGGAAATCCCCGGCCGGCACGCAACCGGAACTACTCGCTGAACCGGAGAAGAACATGGCTATTCGTCAGGGCGGCACGGAAAACTGGACCAAGTCCTCCTACTCCGGCGGGAACGGTGCCTGCGTCGAGGTCAAGTCCCCCGTCACGCAGGCCATCGCCGTCCGCGACTCGAAGGTGCAGGACGGTCCGTCCCTCACCTTCGCGCCGGGCTCCTGGACTTCCTTCGTCACCGGTGTGGTCGAGGGCGGACTGGGGCGCCTCGCCTGAACCGTCGGAACCCCCCACACAGCAGAACCCCGTACGGAGCCCTCTCGACCGGCCCGCCGTCCTGGCCGAGGGGGCTCGGCCGTGTCCCGCACCGCTCGGCCGTCGCCTCCGACCGCCGCCCGCCGTCAGCCGCCCTCCGACCGCCGTCAGCTGACCGCCGTCAGCGCAGCCGGTCCACGTACCGGTCGGTGCCCGGCACCGTCGGGACGAACGGCGCGACCAGCTCCACCCGCCCCAGCCCCGACTCGGCGACCTCCGCGTCCAGCCCCTCGAAGCGGTCCCAGCAGGTGCGCGGGTCGGCCTCCAGGAACCACAGCAGCGTGAGCCGGGTGTCGACCCCCTCGACCTGCTTGACGTAGGTCATCCGGTCGCCGGGCAGCGGCGTCGGCCGGAAGACCGTCACCATCGCCGCCGGTGAGCCGTGCAGCCGGCGCGGCAGCGCCCTGGAGCGCAGCCACTCCAGCAGCTCCGCCCGCCGCCCGGGCCCGTCGGCGTCGACGACCTGGAGGACCAGCCCGGCGTACGGGTGGTCGAGCGCGTGGAAGTCCCGGGGGCCGGCCGCCCCGTCGCGGTAGACCGTGGCCTCGTGGTCCTGGAAGGCCGTGAAGACGTGCGTGCGGTCCTGGTAGACCCGGCCGTCGCGGCCCAGGCGCTTGTTGATGCCGACGGTCCACTTCATGTGCTCGTCGTAGCGGCCCTCGGTGACCCAGTACGTCGACAGGTAGCAGCCCGCGGTGACGGGCTGGGCGACCGCCGACTTCTCCGGGTAGCGCAGCTCCTGGAGATCGCGGGTGGCCACCCAGCGCCTGCCGGCGTACATCCAGGGCATGGCCATGGCGCCGGCGTAGTAGTGGTCGTCCTCGTACCAGCGGTTGTACGCGTACTCGTGGCCCGGGTGCGGTTCCACCATGGTGATCAGGGCGTGGCCGGGGCGGACCCCGTACGGGCCGACGGCCGCGAGCTCCGCGTAGTCGCCGGCCCGGGTGTCCTCTCGTTCCCGCTCGTCTCTCGTCATGGCACCGGTCTATCTGATGTTCCGTCAGTTGTGGAGGGTGCGTGCGGTGTTCACCCCTCGGAAAGGTAGGTGCCCTCTACAGCTTTCGCCGTTAGGCTGCGGCCACCCGCCACCGAAGGAGCCGACCCATGCCCCCGAGCAGCACCGCCTCCACCCCCGCCGCCGGACTCCCCGCCTTCGCCGCGCGGGCGCGCGGTGTGGCCGGCTCGCCCGTACGGGAGATCCTCGCGCTCACCGAACGCCCCGGGGTGATCTCCTTCGCCGGCGGCCTGCCCGCGCCCGAGCTCTTCGACACCGAGGGCCTGCGCGCGGCGTACGACACCGTCCTGAGCGGCGCGGGAGCGGCCCGCGCCCTCCAGTACTCCACCACCGAGGGCGCCCCCGAACTGCGCTCGGCCGTCGCCGCCCGGGCCGCCGCGCGGGGCCTGGCCACCTCGGCGGGGGACGTCCTGGTCACCACCGGCTCGCAGCAGGGGCTCACCCTCCTCGCCGCCACCCTCCTGGAGCCCGGCGACACGGTGCTCGTGGAGAACCCCACCTACCTGGCGGCCCTCCAGTGCTTCGCCCTGGCCGGGGCCCGCGTCATACCCGTGCCCTGCGACGGGCAGGGCCTGCTGCCCGACGCCCTCGCCGAGATCACCGCCCGGGAACGGCCCAAGCTGCTCTACACGATCCCCACCTTCCAGAACCCGACCGGCCGCACCCTGCCCGGGGACCGCCGGGCCGAGGTGGCCCGCACCGCGGCACGGCTCGGGCTGTGGCTGGTGGAGGACGACCCGTACGGCGACCTCCGCTACGAGGGCGCCCACGAGCCCTGGATCGCCGCCCACCCCGGCGCCGAGGACCGCACCGCCCTGCTCGGCAGCTTCTCGAAGGTGATGGCCCCGGGGCTGCGCCTGGGCTGGCTGCGCGCACCCGCCGCCCTGCTCCGCGCGGCGGTCGTCGCCAAGCAGGCGGCGGACCTGCACACCTCGACGGTGGACCAGCTGGCCGCCGCCCACTACCTCGGCGCCCGGGACCTCGACGCCCACGTGGCGCGGGTCCGGGACGCCTACCGCGCCCGGCGCGACGCCCTCCTCTCGGGGCTCGCGGAGGCGCTCCCGGCGGGCTCGGAGTGGAACCGCCCCGAGGGCGGCATGTTCGTGTGGGCCCGCCTCCCCGAGGGGTACGACGCGGGGTCCCTGCTGAAGTCCGCCGTCGGGCACGACGTGGCGTACGTGCCCGGGGCGCCCTTCTTCACGGGCACCCCGGACCCGCGCACGCTGCGGCTGTCCTTCACCACCCACACCCCGCAGGAGATCGCCGAGGGCCTGGACCGGCTGCGGCGCGCCCTCGGCTAGCCGGCCGCGTACAGCTCCTCGATCTCGGCCGCGTAGCGGCGGGCGACCTCCGCGCGGCGCAGCTTCAGCGTCGGGGTGAGGGTGCCGGCGCCGACCGACAGCTCCTCGTCCAGGACGCGGAAGGCGCGGATGCGGGCCGGGCGGGAGACGGTGGCGTTGGCGGCGGCGACGGCCTCCGCCACCAGCTCCCGTACCGCCGGGTGCGCGGCCGGGGCCGGGCCGAGGTCGAGGGACTCACGGGCGGCCCAGGCGGCGACCTCCCCGGCGTCCAGGGTGATCAGGGCCACCGGGTGGGGGCGGCGGTCACCGATCAGGACCGCGCGCGAGACGAGGCGGGAGGCGGCCTGGACGGCGAACTCCACCTCGGTCGGCGTGATGTTCTTGCCGGCGGAGGTGATGATCAGCTCCTTCTTGCGGCCGGTGAGGGAGAGGAAGCCGTCGGCGTCCAGTTCGCCCAGGTCCCCGGTGCGCAGCCAGCCGTCCGGGTCCAGGGCGCCGGCCGTCGCGTCCGGGTTCGCGTGGTAGCCGGGGAAGACCATCGGCCCCCGGGCGAGCACCTCGCCGTCCGGGGCGATCCGCACCTCGCAGCCCGCCACCGGCCGGCCCACCGTGCCGTACCGGACGGCGCCCGGGTGGTTGAGGCTGATCACCCCGGCCGACTCGGTCATCCCGTAGCCCTCGAACACCCGTATCCCGCAGGCGCGCAGGAAGTCGAGGGTGGCCGGGGCGATCGGGGCGCCGCCGGTCAGGGCCCACCGGAGCCGGCCCCCGAAGGCGGCCCGGACCAGGGCGTAGAGGGAGCCCTCGGCCGCCTCCCACGCCGGGCGCAGCTCCGCGGGCAGGGCCCCGTCGGCGGCGAGCACGCCGAGCCGGACGGCCTCCTCGAAGCGTTCCCGGCCGCCGTCGCGGCCCTCCGCCAGCCCCAGCACCACCGCGTGGACCTTCTCGAACAGCCGGGGCACCGACGGCAGGTGGGTGGGCCGGGCCTCGGCGAGTTCGGCCACCACGTCCTCGATCCGGCCCCCGAAGTAGCACAGCTCCCCGCCCTGCAGCAGGGTGGTGAACTGGATCAGCTGCGCCAGCAGGTGCGCCAGCGGCAGGTAGAGGTACGTCGAGTCGCCGGGCCCGCCCTGGACGAGCGGGAGGGTGGCGTCCTGGACGGCGCCGAGGTTGGCGTGGGTGAGCCGGCAGCCCTTGGGCAGGCCCGTGGTGCCGGAGGTGTAGACGATCGCGGCGTCCGCCGCGGGGGTCACGGCGGCGGCCCGCGCGGCCAGCCGGGCGTCGGCGGCGGCCGCGTCGCCCGCGCTTGCGGTGTCCGAAGCGCTCGCGGGGTCCGAAGCGGCCGCGCCGCCCGAAGCGCTCGCAGGGTCCGCGCTCGCGCCGCCCGCGCTCGCGCCGCCCGTACTCGCGGCGGCCGTACTGGCGACGGCCGTACTCGCGGCGGCCGAGCTCGGGGCGCCCGTACTCGCGGCGGCCGAGCTCGGGGCGCCCGTACTCGCGCCGCCCGTACTCGCGCCGCCCGCGCTCGCGGCGGTCGTGCTCGCGGCGGTCGGCGGGATGCCGGGCGCGGCCATGCGGACGACCGCCCGCAGCGCCGGCAGTTTCGGGCGCAGCGCCTCCACCCGGGCCGCCTGGGCCGCGTCCTCGCAGACGGCCACCACCGCCTCGGAGTCGGACAGCACCCAGGCCAGCTCCTCCTCCCCCGCCGTCGGGTACACGGGCACCAGTACCGCGCCCGCCGCGAGGATCCCGAAGTGGGTGTACGTCCACTCGGGCCGGGTCTCCGCGAGCACCGCCACCCGCTCCCCGGCCCGGACGCCCAGCCCGAGCAGGCCGCGCCCGGCGGCGCGTACGGCGGCGCCGAGTTCGGCGTACGTACGGCTCTCCCAGCCGTCGCGGCCCGGGCCGCGGAAGCGGAGCGCCGGGGCGTCCCCGTACCGCTCCTCGGTCCACTGGGTGAACACCGCCAGCGTGCTCGGACGACCGTCCATCGCTTGCCCTCCCGGGATAGGTGACCCCCGATGGTGGGCACGCCCGGACCCGGTCCGGCATGACCGGAAGCGTCACCCCCGCTGACCGCGCCGCTCATTGGGGCTACCTTCGAAGCCATGGGGAGGCGGACGGTCACCGTGCACCACGTGCGGGCCGTGCTCGCGGGGGCGCGGCGGGCCGGCTGCGACCTGGTGCCACTGCTCCAGGAGGCCCAGATCCCGCCGCTGCTGCTCGGAGACGACCGGGCGCGGGTCACGCCCGCGCAGTTCGCACGGCTCTTCCGGGCCCTGTACCGGACCACCCAGGACGAGTTCCTCGGGCTGTCGGCCGTGCCGAGCCGGCCGGGGACCTTCGCGATGATGTGCCACGCCTGTCTGGGCTGCCGGGACCTGGGCGCGGCCGTGGAGCGGGCGGCGGCGTTCTACGGGCTGTTCCCGGGCGGCCCGGAGCTGGCCCTGGAGACCGGGGGCGGGGAGGCCCGGTTCACCGTCCGCAACGACTTCGACGGGGACGAGGAGCGGTTCCTGACGGAGTGCGTCCTCGCGATCTGGCACCGGCTGTGCAGCTGGCTGGTCGGACGGCGGATCCCCCTGGTCCAGGCCGCGTTCGCCTATCCCCCGCCGCCGCACCGGGACGAGTACGACGCCCTCTTCGACTGTCCGGTGCGCTTCGGGGCCGGCCGCACGGAGGCCGTGTTCGACGCGCGCTGGCTGACCGCGCCGCTGGTACGGGACGAGGCCGCGCTCGACGCGATGCTGCGCCGGGCCCCCTTCGACCTGCTGTCGCGCCCCGAGTACGGGACCACGGTCGCCGAGCAGGTCCGCCGGACCCTGACCCGGCGGCTGTGCGGCTCGCCGCGGCTGCCCGAGCTGGGCGAGGTGGCGGCGCGGCTGGCGGTGTCCCCGGCGACGCTGCGGCGCCGGCTGCGGCAGGAGGGAACCTCCTTCCAGCAGCTCAAGGACGACGTGCGGCGGGACGCGGCGATAGCGGGCCTGGCCGAGGGCGGCGAACCGATCGCGGAACTCGCCGCCCGCCTGGGCTTCTCGGAGGACACCGCCTTCCACCGCGCGTTCCGCCGCTGGACGGGAACGACCCCGGGCACGTACCGAACCACCTCCGGCGGCTGACGGCCGCACGGCCGCCCCGGCCCGGCCGGTGTCCCGGCCCGGCGAGACCTGGGGCCGAGCGGCGGGGCGGGGTGGGGTGGGAGGGCGGGTCAGGAAAGGTGAGCTTTCCGGTCAGCGACATGCCGACCGGTCGGTCACTACCTTCGCCTCACCTGCCCCCACCCCCACGCCCTTTGGGAGACCCCCCATGCGCATGCGCAGCAGCAGCACGGTCCTGGCCGCCGCCGTGGCCGCCCTCGGCTTCCTCGCCCAGGTCCCCGCCGCCACCGCCGAGGAGGCCGCGGCCGACGGTGGCCGCCCCGGCGACGTCGTCGGCAGCGCGCCCTCCGCCTTCCACCCGCTGCCCGGCCAGCCGACCGGCACCAGGGCCTGGAAGGTCCACTACCGCTCGACCACCGCCGACGGCGCCCCGAACGTGGTCTCGGGCACCGTCATCGTCCCGCAGGACGGCCGCACCGGCCCGCGCCCGCTGATCACGTACGCCGTCGGGACGGTGGGCCTGGGCGACTCCTGCGCGCCGAGCGCGAACCTGCCGAACGGCACCGCCATGGAGGCCAACCTCATCCAGCAGTACACCCAGCGCGGCTGGGCCGTCGTCGTCACCGACTACGAGGGCCTCGGCACCCCCGGCGTCCACACCTACACGGTGGGCCCCTCGGCCGGCCACGCCATGCTCGACGCCGCCCGCGCCGCGATCCGGCTGCCCGGGACGGGCCTGTCCGCCGACACCCCGGTCGGCATCGTCGGCTACTCCCAGGGCGGCCAGGCCAGCAGCTGGGCCGCCGAGCTGCAGGGCTCGTACGCCCCCGAGCTGAAGGTGAAGGGGACGGCGACCGGCGGTGTCCCCGCCGACCTGCTGAAGGTGGCCGCCTCCAACAACGGCTCCTACGGCTCCGGCCTGATCTTCATGGCCGCGGCCGGCCAGGACGCGGCCTTCCCCGAGCTGGGGCTCGACTCGTACCTCAACCCGGCGGGCCGGGCGCTGGTGGCCGGGATGAAGGAGAACTGCGTGGCGGTCGACGCCGTCGCCGGCTCCTTCAAGCGGATCTCCGACCTGACCACCCGCGACCCGCTCGCGCAGCCCGACTGGCAGGCCCGCCTGAACCAGAGCCGGCTGGGCCGGACCGCCCCGGCGGCGCCGGTGCTCCAGTACCACGCGCTCGGCGACGAGCTGATCCCGTACGCGGTGGGGCGGCAGCTGCGCGCGGAGTGGTGCGCGCGGGGTGCGGACGTCCAGTTCGACACGATCGTGCTCGGTGAGCACGTCAGCGGGGTGATCACGCACTCCCCGGCGGTCGGGAACTGGCTGGCGGACCGCTTCGCGGGCCGCGCCACCCGCCCCGACTGCTAGGGCCTGAGCCGCCGCCCGGCCCGCCGGTTCAAGCCCAGCCGGTTCACTCCCCGGCGGTTCACTCCCCGGCGGGGCAGGAGCGCGTCCCGCCAGGCAGCTTCCCCGCGATGAGGAACTCGTCGACGTAGCCGCGTACGCAGGCGGAGGAGCCGTAGCCGGTGTGTCCGTCGCCCTTGTGGTCGATGATCACCGCCGAGCCGAGCCGGCGGGCCGTCTCCTCGGTCCACTCGTACGGGGTCGCCGGGTCGCCGCGCGTGCCGACGAGGAGCATCCGGGGCGCGCCCGGGTGATCGATGCGGCGGATGAAGTCGGTGCCGGCGGGGCGGCCGTAGCAGGAGAGCACGGTCATCAGCTGGCCCGGCCCGAACACGGGGGAGGTGCGGTGGAACTCGTCGCGCAGGTCGCGGATCTCCTGCTCGACGGCCTCCGGACTGGCCTTGTCGTTGCTCCGGTCGGGGTCGTCGGCGCAGTTGACGGCGGTGAGGGCGGCCGCGGCGTTGTCGTCGGGGATCCGGGTCGGGCCGTCGGGGGGCGGCGGTTCGTCCGGGCCGCCGAGTTCCATCAGCGGGACCGGGTCGCGGTCGCGCTCGACGCGGGCGAGGGCCTGGGCGAGGTCGGGCCACAGGCTCCGGGAGTACAGGGCGGACCCGATGGCCCCCACCGCGTCCTGGCCGGTGAAGTGGGAGCCGTCGTGCCCGACCAGGGGGTGTTCGTCGAGCCGTTCTACGAGGGCCTCGACCTTCTCGCGGGCGGTACGGGTGTTGGTGCCGTAGACGCAGTCGTACTGGTGGGCGCACCAGCTGAGGAAGTTCTCCAGGGCCCGCTGCTGGCCGCGGGCGGAGACGAGGGCCTGCTCGGTGAGCGGTTCGGTGAGGGTGTCGACCCCGTCGAGGACCATCCGGCCGGTCCGCCGGGGGAACTGGGCGGCGTAGACGGCGCCGAGCCGGGTGCCGTAGGAGAAGCCGAGGTAGTTGAGCTTCTCGTCGCCGAGGGCCTCGCGGATGCGGTCCATGTCGCGGGAGACGTTGACGGTGCCGATGTACGGGAGCACCGGCCCGGAGTGCAGGGCGCACCGCTCGGCGACGGCGCGGAGGGCGGCCAGCTGGGAGGCGGCGTCGCCGGGCACCTCGTCGCCGGTCTCCTGGGAGCCGCCGCAGGAGACGGGGGTGCTGAGGCCGACGCCGCGGGGGTCGAAGGCGACGAGGTCGTAGCGTTCGCCGAGCTTCGCGAAGGGCTTGGGGTCGGCGGCGAGGGAGGCTATGCCGGGGCCGCCGGGGCCGCCGAAGTTCAGCAGGAGCGAGCCGAGGGGCCGTCGGCCGGGGGCGGTGGCGGGGAGGCGGGCCACGGCTATTCGGGTGGTGCCCTTGGCGGGGTGGGCGGGGTCGAGGGGGACGGTCACCTCCGCGCACCGCATCTCCGCGGGCACGCGTTCGAGGGGGCAGTCCCCCCAGTGCAGGGGCGCAGGGGTCGCCGCCGGGGTGACCGAGGGGGCGGCGGGGGCCGCCGGGGCGGCGGTGAGGGAGGCGGCCAGCACCACCGCGGAGGCCGCGCAGGCGCTTCCGGTGGCCGTACGCAGACGCGGACGGGTACGGGGACGGGGACGGGGCATGCGCCCTCCTCGGGTCGCCCCCCGGACCGGTCGGCCCAGCTCACCATAAGCGGGCCCCGCCGCCCCCGCCCCTCGGGCCGCCCGCCCTGGACGGCGTACCTCTCAGGCGGTGCGGGGCGCCCGGTACAGCTCGTCGATCTCCCTCTCGTAGTCCCGGGCGATGGCGCCGCGCCTGAGTTTCAGCGAGGGGGTCAGGTGGCCGCGTTCCTCGGAGAACTCCCCCGGGAGGACGGTGAAGCGGCGGATGGACTCGGCCCGCGACACCAGCTTGTTCGCCTCGTCCACCGCCCGCTGGAGCTCCGCCAGCAGCTCCGGGTCGGTGACCAGCTCGCGGACCGGCACGCCCTGCTTCTTGTGCATCTGCCGCCAGTGCGCGAGGCCGTCCGGCTCCAGGGTGACGAGGGCCGCGATGTAGGGGCGGTTGTCGCCGATCACCAGGCACTGGCCGACCAGCGGGTGGGCGCGCAGCCAGTCCTCCAGGGGCGCGGGGGCGACGTTCTTGCCGCCGGAGGTGATGATCAGGTCCTTTTTGCGGCCGGTGATGGTCAGGTACCCGTCGGCGTCGAGTTCGCCGATGTCCCCGGTGGCCAGCCACTCCCCCGGCGGGTGGGCGGCGACGTTCCAGTACCCGGCGAAGACGTGCCGGCCGCGCAGCAGCACCTCCCCGTCGTCGGCGATGCGCACCGCCGTCCCCGGCAGCGGCCAGCCGACGGTGCCGAGGCGGGGGCGCTGGGGCGGGGTGACGGTCGAGGCCGCCGTCGTCTCCGTCAGTCCGTAGCCCTCGAATACGTCGATCCCCGCGCCGGTGTAGAAGGCGGCGAGGCGCCGGCCGAGGGGGGAGCCGCCGCTGAGGACGTAGCGGACCCTGCCGCCGAGGGCGGCCCGGATGCGGCGGTAGACGAGCGGGTCGTACAGGGCGCGGGCGGCCCGCAGGCCCATCCCGGGCGTCTTCCCCTCCACCGTCTCCCCGTACCGCTGGGCGATCCGCGCGGCGCGGTCGAAGGAGGCGGCCCGGCCCGTCTTCTCGGCGGTGGCGCGGGCGGTGTTGTAGACCTTCTCCAGGACGTAGGGGATGGCGAGCAGGAAGGTCGGCCGGAAGCCGGCGAGGTCGGCGAGCAGTTCCTCGGTGGCGATGCTCGGCGCGTGGCCCAGTTTGACCCGGGCGCGCAGGCAGCCGACGGCGACCATCCGCCCGAAGACGTGCGAGAGCGGCAGGAACAGCAGGGTGGAGGCGGGGTCCTTGCTGGCGGAGCGGAAGACGGGGTGCAGCAGCTCGACCGCGTTGTCGACCTCGGCCTGGAAGTTGCCGTGGGTCAGCACGCAGCCCTTGGGGGTGCCGGTGGTGCCGGAGGTGTAGACGAGCGTGGCGACGGATCCGGGCGTACGGGCGGCCCTGCGCGCGTGCACGATCGCGTCGGGCAGGTGCTCGCCGGCCTTGACGAGCCGGGCCAGCGCGCCCGTGTCGAACTCCCACAGGTGCGCGAGCCCGGGGAGGTTGGCGCGCTCGGCGCTGATCAGGCGGGCCTGGACGGTGTCCTCGACGGCGCAGGCCACGGCTCCGGAGTCGTGGATGATCCAGCGGGCCTGGACGGCGGAGGAGGTCGGGTAGATGGGTACGGTCACCAGGCCCGCGGCCCATCCGGCGAAGTCGAGCAGGGTCCACTCGTAGGTGGTCCGGGCCATGATGGCGAGGCGGTCGCCCTCGGCGAGCCCTTCGGCGATGAGCCCCTTGGCGACGGCGAGGACCTCGCGCGCGAACTCGGCGGCGGTGACGTCGCGCCAGGTGCCGTCGCGCTCCTTGCGGGCGAGGACGGCCTCGCGGGGGGCCTCGCGGGCGTTCTGGAACGGTATGTCCCCGAGGGAGCCGCCGGCCGCCGGCCCGACGAGCGCCGGCACGGACACCTCGCGCACCACGCCGCCGACGATCGTCTTGACGGGCTCGACGGGCTCGACGGCATTGACGGCATTGACGGGCTTCGGCTGGCCTGCGTCCACGGCGTTCTCCTCGGTCATCCCGCTGTTACCGGCGGTAATGTACGCACGCCCCCACGCCGGGGACCACCCCCCGTACACCATCTCCCCGCCGGCTCCACACCCCGTCGACGGCGCGCACACGCCGGCCCCGCATGCCCGGAACGCCTGCGTCAGCCGGCGCCGAAAGGGGAGAATCCCGCTGGGCCCACCCCCCACCCCTAGGAGCAGCCGGTGTCGCCTTCCCAGGAAATCGAGTTGACGCTCACTCCCGCCCAGGCCGCCGAAGGGGTGCTCGTATCCGTCCCCCTGCCGACCGGCCCCCAGCGCCTGCGCATACCCCCGGCCCGCAACGGCGACCTCGTCCGGGCCCGCGTCGGCGACACCGAAGTCCTCCTGCGCATCCGCGTGTCGGGCCCGCCGGCCCCGCCCCCGGCCGCGCCGCAGCCGGCCCCGTCGGGCAAGAGCGGGGCGCTGGGCTGCCTGGCGGCGTTGGCGGTGGTGGCGGTGGTCGTCAGCCTCGTCATCGCCAACTCCGACGACGACTCGACCCCCACGGCCTCCGCGAGCCCGACCTACACCCGGTACACCCCGCCGACGTACAGCCCTCCCACCTACACCCCGCCCACGTACCGCCCGCCGACCTACACCCCGCCGACGTACACCCCTCCCACATACGACCCCGCACCGGCCCCGCCGCCCACCACGGAGGCGCCCCCGAGCCCCTTCGACACGGGGACCTGCCTCAACGGCCAGCTCCCGGACTCCACCACCGCCCAGACGGTCCACGGCGTCAAGGAGGTCTCCTGCTCGGCCTCCGACGCGCACTACCGCGTCATCCAGCGCTTCCCGGGCACCCACGACATGAGCCGCTGCGACGCCAACCCCCGTACCGAGTACGGCTTCTCGTACCAGTACACCCTCAACGGCAGCGTCATCAACGAGTACGTCTACTGCCTGGTCGGCATCGGCTCCTACTCCCGCGCCTGACCCTTCCCGGCCACCCGCCGCCACACCCACACGGCACCACCGACGACGACGGCGGCCACCACCCCACCGACCGCCTCCGGCACGGCGGCGAGCAGCAGTTCCTGCACCACGGCCATCCCAACCTCCTTCACCCGATCCCCCGGACGGGGGCCTGAGGAGACCCTCGCCCGTTTGCGCCGGGTCCCCACCCGGGCAGGGACGCCCTGGGACGGCGGGCCGCCGCCACCAGCGGGGATCCGCCCGGGCCGGGGACCATCGGATCCGCCCAGGGACAACGAGGGGGAACATGGGGTCCGACACGGGGGCGTGGCAGCGCTACGGGGCCTTCCTGCGCACCCAGGCCGCCGAGGCCGGCATGGGCCCGCGCGACGTCGAGCAGGCCTTCAGGGAGGCGGCCGTACGGGAACCGGACCGCCACATCGGCGAGATGAAGTGCTCCAAGTCCCACATCGACCGCATCTACAGCGCCCAGGCGAAGCCCAGTCCGCCACTGGAGTTCACCCTCCAGTTCCTGCGCATCGCCAACAAGGCCGCCCGCCTGACCCAGCAGGAACACGCCCGCCGCTGCGAGGAGGCCCGTTCCCTGCTCCGGGCGGCCATGGCCCCACCTCGGCCGGCGTCCGACGAGAACGACGCCGCCTCCCTCCGCCACCAACGGGACCTCGCGCTCACGCAGCGGGACCTGGCCCTGGTCCAGCGCGACCTGGCCGAGGCCACCGGCACCGAGACCCGCCTGCGCTACGCCCTGCGCGACGCGGAGTTCCTGCTCCTGACCCTGTTCCAGATCACCGGCGCGCTGCGCGAGATCATCGCCGGGAACGACGTCCGCGCCCTCCGGGCCGCCGACGCAAGCGAACTCGCCCGGCTACGCGACGAGACCCGCCAGGCGGAGACGTACAAGACGACGGCACAACAGGAAGCGGACCGCGTCATCGCCCGCAGGCTCACCCTCGAACAGCTCTGGGACCGCGCCCGCGCCGACCTCCAACGCCTCTCCCAGCACCCGGACATCTCAGAACTCGCCTTCACCCCCCACCCCCCGGGCGGCCCGCCCACCCCGATGCCGCCGGCCGACCTGTTCGCCCAGCCCGCCCTGGACGACATCGCCGCCGCACTGACGAAGGCGCACGAGGTCAACACCCGTGAGGAGGAGTCCGTCCGTGCGCTGCGCAGGACCTTCGTGGACCAGGACGGCTTCCTGGATCGCGATGGCGAGTTGGACGTCCTCCTGGCTTCGACCCGCCTCAACGACCCCGAAGCGCGCCACTCGGTCATCGACGCGCTCGCCAGCAGCTGGCGTCACAGCGAGGCCGCCAGGGAGGCCGTCATCCGTCTGGCCGCCGATCCGGACCCCACGGTCAGGAGATATGCGGGCGAGGGAATGGCAGACGGGTGGGCCGGCGACCCGGTCGCCCGGGACGCACTGCTGCGGATGGCCCGCGACACCGACGCCCGCGTTCGGCAGTCCGCCGTCCATGCCCTGAGCGGCGGATGGAGTGGCGACCCCGTCGCCCGTGACACCATCCTGCAACGAGCCTCGGATCTGAGTCCGGAGGTCCACAAGAGCGTGGTGATGGCACTCTCCCGAGGATGGCCCGGGGATCCTACCGCTCTGGGCACCGTTCTCCTCTTCGCGGACGCCCGGGAGCCATCCGTCCGCGAGGCGGTTCCGAAGGCGCTCTCGGACGGATGGCCCGGCGAGCAGTCGGCATGCGAGACCCTTCGGCGGCTCACGGCGGACGGGGACGTGGATGTCCGCCGCCGGGCCATCCGTGCGCTGGCCTCGGGCTGGGCCGGGGAACCCATGACCCTGCGCGCCGTACGAGCGGCGGCCTCCGACAGGGACGCGGACGTACGCACAGCCGCCGCCCATGCCCTCGTGACCGTCCGAAACGAAGATCCCGCCGCCAAGACGTTGGTCCTGCAACTGGCCCGCGACGGGGAGGCAGAGGTTCGCCAGGCTGCCGCCCACGCGCTCCACAGGGGCTGGAGCAGCGACGAGGAAGCCCGGCACATGCTTCTGCAGCTGGCGCGGGACCCCAGCCCGAAGGTACGCGAGGACGCACTCGGCTCGCTCGCCACCGGTTGGCCGAACGACCAGACGAGCCGGCATGCCCTGGTCCAACTCGTCCGCGATGAGAGCGCAGATGTCCGCCGCCAGGCGGCCGCCTCTCTCGCAAGGGGCTGGGCCGGTGACCCCTTCGCGCGAGAAGCCGCGATCCACCTCACAGCTGATGGCGACCCGATTGTCCGCCGTTCGACAGCGGAGGCGCTGGCCGACGGCTGGCCGGGGACCCCTGAGGCGTTGGCCGCCCTGCTGGATCTGAGCTTCGACCAAAGCGCGGACGTGCGCCAGGGCGTCGCCGACGCCCTGGGCCAGGGCTGGCCACGAGACCTCGCGAGCGGGGCGGCGTTGCTGCGGCTGGTACACGATCCGAGTGCGGACGTCCGGCGATCCGCCACCCAGGCCCTCGGCATCGGCTGGGGAGGGATCCGAAGCGCCCTGGACACAATCATCCTGCTCGCTGACGACTCCAGCCCGCCGGTTCGCGAGGCCGTCGCGACCGCCCTTGCCGAGGGCTGGGCCCCGGACGCCACGGCACGCAGCGTGGTCCTGCGACTGGCGGACGACGGCGATGCGGATGTCCGCCAGCAGGCCGGCTTGGCACTGGCGAAAGGCTGGCCTGGTGATCCCACAGCCCTGAGGGCGCTCTCCAGGTTGCTCGATGACACCGATGGGGCCGTCCGGCAGCGGACCGCCCACGCGCTTGCGAGGGGGTGGGCCGGAGATCCCACAGGCCGTGACGCCGTACTGCAGTTGACCGACGACCCGGACATGCTCGTCCGTCGGCTCTCGGCCGATGCGCTGGCCGCCGGCTGGCCCGACGACCCCACCGCCCGGGGCGCCGTCCTGGAGCTGACGCACGACGTGAGTGACGAGGTCAGGGCATGGGCTGCTGACGCCCTCGCGGAGGGCTGGCCCGGCGACCCCGAGTCGCGTGACCGTGTCGTGGAGCTGCTGGCCGACAGGGCCTGTCGGCTGTACGTCACCAGCTCGCTGGCGGAGGGCTGGTCGGGCGACCCGATCGCCCTGGCCGCCGTCCTCCGGCTAGTGACCGACCGGGATGCCGACGTCCGTGAGACGGCCGCCGGGGCGCTCGCCTATGGGTGGGCCGGCGATGCGGCGGCCGAGGAGGCATTGCGGCGGCTCGCGGCCGATCCGGCGCCCGCCGTGCGGCGGGCCGTCGGGGAGGCGCTCAAGGAGCGGGAGGCTACTGCCAGCGGTACGGCTTGATGCTCGGGTCGTAGGAGCAGGTGACCGTGGTGCCGTTCGTGGCGCGGGCCGTGCGGCCGCGGTCGGCGTTCGGGCAGAACTGGCCGTCCACCACCGGGTGGCCGTTGGAGGTGCAGGCGTAGCCGCTCTTGCCGTCCGGGCAGGCGGTCATGGAGCCCGATGTGCTGCCGCCCGTCGTCGTGGACGGCTTGGTCTTCGACGGGGCCGGGGCCTCGGTGGTGGGCGGCGGGGTGTGGGACGGGTCGTTCTTCTCGTCCAGGTAGCCGTGGTGGCTCACCGAGCAGTCCGCCTGCTTCGACGCCAGGTTGAGGGTGACGTCGGCGGTGGGCGGGAGGGGATCGGCCGCCTTCGGGGTGGTGGTGCACACGTACCAGGTGTCGTGCGCGTCGGGGAGGACGACGTCCGTGTGCAGGGCCGTGATGGTGATGCGCGTGACCGACACGGACAGGGCCGCGAGCGCCTCCCGGGATGCCTGGGCGGTGCGGCCCGTCAGGTCCGGCATGGACGGGGCAGCTGTGGAGGGCGCGGCCGTCGGGGTGGTGGTCGGTGAAGGGGCGGCCGTTGCCGCCGTGTTGGCCTTCGGGGCGGACTGCGCGGCGCCTCCGCAGCCGGTGAGGGCGAGGACGCCGAGGGCGGCGACGGGGGCGAGGAGCCGGGATATCCGCACGGTGGGGGTACTCCTGGGGCGAAGCGGCCGGATGGCCGGATGGCGGGCCGTCAGGATGGCATGCTCACGGCCACTCCGCCCCGGATTCCGCTACTCCACCCGGCTCGCGAACGCGCCCAAGCGGCGGCATTCCGCGACCGTCGCCGTCAGCGGGCGCTCGCGCAGGATCCGGCGGGCGCGGTGTTCGCCGAGGCTCGTCGCGTACCAGGGGGCGTCGGAGGCGTGCCGCAGGTCGGCCTCGATGCCCATCAGGGCGCAGGAGCGGCGGGGTTCGGGGAGGCGGTCCAGGTAGGGGGCGGCGTCCGAGGAGAGGTCGCGGAGGTAGGCGAGGTCGAGCTTGTTGTCCTGCTGGTAGCGGGTCACGTTGTACTCGGCGATGATCCCGTCCGGTGAGGCCAGCCCGAAGGCCAGCACCGTCGCCGCCGCGCCGGCGACCACCGCGCGGGCCAGCCACCGGCCGCCCGCGACCCCGGCCGCCATCAGCAGCACGATGACCAGGCCCAGCCACAGCTCCATGGTGACCACCGACAGCCGCAGCCGCGTCAGTCCGTACGCGTCCACGTACAGGTCCATGCGCCGCACCGCCGACGCGACCACCACCAGGGTCAGCAGGCACAGCGTCCCCAGCACCGAGCGGACCAGGCGCCGGTCGCCGGCCCCGCCGCGCGGGGCCCAGCGCAGTGCGAGCGCGATGACCGCGAGGACGAACACCGTGGCCCAGAGCAGCTGCCAGAAGCCCTGGCGCGCGTACTCGGCGTACGTGAGGCCCGTGCTCTCCAGCACCTTGTCGTAGCCGCCGAACAGCACCGCCAGCTGCACCGCGTTGAACCCGGCGAAGAGCAGGTTCAGCACGATCAGCGGCAGGCTCCACTCCACCCGCGAACGCGCCTTCCACTGGCGGGGCTTGACCCGGTCCCAGCGGTGCGGGGCGGCGGCCGTGCGGGCGGCGGCGAGGGCCAGGACCGCGCCGAGCAGGAAGAGAAGGAACCTGAACGGGCCCTCCCCGACGGACACGTCGGGCAGCAGGCCGCCGAGCAGGTCCGCGAAGGCCGCGTCGGCGGAGGCGAACAGACCCCCGAACACGAGCAGCAGGGCCGCCGCGACCAGCGCCGCCTTGACCACGGACAGCCAGCGCTCACGGCCCGCCCCGCCGCCGCGCGAGCGCAGTCCGGCCCAGGCCCAGCCGACGCCGGTGACGGCGCTGTCGAGGAAGCCGAGCGGGGCGAGCAGGACGCCGGGCCAGCTGCGGGTTCCGTGGAGGGTCAGCGCGGCCAGCAGTACGGCGCCGAGGATCGCCAGGGTGGAGGGCCAGGCGGAGTCCCGCAGCGCCGGAACGGCGAGCAGCGCCACGCAGCCGGCCGCCCACAGCAGGCTCCAGGGGCGGGCCTTGCGCCCGGCGGCGCGGGCGGCGGCGTACGCGGCGACCATGGCGGGCAGCACCGCGAGCAGCAGGCCGGGGCCCATGCCGTCGCCGAGGACGACGGCGGTGGTGAGGCCGGCGGCGAGCACGGCGACGAGGGTGGCGGTGTGGATCGGCGCGGCCTCGGCGGGCCGGATCCGGCGCCACATGGAGTTCGCGGCCCGCGCGGCGGCCTCCTCCCGGGCCTGCTGCTGGCGCAGCCGGAGCTGTTCCATCTGCCAGAAGTGCCAGGCGGCCGGGTCGTGCCCGGCAAACCCGGGCGCGATCGGCGCCACGGGAACCGGGCCGGCGGCCGCCGGAGCCTGGGCAGTGGGTGCCGCGCCGTGCCCCCCAGACCCGTGAGCCGGGCCGGCAGACGCCGGAGCCGGGTTGGCGGCCGCCAGAGCCTGGGCGGCAGCCCCGGGGGCCTGGGCGGCAGGCGCCGACATCTGGCCGGCGGTTGCCGGAACCTCACCGGCAGGCGCCGGAGCCTGACCGGCAGACGCCGACGCCCGGGCGGCAGGTGCCGGAGCCGGGGCGGCGGCCGCCGGAGCCTGGCCGGCAGACCCGGGAGCCTGAGCGGCCGAAGCCGACATCTGGCCGGCAGTTGCCGGAGCCTCACCGGCAGGCGCCGGAGCCTGACCGGCAGACGCCGACGCCCGGGCGGCGGCCGCCGGCGGAGCCTGAGCGGCAGGCGGGGGCGTCTGACCGGCGGGGGCCACGGGCGCCGGGGCCTGGGCGGTCTGCGGGGCCGGCGGCTGGGCGGGCTGTGGGGCCTGGGCGGGCCCGGCCGCCTTCGCCTCCTCGGCGTCGCCGGCGTTGGCGGCGTTGTCGGACATGAGTCCCTCCCCTGTTGCGGAGCCGTCAGCGTAGGCCCGCGCCCCCAGGTTTTGAACACATTCAACTCCCCCTGTGGCAGGACCGTGACAGACCGACGGGTCGGCCCGGCCCGCGACTTCCGGTCGACACCCCCGGGGGCGAGGGGTTACATGGAAGGAACGGACTGCCTCCGGGGCCGAACCTCGCGCGCCGCGCGCTCGCCCCCGTGTACCGCTCCGGCCCGCGTGGGCCGCGTACCGCCGCCCGGCGTCGTCCCCCGCGGCGCGGCCCACCTCGCGGCTCCCGCCCCACAGGTGAGGAACGACATGAACCAGCGCACCCGTACCGCCCTCGTCATCCCCCTCGCGGCCTGTTCGCTCGCCCTCGGGCCGGTGACCGCCGCCTGGGCCGCAACCCCGCACGCCACCCCGCACGCCGCCCCCACGGCCCAGTGCTTCGTCGAGCCCAAGGCCGGAGACGCGACCAAAGTGATCGTCACCGGGCAAGGGTTCGACAAGGCCAAGGGCAAGGCCACGGTCGACCAGACCGACGGCGACGGCGGAGCGCTCGTCACCGTCGGCATCGACGGCAAGCTCACCGCGGCAGACCTGCCCGCCGGCAAGTACACCGTCTCCCAGCAGAACGGGGCCTCGGCGACCTGCCTGTCCGGCCAGGCAGCGCAGGACGCGGTCAACCAGAACTTCATCGACAGCGAGCGCAAGCGCGGCACCCGTGAGGGCTTCACCGACGGCAAGGAGCTCGCCCAGGCCGGCGTGTGCGACGCGAAGCCCGAGCCCAAGGTGAAGAACCTCCAGGGCCTGACCGCCGACAACGAGGCCAAGAAGAAGGCGGAGGAGGCCTACAAGGCCGCCTACAGCGCCGCCTTCGGCGCCGCGCTCAACCGGTACTGCACCGACTGACCGAGCCCCGCCCCCACCCCGCGCAGCGTCGTCGCCCGGCCCCCGTAGGGTGCCCGGGTGACGACGCACCTCCCCACCTGCTCCTGCTGCGGTGACGCGCTCCCGGACGGGCAGCGCCTCGACTTCGGCTTCAACCTCCCCGAAGCCGCCTTCGGGCTCCCCGAGGAGGCCCTGCACCGACTGGGCGTCCGCGCCCTGCTCCGGGTGGACGGGGCCGGCTCCTTCATCCGCTGCCTGCTGCCCGTCCGGCTGAGCCGGGACACCGAACTCGTCCTCGGCGCCTGGGTGCAGGTCGACGACGCGACCCTGCGGCGGGCCCACGAGCTGTGGGAGGAGCCCGGGTACGCGGAGTTCGCCTTCACGGGCACGTTCGCCAACCGGATCCAGCCCTGGGCCGAGGCCCTGTTCGGCGCCGAGGTCACCGCCCGCGTCGCCGACCCGGACGAGCTGCCCGTCGTCACCGGCGTACGCCACCCCGTGGCCGCCCGCGTCCTGACGGAGGTCTGGGACCGGGACGAGGTCCTCAGCCGCTTCCCGTCCCCGCTCCCGGTCGACGTGCGCACCGACCTCGGCGACGGCTGGTCGGTGGTCCGCACCGCCGGGCTCACCGCGTCCTTCGCCGACGGCTACGACCGCTTCACCGGCCCGACCCGCAGCGCGGCCGTCAGCCTCAAGCGCGACGACGTCCCGGGCCGCGCCCCGGCGGACTTCCTCGCCGCCCTGCTGTCGGGCGCCCCCGACACCCGGCCCGCCCAGCGGCTGCGCGAGGAACTGCCCGGCGGCGGCCTGCGGTACGCGTTCTGGCTGACCCCGCAGGACAGCGGCCGCCCGCGCCACGAGCTGTACGGGTTCACCCTGCACCCCTCCGGCAGCGGTGCCGGGATCTCCTGCAGCCACCAGGACCCCGACGGCCTGGTCTGGGCCCAGCGGATCTGGCGCTCCCTGGCGTACGAGGGGATCAGCTGACCGGGTCGCCGAACCACCGGGACAGGGGGGCGAGGAGTCCGGCCGGGTCCTCGCCCGCCCAGGCCACGTAGCCGTCCGGGCGCAGCAGCACCGACGGAGCGCCCCGCTCCGCCCCGGAGTCGGCGACGTGGTCGACCCGGTCCTCCCAGCCCGCCACCGACAGCCCGCCGGTCCGGTCGAGGAGCAGGCCCCGGCCGCCGCGCATCAGCTCGTACAGCCGCCGCCCCGTCCCGAGGGTGACGTCCCGCATCCGGCGGCCCAGCAGCTCGTGGCCGTCGCCGTCGCCGAGGTCGTAGCGTACGCCGACCGCGGAGGTCAGCTCGGTCACGTACCGGTTGACCTCCTCGAAGTCCAGCAGCTTCGAGAACAGCTCCCGCAGCGCCACCGCCCCGGCGGTGTTCTCCAGCAGCGCGGTCTGCGCCCGGGTGTTGGCGATGACGGCCGCGCCCACCGGATGCCGTTCGGCCTCGTACGTGTCGAGCAGCCCGGCCGGGGCCCGGCCGCCCACCTCGGCGGCGAGCTTCCAGCCGAGGTTGAACGCGTCCTGGACGCCGAGGCTGAGCCCCTGGCCGCCCGTCGGCGGATGGACGTGCGCCGCGTCGCCCGCCAGCAGCACCCGCCCCACCCGGTAGCGCTCGGCCTGCCGGGTGGCGTCGCCGACCCGGGACAGCCAACGCGGCGAATGCGCCCCGAAGTCGGTGCCCGCGTGGGCCCGCAACCGCTCCTTGACCTCGTCGAGGGTCGTCTCGGCCGTACGGTCCTCCGCCACCCCGTCGGCGGGGACGATCACCCGGTAGACGCCTTCCCCCATGGGGATGATCCCGAACCGGACGTGGACCTTGCGCACCTTTGCCGTCACGGCGGCCACCGTCTCCGGATCCTCGGCCAACTCCATGTCCCCGAGCAGCGTCTCGACCTTGGCTGGCTCCCCCGGGAAGCCGACGCCGAGCAGCTTGCGCACCGTGCTGCGGCCCCCGTCGCAGCCGACGAGGTAACGCGCCCGCAGCCGCGTCCCGTCGGACAGCTCGACGTCCACCCCGTCGGCGTCCTGCCCCAGCCCCACGACCTCGCAGCCGCGCCGGACCTCGGCGCCCAGCTCCACCGCCCGCTCGGTCAGCAGCCGTTCGGTGACGGTCTGCGGGGTGGCGAGGCCGTACGGGTGCGCGGTGTCCATCAGCTCCGGCCGGAGCTTGAGCAGTCCGCCGAAGTCGGCGGTCCGGTACGGCTCGCTGACCTCGAGGAACCGGTCCAGCAGCCCCCGCTGGTCCAGCATCTCGACGCTGCGCACCTGCATCCCGCGCCCGCGGGACTGCCCGGCCGGCTCGGTGAGCCGTTCGAGCACGACCGTCCGCACCCCGGCGAGGCGCAGCTCGGCGGCCAGCATCAGGCCGGTGGGCCCACCGCCCGCGATGACCACGTCGATCGTGTCGATGGCGTCGATGGCGTCGCTCTTCTTCAACTGCTCCCCGTTTCCCCAGGTCATGGCTACGAGTGGGGATTCTGGAGCATGACGGGGGCCTTGCGGCAAGACCCCCGTCGGGCTATAACTTGATCATGGCGAGGTGCTCATGAGCTCCTCGCCATTGCCGTTTCCCCGGCAGGGATCAGCGCTTGAGCAAGAAGCTGAAGTCCCCGGAGAGCTTCCCGCCCAGCCGGACCGCCGAGACGAGCTTCCCGGCCGTGATCAGCCGCTCGACCTCGGCCCGCGGAAGACCGCACCCCTCGGAGATCAGCCGCACCGGCCGGACCGGGATCCGCGCCGCGAAGCGCACCGAGACGTCGATCACCTCGCGGTCCAGGTGGTCCGGTCCCCCGGTGTCGAGGCGCCAGGCGCCGTCCCAGTCGAGGGCTACGCGATTGCGGCGCCGCAGGACCGGATCCTGGAGCAGCTCGGCGGCCAGGCCCGGGTCGTTGTCGTGCATCCGGTCCAGCAGCTCGGGCCGTACGGAGCGCACGTGCGCCCGCTCCAGGACCGTGAGCTTGGCCGTGTCCCCACAGCCGGTGCAGAGGACGAGCAGCCAGGCGTCGAGGAGCTTGTGGTTGGCGTTGACGCGGAACTTGCCGTTCGCCCGGAAGGACCCCGACGCGCACGAGTGGCATCGGCGGAGGACGGCAGGAAGGCAGGTGGGAGCGACCACCCAGGTATTGAGCACAGAAGTACACCGGTTCCAGTGAGAAGACCGCAGCAGAAAGGAGCGCGGCGCACAGGCGCGACGCGCGACGAATCAGCACTCGGGGGGTCTCACACGGTGTACAACGGAACGCCCTTGTCTCGACGACGTGTTCGGCAGGAGGGTAACGGCGCCCGGAAGTGCGGCTCCACTGGTTTTCTCTAGGCGGCGAGCGGACCTTCGGGAGGGCAGTCGCGGCAGCGGCCCGGTCCGGGGGCGCGGAAGGCGCGTTCGCAGCCGTCGCAGTTCTGCCACGGGTCCGGTCGCCGGGCGGCGTTCACGGCGGGCGGCGGGGCCGTCGGCATGCGCGGCGGGATCCCCGCGCGCAGCCGGTACCCGATCACCGCCGCCGGGCTGCGCATGTCGGCCGGCAGATCCGCAGCCAGGGCGTGCCGGACGGCCTCCGGCTCGGCCCCCCGGTCCAGCCAGGCGGCCACCCCGGGCGCGAGGCGCCGTACGTCCCGCTCGGCCAGCAGCAGCCGGGGGTCGTCCCCGCGCAGCCGGGCGAGCAGGTCGGCCGCGTCCTGCCTGGCGGCGGGTTCGGGGGCGGGGGCCTCCGGAGGGGGAGCGGGTGCGGGCTCCGGCTCCGGTACGGGGGCCAGGTCGGCCGGCGGTGGGGGCGGCGGGTCGTCCCCCGGCGGGACGGTGCCGCGCGGCTGGTTGTAGGACACCGTCCGGGTCGCGAGCCTGCCCTCGGGGGTCCGTACGCAGGACCGCTCCAGGTATCCGGCCGCCTCCAGCTCCCGCAGCGCGGCGGCGATCCGGATCTCCCCCTCGGGGAAGCGGGCGGCGAGCGCCTTGATGCCGATCCCGCTACCGGCGGCCAGCGACTGGATGTGCACCGCGAGCCCGATCGCCACCAGCGACAGGGCCTGGTGCTGGGCGAGGTGGTTGCCGATCACCACGTAGTGACCGGTGTGCGGCACGTTGACGTGGATGACACCTGATGGAATGGACCCGCCTCGAACGCGGGACGACGTGCGCGTGCGCACGCTAGGGTTCTTGAACGCCATTGGGAAGGTACTGCTTCCTCGTTGGTCAGGCCCTCGCCCGGGATGCCAGTCCCGGCGGGGGCCGTCTCATGTCTGATGTTGTGCGGCGAGCATATGCCCGGCAACCACCCCGAAATCCAGCCCAGTTGGCACGGTTCACCCGAGCGAGTGAGCGCGGGGGTTGGGGGGGTGGGTTGGTGGGTTTTACCCCGGTACTTAAAGGATGTCGAGGGTCGCCGGGTCCCGGTGGCCCACGTCCCGGATGAGTACGCGGACCGGCGGATCCTGAGTACGGCGGCGCAGGTGGGACGCCCCCTCAGCGGCTTGGCTGGGGCCATGCGACACGAGAGCAAGAACACCGCACTGGCGTGGACCACGGCCCTGGCACTGGCCCTGGTCCCGGTGGCCTTCGTCTTCGGCGCCCTGGGCGGGATGGCCGAGCAGGTCCACCCCGAGGCGGTGGCCGTGCTGAAGGTGTTCTGGCTCGCTTCCTGGACGGCCACCCCGCTGCTCGCCCTCGCCGGCTGGCTGCTCCGCCGACGCCCCGCCCTTGCCGGAGCCGGTCGCTGGACGGGCTGGATCGCGGTGGTCCCGGTCCCGGTCACGATCCTGCTGGCGTCCCGGCTGTAGGCAGGTCGACCTCCGCCCACACCGCCTTGCGCGGCGGCGGCCCCTGCTCCACCCCCCACCGGTCGGCGAGCGCCTCCACCACCGCCAGGCCCCGGCCCCCTTCCGCGCGGGCGTCCGCTTCGCGGAGAACCGGGATCCGGTCCCGGCACGTGTCCACCACCTCGATCCGCAGCACGTCGCCGCCCAGGCTGAGCACCACCAGGAAGTCCCGCCCGGCCACCCGCCCGTGGGTCACGGCGTTGGCCGCCAGCTCGGCCACGATCAGCGCGGGCCCGTCCGTCGGCAGCCCCCACGCCCGCAGCTTCTCGACGGCGAGCTGCCGGGCCTGCCGGGCGCCACGGGGTGTGGCGGGCAGCTGGACGCCGAACTGATGTGCAGAGCACCAGATTTGAGTAGTCACGTCACCCAGCGTGGGGCGGCATGGCTACCGTGAGAAGCGTTAACGCCGGTGCGTCCGGGGTTTGTCCGGTGCTTGTCCGGCGCTGTCCGGGCTGTCCTGAAAACCTTTCGGGCATGGGGCGTTGAGGAAATTCGGTGCGTCGGAGGTGGGGCACGCATGGCGGTTGGGACGGAAGACGCGGGCTGGGAAGTCGACCCGGAGGACGAGCAGGGGATCGCGGTCCTGGCAGCGCTCGGCCGCCAGCTGAAGGCCTGGCGGGAAAAGGCGGGAATGAAGGCAGCCGCCTTCGGGGTGGAGATCGGGTACGGCGAGGACCAGGTCCGCAAGGTCGAGGGCGGCAAGCGGATCCCGCGCCCGGAGTACCTGGACAGGGCGGACGAAGTCCTGCGGGCGGGTGGGCAGATCTCTGCGATGAAGGAGGACACGGAGCAGGTCCGCTACCCCAAGAAGGTGCGGGACCTCGCCAAGCTGGAGGCGAAGGCCGTGGAGATCGGGGTGTACAGCACCCACGTTATCCACGGACTGCTCCAGACTCCGGATCACGCTCGGGCCCTCTTTGAGATGCGGCAACCCGCCTATGTACGGGACGAGATCGAGACCTACGTGAGCGCACGCATGGCCCGCCGATCCGTCTTCGATCGCAAGCCGGCCCCGTCGCTCACCTTCGTCCAGGAAGAGGCGTCCCTGAGGCGTCCCATCGGAGGCACAATGGCGTGGAGGCGGCAACTCGAACGTCTGCTGGAACTGAGTCGCCTGCGACACGTGTCGTTCCAGGTAATGCCGGCAGACCGCGAAGTGCACGCCGGGATGGACGGCGGAATCGAAGTGCTGAAGTTCATGGACGGCACTGCGGTGGGCCGCTCGGAGGGCGCGTTCGGCGGACGGCCGGTTTCGGATCCGAGGCAGCTCAGGATCCTCGAACTCCGCTATGGCATGATCCGAGCCCAGGCGCTGACACCCCTGGAGTCTCGTGACTTCGTCGAAGAACTGCTGGGAGAGACATGATCCACAACCCCGGGTTGGTCTGGTTCAAGAGCAGCTACAGCAGCGGCAGCGAAGGCGACTCCTGCGTCGAAGTGGCGCACGCTTGGCAGAAGAGCAGCTACAGCGACAGCAGCGAAGGCGACGACTGCGTCGAGGTGGCCTCCACCCCCACCACGATCCACGTCCGCGACTCCAAGGACACCGCCCTCCCCCACCTCACCTTCGGTCCCACCGCCTGGACCGGCTTCCTTGCGGCACAATGACCCCTTGCACGCACAGTAGTTGACGTTTCGGCCAGGGGGCGGGATGCAGCCGGGGGCACAGCTGGCCGGGCGGTACCGGCTCGTCGAGCGGCTCGGGCAGGGCGGGATCGGCGAGGTGTGGCGGGCCCAGGACGTCGAGCTGGACCGGGCCGTGGCCGTGAAGGTGCTGCTGGAGTTCGACGCGTCCGAGGAGCTGCTCGGCCGGTTCCGCCGCGAGGCGTCCATCGGGGCGCGGCTCCAGCATCCCGGGATCACCGTCGTCCACGACATCGGCCGCCACGGCGACCGGCTGTTCATGGTGATGGAGCTGCTGGAGGGGCAGGACCTCTCCCGGCTGCTGGCCCGCACCCCCGGTGTCGGCCTGCCCCTCCCCCAGGTGCTCGACCTCGCCCTCCAGACGGCCGAGGCCCTTTCCGCCGCGCACGCGCAGAAGGTGGTGCACCGGGACCTGAAGCCCGGGAACCTCTTCCTCCTCGCCGACGGCCGCCTCAAGATCTGCGACTTCGGCATCGCCCGCACCGCCGACGCCACGGGCGGTCTCACCGTCACGGGCCGGGTGTTCGGGACGCCGTCGTACATGGCCCCCGAGCAGTGGCGGGGCGAGCACGTCGACGGGAGCTGCGACCTGTACGCCCTGGGGTGCGTGCTGTACGCGCTGCTGACCGGCGCGCCGCCGTTCGCCGGGACCGAGCAGGCCTGGGTGCTGATGCGGATGCACCTGGAGGAAGCTCCCCCGGCCCTGGGTGCCGTACGGGGCGACCTGCCGCCCGCGCTCGTGGAGCTGGTGGACTCGCTGCTGGCCAAGGAGCCGGGCGACCGGCCCGACGCCCTCACCGTCGCGGACCGGCTGCGCGCGCTGCTGCACGGACCCGCCGTACGCGACGTACCCACCATGGACCTGGGGACGGCCCCCACGGTCACCGACACCCCGGCCCCGAGCCGCCGGAACGTGCTGCTCGGGCTCGGCGGGCTCGGGCTGCTGGCGGGGGCCAGCGGCGGGACGTACGCCGTGTGGCGGCTGACCGGCGACAAGAACGACGCCGGCAAGAACGACGGCGGCAAGAACCCCGGCGACACGAAGAACGGCGGCGGACCTTCCGCCGAAGGGACCACCGAGCCCGGCACCGCCGGGATCCGCATGGTGCAGGAGATCAGGAAGCACGCCGGCTCCGTCGACTCGGTGGGGATCAGCCCGGACAGCAGGTACATCGTCAGCGGCGGCAACGACCGCAGCATCCAGCTGTACAACTTCGCCGGCGGCGGCAGCCTCACCCTCTCGCCGATGCCCGAGGCGGCCGTGACCTGCGTGTCCTACAGCCCCGACGGCAAGGTCCTCGTCGGCGGGAGCGACAAGGCCCTGCGCCTGCACGACGTCTACAGCCTGGAGCTCCTCGGCGTCCTGGCGGGCCACACGGGGCTGGTGCGCGCGGTGGCGTTCAGCCCGGACAGCAAGACCCTCGCCAGCGGTGCCGACGACGGCACCATCCTCCTCTGGGACGTGGTGAGCCGCTCCACCACCGCCGTCGCCACCCTCACCGGGCACGCCAAGCCGGTGCTGTCCCTGGCCTTCGCCCCCGACGGCTCCCTCGCCAGCGGCTGCGCCGACGGCACCATCCGCCTCTGGGACACCGCGAGCCGGACCTCCACGGCCACGCTCGCGGGCCACGCCAAGGCCGTCGCCGCGGTCGCGTTCAGCCCCGACGGGAAGATCCTGGCCAGCGGCAGCGCCGACAGCAGCGTCCGGCTGTGGGACCCGGCCTCACGCAAGAGCACCACCCTCCCGGGCCACAACAACCCCGTCCGGTCGGTGGCGTTCAGCCCCGACGGGCAGACCATCGCCAGCGGCGGCGGCCGCACCGTCCGCCTCTGGGACGTCGCCTCCCGCGAGCACCGCGCGACGCTCAACGGACACCTGGCCGCCGTGACCTCGGTCGCGTTCACCCCCGACGGCAAGACCCTCGTCAGCGCGAGCGAGGACGACCGCATCCGGGTGTGGAAGCGGGCCTGACGGCGGACGGCGGCGAGGATGGCCGGATGACGTCCATAGACCGGCCCGAGGACCAGGGGTGCCTGCGCTGGGTGCTCGCCGTACCCCTGGCCCTCCTCTACCTTCCGGCCACGTTCTTCCTCTACGGCTCGCTGGTGCTCCAGCCCGACTCCGGCTCCCCGTACGACCCGATGCGCGACGACGCGCGGGTCAACGCCGTGCTCTCGGTCGGGCTGTGGTTCCTCGGGCTGCTCCTGACCGCCGTCCCCGTCTTCCACCGCAACCTCGGGCGGTGGTGGTACGCGGTGCCGTTCCTCCTCGCCTCGGTCGCCTACTGGCGGTGGCAGACCGTCTAACGGGCGGACTCCGCCGCGGCCGCCTCGACCAGCAGCTTCGCCGCCACCGCCGCACCGTCCGCGTCGAACGCGGCGGCCACCGACGCCGCCCGGGCGGCGGTCTGCGGGGTCAGGGCGGTCTCCAGCGCGGCCGACAGGGACTCCACCGTCGGGGTGGGGCCGTCGTGGGCCGCGCCGATGCCGAGGCCGGCCACGCGGGAGGCGAAGTACGGCTGGTCCGCGCCCTGCGGAACGATCACCTGGGGCGCGCCGGAGCGGGTCGCGGTGGTCGTGGTGCCCGCACCGCCGTGGTGGACGACGGCGGCGACGCGGGGGAACAGCGCCTGGTGGTTGGCCTCGCCGACGACGAAGCAGTCGTCGCCCGCGTCGGCCGCCGCCAGGTCGGCCCAGCCCCGGGAGAGCAGTACGCGGCGGCCCTGCGCGCGGACGGCTTCGACGACGGTCCGGGCGAGCCCGGCCGGGTCGGCCATGGGGATGCTGCCGAAGCCGACGTACACCGGCGGCTCGCCGGCGTCGAGGAACTCCACCAGGTCGGAGGGGAGCGGCCGCTCGTCCGGCAGCACCCACGCACCGGTCTGTACGACCTCCAGCGCGGCCGGCCGCACCCACGGGGCGAGGGCGGGATCGGTGGCCAGCCAGGGCCGGTCGGTGAAGACGTGGCCGCGGAGGTCGTCCACGGCCGGCAGGCCGACCGACTCCCGGAAGGCGTTGACGGCGTCGCCGAAGACGTCCTGCGCGTCGCGGGCGTCCCGCTCCCACAGCACCTCGTTGTCGGTGATCTCCGGCGGCAGCGGCCTGCCCGGGCGCGGGATCGGCGGGTGGTGCGGGGAGGGCAGGCTGACGGGCTGGTAGCTCGCGTACACGTACGGGACGCCCAGCTTCTCGGCGGCCGCCTTCACCCCGGCCACGGCGGGCACCAGGCCGGTCGCGAGCAGGACGTCGCAGCCGTCGGCCGCCACCCGCGTCACGCTCTCGTAGAACGCGGCGACCAGCTCGGCGGCCCGCTTCGCGATCCCTCCCGGCGCCGGCGGCACCTTCCCGGTCACCAGGTCGCGCACCGACGCGCCGGTCGGGACCATCTCCACGCCGACCCCGGCGAGCCGACCGGCGAACTCCTCGTCCGGCGGCGCGCACACCAGCACCTCGGCCCCCAGCTCCTTCAGCCGCACCGCGAGCCCGACGAGCGGCTCGACGCCCCCGCGCGAATCGTAGGCAGACAGCACCACACGCATTCCGTACTCCCAATCCCCCGTGAAACGGCTCAGGTTGGAGAGTCTGCACCACGGTGATGATCTTGTGGCAAGCCCGGGGCTGCGCTATACGTTGGGCATGGCCAAGGAAATCCAGGTGACGTACGACTGCGCCGACCCCGCCGCCCTGGCGGCCTTCTGGGCCGAGGTGCTCGGGTACCGCGTCCAGCCGCCGCCGGAGGGCTTCGCCGACTGGCCGTCCGCGCTGACGGCGTGGGGCGTGCCGCCGGAACAGCACAACAGCCGCTCGGCGATCGGCGACCCGGACGGCAAGGGGCCGCGGATCTTCTTCCAGCGGGTCCCGGAGGGCAAGACGGCGAAGAACCGCCTGCACCTGGACGTCCGCTCGGCCCCGGGCCTGAAGGGCATGGAGCGGATGGACGCCCTGGAGGCGGAGGCCACGCGCCTGGAGGCCCTGGGCGCCAAGCGCCTGTACCGCCTCGACCCCGACGGCATCGACGAGGGCATCATCGTGATGGCCGACCCCGAGGACAACGAGTTCTGCCTGGACTGACGCACGACGCTCACGCGCGAACGCCGAAGCCCCCGCCCAGGATCCCGGGTGGGGGCTTCGGCGTATGCCGTGAGTCGCGGTCAGGCGGCGACGGGGACCGGCTGGGCGGTGGTGTCGCGGGCCGGCTCGTCCAGCAGGGAGGACGAGGCGGCGGCGTAGGCCTCCTTGTCGAGGATCCCCTCACGGGCAGAGACGATCACCGGTACGACCGCCTGACCTGCGACGTTCGTTGCCGTCCTCATCATGTCGAGGATCGGGTCGATCGCCATCAGCAGGCCGACGCCGGCGAGCGGCAGGCCCAGCGTGGAGAGGGTCAGGGTGAGCATCACGGTCGCGCCGGTCAAGCCGGCCGTGGCGGCGGAGCCGACCACCGAGACGAACGCGATGAGCAGGTACTCCTTGATGCCCAGCTGCACGTCGAAGATGTTCGCGATGAAGATCGCGGCGAGCGCCGGGTAGATCGCGGCGCAGCCGTCCATCTTCGTGGTGGCGCCGAACGGGACGGCGAAGGAGGCGTACTCCTTCGGGACGCCGAGGCGCTCGGTGACCTTCTGGGTGACCGGCATGGTGCCGACCGAGGAGCGGGAGACGAAGGCCAGCTGGATCGCGGGCCAGGCGCCCTTGAAGAACTGGACCGGGTTGACCTTGGCGACGGTCCACAGCAGCAGCGGGTAGACGCCGAACATGACGAGCGCCGAGCCGATGTAGATGTCGGCGGTGAAGGTGGCGTACTTGCCGATGAGGTCCCAGCCGTAGCTCGCGATGGCGGTGCCGATGAGGCCGACGGTGCCGATCGGGGCGAGGCGGATGACCCACCACAGGGCCTTCTGGAGGAGCTCCAGGACGGACTCGGCGAGGTTCAGGACGGGCTGGGCCTTGGCGCCGAGCTGGAGGGCGGCGATGCCGGCGACGGCGGCGAGGAACACGATCTGGAGGACGTTCAGCTCGGTGAACGGGGTGACGATGTCCTTCGGCACGATGCCGGTCAGGAAGTCGATCCAGGAGCCGTGCCGCTTGGGCTCCTTGCCGTCGGCCGGGGTGAGGCCGGTGCCGGCGCCCGGGTCGGTCAGCAGGCCGATCGCGAGGCCGATGCCCACCGCGATCAGCGAGGTGATCATGAACCAGAGCAGGGTGCGGGAGGCGAGCCGGGCGGCGTTGTTCACCTTCCGCAGGTTGGTGATGGACACCAGGATGGCGAAGAACACGAGCGGGGCGACGGCCAGCTTCAGCAACTGGATGAAGATGTCACCGACCTGCTCCAGGGTGGTCTTCAGCCAGCTGACGTCCTGGCTGCGGGCGATCCAGCCGAAGAGGACGCCGAGCGCGAGGCCGGCGACTATCTGGGCCCAGAAGGGGAACTTGAACGAGGCCTTGGCGGGAGCCTGGGCCTGGGGGGACGCGGACACGGCAATCTCCGGGGGACGCGCGGACGTACGGCGGATGGTTTCTGCGAGGGGTGCGGTACGGCGGCAGCCGGAAAGGGGCCGGGCCGGCCGGGGACCGCTGCTGGAGGCGGCTGGGCTTCAGCTTCAGCGGCGACAGCAACAGGCCGCGGACACGCGGCGGCAGAGGTCGACGTGCAGGCGCGCCACGAGCGGGACGCTCGGGCTCATCGGGTGCGCGGCTGCGGTCAACATGTTGAACACGCTAACACTTTGGCTTTGAGAATCTCAAAGGGATGCTTTGAGCACGCATCGCGCGGGGGCGCGGCGACCGGCCGCACCCGGCCCCCGAAACGCCGAAGCCCCAGCGTGGCGGGGGGTGTTCCCGGCGCTGGGGCGTGTCGGTGCGCGGAGCGGCCGCGGGGCCGCTGTGAGGTAGGACTCAGGCGCGCGCGGCGTCGTCGGCCGCGTCCTCCTGGCTGCGGTTCGCGGCGAGCCGCTCCTTCGCACCCGCGACGCGTCCGGAGATCTGCTGGGACATCTCGTCGCGCTGCTTGCGCAGCAGGACGAAGGACAGCGGGGCGGAGAGCACCAGCGCGAGGAGCACGATCCAGGCGAAGTTGGCGTCGCCCAGCCCGGCGGGCACCCAGCCCACGTTGACCAGGACGGCGACGAGCACCAGGCACCCGACGAAGATGCCCAGGCGCATCGCGGTGTAGCGGATCGTCGCGCTCGGCTTGAGGGCCACGGTGACCCCTCCCTCTCTTCTTGCGTCGGCACGTGCCCGTCCAGTGAAGCACGCCGGGCCCCCGCCGCGGCCCGGCGGGGGTCAGTGCAGGGGCAGCAGCATCGTGATGTCGTCGCGGTCGTCGCCGGGGGCCACGCGGATGGCGCCGGGGACCCGGCCGACCTCCTTGTAGCCGCAGGCCGCGTAGAAGTGCTCCAGTCCGACCCCGCCGCGGCACTCCAGGCGGATGGCCTCGATGCCCTCCAGCGAGCGCGCCGCGTCGGCGAGGGCGGCCATCAGTTCGCGTCCGGCACCGCGGCCCTGGAGGGCGGGGCCGACCATCACCGTGTACGCCCAGACCCAGTGCTTCCGCAACGGGTGCGCCTCGAAGGCGAGGAAGGCGACCGCCCGCACCACGCCGTCGGCATCCCGCCCGACCAGCAGCCGGTGGCGACCCTCGGCCAGCGCGACGAGGTGCTTGACCAGCGCGGGGCGGATGTCGTCGACGGTGACCGGCGGGACGAAGCCGACCGCGCCGCCGGCGTTGGTGACCTCGGTCCACAGCTGTGCGATGCCGTCGCGCAGGGCGGGGTCGACGACCGGATCGAAGGTGAAGGTAAGGGTCATAGAGCGAGAGTATCTATTACCATCCCGCCGGGCAACGGGTTTTCGTGACCGTCCGCCCCCGCAGACGACGGGAGCCCCGGACCGTCGGGGACGGTCCGGGGCTCCTGTGTGCGCAAAGGGTGCGCGCAAGGGGCGCGCGTCAGACGCGCATCGCCTGCGGAGTCTCGCGCAGCGAGGCGTCCGGGCCCGGGTACTCGCGGATGACCTCGTAGCGCGTGTTGCGCTCGACCGGGCGGAAGCCGGCCTCGCGGATGAGCTCCAGGAGGTCGTCACGGCCCAGCTTGTTCGGGGTGCCGTAGTTGTCCGCGTCGTGCGTGATCTTGTACTCGACCACCGAGCCGTCCATGTCGTCCGCCCCGTGCTGGAGCGCGAGCTGGGCGGTCTGCACGCCGTGCATCACCCAGAAGACCTTCACGTGCGGCACGTTGTCGAAGAGCAGCCGGGAGACCGCGAAGGTCTTCAGCGCCTCGGCGCCCGTGGCCATCGTGGTGCGCGCCTGGAGCCTGTTGCGGACCTTGCCGTCCTTCACGTCCACGAAGTCGTGCTGGTAGCGCAGCGGGATGAAGACCTGGAAGCCGCCGGTCTCGTCCTGGAGCTCGCGCAGCCGCAGTACGTGGTCCACCCGGTGGCGCGGCTCCTCGATGTGCCCGTAGAGCATCGTCGCCGGGGTCTTGAGGCCCTTCTCGTGCGCCAGGCGGTGGATCCGCGACCAGTCCTCCCAGTGGGTGGCGTGGTCGACGATGTGCTGGCGGACCTCCCAGTCGAAGATCTCCGCGCCGCCGCCGGTGAGCGATTCGAGGCCGGCCTCGATCAGCTCGTCGAGGATCTCGGAGGCCGAGAGGCCGGAGATCGTCTCGAAGTGGTGAATCTCGGTGGCCGTGAACGCCTTCAGCGAGACGTTCGGCAGCGCCTCCTTGAGGGCGGACAGCGAACGCGGGTAGTACCGCCACGGGAGGGTGGGGTGCAGGCCGTTGACGATGTGCAGCTCGGTGAGGTTCTCGTTCTCCATGGCCTTGGCCAGGCGGACGGCTTCCTCGATGCGCATCGTGTACGCGTCCTTCTCGCCCGGCTTGCGCTGGAACGAGCAGTAGGCGCACGAGGCCGTGCACACGTTCGTCATGTTGAGGTGGCGATTGACGTTGAAGTGGACGACGTCGCCGTTCTTGCGCGTGCGCACCTCGTGGGCGAGACCGCCCAGCCAGGCCAGGTCGTCCGACTCGTAGAGGGCGATGCCGTCCTCGCGCGTCAGCCGCTCGCCGGAGCGGACCTTCTCCTCCAGCTCACGCTTGAGCCCCGCGTCCATGCCGGTGTCTCCTCTGCCTGTCCCTGTCCAGCACCTGTCTGCAACCGCCACCCACCGTACTCTCAGGCGTCCTCGGGCAGGTCGCCGACCCGGTTCTCCCACTTCGTGGAGAGCACGATCGTGGTGCGGGTCCGGGAGACGCCCTTGGTCCCGGAGAGCTTGCGGATGATCCGCTCCAGGCCGTCGACGTCACCGGCGCGCACCTTGAGCATGTACGAGTCGTCGCCGGCGATGAACCAGCAGTCCTCGATCTCCTGGAAGTCGCGCAGCCGGCGCGCCACGTCCTCGTGGTCCGCGGCGTCGGAGAGGGAGATGCCGATCAGCGCGGTGACGCCGAGCCCGAGCTCGGCGGCGGCGACCGTCGCGCGGTAGCCGGTGATCACGCCGGCGGTCTCCAGCCGGTTGATGCGGTCGGTGACGCTGGGGCCGGAGAGGCCCACGAGACGGCCCAGCTCCGCGTACGAGGCGCGGCCGTTCTCCCGAAGCGCCTGGATGAGCTGCCTGTCCACCGTGTCCATTACGTGGAGCCTTCCATTATTCGGCGATCCTGCAAGTTTAGGTATAGAATCAAAGGCGCACAGGGTCAACACCCTGTGAATCTTTCAACAGATCAATGACGATCTTCAGGAGTGGTTCACCGTGTACACGATCGAGGCGGCCTACGCGCACATGCGACAGCTCCAGGAGCTGGCCAACCGATCCCGCACCGACCAGCCCGCAGCCGCCCGCCGCGTCGACAAGACCCGCCGTCCGGGCAGCGCCAAGAAGCGCTGACGCCGGCACCGACGCCGCTACTCACGGGGGCGGGCGCTGCCAAGCTCCCCCTCCCAACGGCGGTACAGCCCGTGCGGCACACCTGCCGCGTCGAGCACCCGCCCCGCGACGAAGTCCACGAGGTCCTGGATGTGCGTCGCGCCCGCGTAGAACGCCGGAGAGGCGGGCAGCACCACGGCGCCCGCCTCGTCCAGCGCCACCAGATGCCTGAGCGTCTGCCCGTTCAGCGGGGTCTCCCGCACCGCGACCACCAGCCGGCGCCGCTCCTTGAGCGTCACGCTCGCGACGCGCTGGAGCAGGTCCTTCGACAGCCCGAGCGCCACACCCGCCACGCAGGCGGTGGAGGCCGGGACGATCAGCATCCCCTTGACGGGGTACGAGCCCGAACTCGGGCCGGCCGCCAGGTCCCCGGCACCCCAGTACCGCACGCCGTCCAGGTCGAACCCGGCGAAGGTCCCGGGCTTGCCGTCCGCGCCGCGGCCCAGCCACTCCTCCAGGTCCGCGCGCCAGTGCGCGTCCCGGAAGGCGATCCCGGTCTCGTCCAGCAGGGTGAGCCGCGAGGCCCGGCTGACCACCAGGTCGACACTCTCGCCCGCCGCCAGCAGCCCCCGTACCACCGCCGCCGCGTACGGCGTCCCGGACGCCCCGGAAACCCCGACCACCCACGGGGTGCGCTTGCCGTCAGTCATACCTCCGAGACTATCCGGCCACGGCGCGGAGGCACTCTGTAAGGTGTCCGCACGTCCCATGGGGTGGGACGGCACGAGGGGGAACACCACCATGAGCACGACGACGACGGCCGAGCCCGCCTGGAGTCAGACCGACCGGGCCAAGGCCGCCGGACAGCTGATGCTGGGCTGGGTGGCCCTGCTGTGGCTGATCGAGGCGGTCGACTACGCCACCGGGCACGCGCTGGACGCGTACGGGATCGTGGGCCGCGACCCCGACACCCTCACGGGCGTCCTCACGGGCTCGTTCCTGCACTACGGCTTCGACCACGTCGCCTCCAACAGCGTCCCCCTGCTGGTCCTCGGCTTCATAGCGGCCCTGTCCGGGATCCGGCGCTTCCTCGCGGTGTGCGGGCTGATCATCCTGGCGGACGGCCTCGGCACCTGGCTGATCGCCCCGTCGGACGGCGTGACCCTGGGCGCCTCGGGCGTCGTCTACGGACTGTTCGGCTACGTCGTGGTCCGCGGGTTCGTCGAGCGCAGGGTGCTGGGCGTCCTGGTGGGCGTGGCCGTCGGCGCGTACTGGGGAGGAACGTTCTTCCTGGGCCTGCTGCCGCTGGACCCGACGATCAGCTGGCAGGGCCACCTGTGCGGTCTGGTGGGCGGCGTACTGACGGCCCTGTACTTCCGCCGCCCGGCCCCCCGGCAGCCAGCGCCGCTCAGCTGACGACCCCGGGGTCGACGGGCAGCGCCGAGGTGTCGACGCTCAGCTTGCCGATGCCGGTCTCCACCACGACGGCGTCGCCGTACGGGATCACGTCCCGGCCGCGGTAGCCGTCGGGGCCCGGGTTCCACAGGGTGACGCAGTGCGCCTTGTAGGGGTCGAAGATCAGGTAGTGCGGGATCCCGCGCCGGGCGTAGGCCTTGTCCTTGATCTCGTAGTCGTTGCGGACGCTCCCCGGGGACACCACTTCAACCGCCAGCTCGATCAGGTCGGGCGGGTAGGCGCTGAGGTTCTTGCGCCGCTCGGTGTCCGGAATGACGGCGAGGTCCGGGCAGAACTCGTTGTCGCCGTCGAGGGGGACCGCAACGTCGGAGATGAAGCCCCACTCCGGTGAAAGCTGCGGCCTCAGAAGGGACTGAACCTCCCAGATGGTCTGGCTGTGATGCGGCTTGACCGGACTCATCACGATGGCGCCCTCGACAATCTCCATCCGGTAGCCCGGGAACATGTCCTCGAACCGGCTGAGCTGTGAGTGCAGGCGGTCGCTCTCCGAGACGGTCACGTCGGCCTCCCTGTCCATGCACTCGATGGTAGGCCGCACGCTAGCTAGACCGTCAGACCCCGCACCACCAGATCCGCGAGTGCGCACACGAACAGGGCAATCCCGATGAAACCGTTGACCGTGAAGAACGCCCGGTTCAGGCGGGACAGGTCGTGCGGCCTGACGATGGTGTGCTCGTAGAGGAACGCCGCCGCGACGATCAGGAGGCCCAGCCAGAGGAAGGCGCCGCCGTCGGTGAGGACGGCGTACCAGGCCAGCAGGGCCGTGGTGACCACGTGGCAGCCGCGGGCGCCCCAGAGGGCGGCCGGGACGCCGAAGCGGGCCGGGACCGACTTGACGCCGTCCGCGCGGTCGGAGTCCACGTCCTGGCAGGCGTAGATCAGGTCGAAGCCGCCGATCCACACGCCGATGGCGAGCCCGAGGACCACCGCCTCCCAGGACCATTCCCCGGTGACGGCGAGCCAGGCGCCGACCGGCCCCATGGCCTGGGCCAGGCCCAGGATGGCCTGCGGGAAGTTCGTGAAGCGCTTGCCGTACGGGTAGACCACCATCGGGACGACGGCGACCGGGGCCAGCGCCAGGCACAGCGGGTTCAGCAGGGCGGCCGCGCCGAGGAAGACCACCAGCGCGATCCCCGCCCCGGTCCAGGCGGACCGCACCGAGACCGCGCCCGTGACGAGCTCGCGCCCGGCCGTACGCGGGTTGCGGGCGTCGATCTCCCGGTCGATGATCCGGTTCGCGGCCATCGCGAAGGTGCGCAGCCCCACCATGCAGACGGTGACGAGCAGCAGCTCGGTCCAGTGCACGCGCCCGTCGAGCCGGTACATGGCCGTCAGCGCGGCGATGTACGCGAAGGGCAGCGCGAAGACGGAGTGCTCGATCATCACGAGCCGCAGGAAGGCCTTCACCTTCCCGGGTGCCTGCGGGGCGGATCCGGATCCGGATCCGATGACTCCGTCGGCGGTGGTCATCACGCGAGGCTCCCGCGGAAGGCTTCGAGGTCGGCCGCGAGCTCCGCCGCCGGGAGGGCGCCGAGCTCCAGCGTCCGGACGGTCTCGTCGTCGTGGCCCTCGGGCGGGGTGACCCGGGCGGTCACCTCCCAGGAGGCGCCGGAGGGGCGGGCGTCGAGGCGCAGGAAGGTGCCGGCCTCGGCGGTGAACGCCTCCCCGGCCGCCAGGGCCTGCTGGAGCTGTTCCGCGAAGGCGTCGGCCTCGGTGTCCCGCGCGCCCGGCAGCTCGAAGCCGCCGCCGTCGCCGTCCGCCTCGAACACCAGGGCCCAGATGTCACCGGACCCCGCGAACTCCTCCGGGCTCACCCCGGCCTCCTCGGCGGCGGCGAGCACGCCGGGCTGCGTCGGGTCGATCTCCGGGCGCATCAGGGCGACGTACCTCGTCGGGGTGCCGATGAAGACCTCGGGACCGCCCACGGCAATCGGGCTCACAGGCCGTACTCCTTCCAGCGGCGGTCCACCAGGGCCGCCGTAGCCGGGTCGGACTCGACCATGTCGGGCCAGCCGCCGTCGCGGGTGTAGCCCTCCTCCGGCAGCTTCTTGGTCGCGTCGATGCCCGCCTTGCCGCCCCAGAACTGCTGGTAGGAGGCGTGGTCCAGGTGGTCCACCGGTCCCTCGACCACGGTCAGGTCGCGCGAGTAGTCGGTGTTGCCCAGTGCCCGCCAGGAGACCTCGTGGAGGTCGTGGACGTCGCAGTCCTTGTCGACCACGATGATCAGCTTGGTCAGCGACATCATGTGGGCGCCCCAGATGGCGTGCATGACCTTCTGGGCGTGCTTGGGGTACTTCTTGTCGATCGAGACGATCGCGCAGTTGTGGAAGCCGCCCGACTCGGGCAGGTGGTAGTCCACGATGTCCGGCACGATGATCTTGAGGAGCGGGAGGAAGAACCGCTCCGTGGCGCGGCCCAGCGGGCCGTCCTCCGTCGGCGGCCGGCCGACCACGATCGACTGGAGCAGCGGGCGCTTCCGCATCGTCACGCAGTCGATCTTCAGGGCCGGGAAGGGCTCCTGCGGGGTGTAGAAGCCGGTGTGGTCGCCGAAGGGGCCCTCGGGGAGCATCTCCCCGGGCTCCAGCCATCCCTCGATCACGACCTCGGCGTTGGCCGGGACCTGGAGCGGGACGGTCTTGCAGTCGACCATCTCGATCCGCTTGCCCGCGACGAACCCGGCGAACAGGTACTCGTCGATGTCGCCCGGCAGCGGTGCGGTGGAGGCGTAGGTGACGGCGGGCGGGCAGCCGAAGGCGATGGCGACCGGCAGCCGCTCGCCGCGCGCGGCGGCGACGGCGTAGTGGTTGCGGCTGTCCTTGTGGATCTGCCAGTGCATGCCGATGGTGCGCTTGTCGTGGCGCTGGAGCCGGTAGAGGCCGAGGTTGCGGACACCGGTCTCGGGGTGCTTGGTGTGGGTGAGGCCCAGGTTGAAGAAGGAGCCGCCGTCCTTGGGCCAGGTGAAGAGCGCCGGGAGCCGGTCGAGGTCGACGTCGTCGCCGGTGAGGACGACCTCCTGGACGGGCGCGGACTCGCCCTTCACCTTCTTCGGCGGTACGTGGACCATCGAGCCGAGCTTGCCGAAGGCCTCGCGGACGCCGATGAAGCCCTGGGGCAGCTCGGGCTTGAGGAGGCCGCCGATCTTCTCGCTGATCTCGCCGTAGGACTTGAGGCCGAGGGCCTTCAGGAGGCGGCGGTCGGTGCCGAAGACGTTCATGGCGAGCGGCATGGCCGAGCCCTTGACGTTCTCGAAGAGCAGGGCCGGGCCGCCGGCCTTGTTCACTCTGTCGACGATCTCCCCGACCTCCAGGTACGGGTCGACTTCGGCCTTGATGCGCTTGAGGTCGCCCTCCCGCTCCAGAGCCCGGAGCAGCGAGCGGAGATCGTCGTAAGCCATGGAGCCCAGTATCCGTCACCCCATACCCTGGAACCGTCACCGGGGCCCCGCGCGGGCCCGTCGTCACTTCCCGGGAGTCGGTCCCACACCGTGCTGCGCTATCTGCCGTTCCTGCTGATCCTGGCGCTGACCATCTACGCCTTCATCGACTGCCTGAACACCCCGGAGGAGGAGGTCAAGCACCTGCCGAAGACGGTCTGGGTGCTGATCATCCTGCTGTTCTCGATCGTCGGCCCGGTGGTGTGGCTGTTCGCGGGCCGCAAGCGCTCCGCGGCCGGCGGCGGGGGCCGGGCGCGCCGGCAGCAGTGGGTGGCGCCCGACGACAACCCGGAGTTCCTGAAGTCCCTGCGCGAGGAGCAGGAGAAGAACAGGGACAAGGACGGCGACACGGACAAGGGCAAGGACAAGGAGTAGGGCGTCACCGCGCCCAGGGCAGGACGCGGGTCCCCTCGGTGCCGGGGACCGAGGCGACGCCGTCGGCGCGCATGACCACGTACGCCTCGAAGCGCTCGGGGGCGTGGATCCGGCGCAGGACGCCGGGCGGCAGGACGAGGGTCTGACCGGCGGACACCTTCTCGGTGCGGCCGTCGCAGGTGACCTCCAGGGAGCCGACGGTGAGCTGCCAGACCTGTTCGCGGCTGACGGAGTGCTCGGGGCCGGTGGCTCCGGCGGGCATGTCGACGTGCCAGGTGGAGAGCTCGGAGCTGCCGCGGCTGGGGGCGGCCAGGCCGGTCATGGTGGCGTTGGGGGAGGCGGTGACGTTCTCGGGGGAAGCACTGATCACGTGCAAGGCGGGTCCTCTTCCGTTTCCGTGGAGTGCGTGACGACAGAGGTAAGTAAAGTGTCTTTACTCGCATGAGTCAAGGGGCTTTACTCGGCATGCCCGCCCGCCGATGCCACCATGGACCGCGTGACATCCAACGAAGAGAGTTCCGGCGTCGAGCTGGCCTTCCTGCTCGGAATCGGCTTCCAGCTGATGCTCGGCGAGTTCACCCGGCGCCTCGCCGACGAGGGCTACGCCGACCTCCGCCCCCTGCACGGCATGGCCTTCCAGGCCCTCAAGGGCCCCGGCGCCACCGCCAGCGAGCTGGCCGAGCGGCTCGGGGTCACCAAACAGGCCGCCGGGCAGATCGTCGACGATCTGGAGAAGCGCGGCTACGTCCGGCGCGAGCCGCACCCGGGCGGCGGGCGGCGCAGGCTCGTCGTCCTGACCCCCGCCGCCGAACAGCACCTGGCCACCGCCGGACGGGTCCTGCACGGACTGGAGGCGGAGCTGGCCGGCCAGGCCGACCTCGGCGCCCTGCGCGGGGAGCTGGCGCGCCTCATCCGCGCCCTGCACGGCGACGGGGGACTCCCGCCGCTGCGGCCGGTGTGGTGACCCGGGCGACGGGAGCGGCGTGACGAAAACCGGCCGGAAAGATCATTGAACGCGTTCAACCCCGCTGGCAGAATCAGGCCATGCCACCGCCGCGCACCCGGCCCGGGATCCGCGTCCTCGACACGGTCCTGCGCAACCTGCTCGCGTACGGGGTGCTCACCTGCGCCCTGCTCGCCATGACGGGCGGCTGGGACCCGCAGCGCCACGACGCGCGCCCCGTCCCCGCCGTGTACGACGCCGACATCTCCGAGATCGTCGGCACCTGGCGCTGCGTCGACGGCACCGAGGTGGTCTTCCGGGCCGACGGCAGCGCCGACGTCACCCTCCTCGACGGCCAGGACCGCGACTACGCCGCCGGCTGGCGGCTCTCGGGCTCCGGCTCCTGGCGGCTCACCGGCCGGCAGCCCGCCGACCGCACCCTCGGCCAGCACCTGCGGCTGCGGCTGCCCGCACCGGCCGCCACCGCCGCCCGCACCGGCACCGGCCCCCCGGCGGCGGCTCCCCAGCGCTACGCGTGGACCTTCGAGCTGCGCCGCGACGAGCGCGGGGCGCTGGAGCTGTACTTCGGGTTCTTCCTCGGGACCGGCCCGGCACGCGGCTCCTACGTCCTGGAGAAGGACGCGTAGGAGGCGCGCAGCTCCGCCCAGCGGACGTCGGTCCAGGCCCCCCAGTCCGTGGGGTGCCCGGCCAGGAAGGACTCCAGCCGCTCGAAGTGGTCGTGCCAGCCGGCCAGGCAGTCCAGGCGCTCCTCCGGCGAGCCGCCGCGCTCGTTCAGGAAGCGGATCACCGTCGAGTCGGTGCCGACCGCCTCCAGGTGGAAGCGGATCCGGCCGTGTTCGGAGACCGTGTACTCGGCGACCCGCTCGGTGTCCCAGGCGGTGACCTGCCCGGACACGGAGGTGCCGGTGTTGGGCCAGCGCAGGGTGACGGCCCCGCCGAGCCGGCGTTCCAGCACGTCCGCCGCCGCCAGCCAGCCGAGCAGCCCCTCCGCCGTGGTCAGGGCGGGCCACAGGGCGGCGTACCCGTACGGCAGGTGCATCTCGAAGCGGATGGTCCAGCGGCCGGGGCCGCGCGGCTCGCTGGTGGCATGGCTCACAGGAGACATACCACCAGCGTCCCACTCCCCCGGGTCAGACGCCCGCGTACGAGTGCTTGCCGCTGAGCAGGATGTTCACGCCGTAGTAGTTCCAGATCCAGCAGGCGAAGGCGAAGAGCGCCAGGTAGGCGGCCTTGCGGCCCTTCCAGCCGGCCGTGGCCCGCGCGTGCAGGTAGCAGGCGTACGCCACCCAGGTGACGAAGGACCAGACCTCCTTGGGGTCCCAGCCCCAGTAGCGGCCCCACGCGTCGCCCGCCCAGATGGCGCCCGCGACGATGGTGAACGTCCACAGCGGGAAGACCGCCGCGTTGATCCGGTAGGAGAACTTGTCGAGCGAGGCCGCCGAGGGCAGGCGCTCGAGCACCGAGCTGCGGAACCGCCCGACGGTCCGGCCCGCCTCCAGGTGGCTCTCGTAGCTGTCGCGGAACAGGTAGAGCACCGCGCCGGCCGCGCCGATGTAGAAGACCGCGCCGCAGAAGATGGCGGTGGAGACGTGGATCCACAGCCAGTACGAGTGCAGGGCCGGGACCAGCTGGTCACTGTCGGTGTAGAGCCAGGTGGTGGCGATGCCGAGGTCCAGCAGGACCGTCGTGACCAGGATCAGGCCGAGCCAGCGGACGTTCTTCTTCAGCGCCAGGAGCAGCAGGTACGCGCCGACCGCGACCGTGGAGAAGGTCACCGAGAACTCGTACATGTTGCCCCAGGGGGCCCGCTGCACGGACATCGCGCGGGAGACCACGCCGCCCGCCTCGATGAGGAAGCCGAGCACGGTCAGCGAGACCGCGATCCGCCCGTACAGGTCGCCCTGCTCGGTGCCGCCGGCCGCGCCCGGGCCGTCCGGGACGTCCCGGCTGCCCGACGCGGAGCGGGTGACGACCTCCGGCTTGTCCAGGACGGCCGTGCCGCCGCCCTTCTGCCGCACCCGTACGGCGGGAGCCGCTCCGGCCGCCGCCTTCGACGCCGTCAGCGCGGCGGCCGTACGGCCCACCTTGCTGCGGCTGCCGAAGACCCACTCGGTGATGTGCGCGAGGAAGGCGAGCGTGTAGACCGCCATCGACGCGTACACCAGCTTGTTGCTGAGATCGGCGAGGCTCTCGTTCGTCGCCGCCGCGAGCAGCGTCGTCATGCGCGCTCCCCTTCTTCTTCCTCGGTGTTTCCGGCCTCGGCCGGTTGCGCCGGGCTCGGCGCCCGTTCGTACAGGGCGGCGCAGAGCACCGACAGCTCCTCCGGCAGTTTCGCCGACTCGCTGCGGCCCAGGCCCGCCAGCTCCACGACGGTCAGGCCGTCCTCGTCCTTGACCGCGCGGACCCAGATCCGGCGGCGCTGGATGAACAGGGACGCGGCGAGACCGCCGATGGCGACGAGGGCGCCCGCCAGGGCCAGCCCGTTGGCGGGCTGCTGGGTGACCGAGAAGGTGGCCCAGCGCTCGATGCCCTCGAACTTCACGGTGCCCGCGCCGTCCGGCAGGGTCATCGTCTCGCCCGGCAGCAGCCGCTGCTTGAACAGCTGCCCCTCCGGGTTCTTGAACTCCTGCATCTTGGAGGTGTTCAGCTGGTACACGTTCTGCGGCAGGCCCGCGTCGACGCCCAGGCTGCCGTGGTAGGCGCTGAGGGCGAGGACGGGGAAGTCCAGGGCCGGGAACTGCGAGAGCATCGTGCCCTTGCCCTCGCCGGCGAAGGTCGGCACGAACATGGCGTTGAAGCCGAGCTGTTCCTTGTCGCCGTTCTTGTTGCGGTAGCCGTCCGGGACCTTGACCGCGCCCGAGGAGCTCAGGTTCGCGTCGAAGGGCAGCATCGGCACGGCGTCCTTGTAGATCACCTTGCCGGTGGGATCGGTCACCGAGATGACCGGCGCGTAGCCGTGGCCCAGCAGGAAGATCTTGGAGCCGTCGATCTCCAGCGGCCTGTTGACCTCGATCTCGGCCTTCTTCGGCTCCCCGTGCGCGCCCTCGCTGTAGGTGACGTACGCCTTGAAGTCGCGCGGGGTGCCCTTCTGCGGGCCGCTCTTCTCGTAGCTCGCGTCGAACCTGTCCAGGGTGAACGAGAACGGCGGCAGGTCGTCGGAGGAGAAGAGGCTGCCGGACTTGAAGTCGTCGTACTGGGTGAGCGTGTTCGCGAAGCCCTTGCCGCGCAGGACGAGCTTGCCGCCCTCGGACTTGAAGAGCTGGCCGCACGCGAAGGCCACCAGCATCACGATCAGGGCGATGTGGAAGGCCAGGTTCCCCGCCTCGCGGAGGTAGCCCTTCTCGGCGGCGACGGCGTCGGCGCCGGACTCCGTACGGAAGCCCCTCTTGCGCAGCAGCGCCTTCCCGTCGGCGAGGACCTCCTCCGGGGAGGCCTCCGTACGCCACGTCGCGTACGCCGGCAGCCGCTTCAGACGGCGCGGCGCACCCGGCGGGCGGCCGGTGAGCTGGCCGACGAACTGCCAGGTGCGCGGGACGATGCAGCCGATCAGCGACACGAACAGCAGGATGTAGATCGCGGAGAACCACACCGAGCTGTAGACGTCGAAGAGCTGGAGCTTCTCGGCGGCCGGCACCCAGAACTCGTGGGTCTTCTTCCACTCGGCGACCTTCATCGGGTCCACCTGCGTCTGGGGGACGAGGGAGCCCGGGATGGAGCCGAGGGAGAGCAGGAACAGCAGGATCAGCGCCACGCGCATGGAGGTGAGCTGGCGCCAGAACCAGCGGGCCCAGCCGAGCACCCCGATGCCGACGGGGGCGGCCGCGCTCTCCTCGGCGGGGGCCGTGGAGAGCTGCGCTCCGGCGGCGGCGTCGGCTTCCGCCTCGGCGTCGGCCTCGTGGGGCGCCTCGACGGGCGCCTTGTCGGTCGTACTCATGTCCGTGTAGTCCTCAGATCCCCACCGTGAAGGTTTGGGTCCAGCTCTGCATCTCGTTCACGATGCCGGTCCACATCCCCGTGACGAGCAGCACGCCGGTCAGGATCAGCATGCCGCCGCCGATCCGCATCACCCATGCATAGTGCTTCTTCACCCAGCCGAAAGCACCGAGCGCCTTGCGGAAGGCGAGTGCCGCCAGGATGAAGGGCAGGCCGAGGCCGAGGCAGTAGACGGCCGTCAGAAGGGCGCCGCGCCCGGCGGTGGCCTGGTCGATGGAGAGCGTCTGGACGGCCGCGAGCGTCGGGCCCATGCAGGGGGTCCAGCCGACGCCGAAGAGCACGCCCAGCAGGGGCGCGCCGAGCAGGCCCGCCGCCGGCTTCTTGTGGAAGCGGAACTCCCGCATGGTCAGGCCCGGGATGGCGCCCATGAAGAAGAGGCCGAGGACGATCACCAGGCCACCCATCACCCGGGTGATGAGCTCCTTGTTCTCGCCCTGGAAGACGTCGCCGAACTGCCCGAAGAGGGCGCCCGTCGAGACGAACACGGCGGTGAAGCCGAGGACGAACAGGCTCGCGCCGGCCAGCATCCGGCCGCGCCGGGCCTCGGCGAGGTCGGCACCGCTGACGCCGGTGACGTAGGAGAGGTAGCCGGGCACGAGCGGGAGCACGCACGGGGAGAAGAAGGAGACCAGCCCGGCGAACAGGGCGATCGGCAGGGCCAGCAGCAGGGCGCCGTTCAGGACCGTGGTGTTGACGCCGGTGACCGCCTCGGCGGCCGGCAGGAGGTACGGGTCCACCAGGTCACTGCTCCGCGAGGAGCGGGTCGATCATCGAGCGCAGCTGCTCCTCGTTGACCGCGACGAGGGTGCGGGCGGCGATCTTGCCCTGCTTGTCGAGGACGATCGTCGAGGGGATGGACTGCGCGTTGAGCGTGCCCTTGGGGAAGCGGAGCATCAGCTTGCCGTCCGGGTCGTAGAGGCTCGGGTAGGTGATCCCGAAGTTCTGCTCGAAGGCGGCGGCGTTCTGCTTGCTGTTGTCGCGGGTGTTGATGCCGACGAACGCGACGTCCTTGCCGCCGTCGGTCAGGTCCTTGGAGACCTTCGCGAAGTACGGGGCCTCGGCGCGGCAGGGCGGGCACCAGGAGCCCCAGACGTTGAGGACGACGACCTTGCCCTTGAGGGTGGTGGTGTCGAGCGTCTTGCCCTCGACGGTCTCCCCGTCGAGCTTGGGCGCGTCGACGCGGTCGGCCTTGGCGACGGTGGAGATGCCGCTGGGGCCGGTCACGTAGTTGCCGCCGGCGGCGCCGGCCGGCTTGCCGCCACTGCCCGAATCGCCGCACGCGGACAGGGTCAGGGCGCTCGCGAGGGTGATCGCGGTCAGCAGGACGGCGCGGCCGCTGGTCGAGCGGCGGCTGGTTCGAGGTGAACGCGCGCGGCTAAGGCTCATGTGAAAAGTTTCGCATGACCGATTTGCGGATCTTCCGCACCCCCCGACGGCCCGCGGACCGGCCCTCAAAGCCCTGGTCAGGGGTGGTCGGGGGCGGCGAGCGGGCGGTCAGCGGGCGGTCAGCGGCCTGCGGAAAGGTTCCGCCAGCCGCCGTTCGGGGCCTGCCCGGGGCCCAGGGTGCGCAGCCCGGACAGCACTTTCGGGTCCTGGACGTCCAGCCAGTCGGTGAACTGCCGGAAGGATACGAGGCGTACGTCCTTTTTGTCCGCCATGGTCTTGAGTGCCTCCTCGACGGCGTCCATGTAGATGCCGCCGTTCCACTCCTCGAAGTGGTTGCCGATGAAGAGCGGCGCGCGGTTGGTCTCGTACGCCCGCCGGAAGCCGCCGAGGTAGGTGGCGGTGGCCTGGGCGCGCCAGCCGGGGTAGTTGGCCGCCACGCCCCTCGTGGTGTTCCGCGACTGGTTGGCGAGGATGTTGTAGTCCATCGACAGCACCTCGAAGGAGTGCCCGGGGAAGGGCAGCGACTGCAGCGGCAGGTCCCACACCCCCTCCTTCTTCACCGGCCAGCGCTGGAGCCCGCCGGGCGAGCTGGAGTCGTAGCGCCAGCCGAGCGCGCGGGCGGTGGGCAGCAGCGCGTCCTGCCCCAGGAGGCAGGGGGTGCGGGCGCCGGTCAGCTCCACGCGGTAGTCGAAGGGGAGCGGTTCGAGGTCGGTGAAGCCGGTGTGGGTGCGCCAGCCGGTGACGAACGCCGTCGCCTGCTCGATCTCGCTGCGCCAGTCGTCGGGGGTCCAGTGGGCGACGGAGCCGGCGCCGGAGCAGAAGTGGCCGTTGAAGTGGGTGCCGATCTCGTGGCCGTCGAGCCAGGCCTGGCGGACGTGGCGCAGGGTGCTGCGGACGTTCTCGTCCTTGAGGTAGCCGATGTCGGAGGCCCCGACGGGGTTGTTCGGGGGGCGGTAGAGGTCCTTCTTCGACTCGGGGAGGAGGTAGAGGCCGGAGAGGAAGAAGGTCATGGCCGCGCCGTGGTCCTTGGCGAGGCCGAGGAAGCGCGGGAAGAGGCCGTTGCCGATCTCGCCGGCGCCGTCCCAGCTGAAGACGACGAACTGCGGGGGCGTCTCGCCGGGCTGGAGGGGCGTGGGGCGGGGCGGCTGGTGCGGCTGGGGTCCGGTGTCGGCGGTGGACCCGTCGCCGATGGGCTTCGCGGGGGCCAGCGCCCCGCCTCCGGATCCGGATCCGGGCCCGTCCTTGGTGCGGGACCCGTCGGCCCCGCACCCCGCGATCCCGCCTGCGGCGGCTGCGGCGGCCCCGATTCCGAGGCCGAGCAGCGCCCTTCGGGTGATGGCGCGCGCATCGCTCATGAAACGTCATATAAACGGACATGGCGGCGCCGTCGAGAGGCGGACACGACCCGCGATGCGGAACTTTTACGAAAGTAGGACAAACCACGGCGGTGACGGCGGGGCTGTTCACAGCCCCGCCGTCACCCCGGGGGCTACGCGCCGAAGGCCTTGGACTTGCCCTTCACCGGCTTCGCCCCCGCGAGGAGGTGGGCGGGAACCAGGTCCCGCGCCGGCTCGCTGTACCCCACCGACACCAGCCTGTCGTCCTGGTACGTGAACGACGTCAGCGAAGCGAGCGTGCACTGCCGCCGCCGCGGGTCGTGCCACAGCCGCCGCCGCTCCGCGAAGCTCCGTACGATCCAGATCGGCAGCTGGTGGCTGACCGCCACCGCCTCGTGCCCCCGCGCCGCGTCCCGCGCCGCCTCGATCGCGCTCATCATCCGCACGACCTGCTCGACGTACGGCTCGCCCCACGACGGCTTGAACGGGTTCGTCAGGTGCTTCCAGTTGCCCGGCTTGCGCAGCGCGCCGTCGCCGACGCCGAAGGTCTTGCCCTCGAAGACGTTGCCCGCCTCGATCAGGCGGCCGTCGGTGGCCAGCTCCAGGCCGTGCACCTTCGCGATCGGCGCGGCCGTCTCCTGCGCACGCTCCAGCGGCGAGGCCACCACGTAGGTGACGTCCCGGTCCTGGAGGTGCTCGGCGACCCGGTCGGCCATCTGCCGGCCCAGCTCGGAGAGGTGGTAGCCGGCCCGGCGCCCGTACAGGACGCCCTCCGGGTTGTGCACCTCGCCGTGCCGCACCACGTGGACGACGGTGATGTCGCTCATGCCGTCGCCTCCGCGGCGGCCCGCGCGGCGGCCGGCAGCGCGGCCGCGATCCGCTCCACCGCCCGCTCGTCGTGGGCCGTGGACACGAACCAGGACTCGAACGCCGACGGCGGCAGGTACACGCCCTGCGCCAGCATCGAGTGGAAGAACGCGTTGAAGCGGAACCCTTCCTGCTTCTTCGCGTCGTCGTAGTCGCGGACCTGCTCCCCGGTGAAGAACACCGAGAACATGTTGGACGCGGTCTGCAGCCGGTGCACCACGCCCTCCTTGCTCAGCGCCTCCGTCACCAGGCCCTGGATCTCCTTCGAGACCGCGTCGACCTTCGCGTACGCCGCGTCGTCCAGCAGCCGCAGCTGCGCCAGGCCCGCCGCGGTGGCGATCGGGTTACCGGAGAGCGTGCCCGCCTGGTAGACCGGGCCGGCCGGGGCCAGGTGCCCCATGACGTCCGCACGGCCGCCGAACGCCGCCGCCGGGAAACCGCCGCCCATGACCTTGCCGAAGGTCATCAGGTCGGGCCTGACCCCGTCCACCCCGTACCAGCCGGCGCGGGAGGTGCGGAAACCGGTCATCACCTCGTCGGAGACGTACAGCGCGCCGTTCTCGCGGCACAGGTCGGCGAGGCCCTGGTTGAAGCCCTCGGCCGGGGTGACGACGCCCATGTTGCCGGGCGCGGCCTCGGTGATCACGCAGGCGATCTCACCGGGGTGCGCGGCGAACGCCGCCCGCACCGCGTCGAGGTCGTTGTAGGGGAGCACGATCGTGTCGCCGGCCTGCGCGCCCGTGACACCGGGGGTGTCGGGCAGGGCGAAGGTGGCCAGGCCGGAACCGGCGGAGGCCAGCAGCGCGTCGACGTGTCCGTGGTAGCAGCCCGCGAACTTGACGACCTTGGCGCGCCCGGTGAAGCCGCGGGCCAGCCGGATCGCCGACATGGTCGCCTCGGTGCCGGAGGACACCAGGCGCACCTGCTCGACGGGCTCGATACGGGCGACGATCTCCTCCGCGAGGGCGACCTCGCCCTCGCCGGGCGTGCCGAAGGAGGTGCCACGGGCGACCGCCGCCTGCACCGCCTCGATCACCTCGGGGTGGGAGTGGCCGAGGATCATCGGCCCCCACGAGCAGACGAGGTCGACGTACTCGCGCCCGTCGGCATCGGTCAGGTAGGGACCGGTACCGGACACCATGAACCGGGGCGTACCGCCCACGGCACGGAAGGCGCGCACGGGAGAGTTCACGCCGCCGGGGGTCACGAGGGACGCGCGCTCGAAGAGCGTCTGCGAAACTGGGGCTTCATACGGGTACGGGTAGCTCACACCAGCCATGGTCTCAGAGGCCGCGACAGACTTGCGGACGGGCGTTTCACCGCGCCGCCGCGGGGGAGGTCACTGCCATGATGATCAGGCTGCGTGGCGGGGGCCACGGGGCCGGGGCAGGCAATACGTGTCGGGTGGAGATATGCAACGCGGTGGTGGACCGGGCGAGGGTACGGACGGCCTCGACCCGCAGCGCGCCCGCGAAGCCCGCGAAGCCCGCCGACGCGGCAAGCACCGGCGGCGCGCCGCCGAGGCCGCCGACCCCGCACCCGCCCCGCTCCCGGGCCGGCCTGCCGGCACCGAGGACGAGGCGGACGACGCGCTGGACACCGGCGGCCTGCCCAAGGGCCGCGGCATGGGAGTGACGTACAAGTACTTCGGCGCCCCCGACGGCGCCACGGCCGCGCGGGTGCCGCAGACGATGCGGCCGGAGGAGCTGGGCGGCGACGAGCTCGGCATGGGCGGCATGTTCACCAAGATCAAGCCGGAGACCATGGCCGCGATGGTCCTGACCGGCATCGAGGGCATACCCCTGCACAAGGTGCCGCCGCTGGAGCTCGTCGTCCTGCACCCCGACTACGCGGTGGTCAAGCTGCCGATGACGGTGGTGGACCCGCTGCGCGGGGTGGGCGAGGAGTCGGTGGGCGCGGCCGCCTTCATCTGGTCGACGGTCCCCGACCGCGGCGGGCCGCGCGACGCCTTCAACGTCTACCAGCTGCTGCACGAGTGGCAGGACTTCTCCCACCGCCTCCACGAGAACGGCCACCAGGCCTACTGCCTCGTCTGGCCGTAGCCCCCCTCCCGCTGCGCGGGGCTGGGTCCCCTACCCCTGCGCGCAAAACGCCGCGTGGGCTGGATTCGCGCAGCGAAATTCCAGCCCCGCCGGCGATTGAGGCGCGGGGGTCTGGGGGCGGAGCCCCCAGGGGGTCCGGGGCGCAGCCCCGGGGAACGGGCAAAGGGCGGGGCGGGGAGCAGCACCGCGCAGCGGCACCGCGATCCGCACCCGGCCCGCCGGCACCGGCCCCGCCCCCGCCCACCCGGACGGAGTCCGGTCCGGCGGCACGGCCGTGCGTCAGGGGAGCAGGACCACGCGCCCCCGGGTACCCGGAGTGGCAAGGGCCTCGTGGGCCTTGGCGGCCTCCGCGAGGGGAAGGGTGTCCGCCACCCGGAGCGTCAGCCCGCCCGCGTCGACCAGGGCGGACAGCCGGGCCAGCAGCGCCCCGTCCGGGGCGACTTCCTGTTCCGCCACCCGGATCCCCCGCTCCGCGGCCGGAGCCGCGCCGGGGATGACGCCGACGTACGTACCGCCGTCGCGGACGAAGCCCAGCGCGGGCGCGCCCAGCACCGCCGTGTCCAGCACCCCGTCCACCGGCCCGGCGGGCGCCCCGCCCCGGGCCACGAACTCCGCGGCGCCGAGCGAGCGTACGAACTCCTCGTCCCCCGCGCCCGCCAGCGCCGTCACCACCAGCCCCGCCCGCACGGCCAGCTGCACCGCCAGGCCGCCGACCACCCCGGCCGCGCCGGTGATCAGTACCGAGTCGCCCGGGGCGAGCCCCAGGAGGTCCACCGAGCGGGCCGCCGTCAGCCCGGCCAGCGGCAGCGCCGCCGCGGCCGCGTCGTCCACCGACTCGGGGGCCGCCGCCACCGCCGAGGCGTCGAGCACCGCGTACTCGGCGTGCGTGCCGAGCGGCTTCACCGTGCCGTAATGCAGCCCGACCACCCGGCGGCCCTCCGTCCAGCCGTCCACGCCGGCGCCGACCGCGTCGATGTCCCCCGCCACGTCCCAGCCGAGCCCGATCCGCTGCCCGGCCCCGCCGAAGACGCCGGCGCGGACGCCGCCGTCGACCGGGTTCACCCCGGCGGCCCGGACCCGGATCCGGACCTGCCCGGCCCCCGGCTCCGGGACCGCCACCTCCGCCAGCTCCACCCGCTCCGGGCCGCCGAAGGTGCTGACGAACGCCGCCCGCATGGTCCCGGTCCGCTGCTTCGGCTGCTGCTGCTGCTGCTCACTCATGGTCTCTCCCCGTTCGTCTCGGCCGGACCGGCCGTCCGGCCGTTCCCGATGACCACTAACTTATGGAGAGGTACTCTCTTTTCGTAAGTACGCACTCCGGAGTGCGTACCCGACCCGGAAGTGGGCTCCCATGGCCACCCGCACCGCCGCCGCCCTGCGCGAAGAGGCCCGCGCCGCCTACGACGCCTTCGTCAGGGACTGCCCCACCAGCCAGCTCCTGGCCCGCATCAGCGACAAGTGGGTCGGCCTCGTCCTCAGCGCCCTCGGCGAAGCCGAACAGGGCTCCCTGCGCTACAGCGAACTCGGCCGCAAGATCCCCGGCGTCAGCCAGAAGATGCTGACCCAGACCCTGCGCTCCCTCGAACGCGACGGCATCGTCACCCGCACCGTCACCGCGACCGTCCCCGTCCGCGTCGACTACCGCCTCACCGAACTCGGCGGCAGCCTCGGCTGCCTCCTCTCCTCCGTCAAGCGGTGGGCCGAGAACCACTTCGACGAGGTCAGCGCCCACCGCGACGCCTACGACGAGGCCGCCGCCACCGCCTGACCCCCTGCGAAATTCGGCCGCACCACCACACCCCCAATGGCATGCTGGGACCGTGAACGGTCCTGGCATCCACCTCACCCTCGCCCCCGAACTGCGCCTCTTCGCCCCGCCCAGCCGGCGCGTCGACCGCGTAGCGACCGCCACTGACGGCGCCTCCAGCCTCGGACACGTCGTCGAATCCGCCGGCGTCCCCCTCACCGAGGTGGGCCGGCTGCTCGTGGACGGGCGGGAGGTCACCGTCGCGTACGTGCCCCAAGGCGGCGAATCCGTCGAGGTGTTCGGCGTCGACCGCCCCCAGCGTGTCACCGGCGCCCCGCTGCGCTTCCTCCTCGACGTCCACCTCGGCACCCTCGCCCGCCGGCTGCGCCTGCTCGGCGTCGACGCGGCCTACGAGAACGAGGACATCGGCGACCCCGCCCTCGCCACCCGCTCCGCCGCCGAGCGGCGCGTACTGCTCTCCCGCGACCGCGGCCTGCTGCGCCGCCGCGAGATCTTCGCCGGCGCGTACGTCTACAGCGACAACCCGGACGACCAACTGCGCGACGTCCTAGGCCGGTTCGCCCCCGAACTCGCACCCTGGACCCGCTGCACCGCCTGCAACGGACCGCTCCGCGAAGCCGACAAGGACAGCGTGGGCGCCCGGCTGGAGCACGGCACGCAGCGCTCGTACGACGTGTTCGCCGAGTGCACCGGCTGCGAGCGCGTCTACTGGCGCGGCGCCCACCACTCCCGCCTGGAGCGGATCGTCCTCGACGCCCTGGCCGAGTTCGGCGACGGCGCCACCGTCTGAGCCGCCCGGCCGGGGTCAGAAGGCGTACGGGTCGCCCGTGTCCAGCGCCAGCACCACGTGCTCGTTGTTGGCGCGGTTGCGGTCGGCGGCGCCGCCGTCCCACAGGGTGTCGATCCGCACCGCGACCTCGGCCGGCCGCTCCCGCAGCCCGAGCAGCAGCGCGATGTGGCGTCCGCGCCCGTGCCGCGGCAGCGTGCCCGTCTCGCACACCACCTCCCGCCGGCCGACCCGTGCGCAGCCCTCGGACAGCTCGTGCCGGTCGGCGAGGTCCGCCGACAGCCGCACCCGCACGGTCGCGTTCGGCACCTCCGCCGGACCCTCGTTCTGCGGCACCATCCACAGCTTCAGCTGCCCGTGGGACAGCTGGACCCGCCCGTGGTAGGCCACGTCGGCCTCCTCGTCCGACCCCGGCCAGGCGCCAGCCGGGCCCACGGGCCCCGCCCCGCACAGCACCAGCAAGCCCGCCACCACCACACTGCGTACGGCACCACGGCGCACCGCCACCACCTCCTCGCTCCTGGCTCCTGGCTCCTGGCTCCTGGCTCCTCGCGCGACCGTAGCCACCCGGCCCACCCGCCGATCGGACCATCACACGAATGAGGGCGAGCCGTCCGCCATTCGCCCGGCGGCCCCGCCCCACCCCCGTGCGTAGGCTTCGAGCCATGCTGATCGCCCGCTCCGCCGCCCTGTTCGCCCTCGCCGCCCTCCTGGAGATCGGGGGCGCCTGGCTGGTGTGGCAAGGCGTACGCGAACACAAGGGCTGGGCCTGGATCGGCGCCGGGGTCATCGCCCTCGGCCTGTACGGATTCGTCGCCACCCTCCAGCCGCAGGGCGACTTCGCCCGCGTCCTCGCGGCCTACGGCGGGGTGTTCGTCGCCGGGTCCCTGCTGTGGGGCGTGGTCGCCGACGGCTACCGGCCCGACCGCTGGGACGTGGCCGGCGCGCTCGTCTGCCTCGCCGGGATGGCCCTGATCATGTACGCGCCGCGCCGCTGACCCGGCCTATGCTGGCGGAGATTCGCCCGTACGAACGACCGAACCGGCGGGCGAACCCGCGACCCGCGGCCCGCGGCCCGCGACCGACCCCACGAGGAGCCCCGCCCATGAGCACGCGCCCGGCCACCCGAACCGCCGTCGTCACCGGCGCGAGCAGCGGAATCGGCGCGGCCACCGCCCGGCAGCTCGCCGCCGCCGGCTACCACGTCGTCCTCACCGCCCGCCGCAAGGACCGCATCGAGGCGCTCGCCGCCGAGATCACCGGGGCCGGCCACGAGGCCACCGCCCACGCCCTCGACGTCACCGACCGCCCCGCCGTCGACGCCTTCGCCGCCTCCCTGGAGCGCTGCGACGTACTCGTCAACAACGCCGGCGGAGCCATCGGCGCCGAGCCCGTCGCCACCGGCGACCCGGCCGACTGGCGCACGATGTACGAGGTCAACGTCATCGGCACCCTCAACCTCACCCAGGCGCTGCTGCCCGCCCTCACCGCCTCCGGCGACGGCACGGTCGTCGTGCTCTCCTCCACCGCCGGCCACGCCACCTACGAGGGCGGCGCGGGCTACGTCGCCGCCAAGAACGGCGCCCGCGTCCTCGCCGAGACCCTGCGCCTGGAGATCGTGGGCCAGCCCGTCCGCGTCATCGAGATCGCGCCCGGCATGGTCAAGACCGAGGAGTTCGCCAAGACCCGCTTCCGCGGCGACGCCACCAAGGCGGAGAAGGTCTACGAGGGCGTCGCGGAGCCCCTCTCCGCCGACGACGTGGCCGACACGATCACCTGGGCGGTGACGCGCCCCAGCCACGTCAACATCGACCTGCTGGTGGTCCGCCCCCGCGCCCAGGCCTCGAACACGAAGGTCCACCGCGAGCTCTAGCCATCAGGGCACCAGCCCGGCACTCCTCAGGTGCGGCATCAGGGCCGCCGGCCTCAGCCCGGCGGCCTTCGCCGCGTCCAGGGCCCGCTGGAGGTCCGCCGCCAGCGTCGGCGTGAAGTGCAGCAGCACGATGTCCCCGGCCTTCAGCTGCGGTGTGGGCGGGGTCTGGCCCCAGGTGGTGAAGTCGTGCGTCCAGGTGACCAGCGCCTTCACCCCGCACGCCTTCGCGGCGAGCCGCACGTCGTCGTTGACCGCCCCGTACGGTGGGCGCAGCAGCTTCGGCGTCTTCCCGAAGGTCTCGGCGATCCGTTCCCCGGCCCCGCACACCTCGGCGTCCTTCCCGGCGGCGTCGAGGGTGGTGAGGTCGGGGTGGTTGACGGTGTGGTTCTCGACGGTGGCCCTGCCCTGGTCGACCAGGCCGGTGAAGTAGGCGGTGTCGTACGAGGTCGCCCCCGGGAGCAGGAACATCGACACCGGCACCCGCTTCTCGGACAGGATCCGGGCGGCCTCGGGGTCGTGGTTCCAGCCGTCGTCGACGGTGATGAAGACGACCTTCTCCTGGGTCGGCACGTGCGACACGACGGGCGGCAGCCCGACCCCCGCCTGAGCGGACCCGGCGGCCCCGAGGGCGAGCGACAACGACGCGAGGGCGGCGACAAGCACACGAGTTCTCCACATGCCGCCACCTTGGTCTAGACCAACTCTCGCCGTCAATTCCCCTCCCCCAAGCGGAAGTTGCCGCCCCGCAGCGCCCTGGGGGGTCACACGGGGTGAATCCGCACGCGTGGCCGGCGGCCCGCGACGCACTCCACCCGGCACGGGCGGCGGCGGCTCGGCCGATCGGCGCCATTTGTGACACCTATCTGATGATCGGACCTCGCGCCTCACGTCGGACGGGCTCCGGCGGGCGAACCATGCGGGGCAGAGGCCGCCAACGCCTCGACGTCAGACCCCCGGTTCCCACGAGGAGCACCACACATGAGTCCTGAGACAAGGACACCGTCCCGCATGGGCCCGCTGCCCCGGCAGAGCAAGTGGCTCGCCGGCGGCGCGGTGGCCACGATGGCCATCGCGATGCTCGGCCTCGCCACCCCCGCACAGGCGGACACCGACGCCCCGGCGTCGGCGACCGTCGCCGCGGCGCCGGCCGGCGAGAAGTGCAAGGGCGACGAGAAGGACAACGACGACTACGAGCCCGAAGTCAAGGGCGCGGCGGCCGACCCCCACAAGGACAAGTGCGTCAAGGTCGGCCCGCCCGGACCCCCCGGACCCCCCGGAGCCCCCGGAGCCCCCGGCCGCGACGGCCGAGACGGCCGAGACGGCCAGCCCGGCGCGCCCGGCCAGCCCGGCACCCCCGGCCCGCCCGGACCCCCCGGAACCAGCGCGTGCGGCAACGACATCGACTCCGTCCTCCCCAACCAGACCGAGGAAATGAGCGTCTTCCTCGTCGACGGCGTCGCATACGGTGGCCACCGGCACGACGACACGACGGGGAACTACATCCGCCAGGACCTCACCAACCCGGCGCAGAACCCCGGCTACCCGGACGCGAGCACGGTCTGCTCCGCGACCCTCTCGGTGCACGGTCCGGCCGCCAACTTCAAGGTCCAGACCACGATCGGCACCGTGTACGAGCTCCAGTGCAACGCCAACGCCCCCGCGGGCAACCTCGACTGCGGTCCCATCACCACGGAACCCCTGGTCCTGAGGCGCTGGAACCAGGTGGTCTTCGTGGACGACCCCGCCGGCCCGTTCGCGGCCAAGAAGAACCTGTCGAAGAGCAGCAAGGCCTCCTGACCCCGTCAGGCCCCCGCTGAGCAACACACGTGTGCCGTGCCCGGATCCCTCCGGGCACGGCACGGTGCGTTCAGCCCGGTCAGCCCTTCACGCAGACGACCGCCTTGAGCTTCGCCACGACCTGCACCAGGTCCGTCTGCTGGTCGATGACCTGCTCGATCGACTTGTACGCACCCGGGATCTCGTCCACCACGCCCGAGTCCTTGCGGCACTCCACGCCCTGCGTCTGCTCCGCCAGGTCCCGCACGGTGTACCGCTTCTTCGCCGCCGTCCGGCTCATCTTCCGGCCCGCGCCGTGCGAGGCGGAGTTGAAGGCCTTCTCGTTCCCGAGCCCCTTCACGATGTACGAGCCCGTGCCCATCGAGCCCGGGATGATCCCGTACTCACCGCTGCCGGCGCGGATCGCGCCCTTCCGGGTGACCAGCAGGTCCATGCCGTCGTACCGCTCCTCCGCCACGTAGTTGTGGTGGCAGCTGATCTCCTGCTCGAAGGAGACCCTCGCCTTGCGGAACTCCTTGCGGACGACCTCCTTGAGCAGGCTCATCATCGCCGCGCGGTTGTACTTCGCGTACTCCTGCGCCCAGAACAGGTCGCTGCGGTACGCGTCCATCTCCGGAGTCGCGGCGAGGAACACCGCGAGGTCCCGGTCGACCAGGTTCTGGTTGTGGGAGAGGCCACGGGCCACACCGATGTGGTGCGCCGCGAGCTCGTTGCCGATGCCGCGGGAGCCCGAGTGCAGCATGAGCCACACCGCACCGGACACGTCAATTGAAACTTCAATGAAATGGTTCCCGGAGCCTAGCGTTCCGGTCTGCCGCAGCGCCCTGTCGCGCCGGAACTTCACCTCGTCCGCCAGGTAGTCGAACCGCTCCCACAGGTCCCCGAACCCCGCCTCCGAGAAGCCGTACAGACGCCCCGGGTCGACCGGGTCGCGGTGCATCCCCGCGCCCACCGGGATGGCCTGCTCGATGCGCGAGCGGAGCTTCGACAGGTCGCCCGGGAGGTCGTTCGCCGTCAGGGACGTCTTGACCGCCGACATGCCGCAGCCGATGTCGACGCCGACCGCCGCCGGGCAGACCGCGTCCTTCATCGCGATGACCGAGCCGACCGTGGCGCCCTTGCCGTAGTGCACGTCCGGCATCACGGCCAGGCCCTTGATCCAGGGCAGTCCGGCCGTGTTCTGGAGCTGCCGCATCGCGCTGTCCTCGACCGACGCCGGATCCGTCCACATCCGGATCGGGACATTGGCCCCGGGTACCTCTACGTACGACATAAGACAACGATCCCCTGAAATCCTCAGAAAAGTATGAATACGCGAAAAGCCGCGCTCATCACCCCAAAGCAGACAGGGAACCGGCGCCGGCACGTGCGTGTGCGATAGACATTGTGTCCATCCGGGCCCAAGTCGCGGCAACGGAATTTCCCGAGGGAGCCAAGGGGAGCCAGTGGACGTGGACCCAATGCCGGTACACCGGACGCCGGTGCGTCGCCGCCGAGTCCTGCCGGGCATCGCGGTGCTCACCGCGCTCGTCGCGGGCGCGACCGGGTGCACCGACGGCAACGGCACGGGGACCAGCGACCCCAAGGGCGGCGGGAGCAGCGCCGCGCCCGCGCAGCCCGGCAAGTACCGCAGCCTGCCCCAGCCCTGCAAGGCCGCCGACGCCAAGCGGCTCAGGGCCATGCTCCCGGCCACCGACTCCCTCACCACCGAGCAGCGCGAACGGCTCTACGCCGGGACCGCGGACCCCTCGTACGACGGAGACCGGCACGTCGGCTGCCGCTGGAACGCGCAGACCCCCGAGGCGAACCTGCTGCTGTCGGTCACCTTCGAGCGCGTGGTCTCGTACGACCGCGCCACGGCGAGCGACGACGACAAGGCCCGCCAGGTGTACGTGCGCCAGCTGACCGCCGCGAAGCTGCCCTTCCCGGGGCCGACGGGGAGCCCCACGCCCGGCGCCGGTAACGGTACGAATACGAGTGGCGGGCCCAGTGCGCCCCCCGCCCCCGCTCCCGGCGGCAGCACCGTGCCTGCGCCGGCCGCCTCCGCTCCCGGTTCCGCTTCGCCGTCCGCGCCGTCCGCACCCGCCTCGCCGGCCTCCCCCAGCGCCGCGCCCGAGCTCGGCTCGCGCGTCCTGGAGGGGCTCGGCAGCGAGGCGTTCCTCGACGACAAGCTCAGCGCGGCCGGCGCCACCGCCGCCCAGGCGCGGACGGTGCGGATCGTGTTCCGCACCTCGAACGTCCTCGTCACCGTCGAGTACAGCGTCCAGCCGTCCGGGCCGGCCTCGGTCCCCCCGAGCGCGGAAACGCAGGACAGGGCGCGCCAGTTGGCGCAGGCCCTGGCCGAGCGTTTCAGCGAGTGACGGCGCCTGTCAGAGGGGGCGTGCACGCCCCACGTGACGGCGCGCACAGCAGCCGGGCGCCCGGTCGGGCTACCGTTGCCCGGGTCCAGCGCCCGCAACGCGCCCCGAAGAAGACCCCGCGTCTGCCCAACGTCTGAAGGAACCATGCACCGATCAGCCTCGCGCCTCACCCGCGTTCTCGCCTGCGCAGCCGTCCCGGTGATCCTCACCGTCGCCGGCTGCTCGTCCGACTCGGACAAGTCCTCGGGTGCCAAGGACTCCGGCAAGAAGACCGAAGCCTCCTCGCCCGCCAAGCCGGGCACGAAGTCCGCGGCCCCGCTGGAGAAGGTGGCCTTCGCGAAGCTGCCCGACCCGTGCAAGGCCGTGGCCGGCAAGAGCATCGACTCGCTCGTGCCCGAGGCGAAGGAGAAGAACGGGACGGCGGCCAAGTCGAACGACCTGGCCAACCGTGCCAGCTGCTCCTGGAACGGCCTCAAGACGGACGGCGCGAAGGGCTCGCAGTACCGCTGGCTCTCCGTCTCCCTGGTCCGCTACGACTCGCACGCCTCGCTCGGCAGCGGCAACAAGCGCGCCGAGGACCAGTACAACAAGCAGATCGAGCTGGCGAAGACCACCGAGGGCGCGCACGACGTCAAGGCCGAGCCGGCCGCCGGGGTCGGCGACGCGGCCACCTCCGTGGTCTTCGGCGTGAAGAAGGACGTCGAGTTCTTCAACAACTCGGTCGTCGTCCGCACCCAGAACGTGGTCGTCACCGTCGACTACAACGGTGCCGCCTACGAGGGCGCCAACGCTCCCGACCAGGGCAAGCTGCTCCAGGACGCGATCAGCGCCGCCAAGGAGACGGTGGCGTCGATCGGCGCGGCCAACACCGGCGAGGGCGCGGCTCCGTCGGGTTCCGCTTCGGCTTCCGCTTCCCCGTCGGCGCAGTCGTAGCGAGAATCCCTCCTACAGGAGGGGGCCTAGGGAACGGGTGACGCGCAGTCACCCGTACGCTGTGCCTGCTTTGGCTCGACAACGGAGGGGGACCGCGGGTGGCCGCGATGCAGCTGACTCGTACGCACCGGATACTCATCGGTGTCGTGGTCGCCGGGGCCGTGGTCATCGCGGCCATCGGTTTCGCGGGTTCTTACGCCGCGGTCCGCGCGCTGGCCCTGAAGAAGGGCTTCGGCAGCTTCTCGCTGGTGTTCCCGATCGGCATCGACGCGGGCATCTGCGTCCTGCTGGCGCTGGACCTGCTGCTGACGTGGATCCGCATCCCCTTCCCCCTGCTGCGCCAGACGGCGTGGCTGCTGACGGCGGCGACGATCGCGTTCAACGGCGCGGCGGCCTGGCCGGATCCGCTGGGCGTGGGCATGCACGCGGTGATCCCGGTGCTGTTCGTGGTGACGGTCGAGGCGGCCCGGCACGCCGTGGGCCGGATCGCGGACATCACCGCGGACCGGCACATGGAGGGCGTGCGGATCACCCGCTGGCTGCTGTCGCCCGTGCCCACCTTCAAGCTGTGGCGCCGGATGAAGCTGTGGGAGCTGCGCTCCTACGAGCAGGCCGTGGGCATGGAGCAGGACCGGCTGATCTACCAGGCGCGGCTCCAGGCCCGGTACGGGCGGGCGTGGCGGCGCAAGGCGCCGGTGGAGGCGCTGATGCCGCTGCGGCTGGCGCGGATCGGCGTGCCGCTGGCGCAGACGGCCCCGGAGGGGCTGGCGGCGGCGGGGATCGACCCGGTGCTGCTGCCCCCGGCGGTCGCGAAGGGTCCGGCCGTCGCCGCCGGGGCGGCGGTGCTCCCGGCCGCGGACGGCCATGCTGCCCCTGCCCTGCCGGCGGCGCCCGCGGCTGCGGAAGGCGCTCCCGCTGCGGTGCCGGCCCAGGCGGCGCCCGCTTCCGGCCCGGCGCCCGTTTCCGGCCCGGCGCCCACCGACGGGTCCGGCGGCGACGCGGCCCCGGAGGTTCCCGAGCAGCGGGAGGGCCGGGACCGGGCCGCGGCGCAGCCCCGGAAGCCCCAGGCCGCCGCGCACGCCCCCGCGCCCTTCGCGGTGGACCCGACGGCCATGCCCGCCGCGCACGACAGCGCCTGGTTCGCGGGGCCGCGGGCGCCGCAGGCGACGTACGAGGGGGACTACAACCCCCAGTACGTCGAGGGCCTGGAGCCGACGCCGGTCATGGCCCCGGCCGGCCCGGAGGAGGAGCCGCTGCCGGAGCAGCTGGAGCCGGTACAGCCCGGGGCCGAGCAGCCCGGGGCCGAGGACGCCGAGGAGGAGAAGTTCGCGGAGGCCGCGTACGAGGTCTTCCGGGCGTACATCGACCGGTACTCCCACTTCCCTGAGCCGGACGAGCTGGACAAGCGCCTCTCCGCGCACCTCGGGCGGACGCACCCGCGCAGCGAGGCCGAGCTCAAGCGGCTGATGCCCGCGCTCAAGCAGCGCTACCAGCGCGACCTGGAGAGCGAGCACATCGCGTAGCGGCAAGGACATGCGGAAGGGCCCGCACCCCCCGAGGGGTGCGGGCCCTTCCGCATGTTCCGGCCGCGCGCCGGATCAGGCGGCGAGCAGCTTGCGCACCCGCTCGGCGCCGACCGCGAGGAGCAGCGTGGGCAGGCGCGGGCCGGTCTCCCGGGTCACGAGCAGGCGGTAGAGCAGGGCGAAGAACTCGCGCTGGGCGACCTTCAGCTCGGGCGTCGGCTTGGCGTCCGGCTCCAGGCCGGCCATGACCTTCGGGACGCCGTAGACGAGGGTGGTGAGCCCGTCCAGGGACCAGTGCGAGTCGAGGCCCTCCAGCAGCAGCCGCAGGGACTCGCGTCCGGCGTCGTCCAGGGAGGACAGCAGCTCGGTGTCGGCGTCCTCGCGGACCAGGGTGCGCTGGTCGGCGGGGACCTGGGTGGTGATCCAGTTCTCGGCGCGGTCCAGGCGCGGCCGTACGTCGTCGAGGGAGGTCAGCGGCTGCGACGGGTCCAGGTCGGAGAGGATGCGCAGGGTCTGCTCGTCGTGCCCGGCGGTGATGTCGACGACCGACGCGAGGGTGCGGTACGGCATCGGACGCGGGGTGCGGGGCAGCTCGTGGGAGGCGACGCGCACGGCGCGGGCGTGCGCGGCGGCGTCGGCCGGCAGCACGGAGCCGTCGGCGACCTTGGCCTCCAGCTTGTCCCACTCGTCGTACAGGCGCTGGATCTCCTGGTCGAAGGCGATCTTGAAGGACTGGTTCGGGCGGCGGCGGGCGTACAGCCAGCGCAGCAGCTGCGGCTCCATGATCTTCAGCGCGTCGGCCGGGGTGGGGACGCCGCCCTTGCTGGAGGACATCTTGGCCATGCCGGAGATGCCGACGAAGGCGTACATCGGGCCGATGGGCTGCTCGCCGCCGAAGAGGCCGACGATCTGGCCGCCGACCTGGAAGGAGGAGCCCGGGGAGGAGTGGTCGACGCCGGAGGGCTCGAAGACGACGCCCTCGTAGGCCCAGCGCATCGGCCAGTCGACCTTCCAGACCAGCTTGCCGCGGTTGAACTCCGAGAGCTTGACGGTCTCGGTGAACTGGTCCTCCGTGCAGACGTAGGTCAGCTCGGTGGTCTCGTCGTCGTACGCGGTGACCTTGGTGAAGTCCTTGTTGCACTCGCCGCAGTACGGCTTGTACGGGAAGTACTCCGCGCCCTCGGCGCTGCCGTCGTCCTCGCCGGCCGCGCCGGAGCCCTCGGCGGCCTCGAGCTCGGCCTCGTCGACCTGCTTCTGCTGGGGCTTCTTGCCGCCCGGCTTCTGCTTGGTGCGGTACTGGGCGAGGACGGCGTCGATGTCCCCGCGGTGCTTCATCGCGAACAGCACCTGCTCGCGGTAGGCGCCGGAGGTGTACTGCTCGGTCTGGCTGATGGGGTCGTACTCGACGCCCAGCTCGGCCAGGGACTCGACCATGGCGGCCTTGAAGTGCTCGGCCCAGTTCGGGTGGGCGGAGCCCTCGGGCGCGGGCACGGCGGTCAGCGGGCGGCCGATGTGCTGGGCGTGGGACTCCTCGGTGACGCCGGGGATGCCCTTGGGGACCTTGCGGTAGCGGTCGTAGTCGTCCCAGGAGATGAGGTGGCGGACCTCGTGGCCCCGGCGGCGGATCTCGTCCGCGACCAGGTGCGGGGTCATGACCTCGCGCAGGTTGCCCAGGTGGATCGGGCCGGAGGGGGAGAGGCCGGACGCGACGACAATTGTTTTGCCCGGGGCCCGGCGCTCCGCCTCGGCGATGACCTCGTCCGCGAAACGGGAGACCCAGTCGGTCTCTGTGCTGCTGCTCTGCGCGCTCTGAGCCACGACACGTCCTTCTATCTCGAATGCTGGCTATGGCCATTCTCCCAGACGGAAGGGGCCGCTCCGGGGTTGCTTCCGCCTGCTGATACGCGCCGCCATATACCGGGAGACGGGCACCCTCCGCGTGGGATACTCGGCACTTGTCGGAACAACCAAGCGCACGCGCACGCGCAACCTCACAGGAACGGCAGCTCATGGCCTCGGTCCCTTCCCTCGCTTCTTCCGTCGAACAGCGCGTCTCGGACGCCCTCGCCTCCGCCCTGCCGGAGGCCGGTGCCGCCGACCCGCTGCTGCGACGTAGCGACCGGGCCGACTTCCAGGCCAACGGCATCCTGGCGCTCGCGAAGAAGGCCAAGGCCAACCCGCGCGAGCTGGCCGCCACCGTCCTGGAGGGGCTGGACAAGGGCGGTGTGATCAAGGACGTCGAGGTCTCCGGCCCCGGCTTCCTCAACATCACCGTCTCCGACGAGGCGATCATCAAGACGCTGGCCGCGCGCGCGGCCGACGACCGGCTGGGCGTGGCGCTCAACGCGTCCGCCGGCACCACGGTGATCGACTACGCGCAGCCGAACGTGGCCAAGGAGATGCACGTCGGCCACCTGCGGTCCGCCGTGATCGGCGCGGCCATGGTGGAGATCCTGGAGTTCACGGGCGAGAAGGTCATCCGCCGCCACCACATCGGCGACTGGGGCACCCAGTTCGGCATGCTCATCCAGTACCTGCTGGAGCACCCGCACGAGCTGGACCACAAGGGCGGGGACGAGGAGGCCTCCGGCGAGGAGGCCATGTCCAACCTCAACCGCCTCTACAAGGCCTCGCGCGCCCTGTTCGACTCCGACGAGGAGTTCAAGACGCGGGCCAGGGCCCGGGTGGTGGACCTCCAGGCGGGCGACCCGCAGACGCTGGAGCTGTGGCAGCGGTTCGTCGACGAGTCGAAGATCTACTTCTACTCGGTCTTCGACAAGCTGGACATGGACATCCAGGACCCCGACGTCGTCGGCGAGTCCGGCTACAACGACATGCTGGTCGAGACGTGCAAGCTGCTGGAGGAGTCGGGCGTCGCCGTCCGCTCCAACGGCGCGCTGTGCGTGTTCTTCGACGAGTACAAGGGCCCGGACGGCAACCCGACCCCGCTGATCGTCCAGAAGTCCGACGGCGGCTTCGGCTACGCCGCGACCGACCTGTCGGCGATCCGCAACCGCGTCACCGACCTGGCGGCCACCAGCCTGATCTACGTGGTGGACGCGCGGCAGGCGCTGCACTTCAAGATGGTCTTCGAGACGGCCCGCCGGGCCGGCTGGCTGAACGACGACGTCAAGGCCGTCCAGCTGGCCTTCGGCACGGTCCTCGGCAAGGACGGCAAGCCGTTCAAGACCCGTGAGGGCGAGACGGTCCGGCTGGTCGACCTGCTGGACGAGGCGGTGGAGCGGGCCGCCGCGGTCGTCCGCGAGAAGGCCCAGGACCTCACGGAGGAGGAGATCGCCGAGCGCGGCGCCCAGGTGGGCATCGGCGCGGTGAAGTACGCGGACCTCTCCACCTCCGCCTCGCGCGACTACAAGTTCGACCTGGACCAGATGGTCTCGCTGACCGGTGACACGTCCGTGTACCTCCAGTACGCGTACGCGCGCATCCAGTCGATCCTGCGCAAGGCGGGCGAGGCCCGGCCGGCCGCCCACCCCGAGCTGGAGCTGACCGCGTCGGAGCGGGCCCTGGGCCTGCACCTGGACGGCTTCGGCGCGCTGGTCGCCGAGGCGGCGCAGGAGTACGCCCCGCACAAGCTGGCGGCGTACCTGTACCAGCTGGCCTCGCTGTACACGACGTTCTACGCCGAGTGCCCGGTGCTCAAGGCCGACACTCCCGAGCAGGTCGAGAACCGCCTGTTCCTGTGCGACCTGACCGCCCGCACCCTGAACAAGGGCATGGCCCTCCTCGGAATCCGGACCCCCGAGAAGCTCTGACGCACCGTCCGGCGGCCCCCGGCGCAACCACCCCGCGCCGGGGGCCGTCGCGCTCTATCGTGGGAGCCGTCCGATCCGAGGAGGAGCCAGGATGACGACCGCGACGCCCTCGCTCGGTGGTTCCGTACCGCCGATGCCCGAGTACACGCCAAAGGCCCTGCGCGCCGCCATAGCGGCCCACGCCCCGGCCCTGCTGGCGGACTTCGACTCCGCCTGGCGGCGGCAGATCTGCGACGCCTACGACATCGGTCCGGTCCCGGCGTTCATGGCCCGCTGGTGGGGCGAGTACGCCCTGGCGCGCGACCCCGAGCTCGACCAGCACGTGGCCGGCCTGGAAGCCCGGGCCGCCGAAGCCACGGACGCCGACGCGGCCCGCAGCCTCCTCGACGCGGCTTCCCGCATCCGCCACAGGCTGCGCGCCCTGGAGCCGGGCGAGTGAGCGAGGAGTTCACCGGGCCGCCGTGGGCGGTGGACTACACCCAGGACGCCGAGAAGTACCGGATCAGCCTGCCCGACGAGGCGCGGGAAGCATGCCGGGAAGCCTCTTCGAACTGCTGACCGCGCGCCACCCGCACCGGGGGGAGAACGTGGAACCCGCGCGGTCCACCGTCCCCCGAGGCCCGCACATCGCGTATTTCGACAGCGACCGCGGATGGATCCGGTTCGCCTCCTGCCCCGTGTGGCCGAGCCGCAGATCGTGGTGGAGGAGATCTTCTGGCAGTAGCCGGTGCGCACCGCCCCGAACACCCCACCCTGACCGCGTCCTGTCATGCCCTCCGTGTTCGACCGGGCAATACCGCTCGGTAGCCTTCCGTTCACGCGGCCCCCCTACGTTCGGCCACGACCGCGCCGAACACCCGAGGGGACATCTCCCGCACATGCGCCGCAGACCGCTGAAGACGCTCACCGTCCTCGCCATAGCCGCCTCCACGGCCGCCGGAACCGCCGCCACGGCGAACTCCGCGCCCCAGCAGAGCGACTCGCGCCAGGACATCCGGAACGTCATCTACCTGCTCGGTGACGGCATGGGCCGCACCCACGTGACGGCCGCCCGCGACCGGTTCATGGGTCCCGGCGGCAAGCTCACCATGGAGACCCTCCCCCACACGGGCGCGGTCGCCACGTACGCCGTCGAGAAGAACAGCGCGAAGCCCGCCCTGGTCACCGACTCGGCCAGCTCCGCCACCGCCTGGGCCTCCGGCGTGAAGACCTACAACGCGGCCATCGGCGTCGACGCGTACGAGAAGAAGGTCGCCACGCTGATGGAGCAGGCCCACGCGGCCGGCTTCGCCACGGGCAACGTCTCCACCGCCGAGGTCACCGACGCCACCCCGGCCGCCCAGTTCAGCCACGCCCTGCTGCGCGGCTGCCAGGGCCCGACCTACTCCGACGCCGCCTGCCTCCCGAAGAAGGAGGACGGCAGCTACGAGCAGGCCCCGGCCGACAAGACCCTGGTCACGCCGATCGCCGAGCAGATCGCCCGCAACGGCACCGCCGACGTCATCCTCGGCGGCGGCCTGGCCCGCTTCGAGCCGGACGACCAGAAGGCCCTCCAGGCCCAGGGCTACCAGGTCCTCGGCAGCTTCGGAGACCCGAAGCTGCCCGCGCAGACCGCCGCGAGCCAGAAGGCCGCCACCAAGGCCGACCTCGACAAGGCGAACGGCAAGAAGGTCATCGGCCTGTTCAACCGCGGCAACCTGACCGTCGAGCACAACAAGGCGGCCCTCCCGGCGGACGCCCCGCAGAAGCAGGAGCCGACCCTCGCGGACATGACCCGCAAGTCGATCCAGCTGCTGAACGAGCGCAAGCAGGGCGGCTCGTACGACCGCGGCAAGTCGAAGAAGGGCTTCTTCCTCCAGGTCGAGGGCGCCCAGATCGACAAGCGCTCGCACGCGAACGACGCCTCGCAGGCCCTCGACGAGATCAAGGCGTTCGACGACGCGGTGAAGGCCGCGTACGAGTTCGCGAAGAAGGACGGCCACACCCTGGTGATCGTCACGGCGGACCACGAGTGCGCCGGCTTCAACATCATCGAGAAGGGCACGTACACCAACGCCGAGGCCGTCGCGCCCCCGTCCAACACGGACGGCGGCAACCCCGCCAACAACAGCGTCCCCTCGCGTTCCTCCTCGGGCGCCAAGGACCCGGCCCGCTCCAGCGGCATCGTGAACGGCACGGGCTCCGGTGACGCGAAGAACTTCGGCCCGGCCACCTTCCGCACGCCCGACGACCCGGCGGGCGTCAAGGACGGCAGCCCCGAGGCCAGCCTGTGGCTGACCTACCTGTCGGGCAACCACACCGGCGCCGACGTCCCGATCTACGCCTACGGCCCGAACGGCGGCGCGTTCGCCGCGAGCCAGAACAACACCGAGCTGTACGGCAAGATGTACCGCTCGCTGTTCGGCCGCTCCCCGCAGCAGCACTGATACCCGGCGGCCGGGGCCCGGGGGCGCACTCCCCCGGGCCCCGGCCGCCGTCTTTCCTCCCCCGGTCTCCAGGAGCACCCCCGATGACGCTGACCCACCTCCCCCGCGCGGCGGCCGCCGCCACGGCCGTCGCCGCCCTGCTCGCGCTCGCCACGGGCTGCTCGGACGCCGGAGCCCGGCCGGAGACGGCGAAGGACCCGGTCCCGGCCGCCTCCCCGGTGGCCCTGCCGGCGCCCCGCAGCGCGCCCTCCCCGCAGGCCGTCCTCAGCCCGGCGCCGGCGGCGGGGGAAGTCCGCGTCCAGCAGGGCCCGTTCACGGACCGCGTCCAGCTGACCGGCCTGCGCCTGACGGCCTCCCCGTCGTCGGTCACCGGTCACATCGCGATCAGCTCCGACATCAGCGACACCCTGGCCCTGGAGATCACCGCCGCCTACTACGACGCGGACGGCCGCCTGCTGGGCACGGGCTCCTTCCACCACCAGGAGGAGGGCGAGGAGGCCCACGCCGGGCACGCCCCGGCGCAGCAGCACGCCGAGGGCCCGCGCGCGGCCGGCGCCGGCATCGACTTCACCGTCCCCGCCGACGGCCTGACGGGCACCCCGGCGAGCGCGGTCCTGACGATCCCGGTACTGGTCAACGAGTAGTCACCCGTACGGACCGATTCCGGGCGGTGGGGCCGGGTAGGGGACGCCCCGTCCAGCCCCAGCACCACCGACGGAGGCATCCGTGCCCGACATGAACGGCCCCTACAAGCCCGGCACCCCGTGCTGGATCGACCTGATGGTCCCCGACCAGCAGGCCGCGATCGACTTCTACAGCGACCTCTTCGGCTGGCAGGGCGAGGTCGGCCCGCCGGAGACGGGCGGCTACGCCGTCTGCACCCTCAAGGGCAAGCCGGTCGCCGGGATCATGAAGGCGATGAACCCGGACGGCACGGTGCCCGACCCGCTGCCGCCGACGGTGTGGACGACGTACCTGTCCACGGACAGCATCGACGCGACGGTCAAGTCCGTCACGGACGCGGGCGGCACGGTCATGATGGGCCCGATGGACGTCATGGACCTCGGCCGGATGGCCGTGATCGCCGACCCGGCGGGCGCGGTCGTCGGCCTGTGGCAGCCGGGCACGTTCGACGGGGCCGGCATCGTCAACGAGCACGGCGCGCTGATCTGGAACGAGCTCACCACCCCGGACCTGGCGAAGGCGTCGGCGTTCTACTCCTCCATCCTGCCCGTCACGACCACGGAGTCGGAGATGGAAGGCGCCGAGGGGTACGTCGAGTTCAAGGTCAACGACCGCGCGGTCGGCGGGATGATGGACATGAGCAAGATGCCGCCGGGCGTGCCGCCGCACTGGCAGCCGTACTTCCACGTGGACAGCGTGGACGACGTCCAGGCGGCCGCCGTCCGCGCGGGCGCCACCGTCCTGGCCCCGGCGTTCGACATGGTCGCGGGCCGCATGGCGGTCCTGGCCGACCCCCAGGGCGGGGCCTTCTCCATCATCACGGCGTCGATGCAGGAGGACCCGGCCTAGGGTCCGTCCCCAGGCTGTGGACAACCCGTGCGCGCCGCCCTCCTCCCGTCCCGGCGGGCCGCGCGCGCGGCGGGGGCGTCAGTAGTGGTAGCGGGCCTGCGCGACTTCCACGGCACCGTCCCTGACGCGGTACACGAGCCGGTGCTCGTCGGTGATCCTCCGGGACCACCAGCCGGACAGGTTCTCCTTGAGCGGCTCCGGTTTTCCCGCGCCCTCGAACGGCGTGCGCTGGATTTCCTTGATCAGGCGGTTGACCCTCTTTAGGATCTTCGGGTCGGCCGTCGCCCAGTACGTGTACTGGTCCCAGGCCCGTCCCGAGAAGACGACCTTCAAGGGGCGGACCCCTCGGCTTCGGGCTCGTCCTCGTCCTCGCCGATCAGCTCCCGGGCCTGGCCGTGGCCGGCGTCCAGCTCCGCGATGGACTCCATCAGGATCTGCGCGTTGCGCGGCGAGCGCAGCAGGTAGACGGTCTCCTGCCAGGACCGGAAGTCCTCGGCGGACATGATCACGACGTCGCCGTGCTCCCTGGAAGTGACCTCTATGGGCACGTGATCCTCGTTGACCTGCCGGATCAGCGGGTAGAAACGCTGCCGGGCCTCGTTGGCCGAGATCGGCACGGGCTCACCTCCCAGTGCGGAGTCGTACGGAATTACCGTACCAGTCAGCGCTTCCGGAGGCGCTGCCACCAGCGGCACGGGCAGGCCCCCAGGCTGTGGGTAACCGCTCCCCGGCCCGCCGCCCTCCGCGTGGCCGGACCGGGTCGGCGGCCGCGGGCCCACACGGCCCCTCAGTCGGACGGCTGCCACCACCTGCGGGAGCCGCCGTGCTGCTCCCGCAGCTCGGCGGCTGCCCCGCGGGCCGTCGTCTCCTGGGCGGTGTCGCCGACCGCCGCGTGGAGGTCCGCCGCCCGCTCCAGCGCGTCCGCCGCCTCGGCATGGCGTTCCAGGGCGTACAGCGCGAAGCCCAGGCCTCCGAGCGCGGCCGCCTGCTCGGCCCGGTGCCCGGAGGCCGCGAAGAAGGCGCCGGCCCGCTCGTGGTTCTCCCGCGCCTCCTCCCACCGCCCGGTGCGCCCATGGATCAGTGCGAGGTTGTTCAGGATCTGCCCTTGCGGGTAGGGCTCGTCCGTTTCCGTGAAGATCTCGAGCGCCTCTCCGTACCGCGCCTCGGCCTCCTCGTCCCGGTCCAGCGCGCGCAACGCGTCGGCGAGGCGGTTCAAGGTGCCGGCCTCCTGCCGGCGGTTGCCGAACTCCCGCTGCGTGACCAGGGCCTCCCGTCTGGCGGCCACGGAGTCCTCGTGCTGTCCGGCCAGCCACAGCGCGTCCGCGAGGGAGTTCCTCGCGGCCGCCTCCCGATGGCGGTCCCCGAGCCCTCCCATGATCGAGACGACCTGGCGGTGCAGGGCGATGGACTCGTCCAGCCGTTCCAACCGCTCGAAGACCTCGGCCAGACTGGCCAGGACGGTGCCCTCCGCATGTCGGATGCCCAGCTCGCGGAAGATCTTCAGGGATTCCCAGAGGCGCCCCTCCGCCTCGATCCAGCGATTCCTCGCCATGTACACGGTGCCCAACGTGTGCAGGGCCTTCCCCTCCCCCATCCGCAGGGAGTTCTGCCGGAAGATCTCCAGCGCCCGGGTCAGGGCCCCCGTCGCCTCGTCCAGCTGGTCGGCGCCGACGTACGCGAGGCCGAGGTCGTACAGACGCGCACCGATCTGTTCGGCGTGCCCCGTCGGCTCGGCGACCGTGAGCATTCCCTGCGCCACCAGTACCGCGTCCTGCCGGTACCGGTAAATCTGGAGGTAGGGGATCAGCCTCCGGCCGAGTTCCCCTGCGAGCTCCGGCCGTCCCTCGTCCCCGGCGAAGCCCACGGCTGCGACCAGCATGGCCCGTTCCGTGCTGAGCCAGTCCAGCGCCTGTGCCACCGAGGGGAGTCCGGGCCCCGGGGCCACCGGGGCGCCGTCCACGCCGAGGACCCGCGTCGCCTTCCCGGTATCCAGGCAGAGGCTCCCCAGCAGGGCGTCGACCGCCTCCTCCCGGCCGTCCTCGGCCGCGCATTCCTCGCCGCGCTCCCGCGCGTACAGCCGGACCAGGTCGTGCATGCGCCAGCGGCCCGAGCCGACCGGCTCCTCCGACAGGAGGGAGGCGCGTACGAGAGCCGCGAGCTTCCGGCGGAGGTCGACGGGCTCCTCGCCCGTCAGCAGTGCCGCGTACGCCGTGCCGCAGTCCGGGCCCGGGTTCACCGTCAGCAGGCGGAAGGCGCGGGCCTGGTCCTCCGGGAGGCGCCCGTACGAGAGGTCGAAGGCAGCCCGGACGCCGTCGTCCAGCTCCGAGTCCAGGGTGGACAGCCGGGTGCGGGCGTCGGCCAGCTGGGCTGCCAGTTGCGTTACGGGGAGGCCCGGGTCGCCCGCAAGCAGCGCCCCGGCCACCGTGAGGGCCAGCGGCAGCCGCCCGCACTGTTCCGCGACCGAGGCGAGGGCGTCCGGTTCCGCCGCCGGGCGGGGGTCCTGCGGCCAGGTGCGCAGTACCGCCCTGGTGAGGAGTTCGGCGGCGGGGTCGGGCGCCAGCTCGTCCAGGGGTACGACGCGTGCGGGGAAGTCCCGGTGCACGAGCCGGTGCCGGGAGGTGATGAGCAGGCGGTGTCCGGGGTGCGCCGGTACGAGGTCGCGGACCTGGGCCACCTCGGCCGCGTCGTCGGCGACGACCAGCACCCGGTGTCCCGCCCGGGCGGATTCCGCCAGTAGCCCCCGGTACAGCGCCGCCCGGCCGTCCGGGGACCCCGGCATGTCCGCGTCCCGGATCCCGAGCAGCCGCAGCATCTCCCGCACCGCGTCGGGACCGCTCACCCCGCCGCCGGCGGCGTAGCCGCGCAGGCGCAGGAAGAACACCCGGTCCCCGAACCAGCCCCGTTCCGCCGCCCCGTGCGCCGTCGCGACGGCGAGGGCGCTCTTGCCGACCCCGGCCAGGCCGGAGACCACGGCGACCGTGGGCCCGCCGTCGGCGAGGAGGCCCAGCAGTTCCTCCGCCGGCCCGTCCCGCCCGACCAGCACGGCCGGCGCCTCGGGCAGTCCGAGCCCGGCCCGGGGTACGGGGCCGGCTCCGGCGGCGTAGTTGATCTGGTCGCCGCCGATCTGGGTGATCCGGGCATGGCCGCTCGCCCGGGCGTGCTGCTCAGCGCCGCTCACGAGGACGGCTCCTCGGCCTCACCGCCGCCGCGCTGCTGGATGCGGGAGTCGCCGTCGGCGCGGGCGTGCTGGTTGACCCCGCCGGGGGCGGTGCCGCCGCCGTGCTGGGTGATCTGCGAGGTGCCGGAGGCGCGGGCGCGCTGGTTGAGGGAGTTGCCGCCGGAGCCGCCGGCCCACCAGCCGACGGCCAGGGCGATGACGGCGGCCATGGCCCCGGCGAACGCGCCCGCGACGGAGATCCGGTCGGAGTCCTTCTCGGGGAACCAGCCGAAGGGGTCCCACTGCCCGAACCCGAAGGCGATCAGGAACCCGATCCCGGTGGCCACGACCACCACAACCCACCGCCACGGACGCGACATTGATCCCCCTCCGGCCGTCTGCTCCGATCAGTCGAAGCTAGCAGCCGGCGGAGGGGAAACCGACCCGAGCCGGGTCAGCGCTCGGGCGGCGCATCCTCGACCTTGATGTCGAACTCCACCCGGTTGTTCTGCTGGTTCCGGTCGTCCGGGCTGTGCACCGCCCACCTGCCCTTGAGCACGGTGCCCGGGGCGAGGTTCTGGTCCAGGTGGATCGGCACGATGGCGGTGGCGGTGCGCTGCGACTTGAGCCCCGCCGGGAACTCGCACCGCACCGTGCGGTGGTTGCCGGAGGCCTCGCAGTCCCCGGGGAAGTAGGGATCCCTGGCCTCCGTCCCGCGCGGCAGGTTGACCGTGATGACCAGCGGGGAGTTGGTCGCCTCCGGGCCGAGGTTGGCCACGAACGCGTGGAGCGAGGTTTCGCCGCCGGGAGGCGCGGCGTCCGGGTCGATCCGTACCGCCTCCAGGTCCGAGTTGGACGGTGCGGCGGCCACCGCGTGCGGCGCCGGCTGCGGCAGGGCCCAGGCGGGGCCTCCCATCAGCAGCGCCGCCGCACCCACCACCATCGCGGCCCTGTACCGGGTCGTCGCGCTCATGAGCCTGCACCACACCTTTCACGCTCTGCGAGCTCGTACGCACGCCATGCTGGCTGCCGTGGGGAGGCGGATCCGGCTTCGACCCGGTAGCGGGCCGTCTATCACTCGTGTGCCCGGAACTCGGCCCAGACGACCTTGCCGGGCCGCCGGGGCAGCACCCCCCACTCGTCGGAGACGCACTCGACGATCAGCAGCCCGTTCCCGTGCGGCCGCCCGAGGATCCGCGACCGCCCGGGCCCGCTGTCATGCACCTCGATCCGTACGCAACAGCTGAAGTTGAGGAGCCGGAGGCGGTAGGCGCGGCCGCGCGGGACGCCGTGGCGGAGGGCGTTGGTGGCCAGTTCGCTGACGCAGAGCACGATGTCCGCCTGGCGGTCGGTTACGTCCCAGGTGGTGAGCGTGTCGCGGGTGTATGCGCGTGCGGCGGGCACCGTTTGGAAGGTCCGGGGGAACAACCGCTCGCGCATCAGGCCGGGTTGAGTATTTAGGTTCACGGCACGATGGTGGCGTGCTGTGACTAGCCTGTGACCCTGCGCGAACCCGTACTCCTTCATGAGTATGGGTTCGCACCGGGTAATCCACATGCACAGGTGGGGAGTCCATCGCCATGCCACCAAAGAAGCGCCCGCGCGCAAATGCGACATCCCTGAAGATGATCGGCCGACAGGTAGCAGCCGCTCGCGTCACCAAGGGCCTGACCCAGAAGCAACTCGCTGCCCTGGTCCGGCTGGACGAGGAGACCATCGGATCGATCGAACAGGGCCGCCGTCGGCTGATGCCGAACGTCGCCGAGCTGCTGGATTTCCACCTGGGCCTGCCGGGCCTGCTGACCGTCGCGGCCCATGAGATGCCGGACGCCGACGTGATCCCGCCCTGGGCCGAGGAATTCCTGGAGCATGAGCGCGAGGCCGTTGCCGTCTCCTCGTACGAGAACCAGGTCGTTCCCGGCCTGCTCCAGACCGATGCCTACGCCGAAGCGGTATTCCGTAGCTGCGTTCCGGTCCTGGGCGAGGAGGAGATCGCCGGCCGCACCGCGGTGCGCGTCGGACGGCGGGAGATCCTCCGGCGCAAGGAGCCCGTCATGCTCAGCTTCGTGATCTGGGAGCCCGTACTCCTGCTGCGACTGGGCGACCGGGAGGTCCACCGGGACCAGCTGATCCACCTTCGCGCGTGCTCAGAACTCCCGGGGGTATCCGTCCAGATCTACCCGCTGAAGCACTCAAGGCACCCGGCGCTCGATGGTCCCTTCGTCCTCCTCGAAACCCCCGATCACCAGCGGCTCGCCTACATGGAAACCCAGCGTGGCAGCCACCTCACCTCCGAGCCAAATGAGGTGAGCAGCGTGGAACGCATTTATGCCATGCTGCGGACACAGGCCCTCAACCCCGATGAGACGAGGGCCGAGTTTGACCGCCTGCTAGGAGAGTCATGAGCGCCGCACTGAAGTGGATCAAGTCCAGCTACAGCGGAAGCAATGGCGGCAACTGCGTCGAGGTCGCCACCACCCCCGCCGCCATCCACGTCCGGGACTCCAAGGTCCCGGACGGTCCCACCCTCGACCTCGCCCCCGCGAGCTGGGCGGCGCTGACCGGCTGGGTCGGCCGGTAGCACCGCCCAGGGCGCCGGGGGTCAGTGGAAGGTCACCGCGTACTGGCCGGCGGTAGCCGTCGGCTCGTAGTGGACCGTGCCGTACCAGCCCTCGTACGCGAGGGTCCCGCCCAGCACGTACCCGTCGAAGGCCTTGGCCTCGACCCCGGCGTGCGGGACCGGTACCAGGGCCCTGACGCCGATCTGGCTGCCGTCGTTGAACGCGAAGGTGGCGTCGCACGACGAGGTGTCGTACTTCGTCCCCCTCTTCTGGACCGTGCACTCGCGGTAGACGGTGCCGATCGTCTTCGTGCCGGAGGTCATCGGGCCGTTGCTGCCGCACGGCACGCCGACCCCCGGGAGGCCGAGCGCGCAGGTCAGCGGCGCCTTGCCCACGGGGTCGACGGTGAACGCCGGCGGGCTGACGATCGTGATGCCGTCCGCCGCCGCCGGCCCCGCGAGGGCTGTCGCCGCTGCCAGAGCCGCAGCGGCGAGGCTGAGGTATCGCATCAACGGCCTCAAGGCACCGACACGGTGTACTTGTTCGGGGTTCCCGCGACCGGCTCGTAGTGCACGTAGCCCGTAGTGCCCTCGTAGAGCCCGCTGCCACCCGTCACCACACCGTCGAAGGCCTTCGCCTCGACGCCCGCGTGCGGGGCCTCGACCAGAACGGTGGCGCTGATCTGGCTGCCGTTGTTCCAGCGGAAGTTGATGGTGCACAGGTGCTTGTCGAAGTTCGCGCCCACCTCTTCGACCACGCAGAAGCGGTACGAGGTGCCGGTGACCGCGTCGGTGTCGTCGTCGGTCATCGTCCCCTTGCTGGCGTACGGCACACCGAGCTGCGGTGTGCCGCCGGCCAGCGGTGTGCCCACCCCGTCGACCTTGAACCACGGCACGGCGGCTGCCGCCGACGCCGGTCCCGCCATCGCCATCAGGATTCCCGCCGCCGAGGCTGTCGCCAGCGCTCCGCGTACGAGGTACCCGGGTCGTCGCATCACATGCTCCCGCCGTGTCCGCCGGCCGCCCCTCGCGGCCGGTGCACGGCAGATCCGATCACCGCACGGCCCCGCCACGCCCGGGACGTCACGCGGCGCAACCCCTCGGCGGGCGTGTCCCACCCGACCGGCCGGTGGTACGGGCGGCCGAACACCCGCGCGCCCCCTCGAACGGCGACGGCCCGGGCGTCTTCACGCCCGGGCCGCTGCGATGACCCCTTCCGCCGAGCCGGAGACCGGTCAGCGCGTGATCGGGTACGACGTGCGTCCCGACGCGCCGTCGATCTCGTCGTGCGCCTTGTTGAGCAACTGCTCCCTCAGGTCGCCGAGCGCGCGCGCCGCCGCGAGCTCCTCGCCCACCCGGGGCTGATTACCGTCGCTCGGGTGACGGCTGGCGTAGCCGTGCGAGCGCAGCTCGCTCCCGTCCGGCAGGCGGACGAGGGCGGCGGCGCGGGTACGTTCGTTGTCTTCATCGAACTTCACGTCGACATGCCATCCGACGGCATCCTTCATGACGATCACCTCCGTGGCCGCTGCTTTCCAGCGTGCACCCGTACGGGGCTACGCGCTCGGCGGGGCCGTCCGCTCCGCGATCAGGCGGGCCAGGCCGTCGAGGATGCGGTCCAGGCCGAAGCGGAACTGGAAGTCGGGCTCGCCCGAGCCGGCGAAGGCGCCCGAGGACAGCAGGCGCGTCAGGGCGGGGTGGGTGTCGGAGGCGGTGAGCAGGTTCAACGTCTTCACGTAGCGGCCGATGACCTGGTCGGGGGCGACGCCGCTCTTGATGATGGCGTCCATCATGTCGGCGGCCATGGTGGCCTCGTTCCGGACCAGGCCCCCGATGAGGATGATCGCGGAGAGCTTCTCGCCCTCCTCCAGGGCCGTGCCGGCCATGGAGGCGAGGCCGCGTTCCATCCAGGCGAGCTGGTTGGGTGAGGCGGGCGGGGCGTTGAGCGGGATGCGCAGGATCCACGGCTTGGTCATGAGGAGGGTGCGCTGGGCGTACGCCCAGTCGGTCAGCAGGGCCCGCCAGTCCCACCCCTCCGCCTCCGGCGGGAGCGGCGGCGGGGTGCCGACGCCCGCCTCGGACATCAGGATGTACAGCTCTTCCTTCGCCGTGACGTAGCGGTAGAGGGACATCGTCGAGACGCCCAGCTCCTTGGCCACGCGGCCCATGGAGACGGCGTCCATGCCCTCGGTCGCGGCCAGGGCGACGGCCGCGTCGACGATCTTGGGGAGGGTGAGGGTCGGGCGGGGGCCCTTGCCGGGGCGTTCGCGCAGGCCCCAGGCCATCTGCAGGCTCACCGGGAGCCCGGTTTCATCTGGTTCGTCCTTCGGCACGGCCACCCCTCCCTTCACGTCTCGTTGACCCACATCCTAGTTCTGTGTATTACTTACGCAGAAGCGCGTAACCCATACGCAGAAGGGATGAGCCGTGAACGACCACGCCCTGTACGCCCGCGCCCTGACCAAGTCCTACGACGGCACCCGCGTCCTCGACGGCCTCGACCTGGCCGTCCCGAAGGGCTCCGTACTCGCCCTCCTCGGCCCCAACGGGGCGGGCAAGACCACCACCGTCCGCATCCTCGCCACCCTCACCGCCCCCGACTCCGGGACCGCGCGCGTCGCCGGGCACGACATCACCGGCGCGCGGGCCCTCGTACGCGAACGCATCGCGCTCACCGGGCAGTTCGCCGCCCTGGACGACCTCCAGACCGGCACCGAGACCCTCCGCATGACCGGGCGGCTGGCCGGGCTCTCCGCCCGCGACGCCCGCACCCGCGCGGACGAACTCCTGGAGCGCTTCGGCCTGTCGGAGGTCGCGGGTGCGCTCAGCAAGACCTACTCCGGCGGGATGCGGCGCCGCCTGGACCTCGCCGCGAGCCTCGTCGGGCGGCCCGAGGTGCTCTTCCTGGACGAGCCCACCACCGGGCTCGACCCGCGCAGCCGCCTCGAACTCTGGGACGCCGTACGGGAGATGCGCGCCGACGGCACCACCGTCCTGCTCACCACCCAGTACCTGGAGGAAGCCGACCGGCTCGCCGACCGGGTCACCGTCCTCGACAGCGGGAAGATCACCGCCGAGGGCACCCCGGCCGAGCTGAAGGCCCGCGTCGCCGGGCACCGCCTCGACCTCACCCTCACCAGCCGCCGCGCCTACGAGGCCCTCGCCGACCGCGCCGTGCACCACGCCCCCGACGACCTGACGCTGGGCCTGGCCACCGACGGCTCCGCCGCCCAGGTGCGGGCCCTGCTCGACGAACTCGACCCCGACCGCACCACCGTCGCCCGCTTCGCCGTGCGCAGCGCCACCCTCGACGACGTATTCCTCGCCCTGACGGGAGCATCCCGATGACCGCCACCGCCCTCACCATGGCCGGGCGCAGCCTGCGCATCAGCCGGCGCAGCCCGGACGCGCTGATCGCCGCCCTGATGCTGCCGGTCATGCTGATGCTGATCTTCGTCTACTTCTTCGGCGGGGCCATCGACACCGGCACCGAGTACGTGACCTACGTGGTCCCGGGGGCGATGCTGCTGTGCGCCGGCTTCGGCGCGGCGAGCACCGCCGTGAGCGTGGCCGACGACATGAGCAAGGGCATCGTCGACCGCCTGCGCTCCCTCGACGTCGGCGGCGTGCCCATCCTCGCCGGGCACGTCGCGGCCTCGGTCGTACGCAACCTGCTCTCCACCACCCTGGTGCTGCTGGTCGCCCTCGCGATCGGCTTCCGGCCCTCGGGCGGGCCGCTCACCCTGCTGGCCGCCGCCGGGCTGCTCGTCGCGTACATCACCGCGATCTCCTGGCTCGCCGCCGCGCTGGGGCTGCTCGCCAAGACCCCGGAGGCGGCGGGCGGGTTCACCTTCCTGATGATGTTCCTGCCGTACCCCTCCAGCGCGTTCGTCCCGATCGACACCATGCCGTCCTGGCTGCACGGCTTCGCCGGGCACCAGCCGCTGACGCCGGTCATCGAATCGCTGCGGGCCCTGCTGCTGGACCAGCCCGCGGGCAGCACCCCGTGGACGGCCGTCGCCTGGTGCGCGGGGATCACCGCCCTGGCCCTCGCCCTCGCGACGGCCCTGTTCCGGACGCGCACCCGCTAGCGCTTGAGCGGGTAGGAGTGCTTGCCGGAGACCTCGTCGATCTCCGTGTGCGCCTTCTGGAGCAGCTGCGACGCCAGGTCCATGAGGGCCCGCGAGCCCGCGATCTCCTCACCGACCCGCAGCTGCTCCGGGTCGGAGGGATGGCGCATGGCGTAGCCGCGCGCCCTCATCTCGCAGCCGTCACCGAGCCTGAGCATGGCCGCCGCGTTGGTGCGGTGGCCGTCCTCGGTGAACTCCAGCTCCACGTGCCATCCCGCGAGCGTGGCCATGGCGGATCGCCTCCCACAGTCGGGCTACCCCTCCAGGGTGCGCCCGCCCCGCCCGGCACGCACCCGCGTCAGCGCTCGGCGCGCAGCCAGCCCGCGACCTCGGTCGCCCAGTACGTCAGGATCGTGTCCGCGCCCGCCCGCTTGATGCCGAGCAGCGTCTCCATGATCGCCCGGTCACGCTCGATCCAGCCCTTCTCCGCGGCCGCCTCGACCATCGCGTACTCGCCGCTGATCTGGTACGCCGCCACCGGCACGTCCACGGCCTCGGCGACCCGGTGCAGGATGTCCAGGTAGGGGCCGGCCGGCTTCACCATGACCATGTCGGCGCCCTCCTCCAGGTCCAGCGCCAGCTCCCGCAGCGACTCGCGGGCGTTCGCCGGGTCCTGCTGGTAGGTCTTGCGGTCGCCCTGGAGCGAGGAGGCGACGGCCTCGCGGAAGGGGCCGTAGAAGGCGGAGGAGTACTTCGCCGTGTAGGCCAGGACCGCCACGTCCTCGTGGCCCGTCTCGTCCAGCGCGTCGCGGATCACGCCGACCTGGCCGTCCATCATCCCGCTCGGACCCACCACGTGGACGCCCGCGTCGGCCTGGACCTGCGCCATCTCCGCGTACCGCTCCAGCGTCGCGTCGTTGTCGACGCGGCCGTGCTCGTCCAGGACCCCGCAGTGGCCGTGGTCGGTGTACTCGTCCAGGCACAGGTCCGACATGATCACCAGGTCGTCGCCGACCTCGGCCTTCACGTCGCGGATCGCCACCTGGAGGATGCCGTCCGGCTCCGTGCCCGCCGTGCCCAGCGCGTCCTTGTTCTCGTCCGCCGGAACACCGAAGAGCATGATCCCCGCGACGCCCGCCTCGACCGCCTCCACGGCGGCCTTCCGCAGCGTGTCCCGGGTGTGCTGCACCACGCCCGGCATCGCCGAGATCGCCAGCGGCTCGCTGATGCCCTCGCGCACGAACGCCGGCAGGATCAGGTCCGAGGGGTGCAGCCGGTACTCCGCGACCATCCGCCGCATCGCCGGGGTGGTACGCAGCCGACGGGGCCGCGAGCCGGGGAAGGATCCGTACGCGCTCATGTTCTAGTCGCCTCTTCGAGCTTCGACAGCAGTCACCACCCAGCCTAGAGCCCGCCCGCCCGCCGCCCGCCGCAGGCCCTGCCCGGGGACCGGCCCCCGAAAACGCCGAAGGGGCCCGGGGCGCACACCGCGCCCGGGCCCCTTCGACCACTCACCTCACGTCGCGCGACGCCGGCGCGCGCCCGGCCGCCGCTCGCTCGGGCGGGCCACCACCTCGCCGGCCGCCTTGGCCGCCTCCCGGCGCGCCTCCCCGTACGCGGCCAGCGCCTCCGCCAGCTTGCCCACGCTCGGCTCCGGCGACAGGACGTCCACGCGCAGGCCGTGCTCCTCCGCCGTCTTGGCCGTCGCCGGCCCGATACAGGCGATGACGGTCACGTTGTGCGGCTTGCCGGCGATGCCGACCAGGTTCCGCACGGTGGACGACGACGTGAACAGAACGGCGTCGAAACCGCCGCCCTTGATCGCCTCACGCGTGTCCGCCGGCGGCGGCGACGCCCGCACGGTCCGGTACGCCGTGACGTCGTCCACCTCCCAACCCAGCTCTATCAGCCCGGCCACCAGCGTCTCCGTGGCGATGTCGGCGCGCGGCAGGAAGACGCGGTCGATCGGGTCGAAGACCGGGTCGTACGGCGGCCAGTCCTCCAGCAGCCCGGCGGCCGACTGCTCACCGCTCGGCACCAGGTCCGGCTTCACACCGAACTCCACCAGCGCGGCCGCGGTCTGCTCGCCCACCGCGGCGACCTTGATGCCCGCGAAGGCACGCGCGTCGAGCCCGTACTCCTCGAACTTCTCCCGCACCGCCTTGACGGCGTTCACCGAGGTGAAGGCGATCCACTCGTAGCGGCCCGTCACCAGACCCTTGACCGCCCGCTCCATCTGCTGCGGGGTGCGCGGCGGCTCCACCGCGATGGTCGGCACCTCGTGCGGCACCGCACCGTACGAACGCAGCTGGTCGGAGAGCGAAGCGGCCTGCTCCTTCGTACGCGGTACGAGGACCCGCCAGCCGAACAGCGGCTTCGACTCGAACCAGGCCAGCTCCTCGCGCCGCGCCGCGGCACCCTGCTCACCGACCACGGCTATCACCGGCCGGGAACCCTCGGGCGAGGGGAGCACCTTGCCCTGCTTGAACACCTGGGCGATCGTGCCCAGCGTCGCGCTCCAGGTCCGCTGCCGGGTCGTCGTACCGCCCACGGTCACCGTCAGCGGGGTCTCCGGCTTGCGGCCGGCGGCCACCAGCTCGGCGGCCGCGCTCGCGACCGTCTCCAGCGTCGCCGAGACCACCACGCCGCAGTCGCTCGTGCCGACCTCGCTCCAGCAGCGCGCCGAGGCGTGCCGGGCGTCCACGAACCGCACGTCCGCGCCCTGCTCCCCGCGCAGCGGGACACCCGCGTACGCGGGCACGCCGACGGCGGTCGCCACACCGGGCACCACCTCGAAGGGGATCCCCTGGTGGGCGCAGGCGAGCATCTCCTCGGCCGCGTTCCCCTCCAGTCCGGGGTCACCCGTCACCGCACGGACGACCCGCCTGCCGGAGCGCGCGGCCTCCATGACAAGATTGGCAACGTCCGCGGCGGTCGAGGGAGTACGGATCGCCGGGACACCGGCGGCTGCTGACATCTCGTCAGCGACCGTCAGCTGCGGCGTGTCGACGCCCGCCCGCGCATGGGTCCGTACGACCTCCAGCACCTCGGGCTCAGCGATCAGTACGTCCGCGGCAGCGAGCGCCTCGACGGCGCGCAGCGTCAGCAGACCCGGGTCGCCCGGACCCGCACCGAGGAAGGTGACGAGCCCGGGGGCGGCTACGCCCGCGAAGGGGGAGGTGGTGGGGCTTGAGGGGTTCAAAGGGATCGCTCCCCCATCAGACCGGCCGCGCCCTTGGCCAGCATCTCGTCCGCGAGTTCGCGGCCGAGCGCCATGGCCTCGTCGTACGACTGGGGCACGGGACCGGTGGTGGACAGCTGCACCAGCGTCGAACCGTCGAGGGTCCCGACGACACCACGCAGGCGCATTTCATTGACAATCTGCCCGTCGGCCAGAAGGTCGGCGAGCGCGCCCACGGGTGCGCTGCACCCGGCCTCCAGGGCGGCGAGGAGCGCACGCTCCGCGGTCACGGCGGCCCGCGTGTGCGGGTCGTCGAGCCGGCCGAGCGCGGAGATGAGGTCCGCGTCGGAGGCGAGGCACTCCACGGCCAGGGCACCCTGGCCGGGCGCGGGCAGGACGTTGTCGACCGACAGCAGGTCGGTCGCCTCGTCGCCGCGCCCGATCCGGTTCAGGCCGGCCGCGGCCAGCACGACCGCGTCCAGCTCCCCGGCGCGCACGAAGCCGATCCGGGTGTCGACGTTGCCGCGGATCGCGACGGTCTCGACGGACTTCCCCAGGCTGCGGGCGTACGCGTTCAGCTGCGCCATGCGGCGCGGCGAACCGGTACCCACGCGGGCCCCGTCCGGCAGCTGCTCGAAGGTCAGACCGTCGCGGGCCACCAGCGCGTCGCGCGGGTCCTCGCGCTTGGGCATGGCCGCGATGACCAGCTCGTCGGGCTGCGCCGTCGGCAGGTCCTTCAGCGAGTGCACGGCGAAGTCGACCTCGCCGCGCACCAGCGCGTCGCGCAGCGCCGTGACGAACACGCCGGTGCCGCCGATCTGCGCGAGGTTCTCGCGGGACACGTCACCGTAGGTCGTGATCTCCACGAGCTCGACGGGCCGGCCGGTGATCGCCCGTACCGCCTCGGCGACGTGCCCGGACTGGGACATGGCCAGCTTGCTGCGCCGCGTGCCGAGCCTGAGGGGCTGGTCGGGACGTGTGTTCATGATGCCCGTCCTGGGTCGTCGTTCATCGGATCGGCCGCGTCCGCCCGGCTGACGGAAGCCACCGTCTGAGGGTCGAGGTCGAAGAGTTCGCGCAGCGCCTCCGCGTACCCGGCGCCGCCGGGCTCGCTCGCGAGCTGCTTGACGCGCACGGTCGGCGCGTGGAGGAGCTTGTCGACGACGCGGCGCACGGTCTGGGTGACCTCCGCGCGCTGCCGTTCGTCGAGATCGGGTACCCGCCCGTCGAGCCGTGCCACCTCCATGGCGACGACCTCGGCGGCCATCGCCCGCAGGGCGACGACGGTGGGCGTGATGTGCGCGGCCCGCTGCGCGGCGCCGAACGCGGCCACTTCCGCGGCGACGATCGCGCGTACGGCGTCGACGTCGGCGGCCATCGGCGCGTCCGCGGACGCCTCCGCGAGGCTCTCGATGTCGACGAGCCGAACGCCCGGAATCCGGTGCACGGCCCCGTCGATGTCCCGGGGCATGGCCAGGTCCAGCAGCGCCAGCCGTACGGGAACGGCCCCGTCGGCCAGCGCCCGCGCCGCCCGCCGCGGCTGCCGCTGCGCGGCGGCCTCACCCTGATCGGCCCAGGCCCCGTGCAGTTCGAGCGACCCGGCGTCGACCCCGGCCAGCGCCGAGCGGCCGCCGCCGGCGGACGTGTCGAGCCCGACGGGACAGGCGTCGCCCTCGGCCGGCGCGGGCGCGGTGATCGTCCGCACGGCCCCGGCATCGGCGATCCGCCGCCCGGCCTGGGCTGCGGCCGCAAGCCGCGCCACGACCTCGGCGTCGACCCCGGCCTGCGGCGCAGCCGCGAAGGCCGAGCCCAGCACACCGACCGCGGCGAAGCCGTCGGCCACCGCCGGCCCGGAGGCCTGGGGCGCGGCGAAGCCGTCGGCCGTCCCCGGCCCGGCGGCCTGGGGCGCAGCCCCGTTCTCCAGCCCCGCCGGCATTTGAGGAGCGGGGGTCTGGGGGCGCAGCCCCCAGGAGGGGGCCGGGGGCTCGCCCCCGGTTTCGGGAAGGGGCGGGGTGGGGGAGAGCCCCGCAGGGACCCCGGCAGCGGCGAGGGCAGCCGTGACGTCGTCCCCGGTCAGCACCAGCCCGGTGGCCCCGGTACAGGACACGACCACGTCCACCCGCGCGAGCTCCCCCGCCACGGCGGACATCGGAACGGCCCGGGCCGCGACACCAGTGCCCGAGGCAACCAAAATCTCCGCAAGACGCTCCGCCCGCTCCGCGGTCCGGTTCGCCACGACCACCTCGGCGACACCCACCCGCGCGAGCGTCGCCGCCGCCAGCGAGGACATCGACCCGGCGCCGATCACCAGCGCCCGCTTCCCGGCGGCCCACTCCCCCACCGGCTGGTGCGCGGCGAGCTGCTCCAGGCCGAAGGTCACCAGCGACTGCCCGGCCCGGTCGATCCCGGTCTCGGAGTGCGCCCGCTTGCCGACCCGCAGCGCCTGCTGGAACAGGTCGTTGATCAGCCGGCCCGCCGTGTGGAGCTCCTGCCCCAACGCCAGCGCGTCCTTGATCTGGCCGAGGATCTGGCCCTCGCCGACGACCATCGAGTCCAGCCCGCACGCCACCGAGAACAGGTGGTGCACCGCCCGGTCCTCGTAGTGCACGTACAGGTACGGCGTGAGCTCCTCCAGCGCGACCCCGCTGTGCTGGGCCAGCAGCGTGGACAGCTCGGCGACGCCGGCGTGGAACTTCTCCACGTCGGCGTAGAGCTCGATGCGGTTGCACGTGGCCAGCACGGTCGCCTCGGCCGCCGGCTCGGCGGCCAGGGTGTCGTGCAGCAGCTTGACCTTGGCGTCGGCGGACAGCGAGGCCCGCTCCAGCACGCTCACCGGCGCGCTGCGGTGGCTCAGGCCTACGACGAGCAGACTCATGCCGGCATCACCGCCGGCACGTCACCCTCGGGACCGTTCTTGCGCGCGGCGGCGGCCGCCGCGGCGGCCCGGCCGGCCGGCGGCTCGACGGCGGCGACGGGCGCGGCGCCCGCGGCGGCGTCCCCGCCGGGCTCGGTGTCGGCGTCCACGTCCGCACCGGCGGCGCCGGAGCCCTCGCCGGCCTTGCGCTGCTCGTGGAACGCCAGGATCTGGAGCTCGATGGACAGGTCGACCTTGCGCACGTCCACGCCCTCGGGCACGGACAGCACGGTCGGCGCGAAGTTCAGGATGGAGGTCACGCCGGCGGCGATCAGCCGCTCGCTGACCTGCTGGGCCGCGCCCGCGGGCGTGGCGATGACGCCGATGGAGACGCCGTTCTCCTCGATGATCTTCTCCAGATCATCGGTGTGCTGCACGGGCATGCCGGCGACCGGCTTGCCGGCCATGGCCGGGTCGGCGTCGATCAGCGCGGCCACGCGGAAGCCGCGCGAGGCGAAACCGCCGTAGTTGGCCAGGGCGGCGCCGAGGTTGCCGATGCCGACGATGACGACCGGCCAGTCCTGGGTGAGGCCGAGTTCGCGGGAGATCTGGTAGACGAGGTACTCGACGTCGTAGCCGACGCCGCGCGTGCCGTACGAGCCGAGGTAGGAGAAGTCCTTGCGCAGCTTCGCGGAGTTGACTCCGGCGGCGGCCGCGAGCTCCTCGGAGGACACCGTGGGCACCGATCGCTCGGAGAGCGCGGTGAGTGCGCGCAAGTACAGCGGAAGCCGGGCGACAGTGGCCTCGGGAATACCTCGGCTGCGGGTCGCCGGTCGGTGAGTTCGGCCAGTTGCCACGATGCTCCTGCGGGATGAGCGGGGCTGCAGGCGGCCTCTTGTCCCAGGACCGCCCCGTCGAATGCAGGCTATGTCTTTGTGAACGCGTGCACAAAGATTGTGTCCGCTTTGTCCGTCCAAAGTGACCGGGGTCACGCGGGCTGGGCAGATGGGGCCCGGGCCGGGAACGGGCCGAACCCGTTCAAATCCCGAGGGGGGCAAAACGGTACACACTCCTCATCGATACGCCCCCGAGTCCCCACAAAACGCCCATGATGGTAACGGGCGAAACGGTCAGGCTCCCAATGCCCGACGCAGCCGGTCAGGGTTCACCCTCCAGAAGGTGTGCTGTTCACCGTCGACCAGCACCACCGGGATCTGCTCCCAGTGCAGCCGGTAGAGCTCCTCGTCCTGCGAGATGTCCTTCTTCTCCCACTGTGCGCCCGTCTCGGCGCACACCTTCTCGATCACTTCCTGGGCGTCATCGCAGAGATGGCACCCCGGCTTCCCGATGAGCGTCACCATCCGCTCTCCGGGACGCTTCTTTTCCTTACGGCGCAGCAAAGGGCTCATGCCGCCATTGTCCCGCGCCTGCCCGGCATGCCCGAAGAGTTAACCGCTCCGTTTCCGGGCGGTTCGGGAACTCCCGAACACAATGGCTATGCTCGCGTCATGGCCGCTCTGGGATGGCTCACCCCCCGTAGGCGCTCCGCGACGGCGCGGAGCGTACTGGCAGGCGAGGCCTCGGCCGAGGCCGCCCGCAAGACCGCTCAGGCCGGTGCGCCACACGCCCCCGAGGCGGCCGGCGCACCGGAGACCGGGCCTGCGCCCGCGCCCGGGGAAGCCCCCGGCACCGCGGCCGCCGCCGAAGCCGAAGCCGCCGAAGCCGCCGAGGCCGAGGCCGCCGAGCCGGAGTTCCCGGTCCACGGCGACGACCTCGCCGCCGCCTTCTTCGACCTCGACAACACCGTCATGCAGGGCGCCGCGATCTTCCACTTCGGCCGCGGCCTCTACAAGCGCGAGTTCTTCCGCCGCCGCGAACTGGCCCGCTTCGCCTGGCAGCAGGCCTGGTTCCGGCTCGCCGGGGTCGAGGACCCCGAGCACATGCAGGACGCCCGCGACAGCGCCCTGTCCATCGTCAAGGGCCACAAGGTCTCCGAACTCATGGCCATCGGCGAGGAGATCTACGACGAGTACATGGCGGAGCGGATCTGGCCGGGCACCCGCGCCCTGGCCCAGGCCCACCTCGACGCCGGCCAGAAGGTGTGGCTGGTCACCGCCGCCCCCGTCGAGACGGCCACGATCATCGCCCGCCGCCTCGGCCTGACCGGCGCCCTGGGCACCGTCGCCGAGTCCGTGGACGGGGTCTACACCGGGCGCCTGGTCGGCGAGCCGCTGCACGGCCCCGCGAAGGCGGAGGCGGTGCGCGCGCTGGCCGCCGCCGAGGACCTCGACCTCGAACGCTGCGCCGCGTACAGCGATTCGCACAACGACATCCCGATGCTGTCCCTGGTCGGACATCCGTACGCGATCAATCCCGACACAAAACTGCGCAAGCATGCCCGGGCCAACGACTGGCGGCTGCGCGACTATCGGACCGGCCGCAAGGCCGTGAAGGTCGGCGTACCGGCGGCCGCCGGAGTCGGCGCCATCGCGGGCGGCGCGGCCGCCGCCATCGCCCTGCACCGGCGCCGCAAGTAGCAACGGCGGGCCCCCGCCCTCCGGCGGGCCGCCCCGCCGTCATTCGCTCCCCTCTACCCGCGCCGTCGGCGCGGCACTCCGGCCTGCCCGACTCGGTCGCGAGCCACCGTGGAAGCGTCCATTCCGTGCATCCAAGCGATCAGGAATCGATCACCAACCAGGCCTGAATATGCCCTGGACACGCAACAGAAGTGTCGGAACCGGTGATTTAGGCAACTGGGTGTAGCGCTGCCTGTACGAAGCGTTATTCTCCTCAAACGCATGCCACCGCCCATCCGTCCCCACGACGGGTGAACGGTCCCGCACTGCACGTGATGGAAGCTCTGCCTCTGGGAGTCCCGTGTACCCACCTGTCGGGGTTGACGCCTCGGGCCTGGCTACGCTGCGCGCGACGGTCCTCGACCACCTGCGCGGCTTCGTCCCCACCGCGTACGCCGTCCCCGCCTTCGCCGCCGCGGTCCCTGCCGGCCTCGGCCCGGCCGGCCCCTGCTACGCCCTGACGGACGGCGGGGCGACCGTGGGCAGACGCGGTCGCGCGGGCTCCGCCGCCACCAGCGGCACCAGCACGCCCACCGCCCGCCGCCCCACGGCGGACAGCGACCAGGCCCGCATGATGGACCTGGTCGAACGCGCCCAGGCCGGCGAGGCGGAGGCCTTCGGCCGCCTCTACGACCAGTACAGCGACACGGTGTACCGCTACATCTACTACCGCGTCGGCGGCAAGGCGACCGCGGAGGATCTCACCAGCGAGACCTTCCTGCGCGCGCTGCGCCGCATCTCCACCTTCACCTGGCAGGGCCGCGACTTCGGCGCCTGGCTGGTGACCATCGCGCGGAACCTGGTGGCCGACCACTTCAAGTCCAGCCGCTTCCGGCTGGAGGTCACCACCGGCGAGATGCTCGACGCCAACGAGGTGGAGCGCAGCCCCGAGGACTCCGTCCTGGAGTCCCTCTCCAACGCGGCCCTGCTCGAAGCCGTGCGGAAACTGAACCCCCAGCAGCAGGAGTGCGTCACCTTGCGCTTCCTCCAGGGCCTCTCGGTCGCCGAGACGGCCCGGGTGATGGGCAAGAACGAAGGGGCCATCAAGACGCTCCAGTACCGGGCGGTCCGCACCCTGGCCCGCCTGCTGCCGGACGACGCCCGCTGACCCGGCCCCCTCCCGCTTACGACTACACAACCCCACGACCGGTGACCCCTCGATGACGCTGTGGTCCGATCATCCTTCGTCCGTAACCCAAGTGCCGCGCCGCTCGTTGTGCGGAATGCAGGCTCCCTGTGGACAAGCCCTGCCCGAAGCCGCTCACCCGAAAGTGTGGATGTGCTCAAGGAAGGCAACCTTCCGGACACCTTGGGGAGTCGATCGTCATGACGAGAGGAGGTGCCGCCAGTGATCGCGAACGTGACTCCGCACCGGCGGGCGAACGCCTTCGCCCAGGCCCTGGAGGATCGGACCCCGTCCGCTCTTTCGGAACCGGACCCGGCGGCCGAGCAGTCCGAGGCACCTGCCGAATCCGCCGACCACGAACGGTTGTTGGCCCTGGCGAGCGTGCTCGGCGAAATGCCGCGCCCGGTGCTGGACCCCGAGGTCAAAGTGGTGCAACGAGCACAGCTCGTAGCCGCCATGGAGGCCATGGTGAAGGAGGAGAGGGCCGGGGGCGGTGCCGCCGCGGACCCTCTGGTGCCCGAGCAGCGGACCGGCCGCGGCGCCCACCGGGCGACCTCGCTCCGGAAATTGCGGCCCCGCTCCCGCTGGTCCAAGGGCATCGCAGCGGGGGGCCTCACCGTGGGTGTGGCCGCAGGGGCCTTCAGCGGAGTGGCCGCTGCCAGCACCGACGCCCTGCCCGGTGATCCCCTGTACCCGGTCAAGCTGGGCATGGAGGACCTCAAGCTGGGCATGGCCGACGACGGCGCGGACCGGGGCGAGGTCTACCTCGACCGGGCCTCGAACCGCCTGTCGGAAGCGCGCCGGCTGATGGAACGCGGCCGTTCCGGACCCCTGGACCACGAGGTCCTCGGCGAGATCCGGCGGGCCCTGGCAGGCATGCAGCACGACGCGGCAGAGGGCCACCGGCTGCTCCAGGCGGCCTACAAGCGGGACGGCTCGCTCGGCCCGATCCAGACCCTGTCCTCGTTCTCCAACTCCCACCGCGACGCGTGGGGACGGCTCCGGTCCAACCTGCCGCCGCAGCTGACGGACGTGGGCGACCAGGTGACCTCCGTCTTCCAGGCCATAGACGATGAGGTGGCGCCGCTCCAGGGGCTGCTGCCCAAACCCCCCGAGCAGCAGCGCGGCGGCCCCGGAGGAAGCCCCGCCAGGCCGAGCACCCCGGCGACGGGCAAGCAGCAGCCCGCACCGGCACCGGACTCCCCCGCCGCGGCGCAGACCCCGGCCGCCCCCAGCCCCTCCGGCAGCCGCGCCCCGGCTCCCGGCAGCGGCCTCCTGGGCGGCACGGGCAACCTGCTCAACCCGCCGTCGCACGGCCAGTCCGCCCCGCCCCCCTCGGCACCCCCGGCCCAACCCCAGCCGGACATCACCCTCCCCCCGCTCCTCCCGGGCCTCCTCCCAGGCCTGGGCATCCAGGCGGAGGACGCCGAGTAACAACGGAAGCGCCCGGCGAGCTGGTCCTCCCAGCCCGCCGGGCGCTCCGGCACGGGCTCCGGCCATCCAGCCCCGCCGGCGTTTGAGGCGCGGGGTCCGGGGCGGCGCCCCGGGAAACGGAGAAAGGGCGGGGCGGGGAGCAGCTCCGCGCAGCGGCACCCCACCCCGCCCCCACCGCACCGTCAGAAGAAGACCGACCTCCGCTGGACCAGCAGCTTGTACAGCGCGTGCTGGATCTGCTCCCGCACCTGGTCCGTCAGGTTGAACATCAGCATCGGATCCTCCGCCGCCTCCGGCGCGTACCCGTCCGTCGGGATCGGCTCACCGAACTGGATCGTCCACTTCGTCGGCAACGGCACCGCCCCCAACGGCCCCAGCCACGGAAACGTCGGCGTCACCGGGAAGTACGGCAACCCCAGCAGCCGCGCCAGCGACCCAATTCACGACGCCGACCTCGCGCTGCTCGGCCCCAGGGGGCCTCACAGGCTTCGCCCGGCTGCGCCGGACTCCGTCCGTCGACGCACCGGGCCCCGCCCCTGCCGACCGGCGGCCGGCAACCGTCAGAAGAAGACGGACCGTCGCTGGACCAGCAGCTTGTACAGCGCGTGCTGGATCTGCTCCCGCACCTGGTCCGTCAGGTTGAACATCAGCATCGGATCCTCCGCCGCCTCCGGCGCGTACCCGTCCGTCGGGATCGGCTCACCGAACTGGATCGTCCACTTCGTCGGCAACGGCACCGCCCCCAACGGCCCCAGCCACGGAAACGTCGGCGTCACCGGGAAGTACGGCAACCCCAGCAGCCGCGCCAGCGACCCAATTCACGACGCCGACCTCGCGCTGCTCGGCCCCAGGGGGCCTCACAGGCTTCGCCCGGCTGCGCCGGACTCCGTCCGTCGACGCACCGGGCCCCGCCCCTGCCGACCGGCGGCCGGCAACCGTCAGAAGAAGACGGACCGTCGCTGGACCAGCAGCTTGTACAGCGCGTGCTGGATCTGCTCCCGCACCTGGTCCGTCAGGTTGAACATCAGCATCGGATCCTCCGCCGCCTCCGGCGCGTACCCGTCCGTCGGGATCGGCTCACCGAACTGGATCGTCCACTTCGTCGGCAACGGCACCGCCCCCAACGGCCCCAGCCACGGAAACGTCGGCGTCACCGGGAAGTACGGCAACCCCAGCAGCCGCGCCAGCGTCTTCGCGTTGCCGATCATCGGGTAGATCTCCTCCGCCCCCACGATCGAGCACGGCACGATCGGCGTGCCCGCCCGCAGCGCCGTCGAGACGAAACCGCCCCGCCCGAACCGCTGGAGCTTGTACCGGTCACCGAACGGCTTCCCTATCCCCTTGAAGCCCTCCGGCATCACCCCGACCAGCTCACCGGCCTCCAGCAGCCGCTGCGCGTCCTCCGCGCACGCCAGCGTGTGCCCGGCCTTCCGCGCGAGCTCGTTCACCACCGGCAGCATGAACACCAGGTCCGCCGCCAGCAGCCGCAGGTGCCGCTGCGCCGGGTGGTGGTCGTGGACGGCCACCTGGAGCATCAGGCCGTCCAGCGGGAGCGTCCCCGAGTGGTTCGCCACGATCAGCGCGCCGCCCTCCTTCGGGATGTTCTCGACGCCCCGGACCTCCACCCGGAAGTACTTCTCGAACAGCGGCCGCATCAGGGACATCAGGACCTGGTCCGTCAGCTCCTTGTCGTAGCCGAACTCGTCGACCTCGTACTCGCCCGTGATCCGCCGGCGCAGGAACGCCAGCCCGCCCGCGATCCGCCGGTCCCAGCCACCCCCGCCGCCCCGCACCGGGGCCGGCTCCACCGGCTCGACCGGATCCACCGGATCCACCGGCTCCGGCCGGTCCGGGACCGCCCGCACCTTCCGGGCCGCACCGGCCCGCCGGCGCGGCCGGTCCTCGTCGAACGGGATGACCTTGGCGTCGGCCACTATCGCTCCACTCCCTCGGCAACCTCGTCAACGTCCAACAGCTCCGCGACCCGCCCCACGGCCCGCGCCACCCGCTCCGGCGGCAGCAGCCCGCTCCCCCGGCTCCGCGCGAAGTCCGCGAAGGTCTCCGCGGTCGTGTACATGGGCCGGAAGCCCAGCGTCTGACGCATCTGCGTGGTCTCCACGACCCGCCCGTGCGTCAGCAGCCGGATCTGCTCCGGCGAGAAGTCCGTCGCGCCCACCGCCCGCAGCGCCTGCCCCACCCACGTCACCGCCGGCAGCAGGAACGGCACCGTCGGCCGCCCCAGCCTCCGCGCGCACTGCGACAGCAGCAGCACCCCGTCACCCGCGATGTTGAACGTCCCGCTGTTCAGCGTGCCCCGCTCCGGCTCCCCCGCCGCCAGCCTCAGCACGTCCACCACGTCGTCCTCGTGGACGAACTGCAGCCGCGGGTCGTACCCCAGCACCGTCGGCATCACCGGCATCGAGAAGTACTCCGCCAGCGCCGAGTCCGCGAACGGCCCCAGGATGTTCGCGAAGCGCAGCACGCACACCGCCACGTCCGGCCGCCGCCGCGCGAAGCCCCGTACGTATCCCTCGACCTCGGTGGCGTCCTTCGCGAAGCCGCCCGCCGGCAGCGACTTCGGCTGCGTCGTCTCCGTGAAGACCGCGGGATCCCGCGACGTGCCCCCGTACACGCTGGTGCTCGACTTCACCACGAGCCGCCGCACCGTCGGGGACTTCTGGCAGGCCCCCAGGAGCTGCATCGTCCCGATGACGTTCGTCTCCTTGACGGTGCTGCGCCCGCCCGGCGCCCCCGCCGCGGCCCCGCCGGTGACCGCGAGATGGACCACCGTGTCCACGGCGTGCTCCGCGAGCACCCGGGCGATGGCCGACTGTCTGATGTCCGTACGCACGAACTCGGCCGAGCCGAGCCGGTGCGGCGGGCTCACCGCGTCCACCGCGATGACCCTCTCCACCCCCGGGTCGCGCTGGATGCGGCGCACGAAGCGGCCCCCCAGCTGCCGAGCTGCCCCGGTGACGAGCACGACCTTCCCCACGAGCTCAGCGCCTCCCTCGAAGAAGTACCCCGGCTGCACCGCAGCCCCTCCACCAGGATGGTGGAGGGGCTGCGGAAAACACGTACAGCTGCCGTTTACTTCTTGTTACGGCGCTGGACGCGGGTGCGCTTGAGCAGCTTGCGGTGCTTCTTCTTCGCCATCCGCTTGCGCCGCTTCTTGATAACAGAGCCCACGACTACCCTCGCTCACTTCTCTTCACTGGTGCGGGGCGTCTGGGCCCACACGACCTACGTCGGCCTAGCCTACCCGCCCAAACTCAGAGCTTGTAATCCGAGCCCTCCGCAGGAGTTACCAAGCCTCGGCAGGAGGCCTGGATCTCAGGCCGACTCCACCCCCACGAAGGACTCCTGGAGGTACTCGTGGACCGCGTTCTCGGGGACCCGGAAGGACCGGCCCACCCGGATCGCGGGCAGATGACGGTTGTGCACCAGCCGGTACACCGTCATCTTCGACACTCGCATCACCGAGGCGACCTCCGCCACGGTCAGGAACTGAACCTCACTGAGAGGCCTCTCGCCAGCAGCCATGACACCCACCTGACCTTCCGCGCATGACGGGCACCGGCTTCCCCTCCGGTTACTCCTCGTCGTCGCACGCTCACTCCCCAGAGTAGGGGCGGGTGATACGAGTGGGGAAGAGGAGCTACGGCCACTCCTGACGCCCCGACAGGCCGGCCCGGTGCAGCACGAACCGGATGAGCGGACCGTAGTAGTCCGAGCGCACCCCGTCATCAAGCGGAACGGTCACCACCACCCGCCCCTCGGCCTCCCCCACGAACAGCGCCGGATCATTCGTATCGCCCAGCCCGATCGCCTCCACACCCAGCTGACCTGCACCGCAGACCCACCCGTGATCACCCACCACCAGTTCCGGCAACGGCCCCCCGGCCGCCGCCAGCGCCCCCAGCGCGACCCGAACCGGCAGCGGCGAATGGGAGTGTGCGCCGGTGGCACTCCCCGCGCCCCGCGCGCCGGACTCCCGCACCAGCGCGACCCCCCGTACGTAATCGATCCGGTGCGGCCGTACGCCGAACCGGGTCGCCATGTCGACATGCACCCCCTGCGCCGGAGTGAGGACAACACATCCCGCCGCCGACAGCGCCCGGGCCAAACCGGCGTAGAAGGGCAGGAGCCGATGCGGGTGCCCCGTCCCGAACAGCACCGGCGACCGCGCCCCCGCCGCCGCCCCCAACCGCACGGCGAACGCCTCCAGCGCCGCCACCGTCCGCTCCGGATCGATCACGTCCGGCCCCCTGACGTGCGCCGGATCCGCCGACACCCCGCACTTGGCCGACATCAGCCCCAGCAGCTCACCCACACCCCACCGCCGCTCCGGCTCCAGCCCCAGCAACACCCGCGGGTCCCCCGCCGCGAACAGCCGGTAGCTGCTCAGGCTCTCCTCCCGCGTCGTGGCGACGGGCCCGGCCAACCGGGCGGCCAGCAGATGCGCACGCAACGCGCCGGTGCTCAACACCCTCCGATGCTGCCGCAACCCACCTGCCGGTTCATCAATTCCACCCAACAGCCCCACAGTTGGCGTAACCGCGCCGACGACTGACCCCTCATCACACCAGCATCCCGCGCAGCGGGAACACCGCCCTCCGCGTCGCCAGAACGGCCTGATCCGTACGGTCCGCCGGGTCGTAGCCGGCCTCCCAGTCCCGCCACCGCGGAGTCCGCCCGTCCGTCATCCGGGCCGGCCCGCCCTGCCGCGTCCGCGCGTACGCCTCGTCCCGCCACGACTGCGGCACCATCGCCGCCGGATCCACCGGCCGGTGCGCCGCGATCCCCACCAGGTGCGTCCACGACCGCGGCACGACGTCCACCACCGCGTACCCGCCGCCGCCCAGCGCCAGCCACCGCCCGCCCGCGTACTCGTGCGCCAGCGCGTGGCACGCCTCCTGCACCGCCCGCTGCGCGTCCAGCGACACCGCCAGGTGCGCGAGGGGGTCCTCGAAGTGCGTGTCCGCCCCGTGCTGCGTCACCAGCACCTGCGGCCGGAAGTCCGCCAGCAGCTCCGGCACCGTCGCGTGGAAGGCCCGCAGCCACCCCTCGTCCCCGGTCCCCGCCGGCAGCGCCACGTTCACCGCGCTCCCCTCGGCACCCGGACCACCCGTCTCCTGCGGCCAGCCCGTCTGCGGGAACAGCGTCCGCGGGTGCTCGTGCAGCGACACCGTCAGCACCCGGGGGTCGTCCCAGAACGCCGCCTGCACCCCGTCCCCGTGGTGCACGTCCACGTCCACGTACGCGACCCGCTCCGCGCCCAGCTCCAGCAGCCGCGCGATGGCCACCGCCGCGTCGTTGTACACGCAGAACCCGGCCGCCCCGCCCGGCATCGCGTGGTGCAGCCCGCCCGCGAAGTTCACCGCGTGCCCGGCCTCCCCCCGCCACAGGGCCTCCGCCGCCGCCACCGACTGGCCGGCGATCAGCGCCGACGCCTCGTGGATCCCGTGGAACGCCGGATCGTCGAGGGTCCCCAGACCGTACGAACCGTCCGCCAGCCCCGGATCCGCCGACACCTCCCGCACCGCGGCCACGTAGTCCTCCCGGTGCACCAGCCGCAGCGTCGAGTCCCCGGCCGCCGGAGCCGCCCGCACCTCCATCTCCCGGTCCAGCCCGAAGGCACGCACCAGGCCCATGGTCAGCGCCAGGCGCACCGGGTCCATCGGATGGCTCGGTCCGAAGTCATACCCCGTTACCGCCTCGTCCCACATCAACAGCCCGGTCACCGACTCGCCGCTCATGCCCGACACCGTATCGGGCCCCATCGGCGCCGAAGGAACGGGCGTGGAACAACGTCACCAACACCAGCACCATCGGCACGACCATCGCGCCCCGGTAGCTCCAGGCGTCCCCGATCCCGCCCACCAGCGGCGAACCGATCAGGAAACCCACGTAGTTGAAGATGTTCAGCCGCGCCACCGCCGTGTCCGACGCACCCGGGAACAGCCGCCCGGCCGCCGCGAAGGTCTGCGGCACGATCACGCACAGCCCGATCCCCAGCAGCGTGAAGCCGAGCATCCCCACCCCGGCCCCCGGCGCCACCGCCACCACCCCGAACCCAGCGGCGGCCACCACCGTCCCGGCCCGCACCACGGCCACCGCACCGAACCGGCGCACCCCCAGGTCCCCGACCGCCCGCCCGGCGAGCGTCGTCACCATGTACACGTTGTAGGGGACCGTCGCCAGCTGCTCCGAACTCCCCAGCACGTCCTGGAGGTACTTGGCACTCCAGTTCGCCACCGTCGAGTCCCCGATGTACGCGCAGGCCATCACCAGGCACAGCGGCAGCAGCAGCTTCCCCCCGCCCGCCGGCCACCCCTGTTCCGCCTTCCCGCCCCCGTCCGCCGCGTCCACGTAGAACCGGCTCCCGGCGAACGCCAGCGGCAGCAGCACCGCCACCGCCGGCAGGTAGCCCGTGAACAGCGACAGGTGCCAGTGCGCGCCCGCCCAGGCCGCAGACGCCCCCAGGATCCCGCCCAGGCTGTACGCGGCGTGGAACCCCAGCATGATGGAGCGCCCGTACGCCCGCTGCAGGCTCACCCCGAGCATGTTCATCGAGGCGTCCAGCGCGCCCACCGCCAGCCCGAACACCCCCAGGGCCACCGCGACCTGCCACATCCCGCTGCCCGCCCCCACACCGAGCAGGGCCAGCAGCACGACGGGCTGCGCCCACCGCAGCACCACGCCGGGCGGGACGCGCTTCACCAGGTGCTCGGTCGCCACGCTGGAGAGCCCGGCGAGGACCGGCACGGCGGCGAGGAACGCGGGCAGCAGCCCGTCGGATATCCCGTACCGGTCCTGAATGGCCGGGATCCGCGTCACCAGCAGGGCGAAGGCGACGCCCTGCACGAAGAAGCCGAACCCGAGCGCCCCGCGCCCACGGCGAAGCCGTACGTCAACCGTCATGGCGGCACAGCGTAGGGCCCGCGACTACCCGTGGGTAGAGAGATCACACACCCAATCAGCCGCCCAGTCCGAGCAGGGCGGACAGCTCCTTCATCTCCCCGAAGCAGGCGGTGGCGCCGACGAGCCGCTCGGCGGGCACCATCGAGGTGAAGCCGAGGACGTCCATCCCGGCGGCCCGCGCGGCCTCGACGCCGAGGGGGCTGTCCTCGACCACCACGCACCGCGAGGCGGGGACCCCCATCATGTCGGCGGCGTGCAGGAACAGGTCCGGTGCCGGCTTGCCCTTGCCGACGTCCTCCGCACTGAAGATCCACTCCTCCTCGAACCACTCGTCCATCCCGGACGCCCGGTGCCCGACCCGGATCCGCTCGTGGCCGGAGGACGAGGCCACGCAGTAGGGCATGCCGGTCGCGGACAGTTCCCCGAGGACGTCGACCACTCCGGGGACGGGCCGCAGTTCCCGCTCGAAGGCGGCGAAGAGACGCCCGTTCAGGACCCCCTCGAAGTCCGCCGGCAGCCGCTGCCCGGTCCGCTCCTGGACGAGGTCGTGCACCCGGTGCACGGCGGACCCCATGTAGTCCCGGAGGGATTCCTCGTACGTGGTGGGGTGCCCGAGCTCCGTCAGGTACTCGGAGAGGATCGTGTTGGCGACCGGCTCGCTGTCCACGAGGACGCCGTCGTTGTCGAAGATGACCAGCTCATAGCCCATCGGCCCACCATACGAGCAGTCAGCTCAGGTTGACGGCAACCCCGTGCCGGTAAACGGCTGAACGCGCCCGAACGGGCCCTGAACGCAGAAAAGCCCCGCACCAGAAGGTGCGGGGCTTTCCCACAATGATTGTTCGGCGGCGTCCTACTCTCCCACAGGGTCCCCCCTGCAGTACCATCGGCGCTGAAAGGCTTAGCTTCCGGGTTCGGAATGTAACCGGGCGTTTCCCTAACGCTATGACCACCGAAACACTATGAAGTTTGAACTCCAGCCGGCAAGGCGAGTTCGTTACTTCAGAACTAACACAGTGGACGCGAGCAACTGAGGACAAGCCCTCGGCCTATTAGTACCAGTCAGCTCCACCCGTTACCGGGCTTCCACATCTGGCCTATCAACCCAGTCGTCTACTGGGAGCCTTACCCTCTCAAGGAGGTGGGAATACTCATCTTGAAGCAGGCTTCCCGCTTAGATGCTTTCAGCGGTTATCCCTCCCGAACGTAGCCAACCAGCCATGCCCTTGGCAGGACAACTGGCACACCAGAGGTTCGTCCGTCCCGGTCCTCTCGTACTAGGGACAGCCCTTCTCAATATTCCTACGCGCACAGCGGATAGGGACCGAACTGTCTCACGACGTTCTAAACCCAGCTCGCGTACCGCTTTAATGGGCGAACAGCCCAACCCTTGGGACCGACTCCAGCCCCAGGATGCGACGAGCCGACATCGAGGTGCCAAACCATCCCGTCGATATGGACTCTTGGGGAAGATCAGCCTGTTATCCCCGGGGTACCTTTTATCCGTTGAGCGACGGCGCTTCCACAAGCCACCGCCGGATCACTAGTCCCGACTTTCGTCCCTGCTCGACCCGTCGGTCTCACAGTCAAGCTCCCTTGTGCACTTACACTCAACACCTGATTGCCAACCAGGCTGAGGGAACCTTTGGGCGCCTCCGTTACCCTTTGGGAGGCAACCGCCCCAGTTAAACTACCCATCAGACACTGTCCCTGATCCGGATCACGGACCGAGGTTAGACATCCAGCACGACCAGAGTGGTATTTCAACGGCGACTCCACAACCACTGGCGTGGCTGCTTCAAAGTCTCCCACCTATCCTACACAAGCCGAACCGAACACCAATATCAAACTGTAGTAAAGGTCCCGGGGTCTTTCCGTCCTGCTGCGCGAAACGAGCATCTTTACTCGTAGTGCAATTTCACCGGGCCTATGGTTGAGACAGTCGAGAAGTCGTTACGCCATTCGTGCAGGTCGGAACTTACCCGACAAGGAATTTCGCTACCTTAGGATGGTTATAGTTACCACCGCCGTTTACTGGCGCTTAAGTTCTCAGCTTCGCAACCCCGAAAGGTCACTAACCGGTCCCCTTAACGTTCCAGCACCGGGCAGGCGTCAGTCCGTATACATCGCCTTACGGCTTCGCACGGACCTGTGTTTTTAGTAAACAGTCGCTTCTCGCTGGTCTCTGCGGCCACCCCCAGCTCAGAGAGCAAGTCTCATCACCAGGAATGGCCCCCCTTCTCCCGAAGTTACGGGGGCATTTTGCCGAGTTCCTTAACCATAGTTCACCCGAACGCCTCGGTATTCTCTACCTGACCACCTGAGTCGGTTTAGGGTACGGGCCGCCATGAAACTCGCTAGAGGCTTTTCTCGACAGCATAGGATCATCCACTTCACCACAATCGGCTCGGCATCAGGTCTCAGCCTTAACGTGTGACGGATTTGCCTACCACACGGCCTACACCCTTACCCCGGGACAACCACCGCCCGGGCTGGACTACCTTCCTGCGTCACCCCATCGCTTACCTACTACCACCTTGGATCGCCGGCTCCACCACTTTCCATTCCCCGAAGGGTCCGGAACGGCTTCACGGGCTTAGCATCAGAGGATTCGATATTGGGCGTTTCAAAGCGGGTACCGGAATATCAACCGGTTGTCCATCGACTACGCCTGTCGGCCTCGCCTTAGGTCCCGACTTACCCTGGGCAGATCAGCTTGACCCAGGAACCCTTAGTCAATCGGCGCACACGTTTCTCACGTGTGTATCGCTACTCATGCCTGCATTCTCACTCGTGAACCGTCCACAACTAGCTTCCGCTGCTGCTTCACCCGGCACACGACGCTCCCCTACCCATCACAGCGGGCGTTGGCCCTATTGCTGCAATGACACGACTTCGGCGGTACGCTTGAGCCCCGCTACATTGTCGGCGCGGAATCACTTGACCAGTGAGCTATTACGCACTCTTTCAAGGGTGGCTGCTTCTAAGCCAACCTCCTGGTTGTCTCTGCGACTCCACATCCTTTCCCACTTAGCGTACGCTTAGGGGCCTTAGTCGATGCTCTGGGCTGTTTCCCTCTCGACCATGGAGCTTATCCCCCACAGTCTCACTGCCGTGCTCTCACTTACCGGCATTCGGAGTTTGGCTAAGGTCAGTAACCCGGTAGGGCCCATCGCCTATCCAGTGCTCTACCTCCGGCAAGAAACACACGACGCTGCACCTAAATGCATTTCGGGGAGAACCAGCTATCACGGAGTTTGATTGGCCTTTCACCCCTAACCACAGGTCATCCCCCAGGTTTTCAACCCTGGTGGGTTCGGTCCTCCACGAAGTCTTACCTCCGCTTCAACCTGCCCATGGCTAGATCACTCCGCTTCGGGTCTAGAGCGTGCAACTCAATCGCCCTATTCGGACTCGCTTTCGCTACGGCTTCCCCACACGGGTTAACCTCGCTACACACCGCTAACTCGCAGGCTCATTCTTCAAAAGGCACGCAGTCACGAGGATCCGAAGATCCCGACGCTCCCACGGCTTGTAGGCACACGGTTTCAGGTACTATTTCACTCCGCTCCCGCGGTACTTTTCACCATTCCCTCACGGTACTATCCGCTATCGGTCACCAGGGAATATTTAGGCTTAGCGGGTGGTCCCGCCAGATTCACACGGGATTTCTCGGGCCCCGTGCTACTTGGGAGATGAGCAAGCAAGCCGCTGATGTTTCGTCTACGGGGGTCTTACCCTCTACGCCGGACCTTTCGCATGTCCTTCGACTACATCAACGGTTTCTGACTCGCCCAGCCGCCGGCAGACGACTGAAGCTCATTCCCACAACCCCGCATGCGCAACCCCTGCCGGGTCTCACACGCATACGGTTTGGCCTCATCCGGTTTCGCTCGCCACTACTCCCGGAATCACGGTTGTTTTCTCTTCCTGAGGGTACTGAGATGTTTCACTTCCCCTCGTTCCCTCCACACTGCCTATGTGTTCAGCAGTGGGTGACAGCCCATGACGACTGCCGGGTTTCCCCATTCGGACACCCCCGGATCAAAGCTCAGTTGGCAGCTCCCCGGGGCCTATCGCGGCCTCTCACGTCCTTCATCGGTTCCTGGTGCCAAGGCATCCACCGTGCGCCCTTAAAAACTTGGCCACAGATGCTCGCGTCCACTGTGTAGTTCTCAAATAACGACCAGCCACCCATCACCCCACCAGACAAGCTGGCGAGTTCACTGGGGCCGGCACTGAAGACTGACCAGACGGCCGTGCCTTCAGGACCCAACAGCGCGCCAGGCACCCTCGCTCATCCGTTTTCTCTTTCCACGC
>NZ_CP034350.1:3342500-3970000 GCF_003950035.1 Streptomyces sp. W1SF4
CCACTCACATACGCACAGGGAGAGCAGCAGACATGACGAGGATCTTCAGCGGGATCACGCCGTCCGGGCACCTGACGCTGGGCAACTACCTGGGGGCCCTGCGGCAGTGGGTCGCGGCCGAGCACGCGCCCTCCGACGCGCTGTTCTGCGTCGTGGACCTGCACGCGCTCACCACGGAGCACGATCCCGCGCGGGTGCGGCGCCTCACCCGGCAGGCGGCGTCGCTGTTCCTCGCCGCCGGCCTCGATCCGCGGCGGTGCACCCTCTTCGTACAGAGCCACGTCGCCGAGCACACCCGGCTGTCCTACCTGCTGGAGTGCACCGCCGCCGACGGGGAGCTGCGGCGGATGATCCAGTACCGGGAGAAGGCGGCGAAGGCGGAGGCCGCCGGGAACGGCGTACGGCTGTCGTTGCTGACGTATCCCGTGCTGATGGCCGCGGACATCCTGGCGTACGCGGCGGAGGAGGTGCCCGTCGGTGAGGACCAGCGGCAGCACGTGGAGCTGACGCGGGACCTGGCGGTGCGGTTCAACCAGCGGTACGGGCCGACGTTCACGGTGCCGAAGGTGACGCTGCCGGCCGTGGGTGCGCGGGTCATGGACCTCCAGGACCCGACGTCGAAGATGGGGAAGTCCAGCGAGAGCGGGGCCGGGATCGTCTATCTCCTCGACGAGCCGGCGGTGATCACCAGGAAGGTGATGCGCGCGGTGACCGACAGCGGGGACGGCGGGGTGGTCTACGACCGGGCCGCGCGGCCGGGGGTGGCGAACCTGCTGGACATCCTGGCGGCCTGTACGGGCGGGGAGCCGGAGAAGCTGGCCGAGGGGTACGAGCAGTACGGGCCGCTGAAGCGGGACGTCGCCGAGGCCGTGGTGGAGCTGCTGCGGCCGCTGCGGGAGCGGCATGCCGGGCTGGCGGCCGATCCGGGCGAGGTGGAGCGGGTGCTGCGCGAGGGGGCCGCGCGGGCGCGGGACATCGCGCGGCCGGTGGTGGACCGTGCGTACGAGGCCATCGGGCTGCTGCCGGCGTGAGGGAGGAGGGAGGGGCCCCGCGGTCGCGGCCCCTCCCCCGTCTCAGCTGTTGCCGGTGGCGAGTTCGCGGCTGCGGTCGCGGGCCGCTTCGAGGGCGGCGATCAGGGCCGCTCGTACGCCGTGCTTCTCCAGCTCGACGATGGCGTTGATGGTCGTACCGGCCGGGGAGGTGACGGCTTCGCGGAGCTTGACGGGGTGTTCGCCGCTGTCGCGGAGCATGACGGCGGCGCCGATGGCGGCCTGGACGATGAGGTCGTGGGCCTGGGCGCGGGGCAGGCCGAGGAGGATGCCGGCGTCGGTCATGGCCTCGACGAGGAAGTAGAAGTAGGCGGGGCCGGAGCCGGAGAGGGCGGTGGCCGCGTCCTGCTGGGACTCGGGGACGCGGAGGGTCTTGCCGACGCCGCCGAAGATCTCCTCGGCGTGGGCGAGGTGCGCGGCGGTGGCGTGGCTGCCGGCGGAGATGACGGACATGGCCTCGTCGACGAGGGCCGGGGTGTTCGTCATGACGCGGACGACGGGGGTGCCGGGGGCGAGCCGCTCCTCGAAGAAGGCGGTGGGGATGCCGGCGGCGCCGCTGATGACCAGGCGGTCGGCGGGGACGTGCGGGGCGAGCTCTTCGAGGAGCTTGCCCATGTCCTGCGGCTTGACGGTGAGGATGAGGGTGTCGGCGCGCTTGGCGGCTTCGGCGTTGCTGACGGCCTCGACGCCGTAGCGGGTGCGCAGTTCCTCGGCGCGCTCGGGGCGGCGGGCGGTGACGAGCAGTTTGGCGGCCGGCCATCCGCCGCGGATCATCCCGCTGAGCAGGGCCTCGCCGATCTTGCCGGTACCGAGGACTGCGACTGTCTGGGTCATGCCCGATTCACCTCGCCGAACGAACCTTCAGGACGTACGCCCTCATCCTTGCACCCGTCCGCGTGGTGGCGAGGGGGTGTCCGCTCCGTGGTCAGGGCGTGCGGCGGCGGAGGGTGGCGGCGCCGAGGGCCAGGACGAGCAGCGCGCAGGCGGCGACGACGACGGCGTCGCGTACGAAGTCGGCGGTCATGTCGGTGTGGGTGAGGACCTGGGTCATGCCGTCGACGGCGTAGGACATGGGCAGGACGTCGGAGAGGCCCTCGAGGACGGGCTGCATGGTGTCGCGGGGTGCGAACAGGCCGCACAGGAGCAGCTGCGGGAAGATCACGGCCGGCATGAACTGGACGGCCTGGAACTCGGAGGCGGCGAAGGCGGAGACGAAGAGGCCGAGGGCGGTGCCGAGGAGGGCGTCGAGGAGGGCGACGAGCAGGAGCAGCCAGGCGGAGCCGGTGACGTGGAGGCCGAGGAGCCAGAGGGCGAGGCCGGTGGCGAGGAGGGACTGGAGGACGGCGACGGCGCCGAAGGCGAGGGCGTAGCCGGCGATGAGGTCGGCCTTGCCCAGCGGCATGGCGAGGAGGCGTTCGAGGGTGCCGGAGGTGCGTTCGCGGAGGGTGGCGATCGAGGTCACGAGGAACATGGTGATGAGGGGGAAGATCCCGAGGAGGGACGCGCCGGTGCCGTCGAAGGTGCGGGGGCTGCCGTCGAAGACGTAGCGCAGCAGGGTGAGCATCAGCACGGGGACCAGCAGCATCAGTGCGATGGAGCGCGGGTCGTGGCGGAGCTGGCGCAGGACGCGGGCGGCTGTGGCGAGGGTGCGGGCGCCGTTCATCGCTGGGTCTCCCTGGTGAGGTGTGCGGCCTGGGCGGGCGTGTGCGCGTTCGCGTTCGCTTCGTCGACGAGGCGGAGGAAGCCTTCCTCGACGGTGGCGGTGCCGGTGCGGGTGCGGAGGGCTTCGGGGGTGTCCTGGGCGAGGATGCGGCCGTCGCGCATGAGGAGCAGGTCGTGGCAGCGTTCGGCCTCGTCCATGACGTGGGAGGAGACGAGGATCGTGGTGCCGCGGCGGGCGGTGAGGTCGTGGAAGAGGTTCCACAGGTCGCGGCGCAGGACGGGGTCGAGGCCGACGGTGGGTTCGTCGAGAACGAGCAGCTCGGGCGTGCCGAGGAGGGCGACGGCGAGGGAGACGCGGCTGCGCTGGCCGCCGGAGAGGTTGCCGGCGAGGGCGGTGGCGCGGGTGGTGAGGTCGACGTCGGTGATGGCCTGCTCGACGGCGGTGCGGCGGCGTTCGGCGGCGGTGCGGCCGGGGTCGAGGACGGCGGCGAAGTAGTCGAGGTTCTGCCGGACGGTGAGGTCGTCGTAGACGGAGGGCGCCTGGGTGACGTAGCCGATGCGGGCGCGGAGTGCGGGGTGGCCGGCGGGGTGGCCGAGGACGTCGAGGGTGCCGGTGACGTGGGCCTGGGTGCCGACGACGGCGCGCATGAGGGTGGACTTGCCGCAGCCGGAGGGGCCGAGGAGGCCGGTGATGCGGCCGCGGGGGACGTCGAAGCCGATGCCGTCGAGGACGGTGCGGGGGTGGCGGCCGGTGCCGCGGCGGACGGTGAGGTCGTGGGCGTGTACGGCGGGAGGGGGCTCCTCCGGCTGGTTATTCATCATGTGATGAATAATGCTGCCGGCGGTGCCGGTCGTCAATGAGCCGGGTGTTCGACCGCCGCGGTACCGGAAGCGGCCGGGCTACTTCCTGCGCTTGGGGCGGCGCGCGGCCGGGTTGCCCGTACGGGCGCTGCGGCGGCGGCCGAATTCGGCCACGGCCTGCTCGTACTCGGTACGGCGGAGCTTCTCGCCCGGGGCCTCGGACAGGCTGCGCAGGAAGTACGCGGCGAGGGAGCCGATGAACCCGATCGTCTTCAGGCCCTTGAGGGCGGCCTCGTCGGAGGACGGGCGCGGGCGGCGGCCGAAGGACTCCCAGGTCTTGGCGAAGGCGATGGCGGTGGCGATCGCGAACAGCACGATCACCGAGATGCTGAGGAACGGGCCGACGTTGCCGATCTCCAGGCCCTCGTAGGCGAAACGCAGGAGGTAGGCGCCGGCCGCGGCGGCGAGGAGGGAGCCGGCGGCGAGGGCGGCGCGGCGCAGGGCGTAGCCGCCCGTGTGGTCCACCCAGGTGGTGCCGAAGAACCGGATCGGCTCGGGCTGCGGCCCGGCGGCCGGCGCGATGGGGGTGCTCTGGTCTCGCTGCTGCTCTTCGCTCACATCCGCGATTATCCCCCCGACGGGGCGGCCCGCCGGGGGTGTCTCACCTGGCAGTACGGTGAACGGCTCAGCCGCAGCGCGGGGCGACGTAGCCGTCGGAGCCGGTGTGGACGTAGGCGTCGGAGACGAAGCGGCCGTTGCCGACGCAGTCCCAGAGGTCCGTCGTCCCGTACGGCCCCGAGACCGTCGTGCCGGGGCACTGGCAGCGGATCGTCACGGAACCGCCGACGGGGACGTAATCGATGATCGGGTAGTTGGTGCCCGGTCCGCTGCGCACGTTGACCCGGTAGCCGGGAGCGGTCGGGAAGGTCGGGCCCGCGTCGCCCGAGAGGCTGTGGACCTGGCTCGATTCGTTCTCTACGGACATGTGAAGTCTCCCCCCATGGGTGTTGCACTGCGCAACGCGCGCAGGGTAGCAAGCCCTTGGATGTTGCCACGAGCCATCGACTAGGCTCCGTCGGGGGTGGTGAGCGGTGCAGTCGCGGCGCGCGGACTACGCCGGGTTTCCGGAGTACGCCGGGCAGTACCGGCTCGAATCCGTGCTCGGCTCCGGTGGCATGGGCGTCGTCCATCTGGCCGCCTCCAGTTCGGGGCTGAAACTCGCCGTCAAGGTCGTGCACGCGCAGCACGCCGTGGACCCGGAGTTCCGGGCGCGGTTCCGGCAGGAGGTCGCGGCCGCGCGGAGGGTGAGCGGGGCCTTCACCGCTCCCGTCGTCGACGCCGACCCCGATGCCGAGCGGCCGTGGATGGCCACCCTGTTCATCGACGCGCCGACCCTCTCCGAGCGGGTACGCGAGCGCGTCCTCGACCCCGTCGAGCTGACCCGGCTCGCGGCCGGGCTGGCGGAGGCGCTGCGGGACATCCACCGCGCCGGGGTGGTGCACCGGGACCTGAAACCGAGCAACGTGCTGATGGCGCCGGACGGGGTCCGCGTCATCGACTTCGGCATCTCGCGCCCGGCCGACAGCGACCTGCGCACGGAGACCGGCAAGCTGATCGGGACACCGCCCTTCATGGCGCCCGAGCAGTTCCAGCGGCCCCGGGAGGTCGGGACGGCCGCGGACGTGTTCGCGCTGGGCGCGGTGCTCGTGCACGCGGCGACCGGCCGCGGCCCCTTCGACTCCGACAGCCACTACCTCGTGGCGTACCAGGTCGTGCACAGCGAGCCGGACCTGACGGGGCTGCCGGCCCGGCTCCTGCCGATCGTGGCGCGGTGCCTGGCGAAGGACCCCGCCGAGCGGCCGACCGCCGAGGCGCTGATCGCGGAGATGCGCGCCATCGCGTACCCGACGAGCGAGGACACCCAGGCGTTCATCCCGCAGCCGCGGCGGCCGGTGGCGGACGGGGAGCCGACCCACCAGCGGCAGCGGATCCCGACGGAGCCGGCGCCCGCCGCGCGCCGGCGCCGGATCCGGCCGGCGCTGCTGGCGGCCGGGCTCGGTGTCCTGCTCACGGCGGGGGCGGCCGGCGGGTACCTGTGGTGGGCCGCCGGCCCGGACGCCCCGGGAGGGCCCGCCGCCCACGCCCCGGCGCGACCGGAGCCGGCGTTCACCCCGTGGTCGGTCTCACCGGGCACGCCCCCCATGTCCTGCTCGGCGGCCGCCGACGGCCTGTTCTGCTCGGGGCCGGGGCTGGCGGGCGCCCGGCTCGACCCGGCCGACGGTTCGACGACCTGGGCCGTACGCGCGGACGCGCCCGTCCGGGGCGTGGCCGGCAGCACCGCCCCGTCGTACTCGGCCGGAGCGGTCCTGGCGATGGCACCCGGCAGCCAGCTGCTCCAGGCACTGGAGCCGGGCACGGGCGCCGAGCGCTGGCAGCGGAAGCTGGCCTCCGGCACGCGCGTGGTGACGGCGGGCCCGTACGTGGTCACGGTGGCGGCGGACGGCACGGTCACCGCCCTCGACGCAGCGGGCGGGTCCCAGAAGTGGAGCCGCCGCATCCCCGGCGCCGCAGCGGTGTGGTGGGGCGGCGCCGGAGCGGCGGGCGCGCCCGTCCTCTACTCCGCGACGGCGGACCCCGACGGCGGTGCCACCCAGCTCACCGAGATCGACCCGGCCACCGGTGCCGTGCGCTGGCAGACCCGGGCCGCCGGAGAACTGCGGCCGATCGGAACGGCCCGCGGCGCGCTGTACCTGCTCGACAACGCCCCCGGCGTCAGAACGGCCGGGATCGCGCGGGTGGACCTGGTCAGCCACGCCGTACGCCGGGTCCAGCTGTCGGCCCCGCTGTACGAGGTGGAGGCGACGGTGGCCCCGGACGGGACGGCGTACGCCTTCGGCACGCGGGGCGGTCTCGTCGCCATCGGCGGGGAGAAGGAGCTGTGGCGGGTGGAGACGGGGGCGGCGTTCGCGTCCCGGCCGGTGTTCGCGGACGGACGCATCTACCTGTCGGCCGGGGACGGCCGGCTGCTGGCATACGACACCGCCGGCAACCCCCTCGGCCAGACCAAGCCGCGCATGGCCCCGCAGAACACCTTCAGCGCCACCATCCCCTCCCCCGTGGTCGCCGACGGCCGCGTCTACGCCTGCGCACCCGACGGCACGGTCTTCGCCCAGGACGCGCGGAACCCCGCCGGGTGGTAGGCCACCTCGGCGGGGTTCACGGGATCCGGAAGGCTCAGCCCAGCTTCGTGACGTCGCGGACCGCGCCCTTGTCGGCGCTGGTGGCCATCGCCGCGTAGGCGCGCAGGGCCGCCGAGACGGTGCGCTCGCGGTTCTTCGGCGCGTACACGCCGCCCAGCTCCGCGTGGCGGGCGGCCAGCTCCTCGGCGGAGACCAGCAGCTCGATCGACCGGTTCGGGATGTCGATGCGGATCCGGTCGCCGTCCCGGACGACGGCGATGTCGCCGCCCGAGGCCGCCTCCGGGGAGGCGTGGCCGATCGACAGGCCCGAGGTGCCGCCGGAGAAGCGGCCGTCCGTGACCAGGGCGCAGACCTTGCCGAGGCCGCGGCCCTTGAGGAAGGACGTCGGGTAGAGCATCTCCTGCATGCCGGGGCCGCCGCGCGGGCCCTCGTAGCGGATGACGACGACGTCGCCGGGCCGGACCTCCTTGCGGAGGATCTTGTCGACGGCCTCGTCCTGCGACTCGCAGACCACGGCCGGGCCCTCGAAGGTCCAGATCGACTCGTCGACGCCGGCGGTCTTCACCACGCAGCCGTCGACGGCGAGGTTGCCGCGCAGGACGGCGAGGCCGCCGTCCTTGGAGTACGCGTGCTGCACGGAGCGGATGCAGCCGCCCTCGGCGTCGAGGTCGAGGCTCTCCCAGCGCTCGGACTGGGAGAAGGCGGTCGCGGAGCGCTTGCAGCCGGGGGCCGCGTGCCACAGCTCCATGGCCTCCTCGGACGCCGTGCCGGAGCGGGCGTCCCACTTGGCGAGCCAGTCGTCCAGGCCGTCGGAGTGGACGGTGCTGACGTCCTTGTTGAGGAGCCCGCCGCGGTGCAGCTCGCCGAGGATGGCGGGGATGCCGCCGGCGCGGTGCACGTCCTCCATGTAGTACGTGCCGCCCGGGGCGACGTTCGGGGCGACCTTGGCCAGGCACGGCACGCGGCGCGAGACCGCGTCGATGTCCTTGAGGTCGTAGTCCAGGCCCGCCTCCTGCGCGGCGGCCAGCAGGTGCAGGATCGTGTTGGTCGAGCCGCCCATGGCGATGTCCAGGGCCATGGCGTTCTCGAAGGCCTCGCGGGAGGCGATGTTGCGCGGCAGGACCGACTCGTCGCCGCCCTCGTAGTAGCGCTTGGTGATCTCCACGACCGTGCGGCCGGCGTCCTCGTACAGGGCGCGGCGGGCGGTGTGCGTGGCGAGGACCGAGCCGTTGCCCGGGAGGGCCAGGCCGATGGCCTCGGCGAGGCAGTTCATCGAGTTGGCGGTGAACATGCCCGAACACGAACCGCAGGTCGGACAGGCGTTCTCCTCGATGCGCAGGACGTCCTCGTCCGAGACGTTCTCGTTGGAGGCGTCGACCATGGCGTCGATCAGGTCCAGCTTGCGGACGGTGCCGTCCACCAGGGTCGCCTGGCCGGCCTCCATCGGACCGCCGGAGACGAAGACCACCGGGATGTTCAGGCGCAGCGCGGCCATCAGCATGCCGGGGGTGATCTTGTCGCAGTTGGAGATGCAGATCAGGGCGTCGGCGCAGTGCGCCTCGACCATGTACTCCACGCTGTCCGCGATCAGGTCGCGGGAGGGGAGCGAGTACAGCATGCCGGCGTGGCCCATGGCGATGCCGTCGTCGACCGCGATCGTGTTGAACTCGCGGGGGATCGCGCCGGCGGCGCGGATCGCGTCCGAGACGATGCGGCCGACCGGGGCCAGGTGGGTGTGGCCGGGGACGAACTCGGTGAAGGAGTTGGCGACCGCGATGATCGGCTTCCCGATGTCCTCGCTCGCTACGCCCGACGCGCGCATCAGCGCACGAGCGCCTGCCATGTTGCGGCCGTGGGTGACGGTGCGGGACCTCAGCTCGGGCATGCGGTTTCACTCCCCATGAGTGCGGCTGTACGGTCAGCCGCGACTGTGGATATGGCTCGGTTACGAGGCTACGCCCACCGCCCGCGATCCGGACAGCTCGTCCGGATGCCGGGACGGAGGGCTCATTCCTCGGTCACTCCCCCGTCACTCCTCGGTCAGGTAGCGCTGCAGCGTCGGAGCCACCAGGGCCACGATGTCCTCCTGGTCCGCGGACGCGAGCGGCTCGACCTGCACCACGTACCGCAGGATCGCGATCCCGACCATGTGCGAGGCGGCCAGCTCCGCCCGGAACGTCGGATCCGGGACGTCCAGGTCGGCGGCGATCCGCTCCAGCAGACGACGCAGCACCAGCGTGCGCAGCACCTTCGCGGCCGCCTCGTGCGTCAGCGCGGACCGGATCACGGCGAGCAGCGGCACCCGCGTCACCGGGTTCTCCCACACCCCCAGGAAGTACCGGACCAGCCGCTCCCCGATCCCGTCCGGGCCCTCCCCGAGGATGGCCGGAACCACCAGGGCCGGCTCCAGGCTCACCTCGACGGCGGCGGCGAACAGGTCGTCCTTGCTGCCGAAGTAGTGGTGCACCAGCGCCGGATCCACCCCGGCCACCTTGGCGATCCCGCGCACCGACGTCTTGTCGTAGCCGCGCTCCGCGAACACCTCGCGGGCCGCCAGCCGGATCCGTTCCTGGGTGCCGGGCCCGTCGTCGGCCTCGTCCTGACGCGGCCGGCCGGGCCCCCGCCGCCGCTTCACGGGCTCGCTCACCGGCGCCCGGCCGGGTCGGCGAGGTGCGCCCGCGTGAAGGCCAGCGCCTCGGCGAGGTCGGCCTCACGCTCGGCGGAGGACATGGCGCGCCGCGTGTTGACCTCGATCACCACGTGCCCGTCGAAGGAACGCCGGGCCAGCCCCTCCAGCAGCTCGGCGCAGGGCTGCGTACCGCGCCCGGGGACGAGGTGCTCGTCCTTCGCGGAGCCGTTGCCGTCGGCGAGGTGGACGTGCGCCAGCCGGTCGCCCATCCGGTCGATCATCGCGCCGGCGTCGGTCCGGGCGGTGGCGGTGTGGGACAGGTCCACGGTGAAGTGCCGGTAGTCGTCCTTCGTCACGTCCCACTCGGGCGCGTACGCGAGCATCTCGCGGTCCCGGTAGCGCCACGGGTACATGTTCTCGACGGCGAAGCGCACATCCGTCTCCTCCGCCATCCGCCAGATCCCGGAGACGAAGTCCCGCGCGTACTGCCGCTGCCAGCGGAACGGCGGATGCACGACGACGGTCGACGCCCCCAGCCGCTCGGCGGCGGCCCGCGCCCGCTGGAGCTTGGTCCACGGATCGGTGGACCACACCCGCTGGGTGATGAGCAGACAGGGCGCGTGCACGGCCAGGATCGGCACCTGATGGTGGTCCGACAGGCGGCGCAACGCGTCGACGTCCTGGCTCACCGGGTCCGTCCAGACCATGACCTCCACCCCGTCGTAGCCGAGACGGGCGGCGATCTCGAAGGCGGTCGCCGTGGACTCCGGGTACACGGAGGCGGTGGACAGGGCGACCTTCGGGGTCCGGCTGTTCGGGATACGGAGCGGATCTGCCACGGTGACAGGTTACGGGGCCCCTCCCCGCCGAACCGTAAGCGGCAGCACTTTCGTCATACTTTTCGATTGAAAACCGGCGCCGCAGAGGCGCAGGGACACGGCCCGGCCGACCGCCAGGCACGCGACCCCGCCAGGCACTTCGGCGCCCAGGCGGGGGGGCGGGGGGCGGTATCCCCCGGGGCGGTCTCAGAGCGGGTTGGGGGCTTCCCGTCAGTCCCATCGTCCTTCCGGTTCGGGCCGGTCCCTCAAGGGCGCTCCTTCGTCGCGTCACTTCGTGATCGCCTTCGGCGACCCTTGACCGACCGCCCCGAACCGGAAAGCCGAAAGACTGCCGGGAAACCCCCAAAGAAACGGGACGGACGATCCTTGGAGGAGCGGGTCCGTCAGCGATCAGGCGAGGGGCCGGGGGCCGGCCCGCCCGACATCCGGCCCCTGCCCTCTGCGATTCCGGGCCAGGGGCGCGACAACCCGCACGAGAAGACGACCAGAGCAGCCCAGGAAGCCGACAGGCGCGACAGATCGCTACGCGCTCCTGCCGGCATGGCGTCCGACGACCGTCCTGGGCTGATACCCGCACGAGAAGACGATCACCGCAGTCCAGGAGGCGCGCAGGCGCGGTGGATCGCTACGCGCTTCTCCCGGCTCGGCGTCGGAGGGCCGTCTGGAGCTGGGATAGGGCACGAAAGGGGCAGGTGAGGCCTTGGAGGGGCGAATCGCCCCCTCTCGCGGGGCCTTTGGCGGCTTGCCGGAGTCTGCGGATGTCTTTTTCACCCGCAGACTCCGACAGAGAGCCATCCGACCCCACAACAGACGCCCATACAGGGGCAAAAGGGGCGCGTGAGTCTTCTGTATGGCCGACGACCGGCTCAAGACGGCGGCCGGCCGCCGAGATCAGAGAAGCGCGTAGCGAACTGACGCGCCTGGGTGCCCCATGAGCCGCTCTGATCGGCTTCTCGTGCGGGTATCAGCCCAAGGCGGTCGTCGGACGCTGAGACGGGAGGAGCGCGTAGCGATCTGTCGCGTCTGGGGGCTTCCCAGGTCGCCCGGATCGACCTTTGGTGCGGGTTGCCGCGCCCCTGGCCCGGAATCCGGACTCTTGAGGCCCCGGATGTCGGGCGGGCCGGCGTCCGGCCCCTCGCCTCATCCCTGAGAGACCCGTCCGCCCTCCTCTGAACCGTCCCGTTTCTTTGGGGGTTTCCCGGCAGTCTTTCGGCTTTCCGGTTCGGGTCGGTCTGTCAAGGGTCGCCGAAGGCGATCACGAAGTGACGCGACGAAGGAGCGCCCTTGACAGGCCGGCCCGAACCGGAAGGACGATGGGACTGACGGGAAGCCCCCAACCTGCTCTGAGACCGTCCGAGGGCACCCCGCCCCCCAGCCACCGGCCCGCAGACGAGGGGCCGGGTGGGCAAGCACCGCCCTGCCCCCCACCCCTCGAGGGGGAGATGGCGGGCCCGCGCCGCAAGATGCGTACGCAGGCCCCGTACCCCTACGGCAGGTGGTCCAGTCTGCGGAGGATGACGCCCTCGCGGAGGGCCCAGGGGCAGATCTCCAGTTCGTCCACGCCGAAGAGGTCCATGGTCGCCTCCGCCACCAGCGCGCCCGCCAGGAGCTGGGCGGCGCGGCCTTCCGAGACGCCGGGGAGGGCGGCGCGTTCCGTCGTGGTCATCGCCGTCAGGCGGGGGACCCACTCCTCCAGGGACTTCCGCGTCAGCTCGCGCTGCACGTGCGGGCCGTCGGCCTCGCGGGCCGCGCCGGCGATGCGGGCCAGCTGCTTGAAGGTCTTCGACGTGGCCACCACGTGGTCCGGCGCCCCGAAGCGGCTGAACTCGCCGACGGTCCGTGCGATCTGCGCCCGCACGTGCCGCCGCAGCGCCCGTACGTCCGCCGGGTCCGCCGGGTCGCCCGGGAGCCAGGCCGAGGTGAGGCGGCCGGCGCCCAGCGGCAGGGACACGGCCGCGTCGGGGTCCTCGTCCATGCCGAACGCGATCTCCAGCGAGCCCCCGCCGATGTCGAGGACCAGCAGCTTCCCCGCCGACCAGCCGAACCACCGCCGGACCGCCAGGAAGGTCAGCCGGGCCTCGTCCTCGCCGCTGAGCACCGGCAGCTCGATGCCGGTCTCCTCCTTGACCCGGGCGAGGACCTCGTCGGCGTTCGGGGCCTCGCGCACCGCGCTGGTCGCGAACGGCAGCACGTCCTCGCAGCCCTTGTCCTCGGCCGCCTGCACCGCGCCGGCGATCGCCGAGACGAGGCGCTCCACGCCGTCCGGGCTGACGGCGCCGCGCTCGTCGAGCAGCTCGGCGAGGCGCAGCTGCACCTTGTGCGAGTGGGCGGGCTGCGGGCGCGCGCCGGGGTGCGCGTCCACCACCAGCAGATGGATCGTGTTCGAACCCACGTCAAGGACACCGAGTCTCATACGGGAAACGCTACTGGGCCGAACGCGGAGCGGTGGAGGAAGGGGCGCTTAGGCTGGGCTTGTGCCAAATTCGAAGAAGGCCAGCAAGAGCAACAAGAGCGACAAGAGCGACAGGGCCAAGAGCACCACGGCCGGACTCAAGACCGGACCCAAGACCGGTCCCAAGGCCAAGGTGTCGGACGAGAAGGGGCTCGACTTCCCCCGGGCCTGGGTGGAGTTCCCCGATCCCGCCGACGACGAGCAGGTCTTCCGCTGCGACCTGACCTGGCTGACCTCCCGCTGGACGTGCATCTTCGGCAGCGGCTGCCAGGGCATCCAGGCGGGCCGGGCGTCCGACGGGTGCTGCACCCTCGGCGCGCACTTCTCCGACGAGGACGACGAGAAGCGGGTCGCCGAGCACGTCGCCCGGCTCACGCCCGAGCTGTGGCAGTTCCACGACGTCGGCAGCGAGTCGGGCTGGACCCAGCTGGACGACGACGGGGACAAGCAGACCCGCCGCTGGGACGGCGCCTGCATCTTCCTGAACCGGCCCGGCTTCCCCGCCGGCGCGGGCTGTTCCCTGCACATCCTGGCCCTGCGCAGCGGCCAGGAGCCGCTGGAGACGAAGCCGGACGTGTGCTGGCAGCTGCCGATCCGGCGGACGTACGACTGGATCGACCGGCCGGACGACACCCGCGTGCTCCAGGTGTCGATCGGCGAGTACGACCGGCGCGGCTGGGGCCCGGGCGGGCACGACCTGCACTGGTGGTGCACGTCGGCGACGTCCGCGCACGGCGCCGGGGACCCGGTGTACGTGTCGTACCGGGCGGAGCTGACGGAGCTGATGGGTGCGGAGGGCTACGCGGAGCTGGTGAAGCTGTGCGAGGCGCGGCTGGCGTCGCTGCTGCCGATGGCCCCGCATCCCGCCGACCCGCAGTAGGTACGCAGCCGGGCGCCTCAGCCGGCCGGCGGGCCGGCCCCCGGGTCGGGGGAAACCGTTCCTCCTGAGGACGGGGCCGGGGTCGCCGGGTCCGTCGGGGTGGGCGTGGGCGTCGGGGTCGGTGTCGGCGTGGGGTCCGGGGGCGTCGGCGTGGGCGTCGGGGTCGGTGTCGGGGCCGGGGGCGTCGGGGTGGGGTCCGGGGCGGGCGGGGTCGGCTCGGTGGTGGGGGCGGGGCGGCCGCGGCCCTGGAGGGAGATCACCGCGCCGCCGGGGTCGACGCCGACCCGGGCCGTCCAGGCGCCGACGGGCTGGGCCGCGGTGTCGACGGTGATCCGGAGGGTGACCGATTCTCCGGGTGCGAGGGTGCCCGCGGTCTGGCTCGCGCGCAGCCAGGGCGCGTCCGACCAGAGCCGCCAGTCGACCGGGCTGCCGCCGGAGGCGGTGAGCGTGAGCAGGGTGGTGGCGCCGCGGGTGGCGGCGGCGACGGTCAGGCGGCCGGGCGCGCCGGGGCCGCCGGCCTCGGGGGTGGCCGGGGTGCCGGCGCTGATGACCTCGACGGAGACGTCGGGGGCTTCGCTGCCGGGGGCGAAGCCGGGCTCGCCGGTGGTGTGGGCGGTGTTCCCGGTGTTCTCGTACCCGGTGAGGGGGCGGCCGGCGACGTACGGGGGCGGGATCTGCGACTCGCTGGCCGAGATGCGGGTGCCGTCGCCGCCGACGGGTTCGCCGGTGGAGGGTGCGCCCCGGTACGCGGCCCACAGCGCGAGTACGGGCGCCGCCACGACGGTGGCGACGACGGTGGTGGTCACGGCGCGGGCCCGGAACCGGTCGCGGCGGGCGGCGCGGTCCTTGGGGTCCATGGGGAAGCCGGTGCGGTCGAAGCGCGGGCCGGGGCGGCCGCCGCGGCGCCGGCCGGAGCGCAGCATGGCGGCGTGGACGGCGGTGCGGGGGGCGGGGACGAGGGGGAGGGCGGCGTCGATGCCGCCGGAGCCGGGCCAGGGCGCGCCGGCGCCGACGCGTTCGGCGACGCGGCGGCAGCGCGGGCAGTCGTCGACGTGGCGGACGAGCTCGGCGCGCAGGGTGGCGGAGAGGAGGACCTGGCCGGGGCCGGGGCCGTCGTCGTCGCCGGTGATGCGGGAGACGGCCGGGCAGTTGGCGGTCTCGACGACGGCGAGGGCGGCGCGGGTGCGTTCGACTTCGCAGGCGGCGCCGGAGAGCAGGTCCCGGGCGGTGGTGGGGGCGGTGCCGAGGACGGCGGCGAGTTCGGTGACGCCGAGGCGGTGGCGGACGGCGAGTTCGAGGGCTTCGCGCTGTTCGGGGGTGGTGCCGGCGGCTTCGGGCCAGGCGAGGCGGGCGAGCTCGGTGCGGTGGTAGGCGCTGACGTCGAGCGGGCGGTGCGCCCGGGGCGCGTGATCGGCGCCGGTGTACTCCGGCGTGCGCCGGGTGGAATGCGCCCCTTGGCGTACGCGCCTGCGCTCGGCCAGTCGGCGCAGGCAGGCCCAGCGGGCGAGGGCGTACAGCCAGGCCCGGCGGTCGCCCTCGTCGGGACATCGGCCGGGGTGCCGCTCGGCCACGGCGAGGACGTCGCCTAGCACGTCGGCGGCGGCCTCGTGGTCGCACAGGACCGAGAGGCAGTAGGTGAAGAGCCCGTCCAGGTAGGGCTCGTGCCGGAAGGGCGGGGGCTCGGGAACCTCCAGCCGCAGGGTGTCCCCGGCGTCGGCCGCAGCACCCGTCCCGGGGGCCACTACCGCATCGGACGCACCACCGGCAACAGGTGCACCCTGCGCACCACCCGTGTCGCCACGCGTACCGCCCTCCGCGCCACCCGCCGGACCCGTCCATTCCGCTGGGGGTGTGCGCCTGTGCGCCGGGTGTGCGCCGGTGCGCGATACGGGGTCTCCCTGGTCGCTGCTCTTCACTCGGCGAACCGTAGGCGGCGCGCCGGTGACCCTCCGGAAGCCTTCCGGGCTTTTAGCCCTTAAGGGTGAACAGATCGCCACTCCGCTGACAGCGGCCCTGACGACCGGCCGCGTGCCCGACCGTCCCGGCCGGTCGGGCGTTGTCGGTGGCTGCGGCTACCGTGGGCGGCATGGCTGCCCGTACATCTCGCTCATCCGCCAAGGACCGGCCGTCCTACCGCTGCTCCGAGTGCGGCTGGGCCACCGTGAAATGGCTCGGCCGGTGCCCCGAGTGCCAGGCGTGGGGGACCGTCGAGGAGATGGGCGCGCCCGCCGTACGGACCACCGCGGCCGGCCGCGTCTCGGCCGCCGCGCTGCCGATCGCCCAGGTCGACGGGCGGACCGCGACCGCCCGCAGCACCGGCGTGGACGAGCTGGACCGCGTGCTCGGCGGCGGCCTCGTCCCCGGCGCCGTGGTCCTGCTGGCCGGCGAGCCGGGCGTCGGCAAGTCGACGCTGCTGCTGGACGTCGCCGCGAAGGCGGCCACCGGCGACCACCGCACCCTCTACGTCACCGGCGAGGAGTCGGCGAGCCAGGTGCGGCTGCGCGCCGACCGGATCAACGCCCTCAACGACCACCTCTACCTCGCCGCCGAGACCGACCTGTCCGCCGTGCTGGGGCACCTCGACGCGGTGAAGCCCTCGCTGCTGGTCCTGGACTCCGTACAGACCATCGCCTCCCCCGAGATCGACGGTGCGCCCGGCGGCATGGCCCAGGTCCGCGAGGTCGCCGGCGCGCTGATCCGCGCCTCGAAGGAGCGGGGCATGGCCACCCTCCTCGTCGGCCACGTCACCAAGGACGGCGCCATCGCCGGCCCCCGCCTGCTGGAGCACCTCGTGGACGTGGTGCTCAGCTTCGAGGGCGACCGGCACGCCCGGCTGCGCCTGGTGCGCGGCGTGAAGAACCGCTACGGCGCCACGGACGAGGTCGGCTGCTTCGAGCTGCACGACGAGGGCATCACCGGGCTCGCCGACCCCAGCGGGCTGTTCCTGACCCGGCGCGCCGAGGCGGTGCCGGGCACCTGCCTGACCGTGACCCTGGAGGGCAAGCGCCCGCTGGTCGCCGAGGTGCAGGCGCTCACCGTCGACTCGCAGATCCCCTCCCCGCGCCGCACCACCTCGGGCCTGGAGACCTCGCGCGTCTCGATGATGCTGGCGGTGCTGGAGCAGCGCGGCCGGATCACCGCGCTGGGCAAGCGGGACATCTACAGCGCGACCGTGGGCGGGGTGAAGCTGACGGAGCCGGCCGCCGACCTGGCGATCGCGCTGGCCCTGGCCTCGGCGGCGAGCGACGTGCCGCTGCCGAAGAACCTGGTCGCCATCGGTGAGGTCGGCCTGGCCGGCGAGGTGCGGCGGGTGACCGGCGTGCAGCGGCGCCTGGCCGAGGCGCACCGGCTCGGCTTCACGCACGCGCTGGTCCCGGCGGACCCGGGGAAGGTGCCGCCGGGCATGAAGGTGACCGAGGTGGCGGACATGGGGGACGCGCTGCGGGTCCTGCCGCGCGGGCGGTCGCGTACGCCGGCCAGGGAGCGGGCCGCGGCGGGCAACGGGGCCGAGTAGCGGGGCGAGCAGCGGGCCGGGCAGCGGGCCGGGCACCGGAGCCGTGTAGCGGAATCCTTTACTCCGACGACGGGTCCGGACGGCGCCCCAAACGCCAGGTCAGCGGCCTGACGTGAGCCGGACGCGGCCGGAGCCGCCGCCCGGCGGGGGTCCCCCGACGGGCGGGGCGCGGGGCCCGTACGGGGCGTCGTGGCGGCGGTACGGGCCAAGCCCCGGCGGGCGCGCAGCGTGCGCCGGTAGACTTTGTGCTGGTCCGCCCGGCCGTACGCGGCGGCGCAACCCGCGACCGGAGGAGTGCAGTGGCAGCCAAGGACGGTGCAGCAGCACCCGGGAAGTCCGGCGCGAGCTCCAAGCACGAGGCGTTGATGCGCGCTTCGCTGAGCGCGGTCGCGCCTGGTCAGCCCCTGCGCGACGGGCTGGAGCGGATCGTCCGCGGCAACACGGGCGGCCTGATCGTCCTCGGCATGGACAAGGCCGTCGAGGCGATGTGTACCGGCGGCTTCGTGCTGGACGTGGAGTTCACCGCTACCCGGCTGCGCGAGCTGTGCAAGCTCGACGGGGCGCTCATCCTCGACAAGGACATCACCAAGATCCTGCGGGCCGGCGTGCAGCTGGTGCCCGACGCGTCGATCCCCACGGAGGAGACGGGCACCCGTCACCGCACGGCGGACCGCGTCTCCAAGCAGTGCGGCTTCCCGGTGGTGTCGGTGTCGCAGTCGATGCGGCTGATCGCGCTGTACGTGGACGGGGAACGGCGCGTCCTGGAGGAGTCCGGGGCGATCCTGTCGCGCGCGAACCAGGCGCTGGCCACGCTGGAGCGGTACAAGCTCCGCCTGGACGAGGTCGCGGGGACGCTGTCGGCGCTGGAGATCGAGGACCTGGTCACGGTCCGCGACGTCACCGCCGTCGCGCAGCGGCTGGAAATGGTCCGCCGGATCGCGACGGAAATCGCCGAGTACGTGGTCGAACTGGGCACGGACGGGCGACTGCTCTCCCTCCAGCTGGACGAGCTGACGGTCGGCATCGAGCAGGAGCGGGAGCTGGTGATCCGGGACTACGTTCCGGAACCGACGGCGAAGCGTTCCCGCACGGTGGAGGAGGCGCTGCCGGCGCTGGACGCGCTGACGCATCCGGAACTGCTGGAGCTGGCGATCGTGGCGAAGGCGCTGGGGTACACGGGCTCGCCGGAGACCCTGGACTCGGCGGTGTCGCCGCGCGGGTACCGGCTGCTGGCGAAGGTGCCGAGGCTGCCCGGGGCGATCATCGAGCGGCTGGTGGAGCACTTCGGCGGCCTGCAGAAGCTGCTGGCGGCGTCGGTGGACGACCTCCAGACGGTGGACGGCGTGGGCGAGGCGCGTGCGCGCAGCGTCCGCGAGGGCCTGTCCCGCCTGGCGGAGTCCTCGATCCTCGAACGCTACGTCTAGCCCCCGGGGCTGCGCCCCGGACCCCGCGCCTCAAGCGCCGACGCGTCCGGAAGGCTAGTCCTGCTTCAGGACGAAGGACGTGCGGGCCACCGGGAGGCCCGGGGACTTGACCTCGACCACGTAGGTGTCGGGCGCCGGGTTGCCCTGCGGCGGGTTCTGGCACTGGTCCGCCGCGCTCGGCTTGCGGTCCCACTCCACCGACTGCTTCGTCTCGCCCTGGGCCGGCAGCCGGTAGAACGCGTTGGCCGCGCCCGTCGGGCAGTCGGCGGAGGACCAGACGGCCTTGGCGCCCGTCGTCTGGAAGATGGTCATCACCGCCTGCTTCGGGCCGAGGCCGAACTTGCAGGTGCTGCCGGAGGTGTTGCGGACGAGGAGTTCCAGACGGGGCTTCTCGTTCGCCTCGTACTCGTTCTTGACGCTCTTGACCTCCCACTGCAACGCGCTGGCGGGGCACGTCGGCAGCGGGGAGTCCGCCGGGACCTGTGCGGGGGCCGCGCCGCCGGAGCCGCCGGAGGACGAGGCGCCCGCGCCGCCGCCGGAGCCCGCACCGGTGCCGCCCGCGTCGCCGTTCTTCGCCGGGCCGGTGGCACCGCCGCCGCTGCCCGAGTCCCCGCGTCCGCCCGGGGCCTGACTGATCGCCGGGCCGGTGCCGGAGGGGCCGGGGGTGATGGTGCGCACGGGTCCGGAGCCGTCGCCGCCGCCCTTGCCGTTCGTACTCGTCCTGCCGCCGCCGGAACTGACGAACCATACGGCGAGCAGCGCGACGAGCGCGGCGACGGACGCCAGCACGGCCCTCCGCCGCCAGTAAATGGAGGAGGGAAGCGGCCCGACCGGATTGCGCAGAGATCCCACGCACCGAACCTTACGAGAACTCGTGCCGCGTTCCGCGCCCCACATGCCGCACGTCCGGCAGGTTTTGCCGATGATCATCCTGCGGGGCTACTCGCGAACGGTCATATCCGGCCAGGGGTCTGACACGACAGCCGCGGAGCGCCGAGTACGGTCAGTGACCATGGACAGCTCCGACCTCTACCGCGACATCACCGACTTCGCCCACGCCACGCCCCCTTGGGTGCAGAAGGTGGTCGAGGTCTGGACCGAGTACGGCCTCCTGGTGTTCGGCCTGCTCTACATATCCGTCTGGTGGCGTGCGCGCGGCAGGCAGGGCGGAGATCCCCGGGCCCTCGCCCTGGCCGTGCTGGCGCCGCTGGTCACCGCGCTCGTGTACGTCGCGTCCGAGCTCGTCAAGTCCACCATCGACGAGGAACGGCCCTGCCGGGCGGTGGCCGGGGCGGCCGCCTCCCTCGTCCCGTGCCCGCCGTACGGGGACTGGTCCTTCCCCAGCAACCACTCCGCCATCGCCGGCGCCGCCGCCGTCGCGCTGGCGCTGGCCGTCCCCCGTCTCGCGTGGCTGACGCTGCCGATGGGGCTGCTGATGGCCTTCTCCCGCGTCTTCGTCGGGGTGCACTACCCGCACGACGTCGGCATGGGCCTGCTGCTGGGGGCCTCGCTGGCCGTCCTGGCCGTGGCGGCGCTGACCGGTCCGATGATCAGGCTCATCACCGCCGTCCAGGGGAGCGGCAACCGCGCGGCCGTCTGGTTCACCGGTCCGGGCCCCGCGCGCCGGACCTGAAACGTGCCAGGATGCCGTCTGTCATGACTGCATCTCCCTCACACGCCTCCGCGACCTCCGAGACCTCCGCGTCCCGCGTGGCACCCGCCCGCGCGCTGCACTCCCCGGTCATCGCGTGGTTCGACGAGCACGCCCGCGACCTCCCCTGGCGCCGCCCCGAGGCCGGCCCCTGGGGGGTGATGGTCAGCGAGTTCATGCTCCAGCAGACCCCCGTCAGCCGGGTGCTGCCCGTGTACGAGCAGTGGCTCGCCCGGTGGCCCCGGCCCGCGGACCTGGCCGCCGAGGCGCCGGGCGAGGCCGTACGGGCCTGGGGGCGGCTCGGCTACCCCCGGCGGGCGCTGCGGCTGCACGGCGCGGCCGCGGCGATAACGGAACGGCACGGCGGCGACGTGCCCCGGGACCACGCGCAGCTGCTGGCGCTGCCCGGGATCGGCGAGTACACGGCCGCCGCGGTGGCCTCCTTCGCGTACGGGCAGCGGCACCCGGTGCTGGACACCAACGTGCGCCGGGTCTTCGCGCGCGCCGCGACCGGGGTCGAGTACCCGCCGAACGCCACCACCGCCGCCGAACGCCGGCTGGCGCGGGAGCTGCTGCCCGAGGACGAGCCGACGGCGGCCCGCTGGGCGGCGGCCTCGATGGAGCTCGGCGCGCTGGTGTGCACCGCCAAGAACCCGGACTGCGCCCGCTGCCCGGTGTCGGGGCTGTGCGCGTGGCGGCTGGCGGGCAAGCCCGCGCACGACGGGCCGCCACGGCGCGGGCAGACGTACGCCGGTACGGACCGCCAGGTGCGCGGCAAGCTGCTCGCGGTGCTGCGGGAGGCGGTGGGCCCGGTTCCGCAGGCGGTGCTGGACACGGTGTGGGACGAGCCCGTGCAGCGGGCCCGGGCGCTGGACGGACTGGTGTCGGACGGGCTCGTGGAGCCCCTCGCGCACGGGATGTACCGGCTGCCGCAGAGCTGAGTCCCGGGGCGCCTCGCACCGCCGGGCGCCCCCTCGGGATTCACTCGAAGTTGACGCGAAGATTCCGTTTGAGGCCGGGAAACCGCAGCTCACGGGCGCTGTTACACAACCTACGGGTGTCCGTGCGCCCACCGCAGGCTGACCCGCACAGTGCCGTGACAACCCCTCCGTAACTTCGGATCCGTAAGACAGCGGAGACGGGGACGCAGTGGAGGCGGTACGCATGGCGCACGGAGAGGTACTCGAGTTCGAGGAGTACGTACGCACCCGGCAGGACGCCCTCCTGCGCAGCGCACGGCGCCTGGTCCCGGACCCCACGGACGCCCAGGACCTCCTCCAGACCGCCCTCGTCCGCACCTACGGCCGCTGGGACGGCATCGCCGACAAGTCCCTCGCCGACGCCTACCTGCGCCGCGTCATGATCAACACGCGGACCGAGTGGTGGCGGGCCCGCAAGCTCGACGAGGTCCCCACCGAGCAGCTCCCCGACGCCTCCGTCGAGGACGGCTCGGACCAGCGCGCCGACCGCGCCCTCCTCATGGACATCCTCAAGGTGCTCGCGCCCAAGCAGCGCAGTGTCGTCGTGCTGCGACACTGGGAGCAGATGAGCACCGAGGAGACGGCCGCGGCGCTCGGTATGTCGGCGGGAACCGTGAAGAGCACACTGCACCGCGCCCTGGCCCGGCTCCGTCAGGAGCTGGAGAGCCGGGACCTGGACATGCGTGCCCTGGAACGCGGTGACCACACCACGCGCTACGAGGGGCGGGAGCGGTGCGCGGCCTGAACGGCCAAAGTCTGAGCGGTAGAAGCTCGCTGGTACTCCTGTCGGCGGGGACCACGGTCCTCGTCGGCACAGTGCTGTTCGCGGCCGGATGCTCCGCCGGGGGCACGGGGCTGCGCGACGGGGGGCCCGCGCGCACCGATCCGGTGGCGCGCAGCAACCAGCCCACCGGCGTCCCCACCAAGCCCCCGGCCCCGGGCCACTCCGCCGCCGCGTCCACCGGCAGCCCGGTCAAGCGGGTCGACCCGGTCGCCCTGCTGAAGGCCGACCCCAAGGTCAGCGCCGAGATCAAGCGGGACCTGAAGCCCTGCACGGGCAAGGAGTACCCGATCGACGTGAGCTACGGGAAGATCACCGGCAACACCGTCGTCGACGTCGTCGTCAACGTCCTGTCCTGCGCCGACGCCCTGGGCCGCGGCTCGTACGTGTACCGGTCGAACGGCTCCGCGTACGAGAATGTGTTCGCGGACGAGCAGAAGCCCGTCTACGCGGAGATCGACCGGGGCGACCTCGTCGTCAGCAAGCCCGTGTACGGGCACGACGCCGCCCCCTCCGAACCGTCCGGCGAGGACGTGATCACGTACCGCTGGAACGGCGAACGGTTCGCCGAGCAGGACCGGGTGCACTCGGAGTACAGCAACGTCTACAACCCCGGGATGCAGCCGGCCCCGGCCGTCTCGCAGAAGAACGACTGACCGAACCGACGATGGAAGCGGAGTGAGGCTGGGCATGGCCGAGACCCACGTGCTGTTCGTGGAGGACGACGACGTCATCCGCGAGGCCACGACGCTGGCGCTGGAACGCGACGGCTTCGCGGTCACCGCCATGCCCGACGGCCTGTCCGGCCTGGAGTCCTTCCGGGCCAACCGGCCCGACATCGCCCTCCTCGACGTGATGGTGCCCGGCATGGACGGCGTCAGCCTCTGCCGGCGCATCCGCGACGAGTCCACCGTCCCCGTCATCATGCTCTCGGCACGCGCCGACAGCATCGACGTCGTCCTCGGCCTGGAGGCCGGCGCCGACGACTACGTCACCAAGCCCTTCGACGGCTCCGTCCTCGTCGCCCGCATCCGCGCCGTGCTGCGCCGCTTCGGCCACGCGGGCGGCCCGCAGAACGGCGCGAACGGCTCCGCCGACGCGGACGGCTCCGACGAACGCGGCGTCCTGTCCTTCGGCGACCTGGAGGTCGACACCGAGGGCATGGAGGTCCGCAGGGCCGGCGCCCCCGTCGCCCTCACCCCCACCGAGATGCGGCTGCTGCTGGAGTTCTCCTCCGCACCCGGCACCGTCCTGTCCCGCGACCGGCTCCTCGAACGGGTCTGGGACTACGACTGGGGCGGCGACACCCGCGTCGTCGACGTCCACGTACAGCGGCTGCGCACCAAGATCGGACAGGACCGGATCGAGACGGTCCGAGGCTTCGGATACAAGCTCAAGGCATGAGTAGAACCGCATGAGGCGCGTCACCCTCCGCACGGGGATCCGCTGGAAGATCACGCTCGCCATCGCCGCCGTCGGCGCCCTCACCGCGCTCGCCCTGAGCCTGGTGGTGCACAGCGCTGCCCGCGTGTCGATGATGGAGAGCGCCCGCGACCAGGAGCTGGAGCGGGTCCAGTACATCGCCCGCACCCCCGACGCCGGCCGCAAGCCCATCTGGGGCGCCAAGATCAACGACCCCGAGCTGCCCGCCGAACTGCGCGAGAAGGCCCGCTCCGGACGGCGCGGCACCTACGTGCAGGAGTACCCCAAACGCGCCCCCGAGGTGTGGGCGGCCGTACCGCTCGGCAACGGGCAGGTGCTGTCCATGCACCACCAGTTCCGCGAGAGCGCCAACATGGTGCGCGACCTGGACCGGGCCCTGGTCGTCGGCTCGCTGGCCGTCGTGATCGGCGGCTCGGCGATGGGCGTCCTCATCGGCGGCCAGATCTCCCGCCGGCTCCGCGAGGCCGCGGCCGCCGCACAGCGCGTGGCCCACGGCGACCCCGAAGTACGCGTACGGGACGCCGTCGGCGGCGTCGTACGGGACGAGACCGACGACCTGGCCCGCGCCGTCGACGCCATGGCCGACGCCCTCCAGCAGCGGCTGGAGGCCGAACGGCGGGTCACCGCGGACATCGCCCACGAGCTGCGGACCCCGGTCACGGGCCTGCTCACCGCCGCGGAACTGCTGCCCCCCGGCCGGCCGACCGAGCTGGTGCGCGACCGCGCCCAGGCCATGCGCGCCCTGGTCGAGGACGTCCTGGAGGTCGCCCGGCTGGACGGCGCGTCCGAGCGCGCCGAGCTCCAGGAAGTGGCACTGGGCGAGTTCGTGTCCCGGCGGGTCGCCTCGCTGATGCCCGACGCCTCCGTACGCGTCGTCGCGGACGAGATCGTCAGCACCGACCCCCGCCGGCTGGAGCGGATCCTGGGAAACCTGCTGGCCAACGCCATGCGGTACGGGCGCGCCCCGATCCAGGTCGACGTCGAGGGCCGGGTCGTACGCGTCCGGGACCACGGGCCGGGCTTCCCCGAGGCCCTGCTCCGCGAGGGCCCCAGCCGCTTCCGGACCGGATCCACGGACCGCGCGGGCGTCGGCCACGGACTCGGCCTGACCATCGCGGAGGGCCAGGCCCGCGTCCTGGGGGCCCGGCTGACCTTCCGCAACGTCGCGGCCCGGGGCGGCGCGGAGAACGAGGGCGCCGCGGCGGGCGCGGTCGCGGTGCTGTGGCTGCCGGAACACGCCCCGACGGCGACGGGCAGCTTCCCGATCATCCAGCTCCCGGGCTGACGGCCCCTCCCGGCGATGTTCTAGCATCCCTGCCATGACTGACGGTACGGATCGCCCGAACAGCCCCCAGCCCGGCCCCGCCTCGGGGAGCGGCGGCTACGGATTCCCGCCGCAGACGCCGAACCCCTACCAGTCGGGGCCCGCGCAGGGACAGCCGGCCGGAGGTGGCTTCGGCCCGCCTCCGGCCCAGCCCGCCGAGGAACCGTTTCCCTCCCCCGCCACCGCGCCCCTCCCCGCCCCGTCCACCCCGGACTGGCAGGCGATGGCCGACGCCACCGAGGCCCAGCAGCGCAAGCGCAAGCGGCTGACCATCGGGATCGGGGCGCTCGCCCTCGTCCTGGTGGCGGGCGGCGCGGGGTTCTTCGTACTGAACGGCTCCGACGACGACCCGAAGGACCCGCCGGCCGTCGCCGCCTCGGACTCCCCGAGCGCCTCCGGCGGCCCCGCCTCGAAGGGCCCGGACGGCAGCAAGAACCCCGAGGACGACTCCCCCACCGTGCCGGGCGAACCGAACCTGCTGCGCGACCGCAACGGCAAGATGGGCATAGCCCTGGGCCCCGGCGCCTCACTCGGGGAACTCGCCAACCGGACCGAGGTCCGCTTCAAGGGCGCCGCGGACTCCTACGCGCAGGGCGCCGAGGCCGCCGTGGACGTGACGAAGAGCTTCACCGTCTCCACGCGCGCCTACAACGTGTCCGAGTCCGGCCCGCGCATGGCGGTCAGCCAGGGCGACGGGGACTCGTACTCCTTCGAGCTGGGCTTCGAGGTCGTGGGCGGCAAGAAGGCCTGGGTGTTCCGGGTGCAGACCGGGGACAAGGGCCAGGCGGCCACGGCCCAGCAGGTCGTCGCGGACAACGTGGACACGACCCGCCAGTGGGCGCTCCTGACGGGCACCTACGACGCGGAGAAGAAGACCATCGCGCTCTGGGTGGACGACAAGCAGGCCGGTCAGGCGCAGGTCTCCGGGATCTGGGCCGGCCCCGGCCCCCTCCAGCTGGGCCGGGCCCGCCACCACGGGATCTGGAGCGCCTCGTGGATGGGCCCGCTGGACCACATCCGGATCTTCGACCAGGCGCTGGGCCAGGAACAGATCACGGGCCTGAAGAACAACAAGCTCGGCAAGACCAGGCCGATCCACTCCTGGCTGGTCTGACCCTCGGGGGCAGGCCGGTCAGATGGTGACGCCGGCGTTCCGCAGGAAGGCCACCGGGTTGACGGCCGAGCCGTAGTTCGCGGTGGTGCGGATCTCGAAGTGCAGGTGCGGGCCGCTGCTGTTGCCGGTGTTGCCGGACAGCGCGATCTGCTGGCCCGCGGAGACCTTCTGGCCGATCTTGACCTGGATCTTCGAGAGGTGCGCGTACTGGGAGTACGTGTTGTTCGCGTGCTTGACCACGATGGCGTTGCCGTACGCGGGACCGTCGCCGCCACCGTTCGGACCGGCCTTCACGACGGTGCCGGCGGCCGCGGCCTTGACCTTGGTACCGGTCGGGACGGCGAAGTCCTGGCCGGAGTGCTTGTGCGCCCACATGCTGCCGCCCTTGCCGAAGGTCGCGGACAGCGTGTAGCTGTCGACGGGCTTGGCCCACAGGGAGGTCTTGGCGGCCGCGGCCTTGGCCTGCGCATCGGCCTGGGCCTGGACGGCGGCGACCTCGGCGGAGGCGGACAGGGTGCTGGGGGCCTCGTCGGCGAAGGCGGCGGTCGTCCCGGCCCCGAGAGCCAGCAGCGCACCGAGCCCGGTGGCGGCGACGGCGATACGGGTACGGCGGGTGCTGGCGCGCTTCGCGGACATGTGGAGACCTCCGGGGCCGGGGACAAGGGCGTGTTTCGGGCAAGAAAGATCCCGGCGCTGCGGACCGAACCGCCACTGCCGGGCTTGCCCCACCTTGGTAACCCGCGCCCCCGAGCTTCCCCAAACGTCCCTTTTACTACCCCGGCTCGTAGCCGCGCGATGGATCTCCACGCTCTTGACGGCACCCGTCCTGCACGTACGCAGGGACAAACCAGGACACCAAAACCTACGACAATTCCTAGTAGGTCCGTTTTGCCCTGTGCGGCTTGTCACCGCCGGGCGGGCGTTTGCCGGGGCGGGGGTGGGGGTGGGGGGAGCGGTATCCCCCGGGGCGGTCTCATAGCCGGTTGGGGGTTTCCCGTCAGTCCCATCGTCCTTCCGGTTCGGGCCGGTCCCTCAAGGGCGCTCCCTTCGGTCGCGTCGCTACGCGATGGCCTTCGGCCACCCTTGACCGACCGACCCGAACCGGAAAGCCGAAAGACTGCCGGGAAACCCCCAAAGAAACGGGACGGTCCAGAGGAGGGCGGACGGGTCTCTCAGCGATGCACGAGGCGCCGGGCGCCGGCCCGCCCGACATGCGGGCCCTCAAGAGTCCAGATCCCGGGCCAGGGGCGCGACTACCCGCACGAGAGGCTGATCAGAGCGCCCTCCAGACCCCCCAAGCGCGACAGATCGCTACGCGCTCCCCGAATCTCAGCGTCCGACGACCGCCCGTGGCCGATACCCGCACCAGAGGACGAACAGAGCAGCCCAGGGACCCGACAGGCGCGACAGATCGCTACGCGCTCCTCTGGTCTCGGCGGCCGGCCGCCGCCTTGGGCTGGCCGTAGGCCATACAGAAGACTCACCCGCCCCTTTTGCGCGCTTATGGGGGCCTGTTGTGGGGTCGGATCGTTCCCTGTCGGAGTCTGCGGGTGAAAAAGACATCCGCAGACTCCGGCAAGCCGCCATATGCCCTGCGAGAGGGCGGATTCGGCCCCCAAGGCCTTCGTCCGCCCCTCTCGCGGCCCATCCCAGCCCCAGACGGTCGCCGGACGCTGAGCCGGGAGGAGCGCGTAGCGATCTGACGCGTCTGGGGGCTTCCTGGGCTGCTCTGATCGTCTTCTCGTGCGGATTGTCGCGCCCCTGGTCCGGAATCGCAGATGTGGGGGCCGTATGTCGGCGGGCTGGCGCCGGGCCCCTCGTCTCAGCGCTGAGGGACCCGCTCCTCCAAGGATCGTCCGTGCCGTTTCTTTGGGGGTTTCCCGGCAGTCTTTCGGCTTTCCGGTTCGGGTCGGTCGGTCAAGGGTGGCCGAAGGCCATCGCGTAGCGACGCGACGAAGGAGCGCCCTTGAGGGACCGGCCCGAACCGGAAGGACGATGGGACTGACGGGAAACCCCCAACCGGCTATGAGACCGCCCCAGGGCATACCGCCCCCGGCCCCCGCCCCGCAGGCAAGGGGGCGGGTGGGCAACCTCCGCCCCGCCCCAGGGGGTCGAGGGGGAGATGGCGCGCCCCCACCCCGGGCCCCGCACCGCAGGCCCCGCCCCACACCCCAAAGGGGCGGCCCCGGGACCTTGTGGGTCCCGGGGCCGCCCCTTTGGGCCGCTGCTGCGAGCGGCCGGTGCTTACGCGCCCTTCGACAGGTCCGGGCCGGAGCCCGTGGCCTCGATCGGGGGGAGGTCGGGCAGGGCCGACTTCTCCTCGCCGCGGAAGGTGAACTTGGCGTTCTCGCCCTCGCCCTCCACGCCGACGACCACGATGTGGCCGGGGCGCAGCTCGCCGAAGAGGATCTTCTCGGAGAGCAGGTCCTCGATCTCGCGCTGGATGGTCCGGCGCAGCGGGCGGGCGCCCATGATCGGGTCGTAGCCGCGCTTGGCCAGGAGCTGCTTCGCGTCACCGCTGAGCTCGATGCCCATGTCGCGGTCCTTGAGGCGCTCGTCCACCTTGGCGATCATCAGGTCGACGATCTGGATGATGTCTTCCTGGCTGAGCTGGTGGAAGACGACCGTGTCGTCGACACGGTTGAGGAACTCGGGCCGGAAGTGCTGCTTGAGCTCTTCGTTGACCTTCGCCTTCATCCGGTCGTAGCCGGTCTTGACGTCGCCCTGGGCGGCGAAGCCCAGGTTGAAGCCCTTGGAGATGTCCCGCGTACCCAGGTTGGTCGTCATGATGATGACCGTGTTCTTGAAGTCCACGACCCGGCCCTGGGAGTCGGTCAGGCGACCGTCCTCCAGGATCTGGAGAAGGGAATTGAAGATATCCGGGTGCGCCTTCTCGACCTCGTCGAAGAGGACGACGGAGAACGGCTTCCGGCGGACCTTCTCGGTCAGCTGGCCGCCCTCTTCGTAGCCCACGTAGCCGGGGGGCGAACCGAAGAGGCGGGAAACCGTGTGCTTCTCGCTGAACTCCGACATGTCGAGGGAGATCAGCGCGTCCTCGTCGCCGAACAGGAATTCGGCGAGCGTCTTGGAGAGCTCGGTCTTACCGACACCGGACGGACCGGCGAAGATGAACGAGCCACCGGGGCGCTTCGGGTCCTTCAGGCCGGCCCGCGTACGGCGGATCGCCTGCGAAAGGGCCTTGATGGCGTCCTTCTGACCGATGACGCGCTTGTGGAGCTCGTCCTCCATGCGCAGCAGGCGCGAGGACTCCTCCTCGGTCAGCTTGAAGACGGGAATGCCGGTGGCGGTCGCGAGGACCTCGGCGATGAGCTCGCCGTCGACCTCGGCGACGACGTCCATGTCGCCGGCCTTCCATTCCTTCTCGCGCTTGGACTTCGCGGCGAGCAGCTGCTTCTCCGAATCACGGAGCGAAGCCGCCTTCTCGAAGTCCTGGGAGTCGATGGCCGACTCCTTGTCGCGGCGGACGGCCGCGATCTTCTCGTCGAACTCGCGGAGGTCCGGCGGCGCGGTCATCCGGCGGATGCGCATCCGGGAGCCGGCCTCGTCGATCAGGTCGATCGCCTTGTCCGGGAGGAAGCGGTCCGAGATGTACCGGTCGGCCAGGGTCGCGGCCTGGACGAGGGCCTCATCCGTGATCGAGACGCGGTGGTGGGCCTCGTACCGGTCACGGAGACCCTTGAGGATCTCGATGGTGTGCGGCAGCGACGGCTCCGCGACCTGGATGGGCTGGAAGCGGCGCTCCAGGGCCGCGTCCTTCTCCAGGTGCTTGCGGTACTCGTCCAGCGTGGTGGCACCGATGGTCTGGAGCTCGCCACGGGCCAGCATGGGCTTCAGGATGCTGGCGGCGTCGATCGCGCCCTCGGCGGCACCCGCACCCACGAGGGTGTGGAGCTCGTCGATGAACAGGATGATGTCGCCGCGGGTGCGGATCTCCTTGAGGACCTTCTTCAGGCGCTCCTCGAAGTCACCGCGGTAGCGGGAGCCGGCGACCAGGGCACCCAGGTCGAGCGTGTAGAGGTGCTTGTCCTTGAGGGTCTCGGGGACCTCGCCCTTGACGATCGCCTGCGCCAGGCCCTCGACGACGGCGGTCTTGCCGACGCCGGGCTCGCCGATGAGGACCGGGTTGTTCTTGGTCCGGCGGGACAGGACCTGCATGACCCGCTCGATCTCCTTCTCGCGCCCGATGACCGGGTCGAGCTTGGATTCGCGGGCCGCCTGGGTGAGGTTGCGGCCGAACTGGTCGAGGACCAGCGAGGTCGAGGGGGTGCCCTCGGCCGGGCCGCCTGCGGTGGCCGACTCCTTGCCGCCCCCGGTGTAGCCGGAGAGCAGCTGGATGACCTGCTGCCGGACCCTGTTCAGATCGGCGCCCAGCTTCACGAGGACCTGGGCGGCGACGCCCTCGCCCTCGCGGATCAGGCCGAGCAGGATGTGCTCGGTGCCGATGTAGTTGTGGCCGAGCTGGAGGGCCTCTCGGAGCGACAGCTCCAGGACCTTCTTCGCCCGCGGCGTGAAGGGGATGTGGCCGGACGGGGCCTGCTGGCCCTGACCGATGATCTCCTCAACCTGCTGGCGAACAGCCTCGAGCGAAATCCCGAGGCTCTCCAGGGCCTTAGCGGCGACACCCTCACCCTCGTGGATCAAGCCCAGGAGGATGTGCTCGGTGCCGATGTAGTTGTGGTTGAGCATCCGGGCTTCTTCCTGAGCCAGGACGACAACCCGCCGCGCGCGGTCGGTGAACCTCTCGAACATCGTTTATCGCTCCTCAGAGCGGTCGGGCAGTTCGGGGTCGGTCCCCGCCCTGTCCTTCCGCATGCTAGTCCCGCGGGACGGGACAGCTCATTCCAACTGCCGACATCCGTCCACGGCTCACCCCCACGTCGGTGAGGAAAACCGGCTGTAAGAGCCGACTACTGCTCCAACTCGATGGTGCGAGACGATGTTCCCGCAGGCCAGGCAGATACCCGTCACAGGTGTACGCCGATGGCGAACGGAACACGCTCAAATCAGCGTGTCGCCCCGATCCACTAGGAATGTCTTACCCGTAAGGACTGACACTCCATGCCGGTACGCATGGTTCCCTCCGCTACGGGCGAACACGCTTGTGTCCCGAATGTGAGACTCCGCTCGGCCGATGTTTACGCTCCGCATTGGTGCGGGCGCGTCGCGTAACCCGTCGGCGGTCGCCGGAGTTGCTCCGGTCATGTCCCTCAGCGTGAGCGTCCCGTCGCCCCGCGTCCCGTCCGAGGACGACACCCGTACCTGGTACGAACGGGTGCTCGGCTGGGCCTGCGCCGGGGGGCCGCCCCCGCAGCTGGTCACCGGGGTCCGGTTCGACGTGCTGGAGCTGCCCGCGGACGCCGGGGCCGCGGTGCTGCGCCGGCCCGGTTTCGCCGCCGCCGGTCCGGTGGCGGCGATGGGGCGCCGGATGCGCTTCCTGATCGCCCCGGGCGGCGCCGAGGAGCTGGAGGGGCTGCTCGACTGGCTGGAGTGGGGCGGGGTGGCGCTGGACCTGACCGCCGTGGGCGCGGGGGGCAGGATCACCGCCCCCGTGCCGCCCGGACGGGCGCCGGGAGAAAGCCCTCGGGGGGCCGCGGTGTGGCTGCGGCCCCCCGAGCTGGGGTGCGAGGCGTCGCTGCCCGCCCTGCCCGGTCCGGGGCGGGGCGCCGGACCCGGACTCTGTGCGGAGCCGGCCGGGCCCGATCTCGTACGCCTGGTGGCCGCGGCGGCGACGGAATGCCACCGCGCCCGCCTGGGGCGGCGTACGCCTCAGCCCTTGGCGTTCTCGTAGGCCTCGCGGATCTCGGCGGGAACCCGGCCGCGGTCGTTGACGCTGAGACCCTGGGCCTTGGCCCACGCGCGGATCTCCGCGGTGTCCGGGCTGCCCGGGGCGGCGGCGGCGCGGCCCTTGGCGCGGCCGGTGGAAGCACGCCCGCCGGTACGGCGGCCCGCCTTCACGAAGTCCTCCAGCGCACCGCGGAGCTTTTCAGCGTTGGCGGTGGTGAGGTCGATCTCGTAGGTCTTGCCATCCAGAGCGAACGTCACGGTCTCGTCCGCCGTGCCACCGTCGAGGTCGTCGACAAGAAGGACCTGAACCTTCTGTGCCACCGGATTTCCTTTCATCGAAAATGCAGTACGCGGAAAGGAAACCGCTTTTGCCTGGAAAACACAAACCCCCGTCGAGAGGTTCAGGACCTCAACAAGGCGGGAAACGTGCGCGATTCGGACATAGGCCTCAGGCGGACGGGGGCCCGTAATAGCCCCCGGGCCCGATCAGAGGTGCAGCAGCATCCGGCTGTTGCCCAAGGTGTTCGGCTTCACTCGTTCGAGACCGAGGAACTCGGCGACACCCTCGTCATAGGAACGCAGGAGCTCCATGTAGACATCGGTCTCCACCGCGGTCTCGCCGATCTCGACGAAGCCGTGCTTCGCGAAGAAGTCCACTTCGAAGGTCAGGCAGAATACCCGGCTCACCCCGACGCGGCGGGCGGTCTCCAACAACTTGGCGAGCACCAGGTGCCCGACGCCGGCGCCCTTCAAGTCGCGGTCGACGGCGAGCGTGCGCACTTCGGCGAGGTCTTCCCACATGACGTGGAGGGCGCCGCAGCCCACCACCTGCCCGTCGGAGTCGCGTTCCGCGACCCAGAACTCCTGGATGTCCTCGTAAAGGACGACGGGGGCTTTGTCGAGGAGGATCCGCTGCTGCACGTACTGGTCGAGCAGGCGGCGCAGCGCCGGAACATCGCTGGTGCGCGCGCGGCGGATCGTCACTGTTTTGGCGTCGGCTGTGGTGGAAAGCTCTCCCATACCCGGACGCTATCGCCCCGGGTCGCTCCCGTGCGCGCCGGAGTCCCCTTACGGCGCGGTCGCGGGCGGTTCCCCGCCTGCCGGTTCTCCGTCGGCCGGGCCGGTCCCGGTTCCCGGTTCGGGTTCGGGTTCGTCGTGCTGGACGATGCGGACGGCGTCGCGGAGGGCCTCGCGTTGTTCGGGGGACATCATGCCGAAGAAGGCGACGAGTGCGGCCGCCGGGCTGTCGCTGGTGGACCAGGCCTCGTTCATGAGCGCGGCGGAGTAGGCGGCGCGGGTGGAGACCGCCGTATATCGATAGGCGCGGCCTTCGGCTTCCCGGCGGACCCAGCCCTTCTGATGGAGATTGTCCATAACGGTCATGACCGTGGTGTACGCGATGGACCGTTCCTGCTGGAGGTCTTCCAGGACTTCCCGAACGGTGACCGGGCGGTTCCACTGCCACACCCGCGTCATCACTGCGTCTTCGAGTTCTCCCAAGGGGCGAGGCACAGCAGCACAATAGTGCCGATTGCGGCGAATTGCCCGACTATTCGCCGCAACGCGCGGTGGAAAACCCCGGCGGGGGTTACTTCACTTCTGCGGCTGCTGGCCGGCCTCGGCGCGGGCGAGCGCGGCATCGACCACCGCGTCTTCCTTGGCCTTGTTGGCCCCGCCCTGGGACTTCACGATCGTCACGACGAGTGCGATGAAGAACGCGGCCATCACGATGGGGGGCACGAGCGCGGAGACGTAGTCCATGCCCCCCAGCGTAGCTATACCGCCGCGCGTCCGGCCGCCGGGGGCGGGGTGGGCTTGCGGCGCGGCGGGAACACCTCGCCCGGCGTGGGCACCGGCCGGGCCGGGGGCTCCTTCGCCGGAGCGGGCTTCGGCGGCGGCGGGGGCGGCTGCTCCTTGCCGCCGGCCAGGGCCAGCAGCCGGGTGCGCGGCGCGGGGGCCCCGGGCGCGGTCCCGGTGGCGAGCCTGCGGCGTACGGAGCGGCCCGCGACGGTCTGGGCCCGTTCCAGGACGGCGGCGGCGACCGGGTTGGCCCGCAGGGCGCGCAGCGCGGCCAGGTCGTCCGCCAGGGGCTCGTACCCGGCGGCCAGGGCGTCCTGGAGGAGCTCCAGGTAGCCCGACAGGCTCCCGGGGAGGGCGTCTCTGTAGCGGGCGAGGTCGTCGAGCAGGAAGGCTCTGAGCCGGCCCGCCTCCAGGACGGCGTCGTCCACCGACGCCGCGAGGCACAGGCAGTCCTGGACCTCGGAGGCGGTCAGGGGGGCCGTGGAGGACTGGAGGGCGTGGGCGAGGGAACGCCTGAGCACGTGCAGCTCGGCGGCGCTGAACGCCATGCCGCCGCGGGATCCGTAAGGCGTGGGCATGGGGCGAAGATACGCGCTAATCGGACAAAATCCCCTGAGGGTGCGGGATTGCGGCGCGGCGGGGGTCCACGCCGCCCCTCCGGGCGGTCCGCCCCGGCTCAGCCGGTCACTTTGACGGACTTCACGAATTCCGCCCAGGCGGCGTGGGTGGTCGCCATCACCAGGTGCGCCGGATCGGCCCGGTCGGCCACGCGCACCAGGGTGCCGGGCGCGGCCGCCACGTACACGCAGGCGTCGCCCTCGCCGCAGTAGGACGATTTGCGCCAGTCGGGTCGAGCGTTCGCGGTCATGGTGTCTCCTCCGCAGTGGACGAGGTCGCGGTGCTTTCCAGCGTGACGCTAGCGCCACGAGGGGCACACTCCGGCCAGTTCCGGTAAAAAACCCGGTCGTCGGAAAGTACGGCCGTTCACAATACGCGCCCCCGGTCACTCCACCGGGAAGGCGTACGCGATCTCGTAGCGCGAGTCGGGGATGACCAGGTCGGCGGTCTCCACGGGGCGGCCGTCGGAGTCGAGGTACGTGCGCTCGATCTCGGTGATCATGGCGCCGAGGCTGATCCCGAGGAGGTTGGCCTGGTTCTGGTTGGCCCGGGCGGGCCGCGGCACCTCCACCACGGAGGTGACGGTGATGCCGATGGACCGCATGCGCGCCACCACCCCGGCGCCGCGCAGTTCGCCCACCTCCGGGAGCACGACCGGGGTGCCGGAGGTGATGGCCAGCGGCTCCCAGGACTCGGAGAGCTCGGCGGGGCTGCCGTCGGCCATGAACTCGTAGCGGGTCATCACGCAGGGCGAACCGGGCTCGATGGCCAGCCGGGCGGCGATCCGCTCCGGCGCCGGGACCTGCGGGAGGGTCCTGAACTCCCAGGACGCGGCGATGCCGTGCGCGGCGGCCTCGGAGCGGAAGGTGTTGCCGGAGCCGGGGACGCGGCGGCGGGTGCGGAGCATCCGCATGCGCCGGCGCGGGGTGCGCACGTAGGTGCCGGAACCCGCGCGGCCCTCGAGGAAGCCCTCGATGATCAGCTGCTCCATGGCCCGCTGGGTGACGCCCTGCCCGACGGAGTACTCCTGTGCGAACCGGGCGCGGGAGGGGAGCCTGTCGCCTATCGCCCACTCACCCGCCTCGATACGGGTCCTGAGTGATGCGACCACCTGCAAGTACGGTGATTTACGGGGCATTTGGGCCGTCCTGTGCCGTCTCGGCTGTGCCGCTTCGCGAGGGTGTGCGTCCGACGCCGACAAGCTAACGGATCAGGTTCAAGCTGAGGATTCCGCATGACGTTCCGCTACCGGGGCTTTCATGACCGGCCGGTGGGGCCGCACCCGTCGGCGGGGCCCCGTCCGCACGGGACCCCACCGGCGGCCGGGATCACTCGAAGCTGGGCGCGTTGCGCTCGTACACGAGCCGCAGCCCGATCAGCGTCAGCAACGGCTCGTGCTCGTCGATCACCGTGGTCTCGCCGAGGATGACCGGGGCCAGCCCGCCCGTCGCGATGACGCGGACGTCGTCCGGATCGCCGTCCGGACCCACCAGGTCCCGGGCGATGCGGTGCACGATCCCGTCGACCTGGCCCGCGAACCCGTAGACCACGCCCGACTGCATCGCCTCGACCGTGGACTTGCCGATCACGTTGCGCGGCCGGGCCAGCTCGATCTTGCGCAGCAGGGCGCCGCGCATCCCGAGCGCCTCCATCGAGATCTCGATGCCCGGCGAGATCACCCCGCCCACGTACTCACCCCGCGCGGAGACCGCGTCGAAGGTCGTCGCCGTACCGAGGTCGACGACGATCGCCGGGCCCCCGTACAGCTCGACGGCGGCGGCCGCGTTGACGATGCGGTCCGCGCCGACCTCCTTCGGGTTGTCCATCAGGATCGGCACGCCCGTCTTCACGCCGGGCTCCACCACGATCGCCGGCACGTCGCCGTAGTAGCGGCGGGTGACCTCGCGCAGCTCGTGCAGCACCGACGGCACCGTCGAGCAGATCGCGATGCCGTGGATCCCGTCGCCGAGCTCGCTGCCGAGCATCGGGTGCATCCCCATCAGGCCCTGCATCAGCACGGCCAGCTCGTCCGCCGTGCGCCGCGGATCCGTCGAGACACGCCAGTGCTCGACGATCTCCTCGCCGTCGAACAGCCCGAGGACCGTGTGGGTGTTGCCCACGTCGATGGTGAGCAGCATCGGCTTACACCGCCTCGCGCAGGTCGAGGCCGATGTCCAGGATCGGCGACGAGTGCGTCAGCGCGCCCACCGCCAGGTAGTCCACACCGGTCTCCGCGTAGGCGCGGGCCGTCTCCAGGGACAGCCGGCCCGAGGACTCCAGGACCGCGCGGCCCGCGACGATCGTCACCGCCTCCTCCGTCTCCGGGACGGTGAAGTTGTCCAGCAGGATCAGGTCGGCGCCCGCGTCCACGACCTCGCGGACCTGGTGCATGGTGTCGACCTCGACCTCCACCGGCACGTCCGGGAACGCCTCGCGGACGGCCTTGAAGGCCTGCGCGACGCCGCCCGCGGCGACCACGTGGTTGTCCTTGACCAGCGCGGCGTCCGACAGCGACATGCGGTGGTTGACGCCGCCGCCGCAGCGGACCGCGTACTTCTCCAGCGACCGCAGGCCCGGCGTCGTCTTGCGGGTGTCGCGGACCTTCGCCTTCGTGCCCTCCAGGACGTCCGCCCAGCGGCGGGTGGCCGTCGCGATGCCGGACAGCCGGCACAGGATGTTCAGCGCGCTGCGCTCGGCGGTCAGCAGGTCACGGGTGCGGGAGCGCACCGACAGCAGCAGCTGCCCGGCCTCGACCCGGTCGCCGTCCTCGGCGTGCCGCTCGACTTCGAAGGCCTCCGTGCACACCACGGAGAACACGGCCTCGGCGATCCGCAGACCCGCCACGACGCCCGCCTCGCGGGCCACGAAGTCGGCGATGGCCTCGGCCTCTTCGGAGACGGTCGCGACGGTGGTGACGTCGACCCCGCCGTCCAGGTCCTCGGACAGCGCCATGTGCGCGATGTCCTCGACCTCGATCGGGTCCAGGCCCGCGTCCACCAGCAGCTGGGCGAGCGCCGGGTCGAGACCGGTCTCCTCGCCGTCGCCGCAGCCGCAGTCGTCGCCGCAGCCGCCTTCGTTCTGCTCGATCAGGGGGAGTTCGGGGGTGCTCACGGTCACTTCTCCAGGCTGAGGGGGTGGTGGACGGACGGGAAGTCCGCCGAGTCGGTGGGGGTGACGACCAGCGCCCGCCGCTCGGTGCGCGACAGCCGCACCACGAGGTGGCGGCGCCACTCGGCGTCGTCCCGGTCGGGGTGGTCCTCGCGCCAGTGGCAGCCGCGGGTCTCGGCGCGCCGCTGGGCGGCGGCCACCAGGACGCGGGCCACGCACAGCAGGTTGGTCGCCTCCCAGGTCTCCACGCCCGGTACGGCGGTCTTGCCCCGGCTCTCCAGTTCGCCCAGGGCCGTCGTGTACAGGGTCTCCAGCGCCTCGGCGGCCGCCGCGAGGGATCCGGCGGAGCGGAGCACGCCCGCACCCTCCGTCATGATGCGCTGGACCTCGTACCGGGCCTCGGCCGGCTGGAGCGGACCGCTGGCGGGCACCGGTATGCCCGGGCCGCTGCCCACGGGCGGGTTCGCGGTGATGTCCTCGGCGATCCGCTCGGCGAAGACCAGGCCCTCCAGCAGGGAGTTGGAGGCCAGCCGGTTCGCGCCGTGCACGCCCGTGCAGGCCACCTCGCCGCACGCGTACAGGCCCGGCACGGTCGTACGGCCGTGCAGGTCGGTGCGTACGCCGCCCGAGGCGTAGTGCGCGGCCGGGGCGACCGGGATCGGCTCGGTCACCGGGTCGATGCCGTGGGCCCGGCAGGCCGCCAGGATCGTGGGGAACCGGTTCTCCCACATCTCGGCGCCGAAGTGCCGCGCGTCCAGGTACATGTGCCGGGCGCCCTGCTCCTGCATGCGGCGCATGATGCCCTTGGCGACGATGTCCCGCGGCGCCAGCTCGGCCAGCTCGTGCTGCCCCACCATGAAGCGGACCCCGTCCGCGTCGACCAGGTACGCGCCCTCGCCGCGGACCGCCTCCGACACCAGCGGCTGCTGGCCCTCGGCGTCCGGGCCCAGGAACAGGACCGTCGGGTGGAACTGGACGAACTCCAGGTCCGAGACCTCGGCGCCGGCGCGCAGCGCCAGCGCCACCCCGTCGCCCGTGGAGACCGCCGGGTTGGTCGTCGCGGAGAACACCTGGCCCATGCCGCCGGTCGCCAGGATCACGGCGGGCGCGTGGACGGCGCCGACGCCGTCGTGCTGGCCCTCGCCCATCACGTGCAGGGTCACGCCGGCCGTACGGCCCTCGGCGTCCTGGAGCAGGTCCAGGACCAGTGCGTTCTCGACCGTGCGGATCCCGGCGGCGTGCACGGCCTCGACCAGGGCGCGGGAGATCTCCGCGCCGGTCGCGTCGCCGCCGGCGTGCGCGATGCGGCGGCGGTGGTGGCCGCCCTCGCGGGTCAGCTCTATCTCGCCGGTCTCGGCGGACGTGTCGAAGACCGCCCCGGCCTCGATCAGCCGGCGCACCGCGTCGGGGCCCTCGGTGACCAGCAGCCGCACGGCCGCCTCGTCGCACAGGCCCGCGCCCGCGACCAGGGTGTCGTCCAGGTGCTGCTCGGGGGTGTCGCCCTCGCCGAGGGCGGCCGCGATGCCGCCCTGCGCCCAGCGGGTGGAGCCGTCGTCGAGCCGCGCCTTGGTGACCACGACCGTACGGCGGCCCGCGGCGGCGCAGCGCAGCGCGGCCGTCAGGCCCGCGACGCCGGAACCGACGACCACGACGTCCGCGTCGAGGGCCCAGCCGGGGGCGGGGGCGTGCAGCCGTATGCCCGTGCCGGCGGCGCCGGGGGTGCCTGGGTTGCCTGTGGTGCTCACGCGTGTGCTCCGAACTCCAATGGGATGTTGTCGATCAGCCGGGTCGCGCCGACCTTCGCCGCGACGGCCAGCACGGCGCGTCCGGTGAAGTCGGGGCCGACGTCGGTGAAGTCCTGCGGGTCCACCAGGGCCAGGTAGTCCAGGACCAGGGGCGGCTCGTGCCGGCCCGCCTCCTCCAGCACGTGCCGCGCGGCGGCCCGTACGGCGTCCGGCAGGCCGGTGACGCCGCCGGCCGCCGCCGACACGGCGTGCGCGTCGGCGGAGGCGCGGATCTCGCCGAGCCGGGCCAGGGCGGTGGCGCGCTCGTCGCTCGCCGGGGCCGCCTCCGCGCGGGCGCACAGCGCGGCCTGCGCGGCCAGCCGGTCGCGGCCCGCGAACAGGGCGCGCGACAGGGCCAGGGCGGTACGGCGCTCGACCGGGCCGAGGTAGCGGTTGCGGGAGGACAGGGCGAGCCCGTCGTCCTCCCGGACCGTGGGTACGCCGACCACCTCGACGGGGAAGTTCAGGTCGGTCACCATGCGCCGGATCAGAGCCAGTTGCTGGGCGTCCTTCTGGCCGAACAGGGCCAGGTCCGGGCGGGTGAGGTGGAGCAGCTTGGCGACGACGGTCAGCATGCCGTCGAAGTGGCCGGGCCGGGTGGCGCCTTCGAGTCGCTCCCCCATCGGCCCCGCGGTGATCCGCACCTGCGGGTCGCCGCCCGGGTAGACCTCGTCCACGGAAGGCGCGAACACGGCGTCGGCGCCCGCCCCTTCGGAGACCAGCAGGTCGGCGTCGAGGGTGCGCGGATAGCGGTCGAGGTCCTCGTTCGCCCCGAACTGGAGGGGGTTGACGAAGACGGTGACCACCACCTGGCCGTCCGGGCCCACCTCCTCGCGGGCCGTACGGATGAGCGTGGCGTGGCCCTCGTGCAGGGCGCCCATCGTCATCACGACGGCCCGGCGGCCGGCGCGCGGGAGCTTGTGGAGCTCTTCGGCGGTGTTCAGCAGCTGGAGCGGGCCGGTCATCGCTCGGAATCCTTCGGGTCGGCGGGGTCCGCGAGCACGCCGAGGAGGTCCTCGGCCAGTTCGGGCTTGAGCAGGCCGTGCGCGAGGGCGCGGTCCGCGGTCGAACGGGCCATCGCCAGGTACCCGGCGACGGTGGCCGGAGCGTGCTTGCGCAGCTCCGAGACGTGCGCGGCGACGGTGCCCGCGTCACCGCGGGCGACGGGCCCGGTGAGGGCGGCGTCGCCGGAGCGCAGGGCGTTGTCCAGGGCGGCGCCGAGCAGCGGGCCGAGCATCCGGTCGGGGTGCTCGACGCCCGCGGTGCGCAGCAGCTCCATGGCCTGGGCGACCAGGGTGACCAGGTGGTTCGCGCCCAGCGCGAGGGCCGCGTGGTAGAGCGGACGGCTCTCCTCCGCGATCCACTCGGCCTCCCCGCCCATCTCGATGACCAGGGCCTCGGCGGCGAGCCGCAGCTCGTCGGGGGCGGTCACGCCGAAGGAGCAGCCGGCCAGGCGCTGCACGTCCACCTCGGTGCCGGTGAAGGTCATCGCCGGGTGCAGCGCCAGCGGGAGCGCGCCCGCGCGCCGCGCGGGGTCCAGCACGGCGGTCCCGTACCGGCCCGAGGTGTGCACGAGGAGCTGCCCGGGGCGGACGGCGCCGGTCTCCGCGAGGCCCTCCACCAGGCCCGGCAGGGCGTCGTCGGGGACGGTGAGGAGCACCAGCTCGGCCCGCTCAAGCACCTGCGCCGGCGACACCAGCGGCACGTCCGGCAGCATCCGCTCGGCCCGGCGCCGGGAGGCGTCGGAGACCCCGGACACGGCGACGGGGCGGTGCCCGGCCTGCTGGAGCGCGCGCGCCAGCGCGGGGCCGACACGGCCCGCGCCGACGACTCCGACGGTGAGCCGGGCGGGGCGCGGTTCCTGGGATGAGTTCACGCGGTGAGGGCCTTCCGTTCCAGTCCGCGAGGGGTACCGGACGATACGTCGCCATGCTAGGCCCTTTCCGCGGCCTGGTGCCGGTCAGGCCCGCCGGGGGGACGGGAGCCTCCCGGCGGGCCGGTCTCCGGGGCCGTGGAGGGGGCGGGCGCCCGCGGATTCTCAGGGGCGGGGGCGGGGGGGCGGTCCGCGATGATCTGGGCATGAGCGATGACGCGGAGCAGACGAAACGGCTGGTGGCGGCCTGGAAGGGCGCCCGCCGGGCCCTCACCTGCGGCGGGCGGGAGGAGACGGTCCGGGAGCTGCTCGCCGGGCTCGCCGACGCCCCGTACGACCTGGACGCCCCGGCGGACATCTACGGCGACGGGGTCGTCGCCGACCTGGAGGAGCGGGTCGCCGGGCTGCTCGGCACCGAGGACGCGGCGTTCTTCCCCTCGGGGACGATGGCCCAGCAGGTCGCGCTGCGCTGCTGGGCGGGGCGCACCGGGGACCGGGTCGTGGCCCTGCATCCCATGAGCCACCCGGAGCGGTGGGAAGGCGGAGCCCTGACGGCGCTGGCCGGGCTGCGGACCACCCACCTGGTGACGGAGCCGCGCCAGCCGACCCCGCGGGAGGTGCGGGAGCACCCCGAGCCCTTCGGCACGCTGATGCTGGAGCTGCCGCTGCGCGACGCCGGGTTCCTGCTGCCCTCGTGGGAGGAGCTGGAGGGGCTGGTGGACGCTGCCCGGGAGCGGGACGCGGTCGTCCACTTCGACGGGGCCCGGCTGTGGGAGTCCACCGTCCACTTCGGCAGGCCGCTGCCGGAGATCGCGCGGCTCGCGGACTCGGTGTACGTCTCCTTCTACAAGTCGCTGCGTGGGCTGAGCGGGGCCTGCCTGGCCGGACCCCGGGACTTCGTGGAGGAGACCCGGGTGTGGCGCCACCGGTACGGGGGGCAGGTCTTCCGCCAGTTCCCCCAGGCCCTGGCGGCCCTGGCCGGGCTGGAGCGGGAGCTGCCGCGGCTGCCCGCGTACGTGGAGCAGGCCCGGGTCGTCGCGGCCGCGCTGCGGGAGGCCTTCGCGGAGGCGGGCGTGCCGTGGTCCCGGGTCCACCCGGAGGTGCCGCACACGCACCAGTTCCAGGTGTGGCTGCCGTACGAGGCCGACCGCCTCACGGAGGCCGGCGCCCGCCTGGCGGAGGAAACGGGCACGGCACTGTTCCGGCGGTGGTCCCCGGAGGGCCCGCCGGGCCTGTCGGTGACGGAACTGGAGATCACGCGGCCGGGCCTCGCCTGGACGGCGGAGGACGTCCGGGAGGCGGTGGGGGGTTTCCTGGCGCGGGTCTAGGGAGGTGGGGGTCCGGTCCGCCGACGGCACCCCTCGGACTTGAACGCGTTCAAGTCCTGTGTCAGGCTGCGCCCACGTCGTTGATCTCCCCGGTCGCGCAGGCGGCCCGCAGAAACCGTTGGGGGTGGAGCGTGTCGCGTTCCCGCCGGATCCCGCTGGTCCTCCTCACCGCGGCTCTCGCGCTCACCGCCTGCGGCAGGATCTGGAACCGGCCACCGCCCGAGGGCGAAGCCGTCGCGCTCCCCCAGGCCGAGCTGGCGACCACCTGGACCGACGCCGACGGCGGCACCCTGGAACTGGGGGCGGACGGGACGTTCACCGCCCACCAGGTGTGCGGCGACTGGATGGGCGCCTCGGACTGGAACTGGCAGGGGCCCCGGTCGGGAACCGGCACCTGGACGAGCGGGACGGGGCCGGTCGGGTCGGCCGTCACGCGGAGGTTCGACGCGAAGGGCCCCAAGGGCGACGAGGTGGCGGACTCCCTCAGCGTGTGGCGGCACGGGAACACGCTGATGCTCTGGACCCGCGTGGGCGACGAGGACAACGACGACCCGCACTGCATCCTGACCAGGCGTCCTTAGTCAGCACGCGCCGCCCCGGTGGAGGCGGCGGGTCAGGGCGTGGAGCCAGGGGTGGGCGGCCGGGCGGCCGTCCAGGACGGCGGTGAACTGGGCCGTGGTGCGCAGGGCGCGGAGGGTGGCCAGGTCGTCGCGGCCCGGGGGCGGGGGCGGGGGCGTGCCGTGCTGGGCCGCGCGGTAGGTGTCGATGAGGTACTGCTCGATGGCTGTCATGCATCCACCCTCACCCCGTTGGGCGCGGCGCGCCCGCCGATTGACGCTCCTCGTCAATCGACGCCTCCCACCTGCGGCGATGTCCCGCCGGAGGCCTCGCGGCCCCTCGTACGGGCGCACGGCCGCGGGTGCGCGCCCGCCGTCCCCCGGCGGTCCCGGAGGCGGTGCGGGAGGCCACAATGGGGCGATGAGCGTCACCATCGACATCGCCGGGCTCCCCGCGGAGCGGATCGGTTTCGCGCCGTCGCCGCTCGCCGAGCTCTGCATGACCCTGCACGCGCTCTCGCAGCCGGCCCATCACCCGGGGCTCCAGTCCTGGACGAGGGCCACTACGGCTTCGCTCGACCCCGGCCTGGCCGACCGGCTCCTCGAGGCCGATTTCATGTGGCGCAGTTCGTTCTCGGACATCTTCATGGCCTTCGCCGGCATCCCCGGCGGTACCGGCCACCCGGGGGCGACGCTGGCCGAGGAGCTGGACGTGCTCGACCGGCTGGACGACGAGCGGTTCGTGATGGCGGCGCTGGAGCACTGCTGGCTGGCGCTGTACAACGAGGGCGGCGGTGCCAACCCGCTGAAGGACGCGGGGGCGCGGGCGAAGGCGCTGGAGGCGGCGGCGGCGCGCGGGCCGCGCCAGTTGGAGTTCTCGATCCGGCTGCTGGACGACCCGGCCGGGGTGCGGGTGTGGATGCGGCGGCTGCTGGAGGACTGCGACGAGGCCTTCTTCGCGGAGACCTGGCGGCGCATCGAACCCCGGCAGACGGCGGACGCCCGGCACAAGACGGAGGTGCTGCGCCACAAGGGGCTGCCGGCGGTGCTGCGGGAGGTGTCCTCGGCGCTGAGCGTCGACGAGGGGCTGACGGTGATCACCGCCGACAAGATGGTCGACGGCCAGACCACGGCGACGGATCCGCTGGTCGGGCCGGGGCTGCTGTTCGTGCCGACGAACTTCGGCTGGCCGCACCTGCTGGTGCTGCACGCTCCGGGCTGGCGGCCGGTGGTGCACTACCCGCTGGACTCGCCCGAACTGGCCGCCGGGCCGGGCTCGGTGGAGCTGCTCCAGCGCCGGATGGAGGCGTTGGCGCACCCCATGCGGATGATGCTGTGCCGCAGTCTGGCGCGCGCCCCGTACACGACGACCGAACTGGCGCGGGTCTACGGGATCTCCGCGCCGGAGGTGTCCCGGCACCTGGCCGTGCTGAAGCGGGCGGGCCTGCTGCACACCCGGCGCCAGGGGCGTTACGTACAGCACCAGTTGGATCTGTCCGTGGTCGCACGAATAGGTGCCGATTTCATCGAGGGAATCCTGCGCTGAGCCGGTCTGCCCGACGATCGGACGGTGGCCGGATTTCGCCCCTCCGGAGAGGTACCGATATCCGGATTTCACAAACCGGAAGCAGTGAAAACTCTGGCGAGGGGCGCCTCTTGGTGTCTAACGTGCGTCCACCACGCCACGCCTCCCCCACCGCTTCCTGCTGTGAAAGGACCTTCATGCCCTCTCGCCGTATAGCCACAGCCACAGCCGTCCTGGCGGCCGCCGCCCTCGTCTCCCCGCTGCTCCTCGCCGGTCCGGCCGGTGCCACGAGTCCGCAGAGCGACGCCGCCCGGGGTGACGCGCTGGCCAGGAAGCTGGTCAAGGACTCGACGGGCAAGGGCGCCAACAACCACCTGAAGGTCTTCCAGTCGATCGCCGACTACAACAACGGCACCCGGGTGGCCGGCTCGAAGGGCCACGCCCAGTCGGCGCAGTACGTCGAGAACGTGCTGAAGGGCGCCGGGTACCAGGTCTCGCGCCACGAGTTCGACTTCGTGTACGTCGAGACGATCTCCGAGAAGCTGAAGGTCAACGGGGACGCCGGCCGCGACGTGCCCCTCAAGCTGATGACGTACACGGCCAGCGGCCCGGAGGGCGGCATCACCGCGCCCCTCGCCGTCGCCCCCGTCGACGCGGACAACACCAACGGCTGCGACGCCACGGACTTCGCGCCCGGCGCCTTCACCGGCAAGATCGCGCTGATCAAGCGCGGCGGCTGCACCTTCGCCACGAAGCAGGCGAACGCGGCGGCGGCCGGCGCGGTCGGCGCCGTCATCTACAACAACACCGCGGGCGCCCTCAACGGCACCCTCGGCGACGCGAACGCCGGCAAGGTCCCCACCGGCGGCATCTCCCAGGCGGACGGCGAGAAGCTCGCCGCCGAGGCGGCCGCCGGTCCCGTCTCCCTCACCCTGGACGTCCGCGAGCTGCGCGAGAACCGCAAGACGTACAACGTCGTCGCGGAGACCACGGGCGGCGACCCGGACAACACCGTCTTCCTCGGCGCGCACCTGGACTCGGTCGCGGCCGGTCCGGGCATCAACGACAACGGCTCCGGCTCGGCGGGCATCCTCCAGGTCGCCCAGCGCCTCGCGAGCGAGCAGAAGAAGATCAAGAACAAGGTGAAGTTCGCCTGGTGGTCGGCGGAGGAGTTCGGCCTGCTCGGCTCCGAGGCGTACGTGGCCTCGCTGACGCCCGAGCAGAAGAAGCAGATCAAGCTCTACCTGAACTTCGACATGATCGCCTCGCCGAACTCCGCGTACTTCGTCTACGACGGCGACGACTCGGACAAGGTCGGCTCGGGCCCGGGCCCGGAGGGCTCGGCGCAGCTGGAGAAGCAGATCACCGACTTCCTCGACGCGCAGAAGATCCCGCACGAGGGCAGTGACTTCACCGGCCGCTCGGACTACGGCCCGTTCATCGAGGCCGGCATCCCGTCGGGCGGTACGGACACGGGCGCCGAGGGCATCAAGACCCCGGAGCAGGCCGCGAAGTTCGGCGGTCAGGCGGGCGTCGCCTACGACCCGAACTACCACGGCAAGGGCGACGACATCAACAACATCGACCAGAAGGCGCTCGACATCAACGTCGACGTCATCGCGAACGCGGTGGGCCACTACGCCTGGGACCTGGCGCCGCTGACGCAGCCGGTCACCCCGAAGCCGTCCACCGGCTCCGGCAACGGCGGCGGTCTGCGCCCGGGCCACGACCACGACGTCACCGAATAAGCACACCGGGACACGTTGAGGGCCGGCCTCCCCGCGCGGGGAGGCCGGCCCTCGGCCGTGCTCCGAAGGGCGGCCGCCCTAGCCCGGCCAGGTGCCCACCCCGACCGGCTGGACCAGCCAGCCGAAGTCGCCGAGGCCCCCGCGCGCGGTGAGTTCCGCCGCCTCGCCCGCCGCCGACAGGGCGCGGACGTAGCCGGCCGGGTCGGTGGAGGCCAGGGCCAGCGGCGGCCGGCCGCCCGAGACGCCGAGGGCGGTCAGGGCCGCGCGCTGGGTGAGCAGGCCGGCCCCCGGGCCCGCGCAGGCGTCGAGCGCGACGTGCGCGGTGACGTCGCGGCTCCCATCCGGGACGGGAGCGGTCTCGCGGCCGTCCCGGAAGCCGGTGAGGGTGCCGTACGGGGGGCGGGCGCCCCGGGTGTGCGCGTAGTCCACGGCCACCGCGAGGCCCCGGTCCAGGGTGGCGACGGCCGCCGCCCAGGCCTCGTCGCGGGCCCGCCCGATCTCCGCCCGGCCCCCGTCCGGTCCGGCCGCGCCGGGCCACCACCGCTCCAGCCAGTCCCGGTCGGCGTCCTCCAGGGGTCCGCCGGCGGTTTCCGTACCGTCGGGGGCGACCAGGACGTACCGGCCGTCCTCCGCGATGTCCAGCGGTACGTTGTCCAGCCATTCGTTCGCGAACAGCAGGCCGCTCGTCCCCTCGGGCGGCTCGGCCACCCAGCGGACGCGGGGGTCCAGCCCCTCGGGCCGCGCCGCGCGCTCCACCGCGTACGGGCGTACCCGCGCGGCCGTCTCCGCGGGCAGCGCGGCGAGGACGCCGGCCAGCAGTTCGCCCCGCCCGGCCCCCATGTCGACGAAGTCGAGCCGCGCGGGCCGGCCCAGCTCCGCGTCCACCCACTCCAGCAGCCGGGCCACCGCCCCCGCGTACAGGGCGGAGGCGTGCACGGAGGTCCGGAAGTGCCCGGCGGGCCCCGGCCCGCCCGGGCGCACGTAGAAACCGCCGGGCCCGTACAGCGCGGCCTCCATCGCGGCCCGCCACCGGACCGGCCCCCTGACCTCACCCTCAGCGCTCATCCACCGCAGGTTAAGCCAACCCTCCACCTTGGGGAGTACTCCCCCGTCGCAGGGATCGCACCTCTGGTTGACTCCAGCACCTATTTCCTTTCCCTACTCTGGGTTACGTGCAGCGCCTCTACGACTTCATCCGCAGACACCCGACGGGCGTCGACGGCTTCTGGGCTGTCCTCTTCTTCGGGATCTCGATGATGAACGTGGCCGGGGCCGAGGGGCAGAGCACCGCCCTGCGGCTGGCCACCGTGCCGGTCGTCGCCGCGCTGACCGCCGCCCTGGCCCTGCGCCGGCGCTGGACCGTGCCGATGTTCTGGCTGTCGGCCGGCGCGGGCGTCTACCAGCTGGCCATCGGGCAGGAAATACAGTTCTGCGACGTCGCGCTGCTGGTCGTCCTGTTCACGGTGGCCGCCGCCGACGTCCCGCGCTGGGTCTCGCGCACCGCGCTCGGCGCCGGTCTGCTGGCCTCGCCGCTGTACTTCCTGCGCTTCGGCGTGGACAAGAGCGCGAGCGGCACCGAGGAGTTCCTCTTCGTCCTCTTCATGATGGTCCCCTTCGCCCTCGCCTGGGTGATGGGCGACTCGCTGCGCACCCGCCGCGCCTACTACGCCCAGCTCGTGGAGCGCAACCAGCGGCTGGAGAAGGAGCGCGAGGCGCAGGCCAAGGTCGCGGTGGCCGCCGAGCGCGCCCGGATCGCCCGCGAGCTGCACGACGTCGTCGCGCACAACGTCTCGGTGATGGTGGTCCAGGCCGACGGCGCCGCGTACGTCATGGACGTGGCGCCCGACCAGGCCAAGGAGGCCCTCCAGACCATCTCCGGCACCGGCCGCCAGGCGCTGGCCGAGATGCGCCGGCTGCTGGGCGTGCTGCGCACGGGGGAGCCGCAGGAGTCCGAGGACTACGTGCCGCAGCCCGACGTGGAGCAGATCGAGGTGCTGGTGGAGCAGGTGCGGGCGGCGGGGCTGACGGTCGACTTCGAGGTGGAGGGCGCGCCGCGCAGGCTGCCGAGCGGGGTGGAGCTGACGGCGTACCGGATCGTGCAGGAGGCGCTGACGAACACGCGCAAGCACGGGGGCCCCGACGCCAGCGCGAGCGTGCGGCTGGTCTACTTCGACGACGGGCTGGGCCTGCTCGTCGAGGACGACGGGCGGGGCGCGGCGCACGAACTGTACGAGGACGGCGGCGCGGACGGCGCCGGACACGGTCTGATCGGCATGCGGGAGCGCATCGGTATGGTCGGGGGAACCCTGGACGCGGGCCCGCGCCCCGGCGGGGGCTTCCGGATCAGTGCCCTGCTCCCGCTCAAGAAGAGTTAGCCCCGCACGGGACCGCTCGAGAAGAGTTAGAGGTAGTCACGGATGTCCATCCGAGTGATGCTGGTCGACGACCAGGTGCTGCTGCGCACCGGCTTCCGCATGGTGCTGGCCGCGCAGCCGGACATGGAGGTCGTCGCCGAGGCGGGCAACGGCCTGGAGGCGCTGGAGGTGCTGCGGGCCACGGCGGTCGACGTCGTCCTGATGGACGTGCGCATGCCCAAGCTGGACGGGGTGGAGGCGACGCGGCGGATCTGTGAGCCGGAGCAGCACCCGAAGGTGATCATCCTGACCACCTTCGACCTGGACGAGTACGCGTTCTCGGGTCTGAAGGCGGGCGCGAGCGGCTTCATGCTGAAGGACGTCCCGCCGGCGGAGCTGCTGGCCGCGATCCGGTCGGTGCACAGCGGCGACGCGGTGGTGGCGCCCTCGACGACGCGGCGGCTGCTGGACCGGTTCGCGCCGATGCTGCCGACGACGGCGGCGGAGCCGGAGAACAAGGAGATCGAGCGACTGACGGACCGCGAGCGCGAGGTCATGCTGCTGGTGGCGCAGGGCCTGTCGAACGGGGAGATCGCGGCCCGGCTGGTGCTGTCGGAGGCGACGGTCAAGACGCACGTGGGCCGCATCCTGACGAAGCTGGGACTGCGCGACCGGGTGCAGGTGGTGGTGCTGGCGTACGAGACGGGGCTGGTGCGCGCCGGCGGCGGCGGGGCGGCCTGAGCCGCCGCCCCCGGCGGCGGCACCCCGCCTACGGCAGCGGCGGCACCGCCGTGCGCAGGTGGGTCAGCAGCACCGACAGCGACTCCCACGCCGCCGGGTCGCCGCCGTCGCCCAGCGGGTAGTGCAGCCCCGGCCTGCGCTGCGGACCGACCTGGACGGGCTTGACCTCCAGCGGGGGCCGCCGCGCCCGGGTCAGCGTCGCCTCGGCCACGCCGGCGCCGCCCAGGGTGAAGGACACCGGTATGGCCGGTACGGACACCCGCGGGGTCAGGCTCAGGTCCCGCCGGCCGGGTCCGAGCGCGGCCAGCATGCTGACCAGGCCGTGCCCGGCGACGAGTTCCTGAGCCAGTCGGGCGAGCGCGTCGAGCGGCACCTCCTCGGAGGGCCCGTACCCGAGGGACAGGGTGACGTCCTCCTCGACCCCGGAGGCCGTGCGGAGCACGCGTACGGTGGCCAGCGCGGGCCGCTCCGGCGATCCGACGGCGGTGACCAGCGTCGGCTCGGGCGCCCGGCTCCGGGCCAGGTCGGTGAGCTGGCGCGGCGACCACGGCAGGTTCACGGGCTCGGCGGTGCCCCAGCCGGCGGGCGGGCCCCCGGTCAGGGTGCGCCAGGCGGCCTCCAGCGAGCGGCCGACCAGCAGCCCTTCCTCGGCGGGGTGTTCGGTGCGGAACTGCACGGTGAGCCGGCGTTCCCCCGGCGCCTCGGCCCGCCGGAACGCGGCGGCGAGCCGCGCGTTGCCCGCCTCGTCACGGACCGGGGCGAAGGTGCCGTCCTGCCAGGCCAGGACCGCGCCGGACAGGCCGTCGTAGTACCCGCAGGCGGGATCCTGGACCACCCACCGGTTCGGCGCGCCGGCGAGCGCGGTGCGCAGCGGCAGGCTGAGCCGGCAGTGGTCGGGGGTGACGACGTGCAGGGCCGCGCCGAATTCGGCGGTGGTGCGCAGGACGTCCGACAGCCAGGTGGTCAGCCCGATGACGGGCCGGTCGGCGAGGACGACGGCGGTGGACGCGGTGACGACGTCCACGGTCGGGAGGGCTCCGACGGGCGCGGGTGCCGCCGAGGCCTCGGAGGTCACCGGAACCACTGCGACGTGCCCGGCGCCCTCGGGCCAGACCGTGCCGCCGAGGACCTCGGCGAGGCGTCCGGCGACGGCCCCGGCGAGGGGGGCCGCCTCGGGTACGGCGGTGGAGGCGCGGGTCTCCGTCCACCAGACGGGGGTGGCGCAGGGCGTCCCGAGGAGGCGTTCCACCTCGCCGGGGACCTGGACGAGTACGGGTGCCTCGACGGAGACGAGCGGCCGGCCGGCCGCGCCGAGCAGCTGGATGACGGCGCCGTCCCCGACGGCCTGGGCGTCGAGGTCCGCGCCGCCCGCCGTCAGGGCCACCATGAGGGCGGTGGTGTCGGGCATCTTGGCGGTGAGGGCGATGACGTCCTTGGTCACGGTGTCAGGGCGCTTCCTGGGTCGGGGAGTCGGCGAGGGCGGTCTGCACGATCTGGTGCGGGCGTCCGCGCCGGACCAGGGTGCCGCGGCCGGGCGGCTGGGCGCTCGCGTACAGCTGCGGGAACAACTGGCCTTCGGAGCGTTCGCCGTTCATCACGAGGGCGGTGGTGCCGGACTCGCGCAGGGTGGTCATCAGCGGCTCGTACAGGGCCCGGGAGGCTCCGGCGACGCGCCGTGCGATCACGAAGTGCAGGCCGATGTCCTGGGCGGACGGCAGGTAGGGGACGAACGCCTGGAGGGGCTGCTGTCCGGCGGTGGTGAGGATGTCGTAGTCGTCGACGAGGACCACGATGCGCGGTCCGGTGAAGCCGGGGCCCTCGCCCGGTTCGGCGTCCGGGTCGATGCCGTCCTCGGGGAGCCGCTTGTCGAGTTCCTTGGCGATGCCCACGGACAGGGCGGTGGCGATCTTCGCGTTGTGCGCGTAGCCGCCGCGGTAGGGCTCGGGGACCACGCCGCGCAGCCCGCGCCTGGGGTCGTAGACGGCGAAGACCAGTTCCTCCTCGCCGTAGCGGGCGATGAGCTGGCGGGCGACGAGGGCGAGCAGGTTGGTCTTGCCGCACTCGCTGTCGCCGAGGATCAGCAGGTGCTGGTCCTGGCCGAAGAGGTCGAGGAGCACCGGGGCGAGGACGTCCTGGTCCACGCCGACGGGGATCCGGTACGGCTCCTCGTCCACGCCCGGCAGCCGGTCGGCCGGCAGGCGTGCGGGCAGGACCCGTACGGGGGAGGCGATGTCGCCGTGCCAGGTGGCGCGGACGGTGCCCGCGGCCTCCTCCAGGGCGGCGGCCAGGTCGGTGTTCCCGGCCCGGGAGTCGATGCGCGGCAGGGCGGTCTGCGCGAACAGCTTGCTGTCGGTGAGGACGCGGCCCGGGGTGTCCGGGGAGATCGTCTCGGACAGTTTGCGGTCGATGGCCGAGTCGGAGGGGTCGCCCAGGCGCAGTTCGACGCGGCCGCCGAAGAGGGACTGGTTGGCGATCCGCACGTCGTTCCAGCGGAGCATGCCGGCGACGACGTGGATGCCGTAGCCGCCGCCCCGCTTGAGGAGGTCGGTGACGGAGTCGTCGAGTTCGGAGAACTCCTCGCGCAGGGCCCCGTAGCCGTCGACGAGCAGGACGATGTCGGTGGACGCCAGCTCGGGCAGCCGGCCCCGGGAGCGCAGCTCGCGCAGCTGGTCGACGGAGTCGATGGAGTGCACGCGGAACAGTTCCTCGCGGGTGGCGAGCATGGCCCGTACCTCGGCGACCGTACGGGCGGCCCGTTCCCGGTCGGCGCGGCCGGCGATCCCGCCGACGTGCGGGAGCCCGGCGAGCGCGGCGAGGCCGCCCCCGGCGAGGTCGAGGCCGTAGACGGCGACCTCCTGCGGGGTGTGGGTCAGCGCGAGCGACAGGGCGAGGGTGCGCAGCAGGGTGGTCTTGCCGGACTGGGGGCCGCCGGTGACGGCGGTGTGCCCGCCGGCGACGGTCAGGTCCAGCTCCCAGGGGCCGCGCCACTGGCGGGCGGGGTCGTCGAGGACGCCGAGGGGCACCTTGAGCGGGGTGCGCTGCGCGGTGCCGAGCCGGAGTCCGCGTTCGGTGACGGACAGGGGTCCGGCGGCGGCGTCCAGGGAGGTCGCGTCGGGCAGCGGCGGCAGCCAGATGCGGCGGACGGGCGGGGCGGCGTCGGCGAGCTGGTCGACGATGACGGAGAGCACGCTGGGCCCGGTCTCGCGGGCGGTGGCGGCGGGCTTCTCCTCGGCGGGCTCGGCCGGGCCGGTGCTGTCCTGGAGGGTGTTGAAGGTGGGGTAGGCCAGGGCGAGCGGGCCGCGTTCGGTGTCGTCGAGGGCGGCGGCGGGGCCCCGGTAGCGGCCGGAGACGTATCCGGCCTTGAAGCGGGTGTAGGTGGAGGTGTCCACCTTGAGGTAGCCGAAGCCGGGCAGCGGCGGCAGCTGGAAGGCGTCGGTGGTGTCGAGGACGGTCCGCGACTCGTCGGCGGAGAAGGTGCGCAGGCCCAGCCGGTACGACAGGTAGGTGTCCAGGCCCTTGAGCTTGCCGCCCTCGATGCGCTGGCTGGAGAGCAGCAGGTGCACGCCGATGGAGCGGCCGATGCGGCCGATGGACAGGAACAGGTCGATGAAGTCGGGCTTGGCGGTGAGGAGTTCACCGAACTCGTCGATGACGACGAACAGGTGCGGCAGCGGCTCCAGTTCGGGCTTCTCGGCGCGCAGCACCGCGTAGTGGCCGATGTCGGCGACGTTCCCGGCGTCCTTGAGGACCTGCTGGCGGCGCTTGACCTCGCCGGCGAGGCTGGTGTGGACGCGTTCGACGAGCCCGGCCTGGTTCTCCAGGTTGGTGATGACGCCGGCGACGTGCGGGAGCTTCTCGAAGGGGGCGAAGGTCGCGCCGCCCTTGTAGTCGACGAGGACCATCGCGAGGTCCTCGGGCGAGTGGGTGGCGACGAGGGCGAGGACGAGCGTGCGGAGCAGCTCGCTCTTGCCGGAGCCGGTCGCGCCGACGCACAGGCCGTGCGGGCCCATGCCGAGTTGCGAGGACTCCTTGAGGTCGAGGAGCACCGGCCCGTGCCGGTCGTCGATGCCGATGGGGACGCGCAGGAAGTCCCGCTCGCCGCGGGGCGCCCACATCCGCTTCACGTCGAGGGCGGCGGGGTCGGCGATGCCGAGCAGGCCCATGAAGTCGACCGGCCCGGAGACGGGGGTGCCCTCGGCGACGGACTCGGCGGACAGCCGCAGCGGGGCGAGCATGCGGGCCAGGCCCTCGGCGGTGGCCGGGCCGAGGGCGTCGCTGATGCCCTCGGCGGCGGGGGCCTCGGGGGTGCGCAGGTCCCGGACGGTGACGTGGCTGCCGTCGACGGTGATCCGTATGGTCACCTCGTCGGGCTCGTGGACCTGCTCGGCGAGCAGGTGCAGCACGGTGGTGTTCATGTCGGCCAGGCCCACGGCGGTGTCGGGGCGGGGCAGTTCGACGGCGTTCTCGCCGTACTCGTCGCTGACGACGAGGAGCCGGCCGGCCATGCGCAGGGCGCGCTTGTCGGACAGGCCGCGGCGCACCTCGGCCGCGTACGAGGCCCTGCGGCGCAGGTCGGCCGCGAGGACCCCGGAGGCGAGCTGGGGCAGGCTGGGCGCGATCCGGCGGGCGGCGACGGGGCCGTCCTGTTCCTGCTGGTCGAGGACGTGGGGCAGCCACTTGGCCCACTCCCAGTCGCCGAGCCGGTCCCCGGGCACGCCGAGGGCGACGGCGACGTCGTCGGGGGCGTGCAGGACGGCGGTGTGGGCGAGCAGGGCGCGGGCGACGCGCAGCACGCCCTCGCGGTCGCCGACGATGCTGACGTTGCCGGCCCGGTCGAGGGGGACGGTCAGCGGGAAGTCGCTGGCCCGGCCGAAGCGGGCCATGAGGGCGCCGGCCTCGTTGAGCATGAACCGGTCGGGCGGGGTGAGGACGCCGCCGGCGCCCGCCGCGAGGGAGAGCTCCTGCACGGCGACGGCGCCGGTGCCCAGGCGCGGCCGCAGGAAGTCGGGGTCGGTGCGGCGCCGCTCCCACAGCCGCGCGGGGTCGCGTACGAGGTCGTACAGGGCCTCCGGCGGCGGGTTGAGGCGGCGGGCCTCGTCGCGCAGCGCCTTCTCGCGGGCGCCGAGCTCCTCGCGCTGCTCCTCCAGGTACTCCAGGTAGCGCTCGCGCTGGGCGCGGCGGGTGCGCTGCGCCTTGCCGCGCTGGGACCAGAACAGGGCGACGGCGCCGATCAGGGCGAAGACGAGGACGATCGCGCCGACGGCGGCGAACTGGCTGTTGCGGATGACGGTCATCATCACGACCGAGCCCATCACGCCCGCCATGGGCAGCAGCGCGGTGGCCGGGCTGCCGATCTTGCCCTCGGGCAGGTTGGGCGGGGCCTCGACGGAGTGGGGCTGCGCGGGGGCGGGGGGCATCGTGCCCCGGGCCGGGCGGTGGATCAGCTGCTGGGTCACCGGGCGGCTCCGGAAGCCGGGAGGGCCACGGCCCGCTGGAGCACCTCGGCGGCGAGCCGCACGGACGCCTCCCGGGTCTGGAAGGCGAGGAGTTCGGACGTGACGGCGCCGCCGGAGGCGAGGTGGCGGTCGTAGGGCAGCACGACGACGCCCGCGCCGGTCGCGCGCAGCTTCTCGACGGCCTTGCCGAGGTCGACGGCGGGGTGCGGGGACTGGACGGTGAGCACGACGACGGTCCGCGGCAGGACGGGTACCGGGAGGGAGCCGAGCCAGTCGAGGACGGCGTGGGTGGAGACGAGCCCCTCGGCGGTGGCGGGCGTGGTGAGCACGCGGGCGTGCGCGGTGTCGAGGGCGGTACGGGCGACCTCGCCGGGGAGGGTCTCGCAGTCGACGACGGTGACGCCGAAGTAGCGGCGCAGGGCGACCATCACGGTCCGGTACGTGGCGACGTCGACCTGGGCGCCGATGCGGCCCTGGCTGCCGGGCAGCAGCCAGCCGCCGTCGGGGAGCGGGACGAGGTAGCCGGTGATGTCGGTGAGCTGCATGGAGGGGCGGACGATCTGCGCGAGGTCCGCGCAGGTCCAGCGCAGGGACTGCACGCCGAGCCGCACCGGGAGGGTGCCGAGGGCGGCGTCGGCCTCCAGGGTGAGCACCGGGTCGTGGCGGAAGTGGTTGTAGGTGCGGCTGAGGAGGGCGGTGACGGTGGTCTTGCCGGAGCCGCCGCGGATGCTGGTGACGACGATCTGGCGGCCGGTGGTGACGGGCTGCTGTACCTGGGTGGCGAGTTCCGTCTCGGCGGCGACGGCCTTGGCGACGGAGGAGCCGAGCGCTCCGCGCAGGGTGCGCAGGGTGCGGCGGGCCAGCGGGTCGCCGTGGCGGGGCCGGCCGGCGGCGGCGTCGGAGCCGGGGACCGGGACGGTCTCGGGCGCACGGGCCTGTGCCTGTGCCTGCGGGACCTGGGCCTGCGGGGTGTACTGCTGCGGGGCGTAGGCGGGCCGGTGCGCCCCGGGGGCCGGCTGCTGCGGCGCGGGGGCCTGCTGGTGCGGGGCGTAGGCCGGCTGGTGTGCCCCGGGGGCCGGCTGCTGCGGGAGCGGGGCGTGCGGCTGCACCGGCAGGGGGCCCTGCGGTGCGGCGGCGGCCGTGCCCGCGCCGTGGCCCATCAGGTCGCCCAGGACGCCGGCCTGCCAGTCGCCCTGCGCGCCGGGGCCGGGCCCGCCGCCGGCCTGTCCGGGTCCGCCGACGGGCCCGGGCAGGTGTCCGTCACCGTCACGCTGGTTCATGCTCATGTCTGACATGTCTGAGTAGCAACCCTTACGCGAAGGTGCCGAGCAGCCGCCCGTACACGCCGAACACCCCGATGAGCAGCGGGAACAGCACGATGACCCCGATCGATTCGGCGGTGTCCCCGACCCGCCGCAGCCGGACCCGCACGTGCTCGGGCGGCTGGACGGCGAGGACGCCGAGCGCCGCCAGGGCCAGCACCAGCAGCACCGCGAGCGGCCCGGCCGCACCGGCCCGGCCGGCCCACACCAGCAGAGCCGCAACGGTGACCGCGGCCCCGGCCAGCAGCAGCGCGACCACCTCCGCGACGAGCGGGAACGCCCGCGCGCGCAGCCACAGTACGACGGCGACCGCCGAGGCGAGGGACACCGTCCACACGTCGGGCTCCCGCAGCGCGACCACACCGGCCGCGCCCGCCGAGACGGCGGTGGCGAGGGTGGCCAGCACCATGCCCCGGTGGGTGGCACCGAGGGCGGTGGCGACCTTGTACCGGCTGACCGAGGCCCCGCGGGCCCGCTGGTCGTCCAGGCCGGTCAGTCCGGCCGCCGCCAGGGCGAGACGCGGCAGCAGCCCGAGCAGGACCACCGAGAACACCGCCAGCACGGCCCCGGTACGGGCGCCCGCCTGGCCCTGCGCCAGCGCGGTCGCCTCCCACGCCACCGTCAGGCCCACCACGGCGGCGGCGCCCACGAACCCGCCCCGCCCGAGCGGCGTGAACCACCCCAGCAGCGCGAGTCCGACGGCCAGCGCACCCGCGACGGCGGCGAGCCGGCCCATGGCGCCCCAGTGCTGCGCGTCGCCCAGGGTCCACGCCCCGAGCACCCCGACCGCGGCGGCACAGGCCAGCAGCGCGGCCGCCAGCCCCGACCGCTTCAGCCGGCCCGCCAGCGCCCCGAGGGCACCCGCGGCGGCGGCGGTCCCGAGGAGCACCCCGGCCACGGCGCCGGGCGCGAACTCCCGCCGGGCGAACCAGCCGGCGACCAGCGCCCACAGCACGAGCCCCGCCCCGGCGGTGACCCGCCGCGCGGAGGGGCGCCAGCGCCAGGCGCGTACGTCCAGGTCCTCGGCTGCCTCGTCGGTGACGTCGTGCACCACGGGCGCGGACGGCACGTCCTGCACCCGCACGAGCCGCAGCACGGCCCCGTCGGCGATGCCGGCGTCCTCCAGGGAGGTGCCGTGCTCGATGACGGACCCGTCGGCCGTGACCAGGTGACGCAGCATCGGCTGCGCGGCCACCCGGTCGTCCAACATCCGTATGACGTCGGGCAGAAGACGCCCGACGGGCTCCTGCGAGGGGAGAACGAGATCCATCCGCCGCCGCTCACCGACCAGGGTGACCCGGCTCAAAGCCGTACCGCTCACTGCCCCCATGCTCACCACGCGCTCGAACCTATCACCGAGTACTGACCTGTCCGGGCGTCCCGACCTTGCCGATGAGGCGGTGGGAGATGAACGACCAGCCGACGCAGCCGGCGCACAGCACCGCCGCGATGACCAGCCCGGCGACGGCCTTCCCGATCCGCTCGTCGGCCACCCGCCGCCCGCGCTGCGCGCCGAACAGCACGGCGTCGCGCATCCGGCGCCGCCGCACCGCGACGGACTCCAGCAACTGGCTGTCGTAGTCCTCAGCCGCCACCCCGGCCTCCCTTCTCCCTGTCGCCCCGCACGCTAGTACGCCCCCTCACGACGCCGAAACCGGTGGCACCGGTTCCGTCATGCTCCTGCCATGTTCGCAGCCGCGGATCACACCATGCCGCCGATCCGCCGGGCCGCCTCCAGGTGGTCGACGGCGGCCAGGCCCGCGGTCCCGGCCGGCAGGTCCACCGGCTCCCAGCGCAGGTCCGGGCGGAGCACTTCGCCGGCCCGGACGCCGTCTCCGAGCACCCGGCTCCGGAACAACGGCCCTTGGCCGTACTCGTCCTGGTGGTACGTGACGCGCCCTTCGCCCTCCAGCGCGTCGAGCACGGCCTCGTCGAGCACGCCGACGGGCCGGCTGCCGAGGTAGCCCGCGAGCTTACCCGGCCGGCACATCACGCCGACGAGGTCGATGAACACCCCGGAGCAGTCACGGCTGAAGGACCCGCCGCGCTCGTAGAACAGCACCAGCGGCTCGTACAGGTCCGGCAGCCCGGCCACCGCCTGCGGCGTCCGCTCCCCGAGCCCCGCCAGCCGCACGGCCCCGGCACAGGTCTCGCGGAGCTCGGCCCCAAGCAGCGTGCGCCGGAGCTCCTCCAGTTCGGCCGCCTGCGCGGGCGGCAGCCCGAAGCCGGGGTCCACGTACGCCGTGACGTCGTAGAACGGCCACGCCTCCTCGGCCCCGCAGGCGTTCGCCCACACGGCGGCCCGCCGCAGGTACTCCCACATCAGCACCCGCCGGGACCCGCAGCGCTCGAACGCGAGGTCCCACCGCATGTCCCAGTCCACGGCCCGCAGCCGCCCCAGCATCCGCGACGCCGACACCCTCAGCCCCTCCCCGACAGCTCCTGGAGCGCGTCCAGCGACGGCGCCCGCCGTACGACCGCTCCGACGGTGACTCCCGCCTCGATCCGCCCGAGGCAGCCCTCCAGCGCCTCCGACGCCCCCGCCCCGGCACTCCGCGCGGCCCGGAACCGCAGCAGCCAGGGCACGCCCGCCCCGAAGGCCGCGTCCCCCGCCGCGCCGCGCGGCTCGTAGCCGGCCGCGCCGTCGGCGGACGCCCAGAGGAACCCGAGGAGCCGCTCCCCGCACCGCACTTCGGCGTACCGGACCGGCTCCTCGGTGGTGCACTCGTAGTCCTCTTCCTCCCCGTATCCGCCGGGAAGGAGCTTCACGAGCCGTCTCCATCGGGCGGGGACCTCGAAGTTGTCCCAGGAGTCGTCGTACTCTGCGCCCTCCACCAGCAGATCGGCAAAGCCATCGGCCGTGGGCCTGGCGTGCCAGGTCGGGTCCCCGGGGTCGGTCTCCGAACCGGTCAGCTCGGAGATCTGCTTCAGCGCGGCGGCAAGCCGGGGCGCGTTCTCTGCGGCGACCTCCGGCTGCGGTCGCTCGCGGAGGTCCAAGGTCATCCAGGCATCCGCGTGAGCGGCCAGCACGAGCAGCACCGCACCCCTGCCCCAGACATGGACCCGGAGGACGAACAGCTTCTCGGCCCGCCGCCGGACGCCGGCCTCCATCCACTCACCGGGGAACCGGAGAGCCACCGTCAGGTGCTGGTCGGGCAGCAACCGCAGGCCCGACGCCTGCCCGGCCAGCACGTCGAGCGGCACGTCACGCCGCTCGAACAGCGGCCGCCCCATGGCCGACAGCTCACAGACCTCGACCGAGCCCGTACCCCCGTCGGCGACGAGCCCGAGGGAAGCCAGGACGTCCCTGACGTCCCCCACCAGCCCGAGGGCCCACGCCACCCCGCTCGCGGGAGCATCGAGCACGGGGGCGGGCTCCCAGAACCACTCCCCCACGGGTTCGGACGTAATCACAGGAAGGCCACGCGCGCCTCACTCAAGAAGAAAGCACCCTCACCTTCGCACCCTTGCTGTTCAGCCACGACTCCAAGTCGGCACCGGAGAGTTCCCGCCGGCCTTCGGCATCCACGACGACGGCCGGCCCGAAGACCGTGCCCGTGAGGCCGTCCACCACCGTCCGATCGTCGAGGACCACCTGCATGAAGGTCTGCGCCACCGACGCATCGCTCAGATCGGCGCCCCGCAGATCCACGGCGTCCAGCGACGCCTCCCGTGCGTCCACGTCGTACATCTCGACGCTCCCGAAGTCCGCACCGTCGAGCCTGGCACCGCGCAGCGAGGCCCCGTCCAGCTCGGCCTTCACCAGGGAGGCACCGGTGAGATCGGCTTCGTCGAGAACCGCAGCTTCGAGATGCGCGCGGTAGAGGTCCGCGCCCGGCATACGGGCTCCCCGCAGAACCGCCCCGCTCGCGACCGCACGGAGCACCCGGGGGTGGCTGCCAGAACCACCCCCGACGGCCCAGTCGTGATCACCCGTCTTCGCGACGCCATTCGCGGACGAGGTTGCCCTGCTCGTCCCAGACGCTCTCCTCCTTGAGGGAGTAGATGTCGTCGTCGAAGAACTTCCGCGACTTGAGAACACCGTTGGGATGCCATTCCAGGAACTCACCCAGAGCGGAACCATTGACGACGGTTCCCTTGAGCTTCTGCGCACCGTCCGGGTACCACATCTGCGACAACCCGTTCCGGACCCCGTCGAGGTACACGTCGAGGCAGACGATCTGTTCACCCTGATATTCGGCTACCTCCCCCGTGAACAACTCGTCCTGGTAGAGCATCCGATTTCCCATATCGATGTCGACATCGGGATCGTCAGCGTCGACGCGCCGCATCGAGCTCATCACGGAATCCAATTCTCGTCAGACGGCGGATACCCAGTGAACCGGCCGTGGGGCGACGGAACTCCGGGGAGCATATGGTAACAGTTCGAGCAGAAGGGAGCGCCCCTGCCGATAACGCCCGTCTCCCGGTCCTTCATGAACGGGAATTCCACGGACGCCCGGATTTCCTTGAGCACGCTCGCGTCGTCCGGCAGCCCGAGGCGGGTACGGGCCCACAGCAGCTCATTGGTGGCCTTCACTTCCGCATGACCGAGGGGCTGGTCCGGGTGCGGCTTGGTCGGAGCCATCTTCTCGTAAATCGCGCGGAGGGTGGGGTGAACCTTTTCCTTGGGAATCACGTTGTCCGGCCGGCCGTTGATTCCTTCGATCACGATTCCGGTCCGGGTGTCCATGACGGCACCCACACACGCACCTACATCGCCCTTGACGAATTGCTTGGCGTCCTTGGCATCCCGGTAAACCTGTGCCCTGGACTCGGCGAGCGAGTCGAGATACTGGTCAACGGGCTTGCCGTCAATGTGGGTGATCATGTCATCCACCACGGTGACCCGAGGGCTGTTCCGGTCGAACAGATCCAGCAGCTTCTCGCCGTGACCGGCCGGGTGCGTTCCATTCGCGTCCGGCAGGCGGGTTTCCGGAGAGATCGCATCAGCCGGGGTGCTCGCGGTTCCGTGCTCCCTCTGCCACGCCTCGTCACCGTGGCCCGGGTTGTCGGGAAGTCCGCCGCCCTGGTGCGGCACGGTCGGGCCGTCGCCGTGGCCGCCGCCACCCGTGGAAGGGCCGTCGCCGTGGCCGCCCGTGGAGGGCGTGTCCGTGTGGCCGCCGGTGGGGGTGGTGTCGGTGCCGCCGTGGCCGGGGGTCGTGCCGCCGGGTTCGGTGTGGCTGTTGTGCGGGAGGTTGTCGGCGGTGCCGCCGGGGGTGTGGGACGCGGTCCCGCCGGGGGTGTGGGTGGCGGTGCCGCCCGGGGTGTGGGAGGTGACGTCCGCCGTGTGGGCGCCGACACCGACCGGGACTTCCTGCTTCTTCGGGACCTCGGCCAGGGGGTGGTCGGGGCCCTTGGGGACCGAGGTGAGGTCCTGCTTCGGGAGGCCCTTGTGGTCCAGGAGCTGGTTCGTCGTCTTGTCGAAGTACTGCGGACGGCCCAGCGCGTCGTCCGGGAGACGGACCGTGTCCTCGGGGTGCGGGAACTTGATCCCCGGGGCGTCGGCCTTCGGGAGGTCCTTCCACACCACGTCGTCGATCTTCGGGAACGCCCCGTCGACCTTCCCCAGGTTCGCGAACAGGTCACCGATCTTCAGCTTCGCCAGGGAGCCGGCCTTGCCGATGTAGGTCATCGGGTCGATGATCCTGCCGGCCTTCCCGGCCACCGAGAGGACCTTCGCGATCCCGCCCGTCTTGGCCGCGGTGCCGGCGCCGCCGGTGAAGACGGTGGTCAGGACGTTGAAGGTGACCGCTCCCGCGGCGCGGGCGGGGTTCTTGCCCCACTCGTCCCAGGCGACCAGGGCCTTGCCGGTCTCCTTCATCGCCGTGCGGGAGTCCTTCAGCCAGCCCGGGAGCTGCTTGTCGTCCGCCGCCCAGAACGCGGCCCCGACACCCGGCATGGAAGTGATCACGAGGCCGGTGGCGAGTTTGGCCAGGCCCGTCCAGGCCTGGCCCGCGGCGTCCCAGCCGTCGACGCCGACCAGGGTGCCAAGGCCCCGGATGGTGCCCCAGATCCCGTCGACGATGATCCCGTCCCACACGAAGGACTTGACCCAGTAGCCGACCTCCCACGCCCGGTGGGTCTCCTCCAGCTGCGAACCCCACGGCAGGTCCTGGACCTTGTTCAGGTCATCGGCCTTGTAGCCGTACATGTTCGCGCCGTTGGAGCCGTCGTTCACGGTCAGCGGCGGGGCGCAGTACAGGGCGCGGATCTTGTTCGCGCAGGTGCGTTCGGCCGCCCAGAACGCCTCGGCGGCCGCGTTGACGTCGTGGATCAGATCGTTGTTCTCATCGATCTTCTTCCCGTCGTCCTTCCAGTGCTCGTCCCCGGCGATCTTGTTGGAGAACGTCGTCGCCTTCGCCTGGAGCGCCTTCAGACGCGCCACGATCGGGCGGGCCTCGGTGACGTACTCGCCCAGCGCCTTCGCCGCCGACTCGAGCTGGTCGGCGAAGAAATCACTGTCCGTCTTCACCGGCTTCGTCGTGGCGAACAGCTTCGCGGCCTCGGGAGCGGCATAGAACGCCGACAGGCCCTGGAACTCGCTGTCCACGTTCTCGCCGGCCGTGCGGAAGGTGCCCGCTGCCGCCGTGATCGCCGCGTGGTCCTGCTCCAACGCGTCCAGGTCACCCGTGAACTGCGGGATCGTGCACGGATTGATCGGTACGTGGTCGGTCACTTCTGACCCGCCCCCGGAAGCTCGACCTTCGGCTCCTTCAGAGCCTGGTTCTGCGCGTTCTGCGCCTGCTCGATGTTGCCCTGCACGTACGCCGTCGTCGCGTTGATGGCGCCGTTCAGCGAGGCCTCCGTGCGGGCGCCGATGAACGCGAGGCGGTACTCGTGGGCCTTCATGAGTTCACCCAGCGCGCCCGCGATCGGGCCCATTCCGCCGCCCTCGCCCGCGCTGCCGCCGCCCGGCGTGATGGTGCCCGCGTGCTTGGCGGCCTCCGGCAGCTCCGTCTGGAGCGACTTGCCCGCCTTCTGGAAGCCCTCCGCTGCCGTGATCGTCTTGTTGACGACCCCCTGCACGCCGGACGGTTTGATGTCCCAGTCCATGCCCTACCCCCGTGTCCTCGCGTCCTCGCGTTCCTCGTCCGGCGTCAGCCGATGTTGTCGACCGCCGCCTTGGCCTTCTGCAGCGTGGCCTGCGCGGTGGCGTCGTTCTGCTCCAGCGTGGTGCGGACGAGGCGGATGATGTCGCGCACCTCGTTCGCCGCCTTGTTCCAGCGGACTTCCTTGCCGTGGTACTCGTCGGAGACGCCGTCGGCCTGGAACTCGGCCATCGCGGCCTTCACCGCGTTGTCACGGTCGCCGAGCACCCGCTCCAGCTGGCCGATGATCCCGCCGAGTCCGCCCTGGACCTCGACGGAGGCGGCGATGTCGTACGAGGTGCGGTCCTGGTTCGCCATGTCTGTCAGTCCCCCGGGTGTCAGCGCGCGCCGAAGCGAGCGGCGTCGAAGTTCGCGGAGCCCATGTTCTGGTGGGCGTTGTCACCCTGCTCGTGGGCACCGGTGGTGAACGAGGTGTCCATCCCGGACTGACCGCCGAGGATGGCGCGCAGCGAGGCGTTCAGCTCGGCGGTGATCGCGTCGGAGCGCCGCTTGAAGGAGTCGAACGCCTGGCGTCCGACGCCGTTGAACTTGCCCTCCAGCGGGTCCGCCGCGGCGACCAGCAGCTTGATCAGCGTGCCGAGGTCGTCGCTGGAGCCGCTCGTGGCCTTGCCCAGTTCGGACAGCGTGGTGCTGCCCATGTCGAACTTCATTCACCCACCCCTGACGTGTTGTTCCGTCACTTGCGTGCGTACCTGTCTACCGAAGGGACGTTGCGAACACAAACACGGTTTCATCCAGCCTCGACGTCTGGCCGAAAATCGCCGTCGGCCGGTTCTCGTTGCCCGAGGACCTCCCGTACGTAGTCGTCCCCGGCTTCCCGGAGCCAGGATGCCAGGGCCTTGCCGGCCGGGCCCCGGCAGCGGGACACCGGGCCCGCGGCGTGCCGGAGGGCGCGACCGGAGGGCTCGTCGCCGAGCAGCGTCCGCAGCAGTTCCACGGCGAGTTCCTCGTCGACCAGGGTCACCGCTCCCGCGAGGCCGACGAGTTGGGTCTCCACGTCGAAGCGGTAGCGCTGCCCCGCCCGCATCCCGGCGAGGCCCCGTTCGACGGCGGCGCGGATCCCGGGCAGGCAGTCGCGTACGGACTCGGCGTCCAGGCAGTCGCCGAGCCGGTCGCCGAAGCCCTCGCGGTCGGCGAGGCCGACCAGGGCGCGCAGGGTCGCGGCGCGCAGCCGTGAGGTGCCCTTCTCCTCGGCCAAATCCCGGCTGCGCACGGCCGCTTCGCAGAAGTGGCCGTAGCTGTCGTCCTGCGAGAACCAGCGGTCGGTCGACCAGCCGTACCAGAAGGCGCCGCGGGGGTCGGTGGTCGCGGCCCGTACGACGGCCTCGTAGCCGGCGGGCTCGGCCCAGTGGACCAGGGCGATCAGGGCCAGGAGGCGTTCGCCGCAGGGCGCGGCGGGGTCGTCCAGGAGGGCGGTGAGCCCGGGGACGCGGTCGCGGTGGGCGGGATCGTCCTCGCCCTCCCAGATCACGTCGTACGGGTCGCCGGCGGGAGTGCCGTCGAAGCCGGTGCCGAGCAGCCGCTCGTAGGCCGTCGTCATGTCAGGTCATCCACCGGTCGGGGCGGGCCGCCGCGCGGGAGGTGCGGGAGCGGACCGCCTGGTCGTGCAGCAGGCCGGCGGCCTCGGCGGCGGGGCGCAGCCGGGCGGTGACGGTGGTGTTCGCGCCGGTGTCCACGTGGACGTCGGCCACCCCGCGGGCGCGCTCCCAAGGGCCTTGCGTGCGGCGCACGCTCTGTACCTTCGCATGCGGAACGATCTCCGTGCGCCGGCACAGGCGGCCCCGGCGGGCGGCGAAGACCTCGTCGGAGACGGCCAGGCCGTACCCCTTCCACCACACCGGCACCACCCACCGCGAGCCGGTGCGCGGGGAGGGGCTGAACTCCAGGCCCGCCGGGTCCGCGCCCGGCAGCACGCGGGCGATCAGGGCGTGGGCGGCCTCCCGGGTGGCCACGGGGACCAGCACCCCGTTCTTGGAGCCGGCCACGGCCAGCTCCACCCGGACCCAGCCGCGCCGCCGCCACAGCAGCGGCTCCACGATCCGTACGGCCTGCACCCGGCCCGGCGGGACCGTCTCGTGGGCCCGGTCCAGCAGCCCGTGGTCCAGGCGCAGCCCGTCGGGGGACTCGGCGACGGTCCAGTCGTACCCGGCGAGGAACCGGCCCGCGGTGCCGCTCCACGCGGCGCCGAGCAGCGGTACGAGGATGACCGCGGCCGCCCAGAGGCTGTCGCTGAGCCGCCAGACGACCACCGGCGCGACGAGCCCGCCGACGAGGGCGGCCCACACGTCGAGGCCGAGCAGCAGGGAGACCACCAGGTCACGGACGGACACGCGCAGCAGCACCCGCTCGGGGGCCTGGCCGACGGCGACGGCATCGGCGGGGGCGAAGCCGGCGGCGCGGGCCAGCAGCTCGGCGCGCAGGGCGACGGCCTCGCGTTCGTCGAGGAAGGCCAGCTCGTCCTTCGCCTCGGTGCCGATGACGTCGAGCCGGAGCTTGGCCACGCCGGCGACGCGGGCCAGCATCGGGCGGGTGACGTCCACGGCCTGGAGGCGGTCGAGGCGGATGTGGGCGGTGCGGCGGAAGACCAGGCCGGTGCGGATGCGCAGCTCGGTGTCGGTGACGGCGTAGTGGGTGAACCACCAGCCGAGGAAGCCGTACGTGCCGAAGACGAGGACCAGCCCGGCCAGGATGAGCACGCGCACGCCGGGGGTGAGGCCGCTGACCCACTGCTGGGCCCGCTCGCCCTGCTGGATCACCACACCGCCGAGGGCGGCCCCGGGCACCCACGCCCGCCGCAGCGGGGTCAGCACGTGCAGCCGCCGCTCCCCGCCGGGTGCGGGGGTGCCCCGGTCCGGGTCCCCCGCGGAGCGGCCCGTCACAGGCCTGCCGACCTTGCTTCGCCCAGGGCGGTCAGGCGGTCGCGGAGGCGTTCCGCCTCCGCGGGGGCCAGGCCCGGGATCTTGGCGTCCGTCGCCGCGGCCGCCGTGTGGAGCTGGACCGAGGCCAGGCCGAAGCGGCGCTCCAACGGGCCGGAGGTCACCTCCACCAGCTGCATCCGCCCGTACGGGACCACCGTCTCCTCCCGCCACAGCACCCCCCGGCTGATCAGCAGGTCGTCGGCCCGTTCCGCGTAGCGCCAGGACCGCCAGTTCCGCCCGATCAGCACCCAGCCCCAGACCAGGACCGCCGGCCAGAACGCCGCGAGGACCGCCCACCCGGGCCCGGCGGCCAGGCCCAGCGACACGGCGGTCACCACCGTGAGCGGAACCGTCCAGAGCACCAGCAGCAGCCGCCGGACCCCGCGCAGCCCGCCCGGCAGACCGACCCACTCCGGGCGGTCCGTCTCACCCCTCGTCCCCGTATCCATGCACCCACCCTAGGACTGAGACAATGCGGCCATGACGGAGACCACGGTCGGCATCGGCGGTGCGGCGGAGAGCACCGACATGGTGCTCAACATCGGACCCCAGCACCCTTCCACCCACGGCGTGCTGCGCCTGCGGCTCGTCCTGGACGGCGAGCGCATCGCCAGCGCCGAGCCGGTGGTCGGTTACATGCACCGGGGTGCCGAGAAGCTCTTCGAGGCGCGCGACTACCGGCAGATCGTGATGCTCGCGAACCGCCACGACTGGCTCTCCGCGTTCTCCAACGAGCTCGGTGTGGTCATGGCCGTCGAGCGGATGCTCGGCATGGAGGTGCCCGAGCGCGCGGTGTGGATGCGTACGCTCCTCGCCGAGCTGAACCGGGTCCTGAACCACCTGATGTTCCTCGGGTCGTACCCCCTCGAACTGGGCGGCATCACCCCGATCTTCCACGCGTTCCGCGAGCGCGAGGAGCTCCAGGCCGTCATGGAGGAGATCTCCGGCGGCCGCATGCACTACATGTTCAACCGGGTCGGCGGTCTCAAGGAGGATCTCCCGGCCGGCTGGCTCGGCCGGGCCCGCGCCGCCATCGCCGACGTCCGCACCCGCATGGACGTCTACGACAAGCTGGTCCACGGCAACGAGATCTTCCGGGCCCGCACCCGCGGCGTCGGCGTCCTGTCCGCCGAGGCGGTCCACGCCTACGGGGTGTCCGGCCCGATCGCGCGCGCCTCCGGCGTGGACTTCGACCTGCGCCGCGACGAGCCGTACCTGGCGTACGGCGAGCTGGCCGACGTGCTGAAGGTCGTCACCCGCACCGAGGGCGACTGCCTGGCCCGCTTCGAGGTGCTGCTCGACCAGACGCACAACGCCCTCGACCTGGCCGTGGCCTGCCTGGACCGGATGGCGGAGCTGCCGCCGGGGCCGGTCAACCAGCGGCTCCCGAAGGTGCTGAAGGCCCCCGAGGGCAGCACGTACGCCTGGACGGAGAACCCGCTCGGCATCAACGGCTACTACCTGGTCTCCAAGGGCGAGAAGACCCCGTACCGGCTGAAGCTGCGCAGCGCCTCCTTCAACAACATCCAGGCGCTGGCCGTGCTGCTGCCCGGGCAGCTGGTCGCGGACATGGTGTCGATCCTCGGCTCGCTCTTCTTCGTGGTCGGCGACATCGACAAGTAGGGCGGCCCGCCCCGGGGCGGGTCCGCGCGACCTGACAGGCCGGGGGAATTCCGCCCGGGCCGTGTCGGCGGGGCGTCCTAGGGTGCCCCCATGACCACTGGCACGTACCCGGACTACCTGCGCCGACTCGGGCTGACCGACCCCGGTGCCCCCTCGGCGGAGGGGCTGTTCGCGCTCCAGCGCGCCCATCTGGAGCGCATCCCCTACGACAACGTCGACATCCACCTCGGCCGGCCGCCCGGCATCGACCCCGGGCTGTCGGCGCGCCGGTTCGCCGAGGGGCGCGGCGGCTACTGCTTCCACCTCAACGGCGCCTTCGCCGCGCTGCTGGAGGACCTGGGCTACGACGTGACCCGCCACCTGTCCGGGGTCGAGGCCGAGGACGGGTCGCGGGTGGTCAACGGCCAGCACCTGACGCTGACCGTGCGCGTCGGCGGGGCGGCGTACTGGGTGGACGCCGGGCTTGGGGACGGCCCGTACGAGCCGCTCCCGCTGCGCGAGGGCTCGTACGAGCAGGGCGGCTTCCGCTACGCGCTGCGGCGGCTGGACCCGCTGGAGGGCGAGGGCCCCGGCTGGAGCTACCTGACCCCCGACAGCGGCATGCACCGGGTGAACTTCCGCGACGCCCCCGCGGAGATGGCCGACTTCGAGGAGGCGCACACCTGGCTGTCGACCTCCCCGGACTCCTCCTTCGTACGGACCTTCGCGCTGTTCCGGCGCGACGCGGACGGCGTGGACATCCTGCGCGGCCGCGTCCTGTCGCGCCGGTCGGGGGGCGGGAAGGTGACGGCCGAGCGGGAACTGGCCGGGCGGCGGGAGTTCTTCGAGGTGCTGGAGGGCGTCTTCGGGCGCCGGCTCGACGACCTGACGGGGGCGGACCGGGAGGTCCTGTGGGCCCGGGTGGACGAGGCGCACCGGGCCTGGCTCGCGTCCAGGGCGGAGAAGGCGGAGAAGGCGGAGGAGGAGGCCGCGGCCGTCTCCTGACGGCTTCGCTGTCGGTGCGGCAGGGCAGACTGGGGGCATGTCCCACTCCCCCCGACGGGCCTGCCCCTCCTGCGGCCGCGACTGCGCCGTGACGGCCGGCCGGATCGCCCGCCACGACCCGCCGGCCGGGCGCGGCCGGGGCGACCTGGTGTCCTGCCCCGGCTCCCGGGCCCGGGTGGTCCTCGGTGCCTCCGCCCCGACGCTGGACGGCTTCGTCCTCGGGCCGCATCCGGGCCAGTTGCCGCTGTTCTGAGCCGCCCCGGCCGCCGCCGTCTGGGTACGGGGCCCGGACGGACTGAGTACGCGTACGGATCCCCGGGCCGGCCCGCCGGGACAGGATGGCCGCATGACCTGGAGCCCTCAGCCCCCGACCGTCGCCGCGCCCCCGTCCGCGGGGGCGGGGCGCAGCCGCGTGCCCGCGGTGATCGCCGCCGCGCTGTTCGTGCCCGCGCTGGTGGCGGCGAAGATCCTGGTCCTGATGACGGAGAAGGGCGGCCGCTGCCTGATGTACGGCGGCTGCGCGCCGTTCCCCGGGGCCGTCTTCCTGGTGCTGTGCGGGGCGGCGGCGCTGGCGATGCTGCTCGCCCTGGCCGCGCCGGCGAGGCTCCGGGGCCCGGCACTGGCCGCCCAACTGGTGCTGGAGCCGTCCGCGGTGGCCCTGGTCCTCGCCTTCCCCTGACCCGGCCCGTCCCCGGGCCCGCCGTTTCGTGCACAGGCTGTGGACGATCCGTCCGGCCGGGCCCCCGGCGGGTGCCTAGGAGATCGCCGTGCGGAGGCGGACGACCTCGATGGGCTCGGTCTCGTCGTGGGCCGTGAGGTCGATGACCTGGCCTGCCGCGTCCTGCTCGGGGGTGGCCTCCGTGGCCTCCGGTTCGGCTGCGGCGCCCGCGGTCTCCGCCTCGTGGACGGCGAGGGCTTCGGCGCCGACCACGTCGGCGAGGTCCTCGTTCTGCACGGACTCGATCGCGGCGCGGGCCTGCGCGGCGTTCTTGGTGCCGAAGAAGTCGAAGCCGCCCTCGGCGCGGGAGGCGGTGCGGCGCTGGGCCGCGTACGGGGACACCGCGGCCGCCTGCCGGCGGGCCGGGACCGCCGCCGCCCGGTCGGGGGCGGGAACGGCGGGGCGGCTGTGCGCGGGCGCCGCGGCGGCAGCGGCGGCGGACCGTTCCTCCGCCTTGCGGGCCAGGGCCGCCATCGCGGCGTGGGCCCGGGCGTAGCCGACCGGGGTGGGCGCTCCGGCGCCGGTGCGCTCCTCGGAGACGGCGGGGAGCTCCTTGGGGCCGCCCGCCGGGGCGGAGGAGGCCTCCAGCTCCAGGAGCCGGCGCTTCTCCAGGGCGCTGGCGCGCTCGGTCTCGGCGGTGGCGTACCGGCGCAGCAGCGCGGCGTGCTCCCCGCGCAGGCCCGCCAGTTCGACGCGCTTGGCGCGCAGCTTGGCGTCGAGGCGGGCGCGCAGCAGGCGGGCCTCCTCGATGTCGGATTCGAGCTCGGCTATCCGCTCGTCCGTCTTCCACTCGTCCTTGACCCGTTCGCGGGCCAGCTCCGCCACCCGGCGGCCGGCCGCCCGGTCCCAGGAGCGCATGAGGACGGCACCGCCCACGCCCGCGGCCGCCGTGAGGGCCACGAGCAGGCGCAGTGCGAGGGGTTCCGCGAGGAGCCAGGCCGCACCGGCGCTGGCCACGGAAACCCCGGCGACGGCCGTCGGCGTGAGAAGTCGGTGCAGGGGCTCGGGATTGCGGTGGCGTCCACGGGGCATGGCCTGAAATTTACAGGGCGTGGACCGCGTGTGGGGTACCCGCCCGGCAATCCGTTTCCGGGCAGTTACCCCACCATTGGCCGTCAAAGACGTGACTACTGCTTCTTCAGGAGTCCCTTGGACTCCAGATAGGCCTTCGCCACGTCGGCCGGCTTCGCGCGTTCCGCGTCCACCTTGCGGTTCAGCTCGACGAGGTCGGCGGTGGTCAGGGCCTTGGTGAGGGCGTCGAGTGCGGTGGCGACCTCGGGGGCCCCGGCGTCCTTGGCGTTGACGACGGGCAGCACGTTGTCGGCGTTCTGGAGCTTCTTGTCGTCCTCCAGCAGGACCAGGCCGTAGGCGTCGAGGGTGGCGTCGGTGGTGGTGGTCAGCACCAGCTGGTCCACCCCGTCCTTGACGGCCTGCTTGGCCTGCGGGGTGCCGACTCCCTTGGGGTCAATACCGGAAACGGCGATTCCGTACGTCTTCTCCAGTCCGGGCGCGCAGAAGGGGCGGACGGCGCATTCGTCACCCGCCGCGATCTTCACCTTCAGGCCCGACTTTCCAAGATCGGAAAGGGACTTGAGGTTGTTCTTCTGCGCGAATTCCCTGCTGACGGCGAAGGCGTTCTGGTCGACCGCCGAGCCCGCCGGGAGGGCCTTGAGCCCGAGCGGCGCCGCGAGCTTCTCCAGCGCCGCGACCGTCGCCGCCGCGTCGCTGGAGGCGACCGGCTTCTCCTTGGGCGCGTTCGGACCGTTCACCTTGGCGTTCAGGAACTCCGCGAGCGTGGCCGCGTACTCCGGGACGACGTCGATCTCGCCCTTCTCCAGCGACGGCTCGTACAGCTCGCGGTTGTTGACCGTGGTGATCGAGGTGTCGTAGCCGGCGCCGCGCAGGACCTGGGCGTACAGCTCCGCCAGCACGTTGGACTCGGTGAAGCCCGCCGCGCCGACCACCAGCTTCCCCTTGCCGCCGCCGGCGGGGGCCGAGGCGGAACCGCCGTCCTTCGCCTTCTCCAGGCTCTCGCCGCCGCACGCGGCCAGCGAGACGGTCAGGGCCACCGCGCCCAGGGTCGCGCCGAGGATGCGCGTGGACTTGCTCATCATGCTCCTTAGGGATCGGTAAGAGGGAGGGACGGCGGCCGGCCGCGCCTCAGCGCGACGGGGCCCCCGGCAGCAGCCGGTCGGCCGCCACCAGCGCGCCCTCCACCACCAGGGCCAGCAGCGCCACCAGTACGGCGCCCGCCACCACCTGCGGGGTGTTGTACGTGTTGAAGCCGGCGGTGATGATCCGGCCCAGGCCCCCCTGGCCGACCATCGCCGCGATCGTGGCGGTGGCGACGACCTGCACGGCGGCCGAGCGCAGCCCGGTCATCACCAGGGGGCGTGCGAGGGGAAGTTCCACGCGCAGGAACAGCTGGCGGCCGGACATGCCCATCCCCCGGGCCGCCTCGACCACCGACCGGTCCACCTCGCGCATGCCGACGTACGCGTTGGTCAGCAGCGGCGGTACGGCGAACAGCACCAGCGCGGCGATGGTGGGCAGGTAGCCCGCGCTGCGCAGCGGCGAGACCATGAACAGGGCCAGCACGGCGAACACCGGCACGGCCCGCCCGGCGTTGGAGACGTTCACCGCGAGGGCACCGCCCTTGCCGACGTGGCCGAGCCAGAGCCCCACCGGCAGGGCCACCGCGCAGGCGACGGCCAGGGCGATCCCGCTCACGTAGACGTGCTCGCCGAGCCGGTGCCACACCCCCGCCTCGCCGGACCAGTTGGCCCCGTCGGCCAGCCAGTCCCAGGCCCGCGCCATCACGCCCACGCCCTCACGCCCCCTTCGCCTTCACGGCCGCCCCCGCGGCACGGCGGCCGGGCCGCGTCCACGGGGTCAGCAGCCGCTGCACGGCGAGCAGCAGCAGGTCGGCGACGAGCGCGAGCAGCACGCACAGCACGGACGCGGTGAGCACCTGGGCCTTGAAGGAGCTGTTCACGGCGGGGGCGATCAGGTTGCCCAGCCCGCCCTTGCCGACGATGGAGCCGACGGTGGTCAGCGCCACCGTCGACACGGTGGCGATCCGCACCCCGGCCAGCAGCGCGGGCAGCGCCAGGGGGAGTTCCACCTGCCACAGCAGCCGGCCCGGGCCGTAGCCCATGCCGCGCGCGGCCTCCCGTACGTCCTCGGGGACGGCCTCCAGGCCGGCCAGCACGTTGCGGACCAGGATGGTCAGCGAGTACAGCACCAGACCGGTCACCACGAGCGCCGCCGACAGCCCGAAGAAGGGCAGCAGCAGGGAGAACATGGCGAGGGAGGGGATCGTGTAGAGCAGGGTGGTCAGCCCCAGCACGGGGGCCGCCCAGCGGCGGCCGCGGCGGGCCAGCAGGGCGAGGGGGACGGCCACGGCGACGCCGACGAGCACCGACACGGCGGTGATCCAGACGTGTTCGACGGTGGCGTCGGTGAGCTCCCGGGAGCGCGAGGTGACGTATTCCCAGCAGATCCAGTCGTTCGCCACCAGGCAGCCCTGCCCGGCCAAGCCGCTCACCCCTTCCCCCCTCGTACGGACGTGCCGCACAGCGGCCTCCGGGCGACCATAACCCCCGGTGCCCGCGATGGCCGGAATTATTCGCACAGCCGCAACACTCCCCTGACGAACCCTTCGCCCATCCGGGCAGGCCCTTGGGGGAGGATGGCGGGGTGATCCGATTCGAGCGAGTGACCAAGCGCTACCCCGACGGGACGACGGCCGTCGAGGAGCTGTCCTTCGAGGTCGCGGAAGGCGAGCTGGTCACGCTGGTCGGCCCGTCCGGCTGCGGCAAGACGACCACGATGAAGATGGTCAACCGGCTGATCGAGCCGACCTCCGGCCGCATCCTGCTGAACGGCGAGGACATCGCCGCCGCCGACCCGGTCGAGCTGCGCCGCCGCATCGGCTACGTCATCCAGCAGGTCGGGCTGTTCCCGCACAAGACGGTCCTGGAGAACACGGCGACCGTGCCCCAGCTGATCGGCACCCCCAAGGCCAGGGCCCGCGCCCGCGCCGCCGAACTGCTCGAACTCGTGGGGCTGGATCCGGCCGTCCACGGGAGCCGCTACCCGCAGCAGCTGTCCGGCGGACAGCGCCAGCGCGTCGGCGTGGCCCGCGCCCTCGCCGCCGACCCGCCGGTACTGCTGATGGACGAGCCGTTCGGCGCGGTGGACCCGGTGGTCCGCGAACGGCTCCAGAACGAGTTCCTGACCCTCCAGAAGACCGTCCGCAAGACGATCCTGCTCGTCACGCACGACCTGGAGGAGGCCGTCCGGCTCGGCGACCGGATCGCCGTCTACGGACACGGCACCATCGAGCAGTTCGCCCGCCCGGCCGCCGTCCTCGCCGCGCCCGCCACCGAGTACGTCGCCTCCTTCGTCGGCGCCGACCGCGGCCTCAAGCGGCTCGCCGTCACCCCCGTCGGGGCGGCCGACCTCACCGACCCCGACGGCGGCCCCGGCCCCGCCGTCACGGTGCCCCTGGGGGCGTCACTGCGCGAGGCCCTCGCCGCCCTGCTCCAGGACGACTCCGGCCGCATCGGCGTCACCGACCCGGACTCCGGCGCGCTGGCCGGCGTACTCACCCCCGGCGGCGTCCACCGGGCCCTGCGCCGGGCCGGCCTCCAGGACTCCTGACCGAACCCGGACACGCGGAAGGGCCCGGCCGGAGCCGGGCCCTTCGGATGCGCGACGCGAGCACGGGCTCAGGCCTGGAGGCGGCCGCTCAGCCACACCAGCATCGGCGGGATCTCGCGGCGCCAGGTGTTGAAGTTGTGGCCGCCGCTGTCGAGGACGATCGAGGAGACCCGGTCCGGGCCCTTGACCAGCTTGATGAACTTGCGGGTGTCGTTCAGGTTGTCCTCGCCCTTCTCACTGGTCGTGACCAGGAAGGACGTACCCGCCGGCTTCTTGTCCTGCATGCTCTGCAGCACGTCCGCGCGGGCCTTCAGCTTGGCGTCGCCGTGGAACAGGTCACCGGTCGTCGCGTCGTCCGCCGCCTTGTAGTAGGCGGACAGGCCCACGCCGGCACCGAAGGTCTGCGGGTGGTGCGCGGCGATCTTCAGGGCGCAGTAGCCGCCCGTCGAGTTGCCGATGAAGCCCATGTTCTGCGGCTTCTTGCCCACCCGGAAGGTGGACTGGATCGCCTGCGGCAGGTCCTGCGCGAAGAACGTCTCGGTCTGCGGGCCACCGGGTATGTCCACGCACTCGGTGTCGCGCGGCGGCGCGATGGTCGGCCGCAGCATGACCAGGATCATCGGCTTCATCTTGCCCGCCTTGGCCTGCTTGAAGGCCGTCATCGGGTAGTTCAGCCCTTTGATCAGGTTCTCGGCGGTGCCCGGGTAGCCCGTCAGGACGATCGAGGCCGGAAAGTTCTGGTCCTTGTGCTGCGGCTGGAAGTACTCCGGCGGCAGCCACACGTAGCCGGGGCTCGTTATCTTCGACTTCTGCCCGGTTATGGCCACTTTCAGGATCTGCCCGCCGACCTGCGGCTTGCCCCCGCCGGGCACGTCCAGCTTCTGCTTGTCGAGGACCTTGATGTCCTTGCTGCTCATCGAGTGGTCGACGACCTTGCCGATGGACGTCTCCTGGCCGAACAGGTCCGCCCACGAGCCGTAGAAGAGGAACGACTTGTTCGCCGCGAGACCGACCGCCGAGAACAGCGCCAGCTGGGTCGCGAGCAGCAGGCCGATCCGGCCGAGAACCGCGCGCACGCCGCGCCCCGAGAGCTTCGGCCAGGCCCAGACCGTGACCGCGAACAGGGCCACGCCCGCGATGATGGCCAGGACCAGAACCGTATTACTGGTGAGACCCATGAGCAGTCAGTCGACTTTCTGATGGCAGGACCGGATTTTTCCGACGGAAGAGTGAACCCGCTCCCCGCCGATGTCGTCCTAGTGGACGCACCACACTCCGGAGGCTGTCACGGCCTTCGGCCACATGATCTCTCGCAGAGCAACGGGAAGCGATGTCTAGCAGGATAGATGGCGATAAGTCGGGACAGGTTCCGAGTACGGTCCGGCGAATCTTCCGCGGACCACGACCGGAGTCGGTGCCCGGTCTCGTAGGTACGGCCGTCATGATCGTCGGCCTTCTGGACATCGCGGCGGGCGTCTTCCCGCGATTCCGCCACAGCCGGATCCACGCGGTCACCGAGGTGCTGCCCGGCTCCCTGGGCCCCTTCGCCGCGGCCCTCTCCATCAGCGCGGGCGTGCTCATACTGCTCCTCGCGCACGGTCTCAAGCGCCGCAAGCGCCGCGCCTGGCGGGCCGCCGTCATCCTGCTGCCCGCCGGCGCCGTCTCCCAGTTCGCGTACCGCCACTCCGTCATCGGCGTGGTCATCTCCGCGGTGCTCCTCGCGCTGCTGGTCCGCCACCAGGGCGAGTTCAAGGCCCTTCCGGACCCGCGCAGCCGCTGGAAGGCCCTCGCCAACTTCGTCCTGATGAGCGCCGGCTCCATCGGCCTCGGCCTCGTCATCGTCAACGTGCACCCGGGCAAGGTCGTCGGCCGCCCCAGCCTGTACGAGCAGATCACCCACGTCGTCTACGGCCTCTTCGGCTTCGAGGGCCCCGTCGACTACGCCGGCCGGGTCTCCTGGACCGTCGGCTACTCCCTCGGCGCCCTCGGCATGCTGACCGCCGTCACCACCATCTACCTGGCCTTCCGCCCCGAGCACCCGGCCGCCCGCCTCACCCCCGCCGACGAGGACAAGCTGCGCGAGCTGCTCACCAAGCACGGCGGCCGCGACTCCCTCGGCCACTTCGCGCTCCGCCGCGACAAGGCCGTCGTCTTCTCCCCCAGCGGCAAGGCCGCCGTCACCTACCGCGTCATCTCCGGCGTCATGCTCGCCTCCGGCGACCCGGTCGGCGACGTCGAGGCCTGGCCCGGCGCCATCGAGCGGTTCATGGAGGAGGCCAAGGCCCACTCCTGGACCCCCGCCGTCGTCGGCTGCAGCGAGACCGGCGGCGAGGTCTGGACCCGCGAGACCGGCCTGGACGCCCTGGAACTCGGCGACGAGGCCATCGTCGACGTCAAAGACTTCTCCCTGGCCGGCCGCCCGATGCGCAACGTCCGCCAGATGGTCAAGCGCATCGAACGCAACGGCTACACCACCAAGGTCCGCCGGGTCAGCGAACTGAACGAGTTCGAGCTGTCCCAGATCCGCAAGGCGGCCGAGGCCTGGCGCGGCACCGATACCGAGCGCGGCTTCTCCATGGCGCTGGGCCGCATCGGCGACCCGGGCGACGGCGACTGCATCATCGCCACCGCGCACCGCGTCGAGGAGGGCGACACCAGCCCCTTCGGCGACCTCAAGGCCATCCAGCACTTCGTGCCGTGGGGCAAGGACGGCATGTCGCTGGAGATGATGCGCCGCGACCGCGCGGCCGACCCCGGCATGAACGAGCTGCTGATCGTCGCCTCCCTCCAGCAGGCCCCCGAGCTGAAGATCGAGAAGGTCTCCCTGAACTTCGCGATGTTCCGCGCGGCCCTCGCCCGCGGCGAGAAGATCGGCGCCGGACCGGTCCTGCGGGCCTGGCGCGGCCTGCTCGTCTTCCTCTCGCGCTGGTTCCAGATCGAGTCGCTGTACAAGTTCAACGAGAAGTTCCGCCCCCGCTGGGAGCCGCGCTTCATGGTCTACCGGCACCACCGCGACCTGCCGCGCATCGGCTTCGCCGTGATGCAGGCGGAGGGCTTCGTCACGCTGGCCCTCCCCCGCCTCTTCGCCAGCCGGCGCCCTCCCAAGCCGGTCCGCACCTGCGCCCACGCCGTCCACGAGGCCAAGGTCCCGGCCCAGCAGGACCGCGAGGTCCAAGCCGCGTAGCCCCTCCCGGGGGGTGGGGGACCCCTGCGGAGCTGGTCCCCTACCCGCCCTTCACCCTCCCCCAGACTCCGTCCGGGGGGACCCCCAGGCCTCACACGCCGGCGGGGCTGGAAGATCCAGCCCCGCCGGCGTTCGGCTGTTCCGGCGCCGCCGGCACCCTCAGCCTCGCCGGCGCTTGAGGCGCGGGGTCCGGGGCGGAGCCCCGGGAGGGGTCCGGGCGCAGCCCGGGGAACGGGCGAAGGGCGGGTAGGGGACCTCGCCCCGCGCAGCGGTACGCCCGGCCGCACACGCCCACCCGCCCCGGCCCCGTCAACGGCCCGGCCAACTAGGCTGGAGCCCATGAACAGCAACCTCGGGCCGGCCCCCAGGGGCATCGTCACAGGGCTGCCCGACTGGGACCGCTGCGCGGTCATGGGCGTCGTCAACGTCACCCCGGACTCCTTCTCCGACGGCGGCCGGTGGTTCGACACCACCGCAGCCGTCAAGCGCGGTCTCGAACTCGTCGCCCACGGCGCCGACCTCGTCGACGTCGGCGGGGAGTCCACCCGCCCCGGAGCCACCCGCGTCGACGCCGAGGAAGAGCTCCGCCGGGTCGTGCCCGTCGTGCGGGGCCTGGCCTCCGAGGGCGTCGTCGTCTCCGTCGACACCATGCGCGCCGCCGTCGCCGAACAGGCCGTCGCCGCCGGCGCCCGCCTCGTCAACGACGTCAGCGGCGGCCTCGCCGACCCCGGCATGATCCCCGCCGTCGCCGACGCCGGCGTGCCCTTCGTGGTCATGCACTGGCGCGGCTTCAGCGACAACATGAACAGCCTCGCCGTCTACGACGACGTCCTCGCCGAGGTCGGCGCCGAGCTCCGCGCCCGCATCGACGCCGTCGTCACCGGCGGCATCGCCCCCGAGCGGATCGTCGTCGACCCCGGCCTCGGCTTCGCCAAGAACGCCGAGCACGACCTGGCCCTCGTCGCCCGCCTCCCCGAGCTGCGCGCCCTCGGCTTCCCGCTGCTCGTCGCCGCCTCCCGCAAGCGCTTCCTCGGCCGGGTCCTCGCCGGCACCGCCGACACCGCCCCGCCGCCGGCCCGCGAGCGGGACGCCGCGACGGCCGCCGTCTCCGCCATCGCCGCGCACCAGGGCGCCTGGGCCGTACGGGTGCACGAGGTACGGGCGACCGCGGACGCGGTTCGGGTGGCCCGCGCCGTGGAAGGGGCTCTGTGACCCGCCCGACGCACACCCGCCGGACGTACAGGGAAGGGGCACGGTGAGCCGTACCGACATCGAAGCCGTCGAAGAGGCCAACACGGCGTTCTACGCGGCCATGGAGCAGGGGGACTTCGACACGCTGTCGGCGCTCTGGCTCGAGGACGAGATCTCCTGCGTCCACCCCGGGTGGCCGGTGCTCTCGGGGCGGGGCGAGGTGCTGCGCTCGTACGCGCTGATCATGTCCCACACCGAGTACATCCAGTTCTTCCTGACCGACACCAAGGTGGCCCTCATAGGTGACACCGCACTGGTGACGTGCACCGAGAACATCCTCAGCGGGGGCCCCTCCCAGGAGGCCGGCGAGCTGGGTCCGCTGGTCGGCCAGCTGGTCGTCGCCACGAATGTGTTCCGACGCACACCGGAGGGCTGGCGCCTCTGGTCCCACCACGGTTCTCCGGTGCTCACGGACTCCGATGACGAGGAAGAAGAGGGCTCCGACTGACCCCAAGGGCGGGGCCCCGGGTTCGTCGCAGGTAAATTCGAAGGTGGACGACGCCGACCGCACTCGGCGTAGGCCCATGGCCCCGGGGAGTCCCGGGACCGGAAGCACCTACGAAAGCAGGAGTGATTCGCGTGGATCGTGTCGCGCTGCGCGGCCTCAAGGCTCGCGGGCACCACGGCGTCTTCCCCCGGGAGCGCGAAGAGGGCCAGACCTTCATCGTCGACCTCGTGCTGCACCTGGACACCCGCCCGGCCGCGGCCGGCGACGACCTGGCCAAGACCGTGCACTACGGCGTCGTGGCCGAGGAGGTCGTGGACGTGGTCCAGGGCGAGCCCGTGGACCTGATCGAGACCCTCGCCGAGCGGATCGCCCAGCAGTGCCTCAAGCACGAGGCGGTGGCACAGGTGGAGGTCGTCGTCCACAAGCCGGACGCGCCGATCACCGTCCCCTTCGACGACGTGACCATCACGATCACCCGGAGCCGCGCATGAACAACGGACTGAACGCCCAGAGCGACCCCACCGTCCAGCCGGTGCCCGCCTCCGTCGTCGAGGCGGTCGACGCGGCGGACACCACCCTGTCCAACCCCAAGTGGGCCGTCGTCGCGCTCGGCGCGAACCTCGGCAACCGCCTGGACACCCTCCAGGGCGCCATCGACGCCCTCGGCGACACCCCGGGGCTGCGGGTCAAGGCCGTCTCCCCGGTCTACGAGACGGAGCCGTGGGGCGTCGAGCCCGGCTCGCAGCCCTCGTACCTGAACGCCGTCATCGCGCTGAAGACCACCCTGCCGCCCTCCTCCCTGCTGGAGCGGGCGCACGCGATCGAGGAGGCCTTCGACCGCGTCCGCGAGGAGCGCTGGGGGCCCCGCACGATCGACGTCGACATCGTGACGTACGCCGACGTGGTCTCCGACGACCCGGTCCTCACCCTGCCGCACCCCAGGGCGCACCTGCGGTCCTTCGTCCTGGCCCCCTGGCACGACATCGACCCCGAGGCCCAGCTGCCCGGCCGCGGCCCCGTCGCGGAACTGCTGGCCACGATCGGCCTCGCCGGTGTCACGGCACGCACCGACCTGGAACTCCGCCTGCCGGAGTAGCCGTTAGCGTGTTCAGGTAGCAGCGACTGAACAGGGGACGGGCAAGTGAAGCAACTGAGGCCGGCGGTCCTGGCGGGCATCTTCGCGATCGCCGGGGTGCTGTCCTGGGCGGGTGCCCGCCTGTGGAACGCGTACGGCACCCTGCCGGGCGTCCCACTGGCCGCACCGATCGTGCTGGCGGTGATCGCCGTCGTCCTGCTGGCGACGGCCCTGTCGATGCGCGCCCGCCTCAAGGCCCAGCGGGAGCGCCGCCCGGGGGCGAAGGGCGTGGAGCCGCTGATGGCGGCCCGGGCGGTGGTCTTCGGCCAGGCGAGCGCCCTCGTCGCCGCCCTCGTCGCGGGCATGTACGGCGGCGTGGGCGTCTTCCTGCTCACCGACGCGATGGACGTCCCGGCCCGCCGCGACCAGGCCTGGTACGCGGCCGGCTCGGTCATCGCCGGCGCGGCCGTGATCGCCGCCGCCCTCTTCCTGGAGCGCGTCCTGAGGCTCCCCGAGGACGACGACCCGCCCAAGGCCCCCGCCACGGCCTAGACGGGGTCCAGCCGCTGCCACAGGGGCGGGACCAGCGGTCCCAGGTCCTCCCAGTGGCAGACTTCCAGCGACACCATGAGGCCCTCGTCGGCGAAGAGCAGCGCCTCGCCGACGTATCCGCCGTCCGGGGACCGCAGGCACCGGCTCGCCACGATCGGGGCGGGCTCGGCGCCCGCCGCCGGCACGCCCCCCGGCCCGACCAGCAGGTACTGGCTGGGGCAGCCGCAGGTGCAGCCGGCCTTCATCCGGGTGTGCGGGATCTGGGCCCGGTAGCCGGGGGCATCCCCCGCCTCCCCGTCCAGCAGGATCTCCAGCGTGCGCCGGACGTCCTCGCTCAGCGGCTCCCAGCCGGCCTCCGCGGCCGCCCCCGGCTCCGGCACGGGGTCAGCGCGCCATGATCAGGCTCATGGCCTCGTTGCGGGTCGCGGGGTCGCGCAGCTGGCCGCGGACCGCCGAGGTGATGGTCTTCGCGCCGGGCTTGCGGACGCCGCGCATGGTCATGCACATGTGCTCGCACTCGATGACCACGATGCAGCCGCGGGGGTCGAGGATCTCCATCAGGGAGTCGGCGATCTGCGTGGTCAGCCGCTCCTGTACCTGGGGCCGGCGGGCGAAGACATCCACGAGGCGGGCCAGCTTGGACAGGCCGGTGATCTTGCCGTCGGTGGACGGGATGTATCCGACGTGCGCCACACCGTGGAACGGGACCAGGTGGTGTTCACAGCTCGACATGACCTCGATGTCCTTCACCAGGACCATCTCGTCGTGGCCGAGGTCGAAGGTCGTGGTCAGGACCTCTTCGGGCTTCTGGTAGAGGCCGGCGAATATCTCCTTGTACGCCCGCGCGACGCGCGCCGGGGTCTCCAGGAGGCCTTCGCGGTCCGGGTCCTCGCCGACCGCGATCAGGAGCTCGCGGACGGCCGCCTCGGCGCGCTTCTCGTCGAACTCGCCGATCGTGCCCTCGCCACCGGTCAGGGTCACTGGGTCGGTCATCTCATCCTCGTTCCTGTGCGCACGCGCGGCTTCGTACAAATGTGCCGCGCCCCCCAGGCTAGAACCTGGGGGGCGCGGCTTCCATTCCGGGTGGTCAGGCCTCGGGGCGGTCCTCCGGGGCCACCTCGATGCCCTTCTCCGTGGAGACGGGCGCCGCGGCTGCCGCCGAGGTGCCGTTCGCGGAGTTCGTCAGCTGGAGCTCCTTGGGAGAGAGCACCGGCGGACGGGTGGAGGGGGTACGGCGGGAGGAACCGGTCCACGCCGGGCGGGCCGGGCGCTTCACGATCGTGGAGAAGATCTCGGCGATCTCCTCCTTGCCCAGCGTCTCCTTCTCCAGCAGCGCGAGGACGAGGTTGTCCAGGACGTCCCGGTTCTCGACCAGGATCTCCCAGGCCTCGTTGTGCGCGGTCTCGATGAGCTTCTTGACCTCTTCGTCGACCAGCGCCGCGACCTCTTCCGAGTAGTCCCGCGGGTGCGACATCTCGCGGCCCAGGAACGGCTCGGTGTTGTCCCCGCCGAACTTGATCGCGCCGAGGCGCTCGGTCATGCCGTACTGGGTGACCATCGCGCGGGCCGTCGCCGTGGCCTTCTCGATGTCGTTCGCGGCGCCGGTGGTCGGGTCGTGGAAGACCAGTTCCTCCGCCGCGCGCCCGCCCAGCATGTAGGCGAGCTGGTCGAGCATCTCGTTGCGCGTGGTCGAGTACTTGTCCTCGTCGGGCAGGACCATGGTGTAGCCCAGGGCCCGGCCGCGGGACAGGATCGTGATCTTGTGGACCGGGTCGGAGTTCGGGGAGGCCGCCGCGACCAGGGCGTGTCCGCCCTCGTGGTACGCGGTGATCTTCTTTTCCTTGTCCGACATGATCCGGGTCCGCTTCTGCGGGCCCGCCACGACGCGGTCGATCGCCTCGTCCAGCATGTGGTTGTCGATCAGCTTCTTGTCCGAGCGGGCCGTGAGGAGCGCGGCCTCGTTGAGGACGTTGGAGAGATCGGCACCCGTGAAGCCGGGGGTGCGGCGGGCGACGGCCGAGAGGTCGACGTCCGGTGCGACCGGCTTGCCCTTCTGGTGGACCTTGAGGATCTCCAGACGGCCCTGCATGTCGGGGCGGTCGACCGCGATCTGCCGGTCGAAGCGGCCCGGGCGCAGCAGTGCCGGGTCGAGGATGTCGGGGCGGTTCGTGGCGGCGATCAGGATGACGCCGCCCTTCACGTCGAAGCCGTCCATCTCGACCAGGAGCTGGTTGAGGGTCTGCTCGCGCTCGTCGTGGCCGCCGCCGAGGCCCGCACCGCGGTGCCGGCCGACGGCGTCGATCTCGTCGACGAAGACGATCGCCGGCGCGTTGGCCTTGGCCTGCTCGAACAGGTCGCGGACGCGCGAGGCGCCGACGCCGACGAACATCTCGACGAAGTCGGAACCGGAGATCGAGTAGAAGGGGACACCGGCCTCGCCCGCGACGGCACGCGCGAGCAGGGTCTTGCCGGTGCCGGGCGGGCCGTAGAGCAGCACGCCCTTGGGGATCTTGGCGCCGACGGCCTGGAACTTCGCCGGCTCCTGGAGGAACTCCTTGATCTCGTGGAGTTCCTCGACGGCCTCGTCCGAGCCCGCGACGTCGGCGAACGTCGTCTTCGGGGTGTCCTTGGTGATGAGCTTCGCCTTGGACTTGCCGAAGTTCATGACCCGGGAGCCGCCGCCCTGCATCTGGTTCATCAGGAACAGGAAGACGACGACGATGAGGACGAAGGGCAGGAGCGAGAGCAGCACGCTCAGGAACGGGCTGGTCTTGTCCGGCGTGACGGAGTAGCCGTCGGGGATCTGACCGGCTTCGTACTTGCTCTGGAGGTTCTGGGCGAGCTGGACGCCCTGGTCCCCGATGTAGTTGGCCTGGAACTTGGTGCCGCTGTTGTTGCCGAGCTTCTGGCCCTTCTTCAGCTCGATCTTGATCATCTGGCTGTCACCGGTGGTCAGCTTGGCGCTGTCCACCTGGCCACTGTTGATCGCCTTGATGACCTCGCTGGTCTCCACCGACTTGTAGCCGCCGCCGGAGCCGACGACGTTCATCAACACGACCACGGCGAGGACGGCCAGCACGATCCACATGACCGGCCCACGGAAGTATCGCTTCACGTCCATCCATACGGGGTGCCGGGCACCCCGTCCCTCCTGCCCGTAGGTAAATGCTGCTGTGAGTAAAGACTGTTCTTCGGAATGTACCTCTGTATTGTCACCCGCGGCCTCAAGGGACGGCTGACAGACCCGCCTTCCCCTGCTCCAACGTCGGGAACCGCCCCCGGGTTCCCCCGGGGGCGCCGGCGGTGACGGCGTCCGCGAAGGACGCGGTCAGCCGCCGTAGACGTGCGGGGCGAGCGTGCCGACGAACGGCAGGTTGCGGTACTTCTCCGCGTAGTCGAGGCCGTAGCCGACGACGAACTCGTTCGGGATGTCGAAGCCGACCCACTCAACGTCGATCGCGACCTTCGCGGCCTCGGGCTTGCGCAGCAGCGTGACGACCTTGAGGGAGGCCGGCTGGCGGGAGCCGAGGTTCGACAGCAGCCAGGACAGGGTCAGGCCCGAGTCGATGATGTCCTCGACGATCAGGACGTGCTTGTCCTTGATGTCGGTGTCCAGGTCCTTGAGGATCCGCACCACGCCCGAGGACTGGGTCCCGGCGCCGTACGAGGACACCGCCATCCAGTCCATGGTGAGCGGGGTGGACAAGGCGCGCGCCAGGTCCGCCATCACCATGACGGCGCCCTTGAGCACGCCGACGATGAGCAGGTCCTTGCCCGCGTACTCCGCGTCGATCTTCGCGGCCAGCTCGGCCAGCTTCGCGTCGATCTCTTCCTTGGTGATGAGCACCGACTGGAGGTCGTTGCCCATGTCCTTCTCGTCCACCCGCATCACTTTCGTTGTCGGCCGGGGCTCCGGGGGGTGCCCCGGAGGACTCAGCCGTGTTTCAGCACCAATCAGCCCTGCCGGATGACAAGTCTGCCACCCTGCCGCTGGGCCTCGACGCGGCCGGGCAGGTTGATGGCGCCCTGGCCCCGCCATCCGGTGATGAGGCGGTCGACTTCCTCGATGTGGCGGGCGAAGAGCGAGCCGGCGGGGGAGCCGGCGGCGACCACGGCCCGGCGCAGCACGCGGCGGCGGACGGCCGGGGGCAGCGCGTAGAGCTTGGCGCACTCCAGGCGGCCGTCCTCGTCGCGCACGCCCGCCTCGGCGTCGGCGGCCCAGGCGTCGAGGGCGTCGGCGTCGTCGCGGGAGAGCTGGGCGGTGCGGGCGAGCGCTTCCACGACTCCCTTGCCGAGCGCCTTCTCCAGGGCGGGCAGTCCCTCGTGGCGCAGCCGGGAGCGGGTGTAGGCGGGGTCGAGGTTGTGCGGGTCGTCCCAGACGGGCAGGGACTGGACCATGCAGGCCTTGCGGGCCGTCTGCCGGTCGACCTGGAGGAAGGGCCGCCGGTAGCGGTTGGTGCGGCCGGGGCCGCCGGAGACTTCGGCCATGCCGGACAGGGAGCGGATGCCGGAGCCGCGGGCGAGGCCGAGCAGGACGGTTTCGGCCTGGTCGTCGCGGGTGTGGCCGAGCAGCACGGCGCAGGCCCCGAGCCGGTCGGCCGCCTCGTCGAGGGCGGCGTAGCGGGCGTCGCGGGCCGCGGCCTCGGGTCCGCCCTCGCGGCCGACGTGCACGGCGACGGACTCCACCGGGTCGAGGCGGAGCGCGGTCATGCGGCTCACGACCTCCGCGGCGCGCAGGTCGGAGCCGACCTGGAGGCCGTGGTCGACGGTGATGCCGCCCGCCCGGATGCCGAGCTTGGGTGCCTCGAAGGCGAGGGCGGAGGCGAGCGCCATGGAGTCCGCGCCGCCGGAGCAGGCGACGAGGACGAGGGGCTGGCCGCCCGCCCCGCGGGGGCGGGGGATGTCGGTGAGGTCGGTGAGGACGTCGTGGAGTACGCGGCGGACCGCCAGGCGTATCGCCGCGACCGCAGGATGGGGACCCATGTCCGGTGCCCTTCGTGGAGTTCGGATGCTCGGAGGCTTCGGGTGTTGCGCGGGGGAGATGCGGAATGTCACTCAGAGTGCGTCGATGGTGACAGAACCGAGCCGTTCCCCGAGCATCGCACGCCCTTCCACGGCTCACGGTCCCTCGGAAGGGTGATGCTGCTTCCCCCAGTGAGACACGTTTACGCCTCCTGCTTCACCTTTCTTCGCTCTGCGTGCCGCCCTTGCGGTGGACCCGGGCCACCCAGTCCGCGGGGCGGGCGATCTCGGCCTTGGTGGGGAGGGTGTTGGGCGAGGTCCACACCCGGTTGAAGCCGTCCATGCCGACCTGGCCGACGACGGCCCGTACGAAGCGCTCGCCGTCGCGGTACTGGCGCAGCTTGGCGTCAAGGCCGAGGACCTTGCGCAGGGCGGCGTCGAGGCGGCCGGCGCCGCTGGCCCGGCGCTGCTGGAACTTCTCGCGGATCTCGGCGACGGAGGGGACGACCTCGGGTCCGACGCCGTCCATGACGAAGTCGGCGTGGCCCTCCAGCAGGGACATGACGGCGGTGAGCCGGGCGAGGACCTCGCGCTGCTGGGGGGTCTGGACGAGTTCGACGAGGGAGGGGGCCTCGTCGCCGCGTTCGCCTTCGGCGCGGGCTCCGGCGAAGGACTGGACGGCCTCGCGGATCCGCTCCAGGACGGCGCCGGGTTCCAACTCGGTGGCGCCGAGGAAGGTCTGGATCTCGCCCTCCAGGTGGGCGCGCAGCCAGGGGACGGCGGTGAACTGGGTGCGGTGCGTCTCCTCGTGCAGGCAGACCCAGAGCCGGAAGTCGTGCGGGTGCACCCCCAGCTCGCGTTCGACGTGCACGATGTTCGGCGCGACGAGCAGCAGGCGGCCGCCGGTGGCGGCGCCGCCCGGCAGGTCGGGGCCGGCGGGCGCGAAGGTCTCGTACTGGCCGAGGACGCGGGAGGCCAGGAAGCTGAGCAGCATGCCCAGCTCGACGCCGGTGACCTTGCCGCCGACGGAGCCGATGACGGCGCCGCCGGGGGTGGCGGAGCGGCGGTCCTGCATCTTGCCGAGGAGGGGGCCGAGGAGTTCGCGGAAGCCCGCGACGTTGGCCTTGATCCAGCCGGCCCGGTCGACGACGAGGACGGGGGTGTCGGGGAGGGGGGAGCCCTCGGGGATCATCCGGGTGAACGCGCGCACGTGCTCCTCGGAGGTCCTGGCGTGCCGGCGGAGTTCCGCCACCACGGCCCGGGCCTCGTCGCGGCTGACTTCCGGACCCGGCCTGACCAGCCGGGTCGCGGTCGCCACCGCGAGGTTCCAGTCGACCATCTCCGCACCACCGATGCTCGTCATGCGTCAACCGTACGTGGACCGGCGCCGTTGGGGGTCCCCCCGGACGGAGTCTGGAGAGGATCCCCCCGTGGGTCAGGGGGTGGCGGCGACGGCGGCGGCCAGTTTGTCGAGGCCCTTCTCGGCAGCGGTCTTGTCGGGGGTGTTCGCGGCCAGGAAGGCGAAGGCGAGGAGCCGCCCGGACGGGGCGACGACGGTGCCGGCGAGGCCGTTCGCCACGGTGAGGGTGCCGGTCTTGGCCCGGACCAGGCCGGCCGCCGCGGAGTCGCCGGTGTTGCGGGCGCGCAGGGTTCCGGTGAAGCCGGCGACGGGCAGGCCGGTGAGGACCGGCCGCAGCTCGGGGTGGCGGGGGTCGGCGGCCTTGGCGAGGAGGGCCGTCAGGAGGCGGGTGCTGAGCCGGTCGGCCCGGTTGAGGCCGCTGCCGTCGGCGAAGCGGGCGCCCTTGAGGTCGAGGCCGAGGGAGGCCAGCTTCTCGGTGACGGCCTGCTCGCCGCCCTCGAAGCTGGCGGGCCGGCCGGCGGCGAGGGCGGTCTGGCGGGCGAGGGCCTCGGCGATGTCGTTGTCGCTGTTGGTCAGCATCCGCTCCACGAGCCCGGCGAGGGGGGTGGAGAGGGTGGTGGCCAGCGGCTGGGCCCCGGCGGGGGCCTTCGCCCTGGCGGGTTCGCCGCCCACCTTGATGCCGCGGTCGCGCAGCAGGGCGGCGAAGGAGCGGGCGGTGTCTCTGGAGGGGTCGTCGGAGCGGTCCACGGGCCCGGAGGTGGAGTCGTCGGGGCGGCCCTCGTCGGCGGTGAGGGCGGTGACGGGGGCGATGTTCTCGTCGCGGCCGATGGGGTGGCGGACGGGTCCGGTGTAGAGGGAGTCGTCGTAGCCGAGGGTCACGGTGTCGGTGCCGGCGGCCTTGAGGGCCTGGGCGGTGTCGGCGGCGAGGGCCACGAGGCTGCCGCCGGAGCCGGCGGGGCTCTTCTTCTTGGCGGTGAGGGACGGGTCGCCGCCGCCGACCAGGACGATCTCGCCGGGGCCGGCTCCGGGCGTCACGGTGGTCCGGATCCGGTGTTCGGGCCCGAGCGCGGCCAGGGCGGCGCTCGCGGTGGCGATCTTGATGGTGGAGGCCGGGGTCATGGGGTCGCCCGCCCCGGACTCGTAGAGCACCTGGCCCGTCGCGACGTCGATCACCGAGGCCCCGCGCGCGGTGCCGAGCGAGGGGTCGGCGAGCAGCGGGGTGAGGGCCCCGGCGAGCGCGGCGGCGCCGGTGTTCGGGCGCGGGGCGAGGGCGCCGAGTACCCCGGGGGCGCTGGGTGCGGCCTGCGGGAGGCCGCCGGCGGCGTGATCTGCACCACCCGTCCGGCTCCAGGAGGCAGCCCTGTCCCGCTCGGCCTTACGCTGGCCGGAGTCCCAAGGACCGGCGGTGGCGACCATCGCAGCCGACAGGGCGAGGCCGGCGACGGCCGACCCTGCGATGAGCTGCCACGTCTTGACCAATGGCACCTCGGACCAGCCCCTTTCGCGATCACACATATGCGTGAGGGACACTTAATCACTGCGTCTTGCCGCGAGCATGGCACCCCACCCGCAGGGCTGGGCCGGACGCGCGCGCATTTGAATCAAATGCCGTCTCGAAGCAGTCAAGCTTCGGCACTGGGCCGGAGCTGATCATGGAGGAGCAGGACGTGGAGTTCGACGTCACCATCGAGATCCCCAAGGGTTCGCGGAACAAGTACGAGGTGGACCACGAGACCGGCCGGATCCGTCTGGACCGTCGCCTCTTCACCTCGACCAGCTACCCGACGGACTACGGCTTCGTCGAGAACACCCTCGGCGAGGACGGCGACCCGCTGGACGCGCTGGTCATCCTGGACGAGCCCACCTTCCCGGGCTGCCTGATCAAGTGCCGCGCGATCGGCATGTTCAACATGACCGACGAGGCGGGCGGCGACGCCAAGCTGCTGTGCGTGCCGGCCTCCGACCCGCGCGTCGAGCACCTGCGCGACATCCACCACATCTCCGAGTTCGACCGCCTGGAGATCCAGCACTTCTTCGAGGTCTACAAGGACCTGGAGCCGGGCAAGTCCGTCGAGGGCGCGAACTGGGTCGGCCGCGCCGAGGCCGAGGCCGAGATCGAGGCCTCGTTCAAGCGCCTGGAGGCCCAGGGCGGCCACCACTAGGCTCCGCCGGTACTCCGGACCTCCCGCGGCGGGCGGCACCCCTCAGGTGCCGCCCGCCGCGGCGTTCCCGGCCCGCCCGGGGGCCCACCCGGCGCCGGCACGGGCTCGCTTCGCCACGGATGAAACGATTCCGCATACTGATACCGCCAGGTGATCAAGGGTGGGAGGATGCGTGGCGGAGGCCGAAGGAGCCGGTCCCGAGGACCGGAAGCCGAAGTCCGACGAGGCGCGCAGCGCGTTCACTCCGCCGCCCGGCATGGAGCCCGAGGTTCCGTTCGAGGACCAGCCCACGTCCGAGTTCGCCATGCCGGAGGGCGCCAGCCCGCCCCCCGCCGAGGCCGGGGGTTCCGCCTTCGCCGCCCCGGCCACCTACAGCGCGAGCCAGTCCCCGCCCGCCCACACCCCCCTCCCGGCCCCCGGCTTCCCCGCCTCCTCCCCCTGGCAGGACCGGATGCGCACGATGCTGCGCATGCCGGTGGACGTCCGGCCGGTCCCCGAGCCGGCCCAGCGGCAGAGCGAGTCCGGCCCCGCCGTGGGCCGCGTGCTCGACCTGACCCTGCGCATCGGCGAGCTGCTCCTCGCGGGCGGCGAGGGCGCCGAGGACGTGGAGGCCGCGATGTTCGCGGTGGCCCGCTCCTACGGGCTCGACCGCTGCGAGCCCACCGTCACCTTCACCCTGCTGTCCATCACCTACCAGCCCTCCCTGGTCGGCGACCCCGTCTCCGCGAACCGCACCGTGCGCCGCCGCGGCACCGACTACACCCGCCTGGCCGCCGTCTTCCGGCTGGTCGACGACATCAGCACGCCCGAGGTCGAGGTCTCCCTGGAGGAGGCCTACCGCCGGCTCGCCGTGATCCGGCGCAACCGCCACCCGTACCCGACCTGGGTGCTCACCGCCGCCGCCGGGCTGCTCGCGGGGGCCGCCTCCACGCTGGTCGGCGGCGGGGTGACCGTCTTCTTCTGCGCCGCCCTCGGCGCCGTCCTCGGCGACCGCCTGGCCTGGTACTTCGCCGACCGCGGGCTGCCCGAGTTCTACCAGTTCGTCGTCGCCGCGATGCCGCCGGCCGCCATCGGCGTGGCCCTGAAGATCGCCGAGTTCGACGTCCGCGCCTCCGCCGTGATCACCGGCGGGCTGTTCGCGCTGCTGCCCGGGCGGGCCCTGGTCGCCGCCGTGCAGGACGGGCTCACCGGCTTCTACATCACCGCCTCCGCCCGCCTGCTGGAGGTCATGTACCTCTTCATCGGGATCATCGTCGGCGTCCTCGCGGTGATCTACGTCGGCCTCCAGTTCGGGCCCTCGCCGAACCCGGACGAGGTGCTCCAGATCCCGCACCGCCCCGTGCTCCAGATCCTCGCCTCGATGGTCCTGGTGTTCACCTTCGCGATCCTGCTCCAGCAGGAGCGCTCCACGGTGTGGATCGTGACCCTCAACGGCGGGGTCGCCTGGGCGACCTTCGGCGCGCTGCGCGCCGCCGAGCTGCCGCCGGTGCCGTCCACGGCCATCGCCGCCGGCCTGGTCGGCCTGTTCGGCCAGCTCTTCTCGCGCTACCGGTTCGCCTCCGCCCTGCCGTACGTGACGGCCGCGATCGGGCCGCTGCTGCCGGGTTCGGCCACGTACTACGGGCTGCTCTCGATCGCCGAGAACCGGCTCGACAGGGGGCTCGCCTCGCTCACCAACGCCGCCGCCATCGCGCTCGCGATCGCGATCGGGGTGAACCTCGGCTCCGAGGGCTCACGGCTCTTCATGCGGATCCCGGGCGCGCGCACCGCGGCCAGGCGCCGGGCGGCGGCGAAGCGCACCCGCGGCTTCTGACGCCCTCCGGCGCCCCGCGGCCCCGGATGCGCGTACGCCCCGGGGACGGGGACGTCTCCGGGGCGTACGGGGTGGTTCCAGGGGCTCGGCAGGGCCGGGGCGCCCGGCGGGGCCTCAGCGCTTGGCGTGGCGGCCGCGCTGGCCGGGGGCCGGCGGCTGCTGCTGGTCCTGCTGCGGGTAGCCGGGCTGCGCCGGACCGGCGGCCGCCTCGGCCTTCTTGGTCTTGCGGGCCTTCAGCACCTCGAAGATCACCGGGATCACCGAGATCAGCACGATGCCGATGAAGATCGGCTCGACGTTCTTCTTAATGACCTCGAACTGGCCCAGCTGGTAGCCGAGGACGGTGACGCCCGCGCCCCAGAGGACACCGCCGATGATGTTGAAGGTCAGGAAGGTCCGGTACTTCATGGCGCTCGCCCCGGCCACCATGGGCGCGAACGTGCGGATGATCGGCACGAAACGGGCCAGCACGATGGCCTTGGGGCCGTGCTTCTCCATGAAGTCGTGCGCGGCGTCCAGGTTCTCCTTCTTGAAGACCTTGCTGTTCGGCCGGTTGAAGAGCTTCGGGCCGAAGAACTTGCCGAGCAGGTACCCCACCTGGTCGCCGAGGATCGCGGCGGCCGCGATCATCGTGCAGACCAGCCACAGCGGCTGGCTGATGTCGCCGCTGGCGACGAACAGGCCCGCCGTGAACAGCAGGGAGTCGCCGGGCAGGAACGCGAAGAAGCCCGATTCCGCGAAGACGATGACCAGGATGCCGATCAGGCCGAAGTGCCCGATCAGGTACTCCGGGGACAGCCACTCGGGGCCGAGGGCAAGCGTGTAGAGGGGTTCCACGTTTCCGGGCTCTCCTGGATCAGGGGGACGTCTGCGGTGGGGGACGAGACTTGGCAGGCGGTCTCAATTATGAACGCACACCGCCCCCACCGGGTTCCAGGGACCGGAGGGGGCGGGAGGCGTGGAGGTTCCGCTACGCCTTGCTACGGGCGGCTACGCGTTGCGCACGGCGTTCGCCGTGATCGCGTCCCGCAGGTGCTCGGCGACGCCGGGACCCATCGAGTCGTAGTACGCCTTGAAGCGCTCGTCCGCGACGTACATGTCACCGAGGCAGGTGTGCATCTCGTACGGGCAGTCGTAGTACCAGTGCCCGATGTGCAGCCGGTGCTCCTCGGCCATGGCCATGGCCGCCTCGCCGTCCGCCGGCTCGCCCGCCGCGACCAGCGCCGCGTACCGCACGCCCCAGTCGGCGGACTCCTCCTGGACGCGCTTCCAGTCGTCCTTCGTGTAGCCGGCGGCCCGGCGCTGCGACTCCGCGTAGGCCTCCGTGCCGCCCCAGCGCTCCTCGGCCTCCTGCGCGTACTGCTCGGGGTCCTTGTCGCCGAAGACCTCGAACCGTTCCTCGGGCGTGAGGTTGATGCCCATCTTGTTCGCCTCCATGGCGTGCTCAACGGCCTTGGCCATCTGCTGGAGCCGACCGATCCGCTCGGACAGGAGGGCGTGCTGCCGGCGCAGGTGCTCCCTCGGGTCCGCGTGCGGATCGTCCAGCAGGACCGCGACCTCGTCGAGCGGGAAGCCGAGCTCCCGGTAGAACAGGATCCGCTGCAGCCGGTCCAGGTCGGCGTCGTCGTAACGCCGGTGTCCCGCGCCGCTGCGGCCGCTCGGGGAGAGCAGCCCGATCTCGTCGTAGTGGTGCAGGGTGCGCACCGTGACTCCGGCGAAACCGGCGACCTGGCCCACGGAGTAGCCCATCGCCTTCCGCTCCTTCCGGTGGGGTACGCCCTCCACTGTGGTTCCTCACGCCGCGTGAGGTGCAAGCCCGTGTCCCGGGGAAAGCCGGGAAGCCGGGACCGCCGGGGTCAGCCCATCGCCTTGGTGCCGTCCAGGCTCTCGCGGATGATGTCCGCGTGACCCGCGTGCCGGGCGAACTCCTCGATCAGGTGCAGGAGCATCCAGCGCATGGAGACCTTGCCGTTCTCGGGGAACCACGGGGCCGGCGGCAGCGGGAACGTCTGGTCCAGGCTGGGCAGGTCGGCGACGAAGGCGGTCAGCTCCTCGGTCACCCCGTCCCAGAAGGCCTGGACCGCCGGAATCGTCTCCTCGCCGGTCAGCCGGAAGCCCTCGGAGTAGTCCTCGCGGGCGCCGGCGACCTCGTTGTCCCGCTGCTGCGCCATCCGGAGCCAGCCCAGCTCCACCTCGGCCACGTGCTTGAGCAGGCCGGACAGGGACAGCTCACTGGCGCTCGGGCGGCTGGCGGCCTGCTCCTCGGTCAGACCCGCGACCGCCTCGCGCACCGCCGCGCGCTGGGACTCGATGAAGGCGAGCAGGGTGCCGCGCTCGTCGCCCAGGACCTCACCGGAAATCTCCGCCATGACCATCCACCTCTTCGTCCCCTGTGCGGGGGCTCTCCCCGCTGACAAGGAACACGCTACGGAGCCTTGCGGTCAGGTTCTGTCCGCAACCCCGCTCTGGGTGGAAAAGGTCAGAAGCTCTGGGTGGAAAAGGTCAGAAGGGGAACTGGGTGCGGCCGTGCTGGACCGAGATCCACTTCTGGGTGGTGAAGGCCTCCACGGTGGCCTCACCGCCGAGCCGGCCCAGACCGGAGGCCTTCTCGCCGCCGAAGGCCGAGAGGGGCTCGTCCACGATGGTGGAGTCGTTGACGTGGAACATGCCGGTCTCGACCCGCCGGGCGAAGCGGACGCCCCGCTCCACGTCGCGGGTGTGCACCGCGCCGCTGAGCCCGTACGGGGTCGCGTTGGCCAGGCGTACGGCCTCCTCCTCCCCGTCGAAGACCACCAGCAGGGCGACCGGCCCGAAGATCTCCTGCCCCAGCAGCGGGGAGTCCTCGGGGAGGTCGGTGAGGACGGTCGGCTCGACCAGGTTGCCGCGCGTAGATCCCCGTACGAGCGCCCGTGCCCCGGACTCGACGGCGCGGTCCACGAGCGCGGTGAGCGCGTCCGCCTGGAAGGAGTTGATGAGCGGGCCGATGTGGGTGTCGGCCTCGCGGGGGTCCCCGGTCTTCAGGGCGCGCACGCGGGCGGTGAACTTCTCGGTGAACTCCTCGGCCACGCTCGCGTCGACGAGGATCCGGTTGGCGGCCATGCAGACCTGGCCCTGGAAGACGAAGCGGCTGAAGACGGCCGCGTCCACCGCGTAGTCGACGTCGGCGTCGTCGAGGACGACCAGGGCGCTGTTGCCGCTCAGCTCGAGGACCGTGCGCTTGAAGTGGCGCGCGGCGACCGAGCCGACGTGGCGGCCGGTGCGGTCGGAGCCGGCGAAGGAGATGACCTTGGGGACGGGGTGGGTCAGGATCGCGTCGCCTATCTCGGCGATGTCCGTGACCAGCACGTTCAGCAGTCCGGCCGGCAGGCCCGCGTCCTCGAAGATCTTGGCGATGATCCCGCCGCCGGCGACCGGGGCGTTCTGGTTGGGCTTGATCACGACCGCGTTGCCCAGCGCCAGCGCCGGGGCGACCGACTTCAGGGTCACCAGGAAGGGGAAGTTGAAGGGGCTGATCACCGCCACCACGCCGACCGGGAGGCGCTGGACCCGGTTCTCCTTGCCGGCGACGGGCGAGGGCAGGATGCGGCCGTCGGGGCGGACGGCGAGCTGGACCGCCTCGCGCAGGAACTCCATCGCGAGGTGGACCTCGTACTCGGCCTTGGGACGGGTCCCGCCGAGTTCGTCGATCATCGCCTCGACGATCTCCTTGTGGCGCTCCTCCGTGATCCGCAGGGCGCGCTCCAGGACGGTGCGTCTCGCGTAGGGTCCGGTGGCCGCCCAGTCGCGCTGGGCCCGCTCGGCGGCGCGGTAGGCCCGGTCGACCTGCTCGACGGTGGCCACGGTGACGGCCGCGAGCTTCTCCCCGTTGTAGGGGTTGACGTCGATGATGTCCCACGAACCGGTGCCGGCCAGCCATTCGCCGTCGATGTACTGGTGAGCCAGGTCGGTGAATATGGACATGCCATCCCTTACTGCGAGCGCGCACCCTTGCGCTGCACCGGAGACCGATCGGTCATCTTCATGCACTGATCAGACGTCATAGTACGTGCGGTTCAAGACAGTTGGAGGAGTCCGCGCAGGAGATCGCGGGTCTGTCCCGGATCCGGGCAGTCGGCCTGGAGCCGTTCCATCGCCCGCGCGTACTGGGCCACTTCTTCTTCTTTGTCCAGGTAGAGCGCGCTGGTCAGCTGTTCCAGATAGACGATGTCCTGGAGGTCGGACTCGGGGAAGCGCAGCAGGGTGAAGGCTCCGCTCTCTCCCGCGTGTCCGCCGAAGGAGAAAGGCATCACCTGGAGCCGCACGTTGGGCCGCTGGCTGATCTCGATGAGGTGTTCGAGCTGACCGCGCATCACGTCCCGGTCGCCGTAGGGGCGGCGCAGCGCGGCCTCGTCGAGGACGGCGTGGAAGACGGGGGCGTTCTCGGAGACCAGCACCTTCTGGCGCTCCAGGCGCAGCGCGACGCGGCGGTCGATCTCGGCGGCGCTCGCGCCGGGCATGCCGCGGCGCACGACGGCCTGGGCGTACGCCTCGGTCTGGAGCAGGCCGTGGACGAACTGGACCTCGTAGATGCGGATGAGGGAGGCCGCCCCCTCCAGTCCGATGTACGTCTGGAACCACCCGGGCAGCACGTCGCCGTAGCTGTGCCACCAGCCCGCCGCGTTCGCCTCTCGGACCAGGCCGAGCAGGGACTCCCGCTCGGCGCCGTCGGTGACCCCGTAGAGCGTCAGGAGGTCCTCCACGTCCCTGGCCTTGAAGCTCACCCTTCCCAACTCCAAGCGGCTGATCTTCGATTCGGATGCGCGGATCGAGTAGCCGGCCGCCTCACGGGTGATGCCGCGGGATTCTCGGAGTCGCCTGAGCTGTGAGCCCAGGAGGATGCGGCGCACCACAGAACCGCTGGCTTCTGCGGTCACTAGTACTGCCCTCCCCATCGCAATGGTGTGCGCGTGGTGTGCGCGTGCCTCGTCGGGACCCCCGTACCCCGGTGCCGCAGTCTGCCACCAAAACGCATCGGCCCGTACTCGTTCTGTAACGGAATCCGGCGTCCCGGAAAAGAAGTCCGTAAGTATGCGTAGGAAGAAATGAGCAAGAACCGTCACGTGAGTGGACGGGTCGGGCGCGTGCACGTGCATCTGCCCTTGCATCCGGCTTCGGCATTCGGAACGATGGTGCCGCGCACCTGCGTGCTCTTCGCGCCGGCGCGGGACCCACCCCGCAGTTCTCTTTGGACGGAGCCGCCCGCTTCGCCCGCGAATCCCGGGAGTGCCTCGCATGGGGACGAATGGATCGGTCATGCTCGAGCCGTTACGGCAGGGGCTGCCCCCGGTCGACCCCACGGCTGTCTCCGGTTCCGCCTCCTGCGCCCTGCCGGCCCGTTTCGACGCGGTGCGCGGCGCCCGCTCCTTCACCAGGTCGACCCTCTCCCAGTGGGACCTGGACAACCGCTTCGACGACGTCTCGCTCGTCGTCTCCGAACTCGTCACCAACGCCCTGCGCCACGCCCTGCCGGACGAGGCGCGGCCGTCCGGCGAACCGGAGGCGCCGGTACGGCTGCACCTGATGCGGTGGAGCACGCGGCTGGTGTGCGCGGTGCGGGACCCCAGCGAGGACCGGCCGGGCGGATCCTTCGCGCCCGAGCGCACCGACGAGAACTGCGACCTGGAGTCGGGGCGGGGGCTGTTCCTGGTGGACGCCTACAGCGACAGCTGGGGCTGGCACCCGCTCGCGGGGCGGCTGACCGGCAAGGTGGTCTGGGCGCTGTTCATGCTCCAGGACCCGCGCTCCGGGGCCTGAGCCGCCGCGCGCCACGCCCCCGGGGCGCTCTTTCGGACCACCGGCCGGGACCGATCACTGCGATCGGTCCCGGCCGGTGCACGTGCATGGCGTGATCTTTGCGCCGTTCCGTCAGCCGACCAGGTGGTCGAATTCGCCGTCCTTGACGCCCGCCAGCAGCGCCTCTATCTCGGCCGGCGTGTAGACGAGCGCCGGTCCGTCGGGAAAGCGCGAGTTGCGCATGGCGACATCGCCCCCGGGCAGTCTGGCGAACTCCACGCAGGATCCCTGCGAGTTGCTGTGTCTGCTCTTCTGCCAGGTCAGCTCGTACAGGGAAGTGAGTTCTGCAGCTGCCATCCCGTTGTACGCGTGGTCCACAGGAAGCCCCCGATAGCAGATGTCAACTGCACCGGATCATAGCTGTGTTCACCACCGCATGCATGGGCAGATGCACGTGCACGCGGGGTGTTCCGACCGTCACTGTTGATCACCATTGGTGGCGGTTCAGGACCCCGGCACTCCGTTTCACCGGCGCGGGGCCCTGGTCAGGGGCGCAGTGCCTCCGACGCCTCCTCGAGCGACTCCCGCAGCTGGCCGGCGGCCCCGCGCAGCACGCCCGGACCGGAGGCCTCCCAGTCCGCCAGCAGCTCGCGCACCCCGTCCCACCGCGGGACCCCGCCCTCCCGCACCGCCTTCGCCCCCGCCCCGGTCGCCTCCCGCACCGCCCGCGCCAGCTCCGCGGCCCCCGGCACCGGCTCGCCGTCGTGGTCGGGGAGGTGGGCCTCCAGCAGCATCGCGCCCCGGCCCAGCGCCGCCAGCGCGTCCCCCGCCCCCTCGGCGGCCGCCCGGGACAGGCCCCGGTGGCGCACCGGCTCACCCTCCGCCCGCGCGAGCGCCTCCTGCCAGGCGAGCCGGGCGTCCCGGACCTCCAGCAGCGCCTGACGCACGTCCGCGCGCCGGGCCCCGGCAGGGTCGGCGTACTGCTCGAGCACGGCCGCCGCGTACCGCCCGTCGGCGGCGAGCCAGTCGGCGAGGCGGGTGCGCAGCCGCGGGGTCTCCCAGGCCGGGTAGAGCGCGTACGCCAGCATCGCGAGGACCCCGCCGACGAGGGTGAGGGCGATCCGGTCGGGCACCGTCTGGTCCCAGCGGACGCCGCCCATGCCGAGCAGGAAGACCACGTACGCGGAGGCGAAGACCTGCGTGACGGCGTACCCGGTGCGCATCAGCACGTACATCAGGCCCGCGCTGACGACGGCCAGCAGCCCCGACAGGTACATGCCCGGCTGCGCCAGCTGCACCACCGCCGTGGCCGCGCCCACCCCCACGAGGGTGCCGCCGAAACGGGCGACGGCGCGGGACCAGGTCTGGGTGAAGTCGGGCCGCATCACCATCACCGAGGCCATCGGCGCCCAGTAGGCGTGCCCGAACGGCAGCGCGTGCCCCACGAGGTACCCCGCGCACGCCGCCGCCGTCACCCGCACGGCGTGCCGCAGCACGGGCGAGCCGGGCCGCAGCTCGGCCCGTACGGCCTTCAGCGCCAGCGGCACCAGGGCGGGCACGGTGGGCCGCAGCATGGCCTCGGCGGGGTCGGCGGTGCGCCCGGAGCCCGGTTCGGCCGTCTCCAGTACGTCGTCCAGCAGGGCGGCGAGCCTGCGCGCGGCCCGTAGCGGCGCGCCGGTGAACACCTCCGGCAGGTCGGGCGCCTTCAGCACGGCCAGCGCCGGCGCGGGCAGGCGTACGGGGTCCCCGTGGCGGATGGCGTGCGCGGCGGCGTCCAGCACCGCCCCGGCGGCGTCCAGCAGCTCCCGCACCCGGTCGCGGGCCGGCCCCTCGGCGGGGGCGCCGACGGCCGGGTCGGCGAGGGAGGCCAGCACGGGCCGGACCCGCTCCGCGAGCCCCCGGGCCCCGTGCAGCTCGGCGGGCCGCCGCCGGGCCTGCCGGACGGTGACGGCGGCCGCGTCGCGGGCCTTCATCAGCGGCTCGGGGTCGAAGGAGCTGACGGGGTCGTGCCGCAGCCGGCGGGCGTAGTCGGCCTCGGCGGCGAGGGCGTCGGCCAGGGCGTCGCGCCGGGCGCCCCAGCGGCGGACCGGGAACAGCACGATCAGCAGGGCCTGCACCACCCCGCCGGCGGCGATCATCGCGGCGTGCCCGGCCGCCTGCGGGACGGAGGTCGGCAGGGTGACGGTGACCAGCATGATCGCGACGTTGCCGGAGGCGATGATCCCGGCGGTGGGCCCGGCCGCCCACATCAGCCCCGCCGCGAAGGACCAGACGGCGAGCATCGGCAGGAACAGCCCGACGTCGGCGGACCCGACCAGGTACCCGGTGAAGGTGGAGACGGCCAGGGTCAGCCCGGAGGCGAGGGCGAGTACGGGACGCGGGCGCCAGCTCTGCTGGAAGGTGGCCACGGCCGCCATGAACGCCCCGAACGCGGAACTGGCCGCGGCGCCCGGCCCGAGGAGCGCCAGCCCGGCGGCGATGACGACCGCGAGCCCGACGGCGGCCCGGAGGGCGACGAGGGGCTCCAGGCGGGTCCGCTCGACCTTCATGCCCGCGCGCGCGGTGTCCCTCAGCGCGCGCAGCCAGCTCATGGCGTCGAGCGTAGCCTTTCGTACCGGCTTTTCAGGTTTCCTTCAGGTTTGCGGAGTACGGGGGCGCCCCTGTTCCATGGGCCGCACCCGCTACGCGAAAGGGGGGCACCCGATGCTCCGCAACGGCCTCGAACCCTGGCACCTGTTCATCGTCCTGGCGGTCGCCCTGCTGGTCTTCGGCTCGAAGAGGCTGCCGGACATGGCCCGTTCGCTGGGCAGGTCCGCCCGCATCCTCAAGTCGGAGGCCCGCGCCCTGCGCACGGAGGACACCCCCTAGGGCAGGGACGGGCGCCGCCCGCCGACGTGGGCGGCGTCGGCCGCCGCCGTGCCGTCCTCCCAGCCCGCGTGGTCGGTGGCGCCCCGCAGCCGGGTGGTCGTGGTCCGGGGGAACATCTCCTCGGCCCGCGCGCCGACCGCCACGTCCCGGGCGACCAGGGCGGGCAGGTAGTCGGGGGCCTCGGTGGCCGTGTGCTCGGCGGTCTCGGCGAGCCGGCGGCCGAGACGGCTGGCGTAGGCCAGCAGGAAGGACTGCCGGAAGGTCTTGGTCCGCTTGCGCCCGCCGGCCCGCTGGGCGGCCTCCGCCCGGGTCATGGCGGCCGTGCCCTGCACGAGCAGCGAGGTGTACAGCAGCTCGACGGCCTCCAGGTCGCTCTCGAAGCCCACGACGGTGGAGAACTCGAAGGCGCCGTTCCACACCGCACGGCAGCGGTTGGCGGTGGCCACCGCGTCCAGCAGCACCGCCTTGGCCTCCTCGTACGGGGGCTCGACCCCGATCCGGCAGGCGCCGGGCACCTGTGCCGGAGCACCGCCACGCACCGCGAGCAGCGCCTCGTCCACCGTGTGCCGGGCCATCAGCTCCTGCGCCTTGGCGCTGAGCGCCTCGGCCTCCTCGGGGTAGGTCGTCGCCTCGGCCTTCGCGAGCAGCGCCCGGATCCGCCCGAGCATGCGGGGCTCGATGTGCGCGTGCTCCGCGAGGTCCCCGGCGGGGTCCCCGGGCACCGGGCCCACCGGCTCGATGGACGGCAGCCGGACCAGCAGCCGGTACAGCTCCAGGACGGCGGTGGCCAGGGTGAACCGGTCCGCCCGCTCGCGGCGCGCGAGCCGCTCGGCGTACTCCTCGTCCGCCGGCCACCACACCTGCGCCGCGCCCCACCCCTCGGGCAGCCGGGCGTACCGGCGGGCCTCGGCGGCGATCACGTCCCCGGCGACGGCGAGGTGCACGGCGTCCAGGTCCCGGCGCACCAGCCGCAGCACGTCGGCGGGGCGCCACCCCCGCTCCCACGCCTGCCGTACGTACGCCTCCCCGCGCGCGAGCAGCTCCCGCCCGACCCCGCCCCAGGCCGCGCCGTCGGCGGCGAGCACGGACGCCCCGACGTCGAGCCCGGCGTCGTCCTGGGCGTAGAGGGCGGCCGCGAAGGCCCGGTCGACGGTCTCGGCACTCTGACTCACCCCTTCAGCTTTGCATGCCGTTCCCGACGCGGGTCGGGGCGGTTCCCGTGGCCGGGGCGGGTGGGCCCGTGCGGCCGGCTGTGCCGCTGCGCGGGCTGCTCCCCTCCCCGCCCTTCACCCGTTCTCGCCTCAGACGCCGACGGGGCTGGGGCGCTGGCGCTGCGCGCCGGGCGCGGCCCGGGGGCCGGCGCTGCGCGCCGGTGCGGGTCAGCGCACGGCGCTACCGCGCCCGCGCCTCAATCGCCGGCGGGGCTGATTTCAGCCCCGCCGGCGATTGAGGCGCGGGGGCCGGGGCGGAGTCCCGGGGAACGGGCGAAGGGCGGGGAGGGGCCGGCCCCGCGCAGCGGCGCGCCGACCCGCCCGGCCAGGGCACCGGCACTGTCAGACCCCGGTGGGACACTCGCACCCGTGAGCGACCACCCCACCACCCCCTGGGCCCTCGCCGAGACCGCCGGCGGCCAGTGGCACGCCACGCCCCTGCACCCCGGTGCGGAACGCGTCACCACCGCCACCCCCGCGGAGGCGGTCCGCTGCGCTCCCCCCGGCACCCGCTGGATCTGGCGGTCCACCGCCGCCGTGTACCCCCGCGTCCTCGCCGCCGGCACCCGCGTCGAGCGGTGCTACGACATCGAGGACGCCGAGCTGCTGCTCCTCGCCCACGAGGGCCGGTCCGGGGAACCCCGTTCGGCGGCGGCGGCCTGGGCGCGGCTCAACGACGCGCCCGTCCCGCCGGATCCCCCGCAGCGCGCCGCCGAGCCCGCGCGGGCCGCCGCGCAGGACTCGCTCTTCGACGTCGACCCCGGGGCCACCGCGCCGCTCCCCCTCGACGCCCTGCTCGCCGTGCACGCCGACCAGGCCCGCCGGATCGCCGCCACCGCGCACCCCGACCGGCTGCGCCTGCTCACCGCCTCCGAGTCGGCCGCGTTCCTCGTCGCCGCCGAGATGCACCGGGCGGGCCTGCCGTGGCGGGCCGACGTGCACCGGGCCCTGCTGACCGAGCTGCTGGGCGAGCGCTACGCCGGCGGCGGCGAGCCCCGCCGCCTCGCCGAACTCACCGACGAGATCTCCGCCGCCTTCGGCCGCCGGGTGCGCCCCGACCTGCCCGCGGACGTCATCAAGGCCTTCGCGCAGGCCGGGATCCGGCTCGGGTCCACCCGCCGCTGGGCGATCCAGGAGATCGACCACCCCGCCGTCGCCCCGCTGCTGGAGTACAAGAAGCTGTACCGGATCTACACCGCCCACGGCTGGTCCTGGCTGGCGGACTGGGTCCGGGACGGCCGCTTCCGCCCCGAGTTCATCCCCGGCGGCACCCTCACCGGCCGCTGGGTCACCAACGGCGGCGGGGCCCTGCAGATCCCCAAGGTGATCCGCCGCGCGGTCGTCGCCGACCCGGGGTGGCGGCTGGTCGTGGCCGACGCCGACCAGATGGAGCCCCGGGTGCTGGCCGCGATCTCCCGGGACCCGGCGTTCATGGAGGTGGCCGGGCGCCCCGAGGACCTGTACACGGCCGTGTCCCGCCAGGGCTTCTCCGGCGACCGGGACAAGGCCAAGATCGCGGTGCTGGGCGCGGTCTACGGCCAGACCTCCGGGGACGGCCTGAAGAACCTGGCCGCGCTGCGCCGCCGCTTCCCCCGCGCCGTCGCGTACGTGGACGACGCGGCCCGCGCCGGCGAGGAGGGGCGGCTCGTACGCACCTGGCTGGGCCGTACCTGCCCGCCGCCGGTCGGCGCCGCCGAGGCCGACGAGGCCGGGATCCCGCAGGAGCCGGGGCAGGAGCGCGCCGACTCCGAGGAGACCGGGTGGACCCCGTCCTACGCCTCCGCCAACACCCGCGCCCGCGGCCGGTTCACCCGCAACTTCGTCGTGCAGGGCAGCGCCGCCGACTGGGCCCTGCTGATGCTGGCGGCACTGCGGCAGGCCACCGCCGGGATGCGCGCGGAGCTGGTGTTCTTCCAGCACGACGAGGTGATCGTGCACTGTCCCGCCGAGGAGGCGGAGGCCGTCGTCGAGGCGGTGCGGGCCGCCGGGGACCGGGCGGGCCGGATCACCTTCGGGGACACCCCGGTCCGCTTCCCGTTCACCACGGCGGTGGTGGAGTGCTACGCCGACGCCAAGTGAGCCCGGCCCCGCCCCCGTCGGGGGCGGTCAGCGAGCGCCGGCGTCCTTCCAGTGCCGGTTCAGCGCGACCTCCCTGACCTGCTCCAGGGTGAGCGCGGGGGTGGCACGGCTCGCCGGGCCCGTCTGCTTGGGGGCGTTGTACGCGGAGACCGTGATCCGCCTCCCGTCGGGCCGCAGGGTGTCCACGGACCAGCGGACCACGCCCGGGGCGTTCTCGCCGGCCGGGCCCTGCGTCACCTTCGCGCGGACGCCGTCGGCCTGCGCGGTGGCGTCGGCGGGGAAGCCGGTGCCGCCCCTCTGGACGCGGAGTTCGACCAGGGAGCGGCCCTTGCCGTCGTCGAGGACGACGTAGCCGTAGCCGCCGTCGCCGCCCCTGTCGGCGACGGGGATCTCGGTGCCGCGCAGCAGGGTCGCCAGGAACATCTCCGCGTCCTCCTCGGGGCCCTTGGCGGAGCCGCCCTCGGCGGGTGCGGGCGGCAGGTCCTCCAGGGCCGGGCGCCACTTGTCCGACAGCACCAGGGCCTTCATCAGGTCCATGGCCAGCGGAGGTTCGGCGCGGGTGGGGCGGGCCTGCTTGCCCTGGGGCGCGTTGTACTCCGAGGCGTCGAGGAGGTGGCCCTGCGGGGTGGCGAGGGTGGCCCGCCAGTCCTTCACCGATCTGCGGGAGTCGTCGTAGTCGTAGGACTGGATGAGCAGGAGCCGGGAGCCGTCGGGCAGCTTCTCCTCCTTGCAGGAGTCGAAGGCCACGTTCTTGCGGTCGGGGCAGGTGGTCATCTCCCTGGCCATCGCGCCGGCCGGGTCGATCCGGGTGAGCAGGACGCCGATGCGCGCCTGTCCCTTCCCGTCGTCGAGGAGTCCCGCCGCCATGGGGGCCTGGTCGTCGGTGCCGCGGCTGTCGGACGGTGTGAACTGCCCGGCAGGGAGCAGGGACTTCAGGATCTGCGACATCTGCGCGGCGGTCACCGCCCCGGTGCCCGGCCGTTCCCGCGAGCCGTCCACCGGCGGCCGGGCCGGTCCCCGGCTGGGCAGGGCGGGTGCCGAGGCGGCCTCGCCCCGGCCGTCGCCCCCGATCAGGCCGCCCGTCCAGGCTCCGGCCGTACCGACCAGGGCCAGGGCCAGTACGGAGCCCCCGGCCACGGCGGCCCGGCGGCGGGCCACGAGCCGGCGGCCGCGCCGTTCGCCCGCCGCCGCCAGGGCCTGGGGGTCCGGCGTGAAGGCGGCACCCGCGCTCCGGAGGGCTTCGCCGAGCTCGTCTTCAAGGGGCATGGGGGGCATGCGGAACCAGACCTTCCACTTGGTGGGCGGGGAGAGGGACAGGGCGGGGGGGGGAGGACGGCGCCGGGGAGGGCGGCACCGGGGCCTCAGTGGCCCGCGAACTCGGCGAGGCTGCCGCCCAGCTGCCCCCGCAGCCGGGACAGCGCCCGGGAGGTCCGGGTCCGTACGGCCGCCGAGGTGACCTTCATCGCCTCGGCGGTCTCCTCGACGCTTCGGTCCTCCCAGTACCGCAGCACCAGCACCGCCCGGTCCTTGGGCGCCAGCCGCCCCAGCGCCTCCAGCAGCGTCAGCCGCAGCGCCGGATCCGTACCGCCCGCCACCGGCTGCGCGCCGCCCCGCGGCCCGTCGGCGCCGGGGAACTCCCCGAACGGGCGCTCCCCCGCCGAGCGGCGGCGCTGGTGCGTCAGGAAGACCCGGACCAGCACCGTCTGCGCGTACGCGGCCGGATTCTCGATGCGCGAGATCCGGCCCCACAGCAGGTACATCCGCCCCAAGGTCTCCTGTACGAGGTCCTCGGCGAGGTGGGTGTCCCCGCTGGCCAGCAGACAGGCCGACCGGTACAGATGACCCGACCGGCCCGCCGCGAACTCGCGGAACCCGTCTCTGCGACCCTGCCGCATGCACTCCCCCTCGCGTCCGTCTCACCCCATCGACGCGACGGCCCCCGGGAAATGTTTCAGCCGAGGTCGTGGAAGTACACGTGGAACTCCTCGCGCACGAAACCCTCGGACTCGTACAGCCCCTGCGCGACGAGGTTGTCGTACGCGGTCTCCAGCTGCACCCCCGCCACCCCGGCCTCCCGCGCCCGGCGCAGCACCTCGCGCAGCAGCGCCCGGCCCGCACCGGTACGGCGGCCGGCCGGGGCCACGTACAGGTCGTTGAGGATCCACGCCGTGCGCAGGGTGAGCGAGGAGAAGGCCTGGTAGACCTGCGCGAACCCGACGGTGCCGGGGATCCCCGGCGCGTCGGCGAGCAGGACCAGCGACTCCCCCCTGGCGATGCGCTCCGCGAGGAACTCCCGCGGAGCGCCGGCGTCCTCGACGCCCACCTCGTAGAAGTCGAGGTAGCCGCGGAAGAGTTCCGCGGCCGTGTCCAGGTCCGCCTCCCCCGCCACCCGGAGCACGACCCCGGAGCCCTCGTCCGTGACCGTGCCGCCCGCGCCGTCGCCGCCCTGGGTTTCCGCCTTGCCGAACATGCTTCTCTCCTCGATCCGTTCGCGCGCCGGCGTCCATTGTGCGCGGGCGCGGGGGAGCGGGGTCCGGGGGAAGGCGCGTCAGTGCCCGGTGACGGGCTGGGCCGGCAGGGAGAAGACGTGCCGCGGAGTGACGGTCCTGGTGATCGCCTCGCCGAACAGCGTGCTGGGCTCGTTGCCCTCGTGGGCGACGTCCGTGTTCAGCATGACCACCAGCGTCGCCCGCGACTGCGGGAGGTAGACCACCAGGTCCTGGTAGCCCGGCAGTGATCCGTTGTGCCCGATCCAGCCCTGGACGTCGAAGACGCCCAGGCCGTAGCCGGCGCCGGGCAGCGCCTCGACCACCTTCAGCCGCTGCGCCTGGGTGGCGGGGGTCAGCAGGGTGCCGGTGGCCAGGGTCTTCGCCCAGCTCCGCAGGTCGGGCAGGTCCGAGATCATCGCTCCGGCCGCCCAGCCCCAGGAGGGGTTCCAGTCGGTGGCTTCCTCGGTCTTCCCCGAGGCGGTCTGGTCGGTGTAGCCCTGCGCGTGCGGCTCCGGGAACCGCGCGTCCGTGGGGAAGAGGGTGTGGTGCAGCCCGGCGGGCCCGGCCACCCGCTCCTCGACGTACCGGTTCAGGGGGATCCCGCTCAGCTTCTCCACCACCAGCCCCAGCAGGATCGTGTTGGTGTTGCAGTAGTCGAACTCCGCGCCCGGCTCGAACAGCACCGGATGCCGGAAGGAGTACGACAGCAGCTCCTGCGGGGTGAAGGGGCGCCGGGGATCGGCCGTGAGGGCCTTGAAGAACCCCTCGTCCTCGGAGTAGTTGTAGAGCCCGCTGCGCATCCCGGCCAGTTCGCGCAGGGTGATCCGGTCGCCGTTCGGCACGCCCGCGACGTACTTCCCCACGGGGTCGTCCAGCCCGGCCCTTCCCGCGTCGACCAGCTGGAGCAGGGCGGTGACGGTGAAGGTCTTCGTCACGCTGCCGATCCGCTGGTTCACGTCGGCGCGCATCGACGCCCCGGTCGACTTGTCGGCGGTCCCGAAGGCCCGTACGTACTCCCCCTTGCCGGGGGCGGAGAGGGCGACGACCACGCCCGGGACCCCGGTCTCCTCGAGCACCTTCCGGACGGCCTCGTCCAGCCGGGCCGCCACGGCGGGCGTGAGCCGCGGGAACTCGTCGGACGCGGGAGCGCCGACGGCCACGGGCGCCGCGGGCACCGGGGCCTCCCAGGTGTAGCCGGCCCCGACGCCGACGGGGACCACCACCAGACCGACCGCGGCCGCCCCCACCGCCGCGCCGCGCCACCGCCGTCTCGTCATGCCCGGCCTCCCGCTGCCGTACGTCCCTCCACGCTAGTCCCGCCCCCGGCGCGCGGGCGACCGGGGGCGGGGGGCGGTGCGGGAGCGGGCGGCCGGGCGGACCCGGCGGCGGCCCGGTCAGGGGGCGGGCGCGACGGTGACCTCGGCCGTGAAGGCGGCCTCCCCCTCCTGGACGGCGTCGACCAGCAGGGTCCCCGGGGACGATCCGGGGGACGTGGCGGGCCGGGCCTCGATCAGGCAGGGCGAGTCGAACTCGACGTAGCGGTGGAAGGTGACGTCCATCGACGTCGGCAGCACCGGCTGCGCCGAGGGGTGCACGGCGTGGGCGGCCTGGCGGGCGGCTTCCAGCAGGACCATGCCGGGGACGTGGTCCACGGGGTGGTCGAAGAGGACGGGGTGGGCGGTGTCCACCCGCAGGGGCCAGCGGCCCGGGCCCTCCTCGCGGCCGAGCACGACGTCGCGTACGTTGTCGCGGCCCACCAGCGCCGGGGCGAGGGGTGCGACCGGGCCGGGCACGGCGGCGAACACCCGCCGGACGTCCGAGCGTTCGGCGCGCACCCGCCGGTAGACGGCGGGGGCGATGCAGCCGAAACGGGTGTCGGCGACGGCGATCTGGACGCCGTCGCGGAAGACGGCGATGTCGAGGGAGACCGCGGCGGGGATGCCCCTGCGGAGGCTGAACTCCGAGCAGGTGACGCGCAGTTCCAGTTCGGCGGGCGTCCAGCCGACGTGCAGCGCGTGCGGGTTGAGGGCGTAGCCGAACCGCGACCAGCTCAGCTGGTGGCCGAGCGGGGTCCCGTACGCGGTGTGCAGCAGCAGCGGAAAGGTCTGGCGCACGGTCTCGCAGAGCATCAGCGGATCGTGCAGCCCCGCCGTGGCGGTGTAGAAGCTGTGGCTGCGCGGCCACTGGGCGGTGATGGTGAAGTCGTGGGTACCGGTGCGCCGCCAGCCCGTGAGGAAGACCTCGCAGTGGGCGGCGCGGTGGACGTATTCCCTGGGCACCGTGGTGGTCAGCGCCGGCGCTCCGGCGGATATCGGCCCATGGGCGGTGACGAGCATGTTCCCCCTTGCGTGCACTTGCGTGCGTGTGCGGCCCCCGCGCTGACGGTCGACGGCGGCCACTCCGTAAAATAGAGAATGTTCGTTTTGTTTGTCGAGTGGCTGGTGGTGTGATCCATGGCGGGGTTGAAGCAGGACCGTGCGTTGAGGACGCGGGAGGCGATCCTGCGCGCCGCGGCCGAGACGTTCGACGAACTCGGCTTCCACGGCGCGAGCATCAGCATGATCATGGGGCGGGCCGGGGTCACCCAGGGCGGCATGTACTTCCACTTCGCCTCGAAGGTGGAGCTCGCCCGGGCCGTCATGCTCGCCCAGGGGGACTACGTACAGCTCCCGCCGGGCGAGGACGGCCTCCAGCGGCTGATCGACATCACCTTCCACGTGGGCCGGGAGCTCCAGGAGAACGTCCTGTTCCGGGCCGGCGTGCGGCTCGCCGTCGAGCAGGGCGAGTTCGGGCTCCAGGACGACACGGCCTACCAGCAGTGGGTGGAGCAGTTCCACGCCCTGCTCGTCGTGGCGCGGGAGCGGGGCGAGCTGCTGGCGGGGGTGGACGAGCGGGAGTTCGCGCAGGTCCTGGTCGGCGCGTACAGCGGCACGCAGCTGTTCTCGCAGATCGCGACGGGGCGCGTGGACCTGCTGGAACGGGTCGCCGCGCTGTGGAAGTACTTCCTGCCGTGCATCGCCACGCCGCAGACGCTGGCCCAGCTGCGCGCCACCCCCCGGTGAGCCCGCTGCGGGTGGTGCTCACCGGCGCGACGGGCTTCATCGGGGCGGCGGTGCTCCGGGAGCTGGACCGCCGGCCGGACGTGTCCGTGCGGGCCGTCGGGCGGCGGCGGCCGCCGGGGGCGGGCGCGGCCGGAGGGGCCGAGTGGGTGCGGGCGGACCTCGCGCGGCCGGGGTCCGTGGCCGGGGTGTGCGAGGGCGCGGACGTACTGGTGCACCTGGCCGGGGTGGTGGGCGCGGACGAGGCGCTGTGCGAGGCGGTCAACGTCCGTGGCACGGCCGCCCTGATGGCCGAGGCCGTCCGGGCCGGGACCGGCCGGGTGGTCCACCTGTCCACGGCCGCGGTGTACGGGCCCGGGCCGCACCGGGGCGCCGCCGTCGGCGAGCTGGAGCCGGCTCCGGTGTCGGCCACCAGCCGGACCCGGCTGGCCGGGGAGGCGTACGCCCTGGCGGCGGGAGCCGTCGTCCTGCGGCCCGGCCTGGTGCTGGGCGCCGGGGACCGGTGGGTGGTCCCGGCCCTCGCCGAGCTCGTGGAGCGGGTGCCCGGGCGGTGGGACGGCGGCCGGGGCCTGCTCAGCGCGGTCGACGTCGGCGACCTGGCCCGGCTCCTCACCGCCCTCGCGGTCCTGCCGGGGGACGGCGGGGCGACGGCCGGGCGGGTGTTCCACGCCGGCCATCCCGTGCCCGTGCGCAGCGGCGAGCTGCTGGCGGAGCTCGCGGAGCTGGGGGTGCTGCCGCGGGTGCGCGCCGACCTGGCGTGGGAGGAGTGCCTGCGCCTGCTGCGGGCCGCGCCGGGGGCCGTGAGCGAGCGGCAGTTCGCCCTGCTGGCGCGGGACCACTGGTACCGCAGCGACGAGGTGTGGCCCCTGGCCGCCTGCCCCCCGGGCCCGGGCCCCCTGGCCCGGCTGGCAGCGGCGGCGCCCTGGTACCGCGAAGCCGTGGGGCGGCCCGCGGCGGCGGCCTAGCCGGGGCCTATGCCGTCCAGGACGAGGAGCCAGATGGCCTCCAGCTGGTCCAGGGCGGCGCCCTGCCCGTCCGGGTACGCGCCGCGCAGGGTGGCCTCGGCGCCCCAGAGCAGGTGCGCGACCAGGGCCGTCACGCCCGCCGGGTCGGCGGGGGCGTGCAGTTCGCCCCGGTCGTGGGCCTCCTGGGCCAGCCCCGCCACCGCGGGGTGCCACAGGGTGGTCCAGTCCTCGACGTCGGGCAGTTCCCGGGCCAGGTGGGCGCTCGCGCGCACGGTGACGTCGTCCCGCAGCAGGCGGGCAAGCTCCAGCAGCAGGCTCCCGAGGTCGTCCAGGGCCTTCCCGCCGCCGCGGCGGCCGGCCGCGTCTTCGAGCGCCGACCGCACCGCCGAGCACCCCTCCTCCGCGACGGCTTCGGCGAGTTCGGCCTTGCTGTCGAAGTGGAAGGTGACGGCGCCCATGGAGACGCCGGCGACCTGACTGATGGCCTTCAGCGACGTGCCGCCGTATCCGGCGCGGTAGAACTCCGAGGCGGCCGCCCGCACCGCGGCGTTGCGCGTCCGGACCGCCCTCTCCTGCTTCACCATGTCTCTCCGATGTCGCCGCACCCGGACGAGCCGCGCGTGGACGCCGGACACGGGTGCCGTGAGCGCGGTGCCGTGCGCGGGTGGATTGCGCGGGTGCTGTGCGTGGGTGCTGTGCGTGGGTGCTGTGCGTACGTACGTGGATGTCGTGCGCCGGCGGTCACCCCCGCGCCGCCCGCGGTGGCCAGCCTGCGAAACACCGGGCCGTCCGGCAAGGCCTAGTTGCCAAAAACGCGCCGGATTCGGGGCGGATCTCGAACCACGAGACACCTGACGCCCCGTCAGCACGCCCCCTCCGGCCGACTTGCCGAAGTAGTCCGCCGGTGTGGATCAAGCCTGGAAAAAAACAGAACGTTCGCTATTGTTTTTGCATGATCTCAGTGTTCGCCGAGGCCACCTTCGGCAGCCTCCGCCGGACCGACCAGCGCCGATGGGCCGAGGTGTACCTGCGCGGGCTGCTCGGCACGTCCGGCAAGAAGACGGTGCGGCGGCTCGCCGCCGCCGTATCGGACCGGGAGACGGCCTTCCAGTCACTCCACCAGTTCGTCAACGCCAGCCCCTGGGACTGGGAACCGGTCCGCCGGGAGCTCACGCGCTGGGCGGAGGAGCACACCGCTCCCCGCGCCTGGGTGCTCGACGACGTGGTCCTGCGCAAGCGCGGCGACCACTCGTGCGGAGTGCACCGCCGCTACAGCCCGGCCGACGGACGTTCCGTCAACGGCCAGGTCGGCACCGGAATGTTCCTGGCCGGCGACCACGGGGCCCTGCCGGTCGACTGGTCGCTGTACCTGCCCGAGTGCTGGATCGCGGACCCCGCCCGCAGGCGCCGGGTCCGCATCCCCGACGGCATCGGCCACCGCTCCGCCGAGGAGCAGGCACTCGGCCTCGTGGACGCGCTGGCCGCGGCCACCCGGCTGCCCGCCGTCCCGGTCGTGGCCGACGCGTCCTCGCGCCCCGGCGCGGAGGCGTTCGTCCGCGGCCTCGCCCGCCGCGGCCACGACTTCGTGGTGGCGGTCCCCGGCCACCTGCCCCTCGCCCGCGCCACGACGGCGCTGTCGGGGCCCGTGCGCGCGGACCAGGAGCGGCCCGCGTACCGCGCCTTCGCCACCCGCGGCCGCGCCGGCCGGCCCGCCGAGCGCACCTGGATCACCAACATGCCGCACGCCCGGACCGAGGAACTGCTCGCGCTGACCCGGACCCTGGGCCTGGCACGGGAGGCCGTGCGGTACATGGAGAGCGATCTCGGGCTCGGCGACTTCGAGGGCCGCTCGTTCCCCGGCTGGCACCACCACATGACGCTCGTCTCGGCCGCCTACGCGTACAGCAGGCGGGCCCAGGCGGACCTCCCGCACCACCTCGCCGCCCTTCCCGCGGCGGCGTAGACCGACCACCGCAGACCACCGCACACCCCTTCCGAAAGGGAAACCCATGGATTCCGCCACCACGTACGACGCCCTGGCCGATGTCTACGACCTGATGTACCCGCCCGCCTCGCCGGACATATCGGACGCCGTCGCCTTCATCGCCGACCTGGCCCCGGAGGGCGGCCGCGTCCTCGAACTCGGCGTGGGCAACGGCCGCATCGCCATCCCGCTCGCCGAGCGCGGCCTGACGGTGCACGGCATCGACGGCTCCGAGCAGATGCTGGAGAAGCTCGCGGCACGCGACCCCGAGGGGAAGGTCACCACCACGGCCGCCGACTTCACCACCGGCGGCACCGGCGAACAGTTCGACGTGGTGTTCATCGCCCTCAACACCTTCTTCGCCCCGACCACGGCCGAGGCCCAGGTCCAGTGCATGCGGCGGATGCGCGAGCAGCTGGCGCCCGGCGGCCGCGTGGTCATCGAGGCGTTCGAACCGCGCGCCTTCCACCAGCAGGAGGGCGAGAAGACCAGCACCCGCTACCTCTCCCCCACCTCCGTGATGGTCGACAGCACGCACGTCATGCGCGACCGGCAGCTGATCCTCGTCATCCACACCGTCGTCGACGGCGGGGTGCCGCGCCCCACCCAGGAGGTCATCCGCTACGCCTGGCCCACCGAGATCGACCTCATGGCGCGCCTCGCCGGCCTGCGGCTGGTGGAACGCCTCGGCGGCTGGCGGGGCGAGTCCTTCGACGCGAACAGCCACCGCCACGTCTCCGTGTACGAGGCCTTCGAAGACCCGAAGTAGGCACCGCACATGAAGGCGACCCGGAAGGCGACGCGCAAGGCCGCTCCGATCAGGAGCCTGCTCCGGCTGACCGACGTCAGCCGCAGTTACGGGGACCGCAGCGTACTGCGCGCGGTCACCATGGAGCTGGCGTCGGCGCGGTGCACCGTACTGGTGGGGGACAACGGATCGGGGAAGTCCACCCTCCTGCGGCTGGCGTGCGGCCGCGAGCAGCCCACGTCGGGCGAAGTCCGCTTCGACGGCGAGCCCCTGCACGAGGACTCCCCCCGCACCCGCGCCCGGGTGGCCACCGTGATGGAGGCCGGCTCGGCCTATCCGGACCTGACGGTGCGCGAGCACCTGATGCTGGTCGCCGTCGGCCACGGACTCGGCCGCCGCGCGGGCGAGACGGTCGACCGGGTGCTGGCCGACCACCGGCTGGCCGGCCACGCCGGGTCCCGGCCCTCGGCGCTCTCGTCGGGGCAGACCCAGTCCCTGCTGCTGGCCTCCGCGTTCGTACGGCCGCACGACCTGCTGGTGCTGGACGAACCCGAGCAGCGGCTGGACGCCCGGGCCCGCGTGGAGCTGGCGCAACGGCTCACGGCCCACAAGCGGCGGGGGGCGGCGATCCTGCTCGCCACCCACGACGACGGGCTGGCGGCGGCCGTGGCCGACCACGTGCTCACGCTGGAGGACGGACGGGCCACCGTGGCCCCGGTCGGGGGGAACCGGTGAAGACCGACCGCACCCCCCGCGACACGGACCGCACCACCGGCACCGGCAGCGGCGAAGGCACCGGCACCGGCACCGGCACCCGCAGCGGTACCGACACCGACCTGCGCCGGCGCACGGACGAGACGCTGGCGTTCCTGCACGAGGCCCGCACCGCGACGCGCCTGGGCAAGCGCAGGAGCAACGCCTTCGTGCTGTACTGCGTCGCCCTGGGCACGGCCTTCTGGCTGGTGCCCCTGCTCATCGCCGCCGCCGGGGCCGGCCGGCGCGGGGAGTGGCACGGCAGCACCTCCGGCCACCTGCTGGCGGGCCTCCCCCTCGCCGTGCCCGCGCTGCTGACGCTGGTGGTGGTCCACGCCGCCCGCGGCGCCGTCTGGCGGGGCCCGGTGCTCGTGGACCTGCCGACCGTCTCGTGGCTGCTGCCCCTGCCCGTCCTGCGCGGTCCGCTCCTGCTGCCCCGGCTCCACGCCGCCGCGCTCCGCGCGGCCGCGATCGGCCTGGCCTGCGGCGGGGTGCTGGGCTACCTGCTCTCGATCGCGGGCTCCGCCGCCTGGCTGCCGCTGACCGCGGCGGGCGCGTGGGCCGGCACCGCCGCGGCGCTGACCGCGGTGGCCGCCGGGCTGCTCGTCGAACGCCACGACCGCGCCGTCGCCCGCAACGCCGTCCGGTTCCAGGGGATCACCTGGACACTGGCGGCGGGCTCGGCGGCGCTCTGCGCGTACGCGTCCCTGCGCGGCGCCGGCGGCCCCGCCGGCACGCTCGCCCTGTGGTCCGGCCCCTGGGGGTGGGCCGCCCAGCCGCTCGTCGCCGCGGCCGGGCACCCCGCCCCCGGCTGGCCCGCCGGGGCGGCCCTGTCCGCGGCGTTCACGCTCGCCGCGCTGCTGTTCGCCCGGCGCGCCACCCCGGACGTCCCCGAGGAGGCCCTCCGCGCCCGCGCCACCGTCGCGTCCCGGGTCTCCGCGTCCGTGTACTCCCTCGACCTGCGCCAGGCCCGTTCCGCGGCGCGCGCCACGCGGGGGCAGCGCGCCAGACCGCTGCTGCGGCTGCCCGTACCCCGCAGCCGGTGGCTGATCGTGCCCTGGCGCGACGCCACCGGACTGCTGCGGGCCCCGGGGCGGCTGCTGTGGGCGGCCCTGTGGGGCACCGCGGCCCTCGGCCTCGGCGCCGCCGCCCACCACGCCCGGCCCGACGGGCAGGCCGCCCTGTGCGCGGCCGCCCTCGTCGCCGAGTACCTGGCGGCGGCGCAGCTCACGGAGCCCGCCCGGCTCGACAGCGACGACGCCCGCCGCTCCGCCAACCTCCCCTGCTCGTTCCGGGACCTCGCGCTGCGGCACGCCTGGGTGCCGTGCGCCCTGCTGCTGGGCTGGCTCGGCGCGGGCACCGCCGCGGCCTGGTCCACCGGCCGGGGGACAGCGGCCTTCGCGGTCCTGGTGGCGGCGGTGCCGGCCATGGTGGCCGCCGCGCTGGTCAGTTCGTACCGCGGGCCGGTCCCCACCCACCTGCTGGTCGGCGCGGAGACCCCCATGGGCAACACCGCCGCGCTCCAGACCGGGCTCTGGTACGCGCGCGGCCCGCTGGCCGCGCTCGCGCTGTGCGCCCCCGCGCTGGTCACCGCCGACCGCGCCCGCGAGGCCGGCGCCGGCCACATCGGCTGGCTGCTCCTGGTGGGCGCGGCGGGCCTGTGGTGGGCGCGGCGCACCGCCCACCGGCTGCACGGCGCACCGCCGGGCCGGCCCCCCCGACACGCGGGCAGAAGACTGCGCGCCTACCTCATCACAAGGCTGAAATGACCGACGATCTCGCCACCACACCCGCCGTGCAGGCCCTCCTGGAGCGGCTCGGGCTCGGCCTGCTGCCGCCCCCGAAGGGCGACGGACCCACCGGCCGCAACCGGAACGCGGCCGGCCGGACCACCACCGGCCGCGCCGTCTTCGTCAAGCAGCTGGACGCCCGGCAGCCCGACGCGGCCCGCCGCTTCCGCCGCCAACTCGCCTACGAGGAGACGGCCACGGCCCACCCCGGGGCCCTCGCCTCGCCGCGGTGCCTGGGCTGGGACGCCGACGAGCTGCTGATCGTCTTCGAGTGGCTCGAAGGCGCCCGCTCCGGCTCCGACCTGGCCGCCGACGAGGAGTTCGACGACGAACTCGCGCGCCGGGCCGGGGAGATGATCGGCGCCCTGCACTCCCTCCCGCCCCGGGCCCTGCCCGCCCGGAGTGCCGCGGCCGCGGAGCCGGACCCGATCCTGCTCCCCCCGCTGGAGTTCTTCGACGCGCTCCCGCTGGCCTACCACACCCAGGCCAGCGGGGCCTCGCTGGAGGCCTGGGGGATGCTGCAACGCGACACCGAACTCGCCGGCGCGCTGCGCCGGCTGCGCGCCGAGGAGGCGGCCGCGCCGACCGCCCCCGTCCACGGCGACCTGCGCCTCGACCAGTTCCTGCTGCACGGCGGGCGGCTGCGCCTGTGCGACTGGGAGGAGTTCCGCAGGGCCGATCCGGCCCGGGACGTCGGCGCGTTCGTCGGCGAATGGCTGCACCGCGCCGTCCTCGACATCCCGTCGAAGGACGCGGAGCTGAGCGGCCCCGCTCCGCAGCTCTCCCACCAGGACGTCGTCGAGCGCGGCGTGGCCGAACTGAACCGGCTGCGGACGCGCAACGTCGCCTTCTGGGAGGGCTACCGGGCGGCCACCGCGTCCGCCCCCGCCGCGTCCGCCGCCCACGACCCCGGCCTGCCCGTCCGGGCCACCGCCTTCGCCGGCTGGCACCTCATCGACCGGATGTTCGCCTCCGCCGAGCAGCGGCCGCGGCTCACCGCCCTCGACCGGGCGGCGGCCGGCATCGGACGCTCCGCCGTGCTGCACCCCGAGAAGTTCACCACCGTCCTCGGCCTGGAGGCTTGAGATGGACGCCTTCCCCCACCTCGCGGAACTCCTGTCGGACGTGCGCGTGCACCCCGGGACCCGCGGCGCCCGCGTCGGCGACCGCGACATCACCGCGGACACGGCCGGCCGGCTCCGCCAGAAGCTGATCACCGCGCTCTACGAGACGTTCCACGTGGGCCACGCCTTCGCCGAGGAGCGGCCCCGGACCTACCGGGACCCGCTGTTCGAGGAGCTGCTGGGCGCGGCCACGCCGCACGACACGACGATGGCCGCCGCCCGCCTCGACGGCGACGGCCTGGTGCTGGTCGACGGGGTGCGCGTACGCGTGCCCGAGCCGGACGTGGTGGGACCGCGGGTGCGGATGCCCGCCCGGCGCCCCGGCCTCTCACCGGGCTTCTTCCTCGTCGACGGCTCCCGCGGGCACTCGTCCCGGCGGCCGCTGCTGCGGGTGTACGTCCACCTGCGCACCCCGGAGGAGGCCGTCCGCACCTGGGGAGAGGTGCTGCGCGCGCTGGAGCGCGACGGGGTGCCCTACCGGGCCAAGGTGACCTCGTCCCGCCGGCTGTTCCCGCGCAGGGACGGGCTGGTGGTCTACCTGGGCGAGGACGCCTGGCACGGCGCCTCGGTCGTCGCGGACGCGGTACCGCGGCCCGACGCGCCCCGCCTGACGGCCCCCACCTCCTCCTTCGCCCGGGAACTGGCTCCCGGGATCGCCATCGCCTGGGAGCCCGAGGACACCCGGCCGGGCATGCGGGGGATGAGTTTCGGGCAGCACCGCGCCGCCGCCGTCGCGGACGCGCTGCTGGCGCACGCCGCCGGGTCCGGCCGCACCCTGGACGACTGCCTGCGGGAGCAGCTGACCGCCGCGAACATCGACCACGAGGCGTTGTACAGGAATGCGAATTCGCCCCGACTTCCCGAAGTCGCGCATTCGACTTCCCGAAGTCGCGCCATTCCGGAGCGGAATGGAGGGCAACCTTCCTAAGTCGCAGCCGAACCCCGTGACGCGGCCCACAGATTGATCTCCGGAGCTCCGGAAGATGATCTACTGAGAAACGTCAGAAGGGCGGGGCCCGAACGGGAAACCGCTCATCGAATTCTTTATCAAGGGGGAATCCACATGGACTCCATGGACCTCATCGCCGGTTACGCCGCCTACACCACGCCGGAGGAGCTCGCCGCTTCCGAGGCCACCGACGCGCCGGCCATCACCACCACGGTGACCTCGTCGGAGATCTGCATCACGATCACCGTCGGCTGGGGCTGCTGACCTTCAGCGCCGATCCGCCAGTGGCCCGGGCCCGTCCTTCGGACGCCGCCCGGGCCCCGGTCCGAAGAGGGAGTTCCCACGTCATGCCGGAGGACCTCGAATCCCCCTCCCGCTTCACCCTGCCCAACGGCCTGCGCGTCGTGCTGTGCCGACGGGGCACGGCCCCGCTCGCGGCCGTCTGCGTGCACTACGACGTGGGGTTCCGGTCCGAGCCGGAAGGGCGCAGCGGATTCGCCCACCTCTTCGAGCACCTGATGTTCCAGGGCAGCGAGAACGTCGGACGTTCCGAGCACTTCACGATCGTGCAGGGATCGGGCGGAACGGCCAACGGATCCACGCGCCAGGACTACACCGAGTACTACCAGATCGCTCCCGCGTCGGCCCTCGAAAGACTGCTCTTCCTCGAGGCGGACCGCATGCGGACGCTGCGGCTCACCCAGAATTCCCTTGACACCCAGCTGGCGGTGGTCAAGGAGGAAATAAAGCTCAACGTCCACGACCGCCCTTATGGCGGATTTCCCTGGACGAACCTCCCTTCGATCCTCTTCCGGAAATTCTGCAACGCGCACAACGGCTACGGCGATTTCATCGATCTCGACCGCGCCACGCTGGAGGAGTGCGCCGCCTTCTTCGACGGCTACTACACGCCGTCCAACGCGGTGCTCACGATCGCCGGCGACATCGATCCGGCCCGGACCCTGGAATGGGTGACCCGGCACTTCGGCGACATCCCGGCACGGCCGGCGGCGGCCCCGCAGGACCTGGCCGAACCCTGGCCGTCCCGCCCCAGGACCGGCGACCACATCGACCCGCGCGCCCCGCTGTCCGCCACCGCCGTCGGCTACCGCCTGCCCGACCCGGTCGCCGGACGCGAGCGCTACCTCGGCCACATCGCCCTGGCCGCACTGCTGGGCGGCCCGTCCGGACGGCTTCGGCAGCAGGCCCTCGCCCGGGGCGTCGACCTCACGACCGCCACCGCCCAGTGCGGGTTCTTCGGCCCGTTCGACGCCCGCGACCCCGACACCTTCGTCGTGACGGCACGTCACCCCTCGAGCCGGCACCGGGAGGTCACCGGCGCCGTCACGGCCGCGCTGGAGGACCTCGCCGGACCGGGGCCCGACGACGCCGAGACGGCCGCCGCGATCGGCGGGACCGTCGCACGCTGGCACCGCCGGCACGACAACCTCCTCACCTTCGCGCGGGCCGTCGGAGCCTCGGCCCTGCTCCACGACGAGCCGTCGCTGCCGATGGACCTCCCCGGGCACCTGGAGGCCCTCGGCCCCGGCGCGGTGCGCGACGCGGCCGGGAGCCTGGCCGGCGGCGCACCCGCCGCACTCCTGGTCCACACGCGCGACGCCGGAGGAACACCGTGACGCGGCCCCTGCCCCCGCTCCACCCCGAGAAGCCCCTCGCCCTCCCCCGCGTGGCCGAGCGGCACCTGCCCTCCGGCCTGCGGATCTTCGCGGTGCCCAGGAAGGGCGCCCCGCTCGTCGAGGTCCGCGTCCTCGTCCCGCTGTCAGCCGGCGACCCCGTACGGTCGGCCGCGGCCGAGCTGCTCACGACGACGGCCTTCTCCGGGTCCGTACGGCTGGACGGCCGCGACGTCCCCTGGGACTCCGCCTTCACCACCGGCCGGCCGCAGGCGCAGCGCACGGCGGAGTGGCTGACGGTCGTCGGACACGTGCCCGCCGCCGGGCTCGACCGGATGCTCGCCATGACCGCCTCCTGGCTGGCCGCGCCCGCCGTCCCCGAGGACCGCCTCGCCCGCGAACGCGAGCGGCTGTCGCAGGCCCTGGCGATCCTCGACGCCCAGCCCCAGCGGATCGTGCTGCGCGAGCTCAACCGGGCCCGCTACGGAGACCTGCCGGTCTTCGGCGCGTGGCCGCCGGCCGCCACCGTGGCGGCACTCACCGCGGACGACGTGCTCGACACGCACCGCCGCTGCCTCTCGCTCCGCGAGGCCCGCGTGATCGTCGTCGGGGACATCGACGCCGACGCCACCGCCGACGCCGTGACCCGGGCCTTCGACGGCCTGCCCGCGGGCACCGCCGCACCCGTCCGCCCGGCGCCGGCCCCGGCCGGGCGCATGCGGCTGGTCGCGCGCCCCGGGGCCGCCCAGTCCCACGTGGCGCTGTCCGGCCGTTCCGTGCCCTTCGACGACCCCCGCTACCCCGCGCTCGCCGTGGCCAACGCGGTGTTCGCCGGGTACTTCTCCTCCCGGCTCGTGGCGAACGTCCGCGAGCGCCGGGGCCTGGCCTACCACGCCCTGTCGCGCTTCGACCGCACCCTCGGCTCCCCGTCCACGGTGACCGACGTGGTCTGCGGGACGCCGTCGACCGGGCTGGTGGTGTCCGAGGTCCTCACCGAGCTGACGAGGCTGGTGGAGAGCCCGCCGACGCCGCGGGAGATCGACGGCGCCCGCACGTACCTCAGGGGCTCGCTGCTGACCGCCACCGCCTCCCAGTCGGACCTGGCCAGCCTCCTCGCCTCGCTGTGCTGCTGGGACGTGGGCACCGACTGGATCCAGCAGTACCCCCGGCAGCTCCTGGAGGTGACCGCGGACGAGGTCGCCGCGGCCTGCCGGGACTTCTTCGGCCCCGGCCCGCAGGCGGGCGTCGTCCTCGGCGACCCGGCGGCCGTAGGGCCGTCCCTGACCCGGTTCGGATTCGATTTCGAGGCAGCAGGAGAGCAGACGTGACCCACGAGGAAGTCCACGCCGGCGGCGTACCCGTCCCGGAGTTCGCCGCCGAACGGCTGCTCGTCGTCGCCACGGGCGCCGTCCACGCGGCCCACCTGCCCACCTGGGCCGGCTGGCTCCGGCTCGCCTACCCGCGCCTGGAGACCCGTATCGTCCTCACCCGCAGCGCCGAACGCTTCGTCAGCCGGGCCGCGCTGGCCGCCCTCGGCGGCGGCGAGGTGCTGCCCGACGTCTGGCCGGAGGAGGCCACGACCACCGCCCGGCACGTCGAACTCGCCCAGTGGGCGGATGCGGCGATCGTCTATCCGGCCACCATGAACTTCATCGCCCGCTTCGCCACCGGCATGGCGGACACCCCGGCCCTGCTCGCCCTGCAGTGCACCCGCGCCCCGATAGCGGTGGCCCCGGCGCTGCCTCCGGGCGGGCAGGACAACGTGACCCTGCAACACCACCTCACCTCCCTCGGAGCCCGCCCGAACGTGGTCGTCGTCCCCACCACCCCCGGCCGCAGCATCACCACCGGACGCGACGACGCCGCCGTGCCGCCGCCGCTGCCCGTGGTGATCGGCGCCCTGGCACGGAAGCGCGCGGCCCATGCCGGTTGAGGAATACGGCACGAGCCGGCTGCGCACCCGCGTCGTCACCGCCCCCGACGGCCGCTACCTCTGGCACCGGACGCACCTGACGGGCACGCCGCCGGACCGGACCGCCCACCGGCTCACCCCGTCCCCGAACGTCGCGGCCGCCACCTTCGACTGGGACACGGAGACCGAGACGGAGACGGCCTCCTACACTGCCCCCGGCGCCACGTCCCTGGCCCGCACCGTCTGGCCGCCGACCCCCGCCCCCGCGCCCTTCGCCCTGGGCCCGGTCATGGAAGCCGTCGCCCGCGCCCTCCGCGACATCGGCCGGCGCCCCCTCCCGCCCGGCACCACGGGCCCCCCGCCCGCCCTCGGCCGGCTCGGCCGGTGGCTGCGCACCGGCGCCGGGCCGGCGGGCGCGGTCCGGCTCCACCGCCTCTGTACGGACCGCCTGGGGCCCGCCCGGCTGGACACCCTCGCCCAGTGGTGCCGGGACGCCGCCCCGGGCGGCCCGGGCGACGTACTGCTGCACGGCGAACCGTCCCTGGGGCTCACGGTCCCCGCCCCGGACGGCAGCCACACGGTCCTGCTCACCGGCGAGACCCTGTCCCGCGGCCGGCCCGAACACGACGCGGGCTGGATCCTCGGCGAGCTCGCCGAGATGGCGGACGTGGCCGCCCGCAACCTCCCGGACCCGTCGGCGCCCTCGCCGTTCCGGCTCATGGCCGGAGCCTTCCTCACCGCCTACGGCGCCGCCCCGGACGACACCCTCCTGTGCCGCAGCGCCACCCTGCGCCGCACGGCACACCTGCTGGACTTCGCCGAGAACGTCGGCTGGAGCGCGGGCGTCAGCGCGTACGCCGACGCCCTGGCCGGCCTCACCGACGCCCCCCGCTCCGTACTGGCCCCGCTCACCCCGCCCGCGTAACGGCCACCTCCACGACATCGCGGGACGGTCCGCGGCCCGGGGTTGCTACCGTCGATCCGATCTCCCCACCCCGCTCGCCGGAGAAGAAGGATCTTCCTCATGCATGATGCCCGCGCCCTGATCGACATGGGTGCCGAAGCGGTTCGTCGGCTCGCTCGTCGCGGCTACACCCTGGACCTGTCCCGGCTGGAGGACCTCCAGTCCCGGCGCAACCAGGGCATCCGCTCCGCCGACGACCTGCGGGCGGAGTCCAAGCGGGTCGCCAGCGAGGTCCAGCAGACGGCCAGGGCGGGCGGCGACATCTCCGAGCTCAAGGAACGCGCCCGCGAGCTGAAGGACCGGATCCGGGACATCGAGGCCGAGCAGGAGCAGGTCCAGGAGGAGCTGCGCGAACTGCTGCTGACCATCCCCAACCTGCCCGACGACGCGGCTCCCGACGGCGACTCCGAGGAGTTCGCGGTGGAGGTCCGCCGCGTCGGCACCCCGCCGGAGTTCCCCTTCGAGCCGAAGGACCACGTCGACCTCGGCGAGGCCACCGGCATCCTCGACTTCGCCCGCGCCACGAAGCTCTCGGGCCCGCGCTTCGCGGTCTCCCGCGGCGCCGGCGCCGCCCTGGAGCGGGCCCTGGCCGCCCTCTTCCTCGACCTCCACACCCGCCGCCACGGGTACGTCGAGCACGCCGTCCCGTACCTGGTCACCCGCAAGACGATGACCGGCACCGGCCAGCTGCCGAAGTTCGAGGAGGACCTGTTCAAGACGGGCGTCGCCGACCGCGAGCTGTTCCTGATCCCGACGGCCGAGGTCCCCCTGACCAACCTCTACGCCGACGAGATCATCCCGCCGGCCGAACTGCCGCTGGCGCTGACCGCGCACACCCCGTGCTTCCGCTCCGAAGCCGGCTCCTACGGCCGCGACACCCGCGGCCTGATCCGCCAGCACCAGTTCGCCAAGGTGGAGATCGTCAAGATCGTCGACCCGGAGACGGCGGACGCCGAGCTGGAGACGATGGTCGGCCACGCCGAGGCGTGCCTGCGGGAACTCGGCCTCGCCTACCGCGTCGTCCGGCTGGCCGCGGGTGACACGGGCTTCTCCGCGCAGCTCACGTACGACATCGAGGTCTGGATCCCGAGCCAGAAGACCTACCGGGAGATCTCCTCGGTCTCCAGCTTCGGCACCTTCCAGGCCCGCCGCGCGAACATCCGCACCCGCGGCGCGGACGGCAAGCCCAAGCCCGTCGCCACCCTCAACGGCTCCGGCCTCCCCATCGGCCGCACCCTGGCCGCACTCCTGGAACAGTGCCAGCAGGAGGACGGCTCCCTGGTCCTGCCCGAATCCCTCGTCCCCTACCTCGGCTTCCGCCACATCACGCCGAACGGCACCCCGGAGTCCTAGCCCACCGGCCCCAGGGCACCCACCCTGGGGCCACCCCGGCCACCGCCGAGGAGCCCGGCTTCCGGGCATGAAAAAGCCCCAGGTCACGGCGAGTGAGTCCTGGGGCTGATCCGAGCCGCCTTCGGGATTCGAACCCGAGACCTACGCATTACGAGTGCGTTGCTCTGGCCAACTGAGCTAAGGCGGCACCGCTGGGAAGACAAGGCTTTTCCCCGGGGGGAAGGCTCTCATCAGCAGCGGCGCCAAGTCTACAGGGTCAATCGGGGTGCCCCGAACCGGGTGGGCGGGCGGCCGTCAGCAGCGTTTGGCGTCCGCCGGGGGCTGGCCCTCGAGCAGGTATCGGTTGATCGCGGTGTCGACGCAGTCGCTGCCCCGGCCGTACGCGGTGTGGCCGTCGCCGTCGTACGTGAGGAGCGTGCCCGACTCCAGCTGGCCGGCCAGGGCCTGGGCCCACTTGTACGGGGTCGCCGGGTCGCGGGTCGTGCCGACCACCACGATCGGGGCCGCGCCGGCCGCCTTCAGGGGCTTCGCCGCGCCCGTGGCCTTCACCGGCCAGTACGCGCAGTTCAGGGAGGCCCAGGCCAGGCCCGCGCCGAAGACCGGGGAGGCCTTCTCGAAGGAGGGCAGCGCGGCGTCCACCGCCTCGGGGCCGCTGAAGGCGGCCGGCTGGTCCAGGCAGTTCACGGCCGCGTTGGCGTACATCAGGTTCGCGTACGAGCCGTCCGACTCGCGCTCGTAGTAACTGTCGGCGAGGGCCAGCAGGCCGGCGCCGTCGCCGTCCATCGCGGCCGTGAGCGCCTCGCGCAGCTGCGGCCAGGCGCTCTCGTCGTACAGCGCCGCGATCACGCCGGTCGTCGCGAGGGCCTCGCCCAGCGGGCGGGCCGGGTCGCCCGACGGGACCGGCTGGGCGTCGACCTTACGGAAGAACTCCTTCAGGCGCTGTGCCACCGCGTCCGGGCCGCCCTGGCCGAGCGGGCAGCCGGCCTGCTTCGCACAGTCCTTCGCGAAGGAGCGGAAGGCGGTCTCGAAGCCCGCCGTCTGGTCGCGGTTCAGGTCGAGGGACGACCGGGACGGGTCCATGGCACCGTCCAGGACCATCCGGCCCACACGGGCCGGGAAGAGGTCCGCGTACGTGGCGCCGAGGAAGGTTCCGTACGAGGCCCCGACGTAGTTCAGCTTCTCGTCGCCGAGGACCGCGCGGAGCATGTCCATGTCCCGGGCGGCGTCCACCGTCGAGACGTGCGGCAGCACCCGCCGGGAGCGGGTCTCGCAGCCCGCCGCGAACTCCTTGAACGCGGCCACCAGCTTCGCCCGCTCCGCCGGATCGTCCGGGGTCTGGTCCACCTGGGTGAAGCGGTCCATCGCCGGCCCGGTCAGACACTCCACCGGGCTGCTGCGGGCCACGCCGCGCGGGTCGTAGGAGACCATGTCGTACTGGGCGCGCACGGCGGCCGGGTAGCCGATGCCGGCGTACGCCTGGAGGTAGCCGATGCCGGAACCGCCGGGGCCGCCCGGGTTGACCAGCAGGGAGCCCAGCCGCTTGCCCGGGCCGGTGGCCGCCCTGCGGGCCACGGCGAGCTCGACGTCCTGCCCGGAGCCGGGGTCCGCGTAGTCGAGCGGCGCCTTCAGGGTGGAACACTGGAAGCCGGGGACACCGCAGTCGCGCCAGCTCAGCTTCTGGTCGTAGTACGGGCGCAGGGCGTCCGGGACCGCGGTGGGCTCGGCCGAGGCCGCCGCCCCGGGCCCCCCGGTGGTGCACCCGGAGACCAGCAGCCCGGCGGCTGCGATCACGGTTCCGGCGGTACGCAGCAGGCGCCTGGTGTCCATGCGGCGAGCCTACGTGCTGCCGGCCGCCCCCGTCGGGCGCGCCGGAGCCCGGACGGGAGCGCGGGCGGCCGCACCGACCCGGCGCCTTCCGGGCGCCAGCCGGGCGCGCGGCGCGTACCGGGGTCCCGCGGCGCTCCGCCCGGGACCGCTCGTACGGGTGAAGCGGCCGGGCTCCGCGCGGAAGGTCAGCCCGCGCGGAGCGCCATCGTCATGGCCTCCACCGCGAGCAGCGGCGCCACGTTCCGGTCGAGGGCCTGCCGGCAGGCGATGACCGCCTCGATGCGGCGCAGTGTGCGCTCGGGGCGCGAGGCGCGGGCGATCCGGTCGAGGTCCGGCCGTATGTCCTCGTTGGCGATGGCCACCGCCGAGCCGAGCTGGAGGGCCAGCACGTCCCGGTAGAAGCCGGTGAGGTCGGTCAGGGCGAGGTCGAGGCTGTCGCGCTGCGTCCTGGTGCGGCGGCGCTTCTGGCGGTCCTCCAGCTCCTTCATCACCCCGGCGGTGCCGCGCGGCAGCCTGCCGCCGGCACCCGCTCCGGCGCCGAGCGCGGCCCTCAGCTCCTCGGTCTCCTTGGTGTCGATCTCCTCCGCGACCTGCTTGGCGTCCTCGGAGGCGGCGTCGACCAGCTCCTGCGCGGCCTTGAGGCAGCCGCCTACGTCATCCACCCGCAGCGGGAGCTTGAGGACGGCGGTGCGCCGGGCCCTGGCGGCCTCGTCGGTGGCGAGCCTACGGGCCCGGTCGATGTGGCCCTGCGTCGCGCGGGCGGCCGCCGCCGCGGCGGCCGGCTCCACGCCGTCCCGGCGGACCAGGACGTCGGCCACCGCCGCCACCGACGGGGTGGTCAGGGTCAGGTGCCGGCAGCGGGAGCGGATCGTGGGCAGCACGTCCTCCAGGGAGGGCGCGCACAGCAGCCAGACCGTCCGCGGAGCGGGCTCCTCCACGGCCTTCAGGAGGACGTTGCCCGCGCCCTCGGTCAGCCGGTCGGCGTCTTCCAGGACGATGACCTGCCAGCGCCCGACCGCCGGCGACAGCTGGGCCCGGCGGACCAGGTCGCGGGTCTCCTTCACACCGATGGACAGCAGGTCGGTGCGCACGATCTCCACGTCGGCGTGGGTCCCGGCCATGCTGGTGTGGCAGCCGTCGCAGAAACCGCAGCCCGGTTCACCGCCGAGGGCGCGGTCCGGGCTGACGCACTGCAGGGCCGCCGCGAAGGCGCGGGCGGCGGTGGCCCGGCCGGAGCCGGGCGGGCCGGTGAACAGCCAGGCGTGCGTCATCTTCGACGCGGGGGGCGGCGGGGTGCCCCGCTCGGCGGCCGTGACCAGGGCGTCGGCGTCGCGAGCCGCGGCGGCCAGCTGCGCCTGCACGCGATCCTGACCCACCAGGTCTTCCCACACGGGCATGCCGCCCACCGCCTTTCACTCTCCGTCGACACTGCCTGCTCACATTGTGGCGCCCGCCACTGACAGTCCCCGCCCGCGGTCACTCTCCGTGGACGGGGCCGCCGTCAGCGGCGGCGGCGCGGCCTGCCCCGGCCGTCGGCCTCGTCCTGGCCGTCCTCGTCGTCCCGGCGCGGGCCCAGCAGCTCGTCCGCCAAGGTCGGCAGGTCGTCCATCGGGGTCGCCTCGGCCCAGTCGGACGGGGCCCGCCGCGGACGGCCGTCCTCACCGACGACGGGGAGCTCGCGGGTCACGTCGTTCCCCGAGTCCCGGAAGATGCCTGGCGGCACCCGGTCGGCCGGGGCCTCCTGCGAGTGGGGCTCCGTCGGCCGCTCCGCCGGACGGGCCCGTCCGGACGGGGCCTGCCGGGGCTCGTCCTCCGCGGAACCCTCCGGGCGCACGGGCGGCAGTACGGCCGTCTCGTCCAGGGGGCGCGGAGCGCGCGGGTCGATCTTGGGCACCGGAACGGTCTGCGTCACGTCGTCGGGCTGCACGAACCGGCGGACCACCGGCGTCTCGACCGTGACGGCGTCGTCCGGCAGCGGCTCCTTGCGCATGTCGACCCTCGGCGCGGACGGCCCGGCGGACTCCGCCGGGGCCGGCACGGCCGCTGCACGGGCCTGAGCCTCCGCCCGGGCCTGAGCCTGGGCCTGCGCCTGCGCCTGCGCCTGCGCCCGCGCCCGCGCCTCGGCAGCGGCACGCGCCTCGGCGGCCGCCTGGGCCTCGGCCGCGGCCTGAGCCTGCGCGGCCCGGGTCGCCTGCTCGGCGGCCGCGGCGGCGGCAGAGGCCTCCGCCAGCCGGCGCGCCTCCTCCGCCCGCAGCAGGGCCTCCTCGGCGCGCCGCTGCTTCTCCAGGCGCCGCTCCTCGGCCTCGGCCCGCAGCCGGGCCTCCTCCGCCTCCTGGAGCCGGATCCGCTCCCGCTCGGCGGCGCGTGCCTTCTCCTCCGCCTCGGCACGCAGCCGCTCGGCCTCGGCCCGGGCCCGGGCCTCCTCCTCGGCCCTCAGCCGCTCCTCCTCGGCGCGGCGGGCCGCCTCGGCCTCGGCGCGCAGCCGGGCCTCCTCGGCCTCCCGGGCCAGGCGGGCCTCCTCCTCGGCCTTCAGCCGGGCTTCCTCGGCCTTGCGCGCGGCCTCCTCCTCGGCCCTGCGCCGGGCCTCCTCCTCCGCGAGCCGGCGGGCCTCGATCTGCGCGGCCACCTCGGCCTCGGAGAGCGGGAGCATCCGGTCCAGGCGGTGGAGCAGGACGGTGGTCACCGAGCCCGGGTCCTGCCCGGCGTCGACCACGAGGTAGCGCCCGGGGTCGGCGGCGGCCAGCGTCAGGAAACCGGCCCGCACCCGCTGGTGGAACTCGGTCGGCTCGGACTCCAGCCGGTCGGGCGCCTCCGTGAACCGCTCCCGGGCGGTCTCCGGGGACACGTCGAGCAGCACGGTCAGGTTCGGCACGAGACCGCCGGTGGCCCAGCGGGAGATACGGGCGATCTCGGTCGGGGACAGGTCGCGCCCGGCACCCTGGTAGGCCACCGAGGAGTCGATGTAGCGGTCGGTGATGACCACCGCGCCCCGCTCCAGGGCGGGCCGGACCAGGGAGTCCACGTGCTCGGCGCGGTCGGCGGCGTACAGCAGGGCCTCGGCGCGGTTCGACAGACCGGCGGAGGAGATGTCGAGCAGGATCGAGCGGAGCCGCTTGCCGACCGGGGTGGCACCGGGCTCGCGCGTCACGACGACCTCGTGGCCCTTGCCCCGTATCCATTCGGCCAGCGCCTGCACCTGGGTGGACTTGCCGGCCCCGTCGCCGCCCTCCAGGGCGATGAAGAACCCGGTCGTGGGCGGGGCCTGGAGGGGCTCCCCGCCGCGCAGCGCCTCGCGCAGGTCGCGGCGCAGCGGCACCCCGCGCCGGTCGTCGGCCTTGACCAGGACCACCACCGCGACGGGCAGCAGCAGCACGCCGGCCAGCATCAGCGCGTAGCCGGCGCCGCCGTACCAGGGGCCGGACGGCCCGCCGACGTGGTGCGGGCCGATCGCCGCGGCCACCAGCGGGGCGGAGACCGCGCCGAGGGCGACCGCCACCCGGACCACGGCCTGCAGGTGCTCGGTGACCCGGCCCCGGCGGAACTCCTCGGTCTCCTGGTCGAGCAGGGTGTGCCCGGTGTTGGCCGCCACGCCCGCGGCGGTGCCGGCGAGCAGCGCCAGGAACAGCACGGTGGCCGTGTCGGAGACCAGCCCGGACAGCAGCAGCGCCAGCCCGGCGACGGCGACGGCCAGGGCCAGCAGCCGGCGCCGCGACAGCGCGGGCAGCACCTTGCCGGCCTGCGCGGCGCGGATCCCCAGCGCGGTACCGCCGACGAGGGCGAGCACCAGCAGGGCGACCGCGGACGGGCCGCCGCCCAGGTCGAAGGCGTGCAGCACGGAGACGGACGCGGCGAAGGCGACAGCCCCCGCGACGGCGGCGCAGGCCGTCACGAGCAGCCGGAGCGCGCCCGTACGGCCCTTCTCGGGCTTCTCCCCCGCCCGCGGGGCCCGCAGGCCCTCCAGCGGGGAACGCGGCCTCGGGGTCTTCACGGCGGGCAGCGTCAGCGGCACCAGCAGCGAGAGGGACGCGGCGAACAGGCCGGCGGCCACGTACGAGCCCAGCGCCGCCTGGTTCGCGGCGAACCAGTCCACGCCCAGGGCCAGCGCCCGCCCTATCAGGGTCGCGGCGAGCAACGCGGCGGCCGCCACGGGCATCGCCGCGAAGGCGGTGCGCAGCGAGAGCCGCCGCAGCGCGTCGAGGTGGTCGGGCAGGGGCCGTACGGTCGCCCCCTCCGGGGGCGGCGCGGGCAGCAGCGCGGGCGCGGCGCTCTCCTTGGCCAGCGTCCACACCCGCTCGGCACCGCCGGAGACGAACACGGTGGCCAGCAGCGCGATCGTGGCCTGCGCGGGGATCCAGTCGAGCCACAGCGGGGCGACGACGAACAGCCCGATCCGCAGCCCGTCGGCACCGACCATCGTCCAGCGGCGGTCGAGCTTGCCTCCAGGAGCGGTGAGCTGGGCCAGGGGGCCGAGCAGGACCGCGCCGAACAGGACGGTGGCGAGGAAGCGCACGGCGAAGACGGCGGCGACGGCGAAGGCCGCGCCCCGGTAGCCGCCGCCGAACAGCCCCTCGGCGCCGGCGGTGACGGCCGCCTGGAGGGTCAGCAGGACCAGCACCAGCAGGGCGAGGGCGTCACCGATGCCGCTCACCAGCTGCGCGCTCCACAGCCGGCGCAGCCCGGGTGTGCGCAGCAGGGCGCGCACCGCTCGCTCGCGGGAGTCCGCGGCCAGGGCTTCGTCGTAGGTGGGGTTATCGGAGTCGGTCACGACCGTCGGCTGCTCGGCTCGCGTCATCCGCCCAGCCTATCCGCTGCGCTTGGCCGTTGCGGGGGCCTGTGGACGACGCCGGGTGTGACCCGCCACCCACCTCCCGGGGCCGCTGCGCGGGCCGGGTCCCCTACCCGCCCTTCCACCGTTCCCAGGGGCTCCGCCCCTGACCCCGATACCGGACGCTCCGCGCCCGTTTGAGGCGCGGGGGTCTGGGGGCGGAGCCCCCAGGGAACGGGCGGAGGGCGGGGCGGGGAGCAGCACCGCGCAGCGGTATCCCCGCCCCGCCCCCCGGCGGCTTCGGTTACTCGTCCGCCGGGGCGGACGCCGCCGTCTTCTTCGCGGCCGCCGCCGTCGTCTTCTTGGCGGCAGCCGTCGTCTTCTTGGCGGCAGCCGTCGTCTTCTTGGCCGCCGCCGTCTTCGTGGCGGCCGCCTTCTTCGCCGGCGCCTTCTTGGCGGCAGCCTTCTTGGCGGGAGCCTTCTTCGCGGTCTTCTTCGCCGGCCCCTTGGCCCGCTTCTCCGCGAGCAGCTCGTAGCCCCGCTCCGGCGTGATCGTCTCGACGTCGTCGTCCCGCCGCAGCGTCGCGTTCGTCTCGCCGTCCGTCACGTACGGGCCGAAGCGGCCGTCCTTGACCACCACCGGCTTCTCGCTCACCGGGTCCGTGCCCAGTTCCTTCAGCGGCGGCTTGGCCGCGGCCCGGCCCCGCTGCTTCGGCTGGGCGTAGATCGCCAGGGCTTCGTCCAGGGTGATCGAGAACAGCTGGTCCTCGGTCTCCAGGGAGCGCGAGTCCGTGCCCTTCTTCAGGTACGGGCCGTAGCGGCCGTTCTGGGCGGTGATCTCCACGCCCTCCGCGTCCGTGCCGACGACGCGCGGCAGCGACATCAGCTTCAGGGCGTCGTCGAGGGTGACGGTGTCCAGGGACATCGTCTTGAACAGCGAGGCCGTCCGCGGCTTGACCGCGTTCTTGCCGGTCTTCGGCGTGCCCTCGGGCAGGATCTCCGTCACGTACGGCCCGTAGCGGCCGTCCTTGGCGACGATCTGGTTGCCGCTGACCGGGTCGGCGCCCAGCTGGAACTCGCCGCTCGGCTTCGCGAACAGCTCCTGCGCGTACTCGACCGTCAGCTCGTCCGGGGCCAGGTCGTCCGGCACGTCGGCCCGCTGGTGGCCCTCCGCGTCCTTCTCGCCGCGCTCCACGTACGGGCCGTAGCGGCCCACGCGCAGCACGATCCCGTCGCCGACGGGGAAGGAGGAGATCTCCCGGGCGTCGATCGCGCCGAGGTCCGTGACCAGCTCCTTCAGGCCGCCGAGGTGGTCGCCGTCGGCCGGTACGACCTCGGAGGCGTCCTCGGAGCCGAAGTAGAACCGCTTCAGCCACGGCACGGACTGGGCCTCGCCCCGCGCGATGCGGTCGAGGTCGTCCTCCATCTTGGCGGTGAAGTCGTAGTCGACGAGCCGGCCGAAGTGGGTCTCCAGCAGGTTCACCACGGCGAACGACAGGAAGGACGGGACGAGGGCCGTGCCCTTCTTGAAGACGTAGCCGCGGTCGAGGATCGTGCCGATGATCGACGCGTACGTCGACGGGCGGCCGATCTCGCGCTCCTCCAGCTCCTTGACCAGCGAGGCCTCGGTGTAGCGGGCCGGCGGCTTGGTGGAGTGGCCGTCGGCCGTGATCTCCTCGGCCGTCAGCGCGTCGCCCTCCGCGACCTGCGGCAGCCGCCGCTCGCGGTCGTCGAGCTCGGCGTTCGGGTCGTCCGCGCCCTCGACGTACGCCTTCATGAAGCCGTGGAAGGTGATCGTCTTGCCAGAGGCGCTGAACTCGGCGTCCCGACCGTCCGAGGCCCGGCCGCCGATCTTCACGGTCACCGAGTTGCCGGTCGCGTCCTTCATCTGGGAGGCGACGGTCCGCTTCCAGATGAGCTCGTACAGGCGGAACTGGTCGCCGGTAAGACCCGTCTCGGCGGGGGTGCGGAAACGATCACCCGAAGGCCGGATCGCCTCGTGCGCCTCCTGCGCGTTCTTGACCTTGCCCGCGTAGACGCGCGGCTTCTCCGGCAGGTAGTCGGCCCCGTAGAGCTGCGTGACCTGCGCCCGCGCCGCCGCCACCGCGGTGTCGGAGAGCGTGGTGGAGTCCGTACGCATGTACGTGATGAAGCCGTTCTCGTACAGCTTCTGCGCCACCTGCATCGTCGCCTTCGCACCGAAGCCCAGCTTGCGCGAGGCCTCCTGCTGGAGCGTCGTCGTACGGAAGGGGGCGTACGGGGAGCGGCGGTACGGCTTGGACTCGACCGAGCGGACGGCGAACGAGGTCTCGGCCAGCGCGGCGGCAAGGGCCCGGGCGTTCGCCTCGTCGAGGTGCAGCACCTCGCTCTTGAGCTGCCCGTTCGAGCCGAAGTCGCGGCCCTGCGCGACGCGCTTGCCGTCCACCGTGTTCAGGCGGGCGACCAGGGTCGACGGGTCGGAGGCGTCACCGGCGCGGCCGGTGGAGAAGGTTCCGGTCAGGTCCCAGTACTCGGCGGAGCGGAAGGCGATGCGCTCGCGCTCCCGCTCGACGACGAGGCGGGTGGCCACGGACTGGACGCGGCCGGCCGACAGCCGCGGCATGACCTTCTTCCACAGGACCGGCGAGACCTCGTAGCCGTAGAGGCGGTCGAGGATGCGGCGGGTCTCCTGGGCGTCGACCATGCGCTGGTTCAGCTCGCGCGGGTTGGCGACGGCGTCGCGGATCGCGTCCTTGGTGATCTCGTGGAAGACCATCCGGTGGACGGGGACCTTGGGCTTGAGGACTTCCTGCAGGTGCCACGCGATGGCTTCGCCCTCGCGGTCCTCATCGGTGGCGAGGAAGAGTTCGTCGGACTCGGCGAGCAGGTCCTTGAGCTTCCTGACCTGCGCCTTCTTGTCCGCGTTGACCACGTAGATCGGCGCGAAGTCGTGCTCGACGTCCACGCCGAGGCGGCGGACCTCGCCGGTGTACTTGTCGGGGACCTCGGCGGCCCCGTTCGGGAGGTCGCGGATGTGCCCGACGCTCGCCTCGACGACGTATCCCGGGCCGAGGTAGCCCTTGATCGTCTTCGCCTTGGCAGGGGACTCGACGATGACGAGTCGGCGGCCGCCCTTTGCGGTCTCGCTAGTCGGGGACAACTTGGCTCTTCTCTCCAGTCGGCACGGTCGGCACTCGGTCGCGGTACGGCGACGCTGCGGAGTGTGACGGTACAACCCGCCCCCGTGTCAAACGGCACAAGCCCGCAACGGCCACTCGAACGGTAACCCGACAAGTGCCGTTTCTGCCGCCCGGATGCCGCGCCGGGCCCCTCCCGGTCACCGGCCAGGGTGGCTCGGGGGCCGTCTGGCCCCGCCCCCGCACCGCTCGCGACGTCGGGTTTCTCACCCGGGGCGGACCGCCTCCGGGGGCCGCTTCAGATGTGCTGGAGGCACCAGATACCGAGGGCCAGCGAGCCCGCTCCGGCCAGTACGGCCAGCGGTACGGCCACGACGGGGCGCACGCCTTCGGCCACCGGCGCCCGGTGCCAGGCGCGCGCCCCCGTCCAGACCAGCAGAGCGGCCCCGAACAGCAGGAACACGGCTGCCGCGAAGATCGCCGGACCGCGTTCCATGCCGTTCCCCCTTTTCCCCCGGGCCGCTCGGGCGTCCCCCCGGATCGCCCGCTGCGGGGGAGCCTGCCACCCGAGGGGGTACGGCAGGCGAACCCCGGGTTACATCACGGCGCCGACCGCCGCCGGCTACTGGGCGGGGCCCTGCACGGGCTCCAGGAACCCCTGCTCGACCAGCATCCGGATCGCCTCCGGGGTCCGGTCCCGCAGGACGACCGGGTCCTCCTCCACCAGCTGTGCGATCGCGTCCAGGATCCGGCCCGCGCTGAGTGAGCCGTCGCACACCCCGGCGAAGCCCGCGCCGACCGTGTCCACCTTGGTGGCGCGGCGCATCCCCCGGTTCTGCCGGAGCACCACGTGCTCCGGGTCCTCCGCGCCCGGCGCGCCGACCTGCTCCTGCACGACCTCGGCGGTCAGCTGGAAGTACCCCGCCAGCAGGGCCGCGTCGTCGTGGTCGCGCAGGTAGTCCTGGCGGGCGAAGTGCGCGAGGACCGTATCGCCGAGCGGCTGCTCCACCGAGTGCGGCCACTCCTCCACCACGATCGAGGGCTCGGCCGCGTCCGTACGGCGCAGGGTGATCCAGCCGAAGCCCACCGCCTTGGTCTTGCGGGCTTCGAACTCGTCGAGCCAGTCCTCGTACCTGGCCGCGTACTCGGCCGGATCCGTGCGGTGGTCGCCCGCGTCGCGCAGCCACAGCTCCGCGTACTGCGTCACGTCCTGCACGTCACGCTGCACGATCCACGCGTCGCAGCCGTGCGGCACCCAGGAGCGGACCCGGTCGCGCCAGTCCTCCCCCTCCACGTGCTGCCAGTTGCCGAGGAACTGCGCGTACCCGCCCGGGTTGAGGTGGTCCCCGGCCTGCTGGACCAGGGTGCGGCACAGGTCGTCGCCGCCCATGCCGCCGTCCCGGTACGTGAGCCGCGCGCCGGGCGAGATCACGAAGGGCGGGTTCGACACGATCAGGTCGTACGCGGCGTCGCCCACGGGCTCGAACAGCGAACCCGCGAGCAGTTCGGCCTCCGGCGCCCCGGAGAGCGCCAGCGTCAGACGGGTGAATTCCAGGGCGCGCGGGTTGACGTCGGTGGCCGTGACCCGGGTGGCGTGCTGGGCGGCGTGCAGCGCCTGGATGCCGGAGCCGGTGCCGAGGTCGAGGGCGGAGCCGACAGCGATGGGCACGGTGATCCCGGCCAGGGTGGTGGAGGCGCCGCCGACGCCGAGCACGACGCCCTCCTCGCGGCTGCCGATCCCCCCGGCGCCGCCGACGGCGCAGCCGAGGTCGGAGACGATGAACCAGTCCTCGCCGTCGGGGCCGCCGTACGGGCGCACGTCGACGGTCGCGTGCACCTCGTCGCCCTCCCGGCGCAGCCAGCCGTCGGCGATGGCGCCCTCCACGGGCATCACGGCGGCGGTGTGCACGTACGGCTCCGGCTGCTGGAGCAGGAACAGCCTGATCAGGCTCGCGAGCCCGCCGTCCTCCGCTCCGCGGGTGGCGCGCAGGGCGGGGACCGTCTCGCTGCGGGCCAGCGCCGCGTAGGCGGGGGCGCCGAGCAGGTCGAGCAGTCCGTCGGCGGTGAACCCGGCGGCGAGGAACGCCTCGCGGAGTTCGGCGGCGTGGTCGGGCTTGGGGAGGCTGGTGGTACTCACCGGACCATTGTGGCCGCTGGGGTCGGTATTCCGTACGAGCCCCGGCGGCGGGCCCCCGGAACGCCGCGGGTGGCCCGATCCGGTCGGGATCCCGGCCGCCCGTCGCGCCCCCCGCCGCGCGGGGGTGCGCGGGGCGGGCGGCGCACAGCGCGCGCTCAGCTCTTCCCGGGCGTCGCGACCTGGCAGCCCTTCTGGCTGTAGATCACCTTGAGGCCGGTCGACTTGAGCTTCTCCTTGGCGGCCGTCTCGTTGGCCGCGACCTCGGTGAGCCCGCCGGCGACGCCCTGGAGGCCGTCCGCGAACTTGCTCTGGTCCTTGGGGTCGAGTCCGTCGATCTTCGTCTTGAGGTCGGTGTACCTCTTGGAGATCTCGTCGTAGCTCTTGACCACGGAATCCGCCGCGGACTTGCCGTCCTTGACGGGCGGTTCACCGGCCGACGTCAGGGCGCCGCCCATGGACTTGTAGGCGTCGGAGAGGTTCTGGAAGGCCGCCGAGTCGGTCTTCTGGACCTCCTCGGGCTTGGTGCTCGTGGACGCGACCCGCTTCAGCTCGTCGTTGGTCGTCTTGATCTTGGTGAGCTCGGGCTCCCACTTGTCGCAGACCTTCTTGGCCCAGGCGCCGGCCTTGTTGTCGCCGTCGTCGTCCCCGCCGCCGCAGCCGGACAGGACGAGCATCAGTACCGCACCGCCGGACACCGCGGCCGCAAGCTTCTTGTTCACCGGATTGGTCCCTTCGAAGGCTCTCGGCCGGAAGATACACGTCCGCCATCAGGGCTCGCACAAAGGCGGACAGACGGCGCGTCAGTCCGCGCCGCCCGTCCGCCGTTCGGGCGCATCTTCGAGCCGGCCGGCCCACAGGGGCCTCCGAGGCCGGCCTCAGGGACCCTGGAGCGTCAGGAGACCACCGCCGGATCGGCCGGCTGGGCCACCCGCTCGGCGTTGGCGCTGCCGCCGTCCTCGCCGACGGCGATGCCGCGGCGCTTGGAGACGTACACCGCGGCGACGATCACCGTGAGCGCGATCACCGCGACGACGGCCCGGACGATGGCGCTGGTGTCCGGTCCGTAGCTGAACTGCACGACCGCGGGGGCGATCAGCAGGGCCACCAGGTTCATGACCTTCAGCAGCGGGTTGATGGCCGGGCCCGCGGTGTCCTTGAACGGGTCGCCGACGGTGTCGCCGATGACGACCGCGGCGTGGGCCTCGCTGCCCTTGCCGCCGTGGTGGCCGTCCTCGACGAGCTTCTTCGCGTTGTCCCACGCGCCTCCGGAGTTGGCGAGGAAGACCGCCATCAGCGTGCCGGTGCCGATGGCGCCGGCCAGGAAGGAGCCGAGCGCGCCGACGCCGAGGGTGAAGCCGACCGCGATCGGGGTGAGCACGGCGAGCAGACCGGGCGTGGCGAGCTCGCGCAGCGCGTCCTTGGTGCAGATGTCGACGACGCGGCCGTACTCGGGCTTCTCCGAGTAGTCCATGATCCCGGGGTGCTCGCGGAACTGGCGGCGCACCTCGTAGACGACGGCGCCCGCGGAGCGGGAGACGGCGTTGATGGCCAGGCCCGAGAACAGGAACACCACGGCCGCGCCGAGGAGGAGGCCGACCAGGTTGTTGGGCTGGGCGATGTCGAGGCTGAGGTTCATCTCGCCGGCCTTGGCGCCGACTTCCTTGACCGCGTTGGTGATGGCGTCGTTGTACGAGCCGAAGAGCGCGGCCGCGGCCAGCACGGCGGTGGCGATGGCGATGCCCTTGGTGATGGCCTTGGTGGTGTTGCCGACCGCGTCCAGGTCGGTGAGGACCTGGGCGCCGGCGCCCTCGACGTCGCCGGACATCTCGGCGATGCCCTGGGCGTTGTCGGAGACGGGGCCGAAGGTGTCCATCGCGACGATGACGCCGACGGTGGTCAGCAGGCCGGTGCCGGCCAGGGCCACCGCGAAGAGCGCCAGCATGATCGACGTGCCGCCGAGCAGGAAGGCGCCGTAGACGCCGAGACCGATCAGGAGCGCCGTGTAGACGGCGGACTCCAGGCCGACGGAGATGCCGGCGAGGACCACGGTGGCGGGGCCGGTCAGCGAGGACTTGCCGATGTCCCGGACGGGACGGCGGGTGGTCTCGGTGAAGTAGCCGGTCAGCTGCTGGATCAGCGCCGCGAGCACGATGCCGATGGCGACGGCGACCACGGCCAGGACGCGCGGGTCCCCGCTGTGGTTGGAGATGGCGGCGTCCTCGACGCCGACGAGCTCCTTGTAGGTGGCCGGCAGGTAGCTGTAGACGGCGACGGCCACGAGCGCGAGGGAGATCACGGCGGAGATGAAGAAGCCGCGGTTGATCGCGGTCATCCCGCTGCGGTCGGCGCGGCGCGGGGCGACCGCGAAGATGCCGATCATCGCGGTGATCACGCCGATGGCGGGCACGATCAGCGGGAAGGCGAGGCCCAGGTCGCCGAAGGCGGCCTTGCCGAGGATGAGCGCGGCCACGAGGGTGACGGCGTAGGACTCGAAGAGGTCGGCCGCCATCCCCGCGCAGTCGCCGACGTTGTCGCCCACATTGTCGGCGATGGTCGCGGCATTGCGCGGATCGTCCTCCGGAATGCCCTGCTCGACCTTGCCGACCAGGTCGGCGCCGACGTCGGCGGCCTTGGTGAAGATGCCGCCGCCCACGCGCATGAACATCGCGATCAGGGCGGCGCCCAGGCCGAAGCCCTCCAGGACCTTGGGGGCGTCGGCGGCGTAGACCAGGACGACGCAGGACGCGCCGAACAGGCCCAGACCGACCGTGAACATGCCGACCACGCCACCGGTACGGAAGGCGATCTTCATCGCCTTGTGGGCCACCTCGGTCAGGTCCTTGGCGGGTTCGCCCTCGGCGGGGGTGGCCTCGCGGGCGGCCGCGGCGACGCGGACGTTGGCGCGGACCGCGAGGCGCATGCCGATGTAGCCGGTGACGGCCGAGAAGATGGCGCCGACGAGGAAGAAGGCGGAACGTCCGGCCCGCTGCGACCAGTCGTCGGCGGGGAGCAGGAAGAGCAGGAAGAAGACCACCACGGCGAAGACGCCGAGGGTGCGCAACTGGCGGCCCAGGTAGGCGTTGGCGCCCTCCTGCACGGCCGCCGCGATGCTCTTCATGCTGTCGGTGCCCTCGTCGGCGGAGAGGACCTGGCGGACCAGGATCTGCGCGACGACGAGCGCGGCCAGCGCGACGCCCGCGATGACGAACACGATGACTCTGTTGTCATCGGTGAGTACTGCGGCTGCCAGATCATGGGCGTGATCCGGCGCGATAGGGGTGAAGAGCCCCGTCATTCGTCCTCCTTGACGTGATGAGCTCAAGATGTGGACGGATTGTAGGGAGCGCGACCTGATCAAAACAGTGGGCGTGGAACGGAATTGGCGCGCTCTTGCTCCTCACCAATAGATCACGTCACTCCATTACCCCCGAAAGAGGTAATGGGGCAAAGGCATTGACGGTCGATCAGCGATCTAGAAGTTTTCCCGGGAAAACGAAAAAGGCCCTGCTCAGCAGGGCCTTGGTAAAGATCCGAGGAATTTCCGAAGATCGGAAAATAGGGTGAGGGGGGTGTTACGGAAGATCGGCAGCGCCGGCGACGGGCCAGCTCATGCGGATCGTTCCGCCCGATTCACCACTGGTCACCGAGACGTCGTCGACGAGCCCGCTGATCACCGCGAGCCCCATCTCGTCCTCCTCGTCCGCGTCCGGGTCGAGGACGGCGGCGATCCCCGGCACCGACTCCGCGGAACCGCCGGCCGGCCCGGGCACCTCGTCGCCGACCTCGATGGAGAACGACTTCTCCTCCTCGGTCAGCACGACGCGCACGGGCGCGGTCAGGCCGTTGCTGCGGTGCAGTCCGACGGCACGCGAACAGGCCTCGCCCACGGCGAGGCGGACCTCGTCGAGGACGGCCTCCTCCAGCCCCGCCCGGCGCGCCACGGCGGCCGCGACGAGGCGGGCCGTCCTGACGTGTTCGGGCTGGGCGCTGAAGCGCAGTTCAACGGTGGCCATGTGCGTCCCCCTCGGACTACGGGCGTGCCTTCACAGGGGCCCGGACCAACCGTGGCCCGGTACCCCCGCTCCTCGACGGCTCCTCGGTGTCGGGAGCCTTACGTCAGTCGGTGGCCTGGACGGCGTCCTCCACCGAGGTGTGGATCGGGAACACCTTGGTCAGACCGGTGATCCGGAAGATCTTCAGGATGCGCTCCTGGTTGCAGACCAGACGCAGCGAGCCCTCGTGCGCGCGCACGCGCTTGAGGCCTCCCACGAGCACACCGAGGCCGGTGGAGTCGAGGAAGTCCACTCGCTCCATGTCGACGACCAGGTGGTAACTGCCGTCGTTCACCAACTCCACCAACTGCTCGCGCAGCTTGGGCGCGGTATACACATCAATCTCGCCACCGACCTCTACGACCGTGCGGTCGCCGACAGTGCGAGTCGACAGGGACAGGTCCACGGATCCTCCAGCACCTTGCTATCGAGCGGCGCCCCCCAGGGGCCTCCCCACCCGAAGGTAGGGGAGGGGATCGGCTGCCGCGATGGCATTCAATCACTTACCGGCAGGCGCGCACGACGCCTTGGGACCATTGTCCCGCACGCCAGTGACACACTCGGTTCCAATGGCCAACACTCACCGCCCCGGTCCGCCCACGGCACCCGCCGATCCACGACCCGCTCCCGGCACGGTCCTGGACCGCCTGTCACGGGGGCCTTCCCGGGCTGCGCGCATCACCCATACGGAGCACTTGCCCCCTCGGGAGGGCCGTCATGCGGTCTGGCCCCATCGCATCCGAACGGATGTCGTAGCCGCGATCCGGGACGCGGGGATCGACCATCCGTGGGAACACCAGGCCGCGGCCGCCGAGCACGCCCTGGACGGCGAGTCCGTGGTCGTCGCCACCGGCACCGCCTCCGGCAAGTCCCTGGCCTACCTGGCCCCCGTGCTGTCCGCCCTCGCGGACGGCGCCCAGGCGCCGAACGGGCGGGGTGCGACCGCCCTCTACCTGGCTCCCACCAAGGCTCTGGCCGCCGACCAGCGGCGGGCCGTCCGGGAGCTGTCCGCACCCCTGGGCAACGCCGTGCGCCCGGCCGTGTACGACGGGGACACCCCCGTCGAGGAACGCGAATGGGTGCGCCAGTACGCCAACTACGTGCTGACCAACCCCGACATGCTGCACCGGGGGATCCTGCCCTCCCACCCCCGCTGGTCCTCCTTCCTGAAGGCCCTGCGCTACGTCGTCATCGACGAGTGCCACACCTACCGCGGCGTGTTCGGCTCCCACGTCGCCCAGGTCCTGCGGCGGCTGCGCCGACTGTGCGCCCGCTACGGTTCCGAACCGGTCTTCCTGCTGGCCTCCGCCACCGCCAGCGACCCCGCGGCCGCCGCGTCCCGGCTGACCGGCGTGCCGGTGACCGAGATCACTGACGACGCCTCCCCGCGCGGCGAGGTCGTCTTCGCCCTGTGGGAGCCGCCGCTGACCGAGCTCAAGGGCGAGAAGGGCGCCCCGGTACGCCGGACCGCGACCGCCGAGACCGCCGACCTGCTGACCGACCTGGTCGTCCAGGGCGTGCGGACCGTGGCCTTCGTCCGCTCCCGGCGCGGAGCCGAGCTGATCGCGGTGATCGCCCAGGAGCGGCTCGCGGCGGTGGACCGGTCCCTGCCCGGGCGGGTCGCCGCCTACCGCGGCGGCTACCTGCCCGAGGAGCGCCGGGCCCTGGAGCGGGCCCTGCACTCCGGGGAGCTGCTGGGACTGGCCGCGACCACCGCCCTGGAGCTGGGCGTCGACGTGTCCGGCCTGGACGCCGTGCTGATCACCGGCTACCCGGGCACCCGGGCCTCGCTGTGGCAGCAGGCCGGGCGCGCCGGACGCTCGGGGCAGGGCGCCCTGGCCATCCTGGTCGCCCGGGACGACCCGCTGGACACCTACCTGGTCCACCACCCCGAGGCCCTGTTCCGCCAGCCGGTGGAAGCCACCGTGCTGGACCCCGACAACCCGTACGTCCTGGCCCCGCACCTGTGCGCGGCCGCCGCCGAGCTACCGCTGACCGAGGCCGACCTGGACCTCTTCGGCCCCGCCTCGCGCGGCCTCATGCCCCAGCTGGAGGCGGCGAAGCTGTTGCGGCGGCGGGCCACGGCCTGGCACTGGACCCGCCGGGAGCGGGCCTCGGACCTGACCGACATCCGCGGCGGCGGGGGCCGCCCGGTGCAGATCGTGGAGGCCTCCACCGGCCGGCTGCTGGGCACCGTCGACGAGGCCGCCTCGCACACCGCCGTCCACGACGGTGCCGTCCACCTGCACCAGGGCCGCACCTACCTGGTGAAACACCTGGACCTGGAGGACTCCGCCGCCCTGGTCGAGGAGGCGAACCCGCCCTTCTCCACCACCGCCCGCGACACCACCTCCATCTCCGTCCTGGAGACCGAGACCGAGGTCCCCTGGGGCGCGGCCCGGCTCTGCTTCGGCTCCGTCGAGGTCACCAACCAGGTCGTCTCCTACCTGCGCCGCAAGCTGGTCACCGGCGAGGTGCTCGGCGAGGCCAAGCTCGACCTGCCGCCGCGCACCCTGCGCACCCGGGCCGTGTGGTGGACGGTGACCGAGGAGCAGCTGGACGAGGCCCGGATCGCCCCGGAGATCCTCGGCGGCGCCCTGCACGCCGCCGAGCACGCCTCCATCGGCCTGCTCCCGCTGTTCGCCACCTGCGACCGCTGGGACATCGGCGGGGTCTCCGTCCCGCTGCATCCGGACACCCTGCTGCCCACGGTCTTCGTGTACGACGGCCACCCGGGCGGCGCCGGCTTCGCCGAGCGGGGTTTCCAGACGGCGAGGGCCTGGCTGACCGCCACCCGGGACGCCATCGCCGCCTGCGAGTGCGAGGCGGGCTGCCCCTCCTGCATCCAGTCCCCCAAATGCGGCAACGGCAACGACCCCCTCCACAAACGCGGCGCCGTACGCCTCCTCACCCGCCTCCTCTCCCCGGCCCCCTGACCCCCGCCCGGCCCACCTCCCCGGCGGCCCCCTGACCCCCGCGAGCGGCAGGCCCCGGGGCGTCGGGCCCGGGCGGGGCGGGCTCCGCGGGGGCGGCCGCGGGTGGCCCCGCGCGGGCGGCGGCCTCGGGGGTGAAGGGGCCGGCCCGGACGCCCGCCCGGACCTCGGCGACCTCACCGCCGACCTCGCAGGCGGCCACCACCGCCCCCTGGGCCCCGGCCACCCGCCGGGCCGCCGCACAGGCCCGCTCGGGGCCGTGCGCCCAGCTCGCGGCCGCTGCCAGGGCCGCCAGGTCGGCCGCGGCGCCGGCCCGGTGGCGGGCCACCACCGCCTGCCCGAGCAGCAGCACGCCCCCGAACACGGCCACCAGCACCGCCGCCACCACGGTGGCCCACACCGTCGCGACCCCGCGGTCCCGCCCGGCACCCCGCCGCCGGCGCCGACACCCGCTCATGACGGCGGCCCCACGCTGTCCTCCGCCAGGGCCACCGCCCGCGCCCCCAGCCGTACCGGCAGGCCGCCCGGCCCCGGTGCCGGGGCGGCCACCCGGACCCGCCACAGGTCGCCGGACCGCTCCACCTCCACCTCGGCCCCAGCCGGAGCGGCCTCCCGGGCCGCCGCCACCGCCGCCGCCACCGGCTCGGACCGGGCCGCCACCCGGGCACCAGCCCGGGCGGCGTCCACACACCGGATCTGCGCGGCCGCCGCCATCAGCGCCCACACCAGCAGCGCCGCGAACAGCACCAGGGCCGGAATGACCACAGCGGCCTCGGCCGTCACATATCCGCGGTCCCCGATTCCCGGCCGCTTTCGCTCAGAAGGGCGCATCGAGCGCCTTCCCGATCGTCGACTGGAGTGCCGCCGACACCACGTCGCTCGTCACCACCTTGTACAGGACCGCCGCGAACGCGCAGGCCGCGATGGTGCCCATGGCGTATTCCGAAGTCGACATTCCCGCATCTCCCCCACGCCCCTTCAGCACCGCCCGCAACCGATTCCGGATGATCCTCATGACAACCTCCTGTGGGATTACGTTCTTGATCTGATTTCAGGTTTTGATTTCCGACGCACCGGACGGTTCGCGTCACCGCTGCGACAGCAGTCCCGAGGCCATTCCGATCACCACCGGCGCCACGCCGACCGCGAGGAACGCGGGGAGGAAGCACAGCCCCACCGGAGCGGTGACGAGCACCGCCGCCCGCTGCGCCCGGGCGCCCGCCCGCCGGGAGCGGTCCGCCCTCAGGGCCGCCGCCAGACGGGAGACCGGCTCCGCGGCCGGCGCCCCGGTCCGCGCGGCGCGCTCCAGGCACTCCGCCAGTCCCCGCGCCCCGGGTATCTCCGCCAACCTCCCCCACGCCGCCCCCGGTTCGCCGCCCAGCCGCAGCTCCGCCCCCGCGAGGGCCAGCCGCTCACCGACCGGGCCGCCCAGCGACTCCCCGACCACCTCGGCCGCCTCCACCGGCCCCGCCCCCGCCGCGAGACAGGCCGCCAGCAGGTCCGCCGCGAACGGCAACTGCGCCTGTGCCTCCCCCAGGTCCGGCCCGACGGCCGGCCGGGCCCGCGCGAGCAGCCGCCACGCCGCGAACGCCGCCCCGCACCCGACGAGGAGCCCCGGCACCCCGCCGACCAGCACCCAGCCCGCCAGCAGCGCCCCGGCCGGCCCCGCCCAGGACGGACCCGCGGCCCGGATCCCCGGCCCCCACCACGGGCCCCGCCGCACCGGCCCGCCCCGGAAGAGCACCGCCGTCCTGCGCCGGACCGCCCGCCGCCCCAGCCGCGCCACCACCGCCGAGACCGGCCACCACACCAGCGCCGCCGCGCACAACGCCGTCCCCAGCCTGTGGACCGCCGAGCCGTCCATCACCGCTCCCCCGTCCGGACGATCCGCCGGCACCAGAGCAGCCCCAGCGCCTCCAGCAGCCCGCCCGCGAGCAGGCAGCCCCACCCGACCGGGGAGTGCAGCAGCACCCGCAGCGGGTCCGCGCCCAGCGCGGTGCCCATCAGCAGTCCCACCAGCGGCAGCAGCGCGAGCACCACCGTCGTGGACCTGGCCCCCGCGAGCTGGGCCCGCAGCGACTCCTCCCGGTCCCGCTCGGCCCGCAACGCCCCTTCCAGCCGGTCGAGTCCGGCCGCGAGGCCCGCGCCCCCGTCCACCGATACCCGCCAGCAGGCGGCCATCCCGGCCAGTCCCCGCGCGCCGGGCTCCCGCGCCGCCTGGTGCAGGGCCCCGGCCACGTCCCCGCCGAACGCGGCTGCGGCCAGGACCCCCGTCTCCGCCGCCCCCGGACCGCCGGGGCCGGCCGCGGTACGCCGTATCGCCACGGTCAGCGCCCTGCCCGGCTGGGCGCCGGCCCGCAGCTCCCCCACGACGGCCCCGCACAGTTCCACGACCCCCGCGGCCCGGGCGGCGCGCGCCCGCTCCCGCTCCCTGGCCCGCAGCCAGCGCCGCAGCAGCGGCACCGAGGCGGCGCCGAGCGCCAGCGGGATCGCCGACCCGCCCGCCGCGGCGACCAGCACCCCGGCCGCCAGACCGGCCCACTCCCGCCAGCGCGCGGCCCGTACCCGCAGCGCGGCCGCCAGCCGCTGCCCGGGCGCCGGCCCGCCCGGAACCAGCGGTCCGCCCCCGGCCAGGACCAGCCGGGCCCGCCGGGGCCGCCCCTCACCCCCGGCCAGCCCCCAGGCCGCCGCCCCGGCGCAGAGCACCCCGGCGAACACCGGCACCGACCCGAGCGCCCCGGCGTTCACCGCGCACCCCCGAGCAGCGGGGCGAGCCGTGTCCAGCCGGCCTCCCGCACGAAGCCGCGCGGCCCCCACCGCAGCGCGGGCACGGTCACCACCAGCCCGGCCGGGTCCCGCTCCAGCACGTGCACCTCGGCCACCCGCCGCCTCCCGGACCGGTCCCGCACCAGGTGGACCACCAGGGTCAGCGCTGCCGCCAACTGGCTGTGCAGGGCGGCCCGGTCGAGCCCGGCGGCCGTCCCGAGGGCCTCCAGCCGGGCGGGCACGTGCCCCGCGGCATTGGCGTGCACCGTCCCGCAGCCCCCTTCGTGCCCGGTGTTCAGGGCGGCGAGCAGGTCGGCCACCTCCGCGCCCCGCACCTCGCCGACCACCAGCCGGTCGGGCCGCATCCGCAGGGCCTGGCGGACGAGGTCGGCGAGGGTGACGAGCCCGGCCCCCTCCTGGTTCGCGGGCCGGGTCTCCAGCCGCACCACGTGGGGGTGGTCGGGGCGCAGCTCGGCGGAGTCCTCGGCGAGGACGATCCGCTCGCCCGGCCCGACCAGTCCGAGCAGGGCGCTGAGCAGGGTGGTCTTGCCCGTCCCGGTCCCGCCGGAGACGAGGAACGACAACCGGGCCTCGACCATCGCCCGCAGCAGCCGCTGCCCGCCGGGCGGCAGTGTCCCGGCGGCGACGAGCTCGTCCAGCGTGAACGCCTTGGGCCGCACCACGCGCAGCGACAGACACGCCGATCCGACGGCCACGGGAGGCAGCACGGCGTGCAGCCGGGTGCCGTCGGGCAGCCGGGCGTCGACCCAGGGCCGGGCGTCGTCGAGCCGCCTCCCCGCGACGGCGGCCAGCCGTTGGGCCAGCCTGCGCACGGCCTCGGCGTCGGCGAAGGCCACCGGGGTCAGCTCCAGCCCGGCGCCCCGGTCCACCCACACCCGGTCCGGGGCGGCGACCAGCACGTCGGTGACGGCGGGGTCGGCGAGCAGCGGCTCCAGCGGCCCCGCGCCCACCAGTTCGGAGCGCAACTCGGCTGCCACCCCGAGCACTTCCGCGTCCCCGAGGAGCCGCCCCTGGGCCCGCAGGGCCGCGGCGACCCGGGCGGGCGTGGGCTCGGCCCCGCTCTCGGCGAGGTGCTGGCGCACCGCGTCCAGCAGCACGGCGCTCATGCGGGCACCCCCTGGGCGGAGCCGAGCGCCCGCCGCCAGAAGCCGTCGCAGAAGCGGGCCAGCGTGCCCCGCGCACCCGGCGGTTCCCCCTCGGCGACCCTCCCCGGAAGCCCCACCTCGACCGGTACCTCCCCGGCGAGCGGAGCCCCCAGCAGCCCCGCCACGGCTTCGGCGTCGAGCCCCTCGGGACAGCGGCCCCGCACGACGACGCGGACGTCCCGGGCCGCCATGCGCACTGCGGCGGCGACCCGCCCCGCCGCGGCCACCGAGCGCAGTTCGCCCGGCACCACCAGCAGCACGAGGTCCAGCTGGGCCAGCACCTCCGCGACGGCCTCGTCCACCCGGCGGGGCAGGTCGACCACCACGACCCCGCCCCGCCTGCGGGCGGCGGCCACGACCGACCGCATCGCGGCGGGCGGCACCACCACCCGCTCCCCGCGGTCCCAGCTCAGCACCCGCAGCGCGTGCAGCTCGGGCAGGGACTCCTCCAGCGCCCCGGCCCCGACGCGGCCGCGCGAAGCGGCGAAGTCGGGCCACCGCAGCCCTTCGGCGCTCTCGCCGCCGAGCAGGACGTCCATGCCCCCGCCGAGCGGGTCGGCGTCGATGAGGATGGTGCGCTCGCCGCCCTTGGCCGCCCGGAGGGCGAGCGCGCAGGCGAGGGTGGAGGCCCCGGCCCCGCCGCTGCCGCCGATCACGCCGACGGCCAGCGCGGGCCGGCCGGCGCCTTCCGCCACATCGGCGATGCGGTCGACGAGCGTGCTCTCGGCGTCGGGCAGGCGCAGGACCTCCTGGGCGCCGATCTCCACCGCCCGCTGCCACACGGAGGGGTCGTCGAGGTCCCGGCCGACGAGCAGCACCCCGTCCCGGCGGGGCGCCCCGCGCACCCGGCGGGCGGCGTCGTCCCCGATCAGCACCAGGGGCGCGGAGTCCCATCCGGGCGCCCCGGCCCCGTCCGTGGCCGGCTCCGGCACCGCGTGGTGCACGTGCGGCTCTGCGCCCGCGGCGGCGCACAGCCGCAGCAGGTCGTCGAGGAGCACCGGGTCCTCGGTGATGATCAGCGGCCGTCCGCCACCGGGCCCGGCGCCTCCGGCGCGGCCGCCGTTCCCTGCCCCGCCCGCCACCACGGGTGCCGCAGGTGCCTGCGCTTCACACGACTTCGATCCAGCCACGATCTCCGCCCCCTTCTCACTGCAAATCCACGAGCCGCGGACTTCGCGGCTGGAATCACGGTGGAGGGATCCGGAAAAAGAAGTGGATCTTGCTCGAAAACTGTGGACAAGAAGACGCCTGTGAATAACTTCGCCACACCATCAGGTGAGTTCCACAGCGCTGCGGAACCACTACGCAGCGTCACGAGTTCGGAGGAGTACAGGCCTGTGCCAGGCGGGCCCATCGATGAAGGAGGGCCGGGATGATGGTCGCCGCGGACCGGGTGGAGGGGACGCGAACCGCGTCCGGACATGCGACGACCCCCGCCGGGGGGGAGAGCGGGGGTCGTCCCCACGGTCCGACTCGGGGGGGGAGGAGCCAGACCGGGTTAGCACGGTCGCGAACGATCCGTGACTTCCATGGTGTACCCGAGAGCCTTCTCAGGCAAACCCACGCGCCACACCTTACGCCGAATGGTGGGCGCATATGCTCGGCTCGTGGAAAATCAGCCCTTGCCGCACTCGCTGCCTCGGACCGCCGCCTTCTTCGACCTGGACAAGACGGTCATTGCGAAGTCGAGCGCTCTGACGTTCAGCAAGTCCTTCTACCGGGGCGGCCTGATCAACCGCCGCGCCGTGCTGCGGACGGCCTACACCCAGTTCATCTTCCTGGCCGGCGGCGCCGACCACGACCAGATGGAGCGGATGCGGGAGTACCTGTCCGCCCTCTGCAAGGGGTGGAACGTCCAGCAGGTCCGGGAGATCGTCGCCGAAGCCCTGCACGACCTGATCGACCCGATCATCTACGACGAGGCCGCGTCCCTCATCGAGGCCCACCACACGGCCGGCCGTGACGTGGTGATCGTCTCCAGTTCCGGTGCCGAAGTCGTCGAGCCGATCGGCGAGATGCTCGGCGCGGACCGGATCGTCGCCACCCGCATGGTGGTCGGCGAGGACGGCTGCTTCACCGGGGAGATCGAGTACTACGCCTACGGCCCCACGAAGGCCGAGGCCGTCCGCGAGCTCGCCGAGTCCGAGGGGTACGACCTCGCGCGGTGCTACGCGTACAGCGACTCGATCACCGACGTACCGATGCTGGAGGCCGTGGGGCACCCGCACGCCGTCAACCCCGACCGTGCGCTGCGGCGCGAGGCCGTCGCGCGGGAGTGGCCGGTCCTGGTGTTCAACCGGCCGGTGCGGCTGAAGCAGCGCCTGCCCGGGCTGTCGATGCCCGCGCGGCCCGCCCTGGTCGCGGCGGCGGCCATCGGAGCGGCCGCCGCCACCGCCGGTCTCGTCTGGTACGCGAGCCGCCGGCGCGCGGGGATCTCCGCCGCCTCGGCCTGACCGGACCCTCCCGGCCTGGGGCGATACGGCTTGTCCGGTTCGCCCCGGGTCGCCCCGGAAAGTAAAGGAATCCTGCCAGGGGTTTCGCTCGGCACCGAAGCGGAGTAGAAAGGAGTCACGGCCCGCGAGACCAAAGAACATCCGAGAGGATCATCTTTAAAACGCAGTAAGGCCCACGGACCGAAGCATGAACGCCGAGCACCCACGCGACGTCGACCCGTCGATTACGGGCCAGCCGCACCAGGCCACGGGCAAAGTTCCCGGCCTGATGGGCAACCATCGAGGACGCTTGGTAACTGGGCGGGAATGCCAGCGGCGACACCAGAGCAAGACGGTGTCGCCGCAACCCTGCGCCCGGCCGGAACGGCCTCAGGCCGCGCCGCGCTGGAGCGCCTCGCAGACCGCGGTGGACTCGCGGACGCCGAGCTCGATCGAGCGGCCGCAGTGCCCGATCCACTGCGCCATCCCCTCCGCGGTGCCGGAGACGTAACCCTCGAAGGCCTTCAGGTAGGCCTCCGCCCCCTGCTCCGCGTGGCCGACCTCCGCCGGGCAGACCGCCTTCGGGTCCAGCCCGCTGTTGATCAGCACGATCCGCTCGGCCGCCCGCGCCACCAGCCCGTTGTACGAGGCGAAGGGCCGCAGGGCCAGCAGTTCCCCGTGCACCACCGCGGCCGTCACCAGCGCCGGAGCCGACCCGCCCGCGATGACCAGCCGGGACAGACCGTCCAGCCGCCCCGCGACCTCCTCGGCGTCCGGGAGCGGCAGGTCCACCAGGAGCTCCTCCACCGGCTCGCCCGCCAGCCGCGGCCGGCCGACGACGTCGGCGGTCCCGTCGGCCGACGCCGGGGCCGTCGCCCCGCACGCCACCAGGTGCAGCCGCGCCAGCACCCGCAGCGGCGACTGGCGCCAGATGCTCAGCAGCTGCCCGGCCTCCGCCGTCAGCCTCAGCGCGGCGCCCACCGTGCGCGCCTCGTCCTGCGCCCCGAAGTCGGTCCGGCGGCGCACCTCCTCCAGGGCCCAGTCGGCACCGGACAGCGCCGCGCTGCCCCGGGCGCCGCGCAGGGCGGCCTCGGAGGTGATCTCGCCGCTGCGCCGGCGCATCACCCGGTGCCCGTAGACGCGGTCCACGGCCTTGCGTACGGAATCCACCGACTCCGCGACCCCCGGCAGGGATCCGAGGGCCGCCAGCGGGTCAGAAGCGCTACTCATAAGTAGGGAGCCTACGCACTGCGCCCCCGTAGCACCGACCCCTCCTTGGAGTGGTCTTCTTCACTCACCTTGACCACACGGCGCTACCGAGCGGCTACGCTTGGTGAACATGAAGATCGCTTTCGTGGGAAAGGGCGGCAGCGGCAAGACGACGCTGTCCTCCCTCTTCATCCGCCACCTCGCAGCCAATGAAGCGCCCGTCGTCGCGGTGGACGCCGACATCAACCAGCACCTCGGGGCGGCCCTCGGGCTCACCGACGAAGAGGCCGCCGCGCTGCCCGCCCTGGGCGCGCACCTGCCCCTGATCAAGGAGTACCTGCGCGGCTCCAACCCGCGCATCGCCTCGGCCGACAGCATGATCAAGACCACGCCGCCCGGCGCCGGCTCGCGCCTGCTGCGCATCACCGAGGACAACCCGGTCTACGAGGCCTGCGCGCGCACGCTGCCGCTCGACGACGGGGATTCCGTACGGCTGATGGCCACGGGCCCCTTCACCGAGTCCGACCTGGGCGTGGCCTGCTACCACTCGAAGGTCGGCGCGGTCGAGCTCTGCCTCAACCACCTGGTCGACGGCCCGGACGAGTACGTGGTCGTCGACATGACGGCCGGGTCCGACTCCTTCGCGTCCGGCATGTTCACCCGGTTCGACGTGACCTTCCTGGTCGCCGAGCCGACCCGCAAGGGCGTCTCGGTCTACCGCCAGTACAAGGAGTACGCCCGGGACTTCGGGGTGGTGCTCAAGGTGGTCGGCAACAAGGTGCAGGGACCGGAGGACATCGAGTTCCTGCAGGACGAGGTGGGCGACGACCTGCTCGTCACCTTCGGGCATTCCGACTGGGTCCGCGCGATGGAGCGCGGCCGCCCGGCCGCGTTCGAACTGCTGGAGGCCGGCAACCGGCTCGCCCTCCAGGCGCTCCAGGACGCGGCGGAGGACTCCTACGCGCACCGCGACTGGAGCAGGTACACCGAGCAGATGGTGCACTTCCACCTGCGCAACGCCGAGAGCTGGGGGAACGCCAAGACCGGGGTCGACCTGGCGGAACAGGTCGACCCCGCCTTCGTCCTCCACGAGGCCCTGGTCAGCCCTCGCCCTGCTCCGCTGCCCGCTCCTCAGCCGGCTTGACCTTGTCCGCGCCCGGCGGGGCGGCCGGAGGCGCCGGCGGCCCCGCGGTGAGGAACTTCGTCCAGCCCTCCTTGGGCGCCTCGCCGACGTCGAGGGTGCGCATCCACTCCAGCGTCTTCGGGTTCTGGGCGTCCAGCCAGTCGGCCAGCTCGCGGAAGGGCACGCACCGCACCTCCGGCTTGGTGCACATGTCCTTGATGGACTCCTCGACGGCCCGCATGTAGGTGCCGCCGTTCCACGACTCGAAGTGGTTGCCGATGATCAGCGGTGCGCGGTTGCCCTGGTAGGCCCGGTCGAAGGCCTGCCGCAGGCCGTCGCGCATCTGGTCGCCCCAGTACTGGTGCTGCGCGGGATCGCCCTGCGTGGTCGTCCCGGACTGGTTGACCATGTAGTTGTAGTCCATGCTCAGCGTGTCGAAGGCGCGCCCCGGCATGGGCACCAGCTGGAGCGGCAGGTCCCAGAGCCCGTCCGTCTTCTTGGGCCAGATCTGCTTGCTGATGCCGCTGGAGTCGTAGCGGAACCCCATGTCCTTGGCCGCCAGCATGAAGTTCTTCTGGCCTTCGAGGCAGGGGGTGCGGGCCCCGATCAGCTCCTTGTCGTAGTCGAAGGGGAGCGGGGCCATGTTCTTCAGGCCCGCGTTCGTCTTCCAGTTCTTGACGAACGACTTGGCCTGGTTGATCTCGCTCTTCCACTCCGCCACCGACCAGGTGCCGACGCCGCCCTCGGGGCCGCAGAAGTGGCCGTTGAAGTGGGTGCCGATCTCGTTGCCCTCCAGCCAGGCGGCGCGGACCTGGGTGGCGGTGTCCTTGATGCCCTGGAGGTCGCCGAAGCCGATGTCGGAGAGGCCCGGGGAGTGCTGCGGCGCCGTGTAGAGGGAGCGCTTCTCCTCCGGCAGCAGGTACACCCCGCTGAGGAAGTACGTCATCCGGGCGTTGTACTGCTTGCCCACCTCGCGGAAGTGCGAGAAGAGCTTCTGGCTGTCCTCGCCCGCGCCGTCCCACGAGAACACCACGAACTGCGGGGGCTTCTCACCCGGCTTCAGCTTCTTCGGCACCTGCACGTTGGGCTGCGAGCCGGTGTAGGCCGTCGAACCGTCGCCGATGAGGCGGTTGAGGCTGCCGGGAGCGTCCGGGGCGGCGGGGCCCTTCTTCGCGCTCTGGCCACCGGGCGCCCCGGGCTTGGCCGGGCCGGAACCGCTGCACCCGGCGGCGCACAGGACCAGGGCCGTGGCGACCAGGCCGCCGGCGATCTTCTTCGTGGCGGCGATCATCCGCACACCTCTCCCTCGCAGTTCCATCGCGGGACCTTTCGCGATGGAACGTCCCATGCGGTCGTGTTTTAGGAAGGTGTGACAAGCCAGACAAAATACTTATTCACCCTTGAGTGCTAATTCCTAGGCCATTTGCCCGCATTACCCCCCACAGCCCTTTACTCTCCATTACCGTTCATTTACCGAGTGTTGAGACTCCCGCCGCTTCATCCCTCCTCAGAGGAGACGGGAACCCATGACAGCCACCACCCCAGCCCCCACCCCGGAACCGACCCCGGCCCCGCCCCCGTCCCCAGCCGCGGCCGGCCCGCGGAAGCGAAGTCCGCTCCAGGACCTCCCCGCCGACCTGTCCGCGTCCGCCGCCGTCTTCCTGATCGCCCTCCCGCTCTCCCTCGGCATCGCGCTCGCCACCGGAGCCCCGCTCCAGGCAGGGCTGGTGGCCGCGGCCGTGGGCGGGATCGTGGCCGGCCGGTTCGGCGGAGCCCCCCTCCAGGTGAGCGGCCCGGCGGCCGGACTCACCGTGGTGACAGCCGAGTTGATCCAGCGCTACGGCTGGCGCACCACCTGCGCCATCACCGTCCTCGCCGGCGTCTGCCAGCTCGGGCTCGCCCTCCTGCGGACCGCCCGGTCGGCGCTCATGGTGAGCCCGGCGATCGTGCACGGGATGCTCGCCGGCATCGGCGTCACCATCGCCCTGGCCCAGCTGCACATCGTGCTCGGCGGCAGTCCGCAGAGCTCCGCCGTGGCCAACGTGCTCGGGCTGCCGGCCCAGTTGGCGCACCCCCATCCCGCAGCCCTCGGGGTGAGCGCCCTGACGCTGTGCGTCCTGCTGGGCTGGGGCAGACTGCCCGGGAGGGTGGGCCGCGCCCTGCGCAAGGTGCCCGCCGCGCTCGCGGCCGTCGCCACCGCCACCGCCTTCGCGGCACTGGCCGGGCTCAGCCTGCCCCGGGTGGACCTGCCGTCGTGGCGCAGCCACGCCCTGCCCGAACTGCCCGAGGGGCCGGTGCTCGGCCTGATCGCCGCCGTCCTGACCATCACCCTGGTCGGCAGCGTGGAGTCCCTGCTGTCCTCGGTCGCCACCGACAAGCTGATCGCCGCCGAGCGCGGTACCGACAACCGCCCGCCCCGCGCCGACCTCGACCGCGAACTCCGCGGCCAGGGCGCGGCGAACATCGTCTCCGGCATGCTGGGCGGACTGCCCATCACTGGCGTGGCCGTGCGCAGCGTGGCCAATGTGAAGTCGGGTGCCGTCAGCCGAAAATCAGCCATGTTCCACGGGCTGTGGGTGGTGCTCGCGGCCGGGCTGCTCGTGCCCGTCCTCGACCTCATCCCGCTCGCCGCGCTGGCCGCCCTGGTCATGGCCGTCGGAGTGCAGATGGTCAGCATCACGCACCTGCGCACGATCAGCCGGCACGGGGAGGTGCTGGTCTACGCGACGACCATCGTCGCGGTGGTGCTGGGCGGAGTGCTGGAGGGCGTGGCCGTCGGGATCGCGGTCGCCGTGGCGCTGGCCCTGCGCCGGCTGACCCGGACCCGGATCACACTGACCGAACGGGACGGCGTACACGAGGTCTGCGCCCGCGGCCAGTTGACCTTCCTGGCCGTCCCCCGGCTGAGCAGGGTGCTGGGCCAGGTCCCGCACGGCGGGCACGTGGTGGTCGAACTGGACGGCTCGTTCATGGACCACGCCGCCTACGAGGCCCTGCACGACTGGCAGAACTCGCATCTGGCGCACGGCGGTTCGCTGGAGCTCACCGGCCGCGGCGGACGGGCCCTCGCGGGCACCGGTCCGGACGCGGACACGGAAGCCGAAGCGGACACGGACGCGGCCTCGCCCACCGCCGCGGACGCGGGCTCCGGTGCGGGCGGCGGGCACCACCGGACCGACTCCGGGCGCGGGGCGCACCACTGCTGCCGTCCCTGGACGCCGTGGCAGAACCACTGCGACCACCGCGCGGCCCACGCCCCCGCCGTCGCGGCGGGCCCCGGCGGCACGGTCGCGCGTACGATCCCCAGCGCGTCCGGGGTCCCGGCCGCCGAGACGGCGTCCCGCCGGCGCGGAGCCGGCCAACTGGCCAGCGGGATCAGCGCCTTCCAGCGGGACACCGCCCCGCACGTCCGGGACGAGCTGGCCCGGCTGGCCCGCGAGGGGCAGCGGCCTTCGCAGCTCTTCCTGACCTGCGCGGACTCCCGCCTGGTCACCAGCATGATCACGGCGAGCGGTCCGGGTGACCTCTTCACCGTCCGCAACGTGGGCAACCTCGTCCCGCTGCCCGGGGCCGAGGCCACGGACGACTCGGTGGCCGCGGCGATCGAGTACGCCGTGGACGTGCTCAAGGTCGCCAGCATCACGGTGTGCGGGCACTCGGGCTGCGGGGCCATGCAGGCCCTGCTGAACTCCCACCCGGAAGCGCCGGTGACCCCGCTGACCCGCTGGCTGCGGCACGGCCTGCCCAGCCTGAAGCGGATGGGCAGCCGGCACCACGCCTGGGCCCGGATCGCCGGGCGGCTCCCGGCCGACGCCGTGGAACAGCTCTGCCTGACCAACGTGGTGCAGCAGCTGGAGCACCTGCGGGCCCACGAATCGGTGGCCCGCCGGCTCGCGGAGGGCACGCTGGAGCTGCACGGGATGTACTTCCACGTGGGTGAGGCGCAGGCCTATCTGCTGTCCGAAGGAGAGGACTTCTTCGACTGTCGGGTTTTCGACAGCGTCGGCCAGAGCGTGTGATCCACGACAGGCCCGAACCGATAGCCTCCCGTATCCGTGCAAGCTGTTGGCCCCTTCCCGCACCCTGCAGGCGGGAAGGGGCCATTCGTACGCCGTGGACGTGCTCCCGGACCTGCGCCGCGACCCTCCCGGTCGTGATATAGGTCTAAACCAATTTTCGGCTACCCCTTGTCACCTGGGCATCCGACTGATGAGCTATGCCCGGAGACACAGCTATGCCCGGGGACAACGGAAACTCTGGGAAAGGGAGATGTCGTGAGCACTGACAGCCTGGCCAACCTGCTCAAGGAGGAGCGGCGGTTCGCGCCGCCCGCCGATCTGGCCACCGCCGCCAACGTGACCGAGGCGGCGTACGCACAGGCCGCCGAGGACCGGCTGGGCTTCTGGGCCGAGCAGGCGCGCCGGCTGAGCTGGGACACCGAGCCCACCCAGACGCTCGACTGGAGCAACCCGCCCTTCGCGAAGTGGTTCGCCGACGGCAAGCTCAACGTCGCGTACAACTGCGTGGACCGGCACGTGGAGGCCGGCAACGGCGACCGCGTCGCCCTCCACTTCGAGGGCGAGCCCGGCGACAGCCGCTCGATCACCTACGCCCAGCTCAAGGACGAGGTGTCCCAGGCCGCCAACGCCCTCACCGAGCTCGGTGTCCGGGCGGGCGACCGGGTCGCCGTCTACCTGCCGATGATCCCCGAGGCGGTCGTCGCGATGCTCGCGTGCGCCCGCGTCGGCGCCGCGCACTCGGTGGTCTTCGGCGGCTTCTCCGCCGACGCCGTCGCCTCCCGCATCCAGGACGCCGACGCCAAGCTGGTGATCACCGCCGACGGCGGCTACCGCCGCGGCAAGCCCAGCGCCCTCAAGCCCGCCATCGACGAGGCCGTCACCAAGTGCCCGCAGGTCGAGCACGTCCTCGTCGTGCGCCGTACCGGCCAGGACACCGCCTTCACCGAGGGCCGTGACGTCTGGTGGCACGACGTGGTCGGCCGGCAGTCCACGGAGCACACCCCGCAGGCCTTCGACGCCGAGCACCCGCTGTTCATCCTCTACACCTCGGGCACCACGGGTAAGCCGAAGGGCATCCTGCACACCTCGGGCGGCTACCTCACGCAGGCCGCGTACACCCACCACGCCGTCTTCGACCTCAAGCCGGAGACCGACGTCTACTGGTGTACCGCCGACATCGGCTGGGTCACCGGGCACTCGTACATCGTCTACGGCCCGCTCGCCAACGGTGCCACCCAGGTCATGTACGAGGGCACGCCGGACACCCCGCACCAGGGCCGGTTCTGGGAGGTCGTGCAGAAGTACGGCGTCACCATCCTCTACACCGCGCCCACGGCGATCCGTACGTTCATGAAGTGGGGCGACGACATCCCCGCGAAGTTCGACCTGTCGAGCCTGCGCGTGCTGGGCTCGGTCGGCGAGCCGATCAACCCCGAGGCCTGGATCTGGTACCGCAAGCACATCGGCGGCGACCGCTGCCCGATCGTGGACACGTGGTGGCAGACCGAGACCGGCGCCATGATGATCTCCCCGCTGCCGGGCGTCACCGCGACCAAGCCCGGCTCGGCGCAGCGCGCGCTGCCCGGCATCTCGGCCACCGTGGTGGACGACGAGGCCAACGAGGTCCCCGACGGCGGTGGCGGCTACCTGGTGCTCACCGAGCCGTGGCCGTCGATGCTGCGCACCATCTGGGGTGACGACCAGCGGTTCATCGACACCTACTGGTCGCGCTTCGAGGGCAAGTACTTCGCGGGCGACGGCGCCAAGAAGGACGACGACGGCGACATCTGGCTGCTCGGCCGGGTCGACGACGTCATGCTCGTCTCGGGCCACAACATCTCCACCACCGAGGTGGAGTCGGCGCTCGTCTCGCACCCCTCCGTCGCCGAGGCGGCGGTGGTCGGCGCGGCCGACGAGACGACGGGGCAGGCCATCGTGGCGTTCGTGATCCTGCGCGGCACCGCCTCGGAGACCGAGGGCCTGGTCGCCGAGCTGCGCAACCACGTCGGCACCACCCTCGGCCCGATCGCCAAGCCCAAGCGGATCCTGCCGGTGGCGGAGCTCCCGAAGACCCGCTCCGGCAAGATCATGCGCCGTCTGCTGCGTGACGTTGCGGAGAACCGCGCGGTCGGCGACGTCACCACGCTGGCGGATTCCTCGGTGATGGACCTGATCCAGACGAAGCTGCCCAGCTCCTCCGACGAGGACTGAGCACCGGCCGGCCACGGGCCGTCCGAGCCCTGGGGGCGTCCGGCGCACAACGCGCCGGACGCCCCCCGCGCGTTTAAGGTGAAGATCGCCCGATACGACCGAACGGGCCCTGTAAGACGGACCCTGTAAAATATGAAAAGCGTCAAGATGTGACGTTCTAAGTCTCAGGGTGCGCCGGGAAGTCTGGTCGGCAACTGCATGTGTCATGCCGTCGACCGACCGGAGGTTCCTCCGTGGCAACGCCCACCCCCCGCCGCAAACTGCTCGGCCGCCTCTCCCTGCCCGAGCGCCGCTTCGTCGCGGACGCCCTGCGCACGGAGACCGTCGGCGGCGTGCTGCTGCTGGTGGCCGCGATCGCCGCCCTCCTGTGGGCGAACATCCCCGCCGTCTCCGCGAGCTACGACACCGTCCGGTCCTTCCACATCGGCCCCGCCGCCCTCGGCCTGGACCTCTCCCTCCAGCACTGGGCGGCCGACGGACTCCTCGCGGTCTTCTTCTTCGTCGCCGGCATCGAGCTCAAGCGCGAACTCGTCGCGGGCGACCTGCGCGACCCCAAGGCGGCCGCCCTCCCGGTGATCGCCGCGATATGTGGCATGGCCGTCCCCGCCCTCGTCTACCTGCTGGTCAACACCCTGGGGAACGGCTCCACCTCCGGCTGGGCCGTCCCGACCGCCACCGACATCGCCTTCGCCCTCGCCGTCCTCGCGGTCATCGGCACCTCACTGCCCTCCGCGCTGCGCGCCTTCCTGCTGACGCTGGCCGTGGTTGACGACCTGTTCGCCATCCTGATCATCGCGGTGTTCTTCACCAGCGACCTGAACTTCGCCGCCCTCGGCGGCGCCGTCGCGGGCCTGGTCCTCTTCTGGTTCCTGCTGCGCGCCGGCGTCCGCGGCTGGTACGTCTACGTCCCCCTCGCCCTGGTCATCTGGGGCCTGATGTACAACAGCGGCGTCCACGCCACCATCGCCGGCGTGGCCATGGGCCTGATGCTCCGCTGCACCCGCCGGGACGGCGAGGAACACTCCCCCGGCGAGCACATCGAGCACCTGGTGCGCCCCCTGTCCGCCGGGCTGGCGGTTCCGCTCTTCGCCCTCTTCTCCGCCGGGGTCTCCCTTTCGGACGAATCCATCGCACAGGTCTTCACCCGCCCCGAGACCCTCGGCGTGGTGCTCGGCCTCGTCGTCGGCAAGGCCGTCGGCATCGTCGGCGGCACCTGGCTGGCCGCCCGCTTCACCCGGGCCGAGCTCAACGAGGACCTCGCCTGGCCCGACGTGCTCGCCGTGGCCTCCCTCGCCGGCATCGGCTTCACCGTCTCCCTGCTGATCGGCGAACTCGCCTTCGCCGGCGACGAGGTCCTCACCGACGAGGTCAAGGCCGCCGTACTCATCGGCTCCCTCGTCGCGGCGATCGTCGCGAGCGTCATGCTCAAGCTCCGCAACCGCACGTACCGGGCCCTGACGGAGGCCGAGGAGCGCGACGAGGACCTCGACGGGATCCCCGACGTCTACGAGCAGGACAACCCGGACTACCACCTGCGGATGGCTCGGATCCACGAGGAGAAGGCCGCCGAACACCGCCGCAGGGCCGCGGCCGTGGCCCTCGCGCGGGGCTCGGACGCGAACCCGGCCGCCGGAGAACCGGCGGGCGGGTCCAGCGCCGGCGCCGACCGTCCGGCATGATCTGAGGGACGACGGAGGACAGCCGCCGGCAGACGACGACAGAGGGAGACAGAGATGAGCGCAGTGGACCAAGGGGCTCCGGGAGCCGAGCGCACACTCGGCCAGCTGGTCGCCGCGGCCACCGCCGAGATGTCCGCCCTGGTGCACGACGAGATCGCCCTCGCCAAGGTCGAGATCAAGCAGGACGTCAAGCGCGCGGGCATCGGCAGCGGCGCCGCCATCGCGGCGGGCGTGCTCCTGCTCTTCTCCCTCCCCGTACTGAGTTTCGCCGCGGCCTACGGCATCCACAATCTCGGTCTCGGCCTGGCCTGGTCCTTCCTCATCGTCGGCGGCGCGTTCTGGCTGCTCGCGGGCCTCGTCGGGCTCCTGGCGGTGACGAAGTTCAAGAAGATCAAGCCGCCGGTGAAGACCATGGACTCCGTCAAGCAGACCGCCGCGCTGGTGGGAACCGTCAAGCCGCACCCGCGGCCGGTGAGTGACCAGGCTGTGGGTGTGGCACGCTCGTCCTCATGACAGCGCCCTCGGCCGACTCCGGCACTCCGCCCACCGCCGCCACGGCGGTACGGCTCGACCTGCCCGGCGGGCGGGCGGTGACGCACCGGGACGTCGCCGCCAACGGCGCCCGCTTCCACGTCGCGGAGGCCGGTGACGGGCCGCTGGTGCTGCTCCTGCACGGCTTCCCGCAGTTCTGGTGGACCTGGCGGCACCAGCTGGCCGCCCTCGCGGACGCCGGGTACCGGGCGGTGGCCATGGATCTGCGCGGGGTGGGCGGCAGCGACCGCACCCCGCGCGGCTACGACCCTGCGAACCTGGCCCTGGACATCACCGGGGTCGTGCGCTCCCTCGGCGAACCGGACGCCGCCCTCGTCGGGCACGACCTGGGCGGCTACCTCGCCTGGACGGCGGCCGTGATGCGGCCCAAGCTGGTGCGCCGGCTGGTCGTCTCCTCCATGCCGCACCCGCGTCGCTGGCGCTCGGCGATGATGGCCGACTTCGGCCAGACCCGGGCGAGTTCCCACATCTGGGGGTTCCAGCGGCCGTTCATCCCCGAGCGGCAGCTCGTCGCCGACGACGGGGCCCTCGTCGCGGAGCTGATCCGCGACTGGTCCGGGCCGCTGCTCCCGGAGGACGCCGATCTGGACGTGTACCGGCGGGCGATGTGCATCCCGTCCACCGCGCACTGCTCCGTCGAGCCCTACCGCTGGATGATGCGCTCGATGGCCCGCCCGGACGGGCTCCAGTTCTACCGCCGGATGAAGCGGCCCGTACGGGTGCCCACGCTGCACCTGCACGGCTCGCTGGACCCGGTGATGCGCACCCGCAGCTCGGCCGGTTCCGGGGAGTACGTCGAAGCCCCGTACCGCTGGCGGCTCTTCGACGGCCTGGGGCACTTCCCGCACGAGGAGGACCCGGACGGCTTCACCACCGAGCTGCTGAACTGGCTGAAGGACCCCGAACCCGACCGCTGACGAACCGTCGCAGGGGCCCGGGGCAAACCCGCCTGACGGGCCGTCCGGTCACTCGTACGGTGGTCCTACGGTCATTCAATTGCCCGGCGCATAGGCCAATTGGCCGCCCCGGACGGGATTACGGACCTTGGACCCCGGGCACAGCTCGTTGTATGGGCTGGACGCACGACCACGGTGACACCGCACGCGAACGCCGCTCGGCCAGGGTGCCGGGCACGCACGACAGGACCGGCCGGGACGACCACGACCCCCGGCTCGGGATTCCGCGCATCCTCCGCCGCCGCGCCCGCTGGGTCTCGGCGCGGCTGCGCCATCCACGCATGTAGGACCCCCGTCCGGGAGCGGCCCCGCCGGCCGGTACGCGCTCGCGTACCGGCGGGTCAGAGGGCGCAGCCCTGGGTGTCCGCCCGGCGCTCGGCGGTCTTCCCGACGCGGATGTCGTCGCGGATCTCGTCACCCGTCAGGGCGTAGCCGGTGTTCGGGTCGTCGAGCGACTTCGCGAAGACGACCCCGTACACCTTGCCCTCGGGCGTCAGCAGCGGGCCGCCGGAGTTGCCCTGGCGGACGGTCGCGTACAGCGAGTACACGTCACGGCGGACGGTGCCCCGGTGGTAGATGTCCGGGCCGTTGGCGTTGATCCGGCCGCGGACGCGGGCCGCGCGGACGTCGTAGGAGCCGTTCTCCGGGAAGCCGGCGACGATCGCGTCGCTGCTGCTCGTCGCGTCCTTGTCGGTGAACTCCAGCGCCGGGGCCTTCAGCTTGGGCACGTCGAGGACGGCGATGTCGCGCTCCCAGTCGTAGAGCACGACCTTGCCGTCGTAGAGCTTGCCCTCGCCGCCGATCTGCACCGTCGGCTCGACGACCCCGCCGACGACGTGGGCGTTGGTCATGACCTTGCCCGGCGCGAAGACGAAGCCGGTGCCCTCCAGGACCTTGCTGCAACTGGGCGCGGTGCCGACGACCTTCACGATCGAGAGCTTGGCCTGCTGGGCGACCGCGCTGCGGGCGAGGGCCGGGTCGGGGGCCTTCACCTCGGTGATCGGCTCGTTCGAGAACGGGCTGAAGACCTGCGGGAAGCCGTTGCGGGCGAGGGTGGAGCTGAAGTCCGAGAACCAGGTGTTCGCCTGGGCGGGCAGCACCCGCGAAACGCCGAGGAGCACCTTGGAGTTGCGCACCTCCTTGCCCAGGGTGGGCAGCGAGGTCCCGGCCAGGGCCGAGCCGATCAGCCAGGCCACGAGCAGCATGGCGACGACGTTGACCAGGGCGCCGCCGGTCGCGTCGAGCGCGCGGGCGGGCGACCAGGTGATGTGGCGTCTGAGCCGGTTGCCCAGGTGCGTGGTCAGCGCCTGGCCGATGGAGGCGCAGATGATGATGACCACGACCGCGATCACCACCACGGTGGTGGACACCTGGGTGCCGTTGTCGGTCACGCGGTCCCAGATCAGGGGCAGCAGGGACACGGCGATGAGGCCACCGCCCAGGAAGCCGATCACCGACAGGATGCCGACGACGAACCCCTGGCGGTAGCCGACGATCGCGAACCACACGGCGGCGACCAGCAACAGGATGTCCAGCACGTTCACGTGGGCCACCGTCTCATGCGTGCCAGTCGAGCGGGACGTGACGTGAGCGGTCCCACGGTCGCTCCCAGCCCGAGAAGTGCAGGATCCGGTCGATGACGCCGGCGGTGAAGCCCCAGACCAGGGCCGATTCCACGGTGAATCCGGGCCCTTCGTGCCCGCGCGGGTGGACCACGGTGACCCGGTGGGCGGGGTCCGTGAGATCCGCCACGGGCACCGTGAAGACCCGGGCCGTCTCCGCCGGGTCCACCGCGCCGACCGGCGAGGGCTCGCGCCACCAGCCGAGCACCGGGGTCACCACGAACTCGCTGACCGGGATGTAGAGGCGCGGCAGCACCCCGAAGAGCTGGACGCCGGACGGGTCCAGCCCGGTCTCCTCCTCCGCCTCGCGCAGGGCGGCGCGCAGCGGGCCGGTGGTGTGCGGGTCGCCGTCCTCCGGGTCGAGGGCGCCGCCGGGGAAGGAGGGCTGCCCGGCGTGCGAGCGGAGGCTGCCCGCGCGCTCCTGGAGCAGCAGCTCGGGGCCGCGCGGCCCCTCGCCGAAGAGGACGAGCACGGCGGACTGGCGGCCCCGGCCGTCCTCCGGGGGCAGGAAGCGGCTGAGCTGGCGCGGCCGGACGGTCCGGGCGGCCGCCACGACGGGCTCGAGCCAGGAGGGCAGGCCGGCCGTCGTGAGGGCCAGGCCGTCCCCCTCGCGGGCGGCTGCCGTGGTCTCGTCCTGCGTACCGCGCGTCATGGGCACCCCTGTCCGCGTTCCTCTGTCGGCTTTCCTCTGGCAACACCGTCTCCCACACCGCTGAACGCGGTCCGGTTCCCGATTCGTTCCGGCGGGGGCGCGGGGGCCGGGCGCCGCGCGCCCCCGCCGCGCCCCGCGCCCCGCCCGCCACGCCCCGCGCTCAGGGCTCCGTACGGGCTCCCAGCGGCGGCGCGGGCAGGCCCGGGTAGTCCGGGGGCGGGCTCAGGCGCTGGCCCGGCTGGCCGCCCTTCTCGTACTTCAGGAGCTTCTTCGCCTTCTCCGGGTCGGTCTCGCCCTCCCCGTAGGCCGGGCAGAGCGGGGCGATGGGGCAGGCGCCGCAGGCGGGCTTGCGGGCGTGGCAGATGCGGCGGCCGTGGAAGACGACGCGGTGGGACAGCATCGTCCACTCGCTCTTGGGGAAGATCGCGCAGATCTCCGCCTCGACCTTCTCCGGGTCCTCCTGCTCGGTCCACTTGAAGCGGCGCACCAGCCGGCCGAAGTGGGTGTCGACGGTGATCCCGGGGACCCCGAAGGCGTTGCCGAGGACCACGTTGGCCGTCTTGCGGCCGACGCCGGGCAGGGTGACGAGGTCCTCGATCCGGCCCGGCACCTCGCCGCCGAAGTCGTCCCGCAACGCCTTCGAGAGGCCCAGCAGGGACTTCGCCTTCGCCCGGAAGAACCCGGTCGGCCGGATGATCTCCTCCAGCTCCTCGGGCACGGCCTCGGCCATGTCCTCGGGGGTCGGGTAGGCGGCGAAGAGGGCGGGGGTCGTCTGGTTCACGCGCAGGTCGGTCGTCTGCGCGGAGAGGACCGTGGCGACGAGCAGCTCGAAGGGATTGCGGAAGTCCAGCTCCGGATGGGCGTACGGGTACACCTCGGCGAGCTCGCGGTTGATGCGGCGCGCCCGGCGGACCATCGCGAGACGGGATTCCGGCTTCGCCGCCCCCGGTTTCTTGGCCGAACCTTTACCCAACGGGACAGGTCGCACCTTTTCGGACGCCTCCACAGGGGCTTGTTCGCCCACGGCTGAATTCGGGGTCCCCGTCACTCCCGCGGACCCCTTGGCCTGTGCTCTCACCGGCCTATTGGACACCCGGCCAGCCTAAGCCCGGCCGCCGACACCCGCCCGGACCTCAGGTAACACCACCCCGATCGGCCTCTCGCCGCACAGCACGCCCATCCGTCCGGCATCCTTGTGATTGATCGCACTGTTTGAGCCGTCCGGCAAAATGGGGAGCGGTCCCCACTGGCTGGTCGACATAGGAGAGAGACTCGTGGACGACGTTCTGCGGCGCGCCCCGCTCTTCGCGGCGCTCGATGACGAGCAGGCCGCGGAGCTCCGCGCCTCCATGGCCGAGGTGACCCTCGCACGCGGCGACGCCCTGTTCCACGAGGGCGACCCCGGCGACCGGCTGTACGTCGTGACCGAGGGCAAGGTGAAGCTCCACCGCACCTCCCCCGACGGCCGCGAGAACATGCTGGCCGTCCTCGGTCCCGGCGAGCTGATCGGCGAGCTGTCGCTCTTCGACCCGGGCCCGCGCACCGCCACCGCCACCGCGCTGACCGAGGTCAAGCTCCTCGGCCTCGGCCACGGTGACCTCCAGCCGTGGCTGAACGCCCGGCCCGAGGTCGCGACCGCGCTGCTGCGCGCCGTCGCCCGGCGCCTGCGCAAGACCAACGACCAGATGTCCGACCTGGTCTTCTCCGACGTTCCGGGCCGCGTCGCCCGGGCGCTCCTCGACCTGTCGCGCCGCTTCGGCGTGCAGTCGGAAGAGGGCATCCACGTCGTGCACGACCTCACCCAGGAGGAGCTGGCGCAGCTCGTCGGCGCCTCCCGCGAGACCGTGAACAAGGCCCTGGCCGACTTCGCGGGCCGCGGCTGGCTGCGCCTGGAGGCGCGTGCCGTGATCCTGCTGGACGTGGAGCGGCTCGCCAAGCGCTCGCGCTGACGGCTGGGCACGTCTTCGCGCAGGGGCCCCGTCCGGGTGCGGACGGGGCCCCCGCGCGCGTTCCGGGGTGGCACGGCACGCACGGCCCGGCAGGACCGGCCGTTGAAGAACCGCCGGTCAGCGCCCCGGGCGGGCAGAGTAGGGCCATGGAGCGCAGAGGACTGGACGCGTACGGATACCTGGAGCGGGAGGGATCCCTCGGCCGGGTCCAGCCCGAGTTCGCGGCCCTGGTCGCGGCCACGCGGGGCCGGGTCGCGGAGGCGTACGGGCGCCGCCTGCACAGCGCCTACCTCTACGGCTCCGTACCGCGCGGGACGGCCCGGCCGGGGCGCAGCGACCTCGACCTGCTGATCGCCCTGCACCGGGAGCCGGGCGACGAGGACCGCGACACGGCCGAGGTGCTGGGGCGCGGGCTCGACGAGGACTTCCCGCAGATCGACGGCGTCGGCGTCCTGCTGTACGGCAAGGAGCGGCTGCTGAGCGAGCAGGAACGTTACGACCTGGGCTGGTTCCTCGCCTGCCTGTGCACCCCGCTGCTCGGCGACGACCTGGCCGAGCACCTGCCCCGCTACCGGCCCGACAGCCTGCTCGCCCGGGAGGCCAACGGGGACCTGGCCGCCCTGCTCCCACGCTGGCGGGCCCGGTTCGAGGCCGCCTCGGAACCCGCCGAGTTCCGCAGGATGAACCGCTTCTTCTCGCGGCACCTGGTGCGCACCGCGTTCACCCTCGTCATGCCCCGGTGGGGCGGCTGGACCAGCGACCTCACCGAGTCCGCCGAGGTCTTCGGCGGGTACTACCCGCAGCGGGCCGCCCAGCTGCGGCGCGCTGCCGCCGTGGCCCTGGACCCCGTGGACGACCCGGCCGTGGCCCGCGCCTACCTCGACGACCTCGGGCCGTGGCTCGCCGACGAGTACACGGCCCTCCACGGCACGAAGACGCCGCGGGACTAGGCCCCGGCGGCGGCGGGGGCTTCGAGGGCCTCCACCGCCCGCTTGGCCTCCGCCAGGCCCGCGCCCGTGATCCGCCGGTAGACCCTGATCGCCGAGATGGTCCGGCCGTCGCGCACCAGGGCGCGGACCTCGTCCATCCCGGCCGGCTCGGGCTCCTCGATGCCGAAGTGGTCCAGGACCAGGCCCAGCCGGCGCTCCAGCCGGGCGGCCTTGTCCTCCAGGGCCCGCACCTTCAGGTTCAGGGTCGAGGTGATCCACCCCGCCGCCGCGAGCAGCGCGAGGGTCAGGAAAAGCGTGTTCATTCGGGGCCCCCCGGGATCAGTCCGTGATCGCGAAGGTACTCCAGCTGTGCCTGGACCGACCACGTCGCGGCCGGCCACAGCGAACGGTCCACGTCCGCGTAGACCCGGGCGACGACCGCCTCGGCCGTGGTCAGCCCGTTCTCCACGGCCGTCTCGACCTGGGCGAGCCGGTGCGCGCGGTGCGCGAGGTAGAACTCGACGGCCCCCTGCGCGTCGTCCAGTACCGGCCCGTGGCCAGGGAGCACCGTGTGCACCCCGTCGTCGACCGTCAGGGAGCGCAGCCGGCGCAGGGAGTCGAGGTAGTCACCGAGCCGCCCGTCGGGGTGCGCGACGACGGTGGTGCCGCGGCCCAGGATCGTGTCCCCGGTCAGCACGGCCCGGTCGGCCGGCAGGTGGAAGCAGAGCGAGTCGGCGGTGTGCCCGGGGGTGGCCACCACGCGCAGCTCCAGGCCGCCGGTACGGATGACGTTGCCGGCCGCCAGGCCCTCGTCGCCGAGGCGCTGCGCGGGGTCGAGGGCGCGGACCTTCGTACGGGTGAGCTCGGCGAAACGGCCGGCGCCCTCGGCGTGGTCGGGGTGGCCGTGCGTGAGGAGCGTCAGCGCGACCCGCTTGCCGGCCTGCTCGGCGGCGCCGATGACCGCCCGCAGGTGCCCCTCGTCCAGCGGGCCCGGGTCGATGACGACGGCCAGCTCGGAGTCGGGCTCCGACACCAGCCAGGTGTTGGTGCCGTCCAGGGTCATCGCCGAGGCGTTGGGGGCCAGGACGTTGACCGCGCGGGCCGTGGCGGGCCCGGAGGAAACGGTCCCCCGGGGCTGGCCGGGGAGGGCTGCGGCATCGGTCATGCGGGGTCTCCCGGGCTCACTCGCTTCGTGAACTCGTCGTGGCCGGGCCAGCTGAGCACCAGCACGCCGTCCTCCAGCGCGGCCCGCGCCAGGACGGGGGCCAGGTCCTGCCCGCCGGCCGCGGCGAGCGCGTCGGCGGCGCTCCCGTACGGCTCCAGGGAACGCAGGGTGGAGATGGTCGGCGGCATCATCAGCAGCTCGCCCCGGTCGTACCCGTCGGCGGCGTCGGCGGGGCGGATCCAGACGGTCCGGTCGGCCTCGGTGGAGGCGTTGCGGGTGCGCTGGCCCTCCGGGAGGGCGGCGACGAAGAACCACGTGTCGTAGCGGCGCGGCTCGAACTCCGGGGTGATCCAGCGGGCCCACGCCCCGAGCAGATCGGAGCGCAGCAGCAGCTTGCGCCGGTCCAGGAACTCGGCGAAGGACAGCTCGCGCGCCACGAGGGCCTCGCGGTCGGCCTCCCAGTCGTCGCCGGTGGTGTCCCCGACGACCGTGTCCGGGGTCTCCCCCGCGAGCAGCACCCCGGCCTCCTCGAAGGTCTCGCGCACCGCCCCGCAGACGATCGCCTGGGCGGTGGCGGCGTCCGTGCCGAGGCGCTCCGCCCAGAGGTCCAGGCCGGGCCCGGCCCAGCCGATGCGGTGGTCCTCGTCACGGGGGTCGACGCCGCCGCCGGGGTAGGCGTACGCACCGCCGGCGAAGGCCATGGAGGAGCGACGGCGCAGCATGTGCACGGCGGGGCCGGCGGGAGTGTCGCGCAGCAGCATCACGGTGGCCGCACGTCTGGGCTCCACCGGGGTGAGGACCCCGTCGGCGAGCGCGCGGATGCGGTCGGGCCACTCCGGGGGGTACCACTGGCCTCCGGCGGGCGGCTGGCTGGGCGAGGGCTGACCGTGCTGACCATTGGGCATGGGCCGGATGCTACGGCCATCCGGCCCGATGTTCGAGGCCCCAGCCCTGGCCGGGCCACTCCCCACGCCGGGCGGGCGCGTCCGACACCGGCGGGCCGCCTGCGGGTGGTGCGCCGCCCCGGGTGGTCCGCCCCTGCGAGCGGTGGACCCCGGCGGGACGGTACGCCGCCGCGAGCAGTGGACCCCGGCAGGACGGTACGCCGCCGCGAGCGGTGGGCACCGGCGGCCGGTGCGCCGCCGCGCGGAGCGAGGTCCCCTACCCGCCCTTCGCCCGTTCCCCGGGCTCCGCCCGGACCCGTGCCTCGATCGCCGCCGGGGCTGAAAGACCCTGGCTCCGCCCCGGACCCCACCCGCGCCTCGGACGCCCGGCGGGGCTGGATCTTCCGGCCTCGCCGGCGTGTGAGGCGCGGGCGCAGTGGCGCCGTGTCCGTAGCCGCGCCCGGCGACTGAGGGCGAGAACGGTTGAAGGGCGGGGAGGGGCCGGCACCGCGCAGCGGCACACGAACCGGCCCCGCCCCGCACACCGCCGGACGGAGTCCGACGCGGCGGCGCGAAGCCGGTGAGGCGCCCGGGCGCCGAGCCGCGCGAGCGGCGAGTCAAAACAGGGGTCAGGCCCCGGCGGTCAGCTCGACCTGGATCTCGATCTCGACCGGCGCGTCCAGCGGCAGGACCGCCACACCGACCGCGGAGCGCGCGTGCACGCCCTTGTCGCCGAGCACCTCACCCAGCAGCTCGCTCGCACCGTTCAGCACGCCCGGCTGCGCCGTGAAGTCGGGGGCCGAGGCGACGAAGCCGACGACCTTCACCACACGGGCGATCTTGTCCAGGTCGCCGACCACGGACTTGACGGCGGCCAGCGCGTTCAGCGCGCACGTCGCCGCGAGTTCCTTCGCCTGCTCCGCGGAGACCTCGGCGCCGACCTTGCCGGTGACGGGGAGCTTGCCCTGCACCATCGGCAGCTGGCCCGCGGTGTACACGTACGCGCCCGACCGGACCGCCGGCTGGTACGTGGCCAGCGGCGGGACGACCTCGGGCAGGGTCAGGCCGAGCTCGGCGATCCGGGCCTCGACGACGCCGCTCATGCCTTCTCCCGCTTGAGGTAGGCCACGAGCTGCTCGGGGTTGTTCGGGCCGGGCACGACCTGGACGAGCTCCCAGCCGTCCTCGCCCCAGGTGTCCAGGATCTGCTTGGTGGCGTGAACCAGCAGGGGGACCGTCGCGTATTCGAACTTCTTGGTCATGGGGGCGAGCGTAATGCCTGAGCGGGAGTGGTTAGGCTCGGACGCTGTGAGCAGGCTCCAGGTGGTCAGCGGCAAGGGCGGCACCGGCAAGACCACGGTCGCCGCGGCACTCGCGCTGGCCCTCGCGCGCGAGGGCAGGCGGACTCTTCTCGTGGAGGTCGAGGGCAGGCAGGGCATCGCACAGCTTTTCGGCACGGAAGCGCTCCCCTACGAGGAGCGGAAGATCGCCGTCGCGCCCGGCGCGGGCGGGGGTGAGGTGTACGCGCTCGCCATCGACGCCGAACGGGCGCTGCTGGACTACCTCCAGATGTTCTACAAGCTCGGCTCGGCCGGCCGCGCCCTGAAGAAGCTCGGCGCGATCGACTTCGCGACGACGATCGCGCCCGGTCTGCGGGACGTCCTGCTGACCGGCAAGGCGTGCGAGGCGGTGCGGCGCAAGGACAAGGCCGGGCGGTTCGTCTACGACCACGTGATCATGGATGCGCCGCCGACCGGGCGGATCACCCGCTTCCTGAACGTCAACGACGAGGTGGCGGGGCTGGCCCGGTTCGGGCCCATCCACAACCAGGCGCAGGCCGTCATGAAGGTGCTGAAGTCCCCGGACACGGCCGTGCACCTGGTGACGCTGCTGGAGGAGATGCCCGTCCAGGAGACCTCGGACGGGATCGACGAGCTGGTGGGGGCGGGGCTGCCCGTCGGCCGGGTGATCGTCAACATGGTTCGCCCGCACCACCTCGACGAGGACACCCTGCGGGCGGCCGCGGACGGCCACCGCACCGAGATCGCCAAGGCCCTGTCCCGGGCGGGGCTGGGCGGGGCGCGGCGGGGCGGGCTGGCCGAGCGGCTGGTGGAGCCGCTCCTGACGCAGGCGGCCGAGCACGCGAGCCGGGTGGAGCTGGAGCGGGAGCAGCGCGCGGTGCTGGCGGGCCTTGGCGTGCCGACGTACGAACTCCCCCTGCTCGGCTCGGGGATGGAGCTGGCCGGGCTGTACGAGCTGGCGGCGGAGCTGCGCAAGCAGGTGGGCGCCGAATGAGCGGGGGCGGGGAGACCATGGGGCTGGACACGCCGCAGCGGCTGGCGGTCGACGCGCTGTTGGACGATCCGGGGACGCGGATCATCGTGTGCTGCGGCGCGGGCGGGGTCGGCAAGACCACCACCGCGGCCGCACTGGGCGTACGGGCGGCCGAGCGCGGGCGGAAGGTGGTCGTGCTGACCATCGACCCGGCGCGCAGGCTGGCCCAGTCGATGGGGATCGACTCCCTCGACAACACGCCGCGCCGGGTGCCGGGGATAGAGGGCGGCGGCGGGGCGGGCGGCGGTGAACTGCACGCCATGATGCTGGACATGAAGCGGACGTTCGACGAGATCGTCGAGTCGCACGCGGACGGCGAGCGGGCGCGCGCGATCCTGGCGAACCCCTTCTACCAGTCCCTGTCGGCCGGCTTCGCGGGCACGCAGGAGTACATGGCGATGGAGAAGCTGGGGCAGCTGCGGGCCCGGGACGACTGGGACCTGATCGTCGTGGACACCCCGCCGAGCCGGTCCGCGCTGGACTTCCTCGACGCGCCGAAGCGGCTGGGGTCCTTCCTGGACGGGAAGTTCATCCGGGTGCTGATGGCTCCGGCGAAGGTCGGCGGCCGGGCCGGGATGGCGTTCCTCAACGTCGGCATGTCGATGATGACCGGCACCCTGAGCAAGCTGATGGGTGCCTCGCTGCTGAAGGACGTGCAGACGTTCGTGGCGGCGATGGACACGATGTTCGGAGGGTTCCGCACGCGCGCGGACGCGACGTTCCGGCTGCTCCAGGCTCCCGGTACGGCGTTCCTCGTGGTCGCGGCGCCGGAGCCGGACGCGCTGCGCGAGGCGGCGTACTTCGTGGAGCGGCTGGCCGCGGAGAGGATGCCGCTGGCCGGTCTGGTGCTGAACCGGGTGCACGGGAGTGACGCGGAACAGCTGTCGGCGGAGCGGGCGCTGGCGGCCGCAGAGAATCTTGAAGAAGGCGGCATTGTCGATCAGGAGTCCGGGAAAGCTGGACTTCGTGACGCCGCCGACGACGGCTCCCCCGGTGTGGGCGACGTACATGACCAGCGCGACGTGAACGACGCGAACGACACGAATGACGTGGACGGCGTGAACGGCGTGGACGGCGTGGACCAGATCACCGCAGGACTGCTGCGCCTGCACGCCGAGCGGATGCAGGTGATCGCGCGTGAGCAGCGCACACGCGATCGCTTCACCTCTCTTCACCCGGAGGTGGCGGTGGCCGAAGTGGCCGCCCTGCCCGGCGATGTGCACGACCTCGCCGGGCTGCGGGCCATCGGAGAGCGACTCGCGGCCGGGGTTCCGGCCGCAGGAGCGTAGGCGTACGTACGAGTGGTGCCGGCGCGGCGCCCGGGTGGTTACCCGGCTGCCGCGTAGGTCTCGTACGACACGTCGATCTCCGCGTCGACATCCACGGTGAGGATGCCCGTACTGCGCTCGTACTCCGTGCGGGCGGTTTCGAGCAGCCGTCGCCACGAGGTGACGGTGGGACGCCGGCGCAGCAATGCGCGTCGTTCCCGCTCGGTCATGCCGCCCCACACTCCGAACTCGACACGGTTGTCGAGTGCGTCGGCCAGGCATTCGGTCCGCACCGGACACCCGGTGCACACCGCCTTGGCCCTGTTCTGTGCCGCTCCTTGAACGAACAGTTCATCCGGATCGGTAGTGCGGCAGGCTGCCTGCGCACTCCAGTCGGTAACCCAGCCCATCCCGGTGCCGTCCTCTCCCGAATCGAGGCTCCCCCACGGCGGTAGCGGCATATTCACCGCTGCCAGTTGAGGACGTTACGGAAGGCGGGGACGGTGCAACACCCCCGACGGGCCCAATCTTGAATGGTCCGAACGGACTATGGGTAAGCGGCAGATCACCCGACGGAGTGATCCGGCGACATGCCCGACCATTCCGGCGATTCGGGTGAAATCGGGGAGCGCCGGTGAGCCGCCGTCAGAGCGAAGGGCGGGATTCGGACATGAGTCCACCCCATTCGGGAAGGGTGAAAATCAAGCCGGGGGGTTGATGTCGCACCGCACTGCTGTGACAGTTGGGGACAGCTTAGGCCAAGGCATTCGCGCGTGTCCGGTGAATGAGAACGTAGGCTGCCCTCTATGGGAAAGAAGCGCTCGGGCGCAGGGCTGACGGGGCCGCAGCAGGCCGCCAAGTTCCTCGGGGTGTCGGTTCTCTCCGGAGTCGTACTTGCCGGCATCGCGATCCCGGGCGCAGGCGCGCTGGGCCTCGCGGCCAAGGGCACGGTCGAGGGTTTCGATGAGATCCCGGCCAATCTGAAGACGCCTCCGCTGAGCCAGCGCACCACGATCCTGGATGCCGAGGGTGGCTTGATCGCCACCGTCTATTCACGGGACCGGCAGGTCGTGCCGCTGACGGCCATGTCGCCCTACATGCAGAAGGCGATCGTCGCCATCGAGGACTCGCGCTTCTACGAGCACGGCGCGGTCGACCTCAAGGGCATCCTCCGTGCGGTCAACCGCAACGCGCAGGAGGGCGGCGCGGCCCAGGGCGCCTCCACGCTCACGCAGCAGTACGTGAAGAACGTCTTCGTCGAGGAGGCCGGCGACGACGAGACGAAGGTGCGCGAGGCCCAGGAGAAGAGCCTCGGCCGCAAGATCCGCGAGCTGAAGTACTCGATCCAGGTCGAGGAGGAGCTCGGGAAGAAGAAGATCCTCGAGAACTACCTCAACATCACCTACTTCGGCCAGGGGGCGTACGGCATCGAGTCCGCCGCCCAGCGCTACTTCAGCAAGCCCGCCAAGGACCTGACGCTGGAGGAGTCGGCGCTGCTCGCCGGCCTCGTGCAGTCGCCCAGCCGGTACGACCCGGTGAACGACAGCCAGGAGGCGATGAAGCGCCGCAACGTCGTCCTGCAGCGCATGGCCGACGTCAAGGACATCTCGCAGGCCGAGGCGGACGAGGCGAAGGCGAAGCCGGTCACGCTGAAGGTGACCCGGCCCAAAAACGGCTGCATCACCGCGGTCAAGGGCGCCGGGTTCTTCTGCGACTACGTGCGCGCCACCTTCCTCTCCGACCCGGTCTTCGGCAAGACCCGCGAGGAGCGGGCCAAGATCTGGAACCAGGGCGGCCTGACCATCCGCACGACGCTGGACCCGCAGTCGCAGGAGGCCGCCAACGCCTCGATCAAGGACCACGTCAACGAGGACGACTCGATCGCCACGGCCGTGACCATGGTCCAGCCGGGCACCGGCAAGGTCCTGGCGATGGGCCAGTCGAAGCCGTACGGCTTCGGGAAGAACGAGACGCAGATCAACTACTCCGTCGACAAGCGGATGGGCGGCTCCAACTTCGGCTTCCAGGTGGGCTCCACGTTCAAGCCGTTCATCGCGGCCGCCGCCATAGAGCAGGGCATGGAGCCGACGAAGGTCTACTCGGCCCCGAACAAGATGGAGTACCCGAGCCCGGTGGCGCGCTGCTCGGGCCCGGCCTGGCAGAACCTGCCGCTCGGCAACGGCAAGCTGCAGACCGCGGAGAACGAGACGCGGGACGAGGTCGGCCCGTACGCGCTGCGGACGGCGATGGAGAAGTCCATCAACACCTACTTCGTGCAGATGATCTCGGACATCGGCCTCTGCCCGGTGACGGAGATGACGCAGAAGCTCGGCGTGGTCCCGGCCAGCGGGGTCAAGCTGCCCGAGGAGCCGTCCATCGCGCTCGGCTCCGCCGAGATGTCCCCGCTGACGATGGCCAACGCGTACGCCGCCTTCGCGAACCGGGGCGTCTACTGCACCCCGATCGCCCTGGAGTCGATCACCGACGCGCACGGCAAGGCGCTCACGGTGCCGAAGACCAAGTGCGACCGGGCGATGTCCCAGGACACGGCCGACACCATCAACCAGCTGCTGCGCGGGGTCGTCGACTCCGGTACGGGTGAGCGGGCCGGCCTGACCGACCGCGACAACGCGGGCAAGACCGGTACCACCGACAACCGCTACAACGCCTGGTTCGTGGGCTACACCCCGAACCTGTCCAGCGCGGTGTGGGTCGGCTCCGGCGGCTCGAAGAAGATCTCGATGGAGGACATCACCATCGGCGGTCAGTACTACCCGAAGGTCTTCGGCGGCGGCCTGCCCGGCCCGATCTGGAAGGACGCCGTCTCGGGCGCGCTCTCCGGCCGCGAGGCCCCGAACTTCGTCGGCGCCAGCGTCCCGGAGTCCCCGGTCGGGGGCGGCGGCGCGGGCAACGGCGGCACCGGCGGGAACGGCGGCGGCCGGGGCAACACGCCCCAGCCGCCCGCCACCCCGCGCAAGCCGAACAAGCCCGGCAAGCCCGGCGGTGACAACAAGCCCGGCGGCGGGGCCGGTGGCGGCGGAGCTGCCGCCGGAGGCGGCGGGGTCAACCCGGTCCCCGACGTGCCGGTCAAGCCGGTGCCCGAGGTCCCGGTGATCCCGGGTCCGACGGGCGCCGGCGGCGGGGCGACCCCGTAGCCGAACGGAGACGAAAGAGGGGGAGGGCCCCGGCCGGATCACCGGCCGGGGCCCTCCCCTCTTCTTCTCTGCTGTTCCTGTCCCTACGAAGGCCGACCCTACGAAAGCTGCTTCTTGACGGCCGCGGCGACGCGGCCGCCCTCCGCCAGACCCGCCACCTTCGGGTTGACGATCTTCATGACGGCGCCCATGGCCCGCGGCCCCTCGGCACCAGCCGCCTTGGCCTCCTCGACGGCCTGCGCCACGATCGCGGTCAGCTCGTCGTCGCTGAGCTGCTTGGGCAGGTAGGCGTCGAGGAACTCGCCCTCCGCGGTCTCCCGCGCGGCCTGCTCGTCGCGGCCGCCCTGGGCGAAGGCCTCCGCGGCCTCGCGGCGCTTCTTCGCCTCCTTGGCGATCACCTTGAGGACTTCCTCGTCGGAGAGCACGCGCGCCTCCTTGCCCGCGACCTCCTCCTTGGTGATGGCGGAGAGGGTCAGGCGCAGGGTGGACGAGCCGAGTTCGTCGCGCGCCTTGATGGCGGTGGTGAGGTCTTCCTGGAGCTTGGCCTTGAGCGTGGTCATGCCCCTGAGTCTGCCAGGTGCGGGGCCTGGGGCGCCCATCGGTTTTCCTGGTCTGCGACGATGGGGGCATGCACGCGCGTTACGCAACCCCCCTGAAGGTGACCGCCTCGATCGCGGCGGTGGGGGCCGCTGGTGTGGCCTATGCCGCGGGGTTCGAAGCCCGGTCCTTCCGACTTCGCCGGATCACCGTTCCGGTACTGCCCGCCGGGATGCGCCCGCTGCGCGTACTGCAGGTCTCGGACATCCACATGGTCGGCGGCCAGCGCAAGAAGCGCGCCTGGCTGCAGTCCCTGGCCGGACTGCGCCCCGACTTCGTCGTGAACACCGGGGACAACCTCTCCGACACGGAGGGCGTGCCCGAGCTGCTCGACTCTCTGGGTCCGCTGATGGAGTTCCCCGGGGTGTACGTCTTCGGGTCCAACGACTACTACGGGCCGCGGCTGCGCAACCCCGGGCGCTACCTGATCGAGAAGGTGCAGGGCCGCCACGGCCTCAACGGCAACAAGCCGGTCGTCGGCGCCGTGCACAACCCGTGGGAGGACATGCGGGACGCCTTCGACGCGGCGGGCTGGCTGAACCTCACGAACACCCGGGCCCGGCTGAAGGTGAACGGGGTGGAGCTGGCCTTCACCGGCCTGGACGACCCGCACATCAAGCGGGACCGCTACGAGCGGGTCGCGGGCGGCCCGGAGGCGGACGCGGACTTCTCCCTGGCCGTGGTGCACGCCCCCTACCTGCGGGTACTGGAATCCTTCACGGCCGACCGCTACCCGCTGATCCTCGCCGGGCACACCCACGGCGGCCAGCTGTGCGTCCCCTTCTACGGGGCGCTCGTCACCAACTGCGACCTCGACACGAAGCGGGTGAAGGGCCTGTCCACGTACGAGACCCAGGGCCGGCGCTCGTACCTCCACGTCTCGGCCGGCTGCGGCACCAACCGCTTCACCCCGGTCCGCTTCGCCTGCCCCCCGGAGGCGACCCTCCTGACCCTGGCCCCCAAGGCCTGACCCCGGCCCCGGACCCCCGCGAAAACCGGATTTCGTCTCAGGCCGAGGGTCCGCTAAAGTAATCGATGTCGCCAGGACAGCACAGCTTCAGGGCGACGATCGGGGTGTAGCGCAGCTTGGCAGCGCGCTTCGTTCGGGACGAAGAGGTCGTGGGTTCAAATCCCGCCACCCCGACTTCGTAAGACCAGGTCAAGGGCCTGATCCGCATCGCGGATCAGGCCCTTCCTGCATTTCGGCGTGCCGTCCTTCGGGTACCCCCGGGCGTCCTCGACCGGATCGCCAGCAAGGCAAAAGCGGATGCGTGGACCCTGGATGCCGCAGCTTCGCAGCTCCTTGGAGCGCTCACGCCGCGGCCGGCTTTCCGTCGGCCGGAAAGGAACACCATCGTGCTTTCCCTGCCCCCGCGCCCCGGCGCGGCCCCGCGCGTCTTCGGTCCTGCCCCGCACGGCCAGGGCTCCCAGATCTCCCCGATCATGATGCAGGAGGAGCTGTGGGGGCGGATGCGGGCGCTGCCCTTCGTCTACATGGCCCCCACGCTCGTCTCCGTCTCGCACGCCCGCTCGCTCTTCCTGCCCGAGGGCATCGGGTCGGGTCCGGACGAAGCGTTCCAGGGCGGCCGGGAGTTCGCGCACATCCACCCCCACCACGACGGCTCCCTCCACGTGACCCTCCCGAAGGACATCGAGGCCGAGGTCATCGACGCCGGTTGGGGCGTGCACCACCCCGTCCAGAACGTGACGCTCATCTACGGGCCCCGGAACTCGGCGGAGCTGGAGATCGCCTGGCGGATCGTGCAGGAGTCGTACTGGTACGCGCTCGGCGCGAAGTAGCACCCGCCGCCTTCTCCAGGTCAGGGGCCTGATCCGAGGACCGGATCGGGCCCCTGCAGTGTCCTGACCGCTCCGGTGGGTGTGCGTGGGGTGCGGGGTGGGGGTGGGGGTGTTGGAATGCGGGGAGGGACAGGCTGCGGTGAGGAGCGGTCATGGGCGGCGGCTCCGGGTGGATGGTGGTGCTGGTGCACCTGCTGCGGGCGGTCGGGTCCGGGGCGCTGGTGACGTACCTGTACTACGTGGCCCCGCTGGACTACGGCTTCGGGGTCGTGGCCGTCGCGGCGCTGGCCGCGGGGCTGCTGGTCTTCGGGTGCCTGATCGTCTGGCAGGTCAAGGCCATCGCCCGTTCGGCCCATCCGAGGCTGCGGGTCCTGGAGGCCCTGGGCACCGCGGTGCCGCTGTTCCTGATGCTGTTCTCGGCGGCGTACTTCCTGCTCTCGGGTGACCGGCCCGGGTCGTTCTCCGAGGCGCTGAGCCGGACCGACGCCCTGTACTTCACGGTGACGGTGTTCGCGACCGTGGGCTTCGGCGACATCGTGCCCGCCGACGGGACCGGGCGGGCGCTGGTCACCGCGCAGATGGTGGCCGATCTGATCATGGTGGGGCTCGTCGCCAAGGTGCTCTTCGGAGCGGTGGAGACCGGGCTGTCCCGGCGGCCTGAGAAGAGGAGCGGTCCATGACGGCTACGGAACCCCAGCCCGGGCAGCCCGGCCGGCCCGCCCAGCCGGCCCGGCAGCCCGAACCGGTGGTGCTGCGGGGGCTGCTGAAGACGGCTTCGTACCGCAGGATCCTGCTGCTCTGCGCCCTGGTCGGGATTCCGGTGTCCCTCGTCTGCTTCTGGTTCCTCGCGGGGCTGCACGCGTTGCAGCAGCTGCTGTGGGAGAGCCTGCCGCACTCGCTCGGCTGGGACGGGCCGCCGTGGTGGTGGCCGCTGCCGCTGCTGCTGGTCGGCGGCATCGGCGTGGGCCTGGTGGTGGCCCGGCTGCCCGGGGCCGGCGGGCACGTCCCCGCGGCCGGGCTGGCCGTGGGCGGGGCGTCGACCAAGGTGCTGCCGGGGGTGGTGCTCGCGGCGGCGGCGAGCCTGCCGTTCGGCGCGGTGCTGGGCCCGGAGGCGCCGCTGATCGCCCTGGGCAGCGGCTTCGCGCTGCTGTTGAGGGACCTCGCGCGGGGGTCGGCCACCCCGCAGGCCACGGCGCTGCTGGGGGTGGCGGGCGCGGCCGCGGCCATCGCCGCCATCTTCGGGAGCCCGCTGGTCGCGGCCGTGCTGCTGATCGAGGTGGTGGGGGTGGGCGGCCCGCAGCTGGTCGCCGTCATGCTGCCCGCGATGCTGTCGAGCGGGGTGGGGGCCCTGGTGTTCACCGGGTTCGGGCGCTGGACCGGCCTGCAGACCGACGGGCTGGCCGTCACGCTCCCCGGGCCCGTGCCCCGGCTGGACGCGGCCGACGTGGGCTGGGCGCTGCTGCTGGCCGTGGTGCTGGCGGCCGTCGTGCGCGAGGCGGTGGGGGCGGGTCAGGTGGTGGCGGCGTTCGTGGCGAAGGGGCCGGTGACGCGTACGGCGCTGTGCGCGCTCGGCGCCGGTGTCTGCGCGGCCGTGTACGCGCTGGTCACGGACCGTTCCCCGGTGGACGTGGCCTCGTCCGGGCAGGCCTTGCTGGCCTCGCTGGCCGGTGATCCGAAGGCCTGGGGCGCGGGGGCGCTGGTGGCCGTGCTGCTGTGCAAGACCGTCGCGTACGCGCTCTGCCTCGGCGGCATGCGCGGCGGCCCGATCTTCCCCGCGCTGTTCCTGGGGGCGGCGGCCGGGGTGCTGGCGGCGCCGCTGCCCGGGCTGGGGGTGGTGCCGGCGGTGGCGGCGGGGCTGGCCGCGGCGGGGGCGAGCGTGCTGCGGCTGCCGGTCAGCAGCGCGGTGATGGCGATCCTGCTGGTCGGCAGCCCGGGGATGACGCCGGTGGTGATCCTGGCCGCCGTCGCGGCCCTGATCACCACCGAGCTGCTGCCCGGGCCCCGGCGTCAGCTGTCAGGCTGAGGGCCCGTCGGCGCCGAAGAACTCCGCCAGGGCGGGGGCCAGGACGGCCGGGTCCACGTCGTGGGTCTGGCCGTCCAGGGTGCGGTGGCGGCCCGCCGGCAGCAGGGCGGCGAGGGCCCGGGCGCCGGACTGGAGCCAGGGGTCGCTCGCGCCGCCGCCGATGGCCAGCACGGGGATCCGTACGGCCGCCCAGCGGTCGGCCGGCAGGGGGTGGCCGGACATGGTGTCGCCCATGACCCGGGCGTCGTACGGGAGGGTGTGCGCCAGCGCCGCGAAGTGGCTCCAGAGGCCGCTCGCCCGTATCTGGCCGACGAGTTCGGCCGGGACGAGGACGGCGGCGGTGAGCATGAGGGTGACGGCGTCGTCGCGCCGGTCCTCGGCGATGGCGGTGTCCAGCTGCTCCACGTAGTCGGCGGGGACCGGGGGGCGGCTGTCGTCGACGACGAAGGGGGGCTCGTACAGGGCGAGTTCCTTCATCGGGACGCCGTGGGCCGCAGCCTCCAGGGCCAGGACGGCGCCCGAGGACATGCCCATCACCCGGACGGGGCCGTCGAGTTCGGCGATGACGGCGGCCAGGTCCTCGACCTCCCGCTCCACCGCGTAGGGGGCGGTGTCGCCGCTGTCGCCCCGGCCGCGGCGGTCGTAGGTCACGACGGTGAAGCGCTCGCCGAGGAGCCCCGCGAGCACGGCCCACCTGGGGTCGTTGCGGACCTGGTAGGCGCCTCCGACGAGGACGAGGGCGGGACCCGCGCCGCTGCGGTCGTAGGCGATGGCGGTCCCGTCGCGGGAAATGGCTTTCTGCACGGTCTGCTCCCCCTCACACTATGTGAACGGCGTCCACATCTCGATCGTAGGCTATACCTGTAAGTTCACGCCGTCCACATAAAGCGAGGAATCGAGGCCCGATGCCTTCGGAGACCGAACCACCGCCCCCGCCCAAGCGCAGTACCTACCGCCACGGGAACCTGCGCAGCGCGCTGCTCGAAGCCGCCCTGGAGCTGGCGCGCGAGGGCGGACCGGACGCCGTCTCGCTGCGCGAGGTCACCCGGCGCGCCGGGGTGTCGCCCAACGCCGCCTACCGGCACTTCGCCGACCGGGGGGCACTGGTGCACGGGGTCTCGCAGGCCGCGATGGCCCGGGTGGCCCTGGCGATGGAGGCGGAGATCGACGGCCTGCCCCCCGCCCAGGACCCGGCCGAAGCCGCCCGCGCCCGCTTCCGCGCGGTGGGAACGGGCTACATCCGCTTCGCCGTGACCGAGCCGGGCTGGTTCCGGACCGCCTTCCACGTACCGGCCGACATGACGTACGCGGCCGACGCCACGGCCGCCGGGGCGGGCGGGCTCACGCCGTTCGAGCTGCTCGGCGCCTCGCTGGACGGGCTCGTGGAGACCGGCGCCCTGCCGCAGGCCCGCCGCCCGGGCGCGGAGTTCCTCGCCTGGTCCGCGGTGCACGGCCTGGCGTCCCTGATCATCGACGGCCCCCTGCGCGGCATCACCCCGGAGCAGGCCCACGACGCGGGCCGGGACGTGATCGCCATGATCGAGCGGGGGCTCTGACGCCCGACGGGGACCGGGCCGGGCCGGGGGCCGCCGCCCGGCCGGCCCCGTGCGTCACGCGTCGAGGGGGTTCGCGGCGATGCGCTTCGCCGCGCCGCCCGCGACGTAGGACGCCGCCGCGCAGGCGGGCTTGCGGGCCGCCTGGTCCTCGACCAGGGCGAGGAAGGAGGGGCCGAAGCCGAGGCGGGGGTAGTGCTCCAGCAGGCCGGAGAGGAAGGCCGGGTCGAAGTCGGCCACGCGCAGGCCGGACACGTCGGCGCTGGTGCCCACCTGGAGGAGGTGGCTCTCGACGTCCTCGGCGGCCGTGACGTCGTCGCGCATGTGCAGCACGATGACCTCCTCCGCGCGGGCCCGGCGGGCCGGGGGCCAGCCCAGGCCGGCCGTGAAGAGCCGGGCCACGTGTCCGCCGGCCTCCTCGAAGGGCAGGGTGTGGCTGTCGAACGGCGCGGTCAGGCCCAGGTCGTGGAGCAGGGCGCTGACGTAGAGCAGCTCCGCGTCGTACGAGAGCCCGTGCGCGCGGGCGTACTCGGCGCCGAAGGCGTAGGAGCGGACGGAGTGGTTGAGGAGGGCGGCGTCGGCGTACTCCGAGGCGATCTCGAAGGCCGAACGGGCCGTGTCCGAATCGAGGTTGTGAAGGGTCCACGTCATGGACCGCACTCTAGAGGGGGGTGGTGAAGTCCACCGCCGACGGGCCTTCCTCTCCCGGCCACCACAACCGGGCCGGTGCGGGCGGGGTTTCGGCGAGGACGGTGCCGCGCGAGACGACGTACCGCGGCCGGACCTGGCGGCGGATCGCCTCCGCGGGGGTGGGTGCCGGGAGGAGGACGAAGGAGGCGGGGGCGCCCGGCGTGATCCCGTACTCGGTGGAGGACAGGCCGAGGACCCGCGCCGCGTGCTCCGTCACCATCGAGAACGCGACCGGGATGTCGTCCGCGCCGGTGAGCTGGGCGGCGTACAGGCCGACGAGGGCGGTCTGGAGCGGGTTGGCGGTGCCGAGGGCGTTCCAGGGATCCATCACGTCGTCGTGGCCGAAGGCCACGTTGACCCCGGCGGCCAGCATCTCCTTCACCTGGGTGAGGCCGCGCCGCTTGGGGTAGGCGTCGAAGCGGCCCTGGAGGTTGAGGTTCGCGAAGGGGTTGGCGACCAGGTTGATGCCGGAACGGGCGAGCAGCCGCTGGAGTTTGAAGCTGTAGGCGCCGTTGTAGGAGCCCATGGCGGTGGTGTGGGAGGCGGTGGCGCGCTCGCGCAGGCCCGAACGCAGGGCGAGGCTGGCCAGCACCTCCACGAAGCGGGACTGTTCGTCGTCGATCTCGTCGCAGTGGGCGTCTACGCGGAGTCCGTGCTCCTCGGCCACCGCGAACGCGGTCCGCAGCGAGGCGACGCCGTCCTCGCGGGTGTCCTCGAAGTGCGGGATCGCACCGACCACGTCCGCCCCGCGGGCGACGGCCTCGCGCAGGAGCGCCTCGCCGTCGGGGAAGGAGACGATGCCCTCCTGCGGGAAGGCGACGATCTGCAGGGTCATGATGTCCCGCACCCGGTCGCGGACCTCCAGCAGCGCGTCCAGTGCGGTGAGGGACGGGTCGGTGACGTCGCAGTGCGTACGGACGTGCAGCACGCCGTTGGCCGCCTGCCAGCGCAGCACCTCGGTGGCCCGGGCGATCACGTCTTCGCGGGTCAGGGTGCGCTTGCGCTCGCTCCAGCAGGCGATGCCCTCCCACAGGGTGCCGGAGACGTTCGGGCGGGGCCGGCCTGCGGTGAGGGCGGTGTCCAGGTGGATGTGCGGCTCGACGAAGGGGGCGGTGAGCAGCCCGCCGTGGGCCTCGATGAGCACGCCGGTCGCGGGCGGCTCCTTCTGGTCGTCGTACGGGATCACCCGCGCGATCCGGCCGTCCTCGGCGACCTCCACGTCGGACAGGCCGTCTTCGTGCAGCAGCCGGGCGCCCCGGACGATCATCCGCATGCGAGCCAGCCTAGGCACCCCGCCCGGAGTGCGCACGCGGCTCGGCGGACCCGCGCGTGCACACATACCCGCGCGGGCACACGGACCCGCGCGGGCCCGGGGCCCGACACCGGCACGCGGCCCGACGTTTCACGTGAAACATCGGGCCGGTGACCGGTGCCGAGGCTCAGCCGCGCTTGGCCTGTGCCTTCTGCTGCATGCCTCGCGTCTTCGCGGAGAGCGACTGGGCCTCTCTGCCCGCGGCCTTGGCACGTGCCTCGGCCGCCGTGTTCTTCGCCATCGCGCGTTCGGAATCCTGGTGGCTGTGGTGGCCGGTACGAGCCTTCTTGGCCATGATCAACACCCTCTCGCAGCGTTCGGCGTACCCACACCACCATGCGCCCGTTCGGCGCAGTCGGCATCCCGGCCGCCCGCCGCGGCCGGACCCGTAAGAATGGGGCGCATGACCAGCAGCGACAGCGACCTGACCCCCGGCACCGCACCCGCTTCCGAGATGCCCGACTGGGAGAAGCGCTTCCGGGCACCGCGCGTGGGCCTTCCCGAGTGGGCCGAGGACGCCCCGGACCGCTCGCTCTTCGTCTCGAACGCCACCGGGACCTACGAGCTCTACGCCTGGGACCGGGCCACCGGCACGCAGCGGCAGGCCACCGACCGCCCCAACGGCACCACCGACGGCACGCTCTCCCCCGACGGGGAGTGGATCTGGTGGTTCTCCGACACCGACGGAGACGAGTTCGGCACCTGGGTCCGCCAGCCCTTCGCCGGCGGACCGGACGAGCCCGCCACGCCCGGACTGGAGCCCTCCTACCCCGCCGGCCTCGCCATCGGCCGTGACGGCACGGCGGTCGTGGGCCGGTCCACCGACGAGGAGGGCTCCACCATCCACGTCGTACGCCCCGGCGCCGCCCCCGAGGTCGTCTACCGGCACCGCGAGTCGGCCGGCGTGGGCGACCTCTCCTACGACGGGACCCTCCTGGCGATCGAGCACACCGAGCACGGCGACGCCATGCACACGGCGCTGCGCGTGGTCACCCTCGACGGCGCCACCGTCGCCGAGCTGGACGACTCCCGGGGCGGCACCGAGGAACTGGGCCTGGAGGTGCTCGGCTTCGCACCCGTCGCCGGGGACACCCGGCTGCTCATCGGGCACCAGCGCCGCGGCCGCTGGGAGCCGATGGTGTGGGACGTGGCCAGTGGGGCGGAGGAGGACCTGGCCGTCGACCTGCCCGGCGACGTGAGCGCCGAGTGGTACCCGGACGGGAGCGCGCTGCTCATCGCCCACAGCTTCGAGGCGCGCAGCGAGCTGTGGCGCTACGACCTGGCCGCGCGCGAACTCGTACGGGTGGACACTCCGCCGGGAACGGTGTCGGGTGCGACGGCCCGCCCGGACGGGACCGTGGAGTACCAGTGGTCCTCGGCCGCCGAGCCGGCCGTCGTACGGTCCACCGCGGGCGGGGTCGTCCTGGACCCGCCGGGCATGCGGCCGCCGGCCTCCGTCCCGGTGGAGGACGTCTGGGTGGAAGGGCCCGGCGGGCGGATCCACGCGCTCGCACAGCGGCCCGTGGGCCACGGTGACGGCCCCTTCCCGACGGTCTTCGAGATCCACGGCGGGCCGACCTGGCACGACTCCGACGCCTTCGCGGCCACCCCGGCGGCCTGGCTGGACCACGGTTTCGCGGTGGTCCGCGTCAACTACCGGGGCTCGACGGGCTACGGCCGCGAGTGGACCGACGCCCTCAAGCACCGGGTCGGCCTGATCGAGCTGGAGGACATCACTGCGGTCCGGGAGTGGGCCGTGGCCTCCGGCCTGGCGGATCCGGCGCGGCTGGTGCTCTCGGGCGGGTCCTGGGGCGGCTACCTGACACTGCTCGGCATCGGCATGCGGCCCGACGACTGGGCGGTCGGGCTGGCCGCCGTACCGGTCGCGGACTACGTGACGGCGTACCACGACGAGATGGAGGCGCTGAAGGCCCTGGACCGCACCCTCTTCGGCGGCACCCCGGAGGAGGTCCCGGAGCGGTTCGAGGCCTCCTCGCCGCTGACGTACGTGGACGCGGTGAAGGCGCCGGTGCACATCGCGGCGGGCGTCAACGACCCGCGCTGCCCGATCCGGCAGATCGAGAACTACGTCGACCGGCTCGCTGCGCGCGGCGCGGTGCACGAGGTGTACCGCTACGACGCGGGACACGGCTCGCTGGTGGTGGAGGAGCGCATCAAGCAGGTCCGGATGGACCTGGAATTCGCGCTGAAGCACCTGCCGCAGGGCCTGCCGGGCTGACCCGGCACCGGGCTTCCGGTGCACCCCCCGTACCGTTGGTGGGGTGCACCGGTTTCTCCTGACCCCGCGCTGGTGGGGGATCAACGTCTTCGTCGCGCTCTCCATCCCCTTCTGCCTGTTCATGGGGACCTGGCAGCTCGGCCGGTTCGAGGACCGCGTCGGCAGCCACGCGGAGGCGCGGGCCGAGCGGCCCGCCGACCAGGCGCCCGCGCCGCTGGACTCGCTGCTCCCGGTGGACACGAAGACCTCGGGGCGGCTTGCTTCCACGGCCGGCGAGTACGGTCAGCAGCTGCTCGTCCCCGAACGGGACCTCGGCGGGAAGCCCGGCTTCTACGTCCTGACCCTGCTGCGGACCGACTCCGGGAAGACGGTCCCGGTGGTCCGGGGCTGGCTGCCGGGTACGGCCGACCCGGCGAAGGCGCCGGCCCCGCCGACGGGTCGGGTCGAGGTGACGGGGGCCCTGCAGTCCTCGGAGAGCTCGGGCACCAAGGGCGTGCACGCGCAGGGCGGGCTGCCGCCGGGCCAGCTCGGGGTCATCGGTGCGGCCACGCTGGTCAACCTGGTGCACGAGCCGCTCTACGACGCCTGGCTGACGGTGCAGACCCCGGTCGACGGGATGACTCCGGTGCCGGCGAAGGCGCCGAACAACACCGGGCTGGACCTGAAGGCCTTCCAGAACCTCGGCTACACGGGCGAGTGGTTCGTCTTCGTCGCCTTCGTGCTCTTCATGTGGTTCCGGCTCTACCGGCGCGAGGTGGAAACCCTCCGCGACGCCGAGTCGGGACTGCTGCCCGCCGAAGCCCCCGCACCCGCTGCCGCGGACCCCGCCGGAAAGCCGGAAGCGACGCCGGAGCCGGGGCCGGAGCCTGAAGCGACGCCCGAGCCGGCTACGGCGCGCCCGGCGGAATGAGGCCCGTGCGGTAGACCGTGCCGCCGCAGGCCGCCGGGATGGTGGTCTGGGTGACGGGGGCGCCCGTGCCCGGGGTGTGGGAGACCTCGACCCCGGCCGACGGGCTCCGGGAGCCGGTCTGCGGATCCTTGGCCGGGGCCGTGTCGGCGCCCGCGGGCTCCGTGCCGCCGGCCGCACCGCCCCCCGTCGCCCCGCCCTGCCCGCCGGCCGCGGACTGCGCCCCACCGCCCTCCTGCCGGGAGCCCAGCGAAGGCGCCGGCTTCGCCGCCGGGCAGGACTGGCCGGAGGGGACCCAGGCGAAGCGCACCTCGTACGCGGTGTTGGGCTGGAGCAGCACGACGGGCGCCTCGGCGGACGGGTCGGGCAGCAGCGCGCTCGCCGGGTCCCCCGCCGTGTGGCCCGTCACCGTCACCGGCGGCGCGGCCGCCTGGACGGGCGGCGGGCCGGCGGGCGCCACCGAGGCGGCGGTCACGGTGTCCGGGCCGGAGACCGTGCAGCCCCGCGCCGAGACGTTGGTGACCTTGAAGCTGCCGTAGACCTTGCCGTCGGTCTCGGGGGCGCGGGCACTGCCCGACACGCCCAGCTGGTCGGCCGTGCACCCCGGCGCCACGCCGGGCGCCGCACCCACCGGAGGCAGCGGCCCGTGGCCGGCGCCGCCCGAGGGGGCGCCCGCTCCGGCACCGACGGGGCCCGCGGACGTGCCGCCGGACGGGGAGCCGCTCGTCCGCGGGGACGGCTGCGTGGCGCCGCCCGTGCTCTGGCCGCCGCTCGGTGACCCCACCGGCCGGGGTCCGGCCGCCGCGTCGGAACCGTTCTGCCGCGGGTCGGAGGCGTCGGCCGCCTTGGGGCCCTGCGACTCGCCGTGGCCGGCCATGGCCGAGTGCCCGGCCACCGCCCCCTCGTCGGCGTTCAGGTGCAGCGCGGCCGGGATCGCGGTGCCGGCGAGCAACGCCACCGCGGCCGTCGCCAGCAGGGCCTGCCGCTTGCGGGCCCGGCGCGCGGGCACCGCGTGCCGCAGCCGCTCCAGGGCCCCCTCGGAGGGCTCCAGCCCCTGCACGGCTCCGGCCAGCAGGCCGCGCAGCAGCTGCTCGTCGGCCGTGGCCGTCCCGGCCGGGCCGGGCAGGTTCTCGTGGTCGTCCCTCATGACTGCGCAGCCTCCATCGCCACCCGCAGCGCGGCAATGCCCCGCGATCCGTACGCCTTGACCGAGCCGAGCGAAATGCCGAGCGTCTCGGCGACCTGGACCTCCGTCATGTCGGCGAAGTAGCGCAGTACGAGCACCTCGCGCTGACGGCGCTGGAGCCCGCGCATCGCCCTGATCAGGTCGTCGCGCTCCAGCTGGTCGTAAGCCCCCTCCTCCGCGCTGGCCATGTCCGGCATCGGCTTCGACAGCAGCTTCAGGCCGAGGATGCGGCGGCGCAGCGCGGAACGGGAGAGGTTGACGACGGTCTGGCGGAGATAGGCCAGGGTCTTGTCCCGGTCCCGGACCCGGTTGCGGGCCGAGTGGACACGGATGAAGGCCTCCTGGACCACGTCCTCGCAGGAGGCGGTGTCGTCGAGGAGGAGCGCGGCCAGGCCCAGCAGGGAGCGGTAGTGGGCCCGGTAGGTCTCGGTGAGGTGGTCGACGGTGGTACCGGCCACGACCGGCCGCTCGGCGTCGGCACCGGCGCCGGCCTCGGCGCCGGCCTCGGCGGCCGCCCCGGGTATCGAAGCGCCGGGCGGGACGGCCGCGGGCGGGAGGACCTCCGTCGAGGATGGATTCGTGGCGGTGTCCGCGCTATCGCGGGGCGCGGGCACGCGGCCGCCCAGGGTCGGCGGTGCGATGTGCGGCACGCTGGCCGGCGGGACGGGCACGATCACAGGGAAGCCGCCGCCGGGCGTGCCTGGACGCCGGCGCGAGGGAACGATCCCGCTGCGCGCCGGTAGGACGGCCACGTCCAACAGTGCCTCTGCCACGCCCGTTGGACACGCATCCCCCCGTCAGGGTTGTACGCGCCAGGCAGAGTATTCAGCAATTTCCCTATTGCCTTCATGCGTACCCGCTCTTCCCGATTGCCCCATTCATCCAGGCGGCAGTCGGGCCATCACCTTGATCAAGGGATCGATGCCGATCCTACAAAGCGGATTACGCGAATTCACCCGCGATCAGTTCCGAGATCTGGGCGGCGTTCAGGGCGGCACCTTTGCGTAGATTGTCCGCACACACGAAGAATTCCAGGGCCCTCGGATCGTCGAGCGAGCTCCTCAGCCGCCCCACCCAGGCGGGATCGGTACCGGCCGCGTCCGCCGGCGTCGGGAACTCGCCCGCCGCCGGATCGTCGACGAGGACCACCCCGGGCGCCGCCTCCAGGACCTCCCGGGCGTGCGCCGCGGCCACCTCCCGCTCGAAGCGGGCCCGTACCGTCAGGGAATGCCCCGTCACCACCGGGACCTGGACGCAGGTCACGGCGACCGGCAGCGATTCCAGGCCCAGGATCCGCCGGGTCTCCGCCCGTACGGCCAGCTCGTGCGAGGACCAGCCGTCCGCGCGCAGCTCCCCGGACCAGGGCACCACGTTCAGCGCGAGCGGCGCCGCGAACGGCCCGGTGTCCTCGCCGACGGCGCGGCGCACGTCCCCGGGCAGCTCCCCGAGGGGGCTTCCGGCGACCTGGGTCAGCTGCCTGCGCAGGGCGTCCGCGCCCGCCCGGCCGGAGCGGCTGGCGGCCTGGTACGAGGAGACGGCCAGCTCGGCCAGCCCGTACTCGGAGTGCAGCGCGCCCACGGCGGCGATCATCGCGGCGGTCACGCAGTCCGGGCCCGCGACGATCCCGCGGGGGCGGCTGCGTACGGCGTGGCCGTTCACCTCGGGCACCACCAGGGGCACCTCGGGGTCTTCCCGGAAGGCGGCGGACTGGTCCACCACGACGGCGCCGCGCGCGGTGGCCACGGGGACCCAGCGCGCCGACACCTCCGCCGGGGTCAGGAAGAGCACGACGTCGCCCGCGCCGAGGCCCTCGAAGGCGTCCTCGGTGAGGGCGAGCACCTCGGCCTCCTCACCGCGTACGGCCAGCACGCGGCCGGCCGAGCGCGAGGAGGCGATCAGGCGGATGTCGCCCCAGACGTCCGCCCGCTGGGACAGGATCTGGAGCAGGATCGTTCCGACCGCCCCGGTCGCCCCGACCACGGCGAGCGCCGGGGCCGGGGCGGACCGGTGCGGACTCATCGTCCGGTGCCTCCGTAGACGACGGCCTCGTCGCTGTCGGAGTCGAGGCCGAAGGCCGTGTGGACGGCGATGACGGCCGCGTTGACGTCGTCCTGGCGGGTCACGACCGAGATGCGGATCTCGGAGGTGGAGATCAGCTCGATGTTGACGCCCGCGTCGGACAGCGCCTGGAAGAAGGAGGCGGTGACGCCCGGGTTGGTCTTCATACCGGCGCCGACCAGGGAGATCTTGCCGATCTGGTCGTCGTAGCGCAGGGAGTCGAAGCCGATCTGCGCCTTCGCCTTCTCCAGGGCGTCGATGGCCGTGTGGCCCTCGGCCTTGGGGAGGGTGAAGGAGATGTCCGTCAGGCCCGTGGAGGCCGCCGACACGTTCTGGACGATCATGTCGATGTTGATCTCGGCGTCCGCGATGGCGCGGAAGATGGCCGCGGCCTCGCCCGGCTTGTCCGGAACGCCGACGACCGTGATCTTGGCTTCGGAGACGTCGTGAGCGACTCCGGAGATGATGGCGTGCTCCACCTGCGCGTCCCCTTGCGGATTCTCGTTGCTGACCCAGGTGCCCGGCAGTCCGGAGAAGGACGAGCGGACGTGGATCGGGATGTTGTAGCGGCGGGCGTACTCGACGCAGCGGTGCAGGAGCACCTTGGAGCCGGAGGCCGCGAGCTCCAGCATGTCCTCGGAAGAGATCCAGTCGATCTTCCGGGCCTTCTTCACGACGCGGGGGTCCGCGGTGAAGACGCCGTCGACGTCGGTGTAGATCTCGCAGACCTCGGCGTCCAGCGCCGCGGCGAGCGCCACGGCGGTGGTGTCCGAGCCGCCCCGGCCGAGGGTGGTGATGTCCTTGGAGTCCGCGGACACGCCCTGGAAACCGGCGACGATGGCGATGTTGCCCTCGTCCAGCGCGGTGCGGATGCGGCCCGGCGTCACATCGATGATGCGCGCTTTGTTGTGGACCGAGTCGGTGATCACGCCTGCCTGGCTGCCGGTGAACGACTGGGCCTCGTGGCCCAGGTTTTTGATCGCCATGGCCAGCAGGGCCATGGAGATCCGCTCTCCGGCGGTCAGCAGCATGTCGAATTCACGCCCGGCAGGCATCGGGGATACCTGCTCGGCGAGATCGATCAGCTCGTCCGTCGTGTCGCCCATCGCGGAAACCACGACGACCACCTGGTGGCCGTTCTTCTTGGCATCCACGATCCGCTTGGCGACGCGCTTGATGCCCTCGGCATCGGCTACGGAGGAGCCTCCGTACTTCTGCACGACAAGGCCCACGTGCGCTCCTCGCTCAATCCAGTACTGCGGTCGCCGGTCAGTCTAACGAGCGACCGCGATACGGCCGACGAGTACCACATCGTGAGATGAACAGTTCAGCCCGTGATCATGCCTGGTCAGGCGCGACCCGCTACCGGTCTCCGGCCTGCTGGGCGGCCGGGCGACGGCCCAGTGTGCCGAGCTCCTCGGCCATGACCGCACCGGCCTGTTCCGCGAGGTCGTCCTCCGTCAGGTCCTCGTCCGTGTCCAGGCCGTCCAGGGCCGCGAGCGGCTGGTTGAGCCGGACGTGGGCGATCAGCGACTGGAGTGCGCGCAGCATCGCCGAGGCCGTCGGGCCCCAGTTGGTGAAGTACGAGAACTGCCACCACCACAGGGCCTCGGTGACCCGGCCCGCCTGGAGGTGGATCAGCCCGTGCCGCAGGTCGGCGACCACGTCGGCCAGGTCGTCGGAGATCCGGTGCGCGACCGGGGTCTTGCGCGGCTCGTAGGGGTCGAAGACCTCGGAATAGACGTCGACCGGCTCCAGCATCAGGGCGAACCGCTCGCGCAGGTCGTCCACGTCCGGTTCCGGGCCGAGGTCGGGCTCGTAGCGCTCCTCGGGCAGGACGTCCTGGTACGCGCCCAGCCGGCCGCCCGCCAGCAGCAGCTGGGACACCTCCAGGAGGAGGAAGGGGACGGCGCTGTCCGGGTCCTCGCCCTTGGCCACCTCGGTGACCGCGACGATGAAGGACTCGATCTGGTCCGCGATCGAGGCGGCGAAGTCGTCCGGATCCTGTCCCAGGGCGTGCAGCGTTGCGTCAGACATCAAGAAGTCGCCTTCCTTCAAAGGCCCGCCCGAGCGTGACCTCGTCCGCGTACTCCAGGTCTCCCCCGACGGGGAGCCCGCTGGCCAGGCGGGTGACCTTCAGGCCCATGGGCTTGATCATGCGGGCGAGGTAGGTGGCGGTGGCCTCGCCCTCCAGGTTCGGGTCGGTCGCCAGGATCAGCTCGGTGACCGCGCCGTCCGCCAGCCGCGCGAGCAGTTCGCGGATCCGCAGGTCGTCCGGGCCGACGCCCTCGATCGGGCTGATCGCCCCGCCGAGGACGTGGTACTTGCCCCGGAACTCGCGGGTCCGCTCGATCGCGACGACGTCCTTCGGCTCCTCGACCACGCAGATGACCGCCGGATCGCGGCGCGGGTCACGGCAGATCCCGCACAGCTCCTCCTGCGCCACGTTCCCGCACACCGCGCAGAAGCGGACCTTCGCCTTGACCTCCAGCAGCGCGTGCGCGAGGCGCCGGACGTCGGTGGGCTCGGCCTGCAGGATGTGGAAGGCGATCCGCTGCGCGCTCTTGGGCCCGACGCCGGGCAGCCTGCCCAGTTCGTCGATCAGGTCCTGGACCACGCCTTCGTACAACGGACTGCCTTCTTTCGTTTCTGCGTGCTTATGGGTGCGGGTGCGAGTGCGGGTGCGGTTCCGCGGAGCGGACCGCGGGAGCGATTAGAACGGAAGGCCGGGGATGCCGCTGCCGCCGCCCAGGGCCTGGGTCAGCGGTCCCAGCTTCTGCTGCTGGAGCGCCTGCGCGTTCTCGTTGGCCGCCTGGACCGCCGCCACCACCAGGTCGGCGAGGGTCTCGGTGTCCTCCGGGTCCACGGCCTTCGGGTCGATGACGAGGGCGCGCAGTTCACCGGAACCGGTGACGGTCGCCTTCACGAGGCCGCCGCCCGCCTGGCCCTCGACCTCGGCCGAGGCCAGCTCCTCCTGGGCCGCGGCGAGGTCCTGCTGCATCTTCTGGGCCTGCTGGAGCAGCTGCTGCATGTTGGGCTGGCCACCACCGGGAATCACAGGTACTCACTCCGTACGTCGAAACGGCTGCGGATCGCCTTCGGGGAAGGCTCGGTCAATCCGAGCCTACGTGCTCCCCGGGCGCCGCGCCCTACGCCGGGAGGACCAACTCTTTCGGGTGAGAGACGGGGCGTGCGCGTACCTGATGGAGCCCTCCTTGTGGGCGGAAAACCCGGGATTCGTTGCCCATCGCGCGTCATTCGAAGGTAGGAAGAGCATGCGCACCATTGCGCACACGCGCATCACACGTCAGCGCAGGCAGAGGGAGTGCCGGGTGAGTCAGCCGGAGATGCAGCCCGAGGGGCCACCCCGGGACCCCGCAGAGGACGGCGACCTTACCGGCCGGCCGTTCCCTCTCGGGGACTGGGGAGAGCCCGCCGAGCGGCTCGACGAGCTCTACCGGCGGGTGGAGGCCGATGCCCTGCGGACGGCCGAGTGGTACCTGTCCGACCGGGCGTGGAAGCGCCGCGGCGCGCGGGCGCTGCGGGCCGGCGCGGCCGTGGGCGCCGTCACGGGCGCTGCCATGCCCCTGCTGGAGCTGACGGGCTCGGCGCCCGGGGCGGCCTCGTACGGCTACCTGTCACTGCTGCTGGCTGCCGCCTGCATGGCCTGCGACCGCTTCTTCGGGCTGACCTCCGGGTGGATGCGGGACGTGGCGACGGCGCAGGCGGTGCAGCGGCGACTGCAGGCGCTCCAGTTCGACTGGGCCTCGGAGAACGTGCGCGAGGTGCTGGGCCCCACCGAGGGGACGGCCAGTGAGGCCGCCGAGCGGTGCCTGACGGTGCTGCGGCGCTTCTCGGAGGACGTCACGGAGCTCGTGCGCTCGGAGACGGCCGACTGGATGGTGGAGTTCCGGGCCGGTCCGGCGCCGCTGCTGATGCAGTCCCTGGCCGGAGCGCCCTCCCGCCCGGACCCGGGGATCGCCCCGGCCCGTTTCCCGCTGCCACCGGGAACCCGCCCGAACATGCCGCGCCAGCGGCCGCCGGAGCAGCCGCGCTGAGTCCCCGGGGCGCGCCGCTCACGGGGGCGGCGCGCCGCGGAGGCCGGGCCGGGGGAATCGGTCCCCGGGTCCGGCCAGTGCCCACGGCCGGTACCGACGACGACCACCGCCGCCGCGGCCGCCACCGCGGCATCAGCGTCAGCTGAAGATGATCATCGAGCCTTGGCCGAGGCTGCGGGTCGCCGCCGCGTGCAGCCCCAGCCACACGTGGCGCTCCCGGGCGAAGGGGCTCTCGTCGTACGGAATGGGCCCCGCGGGCTCCTCCAGCGCCGTCGGCCCCCCGGGCGGTGCGGGCGCCGCGGGCGGGTTCGCCGGGTCTATGCCGATCGCGGGGGCCACGAAGGCCAGCTCCCGCAGCAGCCCCTGCGCCGACCCCAGCGGGCCGCCGCCGGCCAGCAGCTCCTCGTTGGCCAGCGGAGCCTCGAAGTCCACCGGGACGTACGCCCCCGCGTGGTCGTAGTGCCACACCAGGTGCGACTGCTGCGCCGTGGCCTCGAACATCTCCAGCAGCTGCTCGTAGTCCCCGCCCAGCTCGTCCACCGGGGTCACCGGCAGCCCGCAGATCTGCAGCAGGTACGCCCGCCGCAGGAAGTGCAGGGCGTCGTAGTCGAAGCCGGCCACCGGGGCCACGTCCCCGCTCAGGCCGGGCATGTACGCGAACACGGGCACCGACGGCAGGCCCGCCTCACCCAGCGCCTTGTCGTACGAGGCGATCTCTTCCGCGAAGGGGTTGTCGGGGCTGTGGCACAGCACGTCGACAAGGGGGACCAGCCACAGGTCACAGGCCACGCGGGCTCCGATCAGTCGTTGCCGCCGATCGAGCCAGAGTAATGCGCCGGACACGCTCCGCGAAGGGGTGCGCAGAACCCGGGCGGGCGGACGGGCGGCGTCAGAGGCTCGCGGCCCAGTCCAGCCCGTGCTGGTTGTACGCGCGTACGAGGCGGCGTACCTCGTCGGCGTCGGCCAGGGTCACCGCGTCCACCAGCTCGTTGTGCCCGTCCCACAGCGCGGCCCGCAGCTCGGGGGCCCCCTGGAGGTGCGGCACGGAGAAGACCCAGCACTGCACGCGGATGCGGTGCAGGAAGTCCGAGATGTAGGCGTTGCCGACCAGCTCGCTGAGCTCCCGCCAGAAACGCAGGTCGTAGCCGATCAGCACTTCGAGCGAACCGCTGCGCGCGGCCCGCCGCGCCTCCTCAGCGCGGCGGCGCACGGACACCAGCAGTTCGGCGGTACCGGGCGGGGTGCCGCGTTCGGCGAGACGGCGGAAGATGCCGTCGAGTATCAGCGTCCGGGCCTCGATCATTCCCCGGAAGTCGTCGACGGTGAAGATCCGCACCCGGAAGCCCCGGTGCTGCACCGATTCCAGCAGCCCCTGCGCCGAGAGGTCGACCAGGGCCTCGCGCACCGGGGTCGCGGAGACCTCGTACTGCTCGGCGATCTGCTTGACCGTGAACTCGGTCCCGGGCGGGAGACGCCCCGCGAGCACCTCGTCACGCAGCGCGTCCGCGATCTGCTGCCGAAGGGTGTTGCGGGTGACACCTCCGCTCCGGCTGCCTGGCATAGGGGTCCGTCTCCTCCGTAGGTCATCGGACACCTTAGGCCAGGCAGCGCGGCTGAAACCGAGCGGTCTACGGCTGGAATGCGGATGTGATGTCGGCCGTGACGTCCGGACCGTCAGGCGCCGGTGGTGTGCCGGTCGGCCACCGTGAGCGTCTCGTCGAGCAGGGCCAGGCCCTCCTTGGCCTCGGCCTCCGTGACCGTGCACGGGGGGACGACGTGAGTCCGGTTCATGTTGACGAACGGCCACAGCCCGGACGCCTTGCAGGCCGCCGCGAATTCGGCCATCGGCGCGTTGTCGGCGCCCGAGGCGTTGTACGGGACGAGCGGCTCGCGCGTCCCCTTGTCGCGTACGAGCTCCAGCGCCCAGAAGACGCCGAGGCCGCGGACCTCCCCGACGGAGGGGTGGCGCTCGGCGAGGTCGGCCAGCCCGGGGGCGATGACCTCGGCCCCGATGCGGGCGGCGTTCTCGACGATGCCCTCCTCCTCCATCGTGTTGATCGTCGCGACGGCGGCGGCGCAGGCCAGAGGGTGGCCGGAGTACGTCAGTCCGCCCGGGTAGGGGCGGGTGGCGAAGGTCTCGGCGATGGCGGCGGAGATGGCGACGCCGCCGAGCGGCACGTAACCGCTGTTGACGCCCTTGGCGAAGGTGATCAGGTCGGGGGTGACGTCCCAGTGCTCGGCGGCGAACCACTTGCCGGTGCGCCCGAAGCCCGACATGACCTCGTCGAGGATGAAGACGATGCCGTAGCGGTCGCACAGTTCGCGCACGCCGGCCAGGTAGCCGGGCGGCGGGGTCATGATCCCGGCGGTGCCGGGCACCGACTCCAGGATGATCGCGGCGATGGACTGCGGGCCCTCGAAGGCGATCGTGTCGGCGAGGTGGGCGAGGGCGCGCTCGCACTCCTCCTGCTCGGTCGTCGCGTGGAAGGGCGAGCGGTAGAGGAACGGGCCCCAGAAGTGGACGACGCCGGCGGAGGCGGTGTCCGAGGGCCAGCGGCGCGGGTCGCCGGTCAGGTTGATCGCGGCGGCGGTGGCCCCGTGGTACGAGCGGTAGGCGGAGAGCACCTTCTGGCGGCCGGTGTGCAGCCGGGCCATGCGTACGGCGTTCTCCACGGCCTCGGCGCCGCCGTTGGTGAAGAAGACCTTGTCGAGGTCGCCGGGGGTCCGCTCGGCGATGAGGCGTGCGGCCTCGGAGCGGACGTCGACGGCGAAACCGGGCGCCAGGGTGCAGAGCTTCGCGGCCTGCTCCTGGACGGCCGCGACCACCTTGGGGTGCTGGTGGCCGATGTTGGTGTTGACGAGCTGGGAGGAGAAGTCGAGGAAGCGGTTCCCGTCGTAGTCCCAGAAGTACGAGCCCTCGGCGCCGGCGACCGCCAGCGGGTCGATCAGGGCCTGGGCGGACCACGAATGGAAGACGTGAGCGCGGTCGGCGGCCTTGACGGTCGCGCCGGTGACATGAGGGGTCATGCGGTCACGCTAGAAGTGCGCAGGTGGGAAGGGATATCGGCGGACTGTATGGGGGTGGGCGGCCGCTCTCGGCAGTCTGTCTGCCTGGACGAGCATTGACAGCACACTGCCATGATGACAGGCTTCTGTCATAGCTTTCGTCCTACCTGCTGGAGGCGAGCACCATGACCGAGAACCCCGCCAAGCCCGTCCACCTCGCGGTCTACGACACGTGGGCGGACTGGGAGACCGGACACACCACCGCGCACCTCACCCAGCGCGGCCACCGCGTCCGCACGGTCGGCCTCGCCGCCGGCACCCCGGTGACCACGATGGGCGGGCTGCGGATCCTGCCCGACCTGTCCCTCGCCGACCTGCGCCCCGAGGACTCCTCGCTGCTGATCCTGACCGGCGCCGAGCTCTGGGACTCCGGCGACGAGCTCGCCCCGTTCGCGGCCAAGGCCCGCGAGTTCCTGGCCGCCGGGGTGCCGGTCGCGGCCATCTGCGGAGCCACGGCGGGTCTGGCCCGGGAGGGCCTGCTGGACGACCGCCCGCACACCAGCGCGGTCTCGTTCTACCTCGCCGAGCAGCCGGGGTACGCGGGCGCCGAACAGTACGTGGAGGCCGACGCCGTGACGGCGGGCGACCTGATCACGGCCGGTCCGACCGAACCGGTGGCCTTCGCCCGGGAGGTCTTCGCCCGGCTCGGCGTCTATAAGCCGGACGTCCTCGACGCGTGGTACCGGCTCTTCCACGACTCCGACGCGAGCGCGTTCCCGGTCCTGATGGCGGCGGCGGAGGCCGGCGATGCCTGAACCGCTGTCCGGGCGGGAGCGGCAGGACCTGCTCAGCCGTACCGCGCTGGGCGTCTTCCACCTCAACGGCCAGTTCCTCTCCGTCTCCGAGGAACTGGCCCGCCCGGCCGGGCTGACGGCCGCCTGGTGGCAGGTCCTGGGCGCGGTGCTCACGGAGCCGCTGCCCGTGGCGGGCATCGCCCGGACCATGGGCATCACCCGCCAGAGCGTCCAACGCGTGGCCGACCTGCTGGCCGCCCGCGGCCTCGCCGAGTACGTCCCCAACCCGGCCCACCGCCGGGCGAAGCTGCTCCGCCCGACGGAGGCGGGGCGCGCCGCGATCGGCCGCATCGAGCCGGGACACGCGGAACTGGCCGACAGGCTGACGGAGGCCCTCGGCGAAGCCGGCTTCGCGGAGACGGTCGCGGTCCTGGACCGCCTCTCGGCGGCGCTGTCGGCGATCACGTCGGAGGCCTGAGGAGCCGGGCCCCACGCCGTATCCCGGAACTGTCAGGCGGGGGCGGGGGGCGAAGGGCCGGGCCAGGGCGGTGGCCCGGGTTGGGTGGTGGCCCGGCCGGGGCGGTGGCCCAGCCAGGGGGACGGCCGAGGGCGGTGGTGGTCCGGCCGGGGCAACCGCCCGGCCGGGGGACCGGTCCAGGGCGGTGGCCCCGCCAGGGCAACCGCCCGGCCGGGCAGGGGCGAAACCCCGGCCCCCTCCCGCCGCGGAGCGCCCCGCACTACGCTCGCCCCGTCCGGCCAGCCCAGGGGGAAGGGACCACCCGGCGATGGAGCAGCTCCACCCCACCGACCCGCACCACGTCGGCCCGTACCGACTCCTGTCCCGCCTCGGCGCCGGCGGGATGGGCCAGGTCTACCTCGCCCGCTCCGACCGCGGCCGCGCCGTCGCCGTCAAGCTCGTCCACCCCGGCCTGGCCCTGCGCGAGGAGTTCCGCTCCAGGTTCCGCCAGGAGGTCTCCGCCGCCCGGCGCGTCGGCGGGGCCTGGACCGCGCCCGTCCTCGACGCCGACACCGAGGCGGCGACCCCGTGGTTCGCCACCGGCTACGTCGCCGGGCCGAGCCTGCGCCAGGTCGTGGCCCGGGACTTCGGTCCGCTGCCCGCCCGCACGGTGGGGATCCTCGCGGCCGGGCTCGCGTACGCCCTCCAGGACATCCACCGCGCCGGCCTGATCCACCGCGACCTCAAGCCCTCCAACGTGCTGCTCACCATCGACGGCCCCCGCGTCATCGACTTCGGCATCGCCCGCCCCCTCGACGAGCCCGACGCCGGCCTGACCCGGACCGGGCAACTGGTCGGCTCCCCCGGCTTCATGGCGCCCGAGCAGGTGCGCGGAGGGCCGGTCACCCCGGCCTGCGACGTCTTCTGCCTGGGCGCCGTCCTCGCGTACGCCGCCACCGGACGGCTGCCGTTCGGCGACGCGGAACACCCCGGCGGGACCGCCGGGCTGCTGCTGCGCATCGTCGAAGCCGAACCGGACCTGGCCGGCGTACCGGACGGGCTGCGCGAGCTCGTCGCCGACTGCCTGCGCAAGGACCCCGCCGCCCGGCCGGACCCGGCGGCCGTGCTGGCCCGGGTGGGGGCGGGCGACACGGTGGCCGACGGCCGCGCGCTGGAACCCTGGCTCCCGGCACCGCTCGTGGCCCAGCTGGGGCGGCAGGCCGCGCAGCTCCTCGACCGCGAGGACGCCGGGCCGGCGGGGGCACCCCTGCCGTCGGCCCCGGCCCCGGCCACGCCCGTGGCCCCCGTGCCGCCCGTGCCGCGGGCCGTCCCCGTCACCCTCGCGGCGCCCGTCACCGCCGGCCCCGCGGGGCCCGTGCCACCGGTGCCCGTCCAGCCGTACGAGCCGCCTCCCGCGGTGCCCCCGGCCCGCCCCGGCACCGTGTCGACGGCGTTGCTCGCCGCGGTGGCGGTCGTCGTCGCGGCGGCCGCGGGCGGCACGGTGTACGCGGTGATGAGCGGGGACTCCGCGCCCCGGCCCCCGGTCACGGCGCCCTCCGGGTTCGCGGGCGCCCCCTCCCCGGGCTCCGGATCCGCTTCCGCCCCCGCCGCCGCAAGCCCCGGAAGCGGAACCCGGGCGGGCCGGCTCCCCCAGTCCTACGCCGGCACCTGGCGGGCCGTCTCCGGCTCCGCCGACTGGCACCTGACCCTCACCCCCGGCGCCGTCGGCGACCCCGTCATGACCCTGCGCGTCGAGCACCCCGGGTACTCCTGCTCCTGGCGGGCCGCCCTGCGCAGCGCCCCCGACCCGGTGGAACTCGAAGTCTCCGCCGTCACCTCCGGGACCCCTCCCACCTGCACGCCCGGAGGCTGGAGCCGGCTGCGGCTGCTGCCCGACGGAAGCCTGGTCCGCGAGCTGAGCGGGGGAGGCAGCCTCCCTCTCACGTACTACAGGGAGTAGTCGCCGAGCGTTTGTGTCGAAGTCAATAAGCCTGCAAACAGAGCTTGTTGCGAAAGAGGGGCCCATCGCACACTGCGGCACATGGAGCCCTTGAAGGTAGTGGCACGACTGTGGGAGCGGATCGGGGCACGCGACTGGGACGGCGTGGCCGGGCTCGTCGCCGAGGACGCCGTCATCGAATGGCCGGTCAGCGGCGAGCGGATCGTCGGCAGGGCCAACTTCATCGCCGTGCTCCGTGACGAGGAGGACGACACCGGCGACCGGTCCATCGGCTCCGTCGAGGTCCTGCGCATCCTCGCCGACGGGGACCTCGTCGTCACCGAGGTGGAGATACCCGAGGACCACGTCCTCTACCGGGCGGTATCACTGTGGACGGTGCGCGGCGGACGCGTCGTCGGCGCCCGGGAGTACTGGACAACGCCTGGACAGGACCCTGCGCCCCGCTGGAGAGCCGTTTACGTCGAACCCCTGGTGGCAGACTGAGCCGTGTGCTCACGCAACTCGCCGCGGCGACCGGCGTCCTGGCCCTGCTGACCCTCGTACCCGGCCCCGACATGGCCATCGTGACCCGGCGGGCCGTCTCCCGGGGACGTGCCGACGGGCTGCGCACCGTGGGCGGGATCGCCGTCGGGCTGCTGCTGTGGGGCGCCCTGACCGCGGCCGGGCTCGCGGCGCTGCTCGCCGCCTCGGCCGAGGTGTTCCTCGTGGTCAAGCTCGCGGGGGCGGCGTACCTCTGCTTCCTCGGCGCGCAGGCCCTGCGCCGCCCGGGCGCCGGGACCGCCCTGGACGGGACCGCCGGTGACGCGGCGGACCGTGCCGCGCCCGGCCGCGGCGGCAGCGCCTGGCGCACCGGCCTGGTCGCCAACGCCCTCAACCCGAAGATCGCCGTGTTCTACACCGGCCTGCTCCCCACCCTCGCGCCGCCGGGTCTGCGCCCGGCGGCGGGGATGGCGCTCCTCGTCCTGGTCCACGTCCTGCTGACGCTGGTGTGGCTGAGCACGTACGTCTACGTCCTCTCGCGCGCCCGGCGCTTCTTCACGCGGCCGCGCGTCCGCCGGGCGATGGACCGGGTGACGGGCGTCGTCCTGATCGGCTTCGGGGTGCGCGTGGCCACGTCCGCGACGTAGCTCCCGGGTAGGGGCCGGGCCGCTACGGGAGGAGGCGGTCGAGCTCCTCGGTGACGGCGGCCCGTATCCCGTCGTGGCGGGGCGCGAGCGCGTGGCGTTCGCCGCGCCAGCACTCCTCGTCCTCGTAGAGCCAGACCGGCATCCGGACGAGGTCCTCGGGCTCCCAGTCGTAGCGCGGCCAGATGTGGGCGTGCAGGTACGGGTCGGTGTTGCCGAGGATCTCGATGTTCACGCGGCGGAAGGCCGGGTCGAGCCGCGCGCAGGCCCGCTCGACGGCCTCGGCGAGCCGCTCCAGGTCGGTCAGGTAGGCGATCCGGCGCGCCAGGGGCAGGTCCGAGAGCCGGGTCACTGCGGGGTCGTCGGTCAGCAGCACCGAGTACCCGGGCAGGAACTGCCGGTCCCCGATGGCCGCGAATCCGGAGTCGAGGCGGCGCAGGACGGTGGGGTTCAGCCCCCGGTGCGCGCTGCCGATGCGGTCGTGTCGCCAGTCGGTCTCGTTCATCCCCGGACCCTAACGGAGGCCTGCGGGGGCCGATTTGCCGGTGGCGGGCCGCATGCCCCTGCTGTCTGCCGGTGCTCGCGGACCGGTGGAGAACCGCTGCCGGCTGGCTCTCAGGTAGCGGTGGTCATACCTGAGAGCTACCTGTGAAGGCGGCTCCGCAGCGTGACGCCGACGAGGGGTGCCTATTCCTAACTTCGTTACCAGAGCGGGCGCCTGCCCGCCTGGCCGAAGGACAGGAAGAGGAATCCGAGATGAGCACTGGCAGCCGCCTCCGCCGCACCCTGCTGGCCGGCCTCGTGGCCGCGGCCGTGGTGCTCCCCGTGTCGGCCGCCGCTTCCCCGCGGATCCCGGCGCCGGCCCCCGAGGCCGTCTCCGAGTCGGCCTCCCTGGAGAGCCGGTACGCGTCCTCCCTCGCGGGCATAGCCGGTGCGGCCCGTACGGCCGGGGAGTCGGGGCATGCCGACCGGGCCGCGAAGCTGCGGGCCATGGCCGGGACCGGAGCCCGGTTCCTCGTCTTCGACGGCCGCGGCCAGGGCCGCGCCGTGGAGGTGTTCGGCGATCTGGACGACGCGGACCGGATCGCGGTCCTGGTGCCGGGCTCGGACACGAACCTGGACACCTACCAGCGCTTCCGGGAGGGGGCCCGCTCCCTCCAGCAGCGGCTGAAGGCCGAGCACCCGCGCTCCGCGGTGGTCGCCTGGCTCGGCTACGACACCCCCGGCACGGTCAGCACCACCGTCCTGACCACCGACCGCGCCGACCGGGCCGCGGCCGAACTCGGGCCGTTCCTCTCCGGGTTGCGGAAGCTGACCCCGGCCGGCGCCCGGATCTCCCTGCTCTGCCACTCGTACGGCTCCGTGGTCTGCGGCCGGACCAGGACCGGCCCCGAGGTCACCGACATGGCCCTGTACGGCAGCCCGGGCACCGGAGCGGCCACCCGGGCGAAGCTGGCGACCACCGCCCGGGTGTGGGCCGGCCGGGGCTCCGGGGACTGGATCGGCACGGTCCCCCATGTCCGGCTCGGCGGGGCCGGGTTCGGTACCGATCCCGTGGATCCCGCCTTCGGCGCCCGCGCCTTCGCGGCCGGCTCCGCCGGGCACGGCGACTACCTCAAGCCCGGCACCGAGTCCCTCGGCAGCCTGGCCCGCATCGTCCTCGGAGCGGAGGCCCCGCATGCGTAGCCTGCCCGCCCGCTGGGCGGCGCTGGCCGGCCGCGTCGACGGGGCGACCCCCGCGGACCGGGACCGGTCGGTGGACGCCCTGCGGGCCCTCGCGATCCTCGGGGTGGTGCTCGGGCACTGGCTGGTGACCTCGCTGACCAGTACGGACGGCGGCCTGCGCGGGGGGAGTCCGCTGGCCCACATGCCCTGGCTGGCGCCGGTGTCCTGGGTGCTCCAGACGCTGGCCGTGTTCTTCCTGGTCGGCGGGCACGTCGCGGTCCAGGGGTACGCGTCGGCCCGGGCGCGCGGGGTCGGGTACGGGAGCTGGGTGCGGCTGCGGCTGGGGCGGCTGTTCCGCCCGGTGGCGGCGGTGCTCGCGCTGTGGGCGGTCGTGGCCGGCGGCCTGCTGCTGGGCGGCGCCGGGCTGGACACCGTCCGGACCCTGCTCCGGCTGGTGTGGTCGCCGCTGTGGTTCCTGCTGGTGTTCGCCGCGCTGACCGCCGCCACCCCGCTGGTGGTCCGGCTGAACCCGCTGTGGCCCGCTCTCGTGGTGGCGGCGGTCGACGTGTGGCGGTTCGGGCTCGGCGGGCCCGAGTGGATCGGCTGGGTCAATGTCGCCGCGGGCTGGCTCGTCCCCTACACCCTGGGCGCGGCCTGGGCCCGGGGTGCGTTCGCCCGGCGCCGTCCGGCCCTGCTCCTGCTGGGCGGGGGCGCTGCCGGGGCGGCCGCGTTGGTCCTGTGGGGCGGGTACCCGGCGTCGATGGTGGGGGTGCCGGGGGCGGCGGTGTCCAACCTGAACCCGCCTACGGCGGCCGCCGTCGCCTTCGGGCTGGCCCAGTGCGGGCTGGCGCTGCTGGCGCGCGGGCCGCTGGCGCGGGCCATGCGCCGGCCCCGCACCTGGGCGAAGGTGGCCCTGATGAACCTGTCCGCGATGACGGTGTTCCTCTGGCACCAGACGGCGATGATGTCCGTCACCGCCCTCGGGCTGCTGGTCTCCCGCGACCTGCCCGGGCTGCACACCGTGCCCGGTACGGCGGGCTGGATAGCCGCCCGGCTGCTGTGGCTGCCGGTGTTCGCGGCCGCCCTGGCCGTCTGCTGGGCCGCCTTCCACACCTACGAGCGGGCCCCCCGGCCGCGGAAGGCCGCGGGGACCCCGCGCGAGCGGCTTCCGGCAACCATGAGGGAGATCACCCATGCCTAGGGTGGACGACGTGAACGAGCAGAGAGAGACCGCGGCCGAAGGGCCGGGACAGGAGGTCCCCGCCGCGCGCGGTGTGGCCCGGCGGCTGTTCTCCCTCGGGCGGGATCCGCTGCCCCCGATGAAGCGGCCCCGCTGGCTGAACCGGCTGCCGCACGCCCTCGTCGTGTATGCCGCCGTCCTCTTCGGCTTCCTGACGTCCACACAGATCCAGGACAACTACCACGCGCGCGATCCGAGCGTGATCGTGCTGTCGCTCTTCACCGGCTTCTCCATCGTGGCCGCCATGTTCCGGCCCGTCGCCGCCTGGTGGCTCGGCCTGATGACCGCCGGCTTCATCGCCGCCACGCTCCACGGCCACGTCGGGCAGGGTCAGACCTGGCCGTGGACACCCGTCGGGCTGTTCGCCTTCGCCCCGCTGGTCCTGCTGGTGGCGCTGCGCGTGCCGCCGAAGGTGACGGCCGCGGTCGTCGCCGTGCCCGTGGCCTGCACCGGGACCGCCGAGATGCTCTTCAAGCCGGAGCACAGCCAGAGCAGCGCGGTCGGCGCGCTCCTCGTCTTCGGCTTCGCCGGCCTCCTCGGGTACGCGCTGCGGGCGACGCGGCTGGCCCGGGGCCAGCTCGTCGTGCAGGAGACCCTGACGGAGGAGGAGCGGGCGCGGCGGACGCTGCTGGAGGAGCGCAGCCGGATCGCCCGCGAGCTGCACGACGTCGTCGCGCACCACATGTCGGTGATCTCCATCCAGGCCCAGGTGGCCCCGCATCTGGTGCAGAACCCGTCCCCGGAGCTGAAGGAGAACCTCGCCGGCATCCGGCAGAACGCTCTGGAGGCCCTCACCGAACTGCGGCGCGTCCTGGGCGTGCTGCGCTCCGAGCACGCCGACGATCCGGCGAACCCGCACCACCCCCAGCCCACCCTCGCGGAGCTGGACGCGCTCGTGGACAACGTGCGCGCGGCCGGACTGGACGTCACCACCGAGACGGCGGGCATACGGCGGCCGCTGACCCCGGGCGTGGAGCTCACCGCCTACCGGATCGTGCAGGAGGCGCTGAGCAACTGCCTGCGCCACGCCCCCGGTTCCCGCGTGGAGGTCGGCATCGCCTACGGGCCGCGCGACCTGCACCTGTGCGTGGCGAACTCGGCGCCGACCCGGCCGGCCCCGCCGTCGCCCGGTGCGGGGCACGGGCTGCTCGGCATGCGGGAGCGGGCGGGCATGCTGGGGGGAGAGCTGGCGGCCGGCCCGCGCCCTGACGGCGGGTACGAGGTGAGCGCCGTGCTCCCCATGGACCCGCCCGGCGGTTCCGTTTCCGAGGAGAAGAAGGACGCATGAGCACTCCGATCAGGGTGATGATCGCCGACGACCAGGTGATGGTCCGGCAGGGCTTCACCGTCCTGCTGAACGCCGAGCCCGACATCGAGGTGGTCGGCCAGGCGATAGACGGCGCCGACGCGGTGGCGAAGGCCGGGGAGCTCACGCCGGACGTGGTCCTGATGGACATCCGCATGCCGGGGATGGGCGGCATCGAGGCCACCTCCGTCCTCACGGGCACGCCCGGCTCGTTGGTGAAGGTGCTGGTGCTGACCACCTTCGACCTGGACGAGTACGTGTACGAGGCGCTGCGCGCGGGTGCTTCGGGCTTCCTCCTGAAGGACGCCTCGGCGGACCAGCTGGCCGAGGCCGTGCGGGTGGTCGCGGCCGGCGAGGCCCTGCTGTCGCCGAACATCACCAAGCGTCTGATCACCGAGTTCTCGCGGCTGGGAGCCCCGCGTGCGCCTTCCAGGGCGCGCATCGAGGAGCTGACGGAGCGGGAGACCGAGGTGCTGTCGCTGATCGCCCAGGGCCTGTCGAACGGGGAGATCGCGACGCACCTGGTGGTGGCCGAGCAGACGGTCAAGACCCATGTGGGCCGGATCCTGGTGAAGCTGGGCCTGCGGGACCGGACCCAGGCCGCGGTGTTCGCCTACGAGACGGGTCTGGTCCGTCCGGCGGGCTACTGAGTCACCCTTGTAGTACCTGAGGGGGACCCCGGGAAATCCCCTTCAGCGGCGACGCGGTCGAGGCGGGCACCGGCCTACGGTTTGGACATGACCGAGACGACCACCGGGGCGACCCCCCGGCCTCCCGAACTGCGGATGGCTTCGGGCCTGATGCAGAGCCTGCGCGACGAGCTGATCACCGACGCCTTCGCCTACCGGCCGCTGCCGCGGATGCGGACGGACGGGCCGCTGGTGCGCCGGCTCCCCGAGGGCATACGGCCGAGGGCGGCCTACCTGCCGCATGCCGTGGTGGTCGTGACGGCGTTCATCGTGACGATGCTCGCGAGCGCCGACAACCAGTACGGCGGGCCGCCGGTCCAGTTCGTGGTGCTGGGGCTGCTGGCGGCGGGGCCGGTGCTGATGACCCTGGTGCGGCCGGCGGGGGCGTTCTGGGTGGTGCTGGCGCTGACCACCGCCCTGTCGGTGTTCTCCGACCGGAACCTGTCCTGGCCGTGGTCGCCGAGCACGTTCGTGGCCACGCTGGCCGTGATGACCTTCGTGGCGATGCGGCTGCGGCCCCGGGCCGCCGCGTGGATGTGGTTCATCACCCTGCTGTACGGGACGCTCCTGCCGATCCTGGTCGGTGGCGCGGATGGGGGCGCCGTCGCGCCGATGGCCTTCTTCTCGGCGGTGGCCCTGCTGGTGGTGACGGTCCGCAACACGCGCAGGGAGGCCCGGCGCGAGGTGATCGCCGAGCGGGAGGTGACCGCCGTCGAGCGGGACCGGCGGACGCTGCTGGAGGAGCGGACGACGATCGCGCGGGAGCTGCACGACGTGGTCGCGCACCACATGTCGGTGGTGGCGATCCAGGCCGAGGCGGCCCCGTACCGGGTGAAGAATCCGCCGCCGGAGCTGGAGGCGGCCTTCGCGACCATCCGGGAGAACGCGGTGGCGGCCCTGACGGAGCTGCGGCGGGTGCTGGGTGTGGTGCGGTCCGCGGACTACGAGGCCCCGGAGGCCCCGCAGCCGACGCTGGCCTCCCTGGACGGGCTGCTGGCCAATGTGCGGGAGGCCGGTCTGCGCGTGGACAAGACCGTCACGGGTGCGGTGCGCGAGCTGCCGCAGGGCGTGGAGCTGTCGGCGTACCGGATCATCCAGGAGGCCCTGAGCAACAGCCTTCGGCACGCGCCGGGGGCACCGGCCGAGGTGGAGGTCTCGTACGTACTGGGCGGGCTGGGGATACGCGTGGTCAACGGTCCGGCGGACGGGGACGTCCCGCCGTCGCCGGGAGCCGGGCACGGGATCACGGGAATGCGGGAGCGGGTGGCGATGCTGGAGGGGGAGATGACGGCCGGAGAGACCGGTGCGGGCGGGTACGAGGTGGCCGTGTTCATACCGGTGCGCAGCCGGCCGGAGCCCGAGGAGGCACCGGCATGACGATCCGGGTGCTGATCGTCGACGACCAGATGATGGTCCGCGAGGGGTTCTCCGTCCTGCTGAACGCGATGGAGGGCATCGAGGTCGTCGGGGAGGCCGTGGACGGCAGGCAGGCCATCGCGCAGGTCGCGGTCCTGAGGCCGGACGTGGTGCTGATGGACATCCGGATGCCGGAGATGAACGGCCTGGAGGCGACGCGGCAGATCGTGGCGGCGGACACGGACGCGAAGGTGCTGGTCCTGACGACCTTCGACCTCGACGAGTACGTGTACCAGGCGCTGCGGGCGGGGGCGTCCGGGTTCCTGCTGAAGGACGCCTCGGCCCGGCAGCTGGCGGAGGGGGTGCGGGTGGTGGCGTCCGGGGATGCGCTGCTCGCCCCGTCGGTGACGAAGCGGCTGATCTCGGAGTTCTCGAAGCTGTCGGAGGTGCAGAGGGCGGCGGACCCGTCGGGGGTGTCGGAGTTGACGGAGCGGGAGACGGAGGTGCTGGTGCTGATCGCGCAGGGCCTGTCCAACGGGGAGATAGCGGACCGGCTGCTGGTGGCGGAGTCGACGATCAAGACGCATGTGAGCCGGATCCTGGTGAAGCTGGGGCTGCGGGACCGGACCCAGGCCGCGGTGTACGCCTACGAGACACGGCTGGTGACGCCTGCTTAGCGGCGGGACGGCCTAGGGTGCTGGGATGCGCTTTGATCCTTGGGATGCCGCGTTCGTAGCCGATCCGTACCCCGCCTACCGGGAGTTGAGGGAGCGGGGGAGGGCGGTGTGGTGCGAGGCGACGGGGCAGTGGCTGGTGCCGCACTACGCCGATGTGAGCGCGCTGCTGCGGGACCGGCGGCTGGGGCGGACCTACCTGCACCGCTTCAGCCACGAGGAGTTCGGGCGCAAGGCTCCGCCGCCGGAACACGAGCCGTTCCACGTCCTCAACGGGAACGGCCTGCTGGACCTGGAGGATCCCGCGCACGCCCGGGTGCGGCGGCTGGTGTCGAAGGCGTTCACCCCGCGGATGGTGGAGCGGCTCGCGCCGTCGGTCGAGCGGCTGGCACGGGAGCTGGCGGGCGGGCTGCGGGCCGCCGGGGGCGGGGACCTGCTGACCGCCGTCGCCGAGCCGCTGCCGGTGGCGGTGATCGCGGAGCTGCTGGGGATCCCGGAGGGGGACCGGGGGCTGCTGAGGCCCTGGTCGGCGGACATCTGCGGGATGTTCGAGCTGCGGCCGGACGCGGAGACCGCGCGGCGGGCGGTGACGGCGAGCGTGGAGTTCAGCGCGTACCTGCGGGAGCTGATCGCCGAGCGCCGCAAGGCGCCCGGCACGGATTTGATCTCCGCGCTGATCGCCGCCCACGATGAGGAGGGCCGGCTCAGCGAGCAGGAGATGATCTCCACCTGCGTCCTCCTGCTGAACGCCGGGCACGAGGCGACCGTGAACACCACGGTGAACGGCTGGTGGGCCCTGTTCCGCAATCCCGGTCAGCTCGCCGGCCTGCGCGCGCACCCCGGCCCGGGGAATGCGGAAAAGTTGTCCACAGCTGTGGATGAACTGATGCGCTACGACACACCCCTCCAGATGTTCGAGCGCTGGGTGCTGGACGACATCGAGATCGGGGACACCCTCATCCCCCGCGGAGCCGAGGTGGCGCTGCTCTTCGGGTCCGCGAACCGGGACCCGGCGCGCTTCGAGGACCCTGACGCGCTCGACCTCGGGAGGGCCGACAACCCCCACCTGACCTTCGGGGCCGGGATCCACTACTGCCTCGGCGCGCCCCTGGCCCGGCTGGAGCTGGCCGCCTCGTTCGGGGCCCTGCTCGACCCGGACGGCCCGCCGATGCGGCTGGTGAGGGAGCCGCAGTGGCAGGAGGGCTACGTCATCCGGGGGCTGCGGGAGCTGCTGGTGGAGTTCTAGGCCGCCGCACGCCTCACCTCGGCAGTGTCAGCGCCCAGGCCGCGCGCCGCACCGTCCACGTGCGCCGCCGTACCGGGCCGGCCAGGGCGTGGTCCGCCCGGTAGCGGAAGTCCTCACCGGACGCCCCGACCACGGCGGACACCGTGACCGCCTCCGCGCAGCCCCTCAGCGGCGGCGCTCCCGACAGCCGCACCACCACCTCCGCCGGGCCCGCGCCGCCCCCGGCGGTCCGCACGGCCACGTCCTCCACCGGGCGGTCCCCGTCGGCGACCACGACCCCGTCGACCTCCACCCGCAGCCGGTGCACCGGCCCCACGGGCGACGCCGGGCTCGGCAGCAGCGTCCGCAGCAGCGAGCGGTAGCCCCCGCCGCGCCGCACGGCCGACACCGGCGAGCTGATCCGCAACCCGCCCAGCACCACCCCGCCGCCGTCGTCCACCAGCAGGTCACGCGGCCGCGCCACCCCGTCCAGCGCCGTCCTCGCCGCCAGCACCGCCGACAGCGGCACCCCGAGGGACCGGGCCAGCGCCAGCGACCCCGCGGGCCCCACCGGAATCAGCGACACCACCCGCTCGCCGGGCTCCCGCTCCCGGTGCAGCAGCCCCACGGCCCGCACCAGCGCCCGGTCGTCCCCCACGACCACCGGCCGCCGATGACCTCGGCGGGCGAGGGCCCGCGCAAATTCCTCCTGCGAATCCGGGAGGCAGATTTTCGCCGCCGCTCCCGCTGACAACACATCCTTCGCGATTCGCACGGCCTCGCCGTCAAGACGGCGGGCGACCGGGTCTACGAGCACGAGCAGGCCGCCTACCGGCGCGCCCGCATGGCTCATGGCGGGCTCTGGAGCCGACACCTCGGTCCTTCCTCGGGTAGCATCTTTGTGCAAGAGGCCCTTGCGCTATTGCGCCAGGGCCTTCGTCTATTCCGGGGCACCGGTCCGACGGCTCAGCCTGCGGTGTACATCGTCGTACGCCCCCTGACCTTGGACATGCCCCATCCGGAAGAGGTGTACGCCTGTGCCCGCTCTTGTGCTGCTCGGAGCTCAGTGGGGTGACGAGGGCAAGGGAAAGGCCACCGACCTGCTCGGTGGATCCGTTGACTATGTGGTGCGCTACCAGGGCGGCAACAACGCCGGCCACACGGTCGTCGTAGGCGACCAGAAGTACGCGCTCCACCTCCTCCCTTCCGGCATCCTCTCCCCCGGATGCACCCCGGTCATCGGCAACGGTGTCGTCGTCGACCCGGCCGTCCTGCTCTCCGAGCTGCGCGGTCTGAACGAGCGCGGCATCGACACCTCCAAGCTGCTCATCAGCGGCAACGCGCACCTGATCACGCCGTACAACGTCACCCTCGACAAGGTCGGCGAGCGCTTCCTCGGCAAGCGCAAGATCGGCACGACCGGCCGCGGCATCGGTCCGACCTACGCGGACAAGATCAACCGCGTCGGCATCCGCGTGCAGGACCTGTACGACGAGTCGATCCTCACCCAGAAGGTCGAAGCGGCCCTCGAGGGCAAGAACCAGCTCCTCGCGAAGCTGTACAACCGCCGCGCGATCGAGGCCTCCGCGATCGTCGAGGAGATGCTCCAGTACGCGGACCAGATCAAGGGCTACGTCGCCGACACCACCCTGATCCTCAACAACGCGCTGGACGAGGACAAGGTCGTGCTCTTCGAGGGCGGCCAGGGCACCCTGCTCGACGTCGACCACGGCACGTACCCCTTCGTCACCTCCTCGAACCCGACCGCCGGCGGCGCCTGCACCGGCACCGGCGTGGGCCCGACGAAGATCAGCCGCGTCATCGGCATCCTCAAGGCCTACACGACCCGCGTCGGCGCGGGCCCGTTCCCGACCGAGCTGTTCGACGAGGACGGCGAGGCGCTGCGCCGCATCGGCGGCGAGCGCGGCGTGACCACCGGCCGCGACCGCCGCTGCGGCTGGTTCGACGCCCCGATCGCCCGCTACGCCACCCGCGTGAACGGCCTGACGGACTTCTTCCTCACCAAGCTGGACGTCCTGACCGGCTGGGAGGAGATCCCGGTCTGCGTCGCGTACGAGATCGACGGCAAGCGCGTCGAGGAGCTGCCCTACTCGCAGACCGACTTCCACCACGCGAAGCCGATCTACGAAACCCTCCCGGGCTGGTCCGAGGACATCACCAAGGCCAAGACCTTCGCCGACCTGCCGAAGAACGCGCAGAACTACGTGAAGGCGCTGGAGGAGATGTCGGGCGCCCCGATCTCCGCGATCGGCGTCGGCCCCGGCCGCACCGAGACGATCGAGATCAACTCGTTCCTCTAGGCACCGCAGCCCGAGGGGGCGGGGAGCGCACGGCGCTCCCCGCCCCCTCGGCGTTTTCGGCAGACGCGCGAACACGTACCGCACCCGGCGGATCACGTTCGGTACAGTCGGGGCACCGACACCCAGGGCTGGGGATTCCAGATGCACGACCTCCGCGCGCCGGCGCTCCCGGCCACCCGAGGCGAGGCGCTCGACGCCGACGCCTACGCCGAAGAGCTGCGGGAACGCCGCGCGTCGGTCCGCAACGGCGAGTCCTGGCAGCTGGAGCGGCTCCAGCACTTCGAGGAGACCGGCAGCCCGACCCGCGACGCGCTGCGCCGCGGCGACTGGCGGGAGGTGCTCCGGCTGATCGAGGCGGAACGCACCACCGCGCGCCGGGCCGCCGACGACGACGGCCGCAACGGCTCCTTCCTCCGCCGGCTGCGGGTGGTGGAGGAGCCGCTGTCCCCGTACATGCGCTGGCAGCTGCACTGGCTCCACATGCGCGCCGAGGCCGGGCACCAGACCCGGGTGCTGTCCGCCGAGGAGTTCTCCTTCGCCGAGGCGGCCGGCGGCGGCCGGCTCCCCGAGATCCTGATCGTCGACGGCCGCGTGCTGTACGAGGTCCTCCACACCCCCGACGGCGTCCACACGGGCAGCCGCCGCTACGAGGACCCGGCGATCGTCCGGTCCTGGGAGGTGTACGTGAAGCGGGCCTACGCGATGGCCGAGGACCTGCGGAACTACTTCACCCACTCCGTCGCGCACCTGCCGCCGCCGCCTGCGTGCTGAAAAAACTTCTCCGGGTCCGTCACATCCGCGTCCTCCCCCGGGTCAGTGCTGTGAAGACACCGACCGAAGGAGCAGCAGCCATGACGAACGCCCCCGCCTCGATCTCCCGGATGCCCAACCCGGGCGAGTTCGTGCCCGAGCTGAGCGACATCAGCGCCGCCCTCTTCCGTGCCACCGGCAACCGCTCGGTGCCGCGCACCACGATCAGCCTGGTGCACCTGCGCGCCGGCCAGATCGTCCACAACACCTATCTGACCGTCCTGAACACCGCCTTCCTCCGCAAGGCCGGCGAGTCCGAGGAGCGGATCACCGCCGTCTCCTCCTGGCAGGACGCGCCGTACTTCACCCCGGCCGAGCGCGCCGCGCTCGCCCTGGTGGAGGCCACCCTCCAGCCCGCCCCGCGCGGGCAGGAGCGCGTCCCGGACGAGCTGTACGCCGAGGCCGCGAAGCACTACGACGAGAAGGCGCTGGCCACCCTCACCATCGCGATCGGCCAGATCAACTTCTTCATCGCGCTGGCGCTGATCGGCAAGCCCCAGCCGGTGGCCTCCCTCGCCGACCAGCAGTGGGACTGAGGGCCGGCGGCCCCCACCGGGTCAGGACACCAGGGTCTGCTCCTCCAGCTCGGTCAGCCGGACCGTGCACAGACCGCCGCGCTCGGTCCTCACGTCCGTGACCTTCAGCTGCGTTCCCGGGGAGAGGATGAACTCCTCCTCCTCGGTGAACGCGGAGAAGTCGCGGATGCCGACCGCCCGGGCGGGCACCACCTCGAAGAGCGTCCGCTTGCCGCGGCTGCCGAGGAACCCCCGCGCGACACCGAGCTTCGGCGTGCAGGAGGACACGCCCCACCAGGTGACGGTGCGGCCCAGCGGGTACTGCGCCCGCAGGTCCAGCGCCACGCCCCGGTACAGCGGCTCGGTGCGCGCGGGCAGCCCCGACACGGCCGAGAACAGCAGCCGCAGGTAGGGCAGGTACGGGACGAGCCTGGAGCGGTCCGGGGAGCGCAGGACGGCGTTGATCTCCCGGTAGAACGCGGACTCGCAGGTGTAGAGGTAGAGCGCGGAGACCGCGTCGGCGGACAGCCCGCCGGCCGCTCCGTCCGCCCGCGTCCTGCCGAACTCGTACGACCGGTCGACGTGCCGGCCGAGTCCGGCCAGCAGCTCGGCGACGGGCGCGACGGCGTCCCGGAAGTCCATGAGCGGGGTGTCGAACACACCGGTGATGGCGGGGAGGACGAGGCCCTCGTCCTTGACGCTGGAGAGGCGCTCCAGATACAGCTGGTGCAGCTCCATCGTGGAGGCGATGAAGGCGCCCATGCGCGCCGCGACGTCCTCGCCGGCCGCCCCGCCGTCCTCGTCGGCGCGCTCGTTCCACCCCTTCTCCGGGAGCCAGTCGACGGGGGCCGCGCCCACGGAGGCGAGCGCGTCGTTGACCGTCGCGAAGTGGTCCCCGTCGCAGAAGATGTCGCCCTGCGCGGCCGGATTGGCGTGGTCGATGTGCCGGACCTCGACGGCGGGGTACTTCTTCTGGAGTTCGAGGACGACCTTCTTCAGGCTGCGCGCGTGGGCGCCCCACCAGGCGAAGACGACCCCGCGGTCCTCCTCGTCGGCGTCCTGCTTGGCCTTGAGGATCTCCTCGACGATGCGCTCGGCGACCGGCCGCCAGAAGGCGGTGTGGGGATCGGCGCCGCCCCGGGGGCCGTCGCTGCTCGCGGTGAGCGCGGCGTTCAGCAGGAGCACGCCCTGGGTGAGCATCGCCTGGAACCATTCCGGCGGCTGCACGGTGTCCCGCTCCTTGAGGAGCGCGCGTATGTCGGCGATGGGGGTCTTCTTGGGAATTCCGTGCTTCCACATCGCCGCTGCCTTGATGATGCAGCGAATGCTGACGACGCGGCCGAACTGGCTGTCCTTCCAGTCGTGGAAGGTGTTGTCGAACATCGCTATGCCGGTGGCGCTTTCCGGCCGCGGATACGGGTTCTGCCCGAAGACGACGACTTTCCACTTGTGCGGCGGATTCGGCTTGAGCGCCTGGAAGGTCAGCTCGCGGACCGGGACGACGTCCGGGCCGCGGCCCGCGCCGATGAACGCGGCGGCGTTGGGCCGGGCCTCGATGACGGGCTTCAGCAGCGGGAACCACGGTTCGCCGCCGCCCTTGAACAATTCGGCGAGGGCCAGGGGGTCATGGGGGTCGGGCTGTACGGGATCGGCCGGGGAATTGGTTTCGGGCATGGCGGCAACTCCGAAATGTCGAAGCGGTTTTCGAGTCTTTCCGCAGGCTAACAGCGGGCACTGACAACGCTGACCGACCGTCACCAGAAGGCGCACCGAAGGGGATTGTCAGTGCCCGCCGCTAGCGTGGTGAGTGGTCGCAAAGACCGATTCCCGATTGGAGTGGATGATGACCGAGGACCGCGTGCAGCCTGCGCTCAGGGTCGTACTGACCGACGTCAACGCCGAAGTGGTGGAGTCGTGGCGGGCCGCCTTCGCCGACACCCCCGGGATCGAGATCCGCCGGGGCTCGATCCTCGACGAGGACGTCGACGCGTGGGTCAGCCCGACCAACTCCCGCGGCCGGATGGACGGCGGGGTCGACGCCGCCGTCAAGCGCTTCCTGGGGGCGGGCATCCAGCTGCGCGTGCAGCGGGCGATACGCGACGGGTTCGCCGGCAGCCTCCCGGTGGGCAGCGCGGTGTGCGTGCCGTCCGGGGCCGTCACCCCGCGCTTCCTGATCTCGACGCCGACGATGGAGACGTCCTCGCAGAACGTCAGCCAGACGCTGAACGTGGCCCTGGCCTGCGCGGCCGCCTTCCAAGCGGTCCACCGGCAGAACGACGAGAAGCCCGGCAGCATCCGCTCCGTGGCCCTGGTCGGCATGGGCGCCCGGACCGGCCGCGTGCCGGCGCGGGTCTGCGCGAACCTGATGTGGACCGGCTACACCCTCTTCAACGACCACCGCTTCGACGACTACGACGACCTGCGCTCAACGATCACCGCCCAGCTGGACGACATAGAGAACGCCCCCGCCACGAAGCGGGTACGCATCACCCCGCCGAAGCGGGCCACGGCCCGGCGCTGACCGGCCGGGGCGGCGAGGGCACCGGCTACCAGGCCAGTTGGGAGATCTCCTCCGCGACCACCGCGCAGGCGTCCGCCGCCGGGTCGATCAGGGGGAAGTGGCCGACGCCCTCGACCAGGGTCAGGCCGACCATCTCCCCCGCCTTGGCCGCCGCGGCCACGTACGACTCCGCCACCGCGGGCGGGACCACGATGTCCTCGCGCCCGTGCACCACGGTGGTGGCGATGCCCGTCGGGAGCAGCGCCGCCGGGTCGGCGCACGGCAGCCGGGCCTCCCAGTGCTCCGGCCCGCCCAGCAGCTGCGCCGACGCGCCGCCGCACACGCCGAGTTCCTCGGCGACCGCGAAGTCCGCGATCGGGGCCAGCGCCACCACACCGCGCAGCGGCGGCGGGGCGGGCAGCCGCCAGGGGGAGCCGGCCGGGAGCACGTGCCGCGCCGCCGCCCACAGCGCGAGCTGTCCGCCCGCCGAGTGGCCGGTCACCACGGTCCGGCGGAAGTCGGCGGCGGGCAGGGCCGCGGCGGCCAGGGCGGGCAGGGCGTCCATGGCGGCGGCCACGTCGTCGAAGGTCTCGGGCCAGCGGCCGGCCACCGGAGCGCCGCCGCCCTGGCGGGGCAGGGAACCGCCGCGCCGGTACTCGACGTTGGCGACGGCGAAACCGCGCCGGGCCAGCAGGTCCACGAAGGGGGTGACGTGCTGCCGGTCGTAGGGGGCCCGCCAGGCACCCCCGTGCAGGACCACGACCAGCGGGGCGGAGCCCGTGGACCGCCCGCGCGGGGCGTGGAAGTCGATGACCTGGTCGGGGTGGTCCCCGTACGCGGCGCTCGCGTCGGGTGCGACCGGGGGGTGGGCGAAGGCCGAGGCGGCCTCGGCGGCGTCCCGTTCGACTGCGGGGTCCGTCATCGGCTCGACCTCTCGGTAACGCGTGGGACAAGGGGGACAGGTGTTCCGGTGTTCCGACTGAGCGGGACCGTACCAGGCCGACACCCGCCCCCGGCCGCCGGAAGGGGTGCGCACGTGGGCGGGCGGAGCCGTAGCCCCGCCCGCCCCGTGGTGTGACGTTTCGCTACCGCGTCACCCGAAAATGTGACCCAGTGTGCGCGCGGCGCGCTCCACGTCGGCGAAACCGACGTAGAGCGGGGTGAAGCCGAACCGCAGGACGTCGGGGGCGCGGAAGTCGCCGACGACCCCCCGGGAGATGAGCTCCGCCATCACCTCGCGGGCGCCCTCGGCGCGCAGCGAGACCTGGCTGCCGCGCCGGCCGTGCTCGGCCGGGGTGACCGGCTCGACCCGGCCCGGCGGGACGTACGCGGCGACGCATTCGAGGAAGAAGTCCGTCAGCGCCAGCGACTTGGCGCGCACGTCCTCGACGTCCACGCCGTCCCAGGCTTCGAGGGCCGACTCCAGGGCCAGCATCGACAGGATGTCCGGGGTCCCGACGCGCATCCGGGCCGGTCCCTCGGCGGGGACGTAGTCCGGGGTCATCGCGAAGGGCTCCGCGTGGCCGTTCCAGCCGGGCAGCGGGGAGTCGAAGGCCCCCTGGTGCCGTTCGGCCACGTAGATGTAGGCCGGGGCGCCGGGGCCGCCGTTGAGGTACTTGTAGGTGCAGCCCACCGCCAGGTCGACGGCGTGCGCGTCGAGCCCGACGGGCAGGGCCCCGGCGCTGTGGCACAGGTCCCACACGATCAGCGCGCCCGCGGCGTGCGCGGCCGCGGTGAGGCCGGGCAGGTCGTGCAGCCGGCCGGTGCGGTAGTCGACGTGGTTGAGCAGCACCACCGCGGTGTCGTCGCCGAGGGCGCCGGCCGCGTCGGAGGGGTCGACCGGGACGAGTTCGAGGCCGGTCATCCGGGCGGCGGACGCGGCGATGTAGCCGTCCGTCGGGAAGGTGGTGGCGTCGACCAGCATCCGGGTCCGGCCGGGCGCGGCCAGACGGGCGGCGCCGACGAGGGCCTTGAAGAGGTTGACGCTGGTGGAGTCGCCCACGGTCACCTGGCCGGGGGCGGCACCGATCAGCGGGGCGATGCGGTCGCCGATCCGCTGCGGGGCGGTCCACCAGCCGCTCTCGTCCCAGGAGCGGATGAGGAGCTCGCCCCACTGGCGGTTCACGACGTCGGCCACCGCGCCGGGGACGGCGGCCGGCAGCGCGCCGAGGGAGTTCCCGTCGAGGTAGACGACCCCGTCGGGCAGGGTGAAGCGCTCGCGGAGCTTGCCGAGGCCGTCCTCGGCGTCCAGGCGCGCGGCCCGCTCCCGCAGCTCCGGTATCGGGTCCGGGTTCAGGTCCGGGTTCAGGTCCGGGTTCGGGTTCGGGGCGGCGTCAGACATGGCTGCGGGCCGTCCAGAGCTCGGGGAAGACGTTCTTCGTGGCGCGCTTCTCCAGCCAGGTCACCCCGGCCGAGCCGCCCGTGCCCGTCTTCGCGCCCATCGCCCGGCGCGTCGCGACGAGGTGGTCGTTGCGCCAGCGCCAGACCAGCTCGGCGACGTCCGTGAGCACCTCGCCGAGGCGGTGCAGGTCGGCGTGCCGGCCGTCCGGGTCCGCGTAGAGCTGCGTCCAGACGGCCTCGACCTCGGCGGAGGGCTCGTAGCGCTGGGCGAGGTCCCGGTCCAGGACCGACTGGGGCACCGGCAGGCCGCGGCGGGCCAGCAGGCGCAGCGTCTCGTCGTACACGCTGGGCTCGTGGAGCGCCTTCTCCAACTCGGCGTGCACCCGCGGGGCGCCCCGGTGGGGGACCAGCATCGACGCGGACTTCTCGCCCAGCAGGAACTCCATCCGGCGGTACATCGCCGACTGGAAACCGGAACCCTCGCCGAGGGCGGCGCGGTACGAGTTGAACTGGGCGGGGGTGAGCTGGGCCAGCGGCCGCCAGGAGGCGTTCAGGGCCTCCAGCTCACGGAGGGATCGTTTCAGCGCGGCCATCGCCACCGGGACGTCGTCCTCGCGCAGGGCGCGGGCGGCGGTCTCCCACTCGTGGACGATGACGGTGAACCACAGTTCCATGACCTGGGTGGTCACCAGGAACACCATCTCGCCGGGGTCGTCCGAGCGCAGGTGCTGGAGGTGGGTGAGGACGTCCGCCTGGACGTAGTCCTCGTACGGAGTCGTGCCGTCGAAGTCGAGGTTCGGGGTGTCCGAACCGGCTCCGGAGGCATCAAGGGCGTGCGACATTTCTGTCTCCTCGACACGTGCTTCCGGGTAGCGGTCCGCTCCTTCCGATGAGGTAAGTGGAGCCCCGGTCCCCTGCTCCGCATCATAAGCAGGGGATCCGGAAGCCCTCTAGGGCGCTCCTGGAGAGCGTTATGCGAGCGTGTCCGCCGCCGTCGGGGAGGAGTCGCGCAGGAACGTCGAGCAGCGCTCGTACTCGTCCTTCTCGCCGATGGCCCCGGCGGCCCGCGCCAGGGCGTGCAGGGCGCGCAGGAAGCCGCGGTTCGGCTCGTGCTCCCACGGCACCGGGCCGTGGCCCTTCCAGCCGGCGCGGCGCAGCGCGTCGAGGCCGCGGTGGTAGCCCGTACGGGCGTACGCGTACGACTCGACCGTGCGACCGGCCTCGAAGGCCTGGTCGGCGAGGGCGGCCCAGGCGAGGGAGGAGGTGGGGTGCGCGGCAGCCACCTCGGCCGGGTCGGTACCGGCGGCGAGGGCCTCGCGGGGCGCGGGCTCGTCGGGCAGGTGGGTGGGGGCGGGGCCCCCGAGCAGGTTCTGGTGAATCGACATGGCTTCAGTCTGGCCGACGCGGCCGCCGCCCGGCGCCCGGCCCCGCATCACGGCCCGGCGCCCGGCCCCGCATCACGGCCCGGCGCCCGGCCCCGCATCACGGGCCGGCGTCACGCCCCCGCCGCCGGGTGGCGGGGGCCCGGGGGGACGGCCGGCGGGCGGGAGGCGGCCAGCTCCCGGCGCAGGACCGGCACGATCCGCTCGCCCAGCACGTCGACCTGCTCCAGGGCCGCCGCCGCCGGCAGCCCGGCGTGGTCCACGGCGAACAGCTGCCGCTGGTAGTCCCCGTACACCTCCCGGAAGCCGAGGACCTTCTCGATCACCTGGTCCGGACTGCCCACGGCCAGCGGCGTCCGCGCCACGCACTCCTCCAGCGAGTAGCGCCCGCCGTGGAACCGGGACCGGTCGAAGTAGGGGCGGAACTCCCGCACCGCGTCCTGGGAGCGCGCCCGTACGAAGACCTGCCCGCCGAGCCCGACGACGGCCTGCTCGGCGGTGCCGTGGCCGTGCTCCTCGTACCGGGCGCGGTACAGCTCCACCAGGCGGGCGTACTGGTCGACCGGCCCGAAGAGGTTGTCCGCGAAGAAGCCGTCGCCGTAGTACGCGGCACGCTCCGCGGTCTCCGGCGAGCGCACCGACCCGTGCCACACGAAGGGCGGCACGCCGCCCAGCGGGCGGGGCACGGAGGTGAAGCCGTCGAGGCGGGCCCGGAAGCGGCCCCGCCAGTCGACGTCCTCCTCCCGCCACAGGCGGTGCAGCAGGGCGTAGTTCTCCCGGGCCAGAGCGCTGCCCTGGCGCAGGTCCTGGCCGAACCACGGGTAGCAGTTCGGGGTGTTGCCGCGGCCGGTGATCAGGTCGAGGCGCCCGCCCGCCAGGTGCTGGAGCAGCGCGTACTCCTCCGCGACGCGGACCGGGTCGTTGGTGGTGACCAGGGTGGTGGCGGTGGACAGGATCAGCCGCCGGGTGCGCGCCGCGAGGTAGCCCAGCAGGACCGGCGGCGAGGAGGTCACGTAGGGCGGGCTGTGGTGCTCGCCGGTGGCGAAGACGTCGAGGCCGGCGTCCTCCGCCCGCAGGGCGAGCGCGGTCATGGCCAGGATCCGCTCGTGATCGGTCGGGGTCCGGCCCGTCGTCGGGTCGGGCACGACCTCGCCGACCGAGAAGACGCCGAACTGCACGCCGCCCCTCCCGTGTCGACACCGCCGCCGCGCGGGGTGCGGAGCCGGGGGGCAGGCCCCGGCACCGGCTCGCGGCCCCGCCAGCAGACCGTGCCCGATGCGCGGCGGCCGGGCCAGGTCCGCCCGGGCAGTCCGTCAAGTCACCGGGGGTGGTGGCGCCCCCACCACGATCGGGCCGAGTGCGGTGACCGGGACACCTCCCCGGAAGAGGGGTGCTCGGCCGACGGTAGAGGTGCAGTGGACGCACGCCGAGGGGGCATGTCGTGAAAGCGGTCATGAGCAGCATCAACAGCATCAGCGGGGGCACCGGTACGGGTACGGTGGCGCCGGTCCGGCGGGACCCGGCCCGGGAGGCGGCCGACGAACTGTGTTCCGTCGTCCTGTCCTCCCTGCGCCGCAAGGACCAGCGGGAGAAGGGCCGGCAGTACGTGCAGGGCCTGCTCGCACTGCCCGGCCGCAAGTCGATGCGGGGCATCGCGGGGCAGGTCGGGGGCGGGGCCGCAGAGCAGAGCATGCACCACTTCATCTCCGGCTCCACCTGGGACTGGGAGCCGATCCGCGCCTCGCTCGCGGGGTTCCTCCAGGCGGCCACCCCGCTGACGGCGTGGGTGGCGCAGCCGATGGCCATCCCGAAGGGCGGGGAGCACTCGGTGGGGGTGGCGCACCGCTTCGACCCGCACCAGGGGCAGATGTTCCGGGGACAGCAGGCCTTCGGGACCTGGTTCGCCTCGGCGGGGCTGGTCACTCCGGTCGGGTGGCGCATGCACCTGCCGGAGGAGGACGCCCCCGGCACCGCCGGCACACCCGGGACCCCGGGCACCTCCGCCGCCCCCGGCGCCTTCGACGCCGCCGACGCGCAGGCCGCGTACGAGGAGTCCGCCGCGGACGCCGTCATCGAGACGGTGCGGCGCAGCGGCAACCGGCGCCCGGTGGTGCTGGACATCCAGCGGATCGGCACCCGGTCCACGATGAACCGCTTCGCCGAGGCCGGGCTCCCCGTCATCGCCCGCGTCGCACCGTCGACGCCGCTGCTCGTCACCGACCCCGCGCTGCCCGGCCACGGCGCCGGGGCGCGCCCCGCGCGGGACGTCCTGCAGTCGGTGAAGGGGCTGTGCACCCCGGTGGAGTGGACCGACCCGGACCCCGCGCTCCCGGGCGGCCGCCACCGCAGCACCCTGGCGGTCGCGGTGCGGGTGATGATGCCCGACCCGTCCCCGGCCCGCCGCCGCCACCTGCTGCTGGTCGGCGAGTGGACGGACCCCCGCCGCCCTCCGGCGCAGCTGTGGGTGACGGACCTGGTACGGCTTCCCGTGGGTCCGCTGCTGCGGCTGACGAAGCAGGGCCGGCGGGTCTCCGTCGCCGCCGAGCACAGCGGCCGGGAGGCGGGGCTGCGGGACTTCGCCGGGCGGGCCCTGCCCGGCTGGCACCGGCACGTCACGCTGGCCTCGGTCGCGCACGCGGCCCGCGCGCTGACCGGTACGGAGCACTACGCGGCGGCCTAGGCCGGACGCCCGGCCCGGTTACACCGCGTTCGAGCGGTCGGCGGCCGTGCGGCGGTCGTGCAGGACGGTGCGGGCCTTGCGCAGCCGCAGGGCCATCTGGATCTCCAGCGCCCCGGCGGGCTTCTGCCAGTCGGGGCCGAGGAGTTCGGCGATGCGGTCCAGTCGGCGGGAGACGGTGTTGGGGTGCACGTGCAGGGCCTCGGCGGCGTGGGTGGGGCTGGCCCCCGAGGCGAAGTACGCCTCCAGGGTGCGGGTCAGCTCCGTCAGCCGGTCCGCGTCGTACTCCAGCACGGGGCCGATCGTCGCCGCGATGAACGACTCCACGTCGTGGTCGGCGGACAGCAGCATGCCGAGGAAGCCCAGTTCGCGCAGGGAGGCGGTGCCGCCCACCCCGTCGAGCGCGGTCAGCGCGTCCAGGCAGCGCACGGCCTCGGCGTAGACGCGGGCCACCTCGCCCGGGCTCCCGGTCGGGCCCGCCGCACCGGTGGACACGGCGTGGCCCAGCAGCGGCGACAGCTCGCCGGAGACCCGGTGCGCGGCGGCGGAGGCGTCGGTGCCGGGCAGGACCAGGACGATGCAGCCGCGGCGGACGCCCTTGAGCCCGCCCATCCGGTACGCGTACGAGGACGCCCAGGCCACGGCCCGGCCCAGCTCGCCGCCCTCCGGCCGGGCCACGACCACGACGTGCGGGCCGTCCAGGTCGATGCCGAGGCGGCGGGTGCGTTCCAGCAGGTGCAGGTCGACGGAGTGCGGGCGGTCCAGCAGGTCGGCGAGGAGTTCGTCGTGCACGGGACCCTCGGCGGCGACCGTGCCGCGCTGGATCAGCATCAGTGAGGCCACGGACTGGGCGGCCAGCTGGAGCAGCCGTACGTCCTCCTCGGCGAGGGGTTCGGAGGCGCTCAGCAGCAGCACCCCGAGGTCCTCGGCCCCCGCCAGTACCGGGGCGAGCCACAGGTCGCCGGGCAGGCGCACCGGGCGGCGGTCGGTGAGCGCCTGGAGGGCGCCCTTGGTCACGGCGTCCTCGTCCAGGCCGGGCAGTTCCCCGGTCGCGGTCAGCGGCCGCCCGCCCGGGTCCCGTACCTGGAGGACGCCGTCCAGCGCGTCGGCGGTGGCCCGGGCGAGGGTGGCGAGGCCGGCCCCGTCCAGGACCAGCCCGGCCAGCCGGGCGTGGCACTCCCACAGGTAGCGGACCCGGGTGAGGGCGGTGTTGGTGCGCGAGCCGAAGGCCGCCAGCTCGGTGACCTCGTCGCGGGTCTGCTCCAGCAGCCGGGCCTTCTCGATGGCGACGGCGGCCAGGTCGGCGAGGGAGAGCATGATGCCGATCTCGTCCGGGGTGAACTCCCTTACGGCGCGGTCGGATCCGTAGAGGGCGCCGAGGGTGGAGTTCCCTCGCCGCAGCGGGACCGCGATGATCGCGTGCAGCCCCTCCGCCTCGACGACGGCGTCGATGCCGGAGGCGTGCGCGATGGAGGAGTCGGCGAGGTAGTCGGGGGTCCACACCGGTGAGCGGCGGGCCTGCGCGATGCTGCCGAGGCCCCGGCCGGTGCCGAGTTCGAGGCCGACGTTGAGGGCGGTGGTCTCTCCCTCGGAGGTGCGCACGTACGCAGAGCCGTCCGGGCGGCTCAGCGACAGCCAGGCCATGTCGAAGCCGAGGAGGCGCCTGGCCCGGCGGGTGATCAGGCGCAGCAGGCCGTCGATGTCGTACGGGGAGGTGAGGTCGTGGGCGGTGTCGACGAGGGCGGTGAGGGCGGCCTCGCGCTGTCTGCCGCTGCTCGCGCGGGCCCGTACCGAGCCGGCCAGGTCCACGGCCCGGGTGAGGTCGGCGAGTTCGGCCTCTCCGGCGCCGGCGGCGCGGGCCTCGGCGAGCAGGGTCTCGTACCGGCTCTGCGGGGCGTCCTGCGCGAGCAGCTCCAGTACGGCCAGTGGGCCGCCCCCGTCCCCGCGTCGCATACCGCCGCTCCCCCCACCCCGACCAGCCGCTTCACGTCCCCGGCCCCGAACCTAGGTTCCGTGGGGCGAGGGGTCAAGCAGAGGCCCCGGTCCGGGCGCGGGCCCGGCCACGGGCCCCGGTCAGCGGCGGGCCGCGCCGGTCAGGGAGGGGCCGGGGGCCGGGCGGGCCCTGCCGGCGGCGTCGACGCGGGCCTCGGCCCGGCGCAGCGCCGCCAGGTAGGCGCCGCCGGGGCGGCCGGTCCCGGAGCCGCGCAGGACGGCGAGGGCGAGGCGCAGCTCGCGGTGGCGTCCGAGGGCGAGCTCCGCCTCGGCCCACTGGCCGAGCACGGAGACCCGGTCGGCGTCGAGGCAGGCGATGCGGCGGCGGAGCCAGGTCCCGGCGTCGATGCCGTCCAGGGCGGGGCCGGTCCACAGGTCCAGTGCCCGGCGCAGGCGCGCGGCGGCCTGCTCGTGGTCGCCGCGTTCCATGGCCCGGTATCCGGCGCCCGCCTCGCGTTCGAAGTCGCGGACGTCGCAGCGGCCGCCGGCGGTGTCGAGAAGATACCCGCCGGGCCGGGTGGCCAGCACGGCTTCGGGAGTTCGTACCGAGCCGGCCCCCAGCGCCTGCGCGAAACGCTCGCGCAGGCGGCGTACGGCGGTGTGCAGGGCGGCGTGGGCGTGCTCGGGCGGGACGCGGCGGGCCAGCTCGTCCGCGAGCACGGAAGCGGGGACGACCCGGTCGGGACAGGCGGCGAGGACCGCCAGGACGTGCCGGGACTCCGGCGTGGGGGCGGTGATGGGCACGCCGTTCTCGATGACCCGCGGTGTGCCGAGTACCTCAATGTCCACAGTGATCTCCCTGGGCAGGCCAGCGGAAAAATAATACCCGGGAGGATCTTTCAGGGAAGAGGGAGGGCCGGTCGGAGTCAGGCCTCCTCCTCCTGCGGGGGCACCCCGCCCGCGCAGCCGTGCCGGCACGCGTGCGCGCCCTGCGGTCCGTACAGGGCCCGCGCGCCCCGGCCGGGGGCGGTGTCCAGCCGGATCGCCACGGCCGGGACCACCACGGCGGGCATCACGTGCGTGTAGAGCTCCGAGACCTGGACGTCCATGTCCAGCCCGAGCGTGTAGGACATGGTGTTCAGGCCCGCGTACGCGCCCACGATCAGGCGCGCCGGCACCCGGGGGTCCACGTTCGGCAGCAGCTCCCCGCGCCGCTGGGCCTCTTCCAGCAGCGGGACGTGCAGCTCGATCCAGGTCTGGTACGGGGTCACCCGGTCGAGGCCCCGGCCCGCGTGGTCCAGCGTGAGCCGGGTGCTGGCCCGCATCAGGGCGTCGTGCCGCAGCTGGTGCGAGAAGACCATCCCGATGTCCACGAACTCCTGCGCCTTGAACCGCTGCGGCAGCATCTGCGGCTGCGCCTCGTTCTGCGCGTCGATGACGGCCTGGGCCAGGCCTTCCTTGGACTCGAAGTGGAAGTACAGCGCGCCCTTGGTGACGTTGGCGATCTTGACGATGTCGGAGAGCTTGGCCGTGTCGTAGCCCTGCTCCTCGAAGACCAGCGCGGCCGCCTCCAGGATCGCCCGGCGCGTGCGCACCGCCCTCTCCTGCTTGACCTGGGGTCGCTGTGTCCTCATCGCTGGCGTCGCCTCTCCTGGCCCGCCGGTTTTACATCCCCACGGGTACGTTTCTCTGGGTAGTAGATTCCACACCATCGCGCCGCCGCCCGTCCACCGACGTATGTCACCTCGGGCGAATTCCCCGCGAATCCACCACCCCGCACGCAGAGAGGGGCCCGCCGGCCCGTGTCGGACCGGCGGACCCCTCTCCCAGGTCCCGGCGAACCCTTCCGGGTCCTCGCCGCCTACTTCAGCTTGGTACCCGTGGAACGCAGGTCGGCGCAGGCCTGGGTGACGCGCTTGGCCATGCTCGCCTCGGCCAGCTTGCCCCAGGTGCGCGGGTCGTAGGTGGACTTCTTGCCGACCTCGCCGTCGACCTTCAGGACACCGTCGTAGTTGCGGAACATGTGGTCCGCGACCGGGCGGGTGAAGGCGTACTGGGTGTCGGTGTCGAGGTTCATCTTCACGACGCCGTTCTCCAGCGCGGTGGCGATCTCCTCGGGCGTGGAGCCCGAGCCGCCGTGGAAGACGAAGTCGAACGGCGAGGCCTTGCCGAACTTCTCGGCGACGCCGGCCTGCAGGTCCTTGAGCAGCTCCGGCCGCAGGACCACGTTGCCCGGCTTGTAGACGCCGTGCACGTTGCCGAAGGAGGCGGCCAGCAGGTAGCGGCCCTTCTCGCCCAGACCCAGGGCCTCGGCGGTGCGGATCGCGTCCTCGACGGTGGTGTACAGCTCGTCGTTGATCTCGTGGCTGACGCCGTCCTCCTCGCCGCCGGTCGGGGTGATCTCGACCTCGAGGATGATCTTCGCGGCGGCGGCCTTGGCGAGCAGCTCCTGGCCGATGGCCAGGTTGTCGGCCAGGGTCTCGGCGGAACCGTCCCACATGTGCGACTGGAAGAGGGGGTTCAGGCCGCGGGCGACGCGCTCGGCGGAGACCTCCAGGAGCGGACGTACGTAGCCGTCCAGCTTGTCCTTGGGGCAGTGGTCCGTGTGCAGCGCGACCGTGACGTCGTACTTGGCGGCGACGACGTGCGCGAACTCGGCCAGGGCGACCGCGCCGGTCACCATGTCCTTGTTGTACTGGCCGCCCAGGAACTCGGCACCACCGGTGGAGATCTGGATGATGCCGTCGCTCTCGGCCTCCGCGAAGCCGCGCAGCGCGGCGTGCAGGGTCTGGGTCGAGGTGACGTTGATGGCCGGGTAGGCGAACTTGCCTGCCTTCGCCCGGTCGAGCATCTCGTTGTAGACCTCGGGGGTTGCGATGGGCATCTGTCCGCTCCTTGGATGTGCGGGGAGTGTGCTTATTGCGGGCCCTGACCTGGGGGCGACGTCGCCGTCGCGCCTATCTTTCCAGACTCGGCGCAACACTCCACCCCGCCTGTCACCCCCCGGTCGGCGAAGCGGGCGGAGTGTTTCACGTGAAACACCCCGCCCGTCCGGAAAGCCGCAGGTCAGGCGAGGCCCAGGTCCCCGAGCTGGTAGCCGGTGAGGTAGGGCAGGCCGGCGGCGGCGATGGCGTCGGCCGCGCCGCGGTCCACGATGGTGGCGACGGCGACGACCTCGCCGCCGGCCTCGCGGACCGCCTCGACGGCGGTCAGCGGGGAGCCGCCGGTGGTCGAGGTGTCCTCGACGACCAGGCAGCGCTTGCCCTTCACCTCGGTGCCCTCGATGCGGCGCTGCATGCCGTGGGCCTTCTGCGCCTTGCGGACGACGAAGGCGTCCAGGCGCTCGCCGCGCGCGGCGGAGGCGTGCAGCATCGAGGTGGCGACCGGGTCGGCGCCCAGGGTCAGGCCGCCGACGCAGTCGAACTCCAGGTCGGCGGTGAGGTCCAGCATGACCTGTCCGACCAGCGGGGCGGCCTCGCCGTCGAGGGTGATCCGGCGGAGGTCGATGTAGTAGTCGGCTTCCTTGCCGGAGGAGAGCGTCACCTTGCCGTGCACGACGGCCTTGTCCTTGATCTGCTGCAGAAGCGCATCGCGTACGTCAGTCATGACGTCGAGCTTAGGGGGTGCCGGTCAGCCGAGGCGTCGCCACGTCCAGGTCGTGGAGACCTCCAGCGGGTCCACCGGCGTGACCAGGCGCGGGAGGGTGTTGAGGCCGTTCGGCGGGCCGGACTGCGGCTCGACGCAGACGGCCTCGGGCTCCTCGTCGTACACGACCACCCATTCGGCGGGGCTCGTGACCTTCAGCTCCAGCTGACCGGGCCAGGTGAGGGTGACGTCGACCCCGTAGGGCATGCCGAAGCAGTCGTCCCAGGGGCCGGGCTTCGGGTCGGTGCGGCGGCCGGTGGGGATGTGGTCCTCGTCGCGCTCCTCCTGCCAGGCCGGGTCGAAGCCGATCCGGGCCGGCTCCCCGCCCTCGGTCAGGACCCGGTTGAACCAGGGGTGCCAGCCCGCCTGCGCCGGGAAGGAGTCCTGGTACGTCTCCACGCCCAGGCGGATCGTCAACGCGTCCGGCCCCAGCTCGAAGAGCTGCGTCACCCGGCCGGAGTAGGGCCAGGGGTCGGTGAGGTCGTAGGTGAAGGCCGCGGTGGTCCCGGTCGCGGAGGCCGTCTTCCAGGCTGCGTCCCGGGCGAAGCCGTGGATGGCGTGCGGCGGGTGGTTGAGCGGCAGCTGGTGGACGGCGGCGCCGTCGTGGAAGCGCCCGTTCGCCGTGCGCCCGCACCACGGGACCATCGGGAAGGCCCCGTATTTCGGGCCCTGCCGCAGCAGCTCGATGCCGTCGACGCGCAGACCGCTGACCCGGCAGCCGTTTTCCTGATCGATGGTGATGTCGGCGCCGCCGGCGCCCAGTCGCGTAGTCATACGGCGACCCTACGGCTCGTCAGCGACGGCGGCGCAACGCCCTTCCGACCACGACCGCCGAGGCGAGGGCCAGGGCCGCGGCCGGGGCGACCCAGCGCAGGCCGTTGCCGCCGTCGGAGGCGGAGGGCGCCGGCACCGGGGCGTAACGGCCGCGCGGGGGCGCGTGGTCGACCTCCTCGGCGCTGCGGCCGATCATCGTGCGGCGGGCGTGGGCGGCCTCGGCCGGCGGACGCCCGGAGCCGGCGGGGCCCGCGCCGGGCGCTTCCTCCTCAGGCTCGGCGAAGGCGGCGAAGTCCGCGAACTCGCCGTCCAGGAAGGGGTCGAGGGACGACGGCGGCACCTCGGTCCCGAACACCGGCGGCACGGACGGCAGGGCCCCGTCCGATCCGGCTTCCTCAGGTCCGGCCACGCCTGGATCCGCCCCCTCGGGTCCGGCCGCGTCGGATCCCGCCCCACCGGGTCCGGCCGCGTCGGGTCCCTCCCCGTCGCGCCAGGTCTCGGCGGCGGCCTCGCTCCCGGTGCCGGCCGCGCCGGCCAGGTTGGCTGCGAAGCGGTCGAGGAGACGCCCGGCGGCGGTGGCGGTGGCCCCGGGGTCGAAGGCGGCGGCCCGGCCGTCGGCGGTGGCCCCGCCACTGAACTCCAGCAGGGTCCCGCCGTCGTGCGGGACCAGCCGCAGCACGAGCACGAGGGTGACGGTGCCGCTGCCCCGCACCTCGCTGCCCTCGCCCTCCGCGGTGAAGTGGTCCGGGTCCCGCTCGGTGAGGGCCAGGGTTCCCCGGTAGGTCACGGTGTGGCCGCCGACCCGCACCTTGAGCCGCCCGGCCAGCGGCCCGGAGGCGGTGTCGGCGTCCTGCTGGAGCCCGGGGACGCAGCGGGCCACCCGGGCGGGGTCGCGCAGCACGGCGCGGACGTCTTGTGCCGGTACCGGAACGAACACCTGATGCTCCATGCGGCCGAGCCTACCGAGAGTGCCCGCCCCTGCACACGGACACGACGCCACGGGTCAGTGGTATCGCGGATGCGGCAGCGTCGACGGCGGGAGTCCGGCGGAGGGCCGGCCGCGGGCGGCCTCCCGGGCCGCGTCCTGCAGCCCCCGGGTGGACACGGCCCGCAGGGCGGGGGTGTCGCGGTCCACGCGCAGCTCGGGGACCCGGTCGCGGGCGGCGAGCACGAAGCCCCAGTCCTGCGGCGTCGCGTCGGCCGCGCCCTGGGTGCGGTCGGGCCCGGCGGCGAAGCCGGAGAGCCGGCCGCCCGTGCTGTACGGGGTGGTGAGCAGTCCGGCCGCGCGCAGGGTGGACTCGACGGTCCAGTACGTACGCGGCCTCGTGGTGAGGGGGCCGGCGTGCACCGCGATCCGCCCGCCCGGCTTCAGGGCCCGCGCGGCGAGCCCGTAGAACTCCTGCGAGTACAGCTTCGTGCTCGGGGTGATGCCGGGGTCGGGCAGGTCGGAGACGATGACGTCGAAGCGGTCCCGCGCGGCGGGCCCGCGCAGCCAGCGGAAGGCGTCCTCGGTGACGACGCCGAGGCGCGGGTCCGCGTACGCGCCGGCGTTGAGCGCGGAGAGCATCGGGTCGGTGCGGGCGAGGCGGACCACGCCGGGGTCGAGCTCGACGACGGTGACGGAGGCGACGTCCCGGTAGCGCAGCACCTCGCGTGCGGCGAGGCCGTCGCCGCCGCCGAGGACCAGAACGCGGGCGTGCGGGCCGGTCATCGCGGGATGGACCAGGGCCTCGTGGTAGCGGTACTCGTCGTAGCCGCTGACCCGCAGCCGCCCGTCCAGGAAGAGGTCCAGGGAGCGCGGGGAGCCGGTCGGCGGCCCGGTCAGCACCAGTTCCTGCACGCCGGTCTGCGCGGCGACCCGGACCTCGGCTCCGTAGACGGCCGTGCGCGCGGCCCGCTCGAAGTCGTCGACGAGGACGGTCGCGCAGGCGAGGAGCGCGAGGACGGTCGCGTTGGCGGTGACCAGCAGCCAGCGGCAGCGTCTGCTGAGGTCGTGGCGGAACAGCCACAGGACGAGTCCGCCGCCGACGACGGCGTTCACGGTGCCGGTCAGCATGGCTCCGGTGAGCTGGCCGAGGACGGGCAGCAGCAGGAAGGGGAAGGCGAGCCCGCCGGCCAGGGCGCCCACGTAGTCGGCGGCGAAGAGGTCGGCGACGGCCCCGCCGGCGTCCTGCCTGCGGATGCGCTGGATGAGGACCATCAGCAGCGGGATCTCGGCGCCGATGAGGACCCCGATGCCGAAGGAGAACGCGACGAGGGCCGGCCGGGACTCCCCCAGCCAGGCGAAGCAGGCGTACAGGGTCATGGCGGAGAAGCCGCCGAGCAGGGCGAGCGCGGCCTCGATGGCGCCGAACCCGAAGGCGGGCCGGTGCCGCAGGCGTTTGGCGAGGAGGGAGCCGACGCCCATGGCGAAGACCATGACGGACAGGACGACCGACGCCTGCGTGACGGAGTCGCCGATGAGGTACGAGCCGAGGGCGAGCAGTTCCAGCTCGTAGACGAGCCCGCAGGCGGCGCAGACGAACACCGTGGCCAGCACGAGGAGTCGGCCGGTCCGGGGGCGTACGGGCAGGGCGGCCTGGACGGTCTGCACGCCCCGCGGCTCCGCCGCCGGGAGCACCCCGCGGGGGGCGGAACGGTCGATCATGCAGCGAACCGTACGTCACCGCCCACCGACACCCTGTCACCCACATGGGTGCAAGTGCCTTGTTGATCAGGCCGGTTGGCGTAATCGCACGGGTCCTTGCGGCTAGGCCGTGACCTGGACGGGGGCGCCCATGCGCACGCCCACCCGGGTGCGGGTGGCCACCAGCTGGCCCTCCTGCGGATAGGCGTGCCAGGTGCGCCAGCGGACCTGGCCCTCGTGCCGCTGCGCGAGCATCGCGGTGAACGCGTGCGGGTCACCGGGGAAGGTACCGGCTAGCCCGTTCGGGTGATCCGCGACCAGCGCGAGCAGTTCCTGCGCCCGTCCCGCGAAGGACCCCCGGGAGAGGGTCTCGACCCGCGCGGCGAACTCGTACTCCCAGTCCCCCACCCGCTTCGCGACGCCGAGCGGCAGCGGCGTACTGCTGCCGGGCATACAGGCGACCGTCTCCGAGCAGAGCACCTCGCCCTCCTCCAGGAGCACCTGGTGAGAGGCCCCGAGCAGGCGCAACTCCACCTTCGCGTCCGCGAGCTGGAGGTTCAGTACGGCCAGGGCGGGCAGCCGGTCGCGTCCCAGGGCCCAGGCGAGATCGGCGGCACGCGTGTCGGTGTAGGTGGTCTGGAGGGTCGTGAGCATGAGTCGGCTCCGCAAACGCGCGAGGGAGATGGGCCGGGGCCCGCCAGCGGTAGTCAACGGGTGGGGGGACACCGGCACGGGTCCACAGGAAGTCCCGGGAGGTCCGGAGACTGGTCTACTCAACCGAGGGAATCATGAAAGGCACGGCACTCACAGCGTTTTTACCCAACTTGACGGGGTTTACATCCCCCCGGGGGCTTCACGGTTCACGTGTTCAACACGACGCCGCCCGTACGCCGTAGTGGCCGCCCGAACAAGAAGACGCCCGAAGGAAGTTGTCCCCGCCGGGCGTCTTGTCCACACGGGGTACGCGCGCTTTCCGCACACGGCGCGGACCCTGGCCCGCGGCGCACGTACCAGTGTCAGCTGGACCCGCACCCCCCGCCACCGCAGGAGGACGAGGAGCCGCACGACGAGGACGAACCGCAGGACGAGGAGGAGCCGCAGGAGGACGAGGAGCCCCCGCCGCCGCCGGCCCACCAGCTGGACCCGGAACCACTGCCACCAGCGGACCCGCCGCCGCCCGAGCCGCCCCAACGCGCCACCAGGACGACGAAGCCCACGACCGCCAGCACCACGAGAATCAGGACGAGGGACACGGCCCCGCCTCCTTCCCACACCCCGGTCGCCCGGGTCGCGGCACCCCCGTGGCCCGCGTGCAGGGGGGATGCCCGCAGGCCAAAGCCGCGAAAGCACACTTGAGCAACTCCAGAGGTTCCCCCGAGGATGACGCCCATGAGCGCACCCGCGGGCCACAGCAGCCGCCCCTACCTCAACCGCAGCCTCGCCGCCTTCGGCACCACGATCTTCGCGGAGATGTCGGCGCTGGCCGCCGCCACCGGGTCGATCAACCTGGGCCAGGGCTTCCCCGACACCGACGGCCCCGCCGAGATCGCCGAAGCGGCCGTACGCGCGATCCGCGACGGCCGCGGCAACCAGTACCCGCCCGGCCCGGGCATCCCCGAACTGCGCACCGCCGTCACCGCCCACCAGCAGCGCTTCTACGGCCTGTCCTACGACCCGGACACCGAGGTCCTCGTCACCGCCGGCGCCACCGAGGCCATCGCCGCCTCCCTCCTCGCCCTCCTCGAACCGGGCGACGAGGTCATCGCGCTGGAACCCTTCTACGACTCCTACGCCGCCTGCATCGCCATGGCCGGCGCGGTCCGCGTCCCGCTCACCCTGCGCGCCCCGCACTTCCGCCCCGACCTCGACGCCCTGCGCGACGCGGTCACCCCGCGCACCCGGCTGCTCCTGCTCAACACCCCGCACAACCCGACGGGCACCGTCCTGACCCGCGAGGAACTGGCCGTCATCGCCGAGATCGCCGTCGAGCGCGACCTCCTCGTCGTCACCGACGAGGTGTACGAGCACCTCGTCTTCGAGGGCGCGCACGTGCCGCTGGCCTCCCTGCCCGGCATGCGCGAACGCACCGTCACCATCTCCTCCGCCGGCAAGACCTTCTCCTTCACCGGCTGGAAGGTCGGCTGGATCACCGCCCCGCCCGCGCTGGTCTCGGCGGTCCGCTCCGCCAAGCAGTTCCTGACGTACGTGTCCTCCGGCCCCTTCCAGTACGCCGTCGCCGAGGCCCTCGCCCTCCCCGACTCCTACTACGACGGCTTCCGCGCGGACCTCGCCGCCAAGCGCGACCTCCTCTCCGACGGGCTCGCCGCCGCCGGATTCGAGGTCTTCCGCCCGCAGGGCACGTACTTCATCACCACGGACGTCTCGCCGCTGGGCGAGAAGGACGGACTCGCCTTCTGCCGCGCCCTGCCCGGGCGGTGCGGGGTCGTCGCCATCCCGAACCAGGTCTTCTACGACGACAAGTCCGCCGGTGCCACCCAGGTCCGCTGGGCCTTCTGCAAGCGGACCGACGTCCTCCAGGAGGCCGTGGAACGCCTCCGCCGGCTCTGAGGCCCGGCATGGACGCGCCGACGGGACAGGTGGCGTCCGCCCCCGGGCGGACCGGACGAAGACGGGGGACGGCCTGGTCGGCCGGGGTCGCGCTCGGGGCGTTCGCCGCCGTGCGCGGGACCGGTGCGCTGGTCGTCGCCCTCGGCGCCTGGTGGGCCGGCAAGGACCCGGTGAAGGTGCTCGGCGGCTCCTGGGACTCCTTCTGGTACCTCTCCATCGCCGCCCGCGGCTACGGCCGCACCCAGATGTGGCCCGCCTCCGACTCCATCCAGAGCGACTACGCCTTCTTCCCGCTGTACCCGCTGCTGGTGGACCTCACCGGCGGCGGCCCCGTCGCCGGGCTCGTGGTGTCCTGGACGGCCGCCGCCGCTGCCGCCGTCGGGGTGTACCGGCTCGGCGAGCTGCTGCTCGGGGCGCGGGCCGGGGTGCTGCTCGTCGTGCTGTGGGCCTCGCTGCCGCACGCGGTGGTGCTGGGCCTCGCCTACACCGAGCCCCTGCTGTGCGCGCTGGCCGCCTGGTCGCTGTACGCGCTGCTGCGCGGGCGCTGGCTGTGGGCGGCCTCCCTGGCCGCGCTCGCCGGTCTGACCCGGCCCACCGGGATCGCCGTCGCCGCCGCCGTGACCGTCCTGGCCCTGCGGGAGCTGCTGGTGCGCGGGGGCCGCGAGCCCCGGGTGTGGGCGGCCGGGCTGCTCGCGCCGGCGGGCTGGGCCTCGTACGTCCTGGCCGTGGGGGCGCACCGCCACGACCCGTTGGGCTACTTCGCCGTCCAGCGGCAGTGGGGCTCGCGCTTCGACTTCGGCGGCGCGACCCTGGAGACGGCCTGGAAGGCCCTGTCCGGCGGGCCCGTGACCATCCCCGTCGCGGTGACGCTGGCCGTGCTCGCCGCCGCCGCGCTGCTCGCGGTGGCGGCCGTACTGGAGCGGACCCCGCTGCCGCTGCTCGTGTACACCGCGACGCTGCTGGTGATCACCTTCGGCGGGGCGGGCTTCTTCGAGTCGAAGCCGCGCTTCCTGCTGCCCGCGTTCCCGCTGCTGCTGCCGGTGGCGGCCGCCGTGGCGAGAGCCCGGCCGCGCACGGCGGTCGCGGTGACCGCCGGCCTGGCCGGGCTCTCGTGGGGCTACGGGGCGTACCTGCTGCTCATGGCGGAGGTACCCCTGTAGGGCCCGCGGGGCCGGGGGCCTCGCAGGAGGAGGAGGGACGGCTACTCGCCGTCCTCCTCCCTCTTCTCGTCGTCCTCGGCGGAGTCGACCTCCTTCTCCAGGCCGAGCTGCTCCAGCAGCCACTTGTCGAACTCGATCGAGGCGCGGACCCAGCTGACCGTGGAGGACACGAAGTGCTCCAGGCTGACGCCGGTGCCGATCAGCATCTGCGCCTCGCCGATCAGGCGGACCGAGCCGTCGTCGTGCGTGTGGCTGTAGACCTTGGGCCACAGGGTGCGGCGGTTCCAGTCGTCGATCGACTCCAGCAGCTGCGGCTTGTCGTCGATGGCGTGCGGGCGGTCGTAGAAGGTCCGCACGGAGAAGACCTGCTGCTCGCCCTCGCCGCGGAACATGAAGTAGGTGCGGAAGTCCTCCCACGGCGCCGCGAGGTCACCCTCGTCGTCGACGACGTACTTCAGCTCCATCTGCTCCAGGAGCTGCTTGACCAGGTCCTGGTCGGGGACGACGGGGCCCGCCGGTCCTTGGCCTTGCGGTTCGGGCTGACCCCCGAAGTTCGGAATCGAGGCCGGGTCGATGCTCACCGTGTACTTCCCTTCGTGCGGATGAAGCCATCCTCCCCCATCTCGCCTACCCCGTGTCCAGCCCCGCACCCGCGATCCGCTCCCGGCGGACACGGGGCCCCGGCGGCCCTTACAGGGCCCGGCCGACCAGCAGGTCCTCGCCGGCCACGTCGACCCGTACGGTGTCGCCGTCGCGGACCTCGCCGGAGAGGATCTCCTTGGCCAGCCGGTCGCCCACGGCCGTCTGGATCAGGCGGCGCAGCGGGCGGGCGCCGTACGCCGGGTCGTTGCCCTTGTCCGCCAGCCAGGCCAGGGCCTCGGGGGTGACGTCCAGGGCCAGCCGGCGGTCGGCGAGGCGCTTGGCGAGCCGGGCGATCTGGAGCTCGGCGATGTGCGCCAGCTCCTCGCGGGTCAGCGCGGAGAAGACGACGAGGTCGTCGAGGCGGTTGAGGAACTCCGGCTTGAAGCTCGCCCGGACCACGTCCAGGACCTGCGCCTTCTTCTGCTCGGCCGGGGTGACGGGGTCCACCAGGAACTGGCTGCCCAGGTTCGAGGTGAGGATCAGGATGGTGTTGCGGAAGTCCACCGTCCGGCCCTGGCCGTCGGTGAGGCGGCCGTCGTCGAGGACCTGGAGCAGGATGTCGAAGACCTCGGGGTGGGCCTTCTCGACCTCGTCCAGCAGCACCACGGAGTACGGGCGGCGGCGGACGGCCTCGGTGAGCTGGCCGCCCTCCTCGTAGCCGACGTAGCCGGGCGGGGCGCCGACCAGCCGGGCCACGCTGTGCTTCTCGGAGTACTCGGACATGTCGATGCGGACCATGGCCCGCTCGTCGTCGAAGAGGAAGTCCGCGAGGGCCTTGGCCAGCTCCGTCTTGCCCACGCCCGTCGGGCCCAGGAAGAGGAAGGAGCCGGTGGGGCGGTCCGGGTCGGCGATGCCGGCCCGGGTGCGGCGCACGGCGTCCGCGACGGCCCGTACGGCCTCGGTCTGGCCGATCAGGCGGCGGCCCAGCTCGTCCTCCATGCGCAGGAGCTTCTGGGTCTCTCCTTCGAGGAGCCGGCCGGCCGGGATCCCGGTCCAGGCGCCGACCACGTCGGCGATGTCGTCGGGGCCGACCTCGTCCTTGACCATCGCGTTCTTGGCGTTCTTCGAGGTCCCGGCGGCGGCCTCCTCCTCGGTGGCCTCCGCCAGCTCGCGCTCCAGCTGCGGGATCTCCCCGTAGAGCAGCTTGGAGGCGGTGTCGAAGTCGCCGTCGCGCTGGGCGCGCTCGGCCTGGCCGCGCAGGTCGTCCAGGCGCTCCTTGAGCTCGCCGACGCGGTTGAGGGACTGCTTCTCCTTCTCCCAGCGGGCGGTGAGGCCGCGCAGCTCCTCCTCCTTGTCCGCGAGGTCCTTGCGGATCTTGTCGAGGCGTTCGAGGGAGGCCGGGTCGGACTCGTTCTTCAGCGCCAGCTCCTCCATCCGCATCCGGTCCACGGAGCGCTGGAGCTCGTCGATCTCCACGGGCGAGGAGTCGATCTCCATGCGCAGCCGGGAGGCCGCCTCGTCGACGAGGTCGATGGCCTTGTCGGGCAGGAAGCGGGAGGTGATGTAGCGGTCGGAGAGGGTGGCGGCGGCGACGAGGGCGCTGTCGTTGATGACGACCTTGTGGTGGGCCTCGTAGCGGCCCTTGAGCCCGCGCAGGATCGCGATGGTGTCCTCGACGGTGGGCTCGGCGACCAGCACCTGCTGGAAGCGGCGTTCCAGCGCCGGGTCCTTCTCGATGCGCTCGCGGTACTCGTCCAGGGTGGTCGCGCCGACCATGCGCAGCTCGCCGCGGGCCAGCATGGGCTTGAGCATGTTGCCCGCGTCCATGGCGGAGTCCCCGCCGGCCCCGGCTCCGACGACGGTGTGCAGCTCGTCGATGAAGGTGATGATCTGGCCCTCGCTCGACTTGATCTCGGCGAGGACGGTCTTGAGCCGCTCCTCGAACTCGCCGCGGTACTTGGCGCCGGCCACCATCGCGCCGAGGTCGAGGGAGACGAGCCGCTTGCCCTTGAGGGACTCGGGGACGTCGCCCTTGACGATGCGCTGGGCCAGGCCCTCGACGACGGCGGTCTTGCCGACGCCGGGCTCGCCGATGAGCACCGGGTTGTTCTTGGTGCGGCGGGAGAGGACCTGGACGACGCGCCGGATCTCGTGGTCGCGGCCGATGACCGGGTCGAGCTTGCCGTCGCGGGCGGCGGCGGTGAAGTCGGTGCCGAACTTCTCCAGGGCCTTGTACTGGCCCTCGGGGTCGGGAGTGGTCACCCGCCGTGCTCCTCGTGCGTTCTGGAAGGCGTCCAGCAGCTTCTTCGCCGTGGCGCCCTGGGCGGAAAGGACCTCACCGGCGGCTCCGCCCTTGGCGGCGACGGCGATGAGGAGGTGTTCGGTGGAGAGGTACTCGTCTCCGAGGCGGCCGGCCTCCGCGTCGGCCTCGGCCAGTACGGCGAGCAGGTCGCGGCTGGGCTGCGGGGGCGCGACGGTGGAGCCGGTGACGCTGGGCAGGGCGGCGAGCAGCCGCTCCGCGCCGGCGCGGACGGCCGCCTGGTCGGCGTCGGCGGCGACCAGCAGGTCGACGACGTTCTCGTTGTCCTCGCCGGCGAGCAGCGCCAGCAGGAGGTGCGCGGGGGTCAGGTCGGCGTGGCCGTCCTTGACGGCCCTGCTCGTGGCCGCGTTCAGGGCGTCGCGGCTCTTGTTGGTCAGCTCGGCGTCCACTCTCGGGTTCTCCTCTCCGGCGGGCGTACGTGACGCGTCGCACCCGGCGGCTGACCGGATACGCACTCTGACAGATTCAGCATCTGCAAAGTTGAGTCTATTCCACTCAAGGCATCGTTCGGGGCCATTCTTCCCGCCGGTCCGGCGAACACGCGGGCGTACGCTTCGGCCATGTCCCATGACGTACTCAACCCGACGCCCGAGTACCTCGCCTTCTGGCGGGAGCGGCACGTCTGCACCCTGACCACCCCGCGCCCGGACGGCACGCCGCACGTGGTGCCCGTCGGCGTGACCTACGACCCGGAGGCCGGGCTGGCGCGGGTGATCAGCAACAAGCACAGCAAGAAGGTCCGCAACGTCCTGGCGGCGGCCGGCGGCGGCGCCCGGGTGGCGGTCTGCCAGATGGAGGGCAGGCGCTGGGCCACCCTGGAGGGGCGCGCGGTGATCCGTACGGACGAGGCTGCGGTCGCCGAGGCCGTGGCGCGCTACGCGCAGCGGTACGGGCGGACGCCCTCGCCCAACCCGGACCGGGTGGTCCTGGAGATCACCCTCGACCGTGCCATGGGCCGGGCCTGAGCCGGCGGGCCCGGGGCGCCTTCGGGACGGGCCCCGGCCGGGGCCCGCAAGGCGATTGTCTGGTTCGACCACTGGACGCGGACATCACAACGGCGCCATCGTGGTCAGGTCCACGATGGCGCCGTTGTGTGGGGGTAGCACCTGGAGCGATCTGCAACGACGGGGGAATCGCCTCAGGCACTGCGGGGGGTGGCGGTGGTGATATCGGGCTCGAACAGCTGGTGGTCACGCTGGTCGAGGTTGACGAAGACCATGCCGTACCGCACTTCGCAGCGGACGGGCTGCGGTGCGCCCCGGGGGCGGCGCAGACAGCGGTAGGCACGGACGTCCTCGTCCTCTTCGCGCACGACGACGATCGGCTGGCCGAAAAGAGTGACCATCAACGAATCGCCGGCGTAGGGGATCGCCGTGGCGAGGTCTATGAACTGCCACCCGGAGCGGTACGCGGATGCCATTTCGCGGCGGAAGTCGCGGTCGTCCGGGGTCATGAGGAGGCCTTCGCAGGGGTGCTGTTCCAGCCGAAATCGCTCTCGACGGCCGTCCCGGCGGACGGACCGGCAGCAGCCTGAGCGCTTCCCGTGTCCCCGTCGACGGCTGCGACCGCCCCAAAGACCGCAACGGCGGAGAAAACAACGGCAAGCGCCGAGCGAAGCATTCTCTTATACATGGTCGGCTTCGTCCTCACTTGATGGAATCCTCTCCCCCGCACTGTCAGACGATGGCTCATTCAGGCACGTCAGTGCCACAGGGACGATGCATCATGTTCTTACATGTTCAGGACCCTGGGGGGTGGAGATTTGCCCAAGAGCGACATAAACCCGACACATCACCACCCCGTCACGGAGATGTGCACCGAGGGCGCGCGACTCTACGCGGCGGCCCTGAGCACCGGCCGCGTGGCCCGCGGCGAAGTCGCGAACGCCCCCTGCCTGCTCGAATTCGCGCTACTGCGACCCGACCCGGACGACGCCAACCAGCTGCGCGCGGTTCCCCCGTCCATCGCACTGGCCCAACGGCTCCATCCGCTCGAACGCGAGATCCAGGAGCGCCGGCGCACCGCCGTAGACCTCACCGACGCATTCGAGCCGTTCCTCACCATCAGCGCGCAGAGCCCCGCGAACACCCACGCCATCACGGTGCTGGAGGGGTTCGACCAGATCAACGCCGCCATCGACCTGGCCACCGCCGAGTGCCACACCGAGGCCCTCACCGTCCAGCCGGGTGGCGCCCGGCCGACCTCCGTGCTCAGCGAGTCCCTGGAGCGGGCCACGCCGATGATCGACCGCGGGGTGAGCATCCGCACGCTCTACCAGCACACGGTGCGGCACAGCCAGGGCACGCTCGCCTACGTGGACCGGATCTCGGCCGGAAAGGTCGAGATCCGCACGCTGGAGGAGCTGATCGAGCGTCTCATGATCTTCGACCGCACGGTGGCCATCATCCCCGCCAGCGACGACCGGCGGGTGGCCCTGGAGCTGCGGCACCCGGGCCTGGTGGACTACCTCATCAAGGTCTTCGAACAACTCTGGCGCAGGGCCGTGCCGTTGGGCGACGAGGTCACGTACACGCACAACCCGGATGGTATCTCCGGAGTGCAGCGCTCCATCGCGCAGTTGCTGATCGAGGGCCACGTGGACGAGGCGATCGCCCGCCGGCTGGGAATGAACGTACGCACCTGCCGCGCACACATCGCGAAGCTGGCCGCCGCCCTGGGCAGCGGCAGCAGGGCCCAACTGGGCTACCTCATCGCCCAGTCCGGCATCCTGCATGGCCAGGGCCAGGCCCAGCTCCCCGAGGGCTGACAGGGGCCCTCAGGCGGCCTCCAGGAGCCCCCGGACGAGCGGAAGGCCCCGCAGGGGGCCCTCCTCGTGCGGGAGGGGCCCTGCGGGGCCTTCACCGTGCTGCGGCGGCCGGGCCGCGGTCAGTCGCCCGGGCGCTTGGCGGGGCGCCAGACGACCAGCGCGTTGCCCGGCACCGGCGGCTGGTACGGGACCAGGTCGCGGCGGTACGAGGCGTGCACCTGGGCCTCGCGGGCCTGGAGCGCGGCGGCGGCCCCGTCCACGGCGGCGGACAGCTCGGCGACGCGCTGCTGGAGCGCGGCCACCTGGTTCTCCAGTTCGATGATCCGCTTGATGCCGGCCAGGTTGATGCCCTCGTCCTGGGACAGCTGCTGCACCGTGCGGAGCAGTTCGATGTCCCTGGCCGAATACCGCCGGCCGCGGCCGGCCGTACGGTCCGGCGAGACCAGACCGAGGCGGTCGTACTGGCGCAGGGTCTGCGGATGCAGGCCCGAGAGCTGGGCGGCCACCGAGATCACGTAGACCGGGGTCTCGTCGGTGAGCTGGTAGGCCCCCTCGCCGAAGCGGGGCTGTCGTCGGCGGCCGTCCATGTCATGCTCCCTTCGCGGACTCGAACAGGAGGGCGCGCGGGTCCTCGGACCCGGTGGCGTCCCGGTACATCTCCAGGGCCTCGCGGGCCTTGTCGGACAGCTCCGCCGGAACCGCGACCTCCACCGTGACGAGCAGGTCGCCGCGGGTGCCGTCCTTGCGGACCGCGCCCTTGCCGCGGGCCCGCATCGTACGGCCGGTCGGGGTGCCCGGGGGCAGCTTCAGCGTCACCGCCGGGCCGCCCAGGGTCGGGACCTTGATGTCGGCGCCGAGGGCCGCCTCCGCGATCGTGACGGGCACGGTCACCGTGAGGTTGTCGCCCTTGCGGCCGAACACCGGGTGCGTGCCGACGTGCACGACGACGTACAGGTCGCCGGCCGGGCCGCCGCGCTCGCCCGGCGCGCCCTTGCCCCGCAGCCGGATCCGCTGGCCGTCGGAGACACCCGCCGGGATCCGGACCTGCATGGTCCGGGAGGACTTGGCGCGCCCGCTGCCCTTGCAGACCTCGCAGGGGTTCTCCGCGATCAGGCCGCGGCCCTTGCAGTCCGCGCAGGGGTCGGTCAGCGAGAAGCCGCCGCCGCTGCCGCGGGAAACCTGGCCGGTGCCGACGCAGGTCGGGCACACGCGGGGCGTGCCGTTCTTGTCGCCGGTGCCCGAACAGGCCTTGCAGGGAGCCTGCGAGGACATCCGCAGCGGCACGGTCGCGCCGTCCACGGCCTCCGTGAAGGAGAGCGTGACCTCCGACTCGATGTCCTGGCCGCGGCGCGGCTGGGTGCGGGTCCCCGCACCGGCGCCGGCGCCGCGGTTGAACAGGCCGCCGAAGACGTCGCCCAGGCCGCCGCCGAAGCCGCCCTGGCCGCCCGCCTGGGTGCCCCCGAAGAGGTCGCCCAGGTCGAAGTTGAACGAGCCGCCGCCCGGACCGGCGCGGAAGCCGCCGTTCCCGAACAGCGCGCGGGCCTCGTCGTACTCCTTGCGCTTCTTGGCGTCGCCGAGGATGTCGTTGGCCTCGGAGATCTCCTTGAAGCGCTCCTCGGCCGAGGCGTCGCCCTTGTTGGCGTCCGGGTGGAACTCGCGGGCGAGCTTCCGGTACGCCTTCTTGATCTCGGCCTCGGTCGCGTCCTTCGGGACACCGAGGACCTTGTAGTAGTCCTTCTCGACGAAGTCCTTCGTGCTCATCCCCGGTGTCCCTCCTCTCGGATCCCTACATGGTGTGCGTCAGCCCTTGTCGGGGGCATCCGTGTCCTTGTCGGACGGCGTGTCGCCGTCACCGGACTCGGACTTGGCCGCGGGGGCCGCGCCCGGCTGGGGCTCGGCCACCGCGACCCGCGCGGGGCGGATCGTACGCTCGCCGATGCGGTACCCCGGCTGCAGGATCGCCACGCAGGTCGTCTCGGTGACGTCCGGCGCGTACGAGTGCATCAGGGCCTCGTGGATCGTCGGGTCGAAGGGCTCGCCCTCCTTGCCGAACTGCTGCAGCCCCATCTTGGCCGCGGCGGTCTCCAGCGACTCGGCCACCGACTTGAAGCCGCCGACCAGCTCGCCGTGCTCGCGGGCCCGGCCGATGTCGTCCAGCGTCGGGAGGAGCTCCGTCAGCAGGCTCGCGACCGCGATCTCCTTGACGGCGACCCGGTCCCGCTCCACGCGGCGACGGTAGTTCTGGTACTCGGCCTGGAGCCGCTGGAGGTCCGCGGTGCGCTCGCCGAGCGCGCTACGGGCCTGGTCCAGCTGCGCAAGCAGGGCCACATCCTGAGCCGTGTCCCCGGCCGGGGCCGCCTCGTCCTCCTTCTTGGAGGAGTCGGCGGCCTTCGGCTCCGCGTCGTCAGCGCCGGCGCCGGTGGGGACTTCGGGCTCCTCGTCGAAACCCGGGGTCTCCTCCGACATCAGGCAGCGCCGCCCTTCGGCTTCTCGTCGTCGACGATCTCGGCGTCGACGACGTCGTCCTCGGCCTTGGCCTGGCCCGCGTCACCCGCACCGCCGGCGGCCTGGGCGGCCTGCGCGTCGGCGTAGATGGCCTGGCCGAGCTTCTGGCTGACCGCGGCGAGCTTCTCCGTCGCGGTGCGGATCTCGGCGGTGTCCTCGCCCTTGAGCTTGTCCTTCAGCTCGGTGACGGCCGTCTCGACCTCGGTCTTGACCTCGGCCGGGACCTTCTCCGCGTTGTCCGCGAGGAACTTCTCCGTCTGGTAGACGAGCTGCTCGCCCTGGTTGCGGGACTCGGCGGCCTCCTTGCGGCGGAGGTCCTCCTCCGCGTACTGCTCCGCCTCCTGGCGCATGCGGTCGACCTCGTCCTTGCCGAGCGAGGAGCCGCCGGTGACGGTCATCTTCTGCTCCTTGCCCGTGCCGAGGTCCTTGGCCGTGACGTGCATGATGCCGTTGGCGTCGATGTCGAAGGAGACCTCGATCTGCGGGACGCCGCGCGGGGCCGGCGGCAGGCCCGTCAGCTCGAACATGCCGAGCTTCTTGTTGTACGCCGCGATCTCGCGCTCGCCCTGGTAGACCTGGATCTGCACGGACGGCTGGTTGTCCTCGGCCGTCGTGAAGATCTCCGACCGCTTGGTCGGGATGGTCGTGTTGCGCTCGATGAGCTTGGTCATGATGCCGCCCTTGGTCTCGATGCCGAGGGACAGCGGGGTCACGTCGAGGAGCAGGACGTCCTTGACCTCACCCTTGAGGACACCGGCCTGGAGGGTGGCGCCGATGGCGACGACCTCGTCCGGGTTGACGCCCTTGTTGGCGTCCTGACCGCCGGTGAGCTCCTTGACGAGCTCGGCGACGGCCGGCATCCGGGTGGAGCCGCCGACCAGGACCACGTGGTCGATCTCGGACAGAGCGATGCCGGCGTCCTTGATGACGTTGTGGAACGGGGTCTTGCAGCGGTCGAGCAGGTCCGCGGTGAGCTGCTGGAACTGCGAGCGCGTGAGCTTCTCGTCCAGGTGCAGCGGGCCCTCGGCGGAGGCCGTGATGTACGGCAGGTTGATCGTGGTCTCCGTGGAGGAGGACAGCTCGATCTTCGCCTTCTCGGCCGCCTCGCGCAGGCGCTGGAGCGCCATCTTGTCCTTGGACAGGTCGACGCCGTGGCCGTTCTGGAACTGCTTCACCAGGTAGTCGACGACGCGCTGGTCCCAGTCGTCGCCACCGAGGTGGTTGTCACCGTTGGTGGCCTTGACCTCGACGACACCGTCGCCGATCTCCAGGAGCGACACGTCGAAGGTGCCGCCACCGAGGTCGAAGACGAGAATGGTCTGGTCGTCCTTGTCGAGGCCGTACGCCAGGGCGGCGGCGGTCGGCTCGTTGACGATGCGCAGGACGTTCAGACCGGCGATCTCGCCGGCCTCCTTCGTCGCCTGGCGCTCGGAGTCGTTGAAGTAGGCAGGAACGGTGATGACCGCGTCCGTGACCTTCTCCCCGAGGTACGCCTCGGCGTCGCGCTTCAGCTTCTGCAGGATGAAGGCGCTCATCTGCTGCGGGTTGAAGTCCTTGCCATCCAGGTTGATCTTCCAGTCAGTGCCCATGTGGCGCTTGACGGAGCGGATGGTCCGGTCAACGTTCGTGACCGCCTGGCGCTTGGCCACCTCGCCGACGAGGACCTCGCCGTTCTTGGCGAAGGCGACGACGGACGGCGTGGTCCTGGCACCCTCGGCGTTGGTGATGACGGTGGGCTCTCCGCCTTCGAGAACGCTGACGACGGAGTTAGTGGTGCCCAGGTCGATGCCGACCGCACGTGCCATTTCGATTCCTCCAGCTGACTTGAGTGGAACAGGCTCAAGAATGCCGTAACGCCGCGCTGGCGTCAACAGAGGTGAGTCGAGGGGGCTCAACCTTTAGGCTGCGCTTACGCTCAGGGCGCCGCCCGGGCAGCCCGGCCGCACCCGAACGGGTTCCCGGCGGAACCCGGGGCCGCGCGGCGCGCCGTGGGCCGGGCGGGCGTCCGGCAGCGTGCTGGCATGCGCCTCCCGACCACCCTCACCGCCCGGCCGGGGCCCCGGCCGCGGCCGCTCCGGATCCCTCTCCCGGCGCACTGGCCGGCCCGGCCGCCGGCCAAGCGGGTGTTCGACCTCGTCGGCGCGGCGGTCCTGCTCGCCGCGGCGGCCGTCCCGGTGCTGGCGGCCGCCGCCCTGCTGTACGCGGCGACCCGCGCACGGGTCCTCGTACGCGAGCCCGCGCTCGGCCTCGGCGGCCGCCCCTTCCTGGCCTGGCGCCTGCGCACGGAGGACGCGGGGCGCGCGGGCGCGCTGGTCCGCCGGTGCGCACTGGAGGGGCTGCCGCAGCTGCTCAACGTGGCGCGCGGCGAGATGTCGCTGGTCGGGCCGCGGCCCCAGGCCTGTACCGACCACCCGGAACGGCTGCTCGTACGTCCCGGAATGACCGGATTGTGGCAGGTCAGCACGCGTTCCGGCCTCCCCTGGGAGGAGATGGCCCTGCTGGACCGGCACTATGTGGAGAGCCATTGGCTGGGGATGGATCTCGCGATCCTCGCGCAGACCCCTCGGGCGGCCTACCGACAGAGGCACGCCTGAGCGACACAGATCACCGCACGCTCACCTACAGTGCGGCGCGGGAACTGGGTAACCTCAAGCCTTGACTCAATAAGTTACCGCTTAGTAAGTCCCGCCCGAGGAGCCCTCCCATGCAACTCGCCGCGATCATCGTGTCGCTGGTCCTGACCGTGGTCGGCGTCGCGCTGATCGCCCGAGCCGTGGCGCAGATCTACCGGTTCGTGAAGCTCGGCCAACCCGTACCGGCGGGCAGCCGCACGGACCGCCCGAAGGACCGAACGCTCACCCTGGTCCGGGAGTTCCTCGGCCACAGCCGGATGAACCGGTGGGGGATCGTCGGCTTCGCGCACTGGTTCGTCGCGATCGGCTTCCTGACGCTGCCGCCCACCCTGGTGCAGGCCTTCGGCCAGCTCTTCCAGGCCGACTGGCTGCTGCCGATCGTCGGCGACTTCCTGCCCTTCGAGCTCTACACCGAGTTCATCGGCGTGATGACCGTCGTCGGCATCGTCGTCCTGATGGTGATCCGCCTGCTCAACCTGCCCTCGCGGGCCGGTCGCAAGTCGCGCTTCGCCGGCTCGAAGGCCTGGCAGGCGTACTTCGTCGAGTACGTCATCCTCACCATCGGCCTCGCGATCCTCGCGCTGCGCGGCCTCGAGGGCGCGATCCACGGCGTCGAGTCGTACGAGCCCGCGTACTTCGCCTCGTACCCGCTGGTGCTGGCCTTCAAGGGGCTCTCGATCAGCGGCATCCAGAACGCCATCTACTTCACCGCGATGGTGAAGATCAGCGTCTCCTTCATCTGGATGATCACGGTCTCGCTCAACACCAACATGGGTGTGGCCTGGCACCGCTTCCTCGGCTTCCCGAACATCTGGTTCAAGCGCAACGCCGACGGTTCGACCGCGCTCGGCGCCCTCCAGCCGATGACGAGCGGCGGCAAGGAGATCGACTTCGAGGAGCCGGGCGAGGACGACGTCTTCGGCGTCTCCCAGGTCGAGCAGTTCTCCTGGAAGGGCATCCTCGACTTCTCCACCTGCACCGAGTGCGGCCGCTGCCAGTCGCAGTGCCCCGCCTGGAACACCGGCAAGCCCCTCTCCCCCAAGCTCCTGATCATGTCGCTGCGCGACCACGCGCACGCCAAGGCCCCGTACCTGCTCGCGGGCGGCGGCAAGACGATGGAGGGCGAGGAGAAGGCGACCGCCGAGCAGCTGGCCGGAGTCCCGGCGGCGGCCCTGGCCGAGGCGGAGCGCCCGCTGATCGGCACGGCCGAGGAGAACGGCGTCATCGACCCGGACGTGCTGTGGTCCTGCACCACCTGCGGTGCGTGCGTGGAGCAGTGCCCGGTCGACATCGAGCACATCGACCACATCGTCGACATGCGCCGCTACCAGGTGATGATCGAGAGCGCGTTCCCGTCGGAGGCGGGCACGATGCTCAAGAACCTGGAGAAGAAGGGCAACCCCTGGGGCCTGGCCAAGAAGCAGCGCGTGGAGTGGACGAAGGAGGTCGACTTCGAGGTCCCGATCATCGGGAAGGACGCGGAGGACCTCTCGGAGTTCGACTACCTGTACTGGGTCGGCTGCGCCGGCGCCCTGGAGGACCGGGCGAAGAAGACCACGAAGGCCTTCGCCGAGCTGCTGAACATCGCGGGCGTCAAGTTCGCGATCATGGGCGGCGACGAGAAGTGCACCGGTGACTCGCCGCGCCGCCTGGGCAACGAGCCGCTGTTCCAGCAGCTGGGCCAGGAGAACGTGGCCATGCTGAACATGGCGTTCGGCGAGGACGACGAGGACCCGTCGACGAAGAAGCCGAAGTCGGCGAAGCGGATCGTCTCCACCTGCCCGCACTGCTTCAACACCATCGCGAACGAGTACCCGCAGCTGGGCGGCGAGTACGAGGTCATCCACCACACGCAGCTGCTCCAGCACCTGATCGACGAGGGCCGGCTGACGCCGGTGACGCCGGTCGACGGCCTGATCACGTACCACGACCCCTGCTACCTGGGCCGGCACAACAAGGTCTACACGCCGCCGCGCGAGATCATGTCCGCCGTGCCGGGCCTGCGCCAGCAGGAGATGCACCGCCACAAGGAGCGCGGCTTCTGCTGTGGCGCCGGTGGTGCGCGGATGTGGATGGAGGAGCGGATCGGCAAGCGCATCAACAACGAGCGCGTCGACGAGGCCCTCTCGCTGAACCCGGACATCGTCTCGACGGCCTGCCCGTTCTGCCTGGTCATGCTGACCGACTCGGTGAACGGCAAGAAGAACGACGGCCAGGCGAAGGAATCCGTCCAGGTCGTGGACGTGGCGCAGCTGCTGCTGGAGTCGGTGAAGGCCCCGGAGCCGACGGAGGAGGAACTGGCGGCACTGGCGGCGCAGGCCGAGGCCGAAGCCGCTGCCGCTGCCGCCGCGGAGGCCGAGGCAAAGGCGGCTGCCGAAGCCGCTGCCGCCGCGGAGGCGAAGGCCAAGGCGGAGGCGGAGGCCAAGGCGGCCGCCGAAGCCGAGGCGGAGGCCAAGGCGGCAGCCGAGGCCGAGGCGGAGGCCAAGGCGGCAGCCGAGGCCGAGGCCGAGACGCCTGCGGCGGAGGCGACCGCCGAGGACAAGGCCCCGTCCAAGGAGGAGGCTCCGGCCGAGGCCGAGGCGACGCCGAAGCCCGACGGCCAGCCGGCCGCGAAGGCCGAAGCCGCCGACGAGGCGCCCGCGGCGAAGCCGACGGCGGAGGCCAAGGACGAGGCTCCGGCCAAGGATGAGCCCAAGGCCCCGGCGGAGGCCCCGGCAGCGGCTCCGGCCGAGGCTGAGACCGAGGACGCGCCCAAGGCCACGGCCGAGGCCCCGGCCGAGGCCGACGCCAAGCCCGCCGCGAAGCCCGCAGCTGCCGAGGAGGCCCCTGCGGCGAAGCCGGCGACCGAGGCGAAGGACGAGGCTCCCGCCGAGGACGAGTCCAAGGCCACGGCCGAGGCCCCGGCCCAGGCCGACGAGGCCCCTGCGGCGAAGCCGACGGTCGAGGCCAAGGACGAGGCTCCGGCCGAGCCCAAGGCCGCGGCTGAGGCCCCGGCCGAGGTCGATGCCAAGCCGGCGGACGCCGACGAGGCCTCTGCGGCCGCAGCGAAGAACGAGGCTCCGGCCGAGGCCGGGACCGAGGCGGCGCCGAAGGCGGGCTCCGAGCCGAAGGCCGAGGTCAAGGCTGCGGACGAGGACGACGCGGCGGAGGCCGGCAGGGGCGAGGCGAAGCCCGAGGCGGCGAAGTAGCCCCAGCCGAACAGCACGCACGCACGGAACGGCCGGTCCCCCTCCCTCGAGCTCGACGAGGGGGCCGGCCGTTCGGCGTGTCAGCCGTCGGTGCGGTTCCGGCGGAGCATCGCGAAGCCGGGGCCCGCCGCGCCCGTCGCGGCCATGCCACCGCCCGCGGCCGGTTCCCGAGGCCCCGGACCGGATACGTACGCATTCCGTCGGCTGCGTGACGAACCGCCACGGAAGCCCCCGCAACCGCGCAAAACACCCTCCCCCGGCTCCCCCTAGGGGATGTCACAGGTCAGCCGCAAAGGCCGCCCGTTCCGGCGGCCCGGCCACGGCCGCCCGGCGGAGCAGGTACTTTCGATCACGTGGCTGGATTCAGGATCGGACGCGGCAGGGACGACAACCACCCTCCGCAGCAACCCCCGCACACCCCGCGGCAGCAGCCGTACGGTCAGCAGCAGCAGCAAGCGCCGCAGGCACCGTACGGTCATCAGCCCTACCCGCCCGCAGGCCCACCGCCGCAGCAGCACTGGCCGGCCCAGGGCGGCGCGGGCGACCACGGCGAGCCGGAGTACTTCGACCCGTACTCCCAGCCGCGCCCGCACCCGCACGCGCACCAGCAGCCGCCGCAGGACCCGTACGCGGGCCGGCAGGGGGCCTCGTACGCGAACGACCCGGGGTACACCCAGGCCTTCTCGGTCGGCGAGGACCCGTACGGCCAGGGCGCGACGTACCAGGCGGGCGCGGCCCCCGCGGCCCCCGTCGGGCCGCGGCTGCACTGGAAGGACCTGCTGCGCGGCATCGTGCTGCGCCCGGGGCCGACCTTCCTCCAGATGCGGGACTACCCCGTCTGGGGCCCGGCGCTGGTGGTGACCTTCGTCTACGGCATGCTCGCGGTCTTCGGCTTCGACAAGGCCCGCGAGGACGCCATCAAGGCGACCCTCGGCCAGGTGATCCCGATCATCCTCAGCGCGGGCGTGGCCTTCGTCCTGTGCGGCATGATCCTCGGCGCGGTCACCCACACCCTGGCCCGGCAGCTGGGCGGCGACGGCGCGTGGCAGCCGACCGTGGGCCTGTCGATGCTGGTCATGTCGATCACGGACGCGCCGCGCCTGCTGGTGGCGGTGTTCCTGGGCGGCGACAACATGTTCGTGCAGGTGCTGGGCTGGGTGACCTGGCTGGCGGCCGGCGCGCTCTTCACCTCGATGGTGAGCAAGTCGCACGACCTGCCGTGGCAGAAGGCGCTGGGCGCGTCCGCGATCCAGCTGGTCGCACTGCTCTCGATGATCAAGCTCGGCACGCTCTGACAGCCGACGCACACGAAAGGGCCCGCCGCGCGACCGCGCGACGGGCCCTTCCCGTATCCGTGCCCGTACCGTGCCCGTGTCCGTCTCGCGGCTCAGGCGTCGAGGACCTGGCCCTCGCGCTTCACCACGGGCGGCTGGACCGACCAGGGGAACTCGATCCAGTCGTCGGTGCGCTTCCAGACGTACTCGCACTGGACGAGGGAGTGGGACTTCTCGTAGATGACGGCGGACCGCACCTCGGCGACGTGGCCGAGGCAGAAGTCGTGGACGAGCTTGAGCGTCTTGCCCGTGTCGGCCACGTCGTCGGCGATCAGGACCTTCTTGTCCGTGAAGTCGATCGCCTCGGGGACGGGCGCGAGCATGACCGGCATCTCCAGCGTGGTGCCGACGCCGGTGTAGAACTCCACGTTCACGAGGTGGATGTTCTTGCAGTCGAGCGCGTACGCCAGGCCGCCGGCGACGAAGACGCCGCCGCGGGCGATGCTCAGGATGATGTCCGGCTCGTAGCCGTCGTCGGCGATGGTCTGCGCCAGCTCGCGGACGGCGCGCCCGAAGCCCTCGTAGGACAGGTTCTCGCGTACTGCGTCGCTCATGCTTCGTGCCTCACCTGGGTACGGTGGAAGTTCTGGAAGGAACGCGAGGCGGTCGGCCCGCGCTGCCCCTGGTACCGGGATCCGTACCGCTCGCTGCCGTACGGGAACTCCGCGGGCGAGCTGAGGCGGAACATGCACAGCTGCCCGATCTTCATGCCCGGCCAGAGCTTGATCGGAAGGGTGGCCAGGTTCGACAGCTCCAGGGTCACGTGCCCCGAGAACCCGGGGTCGATGAATCCGGCGGTCGAGTGCGTCACCAGACCCAGGCGCCCCAGGCTGGACTTCCCCTCCAGTCTGGAGGCGATGTCCTCGGGGAGCGAGATGACCTCGTACGTCGAGGCGAGCACGAACTCACCCGGATGCAGGATGAACGCCTCGTCGCCCTCGGGCTCGACCATGCGGGTCAGGTCGGGCTGCTCGGTGGCGGGGTCGATGTGCGCGTAGCGGTGGTTCTCGAAGACCCGGAAGAACCGGTCGAGGCGTACGTCGATGCTGGAGGGCTGCACCATCGACTCGTCGAAGGGGTCAATGCGAACCCGTCCGCTGTCGATCTCGGCCCGGATGTCTTTATCAGAGAGAAGCACGTCCCGAGGATACGCAGAGCGCGCGGGCCACCCCCAATCGAGAAGGCCCCCCGCGCGCCCGCACTGCCCGTGTCCTGCCGCCCTACCGCTTAACGCCGCCGACGGGCACCGCGTGCCTCAGCCGCGCGCACCGCGGACACCGCAGCAGCCGCCCGGGCCCGATCCGTCCGGCACCGAGATGCTGCAACGGGAACGAAGCGGTGCTGAAAACATGCCCTTCGGCACAACGGACGACTGTGTGCTCCATCGAGTCCCTTTCCCCAACGAGCCGTAACGCGATGAATCGCCACATTAGGGGATGATCGGGACCCACTCCAGCCGCCGCTCCGCACCCCAACGGTACGCCCCAACTCCCGCCCCCACGAACCCTCCTGCGCCGCCGGGACGACGACGACCCCGACGGGAGAATTCACCGGGGGTCGATCATGGGGTACAGTGTGCAACGGTAGGGATCCAGGCAACTGGACCACTGCGCGGATGTAGTTTAATGGTAGAACATGAGCTTCCCAAGCTTATAGCGCGGGTTCGATTCCCGTCATCCGCTCCATAGCAAAGCCCCAGGTCAACGACCTGGGGCTTGTTTGTTGTCTAGACCCATCGAGGCCCGCGCGCCCCTCAGACACGTTCCTGGAGCTCTGCGATGCAGGGGCCGCAGGCGTACGTGGGGCCTCGGCGCCGCCGATACCGACCGGCCGACCCGCAGGACGCGGGCCACTTGCTGTCCGCAGTACAGCCAGCACACCCCGTAGACCCACTCGTTGCCATCGTCGGTAGTCGGCGCAGGTGGTGCCGTAAGCCTGGCCGGTCAGCACCAGCTCACCTGTCCTGCCCGCTGTCAGCAGCGGACAGGGGCGCGTCCGCCGGGGCTCCTTCGTCAGTGCTCAGGTCAAAGGTGCCGGTCGGTGCCCACTCGTGCTCCAGGATCGAGTAGGTGATCGAGTCCCGCCAGGCTCCGTGAACGAAGACGTGGTCGCGGATCCGCCCGTCCTCGGTCATGCCCGCCCGCAGGAGGGTGCGCGCGGATGCCTCGTTGAGCGGCGAGCGTGCGGCCCATATGCGGTGCAGGCCCAGGACCTTGAAGCCGAGCGCACACAGCATGTGGACGCTCTCCGTGCCGAGGCCCTTGCCCCACTCGGCCGGGTTCAGGGCGAAGCCGATGGTGGCCGCCTGCTGGGGTTCGGTCGCGAGGCGTGCCTAGCCGATCAGCCGGTGTTCACCGGCCGGGGTGATGGCCAGGAGGGCGGCGGTGTCCTCGGGTTCGACTTCGAGCAGCGCCAGGCGGGGGCCGGCCAGGTGGACTGGGGTCATGGCTGCGGAGCCTACCGGCGGGGTCATCGGACGAGGACGGACGTCGGGCTGGCCGTGAAGGCTTCGATCTCCTCGCGGAGGCCGGCCGCCACCGCGCCTCGGCTTCGCCGGCCCTCGGCCTGCAGGGCGGCATGGACCCGCTGGGCGCTGCTGGTGATGCCGAAGTTCCGCTGCTCGATGGGGAGATCGAGTACCGGCTGGACGGCTTCGATGGCTCCCTCGATCTCGCCACGAGCGATGCGGGCGAGGGCGAGGTCGGTCTGCGCGCCGGCCTCGTCGCCGAAGGCCCATTCGTCCTCCGTGGCGGTGCGGTACGCGGCGACAGCGGCCTCGGACCGGCTCTCGCCGAGTGCGGGGTCCGCTGGATGGCGGCACGGGTGGCCTCGCCGTCGCCGAGGAGGGCGTGGGCGCGGGCGGAGAGACAGGCCAGCCAGACGCTGGTGGTGCCGCGGACGTTGCCTGCCGCACCGAGGCCGAGTGTGGCGTAGTCGGCGGTCTCGGAGGGGCGCCCGGCCCAGTAGGAGATGAGCGACTGCAGGGAACGGACCCAGGCACGCATGGCGTGGTGGTCGGCGTTGTCGGCGCAGACGAAGGCGGTGCGGGCCTGCATCATCGCGGCGCTGGGGTTGCCCAGGTCGTGGCTGGCTTTGGCGAGCATGCCGGAGGTGATGCCGGCGAGCAGGTAGGGATCGCGGGCCTGCAGGGGCTTGACCCGGCCGTGCTCGAGGAGCCGGAAGGTGAGGTCCTGTACCTCAACTAGGTCGCCGAGCAAGGTCGGCAAGGCCAGCCTCGGGTAGGCGACGGTGAGCCGTCGCACTTCGTCATGGATCTGGCCCAGGGTCTCCGGACCGATGTTGCTGCCCGGCCTGCTTGGCGTTGCCCTTGATCTGGTCACCGCGGCCTTCGGCCCGCAGGTGCCAGCTGCCGGTCACGCGGCCGACGGTCTTCTTGGCGCCGCCCTTGAACGCCTCCGCCTTGTGCGCGATCTTCTTGCCGATACTCATCGGTGGCCACCCTTCGCTGGTCGACGGCGTCTTCGCGCCCCTGGTCGCCGGTGGCCGGCTCCCGGCGCGCGGTGCGTCCCGGGCGAGCGTGTGGCCGCGGCGTACCTCGGGCACCAGCCAGGAGAAGCCTCGGCCCGAACAGGGCCACGGCCCCCTGGCTCTCCACGTCAGGACCGTCCTGCCCGGGGAGCGACAGGCAGAGGGCCTGTCCAACCTGGGAACCGGGGCTTGCATCACTCCGCAGAGCGGGGGACGTCGATCGTGCTGATCATCGTCGGCGCGACCGGAGGCATGCTGTACCCGGTCTCCGCCGGCGTACTGCTCCTGATCGCCGACGTGCTCCACCTCGCCGCGAGAGGGCCGGCCTCCTCAGCGGATGTTGCGGCGTCCGGAGCGGCGCCCGCGCATGCCCAGGCAGACCAGGGCCACCACGAAGACCAGGATGCCGATGAACAGCAAATAGAGCATTCCTTTGACGACAGCGCCGACGATGCCCAGCACCATCGCCACGACGAGCAGGATCAGGAAGACCTTCACGGCGTGGACACCTCCTCGAGCGAGTGGGGGCTCAGCGGCGGGCGAGCTGCCGCTCGCCGCCCGCACCGGGCCGGTAGGTGAGGCCGTAGTGCTCGAAGACGGCCGCCTCTTCCTCGGCGGGCAGGACGTCGTCCGTGCCGATCGAAGGGCTCTTCTTCACCAGCGCCTTGTCGTAGTCGACCTTGACGTACCCCGGCCCGACGATCGCGCCACCCAGCGGAACGAAGACCAGCCGGTGCCGGGTGGGCAGCCCCACCAGCACAGTGGCCATGGCCGGCTCGTCCGTGCTGGTGTCCACGTAGACGGCCTCCAGCGCGCCGATCCTGTGGCCGCCCGAGTCGACCACATCGTGGGTGCGCCACTCGCGAATGTCCGCCGCCTGGATCATCCTCAGGTCCCTTCGCACGATCACAGCCCGGCCGGTGCACCCCCTAGCCTGCCCCCGCCTGCCCGAGGAAACCAGCGCGGCACTCCGCAACAACGCACCGCCCGTCACACCCGCCTGCCATTCGCCCGCCACGGCTGCCCTGACGGGGCGCCAGGTTGCGCCACGTCGGGGACGGGCGTCACCCGTGTGCGTCGCTTCGCAATCGACATGATGCAGACCGTCACTCTGCGTGTGAGCGTGATCCGAGAGGAATCCGTACCCACGCGTCAAAAGGAGTCGCAGTCATGGGCGGTACGTCGGACAAGCGTCAGGAGCCGGGCAAGGGACGCGAGGCACAGAGTCACCAGCGCCCCGGAGACCCAGCGCACCCTCAGCCGGGGAAGCAGTCTCGCAAACCGGGACAGAAGCAGGACCAGAAGGAGACCGGGCGCCGCCGCGAGGACGACCTGCTGCGCGAAGAGGACCTGCATGACGAGTCGCTTTGACGAGAGCGGCAGCCGACAGGAAACGCCCCGGTCGTACGCGACCACCGATGAACAGGGGATGTTGTGACAGGACAGGTCGTTCCGCACGACGTACTCGGCACCGGCTCCGAACGAGCCCTCCTGCTGCACAACTGGTTCGGCGACCGGTCGAGCTTCGGCCCGATGCGCGAGTACTTGAACGGGGACGCGTTCAGCTACGCGTTCCTGGACTGCCGCGGGTACGGCGAGGCGATGGACGCCGACGGCGCGTTCACGATGGACGAGGTCGCCGAGGACTCCTTGGCCGTGGCCGACCATCTGGGCTGGGACTCCTTCTCGGTCATCGGCCACTCCATGGGCGGCAAGGCGGCCCAGCTGATGCTGTTGGAGGCCCCGGAGCGCATCCGCTCGGTCATCGGCATCTCGGCGGTGCCCGCGTCCGGATTCCCGCTCGAGGGCGAGATGTGGGAGCTGTTCGCCGGGGCGGCGACGAATCCCGGAAACCGCAGGGCGATCATCGACAACACCACCGGCGGGCTGCACGACGACACCTGGCTGGACGCGATGGTGAGCCGCTCGGTGGGACGTTCCTCGGCGACGGCCTTTCGCACATACCTGGACTCGTGGGCGCGGGTCGACTTCCACGAGCGGGTGGAGGGCAACCCGGCCCCCGTCCTCCTCCTCGCCGGTGCGAACGACCCCGCGCTGGGACCCGAGGCCATGCGGGCCACCTGGATGCAGTGGTACCCGAACGCCCAGTTGGAGGTGCTCCCGAATACGGGGCACTACGCGCCAGAGGAGTCCCCCGAGGCGGCCGGCGCGGCCATCGAACGGTACCTCGGCAGCTGAGGCTTCAGGATCAGGCCGTCGGGTCGGCGGTGGCACCGTCGGCGGGTCCAGGTGTGGTGGCGATGAGGATCTGAGCCGCCTCGGTGATGTTGTCGGCGCGGACGGCGCGGGCCATCGCTTCGCGGGCGGCGTCGGCCGTGGTGTCCGGGGGAACGACCAGCAGGGCGAAGTGGTCGTTGGCGCCGCGGGTGATCAGGACGGTGTCGTCGCCGACGGGGTCGGAGTCGATGTGCACGACCTGGTCGTCGATGACCAGGCGGGTGGGGAGGCCGTTCCAGGCGGATGCGTCCACGCCCACACAGGTGATCGGCCCGAGATGCCCGGTCAGGACGCTGATCAGCGCGGGCAGCTCGGTCTCGATGTCGCGGGTGCGGGGCCACCACGCGCCGTCGAGGCGCCCCTCCCGGGACCGCTTCGTCTCCAGCCGCAGCAGCGCCGTGCCGGGTTCGACCGCCTGGTGGATCGCATCCGGCAGGAGTAGTGGCGGCCTGTGCGGAATGTCGGAGTCAGTCATGTGGATCCGCCCGTCTACGGGGTGCGGCCACGCCGCGTGGACGTCAGCACCGAGCCGACCCGCGAGGCACGCGAGCTTGCCGTCGCTCCACGGTACTCCCGTCGCCCGCACCGCCGCTCTCCACAGCGCCCCCACCGGAAAATACCTGGTCAAACCGGCCATTACCCATCGAGCAGGCGTACAGTGGAAGCACCGGAGGTACTTCGCGCACCAGCGTCCACGCAGGTGTCATTTCCGGTGATCGCCTAAATGCCGGGCTGCCGACGGGCAGCCCGGGGGCAGGTCCGCACCATGACCACCACCCTCGACCGGACCGCGCCCCGCGACCTCGCCGCAGAGCTTCCGGCACGCTTGTCCCTCACCCCGAAGACCACCCTCGCCGGCCAGCTGGACGGGGCCTGGTGGCCCCGCTCCCGCGACCTCGCGGCCGAGCTCCCGGCGCTCGTCGCCGCCCTGGCGGAGCCCTGGGGGCGCGTCACCCGCGTCACGGTGAACCCCACGCGCTGGCCCGTGATACCGCACACGGTCGCCGTGGACGGGCACACGCTGCACGTCGGCTGGTTCACCGAGCAGCACCCCGACAAGCTGATCCTGCTCTCCTACACCGTCGGCCGCTGGGACCTCCTCGTCATCCCGCCCGAGACCGGGCCCGCAGCCGCCGCCCGCCTGATGGCCGCCGCCGCGATCCCGGGCAGCACCCTGACGGCAGGCGTCCTCATGGCCGACGAGGCCGTCATCGGGCGCGGCATCCGCGACACCCGGCGCCAGGAGTCCACCTGGGACGGCGAAGGCGGGGCCTGCATGTCCCCCTTCCGGAACCCGATGGACCGAAGCACCCTGCCGCTGCCCGGTGGCTGGAGGTGAGCTCCGTGGAGACCGTCGCCCTCATCGCGGTGATCATCGTCGCGATCGCCGTCGGAATGCGCTGGATCCACCTGCTGAACGCCCAGCACGACGCGCGGATCGCGGCCTACCACTTCAGCGACCCCCTGCCGAGACCTCCCGGTCTGCCGGACGACACCCGCCTCCACCTCACCGTGGACCCGGCCACACCCGCCGGCCCCGCCCGCTCCCGGCCGACCGCCGGCCGGAGTACCGGCGGTACCGGCGGCACCGGCGCCCACTCCGGCGAGACCTGAGAGCCCCGACGGCCCCCGAGCCCGCCCCCGCACACGAAAGGGCGCGGCCATGGCCACACTGCGCGAACGCAAGACGTACCGCGAACAGGTGCTCCATGTCCTGTACGAAGCGGTCGAGGGCAACCGCCTCCTCGGCATCACCGGGGCGCGGCTGCGGCGCGACCTCCACGTGGCGGACCAGGACCTGGCCGCCGCCTGCACCTACCTGGCCGGTGAAGGACTGGTCACCGTCGACTGGGAACCCGGCAACACCCCGGCGATGGTCACGCTCACCCATGAGGGGATCAGGCGCCTGGAGGCCCAGGAGGAAGCGGCGCCCTGGACACGGGCGAACGTGTCGGTCTGGCGGGTGAACTCCCGGGTCATGGCCGCGCTGCCGTGCCGCTCCGAAGCCGTGTGGCGTGCCCCGTCGGCGGGGAGCATCCTGGAAGCCACGCCGCCCGTGCAACCGGACGCCGGCCCGCCGCCCGGCTGGAGGCAACAGGATGACCGTCGGAGGGCGTGGGGAACCGGACCGCTCGGAGAGCTTCGGGGAGGGGCTGCTCGGGCTGCTCCTGGACCGGGCGCACGAGCTGCCGCCGCATCTGGTCGCCCCGCTCGTCGCGGAGGCGGTGGCCCGGCTGGGCGGCCGCGAGCCGCAGATCCTGCTCCAGGACTACGGGCAGCAGATCCTGGTCCCCCTGCCCGGTATGGGAGCGGGGGCCGGGGGTTCCCAGCCCATTGACCGGTCCGAGGCCGGCCGGTGCTTCCTGGAGTCGCGCACCGTCGAAGTCCTGGCGCCCGACGGCGTACGGGTCCACCTGCCCCTGCTGGACGGCGGCGACCAGGTGGGGGTCCTGTCGGTCGCCCTGGACAGGATCGACGACGACGCCCGCCGCCTCATGCGCAGGATCGCGGGCCTGGCGGCCGACCTGCTGCAGACCAAGAACGGCTACACAGACCTCTTCTTCCGGACCCGACGCAGCGAACCGATGAGCGTCGCCGCGGAGATCCAGTGGTCCCTGCTGCCCCCGCTCTCGATGGTGATGCCTCACGTCGCGCTCGCCGGAGTCCTGGAGCCCGCATACGACGTCGCCGGCGACAGCTTCGACTACGCCCTCAACGGCGACGTCATGCACCTCGCCATGATCGACGCCATGGGACACGGCCTGGATGCGGCCACCATGGCCACGGTGGCCATCGGCGCGTACCGCCACGCCCGCCGGATCAGCATCGAGCTGTCCGAGATCTACCTCTTCATGGACCGCGCGGTCGCCGAGCAGTTCGACCCGGACCACTTCGTGACCGCCCAGATGATGCGCCTGGACACGGACACGGGCCGCCTCCAGTGGGTCAACGCGGGGCACCCCGCGCCGATGTTGGTCCGCGCACACCGCGTCGTAGGCCGGCTGGAGAGCCCCACGACCCTCCCCGTCGGCTTCGGCGGGGACCAGCCGCAGGTCAGCGCGGTGGCACTGGAGCCGGGCGACCGCGTCCTGTGCTTCACCGACGGCCTGGTCGAAGAACACGAGAGCGGGCAGGAGCAGTTCGGCGAGGAACAGCTGATCGACTGGGTGAACCAGCTGGAGGAGGCCGACCACGGGATCCGTACCGTGGCCCGGGAGCTGTCCCACAGCCTCAAGCGGGCGCGCGGCGAAACCACCTCGGACGACGCCACGCTCGTCCTGTTCGAGTGGCGCGGCTGACGGCCTCATGCACGACGTCCTGCTCCGGCTCCCGCCCGGCTGCGGCCTCCCTCCTCTTCGGCCACCCCGGAGTACGCTTGGAGGTACCGGGAGCACCTCGTACACCCGCCCCCATGCGGACGCCGTTCCCGGCGATCACTAGGCCGGGGCGCCCCCAGGCACCCCGGGGACGGGTCCCGGTCCCATGACCAGCACCACCGCTCCCACCCATCAGGCACGCCTGACACTCACGCCGAACACCGCCCTGGCCGGTCTGCTGGACGGTGCCTGGTGGCCGTACTCACGCGATCTCGCCACCGAGCTGCCGCCCCTCGTGGACGCGCTGCGGGCCCGCTGGGGACGCGTCACCCGCGTCACCGCGAACCCCGCATCCTGGCCTGTCGCGCCGCGCGAAGTCGCCGTCGGCGAATACGCCGTGCCCGTCGGCTGGTTCACGGGCCAGGATCTCGACACGATGATGCTGCTCTCGTACGGGCTCACCCGCTGCGATCTGCTCGTGATTCCCCCCGAGACCGAACCCGCTTCCGCCGCGCGCCTGATGGCGGCCGCGTCCACCCCGGGCAACCTCCACACCACGGGCACCCTCATGGCCGGCGAAGAAACGTCTATTCGCTGACTCCGGACCGAACGAAATATCTGTATCCGCGGACCGAGGTTCTGACCACTCACGCCCGGAGGATTTTTACCGGCGACACGGCGGGGAAAAAATTCACCACGCACGGACTGCAGCGACGTGCTACTGTCAAATTAGTTGCAGTTTTGGTACCCCAGATTCAAGCACTCTCGTCGGCCGCATGCCACACGGAAGCGCTTTGCATTTCCGGTCATTTTCCGGGCAGGGCATCATCGCGGCGACACGGCGTCCGTACGGTACGGATTCCGGCGTAATGCCCCAAGGAGACATGACATGAGTACTGGTACCGTCAAGTGGTTCAACGCGGAAAAGGGTTTCGGCTTCATCGAGCAGGACGGTGGCGGCCCTGACGTGTTCGCCCACTACTCGAACATTGCCAGCCAGGGCTTCCGCGAGCTCCAGGAAGGCCAGAAGGTCTCCTTCGACATCGCGCAGGGCCAGAAGGGCCCGACCGCCGAGAACATCGTTTCGGCCTGACGCCGACGCGTAACTTGCAGCTGGGGCCCGCATCCCTCGGGGTGCGGGCCCCAGCTGCATGCTTTTCTCATGCTTTTCACGCACACCTGCGCCTTTCGCGTTTATTTCGCTCGCCCGGTGGTGCCGACAGTTCGCCGCCCCGAGCCAAGCCGTTTACCGGCCGCATTTCATTCGGCCCGTGCCGTGATTCCCGACGCCGCTCTTCCGCCGCCGGAATTCCTCGATACGCGCCGCATCAAGGAAGGTTCTGAATGAACCCCACACGCACGAACGGCCGTTCCTCCCGCACCCGCCGCGACGGCGGCCGCGTGTACGGCTCAGCCGGTTCTGGACTGAGCAGCCCCTCCCGTTCGTCCGCCCCGAGCCGATCGGGAGCTCCGGGGCGTTTCGGCGGAGGCGGCCGGCGGCCCTCCCCGGCGCAGGGCGAGTTCGCTCCGCCGAAGACGGTCACCCCCGCGCTGCCCCCCGTCGAGAGGTTCGCCGATCTGGCCCTGGACCGGCGTTTGCTGGCCGTGCTCACCGTGCAGGGCGTGGCCGTCCCGTTCCCCATCCAGGGCGCGACACTGCCGAACTCCCTGGCCGGCCGTGACGTCCTCGGCCGTGGCCGGACCGGCTCCGGCAAGACCCTCGCCTTCGGTCTGTCCCTGCTCGCCCGCACCGCCGGACAGCTCGCCGAGCCCCGCCGGCCGCTGGCGCTCGTCCTGGTCCCCACCCGGGAACTCGCGCAGCAGGTCACCGACGCCCTCACTCCCTACGCCCGCGCCGTGAAACTGCGCCTGACCACCGTCGTCGGCGGAATGCCGATCCGTCGGCAGGCGAACGCGCTGCGCGGGGGCGTCGAAGTCGTCGTGGCCACGCCCGGCCGCCTCAAGGACCTGATCGACCGCGGCGACTGCCGGCTGGACCAGGTCTCGATCACCGTCCTGGACGAGGCCGATCAGATGGCCGACATGGGGTTCATGCCGCAGGTCACGGCGCTCCTGAACCAGGTCCGCCCCGAGGGCCAGTGCATGCTGTTCTCCGCGACCCTGGACCGCAACGTCGACCTCCTGGTCCGCCGCTACCTCAGCGATCCCGTCGTCCACTCCGTGGACCCCTCCCAGGGCGCGGTCACCACGATGGAGCACCACGTCCTGCACGTGCACGATGCCGACAAGCACCGGCTGACGACGGAGATCGCGGCGCGCGACGGCCGGGTGATCATGTTCCTGGACACCAAGCACGCCGTGGACCGCCTCACCGAGGACCTCCTCGACTGCGGTGTCCGTGCCGCCGCCCTGCACGGCGGGAAGTCGCAGCCACAACGCACCCGAACCCTCTCCCAGTTCAAGACCGGGCACGTCACCGTCCTGGTCGCGACGAACGTCGCCGCGCGCGGCATCCACGTCGACCACCTCGACCTCGTCGTCAACGTGGACCCGCCGGCCGACCACAAGGACTACCTCCACCGCGGCGGCCGTACCGCCCGGGCCGGCGAGTCCGGCAGCGTCGTCACCCTGGTCACCGCCGGCCAGCGCCGTGACATGACCCGCCTCATGGCGAACGCCGGGATCGTGCCCGAGACCACCCGGGTCCGCTCGGGCGAGGAGGCACTCGCCCGGATCACCGGCGCACGCATCCCGTCGGGCATCCCGGTGACGATCGCCGCACCGCCCGCCGCACCGCCCGGGCGCGACACGGCCTCCCGCGGTCGACGGCGTCCCACCTCGGCAGCACGGCGCGCCGACACGCGGCGTTCCGCCGACGCGGCGGCCTGAGCTCCACGTGATCCGGAAGTCGGCCCATCTCCCCAGGAGGCACGTTGTGACACCGGTCCGCACACAGCCCCGTTCGGCGCCCGCCATCACTGCGGCCAGGCCGGTGACCGACACCGGGGACGGGGGAGGACTCCAGGTCGGGGACCACATGACCGTCGAGGTGGCCCTGGCCGTCATGGCCGGTGCCCCCGCCGGGCGCCTGCTCGTCTGCGACGACGACGGCCTGTGCACCGGACTGGTCACCACGGCCCAGCTCGCCGCCGTCCGGGACAGCCCCTCCTACTCCGACCACCTCCGGCTGCGCGACCTCCCCGGCAACGGCGCGCCGACCGCCGGGCACCCCGGGAGCCACGTCCGGCTCCCCGTCCCGTGCGTGAGGGACGAACGGGACGGCAGCCCGGGTACCCCCGGGCCCGCCCTCGTCCTCGCCTGATCCCTGCGCGGGAAGCCAACCCCTTCCTCTCCTTGTGAGGGATCGTGCGCTGTGTCATCGCCCGCTTCCCCTTCGACCTCACCAAGAGCGGTGTCCTGGACTCCATGAAGGGCGTCAAGCCCGAGGAGATCACCAGCGAGTCCGTGATCATCGGTCGCCGCGCCTACCCGGTCAAACAGGTAGGACAGGTCATCACCGGCCAGGACCGCCGCGATTTCACCGCCGGAAGTCGTCCGGGCCACGACCAAGCTCGGTTTCACCTGCCGCGGTCCTTCCCGGCCCCCCGTACCGCTCCACCCCTCCGACCCGCTCCAGCGCGCTTCGGTGGCCCGGCCTCCCGGCAGGAACCTGACCCCGCATACGGACGGGCCTGAGCCGGTATCCGAACGGCCGGGAGAGCCCGGCCCGCGCACAGCCGACACCGTCGGCGCACTCCTCCAAGCCTGGTCCTCGCCCCGCCGGGCATCCGGCGGGGCGAAGTGCCGCCGGGCGGGTCCGGTGCGGGCTCGGGGATCGAGGCAGGCCGGCCGTCGGACACAGGAGGCGGCGCGATATCAGGGTCGGGAGATGGTGTAGTAGTTCCTTGAGGGTCCTGGTGCCGTACGGCACCAGGACCCTCAACGCGTTCCGCAGAGAGGCGCACATGACAGCAGACGACTCGTACGACCGTCTCGACGACGACTACCCCGCCTACACCATGGGCCGGGCCGCCGAAATGATCGGCACCACCCAGAGCTTCCTCCGTGCCATCGGAGAAGCCCGCCTGCGGACCAGCGGGCGTGGGACACGGCCTGCGCGGAGGCGGCCGGGTCGAGGGAGGCGAACGCCTCGGCCTTCTCCAACTGGAACCCGATCGCGGTCAGATGGTGCCCGAGGCTGTCATGGATCTCGCGGGCCAGCCGGTTGCGCTCCCGCGCCGCCGACAGCTGCGCCACCTGGGCGAGGGTGTCCTCCAGCCGCCCGCGGGCCTGCCGCTCCCGTACGGCGACCGCCGCCGTGGCCAGCGCCAGGACCACGCCGAGCGCGAACATCAGCAGGTCGGAGATGTACTCGGCCCGCACCGCCCAGTCCGGCACCCACAGGGTGAACGCGGCGCTGGCACCACGACTACCAGTGGAACCTCCTCCAGCGCGTGATCCGCGAGGAGCTCGACCCCGACTACGACGGACCCGGAACCCCCCAGCCGGGCAGCCCGCCCTGCCCCGCGGGCCCCGGAGCCGGCTGCGACACCGACTACGACTTCGCCTCCCGCCCCCGCGCCGTCCACGAGGCCCTGGAACGGATCTCCCTCACCGGGAACATCCGCCGCCCGCTCATCAGCATCCAGGGCGGCCTCGACGCCCTCACCCCGCCGACCGCCTTCGGCGACGCCTACCACCGCATGGTCACCGACGCCGGCCGCGCCGGCCTGCACCGCTACATCACGGTGGCGGGCGGTGCCCACACCGACGGCCTCGTCCCGCTCGACCCCGACCACCTGCGCCCGATGCTCGGCTCCTTCACCAAGGCCCTGACCGACCTCGAGTGCTGGACGCGCCCCACCTCCGCCCCCTGAGGGGCGCATCATCCGAACGTGCGGAATCGCCCCGGACGACCAAGGTCCGGGGCATCCGTCCAGCACGTCCAGGTCGTTCAGTGACGGAACGGGGCGAGGTTTCCGGCGCTGATGGCGCCCCTCAGGACCTGGGCGATCTCCTCGGGCCTGAGGTCGATGCGGTCGAGCCCTTCCACGGTCAGCGGGACCTGCTCCAGTGCGTACTCGCCGCGGCCCTCGGCGCTGAACTCGGGGCCGGTGCGGTCCTCGAAGGACCAGGTCGCGATGCGGGCGAGGTAGAAGAGCTGGCGCTCGTCGTCGGACTCCACGGTGTGGAGGAGGCGCACGATGTCGGCCTTCCCCGCGATCTCCTCGTGGATCTCCCGGTGGAGGGCGGCCTCCCGGGACTCGTCGCCGGGCTCGACGCCGCCGCCGGGGAGCACCCAGTACTCGGGGACATCGGGCTTGGTGCGGCGGATGACCAGCATCGTGTCGTCAGCGGTGACGAGGACGGCGCGGACTCGTTCCTTCATTTCGTTCTGTCTCCTTGCTCGTCGGCCTCTCAGTGCAGCAGCCGGCCGCCGCCGACGTGGACGAATTGTTCGCTGACGAACGAAGGCCCAGGTCAACGACCTGGGCCTTCGTTCTTCTCCAGACCGGTTCCGACTGGCTGCGCTGGCGTCGCGTTCCCGCCGAACCCGTCTGTAACGTCCGGCCGTTCAGCGGCACTGACAGGTATGACCAACACCGCCGACATCGCTGCGAAGGGCTGAGAACCATGACTGTTGAGATGGTCGAGACCGCTCCCACCTGCGCCTACCCGGGCTGCACCCACGCGCCCGAGCCGAAGGCACCCGGCGCGGAGGGACCGGCCTCCCACTACTGCGACCACCCCGACCACAACGCGCTCGGAGCGTTCAGGAAGTTCCGCGCCAAGCGGAAGCAGCGCAAGGAGGACAGGCGCGCGGCGGCCGAGGCCAAGGAGGAGCCGAAGGGAGCCGCTCACGAGGCCCCGGCACCGGCACCGGCGGAGGCCGTGCAGGGTGGGACGGGCCAGCGGGAGGAGGCCGCCGCTTCCCCCGCGACGGACGGCCGCGGCGACGGCGCCCACTCCCGCGACACCGTGGTCGCGCTCGTCAAGCAGCTCGCCGCCGATCTCCCTTCGTACATCGAGGAGTTGGCGATCATCACCGACTCCGCGGCGGCCGAGGCGCGCATCGAGACGGTCACGCGCGCCTCCGCGCAGCGCATCCTCGCCGCCGAGGAGCGCGCCACGCTCGCCGAGGAGGCGGCCGACATGGCCGTCGCCGCGCTCGACGCCGCGACCGCCACGTTCTCCGAGGAGACCGCCGCGATCCGCGAGGAGGCCGCGCGCAAGGTCGCCGACGCCGAGTTCGTCCGGGCCGAGCTGGAGCGCTACCGCGAGCGGGTCGCCATGCTCGAGGTCCGGCTCGACGCCGTCCGCGACGAGGCCGACGCGCTGCGCCGCGCCCACGTGGCCGCTCCCGCCGCCACGAGCTCCCCGGCCGCCCCCGCCGAGCCCGCGCAACCCGCCGGGAACTGTTGAAAGTCGTAGCCGGACCGGAGCGGCGGACGTTCGTCTGTAACGTTCGCCGCTCTTTCCGTCTCTGAACACCCAGTGCCCAGGGCGCCGAGGCAGTCGCCGGTGCCGCCTCGGCGCCCACGAACACCCGAGAAGAAACGGAATCCCCCATGTGCCGTAGCAAGCGCCGCAGCGCCCTCTGGATCACCACTGCCGCGGTCGTCGTCGTGGCGGCCGTCGGGCTGTACCTCTTCCAGCCCTGGAGGCTGTTCACCACGGACCGTGTGGACGAGGCGCCTCCCGCGGCCGCCGGCCGGCAGGGGGGCACGGTCAAGCAGGTGGCGAACGGTGCGTTCGTCTCGCACGAGCACGAGACCAGCGGCTCGGTCGAGGTCCAGCAGCTCGCCGACGGGAAGGCCACCCTGCGCCTGACGAACCTGCGCACCTCCGACGGTCCGGCCGTCCACGTGTGGCTCAGCGACCAGCCGGTCAGGAAGGGCGGCGGCGGCAACCTCGACGACGGCAGGCACATCGATCTCGGCGGCCTCAAGGGCAACGAGGGCAACCAGAACTACGCGATCCCCGCCGGCACCGACCTGAACACGTTCTCCACGGTGACCATCTGGTGCGAGCGCTTCAGCGTCTCCTTCGGCGCGGCCGAGCTCAAGCGCGCCTGACGGATCCGGCCGGCGCGGGGGCCCCGCGAAGCAGCGTCAGGCTTCTCGCTGCCAGTCCCGGAAGGCGGTGAGGAGGTGCCGCCTGGCGTCGGACGAGATGCCGTCCGGGGTCAGTTCGCCCGTGGCGGCGATCGTCTGACGGAACTGGTCGAGGTAGGTCTCGCACCCGGAGCACTCCGCCAGGTGCTCGACGAAGCGCCGCTCGTCCCCTTCGGGCAACGCGCCGTCGAGGAACTCGGTCACCAGCTCCACGAAGTCGTTGCAGTTCACGCGTGTCCCCTCCCGCTCGCGACGTCATGCGCACCTGACAAGTACGCCTCCAGCTTACGGCGCAGCAGGGCCCTGCCCCGGTGGAGCAGGACGCGCTGGTTCCCCGGGGAGATCTCAAGGAGCGCGCACACCTCGTCGGACCCGTACCCGGCGACGTCGCGCAGGGTGATCACGGTACGGAGGCGGGGCGGGAGCTCGTCGATCGCCGCCGCGATCACCTCGCGGACCTCGCCGCGCAGCACGTGGTCCTCGGGGATGTCCCAGGGACGCGGTTCCTGCCCGGCGACCCAGTGGCCGGCGTACCGCTCGCCGGGGGCGCGGAAGCGCTCGGCGTCGACCGTCGGCCCTTCCTCCTCCTGCGGCAGCAGGCTGGCGAAGGGGACGGTCCTGCTCTCCTTCGTGCCGCGCGCCTTGGCGGTGTTGACGAGGATCCGGTACACCCACGTCTTCAGGGAGGCGCGGCCCTCGAAGCCGTCGATGCCCCTGATGACCGCCAGCCAGGTGTCCTGGACGGCCTCCTCGGCGGAGTCCCTGGTCGACACGAACGACATGGCGAGTCGGAGCATGCCGCCCGACCAGGAGTCCAGGACCAGGGCGAACGTCTCCTCGTCACCGGAGCGGAGGCGCTGCACCAGGACCTCGTCCGTGGGCAGTTCGCGTGGGCCCGCCATTCGTCTCTCCTCGCCGGCGTCAAGTGGAAGCGCCAGCCTAGGGCAGCGGGACGAGCGCGGGCGTCCACGGGGTGCGTGCGTTCACCTCCCGGCGAGGACCTCCACCGCCGACGGTCGCCGGGATCAGCCGCGCGGCAAGGTGCGGAACGTCCGCAGGAGTTGAGCGCGCGCCGAAGCGGGCAGGCTCGGGCCGGACCGCGCGCCCGCGGCCGCCACGGTCTGCCGGAACTGGTCGAGGTACGTCTCGCAGCCCTCGCACCGCGCCAGGTGCACGAGACAACGCAGTTCGGTCGGCTCACCCATGGCGCCGTCGAGGAAATCGGTCACCAGCTCAACGAACTCGGCGCAGTTCATGACACCTGCCTGTTCTCGTGCGACGGACGGCCGGCTCCTCAGCGGCGCGTCCCGGTGAGGAGCCAACACCTATCACGCTCCTGTCACGGTGCCGAACCCGGCGGCGGCGGCCGCGGCGGGCACCCCGGAAGCGCTGCGGCCCGGCGGTCGAAAAACGCCGCATTGTGGATGTGCCCGATATCTGCGTCCGCGGGCGGAGATTTTGACCGGCACCCCGGGGAGAGTTTTTAGCGGCGACACACGGGAACAAAAAAGCCAGCCTGCACGGACTGCATCCGCGTGCTAGTGTCGAAACCAGTTGCAGTTTTGGTACCCGAAATTTCCAGGCGCCCCGTCGGCCTCGTGCCGCACGGAGGCGTTTTGCATTCCGGTCGTTTTCCGGATGGGGAATCAATGCGGCGACACGGCGTTCGCAAGGTGCGGATTCCGCTGCACTGCCCCGAGGAGAATGACATGGCTGCCGGCACCGTGAAGTGGTTCAACGCGGAAAAGGGCTTCGGCTTCATCGAGCAGGAGGGCGGCGGTCCTGACGTGTTCGCCCACTACTCGAACATCGCCGCCCAGGGCTTCCGCGAGCTCCAGGAGGGGCAGAAGGTCTCCTTCGACATCGCGCAGGGCCAGAAGGGCCCGACGGCCGAGAACATCGTTCTCGCCTGACTCTGACGCGTCATACGCAGCTGGGGCCCGCATCCTTCGGGGTGCGGGCCCCAGCTGTATTCGTTTTTCCAGGGCCGGCGCACGCACTCGAATAGCCGCGGCTCGATTTCAGCACCGCCCCGTCCGTTGGTTTCGACCCCCAGGCCCGGACCGCCCTGCTCTCGTTCCATTCAGCTGGTTCCCGTAATTCCGCACCTTTCAGTCGCTGCCGGAATTTCTCGGTACGTGCCGCACCACGAAAGGAACGTCGCGGCCCGCGGAATCCACGTCGACCAGCTCGACCTCGTCGTCAACGTGGACCCGCCCACGGACCACAAGGACTACCTCCACCGCGGCGGCCGCACCGCGCGAGCCGGCGCGTCGGGCAGCGTCGTCACCCTGGTCACCGCCGGCCAGCGCCGCGCCGTGACACGCCTCATGACGGCCGCCGGCATCGTGCCCGACACCACGCAGGTCCGCTCCGGCGAGGGCGCGCTCGCACGGATCACGGGCGCCCGCACCCCCTCCGGCATCCCCGTGGAGATCACCGCGCCGCTCACCGGACAGCGCGACCGCGGCACCGCTTCTCGCGGCCGGCGCGGTCAGGTCCCACGGCGGCGTTCCCGTCCGTGACGGCGCCGCCCGCGTCAACACGGGCCAGAACCCGACGAAAGGGCCCCCACCGGCACGTGTACCGGTGGGGGCCCTTTCCTGCATCGACGGGGTTACTGCTGCGGTGGGGCGGGGTCAGTGGTCGGAGTAGCTGACGTCGCCGATGGTCCAGGCGCTGATGTCCGCGATCGAGACGCGGTACATCCCGCCTGTCTCCGGGATCCCCACCGTGCCCTGGAGGATCCGCGCCAGGTGGAAGTGCAGGTGCGTGGGCGGCCCGTCCTTCGCCGCCGCGGTGGCGAAGACGGCGGAGAACTCGGCCAGCCGGTCGGAGTCCGCCAGGACCTCCGAGACCCGCTGCCGCCACACCGCTTCGGGTGCCAGCCGACCTGTGATGACGGCGCCCCCCGTCACGACGGTCAGGGACATCTGGTTGCTCTGCCCGGACTCCACCAGCCTGGCGACGTCAACGAGCAGCTCGTCAATCTTCGACATGAGACCCGATCCTACGGGGCGCCCCACCCCGGCCACAGGCCGTCCCGCCAGGCGGGAAGGACGACCGGGGGCGCGCGGGTGCAGGGGGCCCCGCGCCTGCGCGACCACTGCGCACTCCGCACCGGGAGCGCTCACCTGCTCGGCCGAGGCAGGAAAATCTATGTTGGCCGCAGTAGACATCGGCGCCTCGCTGGGTTATGTTTTCTTCCGTAACCAGCAGAGGCAACAAGGCCTGGCAGAGACGAACTGCCGGCAAGCAGTACAAGCAGTCGCAGTGAGCAGGACGGTGCGGCGGCGGAGTTTCGAAGCCATGGCTTTCGCAGGACGGTGACGAAACTGGCGGCCGGACCGGGAGACCCGCAGTGATCAGGGGGCTCCGAGAGCAGTACGCAGCACCAGCAGTACGCAGTATTCGCAGGGCAAGAAGTTGATCAGCGAGGAAAGAACGGAGGAACGCGGCGCCATCAGGATCGCCCGGGCGGAAGTTTCGAGTCCGGGTACCGCAGGACATCGATAGCGAGGTGGTCTTCGGTCAAGCAGCTGCGATCCCCGCACCGACGGCAGTCACCGGGCCGGGTGTGCGGACACAGAAGGCCGGCGCTTCATCAGGGCCGGCAGGTGGTGTAGTAGTTCCTTCAGGGCCCTGGTGCCAGTACTGGCACCAGGGCCCCTCTATGCGTTTCACGGAGAGGTGCAAATGACAGCTGACGACTCGTACGACCGTCTCGACGACGACGACTACCCCGCCTACACCATGGGCCGCGCCGCCGAGATGATCGGCACCACGCAGGGCTTCCTCCGCGCCATCGGCGAGGCCCGCCTGATCACTCCGCTGCGCTCCGAGGGCGGTCACCGCCGCTACTCCCGCTACCAGCTCCGCATCGCGGCCCGCGCCCGCGAACTCGTCGACCAGGGCACCCCGATCGAGGCCGCCTGCCGCATCATCATCCTCGAGGACCAGCTCGAAGAGGCCCAGCGCATCAACGCCGAGTACCGCCGCGCCGCCGAAGCCGGCACGCCCCCGCAGCAGGCCTGAGGCGAGCACGCCCGCCCACGGCCGACCGCGAGGCGGTCGGCGGACGCGTCCGGTCGGGCAGCACACCACCCCCGCCACGAACGTGCCCCCTCCGGACGCCGGGGGGACGGGTCACGTGCCGCGCTGACCGCGGGTGTCCCGGCGGAGCCGGTCGGCGTGCCGGGTCATGGCGTCGATGCGCTCGGCCAGCTCGGCGTCCTCCGGCCGCAGGTGGGCGCGGGTGCCGGCCAGGGGGCCGACGAGGCGGGCCGTGTCGTTGTGCGCGAGGGCCTGGTTCAGGTCGCCGATGGCGCGCTCGGCGTCGTCGGCGAGGCCGGTGAGCGCGGTGACCTGGCCGGCGAGCCGGCGCAGGTCGGCGGCGTTGTCGCGGGCCCAGGCGTCCACGCTGCGGTCGGCGGCGCGGGCGTCGCGGGTGGCCTGGACGCGCTCCTCGCCCGTGCTCCCGGCCTTCCCCGGCCGCAGACGCAGGTAGCGGCGCTCGGCGGCCTGGCGGCTGGCGACACCGAGGGGGCCGGCGAGGTCGGCCCAGCTGGCGCCCTCGCTGCGGGCGGTTTCGATCAGGCCGGTTTCCCAGCCTCCCAGCTGCTCGCGGACCTCGCGCAGCATCAGCAGGGCGGCCAGCGCCGGGTGGGGGCCCTCGCCCGCCGCCGGCGGCGCCGCCGATGTGCCCGTGGAGGCCTGCTGCGCTTCCCGGACGGCCTGGTTGATGGTCTCCAGTGCCGCGGCGGCGGCCAGGAAGGTGACGGGTGCGGTCGGCTCTGCGGCCTCGTTCATGACGGTCTCCGTGATCTGTCATCCTCCAGATGACTTCTTGCTTGTCATCGTTTCGATGACATGTTACAACGGGAGCACGTTGAAGCGCATGGGCAGTTCCTGCCTGAACCAACTGGAGGTGTTTCGCGATGCTGATGCGCACCGACCCGTTCCGCGAGATGGACCGCATCGTCCAGCAGCTCTCGGGCTCGTCGGGCACGTGGTCGAAGCCGTCCGTGATGCCGATGGACGCCTACCGTCAGGGTGACGCGTACGTGATCGCCTTCGACCTCCCCGGTGTGAGCACCGAGGCGATCGACATCGACGTCGAGCGGAACATGCTGACGGTGAAGGCCGAGCGCCGGCCCGCGGAGAAGTCCGACGGCGTGCAGATGGAGCTCTCCGAGCGGCCCCTCGGCGTCTTCTCCCGCCAGGTCATGCTGGCCGACACCCTCGACACCGAGCACATCGAAGCCGACTACGACGCGGGCGTCCTCACCCTGCGGATCCCGATCGCCGAGCGCGCCAAGCCGCGCAAGATCGCCATCGGCGGGGAGTCCGGCCGCAAGCAGATCTCCGGCTGACCGGCCCGCAAGCCACCCGGCACCAGCGGCGGAGGACGGGGAACCCGATCCCCCTCCGGTACCCGGTCCTCCGCGCCCTCCCCCTTCCGCCCTCCCCTGGAGGTGACGTGAGATGTCGATGCGCAGGGAAGCCTTCCTGGACCACGTCCAGGAGCGCGGCGAGTACGAGACCCGGGAGGAAGCCGAACGGGCGGCCCGCGTCGTCCTGGCCCTGCTGGGCGCCCACCTGGTCGGAGCCGTACGGGCCTCACTCGCCGCCCGCCTTCCCGAGACCTACGCCCTGATCCTCCTCAACCCCCTCCAGGCCGCCGAGCCGCTCTCGCCCGAACGCTTCGTCCGCGCGACCGCGGCCTGGATCGAGGGCGCCACCGAGAAGACGGCCCTGTGGGACATCGGCGCCGTCCTGTCCACCGTGGCCGCGGCGGCCGGGGACGTCCTCACCCGCGAAGCCCTGCTCCAGCTCCCGCCCGGCTACGACCTCCTCTTCGGCCACCCCCAGCCCACCTGACGCCGGCCGAGGACCGACCCTCGAAGAGAAAGGCAACCGCACCACCATGTTCGACCGGCATCGAGCGAACCCGGCCCAGCCCGCCATGACGTTCGAGCACATGCTGGAACGCGTGCGCTACGAAGGCGCGTATCCCACCCGTGAACGCGCCGAGGAAGCCGTCCGTACCGTCCTCGCCGCCCTCGGACGACAGCTCGTCGGGGACGAACGCGTCGACCTCGCGCGGTGCCTGCCCGTCGAGGCCGCCCGCGCCCTGACCGCTCAGGTCCCCGACACCGAACGGCTCACGGGCTGGGCCTTCATCAAGGACATGGCCACCCGGGGCGCCACCAGCCCGGCCATCGCCCGCTGGGACACCGGCGCCGTCCTCGGCGTCGTGACCCGGCTCACCGGTCCCGACCTCCTCGCCCGGATCCTCCGGCAGCTTCCCGACGGCTACGCGCTCCTCTTCGGCCAGGCAGAGCTCAGGCAGCCCCAGCGGGCCGCCTGACGCCTCCCGCTCCGCCACCGACACGCATGGGCCGCGGCTCCGCGGGCAGGCGCCGGGCCGCGGCGCGGGATGCCGTTCCGCTGCCGCTCCGCGTCGTCCGGGACTGAAGGAGGAGACCATGGCCCTGGTGCCGGCGGAGTTCTCGGGTGCGCCGTGCTGGATCAGTCTGGCGGCGCGGGACCTGGCCGCCTCCGAGGCCTTCTACCGCGCGGTTCTCGGCTGGACGTTCCGGCGCGGGTCGTTCGGGCGGGCCTTCTCGGTCGCCGAGACCGACGGGGTGGCCGTGGCCGGCATCGCCGAGGTGGCCCGGGAACTGGCCGTACCCGTGGCGTGGACCCCGTACTTCGCCGTCGACGACGCCGACGGGGCGGTGGCGCGCATCCGCGAGCGGGGCGGCACCGTCGGCGTCGGCCCGGTCGCCTACCCCCCGCGCGGGCGGGCGGCGCTGGCGCTGGACCGCGAGGGGGCGGCCTTCGGAATCTGGGAGGGCCGGGTGCTCGCCGAGTGGCGGATCGGTTCCGGCACGGCGCCGGCCTGGCTGGAGCTCCACAGCCAGGACGCCTTCGCCGCGGCGCTCTTCTACGGGGAGGTCCTGGAGTGGAGCCTCGACAGCGACCGCGGCTGCTGCGACATCTCGTACGAGCACGACCAGGTCGTCCTGCGCTACGGGGGCGAGGCGGTGGCGCGCCTGAACAGCGGGCCGGTGGAGGAGGCCGCTTCCAAGCCCCACCTGCGGCCGCGCTGGCTGGTCCACTTCCGCGTCCGCGACCTCCAGGCCGCCACCGCCTCCGCGGTCGAACACGGCGGCACCGTCGTCACGGGCGGCCCCTGGCCCGACGGGGACGGGCAGGTGACCGTACGGGATCCGGACGGGGCGCTCTTCACCCTCGACGACTCACCGACCACCCCCTGGCCCACCTCCTGACCGTCCCGGGCACCGGCTCAGCCTGCTCCCGTCGGGTACGCCGGGCGGTCGCGGCAGCGGGGACCGTACCCTGAACCCGCCCTGGGCCGAGTTGACTTGACGGAGGAAGCCATGACCACCGCGCCGCCGCGTGAACGTGACGAGAGGCTACGGGACACGCGCAAGCGGTTCGAGGAGGACGCCGACCTGTGGCTCGCCTCCGCGGGTGCGGCGGGCGGTGCGCACCTGGTGCCGCTGTCGTTCCTCTGGGACGGTACGGCGTTCCTCGTGTCGACCCCGCGCGCCTCGGTGACCGGTCGCAACCTGCTGGCCGACGGCCGGGTACGGCTCGGCCTCGGGCCGACGCGGGACGTCGTCATGGTCGAGGGCACCGCCGAGCCGGTCGGCCTCGACGCACTGCCCCCGGGGACCGGGGAGAGGTTCGCCGCCAAGACCGGCTTCGACCCGCGCGACCTCGACGCCTACCAGTACTTCCTCGTCCGGCCGCACCGGATCCAGGCCTGGCGGGAGGCCAACGAGCTGCGCGGCCGCGACCTGATGCGTGACGGCCGGTGGCTGGAGGGCCCCGCGTGAGCTGGTCGGAGCGCGTCGTCCTGCGCGACGGGGTCCGGCTCTCCTGCCGCGACTGGGGCGACCCCGGTGACCGCGGTGACCGGGACCGCCCGGGGCCGGACGTCCTCCTGCTGCACGGGCTGGCCGGGCACGCGGGCGAATGGGACGCCGTCGCGCGGGAGCTGAGCCCGCGTCACCGCGTGGTGGCCGTGGACCAGCGCGGCCACGGCGCCTCCGAGCGGCGGCCGCAGGACGTGTCCCGGGCCGCGTACGTCGAGGACACCGTCGCCGTGTGCGAGCGGCTCGGCCTGCGGGAGCCGGTGCTGGTCGGCCAGTCGCTGGGCGGCCACACCGCCATGCTCGCCGCCGCCGCGCACCCCGGGCTCTTCCGCGGGCTCGTCCTGGTGGAAGCCGGGCCCGGCGGGCCCGGCGTCGGCGTACAGGCGGAGATCGGCGGATGGCTCGATTCCTGGCCCGCGCCGTTTCCCTCGCGGGAGGCCGCCGTCGGGTTCCTCGGCGGCGGCCCGGCCGGCGAGGGCTGGGCGGCCGGCCTGGAGGAGCGCGACGGCGGCTGGTGGCCGCGCTTCGAGCGCGACGTGATGGTCGCGTCGCTCGCGGAGAACGCCCGGCGGGCCTTCTGGGACGAGTGGTCGCAGGTGCGCTGCCCGACCCTGGCCGTGCTCGGCCAGTGCGGCATCATCGCGCCCGAAGAGATCGGCGAGATGCTCCGGCTGCGGCCGCGGACGGTCGCACTGAGCGTCCCGGGGACGGGGCACGACGTCCACCTCGAACGGCCGGACGTCCTGCTGGCGGCCCTCCGCCGATTCCTGGGGGGCCTCAGCCCTGCGGCGGCGGCGGGTTCTCCTGGGGCCGGTCGGTTCCCAGCTGCTCGTTGAGCTTCTGCTGGGCCATGTCGACCTGGCTCTGGTACTTGTTCCCGGTCCTCGCGTCGAAGGCGTCGCCCGCCTTCTCGACCCCCTGACGCGCGGTGTCCTCGTGGCCCTTCAGCATGCCCTTGAGCTTGTCGAGCATCGACATGGGTTCCTCCTCGCGGATGCCGGCCCGCCCTGAGCACGGCCGGCACCACCAGCATCCGCGTCTTCCCCGCCGGCCGCACCCCGGAGGCGTCAGGGCAGGTCGGGGCCCCCGAGCCCGCACACCGTCTCGACGAAGGCGCGCAGGCGGGCGCTCTCGCCGGCCGTCGGCCAGAAGAAGCCGTAGTCGACCGGCGGGGCGTCGCCGAAGGGGATCCACGTACCCGGACATCTCCGCGATCCACAACGACGCGCACGTCGCGGGCTGGCGGCGCGTCACGGAGGCGGTGGGCGCCGCCGGCGGGCGGATGTTCCTCCAGATCCAGCACGGCGGCCGGATCGGCCACCCCGACAACAGCGGCGGCCTGTCGCCCGTCGCGCCCTCGCCGGTCGCGCTGCCCGGCACGATCCACACCCCGGGCGGGCACCGGCCCACGGTGGTGCCGCGCGAGATGGCCCCCGCCGAGATCCGCTCCACCGTGGCCGACTTCGCCGCCGCGGCGCGCCGGGCCATCGACGCCGGGTTCGCCGGGGTGGAGGTGCACGGCGGCAACGGCTACCTGCTGCACCAGTTCCTGGCCTCCGGGACCAACCACCGCACCGACGGCTACGGCGGCTCGGTGAGGGCCGCACCCGCTTCGTGCGGGAGGTCGTCGAGGCGGTCGCCGCCGCGGTCGGACCGGAGCGGGTGGGCCTGCGCGTCACCCCCGGGGTGACCGCGAACGGCATGCACGAGGACGACCCCGAGGAGGTGTATCCGGCGCTCGTCGACGCCCTCTCCGACACCGGCCCGGCCTATCTGCACGTCGTCTTCGCCGACCCGGACCAGCCCCTCTTCCAGCGCATCCGCAAGCAGTGGGCGGGCACGCTGATCGCGAACCCGGCGCTGCCGTGGCCGGGCCCGCTGCCCGCCGACGGCGGCCGCCACGAGGCCGAGCGGCTGCTCGCGGCCGGCGCCGACCTGGTCTGCCTCGGCCACGCCTTCCTCGCCAACCCCGACCTGGTGGAGCGGCTGCGCGCCGACGCCGCCCTGAACCCCCTGCGGGAGGAGGGCCTGATGTACGTGGGCGGCGCGGACGGGTACACCGACTACCCCGCGCTGTCGGCCTGAGCCCGTCGGTCCGCGTACGTACGGGAGTGCAGGCGGCGGGCCGCCCGGGGTGAGGGGACGACGGCGAAGCCGTGGTTGGCCGCGACGGCCCGGGTGTGGTCCGCCGAGAGGGAGCCGTGCCGTTCGAGGGTGAGGACGGGCAGGCCCGAGCGGCCGCGGCCGGGCGCGTGGTGGAACGACAGCACGGTGGCCGGCATCGGGGCGTGGTGCGGGTGGCGGCGGCGCGCGGCGGGCTCGTCGTCGTGCACGAGGATCCTGACGCCCTCCTCCTGGCCGAAGTCGGCGATCACGCCCTCGGCGCGCCAGTGGGCCGGCTCGTGCTCGGCGCCGGTCAGGTGCCGGGAGCGGTTCACCGAGGTGACGGACAGCAGGCCGTCCCCGGTGCGGTCCAGCGCCTCGGCGAGGAAGCCGTTGGACGGGCAGCGGTAGCCCGGGCCGATCAGGCGCACGGTCTCGACCCCGTCCCGGAGGACCGTCAGGTGCCGCGGCACGTGCGCGGCGGCCGGGCCCCGGAAGCCGAAGGGGCCGAGCAGGAACAGCTCTTCGACGAGCTGGCGGAGCTGCCGGCGCGGCAGGGCCGCGGGGAGCAGGGTCCAGTCGAAGAGCGACGGGACCCGCTCGGGGACGGTGGTGACGCTGCCGGCCCGCCCGTCGGGGCGGCCCTTGATCCGGTTGACCCGCTCGACGGCGGCCCGGTCGGCGCGCGCGGTGACGGCGTAGGAGTTCCCGAACCCGTGGGCCACCGCGCAGCCGTCCGCGAGTGCGCCCGCGGCGGCCCGTACGTCCTCGGCGTCGTCCAGGACCGGATGCCGCCCGCTCGTCCTCGTCCGCTGTCCGCTCACTGCCCGGCCCTCCGCAACGTGATCCTTTACGAACGGCAACGAGGGGGCCCCGGACACGTCACCGGCCATCCGGATGTGACGCGGGTCACGGGGCCCCGGGCGGGGGATCCGAACCGGTCAGGATTCGAGAAGCGCCCTCCGGAGCCCGCAACTAACGTGGCGGGCATGGACATCACCATTCACACCACGGCCCTCCCGCACGACGACCCGGACGCCTCGGTGGCGTTCTACCGCGACGTCCTCGGCTTCGAGGTCCGCAGCGACGTCGGGCAGGGCAAGATGCGCTGGATCACCGTCGGCCCGGTCGGCCAGCCCGGTACGTCGATCCTGCTGGCGCCGCCGGCCGTCGACCCCGGCATCACCGAGGCCGAGCGCCGGACCATCCTGGAGATGATGGCCAAGGGCACCTACGGCTGGATCCTGCTGGCCACGCCCGACCTGGACGGGACGTTCGAGAAGGTGCAGGCCGCCGACGCCGAGGTGGTCCAGGAGCCGACCGACCAGCCGTACGGCGTGCGGGACTGCGCGTTCCGCGACCCGGCGGGGAACCTGGTCCGGATCCAGGAACGGCGCTGATGTGCCGCCCCGGGTGGGCGCGCGCGCTCACCGAGGCGCAGCACCTGAGGACGCTCGTACGGCTGCGCCGGGTGCGTGACCGGCTCGACCGGGAGTACGCGCGGCCGCTGGACGTCCTGGCCCTCGCGCGGGCCGCGGGCATGGCGGCCGGTCAGCTCGGCCGCGAGTTCGAGCTCGCCTACGGCAGCTCCCCGCACGCCTACGTGACCGCGCGCCGGGCGGCCGTGGGCGGGACGGCCGTGCGCGGGCCGGCCGTGGCCGCGACGGGCTGACACCTCCGGGCGGCCATGTTCTAGAGCGGCGCGGTGTCGTCCGCCGGGAAGGCGGGGCCGTGGCCGGGGACGATCACGTCCGCGGCCGCGAGAACCCGCTCCCGGGAGGCCCGCAGGACGTCGTGGTCCGGGGCGACCGGGTCGTCGACCGGGCCGTTGGGGCGCCACCACAGGTCGCCGACGAAGGCGACGACCCCCTCGTCCGTGCCGGCGAGCAGCGTGATGTCCTCGCGGCTGTGGCCGGGGGTGCGGATCAGCCGGAGCGAGGGGGCCAGTTCGTGGCCCTCGGCGTCGCGGTCGGTCCACTGGTCGTTCTCGTAGATCGCCTTGTGGTCGTGGACGCGGGCGTGGCCGAAGAGGCCGACGTTCATGGTGTTGTCGGGGTGGTGGTGGCTGAGCACCACGTCGGTGATGTCGTCGGGACCGAGGCCCATCTCGGCGAGCGGGCCGAGGATCCGGTCGCGGCCGGCGACCATGCCGGGGTCCACGATCACGTGGCGGTCGCCGTCGGTGACGTAGGAGACGGTGGCGGCCACGCCGGGGCCGGTGGAGAGGGTGTAGCCGGTGGTCAGGATGCGGAAGCGGGCGGTGGCGCCGAGCGGTGCGTTCGTCATGTCCCCAAGTCTTCGGTGTGGCGGGCCCCTTCACGAGTGGCCGTACTGCCACTGATCGCGGGAATCGTGCCACCCGGCCGGACGGCCGCGTGTCAGACTGCGCGCATGCCGCCCTTCGTGTCCGTCGCCGCGTACGCCCCCGCCGGTGTCGGGATGCTGGGGGCGGGAATCGTCTCCGAGGTGTTCGACGAGCGCGGGCAGGGCCTGCCCCGCTTCGACTTCGCCCTCTGCACGGACCGGCCCGGGGCGGTGCGCAGCGATGTCGGGCTGCCGCTGATGGTGGAGCACGGCCTGGACCGGCTGGCCGCCGCCGACCTGGTGATCGCCCTGCCCTGGGCGGACTTCCGTACGCCGCCGCCCCCCGCCGTGCTGGAGGCCCTCGCCGCCGCGCGGGGGCGGGGCGCGCTGGTGGCGGCGCACTGCGTGGGGGCGTTCGCGCTCGCGGCGGCCGGGCTGCTGGACGGGCTCCGGGCCACCACGCACTGGCGGTTCGCCGGGCTGCTGGCCGAGCGCCATCCGCGGGTCCGCGTCGAACCGGACTCCCTGTACGTGGACCAGGGGGCGGTCGTGACGGGCGCGGGCGCCGCCGCCGGCTTCGACCTGTGCCTGCACCTGCTGCGGCGGGAGTACGGGGCCGCCACGGCCAACGCGATAGCCCGGGACCTGGTGCTGCCCTCGCACCGCGACGGCGGGCAGGCCCAGTACCTGGCGACGCCGGTGCCGGAGGACTGCCGGGACGAGAAGCTGGCCGAGGTGCTGGCGTGGGCGCGGGAGCACCTGGCCGAGCCGCTGCCGGTGGCCGAGCTGGCCCGCCGGGCCCTGATGAGCCGGCGGTCCTTCGCCCGCCGCTTCGCGGCCTCGACCGGCACCACCCCGCACGCCTGGCTGCTGGGGCTGCGGATCAGCCGTGCCGAGGAGCTGCTGGAGACCACCGACCTGCCGGTCGAGGAGATCGCCCGGCTGGTCGGCTTCGGGAGCGCGGCGGTCCTGCGCGAGCAGTTCGTACGGCGGCGCGGGGTGCCGCCGCGCTCGTACCGCAGGGCGTTCAGCCGCGCGGCGCGGTGAGGGAGTCGACGTCCTCCATGAAGGAGAGCATCCGGGCGTTGACCACGTCGGGGTGGTCGATCTGCGGGCCGTGGCCGGTCGCGGCGACGATCTCGGCGCGGGCACCGGGGACCAGCCGGGGGACGCGCTCCAGCTGCCGCTTCGGGTGCACGAGCAGGCTGTGCTTGCCCATGATCACGTAGAGCGGGGTCCGGATGGTCCGCAGCTCGTCCTCGGTCAGCGGCAGGGGCGCGGGGCGGCGGATCCGGTAGGCGCGGGCGCCGAGCTGGATCCAGGGGCGCATCTCGGGGACGGCGAGGACGGGCTGGTCCAGCCACGTGGCGAGCCGGGGACGCAGCGCCCTGGGGGCGAAGGTGGCGAACAGGCTCAGGAACACCCAGCCGAAGAAGCGCAGGCCGACCTTCTCCAGGCCGCCGGGGTCGAGGGCGGTGACGGAGGCGAGCCGTCCCGGCCGCAGGTGGGCCTGGTTGAGCACGAGCCAGCCGCCGTAGGAGGAGCCGACGAGGTGGACCCGGTCGAGGCCGAGCGCGTCGAGGGCCTCGTCCATCCACTGCGCGGCGCGCTCGGGCTGCCACATGGGCTCGCGGTGGACGCTGCGGTTCGCGTCGCCGGGGGTGTCGAGTGCGTAGACGGGGCGGTCGAGGCTGAGCCCGGGGGTGTTGGGGTACCACATCGCCGAGCCGTAGCCGGCGCCGTGGATCAGGACGATCGGGGTCCGTGACTCGGCGGCGGGATCGGCGGGACCGTACCGGTAGACGTGGGTGGTGCCGAAGCTGGTCTCCACGTCCGTCTCGGAGCGGACGGGCGCACCCATCGCGAAGAGGACGTCGGCGGCGGCGAAGTAGCGGTCGCGCAGGGTGTCGTTGACGTAGCGCCCGACGTCGCGGCGGCGTACGCGGGTCGTGCTCTGGGTCGCGGCGGTCTCGGGCACGGCGGGCACCTCCTGGGAAGATCCATTCTTCGTGATACGAACGTACCACGTTGTTGGTACAGCGGTACCATCAAGACGGGGGCAGGGCGACGGACGGAGACACCAGGACATGCCCAAGCGCGTTGACCACGAGGAACGGCGCGGCCAGATCGCCGAGGCACTCGTCCGGGTCGCCGGACGGCGCGGGCTGCACGCCGTCGGCATGCGCGACGTCGCCGCCGAGGCCGGGGTCTCGCTCCGGCTCGTGCAGTACTACTTCGAGACCAAGGAGAAGCTGCTCCTCTACGGGCTGCAGCACCTCACCGACCGCTTCACCGCGCGGGTCGGCGCCCGCCTCGCCGCCGCCGGACCCGCCCCGGGCCCGCGCGCCACGGCCGAGGCGCTGCTGCTGGCGTCCCTGCCCACCGACGAGGAGGGCCGCACCTTCCACCTGCTCTACACCTCGTACGCGATCCTGTCCGTGACGGACGAGGCGCTCGCCGCACAGCCGTTCATCGACAACCCCGACGCCGCCGAGGACGCCCTGGCCGGGCTGCTCGCACAGGCCCGGGAGGCCGGCCTGACCGGCCCGGACATCGACGCGCGCACGGAGGCCATCGGCCTGCTGGCCATGGCGGGCACCCTCGGGACCAGCATCCTGGTGGGCCAGCGCGGACCCGACTCGGCCGTGGCGGTGCTGCGCCACCACCTGGACCGGATCTTCACCCCGCCGCCCGCCGAGGCGGGGCCCCTGCGGCCGGCCGGGTGACCGACTCCCGGGGGTCCGCGCGGCACGGGCGGCCGGCGAGCGCGACGGCTCGCCGTGGAGGGTGCCGGGCGAAGGCGCTCGTACGGGAGCCCTCGGGGCTTCGGCCGGTGCGGCGGTGCCCCTCTTCGACCGGAGGGCCGTCAGCTCCGGGCCAGCAGCGACGGGTTGAGGCGCGCGAAGCCCTCCTGGCGCTCGTACGGGAAGTACGGGTAGGGGGCGGGCCGGTGGCCGGCGGCGTCCAGCCGGGCCACCTGCGCGGGGGTCAGCTCCCACCCGACCGCCCCGATGTTCTGCCGCAGCTGCTCCTCGCTGCGGGCCCCGATGAGGACGGTGGAGACGGTGGGGCGGCGCAGCAGCCAGTTGATGGCGACCTGCGGGACGGTCCGGCCCGTCTCCCGCGCGACCTCGTCGAGGGCGTCGACCACGTCGTAGAGGCGCTCCTCCTCCACCGGCGGGCCGTAGTCGGCGGTCTCGTGCAGCCGGCTCCCGGCCGGCAGCGGCAGGCCGCGGCGGACCTTGCCGGTGAGCCGCCCCCAGCCCAGGGGGCTCCACACGATCGCGCCGACGCCCTGGTCGTGGCCGAGGGGCATCAGCTCCCACTCGTAGTCCCGCCCGACGAGGGAGTAGTACACCTGGTGGGCCGCGTAGCGGGGGAAGCCGTGCTTCTCGGCGGCCGAGAGGGACTTCATCAGCTGCCAGCCGGAGAAGTTGGAGACGCCGGTGTAGCGGACCTTGCCGGACCGGACGAGCTGGTCGAGGGTGGACAGCACTTCCTCGACGGGGGTGGCGGCGTCGAAGCCGTGCAGCTGGAAGAGGTCGATGCGGTCGGTGCCGAGCCGGCGCAGGGCGTCCTCGACGGCCCGGATCAGCCGGGAGCGGGAGGTGCCGTACTCGCCGGGGCCGTCGCCGGTGGGCAGGCCCGCCTTGGTGGAGATGAGCACCTCGTCGCGGCGGCCCTTGACCGCCTGCCCGAGGACCTCCTCGGAGGCTCCCGCCGAGTAGACGTCGGCGGTGTCGAACAGGGTGATGCCGGCGTCCAGGCAGATGTCCACCAGCCGCCGCGCCTCCTGGGCGTCCGTGCTGCCCCAGGCGCCGAAGAGGGGGCCCCGGCCGCCGAAGGTGCCGGCTCCGAAGCCGAGGGCGGGGACCTTGAGACCGGACGCGCCGAGCTGCCTGTACTCCATGACGGACTCCTCCTGTGAGCGGTAATGGAACCGCAGACCCTTTAAGGTGGTCCCAACGTAACAGCCGATCACCACTAATGGAACCGGAGACCCGTTATGACTTCGCCGAGTGACGCCCCGGAAGGCACCGAGCCGGGGACCGTGCGCCCCGGGGGCCGGACCGCCCGGGTGCGGGCCGCCGTACTGGAGGCGGCCGGGGACATGCTGGCCGAGCAGGGCTTCCACGGGCTGGACCTCGCCGAGGTGGCCCGGCGGGCCGAGGTCGGCAAGACCACCGTCTACCGGCGCTGGGGCACCGTGGCGGGCCTGGTCGCCGACCTGCTCACGGACATGGCGGAGCAGTCACTGCCGCGCACCGAGACGGGCTCGCTGGAGGAGGACCTGCTGGCCAACGCCCGGCTCGTCCGGCGCACCCTGTCCGACCCGCGCCAGGGCCCCCTCTTCAGGGCCGTCATCGCCGCGGCCACGGGGGACGCCCGGACCGCCGAGGCACTGCACCGGTTCTACGAGGTCCGGGTCGCGGAGTGGGCGCCCTGCGTGCGGGAGGCGGTCGAGCGGGGCGAGCTGCCCGCGGGGACCGACGCCGCCGAGGTGGTCCGTGCCGTCTCCGCCCCGCTGTACTACCGGCTGCTGACCACGGACGCCCCGCTGGACGAGGACGCGGCCCGGCGCGCGGCGGCGGCGGCCGTGGCGGCGGCCCGCGCGGGGGTCTTCGTACGGACCCCGTAGCCGTCGGAGGGGGGTTGTTAGCCTGCGGCGATGGGACTGGACATCACCGTGGTCGCGGCCGACTGGGAACACCTCGCCCGGATACCGTCCGACGGGCGCCTGGACGCCCTGACCGACGCCGTGCACCCCTACTTCTGCTGCGAGGCCTGCGAAGAGGCCGACCGGGCCGTCCGGAGCGGCTGGGCCTCGCCGCTCGGGGTCCCGTGGTGCGCCGAGTACCGGTTCGCCGGGACGACCGGCACCTACGCCTGGCACTTCTGGCTGGCCGAGCTCTGGCAGGCCGTCCGGGGCTCCGTGGAGCCCGGACTGCGGGACAGCCTCGACGTCTTCCTCGGCGGCCTGGTGTGGGACGGCCCCGACTACGACGAGGACCCCGACGCCGAGGACCCGCCGGCCCTGCGCGGCTTCCCGGACGACCCCGAGCCGTGGCGCCCGCGGCTGCTGCTGGGCCGGACGCCGGACGAGGTGCCGGCGCTCGCCCGCGCCTGGCAGGAGGCCGGGCCCCGGCTGACGGAACTGCGCGGCCCCGTCGCCGCCGCGGACTTCGGCTGGTCGGGATGGCACGACACCTTCGACGGGGCCACCGCGCTGATGCGCGAGTGGGGCGAGGTCGTCAGGGGCGCCGCCGCCCGGGGCTGGGGGCTGGTCGGCCTGCCGCACTGAGGCCGGGGCCGGGCCGTGCCGGGCCGCGGCGGGCACGCACGACGGCCTGGTCGCACGGCGGCCGGCACCATACGCCGGCCGGGCTCGTACGCCGGCCGGGGTCGGGCGAGGGCCCGGGTCGGGCAACGGCCCGGGTCGGGGTCAGGTGCGGTCGACGAAGACGCTGGTGGACTTCACCCGGGCGGTGGCGCGCATGCCGACCTCCAGGCCCAGCTCCTCCACCGCCTCACGGGTCAGCAGGGAGACCACCCGGTGCGGGCCCGCCTGGATCTCCACCTGCGCGCTGACCGAGCCCAGCTTGATGCCCGTCACGATGCCGGGGAAGGCGTTGCGGGCGCTGGTGTACGGAGCCTCCTCGTCCTCCCCCGCCTCCTGGGCCACCTCGACGCAGAACGCCGCCAGGGCGGGCCCGTCGACGATCCTGCGGTTGCCCTCCCGCCGGGTGGGGAAGCGCTCGGCGTCCGCCCAGCGGCGGGCGGTGTCGCTGCTGACGCCGAGCAGCCGCGCTGCCTGGCCGATGGTGTAGGACTCCATGCAGCGCAGCGTAGGCGGTGCCGGGCCCAGGCGGCGATCAGGGCGGCGCCGGGCCGCGGCCGCCCCCCTGACCAGGGGTTTCGGCCTCGGAACGGTTTCACGTGAAACATCGGTAGGGAGAAAGTACGGGTATCGACCCATAAGGGCGGGTATATCCATCTGGACGGTGACCACCTCAACGCATGACCTCGGCCCGCGACCCGGGGCCCGCCGTCGGAGGAGCGCAGAGCGATGGACCGTACCGAGCGCGACCACACCCGCCCCGCGGACCGCGAAGACGGCGCCGACAGCACCGAGCGCGCGGACCAGACCGGCCGCGGGGACGCGGCCACCCTGGAGGCCAGGGCCCTCAGCACGACCCTGTTCCACCGGCTCGCCGAACTGGACGAGGGGACGGCCGACTACTCGTACGTGCGCAACACCCTGGTCGAGCTGAACCTCAGTCTGGTGAAGTACGCCGCCCGCCGGTTCCGCGGCCGCAGCGAGCCGATGGAGGACATCGTCCAGGTCGGCACGATCGGACTGATCAAGGCCATCAACCGCTTCGACCCCGAGCGCGGGGTGGAGTTCACCACCTTCGCGATGCCGACGATCAGCGGGGAGATCAAGCGGTTCTTCCGCGACACCAGCTGGGCCGTGAAGGTGCCCCGTCGGCTCCAGGAGCTGCGGATCGACAGCGCGAAGGCCCACGACGCACTGGAGCAGGACCTCGGCCGCGAGCCCACCGACGCCGAGATGGCGCAGCAGCTGGACGTCACGCCGGAGGAGTTCAGCGAAGGCCGCAAGGCGGCCAGCGCGTACTCCGCGCGCTCCCTGGACGCACCCGTGCAGGAGGACTCGGAGCGCGACCCCGCCGCCGAGCGGGCCTCGCTCGGCGAGGAGGAGCTCGCGTACGACCGGATCGAGTGCCTGGAGTCCCTCAAGCCCATGCTGGCCGTGCTGCCCGAGCGGGAGCGGGAGCTGCTGTCGCTGCGGTTCGGGCAGGAGCTGACCCAGTCCGAGATCGGGGCCCGGCTGGGCCTGTCCCAGATGCACGTCTCACGCCTGCTGAACCGCACCCTGACCCGGCTGCGCGGCGGCCTCCTCACCGAGTCGTAGGCCGCGCGGCTCGGGACCGGACCGGGGGGCCCGGGCGGCTCGGGGGCCCGGGCGGGAGGGGTGGGGCCGGGGTCAGGGGCGTGGGGGCCCGGTGGGCGGTTCGGGGGCCGTCACCTCGAGCCAGACCGTCTTGCCGGGCCGGCCGTCCGCCGCCGGCACGGAGCCCCAGTTCTTCGCGAGGCGCTCCAGCAGCACCAGCCCGTGGCCGCCCGGCCGGGAGCGGTCCCGCATCGCCCGGCGCACCGGCACCTCGGGGCTGTCGTCGCTCACCTCGACCCGCATCAGCCCGAGGCCGTGCCGCAGCACCAGCTCGCGGGGGCCGCCCGCGTGCAGGCAGGCGTTGGTGACCACCTCGGAGACCAGCAGGAGCAGGTCCTCCTCGGCCTCCGACCCCTCGGGCCAGAGCCAGTCGGTCAGGGCACGCCGGGTGAAGTCCCGGCACCGGGCCACGACCCCTGCCGTGGCGCCGCCCAGGACCAGCCGCCGCGTCTGCTCCGCCACAGGCTCTCCCGTCTCCGACACCACACCCCCCAGCGCCGCACCTACCCCCGGCCGGGACGGACAAATCCCGCGCCGCCCCCACGCTACTGCCGAGTCGGCGCCGGGAGCGTGACGCGCGGCCATGAAGGGTCGCGGCGCGGCGGTCCGGGGGGCGGGCTCGAAGCGGCCCCGACGGCGGGACGACAACCGCTCGGAGGGCCGACGGGAGCGGGACACGGCCAGGACGGCGGACGGAGGGCGGACCGGACGGCGGACGGACCGCGGCCAGGACAGTGGACGGATCGCGGACCGGGCGACGGACGGACGGCTGGCGGGGCAGCTGACGGGCCGGCTGACGGACGCCGGCCCGGGGGCGCGCCGGGGGCGGCCCGGGGCCGCCCCCGACGCGCCACGTGGGGCCGCAAAGGGCTCCCACCTCGGGTTTTCCGCCGTTCTCCCCCGTGGAGCGGCCGGTCCGACGGACGCTATGCGCGTGGTCCGGACCAGTCGAGGAGCCGCCCCGCGATCCGTCAAGTCGCCCGCGCGGGGTGTCGTACCCGAGGCACCCCGGCGTCCACATCCTGGACAACTACCCTCGATATATGAACGCAGAAGCCGACGCCCTCGCGGCCGTGAAAGACGCAGTCAAAGAAGCAGACCGGAACCACGTTTTCCATTCGTGGTCGGCTCAGGAGCTCATCGACCCGCTCGCCGTGGCCGGTGCCGAGGGCTCGTACTTCTGGGACTACGACGGCAACCGCTACCTCGACTTCTCCAGCGCGCTCGTCTACACCAACATCGGCTACCAGCACCCCAGGGTGGCCACCGCCATCGCGGAGCAGGCGGCGAAGCTCTGCACGCTCGCGCCCGGCTTCGCCGTCGACGTCCGCTCCGAGGCCGCGCGCCTCATCGCCGAGCGCACCCCCGGCGACCTCGACAAGATCTTCTTCACCAACGCCGGCGCCGAGGCGGTGGAGAACGCCGTCCGCATGGCCCGGCTGCACACCGGCCGGCCCAAGGTGATGTCCGCGTACCGCTCGTACCACGGGGCGACCACCACCGCGATCAACCTCACCGGTGACGCCCGCCGCTTCGGCAACGACGGCGCCACGGCCGGCGTCGTCCACTTCTGGGGCCCGTTCCTCTACCGCTCGCCCTTCCACGCGACCACCGAGCAGGAGGAGTGCGAGCGGGCGCTGCGCCACCTGGAGGACACGATCGTCTTCGAGGGGCCGCAGTCCATCGCCGCGATCATCCTGGAGACCGTCGGCGGCGCCCCTGGCGTGCTCGTACCCCCGGCCGGCTACCTGAAGGGCGTGCGCGAGCTCTGCGACCGCTACGGCATCGTCTTCATCCTGGACGAGGTCATGGTCGGCTTCGGCCGCACCGGCGCCTGGTTCGCCGCCGACCACTGGGACGTCACCCCCGACCTCCTCTGCTTCGCCAAGGGCATCACCAGCGGATACGTGCCGCTCGGCGGCGTCGCCATCTCCGCCGCCATCGCCGAGACCTTCGCCCGCCGGCCCTATCCGGGCGGACTGACGTACTCCGGGCACGTGCTCGCCTGTGCCGCCGCCGTCGCCACGGTCAACACCATGGCCGAGGAGGGAATCGTCGAGCAGTCCGCGCGCACCGGCGCCGAGCTGCTGGGCCCCGGTCTGCGCGCCATCGCGGAGCGCCACCCGTCCGTCGGGGAGGTCCGCGGCATGGGCACCTTCTGGGCCCTGGAGCTCGTGAAGGACCCTCGGACGCGCGAGCCGCTGGTCCCGTACAACGCCTCGGGCGCCGACAACGCCCCGATGGGCGCCTTCGGCGCGGCCCTGAAGAAGGGCGGGCTGTGGCCGCTCCTCGCCGGCAACCGCATCCACGTCGCCCCGCCCTGCAACATCTCGGACGACGACGTGGCCAAGGGGCTGGCGATCCTCGACGAGGCCCTGACCGTCACGGATGCGCACATGTCCTGACCTGCGTGCTTGTGGGGTCGCCCAATCCGTGGGTGCTGGTGTTCGGATGTTCCGGGCGGTGGTCAACCCGCCGTACACATGGTGCAATCCCGTCAGTACTTCAGTACTTCAGTACGCATCAGCACCTACGGACCGGGATGCACGTCAGTCCCGGGGCGGTCCTGCGGGGCCGAACGGCGGGGAGCGGGACGTCCTTCAGGAGGGCGGGGCGCTGGACGCCGGGCGTACGGGATCCAGAACAACGGACTCCGTGTTCCCGAGTACCCGAAGGAAGACAGCATGAGCAAGCACGTCCTGGGCCAGAACCAGTACGGCAAGGCCGAGAACCGCATCGTCGTGGTGACCCGCAAGGGCAGCGACGGCTCCTGGGCCGAGATCCGCGACCTGAACGTCTCGGTCGCCCTGCGCGGCGAGTTCCGCGACGTCCACCTCACCGGCGACAACGCCAACTGCCTGCCGACCGACACCACCAAGAACACGGTGTACGCCTTCGGCAAGGAGCACGGCATCGCCTCCCCCGAGGCCTTCGGCATCCTCCTCGCGAAGCACTTCGTCTCCTCCCAGGCCCCGATCCGCGAAGCGCAGATCCGCATCGAGGAGTTCGCCTGGGAGCGGATCCCCGTCCCGACCCGCAAGGAGCAGCACTCCTTCGTCCGCAAGGGCCAGGAGGTGCGCACCGCGCAGATCACCTACAGCGAGACCACCGGTCTCCAGGTCATCTCGGGTCTGAAGGACCTGACGGTGATGAACTCGACCAACTCCGAGTTCCACGGCTTCATCAAGGACAAGTACACGACCCTCCAGGAGGCGTACGACCGCATCCTGGCGACCAAGGTCACCGCCCGCTGGGCGCACTCGGCGCTGGCCGGTGACGACGCCGCCCACGACTGGGACCAGTCGTACAAGAAGGTCCGCAAGCACATGCTGGAGGCCTTCGCGGAGACGTACTCCTACTCGCTCCAGCAGACCCTGAACCAGATGGCCGAGCGGGTGCTGGACAACTGCCCCAAGGTCAACGAGGTGCGCCTCAACCTGCCCAACAAGCACCACTTCCTCGTCGACCTGGAGCCCTTCGGCCTCAAGAACGACAACGAGGTGTACTTCGCCGCGGACCGCATGTACGGCCTGATTGAGGGCACCGTGCACCGCGACGGCGTGCAGCCGGTCATCGCGACCTCCGACTGGATCGTCGCGTAGGGGCCCGCGCCCCGGCCGTCGCGGACGGCCCGGACCGCGTCGCGGGGTCCGGGCCGTCCGGCTTTCCGCGGGGCCGCTACCGGGGCTGTCCGACGAGGAGGTTCCAGCGGCCGGCGCGCCCGCTGAGCGAGGTCACGGTGTCCGGCCGGACGTCCAGCCGCCAGAAGGCCCCGGCCGGCAGCTCCAGCGCGGCCACCACCGCCGCCCGTACGACGGCCTGTGCGACCACCGCGTGGTGCCGGCCGGGGCCCAGGCCCGCCAGGTACCCGCCCGTGCGGGTGATCAGCGCCGCCACCGGCTCCCCGCCGCCGGGGGGCGCGTACTCCGGGTCCGTGAGCCAGCGCCGGATGCCCTCCGGGTCCGCGGCGGCCACCTCTTCGAGGGTGCGGCCGGCCCAGTCCCCCATGGCCGGCCCGGCGAGGCCCGGGTGGCCGGGGCACGGCTCCCCGTACCCGAACCGGCCCTGGCGGGCGGCTTCGTCGAGCGGGGGCGTGGTGAGGTGTACGCGTACGGAGGGCATGCGGGGAGCGTAGAGCGCACGCCCGGGGGCGCGGAACGGCGGCCACGCGCCGTGGTGTTCAAGCCACAGGCGCGGTACGGTCTCGGACGACATGACGAAGGCATGGCGGAAGCACCGGTGAGAATCCGGCACGGTCGCGCCACTGTGAGTCCTCCCGCGGTACCCCGGGGAGGGAAGTCAGACCCGCCGCCTTCGTACAGAGCACCACTGACCGGGACGCGTGTTCCCCCTGGAGGTTCTGCCATGGCCCACACCGCCGTGTCCGCTTCGGCCCCCGCCGCCGTCGCCCCCATCTCCCTCTCCGCGCTGGCGCCCTGGGCCGCCTTCGCCGCGGTCCTGGCCCTCGTCCTGCTGTACTTCGTCGGCATCGAGCAGGGCGCCACCGCCGTGTTCCAGGGCGAGACCGTCCACGAGTGGCTGCACGACGGCCGTCACCTGCTCGGTTTCCCCTGCCACTGACCCCCTCCCGATCTCCCTCACGATCACCCAAGGGGTTCATGCGTGAACACCGTCTCCCCCCGCGTCCTGCTGGTGCGGGGCATGCTGGCCGGCCTGCTCGCGGGTGTCGCCGCCTTCCTCGTCGCGTACCTCCTCGGCGAGTCCAAGGTGGACGCGGCGATCGCCATCGAGGAGGCCGGCCATCTCGCGGCCGGCCATGACCACGGCGCCGAGGACGCTCCGGTCAGCCGGGCCCTCCAGGCCACGGCCGGCCTCGGCACCGGCGTCCTGCTGTACGGGGTCGCCCTCGGCGGCATCGCCGCGCTCGTCTACTGCTTCGCCCTGGGCCGCATCGGCCACTTCGGCGCCCGGGCCACGGCGGCCCTGGTCACCGGCGCCCTGTTCGTCACCGTGACCCTGGTGCCGTTCTTCAAGTACCCCGCCAACCCGCCGGCCGTCGGGGACCCCGACACGGCCGCCCGGCGGACCGCCCTCTACCTGCTGATGATCGCCCTGAGCGCGCTCCTCGCGGCGGGCGCGACGGTCCTCGGGCGGCGGCTGGCGCCGCGGCTGGGCAACTGGAACGCCTCGGTCGTCGCCGCGCTGGCCTTCGTGGCGGCGGTGGGCGTCTCGTACGCGCTGCTGCCCGCGATCAACGAGGTGCCCGCGGACTTCCCGGCCGCGCTGATCTGGCAGTTCCGTCTCGCGTCGCTGGCCATCCAGGCAGCGCTGTGGGCGACTTTCGGCCTGGCCTTCGGTTTTCTAGCCGAACGCGCTCTTGCCCCGGCCGCCGCACCCAAGGAGGCTGTACAGCCGATGAGTTGAGCGCGACGCCTGTTGCGCGTGTGACGGGTGTGGAGGTGGGATCCGGCGATGCAGTACGCGATCCGGGAATGGCGGGGCTGGACCGGCGCCGCGCCGTTCTGGCTGAACTCGGTACTGCTGCTCCTGGCCCCCTTCACCGCCGCCACCCTCCTCGCCCAGATCGGCGTCATCAGCGCCCTGGCCGCCCTCGGCGGACTGGCCCGGCAGCTCTGGTTCGGGGACTACGGCCACCCCGTGATGCACCTCGCCGCCGCCCTCATGGGGGCGGCGGCGGTGGCACTCGTGGTGGTCTGACCTCTCCTCAACCCCCGCGCCCCCGCCCGGACCTCCGCCCTCACGGCCAAGTTGATCTTGATCCGGGGGAGAATGGCGGTCCTTTTTCGAGCGGAGCGGACCGGGGAGCTGGTGTGGGGTCAGGGCGGGACATACCCGAGGAGTATCTGGACGGGTACGTACGCATGCTCGCGGACGCGTCGGCCACCGGCCGGCCCCCCGCACCCGAGGAGCTCGACGCCCGCCGCGCGGTCGGCGAACGGGCCGCCGGGGCCGGCTACGGGCTGCGCGGCCTGATCGGCGCGCACCTCGCCGCCACCCGCACCGCCCTCGGCGGACGCCTCGCCCCCGACCACCTGCTGGCGGTCGTGGAGCAGGCCGTGGACGCCTTCGCCGAGGGGTACGAGCGGGCCCACGGGCCGGCCGCGCACCGGGAGGCCGCCGCGCGGCGGGAGTTCGTCGACGACCTGCTGCTCGGCGGCGGCGACCCCGGCCGCCTCGGCGAACGCGCCGCCCGCTTCGGACTGGACCCGCTGCGTGCGCACGCCGTGGCCGTGGCGCGCGGGCCCGCTCCGTACGAGGACGGGGGCCCGGAGCAGCGCCGGCTCCAGTCGGCCCTGACCGGCCGCTTCGGGGACCGGGACTTCCTGATCGCCACCAAGGACGGCCGGCTGGTCTGCGTGGCGCCGGGCGGGCGGGACGACATCCCGGTCCGCTTCGCACGGCTCGCGCACGCGGAGTCCGAAGGGCGGGGGCTCGTCGCGCTCGGGCGCCCGCACCCCGGCGCGGGCGGGGCCGCGGCCTCGTACGCGGAGGCCCTGGACGCGCTCGGCGTCGCGCACCGGCTCGGACTCGGGGGCCCGCTGCTGCGCGCCGCCGACCTGCTGGTCTTCCCGGTACTGACCCGCGACCGGGCGGCGATGGCCGAGCTGGTGCTGGCCGCGCTCGGACCGCTGCGGGCCGGGCGCGGCGGGGCGGCACCCCTGCTGGACACCCTGACCGCGTACTTCGACTCGGGATGCGTGGCCGCGGAGGCGGCCCGGCGGCTGAACCTGAGCGTGCGGGCGCTGACCTACCGCCTGGAGCGGATCCACCGGCTGACGGGCACCGACCCGGGGGACCCGGTGCAGCGGTACACCCTCCAGACGGCCGTGATCGGCGCCCGCCTGCTGGACTGGCCGGCCCGGCCGCTCTAACGGGCCGTGCGGAACCGGGCCTTCGCCTCCTCACCCGTTCGGGGGTAGCGGTCCGATCGGGCGCGTACGGCCCGCGCACCCGCCGCCAGCTGGGAGGACACGGGCGCCAGGGCCCGGGGGCGACGTGACGCGCCGTCATTTGCGCTGCGGGCGGCGATGTGCGGGCGGCCGGGGAGGGGTCCACTGCTCCCAGGAACCGGCCGCCCGAGCCGGACAGGAGGAACGCCATGTCCCGCGCCCAGTGGGCCGCCGTCGCGCTGACGGTCACTCTGCTCTGCACCGGTATCGCCCTGTTGCGCGGCAGCTCGGGCGCGGAGCCCGCCGCCGCGAGCGTCACCGACGCGCTGCCGTCCCGGGCACTGGGTCTGTCCGGGCACCGCCGTCTCGTACGCGGGCTGGAGCAGTCCGGGGTGCACGGCCCCGCCGCGGACCGCCGGACGGTGGCCGTCCCCCCGATGCGGGCATCACGGCCGCTGCGGCTGCGCATCCCCAGCCTGGGCGTGGACCTCCCGGTGAGCGGCGGCCCGCAGGACGGTGACGGCGCGGCCGGCTGGGACACCGACGGCCCGGCGCCGGGCTCCGCCGGCACGGCCGTGGTCACCGGCGACGGGCTCCCGCTCGCCGGGCTGCGGCGGGGCCGGGTCATCGAGATCCCCCGCGCCGACCACCGTACGGCCGTGTTCACCGTCGAGCGGGTCTCCCCGCACGCGGTCACGGCGCCGGCCGGGGACACCGGCCTCGCCAGGCTGCGGCTGGTCAGCGGCGAGACCTCCGTCCTGGCCCGGCTGACGGGGCCGCGGCGCAGCGGCTGAGTCAGCCGTGGGGGGTGACTTCCTCCCCCGGTCGGGGGCTTCTCGGGGGCCGGGGGAAAGTTGCCCGGCGTGTCGGGGCATGCAGGCCCCATGAACAGTGCGCGGTACGCGCGGACGGCGCTGGCGCGGGCCCTGACGGTGGCCTGCGTCGCTCTGCTGTGCCTGTTCGGCGTCGGTCCGGCGGCGACGGCCACGGCCGGCGCGGAGCCGCGGCCCGGCTCCTCGGCACCGGCCGACCCCACCGAGGGGCAGTCGGAGCCGGCCGGGGATCCCGTCGGCCGCTCGGCACCGCGGACGGCCGTGCGCACCGCCCCGGCCGCGCGGCGGCTGCCGCAGCGGATGTTTCACGTGAAACACGTGTACGAGCCCGCCCGCGCGGCCTCGTACGGGACGGCCTCACCGGTCCTGCCCCGGCTGACGGTACGGAGTGTGGTCCTGCGCTGCTGAGCGGGCCGAGCAGCGTACGCGACCCCCCACACCCCCGAAGCACCCGTGAGGTTCCGCCATGCCCATCGACCCGTACGCCGCCCTGAACGCCATGCTCCGCGCGGAGGCCGCCCGCTTCTCCCCGCCGGCCCGGAAGGAGGCCCAGGACCGCCCGCGCGCGGACCTGACCCCGGCCGACCGGACCCCCGCCGACCCGGCCGTCCCGCAGCCCGCCACCGCCGGACGCGACCCCGAGTCCGCCTCCGCGGGCGGGCAGCCGCAGCAGGACCAGCCCGCCGGTTCGGCGGCGTAACGCCGGACGGCACACGACGGCGCCGGTCCCCGCACCCTCCCAGTGGGCGCGGGGACCGGCTCCGGCGGCGGCGCGGCGCTCAGTCCTCCCGCGTGTAGTACCGGTAGAAGGCCCCGATCCCGACGCCCAGGCCCACGAACAGGCCGACGACGGCGGCGCGCAGCACGGACTGGTTGGTCAGGCTGTGGAGGTAGCCGGCCGCGATGCCGGCGAAAACCCCGTACGCGGCGGCGTGCTGCTCCCGCTTCAGCTTCGGGCCCACCCGCGCGAGGGTGAACATGACGGCCGCGAAGATCACGCCGCACAGGATCCCGTAGAACACGTTGCCCGCGTCGACCGGACCCATCTGGCGCTTGATGAAGGCCGCCCAGACCCCGTAGACGAGGCCCATGAGCAGCGCACGGATCAGGCGGTTCCGGTCGGTCTGCCGGTCCGCGTCCGCCGAGGTCATCGGACGGTGCCGCCGGGGGACGGTGGGTGCCGCATGTGCCATGGCGGGGCTCCTCTCTTCCACCCTCAAGGGCACACCCCGCACCCGGGAGCGGCAAGTGGATCACTCGTACGGGCGGTGCGCACCGCCCTCCCCGAGGGAATCCGGGCCCCGGACGCAGCAGCAGGGCTGGCGTCCCGGACGGCACCCGGCTTTCCCTGGTGACGTGCGCACCTACCTGTCGGCGGCCCTCATCGTGCTCGTGGCCCTGCTCGTTCCCGCGAGCGCGGTCGCGTACTGGGCCGACCGGCGGCTCGGCGACGCCGACCACTACACCGCGGCCATGGCCCCGCTCGCCAAGGACCCCGCCGTGCAGGACGTGGTCGTCATCCAGGCCACCCGGGCCCTCTCCGGGCAGATCGACGCGGGCCCCTTCCAGGGCGCCGTGGACGCCCTCCTCGGTGACGCCCTGCGCTCCTTCGCCGGCACCCCCGCCTACCGCACAGCCTGGGAGACGGCCAACCGCGCCGCGCACACCGCCTTCCTCGACGCCCTGAACACCGGCCACGGGGACGCCGTGACCGTGGACCTCGCGCCCGTGATCGCGCAGGTCAAGGCGGAACTGATGGCGGACGGCGTGCCCTTCGCCGACCGCATCCCGGAGACCCACCTCTCCGTGAAGGTCATGGAATACGACAACCTCGGCGCGCTCCGGGAGGGGTTCCACGTGCTCCAGATCGCCGGAGTCTGGCTTCCCGTACTGACCGTGCTCCTCGCGGTGGCGGCCGTGGCCGTCGCCGTCCGGCGCCGGCAGGCGGTCCTGGCCACCGGAGCCGGGCTCGCGGTCGGCGCCGTCCTGCTGTGGGCCGCGGTGGGCGTGTGCCGCCGCATCACGCTCGACGACCTGCCGCCCGACGTCGACCGGCCCGCCGCCGCTGCCGTGTACGACGCGCTCACCGCCTTCCTGCGGACCACCGCCTGGGTGGTGCTCGCCGTCGGGCTGGCCACCGCCCTCGCCGCATGGCTGGTGGGCCGGCTACGCCGCACCCCATAAGCTCGGAAGGTACCCATCCTCCGCAGAACTCCCCAGAACGACCGATTCGCGAGCGGCGACACGGAAGCGGAATGACCACCGAACGACGCACCGAGCACATACCGACCGGGCGATCCCGGACCCACCCCCTGGCTCCCCCCGCCTGGCTGCTCGCGGGACTGCGACCCGGCAGCGCCCCGGTCCCCTGGGCGGCGGCCGCCCGCGCCGGGATCGCGATGGCCGTCCCGCTCGCCATCGGCTTCGCCCTCGACGAACCCGAGTACGGCGCCCTCGTCTCCATGGGCGCCCTCGCCGGAGTGTTCGGCGACACCGCCGACGCCTACCGGATGCGGGTCCTGAACATCGCCGTCCCGCAGGCCTTCGGCGCCATCGGCGTGGCCGTGGGCACCCTCGTCTACGGGCAGGGCTGGCTCGCCGTCGCCGTCCTCACCCTCGTCGCCCTCGTCTCCGGGATGGTCTCCTCGATCGGCACGGTCGCCTCCGTGTCCGGGCTGCTGCTCCTGCTCAACGCCGTCGTCGGCGCCGGACTGCCGATGCCCCGGCCCTGGTGGACCGCGCCGCTGCTGCTCACCGCGGGCGGCCTGTTCGTGCTCGCGCTGACCCTGCTGGCCTGGCCCCTGCGCGGCCGGCAGCCCGAACGGGCCGCCGTCGCCACCACCTACCGGGCGCTGGCGGACGCCCTGGAAGCCTGCGGCGGACCCCAGGACGCCTACGACGAACGCCGCCGGCTGGTCACCCACGCCCTCGACCAGGCCTACGACCTCGTGCTCGGCCGCCGGGCCCGGGTCCACGGGCGCAGCCCCTCCCTCGTACGCATGCTGGCCCAGCTGAACGTGCTGATCCCCATCGCGGAGGCCGCGCCCGCCGCCCACCTGCGGGGCCGCCCGCTGCCCGCCGAGATCCCGGCGGCCGTACGGGAACTGGCCGCGGCCGTCGAGGAGGGCCGCACCGGGACCCCCGCCCTCAGCCTGCCCGCCCCGCACACCCCGTCCGAGCGGGCCATCGACTCCGCTCTGCGGCACGCGGCGGCCATCGTGCACCTCGCCGAACCGGACCCGTACAACGTCGACGACCGCCTCGGCCGGCCGGCCGCGCTGCGCGTCCGGGCCCGGCGCGGGGTGCGCGAGATGATGCTGTCCGAGGCCTCCTGGCGGTACGGGCTGCGCCTCGCCCTGTGCATCGGCCTCGCCCAGTCCCTCGTCTCCCTGATCGAGGTGGAGCGCTCCTACTGGGTGGCCCTGACCGTCACCTTCGTGCTGAAGCCGGACTTCGGCTCGGTCTTCTCCCGCGCGGTCCTGCGCGCCCTGGGCACCGCCGCCGGGCTGGTCCTCGCCGCCGCCGTCCTCGCCGAGGTGCCGCGCGGCTGGTGGGACGTGCCGGTGATGATGGTGCTCGCCGCGCTGATCCCGGTGTTCTCCGCCAAGGGGTACGCCTTCCAGACCGCGGCCATCACCCCGGTCATCCTGCTGCTGTCGGACCAGCTCAACCACGAGGGCTTCGACCTCATCCTGCCCCGGCTCCTCGACAGCCTGCTCGGCTGCGCGATCGTCCTGGTCGCCGGCTACCTGCTGTGGCCCGAGAGCTGGCACACCCGCATCGGGGACCGGCTCGCCGACGCCGTCGACGACGCCGCCCGCTACGTCGAGCGGGCCTTCGCCCCCGTCGCGGACGACGCCGAGCTGCGCGCCGCCCGGCAGGCCCGCCTCCAGGCCCGGCGCCGCATCTACCGCGACCTGTCGGGGGTGCGCAGCGAGTTCCAGCGGGCCCTGACCGAACCGCCGCCGACGGGGGAGCGGGCGACGGCGTGGTGGCCGCTGGTGGTGGCCGTGGAGCGCATCGTGGACGCCACCACCGCCGCGCGGGTCCGCGTCAACCACGGCGCCGAGCCGCCTGCGGCGGGCGAGGTCGACCGGATCGCGCGGCAGCTGCGGGAGCTCGCCGAGCGGGTCCGCAGCAACCGGATGCCGGTCCGTGTGGACGCCCCTGCGGAGCCCGCCGAAACGGGGGTCCTGTCCCCGGTCCACCACGAACTCGCGGCGGCCCGAGCCATGTCCCACCTCCCCCCTCTGTAACGCGCCGCCCGCGCGGCCCGGCCCCAGAGTGCCTCCCCGGCTTCGCGCCGCTGCACCGGACCGCGTCCGTCGGGGCCGGGCCCGCAGGGGGCCAGGACCCCGGACGGAGTAGTGGTCGGGCCGGGAGGCGGGGGGCGGGGGAGCATCGGTACATGCGGAGCCCCCACGCGCTGGTGCTCGCCGCCCTCCTGGCGGCCGCGGCCGGCTGTGCCGACGTGGAGGGACTGCGCAGCTCCGGCGACCTCGGCACCGCGCACGCCCCCGAGACCCTGTGGAAGCAGTACCGCCCCGACCCGCCCAGCCCCGGCCAGCAGCCCGGCGCGGCCGCCGTCGTGCCCGGCCTGCCCCCGCCGAAGGGCCCGGGCATGCGCGGGGTGGACGCGCTGGCCGTCGTACGGGCCGACGTCGCCTCCGCCACCGCCGAGGACGGCGGCACCGGCCGCCTCGTCGACCCCCGGGCCGGGCGGCGGCTCGCGCTCTGCACCCAGGCCGTGGACGGCGGCCCGTACTGCCCGGTCCGTCCCGGCGTCCTCCACGACCTGACCGGGGACGGCCAGGACGAGCTGATCACCGCCCTCGACCTGGACGGCCGGCTCAGCGAACTGCGCGTCTACACCGTCCGCGGCGACGGCAGGATCGCCCGGATCCTGGCCCGGCGCGGGGTGCTGGAGGGGGTGGAGGTGGCCGCCGAGCACCTGGCGGTCCGCGAACCGACCTCGAACCCCGCCTACAGCTCCGTCTCCGACTACGTGTGGGACCCGAAGGCGCGCAGCATGAGCCTGACGCAGCTGACCCTCGACGACTGCCCGGCCCTCACGGACGTCCCGCTCAGCGAAGGACGGTCCCGATGCGCGCGCTGAGCAGCCTGCGCTGGAAGATCGCCCTCACCACCACGCTGGTGTGCTGCGCGGTGGCCGCCGCGCTGGGGGTCCTGGTGCACGACGTGGTCGCCAGGCAGGTCGTCGGCGAGGTCCGCAAGGACGTCGAACGGGACCTCGACCACGCCCTCGGCCACTACGAGTACGGCACCTCCCACGGGGACGTGAACGTCGCCCTGGACCCGCCCGGCCTGCCCCGCCCGCTGCGCGAGCTGGTGGCCCGCGGACGGACCGGCAGCATGGTCGGCACCCAGGACGGCAAGCCCGTCATGTGGGCCGCCGGGCCGGCCGACCGGAAGGCCCTGGCCGTCTGGGTCCCGTACGCGAACACGCGCCACCGGCTGCGCGACCTCGACACCGCGATCCTCGTCTCCTCGGTGGTCGCGGCCGGGGTGGTGGCCCTGGCCGGCGTGTTCCTCGCCGGCCGGATCAGCCGCCGGCTCACCACGGCCGCCGCCGTCGCCCGCCGGATCAGCGCGGGCGACCTCGACGCCCGGGTGGCCTTCCCCGCGGACACCGGACCGGGGGCCCGCCGCTACCACGACGAGGTGCGCGACGTCGCCCAGGCGCTGGACTCGATGGCCGCCTCGCTCCAGGAACGGCTGGAGGCGGAGAAGCGGTTCACCGCCGACGTCGCGCACGAGCTGCGCACCCCGCTGACCGGTTCGCTCGCCGCCGCCTCGCTGCTGCCCGAGGGCCGGCCCAAGGAGATGATCAACGACCGGCTGAAGGCCCTGCACCTGCTCACCGAGGACCTGCTGGAGGTCTCCCGGCTGGACTCCGGGGTGGAGCGGGCCGACCTGGCCCAGGTGGAGCTGGGCCGGGCCGTACGACGGGCCGTCGCCGGGACCCGGCTGCCCGCCGGGGTACGGATCGTGCGGGACGCGGTGGTGCTCACCGACCGCCGCCGCCTGGACCGGATCCTGGCCAACCTGCTGGTCAACGCCCACAAGCACGGGCGCCCGCCGGTCGAGGTGACGGTGGAGGGGCCGGTGGTGGTGATCCGCGACCACGGCTCCGGCTACCCCGCCGAGCTCATCGAGCAGGGCCCGAAGCGGTTCCGCACCGGGGACCCCGGCCGCGGCGGCGGCCACGGGCTGGGCCTGACGATCGCGGCGGGCCAGGCGGCGGTGCTGGAGATCGGGCTGGGCTTCGCCAACGCCCCGGACGGGGGTGCGCTGACGACGCTCCGGCTGCCGGTGGGCCGGCTGCCGGAGCCGGGCTGACCAGCCCCTCCCCACGGCGGGATCAGACGCCGATGTTCTTGCCGTCCTTGCGCCACACGGACACCACCGCCGGGCGGACGATCCTGCCCGGACCGTCGGGCCACACCGACTGCGGCTTCTCCACGGACGCGCCGTCGATCTCGCCCGGGTGCTGGACCGCGACCAGCACGCGCCGGTCCTGGACCAGCGGACCGCAGGTCTCGGCACCGCGCGGCACGGTCAGGAACTGCTTCAGCTCACCGCGGCGCTCGCCGGCCGTCGCGACGCCGAACAGGCCGTCGTGCGAGCCGAGCTGGTTGCCGTCGGTGGAGATCCACAGGTTGCCGTGCGGGTCGAAGGCCACGTTGTCCGGGCAGGAGATCGGGCTGACCCGGTCCTTCGGGAAGCCGGCGAAGTAGGTGGCCGGGTCGTTGGGGTCGCCGGCGACCAGGAAGAGCCGCCAGGCGAAACCGTCGCCCGCCGGGTCGTCGAAGTTCTCGGCGAGCTCCAGGATCTGGCCGTGCTTGTTCAGGTTGCGCGGGTTGGCCTCGTCCGCACCGGCCTTGCCGGGCTTGCCGCGGTCGGCGTTGTTCGTCAGCGCGATGTACACGCGGCCGGTGCGCGGCGACGGCTCGACGTCCTCGGGGCGGTCCATCTTGGTGGCACCGGCCTTGTCACCGGCCAGCCGCGTGAAGACGAACACCTCCTCGGCGGTCATGCCCTCGACGTGCGAGACGTTGCCGGAGGGGGAGGCGGTGGCCAGCTTGATCCAGACGCCGGAACCGTCGAACTCGCCGTCGGCGGGGAGCTTGCCGGAGCCGTCGATCCCGGCGGCCGGGGAGTCGCCGGTGAGCTTGGCGACGTACAGGGTGCCCTCGTCGAGCAGCGTGAGGTTGTGCTCCTTCGCCGCGCGCGAGTCGCCCTTCATCATCCGCTTCGAGGAGACGAACTTGTAGAAGTAGTCGAAGCGCTCGTCGTCGCCCATGTACACGACCGGGCGGCCGTCCTCGGTGAGGCGGGGCTGCGCGGCCTCGTGCTTGAAGCGGCCGAGGGCGGTGCGCTTGCGCGGTACGGAGTCCGGGTCGTACGGGTCGAGCTCGACGACCCAGCCGAAGCGGTGCGGCTCGTTGGGCTCCTGCGCGACGTCGAAGCGCTTGTCGAACCGCTCCCACTTGCGCTCGGAGGCGCCGGAGGTCACGCCGTAGCGCTTCAGGCGGGCGGCCTGGGCGGGGTCGGTGACCTGGCCGGCGTTGGCGAAGTACTGGTTGAAGTTCTCCTCGCCGTGGAGGGTGGTGCCCCACGGGGTGGTGCCGCCCGCGCAGTTGTTGAGGGTGCCGAGCACCTTGGTGCCGGTGGTGTCGGCGGAGGTCTTCAGCAGGGTGCTGCCCGCGGCCGGGCCGGTCAGCCGGAACTCGCTGGTGGCGGTGAGGCGGCGGTTGAGCCGGTGGCGGCCGACGGCGGTCAGCTTGCCGCTGCGGTGGTCCTCCTGGACGACGACCACGGACAGGCCGTGCGCGGCCCAGGCGATCTCGGCCTGCTCGCGGGTGGGGTTCGCCGGGTCGTAGCCCTTGAACATGAGGTTCTCGTCCGTGTACTCGTGGTTGGCCACGAGCAGCTGCCGGCGCTCGTACGCGCCGTCGAGCGGGAGCAGGCTGAGGAAGTCGTTGTTGTAGCCGAACTGGCCGGCCTGTGCGGCGGCGCTCTGCTTGTCCGCGTTGAAGGCGGGGGCGCCCTTGAGGATCGGGTCGCCCCAGCGGATCACCACGTTCTGCTCGTGGCCCTCGGGGACGGTGACCTTGTCGTCGGTGTTCGGGGCGACGGGCTTGAAGCGCAGGCCGCGGGCGGCCTCGCCCGCGCGCTTGGCCTCGGTGTCGGACATGCCGGACACGGGGGCGGCGCTGGCGTTCTGGCCGCCGCCCGCACCGAGCGTGACGGCGGTGCCGGCGGCGGTCGCGACCGTGACCACGGCGGCGGAGCGCAGCATCGAGCGGCGGGAGTAGGCGCGGGCGATGACGTCGCCGGCGTACTCGTTGTCGCTGGTGTTGGGCACCTCGTGGAAGCATGCGTCGCCGCAGCGGTAGCGGCAGGTGAGAGCGGAACGGCCGCTGCCATGCGGGTTGCCGATGAACGGCAGGAGCTTGCGCACGAGGGTGTCCTCCGGTGAGAGTGCACTGCGCCGACGACGTGTCGGTACGAATTCAGCCGCGACGGTAGGCGCGGGTTGCGCCGATGCGGCGGCGCCGGGATGAACGATGGATGAACCCGGCCCGGCGGAGGGGTAGTTCGGCAGCGGCTTCCGGTTGGGTGGGAGGGCGGGCGCCACGAAAGGCGCCCCTGCCGAAGTTCCAGCCAAGGGGCCGATAACCTTACGTGTCCACTCTGGGCAGGGATCAACCGCGCAGCACGGACAAATGACGCACGCACTCATGCGAAAGGCCTGGCCCATGGGTATTCGGAGCTTGTTGCGCAAGGTGTTCGGACGGACTGCGGAGCCGGTCCCCGAGACGTCGGACGCCCCTTCGGCGGCGGCCCTTCCGAACCAGGCCGAACGGACCCCCCTGGACGCGGCCGCCGAACTGGTGGCGGCGTCCTTCGACAACCCGACGGTCCCGCCGCAGTCCGCGCCGCGCGACCGTGAGCCGGGGACGGTGCTCACCGCCGCCCCGGCGCCGGCGGCGGACCCGACGGTCCCGGAGGCCCGCCGTCCGCTGTCACCGGCGGCCTCGGAGGGCCCGGGCGACCCCGCCACCGCCGTACCGCCCCAGCCGACCGCCGCCGACGCCGCTGCCGCTGCCGCGGAGGACACGGAGCCGGAGGCCGAGGCCCCCGAGCCCGGCCCGCGGGCCCAGCCCACCCCGGAGCCGGAGGCCGCCCCCACCGCCGAGGCGGAGCCGCTCGCCCAGCCCGAGGCCACCGCCGATGCGGAGCCGGAGGCAGAGCCGTCCGCCCACGCCGAGGCCACCGGCGAGCCGAAGCCGGAGCCGGAGGCAGAGCCGTCCGCCCACGCCGAGGCCACCCCGGAGCCGGAGGCCGAAACCGAGGCCACCCCGGCCCCCACCGCCGAGGCAGAGCCGGAGACGGAGCCGTCCGCCCACGCCGAGGCCACCCCGGAGCCGGAGGCCGAAACCGAGGCCACCCCGGCCCCCACCGCCGAGGCAGAGCCGGAGACGGAGCCGTCCGCCCACGCCGAGGCCACCCCGGAGCCGGAGGCCGAAACCGAGGCCACCCCGGCCCCCACCGCCGAGGCAGAGCCGGAGACGGAGCCGTCCGCCCACGCCGAGGCCGCCCTCGAGCCGGAGGCCGCCGCCGCGCCGGAGACGGACGCCGGACCCGCCGCAGAGCCGGAGCCCGAGGCCCAGGCCGCCACCGCGGCCACCGAAGAGCCCGCGCCGCAGGCGCAGGACGAACCCGTCGCCGCCCAGGCCGAGCCGGAGACCGCCGCGCAGCCCGAGGCCCAGGCGGCCCCCGCCGCCGAAGAGCCCGCACCGCAGGCGCAGGAGGAGCCGGCCGCCGAGGCCGAGCCCGCCGCCGCGGAGCCGAAGGCCGAGACGGCCGAGCCCGCCGCCCCGGAGCCGGAGGCCCAGACGGCCGAGCCCGCCGCCCCGGAGCCGGAGGCCCAGACGGCCGAGCCCGTCGCCGCACTGGCCGAGGCGGAGCCGGAGACCGAGGAAGCGTCGCCGCAGGCGGACGGCCCCGCCGTCGCCGCGGCAGCGGTCCGGCGGCGGGCCGCCGGCGTCGCCGGGGCGTACAAGGCCGCCGGGCAGGTGCTGCGGGCCAAGGGGAAGACCGGGGCCCGCGCCAAGGTGTACCTCGTACTGGACCGCTCCGGCTCCATGCGCGGGTTCTACAAGGACGGCAGCGCCCAGCACCTCGCCGACCACGCCCTCGCCCTGGCCGCGCACCTGGACGAGGAGGCCACCGTCCACACGGTGTTCTTCTCCACCGAGCTCGACGGCACCGCCGACCTGACCCTCGACACCCACGACGCGACCTGGGTCGAGGCCCGCCACGCCGAGCTCGGCCGGATGGGCCGCACCAGCTACCACGTGGCCGTCGAGGCGGTAGTCGAGCGCTACCAGAAGGACGGCGGCGAGGGCCCGGCCCTGGTCGTCTTCCAGACGGACGGCGCCCCCGACAACGTCCGCCCCGCCCGCCAGGCGATCACCGACGCGGCGGCCGCCGCCCCCGGCGTCCACTGGCAGTTCGTCGCGTTCGGCGACCACGACGCCAAGGCCTTCGACTTCCTGCGCAAGCTGGACGCCGAGAACGCCGGCTTCTTCCACGCCGGCCCGGCCCCCGCGGAGCTGACCTCCGCCGCCCTCCTCAAGGGCATCCTCGACCGGTTCTGACCGCGCGGCGCAACGCCGGCAGGCGCGACGACGAAGGGCCCGGGATCCGCGAGGATCCCGGGCCCTTCCCGCTACAGCAGCGGCAGCGGCAGCGGCAGCGGCAGCGGCTACGGCAGCGTCAGCGCGCGGCGTCCGGGTGGACCGCCTCCGCGACCGGCTTCGCCTCAGCGGCCTTCGTCTCGACCGGCTTGCGCAGGGCGATGTTCAGCTCGCGCAGGCGGGACTCCTCCAGCACCGTCGGCGCGCCCATCATCAGGTCCTGGGCGTTGCCGTTCAGCGGGAAGGCGATGGTCTCGCGGATGTTCGGCTCGTCGGCCAGCAGCATCACGATGCGGTCCACGCCCGGGGCGATGCCGCCGTGCGGCGGGGCGCCGAGGCGGAAGGCGCGCAGCATGCCGGCGAACTCGCGCTCGACGGTCTCGGCCTCGTAACCGGCGATCTCGAAGGCCTTCAGCATGACCTCGGGCTCGTGGTTGCGGATGGCGCCGGAGGACAGCTCGATGCCGTTGCAGACGATGTCGTACTGCCAGGCCAGGATGTCGAGCGGGTCCTTCTCCTCCAGGTCCTTCATGCCGCCCTGCGGCATCGAGAAGGGGTTGTGCGAGAAGTCGATCCTGCCGGTCTCCTCGTCCTTCTCGTACATCGGGAAGTCGACGATCCAGCAGAAGCGGAAGACGTTCTCCTCGAACTGGCCCGCGCGCTTGGCGGCCTCGACCCGGACCGGGCCCATGATCTTGGAGACCTCGTCGAACTCGCCCGCGCCGAAGAACACCGCGTGCCCGGCCGCCAGGCCCAGGCGCTCGGTGAGGACCTTGACGTTCTCCTCGGTGAGGAACTTGGCGATCGGGCCGGTCAGCGAACCGTCCTCGCCGACGCGGACCCACGCCAGGCCCTTGGCGCCCAGGGAGATCGCGTACTCGCCGAGGCCGTCGAAGAACTTTCGCGGCTGCGCGGCGGTGTCCGGGACGGCCAGCGCACGGACGTGCTTGCCGGCGAACGCCTTGAACTCCGAGCCCTCGAACACGTCGGTGATGTCGACGAGCTCCAGCTTCGCGCGCAGGTCGGGCTTGTCGTTGCCGTACTTCAGCATCGACTCGCGGAACGGGATCCGCGGGAACGGCGAGGTGACCGGGCGGCCGCCGCCGAACTCGGTGAAGAGCTCGGTCATCAGCTTCTCGATCGGCTGGAAGACGTCCTCCTGCTCGACGAAGGACATCTCCACGTCGAGCTGGTAGAACTCGCCCGGCGAACGGTCCGCGCGGGCGTCCTCGTCGCGGAAGCAGGGCGCGATCTGGAAGTAGCGGTCGAAGCCCGAGATCATCAGCAGCTGCTTGAACTGCTGCGGGGCCTGCGGCAGGGCGTAGAACTTGCCCGGGTTCAGGCGGGACGGGACGACGAAGTCACGGGCGCCCTCGGGGGAGGTCGCGGTGAGGATCGGGGTCGCCATCTCGTTGAAGCCGAGGGCCACCATCTTCGAGCGGATGGAGGCGATGACCGCCGAGCGCAGCATGATGTTGCGGTGCATGCGCTCGCGGCGCAGGTCGAGGAAGCGGTACTCCAGGCGGCGCTCCTCGTTCACACCGTCGTCGGTGTTGATCGTGAAGGGCAGCGGGGCGGCCGCGCCGAGCACCTCGACCTCGGCGGCCTCGATCTCGATCTCGCCGGTCGGCAGGTCGGGGTTCACGTTCTCGGTGCCGCGGGAGACGACCTTGCCGTCGATCCGGACGACCGTCTCCTTGGACAGCTTGTCCAGGACGTCGGCGGCCGCGGTGCCGGGGCGGGCGACGAGCTGCGTGATGCCGTAGTGGTCGCGCAGATCGATGAAGAGGATGCCGCCCAGGTCTCGACGATTGTGCAGCCAGCCGCTCAGCCGGACGTCGGTGCCGACGTCAGAGGCACGGAGCTCGCCGCACGTGTGGGACCTGTACCGATGCATCAGTCATCCAGTTCTACGCGATACCAGGGTGGATTCAACCCTCCCAAGGTTACCGTCCGGGCGGGGCACCGCGCGGGCGCGCCCGAGCGGGCTCCCGAAGAGGCACGCCGACGGGATCACCTGTAAAGATGACCGGGTGCGCACCGAGGACGTCCTGGCCGCCATCGCGACGGGCCTGTGGCGATGGGACAACGCCTCCGGGACGGTCACCCTCGACGGCGAGGCCGCCCGGCTGCTCGGCCTGCCCGCCGAGCCCGTCGTGCTGCCCGAGGTCGCGGTGCGCTCCCGCTTCCACCCGGTCGACTGGAACGAGATCAACGGCATCGTCAACCTCGCCGTCGCCGAGGGCACCCTCGCCGAGGCACGGCTGCGGATCATGGACGAGGACGGGCGCGTGCTGCGCACCGTGCGCAGCCGCTCCAAACCCGTGGAGAACCGGACCCCCGAGGGCCGCGTCGACTACGAGCTGATCGGCACCATCCAGGAGATCGCCGAGCCGCAGCCCGGCACCACCGCCGTCCACACCCCGATCACCGGCGACTGGCGGCGCTCCCGCGAGGCGTTCCTGCTCGACGCCGGCCGGGCGCTCGCCGAGGCCCGGTCCACGGCCGAGGTGCTGCGGGTGGCGGCCTCGCTGTCCATGCCGGGCTTCAGCCCCGACGGGCTGGCGGTCTTCGGGGTGGCGGGCGAGAAGCTGTCGGTCATCGGCCACCACGGGCACGCCCCCGGCGACGAGGCCCCCTTCACGGACATGGTCCTGGACACCGCCTACCCGGCCGCCGAGGTCGTCCGCACCGGCCGGGCGATCTACCTGCCCACCCCGGAGGAGTACGAGCGGCGCTTCCCCGCCACCTGGCCGCTCGCCGAGCCCTTCGGCCGGGTCTCCTGGGCCTTCCTGCCGCTGATCGTGGCGGGACGGACCATGGGGGCCTGGATGGCCGCCTTCAAGCAGCCGGTGACCTTCTCGCCCGACGAGCGGTCCGTGCTGACGACGGTCGCCCGGATGCTCGCCCAGGCCCTCCAGCGGGCCGGCGTCGCCGAGTCCGAGCGCGAGCTGACCACCGGACTCCAGCGGTCGATGATGCCGCAGCTCGGGCCCGAGATCCCCGGCATGACCCTCGCGGCGCGCTACGTCCCCACCGGCGGCGGCCTCCAGGTGGGCGGCGACTGGTACGACATGATCCCGCTGCCGTCGGGACGGTTCGCGCTGGTCATCGGGGACGTCCAGGGGCACGACGTACGGGCCGCAGGCCTGATGGGCCAGCTGCGGATCGCGGTACGGGCGTACGCCTCCGAGGGCCACCGGCCCGACGCGGTGCTCTCCCGGGCCTCCCGCTTCCTCGCCGGACTCTGCTCCTCCCAGGAGGAGGAGGCCGGGGCGGAGGCCGGCGAACACGGCCCCGGCGGCGAGTCCGACTACCTCAGCCCCCGCTTCGCGACCTGCCTGTACGTGGAGTGCGACCCGGAGACCGGCACGCTGGAGGTGGCCCGCGCCGGCCACCCCGACCCGGTGGTCCGGATGACGGACGGCACCGTCCTGATGCGGCCCACCGCCGGTGGCCTCCCGCTCGGGATCGTCCCCGACACCGACTACCCGACGACCCGGTTCACCCTGGAGCCCGGCGAGACGATGATGCTGTGCACCGACGGGCTCATCGAGACCGGCGGGCACGACCTCGACACCGGCTGGGCCCGGCTGCGGGCCATCCTGGAGGCCGACGCCGAGACGTACGGGCCCGGCGCCGACCTCACCGCCGGACACCTGGAGCACCTCGCCGACCTGCTGGTCCAGGCCGTGCACGGGCCCTCCTCGCACCACACCACCGGTCCGCTCGCCGACCGCCGCGAGGACGACATAGCCGTGGTGCTGCTCTGCCGCGAGGGCCCCGGCTGCGGCTGCGGGACCGACCGCACGCACCCGGCCCGGCCGGCCCGGCGCACGGTGCTGACCGTCGCCCAGGCCGAACCCGAGCGGATCGCGGGCGCCCGCCGCCAGATCCGGGAGCTGCTGCACGACTGGGCGGACCCGGAGCAGGTGGACTCGGCGGTGCTGATGGTCTCCGAGATGGTGACCAACGTGCTGGTGCACACCGACGGGGACGCCCTGCTGGTCGCGGAGGCGGCCGGCGAGCTGGGCACCCGCCGGCTGCGCGTGGAGGTCGCCGACGGCAGCGACGAGCTGCCGCACAAGCGGCACCCCGGCGAGATGGCCTCCAGCGGGCGTGGCGTGCTGCTGATGGAGATGCTCGCCGACACCTGGGGCGTGGACCCCAGGGGCGCGGGCAAGTCGATCTGGTTCGAGCTGTACGAACGCTCCAAGCCCGCCGACGAGACCGGGTAGCCGCCCTCCCGCAAGCCGAGCCGAAAGGTGGAAACGGCGATGCCGACGCCCCCCCTGCTGCCCGAACCGGCGCGGCGGCTGGCCGCCTGGTGCGCGGTCGTCCTGCTGGTCACCGGCGTGGTCGCCGTCGGGGTGTGGCTCTGCATGGTCTTCAAGACCGCCGTCACCCCGGCCCTGCTCGCCCTCCTCGGCACCGCGCTGCTCGGCCCGCTGCACCGGCGGCTGATCCGGCTGGGCGTCAACCGCTCGCTCGCCGCCGCCCTCACCTGCCTGGCCGTCGTGGCCGTCGTCGGCGGGGCCGCGTACGTGGTGGTCTCCGCGCTCGTCGAGACCGGCGACCAGATCGTCGCCTCACTCAAACAGGCCGGTCAGGACCTCGCCGCGCACTTCGGCGCCGCCGGGACCTCGCTCCAGGACCTGGCCTCCAACGCCAAGGGGCTGCTCGCCAAGTTCGGCGGCACGGCCGCCTCCGGCGTCATCACCGGCCTCAGCGTGGTCGGCGAGGTCCTCGCCGCGGCGGTCCTCGCACTGCTGCTGATGTTCTTCTTCCTGCGGGACTCCGACCGGGCGGCCGGAGCCCTGCGCTCCCTCGCCCCGCGCGCCACCGGCGACACCGTGGAGGCCATGGCCCGCCGCGCCTACCGGGCCGTCGAGGGCTACATGCGCGGCACCACCTTCATCGCCGTGATCGACGCCGTCTGCATCACCGTCGGCCTGCTGGTGCTGCGCGTGCCGGGCGCGGTCGGACTGGGCGCGCTGGTGTTCGTCGGCGCGTACATCCCCTACCTGGGCGCCTTCATCTCCGGCGCGGTCGCCGTCCTGGTCGCCCTCGCCGACCGGGGATGGGTCATCGGGCTGTGGACGCTGGGCGTGGTGCTCGCCGTACAGGTGCTGGAGGGGCACGTCCTCCAGCCCGCGATCCAGAGCCGGACCGTGCAGATGCACCCGGCGGCGGTGCTGCTGGCGCTGACGGCGGGCGCGGGAGTCGCCGGCATCCTCGGCATGCTCCTGGCCGTCCCCCTGACGGCGGCCGTCTCCGGCATCCTCTCGGAACTCCGAAACCGCTACGAGGACGGCCCACAGCCCACCCCCACCCGCCCCGACCAGCCGTAGCCGCGCGGGCCCGAGGGCCCGCGCGCACGACGTCATCAGCCGATCCGCGCCTCGTCGCTCCCGGGGAGGACCTCTCCCGTGAGACGGAGCCGGGCTCCGTCGGCGGCGGTGAAGCTCATGGACACCCCGGTCAACCGGACGACCTCGGTGATGAGGCCGTCGTCGAGGCGGACCAGCTGGCCGGGGACCAGCCAGATCTCGTCGTCGACGCTGAAGTGCACCGACCGGGACTGCCCCGGATCCAGATCGACGTCCCTGATGCCGGCCAGCCGGGTCACCGCGCCGTACAGCGCCAGCTGGCCGAACACGTCACTGGCCGCGGTCTCGACCAGGAGATCGGCCCCGTCGAACGCGTCGGCGTACTCACGTGCCGGGCCGCTCAGAGTCTCCAGCTCCTCGGCAAGCACCACGCAGCGGTACTGATCGCGCTTGAGCGCCAGACCCGGCTCGCAGGCATCGATCGCTTCGGGGCTGAGCCTCCTGCGCAAGCGCGTCCTGCTGGCACCGAGAGCGGCACGCGCCTCGCCGTCGAGAGCCTCCCGGGCACACGCGAGCCGCGACCACTCCGGGCTTGCCAGCAGTGCGGCGGCCAGCTGACGGGCGGTCTCGGCCAGCGCGTGTTCCTGTTGAGGGTCGGCTCCCAGGACCGACGCGGCCGTGGGCGGGCAGGAGCGGAACCGGAAGCCCGCCGCACGTTCCTGGGGATGCCATCCCAGGCGGTAGGTGAACTCGGTGGTGGCCAAAGCAGTGTCGGCCGAGATCTGTGGCGCCGGGATCATCGGATATCCCGGCAGCCTGGACCGGAGCCACGCGATCGTCTGCCGATGCGCCGCCTCGACCCGGTCCGCGGCTCGGACCCAAGCGACCCAGGCCCCCTCGGGGCAGTCCTCCTCGCCACCGGGAAAGGGGAGGGCAAGCGCGTACCTGACCGAGCTGCCGGCCCTCAGCGGCTGGCCACCGATGTTCATGCCTCCGGCTTGCATGCGCTGGAGCCGGCCCCGTACGCCGGCAGACGTGCCGGAGGCGTTGCGGGGGAGCGGGGCCGCGAGTTCCTGCACCACGGCGATCCCGGCCCAGACTTCGGCCTGGCGGGCCACGGCCCGCCAGATGGACTGCGTGCTCAATTGATCTCCCTCTCCCCGGATCACCGCGGACCCCGGGCCCGCGACTGCGCGTTTCAAGAAAGGAACGAGTGGTCACCAGTGAGCGTTTTCACGGCCGAACGCACACGTTCTGCGGCTTCCGCGGCAGCGCCCTTGTTCAGGATCACTTCCACACTGCTGCGCCCTCCGTACCCCCGCGGCGGGGAATCCTCGGCAGACGGCACGGCAGCGGCTCGGACGACGACCTCGGCGTCGGGAACGAAATCGACCGGCCAGTGGTCCCCCCAGGGCCCGGACGCCAGCGGGCCGACCACGGCCCGGAGCCCGGTCGGCCCCAACTGCGCCTCCAGCACACCGCGGTGACCCGGTGGGGACACGGCCGCCAGCAACCGCGAAACGGCGGCGGCCGATCGCGCCGCGTGCTCCTCCAGCATCGTGCACGCCTCCTCGACCGTGCCGCAGCGCGGCGCGGGCAGCACCGGTGGTGTGCGCAGGCGCTCCAGCAGGACCTGCCGCCAGAGGCGTACGGCCACGGCCAGCGGCCCCGCTCCGGGGGCCACCACGGTGCCGGCGGTGGTCCGCAGCAGTGCCCGGGCCGTTGGTTCGTCGATCCAGCCCGCGTCTATGTCCGCGGTACGCAGAGCCACCACGCGCCCGTCACGCATGCGCCACAGGGCCACGCCTTTCGGGGTTCCGGCGTCCAGATGGCCCAGGAGTGAGGCCACCTCGCCGGGCGATCCGTCCGAGAGGGCCCGGTCGTCGAGACCCGACAGGGGTACGGCCGTGAAGGGGAGGTCGCGCACGACCAGTTCAGCAAGTTCGGCTCCGACACCACCGATCTCGGCGGCGAACAACACGCGCTGGTCGTCGCCCTGCCGGAGCCGGGGCGGCAGCGGGACCAGGCGATGGGCGTGTGCGGCGCCGGCCAGGTAGTCGGCGAAGGAGTCGTGCACCGGCACCAGGGTCTGGTCCCAGCCGATCGGGGTGACGAGTCCGCAGCGCCGCGCCGTACTGTCCAGTTCCCGCACGTCGAGCGTGGCGCCGACTGCGCCGAGGCTCCGGGCGCCATGTTCGAGGAGGGCGAACCACTCGAACGGGTCGGCGTGGCGTCGGCCCCGGTCCAGGAGGCCCGCGTACGCCACGCCGAGGATCCTGCTGACCACCGTGATGCCGACCGCCCCGGCCCTTCCCGCCAGACGTTGGACGAACGCCCCGTACAAGCCCGCGCGGTCCGCGAACCGGACTCCCTCCGCGAGCAGCGTCAGCCCCATGGAGAAGAGCAGCGGGCTGTCGGAGGCGTCCCCCAGGGAGCGTTCCAGCCGGGCGAGCACCGTGTGTGCCCCGGGTTCCTCGTCGTCGCCGTCGGCCGGCACCGGCCGCAACGCGGACAGCAAGTCCATCTTCCGGTCCCGGTCCAGGGGAGAGACCTCGTAGCAGGCCGGCTGCACACTGCTCGGCAACGTCGCGCGGAGTGCGGCGACGTCCCGGCCGACGAGGACGACCCTCGCCCCCCGGCCCGCGGCCACCTGGGCCAGCAGTTCGTTCCGCAGTGCCTGGCGCACGTCGTCGGCCACCTCCGACACACCGTCGATCACCAGGGTGACGTCGGAGTCGGACAGGGCCTGGGCACCGGTCGCGAGGGGCATGACCTCGTCCAGCACCGCCGAGAGTCCGTCCGCGACGAGGGTGGTGAGCCGGCCCGGCAGGTAGGCCTCCGCATGAGCGACCACCACGACGCGGCCGCCACGGGCCGCTTCCGTTCGCAGCAGGTCGGCGGCGGTGCTCTTGCCCGTTCCGGTCCGGCCGGCCAGGACCACCGGTCCCGGCCCCTCCAGCAGGGCCGCGACGGGTTCGGAGCGTTCGGGGACCTGGCCGGCGAGCCTGCGGATCGACATCCCGTCCACCGGGCTACGGGCCACCACGGCCGGAATCCTGGAGCCGGGCGACGACGCGGCGGCCGACCTCAGGAAACGGTCTCGGACCGACCCGGGCCATCGCTGGTGGGCGGACTGCTCCGGGGGAACGCCCAGCAGACCGGCGATCGCCCCACGCCGCAGCACGCGGTCGTCCGGATCGACCAGCCCAGCACGTTCGAACAGTTCCAGGAACAGGCGGTCCACCGCGTGCCGGGCCTGCTCGCGTGCGTCGGCCTCCGTGCGGACGTGCGGCAGCATCGCGACGACCTGCCGTTCGGCCTGGGCCAGCAGCGCCCCCGTCGAGCGCTGGTCCTGCCGGATCCGGGCGGTGGCCAGCGCCTCGTACTCCGCCGCGTCGGCCCCTCCGCCGAGCATCCCGGCCAGCGGGCCGAAGTCGCCCGCTCCCGCGGCGTCCAGTGCCTGGGCCACGAGCTCTCCACTCGGCCCGAGACGGCCGTTGGTGACGAATTCGAACGAAGCACCACGCGCGCCCGGCAGCTCCGCCCAACGGCGGAAGACGAGGAGGAGTTCCTGTCGCCCCCAGGTGTTCCGGTCGGTGCGGATCTTCACCTGTGCCGCTCGGCGCAGTGAACCGTCGCGGGCGAACAGTTCGATGTCGACCACGTCGTCAGCGCCTTCCACCCGCACGCTGTCCAGCCCCGGATCGTCGAGGACCTCCAGTGCCGCCAGGACCCCTTGGGCCTGCTGGTAGGCGATGCCTCGAACGGTGTCCACACCTGCCACGCGACCATGCTTGCACGCCGGTCCGACAGCCCGACGGCACTTTCCGCCGCTCTCGTCGCCACCTCCACGAAGCGGCCCCGGACGGGTTGTTGCCCGTCCGGGGTGCTGAGTGCGGTGGGGGTCAGTCCTCTTCGGCCTCGCCGGCGCCGCGGTGGCCCAGTCCCGTCCGGGCGGTGGTGGGGATCCGGCCCAGGCGGCCCGCCTGGAAGTCGTCGAAGGCCTGCTGGAGTTCGTGCCGGGTGTTCATGACGAACGGCCCGTAGTGCGCCATCGGCTCGCGGATGGGGCGGCCGCCGAGCAGGACGATCTCCAGGTCCGGGGTGTGGGAGTCCTGGGACTCGTCCGCGCGGACGGTGAGGGAGCCGCCCTCGCCGAAGACGACCGTCTGCCCGGTGTGGACCGGCCTGCGGTCGGTGCCCACGGTGCCCCGGCCGGCCATGACGTACGCGAGGGCGTTGAAGTCCTCGCGCCACGGCAGGGTGAGCTGCGCGCCCGGGGTGACGGTCGCGTGGATCATCGTGATCGGGGTGTGGGTGATGCCCGGGCCCTCGTGCCCGTCCAGCTCACCGGCGATGACGCGGAGCAGCGCGCCGCCGTCGGGGGTGGTGAGCAGCTTGACCTTGCCGCCGCCGATGTCCTGGTAGCGCGGGGGCATCATCTTGTCCGAGGCCGGGAGGTTCACCCACAGCTGGAGGCCGTGGAAGAGCCCGCCGCTGACGACGAGGTGCTCCGGCGGGGCCTCGATGTGCAGGAGGCCCGAGCCGGCGGTCATCCACTGGGTGTCGCCGTCGTTGATGACTCCGCCGCCGCCGTTGCTGTCCTGGTGGACGAAGGTCCCGTCGAGCAGGTACGTGACGGTCTCGAAGCCGCGGTGCGGGTGCCAGGGGGTGCCCTTCGGCTCGCCCGGCGCGTACTCCACCTCGCCCATCTGGTCCATCATGATGAACGGGTCGAGGTGCTTGTAGTCGATCCCGGCGAAGGCGCGGCGCACCGGGAAGCCCTCGCCCTCGAACCCCCCGGGAGCCGTGGTCACGGCGAGCACCTTGCGGGCGGCGGCCGTCTGGGGCTCGGCCACGCGCGGAAGGGTCAACGGGTTCTCAACAGTCACTGCGGGCATGGTCAGGACCTCCTTCTGCGTCGAGTTTAGTTGAAACTCGAACTTTCTGCCACACCGCACGGAACAGCTCACCCGTCCGGAGCATTCCCGGTCGGGCGCGGACCGTCCCGAGGAGCCGCGGGCGAGCGTTTTCGGACGCTTTCCGCCGCGAACCGGGGTATTTGCCCGTACCTGACAACCCAGGGGGCGGCGGGCGCGGTCTACCGGGGCATGGAGAACAGCACCCCCCGGCCCGACGCCGGCCACGAGACCGACCCCGACCCCGCGGCCGCCCCCGAGCCCTCGTGGAGCGCGCCCGTGTGGCTGCGCGTGCCGGCGGCGGCGCTCGTGATGGCGGCGGTGATGACCGGCGCCGGGTACGCCGTGTACCGGTGGGCGGCCACCGGGCTGCCGATGGAGCCCCTGCCGGGGTCGCCGTGGCCCTACCTCGGCGCGTGGGCGGTGCTGACGTTCCTCGCCGCCCTGCTGCTCCAGTGGGCGACGTCCGGGATCGACTACGACGGCCGCTGGGCCCTGATCGGCGTCCCGTTCTTCGCCGGGATCCGGCTCTGCCTGGCCTACCGCCCCGACCCGGCGCTGCTGTACGCGTACGGGCTCGCGGCCCTGGCGGTGGCGGCCGCGGGCACCGCCCTGTGGCGCCGCCGCCGGGCCGCCGGGGCCGGCGGCCGGGGATAGACGGGGCGGGGGACCTCCCCCGTGGGTCCCCCGCCGCTCCCGATGGTGCGGGAGGGCGGGCCGCTCCGGCGATCCTTTCGGCGGTGCCCGAAAGCTCCAGCGGACCTCCAGCGGGCCTCAAGCAGCCTCAAGCGGCCTCCAGTGGGCCCGCCGGGCCTCCGGAAGGCCTCCCCGCGGGCACCCCACAGGGCGTCCGGCGGCCCGCCCGGGGGGGGCCTCAGCCGCCGTTGCGCAGGAGTTCCGCGCCCAGGCCCGTCACCGAGTGGAGCACCGCCTTCCCGTCCCGCTCGGTGGTGATCAGCCCCGCCGCGCGCAGGGTGCGGGTGTGCTCCGAGACCGACGGGAGGCTGACGTCCAGGTCCCGGGCCAGCTCGCTCGTGGTCCGCTGCTGGACCAGCAGCCGGAGCACCGCCGCCCGGGTCCGCCCCAGCAGCGCGTCCAGCGCGGCCCCCGCCGGCCCGCCGGACGGGGCAGTCTGCACCAGCGGCAGCGGGGTCAGCGCCGGGTACATGAGCAGGGGCCGCCCGCCGGGCCCGTCGGGGCCCTCCGCGAGCAGCGGCCGGCCCGTCCAGAACGGCGACGGCATCAGCAGCAGCCCGCGTCCGCCGAGGCGCACCTCGTACCCGGGCGGCCCGTCGACCTCCAGGACGGTGCCCGACCAGCGGGCCGCCGGGTGGATGCCGGCCAGGCACGCCTTGATGCCGTGGGCGGCCAGGAGCCGGGTGCGCCAGGCCACGTCCGCGCGGAAGGACTGCCGGATGTGGGGCCAGTACGGCGCGATGACCACCTCGTACGCGGAACCGATCGCCCCGCCCAACTGGTCCCAGGCCTCGCGGTCCTGGTCCCACAGGTCGCGCAGCCAGGAGGCCCCGCCGCCGGGGGCGCGGGCGGCGGCGGTGGCCAGCTGGTCGCCGGTGAGCAGCGCGCCGGCCTCGCGGACGGCCGCCAGGCCTTCCTCCAGGGTGGTCGCGTACGGCTCGATGAACTGCGGGTTCTGGCCGTCCGGACGCAGGAGTTCGCGCAGCGGGCCGCGGGCCCGGCCGGGCAGGGCGCGGCAGACGCGGCGGCGCCAGGGCCCGAAGACGGCCGGCTCGTCGGTGCGCTGCCAGGCGACCAGGGCCATGGCGAGCTCGAGCAGCGGCAGCGGCTCGGCGGCGAAGGTGACGTCGAGCAGGTCCTCAGCCGTGAAGTGCACCCTCAGCAACGCCCCTCCACCCCCCGGCGCCGGTCCCGCGCAGACGGGCCGGCCAAGAACAGGTCGGCCGTCCGCGCAGCAACGGCCTAGCCGTACATGCGGCGCATCGCGAAGTCGACCATCTGCTCGACGGCCTTCGCGTCGAAGACCATCCGGTGGTCGCCCTCCATGTCGAGGACGAAGCCGTACCCGGTGGGCAGCAGGTCGATCACCTCGGCGCCGGTGATCACGAAGTACTTGGACTCCTTGCCGGCGTACCGGCGGAGCTCTTTGAGCGTGGTGAACATCGGGATGACCGGGTGCTGCGTGTTGTGCAGGGCCAGGAACCCCGGGGTGTCGCCGCGCGGGCAGTAGACCTTGGACGTCGCGAAGATCTGCTGGAAGTCCTCCGCGGACAGCGACCCGGTGGTGAAGGCCCGTACCGCGTCGGCGAGCGACGGCGGAGAGGGCTCGGGGTAGAGCGGCTGCTCGCCGTACCCGCCGGCCATCTGCTGCGGGGCGGCGTACTGCTGCTGCCCCGCGCTCACGTTCTGGTCGTAGCCGTACATGGACCGAAGCCTACCGAGCGGGCCCCGCCCCCAGGCACCCTCCAGGGATTCCCGCTTGATGCTGGTCACAGTGGTCAACTGAGGGTTGATTCTTATTACCGGCGGGTAGCATCATGACGTTACCGATTGGTATGTACGAGGAACCTGTCTCCCCGAGCCTTAACGGAGCCGTCGCCATGGGGCACTACAAGTCGAATCTCCGCGACATCGAGTTCAACCTCTTCGAGGTGCTCGGCCGCGACAAGCTGTACGGCACCGGCCCGTTCGGCGAGATGGACACCGAGACCGCCAAGAGCATCCTGTCCGAGATCGCCCGCCTCGCGGAGAACGAGCTCGCGGAGTCCTTCGCGGACGCCGACCGCAACCCGCCGGTCTTCGACCCGGCCACCAACACCGCCCCGGTCCCGGCCTCCTTCAAGAAGTCCTACGAGGCCTTCATGGACTCGGAGTACTGGCGCCTGGGCCTGCCCGAGGAGATCGGCGGCACCACCTCGCCCCGCTCCCTCATCTGGGCGTACGCGGAGCTGCTCCTCGGCTCCAACCCGGCCATCTGGATGTACTCCTCCGGCCCGGCCTTCGCGGGCGTCCTCCACGAGGAGGGCAACGAGGCCCAGAAGCGCATCGCGCAGATCGCCGTCGAGAAGCGCTGGGGCTCCACCATGGTCCTCACCGAGCCGGACGCCGGCTCGGACGTGGGCGCCGGCCGCACCAAGGCCGTCCAGCAGGAGGACGGCTCCTGGCACATCGAGGGCGTGAAGCGCTTCATCACCTCCGGTGAGCACGACATGGAGGAGAACATCCTCCACTACGTCCTCGCCCGCCCCGAGGGCCACGGCCCGGGCACCAAGGGCCTGTCCCTCTTCCTCGTCCCGAAGTTCCACTTCGACTGGGAGACCGGCGAGCTGGGCGAGCGCAACGGCGTCTACGCCACCAACGTCGAGCACAAGATGGGCCTCAAGGCCTCCAACACGTGCGAGATGACCTTCGGCGACCAGCACCCCGCCAAGGGCTGGCTGATCGGCGACAAGCACGACGGCATCCGCCAGATGTTCATGATCATCGAGTTCGCCCGCATGATGGTCGGCACGAAGGCCATCGCGACGCTCTCCACGGGCTACCTGAACGCCCTGGAGTACGCCAAGGAGCGCGTGCAGGGCCCCGACCTCGCGAACTTCATGGACAAGACCGCGCCCAAGGTCACCATCACGCACCACCCCGACGTGCGCCGCTCGCTGATGACGCAGAAGGCCTACGCCGAGGGCATGCGCGCCCTGGTGCTCTACACGGCCTCCGTCCAGGACGAGATCGCCCTCAAGCAGGCCGCCGGTGAGGACGCCTCCGCCGAGATCGGCCTCAACGACCTGCTCCTGCCGATCGTCAAGGGCTACGGCTCGGAGAAGTCCTACGAGCAGCTCGCCCAGTCCCTGCAGACCTTCGGCGGCTCCGGCTACCTGCAGGAGTACCCGATCGAGCAGTACATCCGCGACGCCAAGATCGACACCCTCTACGAGGGCACCACGGCCATCCAGGGCCAGGACTTCTTCTTCCGGAAGATCGTCCGCGACCAGGGCGCCTCGCTGAACATCCTCTCCGAGACGATCAAGAAGTTCCTCGCCGAGGGCCCCGGCGGCGAGGACCTCGCCCCCGCCCGCGACGCCCTCGCCAAGGCCGCCGTGGACCTGGAGGCCATCGTCGGCCAGATGATCGTCGACCTCACCGCCACCGGCGAGGACGTCAAGAACATCTACAAGGTCGGCCAGAACACCACCCGCCTGCTCATGGCCTCCGGTGACGTCGTCGTCGGCTACCTGCTGCTGCGCGGTGCCGCCGTGGCCGCCGGCAAGCTGGAGGGCGCCTCCGCCAAGGACGCCGCCTTCTACACCGGCAAGATCGCCGCCGCGAAGTTCTTCGCCGGCCAGGTCCTGCCCGGCGTCTCGGTCCAGCGCGCGCTGGCCGAGGCCGTCGACAACTCCCTCATGGACCTCGACGAGGCCGCCTTCTAAGGCACGCCGCCTCGCCGACACCAGACGTACGCGGTGTACGTACGCACAGTGGCCGGACCCTCCCTGGCGGGGGTCCGGCCACTGCTGTCGGGCCGTTTCGGCCGTTGTCGGTGGTTCGTGGCACGCTCGTAGACATGAGTCCACAGGAGCAGCACGGCAGCAGGGGGTATTCCGTCCCCACGGGGCGCCCGTACGCCCTCAAGGAGCTCCAGGCCAACGTGGGCGCGCTCGGCGACCGGATCAAGGAGCTCTACGACGGCGCCCACCCCGCCGAGTACGACCCGGTGGCCGACGCCCTGTACGTGGCCTTCCAGACGGCGGCGGGCCTGGCCCCCGCCAAGAGCTACACCGGCTGCCCCGAGCACCCCAACGGCGCCCTCGACCCCGAGGCGCCCGAAGGCTGGGGCCGCTGCCTCATCTGCAACGACCGCCGCCGCCTCGGCCGGCGCCTGCAGGGCGGCCGGCCCGCGGGCCCCGCCCCCGCGGGCGAGCAGCGGCGCCTCGGGTACCCCGTGCCCGACCCCCCGTACACCCTCGACGTCCTGCGCCACTACCTGCGCGTGATCGACGAGCAGCGCTTCCACCTCACGCTCGGCTCCCCCGACCAGGACTTCGTGCGCATCGCGGACGACCTCCACCGGGCCTTCATCGTGGCCCGGGAGCTGTCGCGGCCGCGCAACGCGTCCGGATGCTCCGAGCACCCCGGCGCGCCGATCGACCCCGATGCCCCGCCGGGCGAGGCCTGTATCTTCTGCGCCGGACGCAAGAGACGCGCGCAGCGCCCGCCGCAGACCCCCGAGATGCTCCCCCGCATCCGCCGGGGCGAGCGCAGACAACTGCACCGCAGATTCGAGCGTCCGCCGGGCTGAGAACGACGGGACCGCGGGGCAAACCCCCCGTGTCCTCGACCTTTCGGCTATCCGCCGCAGTCCGGCCAAGGCGAACACGACCGTCGTTAAGGTGAACCACATGAGCTCTCCCGCCCGCTTCGACCGCGGCCACACCGACGATCTGATGACCTACCTGACGGCCAGTCCGTCGCCGTACCACGCAGTGGCGAACGCGGCGGAGCGGCTGGAGAAGGCGGGCTTCAGGCAGCTGTCGGAATCGGACGCCTGGGACTCGGGCACGGGGGGCAGGTTCGTCCTGCGCGGCGGCGCGCTCATCGCCTGGTACGTGCCCGAGGGCGCGGCCGCCCACACCCCCTTCCGGATCATCGGCGCCCACACCGACTCCCCCAACCTGCGGGTCAAGCCCGTACCCGACACCGGCTCGCAGGGCTGGCGCCAGGTCGCCGTGGAGATCTACGGCGGGACCCTGCTCAACACCTGGCTCGACCGCGACCTCGGCCTCGCCGGCCGGCTGACCCTGCGCGACGGCACCGAGCGCCTGGTGAACGTGGACCGCGCCCTGCTGCGCGTCCCGCAGCTCGCCGTGCACCTGGACCGCTCCGTCAACACGGACGGCCTCAAGCTCGACAAGCAGCGGCACATGCAGCCGATCTGGGGCCTGGGCGAGGCCCGCGAGGGCGACCTCATCGCCTTCCTGGAGGAGGAAGAGGACCTGCCGCAGGGCTCGGTGGCCGGCTGGGACCTGATGGTCCACTCGATCGAGCCGCCCGCCTACCTGGGCCGCGACCGCGAACTGCTGGCCGGTCCGCGCATGGACAACCTGCTGTCGGTGCACGCCGGCGTCGCCGCCCTCGCCGCGGTGTCCGCCTCCGAGGGCCTGGACCACATCCCGGTCCTGGCCGCCTTCGACCACGAGGAGAACGGCTCCCAGTCGGACACCGGCGCCGACGGCCCCCTGCTGGGCAACGTGCTGGAACGTTCAGTCTTCTCGCGCGGCGGCACGTACGAGGACAAGGCCCGCGCCTTCGCCGCCACCATCTGCCTCTCCTCGGACACCGGACACGCGGTCCACCCCAACTACGCGGAGCGGCACGACCCTTCGCACCACCCGCGCGTCAACGGCGGCCCCATCCTGAAGGTCAACGTCAACCAGCGCTACGCCACCGACGGCAGCGGCCGCGCGGTGTTCGCCGCGGCCTGCGAGCGGGCCGGGGTGCCGTGGCAGACCTTCGTCTCCAACAACTCCATGCCGTGCGGCACGACGATCGGCCCGATCACCGCCGCCCGCCACGGCATCCAGACCGTCGACATCGGCGTGGCGATCCTGTCGATGCACTCGGCCCGCGAACTCTGCGGCTCCGACGACCCGTTCCTCCTCGCGAACGCCCTGCTGGCGTTCCTGGAGGGCTGAGCGGCAACGCCCGGCCCTCCGGGAGCACCCGCGACGGCCCCGTCAGGCGTCCATGCCCGCCAGGACCAGCGGCAGGCGTGCGGCGCCGGCGGCCGTGACGACGACCGGGACGCCCCAGTCCTGCTGGTGGACGTGGCAGGCCGGGTACTCGTTGGCCGGGTCGTCGTCACAGGACGCGGCCATCGCCGAGACGTGCAGCACCCCTTCGGTGACGGCCGGGTTCAGCACCAGGTCCCGGAACAGGTCCGTGCCGGCCCCCTCGCCCTCCGCCAGCAGCTCCGGCGGGGTCGAGGAGACCAGCAGCCGGGTGGACGGCCCGTAGCGGGTGTCCAGCTTCTGGCCGGCCGGGGCCTGGAAGACCACGTCCAGGCGCAGCGTGCCGGGGGCCACCTCGGTGGCCGCCCGCTGGGTGCGGTGGGCGACCGCGTCCACGCGTACGGCCTCCTCCGGAAGGCGCAGCCGGGTCAGCCGGTGCCGGGCGGACTCCACCACCACGATGTCCTCGCCGGCCAGCACGGCGGCGCTGGGCTCGCGCAGGTCGGTGGCGAGGGTGGAGACCTGGCCGGTGGCCGGGTCGTAGCGCCGCAGGGCGTGGTTGTACGTGTCGCAGACCGCGACCGAGCCGTCCGGCAGCGCGGTCACCCCGAGCGGGTGCTGGAGCAGCGCCTGGGCGGCGTCGCCGTCCCGGTGCCCGAAGTCGAACAGGCCGGTCCCGACGGCGGAGCGGATCACGTAGCCGTCCTCGGCGGGCTCCACCCACCGCAGGGCGCTGGTCTCGGAGTCCGCGACCCAAAGCCGGTCCCCGGCGGCCGCGAGCCCCGACGGCTGCGCGAACCAGGCCTCGGCGGCCGGCCCGTCCACGAGCCCCTCGTTCGTCGTCCCGGCGGCGACGCCGACGGTGCCCGACTCCGGGTCCCAGGTCCACAGCTGGTGCACGCCGGCCATGGCGATCCACACCCGGCCCTGCCACCAGGCGACGTCCCACGGCGAGGACAGGTCCACCTCCAGCGCCGGCCCGGAGGTCGGGGACCCCTGCCACCACTGCCGCCCGGTCCCGGCGACGGTCTCGACGGCGCCCGTCCGCGGGTCGAGGACCCGCAGCGCGTGGTTGACGGTGTCGGCCACCACGACCCGCCCGTCGGGCAGCAGCGCCAGCCCCTGCGGCTCGCTGAAGGCGTCCGGCCCGAAGCCGCGCTCCCCGCTGCCGATCCGGCGTACGACGGTCTCCCCGTCGGCCTCCAGCTCCACCAGCTGGTGCCGCGTGGAATCGCTCACCAGCAGGTTCCCGGAGGGCAGCACGACCGCCTTCCCGGGGAAGCGCAGGTCGGTGGCGACGGGCTCGGGCGCCACGTAGGGCCCGTCGCCGCGCCGCAGCGTCCCCTTGGCCTCGTGCTCGGCCTCCAGCTCCTCGACCAGCCGCGCGATGGCGTGCGCGTGCCCCTCACCGGCGTGCTGCGCGACGACGTACCCCTCGGGGTCGATCACCACGAGCGTGGGCCAGGCCCGCACGGCGTACTGCTTCCACGTCGCGAGCTCGGGATCGTCGAGCACGGGGTGGTGCACCTCGTACCGCTCGACGGCGTCGACGACGGCGGCGTGCTCGGCCTCGTGGACGAACTTCGGCGAATGCACGCCGATGATCACCACGGTGTCCCGGTGCTTCTCCTCCAGCTCCCGCAGCTCGTCGAGGACGTGCAGGCAGTTGATGCAGCAGAAGGTCCAAAAATCGAGAATGACCACGCGACCGCGCAGGTCAGCGAGGGTGAGCTCTTTCCCACCGGTGTTCAGCCAGCCCCCCTTGCCGATCAGCTCGGGGGCACGGACACGGGCACGGCGGCGGGGCGCAGGCGCGGGGGTGGGCGCCGGGGCAGCATCGTTCATCCTTCAAGCTTGCCATCCGGTTGTGAACACCGGATCACGCGTCCGTTGTCTCAGGCCCCGCCGGTGAAGGCGCGCAGCGAGTGGGTCAGGGCGTTCACGAAGGATGTGCGGGTGGGTTCCGGGAGGAGGGTCAGGGAGAGGTACGGGTTGAGGTCCTCCAGTTCGACCAGGAGGAGCTCGCCCGAGGGGGCGCGGCAGGCGTCCACGCGCTGGATGCCGTGGTCGAGGGTGTTCCAGTCGACGAAGCGGCGGGCGAAGGCCAGGTCCTTGGCGGTCGGCTCGTACGGGGTGAGCTCCCAGCGGCGGGCCGGGTCCGGGGCGTGCAGGGCGTACTGGAAGGCGTCGTCGACGAAGTAGAAGGACACCTCGTACGCGAAGTCGATCCGCGGCTGGATCAGGATCTCCCCCGCCGGGCCCGACGGGGTGGCGGTGAAGGTGAGGCCGATGGAGTCGGCGCCCTGCTTGGGCTTGACCGCGTACGTGCCGGCGGGCGGCAGCAGGTGCAGGTCGGCCGGGTCGTCCACGGTGGGGATCACCGGGTAGCCGGCGGCGGTGAGGTCGAGGAGGTACTGCTTGCCGGCCATGTCGGCGCGGCCGGTGAGCGGGTTGTAGACGGGGGTCCCGGCGGCGAGGGCGGCGGCGCGGAACTCGTCGTACGCCTGCTGGTATCCCAGGACCGGGCCGCTGTTGCGGACGACGACGGCGTCGAAGCCCGGCATGAGGGCCCGCGCGTCCAGCGGGTGGCACAGGGCCAGGTCGAAGTGCTCGCGCAGGCGGGCGGTGAGGAATATGTCCTCGTCGCAGTAGCGGCGGCCGCGCGCCGGGTAGGCGAGGTCGCTCACGTAGAGGAGGCGGGTGCGGGGCTTCGTGGGCATGGGGCCACGCTATCCCGGGCAACGATCACGGTATGAAATACCTCGTTCGGGACAAAGTGCTGGCCATCGGGGACGACTACTGGATCGAGGACGAGGACGGCCGGCACGCCTTCCTCGTCGACGGGAAGGCGCTCCGCTTCCGCGACACCCTCGAACTGGAGGACCCCGAGGGGCGGGTCCTGCTGACGCTGCGGGAGAAGCTCTTCACCCTGCGGGACGCGATGACCCTGGAGCGGGACGGGGTCCGGCTCGCGGTGATCCGGCGCAAGCGGCTCTCCCTGCTGCGCAACCACTTCCGCGTGACCATGGCCGAGGGCACCGAACTCGACGTCAGCGGGCGGATCCTGGAACGCGAGTTCAAGGTCGAGTACGAGGGCGAGCTGCTCGCGCTGGTCTCCCGCCAGTGGTACCGGATCCGCGAGACGTACGCCGTCGACGTGGTCCGCGAGGACGCGGACGCGGCGCTGCTGGTGGCACTCGCCGTCTGCGTGATCAGAATGGCCGAAAAGGAACGGGAGGACGGGGAGGACGGGGAGGGCGGGGGCCCCGGCGGGTGAGGACGGAGCCCCCGGACGGCTACGGACGGCCCAGGGTGCGGTCCTTGAGGGCCGGGAACTGCTCGCGGGTCTCGGCGACCTTCGCGGGATCCAGGTCCACCGTCAGGACGGCCTCGCCGGGGCCCGCCTCCGCGAGGACCTCGCCCCACGGGTCCACCACCAGGCTGTGCCCGGCCTGTTCGACGCCCGCGTGCGTGCCGGCCGTCGCGCAGGCCAGTACGTACGACTGGTCCTCCACCGCCCGCGCCCGGTTCAGCAGCGTCCAGTGCTCGCGCCGCCGGGCCGGCCAGCCCGCGGAGACGACCATGGTGGTGGCGCCGGCGTCGACGAGTCCGCGGAACAGCTCGGGGAAGCGCAGGTCGTAGCAGGTGGCGAGGCCGAGGGTCTGCTCCGGCAGGACCACCGTGGTCAGGGAGTCGCCGGCGGACATCAGCACCGCCTCGCCCTGGTCGAAGCCGAAGCGGTGGATCTTGCGGTAGGTCGCGGCGAGCTCCCCGGACGGGGACAGCACGAGGGCGGTGTTGTAGAGGGAGCCGTCGCCGGCGCGCTCCACGACCGAGCCCGCGTGCAGCCAGACCCCGGCGTCGGAGGCCGCCTTGGACATGATCTCGAAGGTCGGGCCGTCCAGCGGTTCGGCCTCCGTCTCGAACTGCTCGTAGGCGAAGGCGCCCACCGTCCACAGTTCGGGCAGCACGACCAGATCGGAGCCGCTCTGCTCCCTGACGAGTTCGGCGGCACGCTGCCGCCGGGAAGCCACCGACTCCCCGTCGTTCACGGCGATTTGGATCAGAGAGGCGCGCACACTACCACCGTCCTGGCATGTCAGCCGGTCAACTCAAGGCCTACGATCGTCACACGAAAGCGCTGTCGGGGTGCTCATCGGCAGCGTAGTTTTGGGAATAGTCCACAACGCGCCACTGAACAGCCAGCGAGGGGTCCCGTTGACCGTCCATCCCACCCTTGAGCCCTATGCCGACGCGTGGACCCACTCCATCGAGGCGATAACCGAGCTGGTCCTCCCCCTCCCGGAGGCCCAGTGGAACCTGCCGACCCCCTGCCCCGGCTGGTCAGTGCGCGACATCGTCTCCCACCTCATCGGCCTCGAGCTGGAACAGCTCGGCGACCCGCGGCCGATCCACACCCTCCCGCGGGACCTGCGGCACGTGGTGGACGAGTTCACCCGCTACATGGAGGTGCCGGTTGACGTCCGGCGCCACCACACCGCCCCCGAGATGACCTCCGAGCTGGAGTACACCGTCATCCGCCGCCAGCGTCAGCTCCGCAACGAGAAGCGGGATCCGGCCACCACGATGGTGCGCGGGCCGCAGGGCAACCAGATCACGCTGGAGTTCGCGCTGCGGCTGCGCGCCTTCGACACCTGGATCCACGAGCAGGACCTGCGGGCGGCCCTGGGCGTTCCGGGGAACTGGGACTCGCCGGGCGCGTTCGTGGCGCGGGACATGCTCCTCGGCGGGCTGCCGAAGGTGGTGGCGAAGGGCGCGGGCGCCCCGCCGAACACGGCCGTGGTCATCGACGTGCACGGACCGGTGGAGTTCCTGCGCACGGTACGGGTGGACGCGGCGGGCCGGGCCACCCTCGACAAGACGCCCTCGCTGGGCCCGGACGTGTCGCTGGCCATGGACTGGGAGACGTACGTACGGCTGGCCGCGGGCCGGGTCCGGCCGCGCACGGTCGCCGACCGGGTCAAGGTGGAGGGCGACGCCGAGCTGGCCGCCGCCATCCTCGGCGCGTTCGCCGTGACGCCGTAGCGCCGCCGGCCCGGGGCCGGCCGACGCACCGGCCGACCGGCCGCCCGGCCGGTCAGCGGGGCGCGGGACGTGCGGCCTGCCGGGGGCCGCTCCCGGCGGCCGCGGTGGCGGGGAGCGCCTCGCGTTCGCGGGCCAGGGCGCGGGGCGCCAGCCGCAGGACCTGGGTCAGGCCCAGCAGTTCCACCACGAACACCGACGAGAAGGCGGTCCGGTAGTCGTCCCCGGTGGCGTCGAGCAGGACGCCGACCGCCAGCAGGGTGGTCATGGAGGCGAGGAAGCCGCCCATGTTGGTGATGCCGGACGCGGTGCCCTGCCGTTCGGCCGGGTTCGCGGGCCGGGCGAAGTCGAAGCCGATCATCGAGGCGGGCCCGCAGGTGCCGAGCACCACGCACAGCGTGACCAGCAGCCACATCGGGGCCCGCCCGCCCGGGTACGCCAGGACGGAGGCCCACAGCAGCGCGGTGACGCCGACCGTGCCCAGCGCGAGCGGCAGCCGGGCGCCCGGGCGGCGGCCGATGAGCTGCCCGTAGACCAGGCCGAAGCCCATGTTCGCGGCGACCACCAGGGTGAGCAGCCCGCCCGCGGTGGTCCGCGGCAGCCCCTGCGCCTCGACCAGGAACGGCATGCCCCACAGCAGCAGGAAGACCATCGCGGGGAACTGGGTGGTGAAGTGCACCCACAGGCCGAGCCGGGTGCCGGGCTCGTGCCAGGAGTCCCGGATCTGACGGCGTACGAAGCCCCCCGCGCCCCGCGGCACGGGTGGCGGCTCGTGCCCCTCGGGGTGGTCGCGCAGGAACAGCACGAGCGGGACGAGGACGATCAGCCCCGCGACCGCGCTGCCCGCGAAGGCCGGCACCCAGCCCAGGCCGTGCAGGACGGGCGCCAGCACCAGGGTGGAGACCAGGTTGCCCGCCATCCCCACGAGCCCGGCCAGCTGCGCCATCAGCGGTCCGCGCCGGGCGGGGAACCAGCGGGTGCCGAGCCGGAGCACGGATATGAAGGTCATCGCGTCGCCGCAGCCCAGCAGGGCGCGGGCGGCCAGCGCCATGCCGTACGAGGGGGAGAGGGCGAAGCCGACCTGCCCGGCGGTGAAGAGGACGGCGCCCAGCGTGAGCACCTTCTTGGTGCCGAGCCGGTCGACCATCAGGCCGACGGGGACCTGCATGCCGGCGTAGACCAGCAGCTGGAGCAGGGAGAAGACGGACAGGGCGGAGGCGTTGACGTGGAAGCGGTCCGCCGCCTCCAGGCCGGCGACGCCCAGGCTGGTGCGGAAGATGACGGCGACGAAGTAGACGGCGACGCCGATGCACCAGACGGCGACGGCTCCCCGTCCGCCGGGCGGCTCGGCGTTCACCGGACCTCACCGCCGCCCCGCACCAGGGCGCCGACCCGGCCCACGTGGCCGCGTACGGCGGCGGCGGCCGCCTCCGCGTCCCCGGCGCGCAGGGCGTCCAGGATCTCGGCGTGCTCGTCGAGGGTGCGCTCCACCCGGTCGGGGTGGGCGTGCAGCAGGGCCGCGCCCATCCGCAGCTGCCGGTCGCGGAGCTGGTCGTAGAGCCGGCTGAGGATCTGGTTCCCGGCGTGGCGGACGATCTCGGCGTGGAAGCACCGGTCGGCGGTGGTCATCGCGGCGAGGTCGCCCCGGTCCGCGTACAGCCGCAGTTCCGCCAGCAGCTCCGCGAGCCGCTCCAGCAGGGCGGGCGGGGCCGGTACGGCCCTGCGTACGGTGAACTCCTCGACCAGCAGCCGGGTTTCGACCACGTCGGCGATCTCCTGGGCGGAGACCGGCAGCACCAGCGCGCCCTTCTTCGGGTAGAGCCGCAGCAGGCCCTCGGTCTCCAGCCGCAGGAGGGCCTCGCGGACGGGGGTGCGGGAGACCCCGACGTCCCCGGCGAGCTCGCCCTCGGTGAGCAGGGTCCCGCCCTCGTAGCGGCGGTCCAGTACGCCCTGCTTGACGTGGTGGTAGACGCGTTCGGCGGCGGTGGCGGCGCGGGTGGCCGGGGGAGTGGCTGGCGGCATGCGCACAGGATAGATACATGAAGGGTGCACCGATCAGGCCGTCCGCGATGTGGACGCCGGGGGCCGGGACTGCATCGAAGGATGTAGTCCGCGTTCCTCCACCGGCAGGAAGAAGCCGGCGGTGCGCCCCGGGACGCTGGAGTCATGGCCGACACCCTCGTCACACCCCGGGCGGACACGACCGCGTCCCGGCTTCCCCTGCTCGACGTCCTGCGCGGCGCCGCCATCCTCGGCACGCTCATGACCAACGTCTGGATCTTCGCCTCGCCCGGCTCCGAGTGGAGCGTCCTGCAGGGCGGCCTGAGCCTGCCGGACCCGGTCGCCGACCCGTCCGCCGCGACCATCGCCGAGACGGCCTTCCGCTTCCTGGCCGACGGCAAGTTCCTCTCGCTGCTGACGATCCTGTTCGGCGTGGGCCTGGCCATCCAGTACGACTCCGCCGCCCGCCGGGGCGATCCCTGGCCCGGCCGCTACCCGCGGCGGGCCGCGTTCCTCTTCCTGGAGGGGACCGTCCACTTCGTCCTGGTCTTCGCCTGGGACGTGCTCATGGGGTACGCCGTCACCGCGCTGCTGGTGGCCTGGCTGCTGGCCCGCTCCGAGCGGGTGCGGCGGGTCGCGATGTGGGTCGCGGCCGGCGTCCACCTGACCCTGGTCGGCCTGGTGACCCTCGGCGACGCCGTCACCCCCGACTCCCCCAAGACGGTCGACCCCGAGGCCGTACGGCTCTACGCGGACGGCGGCTGGGCCGAGCAGATCGGCTTCCGGCTCGACAACGCCCTGGCCCTGCGCATCGAGCCGGTCTTCACCTTCGGGCTGCTGGTGTTCCTCTTCCTCCTCGGCGTCCGCCTCCACCGCGCCGGCGCCTTCGGCCCGACCGCCGCCGGGCGCAGGATCCGCGTCCAAATGGCCGGCTGGGGGCTGGGCCTGGGACTGCCCCTGGGCATCGCCGCCGAGCTGGGCGGCCCCGACTTCTTCGTCCTGGGCCGGTACGGCATCGCCCCGCTCGTCGCCGTCGGCTACATCGGCCTCATCGGGTGGGCCCTCGACCGGTTCGCCGTCCCCGGCGCGGCGGCGCTCGGCTCCGTCGGGCGCACCGCCCTGTCCTGCTACGTCGGCCAGAACCTGCTGTGCGTACTGCTCTGCTACGGCTTCGGGCTCGGGCTGGCCGCCCGGTTCGAGGGCAGCGGGCCGTGGTGGGTGATGGGCCTGTGGGCGGCGGTGGGCCTGGCCCTGGCCGCCGGGTCCCGGCTGTGGCTGCGGTACTTCGAACGGGGCCCGCTGGAGGCCTTCCAGCACTGGGCGCTCAAGCCCCGCCGGTGACCTCCACGTCCAGGACGAACTCGTCGTACGGGGCCTCCTCGGGGTAGGGCGGCCGGACCTGCGCGAAGCGGATCCGGGCCCGCCCGCCGGGGCGGCGGCCGCGCACCACGTACGTCCGGGCCAGCGGCGCGCCGGGCTCCGCCCGCGGGGGAGCGGAGCCCGGCGCCTCCGCCACGGCGACGGCGTCGGTGTCCCCGCTGACCTGCCAGGTCCACACGTACCCGCGCGCCCCGCGCCCGGTGAGCCGCAGCTCGTACGACTCCCCGGCGCGCAGCGCGATCCCGCGCACCTCCACCGGCCGCCTCCCTCGTGGTCCGCGCCCGGTTCACGCCGGGCCGATCACCGCCCCCTCGTGCCAGCCCGCGCCGTCGCGCCAGTAGTGCTGGAGCAGCCGGTCGGTGCGCAGGACGAGGACTTCCAGGTTGAACCCGAAACTGCCCTGGAGCATCCCGGTGACGGCGACCGCGTCGTGCCCGAAGACCGCGCCGCGGGCCCAGGGCGCACCGGCCGCGTTCCCCCGCCACCAGTGCTCGATCCGGCCGTCGGCGACCGCCACGCACAGCTCGTAGTTCCCGGCGGTGTCCTCGTCGGCGGCCCCGTACTGGCCCTCGATCAGGCAGGGTGCGGAGCTGGCGCGGCCGCCGAAGACCTCCCCGGCCCGCCAGACGAAGCCGTTCGGGTCGTCGCGCCACCACAGCTGCATCCGGCCGTCGGTGCGGGCCGCGACCAGGTCGAGGGTGCGGGAGCGGGTCTGGACGAGGGCGGGGCCGTAGTGGGCGATGCCGGAGGCGAAGCGGCCGCCGTCGTTCCAGGTCCAGGGGGCGCCGTTGATCCGCCACCAGTGGTTGAGGCGGCCGTCGGCGGTGCGGACGACCACCTCGAAGTTGCCGGGCTTGCCGTAGTCGCTCTGGATGAAGGCCGGGGTCGAGCCGACGGCCGCGTCGCCCGGGCCGAAGGCGCCGCCGTCGCGCCAGACGCCGAAGGCCTGCTCGTAGTACCAGTGCCGCAGCCGGCCGCCCGTGGTGACGTGCAGGGACTCCATGTTCCGGTTGTAGGTGGTGCCGGTGAACGCGGGCTGGCCCGAGGCGTCGGAGGCGTAGGTCCGGCCCCGGGCCCAGGCGAAGGGGGCGTCCCCCTCGCGCCACCAGTGCTGGAGCCTGCCGCCGCCGGCGGTCGCCGCCATCTCGAAGTTGCGGTGGGCGCGGCCGTTGCCGCTCTCGTAGGTGCTGCCCGCGTGCAGGCGGCGCTTGCTCCAGGGGTCGGGGTTGGTGCCGCGCAGCCCGCACTTGGCCCAGTAGTCGATGTTGACCTCGCCGTAGGCGATGCGGCCGTAGCCGCCGACGTGGTAGCCGGGCCCCCAGGAGTTCTTGAACAGCCAGCAGCCGGCCGCGTCGTCGTAGCCGACGACCAGCACGCAGTGCCCGCCGGCCAGCCGGTCGCTGGTGCGGTGGTACACCCCCGCCCCCAGCCCGAAGAAGTCGTCGTAGACGTCGAAGCAGGCGGTCAGCGGCCCGACCGTGTCCAGCCACACCTTCTGCTGCTCGACGTCGCCGAGGCGTACGTAGTCGCCGATGCGGACGGTCCGGCCCGAGCGGTCCCAGCTGGGCGTGTACTCGGCGCGCCAGGCGTCGCGCCGCTCGGCCGGCAGGCCGGGGGGCGGGGTGCTGTAGGGCCAGCAGTCGGGGTCGGCGAGGCCGCCGTTGTCCTTGATCCAGTCGAGGGCCGTCTCCGGGTTGCTCCCCTGCCCGCAGGTGGACTTCAGCCCGTCGTGGACGTCGCCCTCGGAGCGTTCGGCCCATACGTCGTGCTCGATGCGGGCCATCGACTCGACGAGCCCGGCCGCGCCGAAGGCCCAGCAGGAACCGCAGGGGTTCTGGTCCTTGACCTTCGTCAGCCAGGGCCAGCCCCAGCGGCTGCGCCAGTCGACGGCCGCGGGCCGCCCCGGGGCCGTGCCGCTCCCGGCCAGCAGGCCGTTGGCGGCGCGCCGCCGGGTCAGGTGCGGGTTGCCGCTCGCCCGCCCCACGAGCGCCCGCAGGTCCACGGAGCCCGCCTCGGCGGCGGGCGTCAGGTTCACCCCCGGCTCCAGCCCGAGGGCGGGCCTCGGCACCGGCTCCTCGTCCGCCAGGTGCTCGCTGACGCTCCAGCGCGCCCCGCACTCCACGAGCTGCGCCCGCAGCTCCCCCACCGTCTGGACAGACTCCTCCGGCATCCCCGGCCCCCCAGCTGCAACCCTCGGTCGTGAGCCCGGGGAGCGTCTCCCCGGGCTCGCCGCCCGTCAAGGGAGCCCGCACGGTCGCGCGGTGGCACGGGGGGTCGTACGTCTCCGGCTCCCGCGGGGGCCCGGGCGCCGCTGCGCGGGGCCGTCCCCTACCCGCCCTTCAACCGTTCTCGCCTCAATCGCCGGCGGGGCTGAACAGACCGGGGCTCTGCCCCGGACCCCGATACCGGACGCTCCGCGCCCGGTGCGCTCAGCACATCTCAGCCCCGCCGGCGTTTGAGGCGCGGGGGTCTGGGGGCGGAGCCCCCAGGGGGTCCGGGGCGCAGCCCCGGAGAACGGGCGAAGGGCGGGGCGGGGAGCAGCCCCGCGCAGCGGCACCCGCGCCAACCGGCCCCGGCGGCGGCACCGGCAGCCGAACCGCGCAACCGCCCGGCCAGGGCAACGGCAACGGCAACGGCAACGGCAACGGCCCTACCGCGTCATCGACTGCCCCCCGATCCCGGCGGCACCCCCCAACTGCCCCCGCCACCACGCCTCGGCCTCGGCGCCGCTCATCCGCCCCCACTGCGGGGTCCGTTCCACCTGCGCCCGCCCCAGCCGCCGCGCCAGCGCGACCAGTTCCCGCCCGGCCGCGCCCCTGGCCGCCTGGTAGTCCCGCAGCAGTTCCTCCCACGTGGCCGCCCCGGCCCACGCGGCCCCGAAGGCGGTGGCGTCCTGGAGCGCCTTCGCGGCGCCGCTCGTGTTGTGCGGGCGGACCACGGTGGCGGCGTCACCGGCGAGGAGGAGCCGGCCGGCGGTGGTGCTCGCGGTCTCCAGGTCGTAGATGGGCTGTACGAAGGTGTCCGCCGGCGCGGTGAGGCCCAGCGCCCGGCCCCAGTACGGCGGGAACTCCCGCTCCAGCAACGCCCGCAGGTGTTCCAGCAGTTCGGGGGTCAGCGCGCCCGGCGGGAAGCTCGTGGGGTCGTCGAAGCGCAGCCGCCCGTCCGGCGGGGGCGGCGCGTACAGCACCCAGTTGACACGCGGCCCGTCCGGCCCGGGGATCCGGTAGATCACGCAGCTCCCGCCGGGGAAGCACACGGTGGTCACGGCCTCGGGGTACGCGTCGGCCCCCTCCAGCAGCCCCGCGTCGAAGTTCCCCCGCCAGCACACGTACCCGGCGTAGTGCGGCCGCGCCCCCGGCGCCACCGCCTCCCGCACCACCGACCGGTACCCGTCCGCGCCGACCGCCAGGTCGTACCGCTCGACGGAGCCGTCCCCGAGCCGCACCTCGGCCCCGCCCCCGTCCCCGGCGACCCCGGCGACGGCCACGCCCTGCCGGTACACGACCTCCTGCGGCATGGCCTCGCGCAGCCCGCGCCACAGCAGCCCCCAGTGGTAGGAGTGGAACGGGAAGGGCTGCTCCCAGATCATCCGCCCGCCCGGCCCGGCCCCGCCGTCCCGCACCACCCACCGCCGGCGCAGCAGCCGGTGCGCGGGGATCCCGCCCGGCAGCGCCCCGGCGGCGGCCAGTTCGGCGGCGCGCTCGTCGTGCACGCACAGCCCGACCCCGCGGTCCGCGAGCCGCCCGCGCGTGCGCTCCAGTACGACCACCCCGTCGGCCCCGGCCCGCACCGCGGCGGAGGCGAACGCGCACCCCGCGATGCTCCCGCCGACCACCGCTACCGTTCCGCCGCGCATAACCGCCCCCTGCCGAAGCCGAGTTGCCCTGGGACGCCCACCGTACTGGGCGGCACCGCCCGCGGGCGGGCGTTAGCGACGCGTGAGCCGAACGTCAGCGGCGCCGACCAGCATGAAGCCGGTCACCGCAGGTCAACCGGCCTCCGCGGCGGCACTCCGATCGATTCCTCGATCCCCACAGGGAGCAGCAGATGAAGATGATCAAGGCGCTGGTGAAGAAGTTCAAGAAGGACGAGGAGCTCGCCCAGCACGCGTGGGTCCTGCACGTCATCTGACCCACCCCGGTCGGCGCGGGACGCGGCATCCCCCTGTCGCGTCCCGCGCTCCGGCGCCCCACGTCCTTCACCCCGGAGGCAGGAGCCCCATGCCCGAAACGGCCCCGAAGGCGGCCGGCGGCCACCGCGTCGTCTACGCCCCGCGCATCCAGGACCTGCTGGCCAGGAAGGAACCGGTCTTCCGGATCGACGCGTCCACGGTCGGCGTCTGCGATCCCGCCCTGATGGCCGAGGTCGTCGCGGCCCGCCCCGTCCTGTCGGCGGAACGGTCCGTCTACAAGCCCGCCGCGGGCGCCGACATCCCGCACGACAGCGCGACGCGGACGATCCGCGCCCTGGGCCAGGACGTCACGGCCGCCATCGCCGCCCCGCCGCCGCCCGCGCGCGGGCTGTCGGGCGCCTGGCCGTACGCGGCCACCTCCTACCTGCGCCGGTGGCTGTTCGCCTCCGACCCGCTGCCGGTGTCCCTGCTGTCCAAGCGCGGCGTCACCGGCTCCGACGCCCTCTCCCGGCTCGTTGACCGCGCCGTCACCCTCTGGCCGGCCTCCGGCGCCGGAGACACGGCCGGCGCACTGGCCGGGCAGATCCGCGACGCGTCCGGCACCCTCGAACGGAAGCAGGCCGTCGCCCTGTACCGGCGGGCGAGCGCCACCCTCTGCGACGGCGTGGCCGCCCTGGCCGGCAACGCCCTGTGGCTCATGGGACCGGCCCGGGAGCAGCGGGCGGCCCGCCCCGGCCTGACGCCGTTCCTGTGGGAGACGCTGCGGCTGCTGCCGCCCGCCTGGATGCTGTGGCGCAAGGGCGGGGACGCGTACGCCGCCCTGCACCCGGAGATCCGGCCCGAGGACGACGTCGCGCTGTTCCCGCTGCTGATGCACCGCCACCCCGACTTCTGGACCGACCCGCTGGAGTTCCAGCCGGAGCGGTGGGCGGGCGTCGCGGACCCGGAGAAGACGCCCGCGTTCATGCCGTTCGGCTTCGACGGCGCCCGCTGCTGGGCCAAGCACCTGGTCGTCCCGCTGGCCGAACGCCTGCTGGAGGTCGCCTTCGAGAACCGGATCACCCTGCGCACAGAGGACGGGCGGACACACGTCCCGCTGCGCTCGCTGCTCTCCGTCCGCTTCGACGCGGAGACCGGGGCATGAGCGCCGGCACCGACGGGGGACACCTCATGAGATCGTCCGTACTGGCCGCCTGGGTCGGCGACGTCGCGGACTTCGCCGGGCGCCGCTGGCAGCGCGAGCCGGCCGTCTTCACCCCGCCGTCGTCCGCCGCGCCGTTCGACCTCGACGAGCTGGACGCCGCCTTCGACTCGGGCCTGCTGCGCACCCCGTACCTGGAGATGGTCCGCTCCAACAAGGTCGTCGTACCGCCCGACGCCTACACCGCCTCCCGCGTCGTCAACGGCATCACGTACTCCGGCTTCGCCGACCGCGCCAGGGTCGTCGCCCAGCTGCGCGCCGGGGCGACGCTGCTGCTGCGCTGCGTCGACCAGTGGCACCGGCCGACGGGCGAGCTGGTGGCGCGGCTGTCCGAGGAGCTCGACCGGCGCGTGGAGGCGTTCTTCTTCGTCACGCCCGTCGGCGGTCAGGGACTCGCGGTGCACCGCGACGACGCCGACGTGTTCGTCCTCCAGGTCGCGGGCAGCAAGACCTGGTACGTCCACGACGCGCCGACGGTGGCGGACTGGCGGCCGGGCGAGCTCCCGGACGACGAGCACTCCCCGCGCCTCCTGCACACCGTCCTCGAACCCGGCGGCGTGCTCTACGTCCCGCGCGGCTTCGCGCACCGCGCGGTGGGCGCCGCCGGGCTGTCCGCGCACCTGTCGCTGACCATCCGCGACATCTGCCTCCAGGACCTGCGGACCGCCCTGGAGAAGCTGCTCACCGAGGGCCTGGACCTGCCGGCCCGCCCGCTGGGCGAGCCCGCCCTCGCCGACGCCTGCGCCGCGCTGCTCCGCCAGGTCCGCACGGCGTCCGCCACCGTGACCCCGGACGACCTGCGGCTCGCGGCCCGGGCCGCCCGCGCCCGGCAGCCCGCCGAGCCCGCGCCGCCGCTCGCGGAGACGGCCCGGACCTGGGACGCCGCCGCCCGGACCGGCGGCCTGACCTCCGTCGGCCGCACCTGGCGCCGCCTGCGCGGCGCCGCCCGCACCGCCGGCCCCTGACCGCCCGCCGGGCGGGCCCGGGACCCCGGGCCTACGCTGAGGTTCCTCGGGGTCCCGGGTTCCCTGGACGGCAGGAGGCCGCGCCATGACGCCGACCGCCCGTATCCGGCTGCGCCGGGCCTGCGTGGCCCTGGCCGCCGCCGGAGCACTCCTCGCGCCGGCCACCGCCGGCCCCGCGTACGGGACGGCCGGGCCGTCACCGTCGCCGTCCCAGGACTTCCCTGAGCTGACCCCGGCCGTCGCCGCGAAGCTGGACAAGGCCGTCCAGGACACCCTGCGCGAGGCGAAGGTCCCGGGGGTGATCGTGGGGCTGTGGGCGCCGGGCAAGGGCAGCTACGTGAGGACGTTCGGGGTGGCCGACAAGGAGACCGGCGCCCGGATGCGGACGGACTTCTACACCCGCATCGGCAGCCAGACCAAGACCTTCACCGTCACCGCCCTGCTCCGCCTCGTCGACCAGGGCAAGGTGGGCCTGGACGACCCCATCGGCCGGTACGTCTCCGGCGTCCCGAACGGCGACCGCATCACCCTGCGCGAGCTGGCCGGCATGCGCAGCGGCCTGTTCAACTACAGCGAGGACGACGCCTTCGAGAAGGCGCTCACCACGGACGGCACCCGCCCCTTCACCCCGCAGCAGCTCCTCGGCTACTCGTTCAAGCACCCGGTGAACTTCGCGCCGAACGCCAAGTTCGAGTACTCCAACACCAACCTGATCCTGCTGGGCCTGGTCATCGAGAAGGTCACCGGGCAGCCCCTCCAGCAGGTCCTGAAACAGCAGGTCATCGACCCGGCGGGGCTGCACCACACCCTCTTCCCCACCAACGCGGCCTTCCCCTCCCCGCACGCCCAGGGCTACACCGACCAGTCGGCGTCGGGCGAGATCGTGAACTCGACGGACTGGAACCCCTCCTGGGCCTGGGCGGCCGGCGCGATGATCTCGGACCTGGAGGACCTGCGCAGCTGGGCGAAGACCCTGGCGACGGGCACCCTGCTGAAGCCCGCGACCCAGGCGGAACGCCTGAAGACCACCCCGGTCGGCATCCCCGGCGCCGGCTACGGCCTGGGCCTGTTCGACGTCCAGGGCTGGATCGGCCACAACGGCTCGCTGCCGGGCTACGAGAGCCTCGGCGTGTACCTGCCGGAGGAGCGGGCGACGCTGGTGGTCATCCTGAACACGGACGTCCTGCACGACGGCCAGGAACCCAGCACGCTCTTCGGCGAGGCCATCACGGAGATCGTCACCCCGGACCACGTCTACCCGGGCCACAAGCCGACGTCGCCGAAGCACGGCTGAGGTCCGGGGGGAGGGAGGGAGGGGGGTGGGTTCACGGACCGCCTCCAGAGTCCCGGGCCACGGCCGGGGACTTTTGTGCCCACCCCCCTTGACCGCGGACCTCTAGGGTTCTCTGACCGGCCTCTATCCCAACGCGCACGCTAACAGGGGCCACTGACAACGCCCTGCGCGTTCGCGCGGGGGCTCAGGCCGCCAGGGCCGCTCGGACCTGGGCCAGGCTCGGATTGGTCATGACCGACTCCTCCCCGGAGGCGGAGACGACGCGGACCGTGGGGACGGTCTCGTTGCCGTCGTTGACGCTGCGGACGAACGCCGCCGCGTCCGCGTCCCGCCAGATGTTCACGGGCCGGTACGGGGTGCCGGTCAGGCGGAGCTGGGTCCAGAGCTTCATGCAGAAGACGCAGCCGGGCCGCCAGTAGACGGTTATGCCGCTGTTCAACGCGACCCCGCGAAGGCCGCCCAGGCGGTGGGGGTGACGCGGATGAGGGGGCCGTCCGTGTGCTTGCTGTCGCGGACCGCGACCGTGCCGGGCACGTTCGTGGCGACCTCGACGCAGTCGGTGTCGTTCGTGCTGTTGCTGTAGCTGGACTTCACGAACCGGTACTCGCTCATCCCTGCATTCCCTTACTGATGGCCTCGATCAGGTGGACTGAGTCCCGCGGGGCAAGGCTCATGCGCGCCACGCGGTCGAACGCCCGGGCGTACACCTCGGTTGCTTCCGCGCCCTCCGTCCACACAGTAGCGCCGAGGCTCTCCGAGTAGCCCACGTCGACCGCCCCGGGTTCTCCGAAGGACAGGAGGTTGAACGCACTCGGCACACTGCGGATCGCACCCGCCCGGAAGGGCAGCACCTGCACGTGGACGTTGGGGCGGCCGGCCACGTCGACGAGGTGGTTGAGCTGTCCGCTCATGACGTCGCGGCCACCGATCTCCTGGCGCAGCGCCGCCTCCCAGATGACGGCGTGGAACTCCAGTGGCCGGTCGCCCCAAAGCCGGCCCTGCCGCTTGATCCGGGTGGTGACCATCTCCTCGATCTGGTCCGGGTGCGTCCACGAGTCGGAGCTGACGCCCAGGGAACGTACGTAGTCGGGGGTTTGCAGCAGCCCGGGGATCAGGGCCAGTTGCCAGGTCCGGATGTGCGTGGCGACGTCCTCCATCGCGACGTATTCGGAGAAGTTCCTCACCGTCGGGACGTGTTGCCACCATCCCTTGGCCTTGCGGCGCTCTCGGTCCAGCCGCGCCAGGTCGAGCAGGCCGTTCACGACGTCCGCGTCGGTCACACCGTAGAACTCGCACAGCACCCGGAGGTCGGGATCCCGCATCGGGACCCAACCGCTCTCCATCTTGGTGACTTTGGTCGTCGTGGCGCTGATCGCCTGCGCCGCCTGCTGCTGGGTCTTGCCGGCCGCCGTGCGGAACTTGTACAGCTCGCCGCCCAGCCGACGGCCCAGCACGGTCGACACGCGGTTGCCCTGGTCTGCTCGCCTTCCACCGTTCACCGCGACAGTTTCGCGCCCTCGCGGTGGGCAAGTCGACACCTCTCACCCACACGGGGAACATTTTCCCCGAGCCACTTGCCTCCGGAGTCACGACACCCCTACGGTCGGTGACGAACTGCTCACCGCACAGGCAGAGTTGGCGGAAGCGCACCGGTATGCCCGCACTGCGGGCGCCGGCAGGCCACCGCCCGACCAGGAGGCGCGATGTCCACCCTCACCCGCTACGGCGTCCGCAACTACCCGCCCCGCCAGGACTCCGTGCCCGCCGCCCGGCGGTGGGCCGCGTGGCTGGCCGTGGCGTGGGGGGAGCCCCGGGTGGCCTCGGACGTGGCGCTGCTGACCAGCGAGCTCGTCACGAACGCGCTGCTGCACGGGGCGGTCCGGGACCGGTACATCCGGGTCGAGGTGCAGCTCGACGGAGCAGTGCTCCGCATCGCGGTCACCGATCCGAAGGGCGAGCGGTGGCCCGAGCCGCGAACGGTGGCAGACGAGGACCAGTACGGGCGCGGCCTCGCGATCGTGCAGGCCCTCGCCCTGCGGTGGGGGACGTCACAGCGCGTGGTCGGCAAGACCGTGTGGGCCGAGTGCGCGCTCCCGGGGCCCGTATAGGGTCCCCCGTATGGATGGCTGGACGGCGCCGAGTGCGATCGAGAGGGAGCTGTACGAGGCGAAGCGGCGCGGGGACTGGCCGGGCTACCTCGACGCCCTGGCGCGTGCCGAGCTGTTCCTGCCCCAGGCCCGCGCCGACGTCGACGCCGACCCCCGCGCGGCCCGCTTCCACCCCGGCCCCGCCGGCCTCGCCGTCTTCACCCGGGGCGTGCTTCCGGCCCCCCGCCCGGACACCGTGTTCCTGCGCCAGAGCCTCGCCTGGTTCGCGAACGCCTGGGACGACCGGGACCCCGCCCACCTCGCCGTGAACCCCGGCACGCCCGCCGAGGCGTACCTCACCACCACCCCCGCCGACCGCGCCCGCTGGCGCGCGCACTGGGACGCCGCGCCCTCCTGGGGCCTGACCCCCGGCACGCTGCACACCCTCCACACCGGCGGGCCGCTGCACGGTCCCGTCGCGCACGGGCTGGCCGTCGGGGCGCACCTGTCCGTGTCCAACGGGGAGTTCTGGAACTCCCTCGCCCACCACGGCAACGGCTACACCCACGAACGCGACCGGCTGCGCAGGTCCTGGGGCGTCACGGACACCGCCGGCTGGTTCGACGTGCTCCAGCGGATGCTGGACGCCGAGATCGTCAGCCCGGTCTGGGAGTACGCGCTGCGCGTGCGCCGGCTGCTGGCCGGCGACTTCGCCGGGCCCGTCGACGTCGAGCACTGGCGCGACGCCGCCGAGGCGAGCCTGCGGCACGGCGCCATGAAGGCCGCCGAGCCGCAGCTCACCCCCGACGGGGTGACCGTCGCCGCGCCGCGCCCCGTCGCGGAGGTCGAGGGGGAGATCGCCGGGGTGCGGCGGCTCATCGGCCGGATGGCCCGCTACGAGCAGCGCTTCCGCGCCGACGGGCTGCTCCCCGAGGACGGCTGGGTGCGCTCGGTGCACGCCTGGGACCTCGGCCGGGCCTCCCAGATGGCCCGCTGGGGGGTCGCCGCCCGCTACGGGACGCTGGAGGACGCCGAGCGGGCCGTCCTCCGCGCGGGCGCGGCGGCCCGGGAGGCGTACCGCTCGTGGGAGGAGTTCTCCGCCGGGTACTCGCTGGGGCGCTGCCTGCACTTCGACGAGGAGGAGTTCGGGCGCTGGTACGGGTCCTCGCTGGCCACCCACCTGACCCTCACCACCGATCCGGCCGGCCCCTACCGGAACATCCCCTGGCAGTGACGGCGGGCGACTTCGGGTAGTCCGGCCCCGCCCCGGAAAATCCCCGGGGGACCGCGCCCGCGCCAACTACCGTCGCCCGTATGACTATCGCGCTGAACGACGCCGTGCGGCGGCTGCTCGACTCCCCCCACCCGGCGGTCCTCTCCACCCTCAACCCCGACGGCAGCCCGCAGAGTTCCGTGGTCTGGGTGTCGCGGGACGGCGACGAGCTGCTCGTCTCCACCGAGCGCGGCCGCCGCAAGGAGCGGAACATCGCCCGCGACGAGCGGGTCGGCCTCACCGTCTTCGACCTCGCCGACCCCTACGTCTACGCGGAGATCCGCGGCACCGCCACCCTCACCGAGGACACCGGCCGGGCCGTCGCCGTCCGCATCGCCGAGGAGTACCTCGGGCCGGGCGCCGGCAAGGAGTACGGGGACGCCGCCGACGGGGCGGTGCGCGTGGTCGTGCGCATCACCCCGTCCAAGGTGCTCGGCAACGCCGCGAAGGCCGACGCCGGGTCCTAGGCCCGCCGTCCCGGCAGCCGCAGTGCCGGGATCACGGACAGGGCCAGCAGCACCGCCGCGGCTCCGTAGGCGAGGCGGAAGCCGGCGGGGCCGACGCCCGTGCCGCCGAGGAGGACGGACAGCAGTGCCGTGCCGACCGAGGCCCACAGCTGGGAGTTGATGCTCAGGGCGGTGCTCGCCGCGGCCATGCGCTCGCCGGGCAGGTCACGGCTCGCGGTGGTCATCGTCGGCATCAGTACGATCCCGGCGCCGACGCCCATGACCAGGCCCGCGGCGACCACCTGCCAGACCGGTACCCCCTCGGTGCCGGTCAGCAGGGCGGATGCCGCCATGCCGAGGGCGCCCACGACCGCCCCGGCCGGGATCAGCCTGCGCGGGGAGACCTTGTCGACGCGCCGGGAGGCGATCTGCATGGTCACCCCGACGGCCAGCCCGACGGGGGCGACGAGGAGGCCGGCCGCGCTCGCGCTCAGGCCGCGCCCCTGCTGGAAGTACATCGGGCCCAGGAGCATCGACCCGAAGTAGCCGCAGGTGAAGAAGGCGAGGGTGGCGATGCCGGCGGCGAAGGTGCGGTCGCGCAGCAGCCGCAGGTCCAGCAGCGGTTCGCGCACCCTGAGGGCGCGCCGTACGAAGGCGGCGGCGAGGGCCGCTCCGGCCAGCGTGGGCAGCAGCGCGCCGGGGGCGGTGAAGTCGCCGCCCTCGCCGCCCCGGGACAGGCCGAACAGCAGCAGGGCCAGGCCCGGGGAGAGCATCAGCAGCCCGGGGACGTCCAGCCGGGGCGCCGACGCCGGGTCGGCGGGGGCGTCGGGTGCGAGGAGCTTCGCCGCGAGCACCAGGGCGGCCGCACCGACGGGGAGGTTGACCAGGAAGATCCACTGCCAGGAGGCGGAGTCGACGAGCCATCCGCCGAGCATCGGGCCGGCGACGGGGCCGACCAGGATGGGCAGGCCCAGCAGGGCCATGGCCCGGCCCATCCGGGCCCGGTCGGCGTTGCGCATCACCATGGTCATGCCGACCGGCATCAGCAGCCCCCCGCCCAGCCCCTGGACGGCGCGGAAGGCGATCAGGCTGCTCGCGTTCCAGGCGCAGGCGGCGAGCAGCGAGCCCAGGGTGAACAGGACGAGGGCGGTCAGGTAGGCGCGCTTGGCCCCGATCCGGCCCATGGCCCAGGCCGCGGCCGGGATCACGGCGGCGAGCGCGAGGGTGTAGGCGGTGGCGGTCCACTGGATGGTCTCCAGCGGGGCGTGGAAGGCCTCGGAGAGCCGGCCGAGGGCCACGTTGACGATCGTCATGTCGAGGACGGCCATCACCGAGCCGGTGATGACGACGGCGAGCGTCCTCGTTAACGCCCCGGGGCCGGCGGGTGCCGCCCCGGCGGGTGCCGCGGAGGCGGAGGCGGGTGCGGTGCTCACGGCGTCCGGCTCCTCAGCCCTCGTAGGGGCGGGTCGTGCGCGCGGTCCGCAGCGCCCGTCCCCACCAGTCCAGCTGGCCGAGCATGTTCTTGGCGGCGCTCTCGGTGACGGCCCCGTCGCGCGGGGCGCCGTCCTGGCCGAGTCCGGACCAGGGGCCGTGCAGGCTGACGGTGTCGCGTACGGTCACGGCGTGCAGCTCGGCGAAGACCAGCCGGAGCTGCTCCACGGCGCGCAGGCCGCCGCCGACGCCCCCGTACGAGACGAAGCCGACGGGCTTGGCCTGCCACTGCGGCCGGTGCCAGTCGATGAGGTTCTTCAGCACGGCCGGGAAGCTGTGGTTGTACTCGGGGGTGACGAAGACGAACGCGTCGGCGGCGGCCAGTCGCGGGCTGACGTCGGCGAGCGCGGCGGCGGCCGCAGGGTCCGGGGAGCCGCCCCAGTCGGGCATGGTCAGCGGCAGCGGGACGTCGGCGAGGTCGATCACGTCGAACTCCAGGCCGCTGTGGTGGGCGGCCGCGGCGCTCAGGAACCAGTCGGTGACGGCCGGCCCCCGGCGGCCCTCGCGGACGCTCCCGATGACGACGGCCACGCGCACCGGCTCGTCCAGGACTGCTTCGCTGACGGACATGATGATCCCCCTTGGAGTGCGGGCCGGCCGCCCTGTGCGGCCTCCGCTCCGGTAAACTACAACGGTCGTTGTAAAAACTGCAACGCTCGTTGTAAAAAATTGAGGAGGCCGGCGTGGACGGCAGCAACGGCACCCGGGCGTCGGACGCCCGCGCAGCAGAGGTACAGCCCGGAATCCCGCCGCGGAAGCTGGCCAAGCGGATCGCCATGGCGAAAGCGGCCTGCGCGGTATTCGGCCGCGAGGGGTACGCGCGCGCCTCCGTAGACGCGCTCGCGGAGGCCGCCGACGTCTCCACCCGGACGCTCTACAACCACTTCCCGGGCGGCAAGGCGGAGCTCTTCGCCACCGTCGTCACCTGGACCTCGGGCGAGGTGCGCGACGCCCACGTCGCCACGGTGCGCGCCCTGTTCGACCCCGAACGCCCGCCCCACCCGGACAACCTGGAACGTGATCTGGCGGCCCTCGCCCGCGCGCTGGTCCGCGTGATGTTCGAGCACTCCGACCACTTCGCGCTGGTCCGGCACATCCACGCCGAGGTCAACCACGTGCCCGCCGAGGTACTGGAGGCGTGGAAGGAGGCCGGGCCGCGCCCCGTCGCCCGCGCCCTCGCCGAGGCCATGGAGGGCCTCGCCGCCGCCGGGCTCCTCGACGTGCACGGGGACGCGGAACTGGCGGGCACCCACTTCACCGCCCTGACCGCGCACCAGATCGTGCAGCAGTCCCACTACGGCCTCCTGCCCCTGCCCGAGGAGGAGACCGAACGGCTCCTGAACGGCGGGGTGGCCGCGTTCGCGCGCGCCTACCGGGCCGGACGAGGGGCCGGATGACGACCCCGCCCCGGACCGCGCCTAGGGCAGCCCTGGACGCACCCGCGACCAGGCGTCCAGCGCCACCGCCAGCGGGCCGCCGTCCGCCAGGTGCGGCCGGGCGGCGCCCGCCCAGCGCAGCAGGATCTTGAGGTGGCGCAGGTGCACGATCTCCGCGCGCGGCAGCTCCCGCCACACGCGGGCCCGCGCGGCCGCCTCCGCCGGGGTGAGGTCCACCAGCGCGAGCGCCTCCCGGCACACGGCGGCCGGGTCACCGCCGCGCCCGGGCCCGAACTCCCGCAGCAGGTAACCGCGTACGAAGGCCAGCTCGATCCCCCGGACCAGGTCGGAGGCGCCCTCCGCCGCCGCGCAGCGGTACGCCGCCGCCACCGCCAGCCGGCCCCAGCGCAGCCGCGTCGCGTCCGGCAGCAGGCCGTCCTGCATCCCGCCCACCGCGAGCCCGCGCAGGGTGCGCGGATGCGGCTCGTCCGTCAGCGGCGGCCCGCCGGCCAGCCAGGCCTCCAGCTCCGCCAGGCCGTGCCCGTCCGGGGGAACGCGGGTCAGCACCTGACCCCGGCTCAGCAGCGCGACGACGGCGCCCGCGAGGCGGACCCGCGCCGTGTGCCCGGCGCCGAAGGACGCGGCGGGCCGGCCGTGGCGCTCTATCCCGCGCAGCCAGAGCCTCGACTCCCCGGCCGCGTACACCTGTCCGGCCCGCGCCACGCCGCCGACGCAGCGCACCAGGCACACCCCGCCGGTGACGTCGGCCCGCTCCACGCGATACACCTGCAACTCGGCGAACGGCATGGCCGGGAGGCTACCCGGTCAGCCGCCGGGCGGGGCCTCCAGGACGAGACGGATCTCGGTGACCTCGTATCCGGCCCGGTCGAAGGCGGCGGCCATCGGCAGGTTCACGGTGTCGGTGGTCGCCGTGATCCGCTCGGCGCCCTCGCCGGCGTGGAAGCGGGTGATCTCCGCGAGGACCTCGTCGATCAGGCCCTTGCCGCGCTGTTCGGGGACGACGCCCAGGTAGCCGACGTTGCGGTGGTAGGGCGTCGCGGAGGGGACCGCGAGTCCGGCGAGGGTGCCGTCGGGCAGGTGCGCCAAGCGCCACCAGGAGCGCTCGCCGGGGCAGTCCCGGTAGAACGCGAAGTCCTCGCGGGCCAGTTCCTCCTCGGTCAGGTCCGCGAGTTCGTACCGGGTCGCCAGGTCGAGGCTGCCGCGCGAGAGCCGGGCGAAGGCGTCGAGGAACTCCTCGTCGGTGCCCTCGCGGAAGACGAGCCTCCCCGTCGGATCCGCCGTCCCGGCGGCCGGCGTCCACTCGTAGCGCAGCCGCTCGATCTCCCGCGTCAGACCGGCCCGGTACGCGGCCTCCCGCCGCCAGGCCACCGCGGCGGCGAGCTCGGGGCGGGCCCGCCAGTCGCGGGGCAGGCTGACGTTGTAGCCCGGGCGCCCGCCGAAGGCGGTGTGCCCCGCCTGGAGCAGGGCGGCGGCCAGGGCGGCCGGGTCGGCGACCCCGTCGCGGACCTGGAGGCAGTCGAGGGCGACGGGCCGCGCGCTGTCGGCGCGCCCCCACCACAGGGCGCGGGCCAGCACCCGGCCGTCGGCGTCCTCGGCGAACCAGGTCCACTCGGGGCGCATCCGGTTCTGCGCGAACTCCTCGCCGATCCGGTCGGGGGTCAGGGCGGCGACGGGGCCGTCGGCCGGGTGGGCCAGGGCGCGGTCGAGGTCTGCGGGGTCTGCGGTGGCGGCGCGGAATCTCATCGGGCCGATGATCACACCGCCCGGCCGTCCTGGACCAGGGGATTTTCCCCACGGCCGGGGCAGGGGTGGCCAAACGCCCGATGGCCGGTCCCGCGGAGGAGGGACCGGCCATCGGGGGTTCTCGCCCCCGGAAGGGGGCTCCGCTACGACCAGGTGATCAGCCGGCGCGGGTGCTCCAGTACCGCCGCGATGTCCGCGAGGAACTTGGAGCCGAGCTCACCGTCGATGAGGCGGTGGTCGAAGGACAGGGCCAGGGTGGTGACCTGGCGCGGCTTCACCTTGCCCTTGTGGACCCACGGCTGGAGCTTGATCGCGCCGACCGCGAGGATCGCGGACTCGCCGGGGTTCAGGATGGGGGTACCGGTGTCGACGCCGAAGACGCCGACGTTGGTGATGGTGAGGGTGCCGTTCTGCATGTCGGCCGGGGAGGTCTTGCCCTCGCGGGCCGTCGCGACCAGCTCGGACAGGCCCGTCGACAGCTCCGCCAGGCTCTTGGCGTGGGCGTCCTTGATGTTCGGGACGATCAGGCCGCGCGGGGTGGCCGCCGCGATCCCCAGGTTGACGTAGTGCTTGAGCACGATCTCCTGGGCCGCCTCGTCCCAGGAGGCGTTGACCTCAGGGTTGCGGCGGACCGCGATGAGGACGGCCTTCGCGATCAGGAGGAGCGGGTTGATCCGCAGGCCCGCGAGGTCCGGGTCCTCCTTGAGCTCCTGGACCAGCTTCATCGTGCGGGTCACGTCGAGGGTGATGAACTCGGTGACGTGCGGCGCGGTGAACGCCGAGCCGACCATGGCCTGCGCGGTGACCTTGCGGACGCCCTTGACCGGGATGCGGGTCTCCCGCGCGTCCGCCGCGGACGCCGGCGCGGCCGCCGGGACCGGTACGGACACCGGTGCGGGCGCGGCCGCCGGGGCCTGGACGGGCGCCTGTGGGGCGAGCGCGGCCGCCGCGGCGGCGTGCACGTCCTCCCGGGTCACGACCCCGCCGTCACCGGTGGGAACCACCGCGGCCAGGTCGATGCCGAGGTCCTTGGCGAGCTTGCGCACGGGCGGCTTGGCCAGCGGCCGCTCGGCGGTGGCGACGCCGCCGCCGTTGCCGTTGGCGTACGCGGTGCCGTTCTGCGCCGCGGGAGCGGGCACGACCGGCGCGGCCGGAGCGACCTGGGCGACCGGCGCGGCCGGGGCCGGTACGGCCGCCACCGCGCCCGCGGGGGCCTTGCGGGGGCGGCGCTTGCTGGAAGCCTGCGACACCCCGTATCCGACCAGCACGGGCTGGCGGCCCTCGGGGGCCGGCTCCTCGGCCGCGGCGCCGGACGCCCCGACGGCCTCCGAGCCCGCCGGGGCACCGGCAGCGCTCGCGGGCGCCTGGGCGGCAGAACCACCCTCACCCGCGTCACCGCCCGGGGCCCCGGCCCCGGTCTCGACCGAGATGATGACCTGGCCGACGTCGACCGTCACGCCCTCCTCGAAGAGCAGCGCGTGCACCACCCCGTCGAAGGGGATCGGCAGCTCCACGGCCGCCTTCGCCGTCTCCACCTCGCAGACGACCTGCCCGTCGGTGACCGTGTCACCCGGCTGGACGTACCACTTGAGGATCTCGGCCTCGGTCAGGCCCTCGCCCACGTCGGGCATCTTGAATTCGCGGATCGTCATCGCGCTGATCTCCTCAGTACGCCAGCGAGCGGTCGACGGCGTCGAGCACGCGGTCCAGGCCGGGCAGGTACTCGTCCTCCAGGCGGGCCGGCGGGTACGGGGCGTGGAAGCCGCCGACGCGCAGCACCGGGGCCTCCAGGTGGTAGAAGCACCGCTCCGTGATGCGGGCGGCGATCTCCGCGCCGGTACCGAGGAAGACCGGGGCCTCGTGGACCACGACCAGGCGGCGGGTCCTCTCCACCGACGCCTGGATCCCGTCGAAGTCGATCGGCGACATCGAGCGCAGGTCCAGGACCTCCACCGACTTGCCCTCCTCGGCGGCCGCGGCGGCGGCCTCCAGGCAGACCTTCACCATCGGGCCGTACGCGGCCAGGGTGAGGTCGGTGCCGGAGCGGACGACGCGCGACTTGTGCAGCTCGCCGGGGATGGCGTCGGTGTCGACCTCGCCCTTGTCCCAGTAGCGGCGCTTCGGCTCGAAGAAGATCACCGGGTCGTCGCTGAGGATCGCCTGCTGGAGCATCCAGTAGGCGTCGGCGGCGTTCGACGGGGAGACCACCTTCAGGCCCGGCACGTGCGCGAAGAGCGCCTCGGGGGACTCGCTGTGGTGCTCGACGGCGCCGATCGCGCCGCCGTACGGGATGCGCACGACGACCGGCAGCTTGATCTTGCCGAGGGCGCGGGCGTGCATCTTCGCGAGCTGCGTGACGATCTGGTCGTACGCGGGGAAGACGAACCCGTCGAACTGGATCTCCACGACCGGCCGGTAGCCGCGCAGGGCCAGGCCGATCGCGGTGCCGACGATGCCGGACTCGGCGAGCGGGGTGTCGATGACCCGCTCCTCGCCGAAGTCCTTCTGGAGCCCGTCGGTGATGCGGAAGACACCGCCCAGCTTGCCGACGTCCTCGCCCATGATCAGGACCTTGGGGTCCGTCTCCAGGGCCTTGCGGAGCGACTCGTTGAGCGCCTTCGCGATCGACATCTTCTCGACAGCCATCAGTGACCCTCCTCGAAGGACGCGAGGTAGGCGGCGAACTGGGCGCGCTCCTCGTCGACGAGCGCGTGCCCGTCCGCGTAGACGTTCTCGAAGATCGCCATCGTGTCGGGGTCGGGCATGGCGCGCACGACCTCGCGCACCCGCTTGCCCATGGCCTCGCTCTCGGCCTCCAGCTCCTCGAAGAACGCCTCGTCGGCGCCGCCGGAGGCCAGCAGGTGGGCCTTCAGGCGCAGGATCGGGTCCTTCGCCTCCCAGGCCGCCGTCTCCTCGTCGCGCCGGTACTTGGTCGGGTCGTCGGAGGTGGTGTGGGCGCCCATGCGGTACGTGAACGCCTCGATCAGGGCCGGGCCCTCGCCGCGGCGGGCGCGGTCCAGCGCCCAGCGGGTGACCGCGAGGCAGGCCAGTACGTCGTTGCCGTCGACGCGGATGCCCGGGAAGCCGAAGCCCTGCGCGCGCTGGTAGAGCGGCACGCGCATCTGGCGCTCGGTCGGCTCGGAGATCGCCCACTGGTTGTTCTGGCAGAAGAACACCACGGGGGAGTTGTAGACGGCGGAGAAGTTGAAGGCCTCCATGACGTCGCCCTGGCTGGACGCGCCGTCGCCGAAGTACGCGATCACGGCCGAGTCGGCGCCGTCCTTGGCCACGCCCATGGCGTAGCCGGTGGCGTGCAGCGTCTGCGAACCGATGACGATCGTGTACAGGTGGAAGTTGTTGCTGTTCGGGTCCCATCCGCCGTGGTTCACACCGCGGAACATGCCGAGCAGGTTCGTCGGGTCGACGCCGCGGCACCAGGCCACGCCGTGCTCCCGGTAGGTCGGGAAGACGTAGTCGTCGTCGCGGAGCGCCCGGCCGGAGCCGATCTGCGCGGCCTCCTGGCCCAGCAGCGAGGCCCACAGGCCCAGCTCGCCCTGGCGCTGGAGTGCGGTCGCCTCGCCGTCGAAGCGGCGGGTGAGGACCATGTCGCGGTACAGCGCCCGCAGGTCCTCGGTGGTGATGTCCGCGACGAAGGGCGCGAATTCCGCGACGTCGGGGTTGCCCTCGACCTCGACCCTCTCACCCTCGGGCGTCAGCAGCTGTACGAGCTGAGGCTCGGCGTCGTGCGGCTGTGCGGTGGCAGCGGCGGTCTTGCGGGCGCTCGCCGCGCCGGCCGCCCGCTTGGTGCCGCTGCTGCGTCGCGGCTTGCGCGCGGCAGTGCTCTCCACGGTCACGTGTGCTCCTCCGTCGGTCCGGCACCCGGGTTCTCCGGGGACCAGTGCGGCTCACCTGTATCCGTACCCGTGCACGGGGTGGGTGCACGGCGCGTAACGGATTCAGGCGTGACAGGTGCCCCGGCGAGTGCCCTGCGCACAGCACGTTACCCAGTGCGACGCATAACTGCGAAACCCCGTTTGACCTGCGATTTTGCTTGGATATCCAAGTAAATCGGCCGCCTGGGGAACATCCACTGGTCACAGCCTTGCAGGGGGCCGGAACAACGGCACGTTATCCCGGGTAACTGCGGCAGGGAAGAGGTGAGTGTGTGAAGATGAGTTTGTGCGCGAAGACGGAAAAATCAAGGTATTTCTCCTGGACGACCACGAAGTGGTACGACGGGGCGTCCATGAGCTTTTGTCGGTCGAAGAGGACATCGAGATCGTCGGTGAGGCGGGTACCGCCGCCGACGCCCTGGTCCGCATTCCCGCCACCCGCCCCGACGTCGCCGTGCTCGACGTACGCCTGCCCGACGGCAGCGGCGTCGAGGTCTGCCGCGAGGTGCGCTCGCAGGACGAGGACATCAAGTGCCTGATGCTCACCTCGTTCGCCGACGACGAGGCCCTCTTCGACGCGATCATGGCCGGTGCCTCCGGCTACGTCCTCAAGGCCATCCGGGGAAACGAGCTGCTCAGCGCCGTGCGCGACGTGGCGGCCGGCAAGTCGCTGCTGGACCCGGTGGCCACCGCGCGCGTGCTGGAACGGCTGCGGGACGGCAAGAACGGCAAGGGTGACGACCGGCTCGCCAACCTCACCGACCAGGAGCGCAAGATCCTCGACCTGATCGGCGAGGGCCTGACGAACCGGGTCATCGGCGAGCGGCTGCACCTGGCGGAGAAGACCATCAAGAACTACGTCTCCAGCCTGCTGTCCAAGCTGGGCATGGAGCGCCGCTCCCAGGCCGCCGCGTACGTGGCCCGGCTCCAGGCCGAGAGGCGCTAGCCCCAGCGTTCCCCGACCGGTTCTCCAGCCGGCGTGACGCCCCGTGGCCGCGTGGTGCCCCGGGGCGCACGGTTCGATTCGGGACCAACGTCCCCGATCACCGGGGCGGGATCCTCTGTCCGGCGCTCCGCCGGTGCCCGAGAGTGGGCTGCATGTCACCGGAGGAACTCCACGCCATCGAACTGCTGCGCCGCGTGCCCTACGGGCGGGTCGCCACCAGCATGCGCGCGCTCCCCTTCCTCGCGGTCGCCCGCCACATCGTGGTGGACGGCAGGGTCGTGCTGAGAATGCACGCCGGTTTCGGGTACCACCAGGCGTGCGCCGGCAGCGTCGTCGCCTACGGGGCGGACAACTTCAATTCCGGTGAGGCCACGCTGTGGACGGTGCAGTTCACCGGAACGGCGGAACTGGCCGAGCCGTCCACGGCAGAACTGGAACTATTCGGTCCGGGTCCGCATTTCGTGGACGGGGAGATCTTCGACCCCGTCTACATGCGCATCGCACCGCAGCTCGTCACCGTGCACACACTGCCCGGGAACCAGGCCGCCCGGACCCGCGAGGGCGTCGCGGACCGCCCCTGCCTGCACGCCCTCTGACCTGCCCTCTGACCTGTCGGCGGACCTGTGGGCGGATACGGAAAAGGCCCGGCGGAATTCCTTCCTCCGGGCCTTTCACCGGTCTGCTATTCGCCGGCCGCGGGGCTTCCGCCGCCGCCGCCGGTCGGCGTCGGCTTGGTCGGCGGGTCGGTCGGGGGCGTCGGCTTGGTCGTCGGGTCCACCGGCGGGGTGGTCTTCGGCGTCGAGGGCGCGGTGGACGGGGCCGACGGGGTGGTGCTCGGCGTGAACTTGGGGCGGCTCGGAGTCGGCCGGTACGTCTCGTCGGTGTGCGAGCCGCCCTCCGTGCTCGGGGTGGTCGTCGGGGTCTCCGGGGTGCTGTCGCTGCTCTGCGAGGGGGCGGGCGTACTGGTGCTGGTCTTCGGCTTGTTGCCGCCGCCGCCCCCGCCCAGGTTGCCGTTCTTGATCGCGTAAGCGGCACCGCCGGCGATGGCGAGGACCGCGAGGACCGCGAAGAGCCACGCCTTCCACGCGCCGCCGCGCCGACGCCCGTTGTCGTACGGGTCGTAGTGGTCGTAACCGCCGGAACCGCCCTGCCCGCCGCCGTGGTTGCCGCCGCCGGGGAAGGCCGTGCCGTCGTCCGGGTTCAGCGGGGGCACCATCGGCTGCTGGAACTGCGAGGTGGTGGCGTGCGAGGGGTACTGCGCGCGCGGGCCGCCGTTCTGGGCGGGCGCCGACGCCGTGGTGGGCGCGCCGCCCGGCTGGCCGTGCGGGAGCGCCATGGTGACGGGGCCCGTGTTCCAGGTGCCGGTGTTCGGTCCCTGGTCCTGGAGCATCTGGAGCGCGTACTGGACGAGTCCGCGCATCTCCTCGGCGCTCTGGAACCGGTCGTCCGGGTCCTTGGCGAGGGACCGCATGACCAGCCCGTCGAGCTCCTGCGGGATGGAGCCGCCCTCGGGCAGCTGCGAGGGCGGCACCGGCGCGTCCTGGACGTGCTGGTAGACCACCGACAGCGGGGTCTCGCCGGTGAAGGGGGGCCGCAGCGCGAGGAGTTCGTAGAGCAGGCAGCCGGTGGCGTACAGGTCGGAACGGTGGTCGACGGCCTTGCCGAGGGCCTGCTCGGGCGACAGGTACTGGGGGGTGCCCATGACCATGCCGGTCTGGGTCATCGTCGACTGGGCGCCGTGCAGGGCGCGGGCGATGCCGAAGTCCATCACCTTCACCGCGCCGGTGTTGGTGATGATGACGTTGGCGGGCTTGATGTCGCGGTGCACGATGCCGTGCTGGTGCGAGTAGGCGAGCGCTTCGAGCACGCCCGACACGATGATGAGCGCCTGCTCGGGCCCCGGGGCCTCGGCGCTGATGAGGAGCTCGCGGATGGTGCGGCCCTCGACCAGCTCCATCACGATGTACGGGACCACGTTCGGGCCGACCCGGTCCTCGCCGGAGTCGTACACGGCGACGACGGCGTGGTGGTTGAGGCCGGCGACCGACTGTGCCTCACGGGTGAAGCGGGCCTTGGACACCGGGTCCTCGGCCAGGTCGGCCCGGAGCAGCTTCACGGCCACCGTGCGGCCCAGGCGTACGTCCTCGGCGGCGAACACCTCGGCCATGCCGCCGCGGCCCAGGCGGTGCGTCAGCCGGTAGCGGCCGTCCCCCACGAGGCCGCCGGCGCCCCAGTGCTCAGGACCGTCGGCCATCCCGGCGCCGTTTCCCTCGGGTTCGGGTGCCATCAGTCCTCGCCGTCGTCTCTCTCGTCCGCTCTAGCGGTGGGTCCTCATCGGGTGCTCCGATGAACGCTACAGCCTCTGAACCCGTCACCGTTCGGCTACAGACGCCCCGTAGGCCCCCGGTCACGCAGCGGGCACCGGCTTGACGTGTGCTTGCCCTCCGGCAGACTGGGCGCGACATGCGCTCAGCCAGACGCGTAGGGAAACAGCCCGAGGGGAAGCAACAGTCATGAGCCAGGACGGCACGCAGGGCCGGTACGCAGGCGGCTCCCTGGCCGGTGGCCGTTACCAGCTAAGGGATTTGCTGGGCGAGGGGGGCATGGCCTCGGTCTACCTCGCGTACGACTCCGCGCTCGACCGCCAGGTCGCGATCAAGACCCTGCACAGCGAACTCGGGCGCGAGGCGTCCTTCCGCGAGCGCTTCCGGCGCGAGGCGCAGGCTGTTGCGAAACTGTCGCACACCAACATCGTCTCGGTCTTCGACACCGGCGAGGGGACCGTCACCTTCGGTTCCGGCGGCGGGGACGAAGCGGTCATGCCGTACATCGTCATGGAGTACGTGGAGGGCCGGCCGCTCGGCTCGGTGCTCGACGCGGACGTGCGCCAGTACGGCGCCATGCCGGCGGACAAGGCGCTGAAGGTGACGGCCGACGTGCTGGCCGCGCTGGAGACCAGCCACGAGATGGGCCTGGTCCACCGCGACATCAAGCCCGGCAACGTGATGATGACCAAGCGCGGCGTGGTCAAGGTGATGGACTTCGGCATCGCCCGCGCCATGCAGTCGGGGGTCACCTCGATGACGCAGACCGGCATGGTCGTCGGCACCCCGCAGTACCTGTCGCCGGAGCAGGCGCTGGGGCGCGGCGTGGACGCCCGTTCCGACCTGTACTCCGTCGGCATCATGCTGTTCCAGCTGCTGACGGGCCGGATCCCCTTCGACGCGGACTCCCCGCTGGCCATCGCGTACGCGCACGTCCAGGAGGAGCCGGTGGCTCCGTCGACCGTCAACCGGTCGATCACCCCGGCGATGGACGCGCTCGTGGCGCGGGCGCTGAAGAAGAACCCGAACGAGCGCTTCCCCACGGCCGCGGCCATGCGGGACGAGATCATGCGCGTGCTGTCGGCCGGCCAGACCGGCGCCCCGGTCATCGTCCCGGGCGCCGCGACCGGCGGCAGCGGGGCGGGCGTGGGCTCGGCCGTCTTCCCGCCGGTGGACTCCGGATTCCAGTCGCCGCCGCCGCAGTCGCTCCAGCAGCCGTACCAGGCCCACACGCCGCCGTCCCCGTACGCGCCGCAGACGCACCAGCAGCCGCAGCAGACCCAGCAGGGCGGTTACGCCTACCCGCACACCCCGGCGCCGCAGCAGCAGTACGCGCCGCAGACCCCGCCGCCGTTCACCATCTCCCCCACCCCGGCGTCCGCCCAGTCGGCGTCCTCGGGCGGGAAGAAGAACACCCCGGTCGTGGTCGGCGCCATCGCGGTGGCCCTGCTGGCCATCGGCGGGCTGATCGCGGTGCTGAACATGGACGACGAGGGCGACAAGGGCGCCGACAACGCCTCCCCGTCCTCCTCGGCCTCCGCGTCCGCGTCCGGCCCGGCGAAGGCCGGCCACAAGGGGCCGGACCCGTCGCGCACGATCGACGTGGAGAAGTGCAAGAGCCCGACCAAGTCCTACAAGGACGCCACCAAGGTCGTGGCCCCGGACTTCCGGTACAAGAACCTGCGCTCGGTGAAGGAGTGCATCCAGGCCGCGGGCTGGAGCTTCGAGATCCAGAACCGCGACGAGACCGTCTACGGCCAGGACACCGTCCTGGAGCAGCTGCCGGCGTCGGGGACCGACGTGGCCAAGGGGGACACGAAGTTCACCCTGGTCGTCTCCACCGGCGACCCCCAGTAGGCATCCGCGCGGGCGGCCGCTCGGGCGTGCGCTCGGGCGGCCGTGGAGGCGTCCGCGCGGGCACCGCGTAGGCACCGCGCAGGCGCGCCGCGCAGGCACCGCGCAGGCACCGCGCAGGCGTCCGCCCCCGGCCGGTTTCGTACCGGCCGGGGGCTTTCGCGTCAGGGCCGGCGTAGGCCGGGGTGGCAGCCGCCGTACGGCGGGGCGGCGGACGTCGTACGGCCGGACCGGTGGTACCGGTGTGCCCGGCACCCTGACGGACCACCCGGGGTGCCCGTTTTGCCCCAGCATGTGAACCTGAGTGCGGTGCTCCGACTTCGGGCGCCCGGGCCGCACGGAAGGGGAGGGGCACCCCGTGACTCGACGCCTCCGCCCGCCGTACCGGACAGCCGGGGCCGCGCTGGCCGCCGCGGCGCTGCTGGCCGCCGCCCCCGCGAGCGCGACCCCCGCCCGCACCCCGGCCCTCGCCGCGCCCGCGTTCCCCGGCCGGGCGGCCTGGGTCCCGGCGGTGGCCGGGGAGGTGCCGCAGGAGGCGTACGAGGAACTCGCCGGCAGCGCCGCGGGCGTCGGGCGGGAGCGCCCGGGGCGGCCCGCCGACGCGCCCCCCGATCCCGGCCTCGCCGCCGCCTCCCGGCCGGTACGCCCGGTCCCCCCGGCGCGCCCGCTCCAGCCGGCGCACGAGCGGCCGGAGCCCGTCGCACCCCGGCCGGATCCGGTCCCGGACCCGTCGGCGACCGGCACCGCACCCGCCCCCACGCCCGTCACCGCCCTCGGCAACGAGCCCAACGAGCGGGCCGCCGATCTGGCCGCGCACCTGCTCCCGCTGGGCACCGGACTGGCCCTGATGGGCCTCGGCATCGGCTACATGGGCGTGCGGCTGCGGCGCGGCCGGTAGGGGCCGTTGAGGGGGCCGGGTGTTTGCGGAGACGAGCATACTCGGTATACATACTGAGTATGTCGATCCGTCACGGCCTTCTCGCACTGCTGGAACGGGGCCCCCGCTACGGCTCCCAGCTGCGCACCGAGTTCGAATCCCGCACCGGCTCCACCTGGCCCCTCAACGTCGGGCAGGTGTACACCACGCTGGCCCGCCTGGAGCGCGACGGCCTCGTCGCCCCCGGCGGCGAGGACCACGCCGGCCACACCCTCTACGCCATCACCGACGACGGCCGTGCCGAACTGCGCGACTGGTACGAGCGGCCCGTCGACCGCGCCAACCCGCCCCGCGACGAGCTGTCCATCAAGCTCGCCATGGCCGTGGGCGCACCGGGCGTGGACATCCGCGCCGTCATCCAGGCCCAGCGGCACGCCACGCTCAAGGCGATGCAGGACTACACCCGGCTCAAGGCCGGGGCCCTCGCCGCCATCGAGAGCGGCCGGTCCCGCGAACGCGACGACCTGGCCTGGCTGCTGGTCCTGGAGCAGCTGATCTTCCAGACCGAGGCCGAGGCGCGCTGGCTCGACCACTCCGAGTCCCGCCTCGTCCGGCTGGCCGCACTCGGCCCCGCGGACCCGCCCGGCCCGGTGGACACACCCGGTCCGCCGGCGCCGCCCGCCGCAGGCGCGACCGGCACCACCAGGCCCGCCGCCCGCACGCGGCGCGGCTGAACGAACGTCCCAGGGGGGATCCCTCATGCCCGACCAGCAGCACCGCACGAACCCCGTACTCCGGCTGGACCGTCTCGTCCGCACCCACGGCAGCGGCGCCACCGAGGTGCACGCCCTGCGCGGGGTCGACCTCAGCGTCCACCCCGGCGAACTCGTCGCCGTCATGGGCCCGTCCGGCTCCGGCAAGTCCACCCTGCTCACCCTCGCGGGCGGCCTCGACACCCCCACCAGTGGCAGCGTCCTGGTCGAGGGCGTCGACATCACCACCGCCTCCCGCCGGCAGCTGGCCGCGCTGCGCCGGCGCAGCATCGGCTACGTCTTCCAGGACTACAACCTCATCCCGGCCCTCACCGCCGCCGAGAACGTGGCCCTGCCCCTCGAACTCGACGGGACCTCCGCCCGCAAGGCCCGCCGTGCGGCCCTCGCCGCGCTGGAGGAGATACGCCTGCCGCAGCTCGCCGACCGCTTCCCCGACGAGATGTCCGGCGGCCAGCAGCAGCGCGTCGCCATCGCCCGCGCGCTGGTCGGCGAACGCCGCCTGGTCCTGGCCGACGAACCCACCGGCGCCCTCGACTCCGAGACCGGCGAGTCCGTGCTCGCGCTGCTGCGCGCCCGCTGCGACGCCGGCGCCGCCGGCATCCTCGTCACGCACGAACCCCGCTTCGCCGCCTGGGCGGACCGGGTCGTCTTCCTGCGCGACGGCAGCGTCGTCGACGAGACCCTGCGCAGCCAGGCCGACTCGCTGCTCCACGGGCGGGCGGCCGGCCTGTGACCTCCCCGCTCACCGCCTGGTACCACTCCTGGATCGCCGCCCTGCGCATCGCCCGCCGCGACGCGTGGCGCGCCAAGGGCCGCAGCGCCCTCGTACTCGCGATGCTCGCCCTGCCCATCATCGGGATGAGCGCCATCGACCTCACCTACCGCAGCGCCGAACTCTCCACCGACCAGCGGATGACCCGCCAACTCGGCGCCGCCGACGCCCGGATCAGCCCGGCCGGCCTGGACGCGCCGATCTACCAGCACCCCAACGGCGCGCAGTACGCGCCGGTCGGCGGCTACGACACGTACCGCCCCGTCCGCGAGGAGGACCGGCAGCCGCCGAAGTCCGTACTGCCGCCCGGGATCCGGTCCGTCGAGGACCGCCGGGGCTTCGCCAAGGTGCACACCGCACACGGGCTGCTGGGGACCGACCTGCGCGAGCTCGACGTGCGCGACCCGCTGACCAAGGGCCTGTTCACGCTCGACCGCGGCCGCATGCCCCAGGGGCCGGGCGAGGTCGTGGCCACCACCGCCTTCCTGAAGGCCTCGGGTCTGTACGTGGGCTCCTCCGCGACCCCGCGCGGCGCCACGTCCTCGTACCGGATCGTGGGCGCGTACGAGATGCCCGACCAGCTCAGGCACCCCGAGCTGCTCGCCCTGCCGGGCACCCTGCTCGACCCCCTCGACCAGGCGCTCAAGGCCACCGGAGCACCCGGGATCAACCCCCGGCCCGGCTACCTCGTCGCGGCGGGCGGCGATGGTTTCACGTGGAACATGGTCAAGGAGGCCAACAAGCGCGGCGCGCTCGTGCTCTCCCGGGCCGTCGCCCTGCACCCGCCGGCCGACTCCGACGTCCCGCTGTTCACGCAGCAGCCGAAGGAGCAGTTCGACAGGGCGGACGGCGGCACGATGACCCGGCGGGCCGTCCTGGTCACCGTCATCGGCCTCGCCATGCTGGAGATCTGCCTGCTCGCCGGACCCGCCTTCGCGGTCGGCGCCCGGCGCTCGCGCCGCCAGCTGGGCCTGGTCGGCGCCAACGGCGGCGACCGGCGGCACGTCCGTGCCGTCGTCCTCTCCGGCGGCATCGTGATCGGTGCCGCCGCCGCGGTCCTCGGCACGGCGATCGGGGTGGGCCTCACCGTCGGGCTGCGGCCCGTACTGGAGGAGCAGCTCGGCGCCCGCTTCGGCGGGTTCGAGGCCCGCCCGCTGGAGCTGCTCGGCATCGCCCTGGTCGCCGTGGCGACGGGCCTGCTGGCCGCGGTCGCCCCCGCCGTGACCGCGTCCCGGCAGAGCGTGCTGGCGTCCCTCACCGGCCGGCGCGGGGTGCGCCGAGCCAACCGGGTGCTGCCCGTCATCGGCCTCCTCGCCGTCGCGGCGGGCGCGGCCATCGTCATCTACGGAAGCCGCTACCGCGTCAACACCACCTTCGTGATGGGCGGCAGCGCCCTCGCCGAGCTCGGGGTCGTCGCCCTCACCCCGCTGCTGGTCGGCCTGTTCGGACGGCTGGGACGATGGCTCCCGCTGTCACCGCGGCTCGCGCTGCGCGACGCCGTCCGCAACCGGGGGCGCACGGCCCCGGCCGTGGCCGCCGTACTGGCCGCCGTCGCCGGGACGGTGGCGGTCTCCACGTACCAGCACAGCCAGGACGTCCAGGGCCGGCACGAGTACGAGGCCGTGCTCCCCGCCAACGCGGGCTACCTGACGAGCACGGACCACGCCGGCCACAAAGAGGTGCCCGCCCTGCGCGACACCCTCTCGAAGAACCTCCCGGTGTCGGTACGGGCCGATGTGGACCGCCTCGTCGTCGGCAACCCGAACTGCTCACCGCTCTCTTCGGCCCCGGGCTGCGGGCGGGTCGAGGTCATCGTCCCCAAGGAGCAGCGCTGCCCGCTCTCCGAGGCCGAGAACGGCCCCGCCTCCTTCCCGCCGGACCAGGCCCGCGCACTGCGCCAGGACCCGCGCTGCGTGGTGAGGCGCTGGGGCAGCCCCTTCGACGTCGTCGTCGCCGACGAGAAGCTGCTCCAGGTGCTGGCCGTCTCCGACCCGGGTTCGGCCGCCGCGCTGAAGGAGGGCCGGTCCGTCTCCTTCAACCGCAACCAGGTGAAGGACGGCAAGGTCACCCTGCGGGTCATCACCGACCAGGCCGCCGCCGACGAGGCCGCCGAGCGGCGCACCGACCCGCCCGGCCAGGACAAGGTGCTGGCCGTCCACCAGGCCCCCGGCACCGCCTGGGGCGTCGACCTGGTCCTGCCGCCCGCCGCCGCCCGGGCCGCCGGCCTGGCGACGGCCCCGGCCGGCGCCTACTTCAGCCTCGACCGGAAGGCCGGCACCGCGGAGCGGCAGCGGCTGGACGGCGAGATCGACCGGATGGGCGCGGACGCCGAGGTCAGGATCGAGGAGGGCTACCAGGAGCAGCACACCCTGGGCCTGCTCGCCCTGAGCGTCTTCGCGGGACTCGTCACCATCGGCGCCGCCGGGATCGCGACGGGCCTGGCCCAGGCGGACTCCGAAGCCGACCTGAAGACCCTCGCGGCCGTCGGCGCGGCCCCGCGCGTACGGCGCACCCTCAGCGGCTTCCAGTGCGGGGTGGTGGCCCTGATGGGCGTGGTCCTCGGATCGGCGGCGGGCATCCTGCCTGCGGTCGGACTCCGCCTCACCCAGGAACGGGAACAGCGGCGGCTCATCGAGTACGCCCTCGAAAGCGGCTACACCTCGGGGCGCGACACCGAGCTGTACGTCCCGATCGCGGTGCCGTGGGACACGCTGGCCGGCCTGCTGGTCCTCGTCCCGCTGGGCGCGGCGCTGCTGGCCGCGCTGGTCACCAGGTCGAGCGGCGCACTGGCCCGCCGGGCGGCCGGATGACGTTGGCGCCCCCGCACAGGGTGGATCACGCCCGTGCGGGGGCACACCGTGTGAGAACGCAGGTGTGCGAGAGAATGACGGCATGGAGATGCCGAGGAGTGAACGGTCGCAGGACAGCCCCCCGCACGTGCTGATCGTGGGCCAGGACGGGACGGCGGTCGGCGGCACCGATGACGAGTCGCGCGAGGTCCCGGTGACGGAGATGGTCGAACAGCCCGCCAAGGTCATGCGCATCGGCAGCATGATCAAGCAACTTCTGGAAGAAGTCCGCGCAGCACCTCTGGACGAGGCCAGCCGGGTCCGTCTGAAGGACATCCACGCGGCGTCGGTCAAGGAACTCGAAGACGGCCTGGCGCCGGAGCTGGTGGAGGAACTGGAGCGCCTCTCCCTCCCCTTCACGGAGGAAGCAGTGCCCTCCGAGGCCGAACTGCGGATCGCGCAGGCGCAGTTGGTGGGCTGGCTGGAGGGTCTCTTCCACGGCATCCAGACGGCCCTGTTCGCGCAGCAGATGGCGGCGCGGGCCCAACTGGAACAGATGCGCCGAGCCCTCCCGCCGGGCAGCACCCACGACGACGACGAAGACGGCCCCCACGGCGCGGTCCGCTCGGGCCCGTACCTGTAGTTCCCGCGGGGCGGGGCGGGGCTGGATTCCGCGCAGCGAATCCAGCCCCGCCGGCGTTCGAGGCGCGGGGGTCAGGGCCCAGCCCCACCCCCCAGCCCCGCCGGCGTTTGAGGCGCGGGGGTCTGGGGGCGGAGCCCCCAGGGGGTCCGGGGCGCAGCCCCGGGAAACGGAGAAAGGGCGGGGCGGGGAGCAGCTCCGCGCAGCGGCACCCGCACCGGCCCGGCCACGGCGTAAGCCCCGGGTAAGTCGACCCCGACGCCCCCCAGACACCCCACGCATACTCAAGGGCATGAGCTACGACGCCATCGTCCTGGCCGGCGGCGCCGCCCGGCGCCTCGGCGGAGCCGACAAACCCACCCTCCACGTCGGCGGCCGCACCCTCCTCGACAGGGTCCTGGCGGCCTGCCCCGACGCCGCCGAGACCGTCGTGGTCGGCACCCGCAGGGCGACGGGCCGTCCCGTCCACTGGACCCGCGAGGAACCGCCCGGCGGCGGCCCGGTGGCCGCGCTGGACGCCGGTGTCCGCCGGACCACCGCCCCGCTGGTCCTCGTACTCTCCGCCGACCTTCCCTTCCTCGACCGGGACACCGTCCACGCCCTGCTCACCGCGGCCGACGCCGCGAACACCGACGGCGCGGTCCTGCGGGACGCCGACGGCCGGGACCAGCCCCTCGTCGCGGCCTACCGCGCGGAGCCCCTCCGCCGCGAGATCGCCCTGCTCGCCACCGAGCACGGCACCCTGCACGGCCTCCCGCTGCGCGCCCTCACCAAGGAGCTGGATCTGGCCAGGATCGGCGCCGCTGAGCCACTCGCTTCCTTCGACTGCGACACCTGGGAGGACCTGGCAGCGGCCCGCGCCCGGATCAGGGAGCATGGGAACGTGCTGGAGCATTGGATCACCGCTGCCAAGAACGAACTCGGGATCGACGACGTCCCCGTCGACGTCGCGACCCTGCTCGACCTCGCCCGTGACGCCGCCCACGGTGTGGCCCGGCCCGCGGCACCGCTGACGACGTTCCTCGTCGGTTACGCGGCCGCCCGTGCCGAGGCCACCGGCGCGGACCCCGCCCTGGCCGTCGCCGAGGCCTCCCGCAAGGCCGCCGAGCTGGCGCTGCGCTGGGCCGCCGAAGCCCAGCCCCCACACCCCGAGGAGACCGGCTCCGGATGACCCGTACCGACGCCGACGGCGCCCTGGACGAGGCCCTCGCCCTGGTCAGCCGCACCCCCGACACCGGCGGCGCAGGCGGCCACCGTGCCGCCCCCTGGCTGCGCGCCCGCGAGACCGCGGCCCGGGCCGGCACCTCCGTGCCGGCCCGCACCCACCGGGTGCCCTTCGCGGACGCGCTCGGCGAGGTGCTGACCGCACCGCTCGAAGCCCTCAGCGACCTGCCGTCCTTCGACACCTCGGCCATGGACGGCTGGGCCGTCGCCGGTCCCGGGCCCTGGCGCGTCCGCCCCGGGGACGGGATCCTCGCCGGTGACGAGCCGCCCGCGCCGCTCGCCGACGGCGAGGCCGTACGGATCGCCACCGGCGCCCGCGTCCCGGCCGACACCACCGCCGTGATCCGCAGCGAGCACGCCCGCGCGTCCGGCGGCCAGCTCTACTCCGACAGGCCCGTGAACACCGGTCAGGACATCCGCCCGCGCGGCCAGGAGTGCCGCTCGGGCGACCTGCTGCTGCCCGTGGGCTCCCTCGTCACCCCCGCGGTGCTCGGCCTCGCCGCGGCCGCCGGGTACGACGAGCTGGTCACCCGCCCCCGGCCCCGCGTGGAGATCCTGGTCCTCGGGGACGAACTGCTCACCGAGGGCCGCCCGCACGACGGCCTGATCCGGGACGCCCTCAGCCCCATGCTCGGCCCCTGGATCACCCGGCTCGGCGCCGACGTCATCGGCACGCGCCGGCTCGGCGACGACCCGGCCGGGGCGGAGGCCCTGTTGCAGGCCGTCACCTCCTCCGCCGCCGACGTGGTCGTCACCACCGGCGGCACCGCCTCCGGCCCCGTGGACCACGTCCACCCCGTCCTGGAACGCGCCGGGGCCGAGCTGCTCGTGGACGGGGTCGCCGTGCGCCCCGGGCACCCGATGCTGCTGGCCCGCATCGGCGACCGGGAGTGGGCCCGCCACGTGGTCGGCCTGCCCGGCAACCCGCTCGCCGCCGTGTCCGGGCTGCTCACGCTCGCCGAGCCGCTGCTGCGCGCCCTCGCCGGCCGCCGCCAGCGGCCCCGCTACACCGTTCCGGTGGAGGGCGACGTGCCCGGCCACCCGTACGACACCCGGCTCGTGCCGGTACTGCTGACTGACGAACACGCCGTACCGCTGCGGTACAACGGCCCCGCGATGCTGCGCGGGGTGGCGGGCGCCGACGCGCTGGCCGTCGTACCGCCGCACGGGGCGCGTTCGGGGCAGGAGCTGGAGATCCTGGACCTGCCCTGGGCTTCGGGGGGATGTTTCACGTGAAACTTCACGGCCAGGACGCCATGGCGCGCGGCGCCGACGAGAAACTCGTCTCACGCCGCGTCAAACTGCCCAAGCGGGTGGTCGAGAAGCCGCTGCGGCAGGTCACCCGGCGACTGCTGATGGCCCTGTTCGTGCTGTGCCTGACGGTCCTGATCGTCTGGCTCGACCGCGAGGGCTACCACGACAACGCCAACGAGGACGTCGACTTCCTCGACTGCGTCTACTACGCCACCGTGACCCTCTCGACCACGGGCTACGGCGACATCGTCCCCTACAGCGACAGCGCGCGGCTGGTCAACGTCCTGCTGATCACCCCGCTGCGCGTGCTGTTCCTGATCATCCTGGTCGGCACCACCCTGGAGGTGCTGACCGAACGCACCCGCGAAGAGTGGCGGCTCAACCGCTGGAGGAACAACTTGCGTGAGCACACGGTCGTCGTCGGCTTCGGCACCAAGGGCCGTTCCGCCCTGCAGACGCTGCTGTCGACCGGACTCCCGAGGGAGCAGGTCGTCATCGTCGACCCCAGCGCCAAGGTGATCGACATCGCCAACTCGGAGGGCTTCACGGGGGTCATCGGCGACGCCACCCGTTCCGAAGTGCTGTTGCGGGCCGAGCTCCAGAAGGCCCGTCAGATCATCATCGCCACCCAGCGCGACGACACTGCCGTACTCGTCACCCTGACGGCGCGGCAGCTCAACCGCGGCGCGAAGATCGTGGCGGCCGTCCGCGAAGAGGAGAACGCGCCGCTGCTGAAGCAGTCCGGCGCGGACGCCGTCATCACGAGCGCCAGCGCGGCGGGCCGGCTGCTGGGCCTGTCGGTGCTCAGCCCCAGCGCGGGCACCGTGATGGAGGACCTGATCCACCAGGGCAGCGGCCTGGATCTGGTCGAACGGCCCGTCAACAAGTCGGAGGTGGGACGCAGCGTCCGCGACACCGGCGACCTCGTCGTCAGCGTCCTGCGCGGGCACCGGCTCCTGCCGTACGACGACCCGCACGCGAGCCCGCTCCAGCTGACGGACCGGCTGATCACCATCGTCCGGGCGGCTCCCCCGGTCGGCCCCCAGGTCACCCTGGGCCCGGCCGAGTAGCACCGGTAGATTCCGGGCCATGCATGCGATCACGATCGAGCAGCCCGGCGGCCCAGAGGCCCTGGTCTGGGCCGAAGTACCCGATCCGGTGGCGGGCGAGGGGGAGGTGCTCGTCGAGGTCGTGGCGAGCGCCGTGAACCGCGCCGACGTCCTGCAGCGCCAGGGCTTCTACGACCCGCCGCCGGGCGCCTCCCCCCATCCCGGTCTGGAGTGCTCCGGCCGGATCGTCGAGCTCGGACCGGGCGTGTCCGGCTGGGCGGTGGGCGACGAGGTGTGCGCCCTGCTGTCCGGCGGCGGGTACGCGCAGCGGGTCGCCGTCCCGGCGGGGCAGCTGCTGCCGGTCCCGGAGGGCGTGGACCTGGTGACGGCGGCCGCGCTGCCGGAGGTCGTCGCGACGGTGTGGTCGAACGTCTTCATGGTGGCGGGCCTGCGTCCGGGCGAGACCCTCCTGGTGCACGGCGGCTCCAGCGGCATCGGCACCATGGCGATCCAGCTGGGCAAGGCCGTCGGGGCACGGGTCGCGGTGACCGCGGGCGGCAAGGAGAAGCTGGCGCGCTGCGCGGAACTGGGCGCGGACGTCCTGATCGACTACCGCGAGCAGGACTTCGTGGAGGAGCTGCGGTCCGCGACGGGCGGGGCCGGGGCGGACGTGATCCTGGACATCATGGGCGCGAAGTACCTCGCGCGGAACCTGGACGCGCTGGCCACGAACGGCCGGCTCGCGGTGATCGGCCTCCAGGGCGGGGTGAAGGCGGAGCTGGACCTGCGCACGCTGCTCGCCAAGCGGGCGGCCATCACGGCGACGTCGCTGCGCGCCCGGCCGCTGGAGGAGAAGGCGGCCATCGTGGCGGCCGTCCGGGAACACGTCTGGCCCCTGATCGCGGCCGGCCGGGTCCACCCGGTGGTCCACGCCACCTACCCCATCGCCCAGGCCCCGGAAGCCCACCGCGTCCTCGAAGCCAGCACCCACGTGGGCAAGCTCTTGCTGACGCTCTGAACCGGGCGGGCGCGGGGGGCCGCGGGGCCGGGCGCCGCTGCGCGGGTCCGCGACGGGCCGCAGGCACCGCTGCGCGGAGCGTTCCCCTACCCGCCCTTCCCCCGTTCCCAGGGGCTCCGCCCCTGACCCCGCGCCTCAGGCGCCGGCGGGGCTGGAAATTCGCTGCGCGAATTCCAGCCCGCGCGGCGATTGAGCGCACCGGGGCGGAGCCCCGTTCTTCCAGCCTCGCCGGCGTTTGAGGCGCGGGGTCAGGGGCGGAGCCCCCAGGGGGTCCGGGGCGCAGCCCCGGGGAACGGGCGAAGGGCGGGGCGGGGAGCAGCCCGCGCAGCGGCACACCCCCGCCCCCACCGGCACCCGGTACCCGGCGCCCCCTACAGCCCGCGCAACAGCACGGCCGGGTTCTCCACGCAGTCGGCCACGTACCGCAGGAACCCGCCGGCCGCCCCGCCGTCGCAGACGCGGTGGTCGAAGGTCAGGGACAGCTGCACGACCTGACGCACGGCCAGCTCCCCCTTGTGGACCCACGGCTTCGGGATGATCCGGCCCACACCGAGCATCGCCGCCTCGGGGTGGTTGATGATCGGCGTGGAGCCGTCGACCCCGAAGACCCCGTAGTTGTTCAGGGTGAAGGTCCCGCCGGTCAGGTCCGACGGGGCCAGCTTCCCCGCCCGGGCCAGCTCGGTCAGCCGGGCGAACTCCGCCGACAGGGACTCCGGGCTGCGCGTGTGGGCGTCCCGGACCACCGGGACCATCAGCCCGCGCTCGGTCTGTGCGGCGAAGCCCAGGTGCACGGACGGGAGCCGGACGATCTCGTTGGCGGCGAGGTCGACCGTCGAGTTGAGCTCGGGGAACTTGGCCAGCGCGGCCGTGCAGATCCGCGCCAGCAGCGCGAGCACCGAGATCTTCGGCCCGTCCACGGCGTTCATCGCGGCCCGCGCCGCCATCAGCTCGGTGGCGTCCGCGTCGACCCAGCAGGTGGCCTCCGGGATCTCCCGGCGGCTGCGCGACAGCTTCTCGGCGACGGCGCCGCGCAGCCCCTTGAGCGGGATCCGCTCGCCCTGCGCGGCCACCGCCACCGGCACCGCCACGGGAGCGGGCTCGGGAGCCCGGAGCACAGCCTCCACGTCGGCCCGCAGGATCAGGCCCTCCGGCCCGGACCCGCGCAGCGCCCGCAGGTCGACCCCGTTGTCCCGGGCCAGCTTGCGCACGAGCGGCGAGATCACGGGCACGGGCCCGGCGGCCACCACCGAAGCGACCGCAGCCGGAGCGACCGCAGCCGGAGCGACCGGAGCCGGAGCGACCGGAGCCGGAGCGACCGGAGCCGGAGCGACCGGAGCCGGAGCCGGAGCCGACACCGCGGCGGTGACGGGTCGCACCCGCCGCCGACGCGCCGGGCGCGAGTGGTCCGAGCCGTACCCGATCAGCGGCCGGGGCGCGTCGGCGGAGCCCTTCTCGGCCTCCGCCCCCGCGGACTCCACGGCCCCGGCGGGCGCCGACTGCACCCCCACCGCCACGGTGATCAGCGGGGCGCCGACGGGCAGCTCCTCGCCCTCCTCACCGAACCGGGCGGTGACGACACCGCCGTACGGGCAGGGCACCTCCACCATCGCCTTGGCCGTCTCGACCTCGACGACCGGCTGGTCGATGGCGACGACGTCGCCCACCGCCACCAGCCACCGCACGATCTCGGCCTCGGTCAGGCCCTCGCCGAGGTCGGGCAGCTTGAATTCCATGACCTGCGGCATCAGTTCTCCCACTGCAGGCGGGCCACGGCGTCCAGGATCCGCTCCACACCGGGCAGATGGTGCTTCTCCAGCATCGGCGGCGGGTACGGGATGTCGAAGCCGGTCACGCGCAGCACCGGCGCCTCCAGGTGGTGGAAGCAGCGCTCCGACACGCGGGCGGCGACCTCCGCGCCCGGTCCGCCGAAGCCTCCGGCCTCGTGGACCACGACCGCGCGCCCGGTGCGGCGTACGGAGGCGACGACGGTCTCCTCGTCGAAGGGGACGAGGGAGCGCAGGTCGACGACCTCCAGGTCCCAGCCCTCCTCGCGGGCCGCCTCGGCCGCCTCCAGGCAGACCGGCAGCGAGGGGCCGTACGTGATCAGGGTGGCGCTCGTACCGGCCCGGCGGACCAGGGCCTTGCCGATGCCCGGGACGGCCGCGGGGGCCTCCGGCGACCACTGCGACTTGGACCAGTAGAGCCGCTTGGGCTCCAGGAAGACCACCGGGTCGTCGCTGGCGATCGACTCGCGCAGCAGCCCGTACGCGTCCTCGACCGTCGCCGGGGTCACGACGGTGAGCCCGGGGGTGGCCGTGTAGTAGGCCTCGGAGGAGTCGCAGTGGTGCTCGACGCCGCCGATCCCGCCGCCGTAGGGCACGCGGATGGTGATCGGCAGCGGCATCTTGCCGCGGGTGCGGTTGCGCATCTTCGCCACGTGCGAGAGGAGCTGCTCGAAGGCCGGGTAGGCGAACGCGTCGAACTGCATCTCCACGACCGGGCGCAGCCCGTACATGGCCATGCCCACGGCGGTGCCCAGGATTCCGGCCTCGGCGAGCGGGGTGTCCGTGACGCGGTCCTCGCCGAACTCCTTCACGAGCCCGTCGGTGATGCGGAACACCCCGCCGAGCGCGCCGACGTCCTCGCCCATCACGTGGACGGTGGGGTCCTCGGCCATCGCGTCGCGCATGGCACGGGTGAGGGCCTGCGCCATCGTCGCGGGCTTCGCGGCAACGGTCGTCATCACTCTCCCTCCGCTTCCAGCTCGGCGCGCAGCATGGCGGCCTGCTCGCGCAGCCGGCCGGTCTGCTCCGCGTAGACGTGTGCGAAGAGGTCCATCGGGTCCGTCACGGGATCGGCGTTCATCCGCTCGCGCAGGTCCGCCGCCATCGCCTCGGCCGCGTCGCGCGCCTCCCGGATGCCTTCCTCGTCGAGGATCCCGCGCGCGGTCAGCTCGCGCTCCAGCAGCTGTACCGGGTCGTGCGCCTTCCAGGCCTCGACCTCGGCGTCGGTGCGGTAGCGGGTGGCGTCGTCGGCGTTCGTGTGGGCCTCCATCCGGTAGGTGACGGCCTCGATCAGGGTCGGTCCGCCGCCCGTGCGGGCCCGCTTCACCGCCTCGGTGAGGACCTCGTGCATCGCGGCGACGTCGTTGCCGTCGACCAGCCGGCCGGGCATGCCGTAGCCCACGGCCTTGTGGGCGAGGGTGGGCGCGGCGGTCTGCTTGGCGAGCGGGACGGAGATCGCGAAGCCGTTGTTCTGGACGAGGAAGACCACCGGGGCCTGCCAGACGGCCGCGAAGTTCAGCGCCTCGTGGAAGTCGCCCTCGCTGGTGCCGCCGTCGCCGACCATGGCGAGCGCGACGACCTCGTCGCCGCGCAGCCGCGCGGCGTGCGCCAGGCCCACCGCGTGCGGCAGCTGGGTGGCGAGGGGGGTGCACAGGGGGGCTATGCGGTGCTCGCGGGGGTCGTACCCGGTGTGCCAGTCGCCGCGCAGCAGCGTCAGGGCCTGTACGGGGTCCAGTCCGCGCGCCACGGCCGCGAGGGTGTCGCGGTAGCTCGGGAAGAGCCAGTCCTGCTCCTCCAGGACCAGCGCGGCCGCGATCTCGGCGGCCTCCTGCCCGACGGTGGAGGGGTACACGGCGAGACGGCCCTGTCGGGTCAGCGCGGTGGCCTGCGCGTTGTAGCGGCGGCCCCGGACGAGCTCGGCGTAGTACCGGCGCATGAGCGCCGGATCGAGCTCCTCCGCCGCCGGAGTGCCCAGCACCCGGTAGGGCTCGGGGTCCGGCAGCAGGGGGGCGGCCTCCATGCGGGGCCTCCAGGCGGGCGGCGGGGTGACACGGTGCGGCGCACCGGCACCGGGCAGCTCTTGGACCGTCATGGCGGCGTACACCTCCTCGTGGGAAGCGGGACTGGGGGCGCCACCGGGTGTGAGGCGCCTCACCAACCGATTGTTCGGTCGTTGGCGCAATTTGGCTACAGGCGGCTCCAGGCTGTGGACAAAGTGGCGGCGGGGCCCTGGGATGGGTGCAGGACGTCCAGCAGAGGGAGGCAGTGGGCAATGCCGGATGAACAAATGGCCGGAGCGGGTTCCGCACCGGTCCCACCGGGGGGCGCACCTTCAGGCCCACCGGTACCGCCGCGCCCCCTGGATCCCATCGACCGTTCGATCATGCGGTTGCTCCAGGCGGACGGCCGCGCGTCGATACGGTCCGTGGCGGAGCAGGTGCACGTCTCCCGGGCCAACGCCTACGCGCGGATCAACCGGCTGATCGACGACGGGGTGATCCGCGGCTTCACCGCCCGGGTCAACCACGAGCGCGCGGGTCAGGGCGCGTCCGCGTACATCACGCTGAAGATCGTCCAGAACTCCTGGCGGACGGTGCGCGAGAAGCTGCGGGAGCTGCCGGGGGCGGCGCACATCGCGCTGGTCAGCGGGGATTTCGACGTGCTGCTGCTGGTCCACACGCCGGACAACCGCACGCTGCGGGAACTGGTGCTGACCCGCCTCCAGGCCATCCCGGAGGTGCTGTCCACGCGCACGCTGCTGGTGTTCGAGGAAACGGATCTGCTGGACCCGGGCCCGTCCGGCGGCCCCGCCCTCGCGGAGGACTGAGCGGGGCCGGACGGCCGGGCCGGACGACTGGGCCGGACGACTGGGCCGGACGGGTTACGCGGCCTTGGTGCGCAGGCCGTCCAGGGCCATGCTGACCACCGCGTCGGCGAGCTGGTCGGGGGTGGTGCCGGGATGCGGCCGGTACCACTCGACCAGCGAGTTCACCATGCCGAACAGCAGGCGGGTGGCGAGCCGGATGTCCACGTCGGCGCGCAGGTCCCCGTCGGCGGCGGCCGCCTTGAGGAGCTCCGCGACCTGGTGGTCGAACTCGCGGCGGCGCTCCAGGGCCCAGCGCTCGGTGCGGGTGTTGCCGCGCACCCGCAGCAGCAGGGTGACGTACGGCAGTTCCGCGACCAGGACCTCGACCGTGCGGCGCGTGACGTACTCGACGCGCGCGACCGCGCGGCCGCGTACGGCGCCCGGCTCCTCCAGGATCCCGAACAGTCCGTCCAGGGCCCGGCTGACGGCGCGGTGGAGGAGCTCCTCCTTGCCCGCGACGTGGTGGTAGATCGAGGACTTGGAGATCCCGGCGGCCTTGGAGAGGTGCTCCATCGAGGTGCCGTCGTAGCCGCGCTCGTTGAAGACCTGCACGGCGACGGACAGCAGCGTCTCCGGGGTGTAGGTGTCCCGCCTGGCCGTGGTCACTCGGTCCCCTCCTCTTCCCCGTCCTCGTCCTCGCCGGCCTCGTAGCCCAGCTTGAACAGGGCCAGCGACGGCGCGTAGCGGCCGCCCGGACACCGTTCGTCGAGGTGGTGCAGCAGGTCGTACGCCCAGTCGCGGCCGAGCCGGTCGTGCCATTCGGCGGGGCCGAGCGGGTAGTTCACGCCGAGCCGCATCGCGGTGTCGATGTCCTGCGCGGAGGCCACCCCGCGCGCCACGGCGTCGGCGGTGAGGTCGATCAGCATCGCGACGGTACGGGCCACGATCATGCCCGGGACGTCTCCGATGACGGAGACCTCCTTGCCGAGCTTCTGGAACAGGCCGACCGCCTCGGCGAGGGTGCGCTCGCTGGTGTCCGCGCTGGCGGACAGCGCGATCCGGGTGGCGTCGCGGTAGTCGAGCGCGAGGTCGAAGTAGACGACGTCGGCGAACTCGACCGAGGTCTTGCCGTCCGCGAGCACCAGCTGGCCCTCCCCGGGCAGCTGGATGTACGGGCCCCCGTGCCCCGTGGCGGTGACCGCGATCCCGGCCTCCTCCATGAGGTCGGCCAGCACGGCGGCCGGGCCCAGGTCGCCGACGACGGTGACCTTCTCCGGCGCTTCCTCGGGGCCGGCCGTGTGCGGGGCGGGGGCCTGCGCGTCCTCGGCGTAGGAGAACCAGCCGTGGCCGGACTTGCGGCCGAGGCGACCCGCCTGGACCAGGCGGCGCTGGGCGAGCGAGGGGGTGAACTTGGGGCTCCGGAAGAAGGAGTCCCAGACGGAGCGGGTGACGGCCTCGTTGACGTCCTGGCCGATCAGGTCGGTCAGCTGGAAGGGCCCCATCCTGAAGCCGCCGCTCTCGCGCAGCACGGCGTCGATGGTCGCGGGGTCGGCGCCCCGCTCCTCGTACACCGCGAAGGCCTCGGCGTAGAAGGGGCGGGCGATCCGGTTGACGATGAAGCCGGGGGTGTCGGCGCAGCGGACCGGCGTCTTCCCCCAGCCCAGGACCGTGCGGTACGCGCTCTCGGCGGCGTCCGGGTCGGTCGCGTGGCCGCTGACCACCTCGACGAGGGGGAGCAGCGGGGCCGGGTTGAAGAAGTGCAGGCCGAGGAAGCGGCCCGGGTGCGCGAGGCCGGCGGCGAGCTCGGTGACGGAGAGGGAGGAGGTGTTGGTCGCCAGCAGCGCGTCCGGCGAAACCACTCCTTCGAGGGCCGCGAACAGCTCGCGCTTGACGGTGACGTCCTCGACGATCGCCTCGATCACCAGGGCGGCGGAGGCGAGTCCGGTCAGGGTCCCGGCGGCGTCGAGCCGGCCGACGGCGTCGTCGGCCTCGGCCCGGTCCAGCCGTCCCTTGGCGACGAGCCGCTCGACCCGGCCGGCCACGGTCTGGACGGCCTCGCGGGCCCGCTCGGGCACGGAGTCGTAGAGGCGTACGGGATGACCTGCGAGGAGAGCGACCTGGGCGATGCCCTGGCCCATGGTTCCGGCGCCGATGACCGCCACAGTGCGAGCCCGCTCGATTGCTGTCATGTCCTGATCCTCCCGCACGCGGTTGTCCACAGGTCCGCCGGGCCCTCTTGTACCGACCGATCGTTCGGTTACTCTAACTCCAGTCTGCTCTTCTTCACCCGCCCCAGCCCGATCCCAGCCTGTCTCCAGCCTGGATCCCAGTCTGCGAACCAGCCTGATCCCGCCCGGCTCAACGAGGAGTTGGTCCCTGATGGCCGCCGAGCTCACCGTCCCCCAGCTTTCCGAGAAGCACCGGACCACCCTGGACCAGGCGCTGGATGCCATCCGCAGCCGCGCCTACTGGTCCCCGCACCCCGAGCACCCCAAGGCCTACGGGGAGAGCGCCCCGGCCGACGGGCTCGCCGCCTTCGAGGCCGTCCGCGGCACCCGGTTCGACCTCGGTCAGCCCGGCACCGACGGCTGGACCGGCGGCGAGGTCTCTCCGTTCGGCCCGGAGCTGGGCGTCGAGTACCCGCACGTCGACCCCGACGTGCTGCTCCCCGCGATGAAGGCCGGCATCGCCGCCTGGCGCGACGCCGGTCCCGAGACCCGCGCCCTGGTCTGCATCGAGATCCTCGCCCGCATCTCCGCCCGCACCCACGAGTTCGCGCACGCGGTCATGCACACCAGCGGCCAGGCCTTCATGATGGCCTTCCAGGCGGGCGGCCCGCACGCGCAGGACCGCGGCCTGGAGGCGGTGGCCTACGCGTACGAGGAGCAGACCCGGGTTCCCGGACAGGCCGCCTGGTCGAAGCCGCAGGGCAAGAAGGACCCGCTGGAGCTCGGCAAGACCTTCACGGCCGTGCCGCGCGGCATCGCGCTGATGATCGGCTGCAACACCTTCCCCACCTGGAACGGCTACCCGGGCCTGTTCGCCTCCCTGGCCACCGGCAACGCCGTCCTGGTCAAGCCGCACCCGCGCGCCGTGCTGCCTCTGGCACTGACCGTGCGGGTGGCCCGCGAGGTCCTGGCCGAGGCGGGCTTCGACCCGAACCTGGTGGCCCTGGCCGTCGAGCGGCCCGGCGAGGGCATCGCCAAGACCCTGGCCGTCCGCCCCGAGATCAAGCTCGTCGACTACACCGGTTCGACCGAGTTCGGCGACTGGCTGGAGACCAACGCCCGCCAGGCCCAGGTCTACACGGAGAAGGCAGGCGTCAACACGGTCGTCGTCGACTCCACCGACGACTACAAGGGCATGCTCTCCAACCTGGCGTTCTCCCTCTCCCTGTACAGCGGCCAGATGTGCACCACCCCGCAGAACCTGCTGATCCCCCGCGACGGCATCGAGACCGACGCCGGCCACAAGTCCTACGACGAGGTCGTCGCCGACCTCGCCGCCTCGGTCGGCGGGCTGCTGGGCGACGACACCCGCGCCAACGCCCTGCTGGGCGCGCTGGTCAACCCGGACGTCAAGGCCCGGCTGGAGGCGGCGGCCGGCCTCGGCGAGGTCGCGCTGGCCTCCCGCGAGGTGGTCAACCCCGAGTTCCCCGACGCGGTCGTGCGCACCCCGGTGATCGTGAAGCTGGACGCCGGCAAGCCGGACCCGGAGGCGGCCTACCTGTCCGAGTGCTTCGGCCCGGTCTCCTTCGCGGTGGCGGTGGACTCCACCGCGGACGCCCTCGACCTGCTGCGCCGTACGGTGCGGGAGAAGGGCGCGATGACCGTGGGCGCGTACACCACGTCCGGGGACACCGAGCGGGCGATCGAGGAGGTCTGCCTGGAGGAGTCGGCGCAGCTGTCGCTGAACCTGACGGGCGGGGTCTTCGTGAACCAGACCGCGGCCTTCTCCGACTTCCACGGCTCCGGCGGCAACCCGGCCGCCAACGCGGCGCTGTGCGACGGCGCCTTCGTCGCCAACCGCTTCCGCGTGGTGGAGGTCCGCCGCCAGGGCTAGGACGTGTCTTGCGCCTAGTGGCTCAGGCCTTGGGGCCGCCCCAGTGGAAGAGGGTCATGGCCACGCTGGTGGCCAGGTTGTAGCTGGACACCTGCGGACGCATCGGCAGTGACACCAGGTGGTCCGCCCGGGCGCGCAGTTCGGGCGAGATCCCGTGCCGTTCGGAGCCGAAGGCGAGCAGGGCGTCGTCCGGGAGGGCGAGGGCACGGATGTCCTCGCCCTCCGGGTCGAGCGCGTACACCGGGCCCGGCGGGAGCTCCTCCAGCTCCAGCCGGTCCACGGTGGTCGCGTAGTGCAGTCCGGCGCCGGCGCGGACCACGTTGGGGTGCCAGGGGTCGAGGTCGCCCCGGGTCACCACGCCGGTGGCCCCGAAGCCGGCGGCGAGGCGGACGACGGCGCCCACGTTGCCGAGGTTACGGGGGTTGTCGAGCAGCACCACGGGGGCGGGCCGGGGCATCCGTGCCAGCGCGGCCCGTCCGGCCTCCCGACCGGGCCGTACGGCGAGCGCTGCGACCCCGGTGGGGTGCGTCCGGGGCAGCAGCTCCTTGAGCGCCCCCTGCCGCACCAGCCGCGCCACCGCCTCCTCCACGTCGGGCGCCAGTCCGGCGGCGAGCTCCCGCACCCGCCCGGGCTCGTCGGCGATGACGGCCAGCACCTCCGCCCCGAACCGCAGGGCGTGTTTCAGCGCGTGGAACCCGTCGAGCAGCACGACGTCGCTGCGCTCGGCGCACTCCCGCCACTGCCGCTGTACGTCGTCCCCGGCACCCTGCTGCTCACCCATGCCCCGACCCTAAGCCCGGGGGTCTGGGGGCGGAGCCCCCAGGGGGTCCGGGGCGCAGCCCCGGGGAACGGTGGAAGGGCGGGGCGGGGACCAGCGCCGCAGGCCACCGGCGACGGCGACGACCCGCGCCCCCACCCACACCAGCAGCCCCGTCGGCAGGAACACCGCGTCGGCGGCGATCATCGCCAGCGAGAAGAACGGCAGCCCCAGCAGCACCGCGATCCCGGCGTGCTCCAGCATCATCACCGCCAGCAGCACGTTCTTGACCCGCCGGTTGAACAGCGTGAACGGGAACGCCACCTGCACCAGCACGGTCCCGTACGTCAGCAGCATCACCACCGCCCCGCTGGACGCCACCAGCTCCGACAGCCAGGGCCAGGGGGTGAAGTAGTCCAGGCTCAGCGGGTAGTACAGCGCGGTCCCGTCCTGCCACCGCGAGCCCTGGATCTTGTACCAGCCGGCGGTGGCGTAGATCAGGCACACCTCGGCCGTGATCACCAGCATCCCGGCGTTGTGCAGCAGGTTCGCGAGCACGTCGAGGGTCGCGCGCCGCTCGCCCCCGGGTTCGTACCGGTCGGCGAGCCACCACAGCGCCGTCCCGGTCCACAGGGTCCCGAAGAACACGAGCCAGAGCGTGCCGAGGTGCCCGCTCACCACCCCGTACGCGAACCCGGCGCCCAGCAGCGCCCACAGCACCGGCCCGGCGGCCCCCGCGGTCGCCGACCCGCGCAGCCGGGACCGGCGGGCGTCGAGCGACCACACCTGCCCGCAGCGGGTCAGCACGAGGTAGACGGCCATCAGGTGGATGACGTTGTCCCCGCCGTCGCCCATGAACACGCTGCGGTTCTGCAGCGACAGCACCCCGATCATGAACAGGACCGAGGCGGCCCGTGTCCGCCAGCCCAGCACCAGCAGGACGCTCGCGAGCAGGGAGAGCGCGTACACCGTCTCGAACCACAGCGTCGAGTCCGACCACATCAGGACCGTGAAGGCGCGGTTCGAGGCGATCAGCCGCTCGGCGAGCGGCCAGCTCCAGGGCCCGTCGGGCCCGTAGAGCTCGTGCCGGTGGGGGAACTCCCGCAGCAGGAAGAACAGCCAGGTCCCGGCGAAGCCGATGCGTACGACGGCGCTCTGGTAGGGGCCCAGCGCCTGTCCGGTGGCCTTCGCGACCGCCCGCGCGAGGGCGCTCCTCACACGTTCCACCACGGCAGCTCCCGGTAGTACGTCTGGGCGTCGGTCTTCTCCCCGCTCCAGGAGGGCGCGGCCACCGACCGGGTCGCCGAGCGCAGCTGGATCCGTACGATCCGTTCCGCTCCCGGCGTCGCGGCGGTCAGCCTGCCCACGGCGATCCGCTTCAGGTACTGCTCGGCCAGCTCCCCGCGCTCGCCGTCGGGCTTGTTGTCCTCGTCGTGAGAGCCGGTGAAGAAGTCCCAGGCCCTGCGGAGCTCGTTCTGCTCGGTGTGGCTCGGCAGCAGGGTGTGGCGGATCGCCGCGCCGTCCTCGGCGGACAGGTCGCGCCAGTCGCGGGTGAGGAGTTCCCCGCCGGCGGTGCGGACCTGGGCGCGGACCTCCACGGCGATGTTCTGCTGGAGCGGGTTGGGGGCGAAGAGCTTCCAGTTCTGTTCGAACTCGGGGTAGATCCAGCCGTCCACGAGCCTGGCGTTCTGCTTGCCGACGGTGTTGGCGGGCGCGACGTGCAGGAAGACCAGTCCGAGGTGCAGGCAGGCGCCGACGCCCACGGCCCCCAGGGCGAGGGCCGCGAGGACCCGGTAGGGCGTGGACAGGCCCGCGATCCCGGCTGCGCGGGGCGGTGCGGGCGGCGCCGGAGCGGCTGCCGGAAGGGCTCCTTCCGCAGGCTCGCGCTCGTTCGAATCCATCCCGCCCCGATCATCCGGCGTCCACAGGGTTGCCCACAGAGGTTGACACCCTACGGGCCGCCGTCTCACCATTGAAGAGGATGAACCGAACGATCGGTCGGTCGGGCGGACGGCACACTCTGACAGGGGACCGGGATGGTCGCAGTGACCCCGGAAACGGGCACGTCAGGCACGGTGGACGGCGCGGTGGACGGGCAGTCCGCAGACCTCGGCGCACAGCTCCGTGCGGACTTCGACGCCGCCGTGGCGGCCGACGAGCGCGTGGAGCCCCGGGACTGGATGCCCGACGAGTACCGCGCCTCCCTGGTCCGGCAGATGGCGCAGCACGCGCACTCCGAGATCATCGGCATGCAGCCCGAGGCCAACTGGATCACCCGCGCGCCCTCGCTGCGCCGCAAGGCGATCCTCATGGCCAAGGTGCAGGACGAGGCGGGCCACGGGCTCTACCTCTACAGCGCCGCCGAGACCCTCGGCACCAGCCGCGACGAGCTGCTCGACAAGCTCCACTCGGGCAGGCAGAAGTACTCCTCGATCTTCAACTACCCCACTCTGACCTGGGCCGACGTCGGCGCCATCGGCTGGCTCGTGGACGGCGCGGCGATCACCAACCAGGTGCCGATCTGCCGCTGCTCCTACGGCCCCTACGCCCGCGCCATGGTCCGGATCTGCAAGGAGGAGTCCTTCCACCAGCGCCAGGGCTACGAGCTGCTCCTCGCCCTCTCGCAGGGCACCGAGGCCCAGCACGCCATGGCGCAGGACGCGGTCGACCGCTGGTGGTGGCCCTCGCTGATGATGTTCGGTCCGCCGGACGACGAATCGGTCCACAGCGCGCAGGCGATGGCCTGGAAGATCAAGCGCCACTCCAACGACGAGCTGCGCCAGCGCTTCGTGGACATCGCCGTCCCGCAGGCCGAGTCGCTGGGCCTGACCCTGCCCGACCCGGACATCAAGTGGAACGAGGAGCGCGGCCACCACGACTTCGGCGCCATCGACTGGGCCGAGTTCTGGGACGTCCTCAAGGGCAACGGCCCCTGCAACGAACAGCGGATCAGCCAGCGGCGCACGGCGCACGAGGAAGGCGCCTGGGTCCGCGAGGCCGCCTCCGCCTACGCCGCGAAGCACACCAGCACCGGACGAGAGGTACAGGCATGACGCAGAACTGGCCCCTGTGGGAGGTGTTCGTGCGCTCGCGCCGCGGCCTCTCGCACACGCACGCGGGAAGCCTGCACGCCCCGGACGCGGAGATGGCCCTGCGCAACGCCCGCGACCTCTACACGCGGCGCAACGAGGGCGTCTCCATCTGGGTCGTGCCCTCCGCGGAGATCACCGCCTCCTCGCCGGACGAGCGGGACCCGTTCTTCGCCCCGTCCGCCGACAAGCCCTACCGCCACCCCACCTTCTACGACATCCCCGAGGGGGTGCGCCACCTGTGAGCGCCGGCACCGACACCCGCACCGCGGCAGCCCTCGCCCTCGGCGACGACGCGCTGATCCTCTCCCACCGCCTCGGCGAGTGGGCGGGCCACGCCCCCGTCCTGGAGGAGGAGGTCGCCCTGGCCAACATCGCCCTCGACCTGCTCGGACAGGCCCGCCTGCTGCTGTCCATGGCGGGCGACGAGGACGAGCTGGCCTTCCTGCGCGAGGAGCGCTCCTTCCGCAACCTCCAGCTGGTCGAGCAGCCCAACGGGGACTTCGCCCACACCATCGCCCGCCAGCTCTACTTCTCCTTCTACCAGCACGAGCTGTACGGGGAGCTCGCCGCCGGCGACGGTCCGTTCGCCCCGCTCGCCGCCAAGGCCGTGAAGGAGACCGCCTACCACCGGGACCACGCCGAGCAGTGGACGCTGCGCCTCGGCGACGGCACCGAGGAGAGCGGTTCCCGGATGCGCACGGCGCTGGACGCCCTGTGGAAGTTCACCGGGGAGATGTTCCTGCCCGTCGAGGGACTCGGCCTGGACCAGGCCGCCATGGAGGCCCTGGAGGGCCGCTGGCTGGCCGCGCTGGGCGACGTACTGGACCGGGCGGGGCTCGCCCTGCCCGAGGGGCCGCGTACGGGCGCCTGGGCCGCCGGAGCCGGCCGCCAGGGGCTGCACACGGAGCCGTTCGGGCGGCTGCTCGCCGAAATGCAGCACCTGCACCGCAGCCACCCCGGAGCGTCGTGGTGAGCGCCGGGGCCGGGACCACCCGTCTGGAGGCGGAGCTGGCCGAGCTGGCCGGTTCCGTCCCCGACCCGGAACTGCCCGTGCTGACCCTGGCCGAGCTGGGCGTCATGCGCGGCGTGCGGATGCACGAGGACGGGCACGCCGAGGTGGTCCTGACCCCGACGTACACCGGCTGTCCGGCCATCGAGGCCATGTCCGCCGACATCGAACGGGTCCTCACCGGCCACGGCATCCCCGAGGTGCGCGTCACCACGGTGCTGTCCCCGGCCTGGTCCACCGACGACATCAGCGCCGAAGGCCGCCGCAAACTGGCCGAGTTCGGCATCGCACCGCCCCGCCCGCACTCCACCGGCGGACCGGTACCGCTGACCCTGTCGGTGCGCTGCCCCCAGTGCGGCTCGACCGACACCGAACTGCTCAGCCGCTTCTCCTCCACCGCGTGCAAGGCGCTGCGCCGCTGCGTCTCCTGCCGCGAACCGTTCGACCACTTCAAGGAGCTGTAGATGGCCGCACCCCGCCACGGCGCGTTCCACCCGCTGACGGTGGCGGCAGTCGACCGGCTCACCGACGACTCGGTGGCCCTGACCCTGCGGGTCCCCGAGGAACTGCGCGAGGACTACCGCCACGCCCCCGGCCAGCACCTGACGCTGCGCCGCCGCCCTTCCGAGGGCACCGAGGTCCGCCGCACCTACTCGATCTGCTCCCCCGCCCCGGCCCCCGACGGCCCTGGCCCGGCCGAACTGCGGGTGGGCGTGCGCCTGGTGGAGGGCGGCGAGTTCTCCACGTTCGCGCACAAGGAGGTGGCCGCCGGCGACGTGCTGGACGTGATGGTCCCGGCCGGACGGTTCGTGCTGGAGCCCGCCGCCGCCCCGCGGGCCGCGCACTACGCGGCGATCGTCGGCGGCAGCGGCATCACCCCGGTGCTGTCGATCGCCGCCTCGGTCCTGGCGGCACGGCCCGACGCCCGGTTCTGCCTGGTGCGCAGCGACCGCACGGCCGCCTCGACGATGTTCCTGGAGGACGTGGCCGACCTCAAGGACCGCTACCCCGACCGCTTCCAGCTGGTGACCGTGCTCTCCCGCGAGGAGCAGGAGGCCGGTCTGCCCTCCGGCCGGCTCGACGAGGCCCGGCTGGTGTCCCTGCTGCCCGCGCTGCTCCCGGTGGAGGAGGTGACGGGCTGGTTCCTGTGCGGTCCCTACGGGCTGGTGACCGGCGCGGAGCGGGCCCTGGGCACGCTCGGCGTCGTACGGACCCGGGTGCACGAGGAGGTCTTCCACGTCGAGGACACCGCCCCGCAGGGCCCCGTCCGCGCCGTTGCGGCTCCGGCCCGCGGCCAGGTGACCGCCCGGCTCGACGGCCGCTCGGGCACCTGGCCCGTGCAGGACGGCGAGTCCCTGCTGGACACCGTGCTGCGCAACCGCGCGGACGCCCCGTACGCCTGCAAGGGCGGCGTGTGCGGCACCTGCCGGGCCTTCGTGGTCTCCGGCGAGGTGCGGATGGACCGCAACTTCGCGCTGGAGGCGGAAGAGACCGACGCCGGGTTCGTGCTGGCCTGCCAGTCCCACGCCCTGACGGAGGAAGTGGAGATCGACTTCGACCGGTAGCCCCGCCGGCCGTCCGGGGCCTGTCCAATTGCCGCACGCTGCTCTATCTTGACGCACCGTCAGATCAGGGCGTCAGCCGGTGCGCGCAGGAGGACAGGCAGTGGACTTCACCTTCACCGAGGAACAGCAGGCCGCCGTCGAGGCCGCCCGGGCCGTCTTCGCCGGCGTGGCCCCCGACGGCGTCCCCAGCCCCGCGCTCACGCCCGGAGCCGTCGCGGACGACTTCGACCGGCCGCTGTGGGCCCGGCTCGCCGGCTCCGACCTGCTGGGCCTCGTCCTCGCGGAGGAGCACGGCGGGTCCGGCCTCGACGCCATCGCCCTGTGCCTGGTGCTGCGCGAGGCGGCCCGGGTACTGGCCCGGGTACCGCTGCTGGAGCACTGCGCCACCGCCATGGCCGTCCAGGCCCACGGCAGCCCCGAACTCACCGCCGCCCTGCTGCCCGGCGCCGGGAACGGCACGGTCGTCCTCACCGCGGCCGCGCACGGCCGCACCGGCCACGACCCCGCCGAACTCGCCGTCACCGCACGCCGCGAGGGCCCGGACTGGCTCCTGGACGGGGTACAGACCTCCGTGGCCTGGGCCCACGGCTGCGACTGGATCGCGGTCCCCGCCCACAGCGGCGGGGGCGAGGCCGTCCTGGCCCTCCTGCCGCGGCTCACCCCGGGCCTCACGCTCGCCGACCAGTACTCCACCAGCGGCGAACGGCTCGCCGAACTCACCCTCGACGCGGTACGGGCACCCGCCGCCCACGTGATCGACGCCCCCGGCGCCTGGGACCGGCTCCACCAGCTGCTGGCCACCGGCACCTGCGCCCTCGCACTCGGCCTCGGCGAGGCCGCCCTCACCATGACCAGTCAGTACACCGGCAAGCGGGAGCAGTTCGGCTTCCCCGTGGCGACCTTCCAGGCCGTCGCGGTACAGGCCGCCGACCGCTACATCGACCTGCGCGCCATGGAGGCCACCCTCTGGCAGGCCGCCTGGCGACTCGACGCCGCGACCGGCGGGGCGGGCGGCCCGCTGCCCAGCGCCGGGGACGTCGCCGTCGCCAAGATCTGGGCCTCCGAAGGCGTACGCCGGGTCGTGCAGACCGCCCAGCACCTGCACGGCGGCTTCGGCGCGGACACCGACTACCCGCTGCACCGCTACCACGCGTGGGCCAAGCAGCTGGAACTCCAGCTAGGCCCGGCCGCCGCGCACGAGGAGGCACTGGGCGACCTGCTGGCCGCCCACCCCCTGGCCTGAGCGGTGGACTAGAGCACGAAGGCCGGGTTCCCGGTGTCCGTCACCATCGGGCGCCCGGCCCGCTCCCACGCCTGCATCCCGCCGTCGATGTTCACGGCCTCGATGCCCTGGCGCACCAGGTACTGGGTGACCTGCGCGCTACGGCCGCCCACCCGGCACATCACGTACGCGGTACGCCCGTCCGCGACCGCCTCGGTGACCTCGCCGAAGCGCGCCACGAAGTCGCTCATCGGGACGTGCAGCGCACCCTCGACGTGCCCGGCCGCCCATTCGTCGTCCTCACGGACGTCGAGGACGAAGCCTTCGGCGGGCACCGCGGCGGCGTCCACCGAGGGAAGCGGTCCGAGGTTCATAACAGTCGCCTTCTCTCTTCACGGATCTGGTCTGCCAACCTATCCGAAGCCCCGGCCTGCGCGGCCGGGCCGGGCTCATCCGGCGGTGTACGACGCCAGCTCCGCCTCGCGCTCGGAGACCTGCGCCAGCAGCTGCTCCGCGATCTCCTCCAGAAGCCGGTCCGGGTCGTCCGGAGCCATCCGCAGCATGGCGCCGATCGCGCTGTCCTCCAGCTCCTTCGCCACCAGCGAGAGCAGCTCCTTGCGCTGGGCCAGCCACTCCAGCCGGGCGTACAGCTCCTCGCTCTCGCTCGGCCCCGCCTCCTCGGGCGCCGGGCCGGCCTCCCACTCCTCGGCGAGCTCGCGCAGCAGCCGCTCCTCACCGCGCCCGTAGGCGGCGTTGACCCGGGCGATGAAGGCGTCGCGGCGCGTGCGCTCGGCATCGTCCTGCGCCAGGTCGGGGTGGGCCTTGCGGACCAGCTCCCGGTACAGCCGCCGCACCTCCTCGGTGGGCCGCACCCGCTGCGGCGGCTGCACCGACCGGTCGGTGAGCATCGCCGCGGCGTCGTCGGAGATCCCGTCCGAGTCCAGCCAGTCGTGGAACAGCTCCTCCACGCCGGGCATCGGCATGACCAGCGAGCGGGCCTCCTGGGCCCGCCGCAGGTCCTCCGGATCACCGGTGCGGGCCGCCTTCGCCTCCGCGATCAGGGCGTCCAGCTCGTCGAGGCGCGAGTACATCGGGCCGAGCTTCTGGTGGTGCAGCCGGGAGAAGTTCTCGACCTCCACCCGGAAGGTCTCCACGGCGATCTCGAACTCGATCAGCGCCTGCTCGGCGGCCCGCACGGCGCGCTCCAGCCGTGCCTCGGGCCGCTCGTCACCGGGGACGGCGGACTCTTCGGGGGCGGTGGGTTCGGTCTGCTCGCTCACCCGGCCAGCCTACGGCCCGCCCCGGGCCATGTTTCACGTGAAACGTAGGGGATGTTTCACGTGAAACGTAGGGGATGTTTCACGTGAAACGCGCAGGCCGCGTGAAACGCGCCGGCCCGAACGGCCCGGCCACCGCCCGGGCCGCCCCAGCCACCGCCCGGACCGCCCGGCCGGTCCCTCAGACCCCGAACTCCGCCGCGATACGTCCCGAGCGCACCGCCGCCACCAGATCCGCGTGATCGGCCTCGCTCCGGTCGGCGTACGCCACGGCGAACGCGGCCATCGCCTCGTCCAGCTCCTCGTTCTTGCCGCAGTACCCCGCCAGCAGCCGCGGATCGGCGCTGTGCGCGTGCGCACGCGCCAGCAGGGCGCCGGTCATCCGGCCGTAGTCGTCGAGCTGGTCCACGGCCAGCGCCGCCGGATCCACGCTGCCCTTGCGGTTGCGGAACTGCCGGACCTGGTACGGGCGCCCCTCGACGGTGGTCCAGCCCAGCAGGATGTCGGAGACCACCTGCATCCGCTTCTGCCCGGCCACCACCCGGCGGCCCTCGTGCTCCTCCTCCGGCGCGTGGAAGCCCAGCCCGGGCAGGTGCGGCAGCAGCACCGAGGGCCGCGCCTCCTTCACCTGGAGCACCAGCGGCTCGCCCCGGTGGTCCAGCAGCAGCACCACGTACGAGCGGGTGCCGACGCTGCCGGTACCGACGACGCGGAAGGCCACGTCGTGGATCGCGTACCGGGCCAGCAGCGGCAGCCGGTCCCCCGACAGGGTCGCCAGGTACGGGCCCAGCGAGGCGGCCACGGCCGCGGCCTCCCCGTCCCCGACCCGCCGCAGCACCGGCAGCGCGTCCACGAAGCGGCGCCCGCCGTCCGCGAGGAGCTCGGTCGACTTGGCGGCGAACCTCGCGGACGTGTTGTTGCGGGCCTTCTCCGAGACCCGCTCCAGCGTCCCGAGCAGGTCCCGGGCGTCGGTGTGGGAAACCAGCTCCTCGTCCGCGATCGCGTTCCAGGCGTCGAGCGCGGGCAGCTTCGCCAGCAGCCGCATGGTGCGCCGGTAGGCGCCCACCGCGTCCCGGGCCGCCGCCAGGCAGGTGTCCTCGCAGGCGCCCGCCACCCGTCCGGCGAGGATCAGGGAGGTCGCCAGCCGCTTCACGTCCCACTCCCACGGACCGAAGACGGTCTCGTCGAAGTCGTTCAGGTCGATCACGAGCCGGCCGCGCGCGTCGCCGTAGATGCCGAAGTTGGCCGCGTGGGCGTCACCGCAGATCTGCGCGCCCACCCCGGTCACCGGACCGCCGGACAGGTCGTGCGCCATCAGCCCGGCCGCCCCGCGCAGGAAGGCGAAGGGGTTCGCGGCCATCCGGCCCACGCGTATCGGGGTCAGCTCGGCGACCCGCCCCACGTTGGACTCCTCCACCGCGCGCACCGCGTCCGGCCGCCCGGCGGGCGCCTCGAACCGCGCGTGGGCCGCCCGCGGGACGCGCAGCCGCAGCGCCTTACCCGCTTCCCTGGGCGAGCCGCTGACGTTCCGCGGCGCGAAGCCCGCGACGCGCGGGATCCGCCCGCCGTCCCGCCCCGCGGCCGGCTCCACCGCCACGCCCACCACGCCCGCTCCGCCCGACGCTCCGGCCGCCCCGCCCGCCGCCGCGTACTGCTCCGGTATCGCCACCATCCGCGCTGCCCCGCCCTGTTCGCGCCACACCGGCCACCTCGTGGCCGATCAAGTCCGGGCAGACCGTACCTACAGCCCGGCGTCCCTGGCCAGCAGGGCCGCCTGAACCCGGTTCTCGCAGCCCAGCTTCGCGAGGATCCGGCTCACGTACGTCTTCACGGTCGCCTCGCTCATGTGGAGCCTGCGCCCGGCGTCCGCGTTCGACAAGCCCTCGCCCAGCAGCGCCAGCACCCCCCGCTCCCGCTCGCTCAGCTCCGCGACCCTCCGGCGGGCCTCCTCACCGCGCCCCGCGGCCGGACCCGTGGCCAGCTGGTCGACCACGTGCCGGGTCGCCCCGGGCGAGAGGTACGCGTCACCGGCCGCGGCCGCGCGGACGGCGCCGATCAGCTCACCCGGCGCCGAGTCCTTCAGCAGGAAGCCCGCGCCGCCCTGGCTCAGCGCCCGCAGCACGTTCTCCTTCTCCCCGAAGGTGGTCAGGATCAGCGCCCGCACCGCCGGCGCGGCCCGGCCCAGCTCGCCCAGCGCCGTCAGCCCGTCCATCACCGGCATCTGGATGTCCAGCAGGACCACGTCCGGGGCGTGCGAGAGGGCCAGTTCGACCGCCTCCCGGCCGTTGGCTCCCTCGGCGACGACCTCGATGTCCGGCGCCGAGGTCAGGATCATCCTGATCCCCGCGCGGATCAGCGGCTCGTCGTCAGCGATCACCACTCTGATCACCTTGGCTGTCACCCGCACGCTCCTACTGCTTGACCTGGTACGCCTGCTTGTCGACGAGCTTGCCGTCCTTGAAGCAGAACCGGAAAACGGTGTCGTCGGCGGACCACTCCGAGTCGTCGCCGGACAGCAGGGCCAGGCAGTCCGAGCCCTCCGGCCGCGGCGGGCCCTTGCGGTCCATGCCCGCCGTCAGGACGCTGTCCCCGCTCGGCAGCCGTCCCCGCACCGCCTCCTCGGACTCGCCCACGTGGACCGCGTCGTACTCCGTCCTGCCGATCATCGCTTTGTTCGCGGAGCCGACGAGCATCACCACCGCGGCCCCCATCACGATGATCAGCAGCACCACCGCCGCGACGGCGATCCCGCAGCCCATCGCCACGCCCCCGGTCCGGGTGCGCACCGGCACCGACAGCTCGCGGTCCAGCGCGGCCCAGTCCAGCGGCGGCGCGCCCTTCAGCGCCAGCGCCCGTGCCTGCGAGCGCTGCCCGAAGTCGTCCGCCACGTCCTCGACCAGCCCGGCCGGCTCCGTCCCGTACGGCAGCACGCCCGCCACCCGGAACCCGCCGTCCTCGGTCGCCCCCGCGTGCACCATGCCGCCGACCAGCCGGGCCCGCTCCCGCAGCCCGGTCAGCCCCTGGCCGCCCGACACGACCTCGCCCGGGACCCGGTCGGTGGCCGGACCGTTGGCGATCTCCACCACCAGCGAGTCGTCCTCGTAACGCAGCTCCACGGTGATCGGCGACCCCGGAGCGTGCTTGTAGGCGTTGGTCAGCGCCTCCTGCACGATCCGGTACGCCGCGTGGTCGCAGGCCGCGACCAGCGGCCGCGGCTGCCCCGCCGTGCCCAGCCGTACGTCGGTCCCCGCGGCCCGCGCCGCCTCCACGATCCCGGCGATCCCGGCCACGCCCCGCGCGGCCGGCTGCGCCTCCTCCACCGGCGCGGGCGCCTCCACCCCGTCGCGCAGGATCCCGACGACCTCGCGCAGCTCGTGCATGGCGGCCACCGAGGCCTGCCGCAGCACCCCCACCGCCTCGCGCTGGCGGTCGGTGAGCGCGGGGTCCACCTCCAGCGCCCCCGTGTGCACCGAGATCAGCGCCAGCTGGTGGCCCAGGCTGTCGTGCATGTCCTGGGCGATCCGCTGCCGCTCCCGCAGCCGGGCCTGCCCGGCGACCATCGTCCGCTCGCGCAGCAGCCGGTCGTTGCGCTCCTGGAGCGCGCTCAGCAGGGTCCGGCGCTGGTGCCAGTAGCGGCTGGCCAGACCCGGCATCACGGTCGCCGCGAGGAACAGCAGGGTGGAGAAGACGACCACCAGCACCGGCCGCATCTGCGCCCACTGGTCGACCAGGGTGAGGCCGACCTCCGCGAGGAAGGCCAGCAGGAACGCGCCGAGCGCCCGCCCCACGCCGACGATCCGCCGGCCCGCGGACCAGCCCAGCACGACCGTCACGAGGAACACCCCGGGCAGCAGCGCGCTGGCCGCCGCGCCCACCACCAGCGTGGTGGCCGGCAGCCTCCGGCGCAGCAGCACCAGCGCCACCACGGCCACGACGCCGAGGCCCGTCTTCAGTCCGGAGCTGTTGCTGAGTTCGTCCACGCCGACGCCGAGCAGCGCCAGTACGGCGGCGCTCGTCAGGTCCCCCGCCAGCATCCGCCGCGACCAGGGTTCGGGACCCTTCAGCCAGTCCCAGCCCGCACGCGTCCTCGCCTTGGCATCCACACGCCCGACCCTAGACACCGGCCCGCCCCGCCCGCCGTCCTCTTTCGTCGCGTCCCGCACGACGAAAGTCGTACGGGACCGGACATGCGAGAAGCCCCGATCCGGATTCCGGATCGGGGCTTCCCCGATGTGGGCGAGGGGGGATTTGAACCCCCACGTCCCGAAGGACACTGGCACCTGAAGCCAGCGCGTCTGCCGTTCCGCCACTCGCCCGAGCAGCGTCCCAGTGGTTCTTCCCTTTCGGGCCGTTCCCCTGGCGACGTCGAAACATTAACACGTCGGACGGGCCGGATTGAAATCGCTTTCACCGGCCCCCCTGACGACGACCGGCACGGCCCCTCCCACTGTCCCCTCCGGGTGCGGGACACTGTCCCTGGCGCACCCCTACGATCCCTTGTGAGCACCAACACTCCTGCGCGCAGGAGCGAAGGGGAACCAGCCGAATCCGCCACGCGTGGATACGATCAGTAAGCAGTACAGGGCGACAACGACGGAGGAGGTGCCCCATGGGAGTCCTGAAGCGTTTCGAGCAGCGCCTCGAAGGTCTGGTGAACGGCACCTTCGCCAAGGTGTTCAAGTCCGAGGTCCAGCCGGTGGAGATCGCCGGCGCCCTCCAGCGCGAGTGCGACAACAACGCCACGATCTGGAACCGCGAGCGGACCGTCGTACCGAACGACTTCATCGTGGAGCTCAGCGCCGGCGACTACGAGCGCCTGAGCCCCTACTCCGGTCAGCTCGGCGACGAACTCGCGGGCCTCGTACGCGACTACGCCAAGCAGCAGCGCTACAGCTTCATGGGCCCCATCAAGGTGCACCTGGAGAAGGCCGAGGACCTGGACACCGGCCTCTACCGGGTCCGCAGTCGCACCCTCGCCTCCAGCACCTCCCAGGACTCCCCCCAGGGCGCCCCGAGCGGGCAGGGCGGACAGGGCGGATACGGCTACCCGCCGGTCGGCGCCCCGCCCATGCCCCCCGGACCGCCTCCGGGCGGACCCGGCGCGCGCCCCGGCGGCGCGCCCGCGGCGCCCGGCGCCCCGGGGGCCACGCGCCGCTGGATCGAGATCAACGGCACCCGCCACCAGATCTCGCGCCCGACACTCGTACTCGGCCGCAGCACCGAGGCCGATGTGCGGATCGACGACCCCGGCGTCTCCCGCCGGCACTGTGAGATCCGGACCGGAACACCCCCGACGATCCAGGATCTCGGGTCCACCAACGGCATCGTGGTGGACGGGCAGCACACCACCCGCGCTACGCTCCGCGACGGCTCGCGGATCGTCGTGGGCAGCACCACCATCATTTACCGGCAAGCCGAAGGGTGAAGCGGGGGCAATGTCAGAGCTGACCCTGACGGTCATGCGGTTGGGTTTCCTGGCCGTTCTGTGGCTGTTCGTCATCGTGGCCGTTCAGGTCATTCGCAGCGACCTCTTCGGTACGCGCGTCACGCAGCGCGGATCGCGCCGCGGCGCCGCCGCCGGCGGAGCCGCGCAGCAGGCGGGACGGCAGGCCGCGCCGCCCCAGCAGCGTCAGCGCAGGGGCGCGCCGACCAAGCTCGTCGTCTCCGAGGGCACCCTCACGGGCACCACGGTCGCCCTCGCCGGCCAGACGATCACGCTGGGCCGCGCCCACGACTCCACGATCGTGCTGGACGACGACTACGCCTCCAGCAGGCATGCCAGGATCTACCCCGACCGTGACGGCCAGTGGATCGTCGAGGATCTCGGGTCCACGAACGGCACGTACCTCGACCGGACCCGGCTGACCACCCCGACGCCCATTCCGCCGGGCGCCCCGATCCGCATCGGCAAGACCGTCATCGAGCTGCGGAAGTAGTACGAGAATGAGCGAGCGGAGCGAGCGAGCCGCGGCGGTCCGTCCCACCGGGGACACGGACCCGAGCGCGCTCCCGACCGGAGGGTGGGCAGTGTGGCTCGAGACCGGTTGTACCCCGAGGCGTCGACAGGGCAGGTGCGCATGAGTCTGTCCCTGCGTTTCGCCGCCGGATCGCACAAGGGGATGATCCGCGAGGGCAACGAGGACTCCGGCTACGCCGGTCCCCGGCTCCTCGCCGTCGCCGACGGCATGGGCGGCCAGGCAGCCGGCGAGGTCGCCAGCTCCGAGGTCATCTCCTCGCTCGTCCAGCTCGACGACGACGTCCCCGGCTCCGACATCCTCACCGCCCTCGGCATCGCCGTGCAGCGCGCCAACGACCAGCTGCGCGTCATGGTCGAGGACGACTCCCAGCTCGAGGGCATGGGCACCACGCTCACCGCCCTGCTGTGGACCGGCCAGCGCCTCGGTCTCGTGCACGTCGGCGACTCGCGCGCCTACCTGCTCCGCGACGGCGTCCTCACGCAGATCACCCAGGACCACACCTGGGTGCAGCGCCTCGTCGACGAGGGCCGGATCACCGAGGAGGAGGCGACCACCCATCCGCAGCGTTCCCTCCTCATGCGGGCCCTCGGCAGCGGCGACGTCGTGGAGCCCGACCTCTCGATCCGCGAGGTCCGGGCCGGCGACCGCTACCTGATCTGCTCCGACGGCCTGTCCGGCGTGGTCTCCCACCAGACCCTGGAGGAGACCCTCGCCGACTACCACGGCCCGCACGAGACGGTGCAGTCCCTGATCCAGCTCGCCCTGCGCGGCGGCGGTCCGGACAACATCACCTGCATCGTCGCGGACGTCCTCGACACCGACAGCGGCGACACCATGGCCGCCCAGCTGAACGACACCCCGGTGGTCGTCGGCGCGGTCGCCGAGAACCAGCACCAGCTCTTCGACGGCAACGCCATGCAGACGCCGGCCGGGCGGGCCTCCGGGCTCGGCCGCCAGGCCCCGCCGCCGGCGGGCTCCTTCGGCCCCCCCGGCAGCGGCGAAGCCCCCGGCTACGGATACCCCGACCAGGGCCAGGGCGGCGCACTGGGCAACTTCGGCGAACCCGAGCCCTACGACGCCGACGGCAAGTACGAGGACACCTACGACCACCCGCGCAAGCGGCGCGGCAAAGGGCGCAAGTGGACCACGCGCACGCTGATCCTGCTGCTCGTGGCCGGTGTCGTCGGCGGCGGCCTGTACGCGGCGCACCGGTGGACGCAGACGCAGTACTACGTCGGCGTCAAGGGTGACCACGTCGCGCTGTACCGCGGCCTCAGCCAGAACCTGGCCTGGATCCACCTCTCGCAGGTGGAGACGGACCACCCCGAGATCGAACTGAAGTACCTCCCGCCCTTCAAGCGCAAGCAGGTCGAGTCCACGATCAGCGAGAGCAGCCTCGACGGTGCGCGCAAGAAGATCGAGGAGCTCGGGGTCCAGGTCTCCGCCTGCAAGCAGGACGAGGCCCGCCGCGCTTCCGAAGCCCAGGGCAACCAGACGCCCGGCCCCAGCCTGACTCCCGCGGAGCAGGCTGTCGTCGGCCAGTGCGAAAAGCAGTAGACATACGCGGGCACAGGGGGCCTGCCACACCATGAGCGTTGTCACCAACACGACCACCATCGGCGCCATCGAGGCGCCGAGCCGACGGAACACCGAGCTCCTGCTGCTCGCCTTCGCCGTGGTCATCCCGATCTTCGCCTACGCCAACGTGGGCCTGTCCATCCACGGCGAGCTGCCCCCGGGCACGCTGCTCTACGGACTCGGCTTCGCCGTGCTCGCGGGCATCGGCCACCTCGTCGTCCGCCGGTACGCCAAGTACGCCGACCCGCTGCTGCTGCCGATCGCCACGCTGCTCAACGGCCTCGGCGTCGTCCTGATCTGGCGCCTGGACCAGTCGGAGCGGCTGCAGAACCTCGCCAAGCGCAGCTTCGGCACCTTCTCGGAGTCCGCACCGCGCCAGATGATGTACACGGGGCTGGCCCTCGCCCTGTTCGCGGTCGTGCTGCTGGTCCTCAAGGACCACCGCGTGCTCCAGCGGTTCACGTACATCTCCATGGCCGGCGCCCTCGTCCTGCTGATCCTGCCCGTCATCCCGGGTCTGGGCGCGGACGTCTTCGGCGCCAAGATCTGGATCAGCGTCGGCGGCTTCTCCATCCAGCCGGGTGAGTTCGCGAAGATCGTCATCGCGATCTTCTTCGCCGGCTACCTGATGGTGAAGCGCGACGCCCTGGCCCTGGCCAGCCGCCGCTTCATGGGCCTCTACCTGCCGCGCGGCCGCGACCTCGGCCCGATCCTGATGATCTGGGCGATGAGCCTGCTCGTCCTCGTCTTCGAGAACGACCTCGGCACCTCGCTGCTGTTCTTCGGCATGTTCGTGATCATGCTGTACGTGGCCACCGAGCGGACCAGCTGGATCGTCATCGGTCTGCTCATGTCGGTCGGCGGCGCCACCGTCGTCGGCGCCACGGCCAGCCACGTCAAGGCCCGCGTCACCGCCTGGCTCGACCCCTTCGCCTGCTACTCCACGTCCGGCGCCTGCGAGCAGGTCGGCCAGTCGATCATGAGCTTCGGTTCCGGCGGGGTGCTCGGCACCGGCTGGGGCCAGGGCAACTCGGACCTGATCGGCTTCGCCGCCAACTCCGACTTCATCTTCTCCACCGTCGGCGAGGAGCTCGGCCTGACCGGTGTCATGGCCTTCCTCCTGCTCTACGGCCTGATCATCGAGCGGGGCGTGCGCACCGCCCTCGCCGCCCGCGACCCCTTCGGCAAGCTGTTCGCCATCGGCCTCTCCGGCGCCTTCGCCCTGCAGATCTTCGTCGTCGCCGGCGGAGTCATGGGCCTCATCCCCCTCACCGGCATGACCATGCCCTTCCTCGCCTCGGGCGGTTCCTCCGTCCTGGCGAACTGGGTCCTCATCGCCATCCTCATCCGGATCAGCGACACCGCACGCCGACCTGCCCCGGCCCCCGCCCCGTCCCCCGACTCCGAGATGACCCAGGTGGTCCGCCCGTCATGAACAAGCCCCTGCGCCGCATCTCGCTGTTCTGCGGGCTGCTCGTCCTCGCCCTGCTGATCCGGACCAACTGGCTGCAGTACGTCCAGGCCGAGGAACTCAGCACGCGCAAGGAGAACCGCCGGGTCCAGATCGCCCAGTACGGCACCGAGCGCGGCAACATCATCGTCCAGGGCGGCCAGCCGGTCACCGGGTCCGCCGTCACCGCGGGCAGCGACTACAAGTTCAAGCGGACCTACGTCGACGGCCCCCTGTGGGCGCCCGTCACCGGCTACGCCTCGCAGGCCTTCGGCTCCACCCAGCTGGAGTCCCTGGAGGACGGCATCCTCACCGGCAACGACGACCGGCTCTTCTTCGACCGCACCATCGGCATGTTCACCGGGGAGAAGAAGCGCGGCGGCAACGTCATCACCACGCTGAACCCCGCCGCCCAGAAGGCCGCCTTCGACCAGCTCGGCACCAAGAAGGGCGCGGTCGCGGCGATCGACCCCCGCACCGGCGCCATCCTGGCCCTGGTCAGCACCCCCTCGTACGACCCGTCCACCTTCGCCGGCAACTCCAAGGCCGACGAGAAGGCCTGGGTCGAGCTCAAGGACTCCGAGGACAAGAAGCTCGTCAACCGCGCCCTGCGCGAGACGTACCCGCCGGGCTCCACCTTCAAGGTGGTCACGGCCGCCGCCGCGCTGGAGAACGGCGTGGTCAGCGACATCAACGCGCCCACGGACACTCCCGAGCCGTACATCCTGCCCGGCACCAAGACCCCGATGGTCAACCACGCCGCCGGCTGCGAGAAGGCGAGCCTGAACGACGCGCTCAAGGTCTCCTGCAACTCGGTCTTCGCGAACCTGGGCGACAAGGTCGGCCGCGACAAGATGGTCGAGACGGCCCAGAAGTTCGGCTTCAACAACGACAAGATCGACACCCCGGTCCGCGCCTTCGCCAGCGTCTACGACAAGACCATGGGCCGCGACGGCAACGCGCAGAGCTCCATCGGCCAGTTCAACACCGCGGCCACCCCGCTCCAGATGGCCATGGTCACCGCCGCCATCGCCAACGACGGCAAGCTGATGAAGCCGTACATGGTCGACCAGCTCACCGCGCCCGGCCTCGACACGATCGAGAAGCACGAGCCCTCCGAGATAAGCAAGCCCCTCAGCGCGGCGAACGCGCAGAAGGTCCAGCAGATGATGGTGAACGTCGTCGAGAAGGGCACCGGAACCAAGGCCCAGATCAGCGGCGTCAAGGTAGGCGGCAAGACCGGTACCGCCCAGCACGGCGAGAAGAACGCCAAGCGCCCCTACGCCTGGTTCATCTCCTACGCCGAGCTCCCCGACGGCAGCTCGCCCGTCGCCGTCGCCGTCGTCATCGAGGACAGCGCCGCCGACCGGGAGGACATCAGCGGTGGCGGCCTGGCCGCACCCGTCGCGAAGGCCGTCATGGAAGCCGTCCTGAAGAACAAGGGATGAGTACCGAAGACAGGATCCGAGCGCTCGGTACCGGTCCGATATCAGCCTGTGGTCACGAACCGATCACCGTCGATCGGCCGGTAGCCTTGCCGCGAGCAGCACACCGCCGGACCACACGCCGGTGCGGTCGGGACTGACGGAGAGGGCTGGAACGTTATGGAAGAGCCGCGTCGCCTCGGCGGCCGGTACGAGCTGAGCCACGTGCTCGGCCGCGGTGGCATGGCCGAGGTCTACCTCGGCCACGACACCCGGCTCGGCCGTACCGTAGCCGTCAAGACCCTGCGTGCCGACCTCGCCCGTGACCCGTCCTTCCAGGCCCGGTTCCGCCGCGAGGCCCAGTCGGCCGCCTCGCTGAACCACCCGGCGATCGTCGCCGTCTACGACACCGGCGAAGACTACGTCGACAACATCTCCATCCCGTACATCGTGATGGAGTACGTCGACGGCTCGACCCTGCGCGAGCTGCTGCACTCCGGCCGCAAGCTGCTCCCCGAGCGCACCCTCGAGATGTGCATCGGCATCCTCCAGGCCCTGGAGTACTCCCACCGCGCCGGCATCGTCCACCGCGACATCAAGCCCGCCAACGTGATGCTCACCCGGACGGGCCAGGTCAAGGTCATGGACTTCGGCATCGCCCGGGCCATGGGCGACTCCGGCATGACCATGACGCAGACGGCCGCCGTGATCGGCACCGCCCAGTACCTCTCCCCGGAGCAGGCCAAGGGCGAGCAGGTCGACGCGCGCTCCGACCTCTACTCCGCGGGCTGCCTGCTCTACGAGCTGCTGTGCGTCCGCCCCCCGTTCGTCGGCGACTCCCCGGTGGCCGTCGCGTACCAGCACGTACGCGAGGAGCCCCAGCCCCCGTCGAACTTCGACCCCGAGATCACGCCCGTGATGGACGCCATCGTCCTCAAGGCCCTGGTCAAGGACCCCGACTACCGCTACCAGTCCGCCGACGAGATGCGGGCCGACATCGAGGCCTGCCTCGAGGGCCAGCCCGTCGCCGCGACCGCCTCCATGGGCGCCGCCGGCTACGGCTACCCCGACCAGGGCGGCTACGGGCACCAGGGCTACGACCAGCCCACCACCGCCCTGCGCTCCCAGGACTCCGGCCAGACCTCGATGATGCCGCCGATGCCCCCCGGGGGCGGCGACGGCAACTACGCGTACGACAACCAGGGCCACGGCGGCTACGACCAGGGTCACGGGCGCCGCCAGCAGAAGAAGAGCCGCGCCTCGACGATCCTGCTGGCGGTCGCCGCGGTCCTCGTCCTGGTCGGCGCGATCCTGATCGGCAAGACCATCTTCAACAGCACGGCGGACAACCGCCCCGCCGTGCCCAAGCTCGTCGGCCAGACCTTCGAGCAGGCGCAGAGCAGCGCCAAGAACATGGGCCTCGGTCTGGAGAAGGAGGCCGAGGAGCCCTGCGCGGACCAGCCCAAGGGCAACGTCTGCTCGCAGAACCCGGCACCCGACACCAAGGTCGACAAGGGCACCACGGTCAAGGTCAAGGTGTCCTCGGGCGCTCCCAAGGTCGCGGTCCCCGACGTCACGCGGCTGAAGTTCGAGGACGCCGAGTCGAGCCTGAAGTCGAAGAAGTTCCAGGTCGAGAAGAAGCTCGTCGAATCCGACACGGCCGCTCCCGGCACCGTGCTGGAGCAGAACCCCAAGAGCGGCAGCCAGGCCGAGCAGGGTTCCGTGATCACGCTCCAGGTCGCCAAGGAAGTCGCCAAGGGCGTCGTCCCGGACCTCAAGGGCATGAACAAGGCGGCCGCGACCAAGGCCCTGACGGACGCCAAGCTGAAGCTCGGCAGCACGACCGAGGTCGACTCCCCGGGAGCCGCGCCCCAGACGGTCGTCCAGCAGCAGTACGAGCCCGGTCAGCAGCTCCCCAAGGACACCCCGGTCAACGTCAGCATCTCCAAGGCGTCGTCCCAGCCGACCGTGGTCCCGCCGCTGGCCGGCCAGACCGTGGCGCAGGCCAAGAACACCCTCAAGGCGGCCAACCTGAACTTCGGGGCGGTCCTGAGCGGTCCGACGGACGACAACGCCGTGATCATGGCCTCCGAGCCGGCCGTGTCCCAGCCGGTCCCGGCGGGCACGGTCGTCAACGTCCGGACGATGGCCAACCCCAGCCAGCCGCAGGACGGCGGCCAGCAGGGCGGGGGCTGGTTCGGCGGCCTCACGGGCGGAAACCGCCGCTAGCAGGACGCGGAAGCGAAACGGCCCGGCCCCCCTCCAGGAGAGGGGGGCCGGGCCGTTTCACGTGAAACATCGGGGCATCGAGGGCCCCCGTCAGCGCAGCTCCGCCGGCTTGGTGCGCTTGTCGTCCACCTTCTCCGTCCGGACCAGCTCGCCCCAGACGATGTAGCGGTACTTCGAGGTGTACACCGGGGTGCAGGTCGTCAGGGTGATGTACCGGCCCGGGGCGGTCTTGCCCGACTGCTTGGGAACCGGGTTGATCACGTCCGTGTTGTACTTCGAGGTCTGGGCCAGCTCCGCGAAGACCTTGTAGACGTACCAGGTGTCCTTGGTCTCGAAGACGATCGCGTCGCCGTTCTTCACCTTGTCGATGTTGTGGAACTTCGCCCCGTGCCCGTCGCGGTGCGCGGCCAGCGCGAAGTTGCCCTTGTCGTCCGAGGGCAGCGCGGACTTCACCGGATCCAGGTAGTACCCGGCCACGCCGTCGTTCAGGACGTCCGGCGAGGTGCCCTCCTTGACCAGCACCTCACCGTTCCTCATCGCGGGCACGTGCAGGAAGCCGACGCCGTCCTTGGTGTCCAGGGCACCCGGCTGCACCGGACCGCTCGACGAGGGCGAGGGGCTGCCCCAGCGCTGGCGGATCTCGTCGCCGCGCGCCGAGGCCTGCCGGTCGGCGAGGACGTTGGTCCACCAGAGCGAGTACGCCACGAACAGGCCCAGGACCAGGCCCACCGTGATCAGGAGCTCGCCCAGCAGGCTCAGGGCCCCCGCGATCACGCTGCGGTCGGCGGGCGGCGGTGCGGAACGGCGGCGGGCACGAGACACTGCGGGTTCGTCCTTACGGGCTGGTCAGTGCGGGCGGGGCGCCCTGGTTTCGGGGGCGCTCATCGGTCATCCTGCCCCATACGATCATCCGGTAGGTGCTGGTGAACTCCGGCGTGCAGGTGGTCAGCGTGATGTAGCGGCCGGGTCCGGTGAACCCGGAGCCCTCCGGCACCGGCTTGATCACCGCCACGTTCGTCGGCGGGGTCTGCGGCAGCGAGGAGGTCATCTGGTACGTGTAGTACGCGTCCCGCGTCTCCACGACGATCGCGTCACCCGGTACCAGCTGGTTGATGTAGCGGAACGGTTCCCCGTGGGTGTTGCGGTGTCCGGCGACCGCGAAGTTCCCCTGCTTGTCGGAGGGCATCGCCGTCTTCAGCGCCCCCTCGCCGTAGTGGCCGGCCATCCCCTTGTCGAGGACCTTCGCCTTGCTGATGCCCTCGGCCACCGGCACCTTCAGGTCCAGCTTCGGGATGTGCAGGATCGCGAAGCCCTGGCCGGGCTCGAAAGCCGCCACGGGCGGCGGCGCGCCCGCTCCCGGCGGGTGCTCCCAGGTCTGCTGGAGCGATCCCGCGGCCCCGTCGGCCGCCCGCTCCGCCAGGACGTTCGTGTACCAGAGCTGGTAGGTGACGAAGAGCAGCATCACCACGCCCGCGGTGATGAACAGCTCGCCGACGGCCCGGCTGAGCACCACCACCGGCCCGCCGCCGCGCGGACGGGCGCGTCTGCGGCCCCGTCCGCTCCCGCCACGCCGGCGGGAGCGCGCGTGCGAGCGCTTCGCGGCCTCCTGCGCAGCCCTGCGCCGCGCGGCCCGGCCCTCGCTGGGCGCGGACGGCGCGACCGCCGTCACGCGACGGCCTTGCCCACCACCGGGGCCAGCCCCACCGACCGCTCGACGGCTCCGGCGTCACCGCAGCGCACCAGCCAGTTCGCGAGCATCCGGTGGCCCCACTCGGTCAGCACCGACTCGGGGTGGAACTGGACGCCCTCCACGTCGTGCTCCCGGTGCCGCAGGCCCATGATGATCCCGTCCTCGGTGCGCGCGGTCACCTCCAGGACGTCGGGCAGGGTCGCCGGCTCGGCCGCGAGCGAGTGGTAGCGGGTCGCGGTGAACGGCGACGGCAGTCCGGCGAAGACGCCGAGCCCCTCGTGGACCACGGGCGAGGTCTTGCCGTGCAGCAGCTCGGGGGCGCGGTCGACGACGCCGCCGTAGGCGACCGCCATGGACTGCATGCCGAGGCAGACGCCGAACACCGGTACGCCCGTGTCGGCGCAGTGCCGGACCATGTCCACGCAGACGCCCGCCTCTTCCGGCGTGCCGGGGCCGGGGGAGAGCAGGACGCCGTCGAAGCCGTCCTGTGCGTGCGCGAGCTCCACCTCGTCGTTGCGCAGCACCTCGCATTCGGCGCCGAGCTGGTAGAGGTACTGGACCAGATTGAAGACAAAGCTGTCGTAGTTGTCGACAACCAGAATGCGCGCGCTCACGGAGTGGCTCCCGATCCCTCGTCCACCGTCACATCGTTGAACGGAAGGAGCGGCTCGGCCCACGGGAACACGTACTGGAACAGCACGAACACCACCGCCAGGACCAGTACGAGGGAGATCAGCGCGCGCACCCACGCGTTGCCCGGCAGATGCCGCCAGATCCAGCCGTACATTGCGTCCGTTTCCTTCGTCGTCCACGTTCGTTCTCGTACCGCGGGGGCGGTACCGCAACAGCCTAAGGGCCCGGGGCCCCGCGGCGGGGCTCAGCGGGGCAATCACCGGCCCCCGGCGGGCCGGGTGCCGGTGAGCTCCGCCCAGACCACCAGGCGGTGGCTGTGCCCCCACTCGGGATCGCAGGTGGTGAGGGTGAGGTACTTGCCGGGGGTGGCGAACGGGGACCGGCGCGGCACCGGCGCGACCACCCCGGTCTCGGCGGGCAGGACGCGCAGCGGCGCGGCCCGGACGGTGTACGTGTACCAGCCGGTGGCGTCCCGGACGGTCACGGTGTCCCCGGGCCGCAGCTCGGGGACGTCCTTGAAGGGGTCGCCGTAGGTGCGCCGGTGTCCGGCCACCGCGAAGTTCCCGTCGCCTCCGGGGCGGGCCGAGCCGGTGTAGTGGCCGAGGCCCCTCTTCAGCGGTTCGGGGTCCGTGCCCTCCAGGACGGGCCTGCTCCAGTCCTTGCCGAAGCGGGGGACGTACAGCTCGGCGAAGGCCCGCCCGGGCTCGTACGGCGCCGGCGCGGGCTCCTGGGGTGCGGGGGCCTGCCCGGCTCCGGGGGCGGGGGCCTGCCCCTGCCGGGGGGCGGGGGCCGCCGCCGGGGCGGACGCCGCCCAGTGCTCGCGCAGCCGGTCGCGCTCGGCCGCCGCGGCCCGGTCGGCCTTGACGCCGGTCCACAGCAGTACGTACGCCGTGAACAGGACGATCAGCGTCCCGGCGGTCAGGCACACCTCGCTGAACGTCCGTACCACCAGGCGCAGTACGACGTCACGGCGCGGCGGACTCCAGCGGCTTCGCATAGTGGAGGTCCACTGTGCCGGAGTAGCCGGGCAGTGTCAGCCGCTTCTCCTCGTCCACTTTCCAGCCGAGCCCGTACGCGTTGACGTACAGCAGGTAGTTCTGGATGGCGGGGGAGGCGTTGATCGCCTTGCGCAGCGCGGCCGGGTCGCCGACGGCGGAGACCTTGTAGGGCGGCGAGTAGACACGGCCCTGGAGGATCAGGGTGTTGCCGACGCAGCGCACCGCACTGGTGGCGATCAGCCGCTGGCCCATCACCTCGATGCCCTCGGCGCCGCCCAGCCACAGCGCGTTCACCACGGCCTGCAGGTCCTGCTGGTGGATCACCAGGTCGTTGGGCTGGGGTTCGGGGACGCCGGGGACGCGGGCGGTGGCGTTGGGCGGCGCGTCGTTGAGGGTGACCGTCAGCCCCCGGCCGGTGAGCTCCTCGGTGCCGGAGGCGGTGCGCAGGGCGGCGAGCTTGGCCTCCTCGGCCTTGGTGCTGCCGCTGTCGCGCGCGGCGAGGGCGTCCACCTGGTCGCGCGCGGCGGCGGCGGTCTTCTCCAGCTCGGCGTTCTTGGCGCTGCGCTCGTGGATGAGGTCGGACAGCTTCAGCAGCGAGGCGTCCGTCCGGATGTTCGTACCCTTGGAGGTGTTGAAGCTGGTGACGAAGATGAGGCCGGCGAGGGCGAAGACGACGGCCGTCAGCAGCCGGACGGGCCTGGCCCGGCGGCGGGCACCCGTGGAGGAGTCGTCGGAATTGCTCAACGTACCCTTCTCCTTCAATGCCAGAGGTCCACTACGCTAACGGACGCCCGGGGCAGGCAAGGTCCCCAGCGCATCGACAGGAGAGCCCCTCGTGCCGAAGTCACGTATCCGCAAGAAGGACGACTACACGCCGCCGCCGGCGAAGCAGGCGCAGACGATCAGGCTGACGAACCGCAGCTGGGTCGCGCCGGTCATGCTGGCCTTCTTCCTCATCGGCCTCGCGTGGATCGTGGTCTTCTACGTGACCGATACCCGGCTGCCCGTGGAGGCGCTGGGCAACTGGAACATCGTGGTCGGCTTCGGCTTCATCGCGGCGGGCTTCGGCGTCTCCACCCAGTGGAAGTAGTGGCCGGCACCTTACTCGGATAGCCGAGCGGCGCAAGCTCTCCCCATGAGTTATCCACAGCGTCATCCACACCTGAGGAAAAGACAGAAGATCTGTGGATAACTCTGTGGAGAGTTGACGCCGGTGTGATCAGGTGAGTTCGGCCGTCCGGACGATGACCACCGTCACGGCCAGCAGGAACACCACCGCACAGGCCGCCGTCTGGACCAGGGCCCGCCTGCGGCCCGTGGCGGGCGCCAGCATCCCGAGCGCCACCAGCGCGCCGGTCACCAGGCCTCCGATGTGCGCCTGCCAGGACACCGACAGCCCGCCGAAGGGCACGAAGGTGACCAGCAGCATCAGCCCGAGGGTGACCAGCACCGGCCGCATCTCGTAGCGGAGCCGGCGGGCGAGGACCACCGTGGCGCCGAGCAGGCCGCACACCGCGCCGGAGGCGCCGAGGGTCGGGGTGTTCGGCGCGGTGAGCAGGTAGACGAGGGCGCTGCCGCCCAGCCCGGACAGCAGGTACAGCGCGAGGTAGCGGACGCGTCCCAGGGCCGCCTCCAGCGGACCGCCGATCACCCACAGGGCGAGCATGTTGCCGAAGATGTGCCACCACTCGACGTGCAGGAACACCGAGGTCAGCAGCCGGTGGTACTGCCCGGTGGAGATCCCCTCGACGGGCGCCCCGTAGTACTCCACGTACCGGCCGAGCAGCTCCAGGCTCACGGCCAGAGCGGGCATCGCCAGGACGGCGAGGAACACCGCCGCGTTGATCCCGATCAGGATCTTGGTGACGAGCTGGGGATCGCCCGTCACCAGTCCGCCCGCGACCGTGCGCGGGGCGTTGGCGGCGGCGGAGTGCCCGGTGCCGGAACCGCCCCGGACGCACTCGGGGCACTGGAAGCCCACCGAGGCGCTGATCATGCACTCGGGGCAGATGGGCCGCTCGCAGCGGGTGCAGGTGATCCCCGTGTCGCGGTCCGGGTGGCGGTAGCAGCCCGGCAGGCGGTCGGTGTCCATCGGTCCCCTCGATCGGCGGCGTGACGGGGCCGGCGCCCCGCCGTTCCGGTACACATCGAGTACGGACGGGCGGGCCCCCATGGTTCCCGCCCCGCCGTTCCTGCGGTCAGCGGCGCTCGATCGATACCGACTGGATGATCACGTCGTCCAGCGGCCGCTCGGTGCGCGGGTTGGTGGGGCCGGAGGCGATGGCGTCGACGACCTTGCGGCTGGCCGCGTCGGTGACCTCGCCGAAGATGCTGTGCTTGCGGGTCAGCCAGGCCGTGGGGGCGACCGTGATGAAGAACTGCGAGCCGTTGGTGCCCGGGCCGGCGTTGGCCATCGCCAGCAGGTAGGGCTTGGTGAAGGCCAGGTCGGGGTGGAACTCGTCGGCGAACTGGTAGCCGGGGCCGCCGGTGCCGTTGCCGAGCGGGTCGCCGCCCTGGATCATGAAGCCGCTGATGACGCGGTGGAAGACGGTGCCGTCGTAGAGCGGGGCCGTGGTCTTCTGGCCGTCGGTGGGACGGGTCCACTCACGCTCGCCCGTGGCGAGCTCCACGAAGTTGCGGACGGTCTTCGGAGCGAAGTTCTCCAGAAGCTCGATCTCGATGTCGCCGTGGTTGGTCTTCAGGGTGGCGTAGAGCTTCTCGGCCACGGATCTGCCTTCCATAGTCTTCACTGTCGGGCCCGATCCTCGCACGGAGGGCGGAAAGCCGCGGAAATCCTCCACCCGTATGCCCTGTCGCGCATGCGCCGGCGGCGCTGTGACGGGCATGATCCGACAAAGGGTGGAAAGGTGAACTGTGTCCGCCACCGAGGAGGAGGATCCCGTGACCCGCAAGGACCATGCGCGCCTGGCCGCCGAGAACGCCAAGGACGCCGTGAAGCACGCAGCGGAAGTGGTGGCCCCGTACGCAGAGACCGCCAGGGACGCGGCCGCGCACTACGCGCACGAGGCGAACGAGCGGCTGGCGCCCAAGGTCTCCCACGCGGCCTGCCAGGCCTCGCTGCACGCGCGCGCGGCCTACGACAACCACCTTCATCCCAGGATGCAGGCGGCGCGCACCTACGTTCCCCCGAACGTGGACCGGGCCGCGGTCAAGGCCGTCCACCACACGCGCCTCGCCGCGCGCCAGGCGGCCGAGTACACGGCGCCCCGGTTCGAGAGCGCCCTCGCGGCGAGCCGGCCGGTGGCCGAGGAGGCCGCGTCCCGTTCGACGGCGGCCCTCGCGGCACTGCGCGGCCAGGTCTCGGCCAAGGAGGTGCAGCGCCTGGTGCGGCGGCAGGAGCGCAAGGAGCGGTGCGGCCGCTGGGTCAAGGGCGCCGCACTGGTGGGGCTCCTGGCGGGCGCCGCCTTCGCGGCGTGGAAGTGGTGGGACCAGCAGTCGAACCCGGACTGGCTGGTGGAGCCCCCGGCGGCCACCGAGCTGTCCGCGCAGGACGCCGCCCCGGCCTCCTTCGACGACGAGCTGGCGGAGAAGGAGCACGAGTCGAACGGCGGCCAGAACGCCTGACGCGCGCCGTACGCCCGAGGGGCCCGGATCCACCCGCGGATCCGGGCCCCTCCTGCGTACGGCGCGCTAGTTCGGCAGGGTCAGCACCATCCCCGGCCGGATGAGGTCCGGGTTGGAGCCGACCACGCCCCGGTTCATGGCGTACAGCTCGCGCCAGCGGGCCTCGTTGCCCAGCTCGCGGCGGGCGATGGCGGAGAGCGAGTCGCCGGGCTTGACGGTGTACGTGCGCTTCGTGGCGGCCGGCACCGGCGTCGGGGGCTGCTTCGGCGGCACCGGGACGGCCTTGTGGGCCGCCGAGGCGGGGCTCGGGGCGGCGGGCGCCATGCGCTTGGCCGCGGGCGGGGCCGCCGCCTTGGGCGGAGCCGCGGCGGCCATCCGCTCCGCGGCCGCCTTGGTCGCGGAGGCGGCGTCCGCGTAGGAGTCCGCGTACTTGGAGCCCATGTCGGAGCCCGTCTTCGGCCCCTGCCGCTCCGTCTCCCGCTTCGCCTTCTCCGCGGCCTCGTGTTCCTTCTTCTTGTCCGACTTCAGGAAATCGAAGAGTCCCATCGCGTGCGCCTCCGGCGTGCTGTTGCCCCCTGGCCTCATTGCCTCCCCCCACTGTCGTCCACCGTCAGCCGCACGGCCGGGTGACTGGGCCGTACGGGGGACGCCGGCGGCTACTGCTGCCGGGCGCGCCGGGCCGGGCGGGAGGTCTCGGCGGGCACGGCCAGCGGCCCCTGCGCGAGGCGTCCGAGGACCCGCAGCAGACACGCGCGGTCCTCCTCGGCGAGGTCGGCGAGGGCCTCGGCGTGGACCGTGTCGACGATCCGCAGGCTCTCCACGGAGACGGCGGCACCCTTCTCGGTGACCGCGATGATCCGGGCCCGCCGGTCCTTGGTGGAGGGCCGGCGCTCGGCCAGTCCGGCCTTCTCCAGGGCGTCGACGGTCACGACCATCGTCGTCTTGTCCATGTCGCCGATCTCGGCGAGCTGGGCCTGTGTGCGCTCTTCCTCCTGCGCGTGCACGAGGACGCAGTGCATGCGGGCGGTCAGTCCGATCTCACCGAGGGCCGCGGCCATTCGGGTCCGCAGGACGTGGCTGGTGCGGTCCAGGAGGAAGGACAGGTCGGGCTCGGTCGAGGTGGATCCCATCGCAGTCATGGGACCAGCCTAACAATTCGATCCGAAAAAAATAGTCTGCAACAAAACCATCTGCTACGGTCGCATCAGTTGCCGCTGAATGGCCCGCCGATGCCCGCCGACGACGAACCGGAGAGACCCATGACCACCGCAGTTACGGAATCCCCCGCCGGGGCGGCCGCTCCGGCCCGCGGCCCGCGCTCGCGCCGCACCGCCCTCGCCGTGCTCTCGACGGGCATGCTCATGACCGTCCTCGACGGCAGCATCGTCACCGTCGCCATGCCGGCCATCCAGGACGACCTCGGCTTCAGCCCCGCCGGCCTCAGCTGGGTCGTCAACGCCTACCTGATCGCCTTCGGCAGCCTGCTGCTCCTCGCCGGCCGGCTCGGCGACCTGATCGGCCGCCGGCGCATGTTCCTCGCGGGCACCGCCGTCTTCACGGCCGCCTCGCTGCTCGCCGGGTTCGCCGGGTCCCCCGCCCTGCTCATAGCCGCCCGCTTCCTCCAGGGCGTGGGCAGCGCCATGGCCTCCGCCGTCAGCCTCGGGATCCTCGTCACCCTCTTCCCCGGGACCCGCGAACGCGCCAGGGCCATCGCCGTGTTCTCCTTCACCGGAGCGGCCGGGGCCTCCCTCGGGCAGGTGCTCGGCGGGGTCCTCACCGACGCCCTCGACTGGCACTGGATCTTCTTCATCAACCTGCCCATCGGCATCGCCGCCCTGCTGGCCGCCCTGCCCGCGCTCCCCGCCGACCGGGGGCTCGGGCTGCGCGCCGGTGCCGACGTACCGGGCGCCGTACTCGTCACCGCCGGGCTGATGGCCGGGATCTACGCCGTCGTACGCGTCGAGGAGTACGGCTGGACCTCCGCGCACACCCTCGGCCTCGGGGCGCTCTCCCTGGCCCTGCTCGCCGGCTTCGCCCTGCGCCAGGCCAAGACCCGCACCCCGCTGATGCCCCTGCGGATCCTCCGCTCGCGCACCGTGGCCGGCGCCAACCTGGTCCAGGTGCTGATGGTGGCCGCGCTGTTCTCCTTCCAGGTCCTGGTGGCCCTCTACCTCCAGCAGGTCCGGGGCTACGGAGCCGCGGAGACCGGCCTCGCGATGCTGCCGGCCGCCCTGGCGATCGGCGGCATCTCCCTCGGCGGCGCGGCGAAGCTGATCGCCCGCTTCGGCGAGCGCCGCGTCCTGCTCACCGGCCTCGCCCTGCTGGTCGCCGGCCTCGCCCTGCTGACCCGCCTGCCGGTACGGGCCGACTACGTCACCGACCTGCTGCCCGTGATGCTGCTGGCCTCCGGCTTCGGCCTGGCCCTGCCCGCGCTCACCACCCTGGGGATGTCGGGCGCCGACGAGCGGGACGCCGGGCTGGCCTCGGGCCTCTTCAACACCACGCAGCAGATCGGCATGGCCCTCGGCGTCGCCGTCCTGTCCACCCTCGCCGCCTCGCGCACCGAGGCCCTGACGGCCGCCGGGACCGCCCGGCCCGAGGCCCTCACCTCCGGCTACCACCTGGCCTTCGCCACCGGCGCCGGCCTCCTGCTGGCGGCCACCGCCGTCGCGGCCGCCCTCCTGCGCTCCCCGCGGACCCGCTGAACACGGCCCGCCGCGCCCACGAAAAAAGCCCCCCTGACCAGCGTTTGCGCTGGTCAGGGGGGCTTTCCTGAAGTGGAGCCTAGGAGATTCGAACTCCTGACATCTGCCTTGCAAAGGCAGCGCTCTACCAACTGAGCTAAGGCCCCGAGCAACTGGACGCGGACGTCCCCCGGGAAGGAGTGTCCGTTCCGCAGGACAGAGTACCCGGTGCACCCCCGCATCCCGCAAAATGATAGGGACTCCCGCCCCGCGACCACGCTCCGTAAGATGCTCGCGAGGTTCGCACCAGCGAAGGGGAGTAGGAAGAGTGGACGCAGTACAGCAGGAGGCCACGGCCAGAGCCCGGGAACTCCAGCGCAGTTGGTACGGGGAGCCGCTCGGCGCGCTGTTCCGACGGCTCATAGATGACCTCGGCCTCAACCAGGCCCGCCTCGCTGCCGTGCTCGGGCTTTCGGCGCCGATGCTGTCCCAGCTGATGAGCGGGCAGCGCGCCAAGATCGGCAACCCGGCCGTGGTCCAGCGGGTCCAGGCCCTCCAGGACCTCGCGGGCCAGGTGGCGGACGGCAGCGTCAGCGCCGCCGAGGCCACCGACCGGATGGACGAGATCAAGAACACCCAGGGCGGTTCCGTCCTCAGCAACAGCGGTCAGACCAGCACCGGTTCCGGCGCCCCCACCGTCAAGCGCGTCGTGCGCGAGATCCAGTCGCTGCTGCGCTCGGTCGCCGCGGCCGGCGACATCATCGAGGCGGCGGACACCCTCGCCCCCACCCATCCCGAGCTGGCGGAGTTCCTCCGGGTCTACGGGGCGGGCCGCACCTCCGAGGCGGTGTCCCACTACGAGGCCCACCAGAACTGACACGCGCGGGTGACGGGGGGGCGGGCGCAGCGACGGGTGAGGTCCTCGCCGGCCGGTACGAGCCGGTCGATCCGATCGGACGGGGCGGCGCGGGCGCCGTCTGGCGGACCCGGTACCGGCGCCGCCGCACGTACGTCGCCGCGTAGGTCCTCCTCCAGGGCGATGCCCACATGCTCCTGCGGTCCGTGCGCGAGCAGGCCCTGCGCATCGACCACCCCGCACGTCCGCCCCCGCCGGCCGGGCGGCGGACGACGACAAGGTCCTGTTCACCATGGACCTCGTCGCCGGCGGCTCCCTGGCCCACGTGCTCGGGGACTACGGGCCGCTGCCGCCCCGGTTCGTGTGCGTGCTGCTCGACCAGCTCCTGTCGGGGCTGGCGGCGGTGCACGCGGAGGGCGTCGTCCACCGCGACGTCAAACCGGCCGACATCCTGAGGGAGGCCACCGGAACCGGGCGGCCGCACCTGCGGCTGTCCGACTTCGGGATCTCCGTGCGCAAGGGCGAGCCCCGGCTCACGGACACCGACCGCGTCGTCGGCACGCCGGGCTGCTTCGCCCGGAACAACCGGCGGGCGCCGAGCCCGACTTCCCCGCCGTCGACCTGGTCGCCCTGTACCTCCTGCGCGGGCGCCGGCCCGACGCGCGCGCCCCGGTGGAACAGTTCGGGGCGCACGGCACCCCGGAAGCCCCCGAGGGCGTCCCCGCGCCCCTGTGGGGCGTGATCTCGAGCCTCCTGCACCCGGACCCCGCGAGCCGGTTCCGGGCCGCCACAGGGGCGCGCAAGGCCCTTGCCGAGGCCGCCCAGTTGCAGCCCGACGCCGTGCCCGGCGAGAAGCCGGTGCAGGTGTTCGACCAACTCGGTCCGCTTCCGCCCGGTTTCGGTCCCGACGGGCCTGAAACCACCCCCGCCGCACCGCCGGTGCGTTTCGGCCCGCCCCCGCCGGCGCCGTCCGACGCACCCGGTCCGTCACACCCACCCCGAATTCGCTACAGCAACCCAGATCTTTGCGTAACCGAACTTCCCCCCGGCGCCGCGGGCGGGCCCGGAACAGCACGAAGCCCCGGCAGCAGCGGCGGCCGGGGCTTCATGGAATCAATCGTGGGGCTCACACACCGGAACCAGAGGGCACGGAGTCGGTTGCCTCCGTCCACAGGTCCTGCTCGGCACGGTCCGCCTGGATCTGGCGGTACACGAGGAGCCCGCCGATGGCGGCCAGTGCGACCAGGAGCAGCTTCTTCACGGCGCGACCTCGTCTTTCGTAGACGTTGGGGACTTCTGGCCGCCAACAATACACACCGACCGATACCGATCGGTTACCTGGGACCGCCCCGGACGGACCAACGAAGAAGACCCCCAGGCCTTGGCCTGGGGGTCTTCGACACTGTGGGGCTAACAGGATTTGAACCTGTGGCCTCATCCTTATCAGGGATGCGCTCTAACCAACTGAGCTATAGCCCCTCCGCGCCTGCGCGCTGACTCCTGAAGATTAGCGCACAGACGCAGTGGAACCCAAATCCCCCGGCGCGGAGCCCCTGAGGTCACCGCCGCGGGGCTTTCCCGCAGGTCAGTCAGCGGGTCATTCGTCCTCGGCCAGCGTGAGCTCCACGCCGCCGACGAAGCCCGCCGACAGGTTGTAGATGAACGAACCCAGCGTCGCCAGAGCCGTCATCAGCACCACGTCGATCACCGCGATGACCGAGGTGAAGATCAGCACGCGCGGCAGCGACAGGAACGACTGGAGGTCGAACCCGTTGCCCTCGTTCGAGCCGGTCGCCTCGCTGATGGTCCCGCCGACCGTCGAGAAGATGCCCATGGCGTCCATGACCATCCACAGCACCGCCGCCGCGACGACGGTGCACAGGCCCAGCGCGATCGACAGCAGGAAGCTGACCTTCATCACGGACCACGGGTCGGCCTTCGCCACCCGCAGCCGCGCCTTGCGCGTCCTGGGGGCCGTACGGACCCCCGGGACGGCCCCGCGCTGCGCACCCGGGCCCGTGGGCGCCGCGTAGGCCTGCGGGGGCTTCTGGGGCTGTCCGGCCCGGTCCTTGGCCGGCCCCTTGGGCTGGTCCTTGGCGGTCTGGCCCCTGGACTGGTCCTTGGGCTCGCCCTTGGCGCCGGTCTGGCCCTTGGCGGCCTGGTCCTTGGTGGCCTGGTCCTTGGTGGCCTGGTCCTTGGCCGTCTCCTTCGCCTTCGGCTGCGTCTTGGTCTGCGCCGTCGGCTTGGGTTCCGGTTCTCGGGTGTCCGTCACGGTTCCCCCCTGGGAGTCCGCGGCGGGGCCACGGGCACCGTTCGCTCCAGTCTCGGCCGGTCCGGCGCCCGTGGCTCCACTCACGACTTACTCCTCGTGCTCCCCGACCGAGGGCTCCGTGCCCTCGGCCGCCCCGGCGGCCGCTGCGTCGGCCGCCGCGGCCTCGATCTCTGACTCGATCTCGTCGGCCTCGTCAGCTTCCTGACCGGCCTCGGCGTTACGAGCGATGCCGACCACGGCATCGCGCTTGCCCAGGTTGATCAGCTGGACGCCCATGGTGTCACGGCCGGTCTCCCTGACTTCGCTGACGCGCGTGCGGATCACACCACCGCCGAGCGTGATGGCGAGGATCTCATCCGACTCGTCGACCACCAACGCGCCGACCAGCGAACCGCGGTCCTCGACGATCTTCGCCGCCTTGATGCCCAGACCGCCACGGCCCTGGACCCGGTACTCGTCCACCGCCGTCCGCTTCGCGTAGCCGCCGTCGGTGGCGGTGAAGACGAACGTACCCGGCCGGACAACGCTCATCGACAGCAGTTCGTCACCCTCGCGGAAGCTCATGCCCTTCACACCGGAAGTGGCACGGCCCATCGGGCGCAGCGCCTCGTCGGTCGCGGTGAAGCGGATCGACTGCGCCTTCTTGCTGATGAGCAGCAGGTCGTCCTCGGCGGAGACCAGCTCGGCACCGATCAGCTCGTCGTCGCCGCCGTCCTCGGTCTCCCGGAGGTTGATCGCGATGACGCCGCCGGAGCGCGGGGAGTCGTAGTCCTTGAGCGCCGTCTTCTTCACCAGGCCGCCCTTGGTGGCCAGGATCAGGTAGGGCGCCGCCTCGTAGTCGCGGATCGCGAGCACCTGGGCGATCTTCTCGTCCGGCTGGAAGGCCAGCAGGTTCGCCACGTGCTGGCCGCGCGCGTCGCGGCCGGCGTCCGGGAGCTCGTACGCCTTGGAGCGGTAGACGCGGCCCTTGTTCGTGAAGAACAGCAGCCAGTGGTGCGTGGTGGAGACGAAGAAGTGGTCGACCAGGTCGTCCTGCTTCAGCTTCGTGCCGCGCACGCCCTTGCCGCCGCGCTTCTGCGAGCGGTAGTCCTCGGTCTTGGTGCGCTTGACGTAGCCGCCGTGCGTGATGGTGACGACGATGTCCTCTTCGGCGATCAGGTCCTCGATGGACATGTCACCGTCGAAGGGCACCAGCTTGGAGCGCCGGTCGTCGCCGTACTTCTCGACGATCGCCGCCAGTTCCTCGCTGACGATCGAGCGCTGCTTCTCCGGCGAGGCCAGGATCGCGTTGTACTCGTTGATCTTCGCCTGGAGTTCGTCGTGCTCGGCGACGATCTTCTGGCGCTCCAGGGCCGCCAGGCGGCGCAGCTGCATCTCCAGGATCGCGTTCGCCTGGATCTCGTCGATCTCCAGGAGGCCCATCAGGCCCTCGCGCGCGATCTCGACCGTGTTGCTACGCCGGATGAGGGCGATGACCTCGTCGATGGCGTCCAGCGCCTTGAGCAGGCCGCGCAGGATGTGGGCCCGCTCCTCCGCCTTGCGCAGGCGGAAGCGCGTACGGCGGACGATGACCTCGATCTGGTGCTGCACCCAGTGGCGGATGAACGCGTCGATCGACAGGGTGCGCGGCACCCCGTCCACCAGCGCCAGCATGTTCGCGCCGAAGTTCGTCTGCAGGTCGGTGTGCTTGTAGAGGTTGTTCAGCACGACCTTGGCGACGGCGTCGCGCTTGAGCACGATCACCAGGCGCTGACCGGTCCGGGACGAGGTCTCGTCGCGGACGTCGGCGATGCCGCCGATCTTGCCGTCCTTGACCAGGTCGGCAATCTTCTGCGCCAGGTTGTCCGGGTTGGTCTGGTACGGAAGCTCCGTGACCACCAGGCACTGGCGGTTCTGGATCTCCTCGACCTCGACCACGGCGCGCATCGTGATGGAGCCGCGCCCGGTCCGGTACGCCTCCTCGATGCCCTTGCGGCCCACGACGAGGGCGCCGGTCGGGAAGTCCGGGCCCTTGATGCGCTCGATGAGCGCGTCCTGGAGCTCCTCGTGGGAGGCTTCCGGGTGCTCCAGCGCCCACTGGGCGCCGGCCGCGACCTCGCGCAGGTTGTGCGGCGGGATGTTGGTGGCCATGCCGACGGCGATACCGGCGGAGCCGTTGACCAGCAGGTTCGGGAACCGCGCCGGCAGGACGGTGGGCTCCTGGTTGCGGCCGTCGTAGTTGTCCTGGAAGTCGACGGTCTCCTCGTCGATGTCCCGGAGCATCTCCATGGCCAGCGGCATGAGCTTGCACTCGGTGTAGCGCATGGCGGCCGCCGGGTCGTTGCCCGGGGAGCCGAAGTTGCCGTTGGAGTCCACCAGCGGCATGCGCATCGACCACGGCTGGGCCAGGCGGACCAGGGCGTCGTAGATGGAGCTGTCACCGTGCGGGTGGTACGTGCCCATGACGTCGCCGACGACGCGGGCGCACTTGTAGAAGCCCTTCTCGGGCCGGTAGCCGCCGTCGTACATCGCGTACAGCACACGACGGTGGACGGGCTTGAGGCCGTCGCGCACGTCGGGCAGCGCGCGGGAGACGATGACGGACATCGCGTAGTCGAGGTAGGAGCGCTGCATCTCCGTCTCGAGCCCGACGGGCTCGATGCGCAGCACGGGCTGCTCCTCCGCGGCGTTCTCGGCGGTGGGGGTGGTTTCGTCGGCCATTGCTGGTCAGGAATCCTTTCAGGCGGCGGTCAGCGGAGGCCGACTCAGATGTCGAGGAAGCGGACGTCCTTGGCGTTGCGCTGGATGAAGGAGCGCCGCGCCTCGACGTCCTCACCCATCAGCACCGAGAACAGGTCGTCGGCCTGCGCCGCGTCGTCCAGGGTGACCTGGCCGAGCACACGGTGGTCCACGTCCATGGTGGTGACGCGCAGCTCCTCGGCGTTCATCTCGCCCAGACCCTTGAAGCGCTGGATCGAGTCCTCCCTGATGCGCTTGCCGTTCTGCTTGCCGAGCTCGACCAGGGCGTCGCGCTCGCGGTCCGAGTACGCGTACTCGAAGTCGTCGCGACCCCACTTGATCTTGTAGAGCGGCGGACGGGACAGGTACACGTGCCCGGCCTCGACCAGCGGACGCATGAAGCGGAACAGGAAGGTCAGCAGCAGGGTGTTGATGTGCTGGCCGTCGACGTCGGCGTCCGCCATCAGGATGATCTTGTGATAGCGGAGCTTCTCGATGTCGAAGTCCTCGTGCACACCGGTGCCGAAGGCGCTGATCAGCGCCTGGACCTCGGTGTTCTGGAGGATCTTGTCGATACGGGCCTTCTCGACGTTCAGGATCTTGCCGCGGATGGGCAGGATGGCCTGGTACATCGGGTTGCGGCCGGACTTCGCGGAGCCGCCGGCGGAGTCGCCCTCGACGATGAAGATCTCGCACTTGGTCGGGTCGTTCGACTGGCAGTCGGAGAGCTTGCCCGGCAGCGAGGCGCTCTCCAGAAGGCCCTTGCGGCGGGTCAGGTCACGGGCCTTGCGGGCCGCGACGCGGGCCGTGGCCGCCTGGATCGCCTTGCGGACGATGTCCGCGGCCTCGACCGGGTTGCGGTCGAACCAGTCGCTGAGGTGCTCGTGGACGACCTTCTGCACGAAGGTCTTGGCCTCCGTGTTGCCCAGCTTGGTCTTCGTCTGGCCCTCGAACTGGGGCTCGCCCAGCTTGACCGAGATGATCGCCGTCAGACCCTCGCGGATGTCCTCGCCGGCGAGGTTGTCGTCCTTCTCGCGGAGCAGCTTCTTGTCCCGCGCGTAGCGGTTGACCAGGCCGGTCAGCGCCGCGCGGAAGCCCTCTTCGTGGGTGCCGCCCTCGTGCGTGTGGATCGTGTTCGCGAAGGAGTAGACGCCCTCGCTGTACTGCGAGTTCCACTGCATCGCGATCTCGACCGAGAGCATGCGCTCCTTGTCCTCGGCCTCGACGTCGATGACGGTGGGGTGGATCAGCTCGCCCTTGCGCGAGTTGAGGTACTTCACGAAGTCGACGATGCCGCCCTCGTAGTAGTACTTCACCGTGCGCGCGGTGGGCTCGGCCGCGTCCGCGTCGGGGTCGTCCGCGCCCACGGTGGCCTTCGCCGACTCGCGCTCGTCGGTCAGCGTCAGGGTCAGGCCCTTGTTGAGGAAGGCCATCTCCTGGAAGCGCCGCGACAGCGTCTCGAAGGAGTACTCGGTGGTCTCGAAGATGTCGCCGTCGGCCCAGAACGTCACCGACGTACCGGTCTCGTCGGTCTCCTCGTTCTTGGCCAGCGGGGCCGTCGGGACGCCCAGCTTGTAGTCCTGGGTCCAGCGGTGGCCGTCCGTCTTGACCTCGACCGCGACCTTGGTGGACAGGGCGTTCACGACGGACACGCCGACGCCGTGCAGACCGCCGGAGACGGCGTAGCCGCCGCCGCCGAACTTGCCGCCCGCGTGCAGGACGGTCAGGACGACCTCGACGGCCGGCTTGCCCTCGGACGGCACGATGCCGACCGGGATGCCTCGGCCGTTGTCGACCACGCGCACCCCGCCGTCGGCGAGGATCGTCACGTCGATGGTGTCCGCGTGCCCGGCCAGCGCCTCGTCGACCGAGTTGTCGACGACCTCGTAGACGAGGTGGTGCAGACCACGCTCGCCCGTCGAGCCGATGTACATACCCGGCCGCTTGCGCACTGCGTCCAGGCCCTCCAGGACCTGGATCGCACTGGCGTCGTAATTCTTCTCGTTGGAGTCGCCGGAATCGGCCACGAAGCGCCCTTTCTGGCACAGCGCAGCCCGTACTCCGGACCAGCGTGTGCGCCGGCGGGAGCGGCCGCGTCGATCTGCGTTGTCTGCGTTGTCGTGCTGTCTCCCGCGGATCGGGCGGGATTGCTTCCAGTCTACCGGTACCACTGACACGAATGGGGGTTTGCCGGTGCCTGAGTCCGCATGTGCCGCCCTGAACCTCCTCTCCGAGACTCCCCATATTCGGGGAGGGGCTCAAAGAGGCTCACACGGGCGTCCAGCGCTTCGGCCTGTCAACCTTCCACTACCGTGAGGGACACCACCTCCGCCGGACCCGCCGGGGCGCTGCGGCCCGGCCCGCGCAGAGGGCTCCGCGGGGCCCGGACGAGGCCTCCGCGCTACCCGTCGCGGGCCGTGCGCGGACCTGGCGCGGGCCTGGCGCGGGTCATCACCGCTGGCCGGAACCCCTACGGTCGCGGAACCGGCCGGGCGGCCGGAATCCGCTCAGCCGTAGGTGTCGCCGGGGCCGGTGCTGCCCGGGGCCCGCCACGGCCCGTACCGCTTGGGGCGGCCGCCCGGTCCCTGCACCTTGATCAGCCGGACCGTGCCCTGTCCCAGTTCCGCGTTCAGCCGTGCCACCAGCTGCGGGGCCAGCAGCTTCAGCTGCGCGGCCCACGCCGAGGAATCGCACCGCACGAGGAGTTCACGCTCCTCGTAGCGCTCCGGTTCACAGTGCGCCGCGATCTCCGGGCCGACGATCTCCGCCCAGCGCTCCATCACCCCGGCGACCGCGATCGGCATCTCCCAGCCGCGCTCGGTGCGCAGCCGGTCCAGGGCGGCCATCAGCGGCATCGGGTCCCGGCCGTCGGCGCGGGCCCCCGAGCGCAGCCCGGGCTGCTGCCGGCGCTGCTTCCCGCCCGCCGCGTTGCCCCGGGCGCGGGCCTGCTCGCGCGCGGCCGCGAGGGCCTGGCGGGCCAGGTCCACCCCGGAGGGCTCCGGAGCCTTGCGCTCGTGCCGGTCGCCGTCGGTCACAGCCGGGTCACCTCGCCGCCGGACACCCCGAAGCGGGTGCCCGTCAGCACGCCCGGGACGTCGTCGTCGACCGCCGCCGTCACCAGTACCTGTTCGCCGCCCGCCACCAGCTCCGCGAGCCGCTCGCGGCGGCGCGCGTCCAGCTCCGCGAAGACGTCGTCGAGGATCAGCACCGGCTCCGCCCCCTCCGAGCGCAGCAGTTCGTACGAGGCCAGGCGCAGGGCCAGCGCGTACGACCAGGATTCGCCGTGGCTGGCGTACCCCTTGGCGGGGAGGTCGCCGAGGCGCAGCAGGAGGTCGTCGCGGTGCGGGCCTGCCAGGGTCACCCCGCGCTCGATCTCCTGCTTGCGGACCTGGGACAGGGTGGCGAGCAGGGCCTCGTAGAGCTCCTCGCGGGTGCGGGCGGCGCCGCTGTCGACCGGGTCGCCCGCGGAGGACCTGTACGCGAGCGCGAGCGGGCCGCCGCCGGGGGCGAGCTGCTCGTACGCCTTGTCGGCGAGCGGCAGCAGGGTGGCGATCAGTTCGAGGCGCTGGGCGAGGAGCTCGGCGCCGACGCGCGCGAGGTGCTGGTCCCAGACGTCGAGGGTGGACAGGTCCATGGAGCGGCCGCCGTGGCGGCGGGCCATCGCGGCGGACTTCAGGAGGGTGTTGCGCTGCTTGAGGACGCGCTCGTAGTCGGAGCGGACCGCCGCCATCCGCGGGGAGCGGGCCGTCACGAGCTCGTCGAGGAAGCGGCGCCGTTCTCCGGGGTCGCCCTTGACCAGGGCGAGGTCCTCCGGGGCGAACAGCACCGTGCGTACGATCCCCAGTACGTCGCGGGGTCTGACCTGCGAGGACCGGTTGACGCGGGCGCGGTTGGCGCGGCCCGGGTTCAGTTCGAGCTCGACCAGCTGCTGGCGTTCGCCCTGGGTGACGGCGGCGCGGATGACCGCCCGGTCGGCGCCCATGCGGACGAGCGGGGCGTCCGAGGAGACGCGGTGGCTGCCCAGGGTGGCCAGGTAGCCGATGGCCTCGACGAGGTTGGTCTTGCCCTGGCCGTTGGGGCCCACGAAAGCCGTGACGCCCGGGGCGAGGGGAACCTCGGCCCGGGCGTACGAGCGGAAGTCGGCCAGCGAGAGATGCGATACGTGCATGCGGCGCCGACCTCCCCCGGCTTCCTGCTGTGCTCTGTGGTGCGGTGTTGCTGTGGTGCGCTTGCTTCCTGCCGGCTGCTTCTTCCCGGCTACTTCTTCTCGACCGCGTGGCCGCCGAACTGGTTGCGCAGCGCGGCGATCATCTTCATCTGCGGCGAGTCGTCCTGGCGGGACGCGAACCGGGCGAACAGCGAGGCCGTGATCGCCGGCAGCGGGACGGCGTTGTCGATGGCCGCCTCGACGGTCCAGCGGCCCTCGCCCGAGTCCTGGGCGAAGCCCTTGAGCCGGTCGAGGTGCTCGTCCTCGTCCAGCGCGTTGACGGCGAGGTCCAGCAGCCAGGAGCGAATGACCGTGCCCTCCTGCCAGGACCGGAAGACCTCGCGGACGTCGGTGACCGAGTCGACCTTCTCCAGGAGCTCCCAGCCCTCGGCGTAGGCCTGCATCATGGCGTACTCGATGCCGTTGTGGACCATCTTCGCGAAGTGGCCCGCGCCGACCTTGCCGGCGTGCACGGAGCCGAAGTCGCCCTCGGGCTTGAGGGCGTCGAAGATCGGCTGGACCACGGCGACGTCCTTCTCGTCGCCGCCGTACATCAGCGCGTAGCCGTTCTCCAGGCCCCAGACGCCGCCGGAGACGCCGCAGTCGACGAAGCCGATGCCCTTGGCCTTGAGCTCCTCGGCGTGCTTCTCGTCGTCGGTCCAGCGCGAGTTGCCGCCGTCGACGACGATGTCGCCGGGGGAGAGCAGCTCGGCCAGCTCGTCGACGGTGGACTGCGTCGCGGCCCCGGCAGGGACCATCACCCACACGACGCGGGGGGACTGCAGGCCGTCCACAAGCTCCTGCAGGCTGTGGACATCGGCGAGGTCCGGGTTGCGGTCGTATCCGATGACGGTGTGGCCTGCGCGGCGGATGCGCTCGCGCATGTTGCCGCCCATCTTGCCGAGACCGACGAGACCGAGCTCCATCAGGTGGGTTCCTTAAGCGTTGGGGCCGTCTGTACGGGGCTTCCCGGTACCGGTGGGTTCCGGTCGGTTTTCCTGGGTCGCCCGCCGGGTCCGAGCCTACGCCGGGCCATGGCCCCGGGCCGCTCCGGACGGCGCCGGGCCCGGCACTCGCCGCTGCGAGACCGGGCCCGGTGCCGGTGTACGGCGGGAGCGGGTCAGCCGGAGAGGCGGACCGGCATGATCAGGTACTTGTAGGCCTCGTCGGCCTCCGCGTCCACCGCGGGCCGGCCGCTGAGCAGCGCGGGCTTGGTGGACGTGGTGAAGCTGAGCTGGGCAGCGGGCGAGTCGATGGCGCTCAGGCCGTCCAGCAGGAAGGTGGGGTTGAAGGCGATCGAGATGTCGTCGCCCTCCAGGTTGGCGTCGACGCGCTCCACAGCCTGTGCGTCGTCGCTGGAGCCCGCTTCCAGGATCAGCACGCCCTGCTCGAAGCTGAGGCGGACCGGCGTGTTGCGCTCGGCGACCAGGGCCACGCGCTTGACGGCCTCGACGAACGGGGCGGTCTCGATCACGGCGACGGAGTTGAACTCCGTCGGGAAGAGCGTGCGGTACTTCGGCAGGTCGCCCTCGAGCAGGCGGGTGGTGGTGCGGCGGCCCGCGCCCTCGAAGCCGATGAGGCCCTCGCCCTGGCCGGAGCCGGAGAGCGCCAGGGTGACGGTGTCACCGCTGGTCAGGGACTTGGCGGTGTCCAGGAGGGTCTTGGCGGGCACCAGGGCCACGGCCGAGGCCTCCGGGTTCTCCGGCTTCCACAGGAACTCGCGGACCGCGAAGCGGTAGCGGTCGGTGGAGGCCAGGGTGACGCGGTCGCCCTCGATCTCGATGCGGACACCGGTCAGCACGGGCAGCGTGTCGTCACGGCCGGCGGCGATGGCGACCTGCGCGGCGGCGGAGGCGAAGACCTCGCCGGGCACGGTGCCGGTGGCGGTCGGCATCTGCGGGAGCGCCGGGTACTCCTCCACAGGCAGGGTGTGGAGTGTGAACCGCGAGGAGCCGCAGACCACGGTCGCCCGTACACCGTCTGTGGAAATCTCCACCGGGCGGTTGGGCAGGGCGCGGCAGATGTCGGCGAGGAGCCGGCCGGAGACGAGGACGGTGCCGTCCTCCTCCACGTCCGCCTCGACGGAGACGCGGGCCGAGACCTCGTAGTCGAAGCCGGAGAGGGACAGGGTGCCCTCCTCGGCCTTCAGCAGCAGGCCCGCGAGTACGGGCACCGGCGGCCGGGCCGGGAGGCTGCGTGCAGCCCAGGCCACCGCCTCCGCGAGTACGTCGCGCTCCACCCGGATCTTCACCGGAACCGCCTCCTGCTGTTGCTCGCTCGTCTGCCGGCCTTCGTCGTCGGCCCGTCGATGCCTCGACCGATGCCGGGGACCAGTCTGACGTACGGCGCCGACAGTCGTCGCGGCTGGCGGTCAAGTCGGGAGCGAGGAGGCGGGACGGCCGTCCGGCGAGTTGTGCACAGGACCCGCTTGAAAACCGAAACCGGCCTAACTCTCCATGGGGGTAGTAGTAGGGCCTGTGGAAACGGTGGATAAGCCCGTTCTCCCAGGTCAGCCCGCGTTTTTTATCCCCACACCCTGTGGGTGGGACCGGTGGACAACCGGGGGTGTCTGTGGAGAACCGAAAGTTCTGCACAGGCCGTCCCCAGGGGAGCCCCACTAGTCCACAGGTGTGTCCCCAGCTTTTCCCCAGAAGTCCACAGAGCAAACGTCGACATCCGTGTGACCGCTTTCACTCGGGGCGGTGACGGGGGGTGTGCCGTTGCCGAACAGTGGACAACGGTGTGGAGAACCGTCGGGAACCTGTGCACAGGATGCGCGAACCTGTGGGTCGGCGGTGGACAGAGGAGTGGATGAGCCTGTGGACGATTTTTCTGTCCACAGCCTGTGGATGACGCTTGCTCACAATTCCACAGGGTCCTGACCTGCCCTGATGGTTCCTCAACAGGCACGCCTGTGGACAGATTGTGGGCGGTGTGGACTGTCCTCAGGCTGTGGACGGAAGAAAACCGGGGAATCTGTGGACAACGGGCCCTCCCGGGGGCGCATTCGAACAGAGCAGGGGCGCACGGCCGAAGAAGGGCGCCCCCGGTTCGATCCGGAAGCGCCCTGTCGTGAGGTTTGAGGGACCGCCAGCCGGCCCGTGCGGGGCCCGCGTCAGCCGTTCTTGATGCGGTTGGTGAGCTCCGTGACCTGGTTGTAGATCGAGCGCCGTTCCGCCATCAGGGCGCGGATCTTGCGGTCCGCGTGCATGACGGTGGTGTGGTCCCGCCCGCCGAACTGGGCGCCGATCTTCGGCAGCGACAGGTCGGTGAGCTCGCGGCACAGGTACATGGCGATCTGCCGGGCGGTGACCAGGACCCGGCTGCGCGAGGAGCCGCACAGGTCGTCCACGGTCAGGCCGAAGTAGTCGGCGGTGGCCGCCATGATGTCGGAGGCGGTGATCTCGGGCGCGCTGTCCTCGCCGCCCGGGATCAGGTTCTTGAGGACGTCCTCGGTGAGCCCGAGGTCCACCGGCTGCCGGTTCAGGCTCGCGAAGGCGGTGACGCGGATCAGCGCCCCCTCCAGCTCGCGGATGTTGCGCGAGATGCGGGAGGCGATGAACTCCAGTACCTCCGGCGGGGCGTTGAGCTGCTCCTGGACGGCCTTCTTGCGCAGGATCGCGATGCGCGTCTCCAGCTCGGGCGGCTGGACGTCGGTGATCAGGCCCCACTCGAAGCGGTTGCGGAGCCGGTCCTCCAGGGTGACGAGCTGCTTGGGCGGCCGGTCGGAGGAGAGGACGATCTGCTTGTTGGCGTTGTGGAGCGTGTTGAAGGTGTGGAAGAACTCCTCCTGCGTCGACTCCTTGCTCGCGAGGAACTGGATGTCGTCGACGAGCAGGATGTCCATCTCCCGGTACCGCTTGCGGAAGGCGTCGCCCTTGCCGTCGCGGATGGAGTTGATGAACTCGTTGGTGAACTCCTCCGAGCTCACGTACCGCACGCGGGTGCCGGGGTAGAGGCTCCGCGCGTAGTGCCCGATGGCGTGCAGCAGGTGCGTCTTGCCGAGGCCCGACTCCCCGTAGACGAAGAGGGGGTTGTACGCCTTCGCCGGCGCTTCGGCGACGGCCACCGCGGCGGCGTGCGCGAAGCGGTTGGAGGCACCGATGACGAAGGTGTCGAAGAGGTACTTGGGGTTCAGTCGGGCGGTCGGCTCCAGCGGGCCCGAGGTGGAGCCGCCGGAGGGCGCCGACGGCGGGGGCGCCGGCGTCGGCCGGCCGGGCGCGGGGCGCGGGGACGGCTGCTCGTACTGCTGCCGCTCGTAGCCCTGGGGCTCGTACGGCTGGGACTCGTACGAGGGGGAGTCGTACTTCTCGGGCTCGTAGCCGGGCTGCTCGTACTTCTGCTGCTCGTAGCCGCCCTGGTCGTACCCGCCGGGCTCGGGCTGCTGGAGGTAGCCGGGCTGCGGGGTGGCGTAGGGGTCCCGCTCCGGGAAGCCGCCCAGGCGCTGCTGCTGCCAGCCGTACTCGTCCTGGCCGCCGCGGGGCCAGGAGCCGGGCTCCTGGCGCGGCTGCTGGTACTCCGGGTAGGCGGGGCGGGCGGCGGGGAGCTGCTCCTCGCCGGCCCCGGGGCGCTGGCCGCCGTAGGGCTCGTAGCCCTCGCGCGGGGACGGGGCGGGCGGGGCCGACGGCGCGGGCTCGCCCGCGGAGTCGTCCACGGTGATCGCGATCCGGATCGGCCGGCCGCACTCGCGGCTCAGGGCGTCGCTGATGAGAGGGGCGAGACGGCCCTCCAGGACCCGCTTGCCCCACTCGTTGGGCACGGCGAGCAGCGCGGTGTCGGCGACGAGGGCGAGCGGCTGGCATCGTTCCACCCACTGCTTGTCCTTGGGCTCGATCCCCTGCTGGCCCTCCCCGAGCAGCTTCTCGAGCACGCGTGGCCACACTGCGGCAAGATCGGCAGGTACGTCAGCCACAGAGCACGCTCTCTCACAGGTCCCGGTCCCACGAATGTGTGGTTCTTTGGGACGGTCGGGACAAAAAATCCGGGATCAGACAACGGTAGTCAGGCCGGTGGGTAGGGTTCAAGTCGTTGTCCACAGCCTGTGCACAGTGTGGGGCAGGGGACGCTCGGTTTGACCGGATGGCGTAGCCGCGCGTACCGTAACGAGGTCGAGTTGTCGATGGCTGCTGCCGCCTGCCTACCGATGGGCGAAGATCACTGTTTGTGATCATTTAGCGGTGTCCACTCGGGCGAACACGCGAGTTCCTCGTGGGCGCACGGTGACAGCCAGGCGATGTACCGCCACAACGATTCATTCTCTGGAGCCCCCGAGTGAGCAAGCGCACCTTCCAGCCGAACAACCGCCGTCGTGCCAAGACCCACGGCTTCCGTCTGCGGATGCGTACCCGTGCCGGTCGCGCGATCCTGGCGAACCGCCGCAGCAAGGGCCGTTCCGCCCTTTCCGCGTAACAACGCGCAGGTCGTGACGTCGTGCTGTCTCCCGAAAATCGGCTGAGGCGGCGCGAGGACTTCGCGAGCGCGGTGCGCCGAGGGCGCCGGGCAGGTCGCCCGCTCCTCGTCGTCCACCTACGTACAAGCGGTGCAACGGACCCGCACGAGCCGGGGGATGTCGATCCCTCGCCGCGTGCGGGTTTCGTCGTCAGCAAGGCCGTCGGCATCGCCGTGGTCCGCAACCGGGTCAAGCGCCGTCTCCGCCATCTCGTGCGTGATCGGCTGGCCCAGCTGCCCGCCGGTAGCCTGGTGGTGGTGCGGGCCCTGCCCGGAGCCGCTGACGCCGGCGTCGACGAGCTGGCCCGTGACCTGGACGCCGCCTTGGCGCGGCTGCTGGGAGGCGTGGCTCGATGAAGTACCCGCTGCTCGCTTTGATCAAGCTGTACCAGTGGACGATCAGTCCGCTGCTCGGGCCGGTGTGCCGCTATTACCCGTCGTGTTCGCACTACGGGTTCACGGCCATCGACCGGCATGGTGCGGTGAAGGGGACGGTTCTGACCGCCTGGCGGATCCTGCGGTGCAATCCGTGGTCCCCGGGTGGTGTGGATCATGTCCCACCCCGGAAACGCCCGCGTTGGCACGAGCAGCTGCGCAGTGCGTTGCGTAGATCTCGCAATGCTCAAGGAGCCTGATTAGTGGACACGATTGCCAGTCTGTTCAGCTTTATCACCACACCCGTGTCGTGGATCATCGTCCAGTTCCACAAGGTCTACGGCGCGATCTTCGGTGCGGACAGTGGATGGGCCTGGGGCCTGTCCATCGTGTCCCTGGTGATCCTGATCCGCATCTGTCTGATCCCGCTCTTCGTGAAGCAGATCAAGGCGACGCGAGGCATGCAGGCGCTCCAGCCGAAGATGAAGGCGATCCAGGAGCGCTACAAGAACGACAAGCAGCGTCAGTCCGAAGAGATGATGAAGCTGTACAAGGAGACGGGCACCAACCCGCTCTCCTCGTGCCTTCCCATCCTGGCGCAGTCGCCGTTCTTCTTCGCCCTCTACCACGTGCTCGCGAGCATCGCCAACGGCAAGACCATCGGCGTGATCAACCAGTCGCTGCTGGAGAGCGCCCGCCAGGCGCACATCTTCGGTGCCCCGCTGGCCGCCAAGTTCACGGACAGCGCCGAGAAGGTCGCGGCCCTGGACGCCTCGATCACCAACGTGCGCATCGTGACGGCGGTCATGATCGTCCTGATGTCGCTGTCGCAGTTCTACACGCAGCGCCAGCTGATGCAGAAGAACGTCGACCTCTCGGTCAAGACCCCCTTCATGCAGCAGCAGAAGATGCTGATGTACATCTTCCCGGTGATCTTCGCCGTCATGGGCATCAACTTCCCCGTCGGTGTCCTCATCTACTGGCTGACCACCAACGTGTGGACCATGGGCCAGCAGATGTACGTGATCAACCAGAACCCGACGCCGGGCAGCAAGGCCCAGGACCAGTACCTGACCCGTCTGCTGAAGCACGTCAGCACCCACGGCGACGTCAAGGGCCGGGGCAAGAAGAAGATCGTCGCGGCGATCGTGGCCAAGGGCCCGGACCGCAACGACAACGAGCGGAAGTTCATCACCGCGCTGACGAAGCAGGGCATGGCAGCGCAGGCGGACGGCTCCGTGATCAAGAGTTCTGAGGCCACGGCCGACTCGGACGCGGCGAGCGGCGGTGTCGCCACCAAGCGGCAGCAGCCGAAGCGACAGCCGAAGTCCAAGCGTCAGACGCCCCCCAGCAAGCCCTCGAAGAAGTAGAAGGAGTCCCTCCCGTGACGGAAGGCACCACCACCGCCGCCGCTGAGAGTGGCGACACCCTGACCCGCCTCGAGCAGGAGGGTGAGATCGCGGCCGACTACCTTGAGGGTCTGCTGGACATCGCCGACCTGGACGGCGACATCGACATGGACGTCGAGGCCGACCGTGCCGCGGTGTCGATCGTCAGCGACTCGGGCGGCCGTGACCTGCAGAAGCTCGTGGGCCGCGACGGTGAGGTCCTGGAGGCCCTCCAGGAGCTGACCCGCCTCGCCGTGCACCGGGAGACCGGCGACCGCAGCCGGCTGATGCTGGACATCGGGGGCTTCCGGGCGAAGAAGCGCGCGGAGCTGGCGGAGCTGGGCGCCAAGGCCGCCGCTGACGTGAAGGCCTCGGGCGAGCCGCTGAAGCTTGCCCCGATGACCCCCTTCGAGCGCAAGGTCGTCCACGACGCCGTGGCGGCCGCCGGCCTGAAGAGCGAGTCCGAGGGCGAGGAGCCGCAGCGCTTCGTCGTCGTGCTCCCGGCCTGACCGGGAACGTTGTGTGTCGGCCCCGCCTGTGTCGCAGGCGGGGCCGAAGTTTGTAAGCCTGGCAGTTGAACGACACGGTTGAACGACACGGTTTTGGCGTGAGCGGTTCTGTACGGAAGGACGGTCCCCGTGACGGAGGCAGCGGAGCTTCCCGCGGCGCCTGAGGAGGCGCCCCCTGCGCCCGAAGAGGCGCGCGCGGTGTTCGGTGAGTTTTTCCCGGAAGCTGTGCGGTACGCGGAGCTGCTGGCGGACGCGGGGGTCAAGCGCGGCCTGATCGGGCCGCGTGAGGTTCCCCGGCTGTGGGAGCGGCACCTGCTGAACTGCGCGGTGCTCTCCGAGGTGGTGCCGGAGGGCGTCACCGTCTGCGACGTGGGTTCGGGTGCCGGCCTGCCCGGCATCCCGCTCGCCCTGGTGCGCCGGGACCTGAAGATCACCCTGTTGGAGCCGCTGCTGCGCAGGACGACCTTCCTCCAGGAAGTCGTGGAGCTGCTCGGCCTGGACCACGTCACCGTGGTGCGCGGCCGGGCCGAAGAGGTGCTGGGCAAGCTCCAGCCCGTGCATGTGGTGACGGCCCGCGCGGTGGCACCGCTGGACCGGCTCGCGGGCTGGGGCGTACCGCTACTGCGTCCCTACGGCGAGATGCTGGCCCTGAAGGGCGACACCGCGGAGGAGGAGCTGGTCTCGGCGAAGGTCGCGCTGACCAAGCTGGGTGTGGTGAAGACCTCGGTGCTCCACGTGGGCGAGGGTGTCGTCGACCCGTTGTCCACGGTGGTCCGGGTGGAGGTCGGAGAAAGCCCCGGTGGGGTGAGGTTCGCGGCCAAGCGGGCTAAGGCCGCACGGGTGGGGCGGGCGCGCAGGCGCCGCTGAGTCCGTCGCCGAAGGTGCCTTTTGGGGCGGGTTGGGCCCTATAGGTATGGATTTCGGAGTGTCGTAGCGGGCTGAAGACTCCGTCCGGGCATCGTGTTTCACGTGAAACGTCGCTCTCTGCTGCACGGAATCATCAGCCGCGGTCGTGCTGCTGCGGCACCCCGCCCCCGCAACGACGCGGGGGTGGCGGAGTTGTCCACAACGGTGGATTCATCCACAGGAGTACGGGCCCCGCTGGTTCGCGACCCGGGTGGCATGGCAGGCTCTGTTCATCGCGAGCCCGCTGCCGAGGAGAGTGACACCGTGCGGTCCGACGCCAACCTCGCGGGGCCGATGGCCGATCCGGTCCCCGGTCCCCGCTCTGAATCGCCGGGTGAGGATGTTTCACGTGAAACATCGTCCCCGCCCCTCGTGGACAACGACGACATCGAGGACACCCCGCTCGCCCGCGCCGCCCAGCAGGCGGTCCACTCCCTGGGGCACAACGGTGCCGCCCTGCCGCGGCCCGCACAGACCCGGATCATGGTCGTGGCCAACCAGAAGGGCGGCGTCGGCAAGACCACGACGACCGTGAACCTGGCCGCCTCGCTCGCCCTGCACGGTGCGCGCGTCCTGGTCATCGACCTCGACCCGCAGGGCAACGCCTCCACCGCGCTGGGCATCGACCACCACGCGGATGTGCCGTCCATCTACGACGTGCTCGTGGACAGCCGTCCCCTGCTGGAGGTCGTCCAGCCGGTGGTGGACGTGGAAGGGCTCTTCTGTGCCCCGGCCACGATCGACCTCGCCGGTGCGGAGATCGAGCTGGTGTCGCTGGTGGCCCGTGAGAGTCGGCTCCAGCGGGCGATCCAGGCGTACGAGCAGCCGCTCGACTACATCCTCATCGACTGCCCGCCCTCGCTGGGCCTGCTGACGGTGAACGCCATGGTGGCCGGCGCGGAGGTGCTGATCCCCATCCAGTGCGAGTACTACGCGCTGGAGGGCCTGGGACAGCTGCTGCGCAACGTCGACCTGGTGCGGGCCCACCTGAACCCGGCCCTGCACGTCTCGACGATCCTGCTGACGATGTACGACGGCAGGACGCGGCTGGCCTCACAGGTGGCGGACGAGGTGCGCACCCACTTCGGCAAGGAGGTGCTGCGCACGAGCATCCCGCGATCGGTGCGGATCTCGGAGGCCCCGAGCTACGGGCAGACGGTCCTCACGTACGATCCGGGCTCGAGCGGCGCCCTTTCCTACCTGGAAGCAGCGCGGGAGATCGCCCTGCGGGGGGCCGGAATCCATTACGACGCCCAGCACGCCCATCTGGGCGCGGGCATGAACAGCACGCAGAGTGTGGCGGAGGGTATCCAGTGAGCGAGCGACGTAGGGGTCTGGGGCGGGGGCTCGGCGCGCTGATCCCGTCCGCTCCCCAGGAGAAGACGCCGGTGGTGGGTACCGGGTCGGCTAACCCGTCGGCGGTGCCGGTGCTCCCGTCGGAGCGGGGGATCGCCGCGGCGAAGCTCGCCGCGTTGGTCCAGGCGGATGTTTCACGTGAAACATCGGTGCCGGTGGAGCCGGCGGCTGCGGAGCCGGCGGGCAACGAGGTGGCGGGAGCGACCTTCGCGGAGCTTCCGCTGGACGCGATCTCGCCGAACCCGAAGCAGCCGCGCAACATGCAGCACCTCGACGAGGACGCGCTGGCCGAGCTGGTGACCTCGATCCAGACGGTGGGCCTGCTCCAGCCGGTGGTGGTCCGGGAGACGGAACCCGGCCGCTACGAGCTGATCATGGGCGAGCGCCGGTTCCGCGCCTGCGGGCTGGCGGGGCTGGAGTCCATCCCGGCGATCATCCGGGCGACGGACGACGACAAGCTCCTGCTGGACGCCCTCCTGGAGAACCTGCACCGCGTGCAGCTGAACCCGCTGGAGGAGGCCGCGGCGTACGACCAGCTCCTCAAGGAGTTCAACTGCACGCACGACCAGCTGGCGGACCGGATCGGGCGCTCGCGTCCGCAGGTCACCAACACCCTGCGGCTGCTGAGGCTCTCGCCCGACGTGCAGCTCAAGGTGGCCTCCGGTGTGCTGCTGGCGGGTCACGCGCGGGCGCTCGTATCCGTGGAGGACTTCGGGGAGCAGCTCCGTCTTGCCGAGCGGATCGTGGCCGAGGGTCTGTCGGTGCGCTCGGTCGAGGAGATCATCCAGCTGATGGGCTCGGAGCCGTCGAGCACCGTGAAGCCCAAGGGTCCGCGGGCCGGGGCGCGGGTGTCCCCGGCGCTCAGCGAGCTGGCGACCCGTCTGTCGGACCGGTTCGAGACCCGGGTGAAGGTGGATCTGGGCCAGAAGAAGGGCAAGATCACCGTCGAGTTCGCGTCCATGGAGGATCTGGAGCGCATCCTGGGAACGCTGGCCCCGGGTGAGGGCCGAGTCCTCGAACAGGGTCTTTCCGGGGAGTAGTACCTCCGACTCGCTCCACTCGCTGCCCCCTGCTTCTTCGAGGTGTCCACACTCGAAGAAGCAGGGGGCAGTGCTTACGATGTGGGCATGGGTCGTCGGTTGGTACCGCTCACGCTGGACAACCTCCAGGATCTGCCCAGGCGTTGCCGGAGCTGTGTGTTCTGGGAGCTGGATCCCGTCACCGGCGAGGCCGCCGTGAAGGCGGGCACTCCGGAGCTGGAGAAGGAGGCCTGGATCTCGGCCGTCCTGCTGGACTGGGGCTCCTGCGGCCGGGTGGTCTACGTGGACGAGGTCCCGGTCGGGTTCGTGCTGTACGCCCCGCCCGCCTACGTACCGAGGGCCGCTTCCTTCCCGACGAGCCCGGTGTCCCCGGACGCGGTGCAGCTGATCACGGCATGGATCATGCCGGGGTACCAGGGGCAGGGCCTGGGGCGGGTGATGGTCCAGACGGTCGCGAAAGACCTGCTGCGACGGGGGTTCAAGGCGATCGAGGCGTTCGGCGAGACGCGTTGGGAGCGGCCCGCCTGTCTGCTGCCGGCCGACCACCTGCTGTCGGTGGGGTTCAAGACCGTACGCCCCCATCCGTCCCACCCCCGGCTGAGGTTGGAGCTGCGCACGACGTTGTCGTGGAAGGAAGACGTGGAGCTCGCCCTGGACCGTCTGTTGGGCGGAGCGAGGGCCCGCAAGGAGCCGGCCCTGCGCCCGCTGTGAGCGCCTGGGTCACCGGACATGCGAACGGGGCCGCCCCTTCAGGGGCGGCCCCGTTTCACGTGGTCACTGCCGACCGCGCGGAGCGGCCGATCAGGCCTGCACCTCGACGAAGTCGGACAGGTCGCGCAGGATGGCGGCCTTCGGCTTCGCACCGACGATGGTCTTCACGACCTCGCCGCCCTGGTAGACGTTCAGGGTCGGGATGGACATGACGCCGTACTTGGCGGCGGTGCCCGGGTTCTGGTCGATGTTGAGCTTCACGATCTCGATCTGGTCGCCGTGCTCGGCGGCGATCGCCTCCAGCGAAGGCGCGATCTGGCGGCACGGGCCGCACCACTCGGCCCAGAAGTCCACCAGGACGGGCTTGTCGCTGCGCAGGACGACGTCGTCGAAGTCCGCGTCGGTCACGTTCTTGAGGGTGCCGGCCACTGCGGCCTCCTTCTCTTCTACGGGGTGTGGGGTGTGGGGATGGAGCCGGGTCAGACGGTCGCGGCTGCCGGCTCGGTGTCCGCGAGCGCCGCGAGGAAGCGCTCCGCGTCGAGGGCGGCGGAGCAGCCGGTGCCGGCCGCGGTGATCGCCTGGCGGTAGGTGTGGTCCACGACGTCGCCGGCGCCGAACACACCCGTCAGGTTGGTGCGGGTCGAGGGGGCGTCGACCTTGAGGTAGCCCTCGTCGTCCAGGTCGAGCTGGCCGGTGAACAGCTCGGTGCGCGGGTCGTGTCCGACGGCGATGAACAGGCCGGTCACGGGCAGCTCGGAGGTCTCACCGGTCTTGGTGTTGCGCAGGGTGAGGCCGGAGAGCTTCTGCTCGCCGTGGATCTCGGCGACCTCGCTGTCCCAGGCGAACTTGATCTTCGGGTCGGCGAAGGCGCGGTCCTGCATGGTCTTGGAGGCGCGCAGGCTGTCACGGCGGTGGACGATCGTGACGGACTTGGCGAACCGGGAGAGGAAGGTGGCCTCCTCCATCGCGGTGTCGCCGCCGCCGACGACGGCGATGTCCTGGTCCTTGAAGAAGAACCCGTCACAGGTGGCGCACCAGGAGACACCGCGTCCGGAGAGGGCGTCCTCGTTGGGCAGGCCGAGCTTGCGGTGCTGGGAACCGGTGGTGACGATGACGGCCTTGGCGCGGTGCACCGTGCCGGCGGTGTCCGTGACGGTCTTGATCTCACCGGTGAGGTCCACGGCGACGACGTCGTCCGGGACGAGCTCGGCGCCGAAGCGCTCGGCCTGGTCGCGCATGTTGTCCATGAGGTCCGGGCCCATGATGCCGTCCCGGAAGCCGGGGAAGTTCTCGACCTCGGTGGTGTTCATGAGCGCGCCGCCGGCGGTGACGGCACCTTCGAAGACCAGGGGGTTGAGCGAAGCGCGTGCGGTGTACAGGGCGGCCGTGTAACCGGCCGGCCCGGAGCCGATGATGATCACGTTTCGTACGTCGCTCACGGGTTCTTTCCTCGTCTCTGCGGACTTCGTGCTGCCTACCGGGGGCCGGTGCGGACTCTCACCCCACCCAACGGATCCTACGGCGCGCACATTCCCCGCTTGGCCCCTCCCGTCCCGCAACGCGCGGTGGGCCACCCCGTAATGCCGTCAGTTGCGGGGATATGTGCTGGTCAGCAGGGGCTTGTCCGGCGTTTGCGCCGGGTTGTCCGCACAGCCCGCAGGCACGAGATACGCGTCCACCCGGGCGGGGTCACCCGGGTGCGGCAGAACGACGAGGTAGACGGGAGTGCCCTGGTAGCTGCCGCGCTCGGCGGCGACCGGCGGTTCGCTCCGGCCGGTGCCCTGCTGGACGCAGGGCGGGACGGCGGCCGGGGCGGGAGAGGGGAGCCGGTCGGCGGGAGCCAGCCCGGGGGAGGCTTCCTGCAGCCCCATGCTCCTGTCGGTCTCGCCCGGTGCGGTCTTCGGGGTGTTCGCCGCGGCTTCACCGGCGAGCAGCTGCCGGACGTTCTGTCCGAGTCCCTGTGCGGTGTACTCGCCGGGGGTCGCGGCGTCGGCGGAGGCCCTCGCCGTGTCGTTGCGCGTGGCGGTGTCGTGCGAGCCGGTGCCGCCCAGTCCGTTGAAGAGCACCACGGCGAGCGCGCAGGCGGCCGCCCCGGCCAGTCCGGTGAGGACGGCGATACGGCGCCGGGCGCGACGACGGCCGGGACCGGTTGGGCCGGACGGGTGACCCGTGGGCCGGTGGGCCTCGTTGCGCCCCGAGCCGCCCGTGGTCGCCGGCGATGTTTCACGTGAAACATCGTCCGCGGGGTGCGGTTCGGAGACGGGGGCCTCGGCCCGGGGTGTCGTCGAGTCGAGGAGCGCTTCGGCGGCAAGGGCCGCGTCGATCCGGCCGGCGATGGACGAGGGCATGCGCGGCGGCCCCGGGAGGGTGCCGAGGAGGGACCGGATCTCCTCCAGGGAGGCGAGCACGTCGGCGCACAGGGCGCAGTTCCCGAGGTGGCGGCGCACCTCGGAGCTGCGGGAGGGGGGGAGCAGTCCTTCGGTGAGGTCGGAGATCTCCGATACCTCCGGGTGCCAGGTCGTGCCGGCAGTGCCGGTCATGCCGCTCGAGGGGCTCACGGTCGTCCACCTCCGCCCTTCACAGCGTCTGGATCCGGTTCTGGGTTCCTGGTGTCTGCCGCAGGTGGGACGGCTGTCCCCGGCGTCCGGTTCCTTCCCCGCTCCGAGGTGGTGTTATCCCCGGCATCCGTGCGCAGATGAGTGAGCATCGGGAGGAGTTTGGCCCGGCCCCGCGCGCACCGGCTCTTCACGGTGCCGGTGGGGACGTCGAGGATGCGGGCCGCCTCGGCGACGGGGTATCCCTGCATGTCGACGAGGACGAGGGCGGCCCGCTGCTCGGCCGGGAGGGTGCTGAGGGCGGCCAGGAGCTGGCGGTGGAGGTCCTGGCGCTCCGCGGGTGCCTCGGCGGACTCGTGGGGCTCCAGCAGCCGCTCCAGGCGGTCCGTGTCGTCGAGGGGGGCGGTCCGGCGGGAGGCGGCCTTGCGGGCGCGGTCGAGGCAGGCGTTGACGGTGATCCGGTGCAGCCAGGTGGTGACCGCGGAATCGCCCCGGAAGGTGTGGGCGGCCCGGTAGGCGGAGACGAGGGCGTCCTGGACGGCGTCGGCGGCCTCCTCGCGGTCGCCGAGGGTGCGCAGCGCGACGGCCCAGAGCCGGTCGCGGTGGCGCCGTACGAGCTCCCCGAAGGCGTCGGGATCGCCGGCGACGTGCAGGGAGAGGAGATCCTGGTCGCTGTGCTCGCCTGCCGCGGCGTCGTCCAACGGTGAGCCCCCTCCCCCTGACTGCGTCAGCCCTTGAACTTCACGTCCGAGATGCCCTGCTTGTAGCCGGCCTTGCTGAAGTCCTCGTACTCGGCGAACGGCATGGCGGTGATCCACACGAGCACGTAGCGCGTCTTGACCGGCTTCTCCGCGGTCAGCTTGACGCCGGTGTCCTTGGTGGTCGTGGCCGCGATCTTCTTCATGGAGCCGACGCCGCCCTTGGAGGGGCGCATGGAGTCGGCCGCGTAGAGGGTCAGCGTGGTGTGGTCGCCCGGGTACTTCAGCGCTATCGAGGCCTCGCCGACCTCCTGCTCGGAGCCGAGGTCGTAGACGATCCCGACGCCGTCCTTGATCTTGAACTCGGGGCCGTCGTCGTAGCTCCTGGTCCGCCAGTAGCTGGAGGTGTCCCCGTCGTACGTCTTGGCGACGAGCCCGGCGTTCTGCGGGCTGCCGTCCGGCGCGTACTCCTGCGCCCCCTTGATGGAGAGCGGGACGGGCTCCTTCTTCTGCGCGGTGTCGTTGGGGCCCTGCTGCTGGGTTTGGGTGTTGTCACCCCCCGACTTGCCGTGGTCCAGGAGGGTGTCGGCGAGCTGCCAGCTGCCGAGGCCCAGGGCGACGATCAGCAGGGCGGCGACGCCCCACTTCAGGGCGCGCCCGGTACGGCTCTGCAGCGGCGGCGGGGGGACGGGCGGGACCGCCTGGGTGGTCGGCAGCCCCACCGGCGCGGGGCGTCCGTAGGTGCCCTGCTGGTAGGTGGTGTGCTGGTACTCGGGAGGGGCGGTGAAGGCGGGCTCCGGCGGCCGGATGCGGGGCATCTCGGCGACGGCCTTGGCCAGCTCCTCGGGGCTGGTGCAGGCGGGCTCCTGGCGGGACGCGGTCGCCCCGTCGTTGGCGAGGGCGCGCATGGCGAGCTCGCCGAGGCCCCGGTGGACGCCGGCCCGGACCTGGTCGGGGGCGAGTAGACCGACGCCCTTGGGCAGGCCGCGCAGGCCGTACGCGTCGTTCTCGTAGGGCCAGCGCTGGGTGAGGGAGGCGTACAGCAGTGCGCCGATCGCCTCGGTGTCCGCCCGCTGCGGGGTGTCGCTGGTGATGCCGCGCAGGGCGGCGTTCACGGCGAGGCCGCGGATGCGGTACTGGCCGGTGGAGGTGCGCAGTATGGCGCTGGGCGTCAGGCGCAGGTGGGCCAGGCCCTCGCGGTGGGCGGCGGCCATGGCCTGGGACACCTGGCTGACCAGCTGGTAGGCCTCGTGGGGTTCGAGGGTGCCGGCGGCGAGGACCGAGGTCAGTTCGGTGGCGTCGGGCAGCCACTCGTGGACGACGTAGACGAGGTCGTTCTCCTCCACGGCGTCGAGGACCTGGACGAACCGGGGGTCGCCGAGCAGGGCGGAGGAGCGGGCGGCGGCCAGGACGCTGCGGGCCCTGGGGTGGTCCGCGGGCAGCAGGTGGACGCCCACCGCGCGGCGCAGCTTCTCGTCCATGGCGCGCCAGCTGCTGAACCCGTCCAGACGGGTGACGCACTCCTCCAGGCGGTAGCGCCGCGCGAGCTTGTGCCCGCTGTGCAGTTCCGGCGCGGCCGCGGGTGCCGCGGCCGGGCGCTCGCCGTCCTTTTCGGGCACGGGTCCGTCCGAGGCTTTTCCGTTCTTGGCGTCCACCCCGTCGGCCGTGGCCTTGGCCGCATCTGCGGCCAGCGGCTGCTCGCCGCTGTTGTGGGCCACGTCGACGGCAGCCGTGCTACGTTCCGCCACCGTCGTCCCTGCCTCCCCATCCGTTGCGCGCTGTCGGCCAGTCCGCGAAGCCATGCCAATTGTGCCCACAGTCCGCCGCTATGCACGACACACGAAAGGGGGCGACGGTTGTGCGCATCAGCGCCCCAGACGTCCGCGGACCATTCCGACCATGGAGTTGAGCTCTTCGATCCGCATCCGCTTGGCGGCGAGGAGGAACACGGCCGCCAGGGCGATGCCGCCCGCGACCAGGGCGGCGACGGAACCGAGGGCTCCGCTGCCCAGGACCCGCATGACCCCGTAGGCGGCGGCGCCGCCCACCGCGGCGGCCGGGACGCAGGCCCCGATCAGGCGGGTGTAGGTGCGCATGACGTGGGCGCCGTCGAGGTCTCCGCCGAGACGGGCCTTGAGCCGGCGCCAGGCCACGCCGACGCCGACCACGTAGCCGAGGCCGTACGCGGCGGCCATGCCGACGACGGCCCAGCGGGCCGGGAGCACGAAGTAGGCGAGGGCGGAGACACCGGCGTTGACCGCCGCGACGATGACCGTGTTGTAGAACGGCGTCCGGGTGTCCTCGTAGGCGTAGAACCCGCGCAGGACCACGTACTGGACGGAGTAGGGGATCAGGCCGAGGCCGAAGGCCATCAGGACGTAACCGATGTTCAGGGCGTCCTTGCCCGCGCTCGCGTAGAGCAGGGTGGCCATCGGGACGCCCAGCGCGAGGAAGGCGAAGGCGCAGGGCACGATGGCGACGGCCGACGTGCGCAGGCCGTAGGAGATGTCGTCGCGGACCGCGGCGGCATCGCCGTCGTGCGCGGAGCGGGAGATGCGCGGCAGGACGGCCGTCATGACGGAGACGGTGATGATGGCCTGCGGCATCTGCCACAGCAGCAGCGCGTAGTTGTAGGCGGTGATGCCGGTGCCGCCGTGGCCCTGCTTCTCGGCGGCGGTGCCCGCCGCGGTGGCGAGCTGGGTGACGACGACGAGGCCGATCTGGTTGGCGAGGACGAAGAAGAACGTCCACTTGGCCAGGCCGGCCGCCTTGCCGAGGCCGTGGCCCTTCCAGTCGAAGCGCAGGCGCGGCTTGAAGCCGGCGTCGCGCAGGTAGGGCAGCATCGCGAGGGACTGGACGGCCAGTCCGAGCAGGGTGCCGAGGCCCAGGAGGCGGACGCCCTCCGGGGTGATGGTCCCCTCCGAGACGCCGGAGGTCGTGAAGCCGCCGAAGGCCCAGATGAAGGCGCCGAAGGTGGCGATGACGACGATGTTGTTGAGGACCGGGGTCCACATCATCGCCCCGAACCGGCCCCGTGCGTTGAGGATCTGACCGAGCACCACGTGGACGCCCATGAAGAACATCGTGGGCAGGCAGTAGTGGGCGAAGGCCACCGCGACGTCGAGGCGCTTGGGATCGTCCGCGATCGTCGGGGACATCATGCGGATGAACAACGGTGCCGCGAGCACGCAGACCGTGGTGACCGCGCCGAGCAGCGTGATGACGAGCGTGAGCAGGCGGTTGGCGTAGGCCTCGCCGCCGTCGTCGTCGTTCTTCATCGCGCGCACGAGCTGCGGGATGAAGACGGCGTTGAGGGCGCCGCCGCCGACGAGGACGTAGATCATCGTCGGCAGGGTGTTGGCGACCTGGTAGGAGTCGTTGAGGGTGGCGACGCCGATGGCGCCCGCGATCACCAGGGTGCGGCCGAAACCGGTGATGCGGGAGACGATCGTGCCGGCCGCCATCAGGGCGCTGGACTTGAGCAGGCTGGCCGCCTTGCCGGCGGGCTTGGCCGGTGCCGGTGCCGCGACCGGTGCGTCCTCGGCGGCCGGGCCGGCGACGCCGGGGGCGGCCTGCTGGTCGCGGTAGAGGTGCGTGAAGGCGTCGGGCTCGGGCTCCTCCTCGGACGCCCGGGTCACGAGCGAGTCCACTCCGACGAACTGCGTCGTCGCCGCGTGGTCGCCGTAGGGCAGGTGGCGGGACGGGCCGTCCGGCTCCGGCGGCGGGGTCTGGGCCCAGACGCGGGGGTCGGGGCCGTGGGAGGGGGCCTGGGGGGCCGCGTAGAGCGGACCGGCCTCCTGGTACGTGCCCGGCGCCGGCGGGGGGTGCGAGGCCCGGTCGTAGAGGGCCTCGGTCACCGGGTCCTGGGCCGACAGGTCCTGCGACCGGTAGGGGTCGTAGTCGTAGGCGTCCTGGACGTACGGGTCGTGGTCCTGTGCGGGCGCGGGCGCGGGAACCTGTCCGGGCACCTGAGCGCCCGGGGCAGTGCCCTGGGAGGGCGTTGGCCCGCCAGTGCCCTGCGCGCGGTCACCGTCGTACGGCGCGTTCATCGCAACCCCACCTCATCGTCCCCAGGCCGAACGGCCACGGCATCGCTCAACGGTCCACTGTCTCACCCGTGCCGGACCCCTTGGTGCTTTGCGGTCCGGTGTCCGTGGACTCGTCACTCGGCTGCGTGCTCTCCTCCGCGGCCGCCCGCGCGGCGACGCGCTTGCGGCTGGCGTACATCTTGATGCCGGCCAGGACGAGGAGGAGCACACCGCCGGCGATGACGAGCATGACGGTGGGAGTGATCTCGGTGGCCTCGACCGTGAACTTGCGTTCCTTGCCGTACGGCACGCCGTCCTTGGTGTACAGGCGTGCGCTGACCTCGACCGGACCACTCGCGGTGGCGTTGGCGGTGAACTTTACCGTCTGGCTGTGACCGCCCTGAACGGTGACTTCCTGTTCCGCTTCGCCGCTGTCGCCGAACATCAGACGGGTGGGGTTGGCGGACTTCACCCGCAGCACGAGGTTGTGGACGTCCTGGACGAGGCTGTTCTGGACGCTGACGGGAATGGTCGCGCTGTGGCCGGACAGGGTGGCGTCGGACTTGGGGACGACCTTGACCTTGTCGGTCAGCCCGATCAGGTAGGCCTGGACCTGGTCGCGGTAGGCGGCGGCCTCCTCGGGGCGGCCCCGCCAGGAGGTCGACATCTCCCGGTTCGTGGTGTTGCCGAAGGGGATCTCGACGCGGTCCGGCGCCGACAGGATGACCTTGAAGTGGTCGAGCGTGCTCTGCGTGGTGCGGATCTTCTCGAAGGCGGACACCGGGAGCTCCTGCTTGGCCAGGGCTTCCGGGTACTGGCCGGCGCCCGGCACCTGGGTCGCGGCGCCGGGGTCGGGCTTGGCCGCGGCCGCCGCCTCCAGGTCGGAGGGCTGGGTCCAGCGGGCCGGCTGGAGCCCGCGCAGGGCCACGGCCATCGAATCCGCCTGGCTGGCCGTCGGCCGGCGCTGCGGGGTCACCACGTAGCTGCGCGGCTCGTCGCTGTTCTGCAGGTTCAGGGCGAGGCTGTGGGCCAGGAACCGCTGCACGGCGAGCGTGGAGCTCCCGGCGGCGGACATGTCGCCCTCGAAGGCGGTGGAGAGGTCCGCGTCGGCCACCACGGCGGTGGTGCCCGCACCGATGGGACGCGCGGCCGTCGGCGCGTAGCCGAGGGCGCCGGTCTCCTGCAGGCTGTCGCTGCGGGCCAGGACGTTGTGCGCGCCGGCCGAGGTGGCGACGTTGACGATCGCGGGGTCGATGGCGCCGTCCACCGGCCAGGAGAAGTCGGTGGAGGCGGGCACGTGCAGCACCGTCTCCACGGCCTGCTTCGCCTTGTCGGTGGCGGGCCGCAGCTGGCCCAGGGTGCCCGAGACGTCCTTGCCGTGGTGGGCGAGGGAGGCGATGTCGGGATCGGCGAAGGGCAGGGCGACGACCTTCTTGCCCTGTACGGCGGCCTCCAGGGCGCTCAGCCACTGCTCGGCCACGGCCCTGTTCCGGCCCTGTACGGGCTTGCCGTCCGGGTTGGGGCTGCGGACCCGGTAGCCCTTGGTCATCGCGTCGACCGCGGTGAGCAGGTCGGGGTCGATGACCCAGGTGACCGGCAGGTCCTTGCCGAGCGCGACCATCCGCTCCAGGCGGCCGCCCGGCCGCAGCTCGTCCGCCAGGGAGTCGTCGAGGAAGACGGGGGTCTGGAGCTCGTCCGAGCCGGTCTCGGCCGTGACGTGCGTGGTGGAGATCAGCGGCCACACGTAGGTCAGCGAGGACCGCTTGGCCGCCGGATCCGGCTGCCAGGGCAGGAAGGTCCGCTGGATGCCCAGGACCTGCTCGTGCGGGCGGCTGTCGGTCGCCCCGGACAGGGAGACGCCGAGCTGGTAGACCCCGTCCGCACCCAGGTCCAGCTTGTTCACCGGCACCTTGATCGTGAACTGCCGGCCGACCTTGGAGGTCAGCGAGTCGATCTTCACGGCGAAGGCCGGGTCGATCTCCCCGGGGTCCACTCCGGGCCGGAACCCCTTGCGGTCCGACACCTCGCCGATCGCCGACCGGTCCCCCAGCCTGGGCCCGACCCGCAGTCCCACATGGGCGTTCTTGATCGTCTCGGAGCCGTTGTTGACCACGGTGCCGGAGATCGTGAGCGTGTCGCTCTTGATCGGAGCGTTCGGTGAGACCTCGGTCAGCTGGACGTCGACCGGGGAATCGGCCGCGTGCGCGGCCGGGGCGGGGGCGTAGATCAAGGCGGCCAGCACCGGTGTCCCGCTGAGCAGGACCACTGCCCGCCGCAGCCAGCGGCGCCGGGCAGGGACGGAGACCGCCCCCTGGATGTCTGCCGCATCGGCCACGCGTTCGCCCGTCCCTCGAAGTGTCAGTGGTCGTCGGTTCTGCGTCCACGCATGGTAACGAGGTGCGCTGTGCGCGAGTGCCGCGCCTTGCTCCACACGATCGGTTCCGCTTCCCGGGCCGTCCGCGGCGGGGTGGCGGTGAAACGGGGAAGCCCGTGCCGGGCGGGCCACGTACCCTTTTCTGTTGTGCCGAACGCCAACGAAGACAACCCCAGTGCCCTGAGTCAGGTGCAGCGCCGCGCGGTCAGTGAACTGCTGCGGGTCGCTCCTGTCGCCGATGAGCTCGGACGCCGGTTCCAGGAGGCGGGCTTCCGCCTCGCCCTGGTCGGCGGGTCCGTACGCGACGCGCTGCTCGGGCGTCTCGGCAACGACCTCGACTTCACCACCGACGCGCGCCCCGAGGCCGTCCTGAAGATCATGCGTCCCTGGGCGGACTCGCTCTGGGACGTCGGCATCGCCTTCGGCACTGTCGGGGCGCAGCGCGACGGGTTCCAGATCGAGGTGACCACGTACCGCTCCGAGGCGTACGACCGGACCTCGCGCAAGCCCGAGGTCTCCTACGGCGACTCCATCGAGGAGGATCTGGTCCGTCGGGACTTCACCGTCAACGCCATGGCCCTGGCCCTCCCGGAGCAGGAGTTCGTCGACCCGCACGGCGGCCTGGAGGACCTGGCCGCCGGTGTGCTGCGGACGCCCGGCACCCCGGAGGACTCCTTCTCCGACGACCCGCTGCGCATGCTGCGCGCGGCACGGTTCGCCGCCCAGCTGGACTTCGAGGTCGCGCCGGAGGTCGTGTCGGCCATGAAGGCCATGTCCGACCGGATCGAGATCGTCTCGGCCGAGCGCGTGCAGGGCGAGCTGAACAAGCTGCTGCTGTCCGCCCACCCCCGCAAGGGCCTGGGCCTGCTGGTGGACACCGGTCTCGCCGACCGGGTCCTGCCGGAGCTGCCCGCCCTGCGGCTGGAGCGTGACGAGCACCACCGGCACAAGGACGTCTACGACCACTCGCTGATCGTCCTGGAGCAGGCGATCGACCTGGAGGAGGACGGCCCGGACCTGGTGCTGCGGCTGGCCGCCCTGCTCCACGACATCGGCAAGCCCCGGACCCGGCGCTTCGAGAGCGACGGCCGCGTCTCCTTCCACCACCACGAGGTGGTCGGCGCGAAGATGACCAAGAAGCGCATGACGGCGCTGAAGTACTCCAACGAGATGATCAAGGACGTGTCCCGGCTGGTGGAGCTGCACCTGCGCTTCCACGGGTACGGGGACGGTGAGTGGACGGACTCGGCGGTCCGGCGCTACGTCCGCGACGCGGGGCCGCTGCTCGACCGGCTGCACAAGCTGACCCGGTCGGACTGCACCACGCGCAACAAGCGCAAGGCCAACGCGCTGTCCCGTACCTATGACGGCCTGGAGGAGCGCATCGCGCAGCTCCAGGAGCAGGAGGAGCTGGACGCGATCCGGCCCGACCTGAACGGGAACGAGATCCAGCAGATCCTGGAGATCGGTCCCGGCCCGATGGTGGGCAAGGCCTACGCGTTCCTGCTGGAGCTGAGGCTGGAGAACGGCCCGATGGGCCGTGAGGCCGCGGTCGCGGCGCTCAAGGAGTGGTGGGCGGCTCAGGCCGCCCAGGCCTGAGGTGTGGTCGACGGCGGCGATGTTTCACGTGAAACATCGCCGCCGTCGCCGTTGCCGTCACCGGGACGGTGTTTCACGTGAAACATGGCCGCGCCGCAGGAAGCCGGCCGTGGCCGCGTAGAGGAGGGCCACGCTGACGAGCAGGGCGATCGACCTGCCGTCGGTGGGCAGCATGAGGGAGGCCACGGCGGCCGCCCCGACGAAGGCGACGTTGAAGAGCACGTCGTAGACGGAGAAGACCCGGCCCCGGAACTCGTCGTCGACCCGGGACTGCAGGACCGTGTCGGTGGAGATCTTGGCGCCCTGGGTGGCGAGGCCGAGGACGAAGGCGGCGACGAGCATCGGCCCGGTGGCGAAGAAGAGCCCCAGCGCGGGCACCAGCACGGCCGAGGCCGCCGCGCAGACGACGATCCAGCCCAGCGGGCCGAGACGGTGCACCAGCCAGGGGGTGACGAGGGCGGCCGCGAAGAAGCCGGCTCCGGACACCCCGACGGCGATCCCCAGCAGGGCCAGCCCGTCGGACTCGTTGTCCGACCAGGAGTAGCGGCAGAGCATCAGCAGCATCACGGTCAGGGCGCCGTAGCAGAACCGCATCAGGGTCATCGCGGTCAGCGCCCGCGCGGCCTCCCGGCGGCCGGCCAGGTGCCTGAGGCCCTCGGCCATGCCCCGGACCGTGAGGACGATCCCTTCGAGGGGCGAGGGATGCTCGGGCCCGCCCCGGTGGTCGGGCCCCAGGAGTCCGACGGCCAGGCGCAGGGAGACCAGGGCCGCGAACAGGTAGAGGGTGGCGCCGAGCAGGACGACGAGGGCGTTGGACCCCGAGGCCAGCAGCCGGACGAGGAAGGCCAGCCCGCCGCCGGCGACCGCCGCGAGCGTTCCGGCGGTGGGTGAGAGGGCGTTCGCGGTGACCAGCTGGTCGGCCCGGACGACGTGGGGCAGGGACGCGGCGAGCCCGGCGAGGACGAAGCGGTTGACCGCCGTCACGGACAGGGCCGAGGCGTAGAAGAGCCAGTCGGGGACGTGGACGACGACCAGTACGGCGGTCACACAGGCCAGCAGGGCCCGCAGCAGGTTGCCGTAGAGGAAGACCTGGCGCCGGCGCCAGCGGTCCAGCAGCACCCCGGCGAAGGGCCCGATGGCCGAGTAGGGCAGCAGCAGCACCGCCATGGCGGAGGCGATGGCCGCCGGCGAGGTCTGCTTCTCGGGGGAGAAGACCACGTACGTGGCGAGCGCGACCTGGTAGACGCCGTCGGCCGCCTGCGAGAACAGCCGCACGGCGAGCAGGTTGCGGAAGTCCCTCAGGCGCAGGAGTACGCGCAGATCACCTACGACGGGCATGAGGGCAAGGGTCACACACACCGAGGGTCCCCGGACACATCGTCCGGGGACCCTCGGTGGAAGAACGGTCGAAGACCAGGTGTCCTGAGGACCCCCGGGTCGACTAGCGCTCGACCTCGCCCTTGATGAACTTCTCGACGTTGGCGTAGGCCTCGTCGTCGAAGTACTGGACCGGCGGGGACTTCATGAAGTAGCTGGAGGCCGACAGGATCGGGCCGCCGATGCCGCGGTCCTTGGCGATCTTCGCAGCGCGCAGGGCGTCGATGATGACACCGGCGGAGTTCGGGGAGTCCCACACCTCGAGCTTGTACTCGAGGTTCAGCGGGACGTCGCCGAACGCGCGGCCCTCGAGGCGGACGTAGGCCCACTTGCGGTCGTCGAGCCACGCGACGTAGTCGGACGGGCCGATGTGGACGTTCTTCTCGCCGAGATCACGGTCGGGGATCTGCGAGGTGACGGCCTGCGTCTTGGAGATCTTCTTCGACTCGAGGCGCTCGCGCTCGAGCATGTTCTTGAAGTCCATGTTGCCGCCGACGTTGAGCTGCATGGTGCGCTCGAGACGGACACCGCGGTCTTCGAACAGCTTCGCCATCACGCGGTGCGTGATGGTGGCGCCGACCTGGGACTTGATGTCGTCGCCGACGATCGGGACACCGGCCTCGGTGAACTTGTCGGCCCACTCCTTGGTGCCGGCGATGAAGACCGGGAGGGCGTTGACGAAGGCGACCTTGGCGTCGATGGCGCACTGGGCGTAGAACTTCGCCGCCTCTTCGGAACCGACCGGGAGGTAGCAGACGAGGACGTCGACCTGACGGTCCTTGAGGATCTGGACCACGTCGACCGGGGCCTCGGCGGACTCCTCGATGGTCTGGCGGTAGTACTTGCCCAGACCGTCGAAGGTGTGGCCGCGCTGGACGGTCACGCCCGAGTTCGGGACGTCGCAGATCTTGATGGTGTTGTTCTCGCTGGCGCCGATGGCGTCCGAGAGGTCGAGGCCGACCTTCTTCGCGTCGACGTCGAAAGCGGCGACGAACTCGACGTCACCCACGTGGTAGTCGCCGAACTGGACGTGCATCAGACCGGGGACCTTGGACGCCGGGTCGGCGTCCTTGTAGTACTCGACGCCCTGCACCAGCGAGGCGGCGCAGTTGCCCACGCCGACGATGGCTACGCGAACCGAACCCATTCCGGTTGCTCCCTGTTTGTTCTCGGAACGAGGCCTGCGAGATACAGGCCTCACTTTGCAGTTTCGTCGGGCGGTCCGGGTCGTCTCCGATCCCGTCCCGCCCGCTCGCTCTCGATGAGCTCGTTGAGCCAGCGCACTTCACGCTCGACGGATTCCATGCCGTGCCGCTGCAGTTCGAGCGTGTAGTCGTCCAGGCGCTCCCGTGTACGGGCGAGCGAGGCGCGCATCTTCTCCAGGCGCTCCTCCAGCCGGCTGCGACGGCCCTCCAGTACCCGCATCCGCACGTCCCGTTCGGTCTGACCGAAGAAGGCGAAGCGGGCGGCGAAGGACTCGTCCTCCCATGTGTCGGGGCCGGTGTGGGACAGGAGCTCTTCGAAGTGCTCCTTACCTGCTGCCGTCAACCGGTAGACGATCTTGGCGCGGCGCCCTGCGAGTGAAGCGGCGAGAGCGTCTTCCGGGGCGTTCCCCGGTTCTTCGATCAACCAGCCGTTTGCGACCAGAGTCTTGAGGCAGGGGTAGAGAGTCCCGTAGCTGAACGCCCTGAACACCCCCAGCGAGGTGTTGAGCCGCTTGCGGAGCTCGTAACCGTGCATGGGGGATTCACGAAGCAGGCCGAGGACGGCGAACTCGAGGATGCCGGAGCGTCTGCTCATCCGCCTGCCCCTCTCTGCTTCGGAGTTTATGTCGAGCTGATGTATCGGCTCGATACATCCAGACGATAGAACGGGCTGCTCGAAGCGACAAGCGGTGACGTGGTGACCGGCGTCACATCACCGATTCGTACGACGCAAGTTGCCTGATTTGGGGTGAACTTCGGCACTGGTTGGGTTTTGGCCGTGCGTAGGCTGTGCGGCAGGACCACCGGGGGGAACCGGAATCACCTGCCGCTTCCAGGCCACTCGCCTGCCCGAGGAGTAGTCGTTCGATGAGCGAGCACCGCCGTAAACCGCCGCAGCCCCAGGGCGGCGGCCGCGCCGCGCCCCGCAGGGCCGTCCCACAGCGCCCCGGCCGGGGTGCCGGACCCGGCCGTGACGTCCCCGCGGCACCGCCCGGCGGACCGTATCCGGAGGCCGGGGCGCACGGGAGCCGAGCCGATGCCCGCCGGGCCGCCCAGCGGGTTCCCGCCGGCCGTGGACGCGCAGGCGGGAAGGGGGGCAGGGACGGAAAGGGCGGCGGCCGGTTCATCGACTACCCGCGCGCCGGCAAGGCCGGCTGGAAGCGCTTCGTGCCCTCCTGGAAGCTGGTCGGCGGTACCTTCCTGGGGTTCTTCGCCGTGATCTTCGCGGGTGCCGGCATCGGCATCGCCAGCGTGGGCACCCCGGACGCGAACAAGGCCGCCAAGGCGCAGAACAACGTCTTCCAGTGGGCCGACGGCACCCAGATGGTCGCCACCGGCGGCAGCACGAACCGGCAGATCGTCCCGATCGACCAGATCCCCCTGTCCATGCGGAACGCGGTGATCGCGGCCGAGAACGAGTCGTTCGAGACGGACAAGGGCGTCGACCCGATGGGTATCGCGCGCGCCGTGGTGAACATGGCCACCGGCGGCTCCACCCAGGGTGGCTCGACCATCACCCAGCAGTACGTCAAGAACACCTACCTCGACTCCGAGCAGACCCTGAAGCGCAAGGTCACCGAGCTCTTCATCGCGATCAAGCTGGGCGTCAGCGAGGAGAAGGACGTCGTCCTCGCCGGCTACCTGAACACCGCCTACTACGGGCGGGACGCGTACGGAATCCAGGCCGCCGCCCGCGCCTACTTCGGCAAGGACGCCAAGGACCTCAACCCGTCCGAGAGCGCCTTCCTCGCCTCCATGCTCAAGGGCCCCAACCTCTACAACCCGGACGGCGGCATCGGTCCCGCCGCCACCCCCGAGGCCAACGAGAAGCGCGCCCGGCTCCGCTGGGCCTGGGTGCTCGACCGCGAGGTCGCCGTGGGGCGCATGGCCCAGTCCGAGCGGGACAAGTACAAGGAGTTCCCCGCCCGGGTGGACTCCGAGCAGGCCCGCGGGATGTCCGGCCAGACCGGGTACCTCGTCGAGGTGGCCAAGCAGTACGTGATGAAGACCACCGGCATCACCGCCGAGAAGATGGCGCTCGGCGGCTACACGATCACCACCACCTTCGAGAAGCCCCGGGTGGACGCCCTGGTCAAGGCGGTGGAAGACACCCGCAACGACTTCCTCGACGAGAAGAAGCGGCCCCAGTACGACACCTACGTGCAGGTCGGCGCCGCCTCCGTGGACGTGAAGTCCGGAGCGATCGTGGCCCTGTACGGCGGGCCCGGCTGGGACCACAAGTACTTCGCCAACAACGCCAACACCTCCGGCGTCCCCGTCGGCTCGACCTGGAAGCCGTACGTCCTGGCGGCCGCCATGCAGTACGGCACGCAGAACTCCAAGGGATCGGGCATCTCGGTCGACAGCAAGTACAACGCCGACGACCGCACGGTGATCAACGACCGCTCGGGCAAGCCGCTGCTCGGCTCGGACGGCCAGCCGTTCCGGCAGAAGAACGAGAGCGAGTACCCGTACGGCTACGTGACCCTGAACGAGGCGATGGAGAAGTCCATCAACGTGCCCTTCGCGCAGCTCGTCTTCGACGTCGGCCACAGCAAGGTCCGCGAGGTCGCGAAGGCGACCGGGATCCTGGAGGAGTCGATGGACAAGAACAACAACGCCTCCTTCGCCCTCGGCACCTCGACGCCCAGCGCCATCCGCATGGCCGACTCCTACGCCACCTTCGCCGCCTCCGGCACCCACCGGGAGCCCTTCTCCGTGAAGAAGGTCGTCAAGGACGGCAAGGAGGTGCCCGGCTTCGAGCCGCCCAAGGAGTCCCGCGCCATGGACGACTCCATCGCGGACAACGTCACGAAGGTCCTGCGCAACGTCGTCGAGAACGGCACCGGCACCAAGGCGAAGAAGCTGGGCCGCCCCGCGGCCGGCAAGACCGGCACCACCGACCAGAACAAGTCGGCCTGGTTCGTCGGCTACACCCCGGAGCTGTCCACCTCGGTCACCCTCTTCCGCAACGACCCGACCTCCAAGAACAAGGAGCTCATGTCGATGAACCACGTGGGCGGGGTCGACTCCATCCACGGTGGTGACATCCCGGCGGCCATCTGGACCGAGTACATGCGCGAGGCCCTCAAGGGCACCCCGGTCAAGCAGTTCCCCGAGGCCGAGGACATCGGCGTCATCGCGGACGCGGCCGGCGCCCCCCAGCCCACCCCCTCGGCGGTACCGTCGCCCTCCGTCTCGGTGTCGCCCTCGCCCAGCACCTCGCCCTCGGTGTCCCCGTCGCCGTCCGGCAACGGCAAGCCGTCCTGCAAGCCCAGGCCCTGGAACCTGAACTGCGACCCGACGGTCACCGGCGGCGCGAACACCGGAGCCGACGCCGGGACCGGCCCCGGCGGCTCCCCGGACGGCGGCACCAGCACCATGCCGTCCCCGCCCACGCGCCCCGGCCGCCAGGGCGGCTCGAGCAACTGGGGCAGCATCATGGGCGCCTCCGGCTGACCCGGTCCCCGTACCGGACCCGGGAGGGCCGTCGCACACCGTGCGGCGGCCCTCCCCCGTGTACGCCGCGGTACGGCAGGATGGGCGCCATGACCAAGGTGCACGAGGACCGTCCCGTACCGCCCACCCAGCACGACGAGGTCGCCGCCGCCGGCAGCGAGTTCATCGGGGGGCCGGTCGGACGCCGCGCCCGGCTGGGCGGCCACTGGCTGAGCCCGGTCCGCGTCGTGGTCCTGGTGGCCCTCGGCATGTTCGCGCTCGGCATGGTCCAGAAGCTGCCGTGCTACGACTGGGCCTGGTTCCGGGGAGCGGGCTCGCAGTACACCCACGCCTGCTACTCCGACATCCCGCACCTCTACTCCGCCCGCGGCTTCGCCGACGGCCTCGTGCCCTACCTCGACCAGTTCCCGGACATCGTGACCGACCCGAAGTACGGCGGCATGCAGTACCTGGAGTACCCGGTGCTCACCGGGGCCTTCATGCAGGTCGCCGCCTGGATGACGCCCAGCGCCGGCTCCGTCCAGCACCGCGAGCAGATGTACTGGATGGTCAACGCGGGCATGCTGATGGCCTGCGCCGCCGTCATCGCCGTCTGCGTCGCGCGCACCCACCGGCGCAGGCCCTGGGACGCCCTGCTCCTGGCCCTGGCACCGGCCTTCGCACTCAACGCCACCATCAACTGGGACCTGCCGGCCGTGGCCCTCACCGCCGTCGCGATGCTGATGTGGTCGCGCGGCCGGCCCCTGCTCGCCGGCGTCTCCATCGGTCTGGCGACCGCGGCCAAGCTCTACCCCGTCCTGCTGCTCGGCGTGCTCTTCGTGCTCTGCTGGCGGGCCGGGAAGTGGCGGGCCTTCGGCGCCGCGGCCCTCGGCGCGGCCGCGTCCTGGCTCCTGGTGAACGGCCCCGTCATGTACTTCGCCTGGGACGGCTGGAAGCGGTTCTACGAGTTCAGCCAGGAGCGGCCCATCGACTTCGGCTCCGTCTGGCTGCTGATCTCCCAGCGCACCGGCAGCTCGCTCGAAGGGGCCAACACCTACGCGACCGGGCTCACCCTCCTGCTCTGCCTCGCCATCGGTCTGCTCACCCTGACGGCCCCCAGGCGCCCCCGCTTCGCCCAGCTGGCCTTCCTGGTCGTCGCCGCGTTCATCCTGGCCAACAAGGTGTACTCGCCGCAGTACGTGCTGTGGCTCGTCCCGCTCGCCGCGCTGGCCCGCCCCCGCTGGCGGGACTTCCTGATCTGGCAGGCGGGCGAGATCGCGTACTTCCTCGGGATCTGGTTCTACCTCGCCTACACGACCAGCGGGGACAAGCACCAGGGCCTGCCCCTGGAGGGCTACCAGCTGGCCATCACCGCCCACCTGCTGGCCACGCTGTACCTGTGCGCCGCCGTCGTACGCGACATCCTGCTGCCCGAGCGCGACGTCGTACGGCGCGACGGCTCGGACGACCCCTCCGGCGGCGTCCTGGACGGCGCCGAGGACGTCTTCACCCTCTCGGAAAGGGCGAAGGCGCCGCGGTACGCGGCGCCTTCGGAGGGACAGCGGGTCGCCTGGGGCGTGGACCCCAGGGACTGACCGGGCCGGCGGGCCCGGGGACCGGCTCAGGAGTCGAGCACCCGGTCGAACTGCGTCGTGGTGTGGCGCAGGTGGGCCACCAGCTCGTCCCCCACCTTCGGCTCGGTCGCGTCCGAGGGCACGAACAGGATCGACACCTGCATGTGCGGCGGCTCGGCGAACCAGCGCTGCTTGCCCGCCCAGACGAACGGCGACAGGTTCCGGTTGACCGTGGCCAGACCGGCCCGGGCGACGCCCTTGGCGCGCGGCATCATCCCGTGGAGGGCCTTGGGGGCCTCCAGACCCACACCGTGGGAGGTACCGCCCGCGACCACGACCAGCCAGCCGTCGGAGGCGGCCTTCTGCTGGCGGTAGCCGAAGCGGTCGCCCTTGGAGACCCGGGTGACGTCCAGGACCGAGCCCCGGTACTGGGTCGCGTCGTGGTCGCCCAGCCACAGGCGGGTACCGATGCGGGCCCGGAAGCGGGTCTGCGGGAACTGCTGCTGGAGCCGCGCCAGCTCCTCGGCCCGCAGGTGGCTGACGAACATGGTGTGCAGCGGCAGCCGGGCCGCGCGCAGCCGGTCCATCCAGCCGATGACCTCCTCGACGGCGTCCGAACCGTCGGGGCGGTCCAGCGGCAGGTGCAGGGCGAAGCCCTCCAGCCGGACGTCCTCGATCGCCGACTGGAGCATGCCGAGGTCCTGCTCCGAGATGCCGTGGCGGCGCATCGAGCTCATGCACTCGATGACCACGCGGGCCCCGACCAGGCCGCGGACCCCGTCCACCGAGGCCACCGAGCGGATCACCCGGTCGGGCAGCGGCACCGGGTCCTCACCGCGCCGGAACGGGGTGAGGACGAGCAGGTCGCCGCCGAAGTGGTCCTTGATGCTCGCGGCTTCGTACGTGGTGCCGACGGCCAGGATGTCGGCGCCCATCCGGGTCGCCTCCTCGCACAGCCGCTCGTGGCCGAAGCCGTAGCCGTTGCCCTTGCAGACCGGGATCAGACCGGGGAACTGGTCCGTGATCTGCTTCTGGTGCGCACGCCAGCGCGCGGTGTCGACGTAGAGCGTGAGCGCCATGCCCGTCCGGAACCTCTCTCGAAAAACAGCTGGGTCAGCGGCGCGACATGTAGATGTCGAGCGCCTTGTGCAGCACCTTGTTGAGCGGGAAGTCCCACTCGCCGACGTACTCGACGGCCTCGCCGCCCGTACCGACCTTGAACTGGATGAGGCCGAACAGGTGGTCGTTCTCGTCCAGCGTGTCAGAGATGCCGCGCAGGTCGTAGACGCTGGCACCCAGCGCGTACGAATCGCGCAGCATGCGCCACTGCATCGCGTTCGAGGGGCGGACCTCGCGCTTGTGGTTCGCGGAGGCGCCGTACGAGTACCAGACGTGCTGCCCGACGGTGATCATCGTGGCGGCGGCCAGCGGCTCGCCCTCGTGCTTGGCGATGTACAGGCGCATGCGGTTGGGGTCCTCGGAGTTGAGGGCCGTCCACTGGCGCTGGAAGTAACTGAGCGGGCGCGGGCGGAACTTGTCGCGCTCGGCGGTGATCTCGTAGAGGTACTGCCAGGTCGGCAGGTCCTCGTACCCGCCCTGGACGACCTCGACGCCGGCCTTCTCGGCCTTCTTGATGTTGCGGCGCCACAGCTGGTTGAAGCCCTTGAGGACGTCGTCCAGGGAGCGGTTGGCCAGCGGGACCTGGAAGACGTAGCGGGGCTGGACGTCGCCGAAGCCGGCGCCGCCGTCCTCGCCCTGCTGCCAGCCCATGCGGCGCAGCTTGTCGGACACCTCGAAGGCGCGCGGCTCGATGTGCGAGGCCTCGACGTCGCGCAGGCGCTTGACCTCGGGGTCCTGGATGCCCGCCTTGATGGCGGCCGAGTTCCAGCGGCGGATGACGACGGGCGGACCCATCTTCACGGTGAAGGCGCCCTGCTGCTTGAGGTGGGCCAGCATCGGCTGGAGCCACTCGTCCAGGTTCGGGGCGTACCAGTTGATGACCGGGCCCTCGGGGAGGTACGCCAGGTACCGCTTCACCTTGGGCAGCTGGCGGTACAACACGAGCGCGACACCGACGAGTTCGCCGTTCTTGTCGAACCAGCCGAGGTTCTCCGAACGCCACTCGTTCTTGACGTCGGCCCATGCCGGGACCTGGCAGTGGCTAGCCGAAGGCAGGCTCTGGAGGTACGCCAGATGCTGCTCTCGGCTGATGGTGCTCAGGGACAGGCTCATGCGGGGTGTCTCCTCCGGCGGCTTCGCTGCTATGGCGCGAAGCCTACTGCGACGGTGGCGCCACCCATCTGGGGGACAGGCCGGTGCCTGGGCCGGAGGGAGGCCGGCGCCCCGCCGCGGAGTTCCCCCGGTCAGCCCAGCCAGCCGCCGAAGAGGCCGCCGTGTGCCATTCCGAGCATGAAGCCGATGGCAGACGCGCCTAGGCCGATGATCAGCGCGAAGCGTTCGCGGGTGGTGGCGGAGATGAACTGTCCGTACAGCCCGGTCCCGATCCCGATCAGCCCGGCCCAGGAGCTGAGCAGGTGCAGATCGTGGAAGAACGCAGTGACGAACGCCACGGCGCCGAGGACCAGGGTGACCACCATGAGGGTGTCCTGGACGGGATGGGGCTTGCCGTCGGTGGAGAAGAGGGAGATCGGCGGGGGCGAGGACTGGCCGTGCATTGCCTGTGCCATCGGAAGGCACCTCCTGGCTGACGCAGAGCGGTGCGCGCGGCACCGCCTCCGGCCTGGGGCGGGGGGCACGGCACCGGACACACCCGATGGATACAGATTGTGGCCCTCTCCTGCCGGATTTCAACCGGAAGGACGCGAGCAGGTAGTCTGTACAGCTGCGCGGTGTCTGCTCTCGGACGCCGTGCGCACGCATCACGACCCTCCTGCCACGGAACGACCGTGGCCGCTGAGTCCAAAGGAGGTGGGTTCCACATGCGTCACTACGAAGTGATGGTCATCCTCGACCCCGATCTCGAGGAGCGCGCTGTCGCCCCTCTGATCGAGAACTTCCTTTCCGTCGTCCGTGAGGGCAACGGAAAGGTCGAGAAGGTCGACACCTGGGGCCGTCGTCGTCTCGCTTACGAGATCAAGAAGAAGCCCGAGGGCATCTACTCGGTCCTCGACCTGCAGGCCGAGCCTGCGGTCGTCAAGGAGCTCGACCGCCAGATGAACCTGAACGAGTCGGTTCTCCGGACCAAGGTCCTCCGCCCCGAGACCCACTGAACTCCGGTTCAGCGGTAATCGGGACCGAGTAGCACAGCAGCCCAGCAGCAATCCCCGCCGAGAGGTTCATCCATGGCAGGCGAGACCGTCATCACGGTCGTCGGCAATCTCGTCGACGACCCCGAGCTGCGCTTCACCCCCTCGGGTGCGGCGGTCGCGAAGTTCCGTGTCGCGTCCACCCCCCGCACCTTCGACCGTCAGACCAACGAGTGGAAGGACGGCGAGAGCCTGTTCCTGACCTGCTCGGTGTGGCGGCAGGCGGCTGAGAACGTCGCCGAGTCCCTTCAGCGGGGCATGCGCGTCATCGTGCAGGGCCGGCTGCGGCAGCGGTCCTACGAGGACCGTGAGGGTGTCAAGCGCACGGTCTACGAGCTGGACGTCGAGGAAGTCGGCCCCAGCCTGAAGAACGCCACGGCCAAGGTCGCCAAGACCACCGGTCGCGGTGGCCAGGGTGGATACGGCGGCGGTCAGCAGCAGCAGGGCGGTGGCGGCGGCTGGGGCGGAGCCCCCAGCGGCGGGCCCCAGGGCGGCGGAGCTCCCTCCGACGACCCGTGGGCGTCCAGCGCGCCGGCCGGCGGCCAGCAGGCCGGCGGCGGGGGCGGCTGGGGCGGAAGCTCCGGCGGCTCCGGCGGCGGCTACTCGGACGAGCCGCCCTTCTAGGGCAGCTCCATCCAAACTTCTTGATCACACAGGAGAGACACAATGGCGAAGCCGCCTGTGCGCAAGCCTAAGAAGAAGGTCTGCGCGTTCTGCAAGGACAAGACCGCGTACGTGGACTACAAGGACACGAACATGCTGCGGAAGTTCATTTCCGACCGCGGCAAGATCCGTGCCCGCCGCGTTACCGGCAACTGCACGCAGCACCAGCGTGACGTCGCCACGGCCGTGAAGAACAGCCGTGAGATGGCGCTGCTGCCCTACACGTCCACCGCGCGATAAGGAAAGGGTGACCGACTAATGAAGATCATCCTGACCCACGAGGTCTCTGGCCTCGGCACCGCCGGCGATGTCGTCGACGTCAAGGACGGTTACGCTCGCAACTACCTGGTCCCGCGTGGTTTCGCGATCCGCTGGACCAAGGGTGGCGAGAAGGACGTGGCGCAGATCCGCCGCGCCCGCAAGATCCACGAGATCGCGACCATCGAGCAGGCCAACGAGGTCAAGGCCAAGCTCGAGGGCGTGAAGGTCCGTCTGGCCACCCGCGCGGGTGACGCCGGTCGCCTCTTCGGTTCCGTCACCCCGGCCGACATCGCTTCCGCGGTCGAGGCTTCCGGTGGCCCGAAGGTCGACAAGCGTCGCGTGGAGCTGGGCTCCCCGATCAAGACCCTCGGTTCGTACCAGGTCTCCGTGCGTCTGCACGCCGAGGTCGTCGCGAACGTGGGCATCGAGGTCGTCGCCGCCTAAGGGCAGCGCGTGAAGGGCCGCACCCTCCGGGGTGCGGCCCTTCGTCGTTCCCGCATGCCCCGGGGGATGTTTCACGTGAAACATCCCCCGTCACCGGGTTGCTCTCCCGGCCGTGGTCACCGAGTGGCTCCCGCGACCAGCCATCGGCCGGAGCGGGCGCGGAGCTGGAGGGTGGCCATCCTGACGAGCATCATCAGCGTCATGGCCCACCAGAGCGCCGTCAGCCCGCCGCCCAGGGCGGGGACCAGGAGCGCGGCCGGGGCGAAGACGGCCAGGGTCAGCAGCATCGCCCAGGCGAGGTAGCGGCCGTCGCCGGCCCCCATCAGCACGCCGTCCAGGACGAAGACGACCCCGCAGACCGGCTGGGCCAGGGCCACGACCAGCAGGGCGGGCAGCAGTGCGTCCTCGACCACGGGGTCGCCGGTGAACAGCGGGATGAACGCCGGACGCGCCAGGACGACCAGCAGGCCCAGGACGACTCCCGAGACCACACCCCACGTCAGCATCCGCCGGCAGACGGTCCTGGCCCCCTCGGTGTCGCCGGCTCCCAGGTAGCGGCCGATGATGGCCTGCCCGGCGATGGCGATCGCGTCCAGGGCGAAGGCGAGCAGGCTCCAGAGGGACAACAGGATCTGGTGGGCCGCGATGTCGGCGTCCCCCAGCCGGGCCGCCACGGCTGTCGCGATCATCAGGATGGCGCGCAGGGACAGGGTGCGGACCAGGAGCGGCACACCGGCCTGGGCGCAGGCGCGGATGCCGGCCGCGTCGGGCCGCAGGGAGGCGCCGTGGCGCCGGGCGCCGCGGACGACCACGAAGAGGTAGGCACCGGCCATGGCGCACTGGGCGATGACCGTGCCCCAGGCCGACCCCGCGATGCCGAGGCCGGCGCCGTAGACCAGGGCCACGTTGAGGGCGCCGTTGAGGACGAAGCCGCCGATGGCCACGTAGAGCGGGGTACGGGTGTCCTGGAGGCCGCGTATGACGCCGGTGGCCGCCAGGACCACGAGCATGGCGGGGATGCCGAGCGCGGATATTCGAAGATACGTTTCTGCGTAAGGGGCGGCGGTCTCCGAGGCCCCGAAGAGGGAGACCAGGCCGGACGCGCCGAGCAGGACCCCGACGAGGACCGCGGTGCCGAGCAGGAGGGCGAGCCAGATGCCGTCCATGCCCTGCCGGATGGCGGCCTGGAGGTCGTCCGCGCCGACGCGCCGGGCCACCGCCGCAGTGGTGGCGTAGGCGAGGAAGACGAAGACGCTGACCGCGGTGGTCAGGAGCGCCGCCGCCACGCCGAGGCCGGCCAGCTGGGGGGTGCCGAGGTGTCCCACGATGGCGCTGTCGGCCATCACGAAGAGCGGCTCGGCCACGAGGGCGCCGAACGCCGGCACGGCGAGTGCGAGGATCTCGCGGTCGTGCCGTCTCGCGGGCGGCTTCGCGGTGGTGGGGGCCTGTGTCATGCGCTCAATCTAATCTTCCACAGGTAATGGATGCAAGGCTATTTGGATCCTTACCAAGCCTCTGACTTGGGCGTTCTTTCCGGCTCGTTCGGAGCGATCTTGAGACAGTGGCCAAGAATTTTCTCCACGGCCGCTCGCGGATGGGGAAACCGCAGGTCAGGTGGGGTGTGCGGAGGGGGTGGGTGATTTTGTCCACAGCGTCGTCCCCCGGTCTGTGCACAGCTTCGGGCGACTTACCCACAGCATTGGCTCCGTCGTCCACATCTCATCCACACAGCCTGTGGATAACAAGATTGGCTGACGTCGCTCGCGGGCCTACCGTTGTGCGTTGCCCGACGCGCCCAGAGCCGTTTCGGGTGTCCCAAATGTCAGAGCCGTGTCGTAGAAAGATTGCCACGGCGAGGTCCGCGTTGCGGACGGGAGGAGGTGGCCCGGTGAGCATGCCCGAGCCCATGGACGACCCCTGGGCCGACAGCGGTCCCAGTGACCGTCTGCCCGCCCGCTCGCGCCGGGGCGGCGACGGCCGCGGCCGCGGGGACGACCAGCAGGACCGGGGCCGCGAGGGCGGCTCCTGGGACGGCGGAGGGGGCGGCTTCGAGCGCGTCCCGCCGCAGGACCTGGACGCCGAGCAGTCGGTGCTCGGCGGCATGCTGCTGTCCAAGGACGCCATCGCCGACGTGGTCGAGGTCCTCAAGGGCCACGACTTCTACCGGCCCTCGCACGAGACGATCTACCAGGCCATCCTCGACCTGTACGCGAAGGGCGAGCCGGCCGACCCGATCACGGTCGGCGCCGAGCTGACCCGCCGCGGCGAGATCGGCAAGGTCGGCGGCGCCTCGTACCTGCACACCCTGGTGCAGTCCGTGCCGACCGCCGCGAACGCCGAGTACTACGCGGAGATCGTCCACGAGCGGGCCGTCCTCCGTCGCCTCGTCGCGGCCGGTACGAAGATCACACAGATGGGCTACGCGGCGGACGGCGACGTCGACGAGATCGTCAACAGCGCCCAGGCCGAGATCTACGCCGTCACCGAGCAGCGGACCTCCGAGGACTACCTGCCGCTGGGCGACATCATGGAGGGCGCGCTCGACGAGATCGAGGCGATCGGCTCGCGCTCCGGCCAGATGTCCGGCGTGCCGACCGGCTTCACCGACCTCGACTCCCTGACCAACGGCCTGCACCCGGGACAGATGATCGTCATCGCCGCCCGCCCCGCCATGGGCAAGTCGACGCTCGCGCTGGACTTCGCCCGCGCCTGCTCCATCAAGAGCAACCTGCCGAGCGTCATCTTCTCCCTCGAAATGGGCCGCAACGAGATCGCCATGCGCCTCCTCTCGGCGGAGGCCCGGGTGGCGCTGCACCACATGCGCTCGGGCACCATGACCGACGACGACTGGACCCGGCTCGCCCGCCGGATGCCGGACGTCTCGGCCGCCCCGCTGTACATCGACGACTCCCCCAACCTGTCGATGATGGAGATCCGGGCCAAGTGCCGCCGGCTCAAGCAGCGCAACGACCTCTCCCTCGTCGTCATCGACTACCTCCAGCTGATGCAGTCGGGCGGCTCGCGCCGTCCCGAGAGCCGCCAGCAGGAGGTCTCGGACATGTCCCGAAACCTCAAGCTGCTGGCCAAGGAGCTCGAGGTTCCCGTGATCGCGCTCTCCCAGCTGAACCGTGGCCCCGAGCAGCGCACCGACAAGAAGCCGATGGTCTCCGACCTGCGTGAATCCGGCTCGATCGAGCAGGACGCCGACATGGTGATCCTGCTGCACCGCGAGGACGCGTACGAGAAGGAGTCGCCCCGCGCGGGTGAGGCGGACCTGATCGTCGCCAAGCACCGAAACGGTCCGACGGCCACCATCACCGTGGCCTTCCAGGGCCACTATTCGCGGTTCGTGGACATGGCCAACACGTAGCATCCGATCATGGACGCGCTCTCTGAAGACCTGGAACTGCTTCCCGCCACCCGGCGTGCCCTGCGGCACCGGGTCGCCGTCGCCCAGCGCGAGGGCCGGTCCCCCTCGCTGGTGGCGGCCGTCGTACGCGGCGGGGAGGTGGTCTGGGAGGGCTCCCGGACCTGCGTGGAGGGTCACGGGCCGGACGGGAACGTGCAGTACCGGATCGGCTCGATCACCAAGACCTTCACCGCCGTCCTGGTGATGCGTCTGCGGGACGAGGGCCTGCTGGACCTGTCGGACCCGCTGGGCAAGCACCTGCCCGGGAGCGGTGCGGACGAGGTGACCATCGCCCAGCTGCTGGCCCACACCTCGGGTCTCGCGGCGGAGACGCCGGGCGAGTGGTGGGAACGCTCGCCGGCGGCGCTGCGGCCTGAACTGGCGGACGTGCTCGGCCAGGAGCCGTTCAAGCACGTGCCGGGAACCCGGTTCCACTACTCCAACCCCGGTTACACGCTGCTGGGTTCGCTCGTGGAGGCGCTGCGCGGCAAGCCGTGGGAGGAAGTGCTGCGCGCCGAGGTGCTGGAGCCGCTGGGGCTCGGCCGGACGAGCGGTCTGCCGCAGGCTCCGCACGCGGGCGGCTGGGCGGTACACCCGTGGGCGGACGTGATGATGCCCGAGCCGTCCGAGGACCTGGGGCTGATGGCGGCGGCCGGTCAGCTCTGGTCCACCACCGGCGACCTGGCCCGCTTCGCGCGGCTGTTGATGCGGGGCGACGACCGGGTGCTGAGTGCCGAGAGCGTACGGGAGATGCGTACGTCGGTCGCGCCCCCGGCGCCCGGCTCTGCCGACCTCGGCTACGGTCTGGGACTCCAGCTGGCGGAACAGGGCGGCCGCAGGCTCGTCGGGCACGGCGGTTCGCTGCCCGGGTTCGTCGCGGGTCTCTGGTTCAGCGAGGCGGACGACGTGGCGGCGGTCGTCCTGGCCAACTGCACCTCGGGCCTGCCCGCCTCCACGGTGGCGGCCGACCTCGTCGCGATCGTCTCGGAGGCAGAGCCGCGCATCCCCGAGCCCTGGCGTCCGTTCAAGGAGGACGACCGGGTGCCGCTGGAGCTGTGCGGTCCCTGGTACTGGGGCACTTCGGCCCAGGTCCTGCGGCTGAACCAGGACGGCTCGCTGGAGCTGAGCCCGGTCGGCGCCACCGGTCGGCCGGCCCGGTTCCGCGCCGAACCGGACGGCACCTGGACCGGTCTGACGGGCTACTACGCGGGCGAGACGCTGCGGGCGGTCCGGCGCGAGGACGGCTCCCTGAGCCACCTCGACCTCGCGTCGTTCGTCTTCACGCGCGAGCCCTACGACCCGGCGGCCCCGGTGCCCGGCGGGACGGACCCGCAGGGCTGGCGCGGCATCGGCTGACGCCCGGCGGGGATGCGCCCCGCTCAGGCGACGAGTTCGCGCTCCAGAGGGGTGCGGAAGCGGGGCGTGATGCGGGCGTCGCCCACCCACTCCGCGAGCCTCTCCGCCTCTGCGGCGACCGCCTCCTCGGCGGCCCGGCCGGGATCGCCCAGCAGCCGCCAGACGACCTGCCCGTCGGAGCGCTGGGCCCAGCCCCCGACGATCTCGCCGTTCCACCAGACGGTCGGCCCGATGTTGCCCGCGTAGTCGAACAGGGCGGGACGGTGGGCGGGGTCGAGGTGGAAGCCCCGGTCCGCCCAGCCCATGGCGCTGGGGTCGAGACCGGGCAGCAGCGCGGCCCAGGGTTCCGGGGCCGGCTCGGGCCCGGTGTCGCCGGGGCAGACGAGCCCGGTGCCGCCGTCGTCGAGGCGTACCTGCTCGGGGCCCACGGCGGCCAGGGCCTTGCGCACGTCGGTGAGGCTCCAGCCGGTCCACCACTTGAGGTCGGCCTCGGTCGCCGGGCCGTACGCGTGGAGCCAGCGGCGGGCGAGTTCGGCACGGGCCTCGGCGGCGGGTACGGCGGACCACGGCTGCGTGTGCACCCACCGGAACTGGCTGGACGTCCATGACCCGCGCGGCCGGTCCCGTCGGATGCGGCCGTCGGCGGCCAGCAGGCGGATGACACGGGTGGCCACACCGGTCTCGGCCTCGTACTTCTTGCCCCGGCCGATGGTGATCTTCTGCCGCAGGGCGGGTACCGCCGCGGAGAGCCGGCTGCCGGTCGCGCTGCCCAGGGCGTCGAGCGTCTCGAGGACGGCTGCCTCGGCCTGCTCCAGCCAGTCGGCGTCGAGCCCCTGGCCGTCGTCCGCGAGGTGCTTGAGGAGGGTCCGGCGTTCCTTGGCGGCGATGCCGCGGGCGGTGGAGGAGTCCACGTACGGGGCCAGTTTCGTGGAGACGGCGAAGAGGGTGTTGCGCATGCTGAGCATGCGGACGAGGCTGACGTCCCCGTACAGGGCCTGCTCGACCGTGGCGGGCCCGCCGTCGGACAGCCGGGCGCGGAGGGAGAGGAAGACGGTCGCGGCGTCCGTGGCGTGCAGGGCGACGACCGCGTCCGCGGCCCGGTCCGGGGTGGCGGCGCGGACGGAGGGGGCCAGGCGGTGCCGCCGGCCCAGCCGATGACGGCGCTCGGCGGTGGTGATGACGGGGAGGCCGGTGCTCATCCTCCCGATCGTAGGCCGGGCCGCCGACAGCGGCCCGGCCCTTGCCGGGACCGCTCAGAGCTGGAGCTTGAACCCCACGTGGGAGGCGGTGAAACCGAGCCGCTCGTAGAACCGGTGGGCGTCCGTGCGGGTGACGTCCGAGGTGAGCTGGACCAGGGCGCAGCCCTCCTGCCGGGACCGCTCGACGGCCCACTCGACGAAGCGGGTCCCGAGGCCGCTGCCGCGCTCGTCGGCGTGGACCCGGACGCCTTCGATGATGGACCGGGTGGTGCCCTTGCGGGACAGGCCGGGGACGATCGTGAGCTGGAGGGTGCCCACGACGCGCTCGGCGCGTACCGCGACGACGACGTGCTGGTGGGGGTCGTCGGTCAGCCGCTTCAGGGCCGCGGCGTAGGGGGCCAGGTCGTCCGGGGACTCGCGGGTGGCGCCGAGCGGGTCGTCGGCGAGCATGGCGACGATGTCGGGCAGGTCGGCCTGGGTGGCGGGCCGGATGGTGAGCTCGGGGGCTCCGGTCATGGGGATCTCCTTGTTTCAGCCGGCGGCGACGGTGAGCGGGGCCCAGCGGCGGGACCAGTCGCCGGGGAGGCCCCCGGGGACGTCCCTGGTCATGACGGCGTTGAAGGCCACGGACCCCAGCCCGCGCTCCTTGAGCCACGCGAGGAGTCCCTCGTGGCGCACGTCCACGTCGGTGCGCAGGTCCCGTCCGGTGCCGGCGGCCAGAGCGGACACCAGGGCCTTGGCGGTGGCGGTGTCCCGGGCGATCAGGGGGCCGACGACATGGGTGTCCATGTTGGGCCAGATCGAGGCGTAGCCGATGAGTGTCCCGGAGCGGTCCTCGGCGACGAGCAGCCTGTCGCTGAAGGCCGGGAGCCGGGTGATGAGGTGGGTCCGGTCGGTGCCGAACACCTCGGCGTCCAGCCGGACGATCCCCCGGAGGTCCTCGGCGGTGGCCGGGCGGACGTGGACGCCGGCGGGGACGGCGGCGAAGCCGTCCGGGTCGGGGAGGAAGGCGCCCCGGAGCATCTCGGCGCGGCCGGTGGTGTCGAAGCCGAGCTCCTCGTAGAGCGGGCGGCCGTACGGGGTGGCGTGCAGGGTGAGCGGGACACCGGCGAGCACCTCGTCGCACACGTGCTTCATGAGGTGTCGGCCCAGGCCCTGGCGGGCGTACCGGTCAGCGACGAGGACCATCCCGATGGCGGCGAGGACGGGCTTCCCCCCGGGGTCTCCGTACCGGGTGACGACGCAGGCGGCGGCGAGTCCCCGGCCGTCGGGCGCGTCGATCCCGTAGCCGTCGCCGGCGGCGAGGAGCAGCCCCCACTTGTGGTCCTCGCGCGGCCAGCCGCGGTCTTCGGACAGGTCGGCGCAGTGACGGAGGTCTTCCGTGGTCAGTGCGCGGATCGGCAGGTCGGTGAGCGGTGGTGGTGTCACCGGCCCAGAGTGGATCATCGGCTCGGGGGGAGTCCAGGGAATTGAGGGATCCGGGAAGCCGACGTTTCACGTGAAACATCGGCTGTTTCACGTGAAACATCGGCGTCGTCCGACGGAGCGGATAGCCTCGGCAGCTATGACTTCGCTGCACCTGTTCGACCTCGACGGCACCCTGATGTACGGCTCGGCGGCACCGGTGGAGATCTCCCGGCAGCTCGGGGTGGACGCTGAGATCGCCGAGCTGGAGCGGGCCTTCGGCGCCCGGGAGATCGGCCCGCACGCGTTCTCGGTCGCGGCCCGGGAGCTGTGGTCGGAGCTGACGCCCGCGCACGTCCGGGCGGCCTTCGACGGATCGCCCTGGCTGGCGGGCATCCAGGAGGTCTGGACGGAGATCCGGGAGCGCGGCGACTACTGTGCGGTGATCTCCCTGTCCCCCTCGTTCTTCGTGGAGCTGCTGCTGGAGTGGGGGGCGCACGCCGCGCACGGCTCGGTCTTCCCTGCGGTGCCCTTCACGGCGCCCGTCGACGTGGCCGGGATCCTGACGCCGGAGCGCAAGGTGGAGGTCGCGGACTCGCTGTGCGCGCGCTTCGGAGTGGGCCGGGCCGACTGTGTCGCGTACGGGGATTCGATGACGGACGCGATGCTCTTCGAGGTGGTGCCCCGCTCGGTCGCGGTGAACGCGCGCCCTTACCTGGCTGCCCGGGCCACGCACGTCTACCAGGGCCGTGACCTCCGCCAGGCATACCAGCTCCTGGGCGCGGCGCGCCCGGGAGTCGAGGCATCTTAAGGGGAAAAGGGGTTTCGAAACCCCGTTTCTTCCATTCCTCCGCCGCGCTCTCGGTCGGCTGGCACGCTGTGAAACCCGGAACCACGGATTCGGGGCCGTGGCGTGTGAGACCCGACCGAGATGCTCGAAGCGAGGCACCGCATGGACGCTCCGCCCACCAGATCGGCCAGACCGACGGGACGGATACCCTCCGGGGGCGGTGCCCTCGAGCCCTCGCCGGACGCCGTGCTCATCCGCCGGACCCTCGCGGAGATCGCACCCATCGCGGACAAGGTGACCTCCTACTTCTACGCCCTCGTCTTCACGGGGCACCCCGAGGTCCGGGAGATGTTCCCGGCGGCCATGGACGTCCAGCGCGACCGGCTGCTGAAGGCCCTGTTGACCGCCGCCGAGCACATCGACGACCCCGCCGTGCTGACCCCGTACCTGCGCCGGCTCGGCGCGGGCCACCGCAAGTACGGCACCGTCTCCGCCCACTACCCGGCCGTCGGCGAGGCGCTGATCGGCGCGCTGGCCCGTTACGCGGAGCTCACCTGGGGGCCGGAGACCGAGGCGGCGTGGGTGCGCGCGTACACCGCCATCTCGCAGACGATGATCGACGCGGCGGCGGAGGACGAGGCCAGGGCGCCGGCCTGGTGGCACGCCGAGGTGGTCTCGCACGACCTGCGCACCTCGGACATCGCCGTACTGACGGTCCGCCCCGACCAGCCGTACCCCTTCCTCGCAGGCCAGTACACGAGCCTGGAGACCCCCTGGTGGCCGCGGGTCTGGCGGCACTACTCGTTCGCGTCGGCGCCCCGCCCGGACGGGCTGCTGTCCTTCCACGTCAAGGCCGTCCCGGCGGGCTGGGTCTCCAACGCCCTGGTGCGGCACGCCCGGCCGGGCGACGTCCTGCGGCTGGGACCGCCGGCCGGTTCGATGGTGGTGGACCACAGCACCGACAACGGGATGCTGTGCCTGGGCGGCGGCACCGGCATCGCCCCGATCAAGGCGCTGATCGAGGACGTCGCCGAGCACGGCGAGCGGCGCCCGGTGGAGGTCTTCTTCGGCGCGCGCAGCGATCACGACCTGTACGACAAGGACACCCTGCTCGGGTTGCAGCGCTCCCACCCGTGGCTGTCGGTCCGCCCGGTGATCGGGGAGGGGCTGGCGGGACAGCTGCCGCAGGCGGTCGGAGAGAACGGGCCCTGGAGCTCGTACGACGCGTTCATCTCGGGGCCGCCGGCGATGGTCCGCAGCGGTGTGGACGCCCTCAAGCGGATCGGGATCCCCGGGGAGCGGATCCGCTTCGACGCCCTGGAGGAGCTGGCGGGCGTGGCCGGCTGAGCACGGCTCGGCCCGCCGGCCCTCCCGGTGCCGTCAGCCCAGGTCGGGGGCGTGCATGGCGCGCACCCCCTCGATGTTGCCGTCGAGGTAGTGGCGCAGCGAGAGCGGGACCAGGTGCACGGCGGCGATGCCCACCCGGCTGAAGGGCACGCGGACGATCTCGTACTCGCCCTCAGGCTCGTCGACCTCGGGCCCGTGGCGCAGGCCGGGGTCCATGGACACGAGCCGGCAGACGAAGAAGTGCTGCACCTTCACCCCGGTCACGCCTCCGGAGGCGATGTGCTCGACGGTGTCGACGAAACAGGGCACCACGTCGGTGATCTTGGCTCCGAGCTCTTCGTCGAGCTCGCGGTGGAGGGCGTCGACGACGGTGCTGTCAGTGGCTTCCACACCGCCGCCGGGAGTGAGCCAGTACGGATCGACGCCTGGCTTGGTGCGCTTGATGAGGATCAGGTCGTCACCGTCGAGCAGGATCGCGCGGGCGGTGCGTTTGACCACAGGACGTTCGGTCATGGGAGAAGAGTGGCCCAGCTCCGCCCTTCCGAAACGCGCCGTCGTCCGGAACCCGAGGCACTCACCAGTGCACCGCGGCACGCAGCAGGCGTTCGTGGGCCCGCGCGAGGTGGGCGAGCGCCAGGCTGCCCGCCCGTACGACGAGGAACCAGGTGCGCAGCGGAGGTACGGCGGGTTCCAGCAGGGAGACGACCTCACCGCGGTCCAGGGCCTCCTGGCACAGGTAGCGGGGCAGGACGGCCAGTCCGGCGCCGGCCCGGACGCATCCCAGTACGGCCCGCAGGTCCGGAGCCACGACGGTGGCGGCGGAGTCGGGTACGGAGTCGAAGACGGCGGCCCAGTAGCGGGTGACCAGGGGCAGGCTCTCGTGGACCTCGACGACCGGGATCCCGTCGAGTGCCGCGGGGCCGGCCGTGCTCAGTGCGGCGGGGTCGGCCAGGGCGGCCCAGTAGGGAGCGGCGACCAGGACCTGTTCCTCGTCGCAGAGGACGGTCGTGGTGAAGGGGCCGCCGCGCGGCCGGCCGGTGGTGACGACCAGGTCGTGCTGCCCGGCGGCCAGACCGGTGAGGTTCTCCTCGGTGCCGGGCGCGAGGACGGTCCGCAGGGTCTGGCCCTGGCCGACCAGGGGGGCGAGGGCGGGCAGTACGCGCAGGCAGAGGAACTCAGGCGGCCCGGCGAGGTGCAGGGTCCGCAGGGCCCCGCCGGCCTGCCGCTCGCTCTCGGCGATCCGGAGCAGCGCGTCGAGGTGCGGGGCGGCCTTGTGGGCCAGTTCGTCCCCGACGGCCGTGGGGGTGACGCCCCGGGCGCGCCGGTGGAACAGGGGCCGGCCCAGCTGCCGCTCCAGGGTGCGGATCTGGGAGGTGACGGCGGGCTGTGACAGCCCGAGGAGCGCGGCGGCCCGGGTGAACGAGCCGGCCCGGTGCACGGCGACGAAGGTGCGCAGCAGGGCCAGGTCCATGGCGGCCCCTCTCGGTGGGGGCCTTCAACTATAAATATGCCGATAGGCCCCTGTCGTTACCGTGATTGGACTCTGACGCTGAGTCAACTAGCCTTGTCGGCGTGGTTCTTCTCTCGGGGAACCCGGGGCGGTCCGAGCCACCAGGGGGGAGGCTCGGACCGCCCTGATGCTCCCCGGGCCGGTCAGGCGTCGGCGGCCGCGGAATCGAGGGCCCGGAGCACGTCGGCGACCAGGTCCTCGGGGTCCTCGGCCCCGGCGGAGAACCGGATGAAGCCGTCCGGCACGTCGTCGCCGCCCCAGCGGCCGCGCCGCTCCGCGGTGGAGCGGACTCCGCCGAAGCTGGTGGCGTCCTCGACCAGGTGCAGGGCGGTCATGAAGCGCTCGGCGTGTGCGCGGTCGGGGAGGGTGAAGGAGACCACGGAGCCGAAGCCGCGCATCTGGCGGGCGGCCGTCTTGTGGGAGGGGTCCGAGGGGAGACCCGGGTAGCGCAGTCCGGTGACCTCGGGCCGGTCGGCCAGCGCCTCGGCCACCGCCAGCGCGTTGCCCCACTGGCGCCCGGCCCGCAGCTGGAGGGTGGCCAGGGAGCGGTGGGCCAGCCAGGCCTCCATGGGACCCGGGATCGCTCCGACGATCTTGCGCCAGCGGCGGACGGCCGCGGCGAGCTCCGGGTCGCGGCAGACGACGTAGCCGAGCAGCAGGTCCCCGTGGCCGGTCAGCCCCTTGGTGCCGCTGGCGACGGAGAAGTCCGCGCCCAGCTCCAGGGGCCGCTGCCCGAGCGGGGTGGCGAGGGTGTTGTCGACGGCGACCAGGGCGCCCGCCGCGTGCGCGGCCGCCACGAGGCGGCGTACGTCGCAGACGTCGAGCCCCGGGTTGGACGGGGTCTCGATCCACAGCAGCCGGGCCCCGTCGAGGGCGGCGAGCTGCGCCTCCCCGCCGGTCGGGGCGGTGCGCACGCGGACTCCGTACGCTTCGAGCTGCTCGCGGACCAGGGGCAGCGCCTGGTAGCCGTCGGAGGGCAGGACGACGGTGTCGCCGGTGCGGGCCTGGGAGAGCAGGACGGCGGAGACGGCCGCCATGCCGGAGGCGAAGACCACGGTCTCCACCCCCTCCCCGCCGGGTGCCTCCAGTTCCCCGACGGCCCGTTCCAGCAGGGTCCACGTGGGGTTCGTGTCGCGGCCGTAGGTGTACGGCCCCGCGACCTCGCCGGGGAGGTGGAAGTGCGCGGCGAAGACGGGTCCGGGCAGCGGGGGTTCGTTCTTGGCGGGCTCGGGGAGCCCGGCGCGTACGGCGCGCGTGCCGTCGCCGTACCGGTCGGCCGGAGCCGGCGGCGGGGTCGTGGCGGGCCCGCCGGGGGTGTGCTCGTTCACGGGGTGTGCTCCTTCACGGCGGTGCGTACGGCGGCCAGCAGGCCGGTGCTCGCCGCCTCGACCAGGGCCAGGCACTCCTCGAACCCCTCGACCGGGCCGTAGTACGGATCGGGCACGTCCGCCGCGTCCGGTACGCCGGCCGGGGCCGGCGGGTCGTAGGAGCGCAGCAGCCGGACCTTGGCGGCGGCCTGCGGGGTGGGCGCGAGTGCGTGCAGGGCCCGGAGGTGGCCGGCGTCGAGGGCGACGACGAGGTCGAGGCGGTCGAACCACGAGGCCCGGAACTGCCGGGCCCGGTGGTCCTGCTCGTACCCGGCGGCCTCCAGCACGGCGACGGTGCGCGGGTCGGCGCCGTCGCCCTCGTGCCAGCCGCCGGTGCCGGCGCTGTCCACCTCGACCAGCCCGTCGAGGCCGGCCTCGACGACGCGGGCGCGGAAGACCGACTCCGCCATGGGGGAGCGGCATATGTTGCCGGTGCAGACGAAGCACACGCGGTACATGGGCGGTCCGCTCAGTTCTTGTCGGGCAGGGCCAGGTTCACGGCCCAGGAGACGATGGAGATGATCAGGCCGCCGAGGACGGCGGTCCAGAAGCCGTCCACGTGGAAACTGAGGTCGAACTTCCCGGCCAGCCAGGAGGTCAGCATCAGCATCAGGGCGTTCACGACGAGGGTGAACAGGCCCAGGGTGAGGATGAACAGCGGGATGGACAGCAGCTTCACCACCGGCTTGACGATGAGGTTGACCAGCCCGAAGACCAGCGCGACCAGGATCAGCGTCAGCGCGCGGCGGCCCGTGCTGCTGCCGTCGTCGAGGGTGATGCCGGAGACCAGCCAGATGGCGACGGCCAGGGCCGCCGCGTTGGCGAGCGTCTTGACTACGAAATTCGTCATGTGTCTGATCGTGGCAGAGAAGATCCGGGGCGGGCATCGGCAGATCAGCGGATCCCGGGGTACCACGGGCGAAGAGCGAGGGGCACAGCGAAGATGAAGGCCTTCCGGCTGGACGAGCTCGAAGCGGAGCGCGCCGCCAACAGCGGCGCCTACCTGCAGTTCCTGCGGGAGCGGAACATGTCGGTCGGGCTGTACGCCCTCGATGCCGGGCAGAGCGACCCGCAGCAGCCGCACCGCCAGGACGAGGTGTACTTCGTGGTGAGCGGGCGGGCGTCCATCACGGTCGGGGAGGAGACGACGGTGGTGGCCAACGGCAGCGTCGTCTACGTTCCGGCGGGGGTGCCGCACAAGTTCCACCACATCACCGAACCCCTGAAGGTGCTGGTGGTGTTCTCCCCGCCGGAGGGCTGATCAGCGGGGGTCTGAGGGTCGTTCCCCTGATCCCCCTAAGGGGCGGGTCAGGGGGTTCCGAGGGCTCGCGGACCCCCGCGGGGGTCCGCGGCCTCCTAGCATCGAGAGCGAGGGAAGAAACGGACCCGATGACTCGCGACATCACGACATCACGGGGTCACTGACGAGGAAGAGGTAGGAACATGGACGGGATCCGAGCGATGTTCGCGGGCATGCCCTGGTGGGTCAAGTGGGTCGCCGTCCCGCTGCTGGCGATCTTCGTCTTCGGTGGAGTGATCACTTCCATCCTCGGCGCGCTGATCTCGTTCGTCTTCAAGGCGCTGCTCTTCGTCGCCCTCGTCGGTGGTCTGGTCTTCGTGGTCAAGAAGTTCAGCGGTGGCGGCAGCGGAGCGAAGACCTCCTCCGGCGAGTGGTAGGCCCCGCGCCGCACGCTTCCCCCAACGGGTAAGGGGATTGACCCAGCCGGGGGAACGGGACCGGCCGAACCGCACACACGGCGGGAACCGGCCGATAGGGTGGCAATCCGCGCCGTTCCCTGGGGGCGGCCCCCGCAGAGCGGGCCACCCCGAGGCCCGCCGCCACCCCTGGGGGTGAGCTTTGCCTTCGGTTCACAATCCCGGTGTCCCGACCCTGATCGGTTCGGTGCAGCGGGCGTTGCGGCTCCTCGAAGCGGCGGGGTCCCACAGCGGGGGAGCCCCGGCCAAACAGCTGGCGCGCGAAGCCGGGCTCCCGCTCCCCACTGCGTACCACCTGCTGCGCACCCTGACGCACGAGGGTTATCTGCGACGCGAGGGCGGGGTGTTCGTACTCGGCGCCGCGGCCGGCCGGCTGGCGGGCGGCGGACTTCAGCAGAAACGTCGCAGCATGATCCTCGACTCGCTCGCGCACTTCCGCGACGCGGTGGGGGCCCCCGTCTACTTCGCGGTCTACCGCGAGGGTGAGATCGAGGTCGTGGGCGTCTCGGACACCCCGGCCAACCCGGCCTGCCAGGAGTGGGCCGACTTCCGCGCGACCGGCCACGCCCACGCCATCGGCCAGTGCCTGCTGGGCCAGCTCGACGAGAAGACGCGCAGGGACTACTACGACCGGCACCCGGTCGAGAGCATCACGCCCTACACGGTCCGGGACATGCACGCCCTGGAGCAGCGGATCGGCTCTCTGGAACGGATGCAGCCGGTTACGGAGCGTCAGGAGTACGCCCTCGGGACGGTGTGCGCGGCCATCCCCATCACGGCCGGCGATGCCGCCGCGACCATGGCGGTTTCCCTTCCTGTGCACCAACAAGACCGGTTGCTCTATGTGGTCGATCGGCTACGGAGTGAAGTAGGCGCGCTGTTGAGTACCCTCTCCTTCTCTATCAGTATCTGAAAACTCACTCCTTGTGATCTGCTGGCGCTTCCACCACCCTTGTCAAGACGGCCCTGGGGGATCATTCCTGGCCACTTCCACTACAGCGGGGTAGGCAATGCGCGAGTCGGTACAGGCAGAGGTCATGATGAGCTTCCTCGTTTCCGAGGAGCTCGCGTTCCGGATCCCGGTGGAGCTGCGGTACGAGGCCCGTGACCCGTACGCGGTACGCCTGACCTTCCACCTTCCCGGAGACGCGCCCGTGACCTGGGCGTTCGGCCGGGAGCTGCTTCTCGACGGCATCAACAAGCCGAGCGGTGACGGCGACGTGCACATCGCGCCCACCGATCCGGACGAACTGTCCGACGTCCACATCCGGCTCCAGGTCGGGGGCGAGCGGGCCCTGTTCCGGGCCGGCGCGGGCCCGCTCGTCGCGTTCCTCGACCGGACCGACCGGCTTGTTCCGCTCGGTCAGGAGCGCAACCTCGGTGACTTCGAGGAGAGCCTCGACCAGGCGCTCGGCAAGATCCTCGCCGAGTCGCAGCACGACGAGCGCAAGGCGGGCTGAGGCGGGGGCCGGGAGGTCCCGGCCCCCGCCCCGTCCGTCAGCGCTTGCGCCGGCGCCGTCCCCGGCCGCCGCGGGCCGGCGCGGCCGGACCGGCCGCCGGGCTTCCGGACGCTCCGGCCCCGGGTTCCGGCCGGTCGGCGGAGACCACCAGCGCCGCGAGCGCCGTGGTGACCGGCACCGAGGCCACGAGCCCGATGGAGCCCACGAGGGTCCGTACGATCTCCTCCGCGACCAGCTCGCTGTTGGCCACCGTGCCCATGCTGCTGTTGGCGATCGAGAACAGCAGCAGGAGCGGCAGGGCTGCGCCGGCGTACGCCAGCACGAGGGTGTTCACCACCGAGGCGATGTGGTCACGGCCGATCCGGATGGCGGCCCGGTACAGGGCGCGCGGACCCATGGCCGGGTCCGCCTGGTGGAGTTCCCAGACGGCCGAGGTCTGAGTGACCGTCACGTCGTCGAGCACGCCAAGGGATCCGATGATCACGCCTGCCAGCAGCAAGCCACTCATGTCGATGTTCGGGTAGAGCCCGTGGATCAGCCCGGTGTTGTCGTCCGTGTTGCCGCTGAGGAACGCCTGGCTGATGAACTGCGAGCCCAGCAGCCCGATCAGCAGGAGCGAGACCAGCGTGCCGAGGACGGCGACCGAGGTCCGCGCCGTCAGCCCGTGGCACATGTACAGCGCGATCAGCATGATCGCGCTGGCGCCGATGATCGCGACGAGCAGCGGGTTCGATCCCTGCAGGATCGCAGGGAGGATGAAGAGCGTCAGGACGCCGAAGCTGACGCCGAGTGCGATGAGGGCGAAGAGACCGCGCATCCGGCCCACCACGACGACCGCGACGGCGAAGATGCCGGCCAGCAGTGCCAGCGGGAACTTCCGGTTCAGGTCGATCACCGAGTACTGGAGGTCCCGGGGCGCGTCCGGCGCGTACGCCACCACCACCTCCTGGCCCTTCTCCAACTGCCGGGGCGCGCCGGGCTGGACGATCTCGAAGAAGGCCCGGCCCTGATCCGGTCCGGTGGTCACCTCGACGGTGGCCTTCTTGCACTCGCCGGTCTGGGCGGCCTGCGCCTCACGGCCCTCGGGGGTGGAGGTGTCGCCCGTGGGAGGGACCTGGGAGGCGTTCACCGATTTGCAGTCGACGTTCGCGAGGGCGACGACCTTGCCCTGTTGGGTCTGGCGGTCGAAGCCCACCCCGGTCCGTTCGTGCGCGGGGGCGCCGCCGGGCCAGAGCAGGGCCATGCCGACGAAGACGGCGGCGGCGAACGGGATCAGTACGGCGGCGATCACCTTCCGCAGGTGCTTGGAGACCGGGGCAGCCGGCCCGTGGCCGTGGCTGTGTCCGTGTCCGTGGCCGTGGGAATGCCCGTGCGCGGAGTCCGCGGCATCCCCGCGGGACGCATGTTCGTGGCCGGTGTGGCCCGTGGGCTCGGTGGGCGTGGGGGGAGGCTGCGGCGAGGACGTCACCGGCAGATCATCGCAAGAGATGAGGGGGCCCACTGTTCAGCACGCCACACCCGACGCTAACGTGGGGGCTACTTTGCACAACGCGGGAGCTCGGAGCACCGGGCTGAGAGGGCGCTGATCACCGTACGCGCATGAGAATGCGTACGGGAGGAGGCTGCGTCGACCGCCGAACCTGTTACCGGGTAATGCCGGCGTAGGGAGATTAGGTCTCATGACCATTCAGGACGCACGCACGCCTGCCGTCAGCCAGAACGCCGACGGCCAGACCGAGCGCCAGCCGGGCTGGCACAAGGGCTACGTGGCGGGCTCCCGCCCCGACATCCGGGTGCCGGTCCGCCAGGTCCACCTCACCAACGGCAAGGACGTGACGCTCTACGACACGTCCGGTCCGTACACCGACCCGCAGATCGAGACCGACGTCCGCCGCGGCCTCGCGCCGCTGCGCGAGAACTGGATCATCGGCCGTGGCGACACGGAGGAGTACGCGGGACGCCCCGTCCGCCCCGAGGACGACGGCATCAAGCACACCTCGCCGCGCGGGGGTCTCAAGAACCTCGACGCGGTCTTCCCGGGCCGCCCGCGCCAGCCCCGCCGGGGCCGTGGCGGCGCCGCCGTCACCCAGCTCGCGTACGCCCGCCGGGGCGAGGTCACCCCGGAGATGGAGTACGTCGCGATCCGCGAGAACGTCTCCCCCGAGGTCGTCCGCGAGGAGATCGCCGCAGGCCGCGCGGTGCTTCCGGCCAACGTGAACCACCCGGAGATCGAGCCGATGATCATCGGCAAGAAGTTCCTGGTCAAGGTCAACGCCAACATCGGCAACTCCGCCGTCACCTCCTCGATCGAGGAGGAGGTGGAGAAGATGACCTGGGCGACCCGCTGGGGCGCCGACACGGTCATGGACCTCTCCACCGGCCGCAACATCCACACCACCCGCGAGTGGGTGCTGCGCAACTCCCCCGTCCCGATCGGCACCGTGCCGCTGTACCAGGCCCTGGAGAAGGTCGACGGCAAGGCCGAGGACCTGACCTGGGAGATCTACAAGGACACGGTCATCGAGCAGGCCGAGCAGGGCGTCGACTACATGACGGTCCACGCCGGCGTACTGCTGCCGTACGTGCCGCTGACCGCCCGTCGCAAGACCGGCATCGTCTCCCGCGGTGGTTCGATCATGGCCGCCTGGTGCCTCGCGCACCACAAGGAGAACTTCCTCTACACGAACTTCGAGGAGCTGTGCGACATCCTCGCGACGTACGACGTCACGTACTCGCTGGGTGACGGCCTGCGGCCGGGCTCCATCGCGGACGCCAACGACGCGGCGCAGTTCGCGGAGCTGAAGACGCTGGGCGAGCTGAACACCATCGCCAAGCGGCACAACGTCCAGACGATGATCGAGGGCCCGGGCCACGTCCCGATGCACAAGATCAAGGAGAACATCGACCTCCAGCAGGAGATCTGCGAGGAGGCGCCGTTCTACACGCTCGGCCCGCTGACCACCGACGTCGCGCCCGCGTACGACCACATCACCTCGGGCATCGGCGCCGCGATGATCGCCTGGTGGGGCACCGCGATGCTCTGCTACGTGACGCCCAAGGAGCACCTGGGCCTGCCCAACCGGGACGACGTGAAGACCGGCGTCATCACCTACAAGATCTCCGCGCACGCGGCGGACCTGGCCAAGGGCCACCCGGGCGCCCAGGAGTGGGACGACGCCCTGTCGGACGCGCGGTTCGAGTTCCGCTGGGAGGACCAGTTCAACCTGGCCCTGGACCCGGACACGGCCCGTGAGTTCCACGACGAGACCCTCCCGGCCGAGCCGGCCAAGACCGCGCACTTCTGCTCCATGTGCGGTCCGAAGTTCTGCTCCATGAAGATCTCGCAGGACATCCGCCGTGAGCACGGCGGTGACCTGAAGGCCGATGAGATCGAGGCGGGCATGGCGGAGAAGTCCGCCGAGTTCGCGGCCTCGGGCAACAGGGTCTACCTGCCGCTGGCCGACTGACGGGTGCACAGGGGGTCGGCCGACGGTATTCCGGGGGGAGTCGTCGGCCGGCCTTCGCCGTTCCCGGCCGAGCCCGTGGCGGCGGATGTTTCACGTGAAACACGGCCGGCCGGGCAGCGGTGGCCGGGGTCCTGCTCGGGGACCCACTCCGGTCCTACTCGGGGTCCTGGTCCGGTCCGCCGAAGTCCGGGCTGGTGAAGTCCGGCGAGCTGAAGCCGGGTCGGGAGCCCGGGGAGTTCGGGCCCGGGCTGGTGAAGTCCGGGCGCGTGTAGCCCAGGCTGGGGATCCGCCCGGCCCCCGGCGTGCGAGGCACCGGGTAGCCCGGTCCGGCGGTCGGGTCCGCCAGGGCGTCACGCAGGAAGGGCACGATGCCCCGCTCCAGCAACGCGTTCCGCCAGGCCTCCCGGGCACGGGAGAGTTCGTCGGGTATCGGCACGCTCTCTTCCGCCGTGACCTCCGTGGAGCTGTTGCGCAGGGCCGTCACGAGCAGCCCGACCACCGCGAACAGCAGGGCGGCCACGGTGAGCCCGCCGAAGAGCCAGCCCGCCGTCAGCATGGTCTCGGCGAAGGCAGGGACCGGGTCGATCATCTTGAGGCAGTACCCCACCAGCAGGAAGATCAGCATGGCGGTGCCCGCCAGGACCGGTGCGAGGACGCCGACCACGGCGCTCACACCGGCCCCGTCGTCCTGGTCCTCGCCGCCGTCCTCGGCGTTCGTCCCGAAGACCGAGAGGGCCCCGTCGCGCAGCTCCTCCCGCACCTTCACGTAGTGGTCGTACTCGGCGGCCGCCGCGGCGGTCAGGAGTGTGATGGCGGCCAGGGCCATGGTGCGCAGTTGTTCGGCGTTCAGCCGTTCGCCCAGGGTGGCGAGTTCGGGTCGTTCGTCCGCGGTGCGCAGTGCCTCGTCGAGGAGCCGGTCGAACTCCGGTCGGTCTTCGGTGAGCAGGTGCGGAGCGCTGGTCATGTGCATCCCCCGATGCCCCGTACATGCCGGTATGCCCGCGTAGATACGGGGCTCCGGCACAAACGGAGGAGAGCCTGCTACGGATAGAGCGATGGTAGAGCGCCCCTGCCACGCGGTGACAGGGGCTTTGCTGAAATACCCCGCTCCGAGAACGCTCAGTCGCGCAGAGGTAGTTGAACGACGAGCAGCTTGCCCGCCATCGTCACTCCGCCGTCCATCGCGATGGCCAGCCCGTCGGCGTACACGTGGGGCCCGTCCACGGCCTCCGGGCCGTGGGATTCGTCGCCGTCCTCGGTGCCCACCTCGCCGAGCAGGTACGGGATGGGGCTGTGGCCGTGGACGACGCGGCCGCCGCCGTAGGTGGCCAGGAGTTCCCGTACGGCCTGGGGGCCGGTCTCCTCGTCGCGGAAGGCGAACCGCTTGGTGAACTTGCGGAAGAGGTCCCAGGTGATGTCGGCGTCGTTGCGGTTGAGAAGCTCGTGGATGGTGTCGTTGACGTCCTCGATGGAGTCGCCGTAGTCCAGGTACGCGGTGGTGTCCGAGTGCAGCAGCAGGTGGCCGTCCTGCAGCGTCGCCGCGTCGAGGCGGGACATCCACTGGAGGTGCACGTCCTCCAGGCGCTCCATGTCGGTGCGCTGGCCGCCGTTGAGCAGCCAGGCGGCCTGGAAGGTGGCGGTGCCGGCGCCGGAGGACACGGGGGTGTCGCCGAAGCGCTTGGCGCCGATCAGGAGCAGTTCGTGGTTGCCCATCAGGGCCTTGCAGTAGCCGCCGGCGGCGGCGGCCTCGGCGGAGAGCCGCATGACGAGGTCGATGACGCCGATGCCGTCGGGGCCGCGGTCGGTGAAGTCGCCGAGGAACCAGAGCCGGGCGTTGCCGGCGGACCAGCGGCATTCGGCGTCGATGAGGTGCTGGGCCTGGAGTTCCCGGATGAGCTCGTCCAGGTAGCCGTGCACGTCGCCCACGACGTAGAGCGGGCCGGGGCCGGAGCCGGGGTTCTCCTGGGGGACGTACTGGACCTGCACGGTGTCCCCGGGGCCGCCGGCCGAGCCGCGGACGATGATGGGCAGGTCGCGCTGCGTGGGCGTGTAGCCGTCGTCACCGGCGTCGTCGTACTCGCCGTCGCCCGCCGTGCGCTGCTGCGGGACGGCCTCCGGGCCCGGGTGGGCGGGAGGAGCCGCGGCGGGCCCGTCGGGAGCGTAGGCGGGCCGCGGGGGCACCGGGGTGCTCTCGTCGTAGTACGCGGGGTACTCGCCGTACACGGGGGGCTCGCCGGGCAGTGCGGCGGCCGCGGTGTACGGCGCGGGTTCGACGACCGGCACCCGGAAGTCCCGCAGCGTGTCCGTCCGCATCGCGGGTCCCTGACCGGCCCCCTGAGTCATCGACCCCTCCACCACCGTCGCGCTGCCGTACACCTGCGGACCCTGCTCACCTCCGGGGTGGAGGGTCCGTGATGTCGTGCGCCCATCATAGGAATGCGGCTCGCGCTCTGTGACGCACCAGGGGTGGTGAATCCTTGCCGGAACCTCTCCTTCCTGCCCTTTTGTTCCGGTTTCGGCGTTGTGGAAATCCTCGGCGGGGCCATCGGCCCCGCCCCTGTGACGGTGTGGCGGTCAGTCCTGGGCCGGCGAGCGCGGCGGGCTGACGGTCGTGCGGGGTGTCCTGCGCTGCGAGGAGGTGCGGATGATCAGCTCGGTCGGCACGACCTGTTCGACGGGGCGTCCGGTGTCCACTCCCTCGATCGCGTCGATCAGCAGCTGTACGACGGCGGTGCCGATGCGGCGGGGCTTGAGGGAGAGCGTGGTGATGGGCGGTTCGGTGTTGGCGTAGACGGTGGACTCGCTGCAGCAGACGAGGAGCAGGTCCTCGGGGACCCGCAGCCCGTAGCGCCGGGCGGCGGCGAGGAGGTCGGTGCCGTTGGGGTCGAAGAGGCCGTACACGGCGTCCGGCCGGTCGGGGCGGGCGAGGAGCCGGTCGGCGGCGACGGCGCCGGCGCACGGGTCGTGGGCGGGGTAGGACTCGTAGACCGGGTCCTGGCCGACGCGCTCGCACCAGTTGAGGTACGCCGTCGTGGAGAGCCGGGTGTAGGTGTCGGTGGTGGTGCCGGTCAGCAGCCCGATGCGGCGGGCTCCGGCGGCGGCGAGGTGGTCGAGGAGGCCCAGCACGGCGGCCTCGTGGTCGTTGTCCACCCAGGCGGTGACGGGCAGGGTGCCCGCCGGCCGGCCGTCGGAGACCACGGGCAGTCCCTGGCGGACCAGTTCGCTGACGACCGGGTCGTGGTCGGAGGGGTCGATGACGACGGTGCCGTCGAGGGCCACGTTGGACCAGACGTCGTGTCGTGAGGTGGCGGGCAGGATGACGAGGGCGTAGCCGCGGGCGAGCGCGGCGGAGGTGGCGGCCCGTGCCATCTCGGCGAAGTACGCGAATTCGGTGAAGGTGAAAGGTTCATCCCCGTACGTCGTCACGGTCAGGCCGATGAGGCCCGACTTGCCGGTACGGAGGGTGCGGGCCGCGGCGGAGGGGCGGTACCCCAGCCGGTCGGCGACCTCGCGGACGTGGCGGCGGGTGGCGTCCGGCAGCCTCCCCTTGCCATTGAGCGCGTCGGAGACGGTTGTGATGGACACGCCCGCCGCGGCGGCCACGTCCCTGATGCCGGCCCGGCCCTGTCGGCCGCCGACCCGCCGGGTGGTCTCGGTCCGGCTCACCTGGTGCTTCCCTGCTGCTGTCATGGCGAGCCGATAGTAGGGCGCGGAGGGCAGGGTGGTTCGGGTGCATATGCACGCGTTGACAGGCACGATTCTGCATGGTTCGCCACCCCCAATGACCTTGGAATTGAAGGTATTTGTCGTCCTGGTCTGAGAGTGAGGCTTGTCGACGGGTACGAACATGCCAAAACGGAGCCGCCTCCGGCCGCCCTCAACTCACCTGCACGAGGGACGCGCGCCACGGCGCAGGCCATCGGCGCACGCATATATGCGCGCGCTCCCCCTGTGTTCCTGGCGCCCGCCATTCTCGTATCGGCGGAATCCTCATAAGGTGAGCAGTATTGAGTCGACGGAGACGTCGACGGGACGGTCGAGGAGGACCTGCGGTGAGCGAGAAGAGCCCGAAGCTGCGCGCCGAGCTGGACGGCATCCCCACCTACAAGCCCGGCAAGCCCGCCGCCGCGGGCGGGGCCGTCGCGTTCAAGCTGTCCTCGAACGAGAACCCGTACCCGCCGCTCCCGGGGGTCCTGGAGAGCGCCGTGGCCGCGGCCGGCCGGTTCAACCGCTACCCGGACATGGCGTGCACCGGCCTGGTGAACGAGCTGGCGGAGCGTTTCGGCGTGCCGGTCGAGCACATCGCCACGGGCACCGGCTCGGTGGGTGTGGCCCAGTCGCTGATCCAGTCCACGGCCGGCCCGGGCGACGAGGTCATCTACGCCTGGCGCTCCTTCGAGGCGTACCCGATCATCACCCAGATCTCCGGCGCGACCTCGGTGCAGGTGCCGCTGACCGACGGTGACGTGCACGACCTGGACGCGATGGCCGCCGCGATCACCGACCGGACCCGCCTGATCTTCGTCTGCAACCCCAACAACCCCACCGGCACCGCCGTGCGCCGCGCCGAGCTGGAGCGGTTCCTGGACCGGGTTCCCTCGGACGTCCTGGTGGTGCTGGACGAGGCCTACCGGGAGTTCGTGCGCGACACCGACGTCCCGGACGGCATCGAGCTCTACCGCGACCGCCCGAACGTGGCCGTGCTGCGCACGTTCTCCAAGGCGTACGGGCTGGCCGGCCTGCGCGTCGGCTTCGCAGTGGCACACGAGCCGGTGGCCGCGGCGCTGCGCAAGACGGCCGTGCCCTTCGGCGTGAGCCAGCTCGCCCAGGACGCGGCGGTCGCCTCGCTGCGGGCCGAGGACGAGCTGATGGGCCGGGTCGGGGCGCTGGTGTGCGAGCGCAACCGGGTCCACGAGACGCTGCTCGCGCAGGGCTGGACGGTTCCGGACACCCAGGCCAACTTCGTGTGGATGCGGCTGGGGGAGCGCACCGCCGACTTCGCGGCGGCCTGCGAGAAGGCCGGTGTGGTGGTCCGGCCCTTCGCGGGCGAGGGCCTGCGGGTCACGATCGGTGAGACCGAGGCGAACGACCTCTTCCTGCACACGGCGGAGGCGTTCTTCAAGGAGCTGTAGGCAAGGCCGTGGGCGCGGAGCCGTAGGCAGGGAGCCGCGGCCGCGTGCCGCAGCCGGGAGCTGGGGTCAGACCAGTTCCACGCGGATGGGGTCGCCGTCGCGGACGGTGGCCAGGAGGCGGGGGTCGCCGTCGAACGAGCCGAGCACGTTGCACGGGCTCGCCAGGCGGCTCTCGCCACCGCGCGAGATGGGCGTGGGGCCGTAGGGCAGGGCGAGTGCGTCGCCCTCGGTCCAGAAGGCGACCGTGCCGGGGTCGACGACCTGCTGGGCGTCGTCTTCCAGGGCCACCGAGACCCCGGTGTCGAAGTAGACCTCCTCGCCCCAGGTGTTCGCGGAGGCGGAGATCGGAAGGGCCGCCGCCAGCGCCTTGCTGGTCGGGGTCTCGTCGAGGGTCGCGGTGAGCAGGCCGGCAGGCCAGGAGATTCGAATCTGCATGGCCACATTCAACAATCTGTTGAAATCCTTGGCTAGTGGCCGATAAGGGGGACCCCGGCTGATTCGAGCCGGAAGTGGTAGGACATAATGCTTGTGAATGTGAACGCGTTCACAAGCGTGTCCTGCTTCCTCCCGTTATGGGGAGGAACCCGCCAGGCAGACTGCCCGCTGTGACCACGGCGACGACAAGGAGAAGACGACGTGGACCTAGCTTTGGCGCCTGAGACATTGGCGCGCTGGCAGTTCGGCATCACCACCGTCTACCACTTCCTCTTCGTTCCGCTCACGATCTCGCTCGCCGCGCTGACCGCCGGCCTGCAGACCGCGTGGGTCCGCACGGAGAAGGAGAAGTACCTCAGGGCCACGAAGTTCTGGGGCAAGCTTTTCTTGATCAATATCGCGATGGGTGTCGTCACCGGCATCGTCCAGGAGTTCCAGTTCGGCATGAACTGGTCCGACTACTCGCGATTCGTGGGCGACATCTTCGGCGCCCCGCTGGCGTTCGAGGCATTGATCGCCTTCTTCTTCGAGTCGACCTTCATCGGCTTGTGGATCTTCGGCTGGGACAAGCTGCCCAAGAAGATCCACCTCGCCTGCATCTGGATGGTCTCCCTCGGCACCGTCCTGTCCGCCTACTTCATCCTGGCGGCCAACTCCTGGATGCAGCACCCGGTCGGCTACCGCATCAACGAGGAGCGGGGCCGGGCCGAGCTCACCGACTTCTGGGCGGTCCTCACCCAGGACACCGCCCTCACCCAGTTCTTCCACACCATCACGGCCGCGTTCCTCGTCGGCGGTGCGTTCATGGTCGGCATCGCCGCCTTCCACCTCGCGCGCAAGAAGCACGTCCCGGTGATGCGCAGCTCGCTGCGGCTCGGCCTGGTCGTCATGATCATCGCCGGAATGGGCACCGCGATCAGCGGTGACCTGCTCGGCAAGGTGATGTTCAAGCAGCAGCCGATGAAGATGGCCGCCGCCGAAGCGCTCTGGGACGGCGAGGCGCCGGCCCCCTTCTCGGTCTTCGCCTACGGAGACGTCGAGAAGGGCCACAACAAGGTGGCCATCGAGATTCCCGGCCTCCTGTCCTTCCTCGCCAACGACGACTTCAGCTCCTTCGTCCCCGGCATCAACGACGTCAACAAGGCCGAGCAGGAGAAGTTCGGCCCCGGCGACTACCGGCCCAACATCCCCGTCGCCTACTGGGGCTTCCGCTGGATGATCGGCTTCGGCATGGCCTCCCTGGGGATCGGCATGCTCGGGCTGTGGCTGACCCGCAAGCGGTTCATGCTGCCGCCGGCGCTGCGCACCGGTGAGGACGAGGTCCCCCATCTCGTCCTCTTCAAGGAGGCGCTCAGCCCCCGGTTCGCCCGGCTGTACTGGATCGCCGCGCTCTGGACCATGCTCTTCCCGCTGATCGCCAACTCCTGGGGCTGGATCTTCACCGAGATGGGCCGTCAGCCCTGGGTGGTCTACGGAGTGCTGCGCACCAGGGACGCGGTCTCGCCGGGCGTCTCGCAGGGCGAGGTGCTCACCTCGATGATCGGCTTCACTCTGCTCTACGCCGTGCTCGCGGTGATCGAGGTCAGGCTGCTCGTGAAGTACGTCAAGGCCGGCCCGCCCGAGCTCACCGAGGCCGACCTCAACCCGCCCACCAGGATCGGCGGGGACGACAAGAACCCCGACCGGCCGATGGCCTTCTCGTACTGAGGCTGAGGAGACCACACCATGGAACTTCACGACGTCTGGTTCGTACTGATCGCCGTCCTGTGGACCGGCTACTTCTTCCTGGAGGGCTTCGACTTCGGGATCGGTGTCCTGACCAAGCTCCTCGCCCGGGACCGCACCGAGAAGCGGGTCCTGATCAACACCATCGGACCCGTCTGGGACGGCAACGAGGTGTGGCTGCTCACGGCCGGCGGCGCCACCTTCGCCGCCTTCCCCGAGTGGTACGCGACCCTCTTCTCCGGCTTCTACCTGCCGCTGCTGGTCATCCTGGGCTGCCTCATCGTCCGCGGAGTCGCCTTCGAGTACCGCCACAAGCGGTCCGAGGAGCGGTGGCAGACCAACTGGGAACACGCGATCTTCTGGACCTCGCTGATCCCGGCCTTCCTGTGGGGTGTGGCCTTCGCCAACATCGCGCGCGGCGTGAAGATCGACCAGGACATGGAGTACGTCGGGAACGTCCTCGACCTGCTCAACGTCTACTCGGTCCTCGGCGGCCTGGTCACCCTCACCCTGTTCACCTTCCACGGTGCCGTCTTCGCCGCTCTGAAGACCGTCGGGGACATCCGGGACCGTGCGCGTGCGCTCGCCACCCGGCTGGGGGTGGTGACGGCCGTCCTGGCCCTGGTCTTCCTGATCTGGACCCAGGCCTCGCGCGGTGACGTCTGGAGCCTGGCGGCGATGGCCGTCGCCGTAGTGGCACTGGTCGGGGCCCTCGGGTTCAACCTCGCGGGCCGGGAGGGCTGGGCGTTCGCCCTGTCCGGGATCACCATCGCGGCGGCCGTCGCGATGCTCTTCCTGACGCTGTTCCCGAACGTCATGCCGTCCTCGCTGGACGCGGCCTGGAGCCTCACGGTCACCAACGCCTCGTCCACCCCGTACACCCTGAAGATCATGACCTGGTGCGCCGCCGTGGCCACTCCCCTGGTCCTGCTCTACCAGGGCTGGACGTACTGGGTCTTCCGCAAGCGGATCGGTACGCAGCACATCGTCGACGCGCACTGAGCCGCGCGCGTCACTCCTGCCCGACCCTGCCGAGGGGATGTTTCACGTGAAACCGATCGACCCGCGCCTGCTGCGGTACGCCCGTTCCACCCGTCTGTTCCTGGGGGCAGTGGTGGCCCTCGGGCTCGCCGGGGCGGGGCTGGTCGTCGGTCAGGCGATGCTCATCGCCGAGATCGTGGTCGGAGCCTTCGAACGGGGACTCGACGGCGCCGCGCTCCGGACGCCGCTGCTGCTGCTCGCGGCGGTGGCCCTGGGGCGCGGCCTCGTCGCCTGGCTCACGGAGCTGGCCGCGCACCGGGCGAGCGCGGCGGTCAAGTCCGAACTCCGGGGCCGGCTGCTGGACCGTGCCGCCGCCCTCGGGCCCGGCCGGCTCAGCGGACAGCGCACGGGGTCCCTGGTGTCCCTGGCCACCCGGGGCGTGGACGCGCTCGACGACTACTTCTCCCGCTACCTGCCCCAGCTGGGGCTCGCGGTGGTGGTCCCGGGGGCGGTGCTCGCCCGGATCGTCACCGAGGACTGGGTGTCGGCGGCCATCATCGTGGTCACCCTGCCGCTGATCCCGCTGTTCATGATCCTCATCGGCATGGCCACCCAGAGCAGGATGGACCGCCAGTGGCGGCTGCTCTCGCGGCTGTCGGGGCACTTCCTCGACGTGGTGGTGGGCCTGCCCACGCTGAAGGTGTTCGGGCGGGCCAAGGCACAGGCCGAGTCCATCCGGAAGATCACCGACGACTACCGCCAGGCCACCATGCGCACCCTGCGCATCGCCTTCCTCTCCTCCTTCGCCCTTGAGCTCCTGGCGACGCTGTCCGTGGCGCTCGTCGCGGTCACCATCGGGATGCGGCTCGTCCACGGGGAGCTGGACCTGTACACCGGGCTGGTCATCCTGATCCTGGCGCCGGAGGCCTACCTGCCGCTGCGCCAGGTCGGCGCGCAGTACCACGCGGCCGCCGAAGGACTGGCCGCCGCGGAAGAGATCTTCGAGGTCCTGGAGACCCCGGCCCCCGCACCGGGTGGCGGCGCCGACGTGCCGGCCACGGGACTGCGGATCGCGCTCGACGGGGTCGAGGTGCGGTACGAGGGGCGCGGCGCGAGCTCTCCGGGACCCGTCTCGCTCGTCGTCGGACCGGGCGAGTGCGTGGCCCTCACCGGCCCGAGCGGGGCCGGGAAGTCCACTCTGCTGAACGTGCTGCTGGGCTTCGTCACCCCGGCGGCGGGACGGGTCCGGGTCGGGGACGCGGACCTGGCGGAGCTCTCCCTGGAACAGTGGCGGGAGCGCATCGCATGGGTCCCGCAGCGGCCCCACCTGTTCGCCGGGACCATCGCCGAGAACGTCCGCCTGGCCCGGCCCGGGGCCGAGGACGAAGCCGTGGAGGCGGCCCTGCGCGAGGCCGGGGCGTGGGAGTTCGTCTCCGCCCTGCCGCACGGGGTGCGGACCCTGCTCGGTGAGGGCGGGACCGGACTGTCCGCCGGGCAGCGCCAGCGCCTCGCCCTGGCCAGGGCGTTCCTCGCGGACCGGCCGGTGCTGCTGCTGGACGAACCGACGGCGGCCCTGGACGGGGAGACCGAGGCCGCGGTCGTGGACGCCGTACGCCGCCTCGCGGTCGGGCGGACCGTGCTGCTCGTGGTGCACCGGCCGGCGCTGCTGGCGGTGGCCGACCGCGTCGTGGCGGTGGGCGAGGGCGCCGCGGGCCGGCCGGCCGGGGCCCTCGCGGCCGCAGCCGGTACGGCCTCGGCGGCCATCGCCGGTACGGCCTCCGCTGCGGGAGGGGGCACGGCTTCGCACGGGTCCGCGGTGGTCTCGGGCCCCGGCGAGTGGATCCTCGGGCACGGACCCGAGCGGAACGGACGCGGCTCGGCCGGCGGGGGCACCGAGGGCGCGGGAGCGGCCGGTGATCCGCTGCGCCGGGTGCGCGCCGTGGCCGCGGCCTGGCAGGGCCGGTTCCAGCTCGGGCTGCTGCTCGGGGCGCTGGCCGTCGGGAGCAGCGTCGGGCTGATGGCCGTCTCGGGATGGCTGATCTCCCGGGCCTCCGAGCAGCCGCCGGTGCTGTACCTGATGGTTGCCGTCACCGCGACGCGGGCCTTCGGGATCGGGCGGGCCGTCTTCCGCTACGCCGAGCGGCTCGTGTCGCACGACGCCGTCCTGCGGATGCTCGCCGACCTGCGGGTCGCGGTGTACCGCCGGCTGGAGCGGATCGCCCCCGCCGGGCTGCGCGAGCAGCGGCGCGGGGACCTACTCTCCCGGCTGGTGGCCGACGCCGACGCGCTCCAGGACTACTGGCTGCGCTGGCTCCTGCCCGTGGGCACGGCGGTGCTCGTCGGCACCGGGTCGGTGGCGTTCACCGCCTGGATGCTGCCCGGGGCGGGGGCCGCGCTCGCGGCGGGGCTGCTCGCCGCGGGGGTGGGGGTGCCGCTGCTCAGCGGGGCTTGCGCGCGGCGTGCCGAGCGGCGGCTGGCGCCCGCCCGGGGCGAACTCGCCACCCGGGTGGCCGATCTGCTGACGGGTACCGCCGAACTGACGGTGGCCGGGGCGCTGGCCGGCCGCAAGGAGCGGGCGCGGGAGAGCGACGGCGTGCTGACCCGGATCGCCTCGCGCGGGGCCGCGGCCACCGGGCTGGGCGGCGGGCTTTCCGCCCTGGTGTGCGGACTCACTGTGGTGTGCGCCGCGTTTGCCGGTGCGGAGGCCGTCGCGGACGGCCGGCTGTCCGGGGTGGCCATGGCGGTGGTGGTGCTGACCCCGCTCGCCGCCTTCGAAGCCGTCAGCGGGCTCCCGCTGGCCGTCCAGTACCGCCAGCGGGTGCGGCGCAGCGCCGAGCGGGTGTACGAGGTCATCGACGCCCCGGTGCCCGTCGCCGAGCCGGCCGAGCCCCGGGCGCTGCCGGACTCGCCCTTCCCGCTGCGGCTGACGGGCCTCGCCGCCCGGCACGGCGGGCAGGAGCGGGACGCGCTGCACGGGCTGGACCTGACCCTGGAGGCGGGCCGGCGCATCGCGGTCGTCGGGCCGTCGGGTTCGGGCAAGACCACCCTGGCGCAGGTCCTGCTGCGCTTCCTCGACCCGCGCGAAGGCGCGTACACCCTGGGCGGGATGGACGTCCGGGGCCTCGACGGCGACGACGTACGCCGGATCGTGGGCCTGTGCGCCCAGGACGCGCACCTCTTCGACAGCTCGGTGCGCGAGAACCTGCGGCTGGCCCGGACCGGGGCGAGCGAGGAGCAGCTGCGCGAGGCCCTTGCCGCGGCCCGGCTGCTGGAGTGGGCCGACGGGCTTCCGGACGGGCTGGACACCCTGGTCGGGGAGCACGGGGAGCGGATCTCCGGCGGGCAGCGCCAGCGGCTGGCCCTGGCGCGGGCGCTGCTGGCGGACTTCCCCGTCCTCGTCCTGGACGAGCCGGCCGAGCACCTGGACCTGGCGACCGCGGACGCCCTGACGGCGGATCTGCTGGCGGCCACGGAGGGCCGGACCACCGTACTGATCACGCATCGGCTCGCCGGGCTGGCGGCGGTGGACGAGGTGCTCGTACTGGACGAGGGAGCGGTCGTGCAGCGGGGCGCCTATGCGGAGCTGGCGGAGGCCGAGGGGCCGCTGCGGAGCCTTCTGGAGCGTGAGCGGGAGGCCGATCGGGCCCTGGTCGGCACCCGGGGCTGACTTTCCCTCCTATACGGGACTAACTACGCTCGAGGGCATGTCAGTGCAGGAGTCGCAGGAATCACCGGAGTCGCCGGAATCCCGTGGGGGCGCACCGGATCCGCTGGAGGCCGCCACCCAGGCCACCCGGAGCCTGCACGGGCTGTCCACGGAGCTGACGGCCCGCGTCCCACAGCTGCTGGAGGCCATGCGTTCGGTCGGCACCGGCCTCGAACTGCACTCCACGCTCGACCGCATCTGCGAGACCGCCGCCGAGCTCGCCGACGCCCGCTACGCGGCGATCGGGGTCGTGGACACGGACGGCCCGGGGCTCTCGGACTTCGTCACCTTCGGCGTCAGCGCACAGCTGGCGCGGCGGATCGGGCACCGGCCGGACGGGAAGCGCGGCCTGCTCGGGGCGCTCATCTCCCACCCGGACACCGTCCGGCTCGCCGATCTGACGAAGGACCCCCGGTCGGCGGGGTTCCCCGCGCACCACCCGCCCATGAAGACCTTCCTGGGCGTCCCGATCCGGGTGCAGGGCGAGATCTTCGGGAACCTCTACCTCGCCGAGAAGAACGGCGGCGGCGAGTTCAACGACTACGACGTCCACATGGTCCGGGTGCTGGCCACCGAGGCGGGCATCGCCATCGGCAACGCCCGGCTCTACGAGGCCGCCACCCAGCGCGAGCGCTGGATCGACGGCTCGGTGGCGGTCACCACGGCCCTGCTGTCCGGCGGCGACGCGGACGACGCCCTGTCGGTGGTGGCCGAACAGGCCCGACGGCTGGCCGACTCCGCCGCCGGGATCGTGATGCTGCCGGCGGAGGAGGGCGGCATGGAGATCGTCGCGGTCTCCGCGGACAACCCCGCCACCTCGCTCGGCGTGGTCATTCCCGCCGAGAGCCCGGTGGCGGACAAGCTGCTGCGGGGCGAGCCGGTGTTCGTGGACGACGCCGCCTCCGACCCCCGCATGATCAGTAGGCTGACCAGCCAGTACGGGCCCTGCATGATGCTGCCGCTGCACAGCGGCGGGCGGGTGCTGGGTGCGCTGGTCACCCCGCGGGCCCGTGGAAAGCGGCCCTTCACGGAGGCGGAGCGGACCCTGGCCACGCAGTTCGCCTCCCAGGCCGCCCTCGCGCTGATGATGGCCGAGGCCCAGCGGGACCGGGAGCGGCTCGCGGTGTTCGAGGACCGCGACCGGATCGCCCGGGACCTGCACGACCTGGTCATCCAGCGGCTGTTCGCCACCGGGATGATGCTGGAGGGCGCGCAGCGCAGGTCCATCGTCCCCGAGGTCCGCGACGGCGTGGGCAAGGCCGTGGACGAGCTGGACGTGACCATCCAGGAGATCCGCACCGCGATCTTCGCGCTCCAGCAGGGTCCGGCGGAGGCCCCGTCGGGGCTGCGCACCCGTGTGCTGCGGGAGATCAACATGGCGGCCGTACCGCTGGGCTTCAAGCCCGCGCACCGTTTCGTCGGGCCGGTCGACACCGTCGTCGGGGAGCTGGTCGGCAAGAACCTGATCGCGGCCCTCCGCGAGGCCCTGTCCAACGCCTTCCGGCACGCGGCCGCGTCCCGCATCGAGGTGCTGGTCGACTCCACCGCCAGCCTGCCCGACGGCCGGCCGGGGGTACGGCTGGAAGTCGCCGACGACGGGGTGGGCATGCCGGAAGGCGGCCGGCGCAGCGGCCTGCGGAACCTGCGCCGCAGGGCGGAGTCGCTCGGCGGCTCCAGCTGGTACGGATCCGGCATCGGGGAGGACGACGGCGGGACCACCCTGGTCTGGGAGGCCCCGCTGTGATCGGTCGCGCCCACCCGGGCGGGGAGACCCCTTAGCCGCGTGCGGTGCGCTCGGCCAGGATCCGTTCGATCACCACGGCGACCCCGTCCTCGTTGTTGGCCACCGTACGGCCGGAGGCGGCCGCGATCACGTCCGGGTGGGCGTTGCCCATCGCGTACGAGGTGCCGGCCCAGCGGAGCATCTCCACGTCGTTCGGCATGTCCCCGAAGGCGACGACCTCCGCGGGCGAGATCCCGCGTTCGGCACAGCACAGCTCCAGGGTGCTGGCCTTGGACACCCCGAGCCCGCTGATCTCCAGCAGTGCGGTCGGGCTGGAGCGGGTGATGGAGGCGTAGGCGCCGGCGGCGGACCGGGCCAGGGCGAGGAAGTCGTCCGGGGCCATCTCGGGATGGTGCGCGAGCAGCTTCAGCACCGGAGCCGCATGGTCGTCGTGCTCCTCGTGGAGCAGCTTCTCGGCCGTGGCGACCGTGGCCCCCGGGTCCTGGAAGAACGGCGGGTAGGCCGGTTCGTAGTTGATGCCGGTGGTCATCTCGACCGCGAAGGAGGTGCCGGGGGCTGCCGTGCGCAGGGCGTTGACGACGGTGAGGGCCGTGGCCCGGGGCAGCGCCCTGACCTCTACGAACTCCCGTCCTGCGTGGAGGTCGACGACGGCGGCGCCGTTCGCGCAGATCGCCAGGCCGTGGCCGTGGACGTGGTCGCTGACCACGTCCATCCAGCGGGCCGGACGGCCGGTGACGAAGAAGACCTCGATCCCGGCCTCCTCGGCAGCGGCGAGCGCGGCGACCGTGCGGAGCGAGACGGACTTGTCGTCGCGCAGCAGGGTGCCGTCGAGATCGGTGGCGATGAGCCGGGGGGCGGGGGTCGGCCCGTCGGGGCGCTGAGAAGCCGAGGTCACCGCTCCATCTTCGCCCATGGGCCCCGGCTGCCGGACCGTGATCGTCCAGACATTTTCCCCGCTCCGGCCGCGGGGCAGCCCCGCCGAAGGCTTCGCGCCGACGCATGTTTCACGTGAAACATGCGCCAGACCGGACGAGCCGGGCCCTGAGGGACGCGGTGTGGTTGGTGTACGAGACACGGACCGCCGTACGCTCGACGGCATGACTTTGCGCCTGAGCACCGTGATCCTGCCGGTACGTCCGTGGCACGAGGGGGGCCGCGACCAGTGGGAGCGGGCCGAGCGCCTCGGGTTCCACACCGCCTACACCTACGACCACCTGAGCTGGCGGAGTTTCCGCGACCAGACCTGGTACGGCGCGGTGCCCACCCTGACCGCCGCGGCGGCCGTCACCGAGCGGATCCGCCTGGGGACCCTGGTCACCTCGCCGAACTTCCGGCACCCGGTGACCCTGGCCAAGGAGCTGATGTCCCTGGACGACATCTCGGGCGGTCGCATCACCCTCGGCATCGGCGCGGGCGGCAACGGCTTCGACGCGACCGCGCTGGGGCAGGACGAGTGGAGCCCGCGCGAGCGGGCGGACCGCTTCGCGGAGTTCGTGCCGCTGCTCGACCGGCTGCTCACCGAGCCGGCGGTCACCCACCACGGCACGTTCTACTCCGCCGACGAGGCGCGCAACATCCCCGGTTGCGTCCAGCGTCCCCGCCTGCCGTTCGCCGTCGCGGCGACCGGCCCTCGCGGTGTGAAGCTCGCGGCGCGCCACGGCCAGGCCTGGGTGACCGCGGGCGACCCGAAGCACGCCGAGGGCACGCCCGAGGAATCGCTGGCGGCCCTGCGCGTCCAGCACGAGCGCCTGGAGAAGGCCCTGGCGGAGATCGGCCGGGATTCCGACTCCATCGAGAAGGTGCTGCTGACCGGCTTCACCCCCGAGCGCGGCGCCATCCTGGAGTCCGTGGACGCGTTCGTGGACTTCGCGGGCCGCCACCGCGAGCTGGGCTTCACCGAGCTGGTCATCCACGCGCCGATCCCGGACTCCGACTTCGCCGCCGACGAGGCGGTCTTCGAGCGGATCGCCACAGAGGCGCTCGCCCAGCTGGAGAGCTGAACCTCTCCCGACGGCTCCGGCAGGGTCCCGTCGCACGACGGAACCCGGCCGGAGCCGGCAGGGGCCGGCCGGGCGCTCAGGAGCTCAGCCGGTCACACGCTCAGAACCTCAGGCCGTCAGGTTCGTGATGATCCGTCGCGCCTGAGGGACCACCCACTCGGGAGCCGTGCCCTCGGGGAGTGACTCGACCTCCTCCAGCAGCGCCGACACCCTGGCCGCGCCCGCATCCGGGCGGCCCAGCTCGTGATCGGTCCACGCCGCGTTGTTCACGCACTGGAAGCGGTCCTGGAGGTGTTCCGGCCCCAGCCCCGCGTACAGCTCGGCCGCGCGCTCCCACAGCCGGATCTCCTCCAGCCTCAGGTCCTCGACGGCGGCGGCGCTCAGGACGACCCCGTCCTGGGACTGGCCGGCCCCCTCCGGGGCCCGGGAGCTCACCAGCCGGTCCAGCACCTGGGCCAGCTGGTGCCAGGTCTGTGCCAGTTCGGAGAGCAGCTCCGGGTCCTCGGCGTCACCGGCCTTCAGGGCCGCATCCAGGACGCCGGCAGCCTCGTCCATCAGGACCCGGGCCGCTGCCACGGTCTCCTCGGTGACCTCCTCGCGCATCCCCAGCCAGGCCAGCGAACGAAGGATCCTGACCTCGGAGACCACCGCGTCACCGGTCAGCCGGCGCAGCTCCAGAGCGCGCCGGTAGGCGGCGACCGCCTCATCGGCGTGGCCGGCGTCGGAGAGGCAGTCGGCGGCCGCCTGCGCGAAGCCCGCCTGCGGCCGGGGGTCCTCCCAGTCCTTGACCAGGTCGGCGGCGAGCAGGAACTGCTCCGCGGCGCCCCGGGACTCGCGCAGGTCGCGCAGCAGGTTCCCCAGGAAGTCCCGCGCCGACACGGCCTGCCCCTCGCCGTGCTCCAGCAGGTCCGGCAGCGCCGACTGCAGCACCTCCGCGGCGTCGGCGGTGCGGCCGTCCCGGGCGTAGGCCTGGGCCAGCATCAGCCGGGCCTGGGCCCCGCCGTCGGCGGCCAGCCCCGCCTGGTCGAACCAGTGCGCCGCCGCGAGGGCGTGCTCGGCGGCCTCCGCCACCGCGCCCCGCCCGCGGAGCAGGACGTCCGCGAGGGTGAGGCGTACGAGGCCCTGCTCCTCGGGGTCGGTCACCTCGGCGGAGTGCTCCAGACCGGACCGTGCGGCCGCCTCGGCCTCCTCGGGCCGTCCCAGCGAGAGCAGCACCCCGGCCCGCAGGACGAGGGGGTCCGCCGCCTGCCACGGCCGGCCCGCCTGGACCGCGCGGTCGGCGGCGGAGGCCAGCAGCTCCAGGGCCGATTCGGTGTCGCCCTGGGAGAGGGCCAGCCGGCCCAGCAGCTCCTCGGCCTCGGACGCCAGGTCCGGGAGGGCCTGCCCGTAGGAGGAGACGAAGGAGGAGAGCTCGGCCACCAGCAGCCCGTGGTCGTGCTCGTGGTCATGGCCGTGACCGTGCTCGTTCTCGTCGGCGTGGTCCCGCGCGGCCTCCGCCGAGCGCAGGTACGGCTCCAGCCGCAGCGCGGACAGCTCCGCGACGGCGATCCGGCGGGCCCGCAGCGGCTCCGCCGCGTCCAGCGCCTCGGCGGCGCGCAGCCCCGCCGCCAGCAGCGCGCGGACCTCCTCCGGCGCGGCCCCGGCCTGCGCGGCCGCGCTCGCCAGCCGCAGCTCGGCCAGGGCGGCGCGCTCGGCCCGCCCCAGCGCCCGGTAGCCGTCGCGGACGGCGGTCAGCAGCTCCGCCGCGTCCGGGGCGCCGGCCCGCGCGGCCGTCAGGGCCCGGTGGTCGGCGACCTCGGCGAGCAGCAGCGGGTGCACCTCCGGTTCCGGCAGCACGGAGACCCGTACGGCGACCTCCGCCCAGAGCCGGTCCGCGGCCGGGTGGCCCGTCTCGCGGGCGTCGCGGGCCTGCTCCACGAGCACGCTGAACTCGGCGGCGCCGACGGGCACGGGCGCGGGTGCCGCCGCCGGGGCCGTCCCGGCCGGCTGCGGCAGCGCGGCGCTGCGCACGCCGAGCGGCAGCGTGTCGGCCAGCGGGGCCCGCAAGAGCCGCTCCGTCAGCCGCTCGGAGACCCGGGTGGTGCCGTTGCGCATGTCGAACCGCCGGGCGATGTCCAGGACCTCGGCGCGCAGCACGCCGTGCAGCTCCTCGACGGTGTGCGCGGAGCCCTCGTACGGCACCGTCGGGTCGCCGCCGTGGCCGAGCTCGATCAGCCGGCGGAGCAGGACCAGGACCCCGGCGAAGAAGTCCAGCTGCGTCTTGACGTCCACGAGCGGCCGCAGGTGCGCCCCGTGCTCGGCGAGGATCTCCACCCCGCGCGCCTCGTTGCCGGTGAGTGCGCAGAACTCGATGTGCTGGCCGATCGCCCGCAGCAGGCTCTCCTTGCCCCGGGCCATCCGGTAGCCGCGCAGGTGGTGGGAGCGGGCCTCGTCGGTGCGGCCGAGGCGCAGCAGGGGGAGCAGCGACCGGGCGAGCACCCGGTGCGGTTCCTCCATGCAGGTCTGCTCGCCGGTCAGCACGGGCTCCCAGACCTCGATGGCCTTGGCGTCCTCGCCCTTGGTCGCCCAGAAGACGCCCTGGGAGTTGGTCTCGCAGGCGTGGCAGTCGCTCATCTCGTCGCGGTCGGCCGCGCGCCACTGCGCCATGGCCCGCTCGGCGCGCTCGTCGTCTCCGACGGCGTCGGCGAGGAAGTACTCGGACTGGCGTACCGCCCGCTCGCTGTAGCCGGCGATCCGGTAGCGCTTCTCCATGTCGTCGAGGTAACCGGTGACGGAGGAGATCGGCACGTCGGGGGAGCTGATGATCTGGCCCGACACCCACTTGAAGCGCCAGAAGAGGGAGTGGGCGTCACCCGGGCCGAACGCCGACGGGTCGCGGTCGTACTCCTGGAGCAGGCGGGCGAAGGGGACCACCATGCGGCTCCGCTCGGCGCTGTACTCGTAGGAGTCGATCTGGTTGATCAGGGCCGCCCGGTACACGCCGGTGTCACCGCAGACCTCGGCGGCGGCGGTCAGCGCCTCGGCCTGGGCGTTGCGCGCGGCGCCGTGGGGCAGGTCCCGGTTCTCGTGCAGGGCGCGCCGGATCTCGTCGGGGGTCAGGGTGCTCACTTCTCGTCCTCCTCGGAGGTGGCGGTCGGGGTGTCCGAGCTGTTGACGGGATGGGTCGCCCATTCCAGGAGCCCGAGGAAGGCCCGGTTGAGCAGGGCAGAATCGGCAGGGCGCAGCGGCCGCTGGGACATCAGCAGCGCCTGGCCGTACAGCGATTCGACGGCGGTGCCGGCGAGCGTCGGGTCGGGGAGGCCCGCGATCCGCCGGATCAGCGGGTTGTTGTGGTTGAGGACGAGGCGGGCGCGCGGGCCGGAGCCGCGCAGGGAGCCGAGGATGCCGCTCCACAGGGAGTCGGCGGATTCGAGTGCGGCGGTCCGGTCCCGCTCCTGGCGGGCCTGGCGGTCGTCGAGGTAGAGCGCGGGGACGGCCACGGGCTGGAAGGCGCGCAGCACCACGTCGCAGCTCTGGGGCTCCAGCCGGGTGCGGGCGGTGGAGAGGAACGCGGCGAGGGAGAGTTCGACGGCGGTGGGGACCGGGTCGAGGCGGTCGGTGACGGCTCCCGCGTCCAGCTCGGTGACCTTCAGGTCGGGGCGTACGGAGGGCAGCAGGGCCAGCAGGTCGGCGTCGTAGGTGTAGCCGGCGTTGACGACGCCGAGGCCGTGGGCCGCCGCGATCGGGGCGATCTGCCGGAACTCCTCGACGGTGCGCGTGAAGTGGATCTCGGCGTGGGCCGCCGTGAACTCCTCCAGGTTCATCGATCCGTCGCTGGTTTCGAACGGCAGCCACGGCAGCATCAGGCCGAGCAGTTCCGCGTCGTGCCGGGCGAGGGACTTCACGCCGAGGTGGTGGACGCTCAGGAACGCGGCCAGACGGTCCGGTTCGCTTGCCGCGAGCTCCGCCAGCCAGGACCGGATGCGGGCGCCGAGGGCTTCGCGTACGGCGGCGAGCGTCTCGTCGTCGTACAGGTTCTCGCGGGAGGCGGTGGGCCGCAGGGTGTCGGTGTCGAGCACGGCGCGGACGAAGAAGGCCCAGTCCGGCAGCAGGTTGTCGGCCTGGTCGGTGAGCAGCATGCCCTTGAGGTGGACGCGGTGGCCGGCCCGGTGGGCGGGGCTGGTGGGTTCGGGAAGTACGTACGCGACTCCGCGCACCCCGGCCACCGGCAGGTCGAGGTCGATGCTGTCGAGCGGGGTGAAGCCGAAGAGCTGCGCGCAGTGTCCGGCGAGCGCGACGCGCCGGGCGGCCGGGGTGGGGTGGGGCCGGTCCCATACGGCGGGCCGGTCGGTGACGGGCCGGGGAGGGCCGCCGAGGCCGTCGTCGAAGGTGATCGGGTAGGGGAGCAGGGAGCCGTAGTCGCGGGCGAGGCGCTCGACGCGGGCGGGCTCGGTCCACTCCTCGGCGCCGGGGCGGGCTTCGAGGTGGACGGTGGTGCCGGGCTCGGGACGGGCGTCGTGGGGCAGTTCGCGCACGGTGTACGAGCCGTCGTCCGTGGCCAGCCACTCGACGGGTGCGGCCTGGGGGTCGCGGGAGGACCGGGTGACGACCCTGATCTGCCGGGCGACGACGAAGCAGGCGAGCAGCCCGATGCCGAACTGGCCGAGGAACTGCTGACGGGTGTTCTCCAGGCCCTGGAGTTCGGCGGCGGAGGCGCCTTCGCCGCGGCGCTTGGAGCTGCGGCCGATGGTGGCGAGGAGGGAGTGGGCCTCGGCGGCCGTCAGGCCGATGCCGGAGTCCTCGATGGTGATGCGGCCGGCGGTCGCGGACAGGCGGATGCGCACCTCCGCGCCGGGTTCGTGCGCGTGACGGGCGGTCACGGCGTCCACGGCGTTCTGGAGGAGTTCGCGCACGTAGACGCGGGGGCTGGAATAGAGGTGGTGGGAGAGCAGGTCGACCAGGCCGCGCAGATCGACCTGGAAGTTGTTGACCGCGCCGTCGGCCGCGGATTCGACGGGGAATTCGGACGGGGACGGGGACACGGATGTCATCAGGCATCAGCTCGCTTGCTCGCGTGGTCGGTCGGCATCGCGAGGTACCCCCCTCACTGATCCCGGAACGAGGAACAGAGTAGGTGGACGATCCGACAATCACTCCGTGAATTCCGTCCCGGCCGGCGTTCCCGGCCGGGGCCTTCCGACGGTCACCGGAAGCGGAGGAATTGCGGCGGTACGGCGTCCGCCAGCCACACCCCGTTGGCGCTGACCCGGAACACGTGCCCGGCCGCGCGCATCGCCGCCGCGTCCACGGCGAGGACCACCGGCCGGCCCCGGCGCGCGCCGACCCGGGTCGCCGTCTCGCGGTCCGGCGACAGGTGTACGTGGTGGCGGGCCATGGGGCGCAGGCCCTCGATGCGGATCGCGTCGAGGGCCGCGGCCACGGTGCCGTGGTAGAGGTACGCGGGCGGTTCGGCCTCCGGAAGGCCCAGGTCCACGGCGACGGTGTGGCCCTGGCTGGCCCGGATGCGGGTGCCGTCGACGGCGAACCGCTGTTTGTCGTTGGCGGCGACCACGTGGTCGAGTTCGGCCCTGCTGAACGGGAATCCATGGTCCGCGGCGGCCCGCAGGAGATCGTCGATCTCCACCCAGCCCTGGGGGTCGAGCACCAGTCCGATCCGTTCCGGCTGGTGCCGGAGGTGTTTCGAGACGTATTTGGACACCTTCACGGTGCGTCGGTCATCCATGTGCCCAGCTTGACGGCTCGCGGGGGGCCGCGGCAGCGATTTTCCGCCCCTCGGACGGACGCGACACCCCTCTATCGTTTTTCCAATATACGGAATACATTTTCCGCATCACGACTTATCAGAGGGAGAAACTATGACAAATAAGGCTTCACTGCTTCGGCGTGTGGCTGCCGAGCTCATCGGCACCGCAGGCCTGCTCGTGGTGGTGATCGGCTCGGGCATCCAGGCCGCGAACCTCAGCCGCGACACCGGTGTCGCCCTCGTCGCCAATTCGCTCGCCTCCGCGATCGGCCTCGGCCTGATCATCACCCTGTTCGGCCCTCTCTCCGGGGCCCACCTCAACCCGGTCGTCACCCTCACCGCCTGGTGGGCCCGGCGCACCGGCGGCGAGGGACTCGACGCGCGCGAGGCCTTCGCGTACGCCGCCGCCCAGACCACCGGCGCCATCGGCGGCGCCGTACTGGCGGAGACGATGTTCGGCCGCACCCCGGGAACCTTCTCCACCCAGGTTCGCGACGGGGGCCACCTGCTGATCGGCGAGATCGTCGCCACCGCCGGACTGGTCCTGGTCATCCAGGGCCTCGGCCGTATCGGCCGGCCCAGGCTGGTCCCGGCCGCGGTGGCCGCGTACATCGCCGCCGCGATCTGGTTCACCTCGTCGGGGTCCTTCGCCAACCCCGCCGGCACCATCGGGCGGGCCTTCAGCGACTCCTTCACCGGCATCGCACCGCAGTCACTGCCCGGGTTCGTCGCGGCGCAACTGCTCGGCGGCGTCCTCGGACTCGCCCTGGCCGTCCTCCTCTACGGCCGCGAGCGCCGTGCCGACGGCACGACCGCACCGCGCTCCGGACAGCAGGGGACCGAGGCAGCGGTGGCCGATATCCCCCGCACCGGCTCGACGTTCGAAGCCATCGTCTAGCCGGTAACCCGTGTTGCCCACAGGCGGACGGGAGTTGTCCACAGCCGTTTCGGAGGGTTTCGGCGACATCTGAGCGATTCGCCCCGGGGACCCCCTGTGGACTACCGATCGAGCATTACCGGCCGCGCCGGCTCGCCAGATCGTTCATCGTCCGGGCCTGGAGCTCCCGCTCCGTCGCGGCCCGGACGAACTCCGCCACGTGCTCCGGCCCCACCAGCTCCTGCACCGCCCGTACCGTCCCGGCGGGCAGGGCCACCGGGGCGGGGCCCGCCGGCTGCGCCGCACCGGGCGCGCCCAGATGCCGCTGGAGGTGCCGGGTCGCGAACAGCCGCATCGCCCGGGCCAGCTCGGCGTCCACCGTCTGCTGGGCCAGCGGGCGCAGCCTGCGCACCATCGTCGCCGCCTCGGCCGCGTCCGAATCGGTCGGCGGCACCTGCCCGAGGTAGCGGGCGAAGACGTGCTCGGTGGTGAACTCCAGGAAGCGCGAGGCGATGTGCTCCACCTGCCCGCGCAGCTCGCGCAGGTGCCCCGTGATCGCCCCCAGCGGAACCCCCGCCGCGTACAGCTCGGCCGCGACGGCCAGCTCCTGCGGCGAGGGCACGAGGAACTCGTCCGGGCGGCCGGGGATCCGTTCCAGCACCCCCAGCTCACAGGCCTCGTCCACCGCGTCGTCGTCGGGCAGGCCGCCGAACCGCGCGTTGAGGTCCTCCCGGCTGATCCGGTCGGCCTCCTCGTCGGTCCAGGGCCCGTGCACCTCGGCCACCAGACCGAGTACGCCGCCCAGTCCGCGCCCCGCGTCCCAGGCCTCCAACAGCTCCTTGATAGAGGCCAGGGTGTAGCCGCGGTCCAGGAGGTCCGCGATCTGGCGCAGGCGCGCCAGGTGCGTCTCCCGGTAGACGTTGGACCGGCCCCGCCGCTCCGGCTTCGGCAGCAGGCCGCGGTCCTGGTACGCGCGGATCGTGCGCACCGTCGCCCCGCTGTGGTGGGCCAGATCCTCGATCCTGTACTCGGCTACCGCCTGATCGGACAATCCCGGCTCCCTACGACATGGCGGCTCGGCCGACCGCGCCCGCCGCGGTCCGGGCGGCAGGAGACGCCGCCAGGTACTCGACCGCCTCGAGCAGCGAGCCCTCCTGCGAGGGATGGTACGACCGCGGGCAGGAGCCGGGTATGGCCGTGCCGCGCACACCGTCGCACGGCATCACAGCCGGGGCTCCAGCCGCGCGATCCGTCGCAGGGCGTTCGGCGCGTAGCGGGACATCCACAGGGCGGCCTTGGACTCGGGCGTCACCGGGACCACCGCCCGGTTCTTCACCACGGCCAGCAGGATCGCGTCCGCCACCTTCTCCGGGGGGAAGTTGCGCAGCCCGTACAACCGCGAGGAGCGCTCCTGGCGGCGCTTCTCCTCGGCCGCGTCCACCCCGGCGAACCGCGAGGTGGCCGTGATGTTGGTGTTGACGATGCCCGGGCAGATCGCCGAGACCCCGATCGACTTGGACGCCAGCTCCGCGCGCAGGCACTCGCTCAGCATCAGCACCGCTGCCTTCGAGGTGCTGTACGCGGGCAGCGTCCGGGAGGGCAGGTAGGCGGCCGCGGAGGCGGTGTTGACGATGTGGCCGCCCTGCCCGCGCTCGGCCATCTGCCTCCCGAAGACCCGGCAGCCGTGGACGACTCCCCACAGGTTGACGTCCAGGACCTTCTTCCAGTCCTCGGATCCGGTCTCCAGGAAGGACCCCGACAGGCCGATCCCGGCGTTGTTGACCAGTACGTCGACGATCCCGTACTCGGCGGCGACCTTCGCCGCGAGCTTCTCCATCGCCGGCTCGTCACTGACGTCGACGCACTCGCCCCAGGCCTCCGGGGCGCCGACGAGCCGCGCCATCTCGGCCGTGCGCGCCGCGCCCTCGCCGTCCCGGTCCACCGCCACGACCCGCGCCCCCGCCTCGGCGAACGCGAAGGCCGTGGCCCGCCCGATCCCGCTGGCGGCGCCGGTGACCAGCACCAGCTGGCCCCCGAACCGGTCCGCGTACTTGCCCGGGGCGCGCTGCTCCGGCGCCCGCGCGGCAGGCTCCTCACGGGCCGTGACGAAGTCGGCGATCCACGCCGCCACCTGGTCCGGCCGGGTCCTGGGGATCCAGTGCTTCGCGGGCAGGGTCCGCCGCACCAGTCCCGGCGCCCAGCGCTCCACGTCGTCGTAGAGCCGCTCGGACAGGAAGACGTCCCCGGTCGGGACGATCAGCTGTACCGGCACGTGCGCGTACGCGTCGGGACGGGGCCGACTCAGCCGGGCCCGCACGTTGTCCCGGTAGAGCCAGGCGCCGTGCGCGGCGTCGGAGGGCAGTGAGGCCGTCGGGTACCCGCCGACCGGGATCCCCTCGCTGCGCTCCATGAGCTTGGGCCAGCGCTTGCCGAGCGGGCCGCGCCAGGCCAGCTCCGGCAGCACGGGAGTGTGCAGCATCCCCACGTACCAGGACCGGACGCCCTGGCCCAGCAACTGGGCGGCCCGGCGCGGGGAGGGCCGCCTCATCCGCTGCTTGATCCAGTGCCCGAAGTGGTCGAGGGACGGCCCCGACATGGAGGTGAAGGAGGCGATCCGCCCCTCGGTGCGGGCCACCGTCGCGAACTCCCAGCCCTGCACGGAGCCCCAGTCGTGGCCCACCAGGTGCACCGGACGGTCCGGGCTGACCGCGTCCGCCACGGCCAGGAAGTCGTCGGTCAGCTTCTCCAGGGTGAAGCCCCCGCGCAGCGGCACCGGAGCCGAGGAGCGCCCGTGGCCGCGTACGTCGTAGAGGACCACGTGGAACCGGTCCGCGAGCCGCTGGGCGACCTCCGACCAGACCTCCTTGCTGTCCGGGTACCCGTGCACCAGCAGTACGGTCGGCCGGCCCGTCTCGCCGAGCTCGACGACGCACAGCTCGATCCCGCCGGTGCTCACCCGGCGTTCGCGCGCGCCCTGCAGACCCGTGCCGCTCATCCCGCTCATGCCGCCTTCTCCTCAGCCCAGCGCCGCACGTGCGGCAGGTCGTCGTCCAGCCAGAACGCGCTCTCCTCGGGGTCCCGGGAGTCGGTGACGACCAGGATCTCCTCGAACTTCGCGCCGGTGCCCCGGAAGCCCAGGTGCGGCTCCACCGCCCACAGACCGGGCTGCGGCGGATGGTCGGAGAAGTGGTACGGACTCCACAGCGGAGACCAGCCCTCCCGGTGCCCGTGCAGGGCGTCGGAGGCCAGCCCCTTGAGGGACTGGGTGCCGAAGCCGAACGCGGTCGGGGACCAGCGGCGCTCCTTGACCCGGTCTATCTTGTGCGCGATGACGCCGAAGGGGTAGGCCCGGTGCCGGTTGGCGTACCCCTGGCGGGTCATCAGCCGCTCGACGTTCTCGTAGATCTCCCGCAGCGGCCGGCGCTCGCGCACCTGCTCCAGGATCAGCTCGCGGTGCGGCCGGAGGTCCGACATCAGCCGGTCCTGCACCGGGTTGAGCCCGAGGCTGCCGGAGTAGCCGATGTCGGCCGCGTAGCCCCGGTACACCGGCGCCATGTCGAGGATGAACGGCATCCCCGGCTCCAGCCGCCGCGAGGTCGGGAAGAACTGGAGGGGGATCTTGAAGTTCGCGAAGGCGGTACGGTCCCCGAACCACGCGAAGGGCAGGTGGAACCAGTCCCGCACCCCGCGCTCGCGCAGCCAGTCGCGCTGCATCCGCGCCGCCTCGCGTTCGGTCACTCCCGGGCGCAGCTGCGCCGCCACGGTCTCCGCGCACTCGTACGCGAGCCGCTGGACCTCCCTGAACCCGCGCAGCCCGGCGGAAAGCTGCCCGGAGTCGTGCGCGGTGCGCTGCTTGGTGTCCCCAGTCATGCCGGCCGTCCGTCCCTGTCGCCCAACGCTCCCGAAACCTGCCACTGATGAATGTGACAATGGCCGGAGATCACGTCAAGGCCCCTGCACAGACCTGTGGACAAACTTCGGCGGCATCAGCCTTCCGTCAGGGTCCGTAGTCCTCAAGGCGGATACACGATCCCGCTCCAGGTCTGACGATCGGCCGCCCCCTCGGCACTAACGTCGAAGCCGTGACTGTCATCGCGACCGAAAGCCTGAGCAAGCGGTACCCCCGAGTGACCGCCCTCGACCGGCTCTCCCTGGACATCGGGCCCGGCGTGACCGGCCTCGTGGGCGCCAACGGAGCCGGCAAGTCCACGCTGATCAAGATCCTGCTCGGACTGTCCCCCGCCACCGAGGGGCGTGCCGCCGTGCTCGGACTGGACGTCGCCACGCATGGCAGCGCCATCCGCGAACGGGTCGGCTACATGCCCGAACACGACGCCCTGCCACCCGACGTCTCGGCCACCGAGTTCGTCGTCCACATGGCGCGGATGTCCGGCCTCCCGCCGACCGCCGCCCGCGAGCGCACCGCCGACACCCTGCGCCACGTCGGCCTGTACGAGGAGCGCTACCGCCCCATCGGCGGCTACTCCACCGGCATGAAGCAGCGGGTCAAGCTCGCCCAGGCGCTGGTCCACGATCCGCAGCTGGTCCTCCTCGACGAGCCGACCAACGGCCTCGACCCGGTCGGCCGCGACGAGATGCTCGGCCTGATCCGCCGCGTCCACACCGACTTCGGCATCTCGGTCCTGGTCACCTCCCACCTCCTCGGAGAGCTGGAGCGGACCTGCGACCACGTGGTCGTCGTCGACGGCGGCAAGCTGCTGCGCTCCAGCTCCACCAGCGACTTCACCCAGACCACGACCACCCTCGCGGTCGAGGTCACCGACTCCGACGCGTACCCGGACGGCACCGCCGCCCTGCGCAAGGCGCTCACCGGTGCGGGCATCACCCTGCACGAGGGCGAGGAGCAGGGCCTGCCCGGCGCCGGCCACATCCTCCTCGTCGAGGCCACCGGCGAGGAGACCTACGACACCGTCCGCGACACCGTCGCCGGCCTCGGCCTCGGCCTGGTCCGCATGGAGCAGCGCCGCCACCATATCGCCGAGGTCTTCCGCGACAGCGACCGGCCCTCGTCGACCGCCCACCCGAAGGGAGCCGGCCCCGATGGCGCCTGAGACCTCGACCCAGATCCACAACATCGGCTACCGGTCCTACGACGGCCCCCGGCTCGGCCGCGGCTACGCCCGCACCTCGCTGTTCTCGCAGTCGCTGCGGGGTGCGTACGGGCTCGGCCGCTCCGCCAAGTCCAAGGTGCTGCCGATGATCCTCTTCGCGGTGATGTGCGTCCCCGCGCTGATCATCGTCGCGGTGGCCATCGCCGTCCCCGGCTCCAGCGACCTGCCGATCAAGTACACGACGTACGCCCTCACCACTCAGGTGATCATCGGCCTCTACCTCGCTTCGCAGGCGCCCCAGTCGGTCTCGCGCGACCTGCGCTTCAAGACCGTGCCGCTGTACTTCTCGCGGCCCATCGAGCGGGTCGACTACGTCCTGGCCAAGTACGCCGCCATGGCCTCGGCCCTCTTCATCCTCACCGCCACGCCGCTGCTGATCATGTGGATCGGCTCGCTGCTGGCCAAGTTCGACTTCGGTCACCAGACCAAGGGATTCGGGCAGGGACTGGTGTCGGTACTGCTGCTTTCGCTCCTCTTCGCAGGCCTCGGCCTCGTCATGGCCGCCCTCACCCCGCGCCGCGGCTTCGGCGTGGCGGCCGTCATCGCCCTGCTGCTCATCCCCTACGGAGCCGTCTCCACCATCCAGGCCGTCGCCTACTCCACCGGGAACACCGGGGCCATCGAGTGGATGGGCCTGTTCTCCCCGATCTCGCTGATCGACGGGGTGCAGACCGCCTTCCTCGGCGCCACCTCCGCCTTCCCGGGCGGCGAGGGCCCCTCCGCCGGCACCGGAGTGGTGTATCTGCTCGTCGTACTCGGCCTCATCGCCGGCTCCTACGCCGCCCTGATGGCCCGCTACCGGAAGGCCGGGCTGTGACCATCATCGACATCGACCACACCTCCCGCTGGTTCGGGAACGTCGTCGCCGTCAACGACGTGACCATGCGCATCGGTCCCGGCGTCACCGGACTCCTCGGCCCCAACGGCGCCGGCAAGTCCACCCTCATCAACATGATGGGCGGCTTCCTCGCCCCCTCCACGGGCACCGTCACCCTCGACGGCACGCCGATCTGGCGCAACGAGCAGGTCTACAAGCAGATCGGCGTCGTGCCCGAGCGCGAGGCCATGTACGACTTCCTCACCGGCCGGGAGTTCGTCGTGGCCAACGCCGAGCTCCACGGGCTCGACGACGCGGCGGCCCAGCGGGCGCTCGCCACGGTCGAGATGGAGTACGCCCAGGACCGCAAGATCGCCACGTACTCCAAGGGCATGCGCCAGCGCGTGAAGATGGCCTCCGCCCTGGTCCACGAGCCGTCCGTGCTCCTCCTCGACGAGCCGTTCAACGGCATGGACCCGCGCCAGCGCATGCAGCTCATGGACCTGCTGCGGCGGATGGGCGACGAGGGCCGCACCGTCCTGTTCTCCTCCCACATCCTGGAGGAGGTCGAACAGCTCGCCTCCCACATCGAGGTGGTCGTCGCCGGCCGGCACGCGGCGTCCGGCGACTTCCGCAAGATCCGCCGCCTGATGACGGACCGCCCGCACCGTTACCTGGTCCGCTCCTCCGACGACCGGGCCCTCGCCGCGGCCCTGATCGCCGACCCTTCCACGGCAGGCATCGAGGTCGACCTCCAGGAAGGCGCGCTGCGCATCCAGGCCGTCGACTTCGGGCGTTTCACGGAGCTGCTGCCGCGCGTCGCCCGCGACCACGGCATCCGGCTGCTGACGGTCTCCCCCTCCGACGAGTCCCTCGAGTCGGTCTTCTCCTACCTCGTCGCGGCCTGAAGGAGCTGGCACCCATGTACAACCCCACCGTCGCCCGGCTCACCTACCGGGCCCTGCTCGGCAGGCGCCGCGCGCTGATCCTCTTCGCGCTCCCCGCCCTGCTGATCGTCATCGCCCTCGCCGTCCGCTTCTTCACCGGCGTGGACGACAAGGTGGCGGCCGACCTCCTCGGCGGCTTCGCCCTCGCGACGATGGTCCCGCTGATCGGCGTCATCGCCGGCACCGGCGCCATCGGACCCGAGATCGACGACGGCTCGATCGTCTACCTGCTCTCCAAGCCCGTGAAGCGTCCGACGATCATCATGACCAAGCTGATCGTCGCGATCGCGGTCACGATGGCCTTCTCCGCGATCCCCACCCTGATCGCGGGCTTCATCCTCAACGGCAACGGCCAGCAGATCGCCGTCGCCTACACCGTGGCCGCCCTCGTCGCCTCGATCGCCTACAGCGCCCTGTTCCTGCTGCTGGGCACGGTCAGCCGGCACGCGGTCGTCTTCGGGCTGGTCTACGCTCTCATCTGGGAGTCCCTCTTCGGCAGCCTGGTCTCCGGAGCCAAGACGCTCAGCGTCCAGCAGTGGGCCCTGGCCCTGGCCGAGAAGGTCGCCGGCCAGGGGTACGTCGACGCCAGCGTCGGCCTGCCCACCGCCGTGGCCCTGCTCATCGCGGTCACCGTCGGCGCCACCGTGTACGCGGGCCAGAAGCTGCGCCGCCTCACCCTCGCCGGCGAGGAGTAGGACCCCGGCGCCGGCATCCGCGACCGTGCCCCGCCCGGCCCATCGGCCAGGCGGGGCACAGCTTTGCGGGGCATCATCGGTGCATGATCCAGCATCCCGAGCCTGAGCCGTCCAGGCCCTTGCGGTCCTGGATACGCTCCTCGCCCGGCACGCACATATGGCTGCTGATCGTCGCCGTCACCAGCCTCGTCGTCGCGATCTCCCCGGACCGGCTCGACCACGTGCTGCTCCACCGCAACAGCAGCAACATCCACCAGCTGGTCAAGTACCCCGTCCGGGCCTTGCTCAGCAGTGCCTTCTGGATCGAGAACCCCGCCTCGCTCGCCCTGTACGCCGTGCTCTTCGAGTTCTTCCACGCCCCCGTGGAGCGTTGGCTCGGCACCCTGCGCTGGCTCCTGATCGTCGCGACCGCGCATGTCGGCGCCACCCTCCTGAGCCAGAAGGTGCTCCTCATGGCCATCCAGGACAACCGTGCGCCGCACAGCATGACCCACGTCGTCGACATCGGCGTCAGTTACGGGCTGGCGGCCTCCATCGGAGTACTGACCTACCGGCTCCCGAACCCCTGGAGATGGTTCTACCTCCTTGGCGCGGTCGCCTTCTTCGGGCTGCCGCTGCTCACCGGCGGCACCTTCACCGACCTCGGCCACGCCGTCTCGCTCGCCGTCGGACTCCTCGCCTGGCCGCTCACCCTCCATCCGCACGGACACGGGCCGACGGCTGATGTTTCACGTGAAACACGCGCCTGACCCCCTTGTCACGCGGGTCGGCAGCAGCCCGGGGCTCCGCGGCTGACCGGCGGAAATTCGCTGGTACCGCCCGTGCGGCCGGGGCACAGTGAGTGGTGCGGGGAGTAACAAAAGGTCCGGGACGGCCACTTCGAGCGCGCCTCACGGCGCGGGCCGTCCCGGACCTCTCGTACGTCCGGTCCCGGGACGCCGACGCGTCCCGGTGCGCTACATGGCGCCGAGCAGGCGCTCCAGGACCACCGCGATGCCGTCCTCCTGGTTGGAGGTCGTCACCTCGTCGGCCACCGCCTTCAGCTCCGCGTGGGCGTTGGCCATGGCGACGCCGTGCGCGGCCCAGCCGAACATGGGGATGTCGTTGGGCATGTCGCCGAAGGCGATCGTCTCCGCGGCCTTGACCTTCAGCCTGCGCGCGGCGAGTGAGAGGCCGGTGGCCTTGCTCAGACCCAGCGGGAGGATCTCCACTATCCCCGGGCCCGCCATGACGATGTCGACCAGGTTGCCGACGAGCTGCCGGGCGACCTTGACGAGCTCGTCCTCGCCCATCCCCGGGTGCTGGATGTAGAGCTTGTTCAGCGGGGCGGTCCAGACCTGGGCGGTGTCCTCCAGGTAGAGCGCCGGCAGGCCCTCCTGCACCTGGTAGCCCGGGCCGAAGAGGACCTCGCCGTCCACCCCGTCACGGCTGGCGGCGAGCGCCAGCGGACCCACCTCGGCCTCGAGCTTCGACAGGGCCAGGCCGGCGAGCTGCCGGTCCAGCGTCACCGAGGTCAGCAGCCGGTGCGCTCCCGCGTCGTAGAGCTGGGCGCCCTGCCCGCACACCGCGATCCCCCGGTAGCCGAGGTCGTCCAGCACGTGCCGGGTCCAGGGCACGGCACGGCCGGTGACGACGATGTGCGCCGCGCCCGCCGCGGTGGCCGCGGCGAGGGCTTCACGGGTGCGCTCCGAGACGGTGTCGTCGTCACGCAGCAGCGTGCCGTCGAGGTCCGTCGCGACGAGCTTGTACGGGAACGGAGCGGGGCTCACTTGGCGATCGGCTCCAGGACCTCGCGGCCGCCCAGGTAGGGGCGGAGCACCGGGGGGACCCGCACGGAGCCGTCGGCCTGCTGGTGGTTCTCCAGGATCGCGACGATGGTGCGCGGGACGGCGCACAGGGTGCCGTTCAGCGTGGAGAGCGGAGCGGTCTTCTTGCCGTCGCGGTAGCGGATCGCCAGGCGGCGGGCCTGGAAGCCGTCACAGTTCGAGGCCGAGGTCAGCTCGCGGTACTTGCCCTGGGTCGGGATCCAGGCCTCGCAGTCGAACTTGCGGGAGGCGGAGGCGCCCAGGTCGCCGGTCGCGACGTCGATGACCTGGAACGGCAGCTCCAGGCTGGTCAGCCACTGCTTCTCCCATTCCAGGAGCCGCTTGTGCTCGGCCTCGGCGTCCTCCGGCGCGACGTACGAGAACATCTCGACCTTGTCGAACTGGTGGACGCGGAAGATGCCGCGGGTGTCCTTGCCGTACGTGCCGGCCTCGCGGCGGAAGCACGGGGAGAAGCCGGCGTACCGCAGGGGCAGCTTCTCGGCGTCGATGATCTCGTCCATGTGGTACGCGGCGAGCGGGACCTCGGAGGTGCCGACCAGGTAGTAGTCGTCCTTCTCCAGGTGGTAGACGTTCTCCGCGGCCTGGCCGAGGAAGCCGGTGCCCTCCATGGCGCGCGGGCGGACCAGCGCGGGGGTCAGCATCGGGATGAAGCCGGCCTCGGTGGCCTGCGCGATCGCCGCGTTGACCAGGGCGAGCTCCAGCAGGGCGCCGACACCGGTGAGGTAGTAGAACCGCGAGCCGGACACCTTCGCGCCGCGCTCCACGTCGATGGCGCCCAGCGACTCGCCGAGCTCCAGGTGGTCCTTGGGCGCGAAGCCCTCGGCGCCGAAGTCGCGGATCGTGCCGTGCGTCTCCAGGACGGTGAAGTCCTCCTCGCCGCCGACGGGCACGTCCTCGTGGACGATGTTGCCGAGCTTGAGCAGGAGCTGCTTGGCAGCCTCGTCCGCCTCGTTCTGCTCGGCCTCGGCCGCCTTGACGTCCTGCTTGAGCTGCTCGGCCTTGGTCAGCAGCTCGGCCCGTTCCTCCGGGGAGGCCTTGGGGATGAGCTTGCCGAGCGACTTCTGCTCGTTGCGCAGTTCGTCGAAGCGCATGCCGGAAGACCTGCGGCGCTCGTCAGCGGAGAGCAGCGCGTCGACGAGCTCGACGTCCTCTCCACGGGCGCGCTGCGAGGCGCGGACACGGTCAGGGTCTTCACGGAGCAGCCGAAGGTCAATCACCCCTCCAGGCTACCGGGCTGGGCTTCCCGGGCTGACACCGATATCACGCTGCGTGTCGCTATGTCCCAATTCGTGCGAATGGAATTGGCTGGGGCCGGGCTTGTCCCCGGCCCGCCGGACGGCTGGATCCAGCCGCTGGGGACCAGGTCGATAAAATCGGCCCCTTTCTCCGAAAAGGGGCACAACGTCGATCGGCGTGCGGGGTCTGAGCAGGGCCGGAGGGCCGGAGGGGGTCGACCCTTGTCCACAGGAATTCCCCGAGAGGCCCTCTTATCCACAGGCTGTGCGCCGGATCTGTGGACATCGAATTAGATCAATGGGCATCCGCGGCCGGCCCTGGCCGATCAGGGTTCAAACCGCCCCCACACACACTCATTCGGGTGGGAATGGCTCGCTCCAAAGAGTTGATCGGCGATACGGGGGTGACGCCGTTCACCTCTCGCTCCCCAGCGCGAAACCTGAGCCCCCCGACCGATATGTCGACCTTGCCGTGCCGCTCTGTCGACTTGTCCCCAGGTCGCCACGCGGCCCTGTGGATAACTCTGTGGACAGTGGGCGGAGGACTACGCCCGGCCGTCGAGGCAGCGCGCCAGCCAGTCGGAGGCCTCGGTGAAGTCGCCGTCGGAGGTTCCCGGCCGCGCGGCCCGCACCTCACTGAGCGCGACACCGGCACGCGGATAGGAACCGAGGAAGCGTACCTGGGGACAGGTCCGCTTCAGACCCATCAGCGCCTCGCTGACCCGGCGGTCGGAGATGTGTCCCTCCGCGTCCACGGCGAAGCAGTAGTTGCCGATGCCCTCGCCGGTCGGGCGGGACTGGATCAGCATCAGGTTCACCCCGCGGACGGCGAACTCCTGGAGCAGCTCCAGCAGCGCACCCGGGTGGTCGTCGCCGAGCCACAGCACGACGGAGGTCTTGTCGGCGCCGGTGGGCGCGGCCGGCCGGGCGGGCCGTCCGACGAGCACGAATCGGGTCTCGGCGTTCTGGGCGTCGTGGATCTCGGTGACCAGCGCCTCCAGCCCGTACGTGGCGGCGGCGAACTCGCCCGCGAAGGCGGCGTCGAAGCGGCCCTCCTGCACCAGCCGGGCACCGTCGGCGTTGGAGGCCGCCGACTCCCACACCGCGTCGGGCAGGTGCGTCCGCAGCCAGTTGCGCACTTGCGGCTGGGCGACCGGATGGCCGGTGACCGTCTTGATGTCCGACAGCTTGGTGCCGGGCCGCACCAGCAGCGCGAACGCGATGGGCAGCAGGACCTCGCGGTAGATCATCAGCGGCTCGCCGGACGCCAGCTCGTCGAGCGTGGCGGTGACCCCGCCCTCCACCGAGTTCTCGATCGGAACCAGCGCCGCCGCGGCCTCGCCGTTGCGCACGGCGTCCAGGGCGGCCGGGACCGACACCATCGGGACGAGCTCCCGGGTGGCTGCTTCCGGCAGAGTGCGCAGGGCGGCTTCGGTGAAAGTGCCCTCGGGACCGAGATACGTGAAGCGGGTGGCCGACATGCGGTCAGCCTAATGCCGGGCCACCCGCCGAGGCGGTGCTGTTCACCCTTCGAGCAGGCGCTGCCCCACGTACTCCCCGTCGCCCGGACCGGGCGGGACCGCGTACAGCCCGCTGGACTCGTGGCGGATGAACTCCGACAGGGCGTCGCCCCGGTCGAGCTTGCGCTGGACCGGGACGAACCCGCGCAGCGGGTCGGCCTGCCAGCAGATGAACAGCAGGCCGGCGTCGGGGGTGCCGTCGGGGCCGATGCCGTCGTGGTACGAGAAGGGCCGCCGGAGCATGGCGGCGCCGCCGTTCTGCGCCGGCGCGGAGATGCGCGCGTGGGCGTTGGACGGGATGACCGGCTTTCCGTCGGGGCCGAGCTTGTCCAGAGCCAGCGGGGTTTTCTCGTCGCCGCCGGTCAGCGGCGCACCGGTGGCCTTGGTCCGGCCGATGACCTGCTCCTGCTGGGCGAGGGACTGCTTGTCCCAGTCGTCGAGCAGCATCCGGATCCGGCGGACTACGGCGTACGAGCCCCCTGCCATCCAGGAGTGCTCGGCGGGTCCTGGGCCGGCGCCCGGCACGAAGATCCGCTTGTCGAAGTCGGGGTCCTTGGGCCGCGGATTCCCGGTGCCGTCCACCTGGCCCATCAGGTTCCGGGCGGTCATGGGCGAGGCCGTCGCGCCGGGAGACCTGTTGAAGCCGTTCATCTGCCAGCGGACCCGGGCGGCTTCCCCGGCGTCCTTCTGCACGGCGCGCAGGGCGTGGAAGGCGACGAGCGCGTCGTCGGCACCGATCTGGACCCACAGGTCGCCGTTGCTGCGCTGGGGGTCGAGCCGGTCCGAGGAGAAGTCGGGCAGTGGGTCGAGGGCCACCGGGCGCCGGGCGGTGAGGCCGGTGCGGTCGAAGAAGGAGTGGCCGAAGCCGAAGGTGAGGGTGAGGGAGGAGGGGCCCGCGTCCAGGGCGATCCCGCTGTCCGCGGTCGGCGCCGGCTCGCCCGCCATGAGCCGCCGGGCGGTGTCGGACCAGCGGCGCAGCAGCGCTGCGGCTTCCTTGCGCCCAGCGCCGGGCGCGAGGTCGAAGGCGAGGACGTGCCCCTTGGCCTGGAGCGGGTCGGTGATCCCGGCCTGGCGCCGGCCGTGGAAGGCGACCTGGGTCGCGCCGAGGGAGGCGAGGGACCCGGCGGCTCCGGGGGAGCCGGCCGGGGAGTCCGAGAGCGCTGACTGCACGAGCGCGCCGCCCGTGGCGCCGAGCGCGAGGCCCGTGGCGCCCGCGGCGCCGACGGTGCCCAGCAGTCGGCGCCGGGAGATCTCGATGTCGGGGGTGCTACCGGTGCTGTCGGTCACGCTGTTCAGCCGATCTTCACGTTCTTCTGGACGGTCGTCTGGTCGATGTCGGAGGTGCGTACGGTCACGTCGATGCGCCATTCGCCCGCGAGCGGCAGCTGGACCCCGGACGCGGTCCAGTGTCCGGCCGCGGCGCGGTCGGGGGCGAGCGGCAGCGGGCCGATCTCCTTGGCGGGCAGGGTGAAGGAGATCTTGACCTCGGGGAGGTCGAGGGGCTTGCCGTCGGGGCCGTCCGCCCACAGGTGGAGGGTGTTGGCGCCGACCCGGCCGGGGTCGAGCTCCAGCCGTACGTTGCCCTTGCCGTTCTGGCCGCCGGTGTCGAAGGGCAGGGTGATCTTGACCGGGCGGTTGGGCACGGCGGGAGCGGACGCTCCGCCGCGGCCCGTCTCCTTCTCCACCGCGCGTCCGGGTTCGGTGCTGGTCAAGACGGTGGTGACGGCCAGGAGCACGACGGCCACGCCGGCCTCGGCGAGCACCGAGCGGCGCAGGCCGGCACGGCCGGGATCCGCATCGCGGACGCGGGTTTCGCGGGCCTTCTCGCGGGCCGCGCGCTGCCGGGCGAGCTGGGCGGCCCGCTTCGGGTCGGTGCCGGCGGCGTCCGCCGGAGCGTCGGCTTCGGTGCTCGCGTCGGTGGCGGCGGCATCGCCCGAGGCGCTCCCGGCCGATGTTTCACGTGAAACATCGGCTCCGGCGAGCACCTTCTCCGGCTCTTCGGCCCGGACCTCCCCGAGCCGGGAGGTCCACTTCCGGGAGAGGTAGGCGATGCCGACCAGGACGGCGACGAGCGTGATCTTGATGAGCAGCAGCCGGCCGTAGCTGGTGCCGGTGAGGGCGGACCAGCTGCCGACTTGGCGCCAGGACTGGTAGACGCCGGTGACGGCCAGGACCAGGACGCTGATGAAGGCGACCCGGGAGAAGCGCCGGACGGCTTCCCGTTCGATGTCCGGCACCTTGCGCAGCGCGACCAGCAGGGCGGTGAGCCCGCCGAGCCAGGCGGCCACGGCCAGCAGGTGCAGGATGTCGGCCGGCATCGCGACCGCGGGCTGGATGCCGGTGGAGGCGTGCTCGGCGAGGGCCCAGGTGGCGGCGATGCCGCCGGCCACGACCGTGCCGCCGACGCCGAGCCCGAAGGCGAGGTCGCTCGTCTCCTTCTTCTCCTCGGCGCGGACCCCCTCGTCCACGGCCCCCGTCGCGTCCGTGGCGGCGGCCTTCTGACGGCGGGCGTAGGCACCGAAGAGCACGGCGATGAACAGCGCGGCCGCGCCGAGCAGCAGCAGCCGTGAGAGGAAGGCGGCACCGGTCTTGGTGTCCAGGACCGCCTTGAGGCCATCGAGGTCGAAGGCGTCGGCGAACTCCCCCGAGCCGGTGTACGGGGTGCGCAGCACCAGCATCGCCAGGGTGGCGGCCGTCAGGGTGACCCAGCCACGCACCACCAGCTTCTGCAGCGGGCGCTCAGCGGCGCCGCGGCGCCAGCACAGCAGGATGAAGGCGGCGCCGCCGACGAGGACGGTGAACCCGGCGTAGGCGGCGTAACGGGCGATGCCGTACGCGATGCCGACGGGGCCGCCGCCCACCTTCCGGTCGGGCAGGGTGACGCTGGTAGCCGAGGGGGCGCCGACGGAGAAGGTGAAGGCGCCGGAGATCGGGTGGCTGTCGGCGGAGACGGCCTGCCAGGCGACGGTGTACGTGCCGTTGGGCAGGCCCGGGTGCAGGGCGGTGCCGTAGCGGACGGTCGATCCGCTGCACATGTCCCTCAGCTCGCCGGTGTCGACGCGCTTGCCCTGCGGGTCCATGACGCGGATGGAGTCGTCGCCCATGGCGACCTGCTCCGAGAAGGAGAGGGTGACCTGGGCGGGCGCCGTGGCGACCACCGCCCCGTCCTGGGGGTCGCTCGCCGTGAGGGCCGCGTGTGCCGTGGCCGGGGCGGCCGCGGTGAACAGGGTGGCCAGCAGGGCTGCGATGACCAGCGCGAGGCGGGGCAGGAGTGCCGTGGCGCGGACGCGGGCCGAAGGAGGAGCGGGGGCGATGGCCGTCATGGCGTGTCAGTTCCTCGGTCCGTCAGTGGGCGGTGGAGTTCTGCGCGTTGAACGTCCGTTCCTTGACGTCCAGCTCGACCTTGACCGGGTCGGCCTTCTCGAAACGCAGCTCGATGGTGATCTTGTCGCCGACCTTCGGCTGGTTCTTGAGCCCCATGAACATGATGTGGTTGCCACCGCGCTGGAGCCGGAGCTCACCGCCCGCGGGCACGTCCATCGACTGGACCTGCTGCATCTTCTGGTCCTTGGTCTCGTGGATCTGGAGATCGTCCGAGAGCGGGCTGGTGGCGGAGAGCAACTTGTCGGCGGTCTTCGAGTCGTTCTTGATGACCATGAAAGCGCCGGCCATCTTGTCGTTGACCGGTTCGGGCATGTACCCGCCGCTGACCGTCAGGACGGGCTTGCCCGCCTCCGGGGCGCCGGACGTGCCGGCGGCCTTCGTGTCGGCCGACGAGCCGGAAGCGGAGTCCGAGCCGGAGGAGGAGCAGCCGGATATGGCGAGCGCTGCCGTCAGGGAGAGGGCGGCGGCGATGGTGCGGATGGTGCGGGCGTTCACGGGTTCTCTCCCTTGATGATCTTCGGCAGGTCCTTGGTGTAGTCGTCGACGGTCGTGCCCTCGCCGTAGAGGACGTAGCCCTCGTCGGTCTTGGGAGAGAACGCGATGACCTGGGCCCCGTGCATGGAGACGACGGTGCCGTCGGCCTCCTTCTTGGGGGCCTCGATACCGATGCCGAGAGATCGGGCTGCGGCCTGGATGGTGGCGAAGTCCCCGGTCAGTCCGGTGAAGGACGGGTCCTGGGCCCTGAGCCACGCGCCGAGGGAGTCGGGGGTGTCCCGCTCCGGGTCAGTGGTGACGAAGACGACCTGGAGCTTGTCCTGGTCGGCTTTGGGGAGTGCCTTCTTGGCGACGGCGACGTTGCTCATCGTCAGGGGGCACACGTCGGGGCAGTTGGTGTAGCCGAAGTAGATCAGCGTCGGCCGCCCCTTGGTCTGCTCGCGCAGGTTCCACGGCTTGCCGGTGGTGTCCGTGAGGACGAGCTCCGGCTTGTCGAAGGGGCGGTCGAGTACGGTCGCGGATCCGGCCTTCTTCTGACCGGTGATCTGCGTGACCGAACCGGTGTTCTTGGCCGTCTCACTGCCGCAGGCGGTGAGGGCGAGCGCGGTCGCCACCGCGAGGGCGGCGACCGTCACACGTGTGGTGCGCATGAGGAAATGTCCCTGGGAATCGGGGATGGTGCGGATGTCGTGCGTACGACGGCGGAGCGGCGGGCCGGGGGCCCGCCGCCTCAGTTGGCGGCGCGGCGGCGCGAGGTGATGCCGAAGGCGACGCCGGCGAGACCGACGACGATGCCCACGATGCCGAGCGTGCGGGCGGTCGTGTCGGAGGCGCTCTTGGCCGCCTCGTCGTGCCCGCCCTTCTCCTCGCCCTTGTCGTTCTTGTCGCCGCTCTTGGCCCCGTCGGCGGCCGGCTTGGCGGCGGCGCCGTGGTCGTCCGCGCCCTTGGCGGCGGCCAGCTTCAGCACGGGCGCCGGGGTCTGCGGCTCCGGGGCGCCTTCCTTGGGCTCCTCGATCCAGCGGACGACCTCGTTGTTGTCGTACGTCTGGATCGCCTTGAAGACCATCTTGTCGGCGTTCTCGGGCAGCTTGCCCACGGAGACCGGGAACTGCTGGAACTTGCCGGGCTCGATCTTGCCGCCGGTCCAGGTCACCTTGGTGACGACCTCGTTGATCTGCTTGCCGTGCACGGTCAGGGGCTTGTCGAGCTTGGTCTTCTCGACGGTGGACGTCCAGCCGGGGAGCTCCTGCGGCATGACGGACGTGAGCGGCTGGTCCGCCGGGAAGCTGACCTCGATCTGGGTGGTCGAGGCGTTGTCCCGCTCGTTGGGGACCTTGAAGTTGATCGTCGCGTAGCCGCCCTTGGCGGCCTCACCGGCCGGCTGCACGCTGACGTGCGCGAAAGCGGTACCGGACAGGGCGAGGACGGTGCCGGCGGCGAGGGCGGCGGCGAAGGAGACGCGAGAGGTCTTCACGGCAGGAACACTCCATGGAAGCAGTGGTGACGTCGGCTCCGCACGCGGGCGCGCGCGGAGGTCGCGGCACCGGTGCTCTCGCCGGGTGTTCCGGGGAGTGGGGTGCCGCGTCAGGCTGCGAGGACGAGCGTCGCCGTCGGCGGCCCGCGCCGGACCACGGTGTGCTGCAGGGCGTCCCGGCCCGTCGAGACGGCGGGTGCGGCGGCGCTCCGGCGGGCCCGGGGGCCGCGCGCGGGCGCGCCGGGGAGCCCGGCCGTGAGGGCGCGTACGAAGGCCAGCGCGGCGCGCAGCGGACGTACGGGGTCGGCTTCGCCGGACAGCCGGGACAGCTCGACGAGCCGGAACAGCGCGGCATCGCCCCGGGCCAGCAGCCAGCCGGCCGCGAGCGCGGCCAGCAGGTGGCCGATCAGCATGGCGGGGCTGAACAGGCCGGTCGCCGGTGCCGCGGCGCCCCCCGCCAGGTGGGCGTGGGCCATGTGGCCCTGAGCGGCGGCCTGGGCGGCCACGGCGGCCGGGTCCAGTCCGGCGGCCTCCAGGATCTGCCGGGCGTCGGCCGCGCTCAGCGGTACGGAGTTGCCCCCGCAGACCAGCTGGGCGGCGAGCGCCGCCAGCGAGGTGTCGGTCCCGCCGGCCGGTGCCTGGGCGGCGGTGGCGCCGTGCTGGCCGAGGCCGAACAGGGTGTGCAGCCCGAGCTGGCCGACGGCCAGTCCGGCGGCGATACCGGGCAGCGGGCGCCGGCGACCCGCGAGGGGGGCGGCGACCGCGAAGACGGCGATGAAGGCCAGGGCCAGGGCCCACCACGGCACGGTCGCGCAGGAGGCCACCGCGTGGCCTGCCGCGGACAGCACGACACAGACCGCGGTGAACACCGCGGCCCGGGTCATCCGGAGGCCTGCTCCGGCGCGTGTCGTGTGGGATCCAGTCATGGCCGGGCAATCATCGCACTGGGCCCGGGCCCTGCCTACGGCAGGTGCTGGAGGGACCCTTGGGTTCCGGTCGGCGGCCGGCGGCCCCGTCCGTACCGGGTCAGCCCGAAGTCAGCTCCGCACCCCGTGCCGACCGGCCCCTGCCGGCGGCCCCGCGGGACCGTGCCGGTGCCCCGGCCAGGGGCGGAGCCCCGGCTCCGGCCGCAGTGACCGGTGCCGCCGCGCCCCCGCATACACCGCGGTCCGGGAAACGCACATCGGCCGAATGAGGGCTGTGCCGGCCGCCGGGGGCTTACGGGCCGGTGCGGGCGGCAATAGGTACCCGTATGAGCATCTGGTGGTCTCTCCACTTGAGGCGCGAAGCCGCGAGCGTGCCGCTCGCCCGGCGGCTGCTGCTGGGGACGATGGAGACCGCGGGGGTGGACCCGGAGATCTGCCACGACCTGTCGGTCGCGCTGAGCGAGGCCTGCGCGAACGCGGTCGAGCACGGCGGCCGCGCCGGCCGTCCCGGCGAAGGCCCCGGCGGGAGCCCCGCCGGCGGCGCCGCGGACGGGACCGAGGCGTACCGCGTCACGGCCTATCTGGACGGGGACCGCTGCCGCATCGAGGTGGCCGACTCGGGTCCGGGATTCCCGCCCTCGACGGTTGCCCGTCCCAGACCCGCCGGCTCCTGCCTCGCCGAGAACGGCCGGGGGCTGCACCTCATCGAGCAGCTCTCCGACCACGTCCGCTTCCGCAACCGGCCGGGCCGCGGTGCCGTGGTGAGCTTCGACAAGATGCTGAAGTGGCGCGACGGCGCGCTCCTGAAGGCCTCCTAGGACGAGGGGCGTCCCCGTACGGCGACGGCGGGAGAAGACGGCGGGATAAGACGGCGGGATACGGCGCCGGGATACGGCGGTGGGCGGGAACCGCATCCGGTTCCCGCCCACCCGTACGTCCGTGCGCCGGCGTCAGCCCTTCAGCCGCGCCATCCACGCCTCGACCTCGACCGAGGTGCGGGGCAGCCCGGCCGACAGGTTCCGGTTGCCGTCCTCGGTGACGAGGATGTCGTCCTCGATCCGGACGCCGATGCCGCGGTACTCCTCCGGCACGGTCAGGTCGTCGGCCTGGAAGTACAGACCGGGCTCGACGGTCAGGCACATGCCCGGCTCCAGGGTGCCGTCGACGTACGCCTCCGTGCGGGCGGCGGCGCAGTCGTGCACGTCCATGCCGAGCATGTGACCGGTGCCGTGCAGGGTCCAGCGGCGCTGCAGCCCGAGCTCCAGGACGCGCTCGACCGGGCCCTCCAGCAGGCCCCACTCGACGAGCTTCTCCGCCAGGACGTGCTGGGCGGCGTCGTGGAAGTCGCGGAACTTGGCGCCCGGCTTGACGGCGGCGATGCCGGCTTCCTGGGCCTCGTACACGGCGTCGTAGACCTTGCGCTGGATGTCCGTGTAGGTGCCGTTGACCGGCAGCGTGCGCGTGACGTCGGCGGTGTAGAGGGAGCGGGTCTCCACGCCGGCGTCGAGCAGCAGCAGGTCGCCGGAGCGGACCGCGCCGTCGTTGCGGACCCAGTGCAGGGTGCAGGCGTGGGCACCGGCGGCGGCGATGGTGCCGTAGCCGATGTCGTTGCCCTCGACGCGGGCGCGCAGGAAGAAGGTGCCCTCGATGTAGCGCTCGGAGGTGGCCTGGGCCTTGTCGAGGACCTTCACGACGTCCTCGAACCCGCGGACGGTGGAGTCGACGGCGTTCTGCAGCTCGCCGATCTCGAAGGCGTCCTTCACCGCGCGGGCCTCGGAGAGGTAGACGCGCAGTTCCTCGTCGCGCTCCTTGGTCACCTTGTCGGTGAGGGCGGACTCGATGACGGAGTCGTGGGCGCGGACGACGCGGACCGGGCCGGTGGCCTCGGCGAGGGCCTCGGGGAGCTCGCGGACGTCCTTGGCCGGGATGCCCAGGAGCTGTTCGGCCTCGGCGAGGGAGTGCCGGCGGCCGACCCAGAGCTCGCCCTGGCCGGACAGCCAGAACTCGCCGTTCTCGCGGTCGGAGCGGGGCAGCAGGTAGATGGTGGCCTGGTGGCCGGCCTCGCCGGTGGGCTCCAGGACCAGGACGCCGTTCTCGGTCTGGTCGCCGGTGAGGTACGCGTACTCGGTGGAGGCGCGGAAGGGGTACTCGGTGTCGTTCGAGCGGGTCTTCAGCCGGCCCGCGGGGACGACCAGGCGCTCGCCGGGGAAGCGCGCGGACAGCGCGGCACGGCGGTCGGCGGTGTGGCCGGCCTGGGCGATGGGCTCCAGGCCGTGCAGCTCGGTGTCGGCCCAGCCGCTGCGCATGTTCTCCGCGAGTTCGTCGCTGACGCCCGGGTACAGCCCGTTCTTGCGCTGCTTGTGCTTCTTCTGGGGCTGCTCTTCTTCCGGGGTCTCCGGGGTGAGCTCGTCAGCCACGTCTTCTCCTCAGCTGCTACGACATGCAAGGACCGGGTGCGGACCCCGTCCATCGTATGTGCGAGGGGAAGGCTCCCGGCTCGACCTGTGACATATCAGTCAAACCGGGCGCACATCGCGGGCGGCGCCGGGCCTCAGTCGAACCGGGCCGCGAGCAGTACGACGTCCTCGGAGTCCTCGGCCGTGCCGGGCCCCTCCTCTGGGAGCACCGTCTTCAGAATGTGCTCGCAGATGGCCGCCGGGTCCTCCCGCGCGCTCCGCGGAACCCCCGCGGCCGCCGCGTGCAGCCGCGCGTAGGCCCGGTCCATGGCGTCGCCGGTACGGCGCAGGAGCCCGTCGGTGTAGAGAAGCACCGTTTCTCCGCGCGCGGGCTCGATCTCCACGCTCGGCGCCTCCCAGCACGCCAGCATCCCGAGCGGAGCGGAGAGGGAGGTCTCCACGTACTCGGTCCGGCGCTCGCCGATGAGCAGCGGCGGGGTGTGCCCCGCGCCCGCAAGAATGATCTTGCGGGCGGCGGGCTCGCAGTACGCGAACAGCGCGGTCGCCGAGCGCGCGGGCTCGGTCAGGCGCAGCAGCAGCTCCAGGTCGGACAGGACCGCGACGGGGTCCTCCCCCTCCATCACGGCGTACGCGCGCAGCGAGGCCCGCAGCCGCCCCATCGCGGCGACGGCGCTCGGGCCGGAGCCGGTGACCGACCCGACGGCCAGCCCCAGGGCGCCCTCGGGCAGCGGCAGCGCGTCGTACCAGTCGCCGCCGCCGCGCGGCCCCGTGCGGTGCCGGGCCGCGAGCTGGACCCCGGGGATCCGGGGCAGCCGGCTGGGCAGCAGCTCCTCGGCGATGGTGGCCAGCCGGTCGCGCGAGCGCGTGACCTCCACCATCCGGGCCAGGTGCTCGGCGGCGTGCCGGACGTACAGCCCGACCAGGTCGCGCTGGCGGTCGCTGGGCTCGGCCTGCTCGTCGTACAGCCACACCGCGGCGCCGAGCCGGCCCGTGGCGTCGGCGGTCACCGGGAGCGCGTAGCTCGCGGTGTAACCGAGCCGGGCCGCTACCTCCCGGTGCCGGGGGTCGACCGGGGGCTCGTGGCCGCCCGCCGCGGCCTGGCCCGGCTCGGGCAGCACCTCGGATCCGCCGTGGGCGTCGGGGAGTCCGTCGAGGATGCGGCCGTACGGGGTGGCGCTGCGCGGCACCGTCTCGATGTGCCCGAGGTCGGCGCGGCCGAGACCCAGGCCGATGGTCGTGGCGGGGCCGAGGCCGTCGGAGGGCTCCAGGGCCACCAGTCCGCGGCGGGCGCCGACGAGGGCGGCTCCGGCGCGCAGGAACTCCTGGAGGGAGGAGTTGAGGTCACCGGCGCGCGCGAGGCGCTCGGTGAGTTCGTGGAGGGTGGTGAGGTCGGAGACCATGCCCGCCAGCCGGTCCTGGATGACGCTGCTCGCCGCGGGCGGAGCGCCCGGGGCGGGGGCGGTCCGGGCGGAGCCGGCGGAGGAGCCCGGCGCGGTCGTGGACGTGGACGCCGTGGAAGTGGAGCCTGGCGCGGGCGCCGCAGTGTGCGGTGACGCTGTAACCGCTGGATCGATTCCAGCCACTTTCGGCAGATGCGGGGCGCTCATGGCGTCCGCCTTTCCACCTGGTGCGATTCGCCATATAGCATCGCAAACCCCCAGATCGTGCTGCGCCGCCATCAATGGCTCCACATCTACACGCACACGAGGATCGATGTCCAGCATTGCCCAAGCGGGAATACTGGTGTCCGTGGGACAGCAACTCACTGTCCAGCCGGGGCTAAAACTTGGCCGGAAAAAGCGCCATGCAGACGGTTTTTGCGATCGACTGGACAGGCGCTCCAAGGGCTCCGGGTACGTAATCGATGGTGCCCGGGGTCAGTTGACGCCCTCCCGCGCACCGCCGGGGAACCACCCGGCGCGGGGAGCCGTCCTTAGCGGCGGCAGCCGGTTTCGAGACCGGCGCGGGTCGCCCGGACCGCTCGCTCCGGGTCCCCGCCGGACGTTTGACGGACCCGTAAGAAAACTGCACGAACCGTGTGAACCTGCTTCTGGCGGACAGTGACGCGAAACGTGTACGTGTGGTGAAACACCGGATACATGGTGTGATGTGGCCCTTCGGCGTTCAACGGAAAGGAACGAGCGCTCATGCGCGAGATCCTCGGAAGGCGTCTCCAGCGGCTCCGCGATCGGTTGAAATTCCCGCGGGCCGCCTCCCGCCCGACCCCGGCCGGTGAGGACGGCGCGGCGGCCGACTCCCTCCTCGACGGGGCTCTGACCTGCGCCGGCGTCTGGAACTGGCCCGTACTCCCGGGCGTCGGCCGGGCCGGCGCCGACAGTGCGCGGTGCGCCTGCCCCGACCCCGACTGCGTGGTGCCCGGCGCGCATCCCTTCGACCCGGGGCTGCTCGCCGCGACGACCGACGCCCGGATGGTGACCTGGTGGTGGGCCCGGCGGCCCGCCGCCCCGGTGCTGCTGGCCACCGGCGGGAAGGCGCCGTGCGCGGTGAGCCTGCCGGCCGGTGCGGCCGCGCGGGCCGTCGGGCGCCTGGAGGCGCAGGGCATGCGGCTGGGCCCGGTCGTCGCCACTCCCACCCGCTGGTCCCTGCTGGTGGCCCCCTACTCGCTGGAGCGGCTCGGCGAACTCCTCTACGCCAAGGACCACGTGCCCTCCTCGCTGCGTTTCCACGGCGAGGGCGGCTACCTCCTGCTGCCGCCGTCCACGGCCAGCGGCGGCGGGCAGGTCCGGTGGGAGCGGGAACCCGCTGCGGTGCCCGGCCCCGGCGGGCTGTGGCTGCCGGAGGTCGAGTCGGTCGTGGACGCGCTCGTCGAGGCGAGCAGTGACGCCCCGGGCGGCGGCAGTCGCCTCGCCTACTGAACGTCAGGCGGAGTCCTCGGGCGCCCGCATCACTCGTACGGGTGCCAGCGCGACGGGATTCCAGGGGAATTGGGCGCGGGGATCTCCGCGCCCCTTTCCCGCGTCGCTATCTTCGGCGAATGAATCTCCGCCTGATCGGTATCGGCGCCGGTGTGTTGATCATCTTGTCGCTTCCCCTGGCCGGAGCGATCGCCGGGCCGGATTTCGCCGGTCAGGGTGACGGAAAAGGCGGGGGGCTGCTCTCCTCGCTGGGTCTGTCCCACGCTTCCGGAGCGCCCGACGGGGCGCGGCCCGCCGGGCGGCCGGCCCGGCCGGGCCCGGCCGAACAGCCGCGCACCGACTCGCGGTGCGGGCCCGAACTCTCCGCTCCGCAAGGGCTGGAGGCGCAGACCTGCGTCCTGGAGAGCGCGGGGCAGACCTGGGGCCGCAGCTACTACCGCAACACCAGCGGGCGCGCGCTGGACGCCGTACTGACCGTGATGGGTCCGGCCGGCCGGACGGTGCAGATCCGCTGCGCGGTGGGCACGGGCGACGAGCCGGGGCTGTGCGAGACCCCCCGGGCTGACTCGGCGGGGGCACCGGAGGACTACTCGGCCGTAGCGGAGTTTGCAGTTCCGGATGAGGAAGGGCGGCTGCTGCTGAGGTCCGGGAGCAACTCACCGGGCCCGGGCGAAGGTTGAGCGCCACCGGAAAGACAAGGGCCCGGTCGCTGGCGACGGGGGATGCACCAGCGACCGGGCTACAAGAACGGTAACAAGAGATCGGCTGTTCGCAAATTCGATCTCTGATATTCAGACATCGATTTGCAGGCGATTAGCGGGAGTTGTGACCCCAGTCACCGGACCCGTGCGTGTCCGGCCGTCAGCTGAGCGTGATCTGGCGGTTGGTGAGCCCGCCGCGCGCCCGGCGCTCCTCGGCGGTCAGCGGGGCGTCGGAAGACAGGGCCGCGGCCAGCCGCTCCGCGAACTCCGCGGCGGGCTTCTCCACGTCCTCCGCCGAGACCCCGGTCGGCAGGTCCCAGACCGGGACCACGAGGCCGTGGGCGCGGAAGGAGCCGACGAGCTTGGTGCCTTCACCGAGGGAGGAGGTGCCGGCCGCGTGCAGCCGCGCGAGGGCGTCGAGCAGCTTCTCCTCGGCGTGCGGCATGACCCAGCGCAGGTGGTTCTTGTCCGGGGTCTCGCACCAGTAGGCCGCGTCCACACCCGTCAGCTTGACGGTCGGGATGGCGGCGGCGTTGGCGCGTTCCAGCGAGGCGGCGATCTCCGGGGAGGCGTTCTGGGCGTTTTCCGCCTCCGGAATCCAGAATTCGAAGCCCGTGTGCACAACCGGCTCGAAAACGCCGTCCAGGTCGAGGAGATCCTGAAGTCGGGGACCCTCGGCCGGCACGCGGCGGGCCGGGACCGGGGTGCCGGGCTCGGCGACGAGCGCGCGCTCCAGGGTGTCGGCCATGTCGCGGGCCAGGTCGCCGGTGGTCGAGTCGTTCTGGAGGGCGAGCAGGACCGAGCCGTCCTCGCGCCGCAGGGCCGGCCAGGCCATGGGGAGTACGGTCACCAGCGTGACGGACGGGACGCCCTCGGGCAGGCCGCCCTTGAGGGTGAGCGGGATGGTGGCCGCGGGGACGAGCTCGCGCAGCGCCACCCAGTCGCACTCGCCCGGCAGTCCCTCGAACGGGCGCTGCACGTGCTCGGTCGCGGCGTGCGAGGCGGCCGCGCCGTGACATGCCTTGTAGCGGCGCCCGGAACCGCAGGGGCAGGGCTCGCGCGCGCCGACGACCGGGATCTCCCCGTTCTCGAGCTGGGGCTTCGCGGTCTTCGCGGCGGGGCGCTTCTTGGCCATCGTGGGTGTCTCCCGGTTGCGGCGGTACGGCGGTGTCTCTGGGCGCGAGCCTAGCCGTTCGTACCGCCGGAACCGGTGGGGTGCGGCCGGGAGCACGGTCGGCGTGCGCTCCCGGACGGCCGCCTGTGCGGATGGCCGGTGCTACTGGTCGTGCGGGCGGGCCCGCTTCAGTGATCCAGGTCGTCGAAGGCGGATGCGAAGTCCATCGCCGGGGCAGTGACGCGCGTAGCGAAATCCTCGTGCCGGGGCCCCCGGGCGACGATCACCCAGACGGTGACCTCACCCGCCGCTCCGTCCCGGACACCCCAGTCCTGGGCCAGGGCGCTGATGATGTTCAGCCCCCGGCCGCCGTGCGCGGTGACCGAAGGCGTGGCCGGGATCGGGCGGGTGGGGCCGCCGCCGTCCGTGACCTCGACCGTCAGCCGCCCCGCGGCGTCGACGCGCCACGCGGCGCGTATCTCCCCGTCTCCGATCTCGTGCCGGCCCAGCGGCCGGCCGTGCCGGCAGGCATTGCTGAGCAGTTCGGAAAGGATCAGTACGGCATCGTCCACGACCGATTCGGACAGGCCGCTCATGCGCAGCTGTTCGCGCATCCGGCGCCTCGCCTCGCCCACGCCCGCAGGACCATGGCGTATGTCCATGCACGACGACGTGGGCACTTCCTGTGCCATCACCAACGCCACCCCCGGAACCTCCTTAGCCCCACGCCAAGGTCTGGATGCCCCACTGGCCTGGACCGGAAACCGCCCTGACGAGGCCCTCTGGCACCGTCCTGACGCATTCATGACCGTCGGATGCGGAGCGGATGCGCCGGTGCACTCCCTGTCACGCACGGGACGGACGTGACGGGTGGGCAAATGGGGACGTCAGCGTCCGAGTTGTGACAGAACCTGACGTGGCCTGTTCGTGATGATCGCTTCTACACCCAGATCAGCGCATAGCTGAACATCTTCGGGAGCGTTCACCGTCCATACGTGCACGGAGTGGCCGGCGGCCTGGAGCCTGCGGATGAAGCCGGGGTGGTTGCGCACGATCCGCATCGCCGGGCCGGCGATGCGCACGCCCGCGGGCAGCCGCCCGTCGCGCATCCGGGGGGAGACGAACTGCATCAGGTACACGGTCGGGACCGTCGGCGCGGCCGCCCGGACGCGGTGCAGGGAGCGGGCGGAGAAGCTCATGACCCGGACCGGGTGCGGCCCGGCGGCGGGCGGGGCGTCCAGCCCGAACCGCTTGAGGAGGAAGAGGAGGCGTTCCTCCACCTGTCCGGCCCAGCGGGTGGGGTGCTTCGTCTCGATGGCCAGCTGGACGGGACGGCCGGCGTCGGACACCAGCTCCAGCAGCCGTTCCAGGGTGAGGACGGAGGTGCGCTCGGGGTCCGCGTCCCAGTCGGGGGACTCCTCGCGGTCCTTCCAGGAGCCGAAGTCGAGGGCGGCGAGGTCGGCGAGTTCCAGGGCGGACACCGCGCCGCGGCCGTTCGAGGTGCGGTTCACGCGGCGGTCGTGGACCAGCACCAGGTGTCCGTCCGCGGTCAGCCGGATGTCGCATTCGAGGGCGTCGGCGCCGTCCTCGATGGCCTTCCGGTACGCGGCCAGGGTGTGCTCGGGGGCGTCCTCCGAGGCGCCGCGGTGGGCGACGACCTGGATGGGGCTCGGCGATGCGTGGGTCACCCGGTCATGGTGCCATCGAGGAGACCTCGCGCGTCGGGGTGAGTCCTGTGGGCGCATCTGATATGTCGGATATAAAGAATGGGGGGAGATGCACAGGTCCGGCTTACAGTGCCCTGACGGGCCATGGGAAAGGCTTCGTCCTGGAACTTGTACGGCACCTCGAACGTTCAGTCGGACCGATGCCAGGTGAGTGTCGGGACGGTTTCGCCTGATATGCCCAGTAGCTGAGACACCCAGAGCCTGTGCAGCCGTGTAAGCCTGTAAGCCGTGTGTGACGAGGAGAGAGCGCTGTGAGCACCGAGAACGAGGGCACCGCGGCCCCGACGCCCCCCGCGGCCCCGTCCGTACCCCCCGCGCCGGCCGCCTCCACCCCTGACCTGACGAAGGCCCCGGCCGCGCCCGCCGCGGCCCCGGCGGAGCAGGGGTACGCGCCCGGCGAGCCGGAAGCCCCGGCCGCGCCGGCCCAGGCCCCGGCCCCCGCGGTGGGTGCCGACCAGACCCAGCAGCTGCCCCCCGCCCCGGCGGCCCCGCCCGCCGCGCCCCCGGCCTACGGCTACGACCAGACGCAGGCCCACGCACAGAACCCGGCGCAGCCCCCGGCTCCCGCCGCGCACACGGCGTACGGCGCCGAGGCGTGGCCCCCGCCGCCGCCCGCTGTCCCGGCGTACGGCGGCCAGGGCGGCCACGGCGGCGGTGCCTGGGGCGCCCCCCTCACCACCGACGGCACCCCGCCGCCCAAGCCGAAGGGCAAGGGCGCCATGGTCGCGGCCGTCCTGGTGGCGGCCCTGCTCGCGGGCGGCGTGGGCGGCGGCGTCGGCTACTGGGCGGCCGAGCGCAACAGCGGCGGCGGCTTCGGCTCCACCACCATCACCGCGGGCAACACCCCCAAGGACCTCAAGCGCGACGCCGGCTCCGTCGCGGGCCTCGCCGCGAACGCCCTGCCCAGCGTCGTCACCATCGAGGCCTCGGCCGGCGACGGCGAGGGCGGCACGGGCACCGGCTTCGTCTACGACCAAGAGGGCCACATCCTCACCAACAACCACGTGGTGGCCTCCGCCGCGAACGGCGGCAAGCTCTCCGCGACCTTCTCCGACGGCAAGAAGTACGAGGCCGAGGTGATGGGCCGGGCCCAGGGCTACGACGTCGCGGTGATCAAGCTGAAGAACCCGCCGACGGGCCTCAAGCCGCTGCCGCTGGGCGACTCCGACAAGGTCGCGGTCGGCGACCCGACCATCGCGATCGGCGCCCCCTTCGGCCTGTCCAACACGGTCACCACCGGCATCGTCAGCGCCAAGAACCGCCCGGTGGCCTCGGGAGACGGCTCCGGCGGCAAGAACTCGTACATGAGCGCCCTGCAGACGGACGCCTCCATCAACCCCGGCAACTCCGGCGGCCCGCTGATCGACGGCCGCGGCGCGGTCATCGGCATCAACTCCGCCATCCAGTCCGCGGGCGGTGGCGGCGGCTTCGGCGGTGGCGGCCAGGCCGGCTCCATCGGCCTCGGCTTCGCCATCCCGATCAACCAGGCCAAGAACGTCGCGGAGTCCCTGATCAAGACGGGCAAGCCGGTCTACCCGGTGATCTCCGTCTCCGTGGACCTCCAGGCCAAGGCGAACGGCGCCAAGATCTCCGAGCAGGGGGCCCCCGCCAACGAACTGGTCGACCCCAACGGCCCGGCCGGCAAGGCGGGCCTCAAGCCCGGCGACATCATCACCGAGTTCGGCGGCAAGCAGGTCGACAGCGGCCCGACCCTGATCAGCCTGATCTGGACGTACAAGCCGGGCGACACGGTGAAGCTGACCTACCTGCGCGGGGGCAAGCCGACCACCGTCGACATCACGCTCGGCTCGCGCGTCGGCGACAAGTAACCGCCGGCCGGCCCGCGGCCGGGAAGAGATGCGGGCCGCGGGCGCCGAGGTGAACAGGCGCTCGACAGTGGCTTGATGGGAGGGGCCGTGGGCGGGATTCCGCCTACGGCCCCTCCCAACATCTGCTTATGCTTCGCTCGTGTTCGATTCACGGCACATACGGACATTCCATGAAGTCGTCGCGGCGGGCTCCTACTCGGCGGCCGCCCGCGTCCTGGGCTACACCCAGCCGGCGATCACCCAGCAGATGAAGGCGCTCGAACGCGCGGTCGGCACCCCGCTGTTCACCCGCGTCGGCCGCCGCATGAAGCTGACCGAGGCCGGTGAGTCCCTGGCCCGGCACGCCGAGTCCATCCTCGGCAGCCTCTCCGCCGCCGAGGCCCAGCTCAAGGCGTACACGCGGCTGCGCACGGGGCGCGTACGGGTCTGCGGATTCCCCAGCGCCAATGTCACGCTCGTCCCGGAAGCCCTCAGCGGCCTGGCCAAGCAGCATCCCGGAGTCCAGGTCGAGCTGCTGGAGGGCGAGCCGCCGGAGTCCCTGCACAGGCTCCAGCGCGGCGAGTGCGACATCACCCTCGCCTTCACCTACCCGGGCCTGCACGAGGAGATCCCGGAGGAGGTCGCCGAGGTCAGGCTGCTGGAGGACCAGCTCACGGTGCTGCTGCCGACGGGTCATCCGCTGGCCCGGCGCCGGGCCGTGCACCTCGCCGACCTCGCCGAGGAGCGGTGGATCGCGGGCTGTCCGCGCTGCCGGGCCAATCTGCTGCACGAGTGCGCCGAACTGGGCTTCGTACCCGACATCCGCTTCGCGACCGACGACAACCTGGTGGTGCAGAGCCTGGTCGCACAGGGGCTGGGCGTGGCGATGATGCCCGCTCTGGTGCTGCCCTCGCTCTCCCTCAGCCGGGTCTGCGGGCGGGTGCTGGAGCCCGCCGCCCGCCGCCACATCGCCGCGTACGTCTACCGGGACCACCTGCGGATCCCGGCGACGGCGGTGGTGCTGGACGAGCTGAAGAGGGTCGCTTCGAACCGCGTCGGCTGCTGATCCGACGGCTCCAGCGGTCCTCAATCCATAAGCTCTGCTTGGGATTTCAGGTCATAACTGTCGTTGGACGTGATGGATGCGCCGTCCGACGCTGCTTGTATGACCACCACCACGCCGGCCCGTACGACCACGAGGATGGCCGCCCTCGTCACCGAGATCCGCTCCGTCGTGGACCGGGGACTTGCCCCCGACCTGACCTCCTACCTGGTCGGCGAACGGCTCGCCCCGCACCTGGGCGCGGCCGACCTGCTGACCGCCGAGCAGCAGGAGGGCGACCCGGAGCACTACCGGCAGCACATCCTTCACGCGGAGCCCGACGGCAGCTTCTCGGTCGTGGCCCTGGTCTGGATGCCCGGCCAGGAGACCTGCATCCACGACCACGTCTCGTGGTGCGTGGCGGGCGTGCACCAGGGCGAGGAGAGCGAGCGCCGCTACCGGCTCGCCCCGGGCCCCGACGCCGCCCGTCTGGTCGCCACCGAGGACGTGGTCAACGCCCAGGGCGAGGTCTGCGGCTTCGCACCGCCCGGGGACATCCACAAGGTGCGCAACTCCTGTACCGGCACGGCGATATCCATCCACGTCTACGGGGCCGACGTCTCCCGCCTGGGCACCAGCATCCGCCGCGTCTACACGCTCCCCGTCGACTGATGGCCCTCCTCCACCGCCCCCAGAGCGCGGCGGTCCGCCATGTTTCACGTGAAACACCCACTCCCTGGACCGGATTGGGCATGGCCGCCGCCGGCGCGCTGGTGGCGTGGGGCGTGCACCGGCTGGTGCCGGGCGTGCCGATGCTGACCGCCTCGGTGGTGCTCGGGATCGCCGTGGCCCACCTTCCCGGCGTACGGACCGTCGTGCGCGGGCCGGCCCGCCCGGGTCTGTCGCTGGCCGGGCGGCGGCTGATGCGCATCGGCATCGTCCTGCTGGGCCTCGGTTTGGGGCTGGACCAGGTGCTCCGCCTCGGCTGGGCGACGGTGGCGATGGTCTGCGCCGTGGTCGCCGCCACCTTCTTCGGCACGGTCTGGCTCGGCCGCCGCCTCGGCCTGCCGGGGGACCAGCCCCTGCTGATCGCCACCGGGTACTCGATCTGCGGTGCCTCGGCCATCGGCGCGGTGAGCGAGGTCTCCGGCAGCGACGAGGAGGACGTGGCCGCCTCGGTGGCACTGGTCACCCTGTGCGGAACGCTGGCCATCGCGGTACTGCCGCTCCTCCAGGGCCCGTTGGGGCTCTCGGGCCCGGCCTTCGGGCGGTGGGTGGGGGCGAGCGTCCACGATGTCGGCCAGGTGGTCGCGACGGCCCAGACCGCGGGCCCCGGCGCACTGGGCGAGGCGGTGCTGGTCAAGCTGATGCGGGTGGCACTGCTGGCCCCCCTGGTGGCGGCGGTGGCCTTCTCGATGCGGGCCCGGCGGCGCGGCGTACGCACCGCCTCGGGGCGGCGTCCGGCACCGGTGCCGCTGTTCGTCGCCGGGTTCCTGGCGGCGGCCGCGCTGCGCGCCACCGGTCTGCTGCCCGGGGCGGCCCTGGACTGGGCGCACACGGCCCAGGAGGCCCTGCTGGCGGCCGCCCTGTTCGGGCTGGGCAGCGCGGTCCACCTGCCGACCCTGGCCCGCACCGGAGGGCGCGCCGCACTGCTCGGGCTCGGAGCCTGGGTGGTGGTGGCGGGGGTTTCGTACGCCGGTGTCCTCGTGACCACATGACGGCGGGACCCGGGGCGAGTTGGCCATTTCCTGGCCGGAACCGACCGAACGTCCGGACCGCCCCCTGACATCTCCGGGCCCGCGTGCGACTCTGCCCCCGCAAGCCGAACAGCCGATCCGCACCGACAGCTCTTCACCCCCACCCCTGCCCGGGTCACTCCGGCCACGGGCACGGCAGAAGGAGTCCTGCGTGAATCGTCATCGCACGGCGTTGTCCGTCCTCCTGGCAGCGGGCGCCCTGCTCGCGGGGGCCCTGACGGCGGCCTCCCCTTCGGCGGCGGCCGAGCCGCCCTCCTCGTTCCGGCCCGGGCAGACCCCCGGCTTCTGGACCGCCGAGCGGATGCGTCAGGCCACCCCGCTCGACCTGGAGGCGGCTCCCGGCGGCGCGCGTACGGCGCCGGTGAAGGCGGCCCTCCCCACCCGGGTGCCCCCGACCTCCCCCTCGTCCGTCATGGCGTTCCCGCAGGCGGGCGGCGCCTGGACGGGCGGCGGGGCGGTGGTGAGGACCTCCGGCCGGGTGTTCTTCACCTTCCAGGGCCGTACGGCCTCCTGCTCGGGCGACTCGGTCACCAGCCAGAACGGCAGCACGGTCATCACGGCCGGCCACTGCGTGAAGTACCAGGGCGCCTGGCACACCAACTGGATCTTCGTGCCGGCGTACGCCAACGGCAACGCCCCGTACGGCCAGTGGTCGGCGGTCAAGACCTTCGCCACCGACCAGTGGGCGGCCAGCGAGGACATGAACATGGACGTGGGCCTCGCCGTCGTCGCCCCGCTGAACGGCCAGAAGCTCAGCCAGGCCGTCGGCGCGCAGGGGATCCTCTTCAACGGCGGTTACAACAAGCGCATGTACTCCTTCGGCTTCCCGGCGGCGGCTCCGTACGACGGCACCAAGCTCGTCTACTGCAGCGCCAACACGGGCAAGGACTTCCTGCTGACCAAGGACCACAGCATGGCCTGCAACATGACGGGCGGCTCCAGTGGCGGCCCCTGGTTCCAGGACTTCAACGAGTCCACGGGCCTGGGCACCCAGGTCTCGGTGAACAGCTTCGGCTACAACTTCCTGCCCAACACGATGTTCGGCCCGTACTTCGGCAACGAGGCCAAGGCCGCCTACGACAAGGCCCAGACCTCCTGACCCGCCCGACCGCAACTCCCACCCCACCCACCCCGACATCCCGGTACTCTGTACCGGCCAGGTGGGTTGCCCGAGCGGCCTAAGGGAACGGTCTTGAAAACCGTCGTGGCGCAAGTCACCGTGGGTTCAAATCCCACACCCACCGCCACACCTCAGCGCACGCGCTGACCCGAAGGGGCGCCCCGATCGCGGGGCGCCCCTTCTTCGTGTGTCCGGGGCGCCCGGCCGGTGTCCCCGGGGCCGGCGGCAAGGGGGCTGGGCCTTCCGGGTGGTGTTTGTCAGAAGATCGGCGCGCGTGGCGGGGGTCGTGCGGTTGCGGCCACATCATGACGAATGTATGCAGATCCGCCCGTCGGAACATCGCGAAATGAGGGGCTCGTCATGACCCACCGCAGCTTCACCTCGATCTGGACCAGCGTCCTCGCCGCGCTCGTGGCGCTCCTGGCCGCCCTCGGCCTCGGTGGGAAGGTGGCCCCGGCGGCCGCGGGTGAGGCGGTCGCCGCTCCGGTGGCGCCGGCGGTGCGCCGTCGTCCGGCCGTGGTGGCGCGGCGGACCTGGCGGGCGGTGATGCGGGGCGGTTCGCTCCCGCCGACGATCAAGCAGCGGATCCGGGCCGAGGCCCACGGCAAGGCCCCGTCCGTCCGGCGATCGACCACCGCCGCGGCCCTGGCCCCTGATGCGTTCGCCGCCCCTGATGCGTGCGTCGTCCCCGATGCGTTCGCCGTCCGCGACGGGCTCGCCGCCTCCGATGAGCTCCTCGCTCCTGCCGCGGCCCACGGTTCCGAGGCCGCCCGCGCCTCCCGTGCGGATCGGGGCCGGCTCGACCTCGCCGCTTAGCGGGGGCGCGACCAGCAGCGTCAGGAACGGAAGGATGCGGCGCAGGCGCGCCGCGCAGTGCCCCCGGGGATGGGGCACAGGGGGTCGCACCGGCGTTCGTCCGGGGCGCGCGGGGGGCGTGAAGCTTGGTACGGCAGGGCCGCAGGGCCGGGAGACGGTGGGGTTCCCGGACAGTGCGGCCCTTTTCGGCATGTCCGGGGCGGGCCGGTTTGACGGAACGATTCGCCTCTTGCGTGCGCGGGGTTCCGCGCGTTGCGGGTGCGCCGCGTGGGGCGGAAGGGGCGCGAACGGGGTTTATCCGTAGTTGGTCATGCTTGCGGGGGAATAGCAGGCTGCGGGGTGGTTCGCCGGGGATTCGGTGGGCAACTCTGGTCTCGCGACGTCGTCAGCAGCACGAACGACCGAGGCGGTCGGCCAACTGCCTTGGAGTACACCCGACTTCGGTTTCATGGAGGAAATTCAGACATGGCAAGCATCCGTACCGCCCGCGTCATCGCCGCCGTCGCCTCGCTCCCCCTCGCCGCCGCCTTCTTCGGAGGGGTGGCCGCGGCCGACAACGGCTCCTTCGCGAACGACGGATCGAATGCGAGCGTCGCGAGCATCGTGGGCAGCGGTGTGGGCGGCGGCAACAGCGGAAACTCCTCCACCTCGCAGCAGGTGGCCACCGGCTCCGGAGCGTCGAACCAGAACAACACCGCGCAGGTCAACGGCTCCGCGTACACGGCGATCCACCAGGCCAACTCCGCTGTCGCGGTGAACTTCTTCCCGTGGTGGTAGGCGGCCCTCCCGGAGCCGCTTGACCGCTGAGGGCGCCCGTACGACCGGACCGGCTGGGGTCCGGTCGCGCGGGCGCCCTTCCGCATGTCCGGCTGCCCTCCCTCCCGACCTTGACATCCACGGCGAATCTGACGGACAGTCAGTTTTATTCGTCCGCCGCGATGCCGGGAGGCCAGCGCCGTGCACCTCGCCCCGTCCGAAGGCCAGGCGCGACTGCGCGCCGAACTGCGCGAGTACTTCCGCGACCTGCTCCCCGACGGGGTACCCGAAGACCCGGACGCCCAGCGCGCCCTGCTGCGCCGGATCGGCGCCGACGGCCTGCTCGGCCTCGGCTGGCCCGTCGAGTACGGCGGCCAGGGCCGCGGCCCCGACGAACAGTTCGTCTTCTTCGACGAGGCCTACCGGGCCGGCGCCCCCGTCTCCATGGTCACCCTCAACACGGTCGGCCCCACCCTCATGAAGTACGGCACCCAGCACCAGAAGGACTGGTTCCTCCCCCGGATCCTCCGCGGCGAGATCGTCTTCGCCATCGGCTACTCGGAACCCGAAGCCGGAACCGACCTGGCCTCGCTGCGCACCAAGGCCGTCCGCGAGGGCGGCGACTGGGTGATCGACGGACAGAAGGTCTTCACCTCGAACGCCCAGAACGCCGACTGGATCTGGCTGGCCTGCCGCACCGACCCGGGGGCGCCCAAGCACGAGGGCATCTCGATCATCCTGGTGCCCACCGACAGCCCCGGCTTCGCCTGGACACCGATCGAAACCGTCGGGGGCCTCACCACCACCGCGACGTACTACGACTCCATCAGGGTCCCGGAGGGCAACCTCGTCGGCCCCGAACACGGCGGCTGGGGCCTGATCACCAACCAGCTCAACCACGAACGCGTCGCCCTCGCCGCCATCGGCATGCAGGCCGAGGACTTCTACGAGCGCGCCCTGCGCCACGCCCGCACCCCCGACCCCGCCACCGGCGACCGCCCCGCCGACCGCCCCTGGGTGCGCTCCCGGCTCGCCGAGGCCCACGCCCGGCTGGCCGCCGTACGCCTCCTCAACTGGCGCCTCGTCCAGGACGTGGGAGCGGGCACCCTGGCCCCCGGCGACGCCAGCGGAGTGAAGTTCCTCGGCACCGAATCCACCGTCGAGGTCTACCGGATCTGCCAGGAGGCGGTGGGCGAGGAGGCCCTCGTACGCGGTCCGGACGCCTTCGCCGGCGGCGAGCTGGAACGGATGAACCGGGCCGCCCAGATCAACACCTTCGGCGGCGGAGTCAGCGAGGTCCAACGCGAGATCGTCGCCATGATGCGGCTCGGAATGAAGGGGAGGAAGCGATGACCGCCGGGGAGAGCGACCCGTTCCACGAGAGGCTCAAGGCCTTCGAGGGGCGGCCCGCCGCCACCGAGGGCCGGGCCAAGGACGCGGTCAACGAGCCGATGATCCGCCACTGGTGCGAGGCGATGGGCGACACCAACCCCGCCTACACCGGACCCGACGCCATCGCCCCGCCCACCATGCTCCAGGCCTGGACGATGGGCGGCCTCTCCGGCCACACCGACCGCTCCTCCGCCTACGACGAGCTGTTCGAGCTCCTCGACGGCGCCGGCTGCACCTCCGTGGTCGCCACCGACTGCGAACAGGAGTACCTGCGCCCGCTGCGCCCGGGCGACGAAGTGAGCTTCGACGCCGTGATCGAGTCGGTCTCGCCGCGCAAGACGACCAAGCTGGGCACCGGCCACTTCGTCACCACCCGCATGGACGTCCGGGCGAACGGCGAACTCGCCGGGACCCACCGCTTCCGCATCCTCAAATACGCCCCCGCCGCCCGGCCCGAGAGCCGCCCGGCGGCCCCGCCCCGGCCGCGGCCCGTGATCAACCGCGACAACCAGGGCTTCTGGGACGGGGTCCGTGAGCACAGGCTGCTGATCCAGCGCTGTACCGCCTGCGCGACCCTGCGCTTTCCCTGGCTGCCCGGATGCAACGCCTGCTCCTGCCCCGACTGGGACACCGTCGAGGCGACCGGCGCCGGCACGGTCTTCTCGTACGTCGTCATGCACCACCCGTCCTTCCCCGCCTTCGACCCCCCGTACGCGGTGGCCCTGGTCGAGCTGGCCGAGGGCGTCCGGATCATCAGCAACATCACCGGGGTCCCCTACGACAAGGTCCGCATCGGCATGCCCGTCCGGCTGGAGTTCCTGCGCGTCGACGACACCCTCGAACTGCCCGTCTTCCGAGGGGAGGCGGGCTGAGGTGGACTTCCACCCCACCGAGGAACAGGCCGCCGCGGCCGGCCTCGCCGCGCGGATCTTCCGCGACCTCGCCACCCACGAACGGCTCGCCGCCGCCGGCACGGCGAGTGACGCCGAACTCTGGAAGGCCCTGACCTCCGCCGGACTGATCTCCGCCGTCGAGGACGTCGGCCTGCTCGGCCTGGTCCTGCTGCTGGAGGAGCAGGGCCGCACCACCGCGCAGGTCCCGTACGCCGCCACCTGCGCGTACGGCGTCCTGCCGGTGGCCGCGCACGGCAGCCCCGAGCAGCGGGGCCGGCTGCTGCCCGCCCTCGGCTCCGGCGAGGCCGTGGCCACCGGAGCCTTCCCCGAGCGCGGCCGGTTCACCGCCACCCCCGGCGGCCTCCTCACCGGCAACGCCCCCGCCGTGCCCTGGCTGCGCGACGCCACGCACGTGCTGCTCCCCGACACCGGCCGGACCCTGTGGCTCGTACGGACCGACGCGCCCGGGGCGACCGTCCGGCCGGTGGAGACCACCGCGCCCTGGGCGTCGGGGAGCCTCACCCTGGACGGGTCCAGGGGGGAGCGGCTCGGCGGCCCGGAGGCCTACGACCAGGTGCTCGGCGCCGCCCGCACCGCCTTCGCGGGACTCCAGGCGGGGGTCTGCGCGGGATCGCTGGCCCGGGCCGTGGAGCACACCTCGGCCCGCGAGCAGTTCGGCCGGCCGCTGTCCACGAACCAGGCCGTCATGCTCCGCGCGGCCGACGCGTACATGGACACGGAGGCGATCCGGGTCACCGCGTACGAGGCGGCCTGGCGCGTCGACGAAGGACTCCCGGCCCGCGAGCACGCGCTCACGGCGGCCTGGTGGGCCTCCGAGGCGGGCAAGCGGGTCGTCCACGCGGGCCAGCACCTGCACGGCGGGATGGGCGCCGACCTGGACCACCCCGTCCACCGGCACTTCCTGTGGGGCCGCCAGCTGGACGCCTACCTGGGCTGCGGCAGCGAGCTGCTGGCCGAGCTGGGCGCCCTCATATCCGAGGGGGAGGGCCCCGTGTCCGAAGGGGAAGACCTGATGTCCGAGGGGGAACACGCATGAACGTCGGCGACGCGCTGCCGCCGCTGGAGATCCCGGTCACCCGCACCCTGATCGTGGCGGGGGCCATCGCCTCCCGCGACTACCAGGACGTGCACCACGATGCGGAGCTCGCCCGCGCGAAGGGTTCCCCGGACGTCTTCATGAACATCCTGACCACCAACGGCCTGGTCGGCCGCTACATCACCGACCACCTGGGCCCGCGCGCGGTCCTGCGCAAGGTCGCGATCCGGCTCGGCGCCCCGAACTACCCGGGCGACACGATGACCCTCACGGGTAAGGTCACCGCCGTCGACGGGGACACCGCGCAGATCAGGGTCGTCGGGGCCAACAGCATCGGCCACCACGTCACGGGCACCGTGACCGTCACCCTGGGGGCCGCCGCATGAGCGTCCGCACCCGCGACGGACTGGGCGGCCGGGCCGCCATCGCCGGCATCGGCGCGACCGAGTTCTCCAAGGACTCCGGCCGCAGCGAGCTGAAGCTCGCCGTCGAGGCCGTGCACGCGGCCCTCGACGACGCCGGGCTCACCCCCGCCGACGTCGACGGCATGGTCACCTTCACCATGGACACCAGCCCCGAGATCACCGTCGCCCAGGCGGCCGGCATCGGGGAGCTGTCCTTCTTCTCCCGCATCCACTACGGCGGCGGCGCGGCCTGCGCCACCGTCCAGCAGGCCGCTCTCGCCGTCGCCACCGGGGTGGCCGAGGTCGTGGTCTGCTACCGCGCCTTCAACGAACGCTCCGGCCGCCGCTTCGGGTCCGGGGTGCAGCAGCGCGAAGCCTCCGCGGAGGGCGCCGCCCTCGGCTGGTCCCTGCCCTGGGGGCTGCTCACCCCCGCGTCCTGGGTGGCCATGGCCGCCCAGCGCTACCTGCACACCTACAACCTGACCCCGGAGGCCTTCGGCCACGTCGCCGTCACCGGCCGCAGGCACGCCGCGAACAACCCCGCCGCCTACTTCCACGGCAAGCCCATCACCCTCGCCGACCACGCGGCCTCGCGCTGGATCGTCGAGCCGCTGCGGCTGCTGGACTGCTGCCAGGAGACCGACGGCGGTCAGGCCCTCGTCGTCACCACCGCCGAGCGGGCCCGGGACCTGCGGCAGAAGCCCGCCGTGATCACCGCCGCCGCACAGGGCGCCGGCCGCCGCCAGGAGGGGATGACCTCCTTCTACCGGGACGACCTGACCGGCCTCCCCGAGATGGACGTGGTCGCCCGCCAGCTATGGCGCACCAGCGGACTGCGGCCCGCGGACATCGACGTGGGCATCCTCTACGACCACTTCACCCCCTTCGTCCTCATGCAGCTGGAGGCGTTCGGCTTCTGCGGCCCCGGGGAGGCCGCGGACTTCACGGCGGCCGGGACGCTCCCCCTCAACACCCACGGGGGACAGCTCGGGGAGGCCTACCTGCACGGCATGAACGGCATCGCCGAAGCCGTCCGCCAGGTGCGCGGCACCTCCGTCAACCAACTCCCCGGGGCGGAGAACATCCTGGTCACCGCCGGTACGGGGGTGCCGACCTCCGGCCTGGTCCTGGGAGCCGGGCTCTGACTGCGGTCCCGGTGGCCGGCCGCGTCCTCCACCTTCAGGAGGTGGGGCGCGGCCCGGCCGTACAACCTGAGAGGGACCCGGCTCCGGCACCTGGGGCCGATCCCAGGAAGGCGTCCCGCTTCTAGCGTGGAGCCATGACCACGCCTGTGTGCACGCTCGCCGCGAACCCGATGCAGTACCCGTCGTTCTCGACGTACGTACGGACCCGTGGCACCGTCCTCCTGCGTACCGCGCGCTCCCTGACCGCCAACCCCTGTGACGCGGAGGACCTGCTCCAGACGGCCCTGGCGAAGACCTACGTCGCCTGGGACCGGATCGAAGACCACCGCGCCCTCGACGGCTACGTCCGGCGGGCCCTGGTCAACACCCGCACCTCGCAGTGGCGCAAGCGCAAGGTCGACGAGTTCGTCTGCGACGAGATCCCGGAGGGCGAGACCCCGGCGGGAACGGACCCCGCGGAGGCGCAGGCGCTGCGTGACGCGATGTGGCGTGCGGTCACCCGGCTGCCCGACCGGCAGCGGGCCATGGTCGTCCTGCGCTACTACGAGGACATGAGCGAGGCGCAGACCGCCGAGCTGCTCGGAGTGTCGATCGGCACGGTCAAGAGCGCCGTCTCCCGGGCGCTGGTCAAGCTGCGCGAGGACCCCGAGCTCACCCCGGTGCGCTGAACGGCGACCGGTGCCGCTGCGGCCCCGCCCACGTGTTTCACGTGAAACATCGGCCACGGAACGGCCCCGGACAGTGATGGGCCAGCCTGTTTGTACTCCCGGGTAGTGACATGCCGACCGGTACGTGCGCAGAATCGGCAGCATCCGACAGCCGCCGCAGCGCCGCAGCGCTCACCGGGAGGACGCTTTGCTGAGCACCATGCAGGATGTACCGCTGCTGATCTCGCGGATCCTGGCCCACGGGTCGACGATCCACGGGACGTCCCAGGTCACCACCTGGACCGGCGCCGAGCCGCACCGGCGCAGCTTCGCCGAGATCGGCGTCCGCAGCGCCCAGCTCGCGCACGCGCTGCGCGACGAGCTCGGAGTCCAGCAGGACGAACGCGTCGCGACCCTCATGTGGAACAACGCCGAGCACGTCGAGGCGTACTTCGCGATCCCGTCCATGGGCGCGGTCCTGCACACGCTCAACCTGCGCCTGCCCCCGGAGCAGCTGGTCTTCATCGTCAACCACGCCGCGGACCGCGTCGTGCTGGTGAACGGCACCCTGCTGCCGCTGCTGGCCCCGCTGCTGCCGCACCTGCCGACGGTCGAGCACGTCGTGGTCGTGGGCATCGGCGACCGCTCCGCCCTCGACGGGCTGGCCGTCCGGGTCCACGAGTACGAGGAGCTCCTCGCGGGCCGTCCCGAGCGCTACGACTGGCCCGAGCTGGACGAACGCCAGGCCGCTGCCATGTGCTACACCTCCGGCACCACCGGGGACCCCAAGGGCGTGGTCTACTCCCACCGCTCCATCTACCTGCACTCCATGCAGGTCAACATGACCGAGTCGATGGGGCTCACCGACCACGACACCAGCCTGGTCGTGGTGCCCCAGTTCCACGTGAACGCCTGGGGCCTGCCGCACGCCACCTTCATGACCGGCATCAACATGCTGATGCCGGACCGCTTCCTCCAGCCGGGCCCGCTCGCCGAGATGATCGAGCAGGAGAAGCCCACGCACGCCGCGGCCGTCCCCACCATCTGGCAGGGGCTGCTCGCCGAAGTCACCGCGAAGCCGCGCGACCTCACCTCGATGAAGCAGGTCACCATCGGCGGCGCCGCCTGTCCGCCCTCCCTGATGGAGGCCTACGACAAGCTCGGCGTCCGCCTCTGCCACGCCTGGGGCATGACCGAGACCTCCCCGCTGGGCACCATGGCCCACCCGCCGGCCGGGCTGACCGCCCAGGAGGAGTGGCCGTACCGGGTCACCCAGGGCCGCTTCCCCGCAGGCGTCGAGGCCCGCCTCATCGGCCCGGCCGGCGACGTCCTGCCGTGGGACGGGGAGTCGGCCGGCGAGCTGGAGGTCCGCGGCAACTGGATCGCCGCCTCCTACTACAACGGCGTGTCCGGCGAAGCCCTGCGCCCCGATGACAAGTTCAGCGCGGACGGCTGGCTCAAGACCGGGGACGTCGGCGTGATCAGCGCCGACGGCTTCCTCACCCTCACCGACCGGGCCAAGGACGTCATCAAGTCCGGCGGCGAATGGATCTCCAGCGTCGAGCTGGAGAACGCCCTGATGGCCCACCCGGAGGTGGCCGAGGCGGCGGTCGTCGCCGTCCCGGACGAGAAGTGGGGCGAACGCCCCCTGGCCACCGTCGTCCTCAAGGAGGGCGCCACCGTGGACTACGACGGCCTGCGCACCTTCCTCGGCCGCTCCATCGCCAAGTGGCAGCTCCCCGAGCGCTGGACGGTCGTCGAGGCCGTGCCGAAGACCAGCGTCGGCAAGTTCGACAAGAAGGTGATCCGCAAGCAGTACGCGGACGGCGCCCTCGACGTCACCACCCTCGCCTAGGCGTACAGGCCCCGCCGACGTCAGCCGCGCGTGAGCCACGGCCGCAGCAGCCTGCTGACCGCCGGCATGGCCACGTAGGTCATCAAGGTGCTGAAGACGACCGCGAAGGCGGCCGTCCGCACCACGAAGTGCAGGTCCACCAGGTACGGCCCGAGCAGCGCGTTGCCCGCCAGCGAGATCGGGAAGATGGCCAGCCCCGAGCTGATCGCCATCTTCCAGCGCGGCGGCGCGGGCCGGGTCGTACCCGGCTTGGCGAACCAGGTCTCCATCCCGTGCAGTTCACGCCGGGCTATCTCGGTGTGGTGGTGGCCCAGGCAGTTCGAGAACCACTGGGCCCGCTCGGGGGAGTCCTGCCAGCGCTGGAAGGCCGCCTGGTCGCGGAAGCGGTGCACCAGGAACCACGGGCCGCCCTCGGTGGCGGGCCGGAACAGCCCGTACCCCAGGTGCCCGGGGAAGGCGGCGGCCGTTTCCAGGATCCCGTGGGCCCAGGCCTCGAAGGTCTCCTCGTGGCCGGGCTCCACCTGCCGGGCGATGAGGAGGTTGACCTCCCCGTTGTCGGCGGGAACGGTGCGCTCGGACGTGTCGGTGATGGCCATGGGCCCCAGGATCGCTAGTTGGTCCCGATCTTGGCCAGCAAGTCCACGATGCGGCCCTGCACATCGGCCGTGGTGGCCCGCTCGGCGAGGAACAGCACGCTCTCGCCCGACGCCAGCCGCGGCAGGTCGGCGGGAGCGATCCCGGCGGTCGTGTAGACGACCAGCGGCGTGTGGTTCAGCAGCCCGTTGGCACGCAGCCAGTCCACGATCCCGGCCCGCCGACGACGGACCTGCATCAGGTCCATGACCACCAGGTTGGGGCGCATCCGGCTCGCCAGCTCCACGGCGTCCGTGTCCGCGCCCGCCCGGCCGACCTGGAGGCCGCGCCGTTCCAGCGCGGCGGTCAGGGCGGTGGCGATCTCGTCGTGCTCCTCGATCAGCAGGACCCGGGACGGGTGCTGCTCGCTGTCGCGCGCCGCGAGAGCCTTGAGCAGGACGGCCGGATCGGCACCGTACGCCGCCTCGCGCGTGGCCTGCCCCAGCCCGGCCGTCACCAGTACGGGCACCTCGGCGGCCACCGCTGCCTGGCGCAGGGACTGCAGGGCGGTCCGGGTGATCGGTCCGGTCAGCGGGTCCACGAACAGCGCGGCGGGGAACGCGGCGATCTGCGCGTCCACCTCCTCGCGCGAGTGCACCACCACCGGGCGGTAGCCGCGGTCGCTCAGCGCCTGCTGCGTCTGCGCGTCGGGGGCCGGCCACACCAGGAGCCGGCGCGGGTTATCCAGCGGCTCCGGCGGCAGCTCGTCGTCCACGGGCTGCGGTACGGGCCGGTTGACGACCTCCACCGCTCCCCCCGGGCCGTCCAGCGGCTCCGGGCCCTCGGCGGCGCCCGCTTCGGGGGCCCCTATGGCGAAGGCCCGCCCCTGGGGCGCGGGTTCGGCGAGCCGACGGCGCCGGCCGGAACCGGAACCCTCCGCGCCCGCGGCGCCCGGGTCCACGGCGATGCCCTGGCCCAGGGTGCCCAGAGCGCGCACGCTGATCGGCTGCCCCGCACCCACCGGCGCCTCACCCGGCCGGCGGGCACCGGGTACGGAGGGCTGCCCGGGGGCCTCCCCGTCCTCGGGGGCGGTGCGCGCGGCGGGCACCGGCCATGCGGGGGTCGCGGGCAGCGCACGCCGCCGCCCGGTCGGGAGCGCGGGCTCCGCACCGTCGGCCGGCTGCTGCGGCTCGGGCTCCGCGGGCGCGCCGAGCACCCGCCGGCCACGGCGTCCGCCCGGGCCCTCGGCCTCGGACTCGGCGGAACCGGAACCCGCGGCGGGCCCGGCCGGCAGGGCGAAGCCGCCCTCGGGGGCGACGGGCCGCGGCGCGGCGGGCGCCGGGAGCCCGGCCGCCGGCACCGGGCCGGGGGGCTGCGCGGCCGCCCCGGCCTGCCCCAGCGCCCGGCGGCGGCCCGCCGGGTGCTCGGTCACCGGCACCGGGGGCACCGACGGCACGGGCGGCAGCGCGGGCATGGCGGTGCCCTGCGGCGGCACGGGCCGGTCGTGCGGGGCGTCGTCACCGTCGCGGCCCCGCCGTCGCCCGGTACCGAGCCCCGCCGGGTTCACCGGGGACTGGGCCAGCTCCGCCGGACCGGCCACGACGCCCTGCGCGGGGGCCTCGCCCTCCGCCCGGCGCCGCCCGGACGGCAGCGCCAGCGCGCCCCCGCCCTCACGTGCCTCGGGGTTCCTGGGCCCGGCGGTCTCGTCCTCCAGGAAGGCGTCCACCCCGCGCCGGCCCCGCCGGCCGCCGGAGACCGTCGCGGGGGCGGCCTCGGGCTCCGGCGCGGGCTGCTCCTCGGGCTCCGGCAGGGTCACCGTCCCGGCGCCCGAACCCAGCGGCAGCTCCAGCACGTACGCCCCGCCGGGCGCGCCGGGCACCTCCACCGTCTGCAGGACACCGCCGTGCGCGGTGACGATGCCCCGCACGATCGGCTCGTGCACCGGGTCGCCGCCCTCGTAGGGGCCGCGCACCTCGATCCGTACGACGTCGCCCCGCTGGGCCGCGGCCACCACGACGGTGGAGTCGCCGTACCCGCTGCCCTGGGCGGTCTTGCCGGTGGCGTCCACTCCGGCGACGTCCGCGATCAGGTGCGCGAGGGCGGCGGCGATCCGCCCCTCGTCCACCTCGGCCTCGATCGTCGGCGCGTGGACGGCGAACTGCACCCGCCCGGGGCCGACCAGCTCGACCGCGCCGTCGACACCCGCTGCGACGACGGTGTTGATCAGGGCGTTCTTCTTCTTGAGCTTCTCGCTGCCCGCGTCCAGGCGCTGGTACTCCAGCACGTTGTCCACGAGGGTGGTCATCCGCGAGTAGCCGGCGGCGAGATGGTGCAGCAGCTGGTTGGCCTCGGGCCACAGCTGGCCCCCGTCGTCGGCGGCCAGCGTGGCCAGCTCTCCGCGCAGTTCCTCCAGCGGGCCGCGCAGGGAGTCCCCGAGGACGGCCAGCAGCTGGGCGTGGCGCGCGGCGAGGGCGTCGTACTGGCGCCGGTCGGTGAAGGTCATCACCGCGCCGACGAGCAGGTCCCCGTCCCGTACGGGGGAGGTGGTCAGGTCGACGGAGACGGCCTGCCCGGCCTTGTTCCACAGCACCTGGCCGCGGACCCGGTGCTTGCGCCCGCTGCGCAGGGTGTCGGCGAGCGGGGACTCGTCGAAGGGGAAGGGCGACCCGTCGGCGCGCGAGTGCTGGATGAGCCCGTGCAGCTCGCGGTTGCCGAGGTCGGTGGCGCGGTATCCGAGGATCTGCGCGGCGGCCGGGTTGACGAGGACGACGCGGCCCTCGGTGTCCGTGCCGACGACGCCCTCGGCCGCGGCGCGCAGGATCATCTCGGTCTGCCGCTGGGAGCGGGCCAGCTCGGCCTCGGTGTCCACGGTCTCGGAGAGGTCCCGTACGACGAGCATCAGCAGTTCGTCGCCGGTGTACGGCTGGGGCTCGCGGTAGGCGTCACGGCCGTCGAGGTGGGCGCTGGTGACCTCGACGGGGAACTCGCTGCCGTCGGTGCGGCGCGCGGTCATCCGCTTCGGCTTGGAGCGGCCCTCCTCGCGGTCGCCGGGGCGGCGCATCGAGCCGGGGATCTGCTTGGAGTCGAACTCCGGCAGGAGGTCGAGCACCCCGCGGCCGACGAGCCCGGTACCGGGGCTCTCCATCACTTCGAGGGCGATCGAATTGGCGTTGACGACCGTGCCGTTGGCGTTGACGAGCAACAGCGCGTCCGGGAGCGCGTCGAGTATTGCTGCGAGGCGAGCAGCGCCTCGGGATGGCCTGCTGCTCACGACGAGCTTCCTCCCTGACCACGACTACCGGCATGTCACGGGAGGAGTCTAAGGGCACCGTCCCGCCGTGGGGTGGCGGATGAACGGGGGAAAACGTGCATCCGCCGCATCGTCCCAGGTCAGGAACGCTCCCCCGGAAGCACAGGTTCCAGGTTCTTCCACCGGGCGATGTCGCAGCCGTTCCTGCGCTGGAAGGTGGTGTCCACCTTCTGGCCGCGCCACGTTCCCGTGACGCGGGCGACGGCCGACCCGCCGTACTGGAAGGAGCAGTTCTTGGCGTCCGACTCGGCGAAGGGGTCCTTGCCCTGCCGGGCCAGCGTGTCGAGGCGGGCGCAGGCCTCCTCGGCGAAGGGGTGGTCACCGCCGGCGGGGTGGCACTCCAGCCGGTGCGTGCCGTCGACGAGGCGGTTGCCGCTCTTGGAGATCTCGATGGTGAGCCGGTCGGGTGAGGACAGCAGGCGCCCCAGGGGCAGGGGCGGCAGGGGTCCGGCGGCCGCGGCGGCGAGGGCGGAGGTGACGGCGAAGGCGGCGAGACGCAGCATGGGGCACTCCAGGTCGTCCGTACGTCGTACGCCTCACCAACGACCTTCCCGCTCGGACGTTGCGTGCTTAAGCCTTTGCTCTGCGGCCCTGGCTCCTTGTACCGTTGGGAGCGGATTGGTGAGCGGCCCCGCGGCTGTGTCATCATCTGCACGCACCTTCGTACGCGGGGGTGTGCTGGAGGCGTCGCCTAGTCCGGTCTATGGCGCCGCACTGCTAATGCGGTTTGGGGCTTACACCCCATCGAGGGTTCAAATCCCTCCGCCTCCGCACCTCACCGAAGCCCCGGTCCTGATGGACCGGGGCTTCGGTGCGTTCGGGCTGCCGGCGGGGGTGCGGACCGGGTGGACGGTGGGCCGGCGCGTTCAGGGCTTGGAGGGGTTTGGGACGGGCCCGTATGGGTACCCCGGCCGGCCCGGCGCTGCGGCGCGGATCCCTCCGGACGATCTTCTTCCAGGGCGTTTCCGCAGGTCAGAGGCGTTGCGGCTAATGGATTTCGCGTCCCGGCGAGGTCCATGTATTGTTGTTCTCGCAAGGCCAACGGGGCGAAAAAAACCCGGGAAGCCCAAGCACTCGTAGCTTAACGGATAGAGCATCTGACTACGGATCAGAAGGTTGCAGGTTCGAATCCTGCCGAGTGCACAGCCGAGAGGCCCTCAGGAGAAGTCCTGAGGGCCTCTTTCGTGTGTCCGGACGGTACTCAAGGCGGAGGGGTCCCCCGGGAGAGCTCAGGGACGGAATGGCTCCTGAGGGGGACGTGGACCACGCTGCCCCCCGGATACGGTTTTCGAAGATCGTTCGAACCTTGATGGGGGCTCTCATGGGACTCTTCGGAAACGCGCACACCGTCGACCCGTCGTCGGCGCAGCGGGACTACGCGCGCCTGCTGGGGAACGGCGAGCAGGTCCACGCGGCGTACCTGCTGGTGCGCGACACGATCCTGTTCACGGACCGGCGGCTGGTGTTCGTCGACAAGCAGGGGCTGACGGGCAAGAAGGTGGAGTACCACTCCATCCCGTACCGGAGCATCACGCACTTCTCGGTGGAGACGGCCGGGCACTTCGATCTCGACGCCGAGCTCAAGATATGGATATCCGGCAGCCCGGCGCCGATCGAGAAGACCTTCACCAAGGGGGTCGACATCTACGAGATGCAGGCGATCCTGACCCAGTTCGTCGCGCGCTAGGCGGGCACGGTCTCAGGGGCGGGCGGGCAGGACGCGCGGGAGGCCGGTCACCGAGAGCACCAGCGAGTAGAGCGAGGTGGTGGCGGTGATGAAGAGGCGGTTGTTCTTCGGGCCGCCGAAGGCGATGTTCGAGACGGGTTCCGGGACGCGCAGGCGGCCGATGAGGTCTCCGTCCGCCGCGTAGCAGTGCACGCCCGACGCCATCGCGGCCGCCCACAGCCGGCCCTCGTCGTCGAAGCGGATGTTGTCGACCGAGGGGCAGTCCGTGAAGACGCGGTCCCCGCTGAGGGTGCCGTCGTCGCCGACCTTGAAGGCGCGGATGTGACCGGCGCGGGTGTCGGCGGCGTACAGCTCGCTCTCGTCGGGGGAGAAGACCAGGCCGTTCGGCCCGAGGAAGCCGTCGGCGACGAGGCGGACCTCGCCGGTGGCCGGGTCGGCCCGGTAGAGGTTGCAGGCGCCGATCTCGCTCGGCGCCCGCCGGCCCTCGTAGTCGTTGGTGATCCCGAAGTCCGGGTCGGAGAACCAGACGGAGCCGTCCGAGCGGACCACCGCGTCGTTGGGGCTGTTGAGGCGCTTGCCGTCGAAGTGGTCGGCGATGACGGTGATGCTCCCGTCGGGTTCGGTGCGGGTGACGCGCCGGTTGCCCTGCTCACAGGTGATCAGGCGGCCCTCGCGGTCGAGGGTGTTGCCGTTGGAGTGGCCGGCCGGGGAGCGGAAGACGGAGACCGCGCCGGTCGCCTCGTCCCAGCGCAGCATCCGGTCGTTGGGGATGTCGCTCCACACGAGCTGGCGCCAGGCGGGCAGGTACAGGGGGCCTTCGGCCCAGCGGCAGTCGTCGTAGAGCCGTTCCAGGCGGGCGTCTCCGTTGGCGCAGCGCCCGGTACGGAAGCGTTCGTCCAGGATCTCGTACAAGGTGAGGTCAGCTATGCCCAACATGATTCCCCCAGATTGGTTAAGCGCCGAATGGTGTTCGGTGTGATGGTGAGATTGCAGGATCAGGTACCGTCTTCGCAAGAGCCGACGGGCTCGACCGGCCCAAGGGGCTCGACGGGCCGGCGGGCCCACGGGAGGAAGACGGCGTGGACGACATCGACCGGGCGCTCGTCCTGCGCCTCCAGCAGGACGCGGGACAGTCCTACGCGGCGCTCGGCGCGGCCGTGGGGCTCTCGGCCGGGGCCACCCACGAGCGCGTACGCAAACTGCGCGAGCGCGGGGTCATCCGGCGGACCACCGTCGACGTGGACCCGGCCGCCGTCGGAAGCGGGGTGCTGGCCTACGTGATGGTCGACTCCAACGCGTGGATGGGCGAGTCGGCGCAGGACTTCGCCGCCATCCCCGAGATCCAGGAGGCGCACATCATCGCCGGCAGCGCCTCGGTGCTGGTCAAGGTGCGCACGGCCACCACCGAGCAGCTCCAGGACGTCCTGCGGCGGCTCTACGCCATCGACGGGGTCAGCGGGACACAGGCCACCGTGGTCCTGGAGACCTTCTTCGAGCGGCCGCTCCCGCTGTGACCGCCCCCGCCTCGGGCTGGTGGTGCACCGGGATCCGGTGGAGCGCGGAGGGTCCCGCCATCGGGTGGTGCGGGCGCGGGGAGCGCGGCAGCCCGCTCACCCCGGGGCAGCGGCTGGCCTTCACCGCCCGTGGCGAGCGCCACTGCCTGGGCGTGTGGCGGGCCGGGAAGCGGACCCCGTGCCCGGTGGCGCGGCCGGTGCCGGGCCGGGCGGGAAACGCCCAGTGCGCCGAGTGCGCCCGGCTGGACCGGTCCTTCTCGGTGGCCGCGGACACCAACGCGGCCGACCCGCGGACCTACCGCGTCTACCTGGCGTGGTTCGGGCCCGGGATGGTCAAGGTCGGCATCACCGCCGAGGAGCGCGGCCCGGTCCGGCTGCTGGAGCAGGGGGCCGTCACCTGGGCCTGGCTGGGGCGAGGGCCGCTGATGGCGGCGCGCCGGACCGAGGAGCTGCTGCGGGCCGCCCTGGGGGTGCCCGACCGGATCGCGTACGCCCGCAAGCGTGCCGTACGGGCCCGGCTGCCGACGGAGCCCGAGCGCGCCCGGGAGGTCGCCGAGCTGCACGCGCGGGCCGCCGCGCTGCCCGGGTGGCCGGAGTCGCTGGAGCGGGTGGGGTGCGAGGTCATCGACCACGCCGGGGCGTTCGGGCTGGCCGGGCTGCCCGAACCGGCCCGGCTGGTCACGGAGCTGTTGCCCGGCGGGACGGTCGTCGGGCGGCTGGCGGGGGCCGCCGGACCCGACCTGCACTTCGCGGACGGGCTCGTGGTGGACACCCGGCTGCTGGCCGGATGGGAGCTGTCGGCCGTCCCCGAGGGGGCCCGCACCGACGTACCGCTGGCCGTCGTCGCGCCCGGGCCGCCCGAGGCCGAGCAGGGCGGACTGTTCTGACGCCGGTCAAGGTCAAAACTTGGATCCCTTTGGCCTCCCGGGGCCGATTCCGATGGACATGCCAAGGGCCTTCCGCCGAGGGTGGGGGCATGAGCATTCAGCCCGTTCCGGCGTTCGAACCGCCTTATGTGATGGCCGTATTCAGCAATGTCCGCACCTCCGACGAGAGCGGCTATCCGGAGACCAACGCCCGGATGAACGAGATCGTCACGGAGAACCCCGGGTTCCTCGGCTACGAATCCGCCCGCACCCCCGGCGGCCTGGGGATCACCGTCGCGTACTTCCGAGACCACGAGTCCCTGCGCGTCTGGCGGGAGGACCTGGAACACCAGGCCGCCATGAAGCAGGGCCGCGCCCACTGGTACGAGAGCTACACCCTGCACGTCGCGACCGTCGAGCGGAGCCACGGCTTTGCCCGCAACGGTTGAAGCGGTCCGCGCGTTCCGCGAGCGGCTCGGTCTGCCGGGACTGGTGGACGTCCACACCCACTTCATGCCGGAGCGGGTGCTCGCGAAGGTCTGGGACTACTTCGACGCGGTCGGTCCGCTGACCGGCGTCCCCTGGCCCATCACCTACCGGCTCGAGGAGGAGCGGCGGGTGGCGCTGCTGCGGGAGTTCGGGGTCCGCGCCTTCACCTCCATGCTCTACCCGCACAAGCCCGCCATGGCCGCCTGGCTCAACGCATGGGCCGCGGACTTCGCCGCCCGCACCCCCGACTGCCTGCACACCGCGACCTTCTTCCCCGAGGGAGACGTGGCGGCGTACACCGCGCAGGCCGTGGCAGACGGGGCCCGGGTCTTCAAGGCGCACCTCCGGGTCGGCGGCTACGACCCGAACGACGAGCGGCTCGACCCCGTCTGGGGCCTGCTGGCCGAGGCGGGGATCCCGACCGTCGTCCACTGCGGTTCGGGGCCCGCGCCGGGCAAGCACACCGGCCCCGGCCCGGTCGCCCGGCTGCTGGCCCGCCACCCCCGGCTGCCGCTGGTCATCGCCCACATGGGGATGCCCGAGTACACGGACTTCCTCGACCTCGCCGCCCGGTACCCCGAGGTGCGGCTCGACACGACCATCGCCTTCACCGACTTCTCCGAGCGCCTCGGCCCCTTCCCGCCCGGGGAGCTGGGGCGGCTCGCCGACCTCGGAGACCGGATCCTGCTGGGCACCGACTTCCCGAACATCCCCTACCCCTACGAGCACCAGCTGGAGGCACTGGAACGGCTCGGCCTCGGCGACGACTGGCTGCGCGCGGTATGCCACGACAACGCCGCCCGCCTGTTCGGCCTCCCCCTCCCCTGAGCACCCTTGCGGGGACCGCCCTTTCTCAGGAGATTCACAGGAAGGGGCAAGAACGCTCTCAGAGGCGGCCGCCAGCGTGGGGTCATGACCGCGACGACCACCTCCCACGCGTCCACGTCCACCGGCACCCCGACGGCCCTGCTGCGGCCCGACGGCGGACCCTGCCGGGTCCTCGTCGTCGACGACGAGGCCTCGCTCTCCGAGCTGCTCTCCATGGCCCTGCGCTACGAGGGCTGCGAGGTCCGCACCGCGGGTGACGGGGCGGGCGCCGTCCGGGCCGCGCGGGAGTTCCGGCCGGACGTGGTGGTCCTCGACATCATGCTCCCCGACATGGACGGGCTGGCCGTCCTGGGACGGCTGCGCCGGGAGATCCCGCAGGTCCCGGTGCTGTTCCTGACCGCCAAGGACTCCGTCGAAGACCGCATCGCGGGCCTGACGGCGGGCGGTGACGACTACGTCACCAAGCCGTTCAGCCTGGAGGAGGTCGTCGCCCGGCTGCGCGGGCTCGTGCGCCGCTCCGGAGCCGCGCAGGCCGCCCGCGGCGGCTCGGTCCTGACCGTCGGCGACCTGCGCCTCGACGAGGACAGCCACGAGGTGGTCCGGGGCGGGCAGGAGGTCCACCTGACCGCCACCGAGTTCGAGCTGCTGCGCTACCTGATGCGCAACCCGCGCCGGGTGCTCAGCAAGGCGCAGATCCTGGACCGGGTGTGGTCCTACGACTTCGGCGGCCAGGCCAACGTGGTGGAGCTCTACATCTCCTACCTGCGCCGGAAGCTGGAGGGCGGCACCGGTCTGCCCCCGATGATCCACACCCGGCGCGGCGCCGGCTACCTGATCAAGCCCGCCGACTAGTGGCCCTCCGGCGCCCGTGGTCGCTGAGGACGCGGCTGGTCGTCTCGGCGGTGGCGCTGATCGCCGTCGTGGGCGCGGCCATCGGCACCGTCACCACCCTGGCCATGCGCTCCCGCCTGGTCGGCGAGCTCGACAAGCAGCTGACGACCTCCGTCGAGATGGCCGTCCGGGGCCCCGGCGCGTCCAAGGCGGCCCGCGACGCTGGCCTCGGCTTCGTCTTCGCCCCCGGCTCCCCGATCGGTGCCGCCGGGATCCGCCTCGACGCGGCGCGCACGGTGATCGGCGGCGCCCGGATCGTCCCCGTGTCCGGCCAGAGCCCCGACCACCGCGAGCTGCTCACCGAAGCCCAGAGCGGCGCCCTCGCGGCGGTCGCCCGAAAGGCCGGTCCCGGCCGCACCGGACCCGTGGACACCGACCTGCCCGGCCTGGGCGCCTACCGGGCCGTCTCCGCCCCCGACGGAACCCTGGTGCTCGCCTTCCCGCTCCAGGGCGTCGACTCCACGGTGCGCACCCTGATCGCCGTCGAGGTCTGCGTCACCCTGGCCGGCCTGATCGCCGCCTCCCTCGCCGGACAGGCCCTGGTGGGGGTCGCCCTGCGTCCGCTGCGCCGGGTCGCCGCCACCGCCACCCGGGTCTCCGAACTCCCCCTGCACAGTGGCGAACCCGCCCTGCACGAGCGGGTCCCGGACGCCGAAGCCGACCCCCGCACCGAGGTGGGGCAGGTCGGTGCCGCCCTCAACCGGATGCTGGGGCACGTCTCTTCCGCGCTGACGGCACGCCAGCAGAGCGAGACGCAGGTCCGGCAGTTCGTGGCCGACGCCTCCCATGAGCTGCGCACCCCGCTCGCCTCCATCCGCGGCTACGCCGAACTCACCCGCCGGGGACGGGAGGAGCCCGGCCCCGACACCCGGCACGCCCTGGGCCGGATCGAGTCCGAGGCCACCCGGATGACCGGGCTGGTCGAGGACCTGCTGCTGCTGGCCCGGCTGGACGCAGGCCGCCCGCTGTCCTTCGCGGACACCGACCTGGCCCCGCTCGTCGTCGACGCCGTCAGCGACGCCCGTGCCGCGGGCCCGGGCCATCACTGGCGCCTCTCCCTCCCCGACGCGCCCGCACCCGTCCGCGCCGACGCGGCACGGATCCAGCAGGTCCTGGTGAACCTCCTCGCCAACGCCCGCACCCACACCCCGCCCGGCACCACCGTCACCGCCCATGTTTCACGTGAAACATCCGCCGTCCGGCTGCGGATCGAGGACGACGGCCCCGGGATCCCGCCCGAGCTGCTGCCCCACGTCTTCGAGCGCTTCGCCCGCGGCGACGCCTCACGGTCCCGCTCGGCGGGATCGACCGGGCTCGGCCTCGCCATCGTCGAGGCCGTGGTCGGCGCGCACGACGGACGGGTCGGGGTACGCAGCGAGCCGGGCCGGACCTGCTTCGAAGTGCTGCTCCCGCTGGCCGCCCACGACCCCGGCACGCACTCACAGACGGCGCACAGGCTCACCACACCGAGGTGACAGGTCGTGCGGCGAGGGTCGGAACATGCCAACCGACACCTCTCCCGGCGCCCTCCCGGCCCGGGCGCCGCTCGCGTCCGCGCCCGGCGAGCCCGTACTCGACGTGGTGATCCCGGTCTTCAACGAGGAGAAGGACCTCGGGCCCTGCGTACGCCGGCTCCACGCCCACCTCACGCGCACCTTCCCGTACGCCTTCCGCATCACCATCGCCGACAACGCCAGCACCGACCGCACCCCCGAGGTCGCGGCCGGGCTCGCCGCCTCGGTCGAGGGAGTACGCAGCTTCCGGCTGGAGGAGAAGGGCCGCGGACGGGCCCTGCGCACCGTATGGTCGCGCTCGGAGGCCCCCGTCCTCGCCTACATGGACGTGGACCTCTCCACCGACCTGAACGCGCTGCTGCCGCTGGTCGCCCCGCTCATCTCCGGCCACTCCGACCTGGCCATCGGCACCCGGCTGGCCCGCTCCTCCCGCGTCGTACGGGGAGCCAAGCGGGAGTTCGTCTCGCGTGCCTACAACCTGCTGCTCCGCTCCTCGCTCGCCGCCCGGTTCAGCGACGCCCAGTGCGGGTTCAAGGCCATCCGGCGCGAGGTGGCGGAGCGGCTGCTGCCGCTGGTGGAGGACACCGGCTGGTTCTTCGACACCGAGATGCTGGTACTGGCCGAGCGGGCCGGCCTGCGGATCCACGAGGTGCCGGTGGACTGGGTGGACGACCCGGACTCCACCGTCCACATCGTGAAGACCGCCACCGAGGACCTGAGGGGCGTCTGGCGGGTGGGCCGGGCGCTGGCCGTCGGAGCGCTCCCGCTCGACCGGCTCGCCCGCCCCTTCGGTGACGACCCGCGCGACCGCACGGCCCTGCCCGGGGTACCGCGCGGGCTCGCCCGCCAGCTCCTCGGCTTCTGCGTGGTCGGGGTGCTGTCCACCCTCTGCTACCTCGCCCTGTACTCCCTCTTCCGGCTCGGCGCCGGGCCGCAGACCGCCAACGCGGCCGCCCTGCTGCTGTCCGCCGTGGCCAACACCGCCGCCAACCGGCGGCTCACCTTCGGCGTCCGGGGCCGCGACCGGGCGGTCCGCCACCAGGCCCAGGGGCTCGTGGTGTTCGCCATCGGACTGGCCCTGACCAGCGGTTCGCTCGCCGCGCTCGACACGGCCGCCGCGAACCCCGCCCACAGCACCGAACTGGCCGTCCTGATCACCGCCAACCTCGCCGCCACCGTGCTGCGGTTCCTGCTCTTCCGCGCCTGGGTCTTCCCCGAGCGGCGCGCCACTCCCGTGAAGGACGACCACCGATGACCACCGCACCCGTCCCCCTCGACTCCCCCTTCCCCGAGCGGCCGCCCGCCGTGTCCGCGGGGGCCGCCGCGCACCGGGCCGGGGCCGTGCGGCCGCGCTGGGAGCGGCCCGCATACGTGGCGCTGCTGCTCGCCACCGCCGTGCTGCTGCTGTGGAACCTGGGAGCCTCCGGCTACGCCAACTCCTTCTACTCCGCCGCCGTACAGGCCGGTTCGGAGAGCTGGAAGGCCTTCTTCTTCGGCTCCTCCGACGCCGGGAACTCCATCACCGTGGACAAGCCCCCGGCCGCCCTGTGGCCGATGGCGCTGTCCGTCCGGCTGTTCGGACTCGGCTCCTGGCAGATCCTCGTGCCCCAGGCCCTGATGGGCGTCGGCACCACCGCCGTGCTGTACGCGGCCGTACGGCGCCAGTTCGGGGCCGGGGCCGCCCTGCTGAGCGGTGCCGCCTTCGCGCTCACGCCCGTGGCGGCGCTGATGTTCCGCTTCAACAACCCGGACGCGCTGCTGACGCTGCTGCTGACCGTCACGGTGTACTGCGTGCTCCGGGCCCTGGAGGGGGCGCGCACGGGGTGGCTGGTGGCGGCCGGCGCGGCGATCGGCCTGGGCTTCCTGACGAAGACCCTGCAGGCCTTCGTCATCCTGCCGCCGCTGGCCCTGCTGTACGCGGTCTGCGCGCCGACCCGGCTGCGCGGAAGGCTCGGGCAGTTGCTGCTCGCCGGGCTGGCGGCGGTGGTGTCCGGCGGCTGGTGGGTGGCCGTGGTGGAGCTGTGGCCCGCCTCCTCCCGCCCGTACGTCGGCGGCTCGCAGAACAACTCCTTCCTGGAACTCACCTTCGGCTACAACGGCCTCGGCCGGCTGAACGGCGACGAGACGGGCAGCGTCGGCGGCGGGCGCGCCGTGTCCGGTGCGGCCGGGGGCTACGGGATGCCCGAGGGCGGCCCGGGCCTCAGGGGCGGCGGCTGGGGGGAGACCGGCATCGACCGGCTGTTCTCGGGGAACGTGGGCGGCCAGATCTCCTGGCTGCTGCCGGCGGCCCTGGTGCTGCTGGTGGCCGGGCTGGTGGTCACCTGGCGGGCCCGCAGGGCCACCGATTCCCTGGAAGGCATGGCCCGCGCGGCGTTCCTCGCCTGGGGCGGCCCGCTGCTGATCACCGTGCTCGTCTTCAGCTACATGCAGGGCATCTTCCACGAGTACTACACCGTCGCGCTCGCCCCGTGCGTGGCCGCGCTGGTCGGGATGGGCACGGCGGTGCTCTGGGAGGAGCGGGGCGGGAAGGCCGCCGCGCTCACCCTGTCCGGGACGCTGGCGCTGACCGCCGTCTGGTCGTACATACTCCTCGGCCGTTCCTCCGGCTACCTGCCGTGGCTGCGCTGGGCGGTACTGGCCGGGGGCCTGCTGGCCGCCGCCCTGCTGCCGTTCGCGGCCCGCCTCGGGCGCCGGTTGCTGCTCGCGACGGCCGCGCTGGGACTGGGTGCGGCCCTGGCGGGCCCCCTCGCGTACTGCCTGACCACCGTCGCCACGGGCCACACCGGGTCCATTCCGACGGCCGGCCCGGCGGTGGCCGGCGGCCGGGGCGGTCCGGGCGGGATGCGCTTCGGCCCCGGCGCCGAGCAGTTCCGGGGCGGCCCGGGCGGGCCCGCGGGCCAGGGCGCGCCGGGCGGGTTCCCCGGGGGAGCGCCGCTGGGCGGCCCGATGGGCGGCGGTGCGATCCGGCCGAACGGAGGCGGTGCCCCGGGCGGGGGCCCCGGCGGCCAAGGCGTCCCCGGCGGCCAGGGCGTCCCCGGCGGCCAGGGCGTCCCCGGCGGCCAGGGCGTCCCCGGCGGCCAGGGCGTCCCCGGCGGCCAGGGCGTCCCCGGCGGCCAGGCCGGCCGTGAGCGCGTGGGCTTCGGGGGCGGCGGTCCCGGCGGGCTGCTGGGCGGTACCCGGGTCGGTGCGCAGGCCAAGGCCGCGCTGAGCAGCGGTGCCGGCCGCTACACCTGGGCGGCGGCCACCATCGGCTCCCAGAACGCGGCGAGTTACCAGCTGGCCTCCGGGGCGCCCGTGATGCCGGTCGGCGGCTTCAACGGCAGCGATCCCTCGCCCACGCTGGAGCAGTTCAAGGCGTACGTGAAGGCGGGGAGGATCCACTGGTTCATCGCCCAGGGCGGTGTCGACGACGCCCTCGGCGAGGGGGGTACGGGCACGAACCGGCCCGGCGGCACGGGAGGTCCCGGCGGGGCGGCGGGTTCCGCCATCGACAGCTGGGTGAAGGCGAACTTCAAGGCCACCACCATCGGCGGAGCCACCTTCTACGACCTGACGACCCCCTAGCATCAAGAGGGCGGACCGGGCATTCCGGGCCGATCCCCTTGTGGTGAGGAGGGTGCCTCCATGGCGACCGAGGCTGATCCGGGCGAGGCCAGGACCAGTGTGTGGCTGGGCGCCCGGGCCGGCGCCCCCAGCAGACGCCGCAGTGAGGCGCCCTCGGGCCTGGACCGGGACCGGATCACCGCCGCCACCGTGCGGCTGCTGGACGCGGAGGGGCTCGGCCGGTTCTCGATGCGCCGGCTGGCCGCCGAACTGGGGGTCACCGCGATGTCCCTGTACTGGTACGTGGACACCAAGCACGATCTGCTTGAGCTGGCCCTGGACAGCGCCCTGGGCCAGCAGCGGCTGCCGGCCGGCCCGCCCCCCGGGGAGGGCTGGCCGGCCCGGCTGCGGAGCCTGGCCGGCGGCTACCGGCAGCTGCTGGCGGAGCACCCGTGGGTGGCCCCGCTCAGCGTCGCCTACCCGAACATCGGCCCGCACGCGCGTGCCTTCGACGCGGCCCTGCACCGGCTGCTGGAGTCCACCGGCCTGGTGGACGCCGCCCGGACGGGCGCGCACCTGGCCGTCTCCCAGTTCCTCGGGGGCTGCGCCCTGAACGGCTGTGGCGGTGCGGTCCGGCGGGCGCCCGAGGCGGAGTTCGCCCTGGCCCTCGACGTCCTGATCGCCGGCATCGAGGCCAAGGCCGCGCACACGGCGAAGGCCCGGGCCCGGACCCCTTAGCGGGGTCCGGGCCCGGGCCGTTCACGGCGTGCTGCGGGCGGCTTCCGGTCAGGCCTTGGCCTGCGCGGCGGCCCCGGCGGACGCGGCGGCCTCGGCGGCCCCGGTCCCGGCCCCGGTGCCGCCCTCCGCCGCCGGCTCGTGCAGGGCCGGCTTCGACTTCAGCGCGACCTCCTTGATGAACAGCACCAGCAGCAGCGCGAGCAGCGCGCTCGGGGCGGCGTACAGGAAGACGTCGCCGACGCCGTGCCCGTACGCGGACTCGATGACGGTCCGGAACGGCGCGGGCAGCTTGTCGAGGTCGGGGATCCCGCCGCCGGCGGTGCCGCCGTGCCCCATGGCCGCGGCCTTCGGGCCGAGCGCGGCCAGGCCGTCCTGGACGTAGTGGGTGACCCGGTTGGCCATGACCGCGCCCAGCGCCGAGACGCCCATGGCACCGCCGAGGGAGCGGAAGAAGGTGACGACGGAGCTGGCGGCGCCGAGGTCCTCGGGGGCCACCTGGTTCTGCGTCGCGAGGACCAGGTTCTGCATCATCATGCCGAGGCCGAGCCCGGTGAGCGCCATGTAGATCGCGATGTGCCAGTACGGGGTGTCGTACCGCAGGGTGCCGAGCAGGCCGAGGCCGGTGGTCAGCAGCACGCCGCCGGAGACCAGCCAGGCCTTCCACTTGCCGGTCTTGGTGATGATCTGGCCGGAGACCGTGGAGGAGACGAAGAGCCCGCCGATCATCGGGATGGTGAGGAGGCCGGACATGGTGGGGGACTCGCCCCGGGCCAGCTGGAAGTACTGGCTGAAGAAGACCGTGCCCGAGAACATCGCGATGCCGACGAACAGCGAGGCGGCGGACGCCAGGCTGATGGTCTTGTTGCGGAACAGCCGCAGCGGGATGATCGGGTCGCTCGCGCGGGACTCGACGAGGAGGAAGAGCAGGCCGAGCACCACGGCACCGCCGGTCATCGCCAGGGTGGTCCAGGAGATCCAGTCGTAGGAGTCCCCGGCCTGGGTGACCCAGATCAGCAGGAGCGAGACGGCCCCGCTGATGAGGAAGGCGCCGAGCCAGTCGACCTTGACGTCGCGGCGGACCACGGGGAGCCGCAGGGTCTTCTGGAGCACGATCAGAGCGATGACCGCGAACGGCACGCCCACGTAGAAGCACCAGCGCCAGCCCAGCCAGTCGGTGTCGGTGATGACGCCGCCGAGCAGCGGACCGCCGACGGTGGCGACGGCGAAGACGGCGCCCAGGTAGCCGCTGTAGCGCCCGCGCTCGCGCGGGGAGATCATCGCGGCCATCACGATCTGGGCGAGGGCCGAGAGGCCGCCGACGCCGATGCCCTGGACCACGCGGCAGGCGATGAGCATCCCGGTGTTCTGCGACATGCCCGCGACGACGGAGCCGAGGACGTAGATCACCAGGGATATCTGGACGAGGAGCTTCTTGCTGAAGAGGTCGGACAGCTTGCCCCACAGCGGGGTCGCGGCCGTCATCGAGAGCAGCGCGGCGGTGACGACCCAGGTGTAGGAGGACTGGGTGCCGCCGAGGTCGCTGATGATCTGGGGCAGGGCGTTGGAGACGATCGTGGAGGACAGGATCGCCACGAACATGCCGAGCATGAGCCCGGACAGCGCCTTCATGATCTGCGGATGGGTCATGGGCGCGCCGTCGGACGTGGTCTCCGACCGGCCGCCTCCCCGCAGACCGCCGGGTGTGGTCGTAGCCATGTGTTTCCTTTGCCTAGAAGCTCGATCGGAGTCGGGCCAGCAGGGTGTTCAGTACGTCGATGTCCTCGGCCGACCAGTCGGCCAGGGCCTTCTCCAGCGCGTCGGTGTAGCGGGCGCCGAGCTCGGCGAGCATGGCGCGCCCGGCTTCGGTGAGGCGCAGGATCCGGCAGCGGCCGTCGCCGGGGTCGGTCTCCCGCTCGATCCAGCCGTGCTGCGCCACGTGGGCGACGTGCCGGCTGCTGACCGAGATGTCGACGGCCATGAATTCGGTGAGCCGGCTGAGCCGCATCTCGCCGTGCCGGTCGAGGACGGTGAGGACGGCGGCGGAGCCGGGCGGGCAGTGCGGGGGCAGCATCCGGGCCAGGTCGCGTTTGACCGCTCCGATTCCGGTGAGCTGGCGGGCCAGCTCCTCGTAGCGGGTGTGCTGGGCCGTCTGCGTGGTCACCGGGAACCGCCCCCATCTTGTTGCTTAGGGCAACCATAGAAGCGCATGGTTGCTACAGGCAAATGAATTCGGGGGGTGCGGCGGTAAAGGAATCGGAAAACCGGGACGGACGGGGCCGGGGGTCTCAGTTCCAGGCGGCGCTGACGTTCCGGGTCTCCACGTGCATGCCCAGCGGGACCCGCCAGGCCTCCACGCAGACCGTGTACGTCTGCGTCTTCGAGCTGCCGCCGGCGATGGGGGCGGGCAGGGGCTGGGTCGTGGTGACCGTGGCCCAGTCGACGCCCAGGGCGCCGATGACGTGCGTCGCGAAGCCGACCGTGCCGGAGCGGGCCGCCGTGGTGCCGGTGTTGGTGAAGGTCACCGTGACGCGTTCGCACCAGCGGGAGGACGCCGCCGCGCGGACCGGGGCGCCGAGCGTGAGCCGGGCCGGGGTGGCCGGCGGGGCGGGGGGCGTCGTACCCGGCTTGGGGGCGGGAGGGGCGGGCGGGGCGGGGGTGCCCGGAGCGCCGGGCGAGGTCGGCGGGGCGGGCGGGGCCGGGGTGCCGGGCGCGCCCGGGGTGGTGGCGCCCGTGCCCGCGCCCCCGGTGCCGCCGGGGGTGGCCGGGGTGCCCGGGTCCGGCGGGGTGCCGGGGGCGGGTGCGGAGCCGACCGGGGCGGTGGCCGTCCCTCCGCCCTCGCCGGAGCCGTCGCCCGGCCGGGACCCGGGCGCGCCGGTCGGCGTAGGACCGGGGGCGTCGGCGGAGGGGGCCGGTCCGCCGGATGCCAGCGGCTGGAACTCCACCTGGCCCCGGGGCGGCACGTTCTCTCCCGCGCTCCGCTCGGGGCCCGGGGCGGCGGCTCCCACGACGACGTATCCGTCCCGGTCCTGCCCGCAGCCGGCGAGGCCGGCCAGGGCGGTGCAGCAGACGACGAGGGCGAGGGCGGCGCGGGGTCCCGTTCGCATCGCGCCAGTGTTCCTGACGCGATGTCAAATGTGAACCCTGCCCGCGCCGCCGCTCGCCCCGCCCGCCACTCCGTGCCTCAGTCCCCGATCAGGCCCGTCCGCAGCTGGGCGAGCGTGCGGGTGAGCAGCCGGGAGACGTGCATCTGGGAGATGCCGACCTCCTCGCCGATCTGCGACTGGGTCATGTTCGCGAAGAACCGCAGCATGATGATCTGCCGTTCCCGGGGCGGGAGTTTGGCGAGAAGCGGCTTGAGCGACTCGCGGTACTCGACGCCCTCCAGCGCGCTGTCCTCGTACCCGAGGCGGTCCGCGAGCGAGCCCTCGCCGCCCTCGTCCTCCGGGGAGGGCGAGTCGAGCGAGGAGGCGGTGTAGGCGTTCCCGACGGCGAGGCCGTCGACGACCTCCTCCTCGGAGACGCCGAGCACGGCCGCCAGCTCGGGGACGGTCGGGGACCGGTCCAGCTTCTGGGCCAGTTCGTCGCTCGCCTTGGTCAGCGCGAGGCGCAGTTCCTGGAGCCTGCGCGGGACGCGGACGGACCAGGAAGTGTCTCGAAAGAATCGTTTGATCTCGCCCACGACGGTCGGCATCGCGAACGTCGGGAACTCCACGCCGCGTTCGCAGTCGAACCGGTCGATCGCCTTGATCAGGCCGATGGTGCCGACCTGGACGATGTCCTCCATCGGCTCGTTCCGGCTGCGGAACCGGGCCGCCGCGTAGCGCACCAGCGGCAGGTTCAGCTCGATCAGGGTGTCTCGTACGTACGCCCGTTCGGGGCTGTCCACGTCCAGGGCGGCGAGTCGCTGGAAGAGGGAGCGGGAGAGGGTGCGGGTGTCGATGGCTTCCGAGCGGTCGGCCACTGCCGGCAGCTCACGCGTGTCGAGCGTGAGCACCTTGGAGCTGCCCTGTTCTGCGGACATGCCACCCCCTTGAGGTCGCGGACGGTCGCGTCTCTGCGCCCGTCGGAGGAACGCAGCCTCCACCTGAATACCGGAGGCGGAGCTGCGGCAAACGCGGTTCCAGCAGAATGTCACATGTCGGCAACACGCTGTAGCGTCATGTCGACAAGTATCTCCAGCGACAGTCGACCGACCGAGCAGAATGAGCCGATTCTGTAGGGAAACGCTGGAACAGGTCCACCCGATCCGGTTAGGCCTCGATCCTGTTTGCGGATCTCAGACGGGCGAAGCTCCGGGCGAGCAGCCGGGAGACGTGCATCTGCGAGACGCCCAGCTCCGCGCTGATCTGCGACTGCGTCAGATTGTTGTAGTAGCGCAGGAGGAGGATCCGCTGCTCCCGTTCGGGCAGCTGGACCAGCAGGTGCCGCACGAGGTCACGGTGCTCGACGCCGGCCAGTTCGGGATCCTCGTAGCCGAGCCGGTCGAGCAGCCCGGGCATGCCGTCGCCCTCTTGCGCGGCCTCCAGCGAGGTCGCGTGGTAGCTGCGGCCCGCCTCGATGCAGGACAGCACCTCGTCCTCGCTGATCCGCAGCCGCTCGGCGATCTCGGGAGTGGTCGGGGTCCGGCCGTGGAGGGTGGTGAGGTCCTCGGTCGCGGCGTTCACCTGCACCCACAGCTCGTGGAGGCGGCGCGGGACGTGGACGGTGCGGACGTTGTCGCGGAAGTACCGTTTGATCTCGCCCACGACCGTCGGCATCGCGAAGGTGGGGAACTGGACCCCGCGCTCCGGGTCGAACCGGTCGATCGCGTTGATCAGGCCGATGGTGCCGACCTGGACCACGTCCTCCATCGGCTCGTTGCGGCTGCGGAAGCGGGCGGCGGCGTACCGGACGAGCGGGAGGTTGGCCTCGATCAGCGCCCCGCGCACCCGGAAGTGCTCGCTGGTGCCCGGCTCCAGGTTCTTCAGCTGGCCGAAGAGCACCTGGGTCAGTGCCCGGGTGTCGGCGCCCCGGCCCTGCGGCCTGGGCGGCGGCGGGGCCGCGTCCTGGGACGGCTCCCGGGACGCGTCCGGGGATGCGTCCTGCGGCTGCTCCTGCGACTGCTCCGCCGGCTGCTCCTGCGGCCCGGGCCCGGTTCGCGGCTCCCCCGCGCGCGGCTCCCCCGGAAGGGCGCCGCCCGGGCGGGGCTCGGCGCTACGGGGTTCGGCCGCGCGGGGCTCCGCCGTACGGGGTTCGGCCGCGCGGGGTTCGGCCGCGCGGGGCTCGGCCGTACGGGGCTCCGCCGGGCGCGGCTCCTGGTGGCGCGGTTCGTGCGGGCGGAGCTCTTGCTGGGGAGGCACCTGAGGCGCAGTACTGGCCGGCACGGTCACGCCACCCCTTCGATCAACTCATCGGTCAAAAGCGGTCATAGCATCACAAGAGATGTGCACTATGTGCAAGCACCGTATATAGCCGTGTTGAGGGCAAGTTGGGCATTTAGGGGTATTCCTTTTACCGGCTCCCCCCACCGTGAACGCGAAAGGTCCCCCACCCGTCGGAGTGGGGGACCCGGAAGTCCAAAAATCGCTTCGGCGTGCGGTTTCAGTTCACCAGTTCGGTGATGAACTCGCCGATGCCGGAGGCGGCATCCGATATGCCCTGGAAGCCTATTCCCACCATCTCCGCCGCCCGCTTGGGCTGGGTGATGATCACGAAGAGGACGAACACGGTGAGGACGCCCGTGATGAGTTTCTTGGTGTCCATGGACGGTGTCGGCCTCCCCAACCGGCGCTGCAAAGTCGGGTGAGTCTAACCGGTCAGGTTTGGTCACTCACCTGTCCTTTAAGGACCAATGACCCGGTGGTTGGGGCCCTTTGCCGCTGGGTTGCCCGGTCGGGGCGGGCGCAGGATGGAACACGAGCCCACCGGTTCTGGCAGGAAACCGGTGGGTGAGGGACAGGACCTCACTGCGGGGTCCGAGCCGCGGGCTTCCCCCCTGACTGCGGCTCGGGCTGGCAGGTTCCGTCCCCGTCGGGGGAAGTGGCTTGTCCCCCCGGTCGCCACTTCCCCCGTCCCCACCGTCGAAGGTCCCGACCCAGGTCGGGACCTTCTTCGCGTCCGGGGCGGGGGCGGGCGGGGAGGGGCCGGGTGCTACTGGATGGCGCCGGCGAGGCCCAGGACCGGCTGGACGGGCGCGATCACGGGGGAGAGCTGGTCGGGCAGGGTCATCAGCTGGTTGAGCTGGTTCGCGCCCTGGCTGAGCCGCCCGCCGATCTCGGGGACGGAGGGCTGGGCGCCGGCGGGCATGCCCGGGGCGGCGGCCGGGAGATCCGGGAGGCTGAGCGGGGCCGCGTCCAGGGGCGCGGCGGAGGCGGCGGGTGCGGCGAGGCCCGCGGCGGCCCCCGCGAGGGCGAAGGCGGCGAGCATGCGCTGGGTCTTGGTCATGCCGTGACAACGGCCGAGCGGGCGGCCGGTCACGGCGGGCACGCGCGAGAGCCCCGGTTCGTACGAACCGGGGCTCTCAGTGGCGGTGGTGGAGGGATTTGAACCCCCGATGGGTTGCCCCATACTCGCTTTCGAGGCGAGCTCCTTCGGCCACTCGGACACACCACCGAGAGAGATCCTAGCCCAAGGTGGGGAGTGCTTTGCAAATCCGCAGGACGTGGCCTGGCTCACCCCTCCCGGAAGGCTCCCGCGGGGGGCTCACAGATCCCGGAAGAAGTCCGTGAGCTGCCGTGCGCACTCCTGCTCCAGTACCCCGCGGATCACTTCGGGGCGGTGGTTGAGCCGGCGGTCGCGTACGAGGTCCCACAGTGACCCGGCCGCGCCCGCCTTCTCGTCCCCCGCGCCGTAGACGACCCGCGCCACGCGGGACTGCACCAGCGCGCCCGCACACATCACGCACGGCTCCAGGGTCACCACCAGGGTGCACCCGGTCAGCCGCCACTCCCCGAGCCGGGCGGCCGCCCGGCGCAGCGCCAGCAGCTCGGCGTGCGCCGTGGGATCTGCGGCGGCCTCCCGTTCGTTGTGCCCGGTGGAGAGGAGCTCCCCGCCGGGGCCGAGCACGACGGCACCGACCGGCACGTCGCCGGCCGGTACCGCCAGGGCGGCCTCCTCCAGCGCCAGGCGCATGGAGTCCCGCCAGGGATCCCGTACGGGATCGGGGCCGTACGTGAAGTGGTGCTCGGTGATCACTAGCGGACGGCCTCCAGCACGTCGGTGGCGCCGAGGGCGTCGGCGATCTCGGTGACGGCGTCTCCGTCGAGGGTCAGCAGTTCCTTGTGGCCGACCCCGAGGTCGTCCAGCAGCCGGGGGTCGCCGAGGGGACCGGCCGGCAGGGGCTCGGAGCCGGCGCGCGGCTCCTCGTCCGCGCCGTCCTCCTCGTCCGCGTAGGCGGCGACCGGCTCCTCCTCGCCGTCCTCGGTGCCGTCCAGGTCCAGTACGTCGAGGCCGTCGTCCTCCTCGTCGGTGCCCAGCAGCTCCTTCGTGAGCATCGATCCGTAGGAGCTGCGGTCGGCCACGGAGGCGTTCGACACGAAGTAGCGGGGGTCCTCCTCTCCGTCCACGCGGATGACGCCGAACCAGGCGTCCTCCTGCTCGATGAGGGCGACCACCGTGTCGTCGTCGACAGCGGCGGACCGTGCGAGATCGATCAGATCACTGAGGGACTCGACGTCGTCGAGTTCCATGTCGCTCGCTTCCCACCCGTCTTCGGTGCGCGCGAGCAGTGCGGCGAAATACACCGTGACTCTCCCACTGGTCATAGGCGTGCCGGTTGGAGATCCCCCCGGCCGGAGGTTGGGGTGTGCACGGCCGTGACGCTTGCCGTCCGCACCCCGCCCAATCGGCATCGTGGCAGAAACAGCGGCTTTGCGAGAGGTCTTCCGCGCGGCGGCCGTGTCGCGGCGCCGACGGCGCACCCGGCCTCGCGCCCGGTCAGGGGGCCGTCGGAGCGCACGCCGGTGGGCCGGGCCGCGCACCGCGTGGCACGCCCCGGCCCCGCCCGGTCGCCCGGTCACCAGCGGAAGGTGCGCATCCGCATCTGCTGCCGCATCCGGGCCGCTCGGGCGCGCCGGGGCTGGACCCGGTCGCGCAGCTCCCTGGCCTCGTTCAGATCGCGCAGGAACTGCGCGCGTCGCGCCCTGCGCTGCGCCGCCGTCTCCGGCGCCTCGTACGCCTCTCTCCCGTCGGTGTCGTTCGACTGCGTCTCGGGCATCGGCACCACCCCAGGCTGGTCCGGTCGTCCTCCTCCGCCGTCACGGAGCAGACCCCCCGGATCCCCCCTTCCCCCGGCCGGCGCGTTTGATGCCGAGGGCGCGCAGATCGCCCCAGTTCAGGGGTCAGTCCTCGGCGTCCGTGTCGGTGAGGGCGGGTACGACGGCCACCGGGCCGTGCGCGTGCTGGAGCACCGCGTGCGCGACCGACCCGATCAGCAGGGACCGTACGCGCGGGTGGTGGCGGCCCACCACGACCAGCGCGGCCGACCGGGACGCGTCCACCAGCCGCCCGGCCGCGTTCCCGGGTTCGGCGGCCTGCTCGACGGGCACGTCCGGGTACCGGCGGCGCACCGCCTCCAGCCGCCGGGTCTGGGCCCGCAGCATCTCCCGTTCGGCCGGCACGGAGTCCCCTTCGTCGGCGAGGGCCTCGGGCGGGATCACGGCGAAGGGGCCGCCGAGCAGGTTCGCCGGGCCGGGCGGGATCGCGTACGCCGAGACCACCTGGACGGTGGTCCCCCGTGCGGCGGCTTCCGCGAAGGCGAAGGAGAGCACGTCCTCGGGCGTCTCGGTGACGTGCAGCCCGAGCACCACCTTGCCGGCCGAGGCGCCCGCGGCCTCCCCGGAGGGCCCGGCGGCCGCGTCGCGGTCGGCGTGCGGGACCACCACGACGGGGCAGGAGGCGGTGGTGGCCACGGCCCTGCTGTTCGAGCCGAGCAGCAGCGTGGCGAACCCGCCGCGTCCTCGGGAGCCCATCACCAGCATCCGGGGCGCCCCCTCGGCGCTGATCACCCGCAGGGCCTCCGGGACCGAGCCCTCCAGGGCCTCGTAGCGGACCTCCGCGGGCCGCTCGGGGGAGGCCTCCAGGATGGCGCGCACGCGGTCGCCCACGGGGTCCGCGTACTCCTCGGGCTCGTTCGGGTCGTGCAGGGCCGAGCGGCGGCCGGCGTACAGCTGGGCGGCGTCGGGCAGCACGTGGGCGACCAGCAGGCCGGTGCCGTGCCGCAGGGCGGCCGTGCGGGCCCACTCCAGGGCGCGGAGGCTGTGCTCGGATCCGTCGACGGCCGCGATCACCAGTCCGTTGGTCACCAGTCCAGCGTGCTGGGCGCGGCGGCGGGCCGCATCTCAGGGCCCGCGGCGGACGCGCGGCGGTGCGCACAGCGCGTAGCCTTTTGCCAGTGGGTCGCGAACAGGCGGCCGTTTTCGCAGGTAGCAGGGTCTCGCAGTTCGCTGATCGCAGGTCGAAGCCCGGCTGAGTCTTGGAGGATGTTGTGCGTTTGCAGGTCGTCGATCACCCCTTGGTGGCGCACAAACTCACCACGCTGCGCGACAAGCGCACCGACTCCCCCACCTTCCGCCGGCTCGCCGACGAGCTGGTGACGCTGCTCGCGTACGAGGCCACCCGCGACGTGCGCACCGAGCAGTCCGACATCGAGACCCCGGTCGGCCCGACCACCGGCGTCAAGCTGTCGTACCCGCGCCCGCTGGTCGTCCCGATCCTGCGCGCCGGCCTCGGCATGCTGGACGGCATGGTGCGGCTGCTGCCGACCGCCGAGGTGGGCTTCCTGGGCATGGTCCGCAACGAGGAGACCCTGGAGGCCTCCACGTACGCGACGCGCATGCCCGAGGACCTCTCCGGCCGCCAGGTGTACGTGGTGGACCCGATGCTGGCCACCGGCGGCACGCTGGTCGCCGCGATCCAGGAGCTCATCAAGCGCGGCGCCGACGACGTGACCGCCGTGGTGCTGCTGGCCGCGCCGGAGGGCGTCGAGGTCATGGAGCGCGAGCTGGCGGGCACGCCGGTGACGGTGGTGACGGCCGCCGTGGACGAGCGGCTCAACGAGCACGGCTACATCGTCCCGGGCCTGGGCGACGCGGGCGACCGCATGTACGGCTCGGCCGAGTAGCAGTACTCCTGTCAGAGGACCCTCGAGAGGACCCTCAGGGGATCAGCACTTCGCGGAGGGCGCGGGCGTGGGCGCGGGGTTGGCCAGGACGGCCAGCGCCTTGTCCGCGTCCTCCTTCGTGCTGAGCTCCTTGAAGGAGTCGCCGAGGATCAGGTCGATGTCCGCGCCCTCGCGGGCGTCGGTCTGGGTGGTGACCCCGGCGAGCTGGGTGCCGAGGACGGAGTAGGCGGCCTTGTCCGTCCGCGGGGAGCCGAGCAGTATCCCGGCGCCGGGGACCTTCTTGTCGAAGTCGGCGGGGGCGTTGCCGACGTGGCCGACGGCGAAGCCGCGCTTCTTCAGTTCGTCGCCGACGGCCTTGGCCAGGCCGGCGCGCGGGGTCGCGTTGTAGACGTTGACGGTGATCTGGCCGGGCTGCGGAAGGGCGACCGCGGGGGCCTTGGAGACGGCGGGGCCCGCGTCCGGGGCGGTGGCGGGTTTCACGGCGTTCGCGGGTTTGGCGGAGGCCGTGGGGCAGTTCCCGTCGGACGCCGCCGTGTTGCGCTTGCCGCTGTCGTCGCCGCCGAACACGTCGATGAGCTGCAGCGCCCCGTAGCCCAGCAGGGCCAGGGCCAGGACGGATCCGAGCAGGGCGAGGACGATCTTCCGACGCCGCCGGGGACGGCTCATACGGGGGTAGGCAGCTCCCGTTACGCGGTACTTTCCGCCCATGCCGGGGGGAGTGAGCATGCTCATGGGCGCAGCGTAGTGCCGTACCGGAACGATGCCTACGAAATGATCTGTTGATCGGGTAAGGCAGACCCGAAAGGCGCAATCAGTCCAGTTCGAGGACGCGTGCGTGCAGGACCTGGCGCTGCTGGAGGGCCGCGCGCACGGCGCGGTGCAGCCCGTCCTCCAGGTAGAGGTCGCCCTGCCACTTCACGACGTGGGCGAAGAGGTCCCCGTAGAAGGTGGAGTCCTCCGCGAGCAGGGTCTCTAGGTCCAGCTGCCCCTTGGTCGTCACGAGCTGGTCGAGCCGTACCGGGCGCGGCGCGACGTCCGCCCACTGCCGGACGCTCTCCCGGCCGTGGTCGGGGTACGGCCGCCCGTTTCCGATGCGCTTGAAGATCACACGGAAAGCCTACCGGGCCGGTGCCTCCGGGCGCAGCCTCGCGCTGTCGGTGCAAAAGTGGCAGACAGGCCTATTCCGGGAGGGATGCATGAGCCAGAGCACCGGCCCGGCGGTTCCGGCCGACCCGTCCGAACCGTCCGGGGCGCCCGCCCCCGCCGTCGACGCGATCGCCGCCGGGTACGCCTTCACCGGCCCGGCGCTCGACCTCGGAGCGCTGCTCTGGGACGGGAAGTGCCTGCCCGAGCGGCAGATCCGGATCCCCCTCGCCATGCTCAACCGGCACGGGCTGGTGGCCGGGGCGACCGGCACCGGCAAGACCAAGACGCTCCAGCTGATCGCCGAGCAGCTGTCGGCGAACGGCGTGCCCGTCTTCCTGGCCGACATCAAGGGCGACGTCTCCGGCATCTCCGCGCCCGGCGCGGCGAACGAGCGGACCGCGGCCAGGGCCGGCGAGGTCGCGCAGGAGTGGGAGGCGACCGCGTACCCCGCCGAGTTCTACTCCCTCGGCGGGATCGGCCCCGGGATCCCGGTCCGCGCGAGCGTGACGGCCTTCGGGCCGGTGCTGATGTCGAAGGTGCTCCAGCTCAACCCGACGCAGGAGCAGTCCCTCGGCCTGATCTTCCACTACGCCGACTCCAAGGGCCTGGAGCTGATCGACCTCAAGGACCTGCGGGCGGTCGTCGCCTTCCTCGTGTCCGACGAGGGAAGGCCGGAGCTGAAGGGAATCGGCGGCCTCTCCACCGTGACCGCCGGGGTGATCCTGCGCGCTCTGACCGCATTCGAGCAGCAGGGCGCCGCGGAATTCTTCGGCGAGCCCGAATTCGACACCAGTGAATTGCTCCGGACGGCCGCCGACGGGCGCGGAGTGGTCTCCGTCCTGGAACTCCCGGCAGTACAGGACAAACCGCAGCTTTTCTCCACATTCCTGATGTGGCTGCTCGCCGACCTCTACGGAGGACTTCCCGAAGTCGGCGATCTGGAACAGCCCAAGCTGGTGTTCTTCTTCGACGAGGCGCACCTCCTCTTCAACGGCGCCTCGAAGGCGTTCTTGCAATCCATCACCCAGACCGTCCGGCTGATCCGCTCCAAGGGGATCGGCGTCTTCTTCGTCACCCAGACCCCCAAGGACGTGCCCGCGGACGTGCTCGCCCAGCTCGGCAACCGCGTCCAGCACGCCCTGCGCGCCTTCACCCCCGACGACGCGAAGGCCCTCAAGGCCACGGTGAAGACTTTCCCCAACTCCCCCTACGACCTGGAGGAGACGCTCACCGGGCTCGGCACCGGCGAGGCCGTCGTCACGGTGCTCAGCGAGAAGGGCGCCCCGACCCCGGTCGCCGCCACCCGGCTGCGCGCACCGCAGTCGCTGATGGGGCCGGTCGGCGCCGAGGCCCTGGACCGGGCGGTCACGTCCTCACCGCTGTACGCGCGCTACGCCGAGCCGGTCGACCGCGAGTCCGCGTACGAGAAGATCACCGCAGAACAGGCCGCCGCGGAGGCCGCGGCGGAGGCGGCCGCCGCGGCGGCGGAGGCCGAGAAGCAGGCCAAGGACGCGGCGAGGGCCGCCCGCTCCGCCCCGAAACCGGAACCCTCCCTGGCCGAACAGGTCGTGGGCAGCGGGCTGTTCCGTTCCCTGGCACGGTCGATCGGGACGCAGCTGGGACGGGAGATCTCCCGGTCGGTCTTCGGGACCGCGCGCCGCCGCCGCTGACCGGGGACGCCACGGTCGCCCTCAAGACGGAGTCGAGCGAACCGGCTGTCGGGCACCCGGCGGGCGCTGACAGACTCGGGGCATGCGGACCGAACTCACCGACACCACGTCCAGCAAGATCGGCCGGGCGCTGCTCGACGCCCGCCGGGCCGTTGGCAGCCAGACCATGGGGCTGGTGCTGACCCTCGTCATCGTCACCGACGAGGAGCACGCCTACGACGCCGTACGCGCGGCCTCCGAGGCCTCGCGGGAGCACCCGTGCCGGATCATCGCGGTGATCAAGCGGACCCACCGGGGCCCGGAACGGCGGCGCCGGACCCGGCTCGACGCCGAACTGCGCGTGGGATCGGACGCCGGGTCCGGGGAGACGGTGATCCTGCGCCTGCACGGCGAACTCACCACCCAGGCCGGCTCGGTGGTGCTCCCGCTGCTGGCGCCGGACGCGCCGGTGGTGGCGTGGTGGCCGGCCGAGGCGCCCGCCGATCCCGCCCGCGACGACCTGGGCGCGCTGGCCCAGCGGCGGATCACCGACGCGCAGGAGGCCCCGGACCCGCTCGGCGTGCTGGACGCGCGCGCGGCCTCGTACGCCCCCGGCGACACCGACCTCGCCTGGACCCGGCTCACGCCGTGGCGCTCCCTGCTGGCCTGCGCGTTCGACCAGAAGCCGCTTCCGGTGACCGGCGGCGCGGTGGAGAGCGAGCCCGACAACGCGAGCGCCGAGCTGCTGGCGCGCTGGCTGGAGGACCGCCTCGGCGTGCCGGTGGCGCGGGTGGCCTCGGACGGGCCGCTGATCACCCGGGTCCGGCTGGAGACCTCCGTGGGCGAGGTGGTCGTGGACCGCCCGACCGGCTCGCTGGCCACGCTGGTGCTGCCGGGCTGGCCCGATCGCAAGGTCGCGCTGAAGATCCGCAGCACCGCCGAGCTGATCGCGGAGGAGCTGCGGCGGCTCGACGCCGACGAGGTCTACGCCTCGGTGCTGCGCGGCCGGGCGGCCCAGGCGTCGCTCTCGGCGTAGTGGTTGTCGTACGTGGGCTGGCTGTCGATGATGTCCTGCACGGTGGCCTCGCCCGCGCGCACCCGCCCGAGGAGGCGGTAGTAGTCGAAGCGGGCCATGCCGGGGGTGAAGCCGACGAACACCTCGGCGGTGTGGCCGGCGGCCGGGGCGAAGGCGTGCTTCACGCCGGGGGCGATGCTGATGAAGTCGCCCTTGGCGAGGGTGTGGACCTCGTCCCCGACGAGGACGTCGAGCCGGCCGTCGGTGACGTGGAAGAACTCGGTGGCCTTGGTGTGGAAGTGCACCGGGGCCCCGGCCGCGCCCACCTCGAAGCGTGCGGTGTTGCAGGTGAGTTCGGGGGTGTCGGTGAGCAGGGTGATGAAGCTGCCGGGGCCGTCGGAGATGACTTCGGCGTTCGCGGCGCGGGTGAGGTTCTCGGTCATGATCCCGACCCTACGGCGACCGCTCCGCCGCTCTGCCGACGGGTGCCCCTGGAGCGCCCAACTCCGTTTGTCCGCTGCGAGTTCACGCCCCGTCGGCTGACGCGGAGCGCTTGGCGGCGGCCTTCTGGGCCTGCTTGTACTCGCGGACCTTCGCCAGGGACTCCGGGCCCGTGATGTCGGCCGCCGAGCGGTGGACGCCCGGCAGGCCGTAGCCGCCGGCGGCCTCGCGCCAGCCCAAGGGTCGGACGCCGAACCGCTTGCCCAGCAGGGCCAGGAAGATCTGCGCCTTCTGCTCCCCGAACCCCGGCAGCGCCTTCAGCCGGGCCAGCAGCTCGGCGCCGCTGGAGGCGTCGGCCCACACGGCGGCCGCGTCTCCGTCGTAGTGCTCCACCAGGTACGCGCAGAGCTGCTGGATCCGCTTCGCCATCGATCCCGGGTAGCGGTGCACGGCGGGCTTCTGCGACAGCAGCGCCGCGAAGGCCTCCGGGTCGTGGGCGGCGATGGCGTGCGCGTCGAGGTCGTCGGTGCCGAGCCGCCGGGCGATGGTCCAGGGCCCCGAGAACGCCCACTCCATCGGCACCTGCTGGTCGAGCAGCATGCCGGTGAGCGCGGCCAGCGGGCTGCGCGCGAGCAGGGCGTCGGCCTCGGGCTGCTGCGCGAGCCGGATGGTGATGTCGTCCATGCCCCAAGCCTCCCCCGGCGGCGGCCCCGGCGCCCGGTCGGCGCGCGATTGTCAGACCCCCCGCCTAGCGTGGGAGCGACAGGACAAGCACGCGTACGGACGGCAGACGACACAGGAGTCGATCGACCATGGCTGAGTTCCCGGAAGGCGCCCCGTGCTGGGTGGACGCGATGTTCTCCGACGTGGAGGGCGCCAAGGAGTTCTACGGCGACGTGCTGGGCTGGACCTTCGGCGAGGCCAGCAGCGAGTACGGCAACTACACGCAGGCCTATTCCGACGGCAAGGCGGTCGCGGCCGTGGTGCCGCCGATGCCGGGCGGTGACGCCCCCTCGCAGTGGTGTCTCTACTTCGCCTCGTCCGACGCCGCCGCCACCGCCGAGAAGATCAGGGCGGCGGGCGGCGCGCTGATGATGGAGCCGATGCAGGTCGGCTCGTTCGGGACGATGGCGATCGCCAAGGAGCCGAGCGGCGCGGTCTTCGGCGTCTGGCAGCCCGGTGAGCACAAGGGCTTCGAGAAGCTCGGCGAGGCCGGTGCGTACGCCTGGGCGGAGGTGTTCACGCGCGAGCCGGACAAGGCGGACGCCTTCCTTTCGCAGGTCTTCCCGTACGAGTCGCAGCAGATGGACCCCGGTGACGACCCGGAGGCGGCCGGGATGGACTTCAAGGTCTTCAGCGTGGGCGGTCCGCAGAACCCGGTGCTGGGCCGGATGAGGATGGGCGAGGAGTTCCCGCCGGAGATCCCCTCCTACGTACAGGTCTACTTCGCGGTGCCGGACTGCGACGAGGCGGTCGCGAAGACCCGCAAGCACGGCGGGCAGCTGCACTTCGGGCCGATGGACAGCCCCTTCGGCCGCTTCGCGGCGGTCACCGACCCGCAGGGGGCGGCGTTCGCGGTGATCGACCTGTCGACGACGGCCGGGGAGATGCCGAGCTTCGGCTAGGCCGCCCGGCTTGCGGGGCGCCTGGTGCCTACGGTCGGCCGTGCGGCCGGCCGTGGCGCCGGCCGCGCCGGACGGCCTCCCAGGCGGCGCCCAGCGCCGCGGACTGCACGAGGCCACAGGCGACCAGCACACCGGCGGAGAACCACAGGGGAGGCTTCGACGCGCCCCAGAGCAGCATGCCGACGGCCGTCGCGGCGAAGGAGGACGGGGCGGTGACGAGGGTGGGCCAGATCCAGACGAACCCCGGGTCCTGACCGAAGAGGGTGATGCCCGTCGCCACCGCGATGGCCCCGGCGACGAGGGTGAGGTAGACCGCCGAGGCGGGATTGGCGAAGGTCAGGCGTATCAGCGTGCGCGCGTTCATCGGCTCTCCCTGGGGCGTGGTGTGCCTCCAGCGTCGGCCCGGACGGCCGCGGTGTCGTGAGTACGCGTACCCAACCGCGCCCGGTACGGGCGCGGTTGCGCAGGCCGGCCCGCCCCAGGGGGAGGGGCGCTGGAGGCCCTGCGGCGTCCTACTCGATGAACAGGCTCCGGCCGTGACCGATCGCGATCCGGCCCGGGAGGATCGCGTGCACCACCCGGCCGTCGCAGTTCGCGCCGTCCCACACCCAGGCCACCCCGTTCGTGAAGTTGGCGACCTCCGAGGGGGCGAAGTCGCCCAGGGGGAAGCAGCCGCTGGGGGCTTCGTTCGGCGCGCCGTCGATGAACAGGACGCCCTGGGCCGCCTGTGCCGTACCGGGGGCCGCCAGCGCCAGCGCCACGGCCGCCGCGCACGCGCCGACCAGCCCCGCCGCCCTCCGCGCCCGCGTCCCCATTCCCCTCCGCGTCCCCACACCCATCCGGTTCCTCATCCGGTTCCTCATCCGCTTCCTCCTCGTTTCCCGCCCGGCCAGCTGTCATGACCGACGGTAGGCGGAGGTCACGTTCCGTGACACGGCGTGTGGTGGTGAAGGAGGGGCGTGAGGGGCGGGCCTGCGCCCGGGTGTCATCAGTGGCCGGTGAAGGCGGCGGCGTTCTCGCGGGCCCATTGCGCGTAGGTGCGGGCGGGCCGGCCGAGCAGGGTCTCGGTGGTGTCGGCGACGGTGGCGGGGCCGTGGTTCGCGGCCTCCCACAGGTCGAGCAGCGAGGAGACCATCGGGGCGGGCATGTGGGCGCCCATCTGGCGCTCGGCCTCGGCGCGGGTGATCTGCTCGACGGGGATCTCGCGGCCGATCGCGTCGGCCAGGACCGCCAGTTGGTGTCGGAAGGTGAGCGACTCGGAGCCGGTCAGGGTGAGCCGGCGGCCGGTGAGGGCGTCGCCGGTGAGGGCCTCGAAGGCGATGTCGGCGATGTCCTCGGGGTGGATGGGCGCGATGTGCGCGTCCGGGTAGGCGAGCTGGAGCGGCAGGGACCGGCCGATGGGGTACGCCCAGCCGAAGGAGTTGCTGGCGAAGGCGTCCGGGCGCAGGAAGGTGCAGGTCAGGGCGGAGGCGGTGAGGGCTCGCTCGACCTCCAGGCTGTGGCTCGCGAGCGCGTCGTGCGCGGCGCCCGGGGCGAGGACGGAGGACGAGGACAGCAGGACGACGTGCTCGACGCCGGCGGCCTCGGCGGCGGCGATCAGCTCCTGGATGCCGGCGGGCTCGGGATAGAGGAAGACCTGCCGGACGCCGTCCAGTGCGGCGGCGAAGGTCTCGGGACGGTCGAGGACGAGCTCACGGGTCTCGACCCCGTCCGGGACGGTGAGCCGCGCGGGGTGGGAACTGGCGGCGCGGACGGCGTGTCCGGCGGAGTGCAGGCGGCCGACGAGGGCCCGGCCGACCTTGCCTCGGGCGCCGGTGACGAGGGTGCTCATGGGTTCTCCGTTCGCGAGGGCGGCCGTCATTGCCTGACCGCTGACATATGCATGCTTGCATGCACACGTTTTCGGGTCAACACATGTTTGCCGACAGTCACGTATGTACGATGAGGGTCATGACGAAGCAGCAGGCGGACGCGGCGGACATGGGCGACGAGGACCTCCTGAACGCCGTCGGCCCGGCGTTCGGGAAACTGCGGCGCTCCTCGCTCCTGGAGGTCGAGAACCCGATCTCCCAGAAGGACCTGGGCCGGACCCTGGTCCTCAACGTGGTCCTGGAGATCGGGCAGGACGGCGCCCGCGAGGTCACCGTCGGCGCGGTCGGCGCGCACCTGGGCACCGACCCCTCGGTGGCCAGCCGCATGGTGTCCGACTGCATCTCCGCCGGCTACCTGGTCCGCGCCGCCTCCCAGCGGGACGGCCGCCGCACGGTCCTCCACCTCAGCCCCGAGGGCGAGGAGCTGATGGCCCGCTTCCGCAGGCACCAGCGCTCGGCCTTCGAGTACGTCACCGCCGACTGGAGCGAGCGCGAACGGCTGGACTTCGCCCGCCTGATGCTGAAGTACGTCGCCGCCCAGGAGTCCCTGCGCCGACGCGGGACCTGAGCCGCCCGGCGCCGACGGGGGCACTGTCGACGCCGGGGAGTAGACAGTGTCTACGAAAGTGGCCACTTCTGAGTACGCGTACTCAGGACGCGTCGGTCCCGCACTGGGAGCGTCTGACGCATGGACAAGATCTACTCAGTGGTGGGCAGCACCCTCGCCGGTCTGTTCACCGGATACCTGGCGATGGGGCTGTGGTGGTGGGGCGCCACCGAGGACGGCCGCTGCGAATCCGGCCCCACGATCTGCTTGCCGGTGTTCCAGTTCATCGCCTTCGCCTCGTGGCTGGCCGTGACGGCGGTCTTCTACGTGGTCGCCCTGCGCCTGCTGGACGTCCGGCCGAGGGTGGCGACCGTTCCCGCCTGCCTCGCCCTGCAGATGTACGCCCTGGCGCTGCTGGCCCCGCTCTCCGTCCGCGAGTACCCGGAGCCCTCGCTCCTGAGCTTCGCCGCCCTGGCCGCCGGCCCGGGCCTGGTCGCCCTGTGCGCCTTCCCGGAGTGGCGCCGGCGGGGCCTGGCCGCGACCGCCGTCCTGATGGCCGGCGCCTTCGTCGCGTACGGCTGCGCCGAGGGCTTCCCGTGGTGACCGCGCAGGGGAACTGGCCGGGCGCTTGATCCCACGTCTGGGGTGGCATGGCCGCGGAACGGCGAAGGACCCGGCCGCTGAGCGGTCGGGTCCTTCGGTTGCCCTTGCGGGCGAGTGCGGAGGATACGAGATTCGAACTCGTGAGGGGTTGCCCCCAACACGCTTTCCAAGCGTGCGCCCTAGGCCTCTAGGCGAATCCTCCGCCGCAAACAATACAAGACGTTGAGGGGTGCTCGCGAACACGATCCCGGCCGGCGGTCCCGGGTGGATCCGGGGAGGGGTCCGGCTCGATTCCGGGGCCCCGTATCCGCTAGGGTGGGGCCCAGCCCCTCACGTGGCGCTATCTCACCCAACTCCCCCAGGGCCGGAAGGCAGCAAGGGTAAGTGGGCTCTGGCGGGTGCGTGAGGGGCGCTTTGCGTTCCGGGGCGGGTCCGGGGCGTCGGCGGGCCGTGGTTGTCGGTGGGCCCGGATAACCTCGTAGACGTGTCGTCCCTTGCGCTGTACCGCCGCTACCGCCCCGAGTCGTTCGCCGAGGTCATCGGGCAGGAGCATGTCACTGCCCCGCTGATGCAGGCCCTGCGGAACAACCGGGTCAATCACGCGTACCTGTTCAGCGGCCCGCGCGGCTGCGGCAAGACGACCAGCGCGCGCATCCTGGCGCGCTGCCTCAACTGTGAGCAGGGCCCCACCCCGGATCCGTGCGGGGAGTGCCAGTCCTGCCGGGACCTCGCCAGGAACGGGCCGGGGTCCATCGACGTCATCGAGATCGACGCCGCCTCGCACGGTGGTGTCGACGACGCCCGTGACCTGCGCGAGAAGGCCTTCTTCGGGCCCGCGTCGAGCCGGTACAAGATCTACATCATCGACGAGGCGCACATGGTCACCTCGGCGGGCTTCAACGCCCTGCTGAAGGTGGTCGAGGAGCCGCCGGAGCACCTCAAGTTCATCTTCGCGACCACCGAGCCCGAGAAGGTCATCGGGACGATCCGCTCCCGGACGCACCACTACCCCTTCCGGCTCGTGCCGCCCGGGACGCTGCGCGACTACCTCGGCGAGGTCTGCGGGCGCGAGGGCGCCAAGGTCGAGGACGGCGTGCTGCCGCTCGTCGTGCGCGCCGGTGCCGGGTCCGTGCGTGACTCCATGTCCGTCATGGACCAGCTCCTCGCCGGTGCCGGCGAGGAGGGTGTGACATACGCCATGGCCACCTCCCTGCTCGGGTACACGGAGGGGTCGCTGCTCGATTCGGTGGTCGACGCCTTCGCCGCCGGGGACGGGGCCGCCGCGTTCGAGGTCGTCGACCGGGTGGTCGAGGGCGGCAACGACCCGCGCCGGTTCGTCGCCGACCTGCTGGAGCGGCTGCGCGACCTGGTGATCCTGGCCGCCGTGCCCGACGCCGGGGAGAAGGGGCTGATCGACGCCCCCGCCGACGTCGTGGAACGGATGCAGGCCCAGGCGTCGGTGTTCGGCGCCGCCGAGCTCAGCCGCGCCGCCGACCTGGTCAACGCCGGGCTCACCGAGATGCGCGGCGCCACCTCGCCCCGGCTCCAGCTGGAGCTGATCTGCGCCCGGGTGCTGCTGCCGGCCGCCTTCGACGACGAGCGCTCCTTCCAGGCCCGGCTGGACCGGCTGGAGCGCAGCGGGCCGCCCGCCGCCGCTTTCGCCGCGCCGGCCGCAGCGCCCGCCATGGGCTACGTGCCCGCGCCCGAGGCGCACGGCATGGCCCCGGCCGGTCCCGGCGGCGGGGTCGCCGCCGCGCGTGCCGCCGTACGGGGACCCGGGCCGGACGCCGCCGCGGCGCCGGCGCAGGTGCCGCCCGTGCCGGCTCCCGCCCCGGCTCCGGCGCCCGCGCCCGCCCAGGCGCCCGCGCCCGTCCAGGCCCCCGCTCCGGCCGCCGCCGCTCCCGCGCAGGCGCCCGGTGCGTGGCCCGGGGCGGCGCAGCCCGGCAGCGGGGCACCCGCCCCCGGCGCCTGGCCCGGGGCCTCCACACCGGCCGCGTCCGCCGCGCCCGCCGCCCCGGCCACGCCCGCCGCCGGGGCCTGGCCCTCCGCCGCCGTCCCCGGCAGCGGAGCCCCGGCCGCCCCCGCACCCACCCCCGCCCCGGCGGCCTCCGCTCCCGCCGCCCCGGCCGCCGCCGCGCCCTCCGCCGAGATGGCGGTCGGCGTCGGGCAGGTCCAGGCGATGTGGCCCGGCGTGCTGGAGGCCGTCAAGAACCGCCGCCGCTTCACCTGGATCCTGCTCAGCCAGAACGCCCAGGTCACCGGCTTCGACGGGACCACCCTCCAGCTCGGCTTCCCCAACGCCGGAGCCCGCGACAACTTCGCGAGCAGCGGCAGCGAGGACGTCCTCAAGGCGGTCCTGGCCGAGCAGTTCCAGGTCAACTGGAAGATCGACGCCGTGGTCGGGGGCGGCGGGCCGGCCCCGGCCGCGCCCTCCTCGTACTCCTCCTACTCCGCGCCGGCCGCCCCCGCCTACAGCCCGCCCCCGGCGGCCCCGCAGGCCCCGCCGTCGCAGCAGGTCCCGCAGCCGCCCGCGTACCAGCCGCCGCCCCCGCAGGCGGCCCCCGCCCCGCAGCCGCCCGTGCAGCAGGCGCCGCCGCCGGTCGCCCCCGAGGACGACGTCCCGGAGGAGGACGACCCGGACCTCGTCGACAGCGCCCTGACCGGACACGACCTGATCGTGCGCGAGCTCGGGGCGACCGTTGTGGAGGAATACACGAACGAGTAGCCCCCGCTGATTGGGTGGCCGCACGAAACCGGCCGCGCCGTCCGGGCTACCCTGGGCGGCGTGAAGGTCCTCGTCATCGGCGGCGGCGCCCGCGAACACGCCCTGTGCCGCTCTCTGTCCCTCGACCCCGACGTCTCCGCGCTGTACTGCGCCCCCGGCAACGCCGGCATCGCCGAGGTGGCGGAGCTGCGCCCGGTCGACGCCCTCGACGGCGCGGCGGTCGCCGCCCTCGCCGTCGAGCTCGGCGCCGGGCTGGTCGTCGTCGGCCCGGAGGCCCCCCTCGTCGCCGGCGTGGCGGACGCCGTCCGCGCGGCCGGCATCCCGGTCTTCGGGCCGTCCGCCGAGGCCGCGCGGCTGGAGGGTTCCAAGGCCTTCGCCAAGGACGTCATGGCCGCGGCCGGGGTCCCGACCGCGCGCAGCTACGTCTGCACCACCGCCGAGGAGGTCGACGCGGCCCTCGACGCCTTCGGCGCCCCGTACGTCGTCAAGGACGACGGCCTCGCCGCCGGCAAGGGCGTCGTCGTCACCGAGGACCGGGCCGTCGCCCGCGACCACGCGCTGGCCTGCGACCGCGTCGTCATCGAGGAGTACCTCGACGGCCCCGAGGTCTCCCTCTTCGCCATCACCGACGGCGTCACCGTGCTGCCGCTCCAGCCCGCCCAGGACTTCAAGCGCGCGCTCGACGGCGACCAGGGCCCCAACACCGGCGGCATGGGCGCGTACTCGCCGCTCCCATGGGCGGACCCGAAGCTGGTCGACGAGGTCATGGAGCTGGTGCTCCAGCCGACCGTGGACGAGCTCCGCCACCGCGGCACCCCCTTCTCCGGGCTGCTCTACGCGGGCCTGGCCATCACCAGCCGCGGCACCCGCGTCATCGAGTTCAACGCCCGCTTCGGCGACCCCGAGACCCAGGTGGTCCTGGCCCGGCTGCGCACCCCCCTCGCCGGCGTGCTGCTGAACGCCGCCAACGGCACCCTGAACTCCCTCCCGGCGCTGAACTGGAGCGACGACGCGGCCGTCACGGTGGTCATCGCCTCGCACAACTACCCCGATACCCCGCGCACCGGCGACCCGATCGAGGGCCTCGGCGACGTGGCGGCGAAGGACGCGCCCGACGCGTACGTGCTGCACGCCGGGACCCGCCGCGAGGGCGACGCCGTCGTCAGCGCGGGCGGTCGCGTCCTGTCGGTGACGGCGACCGGTTCCGACCTGGCGCAGGCGCGCGAGAAGGCGTATAAGGCGGTCGGGCGGATCAAGCTCGACGGGTCCCAGCACCGCACGGACATCGCCGCCAAGGCGGCCGAAGGCCGCTGACCAGCACGGCCGTCATGACGCGGGCCCGGTGTGCGGAGAAGCGCACCGGGTCCGCGCGTGCGTACGCGTGCGACTGCATCCGGCCGCCTTCGAACGCAGCCACCTTTAGCCAAAGCCATTCCATCGGGTGATCGTCACCCGGACTGCCTGACGTCCGCGCCCGCCCCAACTAGGGTGCGGCGCAAGCATTCCGGCACATGGCCCACCGGCATTGCGATGTCAGTGGCGGGTGTCACAGTGGGGGAGTGAGCAAAGCCGCCGCAGGGCAGAGGGGGTGAGGTCCGGCCGTGTCCGGAACCGGTTCGATCGCAGAAGTGGGCGCGCCGTCCGCGCGTTCACGGGCCCTCGCCGTGCTGCGGGTCCGCAGCAGGGCCACGGCCGCCGTCCTGCTGCCCGCCGCCCTCGCGGTGGTGCTCGTCGCCGCCCGGATGACGGGCCGGCTGGGCGGTGACCCCTGGCCGGCGGTGACCCTGGCCGTCTGCGCGGTGGCCGCCCTGGTGCTGCTGGCGGGCGGGATATTCGGCGCGGTGGTGCTGCGCGCGGGTCCCGCCGTGACCCCGACGGTGCCGCTGCCGGAAGCCGCCGCCCCCGACCTCTACCGCCTCGTGCGGGACCTGGCAGACCGGATGGACGTCCCCGCGCCCTCCGCGATAGCCCTCACCCCGGACTGCGACAGCTGGCTGGAGGACCGCACCCATGCCGCCCACCGCCGCCGGGGCAGGGGCACGGGCACCGGACCGGAGTCCGAGCCCGGCGCGGCCCCCGTCCTGGTGATCGGATCGCCCTTCCTGTGGTGGATGCGGGTCGCGGAGCTGCGGGCCGTCCTCGCGCCCGTCGTCGCCGGTACGGGCCCCTCCGCGCATCCGGACATAGCCGACGCGCGCGGCTTCGTCCGCGGGCTCGACGCGGCGGCGGACATCGGCGGCAGGCCCGGCCTGGGCTGGATCGGCCGCCCGGCCCGGCTGCTGCTGCGGCTGTGCCGGACGGACGCCGCCGAGATGGAGCGCGGGGTGGCCGCCGCCGCCTCCGACCGCGCACAGGGTGTGGACTACGGCCTGCGCATCGTCGCCCAGGAGCAGGTCGGCCTCGCCTACGCGGGCTGGGACCGGCTGCTGACCCGGGTCGCGCTGCCCGCCTGGCGGATGGGCCGCTGGCCGGCGCACCTGGACGCCGGGGTGGTCTCCGCCCTGACCGAGCTGTCCCGGCGGGACCGGCTGGCGGAGGGGTTCACCTCGCGGCTCGGCGAGCGCCCCGCCTGCGACCTGCTGGAGCAGCCCGGCGTGGTCGACGAGGCCGCCTCCCTGCTGGCGGCCAGGCTGTTCCACGGCGGCCCGGCCGAGGCGGGCCCGGACTGGTCCCCCGTGGACTGGGCGGCGTACCCGCAGGAGGTCGTGGACCGCAAGTGGCGTACCGAGGCGGCCCGCCTGCACGCCGCCCTGGACGCCCTGTCCGTCCCGGCGGAGCTGGCACCGCCCGCCGCCGGCCGGCCCCGGCCGGACGCCCCCGCGGCCCCGGCGGAGCCCGTGCCCGTCACCACGGGCGCCCCCGCCCCCGCCGGAGCCTCCGTGAGCGGTGCCCCGGGTGCCCCCGGCGGCCCCTCCGCCCCCGCCGCCGCCCGCGCCGCGGACCGGGCCCCCGGCGCGGGCGGACCGGTTCCCCCGGGCGGGGCGACGCTGGAGCGGGTCCTCGGCTACCTCACCGACCCCGCCGGGGAGGGCGCGGCCGGGGAGGCCCTCGCCGGGCGGCTCAGCGGCGACCTGGCCCGGGAGGAGCGCGCCGCCGGAGCCGCCAGGCCGCAGCCCCGCGGCGGCGCGGACACGCTGCCGCTGTTCCCGCTCCAGCCCCCGCGCAGCGGGCGCGACCTGCTCGCCGACCACGTCACCGCCCTCGTCTGCTGCGCCGCCGTGGACTCGGCCGGCGCGGGCCCGGGCATGGACTGGCTGGACGGCCCCGTCCTGCTGGTCGGCGGCGAGCGCCGCGCCGACCTCGCCCCACGCGTGCTCTCCCTCGTCGAGGACGGGGACCCGGCGCCGCTGCGCGACTGGCTCGCGGAGCTCGGCGTGCGCCCCGAGAAGCCCGTACGCCTCCTCTGAAGCGCCCGCCCGCCCCCCGCGTTCCGTTCACGTCAATTCACGACGAACGGTGACGGAGTGAGTGCGTTATGTGATGTGCTTGGGACCGGTCGCGGAAAGGTGTCCGAAATGCCGCCGCGCACCTGACGGGAGCAAAGGCGTTCGGGGGAGCGAGGGAGGGAAGCGGTATGGGTGCGGACCAGATCCGGCGTTGGGAGTCGGGCGCGCTCGCGCACGCGGTCACCGACCCCTTCGGGCAGGGCCCGCTGCCCTGGTTCCGGGGCAGCGAGCTGTACTTCGACGACACCGGCCAGGTGGTCCCCTGGTACGTGGACCCCGCCGTCGCCACCCCGGGCCACGGCCCGGACGGCCGCCCCCGCGTCCCCGCCCAGAGCCCCCGGGGCGGCGGCCCCCGCACCGCGGACGACGTGCACCGGCAGATCAAGGGCTTCGCCTCCACCGGAGCCGTCGCCCCCGGCGAGGCCATCGACTTCCACGTCACCGTCGACCCGCCCCAGCAGTTCTCCGTCGACGTCTACCGGATCGGCCACTACGGCGGCGACGGCGCTTCCAAGATCACCACCAGCCCCCGGCTGTCCGGCATCGTCCAGCCGCCCCCGCTCACCGCCGACCGCACCGTCTCCTGCCACCACTGGTGGCTCTCCTGGCGGCTCCAGGTCCCCTCGTACTGGAGCATCGGCGCCTACGTGGCCGTCCTCACCACCGCCGACGGATACCGCTCCCACATCCCCTTCACGGTCCGCGACGACCACCCCGCCGACCTCCTCCTGCTGCTCCCGGACATCACCTGGCAGGCCTACAACCTCTACCCCGAGGACGGCCGCACGGGCGCCAGCCTCTACCACGCCTGGGACGAGCAGGGCCGGCTGCTCGGCGAGCGCGACGCGGCCATCACCGTCTCCTTCGACCGCCCCTACGCGGGCGCCGGCCTGCCGCTGCACGTGGGCCACGCCTACGACTTCATCCGCTGGGCCGAGCGCTACGGCTACGACCTCGCGTACGCCGACACCCGCGACCTGCACTCCGGCCGCGTCGATCCGACCCGCTACCGGGGCCTGGTCTTCCCCGGCCACGACGAGTACTGGTCGGTCCCCATGCGCCGCACCGTCGAGCGCGCCCGCGACCACGGCACCTCCCTTGTCTTCCTCTCCGCCAACACCATGTACTGGCAGGTGGAGCTCTCCCCCTCGCCCTCGGGGGTCGAGGACCGGCTGCTGACCTGCCGAAAACGCCGCGGCCCCGGCCGCCCCAGCCTGTGGCGCGAGGTCGACCGCCCCGAACAGCAGCTGCTCGGCATCCAGTACGCGGGGCGGGTCCCCGAGCCCGCGCCGCTGGTCGTCCGCAACGCCACGCACTGGCTCTGGGACTCCACCGGCGCCGCGGAGAACGACGAGCTCGACGGGCTGGTGGCCGGCGAGGCCGACCGATACTTCCCGCGCACCCAGCTCCCCGAGCACCAGGACCGCATCCTGCTCGCCCACTCCCCGTACCTCGACGGCGAGGGGGCCAAGCGCCACCAGGAGACCTCCCTGTACCGGGCCCCGAGCGGCTCCCTGGTCTTCGCGTCCGGCACCTTCGCCTGGTCCCCGGCACTCGACCGCCCCGGGCACGTGGACGAGCGGGTCCAGCGGGCGACGGCGAACCTCCTCGACCGGATCTGCAAGCGGGACTGACCGGACCCGTTGTCCCCGTTCGCGGACGGGTGCGGGAGAATGGTCCCGCGCTCGTACAGAACCACAGGGAGAACCCGTGCCCGGATTCGTCGAAAAGCCCGAGCCGGTGCAGGTGCCCGGCCTCCACCACCTCCACACCGGCAAGGTCCGCGACCTCTACCGCGACGAGGACGGCAACCTCGTGATGGTCGCCAGCGACCGGATCTCCGCCGCCGACTGGGTGCTGCCCACCGAGATCCCGGAGAAGGGCCGCATCCTGACGCAGCTCTCCCTCTGGTGGTTCGACCAGCTCGCCGACCTGGTCCCCAACCACGTCATCGGCACGGACCTGCCCGCCGGCGCCCCCGCCGACTGGGAGGGCCGCACGCTGGTCTGCAAGAGCCTCGACATGGTCCCCGTCGAGTGCGTGGCCCGCGGCTACCTCACCGGCTCCGGTCTCAAGGAGTACGTCCAGACCCGCACGGTCTGCGGACTCGCCCTCCCCGAGGGCCTGGTGGACGGCTCCGAGCTGCCCGCCCCGATCTTCACCCCGGCCGCCAAGGCGGAGGTCGGCGACCACGACGAGAACGTCTCCTACGAGGAGGTCGCCCGCACCACCGGCGCCGAGACGGCGGCGCTGCTGCGCCAGACCACCCTCGCCGTGTACGGGCGGGCCCGGGACATCGCCCGCGAGCGCGGCATCATCCTGGCGGACACCAAGTTCGAGTTCGGCTTCGACAAGGACGGCACGCTCGTCGCCGCCGACGAGGTCCTCACCCCGGACTCCTCCCGCTTCTGGCCGGCCGACCAGTGGCAGCCGGGCCGCACCCAGCCCTCGTTCGACAAGCAGTACGTCCGCGACTGGCTGGCCTCCCCGGCCTCCGGCTGGGACTCCAAGGGCGAGCTCCCGCCGCCGGTCCTCCCGCAGGAGGTCGTGGCGCGGACCCGCGCCAAGTACGTCGAGGCCTACGAGCGCCTCACCGGTCAGACCTGGAGCTGACACGACGAAGGCCCCGATCGGTGATCGGGGCCTTCGCCAGCTGAGCGGACAACGCGACTCGAACGCGCGACATCCACCTTGGCAAGGTGGTGCTCTACCAACTGAGCTATGTCCGCCTGTGCGCCGTAGCGCGACACCCACTATACCCAACCCCGCTGCCGTGCGAGACGCACCGCGGTGTGCCGGTTCTCCGCGCCGAGCTTCGTCGCCGCCGAGGACAGGTAGTTGCGTACGGTCCCCTGCGACAGCGAGGCCCGCTCCGCGATCTCCGCGATCGGCGCCCCGTCCGCCGCGAGTTCCAGCACCTCCGCCTCGCGGGCGGTCAGCGGGGAGTCGCCCGCGCTGATCGCGTCGGCCGCCAACTCGGGGTCCACGTACCGCCCTCCGGCGTGCACGGTGCGGATCAGCTCGGCCAGCCGCTGCGCGGAGACCGTCTTCGGCGCGAAGGCCCGCACCCCGGCCGCGAGGGCCCGCTTCAGGTGCCCGGGACGCCCGTGACTGGTCACGATCATGGTCTTGCAGTCGGGCAGTTCGGCCCGCAGCGATGTGGCCACGCTCACACCGTCGGCGCCCGGCATCTGGAGGTCCAGCACCGCCACGTCCGGCCGGTGCGCCCGCGCCATCGCCAGCGCCTCCGGCCCGGAGGCCGCCTCGGCCACGACGACGAGGTCGTCCTCCAGGCCCAGCAGTGCGGCCAGCGCGCCCCGGATCAGGTGCTCGTCGTCGGCCAGAAGTACGCGTACGGGGCTCACGCCCGCACCTCCACTCGTCGTGTGTCCAGGGGCACCTCGGCCCGCAGCCGGAACCGGCCGCCCTCGGCCGGCCCCGCCAGCAGGGTCCCGTCCACCGCCGCGAGCCGCTCCCGCAGCCCCGCGAGGCCGGATCCGGGCATTCCGGCGGGTGTCTCGGGCACCCCGTCGTTCTCCACCAGCAGCGTCACCGTGCCCGAGTCCGCCGGCGCGGCGAGCCGGATCAGGCAGCTGCGCGCGTCCCCGTGCCGCAGGACGTTCGTCGTCGCCTCCCGGACCACCCAGCCCAGCGCCGACTGCACCTCGCCCGGCAGCTGCCGCCCGGCCGTCGCGTACTCGACGCGGCAGTCCATCCCGGCCGCGCTCAGCACCCCGCGCGCGCCCTCCAGCTCCACGGAGAGGTCCGCCTCCCGGTAGCCGCGCACGACGTCGCGCACCTCCCGCTGCGACTCGCGCGCGATCCGCTGCACCTCGATCATCTGGTCCACGGCCTCGGGGCGTTCGCGCCGGGCCAGCTGCACCGCCAGCTCGCTCTTGAGGGCGATCACCGCCAGGTTGCGGCCCATCACGTCGTGCAGGTCCCGCCCGAAGCGCAGCCGCTCCTCGGCCACCGCCAACTGCGCCTGGACTTCCCGGGCGTGGTCGAGTTCGTAGACGGTGCGCAGCAGCCAGCCGGAGAACCCGCAGGTGAAGGCGAGGAAGACGCCGGCGACCAGGACGGCGACGAAGTACCCCACGGCCTCGCCGAGCGGCAGGCCGAGCGCGGCGACGGTCGCTCCGGTGCCCACCGCGGCGACCAGGGGTACGTACTTCATGTGCTGGACCTTCTCCACGGCGAGGACGAGGGATCCGCAGCCGAAGCAGGTCACCCCCACGACCAGGCCGGGGGCCACGGATTCGTCGAGGCTGCCGAACCGGCGCAGGAACAGGAAGAGCAGTACGGCCGCGACGGTGGCGGCGGTGGTCACCACCGCGAGCCGGACCGGGCGTTCGCGGCGGCCGCAGACGGCGTCGAGGGCGCTGGAGGAGAGGAAGCCGATGAGGACCGCGTGGGCGACGACCACGGCCAGGGCGGCGAGTGCGAGGGGCCGCGGTGTGTCGTTCTCCGCGCTGGAGACGACGGCGACCAGTCCGAAGGACACGATCTCGATGAGCACGAACAGGTGGAAGGACCAGCGTGTGTACAGCTCGACCTTCCCCGCGCTGTTGCGCTTCTTCCACCACCCGGTCAGCTTCGACACGTTCCGTCCCCCCGGCTCTTCGCTCTGGTCAGCGGCGCGGCTCCCAGCGGAACCACCGCTGGACAGCAAACACCGTGACGATCATCCAGGCCAGCGTGGTGAGTGCGGCCCCCAGCAGGTCGTACCCCGTGCTCCCGCCGCTCCACCCGGCGCGGACGAGCGTCATCACACCGCTGAGCGGCAGGAGTTCGCACACGGAGGCCACCACGTCGGGCATCTTGTCCGTCGGCGCGAACACCCCCGAGCCGAGCATCGTCGCCAGGAACAGCGGCAGCGTGGTCAGCCCCGCGGTCTCCACGTTGCGGGTGACCGCGCTGGTGAGGGCGGCCAGGCCGGCGAGCAGCGGGAGCGCGGCGAGCACGCCCGCCACGACCAGCGCCGGGTTGTCGGGCATCGGCGCGCCCAGTACCGCGGCGCCCGCCACGGTGAGCGCGGCGATCTGCGCGAGGGCGATGGCGGTGGCGGGCAGCGCGCTCCCGGTGAGGATCTCCAGGTCGCCGGCCTCGCCGGTGCGCAGCCGCTTCAGTACGAGTTCCTCGCGGCGGGCCACGTACGCGGAGACCAGGTTCATGTAGACGACGAGCAGCAGCACCATCCCGATGCCGCCGGTGAGGGTGGCCTCGGCGACCGCGGCCGCGGTGTCCCCGCCGACGGAGGAGCGCAGGACGAACACCATCAGGACGGGCAGCAGCACGGCCACGCTCAGCGCGGCCCGGTTGCGCAGCAGCAGGGTCAGCTCGGAGCGGCCGAGGGCCGCGATCCGGCCGGGGTTCACGGTCATGGTGTTCATCGGGTCCCCGCCATCGTGTCGTCGTGGGCCAGAGCGCCGGTGCCCGTGTGGCGCCGGTTCCGGGCGATCTCCAGGAAGGCCTCCTCCAGGGAGGCGTGGCGGGCGTCGAGCCCGGCCAGGGCCACCCCGGTCCCGTCGGCCCAGCGCAGGAGGGCGCCGAGGTCGTGCTGGAGCCGGTCGGTGCGGATCTCGACCCGCTGCCCGTCGGCGGCCGCGCGCAGTTCCAGCGGGAGCCGGGCGGCCGGGACGCCGTCCGGCAGGGTGAAGCGGATCCGGGAGGGCTGGGTGGCCGTCACCTCCTCGGGGGTGCCGGACAGGACCAGCTCCCCCTCGTGCAGGATCGCGAGGCGGTCGGCGAGCTGCTCGGCCTCCTCCAGGTAGTGCGTGGTCAGCAGCACCGTGGTGCCCTGCGCGCGCAGTTCCCGGACGAGGGCCCAGGTGTCCTGGCGGCCCTCGGGGTCCATCCCGGTGGTCGGCTCGTCGAGGAAGAGCACCTCCGGCCGGCCCAGCAGGGCGAGCGCGAGGTCGAGCCGCCGCCGCTCGCCGCCGGACAGCTGCTTGACGCGTACGGACGCACGCGCGCCCAGTCCGACCAGGTCCAGGACCTCCGGAGCGGGGCGGGCGCCGGTGGTGACCCCGCTCCACATCCGGACGGTCTCGGTCACCGACAGGTCCGAGGGGAAGCCACCCTCCTGGAGCATGACCCCGGTCCGCGGGCGGACCTCGGCGCGCCGGGTGTGGGGGTCGAGGCCGAAGACGCGGACCTGTCCGCCGGTCGGGGCGGCGAGCCCCTCCAGCAGTTCGACCGTTGAGGTCTTGCCGGCGCCGTTGGTGCCGAGCAGGGCGAAGACCTCGCCGCGGGTCACGGAGAAGGTGACGCCCCGTACGGCTTCGAAGCCCCCGGCGTAGCCGCGGCGCAGTTCCTCGGCCTGGATCACTGTGTCGGTGGTCATGGCTCAAGCCTCGCGGCGGCCCGGCGGGCGCGGCAGTGCGCGCTGTCACGGCCCGCGATGACATTTGTCATCGGGTGTGCGCCGCGTCACGCACACGAAAGCGGGGAGGGAAATGACGAAGGCCCCGATCGGATTCCGATCGGGGCCTTCGTTCACTGAGCGGACGACGCGACTCGAACGCGCGACATCCACCTTGGCAAGGTGGTGCTCTACCAACTGAGCTACGTCCGCATGCTGCTACGACCTGGGCCGTTGCGATGCGAGCACTACTCTACCTGATCCACAACCGTGGTCGGTAAAGCGGTGCAGAGCGGGTGACAGGGATTGCACACTGCGCCTCCCCCCTGGAAGGGGGGTGTTCTGCTACTGAACTACACCCGCACGACTTCGGGGTTCTTGCCTTTCGGCCTCGCCCCTCGGCGTGATCCACACACTAGCCGATCGGAGGGGGTGCATGGCAAATCCGGGTCGGCGGACCACCGGACGGTGGCCGCCCGGTGGTCACCGGACGGCCACCGTCCGGTCAGTGCGCGGCTTCGTACGCGCTGTAGACGGTCTTGGGGATGCGGCCCCGCGGCGGCACGTCGTGCCCGTGCGAGCGGGCCCAGGCCCGCACGACCGCGGGGTCCGGCGCGATCGACGTCGTCTTGAACGCCTTCCCGGAGCGCGACCGGCGGCGGCCGGCGGCCACGAAGGGGGCCAGGCTCTTCCGCAGTTTCTTTGCGTTGGCCGCATTGAGGTCGATCTCGTACGACTTACCGTCCAGGGCGAACGTGACCGTTTCCGCCGCTTCTCCGCCATCGATGTCGTCGGAGATCGTGACTACTACGCGCTGCGCCACGGATATCGGTCCCTTCGTGCGCCGTCGCCGCGCGCTGACGTGCGGTGATGTCGCCTGTGTGGATGTTTCGGTGGAATACGTCAAACCGTTGGAATCCCGGCTGATTCCTTTGTACCGCGATTCGCATTGAATTGCGAAGCCCAGTTAATTGTCTCCGCGTGTCCCGTCGCAATCCCGGGGGCGTGGTTTTCCGGTGGATTTTGCGAAGCGTTGGTGAAGCCGAAACGGCGGCGGGTTCGGGCCGGGCAGATATCTACCCGCGTAGAAATTTCGGGCGGGTACGCTGAGGGAACCGCCTTCGCACCAACCACCTCATCGGGAGTGCCAGTGGCACGCGTCGTAGTCGACGTCATGCTCAAGCCGGAGATCCTCGACCCCCAGGGCCAGGCGGTGCAGCGTGCACTGCCGCGCCTGGGCTTCGATGGGATCGCCGACGTCCGCCAGGGGAAGCGTTTCGAACTGGAGGTGGAGGGACCGGTCGACCAGGCCGCCCTCGACCGCATCCACAAGATGGCCGAAACGTTCCTCGCCAACACCGTCATCGAAGACTTCACCGTGAAGGTCGAGGCCTGACGGTGACCACACGCATCGGAGTCGTCACGTTCCCCGGAACGCTCGACGACCGTGACTCGCTGCGCGCCGTCCGCCTCGCGGGGGCCGAGCCGGTCTCGCTCTGGCACCGCGACAAGGACCTGCACCAGGTCGACGCGGTCGTCCTCGCGGGCGGCTTCTCCTACGGGGACTACCTGCGCGCCGGAGCCATCTCCCGGTTCTCGCCGGTGATGGAGACCATCATCGAGCAGGCCAAGGCCGGCATGCCCGTCCTCGGCATCTGCAACGGCTTCCAGGTCCTCACCGAGGCCCACCTGCTGCCGGGGGCGATGCTCCGCAACAACCACCTCCACTTCATCTGCCGCGACCAGAAGCTGCGGGTGGAGAACGCGGACACCGCGTGGACCGGCGACTACACCGCCGGCCAGGAGATCTCCGTGCCGCTCAAGAACATGGACGGCCGCTACGTCGCCGACGAGCGCACCCTCGACGAACTGGAAGCCGAAGGCCGAGTGGCCTTCCGGTACCTCGACGTGAACCCCAACGGCTCGCTGCGCGACATCGCCGGCATCACCAACGCCGCGGGCAACGTCGTCGGCCTCATGCCGCACCCCGAGCACGCGGTCGAGCCGCTGATCGGGACCGGCCGCACCGATGGCCTCCCGTTCTTCACGTCGGTCCTGAAGAAGCTGGTCAGCGCATGAGCCTCGACACCGTAAAGAACGCCACCGAGACCCCGGACGCCTCCCAGCCCTGGAAGGAACTCGGCCTCAAGCAGGACGAGTACGCCCGGATCCGCGAGATCCTCGGCCGCCGCCCCACCGGCGCCGAGCTCGCCATGTACTCCGTGATGTGGTCCGAGCACTGCTCCTACAAGAGCAGCAAGGTCCACCTGCGCCAGTTCGGCGAGAAGGTCCCGGAGAACGACGCCATGCTCGTGGGCATCGGCGAGAACGCCGGCGTCGTCGACGTCGGCCAGGGCTACGCGGTCACCTTCAAGGTCGAGTCGCACAACCACCCGTCGTACATCGAGCCCTACCAGGGCGCGGCCACCGGCATCGGCGGCATCGTCCGCGACATCCTCGCGATGGGTGCCCGCCCGGTCGCCGTCGTGGACCCGCTGCGCTTCGGCGCGGCCGACCACCCCGACACCAAGCGCGTCCTGCCGGGCGTCGTCGCGGGCATCGGCGGCTACGGCAACTGCCTGGGCCTGGCCAACATCGGCGGCGAGGTCGTCTTCGACGAGTGCTACCAGGGCAACCCGCTGGTCAACGCCGGCTGCATCGGCGTCATGAAGCACGAGGACATCCACCTCGCCAAGGCCTCCGGCCCCGGCAACAAGGTCATCCTCTACGGAGCCCGCACCGGCGGCGACGGCATCGGCGGCGTCTCGGTCCTCGCGTCCGAGACCTTCGACGACACCAAGCCCACCAAGCGCCCCGCGGTGCAGGTCGGCGACCCCTTCCAGGAGAAGCTCCTCATCGAGTGCACCCTGGAGATCTTCAAGGAGAAGCTGGTCGCCGGCATCCAGGACCTCGGCGGCGCCGGGCTCTCCTGCGCCACCAGCGAGCTGGCCTCCGCCGGCTCCGGCGGCATGCGCGTCGAGCTCGACACCGTGCCGCTGCGCGACGCGACGCTCTCGCCCGAGGAGATCCTCATGAGCGAGTCGCAGGAGCGCATGTGCGCGATCGTCGAGCCGCAGTACGTCGACCGCTTCATGGAGATCTGCGAGAAGTGGGACGTCATCGCCACCGTCATCGGTGAGGTGACCGACGGCGAGCGCCTGGAGATCTTCTGGCACGGCGAGCAGATCGTGGACGTGCCCCCGGGCACCGTCGCCCACGAGGGCCCGGTCTACCAGCGCCCGTACGCCCGTCCCTCCTGGCAGGACGCCCTCCAGGCCGACGACGCGGGCGCGCTGCCCCGCCCCGGGACCTCCGAGGAGCTGCGCGCACAGGTCCTGGCCCTGGTCTCCTCCCCGAACCAGGCCTCCAAGTCCTGGGTCACCGACCAGTACGACCGCTTCGTGCAGGGCAACACCGTGCTGGCGCAGCCCGAGGACGCGGGCATGGTCCGCATCGACGAGGAGTCCAACCTCGGCGTGGCCATGTCCACCGACGGCAACGGCCGCTACGCCAAGCTCGACCCCTACGCGGGCGCGCAGCTGGCACTGGCGGAGTCGTACCGCAACGTCGCCGCGACGGGAGCGAAGCCGCTGGCCATCTCCAACTGCCTGAACTTCGGCTCCCCCGAGGACCCGGACGTCATGTGGCAGTTCGCCGAGGCCACCCGCGGCCTCGCGGACGGCTGCCTGGAGCTGGGCACCCCGGTCACCGGCGGCAACGTCTCCCTGTACAACCAGACGGGCGACGTCGCGATCCACCCGACCCCGGTCGTGGCCGTGCTCGGCGTCATCGACGACGTCAACCGCCGCACGCCGATGGCGTTCGCCGAGGCCGGCCAGCTGCTGTACCTGCTCGGCGACACGGCCGGGGAGTTCGGCGGCTCGGCCTGGTCCCAGGTCGTCCACGGCCACCTCGGCGGCCTGCCGCCCAAGGTGGACCTCGGCCGCGAGAAGCTGCTCGGCGAGATCCTGATCTCCGCCTCGCGCGACGGCATGATCGACGCCGCGCACGACCTGTCGGACGGCGGCGTCATCCAGGCGCTCACCGAGTCCTGCCTCAAGGGCGGCAACGGTGCGCGCGTGGTCGTCCCCGAGGGCCTGGACGCGTTCACCTTCCTGTTCTCCGAGTCCGCGGGCCGCGCCATCGTGGCCGTCCCGCGCAGCGAGGAGCTCCGCTTCACCGACATGTGCGGCGCGCGGGGCCTGCCGGCCGCCCGCATCGGTGTGGTCGACGGCGACGCGATCGAGGTCCAGGGCGAGTTCACGATCCCGCTGGCCGAGCTCCGCGAGGCCCACGAGGCGACGATCCCGGGCCTGCTGGCCTGATCCCGCACTCCGACCCGCACTGCGACCGACCCCCGTCCGGAACCTTCCGGGCGGGGGCCGGCCGTTTCCACGGCCGTCCGGCCCGCCGCCCGCCCGAGTAGGGTCGGGCCATGCCGCCCGCCAAGAAGAAGCCGCGCACCTACGACCAGGCGAAGATCCGTGCCGCGGTCACCGCCCAGTTCGGGCATCTGGCCCGGGGCGTCGCGGAGTTGACCCCCGAGCAGCTCGCCCGGCCCAGCGGGCTCGGGGAGTGGAGCGTGGCCGAGCTCGCCGCGCACGTCGCCTGGATCGCCGACTCGCTGGCCCACGGCCTCGCCCGGCCGCCCGCCGCCGTCGCCGAGCTGACCGCCGCCGAGTGGCCCTTCGCCACCGCCTCCCTCGCCGGCAAGATCTCCGAGGCCGCACGGGAGACCCTGACCGGCGCCCCGCTGCCCGAGCTGTACGAGCGGGCCGGCGCCCGCCTCGCCGCGGCGCTGGAGGCCAACCCGGGCAGCCGGGTGCTGGACCTGTGGATCGGCGACATGACCCTGGCCGACTTCCTGGTCACCCGCACCGTCGAGCTGGTCGTCCACACCGACGACCTGAACCGCGCCGCGGGACTCGGCATCCCCCTCGAGCGCCAGGCCCTGGCCGCCTGTACGCGCCTGCTCGCCGACGCCCTCGCGCTCAAGGCCCCCGGCGGTTCCGTCGAGGTACGGGTCCCGCCCTTCGCGGTGGTCCAGTGCGTCGAGGGCCCCCGTCACACCCGGGGCACCCCGCCGAACGTGGTGGAGACCGACCCGCTGACCTGGATCCGGCTCGCTACGGGCCGTACCCGCTGGGCCGGGGAACTGGACGCCGCCCGGGTCAGCGCCAGCGGCGAGCGCGCCGACCTGTCGGGGCTGCTGCCCCTGATGAGCTGAGCGGGACGGAACCGGCCGGGCGCCCGGTCCGTCCCAGGGGCATGCGTACCCTCAGGCTCCTCACGACCGGCGCCCTGGCCCTCGTACTGGCCCTGACCGCGTGCAGTGCGGCCGGGCAGGACGGCGGCGACGCCGCCCCGACCGAGCAGACCCCCGCCACGGCGCCCGTCCCGGACGCCCCGCTCACCACCACCGCCTGGACCGTGCGCTCCGTCGCCGGGACCACCGCCCCCGCGGACCGGGAGGCCCGCTTCACCCTCACCCCCGAGGGCGCGGCGAGCGGCACCCTCGGCTGCAACCGCTTCAGCGCCCCCGTCACCGTCGACGGCACCACCGTGACCTTCGGCCCCGTCACCAGCACCCGGATGGCCTGCGAGGGCGCGGCGGGGGAGGTGGAGCGGGCCCTGACCACCCTCTTCGGCGCCGGGCCCCTGACCTGGAAGATCCAGGGCGGGACCCTCACCCTCACCGCCCCCGACGGCGCCACCGCCACCGCCGAGGCGGCCTCCGCCGCGGAGTGACCCCGTCCCGCGCCTCCGCCGGTCAGGCCGGGTAGGGCAGCAGCCCGGCGTCGACCGTCTCCCAGGCGCGGCGCAGCTCCGCCAGCCGGGCCGGCTCGGAGGCGGCCTTGTCGGCCTGCTCCCGCAGGTCCCCGGCCAGGTTGAACAGCTGGTCGCGCCCCGACTTGCCGCGGTAGTACTTCCAGTCGCCCCGACGCAGCGCCCGCTCACCGCGCACCCGCCAGAACAGGTCCCGCTCGGCCGGCTTCTCGCCGCGCAGCAGGTACCCGGCCAGGCTCACCCCGTCCAGCGGGTACGCCCGGTGCGGCCGGGTGCCGGCCAGCTCCAGCAGGGTCGCGGTCCAGTCGGGGCTGAACACGGGCACCCGGCTGACCTGGCCGCCGTCCAGCCGGGCGGGCCAGCGGACGATGTTCGGCACGCGGATCCCGCCCTCCTGGAGCGAGGCCTTGTTGCCGGACAGCGGCCAGTTGTAGGAGAAGCGCTCGCCGCCGTTGTCGCTGGAGAAGACGACCAGGGTGTTCTCCTCCTGGCCGGAGCGCTTCAGCGCCTGGAGCACCTCGCCGACCGACCGGTCGAGGTCCTCGACCATCTGCTGGTACTTCCGGACCGAGCCGCCGTCCTGGTGCCACAGCGCCCGTGCGTCGCCCGCCTTGATCCGCCGGACGATCTCGGCGCTCTCGGCGGTGTCCCCGTCGGCGATCCACGGCCAGTGCGGGGTGGTGAAGTTGAGGTTCAGCAGCCACGGCCTTCCGCCGTGGTCGCGCGAGACGTACTCGCTCGCCCGCTCCGTGATGATCCGCGTGTAGTAGCGCAGGTCCTTGTACTCGGCGTCGCCCTCGTAGAGGTCGTACTCGCCGCCCAGGCCCAGCTTGGAGTAGTACTCCAGGGCCCCGCCGAAGTTGCCGAAGAACGTGTCCCAGCCGGACTTCGTGGGGCTGTAGTCGGGCAGGTAGCCGGCGTGCCACTTGCCGATCAGCGCGGTGGCGTAGCCGGCTTCCTTCAGCAGCGAGGCCAGCGTCGGGTGCGTCGGGTCCAGGCCCGCCGACTTGTCGGCGATCGGCTCCGCCAGGCCGCCCCTGGTACGGGCCGGGTAGCGCCCGGTGTACAGGCTGAACCGGGTCGGGGAGCAGGTCGCGGAACCGGAGTAGGCGTCGGTGAAGCGGACCCCCTGGCGGGCGAGGCGGTCCAGGTTCGGGGTCTTGATGTGCGGGGAGCCGTACGAGGAGAGGTCGGCCCAGCCGAGGTCGTCCCCGAGGATGAACAGGATGTTCGGGCGGCGGGACGACCGGCCGCGCGCGGCCCGGAACTCGCGCTCCTGCGGACCCGTCTCACGGGCGTCGGCGGCCTGCGCCGGAGCCGCGCCGAGGCCCACCGCGGCGGTGGCCGCGGCCCCTCCGACGGCCCCTCCGAAGGCACGGCGGGACAGCTTGCTGTTGTACGAAGACACGAGAACTCCAAGGCGCGGCCCGGCCACCCCCGCCCCGGCCGGGCGCGGGACGGCGCGCGACACGGCGGGGCGGGGGCCGGGCGGGGCTGGGCGGGCGAAATCAGGAAGAAGCAGAAAGAGTTGTGGCTACGCAGAACAGCGACAGATGGCGCTCGCGACACGGACCAGGTCTACGTGGCGGCGCTCGACGAGGGTGACGGAACGGTCACCGAGAGGCTGCATGGGGCGAGAGCCTGTACGAATTCCCTCGTAGCTGTCAACAAAGTGATCGGAATACGAGACGGGGCCGCCCCGTCACCCTCTGTGCTGTGAGATTTCCCGGCCGTCCCCAATTCGGACCAGTGGTCGATCTCGCCTACACTCGGTGGCGTGCCTCGTGGTGATGGACGACTCAACCACGACCTGCTCCCCGGTGAGAAGGGCCCCCAGGACGCTTGCGGCGTCTTCGGTGTCTGGGCTCCGGGTGAAGAGGTCGCCAAGCTCACCTACTTCGGACTGTATGCACTGCAGCACCGCGGACAAGAGTCCGCGGGAATCGCTGTGAGCAACGGTTCCCAGATCCTCGTCTTCAAGGACATGGGCCTCGTTTCCCAGGTCTTCGACGAAACCTCCCTCGGATCCCTCCAAGGTCATATCGCGGTCGGTCACGCCCGCTACTCGACCACCGGAGCCTCCGTCTGGGAGAACGCTCAGCCCACCTTCAGGGCGACCGCCCACGGCTCTATCGCCCTGGGTCACAACGGCAACCTGGTGAACACCGCCGAGCTCGCCGAGATGGTCGCCGACCTCCCCCGTCAGGACGGCCGTGCCACCCAGGTGGCCGCCACCAACGACACCGACCTGGTCACCGCCCTCCTCGCCGGACAGACCGACGAGGACGGCAAGCCCCTGACCATCGAGGAGTCGGCCGCCAAGGTCCTCCCCCAGGTCAAGGGCGCCTTCTCCCTGGTCTTCATGGACGAGGGAACCCTCTACACCGCCCGTGACCCGCAGGGCATCCGCCCGCTGGTCCTCGGCCGCCTGGAGCGCGGCTGGGTGGTCGCGAGCGAGACCGCCGCCCTCGACATCTGCGGCGCCAGCTTCGTCCGCGAGGTCGAGCCGGGCGAGCTCATCGCGATCGACGAGAACGGCCTGCGCACCTCGCGCTTCGCGGAAGCGAAGCCCAAGGGCTGCGTGTTCGAGTACGTCTACCTGGCGCGCCCGGACACCGACATCGCCGGCCGGAACGTCTACCTCTCGCGCGTCGAGATGGGCCGGCGCCTCGCCAAGGAGGCCCCGGTCGAGGCCGACCTGGTGATAGCGACGCCGGAGTCCGGCACGCCCGCCGCCGTCGGCTACGCCGAAGCCAGCGGGATCCCGTACGGCTCCGGCCTGGTCAAGAACGCCTACGTCGGCCGGACCTTCATCCAGCCCTCGCAGACGATCCGCCAGCTCGGCATCCGCCTCAAGCTCAACCCGCTCAAGGAAGTCATCCGGGGCAAGCGCCTCGTCGTCGTCGACGACTCGATCGTCCGCGGCAACACCCAGCGCGCCCTGGTGAAGATGCTCCGCGAGGCCGGTGCGGCCGAGGTCCACATCCGGATCTCCTCCCCGCCGGTGAAGTGGCCGTGCTTCTTCGGCATCGACTTCGCCACCCGGGCCGAGCTGATCGCCAACGGCATGACGGTCGACGAGATCGCCACGTCGCTCGGCGCGGACTCGCTCTCGTACATCTCGCTCGACGCGATGATCGAGGCGACCACCATCCAGAAGCCCAACCTCTGCCGTGCCTGCTTCGACGGCGAGTACCCCATGGAGCTGCCCGACCCGCAGCTCCTGGGCAAGCAGCTCCTGGAGAACGAGCTCGCGGGCGGCACGGACGCCGCCGACGCGCTCCGCCGCCCGTAGGCCCGTGGGCCGGCCCTCTCCGGGCCGGCCCGGCTCCACCTGCGCCGAGCCCTGTCTTTGAGGCTTCTCCCAGGGCCCGGCACCACACGCAGCAACGACACGAAAGCTCTCGCCTGCCATGACAGAGAAGACCACCGGTGCCAGCTACGCAGCCGCCGGCGTCGACATCGAAGCGGGCGACCGCGCCGTCGAGCTGATGAAGGAGTGGGTGAAGAAGACGCAGCGCCCCGAGGTCCTCGGCGGCCTCGGCGGCTTCGCCGGCCTCTTCGACGCCTCCGCCCTCAAGCGCTACGAGCGCCCCCTGCTGGCCTCGGCCACCGACGGCGTGGGCACCAAGGTCGACATCGCCCGTCAGCTGGGCGTGTACGACACCATCGGCCACGACCTGGTCGCCATGGTCATGGACGACATCGTCGTCTGCGGCGCCGAGCCGCTCTTCATGACGGACTACATCTGCGTCGGCAAGGTGCACCCCGAGCGTGTCGCGGCCATCGTCAAGGGCATCGCCGAGGGCTGTGTCCTCGCCGGCTGCGCCCTCGTCGGCGGCGAGACCGCCGAGCACCCGGGCCTGCTCGGACCGGACGACTTCGACGTCGCCGGCGCCGGCACCGGCGTGGTCGAGTACGACCGCCTCCTGGGCGCCGATCGCATCCGTACGGGTGACGCCGTCATCGCGATGGCTTCGTCCGGCCTTCACTCGAACGGGTACTCGCTCGTCCGGCACGTCCTCTTCGACCGGGCCGGGATGTCCCTGGACCAGCACGTCGAGGAGCTCGGCCGCACCCTCGGCGAGGAGCTGCTGGAGCCCACCAAGATCTACTCGCTGGACTGCCTGGCCCTCACCCGGACGGCCGAGGTCCACGCGTACTCGCACATCACGGGCGGCGGCCTCGCGGCCAACCTCGCCCGGGTCATCCCGGACCACCTGCACGCCACCGTCGACCGCTCCACCTGGACGCCCGGCGCGATCTTCGACCTGGTCGGCAAGGCCGGCAGCGTCGAGCAGCTGGAGCTGGAGAAGACCCTGAACATGGGCGTCGGCATGATGGCCGTGGTCCCGCAGGAGTCGGTGGAGGTGGCCCTGACCACCCTCGCGGACCGGGGCGTCGAGGCCTGGGTCGCCGGCGAGATCCTGGACCGGGGCGACCACGCCAAGGGCGCGACCCTGACCGGGAGCTACGCGGTCTGAGCAGCACTGAAACCCGGTCCGGGGCAATGCCCTGGACCGGGTTTCGGCACGTGTGGAACGAGTTCAGTCAGCCTGCGGGTCCGCACGCCGTGAACAGAGGACCGCTGCGTCAAGCCCCGCGACGGTGCGCTGAGGGACCGGACTGTTCGTCCTCGTCCTCGTCGTCATCGTTGTACAGATCCGCGTACTTGGCGTACGGGTCGTCGTCGTCCAGATCGTCATCGACTTCGACCGGCGCGCTGATAGGCAGCGGCTCTGTCTGCGATGCGCCCAGCTCATTGGCCAGACGCGAGAGGTCAGTCCCGCCGCTGTTGTACTTCAGCTGGCGGGCGACCTTTGTCTGCTTGGCCTTGGCCCGGCCGCGCCCCATGGCTCGACCCCCTCGGTGACGGGGCTCGACGGCCCCAGAGTCTGACACGCGTTCATGGTTCGGAGCGGGCTCTCCGTGGAGAGACCGTCCGTAGGGGTTTAACGGTACCTGCTTCCGCGGCCATACGGTACGCCGCCCGCATGACGCGCCTCTCCACAGAACCAGCGGGACACCCCGTACTCGCTGGTCAGCTGCGATTTTAACGCTTTCCTGGCCGCCGACCCGCCGAAGCGCAGTGAGTTCTGTCTCGCCGCGCTCCGGCGGGTCCCGGAAGGGCTACGCCTTGCGTGCCGCGGCGCGCTCCGCGAGGGCCTCGGACATCCGCTGCTCGGCGATCCGGTCGGCCGCCGCGGCCGGCGGGATCCCGTCCGCCTTCGCACGTGCGAATATGGCCAGCGTGGTGTCGAAGATCTTCGAGGCCTTCGCCTTGCACCGGTCGAAGTCGAAGCCGTGCAGCTCGTCGGCGACCTGGATGACCCCGCCCGCGTTGACCACGTAGTCGGGGGCGTAGAGGATCCCGCGGTCCGCGAGGTCCTTCTCCACACCGGGGTGGGCGAGCTGGTTGTTCGCCGCGCCGCAGACGACCGTCGCGGTCAGGACCGGGACGGAGTGGTCGTTGAGGGCACCGCCGAGCGCGCAGGGGGCGTAGATGTCCAGGCCCTCCACGCGGATCAGGGCCTCGGTGTCGGCGACGGCGCTGAGCTTCGCGTCCGGGTGGAGGTCGAGGAGCTCGCGGACGGACTCCTCGCGGACGTCCGTGATCACGACCTCGGCGCCGTCCTCCAGCAGGTGCCGCACCAGGTGCTTGCCGACCTTGCCCACGCCCGCGACACCGACCTTGCGGCCGCGCAGCGTCGGGTCGCCCCACAGGTGCTGGGCGCTGGCGCGCATGCCCTGGAAGACGCCGTAGGCGGTGAGCACGGAGGAGTCGCCGGCGCCGCCGTTCTCGGGGGAGCGGCCGGTGGCCCAGCGGGTCTCGCGGGCGACGACGTCCATGTCCGCGACGTAGGTGCCGACGTCGCAGGCGGTGACGTAGCGGCCGCCGAGCGACTCCACGAACCGGCCGTAGGCCAGCAGGAGTTCCTCGCTCTTGAGGGTGGAGGGGTCGCCGATGATCACGGCCTTGCCGCCGCCGAGGTCGAGACCGGCGAGGGCGTTCTTGTAGGACATGCCGCGCGAGAGGTTCAGCGCGTCGCGGACGGCTTCCTCGTCCGAGGCGTACGCGTGGAAGCGCGTGCCGCCGAGGGCGGGGCCCAGGGCGGTGGAGTGGATGGCGATGACGGCCTTGAGGCCCGTGGCTCGGTCCTGGCACAGCACGACTTGCTCGTGGCCGCCCTGCTCCGAGCGGAACAGGGTGTGCAGGACGCCGTCGGTCATTTCGGTCACGGTGGTGACTCCCATGGAAGAGATGCGGCGGAAAGACGCCCGCCCTGCGGGTGGGGGAGGGCGCACTGGGAGCAGAGTAAGACCTGCGGCGCGCGGGGGTACCCCCTGTCCGGGGATCGGAACGCTCCCGGGTTGCCGCGGCCCCGGAGGTGAGCCGGAGCGGCAAAAGGGGGAGGACCGGTGCGTGAGCGAATCCCCACGGCCCGCGCCGGCCGTCCCGTACGCCTCCTACCTGCGCGTGTACGAGCCCCTGGCGGCGTTCGCGGAGCCCGAGCGCACGCACTGGGCCGCGTACGCCCGGCGCGGGACCGCCCCGACGGCCCAGGACGAACTGCGGCGCTCGCTCTCCGATTTGGTACGGGTCCCCGTGGTCGGGGTCCCGGTGCACGAGAGCGGCGACGCCTTCACGGCGGAGCGGGACGGGGTGCTGCTGGTGTGTCCCTGGCGGACCCGGCTGCGCGGCTGGCTGGCGCTGCAGGAGCTGGTCGCCGAGTTCCCGCGCCCGGTGCTGGACGCGGCGCTGCCGCCGGCGCAGCGGCGCCGGGCCGCCGAGGCGTACGAGGCCTGGCGCGAGCGGAACCCGGACGGCCGGCCGTGGATCCGGACCGGGGTGTGGCAGGTCCCGCTGCGCTGGTTCGTACTGGTGGCGGACGAGGAGCGGGAGTACCTGCCGGGCGAGCGGCTGCGCTACCGGACGCCGATGGTGCAGGCCCGGCGGCGGCTCGCGCGGGCGCTGCGGACGCTGCGGGCGCAGGAGGGCCGGGGCTACGGGCCGCTGGCGGACGGGCTGGTGGAGGTCGGGAGCTGGCTGGAGGAGTTCCATCCGCGCTCGATGGTCGAACTGGACTACGGGGGGCTGCTGCACGCGCTGCCGGCTGACGGCCTGGCGGGGGACCGGTCGGCCCGCGACCTGGCGGAGGGCCTCGCCGCGCTGCGGGCGGGTGACCTGGAGGGCGCCGCGGAGGTCTACGGGGAGCTCTCGGTGCGGTGGCGGGCGGTCCGGGAGAGGCTCTTCGCGAACTAGGAGGGCTTGGGGCCTTTCGGAACCGGGGGCCGGTGGGGATCATGTACGAATCCCGTTCGGTACCCGTTCGGACCCCTGGCGTATCGCCCGTATCGGTTGTCATCGGCTGATCCGCCACAATACGCAGATCAGGGGTTCGATCACCGCATTAGGGTCTTAGTTCCAGGACCTACGTCCCGATACGGGCCATTGGCCCAAGCGTGACGGAACGCACTATCCACACCCTTGCGTCCTTCCCCTACCCTCGTGCCAAAATAGGACAAGGAGTCCGGGGAGGGTTCCTTCCACCCAACTTTGGGCGGAATGCTCGGTATTGCACTCTATGGGGGGTCTGACGACTCCTGATCGCTCTGTGACTGATCGTCACAGTGGGGTGACTGTCCGTTATGGGACGGTCCATCGGCTTCCGCCGCTGATGAACACCTCGGAGGGCAATTCCATCGGTTTGGCCGTCGAGGCTGGACGGATGGTGTAGTTGTAGTGCCGAGGACAAGCCGTTCGTCCTATAACCGACTCGGCCTGCGTATGTCCATTTCGGGCAACGTGGGCCAAGGTGCAGAATTTAGAGGAAAGAACCGAGATGGTTCGGTTCTCCCGAGGAGGCCGCTCATGACCGCTCGCACCCCTGATGCCGAGCCGCTGCTGACCCCGGCTGAGGTTGCCACGATGTTCCGCGTGGACCCGAAGACGGTCACCCGCTGGGCCAAGGCTGGCAAGCTCACGTCCATCCGCACCCTGGGTGGACACCGCCGTTACCGCGAGGCCGAGGTCCGCGCACTGCTCGCGGGAATTCCGCAGCAGCGCAGCGAGGCCTGAGGTCCCGTAGCAACACCGCATTAACGGGTACGTGTCGGATCCCCCAATCCGATGAAACCCACATGGCTTCATCGGCTGGGCCTGCCCCAACAGGTCACTGCCGTTCGATCGCGCTGGACTCCGCCGGGTCCAGCGCGATCTTTTTTGTGTCCGTGACACTCCCGGGCGGCCCCGGGAGGAGTCCGGGGATCCCGTCGTTCCCGGGCGCCGGCGGGCTGGGTGCCATTGCACATATTAAATTGAGCATGCGTAGGGGTCCGATAAGCGTACGCATCTCAAAAACTCATGCGGTGACTCCCGTCACAGCTGATAACTCTTGTACATCCGGCAATGCCCCCCGTAAAGGGAGGTCCGGTACAGAGCGCCTCATGCGTACGGGGGATTTCTCCCCTCTGGGCGATGTGTTCCCCCGGCCCGCTCAGGGGCCCCTGCAAGGCCCCGGGGGCCGGGCCGGTGAACCGGGAGCGCCGAGGGGGCGCCGGGGCTTCCAGCGGCCCCACAGGGGCGCCGCGCGCCCCGGCCGATCACGACACGGAGGGCCGGGCGGGCCCGCCGGTGCCGCGCGCACGGTCCGGTACCCGGATACGCGTCAGGGCCCGTATCCCTGGCGGGATACGGGCCCTGACGTTTCTGCGATCCTGACGGGACTTGAACCCGCGACCTCCACCTTGACAGGGTGGCGAGCTAACCAACTGCTCCACAGGACCTTGATTCGCGGCCCACTGGCGCGGCTGCGAAACAGACTGTACAGCAGCTCAGGGGGTGCGGTCGAACCGGATCACGGCGCCGCCGCGTCCACGGCCTTCACGATCCGCTTGTCGGAGATCGGATACGCCGTTCCCAGGGCGTGCGCGAAGTAGCTGACCCGCAACTCCTCGATCATCCAGCGGATCTCGGTGACCGCCTCCGGGACCGGCCGGCCCTTCGGCAACTGCTCGAGCAGCCACAGGTACTCGTCCCGCATCTCGTGGACCTTCTGCATGCGCGTCGTGTCGCGCTGGGCGCCCGTCGGCATCTGCTGCAGCCGCCGATCGGCCGCCACCAGATAGCGCATCAGGTCCGGCAGCCGCTTCAGCCCGGTCAGGGTCACGAAACCGGCCGGCACCAACGCCGCCAGCTGCGCCTTCACGTCCGCGACGTTCGCCATCAGGGCCAGGCTGTTCGTGGCCTTCAGCCGCCGCTCACAGGCCTGCCAGGCCGCCAGCACCTGCTGCACCTGCGCGACCGTCCGCACCGTCGTGTCCACCAGGTCCGCCCGTACCTTGTCGTACAGCCGGCGGAAACCGGCCTCGTCCCAGGCGGGACCGCCGTGGTCGGCGATCAGCTTGTCGGCGGCCGCCGTCGCGCAGTCGTCGAACAGTGCCTGGATGGAGCCGTGCGGATTGCGCGACAGCGCCAGCTTCTGCTGGTTCGACAGCTTCTCCGAGGCGAACTTCGCCGGGTTCACCGGGATGTTCAGCAGGATCAGCCGCCGCGTGCCGAGCCACATCGCCCGCTGCTGCTCGGCCTCCGTGTCGAAGAGCCGTACGGAGACGCTCGCCCCGTCGTCCACCAGCGCCGGGTACGCCTTCACCGGCTGGCCGGCCCGGCGGGTCTCGAAGACCTTCTCCAGCGTGCCGATCGTCCAGTCCGTCAGACCGGTGCGCTCCAGGGACTCCCCGCCCGCCCGCTCGGCGGTGGCCGCCGCGGCCTTGGAGAGCGCCTGGCGGGCCTTCGGCTTCAGCTTCAGCCGCAGCGCCTCCAGGTCCTTGTCCTCGGCCAGGTTGCGGCGCCGCTCGTCGACGATCCGGAACGTGATCTTGAGGTGGTCCGGGATCCGGCCGAGGTCGAAGTCCTCCGCCGACACCGGCACGCCCACCATCCGGTGCAGCTCGCGCGCCAGCGTCACCGGCAGCGGCTCCTGCATCGGATGCGCCGTCCGCAGGAAACGCGTCGCGTAGTTCGGCGCCGGTACGTAGTGCCGGCGGATCGGCTTGGGCAGCGAACGGATCAGCTCCGTGACGACCTCCTCCCGCAGACCCGGGATCTGCCAGTCGAAGCCCTCGTCCGTGACCTGGTTCAGCACCTGGAGCGGAATGTGCACGGTCACACCGTCCGCGTCCGCACCCGGCTCGAACTGGTACGTCACCCGGAACTTCAGCTGCCCCTGCCGCCAGGAGTCCGGATAGTCGGCCTTGGTGACCCCGGCCGCCTTCTCCGTCAGCAGCATCTCGCGCTCGAAGTCGAGGAGTTCGGGCTCCTCGCGCTTCTTGTGCTTCCACCACGAGTCGAAGTGCGCCCCCGACACCACGTGCTCCGGGATCCGCTGGTCGTAGAAGTCGAACAGGGTCTCGTCGTCCACGACGATGTCGCGGCGCCGCGCCCGGTTCTCCAGCTCCTCGACCTCGGTCAGCAGCTTGCGGTTGTCGGCGTAGAACTTGTGGTGGGTCCGCCAGTCGCCCTCGACCAGCGCGTTGCGGATGAACAGCTCCCGCGACACCTCCGGGTCGATCCGGCCGTAGTTGATCTTCCGCTGGGCGACGATCGGCACGCCGTACAGCGTGACCTTCTCGTACGCCATCACGGCCGCCTGGTCCTTCTCCCAGTGCGGCTCGCTGTACGTGCGCTTGATCAGGTGCTGGGCGAGCGGCTCCACCCACTCCGGCTCCACCTTGGCGTTCACCCGCGCCCACAGCCGCGAGGTCTCCACCAGCTCCGCCGACATCAGGAACTTCGGCTGCTTCTTGAACAGCGCCGACCCCGGGAACACCGCGAACTTCGCCGACCGCGCGCCCAGGTACTCGTTCTTGTCGGTGTCCTTCAGCCCGATGTGCGACAGCAGGCCGGCCAGCAGCGAGATGTGGATGTTCGTCTCGGCGCCGTCGGCCTCGTTGACGTGGATCCCCATCGTCCGCGCCACCGACCGCAGCTGGGCGTAGATGTCCTGCCACTCCCGGATCCGCAGGAAGTTCAGGTACTCCTGCTTGCACATCCGGCGGAAGGACGACGAGCCGCGCTCCTTCTGCTGCTCGCGGACGTACCGCCACATGTTCAGGTACGAGAGGAAGTCGCTCGTCTCGTCCTTGAACCGGGCGTGGTTCTGGTCCGCCTGCGTCTGCTTGTCCGACGGCCGCTCCCGCGGGTCCTGGATGGACAGGGCCGCCGCGATGACCATGACCTCGCGGACGCAGTTGTTCTTGTCCGCCTCCACGACCATGCGGGCCAGCCGCGGGTCCACCGGCAGCTGGGAGAGCTGGCGGCCCATCGGCGTGAGCCGCTTGCGGTGGTCCTTCTCGGCCGGGTCCAGCGCGCCCAGCTCCTGCAGCAGCTGCACGCCGTCGCGGATGTTGCGGTGGTCCGGCGGGTCGATAAACGGGAACTTCTCGATCTCGCCGAGCCCGGCCGCCGTCATCTGGAGGATGACCGACGCCAGGTTCGTCCGCAGGATCTCGGCGTCCGTGAACTCCGGACGGGCGTTGAAGTCGTCCTCGGAGTACAGCCGGATGCAGATGCCGTCACTGGTACGGCCGCAGCGGCCCTTGCGCTGGTTGGCGCTGGCCTGGCTGATCCGCTCGATCGGCAGCCGCTGCACCTTGGTGCGGTGGCTGTAGCGGGAGATGCGGGCCGTACCCGGGTCGATCACGTACTTGATGCCGGGGACCGTCAGGGAGGTCTCGGCGACGTTCGTCGCGAGGACGATCCGGCGGCCGGTGTGCGCCTGGAACACCCGGTGCTGCTCGGCGTGCGAGAGCCGGGCGTAGAGGGGGAGCACCTCCGTGAAGCGCAGCTTCTTCTTCACCAGCGCGTCGGCGGTGTCGCGGATCTCCCGCTCACCGGAGAGGAAGACCAGGATGTCACCCGGGCCCTCGGCCTGGAGCTCGTCGACGGCGTCGCAGATCGCGGTGATCTGGTCGCGGTCGCTCTCCTCGCTGTCCTCTTCCAGCAGCGGCCGGTAGCGGACCTCGACCGGGTACGTCCGGCCGCTGACCTCGACGATCGGGGCGTCGCCGAAGTGGCGGGAGAAACGCTCCGGGTCGATGGTCGCGGAGGTGATGACCACCTTCAGGTCCGGGCGCTTCGGCAGCAGCGTGGCCAGGTAGCCGAGCAGGAAGTCGATGTTCAGCGACCGCTCGTGCGCCTCGTCGATGATGATCGTGTCGTAGGCGCGCAGCTCGCGGTCCGTCTGGATCTCGGCGAGCAGGATGCCGTCCGTCATCAGCTTCACGAAGGTCGTGTCCTGGTCCACCTGGTCGGTGAAGCGGACCTTCCAGCCGACCGTCTGGCCGATCTCGGACTTCAGCTCCTCCGCGATGCGCTCCGCGACCGTGCGGGCGGCGATCCGCCGGGGCTGGGTGTGCCCGATCATGCCTCGGACGCCGCGCCCCAGCTCCATGCAGATCTTGGGGATCTGGGTGGTCTTGCCGGAGCCGGTCTCGCCCGCGACGATCACGACCTGGTGGTCGCGTATCGCCTCGGCGATCTCCTCCTTCTTCTGGCTGACGGGCAGGTTCTCGGGATACGTGACCTCCGGCATGCGCGAGGCGCGGCCGGCCAGTCGCGCGGCGGCCTTCTCGGCCTCCGCGGCGATCTCGTCGAGCACGGCCTGCCTGGCCTCGGGCTTGCGGATGCGGCGGGCGCCCTCGAGGCGGCGGCCGAGGCGGTGCGCGTCACGGAGGGAGATCTCCCCGAGAAGCGTCTGCAGGGCGGCGAAGGAAGTAGACATACCTGATCGAGGATCTCACCTGGGCCGGGCGGGTGGCGAACGCATTTGTGCCCCTCCCCGTACCATTTCGGGACGAGTCCCCCAGTTGTGCCAGTGAGAGGCCGCCCACCCTTGTCCTTCCGTCCCGGCGCGTGGCGCCTGCGGGCTGCCGCCGCGCTGGTGCTGGTCCTGGGCCTCGCCCTCGCCCTCGCCCTGGCCGGGCGCGCACCGGTGACCCCGGACCGGGACCCGGCCCGGGCGGTGGCCGCCGGCGTGGACCGGGCTCCGGCCCCGGGGACGGCCGTCGCCGCCGCGGGCGGGGCGGATCAGGCCGCCGGCCCGGCCGGGGAGCGGGGGCCCTCCTGCGATCCCGGAGGGCACGGGCACGGGCACGGGCGGGGGGCCGGGGTGCTGCCCCGGGGCGGGGTCCAGGAGCACGCGCAGCTCGCGGCCGGCCGGTACGCGCCCGAGCAGGCGCGCCCGCGCGCCGCGTCCCGCGCACGGGTGCCCGTACGGGGGCCCGACCAGCGGGCGCCCAAGCCCGTGGAGCTGTCCGTGATGCGGGTGTAGGGGGAGCCGCACCGCCGGTCCCCTTCACCACACGCAGTCCTGGAGCACCCATGTCCCGCTCGTCCCGCAAGCCCCTGCTGATCTCCGCCGGGGTCGCCGTCGCCGCCGTCGCCCTCGGGCTGGTGTCCTGGCAGGCCACCGCCCCCCAGGAGGAGCCGCGCCGCGACAGCGCCACCGCGACCGCCGCACCCCGCACCGACCCCGCCGCCGAGCTCATGGCGCTGGCCCGCCGCGAGCCCGGCGACAAGCTCGCCGTCGGCCGCGCCGACGCCCCCGTCGTCCTCATCGAGTACTCCGACTTCAAGTGCGGCTACTGCGGCAAGTTCGCCCGCGACACCGAACCCGAACTGGTGAAGCGGTACGTCGAGGACGGCACCCTGCGCATCGAGTGGCGCAACTTCCCGATCTTCGGCGCCGAGTCCGAGGCCGCCGCCAAGGCAGCCTGGGCCGCCGGGCAGCAGGACCGCTTCACCGCCTTCCACGCGGCCGCGTACGCGGAGGGCGCCAAGGCCAAGGGCTTCGGCGAGGACCGCCTCCTGGAACTGGCCCGCGAGGCCGGCGTCCCCGACCTGGACCGCTTCAAGGCCGACCTGGCCGGCGAACAGGCCGCGGCCGCCCTGCGCCGCGACCAGGAGGAGGGCTACCGCATCGGCGTCCAGTCCACCCCCTCCTTCCTCGTCAACGGGCAGCCCATCGCCGGCGCCCAGCCCCTGGACGCCTTCACCGCGGCCATCGCCAAGGCCGGGGCGGCGGCCCGGCGGTGACCCACATCGGATACCTGGCCGCCCTGCTCGGCGGCCTCCTCGCCCTGCTCAGCCCGTGCAGCGCCCTGCTGCTGCCCGCCTTCTTCGCGTACTCCATCGACTCCCGCTCACGGCTCCTGGCACGCACCGGGATCTTCTACGCGGGCCTCGCGAGCACCCTCGTACCGATGGGGGCGGCGGGCTCCTACGCGGGCCGCTTCCTCCACGGCAACCGCGACCTGCTCGTCCTCGCCGGCGGCTGGCTGATCATCGCGCTCGGCCTCGCCCAGATCCTGGGCCTCGGCTTCGCCCCGAGGCGGATCACCGAGCTGTCCGGCCGGATCCGCCCGACCACCGCCCTGTCGGTCTACGCCCTCGGCGCGGTCTACGGGCTGGCCGGCTTCTGCGCGGGCCCGATCCTCGGCAGCGTCCTGACGGTGGCCGCCGTCAGCGGCAGCCCGGCCTACGGGGGCCTGCTGCTCGCCGTGTACGCGCTCGGCATGGCCGTACCGCTGTTCGTGCTGGCCCTGCTCTGGGAGCGCTTCGACCTCGGCCGGCGGCGCTGGCTGCGCGGCCGGACCCTGCGGGCGGGCCGCCTCGAACTGCACACGACCTCGCTGCTGTCCGGGCTGTTCTTCATCACCCTGGGCGCGCTCTTCCTGGCCTACGACGGGGCGAGCGCCCTGCCCGGGCTGCTGGACGTGGACGACTCGTACGCCGTCGAGCGGTGGGTGGGTTCGGTCGCGGACGCCGTACCGGACTGGGCGCTGCTGGGCCTGGTCGCCACGGGCGCCCTCGCCGTCGGCCTGGCGCGGTGGCGGCGCTCCGCCCGGGACGGGCGACGGGAGGGGTAGAACGCGGAAGGCCCCGTCCGATGGACGGGGCCTTCCTTCTGTGGCTGGGGCCGGGGTCGAACCGGCGACCTATCGCTTTTCAGGCGATCGCTCGTACCAACTGAGCTACCCAGCCACGAGACTGTTTCCAGCCTCAGCGATCCTGACGGGACTTGAACCCGCGACCTCCACCTTGACAGGGTGGCGAGCTAACCAACTGCTCCACAGGACCTGGTGTGTGCAAGAGCAAGTCTTGCACATGGTGTTGCGTACCCCCAACGGGATTCGAACCCGTGCTACCGCCTTGAAAGGGCGGCGTCCTGGGCCACTAGACGATGAGGGCTAAAGGCCCGCCGGGCACTTTGCAGCGCGTCGGGGACGTGAGAAGCATATGGGATCGGAGGAGCTATCGCCAAAACGGTTTCCCCCCACCGGCTGCGCGCGCCCGCGGCGGGGCGACAATGGCCGGGTGCTGGAGATGACGCGCGAGGAGTTCGAGGAGCTCGTCGCAGAGGCCCTGGACCGGATTCCGCCGGAGCTGACGCGGCTGATGGACAACGTCGCCGTGTTCGTCGAGGACGAGCCGCCGGCCGACGACCCCGAGCTGCTCGGCCTGTACGAGGGGACCCCGCTGACCGAGCGCGGCGAGTGGTACGCCGGGGTGCTCCCCGACCGCATCACCATTTACCGGAACCCCACGTTGCGGATGTGCGAGGACCGGGAGAGCGTGGTCGCCGAGACGGAGGTGACGGTGGTGCACGAGATCGCCCACCACTTCGGGATCGACGACGAGCGGCTGCACGCCCTGGGCTACGGGTGACCGAGCCCGTCCCCGGCGCGGAGGCCATTGACCCCGACGTCGACCTGCACGTGCCGGCCCAGCGGGCCGAACCGCAGGGCCGGGTGCTCGCGGCGGTCGCCGCGGGCGGGGCCGTCGGCGCCTCGGCCCGGTACGGGCTGGCACTGCTGTGGCCGGCCGCGCCCGGGGCCTTCCCGTGGGCGACCTTCTGGACCAACACCGCGGGCTGCGCGCTGATCGGCGTACTCATGGTGCTGATCAGCGAGGGCGGGCGGAGCGCGCCGCACCCGCTGCTGCGGCCGTTCGCGGGGGTGGGGGTGCTGGGCGGGTTCACCACGTTCTCCACCTACGCCGTGGACTTCTCCCGGCTGCTGGACGAGGGCGAGGCGGGGACCGCGCTGGCGTACGCCGGGCTGACGGTGGTGGCCGCGCTGGGCGCGGTGTGGGCGGCGGCGTCGGTGACCCGGCTGGGGCTCGCCCGGCGGGGGAGCCGGTGAACTGGCTGCTGGTGGTGGCGGGCGCCGTCGTCGGGGCGCCGCTGCGGTACCTGACCGACCGGGCGGTGCAGGCGCGCCACGACTCCGTCTTCCCGTGGGGGACCTTCGTGGTCAACGTGGGCGCGTGCCTGCTGCTCGGGGTGCTGGCGGGGGCGGCGCTGGCCGGGGCGGGCTCCTCGCGGGTGGACCTGCTGCTGGGGACGGGGCTGTGCGGGGCGCTCAGCACCTACTCGACGTTCTCGTACGAGACGCTGCGGCTGGCCGAGCGCGGACGGCGGTTCCTCGCGGCGGCGAACGTGGCCGCGTCGGTGCTCGCGGGGCTCGGAGCGGTGACGCTCGGCTCGCAGGTGGCGCGGCAGCTGTTCGCGTAAGGGGCGTGTCTCTTACGGGGTAAAGGGAGTTGGGCTCATTGACCCGCTCATCGCGGACCCCGCCGCAGTGCTCCGGAGGTGCCCCCGTGCGCCCTTTGAACGCTTCCCTGTCCGCGTCCCTCAGACTGGCCGTCTCCGCGCTCGCGGTGGCGGCGACGGCCGGCTGCATGAGCGTCGGCGAGGACGCCGCGAAGCCGGGGCCCTCCGCTTCGGTCGGCGGCAAGGACACGGGCGGGCCCGTCGGGGCGGCGGCCGGGGGCCACGGCTCCGGGGTGCACGGCAACGGCCACGGCGTGAAGGACGGTACGGGGAACCAGGCGGGCAAGCCCGGGGAGCCCGGGAAGGCCTCCGGCGCGACCGGCGCCTCGCCCGGCCCGGGCACGCCCGCGAAGCCCGGGCAGCCCTCCCCGTCGGCCGGTCCGGGCGGCGGCGCGGGCGGCCAGGGCGGCCAGGTGCCCTCCGGGGGCGGTACGGGGGCCGGCGGCGCGGGGTCCGCGGCGGGCGGGTCCGGGTCGGGCTCGGGGTCCGGCGGCGCGGGGCCGGCCGCCGGCGGCACGGGATCCGGTTCGGGGTCCGGGTCGGGTTCGGGCTCCGGCGGGTCGGGTTCGGGCTCGGGATCCGGTTCCGGCGGCTCCGGATCCGGTTCGGGCGGGACGAGCACCCCCACGCCGGACCCCACCCCCACTGTGACGGAACCCACACCGAGCGGGTCCTCCGACGCGGGTCCCGGAGCGACCATGGCCTAGGGGTGCTCTGCCCCGGTCTGCGGGGTTCTGGGGCACCCTTCCGGGGTTCGCGTCGCTCGTCCCCGGCGCATCGCCGCAGGTCAGGTGCGGGGTCCGGGGGGTGATTTGCCAGACCCCCGGGAGGGTGCGTATGGTTATAGATCGTTTGATCCCATTGCCCGGCGCCGAATCCGAAGAGCGCCGTGTGGCGCGTACTCTCCCTAGCCGTGGCTGACCGCATTGAGGCGGTCGATTTGCGATTCACGGAGTTTGGGCGCGTGCCGAGACTCCGGAAGGTTTCGCATTTCGCATGTCCATTTCCAGTTCTGACCGTTCCGTCATGCCCGAGAACGACTCCACCGAGATCGTCGACGCCGAGACCCTCGCGGTCACCGAGGCCATGGACGCCATCGAGCGCGACGAGATCATCGAGGCCCTCGAGGCGGACGTGGCGGACGTCGCCGACGTGACCGCCGAGGCGGACGCGGCCGACGCCGACGACGCCGAGCCCACCATCACCTTCGCGGACCTCGGTCTGCCCGAGGGCGTCGTGCGCAAGCTCGGCCAGAACGGTGTCACCAGCCCGTTCCCGATCCAGGCCGCGACCATCCCGGACGCCCTGGCCGGCAAGGACATCCTCGGCCGTGGCCGCACCGGCTCCGGCAAGACCCTCTCCTTCGGTCTGCCGACCCTGGCCCGCCTGGCCGGCGGCCACACGGAGAAGAAGAAGCCCCGCGCCGTCATCCTCACCCCGACGCGCGAGCTCGCCATGCAGGTCGCCGACGCCCTCCAGCCCTACGGCGACGTCCTCGGCCTGAAGATGAAGGTCGTCTGCGGCGGCACCTCCATGGGCAACCAGATCTACGCCCTGGAGCGCGGTGTCGACGTCCTCGTCGCCACCCCCGGCCGTCTGCGCGACATCATCAACCGCGGCGCCTGCTCCCTGGAGAACGTCGAGGTCGCGGTCCTCGACGAGGCCGACCAGATGGCCGACCTGGGCTTCCTGCCCGAGGTCACCGAGCTGCTCGACCAGGTCCCGGCCGGCGGCCAGCGCATGCTCTTCTCCGCCACCATGGAGAACGAGATCGGCACCCTGGTCAAGCGCTACCTGAGCAACCCGGTCAGCCACGAGGTCGACAGCGCCCAGGGCAACGTCACGACCATGACCCACCACGTCCTCGTCGTGAAGCCGAAGGACAAGGCCCCGGTCACGGCCGCCATCGCCGCCCGCAAGGGCCGCACCATCATCTTCGTCCGCACCCAGCTGGGCGCCGACCGCATCGCCGAGCAGCTCATCGAGGCCGGCGTGAAGGCCGACGCGCTGCACGGCGGCATGACGCAGGGCGCCCGTACCCGCGTCCTCGCCGACTTCAAGGACGGCTACGTCAACGCGCTCGTCGCCACCGACGTCGCCGCCCGCGGCATCCACGTCGACGGCATCGACCTGGTCCTCAACGTGGACCCGGCCGGCGACCACAAGGACTACCTGCACCGCTCGGGCCGCACCGCCCGTGCCGGCAAGTCCGGTGTCGTCGTCTCCCTGGCCCTGCCGCACCAGCGCCGCCAGATCTTCCGCCTGATGGAGGACGCGGGCGTCGACGCCTCGCGCCACATCGTCCAGGGCGCCGGCGCGTTCGACCCGGAGGTCGCCGAGATCACCGGTGCGCGCTCGCTCACCGAGGTCCAGGCCGACTCCGCGAACAACGCCGCCAAGCAGGCCGAGCGCGAGGTCGCCGACCTGACCAAGCAGCTGGAGCGCGCCACCCGTCGCGCCGCCGAGCTGCGCGAGGAGGCCGACCGCCTCGTCGCCCGCTCCGCCCGTGAGCGCGGTGAGGACCCGGAGGCCGCTGTCGCCGAGGTCGCCGAGGCCGCCGAGGCCGAGGTCGCCGCCGCCGTGGCCGCCGTCGCCGAGCCGGTCGCCCAGGAGCGCACCTTCGAGCGCCGCGACGACCGGGGCAACTACGAGCGCCGCGACAACCGCCGTGACGACCGCGGTGGCGACCGAGGCGGTGACCGTGGTGGCTTCCGCGGTGGCGACCGTCCCTCGGGTGGCTTCCGCCGTGACGACCGTCGTGACGACAACCGTGGTGGCTTCCGCCGCGATGACCGTCCGTCGGGTGGTTTCAACCGTGACGACCGCGGTGGCGACCGTGGTGGCTTCCGCGGTGGCGACCGTCCCTCGGGTGGCTTCCGCCGTGACGACCGTCGTGACGACAACCGTGGTGGCTTCCGCCGCGATGACCGTCCGTCGGGTGGTTTCAACCGTGACGACCGCGGTGGCGACCGTGGTGGCTTCCGCGGTGGCGACCGTCCCTCGGGTGGCTTCCGCCGTGACGACCGTCGTGACGACAACCGTGGTGGCTTCCGCCGCGATGACCGTCCGTCGGGTGGTTTCAACCGTGACGACCGCGGTGGCGACCGTGGCGGCTTCCGCCGCGACGACCGTCCCTCCGGTGGCTTCCGCCGCGACGACCGTCCGTCGGGCGGCTTCAACCGCGACGACCGCGGTGGCGACCGTGGTGGCTTCCGCCGCGAGGACAAGCCCCGCTGGAAGCGCAACGGCTGACGCCTGAGCGTCACCTGACGAGGACTCGGCCCCCACAGCACTCCGGTGCGGTGGGGGCCGAGCCCATTTCCGGCCGTTTCGCCCCACCCGCACCGGATGGCGGGAAACCGCCGGAGCCACACCCGGCGATACCCGATCGGTCCGCGGCCCCTCTCCGGCTATGCTCTGGGGTGAGCACCTGGAGGGCCATTAGCTCAATTGGCAGAGCAGCGGACTTTTAATCCGTTGGTTGTCGGTTCGAGTCCGACATGGCCTACCGCTCGCAGGGCGGGGGATCTCCCCGGAACCTGCGCCGAGCGCCCCGTCCGACTTCTTCGGACGGGGCGCTCGGTCGTTCCGGGGGCCGGCCGGTGGCCTGATCCCGTCCCCACCGGGATTTGACCAGTTAAAGAGGCTCTGACCTGCGCTTATGCGGTTTCGGAGGGGTGTGGGCGAGTTAATTGGCGGGAGACGTCCCCCGGATGACGTAGAGTTGGGTTTACCGACGCGGGGTGGAGCAGCTCGGTAGCTCGCTGGGCTCATAACCCAGAGGTCGCAGGTTCAAATCCTGTCCCCGCTACTCAGAACGAAGGCCCGGTTCCTTTTGGAACCGGGCCTTCGTCGTGTCTGCGTCGGGGTGCTGGAGTGGGTGCCGGGGTGTGGGTGCCCGGGTCACCCCTTCGGACCGGTCCGGTCGCCGTGCGGGGGCCGCTGCCGCCAGCCTGGAGGGGCGGGGCGCGACCGGGCGGCGGGAGAGCAGCGTGGTGCTGGGCCGGCAGGGCAGGGACGGCGGTGCGGACGTCAGTGCGGACGGTGCCGCCCGGCGGGTGGTGCGGATGCTGCCGGTGCTGCTGATCGTGCTGGGGACGCTCTTCGACCTCGCCACCCCTCCCAGCTTCACCGGATCCCCCTTCTTCACCGCGGCCCCGCTGATCGCGGCGCCGCTGTTCACCCTGCGGGCGACCGCGCTGACCGGGATCGCCGCCTCGCTGGTCGTCGTGGCCCTGCACATCCACAACGGCACCAGCTGGAAGGTGGAGGCGCTGACCGAGCTGGCGACGGTGGTGACCGTCTCCGGGCTGGCCCTGCTGATCAACCGCGTCGTACGGCGCAGCGGTGAGCGGCTCGCGTCGGCGCGCGGGATCGCCGAGGCCGTGCAGCGGGCCGTGCTGCCCACGCCGGCCGAGCGGATCGCGGGGCTGCACGTCTGCGCCCGGTACGAGGCCGCGCAGGCCGACGCCTTCATCGGCGGGGACCTCTACGCCGTCCAGGACACCCCGTACGGCGTGCGGTTCGCGGTGGGCGACGTACGCGGCAAGGGGCTGGGGGCCGTGGAGGCCGTCGCCGTGGTGCTGGGGGCCTTCCGGGAGGCGGCGGAGACCGAGCCGACCCTGGAGGGCCTCGCACGGCGCCTGGAGCGCGCCCTGAGCCGGGAGGGGACGCGGCGGGGCAGCCTGGACGCGGTGGAGGGGTTCACGACGTGCGTGCTCGGCGAGATCCCGCCCGGCGCCGCACGGCTGCGGCTGCTGAACCGGGGCCACCCCGAGCCGCTGCTGCTGTACGCGGACGGCGGCCTGGAGGCCCTGGCCCCGGCCGAGCCGGCGCTGCCGCTGGGCCTGGGCGAGCTGGCGGCGGACGCGGTGTCCCGGCCGGGGGAATGGCCCTTCCCGCCGGGCAGCACGCTGCTCCTCTACACCGACGGGCTGACCGAGGCGCGGGACGGGTCGGGCACCTTCTACGATCCGGCGGCCCGGCTGCGGGGGCGGGTCTTCCCGGGGCCGGACGAGCTGCTGGGCGCGCTCAGCAGCGATGTGCGGCGGCACACCGGCGGCGGCACGACCGACGACATGGCGCTGCTCGCGGTGGGGCGGGCGGGGGAGGGGCAGCCGGAGCGCAGGAAGACGGTCCCGGTGGTGCGCCGCGACGGCCCCTGAACGGGTGCCGGGTGCCGGACGGCGGGCGGCCTGGTCACCTTGCGTGGCCGAAGGGGTGCCCTGCGCGAAGGTCTTGACAGGGCGTCATCGAGCCCCTGTGGCTGAAGTGATGGGGGTGAGGCGAGGGAATCGCCCCGAGTTGTCGCCCTGTGGGGCGAATGTAGAGGCCAAAGCCGTTCGGGGCGTGGCCGATTGGTGTTAACGATCAGTCGCTTCGGCTTGGAATCATTCCCCCGCGTAGATTACCTTTCGATAACGCAGCGCGGTCGTCCCAGCCGTCGCAACGACGGCACCCGTGTGCGTTCTCGCCCATGAGGAGTGTGCCCCCGTGGCCTCCAACTCGCCTGCCCCTGACGGTATCGACGTCCAGGAGACGCCCACCGCAGGAGCCTGGGGCGAATGGAATCCCACGGAGGACTCCGCCCGCCCGCTCCGCGGCAAGCACCGCGTCCTCAAGCCGCGCGGCGGACTCGCCCGCAGCTCCACCGTGCTCGGCGTCGGCGTGATCGCCGCGGTCGGCGCCGGCGGCATCGCCACCGCGCAGGACCGGCCCCAGGTCTCCATATCCATGCCCGACCTGCTCGGCGGCGGGAGCGGCCACTCCGGCAGCGGCGGCGACGCCGTACGGAGCGCCGCCGCGGCCGACACCGGCACGGGCACCGGCGTCGCGGGCGGTACGGAGACCCCCGCGGCGGCGCAGCAGGGCGGCGACGCCGGCGAGGCGCTGCTCAGCCGGATCCTCCTCCAGGCCGAATCGCAGCAGGACGCCGACCAGGCCCAGGCCCGCGCGGACGCCGAGCGGACCGCGCGCGAGGCCGCCGCCCAGGAGGCCAAGGCCCAGAAGGAAGCCGCCGACAAGGAGGCCGAGACGGCCCGCGCCGCCGCCGAGCAGGCTGCCGCCGCGGAGAAGGAGGCCGCGGAGAAGGCCGCCGCCGAGCAGACCGCCACCAAGGCGGCCACCGGTTCGGGTCCGGGCTCCGGTTCGCAGTCGGCGGGCGGCTGGTCCCTGCCGACCTCCTCCTACACCCTCACCTCCCACTACGGGGTCGCCGGCTCCATGTGGTCCTCCGGCTACCACACCGGCCTCGACTTCGCCGCCCCGACCGGCACCCCCGTCAAGGCCGTGGGCAGCGGCACGGTCATCTCCGCCGGCTGGTCCGGGGCGTACGGCTACCGGATCGTGCTCAAGCTCGACGACGGTACCGAGATCTGGTACTGCCACCTCTCCTCGATGTCCGTGACCTCCGGCTCCGTCGGCGCCGGCGAGACCATCGGCCGGGTCGGCGCGACCGGCAACGTCACCGGCGCCCACCTCCACCTCGAGGTGCGCAAGGGCGGCTCCACGGTCGACCCCCTGGCCTGGCTGGGCTCGAAGGGCCTCGACGTCTGACGCACGCCCCTGCGGGCGCCTAGCCGGGCGCGGGCGACAGCTCCGGAGTCCTGGACACCGGTACGAAGACCCGCGCGGGCGCCGGGGCCGCGGTCTGCGGGGGCCGGTGCGGGGCGGGCAGCAGCTCCTCCAGTACGGCCGCCCGGGCCAGCGCGGGCGCGGCCGTCGCCCGGCGGTGCCAGAGCCGGTGCAGCAACTCGCGCTCCCGCTCGGCGAATTCCGGGTCCCGGCCGCCCGGACCCGAGCGGCGGGCGTGCCGGCGGAGCAGGGCCAGGGCGGCGGCGTCCGCCGCGTACCGGGACACCGCGCGGGCGGCGGGGCGGCCTCCGCTGCGGCGGGCGAGGGCCCGGGCCAGTGACCGGGCCGGCATCGAAGCCAGGGCCGGCACCTCCGCCGGACTGAGCCAGCCCGCGGCGGCGTACACCGACAGCTCGGCGGCGACGGCCCGCAGGCGCTGGCGCCGGACCCGCACGGCCAGCCACAGCAGCAGCCCGAACGCCGGGACCATCACGCAGCCGTAGACCAGGTAGAAACCGTACTCACCGAAGTGCGAGGAACCGTTCCACAACGCGTGGGCGCCCATGGCGAGGCCCAGGCCCAGCAGGGGCAGGCCGGTCCTGCGCGCACGGCGGGCGGTGAGCGCGGCAGCGCCGAAGCCGAGGCCGGTGAGCACCGTGAAGAGCGGGTGCGCGAACGGGGAGAGCACCACCCGCACGAAGAACGTCGCCGCCGTCACGGAGTCCAGCACCCGGGTGCCGTTGGCCAGGTCCTCCTCGAAGGCGTTGCCCAGGTAGAGGATGTTCTCGGTGAAGGCGAAGCCGGTGGCGGTGAACCCGGCGAGCACGATCCCGTCGGCGGCGCCGGCCAGCCGCCGTCTTCGGAAGACGAACACCAGGAGCAGCGCCGCGGCCTTCGCGGTCTCCTCCACCACCGGGGCGACCGCGACCGAGCCGAGCCGGTCGGCGGCGGACGGGTCGGTGGAGGCCGCGGCCATCCACTCCGTGGCGAAGCTGTTGGCCAGTATCGCGATCAGCGCCGCGGTGCAGGCCCCCCAGCCGAAGCAGAACAGCAGCTGCCGCCAGGGGCCCGGCGCGGCCCGGCCGAGCCACCGGAACGCCGCCATCAGCGGCGGCACCGGCAGCAGGGCCAGGCCCAGACCCACGAAGAACCCGGCCGTGCCGGTCTGCTCCCGCACGAGCTCCAGGATCACGGCCCCGGTGGCGGTGAGCAGCGCGCCGAGCACGCACGTGCGGGCCGTGCCCGACGGGCGTGCGAGCACACGGGAGAGCGCTCGGTACACATGATGACCCTAGCGAGCGGGTCGGACACTCGGAGTGACGTTTGTCAGTTCTTGGAGTCAGGTTCGACTGCCGGTTCGATCTCCTCGGCGCCGCGGCGGGCGAAGAGGAGGTCGTGGACGACGTGGCCCTTGTCCAGGCCCTGCCCCTCGAACCGGGTGAGCGGGCGGAACTCGGGCCGCGGCGCGTATCCGCCGTCGGCCTGGGTGTTCACGAACTCCGGGTGCGCGGTGAGGACTTCGAGCATCTGCTCGGCGTAGTCCTCCCAGTCCGTCGCGCAGTGCAGCAGGGCCCCGGGCGCCAGGCGGGTGGCGGCCAGGTCGAGGAACTCGGGCTGGATCAGCCGCCGCTTGTGGTGACGGGCCTTGGGCCACGGGTCCGGGAAGTACACGCGCATCCCGGTGAGGGAGGCCGGCGGGAGCATCTCGCGGAGCAGGATGATCGCGTCGCCGTTGGCCACGCGGACGTTGGTCATCCCGCCGCGCTCGGCGAGGGCGAGCAGGTTGCCCTGGCCGGGGGTGTGGACGTCGGCGGCGAGAATGCCGGTGGAGGGGTCGGCGGCGGCCATCTGGGCAGTGGCCTCGCCCATGCCGAAGCCGATCTCCAGGACGACGGGGAGCCCGCCGAAGAGCTTCTCCAGATCGATGACCTCGCGGCCGTCGATGTCGAGCCCCCAGGTACCCCACAGCCGCTTCAGTGCCTCGCCCTGGCCGGTGGTCACCCGGCTGCGGCGCGGCTGGAAGCTGCGGATCCGGCGCTCGTGGTGCGAACCGGCGGGGTCGGGCGCGGGACCGTCGGGGAACCGCGGCTCGGTGCGCCACTTGGGCGGCGTGTACGCCTCCGGCGGGGAGTCGGGGAGGCCGGGCTGGGGATTCAGGGGCTCAGACACAATGCCGAGATTCTACGTCGGCCCCCGACTCCGCCCCGGCGGGCGCGGCTGCCGCGCCCGGCGCCGTCCTCGGCGGCCGCTGCGCGGGGCTGGTCCCCTATCCGCCCTTCGCCCGTTCCCCGGGGCTGCGCCCCGGAACCCCCTGGGGGCTCCGCCCCCAGACCCCCGCGCCTCAAACGCCGGCGAGGCTGGATTCTCCAGCCCGCGCGACGTTTGAGCGCACCGGGCGCGGAGCGTCCGGTAACGGGGTCAGGGGCAGCGCCCCTGGGAACGGTGGAAGGGCGGGTAGGGGACCCCGCCCCGCGCAGCGGCACACCACCCGCAGACGACCCACACGCCCCGCCACCCGAACCGGCCCCGCCCCGCACCCGACGGACGGAGTCCGGCGCAGCGGCGCGAAGCCGGGGAGGCCACCTGCGGCCGAGCCGCGCGAGCGACGCGTCAAGAAGAGGAGAGGTGGGCGAGGGCGCGCCCGGCGATCTCGCGGCCGATCGGCAGGGACGCGGTCGCCGCCGGCGACGGGGCGTTCAGGACGTGCACCGTGCGCGGCGCCTCGCGGATGAGGAAGTCGTCGACGAGGGTGCCGTCCCGCAGCACCGCCTGCGCCCGCACCCCGGCCGCCGCCGGGGTGAGGTCCGCCTCCGTGACGGCCGGCAGCAGGCGGCGCACGGCCTCGGTGAAGGCCCGCTTCGACAGCGAGCGGTGGATCTCCCCCGCCCCGTACCGCCAGTGCCGCCCGGCCATCCGCCAGGATCCCGGCCACGCCAGTTCCGTGGCGATGTCCCGCGGGCGGACCGTGCCCCAGCCGTAGCCCTCGCGGGCCAGGGCCGGGACGGCGTTCGGGCCGACGTGGACCCCGCCGCCGATGCCGCGGGTCAGGTGCACGCCGAGGAAGGGGAACGCCGGGTCGGGCACCGGGTAGACCAGGCCCCGGACCAGGTCCGGGCGGGCCAGGTCGTGGTACTCGCCCCGGAAGGGGATGATCCGCATGCCCGGGTCGTCCCCGGCCAGGCGGGCCACCCGGTCGCACTGGAGCCCCGCGCAGTTCACCAGGACGCGGGCGCGGAACACCCGGCCCGAGGTGGTGCGGACCGCCACCGCCGAAGGCCGGCGCGAGATCAGGTCCGCCTCCGCGCCGTAGACGACCTCCGCCCCGGATTCCTCGGCGAGCCGCGCCGCGACCTGCCCGTAGTCCACGATCCCGGTGGTGCCGACGTGGATCGCGGCGAGGCCCCGGACGTGCGGCTCGTACTCCGTGATCTGGGCCGGCCCCAGCTCGCGCACCGGGATGCCGTTCTCCCGGCCGCGCTGGACGAGGGAGTGCAGCCGCGGCAGCTCCGACCGCTCGGTGGCGACGATCAGCTTGCCCGTCACCTCGTGCGGGATGCCGTGCTCCGCGCAGAACTTGACCATCTCGGCGGCACCGGCCACCGCGAAGCGCGCCTTGAGCGAGCCCGGGCGGTAGTAGATGCCGCTGTGGATCACCCCGCTGTTGCGGCCCGTCTGGTGCCGGGCCGGGGCGGACTCCTTCTCCAGTACGGTCACCCGGGTTCCCGGGGCCAGCCGTGACAGGGCATGGGCTGTCGACAAGCCGACGATCCCGCCACCGATCACCAGCACGTCGCAATCCACGCTGACACCTCCCACCCCTGCATACTGCACCCCACCACCGACAACCGGGCTACGCGGGGGCCACCAGAAGCGGCCGGGCGCGCTCGCGCAGCTCCGCGACCCTCGGTTCGTCCCCGTACGGTTCGAGCCTGTGCAGCAGGTCACGCACGTACTCGGTCGTCCGCGCCGAGGAGATCCGGCCCGCGACCTCGACGGCACGGGTGCCCGCCGCGCACGCCGCGTCCAGGTTCCCCGACTCCAGCTCGGCGACCGCGCTCACCACCAGGCGCAGCCCGTGCGAGCGTACGTACTCCTCCGTGGGGCGCGACAGCGCCTGCTCCGTGAAGCGGCGCACCTGACGGGGGAGTTTGAGGTCCCGGTAGCACTCCGCCGCATCCGCCGCGAATCGGTCGTACGAGTAGAAACCCAGCCATGTCGGGTCGGAATCGCCCTCCCGTGAACGCTCCAGCCAGCCCTCCGAGGCCCGCAGCGCCGCCCCGGCGGCCGCCGAGTCGCCCGCCTTCGCGTGGGCCCGCGCCTCGACCAGCCGGAAGAAGCTCATCGTGCGGGCGGTGGCGAGGCCGCGGTTGCGCTCGACGGCGGCCTGCGCGAGGTCCACGCCCTCGTCGGGGAAGTCCCGGTAGGTCGCCTGGAGGGACATCGAGGCCAGCACGTACCCGCCCAGCGGGACGTCGGCGGCCGCCCGGGCCAGGCGCAGCGCCTGGATGTAGTAGCGCTGCGCGGCCTCCTGCTGGCCGGTGTCGAAGGCCATCCAGCCGGCCAGCCTGGTCAGTTCGGCGGTCGCCCCGAAGAGGGCGCGCCCCACCTCGTCGGTGTAGGAGCCGAGCAGCAGCGGTGCCGCGTCGACCCGCAGGCACTCCGGGACCATCGACGAACGCCAGTCCCCGCCGCCGTACTTGGAGTCCCAGCGGCGCGCGTCCTCGGCGGCCTCCCGCAGCTTCGCCACGTCGCTGTGACCCACGCGCTGCGGGGAGGCGTCCGGGACGGGCCGCACGGCGGCGGCGGTGGCCGCCGCCGCGACGGCCGGTGGCGCGGTTTCGGGCCCGGAGCGCGCGGGCACAACGCCCTGCGCGGGGGTTTCCGGCGTCCGCCGCAGCGGGGCGGCCGTGACGGGGGCCGGGGCGGCTGCGGGGGCCGGTGAGGGGGCCGGTGCGGGCGCCGACGGGGGTACAGGGCCCTGGGCGGCCGAGGCCGCGGCTGTGGGTGCCGCGTCCGGGGTGGCGGGGCGCGGGTCGCCGGCGGGGCCCGGTTCGCGGGCCACCGAGCTGTCGGCCGGAGATATCAGCCACCGCGAGGCGGGCGTCGCGTACGCCGACACCGAGAACGAGCCCGCGAGCGACTGCCAGATCCCGCCACCACCGCGCCGACCGGCGAGGTCCAGCCGGTACAGGTCGGTCGCCGAGCGCACCGCCGCCCCGATGTCGCGCGGGAAGGCCAGCCCGACCTCCGGCGCCGGATCGGCGTCCGCCAGCCCGATCTCGTGCAACGGAACCGGCCGGCCCAGCTTCGCGCCGATGGCTGCGGCGATCAGGTGCGGGGCCGCGCCCTGCGGCACCATCCCCTTGGACACCCACCGCGCCACCGACGTCTTGTCGTACCGGAGCGTCAGACCGCGCTGCGCGCCCAGGTCGTTGACCCGCCGGGCCAGCCCGGCGTTGCTGATGCCCGCCAGGGCGAGGACGGCGCCGAGCTTCTCGTTGGGCTCGCGGAGCTCCCTGGACATGCGCCACCCCTCGTCACACGCGGAACGCAGACGCCGCCGGGGCATAGGCGCCCGGCATTTCGTAAACCCAGCGTAGTTCCCCGCCTCCCAAGCGTTAAGGCCCCGACTTCCGTATGGCGGGATTGTTGTCCGTATGCACAGCCGGCCCCGGGGGTCGTGCCCCGGGCGCACGTGTCCGCTCGTGCTCCGGCCGTGTGGCCGTGCGCCCGGCCGTGCGCTCTGGCCGCTGCCGGGACCCGGCGATTCGATGTGCGGTGCGTGGGTCGGCCCGCCGCGTGGATCCGGTGGGCCGGGGGATGCCGCTGCCTCAATCCCCGCGGGTGGCGGAACGGTCCGGGAGGTGGCAGACGCCTCCCGGACCGCGCCCCGCGGCCTCCCGGGCTCCCCGCGCGAGGGCCCGTACCAGCCCTCAGTGCGGCCGAAGAATGGCCGAAACCGACCTATGGGGCGGTGGGAACGGAACGCCAAATACCGTGTGGCCGGGGCGTGTTCGTTTACATGTGCGCCCCCCGAAGCCACTCTCGCACGCCCTTCTCGTGGCAGCATGGACCCCGAGCCACCCGGGGTCCCGCCGGCCGCGCCCTCCGAGCGCCGACGCACGCCGACGCACGCCGTCCGTGTCGTCCCGGCCGTCCGTTGCCCCGGTCATTTGCCCACGGGCTGGGGGAGGCGGCGGTGCGCTGGTTGGTCGGCTGGAGCAGTATCGCCGCGAGCTTCGGCACGGCCGGGCGGGTCCCGTCCGGCCCCGGCGGCTCATCGGACCCCCACGGCTCCGGCAACGGCCACGGACCCCACGGCCGCGGCGCCGACGGGTACGGATCCGCGTACGGCAACGGCGGACACGGCGCCCCGTACGGCACCGGCTCCAGCGGCCACGGATCCCCCTACGGCGGCCCCTCCCGACCCCACCCCCAGCCGCCGCAGCACGGCGGCATCGCCGACGCCGCCTACGCCGACGACCCCGCCGCCCAGGACGCCGAACGCACCGTCCACCCCGTCGGCGCCCAGCTCCTGTGGGGCGACCCCGACCCCCTCTGGGCCGTCGGCGACTGGCGCCCGGACGAGATCCGCACCGTCACCGCCGACCCCGCGGACCCCTTCACCCGCCTCGCCGTCCTCGGCTGCTGCGGCGCCACCGACGCCGAACTCCGCCGCGCCCTCTACGCCGCCCGCGGCGGCGCCCTGCGCCACCTCACCGACTGGCCCGGCAGCTACACCGCCGTCGTCCAGGCCGGACGCCGCATCACCGTCCTCGGCGACCTCGCGGGCGCCCGCCCCGTCTTCTACACCCCCTGGGCCGGCGGCACCGCCTACGCCACCGCCGCGCTCCCCCTCGCCGACCTCATCGAGGCGCAGCTCGACGTCGGCCACCTCGCCGCCCTCCTCGCCTGCCCCGACAGCCCCGAGGCACTGGGCGACGGCACACCCTACGAAGGCGTCCGGCGCATCCCGCCCGGCCACGCCCTGATCCTGCGCGAGGGCTCCCGGGAGATCACCGGCTACGAACAAGTGGCCTCCCTCGCCGTCGCCGCCCCCGAAGCCGACCCCGAACGCGCCGTGGAGGGCGTACGGGAAGCGTTGACCGCCGCGGTGCGCGCCCGGCTCACGGCACCGAGGCATGCCCCCGAGACCCTGCTCCCCGACCCCGGACCCGTGCCCGGAATGGGCCCCGCCGACCGGCGCGCGGCCCGCGGCGCCCCCGCGCCCGGCGTCGGCGCCGACCTCTCCGGCGGCACCGCCTCCGCGACGCTCGCCCTCCTCGCCGCCGGCCTGCCCGGCGCCCCCGGCACCCTCCCGGGCTCCGGCTCACGGCTCCTCGCCGTCACCTTCAACGACCTCGCCACCCCGCGGGGCCGCGAGGGCGAACTCGAACGCGCCCACGCCCTCGCCGCCGACCCCCGGCTCCACCACGTCGTCGTGGCCGCCGCCGAGGAAGCGCTCCCCTACGCGGAACTCGACGGCCCCCTCACCGACGAACCCGGCCCCTCCCTCGTCTCCGCCGCCCGCGAGCGCCGCCGCCTCGCCGCCGGCTCCGCCGACCACTTCACCGGACACGGAGCCCGCCGCGTCCTCGACGCCCACCCCGCCCGCATGGCCGACCTCCTGCTCGACCGCCGCCGCCGCCACCTGCTGCGCCCCGTCGCCGCCCTCGCCCGCTCCGCTCCCGCCGACCCGCTGCTCGTCCCCTTCTCCGTCTACACGGCCGCCCGCCGCCTCGCCCGTACGCCGTACCGCGCGGGCATGGAGGCCGCCGCGGCCCGGCTCCGGGAGGGCGGTGCGGCCGTCGCCGCCGCCTCGGGGCCGGTCGACGCCTCGCTCGCCGCCCTCACCTGGTCCCGCCCCGGCCCCGCCGCGGGCTGGCTCACCGGCGAAGCCCTCGCGGAAGTATCGATCCGGCTGCGCGCCGCCGCCGGCCGGCCCCCGCTCTCGCTGCGGCCCGGCGAGGCCCGCGCCCGCGCCCTGCTGGCCCGGCACGCCGCCGACCACCGCGTCTTCGAGCAGGCCGTGGAGGTCCGCAGCCAGCGCCTGCACGCGCCGTTCCTCGACAACCAGGTCGTACGGGCCGCGCGCGCCCTGCCCGAGTCCCTGCGCGTCCAGCCCGGGGCCCGCGCCGAGATCCTGCGCAGCGTCCTGTCCTCCGCCGGGGTGCGCGAACTCCCGCCCGGCTGGGGCGCCACGGCCCACACCCCGAACGAGAACGCCACCCGCCTGGGGCTGCGGGCCGCCCTCACCTCCCTGCTGGCCCTCTTCGCGGCGCCGCTCCTCGCGGACGCGGGCCTCGTCGACGCCCGGGTGGTGCAGCAGGCCCTCATCGACGCGGCGGAGGGGCGGCCGGTGCCGCTCGACGGGCTCGCGGAACTCGTCTCGATGGAACTGTGGCTCCGCCGCCTCCTGGCCCGCCGCGGCACCTGCTGGACCGGCACCTCCACCCCCCGCCGCCGCGCGGTCCCACCCCTGGACACCCCCCTCCCCCGCCTACCCCCCAGAGCCCTCCCAGCAGGCCGCTGAAGCCCCGCCGGCCCCTCCGCCCCCTCCAGCCCCGCCGGCGTTTGAGGCGCGGGGGTCCGGGGCGGAGCCCCCAGAAGCGGGTCCGGGCGCAGCCCGGGGAACGGTGGAAGGGCGGGTAGGGGACAAGCTCGCGCAGAGCCCCACCCCACCGGCCCCGCCCACGGCCCGGCCCATGGCCCCGGCCCCGCCCACGGCCCGGCACGCCGGCCAAGCCCCGGCCGCCCGCCCCAGGCCTCGACCTCGGCCCCCAGCCAGCGGCCCCCGCCCCCGGCCGCCCCGCCGAAAACCCCCACCCACCCCCGGCAGGGGCAAGGCAGAATTGCCCGGTGCGCTACCAAATCCTCGGCCCCACCCGGGCCCACGACGACACCGGCGCCCCCCTCACCCCCGGCGGCCCCCGCGTCCGCGCGCTCCTCACCGCCCTCGCCCTCCGCGCCGGCGCCCCGGCCGCCGCGTCCGTCACCGACCTGGTCGACGAGGTCTGGGGCGACGACCCGCCCCAGGACGCCCCCGCCGCGCTCCAGGCCCTCGTGTCCCGCCTGCGCCGCACCCTCGGCCCCGGGCGGCTCACCACCGACCCCGCCGGCGGCTACCGCCTCACCGCCGCCCCCGACGACGTCGACCTCCACCGCTTCACCCGCCTCGCGACCCTCGGCGCCGAGCAGCTGGCCACCGACCCCGCCACCGCCGCCACCACCCTCCGCGAGGCCCTCGCGCTGTGGCGCGGGCCCGCCCTCGCCGACCTCCCCGAGCCCGCCCGCACCGCGTACGCCGCCGCCTCCGAGGCCCGCCGCTCCAGCGCCCGGCGGGACCGCGTCGAGGCAGACCTGCGCAGCGGCGCCACCGCCCCCGCCGCACTCCTGCCGGAGATCGAGGCGCTGATCCGCGAGCATCCGTACGACGAACCACTGCGCGCCCAGCAGCTGCGCGCCCTGCGCGCCGCGGGCCGCTCCGCCGACGCCCTCGCCGCCTACGAGCGCACCCGCCGCGACCTCGCCGAAGACCTCGGCGCCGACCCCGGACCCGAGTTGCGCGCCCTGCACGCGGAGCTGCTCCGAACCCAGCCCCCGCACCAGCCCCCGCAGCCCCGCGGGAACATCCGCCCCCGCCTGACCTCCTTCGTCGGCCGCGAGCCCGAACTCGCCGCCCTCGCCGCCGACCTGGACCGGGTACGCCTCGTCACCCTCACCGGCCCCGGCGGCTCCGGCAAGACCCGCCTCGCCGAGCACGCGGCCGCCGCCCGCCCCGACTCCGGCTGGATCGTCGAACTCGCCCGCCTCGACCACCCCGCCGCCGTGCCCGGCGCCGTCCTCAGCGCCCTCGGCCTGCGCGAGAACAGCCTCGTCGCCCGCGAGAAGACCCCCGCCGACGACGACCCCACCGCCGCCCTCCTCGAACACTGCGCCCACCGCCGCCTGCTCCTCGTCCTCGACAACTGCGAGCACGTCATCGCCGCCGCCGCCGAACTCGCCGAACGCCTCCTCACCCACTGCCCCGGCGTCCGGATCCTGGCCACCAGCCGCGAACCCCTCGGCGTGCCCGGCGAGTTCCTGCGCCCCCTCGAACCGCTGCCGCCCGGCCCCGCGCACCGCCTCTTCGCCGACCGTGCCGCCGCCGCCCGCCCCGGCTTCGACCCCGGCGACGACCCGGCCGCCGTCGCCGAGATCTGCGCCCGCCTCGACGGCCTGCCGCTCGCCATCGAGCTGGCCGCCGCCCGGCTGCGGCTGCTCACCCCCCGCCAGATCGCCGACCGGCTCGACGACCGGTTCCGGCTGCTGACCGGCGGCGCCCGCACGCTGCTGCCCCGCCAGCAGACGCTGCGCGCCGTCGTCGACTGGTCCTGGGACCTCCTCGACACCGCCGAGCGCACCGTCCTCGCCCGCCTGTCCGTCTTCGCCGGCGGCTGCGACCTGGACGCCGCCGAGGCCGTCTGCGCGGACGACGCGACCCGTGCCGACATCGCCGGCACCATGGCGGCCCTCGTCGACAAGTCCCTCGTCGGCGCCGAACCCGACCCCGACGGCATGCGCTACCGCCTCCTGGAGACCATCCACGAGTACGCCGCCGAACGCCTCGCCGAGGACCCCGCCGACGCCCGCGCCACCGCCCTCCGGCACGCCCGGCACTACCTCGCCCTCACCGAACGCGCCGAGCCGCTGCTGCGCTCCGCCGGCCAGCTCCCCTGGATCCGCCGCTTCGAGACCGAGCTCGACAACCTGCGCTCCGCCCTCCACACCGTCATCGAGGGGGAGCAGGACGCCGTCGGCACCACGATCGCCCAGCGCATGCTGGCCGCCCTCGGCTGGTTCTGGTGGCTGCGCGACTACCGCGGCGAGGGCGCCGACTGGACCGCCCGGATCCTCGCCCGGATGCCCGTCGAACCGGCCGAGGGCACTCCGGAGTACTGGCCCTCCATGCGGCTGCGCATGCTGCACGTGTTCCTGCTGGCCGAGAGCACCGGCGCCGACCGCTTCCGCACGCCGGAACACCGTGAGTCGGCCGCCCGCCTCAAGGAGGTCTTCCGCCACGGCTCCCCGGAGACCACCCGCTTCCCCGGCATGCTCTGGCCCGCGATCTGCTTCCTGACCGGCGACATGGAGCACTTCCACGAGAACGTCGACGAGTCGATCGCCAACTGCCGCCGCCACGCCGGGGACTGGGAGACCGCCATCCCCCTGCTGATGCGCACCCACTTCGCCATCGACATGACCGGCGGCCTCTCCACCGTGGACGCGGACCTCGCCGAACTCGACGCCATCGCCCACCGCGTCGGCGACCGCTGGATCCGCGCCCAGGTGGCCAGCGCCGCCGGGGAGGCCGCCCTCTCGCGCGGCCAGTACGGCGCCGCCCGCGCCGCCTACGAGGAGTGCCTGCGCCTGGCCCGGGAGGTCGGCGCCCGCATCGAGGCGCCCTTCGCCATCGCCCGCATCGCCGAGACCGAGTACTGCGCCGGGAACTACGAGAGCGCCGAGAAGCTCCTCTCGGAGGCCGACCGCGAGGCCGACGAGCAGGGCGGGGTGTACGACGTGAACACCTTCAGCCGGTTCCTGTCCGCCACGCTCGCCCTCCGGCGCGGCGACCTCGCCCTCGCCCGCACCGAGTGCGCCGCCGCCCGGGCCGCGTCCGCACGGATCAACGTGCCCGCCCAGTTCACCGCCGGGATGGACCTCATCGAAACCGTCCTGGACGCCCGCGAGAACGGCCCGGAGGCGGGACTGGCCCGGATCGGCGGGACCCTCGCCGGGGCGGTGTCCGGGCACTGCGCGGAGCGCGTCCTGGCCGGCATCGCCGAGACGGCGTCACTGTTCCTCGCCGACACCGGCCGTCCCGAGGAGAGCGTACGGCTCCTCGCGGCGGCCTCCGCCTGGCGCGCGGGCCAGCCCCGCTCGGTGCCGGAGGAGGCCGCCCTGGAGGGGCTCTCGGAACGTACCCTCGCCGCCCTCGGGGCAGCCGGCCGGGCCCGGGCGGAGGCCGAGGGCCGGACCCTGACCCCGGCGGAGGTCCTCTCCCTGCTCGGCGTCAGCGGCAGCTGATCACCGCGTCGGCCCAGCCGGCCAGCGTCGGCAGCCGCCCCTGCCCGGCCTGCTCCACCACCAGCCGCAGCGTCGAACGCCCGGCCAGCGGCACCTGGACCGGCACCGGGGCGTCGTCGTACCCGAGGGCACCGGAACGCCACAGCCGCTGCCCGTCGCCGTAGACGGAGAACCGCACCGTCCCGTCGGTCGGCAGCGACAGCCCGTCCACCCCGGCCCGCGCCGAGAAGCTCGTGCACTGCCGGTTGAGAGTGATCTCCACCGTGGAGCGGGAGGGCACGGTGATCCCCTGCCCGAACCGCTGCCCGCCCACCACGAGCCCCCACCGCTGCCACACCCAGCTGCTGCGCCAGGTCTCCAGCTCGGGACCGGTGTGCCGGCCGACCGCGGAGTGCCCGAGCCCGGCGAGCGGGAACCCCTGCGGCGGCGGCTGCGGCGGCGGCGGTGTCGTCGGCCGGGCCCGCGTGGGCGAAGGCGTCGGCGTGGGGGAGGGCTTCGGACGCGGGCTCGGCGGCGCGGACGGCGGCGCGGCCGTCACGGCCGGAGCCGAGGACGCGGGAGCCGACGGCGCCGCGCTGCGCCGGGGCGGCACCGGCCCCCGGGCCGCCGGCGACGGAGCCCCCGGCGGCGCCGGCTCCGGCGCGGCGGACACGGCCGGCGCGGGCACCTCGGGTGCCACCACCCCGGGCGCGGGCCCGGCCTGCGGCTCGGGCTCGTCCCCGGTCAGCGCGAACACCACCCCGGCAGCGGCGGCGACCGCTATCCCGGCGGCGATGGCGGCCTTCGCGGGCAGCCCCAGCCCCTCGGAAACCACCGCACCCCCGGCCCCGCCGGCCCCCCCTGCCCCGGCCCCACCGGCAGCGCCCGCCCCGGCAGCGCCCGCCCCGGCCGACGACCCGCCCGCCGCGGCGGCGGCAGCCCCCGCACCCCCGGCGGCGACGGCCCCGCCGGCCACCACCCCGGCCGCCTTCGCGGCGTACCCGGCGGCGAACCACCCGATGACCGCCACCGGCAGCAGCGCGGGAATGCCCGCGTTGACGTCCTTCAGCTCCCCGGCGGCCAGCCGGCACTTGGCGCACTCCTCCAGGTGCTTGCGCAGCCCCCGCTCCGCCCGCATCCGCAGCCCGCCCCGGGCGTACGCGCCCAGCCGGTCCGCGTACCGCGCGCAGTCGCCGCCCGCGCTGAGCGCGGAACTCACATGGGCCTGGAGGTAGGCCTGCTTGAGGCCCTCCCGGGCCCGGCTGGCCAGCACCGCCGTCGCGTTGGCGCTCAGCCCGAACAGCGGGGCGATCGCGCTCGGCGAGGCCTCCTCGACGGTGGTGTGCCACAGCACGGCCTGCCACCGCTCGGGCAGGCTCCGGAAGGCCTGCATCGCCAGCGACCGCTCGGCTTCGCGCATCGCCCGCACATCGGCGCCCAGTTCGAGGGTGTCGTCCCCGGACAGCCCCCCGGCGCTCTCCGCACCCGCGGCCGCCTGCTCCGCGAACACCGCGAAGTCCTCGACCAGATGCTCCCGCCGGGCGGTCTTCGCCCAGGCCGCGGCGACCCGCCGCACGGTGGTCAGGAGGTAGGCCCGCACCGACTGGTCCGGCCCGGCCCCGCCCCGTACCGCCTGCAGCGTCCGCGCGAACACCTCGGCGGTCAGGTCGTCGGCGGTGTGCCCGTCCCGGCAGCAGGTCCGCGCGTAGCGCCGTACCGCGTCGGCGTGCCGGCGGAACAGCTCCTCGTACGCCCCGTCGTCACCGCCCCGCATCCTGGCGATCAAGTCGCCGTCGGACGGGGGGAGTTCGCTACCGGGCGTGCCGGGTGAGGCATGCCTGCCGCCGCGTTCGCGCTGGGCCGGGACCTGCCGGGCGGGCAGGCTGTCCGCCCCGACCTCGGCGCCGGTGCCACCGACGCCACCGAGGGACTCGTCCCGCCCGTCAACGCTCATCGCGGAAGCCTCCGCACGACACACTCGAACCGGTACACCGATCCAGCCTGTCACACGGCGATGGCGCCCCGGGGCCCGCTCCGCGGCATCCACCCATCCGGGGACAATCCGGCGGATCGCCGGACCGTTCCTCACCCCTTCGGGCGACCTCCTGTTCGAGGACCGCCGTTGACGAACCGGCCCCCACCCCTGCGGGGGCCGACCCGACCACGGCTCGTCCCGGTGCCACGGCGCCACGCCCCGGCCGGGCCGGGGCGCCGGCTCACGCCGACCGGGAACGCAGTCCTTCGAGCAGGATGTCCAGCAGCCGGGCCGAAGCCGCGGCCTGCTGCGCCGGGTCCGGCAGCGCGGGCGCGGCGGTCGCTATCACGAGCAGCACATCGGCCACCGTGACGTCGGTCCGCAGCTCACCGGCCTCCCGCGCCCGGTCCACCAGCCGGCCGACGACCTCCAGCAGCGCGCCCGCTCCGGCGTCCTCCGAGGGCTCGTCCTCGAGCGCGGTCCGCGAGCCCACGACGCGCAGCTCCGCCGTGCCGCCCGCGGCGGCCTGGCGCTGCTGCGGCACCCGGGCCGCGGCCTCGTCCGCCTCGTCCTCGGCGGCCGCGCCGACCCGCAGCACCTGCGGCGGCAGCAGCCGGCCCGCACCGGAGGCCACGGAGGTGCGCAGGAAGCGCGACAGCGCCTGCCACGGCTCCTCCTCCTGGCCCAGGGCGGACTTGGCCTGCTCGGTCAGCCGGGCGGTCTCCTCCTCGGCTATCCGCCGGACCAGCACGTCCTTGCTCGGGAACCGCCGGTAGACGGTGCCGACGCCGACCCGCGCGCGCCGTGCCACGTCCTCCATCGGAGCGCCGTAGCCCAGCTCGCCGAAGACCTCCCGGGCCGCCCGCAGGACGTGCTCCAGGTTGCGCTGGGCGTCGACGCGCAGCGGCGTGGAGCGACCCACGCCGTGGGTGGTCGTGCCCGCCATCACGCGTCCGCCGGTCTCCGCGGACAGAGCGGTGACAGAGCCATGGAAATCGGAAATGTTCATATGTATCCCCCGGTAATCACTTGTCTCCCCCCGGAGACACTCCCCGCCTTCGTGTCGAGGGGGGCCACGGTCATGAGGGCCCTGGTCCTACATCCTCGACGAGATACGAACATAGTTGAGCCAGAGTCAATTCAGAAGAGGCAGCCGCCGACCGAGCACCGCCCGATCGGAGCATTCACCGCCACTTTTCCGCCGCAACTCCCCGGAATCACCCCCTCCGGAGTCCTGACCTGCGCACTTTTAACGTGATCCGGATCTCCTGACGACCCCGTCCCACCACCCCCACCGGTCACACAATTTGCCGGGCCTGTGGACAAACTCCCGGCCACGATGCGTCATGGGATGGTGAAGGCTGCTAACTCCCGGGGCGACGACCCCGGTACCCCGCCCCGCACGCGCATCCTCGTCGTCGGCGGCGGCTACGTCGGCATGTACACGGCCCTGGGTCTCCAGCGGAAGCTGAGATCCGGCGAGGCCGAGATCACCGTGGTGACGCCCGAGCCCTACATGACGTACCAGCCCTTCCTCCCGGAGGCCGCCGCCGGCGCGATCTCGCCCCGGCACGTCGTGATCCCCCTGCGCCGCGTCCTGGACCGCTGCCGCATCGTCATCGGCGAGGCCCGAAGCATCGACCACGCCAAGCGCACCGCGACCGTCACCACCCTCGCCACCGACGAGGAGGGCACCGGCGGCATCGAGATCGAATACGACGAACTCGTCCTCGCCCCCGGCTCCGTCTCCCGCACCCTCCCCGTCCCCGGACTCGCCGACTACGGCATCGGATTCAAGACGGTGGAAGAGGCCATCGGCCTGCGCAACCACGTCATCGAACAGATGGACATCGCCTCCTCCACCCGCGACCCCGCAATCCGCGACGCCGCCCTCACCTTCGTCTTCGTCGGCGGCGGTTTCGCCGGCGTGGAGGCACTCGCCGAACTGGAGGACATGGCCCGGTACGCGGCCCGCTACTACCACAACGTCAAGCCCGAGGACATGAAATGGGTCCTCGTCGAGGCCAGCGACCGGATCCTCCCCGAGGTCGGCCCCGAAATGGGCGTCTACACCGTCCGTGAACTGCGCAGCCGCAATATCGACGTCCGCCTCGAGACCCGCCTCGAATCCTGCGAGAACCGCGTCGCCGTCCTCAGCGACGGCTCCCGCTTCCCCACCCGCACCATCGTCTGGACCGCCGGCGTCAAACCCCACCCCGTCCTCGCCGCCAGCGACCTCCCCAAGAACGAACGCGGACGCCTCAGCTGCACCTCCTTCCTCACCGTCGAAGGAGTCGAACACGCCTGGGCCGCGGGCGACGCCGCCGCCGTCCCCGACATCACCGCCACCGAAGCCGGCAGCGTCTGCGCCCCCAACGCCCAGCACGCCGTCCGCCAGGCCAAGCAGCTCTCCGACAACCTCGTCGCCGCCCTCCGCGGCGAACTCCTCACCGAGTACGCCCACAAGTACGTCGGCTCCGTCGCCTCCCTCGGCCTCCACAAGGGCGTCGCGCTGCTCTATGGCCGCAAGCTCAAGGGCTACCCCGCCTGGTTCATGCACCGCGCCTACCACCTCAGCCGCGTCCCCACCTTCAACCGCAAAATGCGCGTCCTCGCCGAATGGACCCTCGCGGGCCTCTTCAAGCGCGAGATCGTCTCCCTCGGATCCCTCGAACACCCCAGGGCAGAATTCGAACTCGCCGCCGGCGGCGGCCACCGCCCCCACCCGCCCAAGCCCGCCCCCGACCCCCCGCAGGACAAGCAGGGCTGACGTTGTCAGTGCCGTCGGCCACACTGGACGTGTGACCATAGGTGGGCTCGCGCCTGCACACAGTGACATCCGCGAGCGACACCACCGAGCGACACCACCGAGCGACAGCACCGAGCGACAGCACCGAGCGACACCCCCCGCGACACCCGCCCAGCGACACCGTCCAGCGCCCGACCCCAGGGGCACCTCCCGGCACCACCGGGAGGACACACCGCGACCACTTGCGACACCACGAGGCTTGAACGCAGTGAACTTCACGCGCTGGAGCGCCCGCTTCCCCGGCACGCGCCGCGCCGCCGCCCGGAACGAGCACGCCGCGGCCCAGGCCAAACGCGGTGAGGGCTCCGTCCCGGCAGCCCGCGGCGCCGCCGCCCACCCCGCCGCGCCCCCCGAGGGCAGCCCCGCCGACGCCACCGTCCGCGGTACCGGCACGGCACCGCTCCCCGCCGCGCCCGCCCTCGACGAGCTCCCCGTACGGGAAGTCCTCGGCCTGCTCCCGGCCCTCGTCGCCCTCGTCCACGGCCCCGAGCACCGCGTCGCCTACGTCAACGACGCCTACACCGCCGGCTTCGGTCCCCGCACCACCGGCGCCCCCGCCCACGAAGCCCTCCCCGAACTCGGCGAGCTCGGCCTCCTCGAACTCCTCGACCAGGTCCAGCGCAGCGGCAAGCCCCGCACCGCCAAGAACCGCACCGCCCCCGGCGGCGGCAGCTCGTACACCGTCACCTGCACCCCCGTCGAGTTCCCGAAGGCCGCCACCGACGGCGAGAGCGACCCCGAGCACACCGGCATCCTCGTCCACCTCGCCGACGTCACCGACCACGCCGAAGCCGTCGACCGCCTCCGCGCCAGCGAACGCCGCCAGCGCGAAGCCGCCGTCACCCTCCAGCGCTCCCTCCTGCCCCAGGAACTCGAACAGCCCGACGACCTGCGCGTCGCGGCCACCTACCAGCCCGGCGGCACCGAAGCGGCCGTCGGCGGCGACTGGTACGACGTCATCACCCTCGGCGCCGGCCGCACCGCCCTCGTCATCGGCGACGTCATGGGCCGCGGAGTCCGCGCCGCCGCCGTCATGGGCCAGCTCCGCACCGCCGTCCGCGCCTACGCGCGCCTCGACCTCCCCCCGCACGAGGTCCTCCAGCTCCTCGACGGCCTCGCCGCCGAGATCGACGCCAGCCAGATCGCCACCTGCGTCTACGCCGTCCACGACCCCAACGAAGGCCTGCTGGCCTACGCCTCCGCCGGCCACCTCCCCATCCTCGTCCGCGACGAGGACGGCACCGTACGCCGCGCCGCCGACCCCACCGGGCCCCCGCTCGGCACCGGCGGCTGGCTCCACAGCTCCGGCACCATCGCCCTCGGCCCCGGCTCCACCGCCGTCCTCTACACCGACGGCCTGGTCGAACGCCGCGGCGAGGACATCGACGAAGGCGTCGCCGCCCTCGAACGCGCCCTCGCAGGCGCCCAGGGCACCCCCGCGATCATCTGCGACCGCCTGATGCGCGCCCTCGGCGTGGACGCCGACCACGACGACGACGTCGCCGTCATGGTCCTCCAGCAGCCCGCCCGCACCGGCGTGGACGCCGAGCTCTTCCACAACGCCGCCCTCGAACTCCTCGGCGGCGTCGAGGCCGCCCCCCGCGCCCGCGCCTTCGCCCAGGGCGTCCTCAGCTCCTGGCGCTTCCCCGTCGAACTGTGCGACCTCGGCGTCCTGGCCGCGAGCGAGCTCGTCGCGAACTCCCTCCAGCACGGCACCCCGCCCATGCGGCTGCGCCTGCGTCGCACCGACCGCCGCCTGATCGTCGAGGTCACCGACGGGGACGACCACCTCCCGCGCCGCCGCCGCGCCGAACCGGCCGACGAGACCGGCCGCGGCATCTCGATCATCGCCACCATCGCCTCCGCCTGGGGCTCCCGCCGCACCCCCGGCGGCGGCAAGGCCGTCTGGTGCGAGTTCGCCCTCCCGGACAAGTAGCGACACGAAAGGGGAGGGGTTCCCCGTCCCAAGGACGGGGAACCCCTCCCCTTCTTCGCCACTGCCCGCCGTACCCCTTACGCGGACACCCGCTCCGCCCGCTCCGAGGCCACCACCGGCCCCCGCGCCACGACCCGGCTCACCACCGACGGGTTGTCCTGCACCGGGCTCAGCCGCCTGCCCAGCCGCAGCGCCAGCACCGAGATCCCCAGCGACACCAGCACGAACACCCCGATGTAGAGCATCGGAATCCCCGCACCCAGCGGCACACCCAGCGGCCCGAGCGCCAGCGCCATCTGCTTGACCAGGGCGAAGGCCGAGTTGTACTGCCCGACCGAACCCTCGGGAGCCAGATCGGCCACCAGCGGGGCCAGGGTCGGCGACAGCATCGCCTCACCGATGCCGAAGAGCGCGTACGTGGTGATGAACGCGGCGGCCGCCATCATCGCGCTTCCGTGCCCCAGCCCCGAGAACCCGGCGATCAGCCACGCCACCGTCCAGATCAGCCCGACCAGCGCGATCACCCGCGACCGACGGCGCTTCTCGACCAGCTTCAGCACCACGAACTGCGCCACGACGATCGCACCCGTGTTGGCGGCGAGCGCGAACCCGAGGGTCGAGGGGGAGATCCCCGCGGCCTCGGTACCGAAGGCCGCCAGACCCGACTCGAACTGCCCGTAGCAGGCGAAGAACAGCACGAAGCCCAGCACGCACAGCTGCACCATCGCCTTGTGCCCCAGCAGCCGCTTCCAGCCACCGCCCGCCGGCACCGCGTCCTTGGCCATCGCGTCGCTGATGTTCTGCACGTGCGGCATCCGCACGGTGGCGATCACGACCGCCAGCACCAGGAACATCACGGCCTCGATGCCGAACAGCAGGGTGAAGCTGCCCGGACGGCTCTCGTCGACGATCTGGCCGCCGACGAGCCCGCCGATGCCCAGACCCAGGTTCTGCATGAAGAACTGCAGCGCGAAGGCACGCGTACGGGTCGACGGCGTCGAGCACCACACGATCATCGTGGCCAGCGCGGGCTGCATCACGGCCTGCCCGGCACCCAGCGCCAGGGCGGACAGCAGGATCGGCACGAGGCCGGTGGAGAGCCCGAGGGAGAGCGCACCCACCGAGGCCGCGACGGCCGCACCCATGACCACGGGCACCGGACCACGCCGGTCGATCACCCGGCCGGTGAAGGGCAGCGCGACGAGAGCACCCAGGGCGAAGGCCACGAACGCGCTCGTGGCCGCCATGGAACCCAGACCCCGCACCTGCGCCACATAGATGTAGAGGAACGGAACCGTGAAACCGATGCCGAACGCGGTCAGCGCGTTGCCGGCCTGGATCCGCCGCATCGCAGCGCCCATCACCTTGGTCACTTCTCACCTGCCTTGAGAGCCGAAGACTGAAGACTTCAGAACTTCATACCTAAACTTCGATGCTTAACTCTACACATCGAAGGAGTTAGATGCCAACGGGTTCGTGCGATACTTCGGGGCATGCCTGACACCCCCGACGGCGCGGCGCCCGTCCAAGAGCCGAGCCTCGACG
>NZ_CP034350.1:3975000-3980000 GCF_003950035.1 Streptomyces sp. W1SF4
GACCTTTCGGGGTTGCGAAGCTGAGAACTTAAGCGCCAGTAAACGGCGGTGGTAACTATAACCATCCTAAGGTAGCGAAATTCCTTGTCGGGTAAGTTCCGACCTGCACGAATGGCGTAACGACTTCTCGACTGTCTCAACCATAGGCCCGGTGAAATTGCACTACGAGTAAAGATGCTCGTTTCGCGCAGCAGGACGGAAAGACCCCGGGACCTTTACTACAGTTTGATATTGGTGTTCGGTTCGGCTTGTGTAGGATAGGTGGGAGACTTTGAAGCAGCCACGCCAGTGGTTGTGGAGTCGCCGTTGAAATACCACTCTGGTCGTGCTGGATGTCTAACCTCGGTCCGTGATCCGGATCAGGGACAGTGTCTGATGGGTAGTTTAACTGGGGCGGTTGCCTCCCAAAGGGTAACGGAGGCGCCCAAAGGTTCCCTCAGCCTGGTTGGCAATCAGGTGTTGAGTGTAAGTGCACAAGGGAGCTTGACTGTGAGACCGACGGGTCGAGCAGGGACGAAAGTCGGGACTAGTGATCCGGCGGTGGCTTGTGGAAGCGCCGTCGCTCAACGGATAAAAGGTACCCCGGGGATAACAGGCTGATCTTCCCCAAGAGTCCATATCGACGGGATGGTTTGGCACCTCGATGTCGGCTCGTCGCATCCTGGGGCTGGAGTCGGTCCCAAGGGTTGGGCTGTTCGCCCATTAAAGCGGTACGCGAGCTGGGTTTAGAACGTCGTGAGACAGTTCGGTCCCTATCCGCTGTGCGCGTAGGAATATTGAGAAGGGCTGTCCCTAGTACGAGAGGACCGGGACGGACGAACCTCTGGTGTGCCAGTTGTCCTGCCAAGGGCATGGCTGGTTGGCTACGTTCGGGAGGGATAACCGCTGAAAGCATCTAAGCGGGAAGCCTGCTTCAAGATGAGTATTCCCACCTCCTTGAGAGGGTAAGGCTCCCAGTAGACGACTGGGTTGATAGGCCAGATGTGGAAGCCCGGTAACGGGTGGAGCTGACTGGTACTAATAGGCCGAGGGCTTGTCCTCAGTTGCTCGCGTCCACTGTGTTAGTTCTGAAGTAACGAACTCGCCTTGCCGGCTGGAGTTCAAACTTCATAGTGTTTCGGTGGTCATAGCGTTAGGGAAACGCCCGGTTACATTCCGAACCCGGAAGCTAAGCCTTTCAGCGCCGATGGTACTGCAGGGGGGACCCTGTGGGAGAGTAGGACGCCGCCGAACAATCATTGTGGGAAAGCCCCGCACCTTCTGGTGCGGGGCTTTTCTGCGTTTACGGGCCGTGGTGTACGCAGAAGGCGGCGCCGGCAGAACGGAGAATGGCAGTATGCGCGATTCGTATGGCTCCTTCCCGGTGACCGCCGCTTTCCTCGCCGAGTGGCGGGAGGAGGTGTCGGCGGCCCTGGCCGTCGTGGTGGTCGGCTTCGAGGAGAAGTACGGCTACGGCCCGGGGGAGAACGCGGTCCGCTCCCCGGAGCCGGCGGACCGCGTCGCCGCTGACCGGTTCGCCGCGGAGTCCCCGGGCTTCGCCGACCTCGCCGCGTTCTACGGAGCCATCGGCGCCGTCGACATGGGCGACATCGGCAACGGCTACTTCCTGCACTCCGCGTCGCGCGCCGCCATCGAACGCATCGAGCTGCCCGAGGCCGGCGGCACCGTCCCCGCCGTACTCATCGGCTCCGACGGGGGAGGGATCCTGTACGCGGTCGCCGCGGACGGCGCCGTCTGGCGGTCGCGGACCGCCTCCGAGGACGGCGAGTTCCAACGGATCACGGGCGGCCTCGCGGAGTTCCTCGACCTCCTCCGTCGCTCCGTACACCGCTTTCAGGAGTCCGGGCAGCCCGGACTCGTATAGCGGAGGCCCTGACTCTCAGGTGACGGGAGACTCCGCTGGAAACCCCTCGCTCGGACGGCGGCGGGTGTGCCAGCCTGCTGATCATGAGCAGTGGTGCTGAGCCGGCGCTACGTGCTCACCGATGCGCTGGACGACCTCGCCGACGTGGCTGACGTCGTCGAACGCCTCGCCGTGGCCGATGTCGTCCTCAACACGGCCGCCGACCTCCTCTTCGACCACCCCAGGGCATGGACCGGGAGCGGGAAGTGGCTCCCCCGCCGCCTGTTGCAGGCCGACCCCGAACACGGCGGCGCCCTCCTGGACGGCTACCGCCGCCTCTGCGAGACCGGCGATCCGGAACGCTTTGCCGATGCCGCCGGGGAAATCCTCGCCCTCGTGGGCGGCCCCCTCCGCGAGGGCTACGCGAGAACCTGGCGCGCCGCCGCGGAGCCCGGCCCCCGCTAAGTCTGCTGAGCCTGGGCAGGTTTGGTGGCGCTGGGGCTGATGTCCCGTCCCTGGCAGGTTTGGCGTCAGGTGTCCCGGGAACGGCGGATCAGAGACGGACCGGGAGGCGGTGGGCCGGGGGTGAGCCGTCGGCGGGGGTGGAGCCGCGCGTCGCCAGGATCTCGCCTGTGTCGGCGAACTCCCAGTGGGTCGCATGCCTCCCATCCTTGAACGGCCATTCGACGCGGACGACAGGGCGCCTCAACACGCTCTCGAACCAGTCGGCGCACCGCTCCGCGAGCTCCTCGACCGTGCCGGAGGCCTGGAGGAAGCCGTGCTCGGGCGACTCGTGAAGGTTGAAGAGCTGGTCGCGGACTTTCCCGGCCAGCACGTGTGTGCCGTAGAAGTGCACGGCCCACTCGCCGAGCACCAGTCGGCGCGCCTCATCGAGAAGGCTGACATGGACGAGGAACGACGACTCGTCCTCGGGCCGTCCGACCTGGCTGGGCGCCCACGGCACCTGCCATTCAGCTGCCCGGGCTCGCAGGGCCGTCAGGAAAGCGAGTTCGGCCTCGTCGAAGTCCCAGGGCTCCTCGCCGTACTCCTCCGGGTCCTCGACCACGAACCAGCTGTTGACGTCCACGGGGAGACTCTAGAACCACAGGCCGCTCCCGCCGGATACTGCCTAGGGGACCAGGACGACCTTGCCGAGGTTGCGGCGCTGCTCGATGACGGCGTGCGCGCGGGCGGCCTCGGCGAGGGGGATCCGCGCGTGGACGGCGGTGCGCAGGGCGCCCGCGTCGCGCAGCTCCCACAGCTCGCGCCGCCAGCGGGCGTAGAGGTCGGGATGCCCGAGGGCGACGGCCCGCATCTGGAAGCCGATCAACGAGGCGCCGCGGAGCAGGAGTTCGTACGCCTCCACGGTGCCTCCGCCGGAGCTGTAGGCAACCAGCCGGCCGCCCGTGGCGAGGGCCCGCACGGCGGGGCCGAGGAGGTCGCCGCCGACTCCGTCGAGGACCACGTCGTACGCAGCGCCCCAGTCGGCGTCCTCGTACTGGACGACCTCGTCGGCGCCCAGGCCGCGGACGAAGGCGGCCTTGGCGGCGCTGCTGACGGCGGCGACCACGCGCCCCGCCCCGCCGGCCTTGGCGAGCTGGAGGGCGAAGGTGCCCACCGCACTGGCGGCCGCCGTGACGAGGACGGATTCGCCGGGCCGCACACGGCCGGCCTCGTACGCGCCGCGGGCCACCAGCCCGCTGCGGACGAGCGCCACCGCCTCCACGGCGCTCGCCCCGGCGGGGACGGGGGAGGCCATCGCGGTGTCCAGCACCGCGTACTCGGCGTAGGCGTCGGTGAAGCAGAGTCCGGTGACGCGGTCTCCGACGGTGAAGGGGGTGACGTCCCCACCGGTGCCGACGACCACCCCTGCCACCTCCCCGCCCAACGACACGGGCCCGCTTCCCTCCCGCACCTTGCGGACGGTGGGCAGCGTGACCCCGATGGCTTCGGTCCTTACGAGCAGTTGGCCGGGCCCGGGCACGGGCCGACCGACCTCCTCGGCGACCAGAACTCCGCCGCCCCCACCGTCGACCTCATGGCGCATGCGCAGCACAGGACCTCCCCATCCGACTCATTCATTGGGCGTTCCAACGATAGGCTCGAATTCGTAGGGGTGTCCAACGATTCTGGGTAGGGTGCTCGCATGACCTCACCCCTCGGCCACATCCAGTCCCTGCCCAGCTGGCTCGTTGGCCGCGTCGCGGCGCGCGGGCGGGGCCTGGTCGCGGAGGCCCTGGCGGCGGAGGGCCTGAAGCTCATGCAGCACGCCGTGCTGGCCGCGACCGCCGAGTACGGCCCCGTGGCGCAGGCGGACCTGGGGCGCCGGCTCGCCGTGGATCCGAAAGACATGGTCGGGATCCTCAACCACCTCCAGGAGGCGGGTCTCGTCCTGCGCACGCCGGACACGGCCGACCGCCGCAAGAACGCCGTCACCGTCACCCCACGGGGAGAGGCGGCCCTGGCCCGCTGCGCGACCCTCGCGGAAGCGGCGAACGAGCAGCTGCTGGCTCCCCTCACCCCGGCCGAACGGGACACCCTGATGGCCCTGCTGCTGCGGGTGCACGAGGCTCCCACCTCGTTTTGACACCCCCAGGAGCAGGGTTGTAGAGTCAAACGGTTGCCTCGAACTGGACAAGTTCGGCGACCACCACTCCACAGGGAATCTCTTCCGGGTGGAGTGCATTCGACTCTCCATTCGGAAACGTTGAAGCCGGGAAATCCGGTGGAAAACTTCTGATAGAGTCGGAACCGCCGGAAAGGGAAAGCGCGAAAGCGTAGAACCTCGAAAGCGCCGAGGAAATCGGACACGAAAGAGTCTGATAGAGTCGGAAACGCAAGAACGAAGAGCGAAAGCCCGGAGGAAAGCCCGAAAGGGTGAGTACAAAGGAAGCGTCCGTTCCTTGAGAACTCAACAGCGTGCCAAAAATCAACGCCAGAAGTTGATACCCCGTCCACTCCGGTGGATGAGGTTCCTTTGAAAAAGACCTGTCGGGCCCTCGGGCACTGGCAGGCAACGAACACAGCGAGGACGTTGTGGTCAGTCGGTCTTATTCCGACCGTGACTGGCCCGCTCTTTCGTGGTGTGGACCGGATTACCGGTAAACATTCATGGAGAGTTTGATCCTGGCTCAGGACGAACGCTGGCGGCGTGCTT